>CBDBHT010000001.1:0-91832 GCA_965205965.1 Candidatus Azotimanducaceae bacterium
CGTCATTTCCGAGAAGAAACGGAAACTGATCTTTTTGGCGAACAGGTGGTTTTATGTGGTGGTGCGGCGGCATTGGTACAAGCAGGTTTGAGACTCTGACGGAGGCCGGCTATGCACCGGAAATGGCATATTTCGAATGTCTGCACGAGCTTAAATTGATCGTTGACTTCTTTTACGAGGGTGGTATTTCTAGTATGTGGTACATGGTCTCAAATACGGCAGAATACGGCGGATTGACTCGCGGGAACCGAATCGTTACGGATGAGACTAAAGAAGAGATGCAACGGATTCTGGAGGAGATTCAAACTGGTAAATTTGCACGTGAATTTGTGACGGAGTACCAAGCGGGTGCCACGACCATCAAAGCAATGCGACGTTTGGGTCGAACGCATCCCATTGAAAAAGTAGGGGCTAAGTTACGTGCGATGATGCCGTGGGTTAAGGAACATCGGTTGGTGGACACATCTAAAAACTAACCCAATTCCTAAAAAGGAACTTTATGGACGATCGGCCAAGGTTGCGGATATTCAAGCGAATAGAAGGAAGCGATTTTAAACAACCGCGGCGCGGTGTATTTTTGCTCCCCAACCTTGTTACCACGGGAGCTCTCTTTTCAGGCTTTTACAGCATAGTCGCTGCCATGCATGGCCGTTTTAGTGCGGCAGCGATAGCAATTCTCGCAGCAACCATTCTAGATGCGATAGATGGTCGAATTGCACGACTAACGAAAACTGAAAGTGCATTCGGCGTTCAATACGACAGTCTGTCGGATATGGTGTCGTTCGGTGTCGCACCTGCCGTTGTGGTTTTCCAATGGGGTCTCGATTCATTGGAACAGTTTGGATGGATCGTTACGTTTGTCTACATGGCATGCGCGGCATTACGACTTGCTCGCTTCAACACGTCTGGTGACCTCAGGTCTTTTATGGGACTGCCTAGCCCCTCTGCCGCGGTTATCGTTGTTGCTGCAGTGTGGATCTGGGCTGATTCGGGCCAAACCAACCCGGGAATTCTTGGCGTGGTGGTCATGGCGTTGCTGGTCACTGGTATTGGATTGTTAATGGTTAGTAATTTTGAGTATATGTCGCCAAAAGTATTTTCTGTCAAAGATCGTGTTCCCTTCGTCGTGATGGTGTTAGTTGTTTGTGTGTTCTCCGTGGTACTGGCGGACCCGCCGATTGTTATATTCACGTTGTTTTTACTTTACGCCTTATCAGGGCCAGTGATCTACGTATGGCATCGGTTCAGGCCGTCGCCGGAACAACCGCAATAGTTATGCTGATTAAGAAATCTGCGGATGTGCTGCCATCGGAAATCACCTCGGAATCTTTATATCGTTCTCGCAGAAAGTTTCTCGTGGAAACATACGCTGTTTCTGCATTAGTGGCATTGCCCACGTTCGCTCTACCCGAGGGATGGGTAGAAAATCAAGGTTACGTACCTAATGAAGAAAATGATGAAGGAATTACACCTCTATCGAAATCTACTAGATTCAATAATTTTTATGAATTCGGGGCGAGCAAAACGGCACCTTTCCAAAAGGCGGGGCGGATGACAACCCACCCGTGGAGTATTGAAGTAACGGGTCTCGTAAATAAACCTGGCACAGTGGCGATAGAAGATCTCCTCAGAGGTATAGATTTGGAAGAGAGGATATATCGGCTTCGTTGCGTTGAAGCATGGTCTATGGTCATTCCTTGGATTGGTTTTCCGGTTAAGAAAATTCTTGATCGTTTTGAACCTCAAGGATCGGCAAAGTTCGTGCAATTCACTACGCTAAAACGCGAGGAAGAAATGCCGGGCATCTCACTATTTTCATCTATCGATTTCCCTTATATTGAAGGCTTACGTTTGGATGAAGCTAACCATCCACTAACTATTTTCGCGGTCGGCATGTACGGAAAGAACCTACTCAATCAAAATGGTGCGCCCTTTCGTTTGGTAGTTCCATGGAAATATGGTTTCAAGAGCATCAAATCCATTGTGAAAATTGAGCTAACTGAAAAAATCCCTAGTACCACTTGGAATTTGAGTTCTCCGCAAGAGTATGGTTTTTATGCTAATGTAAATCCGCAAGTCCACCATCGAAGATGGCGCCAAAGCCATGAAAGAAGATTGGGTTCTTCATGGTTTCCGAAGTTGGTTGATACGCGCTTGTTCAATGGTTATAGCGAAGTCGCACCGCTTTACTATGGAATGAACCTCAAGCACAATTACTAATACATGCTAATTGAGCTAAAAAACGGTTTAATTTGTCATGGGGCATGGTAGTAGTAGATGAATCATCGCCATGGACCTGATTACCGGTCCATCGCTTGGCGTTGCACCGGTGAAATATTCTTTGACGTCAGTTCGATGTTGCCAATGCGGATCTAAGGACGGGTACTGCAGGACTTCCAACGGTATCTCATTATCAGCCCAGTACTAGAAACGTCAGTGGCAAGTCTGATGAAGAAACCAGCCCCCAATATCGTCAGGGTTTTCGCGCAGACACTAAATAGAGGTTCTCAGTTGGACACCTCTATTTATTGCTATTTTGACGAATCATGACCTATATAAGTATTTGATTTTTAATAAATATCCCTTTCAGATCATAACAAGTCTGCAGGTTAATAGAGGTATCCAGTTGCATCCGGCTCATTTTGGTGAAGCAGAGTTTGCATCTAAGTACCATCTAGACGGTCTTTCTGTTGCGTTTAAATCTGCGAAACGTTTCCAAATTAGGAATACAGCCGGTAAAACAACGAGCACCAATATCGTCGCACTGATCATACCGCCAACCATGGGAGCTGCAATTCTGCGCATCACCTCGGACCCTGTGCCAGTGCCAAACATGATGGGTAATAGACCAAGGATGATCGTCAATGTAGTCATCATGATCGGTCTGAGGCGCCGTCTTGCGCCGTCTGTCACCGATTCACGTAAATCTTCAAACGTTGGCTGTCGGCGTTGAGCACGAATGGCATCAAGTTTTTCTTGCCACGCAAGATTCAAGAACGTTAACATCACCACGCTGAGTTCGACGGCGACTCCTATCAAAGCAATGAATCCCACCGCGACCGCTATGGAGAGGTTGTAATCAAGAAGATAGAGAGAACCAATACCTCCAATAAGAGCAAATGGCACGACACCTAAGATCACGAGTATCTCGCTCACACGCCTGAAGATTAGGAACAAAAGTAGAACGATGACTCCCAATGTGAGTGGTGCAATGACGCGAAGTCGTTGTTCGGCTCGTTGGAGAAACTCGTATTGTCCCGACCATTGGATTGAATAACCTGCTGGTAATTCGATCTTTTCGTCGACGATGCGTCGCGCATCAGCGACGAATGAACCTAAGTCTCGATCGCTGATATCAATGTATATCCATCCATTGGGACGCGCGTTTTCACTCTTAATCATGGGTGGTCCGTCCGATACGCGGACTTCTGCCACATCAACCAGGGCTATGTGCGCGCCATTTGGTGTGACGATAGGTAACATTTCGAGATTCGCTAATGAATCACGAAATCGTTGTGGATAACGGAGGTTGATCGGATATCTTTCCAGACCTTCGACGGTATGTGTGACGTTCATGCCTCCGACAGCAGTCCGTATGACTGCTTGTAAGTGATCAATATTCAAACCAAATCGAGCGGCTTTGCCACGATCAATATTGACTTCGACGTATCTTCCTCCAGCAACCCGTTCGGCATATACCGATGTTGCACCTTCCAAGTCTTCTAAAACACTTTCGATTTGAGCACCAATCTCATTGATGATACTCAAGTCAGGGCCAGCAATCTTCACACCCACGGGGGTTTTTATGCCTGTTGCCAGCATATCAATCCGTGCCTTGATCGGCATGGTCCAGCTATTGTTCAATCCTGGTATATCCACAATGCGGTCCAGTTTGGAACGCAAGGTATCCATAGTGACTCCGTCTCGCCACTGATCTCGGGGCTTCAGTCGAATTATTGTTTCGATCATGGTAAGTGGTGCTGGGTCCGTAGCACTATCAGCGCGGCCGACTTTGCCGAATACCGTTTCGACTTCCGGTATAGTGCGAATGAGCTTGTCAGTCTGCTGCAGCAATTCCCGCGCTTTATCGGTAGCAATGCCCGGATGTGTCGTAGGCATGTACATTAGATCGCCCTCATCAAGTGGAGGCATGAATTCCGAACCCAACATCGTGATAGGTAATACCCCGACGGTCAGTAGCAGCAAAGCTCCAACCACAATCCCAATCGGCCGCTTTAACGTATGCTGGATGATCGGCGTATAGATCTTAATCAGTATGCGGTTGATGGGATTTTCACTGTCATCGCGTACGCGTCCTCTAAGTAGATAGCCGATAAGTACGGGCACTAGAAAAACAGATAAGATTGCTGCGGATGCCATCGCGTACGTTTTGGTAAAGGCAAGAGGCGCGAAAAGTCGTCCTTCCTGTGCTTCCAAAGCAAACACGGGAAGGAAGCTTAAAGTTACGATGAGTAAGGAAAAGAAGATAGGTTTGCCCAGCTCTACGGACGCATTTGTGACGACTTGCCAACGTTGGGCACTTGAGAGAATTGCACCACCTTTGGTTGCGGATGCAATTTTTCTACAAGCGTTCTCGACAAGTACGATAGCACCATCGACCATCGCTCCAATGGCTATAGCGATACCTCCGAGAGACATGATGTTCGCATTAAGTCCTTGAATTCTCATGATGACGAACGCGAGGAGAATTGCGATTGGCAGACTCACTATGACGACGAGGGACGATCGAAAATGGAATAGAAAGAGGAAACAGATAACAACAACGATCAATGATTCTTCTATTAACGTGTTTCTCAGCGTGTTCATTGACCGTCTGATCAGTGCGGATTGGTCGTACGTTTCAATAATTTCTACTCCTGCTGGTAGTCCTTGCTTAATTTCGCGAAGCCGTGTTTTGATCCCATTGATGGTTTTTAGAGCGTTCTCGCCAAAACGCATGACGACGATACCGCCAACTACTTCACCCTCACCATTGAGTTCAGCTATACCTCTTCGCATCTGAGGTCCTATGCGCAGATCAGCGACATCCGAGAGTTTCAGAGGCGTTCCACGAAAATTCACGCTCAGTGGAATACTTGCTATATCATTGAGTCCCTTAACGTATCCACTGGCGCGTACCATGTATTCCCCTTCCGCCATTTCAATGACTGATCCGCCACTTTCTTGGTTACCTGAACGTATCGCGTGGTACACCGTTGACAACGTGAGTCCGTGCACCCGCAGCTTGTCTGGATCCACGACTACTTGATATTGTTTAACCATTCCACCTACTGTGGCGATCTCAGATACTCCAGGAACCGACTGCAGTTCATACTTCAGAAACCAGTCCTGGATGGAGCGTAGTTGTGCCAGGTCGTGTTTACCTGTTCGATCGACCAACGCGTACTCATACACCCAACCAGCTCCTGTAGCATCGGGTCCGAGTGTTGGAGACACATCAGAAGGTAGCTGGGCTCTTACTTGATTTAGGTATTCAAGAACTCGAGCACGTGCCCAATAAAGGTCGGTATGGTCGTCAAAGATGACATACACGTAGGAATCCCCGAAAAACGAGTACCCTCGAACCGTCGTAGCACCAGGCACAGATAGCATCGCGGATGCCAATGGATATGTAACCTGCTCTTCAACGACTTTGGGTGCTTGGCCTGGGTAGGGGGTTTTAACGATCACTTGTACGTCCGACAAGTCTGGCAACGCTTCGACCGGTGTTCTAAAAATGGCTAGTACGCCGACGTATACTATGATCAATGTGAGTAGTACCACTATTAGGCGGTTTTGAATCGACCACCGTATAAGGAAATCAATCATGGTGGTTGTCCGTTTGTATTCGCTGGCGTAAAAACAGCGGACGTGTTGAGCGCGCTACGTTTCCGACCATCGCGCAAGAGCTGTGTCGATATTGGACTCCGAATCAATCAAGAATTGTCCGGATACAACTACGGTATCGCCTTCTTTTATGCCTTGCCGAATTTCGATGCGTTCTTCCGTCTCCATCCCGGTAACCACCGGGACTGAGTGGAATTTTGTTACCGTCAATGCAACAACCACGCGATCAGCACCGCCGCCACGAATCACTGCTTCACGCGGAACGTGTATCACCGGGTTAGTGCCTTCCGAATGAATGCTTACACTGGCAAACATGTTTGGTCGTATGAACATTTGCTGATTGTCGAACTTGATTCGTACCAATAGTGTTCGTGTTTTCGGATCTAATTCGGGATAGATGTAATTGACCTTACCTTCCCATATCTGGCCGGGCAGATAGTCAAGCACAAACGTTGCTCGTTGGTTCAATTCGATCCAACTTGTTTGTCGTTCGAATACCTCCGCGATCATCCACACTCTACTCAGCTTGGCGAAAGAGAGTACATGAGTTGCTGGCGTGACATACATGCCTTCCCGTACACCCAGTTGTGTCACCACACCATCCATTTCCGCGATGTTCCGAATCCGTTGATTCACTTGACCAGATTTTTCGAGCTCAAGGATCTCTTGAGAGGTCATCCCAAGAGCACTGAGTCGTTTTCGGGAAGCTGTCAGTAGTTGCTTGTTGGCTCTGTTCAGAGAATTTAAGAATTCGTGCTGTGCATTGACCAGAGTTGGCGAGTAGAGCTCAAATAGAACTTGTCCTTTCGTCACGGTATCTCCAGCCGTCTTGACTCCCATCTCTTCGACCCAGCCTTCGGCGCGCGTGTGGACATGCGACATGGCGTCTTCGTCATACTCAATATAACCAACGGTGTTGATTCTGCGTTCCAACGTACCTAATTTGGCCGCTTCGGTGCGTACGCCGAGGTTTTGCACCATGTGAGGCTCAATCGAAACGATCGAATCGTCATCCGATCCGTTTTTTTCATACACGGGCACGAGATCCATGCCCATGGGTGATTTTCCTGGCTTGTCGCGGCGGTAGTTAGGATCCATTGGGGCTACCCAATAGAGGATTTCTTTTTCTGGAACAAGATTCTTAGATGCCACACCTTCGTGCTTGTTGGCGAACCAAAGATAGGCGATAGTAAACCCTGCGACAACCCCAACAACTAGAATTAAAATCTTAGTCCGCATTATTTGTATCCGTAAGGTAATTCAACTCAGCCCACACTCGAACGCGTTCCACGACTAGTTGAATCATTTCCAATTGCACCTGCAATGCCAATCGTTGGCTGTCGATTACTTCCTTGTAGTCACCCACCTCGCTCTGATATGAGGTGACAGCGACATTAGCATATTCGATCATCTGAGGCACGATCTCAGTTCGGTAGCGATCTATGCGTTCATTCAAGCTTAAAAACTGTTCGTAGGTTGATAAAAGTCGACTCTGCAAACCTCTAATCACAACTATTCTTTGCAACTTGGCGGCAGAACTTCGTTGAAGCGCAGCTTGCCATTGTTGATCTTGACGCTTTGCCGTAAACATTGGCAACTGAATGCCTAGGATCAGACTCAAGAAATCCGATCGCGATTCACCATTTGGTAGTTCACCATCTCGCAATGAGTAGCTCACTTCGCTCGAGAAACTTGGCCTAAACTGGCTTTCCGCCATGCGTATCTCGGCGAGACTGGCGGCGATGTTGGCCTCTGCAGTTCGTATTAACGGATGGTGAGCTAGAAGTACCTGGAGAGCCGATAAGTCACCGATTTCCGGAATCGACGGTTCGTGAATCGGTAAGGGACGCATGGCCGCTTCGTGAATCCACTGCGACAGTTTCGACCGTATTATTTTTTGCCGTTCTTGTGAAGCGGAAATTTTGTCTTTCATCCGACTCATTTCAAGATCGAGCTTCAAAAGCACCGTCTGATTCTCCAGCCCAACTGCATATAAAGAACGGGTTACGTCATGGAGATCGCGCAACTTCACTAATGAAGCATGAATGATCTCTTCGGCTCGATTTTCGTAAAAGACGCCCAACCAGCGCAACCGTACGTTATTTTTGATCTTTCGTTTCCGTTCTTGAATCAAATGCGACAGTTCAGAAGAACGTGCTTTTTGATATTCGGTTGCAGATTTTCGCCCTTGTGCAGACGGAAAGTTTTGTCGTAAGCCTATCCTTATGTGACTCATGCCTTCCTGCCGGAAGCTGCCCGTTTCGATAGGGTAATTCGCCGCACCAATCTGTATTTGCGGATCCGGCAATTGGCCTACGGCGATTGCTAGATCTTGATAAGCTTGCTGTTGTGCCTCAAGTGCGGCGGTTCCAGGCTCGTTAACTAGGGCTAAATCTTCCGCTTCTTTTAAAGTGAGTATCTCTGCTCCTACGGATGAATCCGAGAGTGCTAAGCAAAGCAGTAACAAAGAAAATGGAATCGAGAATGTTGGTTCTATGTGAGACAAGTTTGTAAGGTTTGCGTTCTATCAAAGAGTACAGCTCAGACATCTGGGTACACACAAGCTAGCTTGCCCAATATCTATCCGAGATGATATTCGCACAGACAGCGGCGTTGCAGGTCCCAAAACTTGGTCATGACTGCAATTCGGATACATAAAATCATCACGCTAACAATGCCGGGTAACGGCGTCTAAACAACGCTTGTTACATGGCGAATATTGCCACTATATCAATATCAATCGGAAAATCGATAGGTTTCTGTTCTATCATGATAAGTTCTAGTTATTCAATCATATGTACAACTATATAGTATCTGCGGGAAAACCCCATTTTACGACGGGTTTACGCCACTTGATGGTATCTGCCGCTCAGGGGATCATGCTGATCTAGGAGATTCACGGCGGATAATCCGCCCATCGGGGCTCCGAAAGTGCGGATGATGTTCTCCTGCTCGATGTCAGGGCGTGCAGGGTCCGTCCCGAGCAATGGCATTCGTTTAGTGAATTTTTCCATTCGGTTAAGGATTCGGTCTTGGGCCTTGGTTATCCGCTGATTTTTTATTCCGTTAGCGAGTTGCCGGTGCCGGTGCTCCTCTTCCTCGCTGCCACTTTCCGACCGGTTTTCGGGATCGCCGTTCATAGGACCGGCCCGGACGGAGCCGTTGCCGACACCGGACGATCTCGCCGACAATACGAGTCACGGTTTCCCGGAGGGCGGATGCATGCTGAAGTAGCAGGCTCTCGATGTTGGCCGCCACCGCCGCAAGTCCGTGCTTGAAATTCGTCTGCATCAGCGGCTTGCCGTCGTTCGGCAGCCCCCCGTTCACATGATCCTCGCCATGGTTGGCGAACAGCCGGGTCATGGTAATCAGGGTGAAGCATGCATACAGTTCCTGTTTCACTCCGCGCGCGCTTTGCCCATGAAAGTCCTCAACCTCCATCAGCCGTTTGGATACCTTGTACCGTTCCTCGATGCCCCATCTCGCGTGATACAGATCCGACAGTTGCTCGATGGAATACTGGTCCCGGTCCAGCAGGGTCGTGCCCAGGATGAAGACGGTATCGCCCACGGCATATTTCACCAGCCGCAAGCGGTGTGGGCCGAATGCGGCTCCGGGGTTCCTGCGGCGTAGTCGGGTCAGCGTGCGTTGGCGGGGAACGACCTCGATGACCGTATCCTTGCAATTAGACACACTTGACAAGAGAGGGGGTGATGTTTACTATATTTGCATGCAATTGGGTCTGAGACATTTTGGCGAGGCTTCGCTGGCTTGGTTCAAGGAGAAGTCGAGGGATCCGTCGGCGATTCGGTGGTCCCTGGCTCGGGGGATTTGCGAGCGTGAAGACTGGCGGAATCGTCAGGGGGAGTGGTGCATCGCGTCGGCCTGCAAGGCGTTGCCGCAACTGGCGGCGCATTTGGGGGTGGCGTTGCCGGCGGCGCGTCCGGTGGCATCGGTCCGGGCACCGGCTTCGGACTATCCGGACCTGGCGTTGGACTGTGCGCTGGAGGCATTGGGCGAGGTCTCGGTGCGACGTGTGGCGGCGAAGGACGTGGGGGCGTTTCGTCGCCTGCTGCACACGCATCATCCACGGGGATGGGATCGCAGTCCGGGCGCTGCGCTGAACTGCTGGATTGTCTCGAGCCGCCAGGGTCGCCTGGGCGGGGTGAGATGGTCGGCGGCGAGCTGGCACCAGGCCTGTCGGGATCGCTGGATCGGCTGGTCGGAAGCCGCGCGGGGCGCACATTTGCAGGCGGTGGTTCGGCAGTCGCGGTTTTTGATTCTTCCCGGGGTACGGGTGCCGAACCTGGCTTCCCATGTGCTCGCGAAGGCGTCGAAGGCACTCGCGACGGAGTGGCGGCGAGCGCGTGGAACGGCACCGCTGCTGGAGTATACTTACGTGGATCCGTCCCGCGCCGGGACTTGCTATCGGGCGGCGGGCTGGCAGCGTTGCGCGGGGCGCACCTCCGGTCGTCCTCCGGGCGGGTTCCGGACGTCTCCGAAGGCGGTCTGGGTGCATCCGCTGTCGCGGCATTGGCGACGAGCGTTGTGCGCGGAATCCGGGGCTCGGCTGCCAATGTGGAGCGGATCCCGGCATTGGCCGATACAGGCGGACTGGGCCGATCGGGAATATGGCGCACGCACGCTGGGCGATGCGCGCCTGCGCCTGCGGCTGGTGGACATGGGGCGCGCCTGGGCCGATCGTCCGGGCTTGTCCTTGCCGCAGGTGTTTGCCACCCCGGCACAGCAGAAAGGAGCCTATCGCTTGTTGTCGAATGCGCGTGTCACGGAGGAGCATGTGCTGGACGCACATCGCCAGTCCACGGTGGATCGCTGCCGTCTGGAACCGGTGGTGCTGGCGGTGCAGGACACCACCATGCTGAACTATTCGGGGCTGGCGACCAGCGAGGGGCTGGCGGAATTGGGAGGCGGCGGAAAGGGCGTGCAGGGGCTGCCCGTGCATCTCACGCTGGCCGTCACGCCGACGGGGCGACCGCTGGGCGTGCTGGAAATGGATACCCGCTTCCGGCCGCCGGCGCCGGAGAAAGCGGAGACCTCGGAGCGCACACGCTGGTTGGCGGGTCTGGACTGTGCCACGGAACTGGCCAAGTCCTGTCCCGATACTCGCGTGATCGCCGTGTGCGACCGGGAAGCCGACATGTTCTCGATGCTGGAACGCGCCGCGGGATTGGACGTGGAACTGCTGTTCCGTTCCTCCCGCGGTGCCAAGCGCACGGCACGGACGGAGGCCGAAGATCCTCCGGCAGACCTGTGGGAATGCCTGGCATCGCAACCGGTGTCCTCGATCCTCGAACTCGATCTTCCTGCCTCGGGCGGTGCCCGGGCGCGAGCCGCCCGCACCGCCCGACTGGAGGTGCGAAGCCTCCGGGCCGACCTCTTGCCCCCGCGCCGGTGCAAGGAACGCCCGCCACAGACCGTGCACGCCGTCTCAGCCACGGAAATCCATCCCCCTGCCGACACGTCGTCTCCCCTGCACTGGGCGCTGCTGTCCACCCGCCCGTTCCAAGATGCCCAAGAGGCCGTCCAGGCACTGGAACGGTATCGCCGACGCTGGGTCATCGAAGAATATTTCAAGGTGCTCAAGAGCGGTGCCCGCATCGAAGAGCGCCGCCTCGATCACGCGGACGACCTGCGCAAATGCCTGGCCTTCGACGCCATCACCGCCTGGCGGGTGTTCGACCTCGATCGACTCGCGCGGGCAGAACCGGACCGCCCCGCAATCCGGGTGCTGACCCGGGAAGAAATCGAGACCCTGAACCTGCTCCTCGAAGACCTCGGATCCCACGCCCGGAAACATCAAACTCCGGATCCCGAACGCCAAACCATTCGCCAAACCGTGATCAATATTGGAAGACTCGCTGGGTTCCAGCCTTCCAAAAGATACCCCCTGCCCGGAAACATCAAACTCTGGCAGGGATACGTCCTGCTCAAACCCGCCGTGCGGATCTACCTCCTCATGAAACAGAAGGAATGAATTCACATCGTCATGTGTGTCCAATTGCAAGGACCGTATCCCGGCGGCCGCCGTGGATGAAGCGGTCGACATCGATACCGGTTTTCCGTTTCATCCGGAACACCGCGTGCAGTCCCCGGATCGCATGCGCGTGCAGCATCTCATAGGAATAGTAGCCCCCGGTCATAGACCACCACATCGTTCGCCGACAACACGTTCAGGTGGGCCAGTGCCGCCGCGCGCTCGTTTCCATGCGCATGCAGGTCGAAGTCGACCGGTAGTCGGGCCTGCAGCCGATACAGGCAACTCACCAGACCCTGCGGATAATGGGCACCGTCTACCGGCGTCCGCCAGCCTTCATGCACCAGTCCGCGCGGCAGGTTCAGGGAACTTCCATCGACCGCAAACACCCGATGCCCCTGCCACCGCCGATCCGTGTCGGGTCGGACTTTCCGTGCGTGCCGGGGTCGTGCCTCGGCGTCGAAAACCACCTTGAGGATTTCCGGTTGTGTATAAATTTGTCTGCAAAAACGAAAAACGGGCTGTAACGACAGACGAATGGTTAGAATCTGATGTTTCATCGGGAATGTGGAGATGCCTGGACGCAATCCCGCATCCAGGCGCGAATCATTCATGACACAATTTATTGAAAAGGAGCAAGAAATGATTCGGAAAGATTATACGCACAATGCCACGAAGAAGTCGGCATGCCATCATCTGGCGGACGATGAGGAGTTTGTGAGGCGGCTGGTGCAAGAGACGCTCAACGAGGTGCTGGAGAGTGAGATGACGGAGTTTCTGGGAGCGGGCAAGAGCGAGCGGACGAAGACGCGTCAGGGCTACCGTTCTGGATACTACCGGCGCGATCTGACGATGAAGGTGGGCGCGATCGAGCTGAGGGTTCCGCAGGAACGCAGCGGCCAGTTCAGCACGCGGGTGTTCGAGCGCTATCAGCGTTCGGAGAAGGCACTGGTGGCCGTGCTGTCGGAGATGTATGTGCAGGGGGTCTCGACGCGTCGGGTGAGCCGACTGGCGGAAGATCTGTGCGGTCACGAGTTTTCACCGGCGACGATCTCGGCCATGGTGTCGAAGCTGGACGCGTCGCTGAAGGCGTTTGCGGAACGTCGGCTGGAGGAGGCGTATCCGTATGTGCTGCTGGATGCCCGGTATGAGAAGGTGAGAGAGGAGGGCTCGGTGCGTTCCCGGGCGGTGCAGATTGCCCTCGGAATTGACGGCGAGGGTCGGCGTCAGGTGTTGGCGGCGGAGGTGGCGAACCGGGAAAGCGAGGTGTCGTGGACGGAATTCCTGTCGCATCTGAAGGAACGTGGCCTGCGGGGAGTCGAGTATGTGGTCTCGGACAGTCATGAGGGATTAAAGCATGCGATCTCGAAAGTGCTGCCGACCGCGCTGTGGCAACGGTGCTGCGTCCATTTTCTGCGCAATGCCAGGGACAAGCTGTCCCGGAGTGCTGATCCCGCGTGTCTGGAGGGTTTGAAACGGTTGTGGGGCTGTGAGCATGTCGGGGAGGCTCGTGAGGCACTGGGTGCCTGGGTAGCCCGTTGGGGCGATGAGAAAGGGTTTGGCAGGCTAGTGGAATGGGTCGAGGATCATGTCGAGGAGACGCTGACGGTGTATCGGCTGCCTAGGGAACATCGCCTGCGGATGAAGTCCACGAACATGCTGGAGCGGTACAACGAGGAGCTCCGTCGGCGCACGCGTGTCGTCAGGATCTTCCCGAACGCGGAGTCCTGTCTGCGTCTGATCTTGGCACTTGCGGCGGAGACCCATGAGCGGTGGCTGACGGGGCAGCGTTATCTATATGGCCGGGTCTCCGCTCCCACCAGAAATTGCAGAAGATTCTTGACACAACTCCGAGCAGGTCCGGCTGTTCGAGCGCGCCTCGGCATGTTTCACGGACCACCGGGACCCGTCCAAGGTGGCGCATCCGCTGGTGGCGTTGCTGGGGCAGCGGATTTTGGGTCTCGCGCTGGGCTACGAAGATGTGAACGATCACGACGAGCTGCGGCGGGACCGGGCCCTGTCCACGGCCATGGGGCGTGTGGAGTGTGCGCGTTCGGACTGCGAGCCGCTGGCCGGCAAAAGCACGCTGAACCGGATGGAGCTGTCGGCGAACGGGCGGGACCCGGCGAAAGCGCGCCAGATCACCGTGGATTTCGATGCGCTCGACGAGCTGCTCGTGGAGCTGTACCTGGTGTGGGGCGAGCGGGGCCAGATGCCGAAGCGGCTGGTGCTGGATATCGATGCCCCGGACGTGGAACTGCACGGCCGGCAGGAGCACCGGTTCTATCACGGGTACTACCATGCATACTGCTACCTTCCGCGGCTGGTGTTCTGCAACGGCTGGCCGGTGCGGACGGAACTGCGCACGTCGAGCAGCGATGTGGCGGCGGGCGTGGTGGAGACGGTCGAGCCGCTCGTGGACCGGCTGCGGAAGCGATTTCCGCAGGTGCCGATCCTGATCCGCGCCGACGGGGCCTACTGCCGCGACGAGTTGATGACGTGGTGCGAGGCGCGGGGCGTGGATTACGTGCTAGGACTGCCGCGCGATGATCGGCTGAAAGACCGGGTCCAACCGTTGATGGACGATCTGCGGGACCGGTTGAAGCGGGATCCGGACTATGCGCAGCAAGCGGTCCGCGACTACCGGAGCTTCGACTATCGCACGCGCGACAGCTGGAGCCGCGAACGCCGCGTGATCGCCAAGGCCGAATGGCTGCCGGGACCACCGGTCGGCAACGCGGACGGGGAACCGGCCGGCAAGGCCGACGGCGGACCGGAGGCCGGCGCGGAAGGCCCATGTGCGACGGTCGGCGAAGCCCGGTACAACAGTCGCTTCGTCGTCACCTCGCTCCAGAAGCCCGACGCGCCAACGGTCTACGAAGAGATGTACTGCGACCGGGGTGAGGCCGAAAACTGGATCAAGGAACAGAAGAACGATCTGTTCCTGGACCGATGCTCCAGCAGCCTCTGGAACGTCAACGCACTCCGGCTCCGGATGAGCGCACTGGCCCATGCCCTTCATTGCATGATGAAGCGCCGGCTCGAGAACCTTCCGGTATCCGCCATGCTGCGCCGGAGCCGTCCATCGACGCTGCGCAAGTGCCTGTTCCGGATCCCGGTGCGCGTGACGGTGTCCACGCGGCGGATCCATCTGGCGTTCGGATCCGCCTTCCCGTACTGGAAGGATTTCCGCTTGATCTGGGCCAGCCTGGCACCAACGTAAAAGCCCGGTGCAACCGGGTGCATGACGCTGGCGGCGGAGCGCGCCGGCCTCCCCGCGCCCGGATGCTCAGCGATTCGCCGTCCCGCCCGCAAAAAGGCGGGGAAAACACACGCATGCCCGCCCTCCGAAGCCTTTTCAAACTCGCGACGCGACATTCCATGCCCCGTACCCCACGCATCCCGTGAAAAACATCATTTTCGACTTGGTTATGAGAAATCCGGGTTAGCGTATAATAAGATCATAGGCATGCTTTATAATTTAACTGGAAACTTTAGACATGAGACCAACTAGTAATGTCCCATTCGGCAGCGTAATGCTTCGTTTTGTAAGAAGGAAGTTGTTGGGATGGTGGCTGGTGCTGGGACTTGCCGGACCGTTTCTCTTAACCGCATGCGGTGGTGGGTCTTCCAAGTCGTCGTCGCACGGGCCGCAGCTGGAACTATCGACGGAAGCGATACAGACCATCTATGTTCTCGGTTCGGTACCAGTCGTCACAGAGATTGCGTTGCGCAACAGCGGCGATGAACTGCTGACGTTTTCGCTGTCGGGGCCTCCTTTCTGGCTCTCGGCCGCGAATGCTACGAGCGGGGAAATCGTGCCCGGGGAAGCGGCGACTATTCAGTTCACCTTGGAATGTTCAGCCCCGGGAGACATTGCCGGATTGATCACGATCAGCGGAAACTTCGGAAGCAATACGAGCCTTGCCGTATCCTTGCATTGCCAGGAACCTCCGGTTACAGTGGCACTATACGAACCAATCCTTGGTTCCTCCGGGCATCCGCGATTGAACGCACAGAGCACGATGCAGTGGAGCATTGCTTCGGTCTGGAGCGGGCAGCCTGCCGTGGACTATACTATCGTTTCAAGCAACGATCAGGTAACGGTCAGTCCGGGATCGGGATCGGTGGGACTTGACAGTACGGTAGAGACGAGTTTGGACATCGCATGTCCAGCCCCGAGCGATCAGGACGTTGAATTACGGATTGAAGCAGGCGGTGGCCTTTTGAACGCAGTCTGGAATGTGGATTGCCAAGGCGGCAGCGGGAAAGTACGGGGGGTTGAGCTGTTTCAGGGCCCGATGGCGGTGCGGGAAGTGTACGAAGAGGATGGTTCGGGAGAGTCAGGCACCTTCACAACGAGCACGTTCGTAGGCTTGGTGCCTAGACGCGACGGTGTGGCCACGGTCCAGGTGGAACATGGGACCGACTATCTGGGTGAGCCGGTATTCAGTATCTTGGACGGATCAGGTACTTCCCATCCGATAGAAATCGAGATCTTGTCAGCATCCGATCCGGAAGAGAGTGCTTCTGGGAATTACGAAACAGAGTTTATGTTTCCCGTATCTGGGCCTTTGTTCGATACGGGCAGTATTTTGCGAGCGGACATTGACATAGACGGTTCGGATGATGCCCCCCTCAAAGAACATACTTTTGCTCTGAGTGATCTTTCATTCTTTAATTCCCCCTCTTTTCGTATCCGATTTTTCCCTTTGGAAAATAATGAGGGCATACCGGAGATAAAAAGCCTCGACCCTTTTAGGAATGCCCTCATGAATTACATGCCGGTAAGCAATGTAAATGTAGAAATGACGCTCGAGGAGGTCATACATCACACCGGTGGAACGTGGAGGGTTGAGCAAGCCTTGTTCGATCTTGAAGATCTTTGGCTAGAGCACGCGGAAAGTGACGAGTATTACAGCGGGATCTTCATTTATGATGGGAACTCTGTGCTCGGTGTAGCTTTCCTTGCCGAGAATGTAAGTATTACTGTGGATCCGTATACCTATAGAGGTGGAGTTTTTTTACCAGATCACCATAGCTTCGCCCATGAAATGGGGCACTGCTTTTCACTTCAACATTCTCCGTGTGGCGACGCGAACGCAGGAGGCCTTGATCCGAACTACCCATATCGTGATGGTCGTCTTGGACCACGTCGTGTGTGGAGGTTTCTCGGAAGTCGGTTTATAGACCCTGAGGAAGCTTACTACGATCTGCAGTCCTACTGCCGTCCTAGATCCACATCTGACTACAGTTTTAATAAAGCTGCTCAATATCTATCGACATCGGCAAAGCTAGCGGCGCAACCGCCGAAGGTGCTGGTTAGCAATGCAGGTGGTTATGTTCCCTTGACCAGAACAGGCAAAAGGGCTCAAGGCCTAGCATTGTCGGGGGATATGGATGATCAGGGGCAGTGGTCGTTTCGCAGGGCGGCTTACAGTGATCGGGACCCGCTTCCGGTAGATGTGTTGGGAATGCACAGTTATATTGCGAAGATTTTCGATGTCAATGGCATGGAGCTTTCTTCGCACTTCTTTTCGCCTTCGGCGATTATTCATGGAAGCGGTTTTGGTTGGGGTGTGCGGATTGGGGTTCCCGTCTCTAAGCCGGTAGAATTGATGGTAACCGGCTTGGACGGTGTTGAGCTTTTGCGGGCCGAGCTTGAACTTTGAGAAACGTATCGCAGGAGAATTTCTGGTAGGTCATCATATTTGTGTTGATGGGTAAAGCGGTTTTAGTTTGATCCGCGCGTTGTCGGTCGTGAACTGTCAGTTCACGACGCACGGCGTCGCGGCTTCTTCGCTGCTTGCTGTCAGGCATTGACTTCGTGGCGCAGGGTTTCGCGGTCGGGAAGGCGACGGTTTCAGGCATTGGTCGACCATCGCACGGATTTCAATTTCGGCCATGTTCAGCCAGCTGCCGTGCTTGGGCGTGTAGTGGATTTCCAGACGCTCGGCGAGGTGCAGCGTCTCGGCCGGCTCCAATGCCTCAGTAATTTCCAGCGAGCAAGTGTCCTGGCAATGGAAGTCGGTTCGGGGCGTGGTTGGAGGTGGTTTCCGTCCGGAATCGAGGCTTTTTGTGAGGATTGGGTGGCCAAGAGAGCATGGGGGAAGATCCCGCGGCATCCCCGGTGCGCGGGCGGGCACTGCCCGGGCAGCCGTGCAATGGCATTCGTTTAGTGAATTTTGCCATTCGGTTAAGGATTCGGTCTTGGGCCTTGGTTATCCGCTGGTTTTTTATTCCGTTAGCGGGTTGCTGGTGCCGGTGCTCCCCTTCTTCGCTGCCACTTTCCGACCGGTTTTCGGGATCGCCGCTCATAGGACCGGCCCGGACGGAGTCGTTGCCGACACCAGACGATCTCGCCGACAATACGGGCCACGGTTTCCCGGAGGGCGGATGCCTGCTGAAGTAGCAGGCTCTCGATGTTGGCCGCCACCGCCGCAAGTCCGTGCTTGAAATTCGTCTGCATCAGGGTTGTGTATAAATTTAGGCTCTTATGTAGTCTTATGTTGAGAATGACTAACAAGCAGCTATAATATGCGCTGGTTCAATAGGTTGAGGAAAACCAATGGGTCCCCGCAAATTCAAGGAGATGCTAGACCAGATTCCTAGGCTGACCCCAGTGCAGAAGCAGAGGCTGATGCACGGGGTCCAGACATCGGTCGGGTGCGACGAACTGCCTGAACCCGTTCGTCAACGGGAAGCGGAGTTGGACCGATTGCGAGTATGTATGCATGGCGGTTCCTCAGGGGCGGTGCATCACGGGAAGTCGGCAGGCTTGTGTCGATTTCGTTGCCGTTCGGCATCGTGCGGACGCACCTTTCACGCGCTGACTGGGACCCATCTTGCTGGCTTGAGGCACAAGTCGCAGTGGTCGGTATTCGAAGCGTGTTTGCGAGATCGGCTGACGCTGCATCAGTCAGCCGAGCGATGCGGGATCGCTTACCGAACCGCATTCTTGTGGCGACATCGCTTGCTTGGCAAGCAGCAGAAAGGCTCGAAACTCCAAGGCATCGTGGAGATGGACGAGACCTACTTTCTGGAGAGCTGCAAGGGAGATCGCTCATTGACGGAGCGTCGCCTTCCGCGCGAGCGAGGAGGCAATCGTGGGCACCGGGGTCTGGTGTCGGACCAGCGACCTGTCTTGACGGCAGTGTCTCGCGGCAGGCCGACTTACTATGGAAGCTCTCCCATCGACGGCGGGGACGAACATCGCTCCGGTAATGTCGGAATGGCTGGCCGAAGATGGCGTGTGTGTCACTGATGGACATCCCAGCTACGCCATGGCAAGCCGGAGCATGAACATGCACCAGGAAGTGGTTCGCGTCAACCGACGTGAATCTCGCCGCGGGAGTTGGCATCTCAACACGGTTAACCAGCGTCACATGACCATGAAGCGATGGCTGAACCATCACCACCGCGGGGTCTCTACACGCTACCTGAACTACTACATGCACTGGTTGATGCGATCGGGATTCAAGCTTGAAAAATCGATTGAAGCGGACTTCCTTTCACCTCATTTGGCAAGCTATACACAAGTAGATACATAAGAGCCTAAATTTATCTGCAAAAACGAAAAATGGGCTGTAACGATAGACGAATGGTTAGAATCTGATGTTTTATCGGGAATGTGGAGTTGCCTGGACGCGGTTCCGCGTCCAGGCACGAATCATTCATGACACAATTTATCGAAAAGGAGCAAGAAATGATTCGGAAAGATTATACGCACAATGCCACGAAGCAGTCGGCATGCCATCATCTGGCGGACGATGAGGAGTTTGTGAGGCGGCTGGTGCAGGAGACGCTCAACGAGGTGCTGGAGAGTGAGATGACGGAGTTTCTGGGAGCGGGCAAGAGCGAGCGGACGCAGACGCGTCAGGGCTACCGTTCCGGATACTACCGGCGCGATCTGACGATGAAGGTGGGCGAGATCGAACTGAGAGTTCCGCAGGAACGCAGCGGCCAGTTCAGCACGCGGGTGTTCGAGCAGTGCTATCAGCGTTCGGAGAAGGCCCTGGTGGCGGTGCTGTCGGAGATGTATATGCAGGGAGGGGGGATCGACGCGTCGGGTGAGCCGACTGGCGGAGGATCTGTGCGGTCACGAGTTTTCGCCGGCGACGATCTCGGCCATGGTGTCGAAGCTGGACGCGTCCCTGAAGGCGTTTGCGGAACGTCGGCTGGAGGGGTCGTATCCGTATGTGTTGCTGGATGCCCGGTATGAGAAGGTGCGTGAGGAGGCCTCGGTGCGTTCCCGGGCAGTGCAGATTCCCATCGGGATTGACGGCGCGGGTCGGCGTCAGGTGCTGGCGGCGGAAGTGGCGAACCGGGAAAGCGAGGGGTCGTGGACGGAATTCCTCTCGCATCTGAAGGAACGTGGCCTGCGGGGAGTCGAGTATGTGGTCTCGGACAGTCATGAGGGATTGAAGCATGCGATCTCGAAAGTGTTGCCGACCGCGTTGTGGCAACGGTGCTACGTCCATTTTCTGCGCAATGCCAGGGACAAACTGTCACGGAGTGCTGATCCCGCGTGTCTGGAGGGTTTGAAACGGTCGTGGGGCTGCAGCAATTCCCCGTATAGTTTCATTTTGGGCTTAATGTCGGTCTTTTCATGTTTCGGTACGGGAAACCGACGTTTTCAGATGGTTTGCACGGCATGTCGTCGTGCGTTGGAACGGGTTCCGGGTATCGATATGCAGGTCTCTTGACCGTCAGGGCGGCATGGGGCCTCGGGGGGACATCCCGATCCCTTCTTCATTGAGCAGCTGGAGAGGCGGTCGGCCGTCAGGACGTATCGTAGGCGAGGTACGCGGTGTAGATCCCGAGGGCGTGGCCGTACAATTCCTGCCAGTTGCCGGAAGGCTACCGCACAGAAACTGCTGCGCAGACGTTCCCACGTTGCGGTTCGGGTATAGCACTTGGCGAAGATTTGCTTCATGACGGGGCAGGCCATTTCCAGCAGCTGGTCGATCAGGAACGCCAGCAGCATCAGCGCAGCGAAAGTATCCGACAGGTGCTGGGTTCCGTGTCCGAAGTTGTGTTCCAGGTACTGGACGTTCTTCAGCGTGTTGAAGGTCTCGTTCTCGATCTTCCAGCGACTGCGAGCCGCGCGGGCCAGTTCGCTGGCGTTATACGGATTGAGCGGCAGATCGGTGACCCAAGTGAACGCCCGCCGCGCATCCTCGCCGGAGCCACGCCGCTCCGAACTCTGCAGCACCTGGACCTTCAGGTCGGGGTTCGCAGCATTCAGTTCCGCCTCCGGCACCACGCGCAGCTGGCGATCCCGCTCCTGCCCTTCGGGCGAGGGATCCGCAAACCAGGGCGCATCGGAACGATCCAGCTGAGCCTGCAGATGCGGATGGTCGCCCGCCCGAGCCGCCAGCAGAAAGCGCAGTCCATGCTCCTGAAGCAGCCGGATCTGGGGACGGACCCTGCGAGAACAGCCCATCGGCAATCACGATCAGCTTCATGCGCCGATAAAGCGAAGCTAGGACCGGAACTAGCTGGGCCCAGGCACCCCGCAGTTGTGTCAAGAATTTTCTGCAATTTCCAGTGGGAGTGGAGACCCGCCCATATGGGCGGGTCTCCACTCGGCGCGAAATTTTTGGGTGTTTCATGCCGCCTCCTGCCATGTCTCGGATTCCGGTTCGGGTGCGCGAACCACGCCGATCCGGTCATATAGATAACGCTGCCCCGTCAGCCACCGCTCATGGGTCTCCGCCGCAAGTGCCAAGATCAGACGCAGACAGGACTCCGCGTTCGGAAAGATCCGGACGACACGCGTGCGCCGACGGAGCTCCTCGTTGTACCGCTCCAGCATGTTCGTGGACTTCATCCGCAGGCGATGTTCCCTGGGCAGCCGATACACCGTCAGCGTCTCCTCGACATGATCCTCGACCCATTCCACTAGCCTGCCAAACCCTTTCTCATCGCCCCAACGGGCTACCCAGGCACCCAGTGCCTCACGAGCCTCCCCGACATGCTCACAGCCCCACAACCGTTTCAAACCCTCCAGACACGCGGGATCAGCACTCCGGGACAGTTTGTCCCTGGCATTGCGCAGAAAATGGACGCAGCACCGTTGCCACAACGCGGTCGGCAACACTTTCGAGATCGCATGCTTCAATCCCTCATGACTGTCCGAGACCACATACTCGACTCCCCGCAGGCCACGTCCCTTCAGATGCGAGAGGAATTCCGTCCACGACCCCTCGCTTTCCCGGTTCGCCACTTCCACCGCCAGCACCTGACGCCGACCCTCGCCGTCAATCCCGATGGCAATCTGCACTGCCCGGGAACGCACCGAGCCCTCCTCACGCACCTTCTCATACCGGGCATCCAGCAACACATACGGATACGCCTCCTCCAGTCGACGTTCCGCAAACGCCTTCAGCGACGCGTCCAGCTTCGACACCATGGCCGAGATCGTCGCCGGCGAAAACTCGTGACCGCACAGACCCTCCGCCACTCGGCTCACCCGACGCGTCGAGACCCCCCTGCACATACATCTCCGACAGCACCACCACCAGGGCCTTCTCCGAACGCTGATAGCGCTCTCGAACACCCGCGTGCTGAACTGGCCGCTGCGTTCCTGCGGAACTCCCAGTTCGATCTCGCCCACCTTCATCGTCAGATCGCGCCGGTAGTATCCGGAACGGTAGCCCTGACGCGTCTGCGTCCGCTCGCTCTTGCCCGCTCCCAGAAACTCCGTCATCTCACTCTCCAGAACCTCGTTGAGCGTCTCCTGCACCAGCCGCCTCACAAACTCCTCATCGTCCGCCAGATGATCGCATGCCGACTTCTTCGTGGCATTGTGCGTATAATCTTTCCGAATCATTTCTTGCTCCTTTTCGATAAATTGTGTCATGAATGATTCGCGCCTGGATGCGGGATTGCGTCCAGGCATCTCCACATTCCCGATGAAACATCAGATTCTAACCATTCGTCTGTCGCTACAGTCCGTTTTTCGTTTTTGCAGACAAATTTATACACAACCCGGGAGCCGATCAGCAGCACCTGCTTCCAAGCTTTCGTCAGCGGATACAGGTAAACGTCCTTCGGAGTCCTGCCTGCCTCCGACGCATTCGCCTTGCGTCCCTTCGTCCGACCAATGCACTGCCAGTTGGCCGCACGGTAGCAGGTCCCCCGGTACTTCGCCGGATCCACAAAGATCTCCACCAGTACCGGCTCCAGGCCGTGCCGCTCCTTCCAGTCCCCGGGCAGCCGCCGAACCGCCATCGACAGGGCCTTCGAGGCCAGATACGGAACCCGAACCCAAGGGAAGATCAGGAACCAGGAGTTGTTCACCACCCCCTTCAGACGCTTCGCCCGATCCCGATCCCGCCAGCCAATCCAGGCGTCACGACAGGGAAGCCGGGTCGTGCCCGCCTCAAACAGCAGACAGCCCAGCTTGCGACCCCGACGATCCCGCAGCCAGTAGCGCAGGAAACAGCCGAACGGATGCCGGTAACCCAGCTCATGATGCCGATCCACCAATTCCTTCCATTCCTCAATGGCCTCCCCCTCCGCCACAACCTCCAGTTCCAGCGGCATCAGCTCCTTCAACTCACACTCTATGGCGGAGCCCGGATCCGAGCGACTCGTATGCCGCGGTCTCCGACCCCCGGTTCCCGTTCTCGATCCCGGTCGCTTCGCCGGCAGCGACACGATGCCGCCGGCCTCCAGCTGCTCCAGCATCCGCAGACAGTACCCCAGTCGATCCCGACCCTTCGGCGTGAACCAGCCCAGATGAGTGCACAGAGTGGCAGCCAACTCATGGCGGCTCAGTGCCAGAAACATTTTCACCGTCTTCCGAATGTCCGCAATCCGACGGCGGGTCAGCCGCGTGCCACAGAAGGTGGTCGACTTCAAGTTCTCGATTCGGGAATCCATCACGTTTGCACCAGAGATAATCTAACTAAGCGTAGATTGCCATAACCCATGCTGAAACGTAAGTGTTTTTTTGAAGAATCCCAAAGGAACCGAATATCTTTCCGTATATCAACCGGTTACACGACATCCTCAAAGACCAGGATCCCTTTCCGCTAATCCGAATGCCATTGGGTCTATGACCGGGGCTACTATTCCTATGAGATGCTGCACGCGCATGCGATCCGGGGACTGCACGCGGTGTTCCGGATGAAACGGAAAACCGGTATCGATGTCGACCGCTTCATCCACGGCGGCCGCCGGGATACGGTCATCGAGGTCGTTCCCCGCCAACGCACGCTGACCCGACTACGCCGCAGGAACCCCGGAGCCGCATTCGGCCCACACCGCTTGCGGCTGGTGAAATATGCCGTGGGCGATACCGTCTTCATCCTGGGCACGACCCTGCTGGACCGGGACCAGTATTCCATCGAGCAGCTGTCGGATCTGTATCACGCGAGATGGGGCATCGAGGAACTGTACAAGGTATCCAAACGGCTGATGGAGGTTGAGGACTTTCATGGGCAAAGCGCGCGCGGAGTGAAACAGGAACTGTATGCATGCTTCACCCTGATTACCATGACCCGGCTGTTCGCCAACCATGGCGAGGATCATGTGAACGGGGGGCTGCCGAACGACGGCAAGCCGCTGATGCAGACGAATGTCAAGCACGGACTTGCGGCGGTGGCGGCCAACATCGAGAGCCTGCTACTTCAGCAGGCATCCGCCCTCCGGGAAACCGTGGCTCGTATTGTCGGCGAGATCGTCCGGTGTCGGCAACGGCTCCGTCCGGGCCGGTCCTATGAACGGCGATCCCGAAAACCGGTCGGAAAGTGGCAGCGAGGAAGAGGAGCACCGGCACCGGCAACTCGCTAACGGAATAAAAAATCAGCGGATAACCAAGGCCCAAGACCGAATCCTTAACCGAATGGAAAAATTCACTAAACGAATGCCATTGCTCGGGACGGACCCTGCACGCCCTGACATCGAGCAGGAGAACATCATCCGCACTTTCGGAGCCCCGATGGGCGGATTATCCGCCGTGAATCTCCTAGATCAGCATGATCCCCTGAGCGGCAGATACCATCAAGTGGCGTAAACCCGTCGTAAAATGGGGTTTTCCCGCAGATACTATATAGTTGTACATATGATTGAATAACTAGAACTTATCATGATAGAACAGAAACCTATCGATTTTCCGATTGATATTGATATAGTGGCAATATTCGCCATGTAACAAGCGTTGTTTAGACGCCGTTACCCGGCATTGTTAGCGTGATGATTTTATGTATCCGAATTGCAGTCATGACCAAGTTTTGGGACCTGCAACGCCGCTGTCTGTGCGAATATCATCTCGGATAGATATTGGGCAAGCTAGCTTGTGTGTACCCAGATGTCTGAGCTGTACTCTTTGATAGAACGCAAACCTTACAAACTTGTCTCACATAGAACCAACATTCTCGATTCCATTTTCTTTGTTACTGCTTTGCTTAGCACTCTCGGATTCATCCGTAGGAGCAGAGATACTCACTTTAAAAGAAGCGGAAGATTTAGCCCTAGTTAACGAGCCTGGAACCGCCGCACTTGAGGCACAACAGCAAGCTTATCAAGATCTAGCAATCGCCGTAGGCCAATTGCCGGATCCGCAAATACAGATTGGTGCGGCGAATTACCCTATCGAAACGGGCAGCTTCCGGCAGGAAGGCATGAGTCACATAAGGATAGGCTTACGACAAAACTTTCCGTCTGCACAAGGGCGAAAATCTGCAACCGAATATCAAAAAGCACGTTCTTCTGAACTGTCGCATTTGATTCAAGAACGGAAACGAAAGATCAAAAATAACGTACGGTTGCGCTGGTTGGGCGTCTTTTACGAAAATCGAGCCGAAGAGATCATTCATGCTTCATTAGTGAAGTTGCGCGATCTCCATGACGTAACCCGTTCTTTATATGCAGTTGGGCTGGAGAATCAGACGGTGCTTTTGAAGCTCGATCTTGAAATGAGTCGGATGAAAGACAAAATTTCCGCTTCACAAGAACGGCAAAAAATAATACGGTCGAAACTGTCGCAGTGGATTCACGAAGCGGCCATGCGTCCCTTACCGATTCACGAACCGTCGATTCCGGAAATCGGTGACTTATCGGCTCTCCAGGTACTTCTAGCTCACCATCCGTTAATACGAACTGCAGAGGCCAACATCGCCGCCAGTCTCGCCGAGATACGCATGGCGGAAAGCCAGTTTAGGCCAAGTTTCTCGAGCGAAGTGAGCTACTCATTGCGAGATGGTGAACTACCAAATGGTGAATCGCGATCGGATTTCTTGAGTCTGATCCTAGGCATTCAGTTGCCAATGTTTACGGCAAAGCGTCAAGATCAACAATGGCAAGCTGCGCTTCAACGAAGTTCTGCCGCCAAGTTGCAAAGAATAGTTGTGATTAGAGGTTTGCAGAGTCGACTTTTATCAACCTACGAACAGTTTTTAAGCTTGAATGAACGCATAGATCGCTACCGAACTGAGATCGTGCCTCAGATGATCGAATATGCTAATGTCGCTGTCACCTCATATCAGAGCGAGGTGGGTGACTACAAGGAAGTAATCGACAGCCAACGATTGGCATTGCAGGTGCAATTGGAAATGATTCAACTAGTCGTGGAACGCGTTCGAGTGTGGGCTGAGTTGAATTACCTTACGGATACAAATAATGCGGACTAAGATTTTAATTCTAGTTGTTGGGGTTGTCGCAGGGTTTACTATCGCCTATCTTTGGTTCGCCAACAAGCACGAAGGTGTGGCATCTAAGAATCTTGTTCCAGAAAAAGAAATCCTCTATTGGGTAGCCCCAATGGATCCTAACTACCGCCGCGACAAGCCAGGAAAATCACCCATGGGCATGGATCTCGTGCCCGTGTATGAAAAAAACGGATCGGATGACGATTCGATCGTTTCGATTGAGCCTCACATGGTGCAAAACCTCGGCGTACGCACCGAAGCGGCCAAATTAGGTACGTTGGAACGCAGAATCAACACCGTTGGTTATATTGAGTATGACGAAGACGCCATGTCGCATGTCCACACGCGCGCCGAAGGCTGGGTCGAAGAGATGGGAGTCAAGACGGCTGGAGATACCGTGACGAAAGGACAAGTTCTATTTGAGCTCTACTCGCCAACTCTGGTCAATGCACAGCACGAATTCTTAAATTCTCTGAACAGAGCCAACAAGCAACTACTGACAGCTTCCCGAAAACGACTCAGTGCTCTTGGGATGACCTCTCAAGAGATCCTTGAGCTCGAAAAATCTGGTCAAGTGAATCAACGGATTCGGAACATCGCGGAAATGGATGGTGTGGTGACACAACTGGGTGTACGGGAAGGCATGTATGTCACGCCAGCAACTCATGTACTCTCTTTCGCCAAGCTGAGTAGAGTGTGGATGATCGCGGAGGTATTCGAACGACAAACAAGTTGGATCGAATTGAACCAACGAGCAACGTTTGTGCTTGACTATCTGCCCGGCCAGATATGGGAAGGTAAGGTCAATTACATCTATCCCGAATTAGATCCGAAAACACGAACACTATTGGTACGAATCAAGTTCGACAATCAGCAAATGTTCATACGACCAAACATGTTTGCCAGTGTAAGCATTCATTCGGAAGGCACTAACCCGGTGATACACGTTCCGCGTGAAGCAGTGATTCGTGGCGGCGGTGCTGATCGCGTGGTTGTTGCATTGACGGTAACAAAATTCCACTCAGTCCCGGTGGTTACCGGGATGGAGACGGAAGAACGCATCGAAATTCGGCAAGGCATAAAAGAAGGCGATACCGTAGTTGTATCCGGACAATTCTTGATTGATTCGGAGTCCAATATCGACACAGCTCTTGCGCGATGGTCGGAAACGTAGCGCGCTCAACACGTCCGCTGTTTTTACGCCAGCGAATACAAACGGACAACCACCATGATTGATTTCCTTATACGGTGGTCGATTCAAAACCGCCTAATAGTGGTACTACTCACATTGATCATAGTATACGTCGGCGTACTAGCCATTTTTAGAACACCGGTCGAAGCGTTGCCAGACTTGTCGGACGTACAAGTGATCGTTAAAACCCCCTACCCAGGCCAAGCACCCAAAGTCGTTGAAGAGCAGGTTACATATCCATTGGCATCCGCGATGCTATCTGTGCCTGGTGCTACGACGGTTCGAGGGTACTCGTTTTTCGGGGATTCCTACGTGTATGTCATCTTTGACGACCATACCGACCTTTATTGGGCACGTGCTCGAGTTCTTGAATACCTAAATCAAGTAAGAGCCCAGCTACCTTCTGATGTGTCTCCAACACTCGGACCCGATGCTACAGGAGCTGGTTGGGTGTATGAGTACGCGTTGGTCGATCGAACAGGTAAACACGACCTGGCACAACTACGCTCCATCCAGGACTGGTTTCTGAAGTATGAACTGCAGTCGGTTCCTGGAGTATCTGAGATCGCCACAGTAGGTGGAATGGTTAAACAATATCAAGTAGTCGTGGATCCAGACAAGCTGCGGGTGCACGGACTCACGTTGTCAACGGTGTACCACGCGATACGTTCAGGTAACCAAGAAAGTGGCGGATCAGTCATTGAAATGGCGGAAGGGGAATACATGGTACGCGCCAGTGGATACGTTAAGGGACTCAATGATATAGCAAGTATTCCACTGAGCGTGAATTTTCGTGGAACGCCTCTGAAACTCTCGGATGTCGCTGATCTGCGCATAGGACCTCAGATGCGAAGAGGTATAGCTGAACTCAATGGTGAGGGTGAAGTAGTTGGCGGTATCGTCGTCATGCGTTTTGGCGAGAACGCTCTAAAAACCATCAATGGGATCAAAACACGGCTTCGCGAAATTAAGCAAGGACTACCAGCAGGAGTAGAAATTATTGAAACGTACGACCAATCCGCACTGATCAGACGGTCAATGAACACGCTGAGAAACACGTTAATAGAAGAATCATTGATCGTTGTTGTTATCTGTTTCCTCTTTCTATTCCATTTTCGATCGTCCCTCGTCGTCATAGTGAGTCTGCCAATCGCAATTCTCCTCGCGTTCGTCATCATGAGAATTCAAGGACTTAATGCGAACATCATGTCTCTCGGAGGTATCGCTATAGCCATTGGAGCGATGGTCGATGGTGCTATCGTACTTGTCGAGAACGCTTGTAGAAAAATTGCATCCGCAACCAAAGGTGGTGCAATTCTCTCAAGTGCCCAACGTTGGCAAGTCGTCACAAATGCGTCCGTAGAGCTGGGCAAACCTATCTTCTTTTCCTTACTCATCGTAACTTTAAGCTTCCTTCCCGTGTTTGCTTTGGAAGCACAGGAAGGACGACTTTTCGCGCCTCTTGCCTTTACCAAAACGTACGCGATGGCATCCGCAGCAATCTTATCTGTTTTTCTAGTGCCCGTACTTATCGGCTATCTACTTAGAGGACGCGTACGCGATGACAGTGAAAATCCCATCAACCGCATACTGATTAAGATCTATACGCCGATCATCCAGCATACGTTAAAGCGGCCGATTGGGATTGTGGTTGGAGCTTTGCTGCTACTGACCGTCGGGGTATTACCTATCACGATGTTGGGTTCGGAATTCATGCCTCCACTTGATGAGGGCGATCTAATGTACATGCCTACGACACATCCGGGCATTGCTACCGATAAAGCGCGGGAATTGCTGCAGCAGACTGACAAGCTCATTCGCACTATACCGGAAGTCGAAACGGTATTCGGCAAAGTCGGCCGCGCTGATAGTGCTACGGACCCAGCACCACTTACCATGATCGAAACAATAATTCGACTGAAGCCCCGAGATCAGTGGCGAGACGGAGTCACTATGGATACCTTGCGTTCCAAACTGGACCGCATTGTGGATATACCAGGATTGAACAATAGCTGGACCATGCCGATCAAGGCACGGATTGATATGCTGGCAACAGGCATAAAAACCCCCGTGGGTGTGAAGATTGCTGGCCCTGACTTGAGTATCATCAATGAGATTGGTGCTCAAATCGAAAGTGTTTTAGAAGACTTGGAAGGTGCAACATCGGTATATGCCGAACGGGTTGCTGGAGGAAGATACGTCGAAGTCAATATTGATCGTGGCAAAGCCGCTCGATTTGGTTTGAATATTGATCACTTACAAGCAGTCATACGGACTGCTGTCGGAGGCATGAACGTCACACATACCGTCGAAGGTCTGGAAAGATATCCGATCAACCTCCGTTATCCACAACGATTTCGTGATTCATTAGCGAATCTCGAAATGTTACCTATCGTCACACCAAATGGCGCGCACATAGCCCTGGTTGATGTGGCAGAAGTCCGCGTATCGGACGGACCACCCATGATTAAGAGTGAAAACGCGCGTCCCAATGGATGGATATACATTGATATCAGCGATCGAGACTTAGGTTCATTCGTCGCTGATGCGCGACGCATCGTCGACGAAAAGATCGAATTACCAGCAGGTTATTCAATCCAATGGTCGGGACAATACGAGTTTCTCCAACGAGCCGAACAACGACTTCGCGTCATTGCACCACTCACATTGGGAGTCATCGTTCTACTTTTGTTCCTAATCTTCAGGCGTGTGAGCGAGATACTCGTGATCTTAGGTGTCGTGCCATTTGCTCTTATTGGAGGTATTGGTTCTCTCTATCTTCTTGATTACAACCTCTCCATAGCGGTCGCGGTGGGATTCATTGCTTTGATAGGAGTCGCCGTCGAACTCAGCGTGGTGATGTTAACGTTCTTGAATCTTGCGTGGCAAGAAAAACTTGATGCCATTCGTGCTCAACGCCGACAGCCAACGTTTGAAGATTTACGTGAATCGGTGACAGACGGCGCAAGACGGCGCCTCAGACCGATCATGATGACTACATTGACGATCATCCTTGGTCTATTACCCATCATGTTTGGCACTGGCACAGGGTCCGAGGTGATGCGCAGAATTGCAGCTCCCATGGTTGGCGGTATGATCAGTGCGACGATATTGGTGCTCGTTGTTTTACCGGCTGTATTCCTAATTTGGAAACGTTTCGCAGATTTAAACGCAACAGAAAGACCGTCTAGATGGTACTTAGATGCAAACTCTGCTTCACCAAAATGAGCCGGATGCAACTGGATACCTCTATTAACCTGCAGACTTGTTATGATCTGAAAGGGATATTTATTAAAAATCAAATACTTATATAGGTCATGATTCGTCAAAATAGCAATAAATAGAGGTGTCCAACTGAGAACCTCTATTTAGTGTCTGCGCGAAAACCCTGACGATATTGGGGGCTGGTTTCTTCATCAGACTTGCCACTGACGTTTCTAGTACTGGGCTGATAATGAGATACCGTTGGAAGTCCTGCAGTACCCGTCCTTAGATCCGCATTGGCAACATCGAACTGACGTCAAAGAATATTTCACCGGTGCAACGCCAAGCGATGGACCGGTAATCAGGTCCATGGCGATGATTCATCTACTACTACCATGCCCCATGACAAATTAAACCGTTTTTTAGCTCAATTAGCATGTATTAGTAATTGTGCTTGAGGTTCATTCCATAGTAAAGCGGTGCGACTTCGCTATAACCATTGAACAAGCGCGTATCAACCAACTTCGGAAACCATGAAGAACCCAATCTTCTTTCATGGCTTTGGCGCCATCTTCGATGGTGGACTTGCGGATTTACATTAGCATAAAAACCATACTCTTGCGGAGAACTCAAATTCCAAGTGGTACTAGGGATTTTTTCAGTTAGCTCAATTTTCACAATGGATTTGATGCTCTTGAAACCATATTTCCATGGAACTACCAAACGAAAGGGCGCACCATTTTGATTGAGTAGGTTCTTTCCGTACATGCCGACCGCGAAAATAGTTAGTGGATGGTTAGCTTCATCCAAACGTAAGCCTTCAATATAAGGGAAATCGATAGATGAAAATAGTGAGATGCCCGGCATTTCTTCCTCGCGTTTTAGCGTAGTGAATTGCACGAACTTTGCCGATCCTTGAGGTTCAAAACGATCAAGAATTTTCTTAACCGGAAAACCAATCCAAGGAATGACCATAGACCATGCTTCAACGCAACGAAGCCGATATATCCTCTCTTCCAAATCTATACCTCTGAGGAGATCTTCTATCGCCACTGTGCCAGGTTTATTTACGAGACCCGTTACTTCAATACTCCACGGGTGGGTTGTCATCCGCCCCGCCTTTTGGAAAGGTGCCGTTTTGCTCGCCCCGAATTCATAAAAATTATTGAATCTAGTAGATTTCGATAGAGGTGTAATTCCTTCATCATTTTCTTCATTAGGTACGTAACCTTGATTTTCTACCCATCCCTCGGGTAGAGCGAACGTGGGCAATGCCACTAATGCAGAAACAGCGTATGTTTCCACGAGAAACTTTCTGCGAGAACGATATAAAGATTCCGAGGTGATTTCCGATGGCAGCACATCCGCAGATTTCTTAATCAGCATAACTATTGCGGTTGTTCCGGCGACGGCCTGAACCGATGCCATACGTAGATCACTGGCCCTGATAAGGCGTAAAGTAAAAACAACGTGAATATAACAATCGGCGGGTCCGCCAGTACCACGGAGAACACACAAACAACTAACACCATCACGACGAAGGGAACACGATCTTTGACAGAAAATACTTTTGGCGACATATACTCAAAATTACTAACCATTAACAATCCAATACCAGTGACCAGCAACGCCATGACCACCACGCCAAGAATTCCCGGGTTGGTTTGGCCCGAATCAGCCCAGATCCACACTGCAGCAACAACGATAACCGCGGCAGAGGGGCTAGGCAGTCCCATAAAAGACCTGAGGTCACCAGACGTGTTGAAGCGAGCAAGTCGTAATGCCGCGCATGCCATGTAGACAAACGTAACGATCCATCCAAACTGTTCCAATGAATCGAGACCCCATTGGAAAACCACAACGGCAGGTGCGACACCGAACGACACCATATCCGACAGACTGTCGTATTGAACGCCGAATGCACTTTCAGTTTTCGTTAGTCGTGCAATTCGACCATCTATCGCATCTAGAATGGTTGCTGCGAGAATTGCTATCGCTGCCGCACTAAAACGGCCATGCATGGCAGCGACTATGCTGTAAAAGCCTGAAAAGAGAGCTCCCGTGGTAACAAGGTTGGGGAGCAAAAATACACCGCGCCGCGGTTGTTTAAAATCGCTTCCTTCTATTCGCTTGAATATCCGCAACCTTGGCCGATCGTCCATAAAGTTCCTTTTTAGGAATTGGGTTAGTTTTTAGATGTGTCCACCAACCGATGTTCCTTAACCCACGGCATCATCGCACGTAACTTAGCCCCTACTTTTTCAATGGGATGCGTTCGACCCAAACGTCGCATTGCTTTGATGGTCGTGGCACCCGCTTGGTACTCCGTCACAAATTCACGTGCAAATTTACCAGTTTGAATCTCCTCCAGAATCCGTTGCATCTCTTCTTTAGTCTCATCCGTAACGATTCGGTTCCCGCGAGTCAATCCGCCGTATTCTGCCGTATTTGAGACCATGTACCACATACTAGAAATACCACCCTCGTAAAAGAAGTCAACGATCAATTTAAGCTCGTGCAGACATTCGAAATATGCCATTTCCGGTGCATAGCCGGCCTCCGTCAGAGTCTCAAACCCTGCTTGTACCAATGCCGCCGCACCACCACATAAAACCACCTGTTCGCCAAAAAGATCAGTTTCCGTTTCTTCTCGGAATGACGTTTCGATAATTCCCACACGCCCGGCGCCAATGGCCGCTGCGTACGAGAGCGATATTTCTTTTGCCCTACCACTTGCGTCTTGTGCGATAGCTACTAAAGAAAGTACACCGCCCCCTTTAGTGTAAGTGGATCTAACCGTATGACCAGGGCCTTTGGGAGCTATCATGATCACATCCATATCGGATCGAGGTTCGATCAAGCCAAAATGGATGTTGAAACCATGCGCGAATGCAATAGCAGATCCTTCTGGGAGGCTCGGTTCAATTTGGGAAATATAGATCTCGCGTTGCAATTCATCAGGAGTGAGAATCATGACCAAATCGGCCTCTTTCACCGCCTCGTCCACTGGAGCTACATCAAATCCTGCATGTTCCGCTTTCGCGACTGATTTGGATCCTTCATGCAAACCTACGGTAATATTCATCACACCGCTGTCGCGTAAGTTATTGGCATGTGCGTGGCCTTGGGATCCATAACCAACCACAACCACATTTAAATTTTGAATGATGGACAGGTCGGCATCCTTCTCGAAATAGATTTGCATGGATACTCCTTGGATTTGCTTTTAAAAACTGAACGCTCTATCGCCGCGACTCAGTCAAGACATTCCGGATCATACGATTTCAACTATTTAATTTTCCCCGATTGTTGCTATAAAAGCTATAAGATTTCCTGTCACAGCCAGTAAATCAAACTATATACATGTCTAGTTCCATATCCACTATTTGACCACAAAAGATATTTGTAGTCCTGATCACTTCAAGGACATGGACTTTGATATCGCTATGCTCAAGAGACCGTTAAAGATTTCGCTGCTATAGTTTGCAATTTGTTGAGTAACGACAAAATGACTAACAGGGCTTTCATTACTTGATTACTAGCTATTACTATATTCCGGACCAATGGCGATATCTTGTCCTACATGAATTACCACTTCCACGTACCCTTCCTATATTCATCTCAAATTAGTTTCTCCAGATTAACGATACAAACCGACCAGTCGTTTTTTCTCGCCGATATGAGAAAAAATCAGAATTGTGTTTCGTACATGCAAACTCCTGAGAAATTCTCGTAATACCCATTTGCTGCAGTTGACTTTGAATCAAAGACCGTAGATCAACATATACATGTCCATTGCGTGAACTAGCGTACGTACCATTTTCACTATTACTACGTTCCGCAAGGTATGGAAGTATTTCCGGTCCAATTTCATAACAAGATTTGCAGATCGCAGGCCCTAACCAAACGTGGAGATCCCTACAGATACTAGGCAGTGAGTTAACCAACGCCAGCACTATGCCACCAGCGATACCTCTCCAGCCACAGTGGGCGGCAGCGACAACTCCCCCGTCGGTTGATGCTAACGCCAAAGGTACACAATCCGCAGATAAGATCGCCAGACCAAGATATCTTTCATCCGTCCAATGAGCATCCGCTGGCAAACTAGTTGTTTCAGATGCCTTAGATATGCGCACGCTATGCGATTGATTAAGCCAGCATATACGTTCCAATCCAGTGATTTGTTTGAGCCGTTTCCGGTTGTTCTCTACACTGTGCATATCATCACCTACATGCAGTGCCAAATTAGCACTCTTATATGCACCCTTGCTATAACCACCGTACCGTGTCGTGAAACCAACGCAGACATTGGGTGGCCCCGACCAATTTGCCTTTATAAATTCCAAGACTAATTTCAACCCTCGGCGTCAATCCTGAGAGCATCAAGAAGCAATCGCATGTCCTCTGGTAAATTGCTCCTAAAGCTCAACAGATCGTCTTTAACGGGATGTCGAAACTCTAACTTTCTTGAGTGCAAGGCTTGGCGCGGAAAATACCGCACCGCTTTAATGAGCTCTTCCGCCGGGTTTTGGGGAAGTCGCCTCCGCGCACCATATTTACTATCACCCACTAGCGGAAATCCAGCATCACTAAGGTGCACGCGTATTTGATGCGTTCGCCCCGTACCTAGTCTCACCTCAACTAATGTATGCGCTCGAAAAATATTCTTGGGTTTTACATATGTTCGAGCCACTCGTCCATCTGTACGAGCTTGCTGCTTAGTTCTCTGTTTGGAATGACGACCTATAGAGCTATCAAATCTCCTATACGCATCAAATACACCTTCTACGATAGCTTCGTAACTTCTCTCAATTTCATGATTGGCAATAGACCGAACCAGTGCTGTCTGCGCGATCGCTGTACATGCCACTACCATCAACCCCGTTGTATCTTTGTCAAGACGGTGGACAATACCGGCACGGGGCAACTGAGATAGCTCCTCGCGATGGTGTAGCAATCCATTAACGAGAGTGCCACTTGTATTCCCCGAACCGGGATGGACTACCAAACCACTAGGCTTATCGACGACAATTATATGTTGATCCTCAAATACGATATCGAACGAAATCGCCTCTGCTTTGTCCCACTGCATAGTGCCCGTATATTGAGCCGATATGGTTATTTGTTCATTTCCCCTTACGATGTCTCGTGCATGTGCAACGCGACCGTCAACAAGTACCTCGCCGCTTTGAATCCACTTAGTCATCTGCGACCGAGAAATATCCGTACGAAGACGAGCAAGCACCTTGTCAAGACGCTCACCGGCATTTGACGGTGCAATGACCAATCGGACCTCGTATTTTTCGGAAGAAACCATGCGACGGGTATATCAGAATATACAATTAACCTAACACACCATCTATTTTTCTCGTGTCTCGTATTGTTTATTCACTTACAGTAACTCTCTTCTTCGTATTCCTGTCGACTAGCTGCGGCTGGTTTTCCGGAAAGGACAAAGCGATTGAAGAAACTACCGAGCAAGTACTTTATCGCAGTGCTCAGGATGCTATTCGCGTGGGCAACTTCGATACGGCCATTCATCACCTTGAAGCACTTGAAATCCGATTCCCGTTCGGACGATACGCGGAACAGGCGCAGCTCGAAATTATCTTCGCACACTTCATGAAACAGGATTTCGATTCATGCATAGCCACAGCTGACCGATTCATTAATCTCCACCCCCTTCACCCACAAGCGGATTATGCTTACTACTACAAAGGGCTTGCTAATTTTCAACGAACCCGCGGCTTTTTCGAACAGCTATTAGGTGCACCTGTATCCACAAGAGATGTTTCATCGCTCAAACAATCATTCTCAGACTTCAAGCAATTCTTAGTACGCTACCCAGGTAGCCCTTATGCAAAAGATGCTAGGCAACGTATGATGTATTTAAGAAACGTGCTCGCACAATCGGAACTCCATATTGCTCGATATTACTTAGGCAGAGACGCGTGGGTGGCCGCAGTCAACCGGGCTCAAGGAATTATTGAAGAATTTCCACACACCACCGCCGTACCAGAAGCACTCGCAATATTAGTTGAGGCTAATTACAAATTGGGCTTCAAAGAACGCGCGAACGACGCGCTTCGCGTACTTTCGCTGAATTTCCCGGACTTTCGTAACTTTGATAAAGATGGGAAACTCACTTTGAAGGAGTCCGATCGCAATCGCGACAGAAGTTGGATCAATATGCTGACTTTGGGAATAGTCGACCGACCGAAATCCCCTCCGCCTCTTGAGATCGAAATACCTTCATCGTCGGCACCCGAACCGGGAAGCTAACTTAAGCCTATGAAAAACTTGCTTGCCTCCCACGAATAATTATTCGTACCATCCTTGTTGTTAAATATTGTTAGATTTGCTGTTGCGCATATCTAGATAAATCACCACGACCCAAAATGCCGCCCCGAACGTAATAGCAGTATCTGCAACGTTGAAGATGGGAAAACTCCATGCTTCATAATGAAGGTGTATGAAATCAATCACACAGCCCCGTGCAAGTCGATCTACCGCGTTCCCCAAGGCACCCGCAAGAATTAAAGCAAATGCAAGACCCTGTAGTTTTTGACCCGCGGGCAACTGATAAATCGCATACGCGAAATAAATAGAAAAAGCTACGCTTATCAGTCCAAGAAAAAAGCTCATATCTTGAAGAATGCTGAACGCAGCTCCGCTGTTGCATGCAAGCTGCAAACTAGCCACGGGCAAGATGCTGATTGCGCCGTAACTTAAGAACTCTACGGCTAATAATTTCGTGATTTGATCGGCAACGAAAAACGTCGTTGCGATCAGATACCAGCGCACGGGAGTCATGAATTCGATCGCTCATTTCTCCCAAACCAGGATTTGGATTCGGAGATGTCTTGTTGCATCTGTTTTTTCAACGCATCTAAGCTATCGAATTTCCATTCATCTCGCATTTTCTTATGGAAAGTCACGGTGAGCATTTCGTTGTAGATATCTCCACTGAAATCATAAAGGTGAACTTCGAGCACATACTTGATGCCATCTACCGTGGGGCGCGTTCCAAGGCTAGCAATCCCTTTATACATACGATCTAGCCCTGTGACCGTCACCGTGAAAATTCCTTCTATTGCAGTACGTTTTCGCGCAACGCGTATGTTCGCAGTAGGCACACCCAGTTCAGTACCTAGCCTCTTTCCATACACAACACGTCCCATCATGGAGTATGGTCGACCAAGTAATTTCTCAGCTAGCACTAAATCGCCGCGATTCAATGCTTCTCGAATTCTCGTACTGGAAACTCGTCCGTGGTCGAAAAGTAACGTATCTACTCGGCCTACACCAAAATTCAATCGCTCTCCAGCATCCTTAAGCATTGAATAATCGCCATCAGCATTGCAACCAAACCGAAAATTGTCGCCAACGACCAAGTATTTCACGCCAAGCCGCTCAACAAAGAAACGTTCGATAATAACATCAGCGGAAATTGAGCGAGACCGTTCGTTAAACGGTATACATAGCACTCGATCTATATTTATTTTGTTAAAGATATCGATTTTTTCTCGAAATCGAGTCAGACGCACTGGAACATCGGCGACTTGCAAAAATTCCCTTGGATGCGGCTCAAAAGTAATTAATAGACTAGGCACACGCAGCTCCTTACTCTTTGCGAACAAGTGCGCCAGCAACATTTGGTGGCCATTGTGCACGCCATCAAACGTACCCATGGTAATGACGCATCCTCTGTGACGGGGGCGTATGTTGTGGAGACCACGAATGAATTCCATTGCCAATACGTTATACGTGATGTAAAAGATGCCTTGGTCGCATTCCCAAACATGCACACATGAGTACGTACGCTCCAAAACCCGCTGCAACAATAGTGCCGATTTCTATGATTCGATCACCTTCGGATGCCGTTGACCAAAACATAAAACCTGGATCGAGATAGATAACCAGCACAATCATTGCGATACACGAAATCACTGAAGTACCTATAGCGTGAAACAGTGCCTTGCCTGGCCGGTATCTACCGTCCCGCAAAATACCCCGCATCAATAAATAAATATTGACGAACGCAGCAACGCTTGTGCCATAAGCGATACCAACGTGACCTAACCACCAAAAAAGTGCGATACAGGTAAAAATATTGACACCTACGGAAACAGCCGCATAACGAAAAGGTACCATCGTGTCTTGGCGCGCAAAATATGCAGGTGCTGCAACCATTACAAGCACCATTGGCAGTATGCCAATGGCATAAGCTTGAAGGGCCGCCGAAGACATGACAATGTCAGCGGTGGTAAAGGCCCCTCGATGGTAGATCGTTGCGATTATCGGATCTGCCAGCACGTATAGCGCAACAGCTGCTGGTGCCCCAAGAAGCAAACCTACGCGCACCCCCCAATCAATCGTCCTACTAAATCCCTCGTTATCAACCCGTGCGTGAAGGCGAGAAAGATTCGGTAGCATTACCGTTCTAAGCGCAATCGCTACCAAGCCGATAGGCAGCGCCAAAAAACGGTCTGCGTACCACAGCCAAGAAACACTACCAAGCATGAGCTGAGATGCAAGAATAGTTCCAATCAGGATGTTGATCTGACCGGCCGATGCTGCCAGTACTCCGGGACCCATAAGCCGAAGCATTTTACATACACCTTCGTGTCGCATATCAAATCGAGGCGGCAGTATGAATTTGAGCCTTTGCAAAGAAGGAAACTGAAATAAAAGTTGAAGAATACCAGCGGCGAACACACCCCATGCGATCGCGAATATAGGCTCAGCGAAGTACTCGGTCGCAAACAATGCAGCTGCTATCAAGCAGACATTTAACAGAACCGGAGTAAATGCTGGTACGGCGTAACGGTCATAACTATTTAGTAATGCACCAGCAAAAGCCGTGAGCGAGATGAACCCAAGATACGGAAACATGATCCGCACCATATTGACCGCCAGATCGAGTCGTGGGTCATTCTGCCAGCCACCTACCGTGAAAAGAAATACAAGAACGGGCGCACCTGCTACTCCCAGCACGCAAATACCCGTAAGAACCGCCGCAAAGTTTCCACTAACAACCGAAACGAATTCGTTGACGGCTGATTTCGGGCCACGAGTTCGATATTCCGAAAGAATGGGTACAAATGCTTGAGCGAACGCACCTTCTGCCAACAGACGACGAAAAAAATTCGGTATGCGAAAAGCAAGGTAGAAGGCGTCAGCAAATTCACTGGCACCAAAAAAGGACGAAAGTACTATATCTCGGATAAGGCCCGCAACACGTGCTGCTCCCGTACCTATGGCAACAACAAAACCTTTCGTGCCTAGATTTTGAGAAGTACGATCGTTCGAAAAATCTACAGTATCGTTGTCCATAAGATCACGAAAGTCGTTGTTTATATCCCATCATCTAATGCCTATGTAAGGTTCAAACACTGATCATGAACCAGCAGAAAGAAATCTGAAAAGCACTTCGGCAGCAACCTACTAGCACTTGCCTTTTAGGTACTCAGGTTGTGGGAATGATAGACCGCACGATCTGCAAATAGCTAACTATGACTTGCGAAAGCTGGAATTGCTCGTCTCCCAAGTACAAAAGAAAGGCTCCCTTATCCCTTATCCCTTATTTGCATGAATTTTTAGAGGGGCGTGTCGATATTCATCGCGTGCATTCAAGATGCCATCGTTCGAAAATTTCGATAGAACTTTTCATAAGTACCCTTTTTAACGCATTGACAGGTAGGTGCTTCTTCAAGACCGACATGTTCTTGAGAGGTGAAAGTATTCGTTAACACGGCAGCAATTCTCGCTTCTCTTGGTCGGCACGCTCATTCGGCGTTAGAGGTGGCCACGATCAGCCTACGGGAGGCGGTGCGTCACGTCGTACGCCCCCAGCCCAGATCTATCAAAACGTCTCTTAACGCTTATCTCGACCCATCGACAGATTACCTTCATCCTTAGCCATTGCAGCTGAAGTATCTTCTGAACGTTGAATACATCAACGCCTTGTTTAAAACCGCGAGGTTCTTCGCAAGCATTATGCTATCCAACCAAGCTTGCACACTAGATCCTACTTATCCGTGCATAGCTGATTCTTACCCCTAACAACAAGGCCGCACTGCAGTTAAGGAAATGTCAATGCCCGTTCAAATTACTGGATGTGCTGATAATTTTTCGCAATAGTTTAAGAGGTTTCCGCGTTGGGTAGCTGGTACATTCTTGACCTAAACGCAAAGTCAACCTCACCCAATAAACCTAAGAGACAAAAGTCTGCGAAAAATTTCCGGAAAGATGCTCAAATTCTCACCGGCAATGTCTTTTTATCTGATTGCCGAGAATCAATATATGGTGACGAATGGACACTTCGTAAACTAAAGTTCGCTAAGCTAAATTATGGTGCGGTACCCCACTCAATCATCTCAACACTACCACAGTTGACGGCACTACTTCCAACCACACTCTCTTGTAAACACCACCAATTAGTCTTTAGCACCCACAATGTAAGCTAGGCTATTAACGGCATACTCGTTGCCTCCATCCTATCTCGAGAGTCGCTCATCGCGAGCTGGGGAGAAATTTAATTAGTGATGAAGATGTTTATTTTGCTTAAGGCTTTACTTATCGTAAAATTCATACTCGCTCGCTCGCTTACGGGGCGTTTCTATTGTTAACAAGAGGGATAGTAATTGGCGAACTCTAGTCAAGCTCGTAAACGCGCAAGGCAAACCATCAATCATCGCGCGCGTAATGCAAGTCGACGGTCAGGTTTCAGAACTGCAATCAGGAAAGTTAACGCAGCTATTCAATCAGGTGATTATGAAAGTGCTTCAGCTGCATTTACGGCAGCTGTGCCAATAATTGATCGTATGAAATCGATCGGGTTGATCCACTTAAATAAAGCCGCGCGACACAAGTCAAGGCTTAACGCAAGAATTAAAGCACTCAAGAACTAAGGGGAAACCTGAACAAGTAGATTTTGATGTTATTTGCGAAGCAATCGAGAATCGGATAGGCAAGCCGTAATGGAACACTTGCTGAACTGAAGTACGCGTCGGACGCGGTACTTTGTATACGTCAGGGTTCGCTATCGGGGTCGGACGAAGAAGTCTAGTGGATCATCGCCTTGCTCTTGGGGTTCGCAAACTTGTTAATACGATTCAAAGAGATTCTGCTCACTTTGATCCTTACGCTATGGGGGTGTCACTCGCCGGAAGTTTCTTATCCCGAAGGAGTAAAACCCATTATTAGCGATTTCCGGAGTATGCAGGGCGTAAACGGCAAAAGACGACCGGGAAGACACCAAGGCATAGACATTGGCGGTGCGAATGGCGAAGAAGTTTTAGCGATTGCCTCTGGTCGTGTAATTAAGGCTGACCATGATACGTGTTGGGGTCCGACGATTCTTATCGATCATGGACAGGATAAGCATGGCGACCCACTGCTAGCACTTTATGGACATGTCGACCAGATTCTGGTCGTTGAACAAGATTTCGTGACTCGAGGTCAGACTATTGCTAAGTTGGGTAATCGTTTTTTGTACTTGAAATGTGTCGGTGGAGTTCGCCATCTTCATCTGCAACTAGGACGTCGCGCTCGCGCTGCAGAGCCCCAAAAGTCTTTTGTTACCTGGGGACATCTGCGTTACTTAGAGGACGGACGTGATGCGTTGAATCCACATAAATACTGGGCCGATGGTCCTTATAAGGTTACGTGTTTCGAACACGGACGAATGTATCCTACCGGCACAATCACCTATCCAATCAAATGTCCATAGGCTGCATCGCGATGAGCAATAGAAGATGCCAATTTCCCGTTTCAATCTACTACGCTACGCACCCTCATGGTACGAACGCGATTGAACCGCATCACTAGTAATCACCTGCGCAGTGAAAAAATGGCGGGAAAGGCATTCAGCGATGATTGAATGTAGCAGAAATGGAACGGTAGCATAAATCGAGTACTTATTACGAGTAGACAATAAGCATAGTCGCTCGTAAATCCGCGGGCGCGGCACTTCCTAAGCCTAGCGCGCGGACACTGACAAACTTTAAGCATGAACATGAATACGTCAAGCATGGCGGCTTTTCCACACGACGTGCGCAATTAACTTGCGAGTCGTTCGGATGTTGCCAGACTGTAGATGGTGCATACCACCCCAGCAATTCCCCGTATAGTTTTAATTTAGACTCGGTGTCGGTCTTTCCGTGTTTTGGTACGGGAAATCGGCGTTTTCAGGCGTTCCACACAGCATTTCGTCGCGCATTGAAACGGGTTCCGATATTGCCTCCATTATCGCGAAACCCAATCCGGAAAGTCCAGACTAATAACGGAATTTGGGCTATACGGGGAATTGCTGGGTGTGGGTGTTGTAATATCAAAGAATAAGTTGAGGAATACGATACCAGTAGTAGATTTGCTCGAACACACTGTCATAGATCAACTTAGAGAATATACCTTTGCTCCTCGCGAAATGCTACGGGTACGAAATTTATTCGAACCATCTTCATTTCGCTTAGTACTAAATAGATGTTCAACAATTTTATCTTTTGCCGCTTGGACTTCTTAGAATGCCCAACGATTACGCATTTCGAAAAGTCAGGTATATGAGAATTTACAGAAGATTCCAAAGATAGACAACTTGTCAACGATTCTAACTGAAGTATTTGATACATCAGAACTTCCGATTCGCTTCAATGAATCATCAAACGAAAAAGTAGCAGAGGAACAGCTATACGGCAGTGATGTCGTCAGTGATCAAGACCTACGAAAGGGCAATAAACTAAGACATAGTCTATTGGAGACCAAGTATGACACTATCGAACTGAAGAAATGGTCTGAAAACTGTACAGAAGGCTTGGTACTTTATATGATATTACATAATCGATCTGGATGTCTTGATGCCGTCCAAAAGTATCAATATCGTGATTTCGTAAAATGCCAGCTCACGGATAGCAAAGGAAGTCTTATGTCTCGATTAAGACAGATGGACGAAGCAAAACAAAAGCACACAGATACAAGAAATATCAAAATACTACATAATCTGACACAATACATCGAAAAGTTGCGAGAAACACATGTCGTCTAACGATGTTCACTCGTACTGTGTCGAATTTCAAGATATAGGCGTTCAACTCGGTGGGCAATGGGTTCTACGCCACATTGGTCTCAATATTCCGGCTAATCAAATAGCAGGTATCGTCGGTGCCAGCAGCAGTGGCAAGACCACGATGCTACAACTTGTATTAGGCATTTACAGACCCAATGAAGGAAATGTCCTAGTTCAGGGTGACCGTATCCCTGAAAAACACATTGAGCGGTTTCGAAGACGTATAGGCTATGCAGTACAAAGTGCTGGTTTGTTTCCACACATGACCATTTTTAACAACATCAGTTTGATGGCAAGGATGGGAAAGTGGGAGCAAACCCAGATAGACAAACGAATGAAGTACTTATTCAGCTTAATGGACTTATCTTTAGAACTAGGTGAGCGTTATCCGTACGAACTGTCTAGTAGTTTAACTGGTTTTAATTTTCGGGTATAGATGCTTCAGTTTGGTGCGCGCGTCGTCGACGCTGAGCTGCCAGTCGACCCCGGTCTGTTCGCGATTGCGCTCCTTGGCCCAGGCCGCCGTTTCCGACGTGACCAAAGCCCTGCTCTCGATCCGGCGATCCAGGCACTGGCGGTGCAACGCACTGAACTCCAGTTCCGCAACGTTCAGCCAGCTCCCGTGTTTCGGCATGTGCACCAAGTGGATGCGGTCGTTCAACCGACTGGCTTCGGCCGCCGGGAACGCGGCGTAGAACGAGTCACCGCTGTGGGTGTTCAAGCTGTCGCACACCAGCGTTATGCTTTCCGCATCCCGGGAACGCGGCAGATTCGCCAGTGCGCGCACTTGCTTCGCCCAATCCAACGTCGTGCGCCGTTTGGTGACAGCCACTGTCCGCCAGCCGGACAGCGGCTCGCCAAACATCCACACCGTGCATTCTCCCCGGCGGAGGTAGTGGGCGTCGTACTTCTCCGGCGACCCGGGGCGTACCGGTAACTTCTCGCGGACTTCTGACACGAGCTGCTTGCTCATCTCGTCCATGCACACCACCGGATGCCGCGAGTCGTAGGGCCGTTGGTATACCTTGAGCACCCGCTCCATGCCGGCCACGAAATGGTGGCTTTGCTGCTTCGGAATGCACCACATTTCTCGCCGCCACGGTTTTAATTCGTTTTTTTTAACGCCTGCCGCACGGTCTCCCCGCAAATCGATTCGACCACTTCAAGCCGCACCAGCTCTTCCGCCAGCAGCTTCACGGTCCACCGAACGCGGCCTTCCGGTGGAACCGAACAGGCCACCTGAACCAGACGCGCTTCCTTCTCCCCGTCCAGCTTCTTCGGCACCGGAGGCAACGGCCGAGGCCTGCGCTCCAGAGCCTTCATCGGACCCTGCTCCACCGCCCGCCGCCGCACGTGCTGGCAGGTCCGCTCCGTCACCCCCAGCGCATCCACCACCTGCATGTCCGTCAGTGCCGGGCCAGCACCCCCCTGATCCACGGCCAGCAGAATCCGTGCACGCTGCAGCTTCGTCGCCGACACCGCACGCACGACGCGTGCTCGACTTCAGCACCGCTTCCAACTCATCCCGCTCATCCTGAGCTAACTCCACCATGTATTTCTTTGGCATCGAATCCTCCTGATCCTAGAACCCCTTCCAATCTACTATTATAAACACGTATTATTAGAACTGGTAGCCTACTAGCGGTCAACAGCATCGAGCAGGTATATGCCGTGCGATGATGCTTGAACCATCAATGTTCTTACTCGACGAACCTTTCTCTACGATAGACCCCGTGACCCGACTTGACATTCAACTTCATTTCAAACGAATCCATGAAGAACTTAAGTTTAGCGCGCTTCTTGTAACTCACGATATGGCTGAAGCCCAATTGCTTTGCCATTATTTAGTTATCGTCGGCAACCAAGGAGTAGTACAGCATGGTCCGGCAGAAGAAGTTATCGCCAATCCAGAAGAAGAAATCGTTAAACCGCTGTTGGCGACCATCCAATGACAAAGCACCTGCAAAAAATGCTTTGTATATCGATAACGGCTTTGTGTACGAGTGCGCTCAGCCAGGATCCTATTGTTGTTGGTAGCAAAAATTTTCAGAATCATATCTACTTGCTGAGATGATCTCGCAGTTACTTGAAACTGAGGGATATGAAGTTGACCGTAAATTTAACCTCGCAGGAACAAAGGTTTGCTTTGACGCGTTAGTATCAGATGAGATTGATGTCTATCCTGAGTATAGCGGTACCGTTCAACGGGTCATCTTAAACTATGAAGAGAATATGAGCATCGCTGAGTTAAATGCCGAACTGGCCGTAGACAACGTACATTTGCTCGAACCATTTGGTTTTAACAATTCCTACGCTTTTGCGGTGCGGCCAGAAGTCGCAGCTGAACGTAATCTATTGACGATCTCTGACTTAGTAGAGCATTCTGATCTTCGCGTATTTGTGACACACGAATTCATTGAACGAGCAGACGGCTGGCCGGGTTTGCAGCGTGTATACGGATTTGATTGGGTACCGACAGGCATCGAACATGCCTTGGCATATCGTGCAATGAAAGATGGCCAAGTAGATGTTACCGATGGTTATACGACAGATGGCGAGATCGAACACTTCAACTTGAAGGTCTTGATCGACGACAAGGAATTCTTTCCCAAATACTATGGCATGCCACTTGTTCGAAATTCGTTAGATGCAGAAGTCATCGATATTATCGATAGTCTAGGAAACACGTTAGACGATCCTACGATGACACGGTTAAATGCCCAAGTTATGCTGGGTTCTGACTATGGTGAAGTAGCCCGTGAACATTTATTGAGTTTAGAAATCGAATCGGATTACGAGAAAATGTCGGCGATAGAGGAAACTCTTCTAGCCACAGCGAGACACTTGCAGCTAACCGGTATTTCACTTGGTGCCGCAATTTTGGTCGGATTGACGATTTCTATATTGATATTTCGACATACAAGCATATCTCGGCCAGTAATATATTTCGTGGGATTGCTCCAGACCATTCCTTCCATTGCCCTATTGGCACTAATGATTCCTCTATTCGGCACTGGCGTCGTTCCTGCTATTGTTGCGCTTTTCCTCTACTCACTATTGCCAATCACCCGAAACAGCGTGACAGCTTTAGCTAGCGTAGACCCTCTTTTACTACGTGTCGCTACGGGTACCGGCCTTACATGGGTTGAGACGCTAATACACGTCTACATCCCTTTATCGCTTCCCGCTATTTTGGCTGGGGTACGCACTTCCGCAATAATATGTATTGGTACTGCAACATTAGCAGCCTATATTGGGGCTGGTGGACTAGGAGACTTCATAGTTCAGGGCTTGGCATTGGACAATACGGAGCTCATTATCCAAGGTGCGGTATCGGCATCCATTCTCGCTATCGTAGTTGAGTTTATTTTCGAAGGAATCGAAAAGCTAGTTGTACCTAAGCATCTTACAGTTCTGAACCCAGAAAACTAAAAATAAGAGTAGATTGTTAGTTCATTAGTGTCTGGCAGTCGTCCTCTTTTTTTACGAGAAGTAAGTCAAGCCAAAGGCATCTTACATTGGGTGTAGCTCCACCTCATGAAACAATATCACCCAATTCATTCAGCTTGTTCTAATGCTTAGCCTATGTGCTTGCCTTGCTGTCAAAAGTTTTTATGGTGGTATTCAGAATATCCTTTCCTATTCGCCGCTGTACTTCTTCCTCCCTTACTTTCGCGTCTATATCCCTAGCTAATGAGCGATTCCGATCTTCAATAGTATCAGCAAGAGCGTAGACCAGATCATCAATACCTCGCCCAGATATCGAAGAAATTACGTAAGTAGGACGTTCTGGAATCGCTTCTTTCAGGGTTTGTTCTATCTCTCCCAGTCGATCACCGTTCACTGCATCGACCTTTGTTGCAACAGTCCATATTTCACGAGTTCGAAACTCGTTGCTGAATAAGAAAAGTTCCCGCTCTACGGCCTTAATACTGGCAATCGGGTCGGAATCCGCATTCGAAATATCTACCAAGTGAAGAAGCAAGTTTGTCCGCGTCAAATGCCGGAGAAACCGAGTGCCCAATCCAACTCCATGTGCAGCACCAGAAATCAACCCCGGTAAATCTGCCACTACGAAACTGCGATCAATATCGACACGTACAACGCCGAGCTTTGGAGCCAATGTTGTAAAGGGATAGTCCGCAACCCTTGGACGCGACGCGGAAATCCGACGAAGGAAAGTAGATTTACCGGCATTGGGCATTCCTAACAATCCGACATCGGCAATCAATTTCAGCTGCAATCTTAGACGACGAAACTCACCTCCCGCTCCCTTCGTAGTCTGCCTCGGTGATCTGTTGGTGCTTGACCTAAACGATGCGTTACCCCTGCCGCGTCTACCCCCTATTGCCACCCGCAAAAAATTACCTCCAGTTCTTACGTCGCCAATAATCTCAAGCGTTTCGTCGTCAATAACCGTAGTACCGATAGGAACGCGTACTCGCAACGGCTTGCCACTTGCTCCGGTCTTGTGATTACTACTGCCTGATTTCCCGTTGGGTGCGTGAAGCAGCGCATGGGAACGTAGATCAACAAGAGTATTTATAGATTGGTCACCAAACAGGACGACATCACCACCATCGCCGCCGTTGCCCCCGTCCGGACCACCTTTCGGCAAATTGGGCCCGCGCTGAAAGCTCAAACAACCGCGCCCCCCATTGCCCGCCCGTACGTCTACGACAACTTCATCTACGAATTTCATGGCGTACCTTACGCCATCCAACACCTATCGTCTATTAACTCACGTTGCGATTACGTCAATGTAAGTCTTTTGAATCTCGCCTCGTCTATTGAATTCAACATGTCCCGTTGCAGTGGCAAAAAGCGTATGGTCGCGGCCACATCCGACGTTACTGCCCGCATGAAATTTCGTACCGCGTTGGCGCACGAGAATATTGCCAGCTAGAACAAATTCCCCACCAAATTTTTTTATACCCAGTCGTTTGGATTCAGAATCCCGGCCGTTTTTGGTCTTTCCACCTGCTTTTTTATGAGCCACAATTTCACCTCATTCAGAAATAGAAGTAATTTTGACCGTTGTGAAATTCTGCCGGTGACTTCCCATTCTCAAATAATTCTTACGTCGTTTGAATTTCACCACACTTATCTTCTTTGTTCTAGCTTGGTCAACAATTTCGCCGGCCACTTTCCCGTTTGGCAGGAATGGCTGCCCAACGCGCACATCGTTCCCGTCAGCAATTAACAAGACCGAATCAAAAACAATATTTTTACCTAAGTCTTCAGCGATCTTCTCAACGCGTACAACATCGCCCTCGGACACCCGATGCTGTTTCCCACCACTCTCGAATACTGCAAACATCGTCCATATTCCTGATTGGTTGCGGCTTTGTGTAAATCGCTTTCCACTTAAGCTACGTTAGCTGTAATACAATAGTTCAGTACACTTTGGTAGCTGTAGGCTACCAAAAGGCATACCATTCTACGGATTGCAGCGTGTGAATTCAAAGCTAAAGTGATTGAAAATTTGCTCATGCAATCCAATATTGCCCATTATCCGCGCACTTTGAACGCCTTCATTGACCTTGATGCTACCGAGTTCGCTGTATCAGAACATAGCTTCGAGGACATTTTTTCCCTGGTTGAAGACGATTTCCAGGGTGTCAATGAACTGACCACTAGCCAATTGAATAGCGATGTTCCGCTTATCACGAAAGTTGGCCGATACATCACCGAATCTGGCGGAAAACGTCTACGACCACTGATCGTGCTTCTTTGCGCGCGTGCTTGCGGGTACCTAGGCAATGCTCACGTTGCGCTAGCGACACTCGTAGAGTTTCTTCATACCGCCACTCTATTACACGATGACGTTGTAGATGCCTCCTATCAGCGACGCGGCCGAGCCAGTGCTAATGCTCTGTTCGGTAACGCGGCAAGTATCTTAGTCGGTGATTTTATTTATTCTCGATCTTTTCAGCTCATGGTTAGTTTGAACTCCATGAGATTGATGTCAATTTTTAGCGACGCTACAAATCTCATTGCCGAAGGTGAGGTTATGCAGCTACAAAACGTTGGTAACGCCGATCTCGACGAGCAGTCATATAATGAAATTGTGCGATGCAAAACCGCCCTCTTATTTCAAGCGGCAGCGGAAACTTCGGCCGTTCTTGCTCAGGCGAACCCAAAATACGTCAACTGGATGCGTCAGTTTGGTTTGCAATTTGGGTTTGCGTACCAGCTAATCGACGATTACCTAGATTATTCTGGAGATAGCGAAGTATTAGGAAAAAATGTCGGTGTTGATATAGCAGAGGGGAAAATGACCTTGCCGCTGATATTTGCGTTGCAAACTGCAAATTCCAGTGATAAGAAATTAATACGTGAAGCAATAGAACAAGGATCGAACCGCCATTGTGAGGCCGTCATCAATGCGGTGCGTGGTTCTGGTGCACTGGCCTATACGAAACAACGTGCGGTCGAGCGCACTGCAATGGCAATCTGTCATCTACAGAACACGCCATCGAATAAGTTTCGTAAAGGGCTCGAATCCCTTGCCATAAACGCGGTTTCGCGATTTTCCTAGGCAAATGTTTCCAAAGTCGTGCAAAGTGGAGATTCAGCCGGAGTGTAGCTCAGTCTGGTAGAGTGCCGCCTTCGGGAGGCGGAGGTCGCTGGTTCGAGTCCAGTCACTCCGACCATTTTTCAAAGAGAGCCCTTCGGCGAGAATGTCGAAGGGTCTTCTTCCGAGACTTATATACGGTTTTACCCAAGTCAAGTAGGTTGTTTATTACGCCTAAGCTGGAGCGTAACCTGCGGCGGAACAGGCAACACTAGAAAGCCCTGAGGGGGAAAGGCTGGACCGTTCTGGTGATCTGGGAATGCGAGATCAAGGGAGACAATCGACGGGACAGCAGGTTGAGAAGTTTTCTGGAGTGGTATATAGAGTAGTCGGCGGACATTGGCTTGCTCTTACCATTGAGATCCAAGGCTTCGTCTTGAAAGGAATGCCAAGAGGGACTCGGTACTGGTAACAGAGGCCCAGGTTTTGGTTTCAACGGAGGTACTCGCGCACATTGTGGACGGACTATGGGAGTGGTGCTTGTCTGAATACAACTGCGGCACGCCGGAGTAGAATGTGAATCGGATGGATAAGCCTGCCACACCGAGAACCGGCTGATGAAAGTCTAGGACAAACTTGAGGGTTATATATTGGGGTTGATGTTGACAACGGTTCCGGCAGACTGCACACCTAAATAGTGCGGACGAAGACATAGCACATCACACTAAATTCACGCAGATGAAGTTTTCGTAGAGGACAGGTGTAGAGTCATGGCTTCCTTTCGTTTTCTGCATGCAGCCGACATACACCTTGACAGTCCTCTCAAAGGGCTGGCAGGGCAAGAGGGTAACGCCGGCGTTCGCGTGCGTACCGCCACTAGAGAGGCCCTTGACCAGCTTGTCGGGCTGGCAATCGAGGAGAAGGTTGACTTTCTCATCATCGCGGGGGACCTCTACGACGGTGACTGGCGGGACTATAAGACTGGATTATTTTTCGTCGGGCAAATCGGACGGCTCAACAACGCGGATATTCCAGTCTACCTGCTGTACGGCAACCACGACGCAGAAAGCCAAATAACCAAGCGGCTAGAACTACCTGACAACATGCACGTATTTGATGCGCGCAAACCCGAGACGTTTGGCATTGTTGATTTAAACGTTGCGCTACATGGACAAAGTTTCTGGCAACGCACCGTGACAGACAATCTAGTTCTCGACTACCCAACACCGGTATCTGGTGCGTTCAACATCGGTGTGCTGCACACAGGCCTTGGCGGCATGGGCGGCCACGCCAATTATGCGCCCTGTTCGCTTAATGACCTTGTGAACAAGGGGTACGATTATTGGGCACTGGGTCACGTTCATCAGGCAGTAACGTTACATGAGAGGCCACATATCGTCTATTCGGGCAACCTGCAGGGACGCCATGTCCGGGAAACCGGGGCTAAAGGTGCCAGTCTGGTCACCGTAGAAAATAACGAAATCGTAGACCTCTTATCGGTTCCCTGTGATGTGGTGCGCTGGATCGTACTGCAGGTGTCATTAAATAACGCTGACAGTGTCGGTGATGTTACCGAACGTGTTCGAAATGAGCTGGAACTCGCTGTTGACAAAAAGGCCGATGGGAGACTACTTGCCTGCCGCATCGTGCTTGAAGGTCATACCGACGTTCATGCGCAACTTGTCGCCTCAGAGGATCAAGTGTTGGCAGAAGCCCGCGCTAGCGCGCTTGGGCTAGGCGATGAAGTGGCCTGGGTTGAGAAAGTCATCATTGCCACTGAACCAACCGTTGATCCGCAGACCTTAGCGCAACGAGAGGATGCCATCGGAGAACTCCCGCGAATGTTGCGGGATGCCGCAAGCGATGACGATCTTCTTTCACGGATAGAAGGCGATATCGGGGAACTGGTCCAGCAACTACCACATGACGTACGGGTGGATATTGAAGATAAGATCCTGAAATTGGCCGTTGAGAGCAACTACCCTGCACTCATCAATCATGTCGCTCCTTATTTGTCCGCACGCCTGACCGCTCATGAGAGTTGAACATGAGACTACGACGACTGGATTTAACTCGTTATGGACGTTTCACGGACAGTTCGTTTGAGTTGCCGGCCGCGAAATCGGACCTCCATATTGTTTTTGGGCCGAATGAGGCTGGGAAATCCACAGTGCTGGCTGCAATTGAGGATCTGCTGTTCGGTATACCGATGCATTCACCCTACAGCTTCTTGCATGACTACGGCAGCATGCGGATCGGTGCTGATCTCCAAAACGGCAGTGCATCACTGGAAGTGCTCCGGCGCAAGGGTAATAGGGACACATTGCTTGGGACGAACGGTTTACCGATTGTCGGCGGCGAAGGCGCATTGAGATCCTATCTTTCTGATGCGGATCGATCTTTCTTCGAGCGTATGTTCAGCCTTGATCACGCCCGTCTCCAAGCTGGTGGACAGGAAATTCTCCAAGCTAAGGATGATGTTGGTCAGATGCTGTTCTCTGCCGGAGTCGGTATTGTTGGGCTGCGTGAGCGTCTCAATGAGCTTTGCTCCGAGGCCGAGAACCTGTGGAGTGCGCGGCGTGCTAAGCATCGCAAATTCTACATCGCCCGTGACGAACTGAAAGAGGCTGAAAGGACTTTGCGGGAGAAAACCATCACCGCAAGCAAATGGCGAGAACTGAAGCGAGCTTATGAAAGGGCCGAGGAAGCCTACGCAAAGGTCGATAAGAAAATCAAAGAGGCCAGCATCGAGGGTAATCGCCTGAGTCGCATTCGCCGGGTGTTTCAGGATGTGCGTAGAAAGGAGAAACTCGACGACCAGCTCGCAAAGCTTGGTGACGTCACTTCGCTGCCGGAAAATGCGATGGTGGTGGTGGAAGAATCTGACCTTAAGGACAAGGAGAAGGCAACACGCATTGCGACACTTCAGGAGCAACTAAAGCGAGCCCAAGAGAGTTTGGAAGGATTGACATTTGACGAAATGCTGGTTCAGCGGGCCCAGGACGTTCGTCAACTCTACGAGCAACGAATCGAAATTCGTCGCCAGAAGGCCGACTTGCCCAAGCGCGAAGCAGAACTCAAAACGGCCGAGGAAGAGCTGAGAACCAACGCCTCCGAGCTTGGGTGGACCGAGACCGATTCATCTACGCTGCTTGAGCGCATCCCGCGTCGCACTGAGGTCAAGGTGGCACGTTCTCTCCTCATTCAGAGGAGCGAACTGGAGGCTGCTTTCACAAGCTACACCCGTGAATTACGATTATCTCAAGCCAACCATGATGAACTGAAGAAACGACTGGACGAAACGGGCGAACCAGCCGATGTATCCAGGCTAGCCGTTGTCATTAGAACTTTACGTGAGCAGGGCGATCTCACGGACCGAGTTCGGACCGCTGAGCAAGCCGTTAAGGATGCACAGGGATTTACAGACCGCAGACTTAAGACTCTTAATCCCGGCGGCATTGATGAAGAGACACTGATGAAAATAGCTGTGCCTAGGCAAGCGATGGTTCAGGAGTACCGGGGCCGTGAACAAGACTGGAAGCGGCGCTTGAGGGAAACGGAGCAGAGGGTCTCATCAGTTCAGCAGGAATTGGATGCCGCGGTTACCGCATTTGACCGCGCCACGCGAGAAGAGCAGGTCGTCACCGGTGAAGAGTTGAACGAAGCGCGGAGCCACCGGGATACGCTTTGGCACTTGGTGAAAGTGATACACGTGCAAGGCGAACCAATCCCGGAAGATCAGGCCAGTTGCTTTGAAAAGGAACCGGAGGACTTGGCAGGGGACTTCGAGTCGGCCATGACCAAGGCGGACGACCTTGCTGATCGGAGGTTTGATCACGCTGAGGCGGCTGGCCGAATTACTGAAATTAAACGAAAGGTTGGCGAACACGAGATGCTTCTCGAACAGGAAAAGAAAAAAATGACCCGGTTCGACGAGGAAGGCAAGCAATTGGAGACTGAATGGGCATTGATGTGGGCCCCCGCACCATTTGATCCATTGGCCGCAGAGGCTATGCTGGAGTGGTTCCACGTCAGAGACGGAGTACTTGAGAGTGTTGAGGAAAGAAAAAAGGCTGAAAGTGCTCTGGAGGCACGACGCAACGAGGAACGCGAGGCGAGAGAACGGTTGCTTAAAGAACTGTCCGCACTTGGAGTTGCTCTGGCTCCGTTGGAAATGGACAGCCTGAATGTGATTATCGAACTCGCTGCGGAAGAACAGCGTGTTCGAGAGATCCAGGCCGACAAGAAGGCTCAACTTGAAGAAAATGTAGAAAATGCGATTAAGGATGTCGCGCGGAGAAAACGTGACCTTCAACAGACCAAAGAGATCCAGAACGAATGGGAGAGAAAATGGACAGTTGCGCTTGGTAAGCTTGGGCTGATCGAAGATACGGCATTGGAAGCGATCGGCGTGCAGGTCGACGTGATTGATCAGATGCGAGAGACGGCTGGTCGAATCAGATCGTTGAAGCATGACCGCATAGGTAAGATCAAGCGTAATATCAATGACTTCAATCAGGTCGTTCGTGCAATGATTAGCGATGTAGCTGGTGATCTGGCAGAGCAGCCTGCCGAAAATGCCGTTCTGGAACTTGAAAAACGCCTTGCCGAATCTGAGCATGTTCAGGGATTGCGGGAAGAGAAAAACGACAAGGCGAGTGAGTTGACAGCACAGATCGCGAAACTTGAAGACGAACGTCAAGTCTTGGCTGCTTCAATATCTCATCTGAAATCATCAGCCGGGGTCGAGACTAATGAAGCACTGAAGGAAGCCATCAATCGGTCGGATCAGCAGCGAACTCTTGAATGCGAACGACAGCAAATCATTGACAAGCTCAAACAGGACGGTGATGGAAAGTCGGTCGTGGAGCTTGCGGAAGAATGCGAGAATACCGTCATCGACGAAGTCGTGGCACACGAGGCGTCAATTAGGGTCGAGTTGGAGGATTTACACGAGCAGCAGACCAATGTTGCGGAAGAACGCTCTCGGACGCGGGAAGCATTTCAAGCGGTTGGCGGTGACGATGCAGCAGCGCAAGCCGCGGCAAGCAAGCAGGGAGCGGTCGCTGAAATACGGGAAGTGGCGGAGCGGTATGTTCGAGTAAAGACATCAGCCATGCTTCTCCAGTGGGTGATCGAGTGCTACCGGCGGGAGAAGCAGGGTCCGTTGCTAAAGCGTGCGGGTGCGCTATTCAAGATCATTACCGGTGGTTCATTTGCAAGATTACAGGTCGAGTTTGACGATCAGGACAACGCGCACCTGACGGGGGTGCGGCCCGGTGGGCAGGTTGTACCTGTATCCGGCATGAGCGCGGGCACGGCCGATCAACTTTATTTGGCACTACGGGTTGCGTCGGTCGAGGATTATTTGGAACGTGCGGATACACTACCGTTCGTTGCGGACGACCTCTTCATCAACTTCGATGATGAACGTGCCGAGGCAGGATTCAGGTTGTTGGGAGAATTGGGCAAGAAGACACAGGTTTTGTTTTTCACCCACCATCAGCATCTTGTTGATATAGCCCGGAAGACGCTTGGCGATTCTCTCAATCTGGTAACCCTGGCTGATCAGGAGGAGGCTGCTGCATGAAACAAGGTAGGGTGAACACTAGTGCTCGCAGCACGTAGCACTTTTAAGCTATCTCCGCTTTTAGCGGTTGTTCAAGTTTCTTTCGTGATTTTTCCGTAGCCCTAGACCGCGCCTACGCGATGCGTCGCGATAGTCGTCCGTGCCGCGACCTCGTTCTTCAAATCCTCAATCTTTGAAAGAAGCAGATTCTTTGCCGCTGCGTTCCTGTGGAACTCTCAGTTCGATCTCGCCCACCTTCATCGTCAGATTGCGCCGATAGTATCCAGAACGGTAGCCCTGACGCGTTTTCGTCCGCTCGCTCTTGCCAGCTCCCAGAAACTCCGTCATCTCGCTCTCCAGCACGCACCCCGTTGAGCGTCTCCTGTACCAGCTGTCTCACAAACTCCTCATCGTCCGTCAGATGATGGCATGCAGATTTCTTCGGGTCATTGTGCGTATAATCTTTCTGGATCATTTTTTGCTCTCCGTCAAAAAGTTGTGTAATGAATGATTTGCGCTTGGACGCCCCTGTGCGTCCAGGCATCCGCACATTCCAGACAAAACAACAGATTCTAACAATGCGTCTGTAGCTATAGTCCCTTTTTCAGTCCCTTTTTTTTTGCAGACAAATTTATACACAACCCGATCCCGCGGCACCGCCAGCGGCATCGACCCATCGTCCGTCAGCACCGTCTTGCGGTGATGCCCGTTGCGGGTGTTGCCACGCTCGCTCTCCACTTCCTGATCCAGATGCACCTCCGCATCCAGTATCCGCTCCGCCAGCCGCTGCCGCAGTTCCGAGAGCAACTCGCCGCTGTGGAACACCGTCGCCACATCCGTGCCCGCAAGCATCGCGTCCAACATCGCATCGCTGATCCGATCCGAACCCACTCACTTGATCCTGCTTGTCCATGCTTTGTACCTCGTGTCATCAACTGGTTAATTTATCTCATACACGTAAATTCTGACAAACTCCGGAGCCGGGTCGGTGCTATCGTTCGATGAGCGGCACCGCCGCGGGGTGGACCCCAGCAATTCCCCAACCACAGGCCCAGTATTTCCTTGCGACCATCCTCAGCCACACCGATCCCCAGATGAACCGTCCGGCGGGTCACCGAGCCGGTGCCCCGAGCCTTCACCTAGATCGCATCCATCCAGGTGTCTCGACACTGAACGTGTCAGACCCAAATGCCGGCCCACCTCGGCGAGCAGCGGAATACCTCCGTTACCGGTGATCGCTCCGCCGCTGAATTAGGCCTCTACCTTGCGACGTTTCACGGATGAAAATTGGATGGGATTCGGGGAACATTTCGTTACGGCAAGATCTCCTTCGATAGTTCTTTAACTAACTGAATGATATCGAATTATAGGAGCCTTGCTGTCTTATTCGTGCATTATCCGGGCTAGAAAGCCCAGACTAATAGCGGAGTTTGGGCTATACGGGAAATTGCTGCAAGGACGAGGTAATTTGTACCGGGCGAGGTGGCCATCACCTAGCCTTGAATATATCGGTCGGCATCCAAGGCGAGGATGCGGCTCATGAGTCCGCTGATGAGCCAACGGGTGAGCTTGGACCTGATCCCGATAGGGCTCACTGGAATGAACGCCAGCAGTGGGTTTTGGACCAGATCAATTAGGGCGTGTTCGGTTCAGCCAGAAAAACGTCATCGCAACCTCCGTCGTGAGTGGTATCAATCGGCTATCAAACGTGACCTCAAGGAGTTACGCGACAACCATGTGATCAAGACCTATCAGGAGGGACGCGAGTTTTACTTCGCACGGTACTGATCAGACGACCTGACGCGCCAAATCGACCGTGGCGCGGAACACGGGGTTCATCACGCCAATGAAGGGCTGGAGGAACAGTTCAATGGCGAATAGGGTCTGTGCAAACAAGTGGCAGTCCAGCCGACCACTAATGCTGTACCACGAATTTCATGTATGTATCGATTGGATTATTCGCCAATAACTTCACTTATAACACTCACCTAGTGAGCAAAAGTTCCGATACTTCTATCGGTTTGAAATTACGCCTTGAATACGACGCGTTAAATTCTGCCAATGCTCGTTTATTTTCATGGGTGAATCGGAGTGTAACGCTGTTTAAGACGGCATGAGTAGCAGGAAAGAACCACAGTCATGGCAAATGCCGAAATTGCAGAAATAAGAGGGTGAGTGGCACTGCGAGATAGGTACCAATCTGGTGGCTTAAAAAGAATCAAAGAATAAAACAACGCAAAAAAATACAGCATTGCACCTAACGATAAAATCGCAGCAACCCTAGATACCCATGGATTGATCTCTGTCTTCAGCACTAACGCCGGGAGTGCAGCCGTTGCCAAAAAAACAAGAGCTACGTTTTGATCTGCTCGAAACAAGTATGCAAACAAAAGTAAGGAAAGACAGATGATACTGTTTACATATCGCATAAACGGCATTTTATAGTTAACCCAATGAACCCATCTGAAGCTTAATATTGAACAATGCCATTGCTTTGTGCGACACAAATAAGGCTTTCAATAGACAGCTTATTTATTTCGTCAGAAGATAAAACATTGGGAGCTAATACTGCATTGCACAGCGATTTTTGCAGTGTTGGTCGGTGACATCAATACTCGTTCGATAAGAAATAAGAAATTGTCCACTACAAACCGTGTTCATAGCCCATACAACATAATGTGTATTCTAAATCTACTTCACCGAGAATCCATCCCTTCTACCGTAATCGCCGCTTCTTGCAAAATGGCAGTGGCAATACGGATTGGAGCACCTGTTTCCGGAGGTTTCACCGACTTTGGTCGATCGGATTTATGATGGTTGCTATCAATCAATCTCCGGGAGGCAAGAATACTGTAGCAAGCAATGCTCAAGAGACTAAGCACACCGTAACTGCCGTGGCTAAACTGGTAGTGTTTTGAACGGATCAAAAATGCGACACGGGGATGCAGATACCATCTGATCGATAATGTAATAGTGGTCCTGGCGATGTACGGACAAGAGAGATTCCAGAGATCATCGGGAGAATCTTCAAAGATGAGTATTTATTTCTTGAAATACTTACGTCCGGAGCAGTGATCAATGAGATTGAATCTTTAAGAAAATCTATTGAGTCTGTTACAAAGACGGCTTGTCAACGTCAATTAAATCTACCAATCTTGCATACTATTTAGCACTAGACAACAATCATGGAGATTAAGTAATGGCATTTGTAGGTATCGAAAACGCTCGCTTCGGAATCTCAATGTTTCCCACGGACTATGCAATTCAGCCAGTAGAGCTCGCGTGTGCGGCTGAAGAACGTGGTTTTGATAGTCTTTTCTTTCCCGAACACACACATATTCCGGCAAGCCGTAAGACGCCATGGCCCGCAGGCGGAGATCTACCGCGTGAATACTGGCACACCCATGATCCATTTGTTGCGCTTGCAGCATGCGCGGCCGCAACGAAGCGAATACGTCTCGGAACTGGAATTTGCCTGATCATCGAACGTGATCCCATTACAACGGCCAAAGAAATTGCATCGCTTGATTTCATCTCCGGTGGTCGCGCAATTATTGGCATCGGTGCAGGCTGGAATCGAGAAGAAATGAAAAACCACGGTGCCAGCTATAAAAACCGTTGGGCAATCGTTCGCGAAAAGGTCTTAGCGATGCGAGAGATCTGGAATAACGACGCAGCTGAATACCATGGTACCTATGTGGATTTTGATCCCATTTGGTCTTGGCCTAAACCGGTCCAGAGCGGAGGTCCACCTGTTTGGATCGGAGCAAATTCAAAATGGGTATTCGATCGCTTGGCTGATTACGCGGACGGATGGATGCCGATTGCAGGAATCGGATCGGGAAGCTTGGATCTGCTAAAGGAAGCACTAGAAAAATGTAACCGCAAGCTGGAGGATTTTCATCTTGCGCTATTTTCAGCGGCTCCGGATGCAGCTAATCTGCGCGGCCGTATTGATCAAGGCCTTGATGAATTGATCCTAAACGTACCGTCTTCAACCCGTGACGAAGTTTTACCGTTACTAGATAAATACGCTGAAATTGTGCGCGAGACGAAGTCTTAGCATCGATTTAATGTTCTTGAAGGGAAGCACTGTAGCCAGACTCTGCAAGGGTTTCCAAAACCTTTTCTGCTTGCTCTTCGCCACGAAGCTGAAGAACGATATCTATGGCCGTTGCTCCAACCGAGGAGCCACCGAACATTCGCTTATGTTCGATGTCAATGATATTACTATTGATTTCTCCCAGTCGACGGGCAAGCAACCCAAGCGAACCTGGTACGTCCGGCAACGTCACGCGAATTTTGATTAAACGTGAGCTACGAACTAAACCTCTTTGTACTACGGAAGACAGAGTCATCATATCAATATTGCCTCCCGATAATATGACCGCCGTACGTCCCTTCATGAGATCGCTCCGTTCACGAACAGCTGCGAGAGCCGCCGCGCCAGCTCCCTCTACAACCGTTTTCTCAATTTCAAGCAGATGAAGAATCGCTGATTCAATAGCACCATCGCTAACGGCGACCATGTCATCGACGAAACGTGAGATTAACTCGCTAGTGAGGGCTCCAGGTCGCTTGACGGCAATTCCTTCCGCTAACGTAGCGATGGCAGTCCTTGATGGTGCCCTCCCCTTGAAATTCGCGACGGCGTCGTCGTGTGTGTCGACCTGTACGCCAATGATCCGTACTGCAGGCTTTATAGCTTTTATTGCAGCCGCTACCCCACCAATCAATCCTCCTCCCCCCACGGGAACGACAATGGATTCAAGATCAGGATTTTGCTCCATCATCTCCAGACCAAGCGTCCCTTGGCCGGAGATAACGTCCTCTTCATCAAAGGGATGTACAAGCGTAAGTTTCCGTTGTTTCGATATCTCCAATGTGAAATCGCACGTCTCATCGAAAGTTTCTCCACTTAGCTCGACATCTGCGTGAAAAGCACGTGTTTGCTCGACCTTGGTATTAGGCGTATATTGAGGCATGATTATCGTTACTGGAATGCCCAACCGTTGGCCGTGGTATGCGAGTGCTTGCGCATGATTGCCAGCTGACATCGCCACGACCCCTTGAGCTTTTTCTTTTTCAGTCAGAGTCAAAAGACGATTCAACGCGCCCCGTTCTTTGAACGAAGCTGTAAATTGCCGGTTCTCGAACTTTAGAAAGAGATCTACTCCCAGCAACTTCGATAAGGCCTGAGATGGTAGCAACGGCGTACGAACTATCTGACCCGATATGCGAGACTGCGCCTTTGATATAGTTTCTAGCGTAACGGTCATTCTGAAAGCACAAGAGACCGTAACAACACTTGATTGTCTTCTGCGATACCAAGACCAAGAGCGCGTTCGTGAGCATTCTCAGGCACTTTTATCAACGTACGCGATACCACATGTCTTAATTTCGTTGTATTAAATGAGTCTGAACTGATAATTTTATCAATACCATACTCAAAGAAAATCAGACATGACTAGTACTCAAAAGTTTAGATTCTCGTGTCCTTTGAAGGGTCTTTGCCATGAGATCCTACACGCGTTCCATAAAATCAAAATCGCAACCATGCTTCGTTAGCAATTCAGGCATCGGTTTTGCTTACCTGTTGCAACTGATCTTCTCTATCTCCGAATACCTTTACGACCATTTTGGAATGTACCATGCAACAATAGCTTCCCTTGAAAGGATTATCCTCAAATGGCTACACGTCAAGGCGTACTCGCTGAAGCATCTACCTGTCAACCATCCATCCTTTCTGCACAATCCCGCTTTAACCCCACAGATTCATTTTATTCCACCGGTCGCAGCCAGAACTGCTTCTAATTCAACATGGTCCACTAAGTGAGTATGTCAAATAAGAAACTTTTGATCGTATACCATTCCATGTCAGGCACGACGAAAGAAATGGCTAACGCCGTGTATCAAGGTGCTACAGACATCTCCGTGGACAACGTAGACGTAACGATGCAGTCGACGTTTGATACCAGCGCAGAAGATTTGCTAAATGCGAATGCGCTTATATTAGGTACTCCAGAGAACTTCGGATACATGTCGGGAGCAATGAAGGACTTCTTCGATCGAACATTCTACGAAGTTGAAGGCAAACTTGCACCTTTGCCGTACGCAATATTCATCAGTGCTGGCAATGACGGATCCGGAGCATTGACAGCAATTCGACGAATAGCTAAAGGCTATCCGTTCATTGAATCGCAGGAACCCATAGTGGTTAAAGGAAAACTGAATGTTGAGGACCGCAATCGTTGTGTTGAATTGGGATTGACTTTTTCAGCCGGTCTAGAAGCCGGGATTTTTTGATGGTTTCGTTCGAGGGTGTTTTGGAAGGGATTTTTTGTACTGATCACCTAGTCGAGTAAGTACGGCTACGTTGTTTTCAAACGAACCGGGGGTCCAGGCTCCTCTTGTTCTGATCGACTAAGTTCGATTTTGAACCAATAGTATGATATGCATCCAACAAGAACGTTGGTTGCCGCGATACCCATAAAAATCCCAGCGTAGCCGAATGAAAGGCTCATCAAATACGCTGCGGGTATTAGAACTAAAATGGTGCGCATCACGGCAATAGCGAAGGACGGCAGTGGTTTGCCTAGAGCAATAAACGAACTACCTGTGATCATCGTTATACCGAGTGGTCCGAACGTCAGCGGGACCCAAAACAAATAGACGTATGCGACGTCCACGACGGCGGTATCGGCTCGAATCCATTCCGCGATTGATTCACCGAACCACAGGAGAGTGACGAACGACAATATCCCCCACAATAGCGAAAAACCACACGCGTATTGCAGCGTCTCTCTCACTCGGTCATAGCACCTAGCACCGAAATTCTGGCCGACGATGGGTGCAACGGTTGCAGTCAGAGCCATCAAAATTATCAACGCTACGGATTCAACTCGCAGGGCGACTCCAAAAGCCGCAACCACTGAATACGCGTAGGTACTAAGCATCGCAAGCAGAATTCCCATCGAAATCGGACTCGTCAACTGAGATGCAATGGAAGGCACCGCCAGTCGCATAATCTCGCGCCAAGATTCCTTGATCTCCAGCCATGTACCCGGTTTAGCTATAAAACCATACGCATAAAAAACGTACAACGCGTATAAAGCCGTAGCACTTCTTGAAAAAAACATCGCCCAAGCGGACCCAAGTACGCCCCAACCTTCGAAAACATCTCCAAGTCCAAAAATGAATAAAGGCGCAAGTGTGATTTGAATCACGGACCCGGTCACCATGATGATGCCCGCGCTTTTCGCGTCACCCAGTGCCCGCAGCATCGTGCCGCCAATCATTGGGAGGGCGAGGAAAAACAGTCCTACGAGAAGCACGTTTGTGTATTCGGTGGCTATTTCCAGTAAACGATGGTCTGAAGATTGAAGCGTATAGATGCTTGGTGCTGCTGCATAGACCAGAATAGCCACGGCCGCTACGATTAATAAACCAAGCAAAAGAGCGTGCGTGCCCACACGGATGCAACGTACGGGATCGCCTGACCCCATAATACGCGACATAATCGAAGTAGCTCCAATCCCAATACCTATTGAAACGCTGGTGATTGACAGCACCACGGGGAACGCCAACGTTACCGCGGCTAGCTCGATCGTCCCAAGCACGCCAACATAAACCATATCAATTAGCATCGTAAGGACGATCGAAGAGATTCCGAGAAACGTAGGAATCGTCATGACCGTCAGGTGACGTGGTATGGAACCTTCCGTAAGGTTACGGCTGTTGGAGTTCTCCGCATGTAAAACGGAGTTAGCTTTTGACTTATTCAGAATGAAAGGTGTCGGGTTTCAAACGAGCTCACCAACTCTACTCACCGCGCAATGCAGTCGTAACTGGCAAAAGAGAGGCACGAATAGATGGCAGTAGGGCACCAAGCGCACCCAAACTAAGGCCCCATAAGAAACCCGCATATACCAACTCAGGAGTTACGAGGAAGTTAAATACGATCTGAGAGAACGCGGCATTGTTCATCGTTGATGCTGTAAATCCATTGAACGCTACGTAGGCAAACGCTGAACCGATTATAGCTCCGATTAGCGATAAACAAATCGACTCGAAGAATACAGAGCAAACGATCGGGAAATTGCTAAAACCAATTGCTCGCAATGTCGCGATTTCTTGCGTTCTACTCGCTACTGCAGAATACATCGTGTTTAGGGCGGCAAAAACTGCACCTATCGCCATGATCACGGCAACAACATGCCCGAATACGCGAATAATGTTGGTAGTACTATTCGCTTGAAAGTCATAGAACTCTTCTTCACTCTTAACGGCGAGATCAAGACGTGGGTCTTCCTTAACGGCGTCACTCAATGATTCCAAACGATCAGGAGAATCCATCAGCAAGCGCATCGACGTAACATTAGCTCGGTTGTATAGCGATTGCGCGGTCGGAAGATCAGCCCACAGTTCAGATTCATAAGCATTACCCTCGGCTTCGAAATACCCAACGACTGTCCAAGATCCTCCCATAAGGTCAATTGACTGGCCCATATCCACTCCTTCGAATTCACGATGTGCATTGATGCCAGCAATTAGTTCAAAACGCCCCGTGCCGAACTTCCTGCCTTTGACTATTTTTACTTCGGGGCGAATGCTGAATGAAGCCTCTTCAACGCCGCGTATTGTCAGGTTTGCTGGAGACCCGGTGGACCGTTTGGGGATATCGGCAATCACAAACATTTCTCCAGCAGCGTCCACGACACCCTCGAACGTTTTGACTAACTCTTGCTCAGCATTCGTAACGTTACTTGACATCTCACTATTTGATCCGGCTCGAACGACGATTGCACGGTTTGAGTCTGCCACTCTAGTCAACGAGGTCTCTAATCCCGTAGCCATTGCTAGCAAAGTAATCAATACTCCGACGACGCAACCTATGCCCACGACAATGACCGAGGAACTGCCAATTCGCGAAGGGAGATTGCGAATATTCAACAGAGTAATGGAAAAAATTTGCTCCAAACTGGACGTGAGTGAATCAAGCATACGTTTTATCGTTGTCTTAAAGCATCGGTAATGGATAGCCGTAGTGCCGTCTGAGCAGGCAAAAGACCAACGATGAAGCCAACGAAAAACATGATCGCGATACCGGTTAAGACCGCTTGAACTGACAAAATAAACAGTATGTTAAACCCTGCTAGCAGGTCCTGTACATAAAAATAGGAACTAGCGGCTGCCAACCCAATACCTAGCGCACCGCCGAAACAGCAGAGCAACAAGGATTCACAAAGCATATAGAACGAAATCTTCATGTCGCTGAATCCTAGAGTCTTTAAAACACCAATTTCTGCTTTACGCTCTCGAAAACTCTGGGCCATGGTATTCCCCGTAGCCAACAGGATCGTGAAGAAGACTGCGAGCATGATCCCATTCATCATGAATCCAATATCACCGATCTGCGCCATCCATTCGCGAAATGCTTGTGCTTCCGTCATAGTTCTTGTCGGATGATTGGAATTTTCAAAAAATTTATCTATTTCCTGGGCGATTTCCTCTATTCTTTCCGGCTGGTTCACACGAATCCCCAACCAACCCACCGTGCCTTTCCCGTACTGCCTAGCTTCATCAAAGTAGTCATACCTGAATAAAAAAGCTTCGAACGATGACTGCTTTGAGGTATAAGTACCGACTAGGTCAAAGTGCCATATACGTGGGTTTGTAGTACGGTTAGGCCATATCTGAGCCTGTATCGGGATCTTGTCCCCGATCTGCCATCCGTATTCTTCTAGCATCCTTGCCGGTACGATGGCACCCGTGCGGGTTTCCAAAAATGCTTTAAGATGCTCCTCGGAAATCTTGTATTCGTCGTAAAGATCGAAGTATTTCTGCGGTTCCACCGGAAAAATCGGCAACGTCTGGGTTTCATTCTGATACGCACCACCAAACCAAGTCATATGCGTTACCAGTTCAACGCCATCCAAGGAACTAATCCAATTGAGGTGACTTTCGGGAAGCAACGTAATCACCGAATATTTTGCTTGAGTCTGTAACCGATTAGCACCTGAAGGCAACACTGGATCGTCGAATGTCGCAGCAATCGATTGAAGATAGGTGTACAGCAAAAACGCAATGATCAACGAAAGTATCGTCAACACTGCCCTGACCTGCTTTCGAAATAAATTCCTCCAAATAAAACCTAGCGTTGTCATTGGTGTGTTTCCGTGACGAGTTCTGATGTAAGCCTACCCTTATCAAGATACACGGTTTGGTTGGCATGATTCGCAGCTAACGCATCGTGGGTAACCATAATGATCGTTTTTTGACGGCTTTGGTTAAGGATACTCAATAGGTTGAGAATTTCCTCAGCGTTTTTACGGTCTAGATCACCCGTCGGCTCATCACAGATTAGCAAAGTGGGATCAGTTACGATTGCGCGTGCAATCGCTACTCTTTGCTGCTGCCCCCCAGAAAGTTCTCCGGGCTTATGTCTGGCTCTATCAGCTAGACCAACAATTTCCAACGTGGTCATCGCATTTTGTTCTCGTTCTTTTCGACTCAAGTTAGTCAGTAGTAAAGGGAGTGCGACGTTTTGTTGCGCAGTCAGGATGGGCAATAGGTTATAGAACTGGAAAATAAATCCGATGTTTCGTGACCGCCACTTCGCCAGATTTCGAGAAGACAGTTCGCCAATCGATTCGCCAGCTACGTTCACAATTCCACTAGTAGGTTTGTCAAGTCCACTAATCAAATTCAGCAGGGTCGTTTTTCCACTACCTGATGGTCCCATCAACGCCAAAAATTCTCGCGGAGCGATATCCAAACGGATGTCAGATAGCACCTCCAACGGCTCTTGGCCTTTGATTTGATAGCTCTTAGATACTTGATCTAACGAAACTGCAGATACAGACATGTTTCCCCCAACTCTGATTTAATTGAGAACGCGCACGGCAGCACCATCCGATAGGCTACTCAGCAATTCCGCATTTATATTCACAACTACGCGTTCACCCTTCCTCAAGCCCGATGTAAGTCGCATTCGCTGGCCATTTTCTTCAGCCACAACGACCAGTCGCTTTTCTACCACGTCGTTTTTAACGACCCATACACTTGATTCCCCATCCGCATCAGATACGGACGAGCTGGGCACCGTAACCCCTGCAGGAATATTTACAAGCTCCGCAACTGCTCCTTCTTCTAAGAAATTCACTTTTACGGCCATATCTGGCAGCACCCGTTCATCCTTTTGCTTAAACTTAATTCGTACACGTACGGTTGCTTTTGCACGATCGGCAGTTGGGATAATTGCAATAACTTCCGCTGGTAATTTAGTATCGGGATACGCCGTCAGAGTCACTGACGCCTCTTGACTAGGCTTGACGCGATTGATCCGTGACTCGGCAACATCAACCTCCACCTCAAGGGAATCCATATCAACGAGTGTGCATATTCCGGTACGTGTAAATCCGCCACTTCCGGAGACCGGCGAAATCATTTCACCCGGTTGCGCGGATTTATTTACTACTACACCGCTAAAAGGTGCGCGAATCTTCATATCGTCAAGCACCAACTTCTGCACCTCCAATGAACGACTAGCAACTTCTATTGCATCACTGGCCTGTTTTCGATTCGCGATTAAGCCTTGGAGGCGAAGCCGATTTCGATCAAGAGAGTCCCGGCTAGCGAGATCTCGGTCTACAAGTGCGGTGATTCTTTTGAGATCCAACTTAGCCTGTTCGATCTGAACATCAATCTCCTCCAACACGGATTTCGATTGTTCAACTTGCGACTTAGCTACTAAATAAGACGCACGCTGTATGGAGTCATCTAAAGTCGCTAACAGGTCGCCTTCCTCAACATACATTCCCTCTTCTACAAGCACCGTCATAACTTTACCGGTTTGTTTGGAACTAACGGTTGCAGCCCGCCGAGCAACGACAAATCCAGTCGCATCAAGAACGCTTTCTTCAACGGACGTTAGAGCCGGTGAAGTGGCCATAGCGGTACGAACTTCAATTGCTCGTTCTGGCCACCAGAAATACCAGCCAACAAACCCTAATCCGATAACAATCGCTATAGTCAGCAGTAGCGCAACAGGCTTTTTCTGTCGGGGTCTCGATCGACTGCGATCAAGCGATATTTCGTTCAGTAGGTCGGCCTTGTCAGTCATAACTTAACTGCACTGCACTGAGCAGCTTGCTGAGAGATGAAACTCCAAGTAAGAGTACACGGAACGTGAATAGTCCGGCTTGCTATTTATATTCTAGTAGATTGAATCTTTTGCTTGCATAACACCGTAGGTTCAGCGGTATGACGACAATCAGACTTGCCAGATGGTATATAAATGCAGCAGCAAGCGATACGCCTGGAATGGAGTGTGCTGAAAACACGCACTGAATTTGGAATAAACCGGATCGACAATACAATGAAACTTAGTAGTCTTCATGTCCGCCTTCAGCTGAAGGACGTACGGCACTATGGACTGCTTATATGAATTTTTAATTTTGCTATATTTTTTGCTATATTTTCAAGTGAGCTCCAATGGGCGTGATCGAAAGCTAGAGCATTGATGACCATCAGCGACGTCACGATCGTGCCCGAAATGGCCAATTGCTTCAAGTTCAAGGGACCACGATTACTGATTAATTACCAATACATAGATCTCGTGTTCCAAGGCCGGCGGTTCGTGGTGATTCGGGGAGAGTAAAATTGACGGCCTCAAGCGAATGCGGTCGGACAGGGGGACCGGGATGATAGGGAAGATGATGGAGAGTAAGCGATGAAAGTCCCGACAATTTTCGAAACTTGCCAGCCACGCTCTAGATGTCCTTAACCCGGATTTCTCATAACCAAGTCGAAAATGATGTTTTTCACGGGATGCGTGGGGTACGGGGCATGGAATGTCGCGTCGCGAGTTTGAAAAGGCTTCGGAGGGCGGGGATGCGTGTGTTTTCCCTGCCTTTTTGCGGGCGGGACGGCGGATCGCTGAGCATCCGGGCGCGGGGAGGCCGGCACGCTCCGCCGCCAGCGTCATGCACCCGGTGGCACCGGGCTTTTACGTTGGTGCCAGGCTGGCCCAGATCAAGCGGAAATCCTTCCAGTACGGGAAGGCGGATCCGAACGCCAGATGGATCCGCCGCGTGGACACCGTCACGCGCACCGGGATCCGGAACAGGCACTTGCGCAGCGTCGATGGACGGCTCCGGCGCAGCATGGCGGATACCGGAAGGTTCTCGAGCCGGCGCTTCATCATGCAATGAAGGGCATGGGCCAGTGCGCTCATCCGGAGCCGGAGTGCGTTGACGTTCCAGAGGCTGCTGGAGCATCGGTCCAGGAACAGATCGTTCTTCTGTTCCTTGATCCAGTTTTCGGCCTCACCCCGGTCGCAGTACATCTCTTCGTAGACCGTTGGCGCGTCGGGCTCCTGGAGCGAGGTGACGACGAAGCGACTGTTGTACCGGGCTTCGCCGACCGTCGCACATGGGTCTTCCGCGCCGGCCTCCGGTCCGCCGTCGGCCTTGCCGGCCGGTCCGCCGTCGGCCTTGCCGACCGGTTCCCCGTCCGCGTTGCCGACCGGTTGTCCCGGCAGCCATTCGGCCTTGGCGATCACGCGGCGTTCGCGGCTCCAGCTGTCGCGCGTGCGATAGTCGAAGCTCTGGTAGCCGCGGACCGCTCGCTGCGCATAGTCCGGATCCCGCTTCAACCGGTCCCGCAGATCGTCCATCAACGGTTGGACCCGGTCTTTCAGCCGATCATTGCGCGGCAGTCCCAGCACGTAATCCACGCCCCGCGCCTCGCACCACGTCATCAACTCGTCGCGGCAGTAGGCCCCGTCGGCGCGGATCAGGATCGGCACCTGCGGAAATCGCTTCCGCAGCCGGTCCACGAGCGGCGCGACCGTTTCCACCACGCCCGCCGCCACATCGCTGCTCGACGTGCGCAGTTCCGTCCGCACCGGCCAGCCGTTGCAGAACACCAGCCGCGGCAGGTAGCAGTATTCATGGTAGTACCCGTGATAGAACCGGTGCTCCTGCCGGCCGTGCAGTTCCACGTCCGTGGCATCGATATCCAGCACCAACCGCTTCGGCATCTGGCCCCGCTCGCCCCACACCAGGTACAGCTCCACGAGCAGCTCGTCGAGCGCATCGAAATCCACGGTGATCTGGCGCGCTTTCGCCGGGTCCCGCCCGTTCGCCGACAGCTCCATCCGGTTCAGCGTGCTTTTGCCGGCCAGCGGCTCGCAGTCCGAACGCGCACACTCCACACGCCCCATGGCCGTGGACAGGGCCCGGTCCCGCCGCAGCTCGTCGTGATCGTTCACATCTTCGTAGCCCAGCGCGAGACCCAAGATCCGCTGCCCCAGCAACGCCACTAGCGGATGCGCCACCTTGGACGGGTCCCGGTGGTCCGTGAAACATTCCGAGGCGCGCTCGAACAGCCGGACCTGCTCGGCCAGCATCATCAGCAGTACCGATCCCCCGTTGGAACTCAGATCGCCTCCACTGCAGTCCACCTCCATCCGCCCCGGACGGACCCCTTTCGCCATCCGACGCACCAACCGGTCCGCGCCGCGCTTTTGCTTGCTCTTCATCCCGTGCCCTCCTCTATCCGGCCCCATCGGCCGCGTTGCGCCCACCCTTCGGCCAGCGTGGCCGCATATCCCGGACGCCCCTTCCAGAACACCCACCGGAACATGCACAGTACGACCACCAGCGTGTTCAGCACGCGCCGCCGCCGCTGCCAGAGCCGGACCAAAGCATCCTCCGGGGCCAAGACGGCTGCCGGCGACCTGCAGGACCCCAATCGATCCCAACCCTTCGGCTTGAACCAGCCCAGATGACTACACAGGGTGGACGCCAACTCATGGCGGCTCAGTGCCGGAAACCGTGCCACCGTCTTCTGAAGGTCCACCATCCAACGGCGGGTCAGCCGCGTGCCACCCAAGGTGGTCGACTTCAAGTTCTCGATTCGGAAATCCATCACGTTGGCACCAGAGACTATCTAACCAAGCGTAGATTGCCATAACCCATGCCAAAACGCAAGTGTTTTTTTGAAGAACCCCCAAAAAATCGAATATGTTCCCGTATATCAACCGGTGACACGACATCCTCAAAGACCGGGATCCCTTTCCGTTCATCCGCATGCCATCGCAGCCACCGGGGGCGAAACCTCCCGACAGTCGGGGAGCGTTCGGGTCTCGTCAAGACCAGGACCCAAGGGCGTGCGATAGGGGCGTCCGCCGCATGCTCACCCACATGGCTCATCATCCAGTCGACAACAGCATCTTGCACGGGATGCGCCGCTTTGCACGCCGGTCGTGGCGGTCCGCAAAACGGGCCCAGGCGCATGCTACACGTCCGCACCGCTTCCGCCAGCATCGCACTCAGCACCGCACGCGCCCCGCTTCCGTCCGACCCGAACGCACCCCTTTCGCCATCCAACGCACCCATCCATCCGAACGCACCCCGCTACCATCCCCTTTCCCCCGGCAAAGTCCAACCAACTTCGTGGTGTCAACAACTTACACGCACATACATCGCACCCAAGCCATCCATTATGAGAAATAAGGGTTAACCCGGATTTCTCATAACCAAGTCGAAAATGATGTTTTTCACGGGATGCGTGGGGTACGGGGCATGGAATGTCGCGTCGCGAGTTTGAAAAGGCTTCGGAGGGCGGGCATGCGTGTGTTTTCCCCGCCTTTTTGCGGGCGGGACGGCGAATCGCTGAGCATCCGGACGCGGGGAGGTCGGCGCGCTCCGCCGCCAGCGTGCACCGGGCTTTTACGTTGGTGCCAGGCTGGCCCAGATCAAGCGGAAATCCTTCCAGTACGGGAAGGCGGACCCGAACGCCAGATGGATCCGCCGCGTGGACACCGTCACGCGCACCGGGATCTGGAACAGGCACTTGTGCAGCAATTCCCCGTATAGTTTCATTTTGGGCTTGATGTCGGTCTTTTCATGTTTCGGTACGGGGAACCAACGTTTTCAGACGGTTTGCACGGCATGTCGTTGTGCGTTGGAACGGGTTCCGGGCATCGATATGCAGGTCTCTTGACCGTCAGGGCGGCATGGGGCCTCGGGACGGATGTCCCGATCCCTTCTTCATCGAGCAGCTGGAGAGGCGGTCGGCCGTCAGGACGTATCGTAGGCGAGGTACGCGGTGTAGATCCCGAGGGCGTGGCCGTACAGTTCCTGCCAGTTGCGGAAGGCTACTGCACAGAAACTGCTGCGCAGACGTTCCCACGTTGCGGTTCGGGTATAGCACTTGGCGAAGATTTGCTTCATGACGGGGCAGGCCATTTCCAGCAGCTGGTCGATCAGGAACGCCAGCAGCATCAGCGCAGCGAAAGTATCCGACAGGTGCTGGGTTCCGTGTCCGAAGTTGTGTTCCAGGTACTGGACGTTCTTCAGCGTGTTGAAGGTCTCGTTCTCGATCTTCCAGCGACTGCGAGCCGCGCGAGCCAGTTCGCTGGCGTTATGCGGATTGAGCGGCAGATCGGTGACCCAGGTGAACGCCCGCCGCGCATCCTCGCCGGAGCCACGCCGCTCCGAACTCTGCAGCACCTGGACCCTCAGGTCGGGGTTCGCAGCATTCAGTTCCACCTCCGGCACCACGCGCAGCTGGCGATCCCGCTCCTGCCCTTCGGGCGAGGGATCTGCAAACCAGGGCGCATCGGAACGATCCAGCTGAGCCTGCAGATGCGGATGGTCGCCCGCCCGAGCCACCAGCAGAAAGCGCAGTCCATGCTCCTGCAGCAGCCGGATCTGGGGACCCTGCGAGAACAGCCCATCGGCAATCACGATCAGCTTCATGCGCCGATAAAGCGAAGCCAGGACCGGAACTAGCCGGGCCCAGGCACCCCGCTCGCAGTCGTTCTTCGTCGAGCCATCCCCGTTGCAAACCGCTTCTATCGCCATCGGCAGCACCTGCCGCTGATCCGGATGCACCATCACCGCACACAACTGCTGATGAGAGTACGTGGTCGAACCGTTGCGATGCCGGGCCCGCAGACAGCACGGACCGTGAATCCGCTGGGAGGAAAAGGTGCCGGTACCATCCACGGCTACCAGATAATGACCGCGCCACGCCGACATCCGCTGCAGCACCTTGCCGCGCTGGGCGCGTTGCAGAACCTGCTGAAACGCCCGCCGATACCGCACCGGCGAGATCGGATCCAGGCGGACGGCGCAGAGTCGTGTCGCAGGGAACCTGCGCCAGACCGTACAGACGACGCAGATTCATTTCCACCACCTTGTGCCGGTGCCTCGTTAAATCAAATTGCAGCAGCGAGGCGTGCTTCTCCAGAAACACCGCCAGACCCGACATCAGACAGTCACCGGTGGAAAACTTCCGCCCGCATACCTCCTCAACGACCGCCTCAAATACTTCACGAACCACCCGCAGCAAACCGGGTTTGCTCACATCCTTGCGCAACTTCAACGCACCCATCCTTGGATACCTCGTTTGTCTGGTAACTCTATATTAACCTATCATCCATCCTCAAACGATAAGCCTACGCTCTTATTATTGCGAAAGCCAATGCGCAAAGTCCATACCTATAGCGGGGTTGGGGCTATACGGGGAATTGCTGGGCACTTGTGCAGCGTCGATGGACGGCTCCAGCGCAGCATGGAGGATACCGGAAGGTTCTCGAGCCGGCACTTCATCATGCAATGAAGGGCATGGGCCAGTGCGCTCATCCGGAGCCGGAGTGCGTTGACGTTCCAGAGGCTGCTGGAGCATCGGTCCAGGAACAGATCGTTCTTCTGTTCCTTGATCCAGTTTTCGGCCTCACCCCGGTCGCAGTACATCTCTTCGTAGACCGTTTGCGCGTTGGGCTTCTGGAGCGAGGTGACGACGAAGCGACTGTTGTACCGGGCTTCGCCGACCGTCGCACATGGGCCTTCCGCGCCGGCCTCCGGTCCGCCGTCGGCCTTGCCGGCCGGTCCGCCGTCGACCTTGCCGACCGGTTCCCCGTCCGCGTTGCCGACCGGTTGTCCCGGCAGCCATTCGGCCTTGGCGATCACGCGCCGTTCGCGGCTCCAGCTGTCGCGCGTGCGATAGTCGAAGTTCTGGTAGCCGCGGACCGCTCGCTGCGCATAGTCCGGATCCCGCTTCAACCGGTCCCGCAGATCGTCCATCAACGGTTGGACCCGGTCTTTCAGCCGATCATTGCGCGGCAGTCCCAGCACGTAATCCACGCCCCGCGCCTCGCACCACGTCATCAACTCGTCGCGGCAGTAGGCCCCGTCGGCGCGGATCAGGATCGGCACCTGCGGAAATCGCTTCCGCAGCCGGTCCACGAGCGGCTCGACCGTCTCCACCACGCCCGCCGCCACATCGCTGCTCGACGTGCGCAGTTCCGTCCGCACCGGCCAGCCGTTGCAGAACACCAGCCGCGGAAGGTAGCAGTATTCATGGTAGTACCCGTGATAGAACCGGTGCTCCTGCCGGCCGTTCAGCTGCACGTCCGTGGCATCGATATCCAGCACCAACCGCTTTGGCATCGGGCCCCGCTCGCCCCACACCAGGTACAGCTCCACGAGCAGCTCGTCGAGCGCATCGAAATCCACGGTGATCTGGCGCGCTTTCGCCGGGTCCCGCCCGTTCGCCGACAGCTCCATCCGGTTCAGCGTGCTTTTGCCGGCCAGCGGCTCGCAGTCCGAACGCGCACACTCCACACGCCCCATGGCCGTGGACAGGGCCTGGTTCCGCCGCAGCTCGTCGTGATCGTTCACATCTTCGTAGCCCAGCGCGAGACCCAAAATCCGCTGCCCCAGCAACGCCACTAGCGGATGCGCCACCTTGGACGGGTCACGGTGGTCCGTGAAACATGCCGAGGCGCGCTCGAACAGCCGGACCTGCTCGGCCAGCATCATCAGCAGTACCGAGCCCCCGTTGGAACTCAGCTCGCCTCCACTGCAGTCCACCTCCATCCGCGCCGGACGGACCCCTTTCGCCATCCGACGCACCAACCGGTCCGCGCCGCGCTTTTGCTTGCTCTTCATCCATTATGAGAAATAAGGGCTAGGTAGTGTTTGGCAGAAAACCCCTGATTTCCAGTCTGTAGATGGTATTGAAAGAGCGTTCGTCCGTTTCAGAACGCTCGATTGGGTAGCGTGGTGTGGTTCTGAGGTGGTTGGAGTGCTTGATTGGGGTGCGTAGAGGCTTCCCGTCCAGCTGGCGGGACAAGAGTTTCCTGCCCGTACAGGTCGGGAGGTTGAGCCTGCTGTTGCGGAGCGGATGCCGAGGGGTCAGGCTGCCTGGAGCAGGGCTCGGGAGCGACGTCGCTCCCGCTTGCGATCCCGGGCCAGCAGCAGCGTGCCTAAACGATGGAGGTTGGCTGCCAGAATCGCCAGGGCCACCGTTCGGGCAAAGCCTTTCCGTCCGTGCGTTCGGATCCGATCCAGACCATGGCTTTCCAGGTGGTGGATCGCCGATTCCACCGCCGGATGCTGGTGGCGGGCCGCCGCGAATCGGGCCTCCCGCTCGCGTGCTTTCGCTATCGGCGACAGCCGACCTTGGGCAGGCAAGGCCGCCACCTCCAACATCTGCTCCAACCGGCTCCGGTTGGAGGGACTGTAAAAGCCCCGGTCGAAGCTGCAGACCGTCAACTCCGGATAGCGTTGCTTGCAAGACTCCACCAGAGCGGGATAGCCGAATCCACATCGCTACCCTCCCACATGATCCGGTAGTCGAGAATGAACTGATGCTGGTCTTCCATCACCGCCAAGGGCACCCCCAGCTCGACCGGTCGAGCTGCCTTGCCTTTGCTGATCCAACGGGTGTGTTCCTCAAACACGGAAAAAATCTTCTCCGAGGCCGGAATGGTCTCCCCCTTCAACACCCGACGCACGATCTGGTCTTCCAGACGGGTTCCCAGCGACACCAGACGGCGGAGTTCGGATAGGTCCACTGAGGACATGGCCAATGGATCCAGGGTTGCAGCAATCCGCTGCCGTAGCTGTCGACAACCGGACAGGTATGCCTTCACTCCTTGCGGATCCCGCTTCCACCGTCGGGACGTGCATACTCGTTGAAACCGATGCCGCAGTTGCCTTTCCAGGTGCCTTCGTTGACGCCAGCCTGCCAACCCCTGCGCCTTGGCCAACTTCGAGCAGACACGCACCGCCACCCGGGTCGCATCCCACAACAGACCCAGATCGGTCGGAAAGCGAACGTCGGTCTCCACCACAAACGAATCACAGCGAGCGGACAAGCCGCCGCAAGACTCTTTTCGCACCACCTCGTGTCCGGTCGATACCACCCGTTCCCCCACCGCACGAAGCAACTCCGGCCTCAGCAGCGAGACGTTGTCGATCAGCGTTTGACGGTGGTATCGCTCCCCGCCAAAACGGGAATCCCCCAGCATCTCCCGAAGGGTCCCATGCTGGTTCACCAACTCGTGCAAGCGATCCCAGTCGCAGTTGAGACCCTCCTTCAACACTGCCAACACCAGCATCGACCACAACGGCATCCCCGGACGCCCGTTGCCCAGATCCCGATCCGACCCCAGTGCCGATTCCAACCATTCGAACAGCTGCTTCCGCATACGCAGGTCACCGTACACCGCCTGCAATCCCCGAAGCACCACCGGAATGTCATCCCGTGACTTCAGATCCAACTGGATCTTCTCAATCGGAACCTCTCCAAGACGTATTTGTTGCTTCCCTCGTTCCCAATCACGCATGCCCGACTACCGCTCCTTTTTCCACGAAGATGGGGGGAAATCCCCCAAAAACACCATGAAACCCTTGAGATTCTAACCAATCGGCCTCTTCTTCGCAAACCTTAAAAACCTGAAGATACCCTGGATTCAAGGACTTTACGTAGCATAAAGAGTTTCCTGCCAGACACTAACTAAGCGTAGATTGCCATAACCCATGCTAAAACGTAAGTGTTTTTTTGAAGAACCCCAACAGAACCGAATATGTTTCCGTATATCAACCGGTTACACGACATCCTCAAAGACCAAGATCCCTTTCCGCTAATCCGAATGCCATTGCTCGTCCACTTGAGAATAGATCCGACCCAGCACCCCAATCATCCCCGGCGCACTCAATCTCTTGCGCATCCTTGCCTTCATCGCTTGCTTCCATGCTGCTTGCTTTGCAGGGAACTATCCTAAGCGAATGCCGACATGGAAACCGCAAAAGGTCGCGAAAATCACTCATCGAAAATTGTCGCAAACCCCGTCAAAACCAGCAGTTCACAACTCGCTGGAAATTACTGGTTCACTCCCAGCAACAGAACTCGAAACATGATCACCATGTCCTAGGACGGTTAACCTCGGGAGACCGCCTCGCCACTTCCCGAACGGCCAAAAATCTCCTGCAGCAGCGGAAGGAACGCCTCCCAGTCCACCACCTCGCGCAACTTCCGCAGGTCGTCAAATGCCCCACAAGTGCTACGTCTTGGAATGCCCGTTCAAACAGCTTCGATCCGTTCATCAAGACCTTCTGAAGAAACTTGGATCCGTATGGCCAGACCTAAGCCCGAATGTGCCCTATAAATACATGGGATCAACGAATAAATAGACATGCCTGTATGCAATAGGTCTGGTCCTGGTTGCCCGGTGTTTCGAACTACGTTTATCTCTGAGTTATCGGTTACGGCCCACGGACGGGCTCCGTGCTGTCCCATCTCTGTTGTTTTCACCACCGATGGCAATCGAATATTAAGATACGGTATCTGTCCCTCTATGCTCTACTCTGACTAGAGAGGAATAAGGGTATGTTTTAAGTGACAGCATCGTCTTGACTACCACTTTGCTAACCTCTGTGAAGTCACGCAGCTCATGTAATTCTTCAAGCAATATTGGGGAGCACATGCGAATGCGCGTCGCCCAGGCAGCTGCGTCGACAAAAATCGTTAAACGATTTCCAGTGATGGTTACAGCGATACAGTGCTTAGCTAATTTAGGATCAAGCACACTACGCACGATGGCTGTGGTCTCTGCATGTTCTTCAGCCTTGCGAACAACATCGCCAAGTTTTGAAAATCGTTGTTTTTCGATATTCAATATCGAATGGAGCAGCAGAGGCGCAGATCTTGTCCGTGGCATATTTGTTAATCGTGAGAGTGATTCAATGACACATACGTACAGTTTCTAGATTAGTGCCGCACGTAATGGCTCAATAAAAGTTCAACTCTAACACATAGAACCGATGCTGTTGTCGAACCATTGAAACACACTTCCATGGCATGAGTCTAACCCTTATTTCTCATAATGGATGGCTTGGGTGCGATGTATGTGCGTGTAAGTTGTTGACACCACGAAGTTGGTTGGGCTTTGCCGGGGGGAAGGGGATGGTAGCGGGGTGCGTTCGGACGGATGGGTGCGTTGGATGGCGAAAGGGGTGCGTTCGGGTCGGACGGAAGCGGGGCGCGTTCGGTGCTGAGTGCGATGCTGGCGGAAGCGGTGCGGACGTGTAGCATGCGCCTGGGCCCGTTTTGCGGACCGCCACGACCGGCGTGCAAAGCGGCGCATCCCGTGCAAGATGCTGTTGTCGACTGGATGATGAGCCATGCAGGTGAGCATGCGGCGGACGTCCCTATCGCACGCCCCTGGGTCCAGGTCTTGACGAGACCCGAACGCTCCCCGACTGTCGGGAGGTCTCGCCCCCGGTGGCTGCGATGGCATGCGGATGAACGGAAAGGGATCCCGGTCTTTGAGGATGTCGTGTCACCGGTTGATATACGGGAACATATTCAATTTTTTGGGGGTTCTTCAAAAAAACACTTACGTTTTGGCATGGGTTATGGCAATCTACGCTTGGTTAGATGGTCTCTGGTGCCAACGTGATGGATTTCCGAATCGAGAACCTGAAGTCGACCACCTTGGGTGGCACGCGGCTGACCCGCCGTTGGATGGTGGACCTTCAGAAGACGGTGGCACGGTTTCCGGCACTGAGCCGCCATGAGTTGGCGTCCACCCTGTGTAGTCATCTGGGCTGGTTCACGCCGAAGGGTCGGGATCGACTGGGGTCCTGCAGGTCGCCGGCAGCCGTCTTGGCCCCGGAGGATGCTTTGGTCCGGCTCTGGCAGCGGCGGCGGCGCGTGCTGAACACGCTGGTGGTCGTACTGTGCATGTTCCGGTGGGTGTTCTGGAAGAGTTGTGTCAAGAATCTTCTGCAATTTCCAGTGGGAGCGGAGACCCGCCCATATGGGCGGGTCTCCGCTCGGCGCGAAATTTTCGGGCGTTTCATGCCGCCTCCTGCCATGTCTCGGATTCCGGTTCGGATGCGCGAACCACGCCGATCCGGCCATATAGATAACGCTGCCCCGTCAGCCCCCGCTCATGGGTCTCCGCCGCAAGTGCCAAGATCAGACGCAGACAGGACTCCGCGTTCGGGAAGATCCGGACGACACGCGTTCGCCGGCGGAGCTCCTCGTTGTACCGCTCCAGCATGTTCGTGGACTTCATCCGCAGGCGATGTTCCCTGGGCAGCCGATACACCGTCAGCGTCTCCTCGACATGATCCCCGACCCATTCCACTAGCCTGCCAAACCCTTTCTCATCGCCCCAACGGGCTACCCAGGAACCCAGTGCCTCACGAGCCTCCCCGACATGCTCACAGCCCCACAACCGTTTCAAACCCTCCAGACACGCGGGATCAGCACTCCGGGACAGTTTGTCCCTGGCATTGCGCAGAAAATGGACGCAGCACCGTTGCCACAACGCGGTCGGCAACACTTTCGAGATCGCATGCTTCAATCCCTCATGACTGTCCGAGACCACATACTCGACTCCCCGCAGGCCACGTCCCTTCAGATGCGACAGGAATTCCGTCCACGGCCCCTCGCTTTCCCGGTTCGCCACTTCCGCCGCCAGCACCTGACGCCGACCCTCGCCGTGCAATCCCGATGGCAATCTGCACTGCCCGGGAACACACCGAGCCCTCCTCACGCACCTTCTCATACCGGGCATCCAGCAACACATACGGATACGCCTCCTCCAGCCGACGTTCCGCAAACGCCTTCAGGGACGCGTCCAGCTTCGACACCATAGCCGAGATCGTCGCCGGCGAAAACTCGTGACCGCACAGACCCTCCGCCAGCCGGCTCACCCGACGCGTCGAGACCCCCTCCCCTGCACATACATCTCCGACAGCACCGCCACCAGGGCCTTCTCCGAACGCTGATAGCGCTCGAACACCCGCGTGCTGAACTGGCCGCTGCGTTCCTGCGGAACTCTCAGTTGGTTGTGTATAAATTTGTCTGCAAAAACGAAAAACGGACTGTAACGACAGACGAATGGTTAGAATCTGATGTTTCATCGGGAATGTGGAGATGCCTGGACGCACATAAGGGGCGTCCAGGCGCGAATCATTCATGACACAACTTATAGACAAGGAGCAAGAAATGATTCGGAAAGATTATACGCACAATGCCACGAAGAAGTCGGCATGCGATCATCTGGCGGACGATGAGGAGTTTGTGAGGCGGCTGGTGCAGGAGACGCTCAACGAGGTTCTGGAGTTGTGTCAAGAATTTCTCTGCAATTTCCAGTGGGAGTGGAGACCCGCCCATATGGGCGGGTCTCCACTCGGCGCGAAATTTTTGGGTGTTTCATGCCGCCTCCTGCCATGTCTCGGATTCCGGTTCGGGTGCGCGAACCACGCCGATCCGGTCATATAGATAACGCTGCCCCGTCAGCCACCGCTCATGGGTCTCCGCCGCAAGTGCCAAGATCAGACGCAGACAGGACTCCGCGTTCGGAAAGATCCTGACGACACGCGTTCGCCGGCGGAGCTCCTCGTTGTACCGCTCCAGCATGTTCGTGGACTTCATCCGCAGGCGATGTTCCCTGGGCAGCCGATACACCGTCAGCGTCTCCTCGACATGATCCTCGACCCATTCCACTAGCCTGCCAAACCCTTTCTCATCGCCCCAACGGGCTACCCAGGCACCCAGTGCCTCACGAGCCTCCCCGACATGCTCACGGCCCCACAACCGTTTCAAACCCTCCAGACACGCGGGATCAGCACTCCGGGACAGTTTGTCCCTGGCATTGCGCAGAAAATGGACGCAGCACCGTTGCCACAACGCGGTCGGCAACACTTTCGAGATCGCATGCTTCAATCCCTCATGACTGTCCGAGACCACATACTCGACTCCCCGCAGGCCACGTTCCTTCAGATGCGACAGGAATTCCGTCCACGACCCCTCGCTTTCCCGGTTCGCCACTTCCACCGCCAGCACCTGACGCCGACCCTCGCCGTCAATCCCGATGGCAATCTGCACTGCCCGGGAACGCACCGAGCCCTCCTCACGCACCTTCTCATACCGGGCATCCAGCAACACATACGGATACGCCTCCTCCAGCCGACGTTTCGCAAACGCCTTCAGGGACGTGTCCAGCTTCGACACCATGGCCGAGATCGTCGCCGGCGAAAACTCGTGACCGCACAGACCCTCCGCCAGTCGGCTCACCCGACGCGTCGAGACCCCCTGCACATACATCTCCGACAGCACCGCCACCAGGGCCTTCTCCGAACGCTGATAGCGCTCGAACACCCGCGTGCTGAACTGGCCGCTGCGTTCCTGCGGAACCCTCAGCTCGATCTCGCCCACCTTCATCGTCAGATCGCGCCGGTAGTAGCCAGAACGGTAGCCCTGACGCGTCTTCGTCCGCTCGCTCTTGCCCGCTCCCAGAAACTCCGTCATCTCACTCTCCAGCACCTCGTTGAGCGTCTCTTGCACCAGCCGCCTCACAAAGTCCTCATCGTCCGCCAGATGATGACATGCCGACTTCTTCGTGTCATTGTGCGTATAATCTTCCCGAATCATTTTTTGCTCCTTTGTCATAAATTGTGTAATGAATGATTCGTGCCTGGACGCGGTTCCGCGTCCAGGCATCTCCACATTCCCGATAAAACATCAGATTCTAACCATCCGTCTGTCGTTACAGCTCGTTTTTCGTTTTTGCAGATAAATTTATACACAACCGGTTCTGGAGAGTGAGATGACGGAGTTTCTGGGAGCGGGCAAGAGCGAGCGGACGAAGACGCGTCAGGGCTACCGTTCTGGATACTACCGGCGCGATCTGACGATGAAGGTGGGCGAGATCGAGCTGAGGGTTCCGCAGGAACGCAGCGGCCAGTTCAGCACGCGGGTGTTCGAGCGCTATCAGCGTTCGGAGAAGGCACTGGTGGCCGTGCTGTCGGAGATGTATGTGCAGGGGGTCTCGACGCGTCGGGTGAGCCGACTGGCGGAAGATCTGTGCGGTCACGAGTTTTCACCGGCGACGATCTCGGCCATGGTGTCGAAGCTGGACACGTCCCTGAAGGCGTTTGCGAAACGTCGGCTGGAGGAGGCGTATCCGTATGTGTTGCTGGATGCCCGGTATGAGAAGGTGCGTGAGGAGGGCTCGGTGCGTTCCCGGGCAGTGCAGATTGCCATCGGGATTGACGGCGAGGGTCGGCGTCAGGTGCTGGCGGTGGAAGTGGCGAACCGGGAAAGCGAGGGGTCGTGGACGGAATTCCTCTCGCATCTGAAGGAACGTGGCCTGCGGGGAGTCGAGTATGTGGTCTCGGACAGTCATGAGGGATTGAAGCATGCGATCTCGAAAGTGTTGCCGACCGCGTTGTGGCAACGGTGCTGCGTCCATTTTCTGCGCAATGCCAGGGACAAGCTGTCCCGGAGTGCTGATCCCGCGTGTCTGGAGGGTTTGAAACGGTTGTGGGGCTGTGAGCATGTCGGGGAGGCTCGTGAGGCACTGGGTGCCTGGGTAGCCCGTTGGGGCGATGAGAAAGGGTTTGGCAGGCTAGTGGAATGGGTCGAGGATCATGTCGAGGAGACGCTGACGGTGTATCGGCTGCCTAGGGAACATCGCCTGCGGATGAAGTCCACGAACATGCTGGAGCGGTACAACGAGGAGCTCCGTCGGCGCACGCGTGTCGTCAGGATCTTCCCGAACGCGGAGTCCTGTCTGCGTCTGATCTTGGCACTTGCGGCGGAGACCCATGAGCGGTGGCTGACGGGGCAGCGTTATCTATATGGCCGGATCGGCGTGGTTCGCGCATCCGAACCGGAATCCGAGACATGGCAGGAGGCGGCATGAAACGCCCGAAAATTTCGCGCCGAGCGGAGACCCGCCCATATGGGCGGGTCTCCGCTCCCACTGGAAATTGCAGAAAATTCTTGACACAACTTCTCAGGATTGCGTCCAGGCATCTCCACATTCCCGATGAAACATCAGATTCTAACCATTCGTCTGTCGTTACAGCCCGTTTTTCGTTTTTGCAGACAAATTTATACACAACCTCTGGAAGGGGCGTCCGGGACATGCGGCCACGCTGGCCGAAGGGTGGGCGCAACGCGGCCGATGGGGTCGGATGGAGGAGGGCACGGGATGAAGAGCAAGCAAAAGCGCGGCGCGGACCGGTTGGTGCGTCGGATGGCGAAAGGGGTCCGTCCGGCGCGGATGGAGGTGGACTGCAGTGGAGGCGAGCTGAGTTCCAACGGGGGCTCGGCACTGCTGATGATGCTGGCCGAGCAGGTCCGGCTGTTCGAGCGCGTCTCGGAATGTTTCACGGACCACCGGGACCCGTCCCTTGCAATTAGACACACTTGACAAGAGAGGGGGTGATGTTTACTATATTTGCATGCAATTGGGTCTGAGACATTTTGGCGAGGCTTCGCTGGCTTGGTTCAAGGAGAAGTCGAGGGATCCGTCGGCGACTCGGTGGTCCCTGGCTCGGGGGATTTGCGAGCGTGAAGACTGGCGGAATCGTCAGAGGGAGTGGTGCATCGCGTCGGCCTGCAAGGCGTTGCCGCAACTGGCGGCGCATCTGGGGGTGGCGTTGCCGGCGGCGCGTCCGGTGGCATCGGTCCGGGCACCGGCTTCGGACTATCCGGACCTGGCGTTGGACTGTGCGCTGGAGGCATTGGGCGAGGTCTCGGTGCGACGTGTGGCGGCGAAGGACGTGGGGGCGTTTCGTCGCCTGCTGCACACGCATCATCCACGGGGATGGGATCGCAGTCCGGGCGCTGCGCTGAACTGCTGGATTGTCTCGAGCCGCCAGGGTCGCCTGGGCGGGGTGAGATGGTCGGCGGCGAGCTGGCACCAGGCCTGTCGGGATCGCTGGATCGGCTGGTCGGAAGCCGCGCGGGTCGCACATTTGCAGGCGGTGGTTCGGCAGTCGCGGTTTTTGATTCTTCCCGGGGTACGGGTACCGAACCTGGCTTCCCATGTGCTCGCGAAGGCGTCGAAGGCACTCGCGACGGAGTGGCGGCGAGCGCGTGGAACGGCACCGCTTCTGGAGTATACTTACGTGGATCCGTCCCGCGCCGGGACGTGCTATCGGGCGGCGGGCTGGCAGCGTTGCGCGGGGCGCACCTCCGGTCGTCCTCCGGGCGGGTTCCGGACGTCTCCGAAGGCGGTCTGGGTGCATCCGCTGTCGCGGCATTGGCGACGAGAGTTGTGCGCGGAATCCGGGGCTCGGCTGCCAATGTGGAGCGGATCCCGGCATTGGCCGATACAGGCGGACTGGGCCGATCGGGAATATGGCGCACGCACGCTGGGCGATGCGCGCCTGCGGCGGCGGCTGGTGGACATGGGGCGCGCCTGGGCCGATCGTCCGGGCTTGTCCTTGCCGCAGGTGTTTGCCACCCCGGCACAGCAGAAAGGAGCCTATCGCTTGTTGTCGAATGCGCGTGTCACGGAGGAGCATGTGCTGGACGCACATCGCCAGTCCACGGTGGATCGCTGCCGTCTGGAACCGGTGGTGCTGGCGGTGCAGGACACCACCATGCTGAACTATTCGGGGCTGGCGACCAGCGAGGGGCTGGCGGAATTGGGAGGCGGCGGAAAGGGCGTGCAGGGGCTGCCCGTGCATCTCACGCTGGCCGTCACGCCGACGGGGCGACCGCTGGGCGTGCTGGAAATGGATACCCGCTTCCGGCCGCCGGCGCCGGAGAAAGCGGAGACCTCGGAGCGCACACGCTGGTTGGCGGGTCTGGACTGTGCCGCGGAACTGGCCAAGTCCTGTCCCGATACTCGCGTGATCGCCGTGTGCGACCGGGAAGCCGACATGTTCTCGATGCTGGAACGCGCCGCGGGATTGGACGTGGAACTGCTGTTCCGTTCCTCCCGCGGTGCCAAGCGCACGGCACGGACGGAGGCCGAAGATCCTCCGGCAGACCTGTGGGAATGCCTGGCATCGCAACCGGTGTCCTCGATCCTCGAACTCGATCTTCCTGCCTCGGGCGGTGCCCGGGCGCGAGCCGCCCGCACCGCCCGACTGGAGGTGCGAAGCCTCCGGGCCGACCTCTTGCCCCCGCGCCGGTGCAAGGAACGCCCGCCACAGACCGTGCACGCCGTCTCAGCCACGGAAATCCATCCCCCTGCCGACACGTCGTCTCCCCTGCACTGGGCGCTGCTGTCCACCCGCCCGTTCCAAGATGCCCAAGAGGCCGTCCAGGCACTGGAACGGTATCGCCGACGCTGGGTCATCGAAGAATATTTCAAGGTGCTCAAGAGCGGTGCCCGCATCGAAGAGCGCCGCCTCGATCACGCGGACGACCTGCGCAAATGCCTGGCCTTCGACGCCATCACCGCCTGGCGGGTGTTCGACCTCGATCGACTCGCGCGGGCAGAACCGGACCGCCCCGCAATCCGGGTGCTGACCCGGGAAGAAATCGAGACCCTGAACCTGCTCCTCGAAGACCTCGGATCCCACGCCCGGAAACATCAAACTCCGGATCCCGAACGCCAAACCATTCGCCAAACCGTGATCAATATTGGAAGACTCGCTGGGTTCCAGCCTTCCAAAAGATACCCCCTGCCCGGAAACATCAAACTCTGGCAGGGATACGTCCTGCTCAAACCCGCCGTGCGGATCTACCTCCTCATGAAACAGAAGGAATGAATTCACATCGTCATGTGTGTCCAATTGCAAGGACCCGTCCAAGGTGGCGCATCCGCTAGTGGCGCTGCTGGGGCAGCGGATTTTGGGTCTCGCGCTGGGCTACGAAGATGTGAACGATCACGACGAGCTGCGGCGACGGGACCGGGCTCTGTCCACGGCCATGGGGCGTGTGGAGTGTGCGCGTTCGGACTGCGAGCCGCTGGCCGGCAAAAGCACGCTGAACCGGATGGAGCTGTCGGCGAATGGGCGGGACCCGGCGAAAGCACGCCAGATCACCGTGGATTTCGATGCGCTCGACGAGCTGCTCGTGGAGCTGTACCTGGTGTGGGGCGAGCAGGGCCAGATGCCGAAGCGGCTGGTGCTGGACATCGATGCCACGGACGTGGAACTGCACGGCCGGCAGGAGCACCGGTTCTATCACCGGTTCTATCACGGGTACTACCATGAATACTGCTACCTTCCGCGGCTGGTGTTCTGCAACGGCTGGCCGGTGCGGACGGAACTGCGCACGTCGAGCAGCGATGTGGCGGCGGGCGTGGTGGAGACGGTCGAGCCGCTCGTGGACCGGCTGCGGAAGCGATTTCCGCAGGTGCCGATCCTGATCCGCGCCGACGGGGCCTACTGCCGCGACGAGTTGATGACGTGGTGCGAGGCGCGGGGCGTGGATTACGTGCTGGGACTGCCGCGCAATGATCGGCTGAAAGACCGGGTCCAACCGTTGATGGACGATCTGCGGGACCGGTTGAAGCGGGATCCGGACTATGCGCAGCGAGCGGTCCGCGGCTACCAGAGCTTCGACTATCGCACGCGCGACAGCTGGAGCCGCGAACGCCGCGTGATCGCCAAGGCCGAATGGCTGCCGGGACAACCGGTGCAACGCGGACGGGGAACCGGCCGGCAAGGCCGACGGCGGACCGGAGGCCGGCGCGGAAGGCCCATGTGCGACGGTCGGCGAAGCCCGGTACAACAGTCGCTTCGTCGTCACCTCGCTCCAGAAGCCCGACGCGCCAACGGTCTACGAAGAGATGTACTGCGACCGGGGTGAGGCCGAAAACTGGATCAAGGAACAGAAGAACGATCTGTTCCTGGACCGATGCTCCAGCAGCCTCTGGAACGTCAACGCACTCCGGCTCCGGATGAGCGCACTGGCCCATGCCCTTCATTGCATGATGAAGCGCCGGCTCGAGAACCTTCCGGTATCCGCCATCCTGCGCCGGAGCCGTCCATCGACGCTGCGCAAGTGCCTGTTCCAGATCCCGGTGCGCGTGACGGTGTCCACGCGGCGGATCCATCTGGCGTTCGGGTCCGCCTTCCCGTACTGGAAGGATTTCCGCTTGATCTGGGCCAGCCTGGCACCAACGTAAAAGCCCGGTGCAACCGGGTGCATGACGCTGGCGGCGGAGCGCGCCGACCTCCCCGCGCCCGGATGCTCAGCGATTCGCCGTCCCGCCCGCAAAAAGGCGGGGAAAACACACGCATCCCCGCCCTCCGAAGCCTTTTCAAACTCGCGACGCGACATTCCATGCCCCGTACCCCACGCATCCCGTGAAAAACATCATTTTCGACTTGGTTATGAGAAATCCGGGCTAAGTTTGAGTTGTGTTCAAAGAGCGGACACCACGATATTTAATTGAACTCACAACGAGGTTAAATGAGCTGCTGCGAGGTTTAGTGAACAAAAAATAGTCCGCTTCTAAACCCTGGAATGATATTAGGAGTGTTGCGCATTGCTCACTTCAGCGTTGAGCAAGTGGATGGCTTACAATGGGTGTCTTGTGCAGTCTTCCTCTATGTCTCTGTACGAAGACATCGTCGAAAAGCAACGAAGGAACAACGAATGAAGCCATGGCGAGTGGATGTGCTTCCGACAAAACTTGAGATGGGATGCTAAAAACGGATCTTTCTGATGATACGCCTACGATGTTTTTGAATTCTCTATGAACAAACATGCCCGAGAAATCGGACAGCTCTACCTTGCTCACTAGCTCCTCGGATCCATCGAGATTTACGCGCACCGCTTCACATACCAATCCCAGTGACCTCAGGCCAGTTGTCTGCGGGCGAGCTAGAGATCTCTTCATTACCGGGTTGGTTAGTTTTCGAATGATAATCCCATATTCCAGGCCCTGAGTCTCTGCAAGTTCCAAAAGTTGCTCCCTTAGCCTTTCCTTACTTACTCCCTTATTCGATTCAAGGAAAATATTCGATGGTATTACACCTCGTTCGCGTCGATTGCCTGAGCTGTTTTCAATTCCCTCCACCGGGTTCCGGTCAATGAGTAGCGTTTTCAAAATTCCTTTATCAACTAGATGCGTTCTCCTCGCCGGCACTCCCTGAAAATCAATTGGGTAATAACCAGCTAAAATATGACCTTGATATGCTCGTATTGTTGGATCATCAATAACGCTTACAAACGTAGGCATTATTCGAGTCCCTATCCGATCGATTAGCTTGTTTCGTCGGCCGTCCTTCGACAGGAAACTGAGCGAAACGTTCTGCGCAAACATATCAGCTACCGCAGCACTCTCAAAAAGTACCGGTCCCATGTACCGATCAATAGGCTTAGCATTTCGAACTCGTTCCAACCGATCCACAAGTTTCTTAATATCTTGCTCAATTTTCCTAATGTCATCGAATCTACTGAGGTTCTCTCCTGCATACGAAAGATAGTCATTAAGAAACGACCCATCTTCCGCCTGCGTGCTTGCATATATATATATCGTTGAGACGGAACCCGTGTGGGTGTACACAGTGCCCTCGCTATTGAGAAAATGAGCTTGGTACGCGTAGTCCCAAACCCTTACCGAGGAAAACTGAATGTGTGAAATGCCTAGGAAAACCTTAGATAATTTCTTGGCTAGAAACTCAACTTTTTTAGGATCGACATTCTTAATTTCACCCGCGTCTCTATAGTGGTGGGCTTTCTCCTTACTGAAGTCCGGTACCTGAATTGGATCGGTTCCTCTTTCCAATTCAGCCTTTCGGCTCGAGAATGCACGATATGCATTTTTGTAGGCTAAGTCAGTGTTTTGCCATAACGCTCGTGCGAGATGCCACGCCGCATCGTCGTCTAATGGAATGTTAGTCCTTGACCAACCGAATCCATTCACATCGTAGTCACCTACACCTACATCCGCTCGCACGTTCTTATATCTTGCTTGCTCACTGTCCATTAATGCGCCATCTGTAGCAGTTGCGGTAACCCAGCTTTTATCGCGTATGGTGTAAGCGATGAAAAAAGGCGTTTGTGCCTCCTCAAATTTCAGCGACGACATGCTCCGGTCCATTTCACGTCGCATAACCGAAAAAACACCCACCTCAGCTGCAACTATCAGAGTCGGGCCAAAGCAGATACAAATCAAGATCGCAGTCAGTAGACTCTGTTTCATTACAGCCATTTCCCGTATAGCCTAAACTCCGCTATTCGTCTGAACTTTCCGGATGGAGTTTCGCGATAATAGGAGCAGGAGTTATTGCCAAATCTGGTGTACGCGGCGGCAACGGCATCAAGCGGCAACCCGTTCTTCGCTGCTGGTTGATTCATCCCGTCCCAAGCCATCCCGGAACAGCACGCCCTAGATGACTTTAGCAAGTTTCTGGTATCCCCGCAACCGTTGCCATCGGCTCTTTTTGCACACTGCCCCATTTTGCAGGTCATGTGCGGCGGGAGTTCACCTGGGTCACCGATCTGCCGGTCCGTCCTGACAACGCCAGCAAGCTGGCCCGCGCGGCTCGCAGCCGCTGGAAGATTGAGAACGAGACGTTCAACACGCTGAAGGACGTCCAGTACCTGGAACACAACTTCGGACACGGAACCTAGCACCTGTAGGATACTTTCGCGACACTGATGCTGCTGGCGTTCCTGATCGACCAAGTGCTGGAAATGGCATGCCCGTCATCTAAGCAGGTCTTCGTCAAGTGCTGCACCCGGACCGCAGCTTGGGAACGTCTGCGCAGCAGTTTCTGTGCGGTGGTCTTCGACACAACTAGCGACAACTGTACGGCCACGCCCTCGGACTCTACACCGCACACATCGCCTACGATACTTCCTGACGACCAACCCGAGCCCGAGCTCGATCATCACCATCGGGACGACCGACGTCCCGATGTCCCATGTCGCCTTGACCGTCCGGAGACCCGCTTAATCGGTACTCAGAACCCACCTATACGCCCGACCAAACGTCGTGTTAAACGTCTAAAAACATCGATCTCCCGTACTCAAATATGGAAAGATCGACACCAAGCCAAAAATGAAACTATACGGGGATTGTCGGTTTTCACTATCAGTAAACTGACTTCATGTAGACTGGTCTTTCTCACGGTATGCAGGTGGTGAAAGTATCGGTGGTCGTGCGGTCAATTTATCCTTGCGCTGGACTTCGATTCTAGAGATCAGTACCATGGGAGAAACAGCAGAAATGGGAATATGGCCCGATTCTGCACCACAAAATCCATTGAATATACTCACGGTACCTCCACCAGCCACTACCTCATTTAACGTTGTCAGCGGCGTACCAATTAACTGAACACCTCGGACCAGTTCTTTAGTGCCATCCAGATAAACCTTATACGCCATTACGGGTAACACATTAAACGTTGTGGGGTTGTGTCGCGTAGTAGTTGTAAACCCTCCTGCAACTAGATCAAAGTAAAGTGCGTAATCTCTTCCTTCTTGTTGTGCTATTTCCAGCAAGCGATTTAATAGCTCCTGCTCCGTTTGTGGATGAATCACCTCAACTATTAAATTGGATTTGCCGTGCTACTACCTTAGCCCCAATTTCTTTCCGACCGTGGCCATTTGACTCTGGATGACCCACAATCGGAGAGCGTGACATCAGAAATCTTTTGAATATGCCATTCTCTACAACCGCTACGCGGCGCGCTTTGATGCCTTCATTATCGAAAAGGTAGTGTCCCATCAGATCGGTTGCTGCGTATTTCTTCTGAGTCGGATCGAAGAAGATCGAGAATGTATCCGGCAGTATCTGCTCTCCAACCTTGCTTTTGAAGGTTTGTCCTTGGTCTATCCGCTTCTGCCTATGCCCTTCGATGTGGTGCCCCAAAATTTCATGGAAAAAAACAGCACTCGCCGTACTAGAAAGAATGGCAGGGCCAGAATACGGCTCCATCAACGGTGCTTCGCGGAGTGCTTTAAGATCCTCGACGATCCGCAGCGCGGCTGCTTTGATGACTTCCGCAGAAGGTAAGGAATTTTCATCAAACACACGAAAAGTCTCGAAACGAGAAAATTCGTCTCCGTCATTTGCTTTTGCATGTGCTTTCAGTATGAGATGATATTCCTTAGAAAATATTCGTAGTACCGTACCTTCGGTGTTTACGTACCTTCTCGTTTGATGCCGTGCATATATTTGTGCGTTTCCAGACAAAAGGAAGTTATGCGGCGCAAACACGGAAGAGTAGTCCTTAAGACGTTCAATCCACGATTCCCCGTCAATAGAAAGCGAACGTACTTCTTCGATATGATATTCTGCAGGTGCGGAGGAGAAGTCCCCCGATTGATCTTCTTCCTTGACTATTCTACTGACTTGACCTTTGACGACCGCAAAACGCTCTAGTGCACGCATGTAGGCGTTGTTAGTATCAAACCAAAGAGTAGTCCTGAGACCATCAATACTATCGAACGGGAAATTAGATCGACCCGGATTGGTGAACTGCCAGCTATTGCTAAGGTAGTGAGAGTTATCTAGAACGGGACTGCCAACTCGGAGATCAATATCCATGTTGCCAATTTTTAAAAACCTTCGAATCTCGATATTCACCCATTGTCGCCAAATAGATATGCGTAGATAAATCCGTGACTTCATAGCTGATGAAATATGGTGGCTCCGGCTCTCTTGACAACGCTTCGAAATTCCGAAATAGCTCCAATCTCATCGCATTCAAGATAGGAGTTGCTAACTTCTCATCAGCCAATGACGTGGATGTTACCAAAA
>CBDBHT010000002.1:0-28196 GCA_965205965.1 Candidatus Azotimanducaceae bacterium
AAGATGATTGCGGTTGAACCGAAACCCCGCCAGCACCATTAACGCCATCATTTGCACCACTATTATTAGTATCGTTTCCGTCTGAACGCTTCTGTTCCTCCAAGATGGCGCGAATTTTATCGAGGGACTCTTGAAACTGAATATCTTCAAGCAACTTGTCAATGCGTTCGTCTCCCCCATCGTAAACGCTAGTGCTACCGGAAGGGGTGACCACCAGAAATTCTCCCGAATCATCCAACGTGTACTCATGGCCATCGGGCATTTTGACAACTATGGAACCGTCAACGAGCGTAATCTCCACCGTGCCGATGTTGTCAACCTCAACGACCAGCGTGGTTCCCCGAATCCCGATCGTGCCAACCAGTGCCCGAATGCTCACGTTCTCGGGGTCCGTCTTTCCGATCTCTCCAGTTCGGGTAGCCATGACCCCTTGCAGTATCGTAAGTGCGCTGACTCCCAAGCCTGTCTCCGGATCAAACACAAATTCGTCAAGCAACAGGCGACTGTTCTGCGACAGATTGATGGTCGTCCCATCGCTTAAAACAAGACCGAGCACGCCATCCTCGTCCGTTTCAATTAAGGAGTCCTGAAAAACCGAATCGCCTTCCACCAAAGTAACCACTACGCCTCCAGCAAGGGTCGCGGTCGCTCCCCCCTCAAGCAACACGACTTGACCAATCGGAGTACCCAGGCCACCTTCGGCTACGGACGACATCGCCTCCGCAATTGAGATAACTATATCGCTGGATACCACGGTGCCATCAGCACTAACGAGATCTGGTGGACTACTCAGATCAAAATAACCCTGAACGATTACGGTTGTACCGTCTGGGCCCGATAGGACCAAATCGTTGCCGACCTGCTCGTAGTCGGCTACAAGAATTAAATTACCATTGGGAATCAGAACATTCGTTGAGCTATCATCTACGGTTAAGATTGTTGTGGTCAATCGAGTACACTCCTCTCGTTTCTCGTTAACTATTAGGATGCAAACATGTACTTAAGGATCTTTAGTTGCGTCCTTCAAATTAATTAATCAAGATAACTAAAAATCAACAATCTGATATACTAAATCGCATGTAAAATTTACAAGTATTTTTTGCAAACATATTTATGTTTCTGATTTTGAGAGAAACGACATCGGTACCAGAATATTCCCCGTGAACAGAATTTGGGTCTTTGCTCAGGGTGCTCGGACGATCGCGGTGTTGCGAAGCGGGTCTTGCCCCTCTGAATTGGGCCTTTTCAGTCTCTCGTGAAGGAACATTGCATCCCGTGCGGTCCACGCGGACGCGGGTCTCCCGCCGTTCGAGCGGTGTCCCTCAGCCGTCCGTTCGGATGTCGTTGCCTGGCAGGCGGTCCCAGAGCGGGTTCAGGAAGTATCGAAAGCGGGTATAACGAAATGCGACGGCCGCTCGGTGAACAGATAGAATTCGCGCCAGCCGGGGAACGGCATGAGGGTCAGGTGCGAGCGCAACCGTTCCCACAGCGCGTACCGGGGTCCGGCCTTCGCTAGTGCGGCTTGGAACAGCGGGCAACACAATTCCTGCAACTGATCGATCAGGACGCCAGCAGCATCAGTAGCATCAGCACGGTGGCCAGATGCTGGTGCCCGTGTCCGAAGTTGTGCTCCAACTCGTAAGCCTTGGTTCTTCAGCGTGTTAAAGGTCTCGTTCTCGATCTTCCAGCGACTGCGTGCACAGGCGTGCGCCTCGCCCGCGCGGTGGCTCGGGTCAGCGGCAGGTCCGTGGGCCCACGTCCATGTCCGCCCCGCGGTGCGACCCTTGGGCCGTCTCCCGCGCTTGCCAAACCGTCACGCGTACCGTGGTCCCGGTGGGTGTGGTTGAGCGGCACGTCCGATACTAGCCGCAGCTGCCGGTCGCATGCTTGACCCGCCTCGCTATCGTCCGCGAACCACTCGCCCGGTGGCACCCGCACCGATCTCGTCGAACAGGTACGCATGCGAGCCCGGCTGGACCGCGATCAGATAGCGCATGTCCAACTCCCGACACTGCTGCAGATACGGCCCAGTCGCCGTCAGTGCATCCCGCAACACCACCATCTTCAGATGCGGATGCGCACGCCGTACCGCCGGCAATAGGCGGCTCGCCGCCCGCTGTTCGCAGTCGTTCCTGGTTACCCCATCGGATTTCAGAATCGGTTCCGGTGCCAGCGGCACGACGACCGACTGCGACGGATGCACCAACACCGCCGCCAACAGCTTGATGGTAGTACGTCATGCGACCATCGTGGTGCCGCTTCACGCAACAGGTATCGCAATGCACCCGCTCTCCGAGGCAAACTGCCCGGTGCCGCCGTCCACGGCCAGCAGATAATGCCCGCCCAACCGCCTGGAAACCCGTCAGGGCCTTGTGCCGACGCGCCACTTCGAAGACCCGACCGAACACCCGCTGCAACGCCAACGGCGAAACCCGGTCCAGCCGCCGACGCAGACTGCTGTCCGACGGAACCGTCGCCATCCCATACCAACGCGCCAGATTATGCTGCAACACCGGATCCGCCGCCACCCCGAGGTGCTGCTCATCGAACTGCAGCATCGACGGATACTTAAACGCAAACAGAGCCAGACCGCACATCAGGTTGTCCGTCAGCGTGTGACGGCAGCTCCGACCCGGCTCCTTGATCCGCTCAAAATGCGTGCGCACCACGGCCAACAGCCCCGGCGCACTCAGGTGCTTGCGCATCTTGCGCAAGTCTCTCGCTCTCGCTTCCATGCCTGCACTCCATCATGTCCATGACCATATGGTAGCATCACCCGTACCGCATCGAATACCGAAATCAACCTGAAAGTCCGCGAAAACCACCACATTCCGAGTCCCCCAACCCCTGCTATAACAGGGTCTTTTCATTCACGGGGAATTGCTGCATCCTGCCCCGCTCGCCCCACACCAGGTATAGCTCCACGAGCAGCTCGTCGAGAGCATCGAAATCCACGGTGATCTGACGCGCCTTCGCCGGGTCCCGCCCGTTCGCCGACAGCTCCATCCGGTTCAGCGTGCTTTTGCCGGCCAGCAGCTCGCAGTCCGAACGCGCACACTCCACCCGCCCCATGGCCGTGGACAGTGCCCGGTCACGCCGCAGCTCGTCGTGATCGTTCACATCCTCGTAGCCCAGCGCGAGACCCAAAATCCGCTGCCCCAGCAACGCCACCAGCGAATGCGCCACCTTGGACGGGTCCTTGCAATTGGACACACATGACGATGTGAATTCATTCCTTCTGTTTCATGAGGAGGTAGATCCGCACGGCGGGTTTGAGCAGCACGTATCCCTGCCAGAGTTTGATGTTTCCGGGCAGGGGGTATCTTTTGGAAGGCTGGGACCCAGCGAGTCTTCCAATATTGATCACGGTTTGGCGAATGGTTTGGCGTTCGGGATCCGGAGTTTGATGTTTCCGGGCGTGGGATCCGAGGTCTTCGAGGAGCAGGTTCAGGGTCTCGATTTCTTCCCGGGTCAGCACCCGGATTGCGGGGCGGTCCGGTTCTGCCCGCGCGAGTCGATCGAGGTCGAACACCCGCCAGGCGGTGATGGCGTCGAAGGCCAGGCATTTGCGCAGGTCGTCCGCGTGATCGAGGCGGCGCTCTTCGATGCGGGCACCGCTCTTGAGCACCTTGAAATATTCTTCGATGACCCAGCGTCGGCGATACCGTTCCAGTGCCTGGACGGCCTCTTGGGCATCCTGGAACGGGCGGGTGGACAGCAGCACCCAGTGCAGGGGAGACGTGTCGGCAGGGGGATGGATTTCCGTGGCTGAGACGGCGTGCACGGTCTGTGGCGGGCGTTCCTTGCACCGGCGCGGGGGCAAGAGGTCGGCCCGGAGGCTTCGCACCTCCAGTCGGGCGGTGCGGGCGGCTCGCGCCCGGGCACCGCCCGAGGCAGGAAGATCGAGTTCGAGGATCGAGGACACCGGTTGCGATGCCAGCCGTTCCCACAGGTCTGCCGGAGGATCTTCGGCCTCCGTCCGTGCCGTGCGCTTGGCACCGCGGGAGGAGCGGAACAGCAGTTCCACGTCCAATCCTGCGGCGCGTTCCAGCATCGAGAACATGTCGGCTTCCCGGTCGCACACGGCGATCACGCGAGTATCGGGACAGGACTTGGCCAGTTCCGCGGCACAGTCCAGACCCGCCAACCAGCGTGTGCGCTCCGAGGTCTCCGCTTTCTCCGGCGCCGGCGGCCGGAAGCGGGTATCCATTTCCAGCACGCCCAGCGGTCGCCCCGTCGGCGTGACGGCCAGCGTGAGATGCACGGGCAGACCCTGCACGCCCTTTCCGCCGCCTCCCAATTCCGCCAGCCCCTCGCTGGTCGCCAGACCCGAATAGTTCAGCATGGTGGTGTCCTGCACCGCCAGCACCACCGGTTCCAGACGGCAGCGATCCACCGTGGACTGGCGATGTGCGTCCAGCACATGCTCCTCCGTGACACGCGCATTCGACAACAAGCGATAGGCTCCTTTCTGCTGTGCCGGGGTGGCAAACACCTGCGGCAAGGACAAGCCCGGACGATCGGCCCAGGCGCGCCCCATGTCCACCAGCCGCCGCCGCAGGCGCGCATCGCCCAGCGTGCGTGCGCCATATTCCCGATCGGCCCAGTCCGCCTGTATCGGCCAATGCCGGGATCCGCTCCACATTGGCAGCCGAGCCCCGGATTCCGCGCACAACTCTCGTCGCCAATGCCGCGACAGCGGATGCACCCAGACCGCCTTCGGAGACGTCCGGAACCCGCCCGGAGGACGACCGGAGGTGCGCCCCGCGCAACGCTGCCAGCCCGCCGCCCGATAGCACGTCCCGGCGCGGGACGGATCCACGTAAGTATACTCCAGAAGCGGTGCCGTTCCACGCGCTCGCCGCCACTCCGTCGCGAGTGCCTTCGACGCCTTCGCGAGCACATGGGAAGCCAGGTTCGGTACCCGTACCCCCGGAAGAATCAAAAACCGCGACTGCCGAACCACCGCCTGCAAATGTGCGACCCGCGCGGCTTCCGACCAGCCGATCCAGCGATCCCGACAGGCCTGGTGCCAGCTCGCCGCCGACCATCTCACCCCGCCCAGGCGGACCCTGGCGGCTCGAGACAATCCAGCAGTTCAGCGCAGCGCCCGGACTGCGATCCCATCCCCGTGGATGATGCGTGTGCAGCAGGCGACGAAACGCCCCCACGTCCTTCGCCGCCACACGTCGCACCGAGACCTCGCCCAATGCCTCCAGCGCACAGTCCAACGCCAGGTCCGGATAGTCCGAAGCCGGTGCCCGGACCGATGCCACCGGACGCGCCGCCGGCAACGCCACCCCCAGATGCGCCGCCAGTTGCGGCAACGCCTTGCAGGCCGACGCGATGCACCACTCCCCCTGACGATTCCGCCAGTCTTCACGCTCGCAAATCCCCCGAGCCAGGGACCACCGAGTCGCCGACGGATCCCTCGACTTCTCCTTGAACCAAGCCAGCGAAGCCTCGCCAAAATGTCTCAGACCCAATTGCATGCAAATATAGTAAACATCACCCCCTCTCTTGTCAAGTGTGTCTAATTGCAAGGGACGGGTCCCGGTGGTCCGTGAAACATGCCGAGGCGCGCTCGAACAGCCGGACCTGCTCGGCCAGCATCATCAGCAGTGCCGCGCCCCCGTTGGAACTCAGCTCGCCTCCACTGCAGTCCACCTCCATCCGCGCCGGACGGACCCCTTTCGCCATCCGACGCACCAGTCGGCCCGCGCCGCGCTTTTGCTGGCTCTTCATCCCCTTCCCCCCGGCAAAGCCCAATCAACTTCGTGGTATCAACAACTTACACGCATATAAATCGCACCCAAGCCATCCATTATGAGAAATAAGGGTTAAAGACCAGGATCCCTTTCCGTTCATCCGCATGCCATCGCAGCCACCGGGGGCGAAACCTCCCGACAGTCGGGGAGCGTTCGGGCCTCGTCAAGACCAGGACCCAAGGGCGTGCGATATGGGCGTCCGCCGCATGCTCACCCGACATGGCTCATCATCCAGTCGAAAACAGCATCTTTCACGGGATGCGCCGCTTTGCACGCCGGTCGTAGCGGTCCGCAAAACGGGCCCAGGCGCATGCTACAAGTCCGCACCGCTTCCGCCAGCATCGCACTCAGCACCGAACGCGTCCCGCTTCCGTCCGACCCGAACGCACCCCTTTCGCCATCCAACGTACCCATCCGTCCGAACGCACCCCGCTACCATCCCCTTCCCCCCGGCAAAGCCCAACCAACTTCGTGGTATCAACAACTTACACGCACATAAATCGCACCCAAGCCATCCATTATGAGAAATAAGGGCTAAGCACATCTGCCGCATAAATTTGGTTTCCTCGCTTCAACCATCTAACAGATGGTTGTTCTTCTATACGTAAAAGCTAACAACTTCATTAAAGGGGAGTTTTAGAATATCGGGTACCGTGGCATCCTTTTTGGGATAGCCAGTAACCAGTAACAGGAATGGCCGTTCACGCGATGGTCGCTCCAGAATTTGGTTCAAGAACCCCATGGGACTGGGAGTATGCGTTAACGTCGCTAATCCAGCATGGTGTAGTGCGGAAATCAAAAACCCTGTTGCAATTCCCACAGATTCTGGCATGTAGTAGTTTTTTACACGATTTCCACGTTTATCAACCCCATATCTTTCGAGAAAAATTGCAATTAGGACTGGTGCTTCCGTTAGAAATGGTTTGTGCTCGTCGGTACCTAACGGTTTTAGTGCTTCTAACCACTTGTCAGGTGCACGTCCCGTGTAGAACTCTTTCTCTTCGGCTTCGGCACCCGCTCGAATCCGTTTTTTGGTTTCCGGGTCTCGAATCACCACAAATCGCCATGGTTGTCTGTTGGCACCACTCGGTGCTGAAGCCGCAGTCATTAATGCATTCTGAATTACTTCGTCAGGAACAGAGCGCGAGTCAAAGTCTCGTACAGTTCTGCGTCGCTGCATCTCCAAATGGAAATTCTGTGACCGGCTGATCATTTTATCCGGTTGATATTCATGGAAATCTAGTCTCAATCAACTTTCTCCTGTACCCATACGAGAGGTTACGTCCTTGATGCACCGCTCCACGATACAGTACTCCGATGGGTTAACAAATGGCGAATGCGGCGTTGTAATTAGCTGGTGCATGGCAGTACGCCAAATGACCTTCACCTCAGACTACAGCTGCTACCGTAGTCTCGTCAATTTCGAATTCATTGCGAACTCTATCTAGTGCTGCGTCATGCCTGAATCTCAGGATAGACAGTCTTGAGTTTACGGTGTACATAATCGTCCAGAACGGGCTTATCTTAGTATTCAAGTCGCATCGTTAATCCTAACTCTTATCCATGACAATGCGCTAGTTGGCTCGCGTGATGGGTACGGATGACCTTCGCGAAAAATCCATAGAGGAAACTCAACAAATATCCCCAAGAAACGTGGTAGACGCCCTATGTGGCAGTTTCAAGCATGATGGGAATACTAATCCTTTAGGCCGGGAAAATGTCAAAATCCCCTGTAAGCACATATTGAAAGAAAAGCTTCATTTGTTCCAAGTCGCACTAGCGAAGGCCGGACCCCGTTACGCGCTGTGGGAACGGTTGCGCTTGCACCTGACCCTTATGCCGTCCCCCCCTTGGCTGGCGCGAACTGTATCTGTTCACCGAGCGGCCGTCGTCGCATTTCGTCACACCAGCCTTCGATACTTCCTGAACCCGCACTTGGACCGCCTGCTAAGCAACTTTCGAACGGACGGCTGAGGGGTGTCGCTCGAACAGCGACTGCGCACGCGTCCGCGTGGACCGCACAGGACGCAACATCCCTTCACGGGGGCTGAAAAGCCGAATTCAGAGGGTCAAGACCGCGCTTCGCGACACATCGCAACACCTCGATAGCCCGAGAGCTGTGAGTAAAGACCAAAATCCCGTTCACGGGAAATTTCTGGTCGGAATCACTGCTAATTCGATTTCGTTTTGGCTTCGCGCGCCAAATTGACAATGGGCTGAAACCATCGTACAGAACTCGATCGTACAGAACTCGATGTGAATAGTAGTACAATGCTAATGCACGCGACAAGCTTGGTTGTTACGTCTCCTAAGTTGATGCCGTGGATGGAATGCCAGCCAGTATCGGAATTTGCTATTCCCCAAACGAAAAACACAATAGTGAGAGCGATGGCATAGCGTACCCAACCTGCACCTGTAGCGATTGCCCAGGCACAAGCAGTCCATAACACGATGAAAAATACTTGGCCACCGTTGCTTTCTATCTGTTCGGGAAAGACCGCCCACCACGCTATCAAAATAAGTGAGTTGAAAGCTAGCAGCCCGACAGCTATGTATACGGTAACCGGACATTGCTTAGGTAGTGGCAATTTAGGATCAATAGTCATTTATGGGCACCTCTACTATTGCCTTTTTGACGGATCATGTTCGATATAAGTGTATGATCTTGAACGTTGTAAGGATTGTCTGCTTCGAATAAATAGAAGTGCCTTTATTATGGTAATCTATGGTTATACGATTTTAGCTTGAGCTGCTCGCAGGGAACGGGGCCATTTTATTCGTGTACTCGTTTTGGATACGTAGTAGTGAACTGGTCTGAATCTTAGGATATAAATAAAGAGCTCTAATGGTATGTACACATGCCGATAGCTAGGCAAGACATGTCGGGCAAATCTTCAGATACTATCTCTGTGGCTAACATCTCTGGCGTTAAAGTGGAGTTGAGCATTGCTAGGGCAGGGGCTCGTGCTTTTGCTTTCGTCATTGACTATTGTATTCGTTCTATTGTGGCTCTAACGCTCGTTTGGGTTGTGTGGGTGGTAGCTCCTTATGATTGGGTTTTTAACCCTGAAAGTTGGAAGTCGGCGAAAGGCGATATGGTATTTTTCCTTGTGCTCCTGCCAGCAATGATGTTCTTTTTCCTCTATCACCCCGTTCTTGAATTTTTGATGAACGGTAGAACACCAGGCAAGCTTGTTGCGGGTATTCGGATTGTTCATCTTGATGGATCTTTGCCGACCATTGGCCCAATCTTGATTCGCAATGTTTTCCGACTTTTGGATAGCTTGCCGGGGTTGTACTTGGTTGGGCTGGTGGCTACATACTACACGCGGCATTCCGTCAGGGTAGGGGATCTTGCCGCTAACACGGTGCTGGTTTACGAGGACCAGCACTTATCAAAACATGTGACAGCTACAAATACAGCTACAGCCGACAAGCAATCGATAACTTTCGAGCAAATTAAAGCAGCTAAAAGTCTACTACATCAATGGTGTGAAACCGCGGAATTAGAACGCCAAGAGTCTGCACGCAAAATTTTGACGCAGCTGGAAGTTGAAATTCCTGTGGCTCCGACGGAAACATGGTTTCGTGAAGCACTAAACAATGTTCTCCCTAGGACAGGGTCGAGTTCGCCCACTTTGGAACAAGCTGAGATCGTGCAAGACTTACTCAACCGGTGGTCTCAAATTGCGCCTGCAAAGCGCGACCAAGTGGCGCAAGAACTGTTGTTGCGACTTGGAAAAAATGTTTCTCCAAGTGCCACCAGTGAGCGATTACGTAAAGAACTTACTGAATTGGCGTAAATCTTTAGCGACCTGTAGAATTGCGTATCATAAATACATGACGAACGGAACCGAGATTGAAAGAATGTCAACCGAAAGCAGACAGACCGTGGCTGAAATTGGGTGGGTGCAGTCGCGTGAGCCCCGGTGGGACTACGCGGACCAGCAAGCGCAGAAAATCGGGAGCAGCATCGACTTAACCACCGAGAAGGCTCTGGAAACAGTACATCTTTATTCGGAGCTTGGACGAGACCTAGCCGTTGCTCAGCGTATTGTAGCAAGATCGCAAGTGACTCGAAGGTTGAGCAAGACCTATTTAAAATTACATAGCGTACTGTCTCGTCCGCCGCGATCCATTTGGCGGGATCTGCAGAAATTGGTATTCAAAGATGTACCCGTCATTGCCGCAGGTCTACGAGCGCAAATTATTTGGTCTACGGCTGGCTTTTTGCTTGCTGCTGCGGCTGGATGGGCATTGGTAGTGCGTTTCCCTGGATTAGCCTTTCTGTTCGTATCAGAGGAAATGTATAACAGCGTGACACGAGGCGAGCTTTGGACGGACGGACTCCTCAATATAGTTCCGTCATCGGTACTTTCCTTTCAGATATTCACAAACAACATAGTCGTCACCCTTTCTATTGTTTGTGCGGGTGCCATCTACGGATTGGGAACCGCCTACATCATTGGACTCAATGGAGCTATGCTTGGTGTGGTATTAGCGTTCACGGCGCAATACGGCATGGCGGGCGAATTACTTAAATTTGTTTACGCTCATGGGTTCGTAGAGTTAAGCGTTATCTGCATAGCGGGTGGCGTTGGGATTTCGATAGGTGAAGCTCTAGTGCGCCCCGGTCAAATGACGCGCACGGCGGCATTCGCGGAAGCTGCTAGTCGAGCAATCAGATTGCTTGGAGTGTGTGTTGTCTTTCTAATCGGGGCAGGTTTAATTGAGGGCTATATCTCTCCAGACCCGAGGTATTCGGAAGGTGTGCGCCTCTTAGTAGGTATTTCCTATTGGATCGTATTTATGTTGACAATCGTAGGCTTTTGGCAATGGAAAAAATCCCATACGATATTTAGACACGGTACTAAACGCGCCGCTGTGCTTTAACCAGACGGTAGTAGTTCATAACTCGGCGTTCCAGTTCTCGTGGTTGGGTGATAAGTACGTGAGCACCCGCACGGTTTAGACTTTTAGCGTTTAAATGGATCTCTTGAATGTATTGGCGGGCGGCGAGACTATGATAAGGGTCAAGCCATTCGTCGGAAAATTTCCCCGCTAAGGATTTCATCTCCGCACCTAGCAAACTGGCAACCACGCAGAAGTGTTTCGGTGCCATCAATCGAATGCTTTTAGCCAAGGGGCTTCCTTTTGTTTGGCCGTACAAATTGGTCATTAGCACAATTAAACATCTCCTACGGGTAACGGTACGCAATGATATTGCTCCTGCTACTAGGTCACTCTCCACGGGTTGCGACGAGAGGCGTCCCAAAGATTCTCTAATTTGAAGCACGGCGTCAATGCCACGTCGCGGCGGTACAATAGCTTGAGGAGTATCGGCAAGCGCGATCAAGCCCACAAGGTCATCCTGCTGTACGGCACGTTCTGCAAATCGCGCGGCAACGTTCACGTAATGCCCGAATTGATCCAGCTCGTCGAAATTAGTTCGGCTTGAACGGCCTATATCCAGCATTAACATAACTTCCAGATGCTGGTCCTCACTGAATACTCGAGTGATATGACGGCCGGTGCGCGCTGTCGCTTTCCAATCGACGGCATGCAAAGGGTCCCCTCGTTGATACTCTCTTAGTAGTAACAGTTCTTTCCCAGCACCCATGACAACGGTTTTGGATGTGCCCGTAGTGTCCGTTCCCTGGTTCTTTTCTTTGGCTTCAAGGGCGTCGGGCACGACGCGCAAGGGAATATCAACGTCTTGAGGAGAAGACCACCAGCAAAGTTGGAGTCTCCCCAATACCCGCATATACAAACGATTCCAGCTGTGCACGCCCAACTCACGAGGGAAAATTTCGATAACTTCAGTAACGGTTTCTCCCGGAGCGAGCAAGATTTTGCGCGGTTCCAGTGAATTGTCGAATGCTTCCGGCAATAGTGGGACGTAATTTATTCGGAGCGGTCGCCGGTTTAGATTTTTGAAATGCAGATTGACTGTACCTTTGCGTCCCAATCGCAGCATTCCCTCAGTATCAGCCATGATTGTTAGCCGGTAGTTACGTTGAATCGCCCACTCGTAGACGAGAGCTAATGCCAATAACAACGCGGCGAGACGCCAGAATCCAGCGTAAGTGCCGTCAGACCACTGATCGACTATCGCAAGTGCGATGATACCCGCCAGAAATACGTACGAGAGCTGTGAGAGATTCACTATGGCCTGTTTGCTTTAGCGCGGAACGGGGATGGTCTCAAGAATCCCGTTGCAGACTTGCTGAGTAGTTATCCCGCTGAGCATGGCTTCGGAATTGAGCATCAATCGATGTGCGATGACTAGAGGTGCTACGGCTTTCACGTCATCCGGAGTCGTGTACTCCGCGCCGCGCAATGCGGACTCTATGCGAGCGCACCGAGCGAGTGCGAGCACGCCTCTACTCGATAATCCCAGCTCTAAATCGGCACTCAGCCGCGTGGCCGTAGCGATGTCCACGATATATTCCGCCAGCTCTTCCGCAAAATGAATCTCAGCCAAAGCGGAGCGAACTTTACCCAATCTGACGTCGTCAATGATTGCAAGAGGATCATCAGCGAATTGCTGAGCATCGGGAAGATTGTACTCACTTATGACTTTAGTTTCTTGTGCTTTTGGTGGATAGCTGACGGATGCCCGAATCATGAACCGGTCAAGCTGTGATTCCGGTAGTGGATATGTACCTTCGAACTCACGTGGATTTTGTGTTGCAACCACCACGAAATTTTGTGGTAGCGGGAACGTATTACGATCGATGGTGACTTCACGTTCTTCCATCGCCTGAAGCAACGCTGATTGTGTTTTCGGTCCAGATCGGTTGATCTCATCAACAAGCACTACATCGGCAAAAACTGGGCCTTCACGAAATTCGAAATCGCGTGTAGCGTCGTTGAACACGTGAACTCCGGTAATGTCGGTAGGCATGAGGTCCGCAGTTCCTTGGACTCGCTTAAATGAACCACCGATCGCGACAGCGAATGCTTTACAGAGCAAAGTCTTGCCGACGCCCGGTGGTCCTTCGAGCAGTAAATGGCCTCGAGCAATCAACGCAATGCACAATGCATGGACCGTGTCTTCTACTCCGAATACCGATTGCCCTAATCTTTCTTGTAATGCCACTTCTAGTGCGGCCGGTGTTGTCGTCACAGTTTTTTCAGTCATCTTGTTGACTCCCGAACTTGGAGTATCAAGTTGTTCAATTCCGTTAGGTCCACAGCGTATCCTAATTCAAGTTTCTCGTACATTGTCTGGAGTTTCTCTAGAGCGGCAGTATCGCGCGCTAACGAACGTACCGTCATCCATACATCTTCCGAAGAATAAGCATATTTAGTTTCGATTTCTTTCAGCCAGGTTGATATTATCAGGCGACCAATAGAGTTCTTTGATAATTTCCTTGCAAAAAATCCCCCAACCGATTTTACGAAGTCTTCTTGCCGCGCCAGCTGTTTGTGTTCACGGACAGGTGCAATTCGAGGAGATGTTCCGATAATGTATAAAAACCAAAGTAGCACTAGGAATCCCATGGAGGCATAGAGTCTCTTGTCTTTCCAAAACGCATCAACGTCGTAGATATCTCTCACTCCTTGGTGATAATCATCAAGAAGCACGGTTCCGTTCTTGGCGACATGTTCGTGAAGTAAGTTCTGTACAAATTTACGGTTGTCAGCGATTCCAATCGCTCGATTCGAAAGTAGTGAGGAGCTCGTAGAGAGCAAAATATGACCATGTTCTCTAGTAATTGACCACATCACGGGGTAAGTAGTTTCTTGACCGCTTGAATCGACTTCAATCCAGGCAAGTACAGAATAACCACCGTGTGATTGGACATCGATACTCAAGGTATGTAATCGCGCAGGCTGATCAGTGATACCGGCAAGCCTACCGACATCATTCGTGAGCGCGTTGATTACGTTAGGGTGGAATGCAAGTGTCTCTGGTCCGATTGCTTCACGATTAGTATAGAGAAAGCCCTTGCCTTTTTTTATTGGAACGATCCGACCACCGGTGATGTCGCGAATGTTTGCATGCAATGAGCGTGGTTTCGTGTTCATTGACCAGTTATGTATTTCGTTGATAGCGGCAAGAATAAGAACAGTATTGCCGCTTTCTACCCATTTCGTTAGGGCACGAAGTTCGTCTGACGTGGTAAATCCCTTAAATGGCATAGTAGTCACGAGAAGATTTCCAGTTTTTGATGATAGCTCAAGGTCCGTAAGCTCATTGAAATTGTGTCGATAAGAAACTGTCTCAACACTTTCGTGGTCTAGCCATTGCTTCAGTCCTGCGAGGCCATCCTTTTGAATGTCCAAGGTGGTTGGCATGCTTGGCGGTGGCTCGGGGAGCAGCACAATAATGCAAACGCCGAGAACGGCTATTGCGGTTAATCCCGTCTTTAATCGCTCCCACATGTGCTGACTCTATTTGCCGGGATCTAAAAGTATATTTCGTGCATCGGTTTCGATGTCGTGCACCTGCTCTGCAGAAGGTTGACATCCCCCATAGCGAATACGTTCCGCAGCCGCCGCAATCTTTTGCAGGATATTGCCTTTTTGCTGATCAAGTGTAGTACATGCCGATGCTATATCTCGGTGCGTGAGACTATCGCGCCAAACATTTGGGGACCGCTCGCTGAGTTTTAAAACAATCAGACGTAACAGAAATGCCGGCCGATCGCGAAATGCCACTTGATCGATTTGATCTAGAGTAAGCAGCTCTTGTACCTCAACCACGTTTGCAAAATCTTTTGTCGGAACGAGTTGCTTGCGGGAGAACGAACCTCTCTTCCTGTAAATCTCAACGGTAATTAGCATTACCGCGATTACTACCACGACGACTGCAATTGCCACAAAAATTTCGTTTGCGATTTTTCGATTAAGGCTTAGGAGTCCGTCATCAATCTCCATGTGTGGATCCAACCAATTTAGGAATCGATTCCACCATGCTTGAAGATATTCTTCCCAACTAACCGGATCAGGTCGTGCGCCAGGAATGTTGTGCAAAATTTCATCAAGCGTTGCTAAGTCGATCTCGTGAACATGCCGTGTTACACCTGTGTTGAGCCCGGAAAGCGTTTCGCTTTCGCTAAGTTCTTGTGCAGAAAGGGGGGCTTGTATTACGGTTATGAACGCTAGCAGAAATAGACGTTTAAGCATGTTTTCATTGCATTCCTTTTTACGTCAAAAGGGGTAGGCAGTTTAAGTACGTGAGATCTCCCAGGAACGTAATCAACGCAGAATTGAATCGATAATTTGAGAGTCTATTATTTTGCCTCAAAATTGGATCATAGTTAACCCCGATTAAGTCGCAGTTACGATTATGACTTCGCGACATACATAGTTCCATGATTAGCATTCCTTGTCCACCTCAATGTAGACATTTCCTTGAGTGCAAATTCAAAGTGGCTTTGGAAGCGGAAGGAGAACATAGTCCGATTGGAGTTTCCCGTGCGGTGGACCGACCGTTGCGAGGGAGTGTCATTCGTCAGCAGGATGCTCCGCGTTCATCGCGTTGGGTTTGGATAGCTAGCCACCTAGAACAGCAGATGGATGGTACTGCACCGGTAGGCACCGTCGGATGGGCCACTCACGGCGGCAACATGCTACTCTGACTGTCAAAGTATCTGCGTATCGATATGCAACTATAGTAAAGAAAAAGGGGAGTATAGCACTAAAGCAGTTTTTGATTAAAGATTGAGCATTCTACAGTCGAATTTTCGCTCATGTTCATGTAAAAGAACGGATATACTATTATTAAAGATAATGTTTTCACGGGACTATTGAGGAATAAGTAATGGGCACCTCTATTTATTGCTGTTTTGACAAATTTTTATATAACTTATTGATTCTTAAGAATTATTTTTTATAGTAATAGAGGTCCTGTAGATTTAATAGAGGTGCCCTAATGTTACTTATCACTTATCTTGCTTTTGACGGCAACTGTCGAGAAGCGTTCGAATTCCACTCGGTCAATTTTCGGGACCGAGTTTCAAGTGTTCACAACATATGGTGAAGGGCTGCATGATATGCAAGTGTCAGAAGCTGATAAGGACAAGGTCATGCACGTTTCATTGCCCATCGGGTCCGGTGTATTAATGGGTAGCGATAACGTCGACTGTCATGGCCATGATAGCCCACCACTGGTAATCGGTAATAATTTTGCACTTTCTTATAGTACTGAGAGCAAGCAGCAGAGCGACGGCCTACTTGCCAAACCGTCCGAGGGAGGCTCAGTTACAATGCCAATAAGCAGGCAAAACTACATGACAAGTTTCATAACTCGCGCTAATGAAACGGGATGTCAACGCCATCAAAGATGCATGGCCTTTTTCGAGTTAATTGCAACGATGGGGCTGCTGAAGAACGATTACGCTACTTGACTGAATACGCGTACGGTAATTAGTGTCTGTGGGAGAACCCAGAAATTCTCCGTGAACGGAATTTGGGTCTTTACTCACGGTTCTCGGACGACCGAGGTGTTGCGATGTGCCGCGAAGCGGGTCTTGACCCTCTGAATTCAGTTTTTTCAGCCCCCCGTGAAGGGACGTTGCGTCCTGTGCGATCCACGCGGATGCGTGCGCTCCCGCCCCGCCGTTCGAGCGATGCCCTTCAGCCGTCCGTTCGGTGGTTGTGCTTGGCAGGCGGCGGTCCCAGCACGGGTTCAGGAAGTGTCGAAGGCTGGTGTGGCGACATGCGACGGCCGCTCGGTGAACCGATACCGCGTTCGCGCCAGCCGGCCGGGGAACGGCATGAGGATCAGGTGCGAGCGCAATGGTTTCCACAGCGCGTAACGGGGTCCGGCCTTCGCTAGTGCGGCTTGGAACAGCGGGCAGCACAACTCCTGCAACGGGTCGAGCAGGAACGCCAACATCAGCAGCAGTGCGGTGGCTAGATGCTGACGCCCGTGCCCGAAGTTGTGTTTCAACTCGTAGCCCTGGTTCTTCAGCGTGTTCAAGGTTCCGTTCTCGATCTTCCAGCGACTGCGCGCCGCCCGGCAGTCTGCGCCGTAGAAAAATTCTGATACATTTTTAGGATGAATAGTTTATAAATAATTCAGAAAAGAATTTCATACTTTATTAATACGTATTTTAGGTAGTTCTTCCTACTAAAGAGCGTTTCTACGTTTCTACGGTGCAAACTGCCGGGCGGACCGGAAGATCCGTGACCTAGGTGAACTCCCGCCGCGCATCCTCGGCGGAGCCACGCCGTTTCGAACTCTGAAGCACCGGGGCCTTCAAGTCAGGGTTCGCAGCATTCAGTTCCACATCTGTCACCACGCGCGGGCCGGCGGTCCCGATCCTGTCCCTCGGGCGAGGGACCCGCAAACCAGAGCGTATTCGAGCGGCCCCGCTGATTCTGCAGATGCCGAAAGTGCGGGTGCGTGACCGCGACTCGTCCGTGATGCTCCGTTCTTCGCTGGTGCCGCCGTACGTGTGCAAGGCCGGGAGCCTGTCGACGGCGGGCGGCCTAGCTGTACCTGAAGGGTGTGTCCAGCGGCCATATGCAGAAGGCTTGGCAGGTGCTGGTGGGAGCAAGCCGAAACGAAAGGTTTTTCAGCGAGCACGGCGGCACGGCTGAAGGCCGGCTGGGCAGAGGAGTACGAGAGGTTCCGGCGGAGCCGGCTGGACCATCGGAACTGAGTCCTCGGCTTCTGGGCCGCGTTACACGAAATCTATCCGGAGGCCCGCGCGCAGTGCTGCTGGGTGCACAAGACTGCGAACGTGCTGAACCAGCTGCCGACACACGCGCAGAGCAAGGCCAAATGGGACTTGCGGGAGGATGTGATCTGGAATGCCACCGGCGGTCGCCAGCATGCAGAGCGGGCGTTCGATGTTTTCCTGCGCCTGTACGGCGTGAAATACGGGAAAGCGGCGGCATGCTTGGCCAAGGATCGGAAGGTGCTGCTGACGTTCTACGACTTCCCCCGCCGAACATTGGCCGAGCATCCGCACCACTAAACCCGATCAAGCCAACCTTCGCCACCATCCGTTATCCCACGCGCCAGACGCGGAGCTGCATGACCCAAGCGGGCATGCTGCACATGATCTGCAAACTGGGGCGGTGTGCGGAAAGCTGGTGGCAACGGTTGCGGGGATACCAGAAACTTGCTAAAGTCATCTAGGGCGTGTCGTTCCAAGATGGCTTGGAACGGCATCAACGGGATGAATCAACCTGTAGCGAAGAACCGGTTGCCGCTTGATGCCATTGCCGCCGCGTACACCAGATTTGGCAAGAACTCCGAACTGCCCCCATACTGGCTCTCAAAAAAACAGTCGGCCGCTGCGTCAATCAAAATTTTTAAGTTAGTATCATGGTCCGACATTGCGAACCCATTAAGCCTAGAATCTAGGAACAAATAATCAAAGCCGTCTTTCCGTACTGTACATGAACGCTTTTCTCCTTAGTCAAAGGAGTGCGTATGTCGTGGAGAAAAAACACATCTAGAGACTCTCATAGAAAATTAAACTTGCTGGCTACGGTTGCATGCAGTATCCAAAAATGAAACCGATTCTCGCAAGATATACGTTCAAAACAATCTAAAATTGGTACTTACTTTTTGCATAATTGAATAACTTCTCGTGGAGATGGAAACTACAAGCATGGTTAAATCTACTATTATTGGTTGCGCTTTAGCACTTGCCACCTTTATATTAGCTGCGTGTTCAAGCGAAGAATCAGCACTCATTAGCCAAGAGCAAGAGAGTGCGACGGGACAACCGGCAAATACGCACCTGAAAATCCTTTACTGGCAAGCACCATCAACTCTTAACCCATACCTGTCCAGCGGCACGAAAGACAACGAAGCAGCATCCATGGTAATTGAACCACTAGCCAATTATGACGAAAACGGCGCAATGGCACCGGTATTAGCGGTGCAAATACCTACATTAGAAAACGGAGGCATCGCTGAAGATTCGAAAAGCATTACTTGGCAACTAAAGCCGGAGATTGTCTGGTCCGACGGGACTCCATTTACTGCACACGATGTCGTTTTCACCGGTGAGTATTGCAAAAATGAAGAACTGGGCTGTAGCTCCAAAGCAAATTTCGAAGACGTGGCGTATTTCGAAGCACTTGACGATCTAACGGTGCGGATCACTTTTTCGACCATCAAACCTTTCCCTTACGGCCCATTCATCGGTGCCACATCGCCGATAATTCAAAAAGAGCAGTTTAAACACTGTCTCGGCCTGAGAGCACAAGAATGTACGGAGCAAAATTTCGGTCCCATAGGAACCGGGCCGTTCAAAGTTGACGAATTTCGTGCAAATGACGTGGTTTCCTATTCCGCGAACGAACTTTACCGCCAAGAAGATAAGCCTTACTTCAAAACTGCGGTCATTAAAGGAGGGGGCGATGCGGCTTCTGCAGCGCGTGCTGTACTGGAAACAGGAGAATTCGATTATGCATGGAATCTCCAAGTTGAACCAGAAATCCTCAATCAGATGGTTCAGGTAGGAAGAGGCCATATCGTAGCGGGTTTTGGTTCCCAAGTCGAGCGCATCATTGTTAACTTAACGAACAGTGGTACTTCACTAGATAAGGATCGCCGGTCGTTATATTTGGACGGTACTAATCCGCATCCATTTCTTTCGGACCCCAACGTGCGGCGTGCACTATCGTTGGCAATTGACCGTCAAGTACTGGTTGACGTGGGTTATGGACCCGCAGGTGAGGTGACGTGTAACGTACTTCCAGCACCTAAGATTTACGTCTCAACCTCGAACGATGGGTGTAAGACGCAGAATATTGAAAAAGCGAATCAACTCCTATCGGAGGCTGGATGGCTCATGGGTGAAGATGGTGTTCGGGTAAAGGATGGGGTTCGACTTTCCATTCTATATCAAACGTCGACCAATTCCGTTCGTCAAGCGAACCAGGCATTAATTAAGCAGATGTGGGCCCAGATCGGTGTAGAAACGGAGCTGAGAAATATCGACGGTGCGGTCTTCTTCGGAGGAGACCCGTCAAGCCCGGATACGTTTCAGAAATTCTACGCCGACGTCCAAATGTATACTAACAATTTTGATGGTATTGATCCGGAAAATTACATGCGTGGTTGGCTATGTTCCAAGATGCCTGGACCAGAAAATCAATGGATTGAAACGAACATACCTCGCGCTTGTTCTAGTGAGTACGATGAACTAGTTGCTCAGCTGTCGCAGACCGCGGATCTAAATACCCGTGCGGAGATAGCTAAGAGCATGAACGATATTATCGTAACCAATCACTGGATTATTCCCTTGATTCATAGAGCAAAATTATCGGCCATCTCTAACACGCTAAAGGGTGTACACATGAACGCGTGGGATTCTGAACTTTGGAATGTAGCCGACTGGCATCGTTGACACACACTCGTTGATACACACCACAAGCGTCCATATGAGATGAGGCTCTCGACTCATGCTTCGATATGTCAGTAAGCGACTGGCATTCGCAATTCCGACATTAATTGCAATCAGTTTTGTTCTGTTTGCACTGCTAGATCTCGCGCCGAATGATCCTACCGGACAATTGCCGCTAACCATTCCTCCGGAAGTTCGGGTACAGATTCGACAATCTCTGGGCTTGGACGAGCCATTCCATATCCGCTATTTCAAGTGGATGGAGCAGTTCTTTATCAACGAACCGCTAAACCTTGTAGAACGAACCTTTGGAATAGAAATAGGGGATTCGAGCTCGCGCTTGAGAGTACGTTCATGGGCTACACGAAGTCCGGTCGTTGACTTGATCGCAGAACGCATTCCACAGACGTTGTGGGTCGTCGGCTTATCGTATGTAGTGGGTATTTTTATTGCGCTTCCGATCGGCGTGATCTCTGCGTATAAGCAGTACAGTTGGTTCGATCAGATTGGAACGTTCATTTCCATGATCGGCTTTTCGATCCCGACATTTTTCACCGGTTTAGTAGTCATCATCATTTTTAGCGTGACGCTTTCTTGGCTACCATCTATTTACGATACGACACACGAGGTCACCGACTTCTCCAGTTTCTGGTTTCAGTTGAAACAGATTGCAATGCCCGTGTTGGTTCTTGCGTTCTATAACGCAGCCCAGCTCAGTCGTTTCATGCGAGCATCCGTTCTCGAGAATCTAAACCTTGACTACGTTCGCACTGCCCGGGCCAAAGGGCTTCGCGAACGGGCGGTCTTGGGATTGCACATTCTGCGGAACAGCATGATCCCCGTAGTTACAATGATTGCGCTCGGAGTACCCACGATATTTTCAGGTGCCATCATTACCGAGCAGATTTTTCGAATAAATGGATTAGGTCAACTGCTTATCGTTGCAATTCAGGGTGCAGATATACCATTAGTACAAACCCTAACGTTTCTATTCGCTGTACTAATAGTTTTATTCAATCTCATTGCTGATATTATATATAGTATTCTTGATCCGCGAATTTCTTATTCATCCTGAGATGATGGGCTGAGCAATGCACGCGGGAACGGGGAAAGCACATCTAGCGGGACAATCTGCATCACAATGGATTAATCTTTGGCATTCATTTAGAAGACATAAAATGGCACTAGTTGGTGTCAGTATTTTATTCTTGATCGTGGTCTCGGTTCTGATTGGCCCTTTTATGTACGATACCGATCCTCAACTTCTAGATATCGGACAAAAAAATTTAGGCGTATCTTGGTCGCATCCGTTTGGCACCGATAACCTTGGACGCGATATGCTCGCCCAAGTACTCGCTGGAGGTAGAGTAGCTCTTGCAGTAGGCGTGGCTGCAATGCTGCTCTCATTAGTTCTCGGAACAGCAATTGGCGTACTAGCGGGTTTCTTCAAACCTCTAGATGGGCCACTCATGCGAATCACCGATTTGTTTCTCGCTCTCCCACTGCTCCCGCTACTACTAGTTATCATCATGTTGTTCAGAGACGCTCTTCGAGCTGCATTTGGCCCGGAAATGGGCATTTTCTTGCTAATTGTTTTTGTGATCGGGATTACAAGTTGGATGCAAACCGCCCGTATCGTGCGCGGCGACACCCTTGTGGTAAAGGAACGCGAGTTCGTCCTTGCTGCAAGGAGCGTTGGCGTATCTTCTTCTCGGATCATGATGCTACATATTTTGCCCAACATTCTGAGCCCTATCATGGTATCTGCGACTCTGGGTATCGCTAATGCCATCGTTACTGAATCCGCACTCTCGTTTCTTGGTCTCGGATTTCCTCCAGATTTTCCAACTTGGGGACGCTTACTTTTTGATGGTGCAAATTTCATCACCATCACTCCCGCACGGGTGATTTTGCCAGGGCTAGCCATCTCGCTAACTATTCTTAGCATCAACTACATCGGTGATGCTTTACGAGACGCCATTGATCCGCGCGTTAAGAATGAATTAAACGAGGCTTGAAACCTTACCTATTCGGCTTAGTAATGCAAGCTCCGTCAAGTTAGACCATCTTTCGGAAGTCAGGCTAATGCCAAGTATTTGATATTCCCTCGATTCGATAGGGGCGAGAGTTCAAGATTCACTCCATGAGGTACTGCAACTAAGGAGCGCGACGGTTTTTGGTGTCAGGCGGTCTAGCCCTAATATTGCATGAGCAGTTCGAGATGGGGACGTTTTTCGGTTGGGAGCGGTAACCGGGGTTCCAACGTCCGCATTTCGTCCATGTTTCGTGGTTCAGGCACAGTTGGACATCTCTTCATTCGACTTGTTAGTAAAAAGTTATCAGGATAGGACAGCATAGGTTCCCAGTTTTGTGGATTGTTGGACGTACCTCCCCCTTACCTCGTTGTTTGTCAACATGCCGGGGCAGCACTCGGCGACGGTCAGGGAGGTGTCCAGGCGGGGAGCGGCGACCGTGTGGAACAACTCCTGATGCGGGCAGGTGCCGCTTAGCAGGAGCCGGATGCGGCGGGTGTTGTGCAGCACCACCGCCCCGATCCGCAGCAAGGTCAGGCGGATGCGCTTCGGGCTTGGCCGTGGCGAGTGCCGTGCGCTTAAGTGCCAAGCGGCGCCCCCCCCCCCCATCAAGGTATAGGCCAAAGCCGACAGCAACTCCCGGAACTGGTTGGACCAGAAACGGTGACAAGACGCCCGATCGGCAAAGCGATCCAGCTGGGAACCTCTATTTATTACTGTTTTGACGAATCATGACCGATATAAGTGTATGATTTTTAATCATATAAGGATTGTCTACCTCCGCCTGCTTCGAGTAAATAGAGGTGTCCAGCTGACTGGCCCTGGAGGCGGTTACTCCATGTTCTCGCGTGCACAGTACATCCCCGGTCGTAGAGATAGCAGTCGGTCTGCGTCAGGTTGGTCACCACGAAGCGCGGATTGGATTCCAAGGTGGTATGCTCGGCCTTCACGGTCACCCGCCGCGCCCGGCCCCCACATACGCACCCCATAGCTCACCGAACCGAACAGACATTGTTTCTGGCCCGTGGCGTCGACATCCAGAACCAGACGGACCGCGGCACCGTCGCATGCGCCCCCACGAACTGGTCGAACAACTCCTTATGAATGCCGTCGCCGCCTCCCGGTCAGCGTGCTGCTCCAGGCGACACAACGTCGACGGATTCGCCAAGGTCTCCATCCGGCAGTCTGCGCCGTAGACCGAAATGGTGCTTCCGTAAGTTGCATGCCGACCTCTTGTCGAGTGCACCAGATCAAGAATCATACAACAACAGTCAACACGCCCATATCTGGCAATTTTATTGCAATGGAAGATGGAATAAATAATATTTTATGCAAATATTACTAATAATATTTGCATTTTATTATACTTGTCATTAGATTAGCAACCTGTCTATAATCGTTAGGTATGTCTTTCGTTGGTCGCATGTATTTTATACGCAACCTTCGGGTTTCGGTCTGTTCGCTTAGCTGAATCCCTTCGAAGAACCGTCGGCTGAAGCCTGTGGTCGCATTGCGCCTAGAAATCGGAAGATTCTTGGTAAAAATCGGATTCTATATCTTAATCTTATACGAGGAGTTCCCTACGATGCAAATTTGTGACAGGTATCCCCAGGCAGGTGTCCCAAGAGATCTGTTTATAGGAGTATGATAGTGAATACAAGTGCCCCCCCCCCCCCCTCCTCTCTCCGCATGCGCGAGCTAATGTTGTAGCACGGATAACCGAGGTTTTTGATTCAATCCACGATTTTTGGGAAGCGACCGAAGAAGAAGCGGTCGCTGAGGAAATTGTGGCGCGAGGTCGCTTGACGCGACTGGCAACATGCCCGCTACAGGAGATGATCCTGTTGTTCCGGCACTACCGCCTGTTTACGATCCGCCATATCAACGATTTGGCGATTGTTCATTCTCGCTTACCGTTTGGACCTTTCAAAGCTTTCATGAGCACGGTGCTGTACGAAGAGTTTGGCATGGAAACAGACGGGGGGTTTGCGAACAATCATGTCGCGCTCTTAGACGCTTTCATGGTCAGTTTGGGGGCACCGAAGGAATTCTGTGGCAATCCTGATCTCGAGCTGCCGTCGAATGTGACCCTGCTCGACGATATCATGGAGAAAGCTAGAACGGAAAGCATCTACTATGCAGTCGGATTGCGTGGAATGGGGGCAGAATGCCTGTGTCAGGTCTATCTCACAGCAATTTTCGAACTGACCGAACAGAATCCACATTTCATCGAACGCAAGGACAAACTCGACTTGCGGTTCGAGCAGCTGCATCGCGGCCCTATCGAAGCCGAGCACCGCATTCAGATGCGAGACTGGATTGCTGAGTTGGTGTTACGCGACCCGCATAGGTTAGCGCAACTGAAAGAGGGGTATGGTCTTGCTCGACGGTCGTTCCACGATTTCTTCGACAACATTTACGATCACATCGACGACCCGTCGCAGAATAAGGGGTTGCCGACATGAATCTCGATACTAGCCGTGAAGATGAAGTGTTGACTGTCAACCTGAAAGGGCGAATCGATGGCAACAATCATCATGTGTTCGAAGCATCTCTACAACAAGAAATTACCGACGCCGACAAAGTGGTGCTCTTGGATTGCGGGGATCTCAGCTATATCAATAGCGCAGGTCTGCGTACCATTCTGAAGGCTGCTAAGGTTCTCTGGGAACGAGATGGTAAATTGGCACTATGTGCGCTTTCGTCCTTAGTCGAGGATGTCATAACGATCGCTGGTTTCCACAAAATCATTCCGATACACGATTCCCGCGACGACCTACTCGCATCGCTTGATAGTTAACGCTCTGTGCTGTGCTCGGTTAAGCCGAACATTTACGTTGTGTAGAAACAACAGCTTGAAATAGACAACGGCCTCCGTTTCGGTTGGAGTCGCGAGATTTCAAACGGTGCGGATAGGTAAACTTGTTGACCTAAGTTAAGCCTAATGGGATTCTGCGGAACGTCGACCACTTTGCCTCTGCACTCGCAGTTCTAGTACTTGTTCTGCGAGTGCGGGGTGATGTGCTGACGATCATGTTGGCCCGTATAGCCTTGACTCTCGGTCAAGAGATGGACACCTCTATTACTGCTGTTTTGATAAATCATATCCGACGTAAGTGAATGATTTTTAATGATATGAGGATTGCTTACCTCCGCTCACTATCCTAGGACCTTTCTCAGTCCTTCGCCGCGGACGTGGCACGTTATTTACCGTGCATCATCCCGTCCCTACTGCAGGCTCAATCATCACCACACCCGCGCGCAACGCAGATTATGTATGCTTAAAGTACCAAAAGTCCCAGACGACAGTATGTTAGCCGAGCAAAATGGGAATCGTTGTATTAGATACGACTTTATCCAACATGTAGGGCAATTGGTACTTCAATGTATTTCGTATGGCAATCGCAATCCCGGATACGGGATCAAAAATTCTGATTGCCAAACTGGCTTCTTTTCTTAGGTGACTTTCCAGCAGTAACGGATACGCTATACAGATGGAAATCTCTATTAACCTACAGGACTTCTATTATTCGAAACAAATAGTTCTTGAAAACCAAGCACTTATATAACAATTCCCCGTATAGCCCAAACGTCGCTATTGGTTTGGACTTTCTAGATGATCTTTCGCGATCGATAATGGGAGCAAGGAGCTAACCTTTAAGACTCGAAGATAGGTTGAGCCTATAGTTTACATGGAGTACGAAGTATCTAAGGATGGATACGTTTAAGTTGCGCAAGGACATGAGCAAGCCCGGACTGCTTCGGGTGGTTCGGAAGGTTTTCGATCAGGTGGTCGATCTGGTTTCCGGTCGGGAGTTTTCCATCGGAGCGTGTCTAATGTCGGGTCGTCTGGCGATGTTTCTGGAGAAGCACGCCTCGCTGTTGCAGTTTGACCTATCGATGCGCGGGGATACGGTGGAGGAAGCGAATCTGCGACGTCTGTACGATCTTGCGCGGGTTCCCTGCGACACGACCCTGCGCCGCTGTCTGGATCCGACCTCGCCTGTGCAGTATCGGCGGGCGTTTCAGCAGGTACTGCAACGCGCCTAGCGCGGCAAGATTCTGCGTCGGATGTCGGCGTGGCGCGGACATTATCTGGTAGCCGTGGACGGCACCGGCACCTTTTCCTCCCAGCGGGTCCACGGTCCGTGTTGTCTGCGGCCCCGGCCATCGCAACGGGCTCGAACAACGGCCGCCAGTACCCCCCCCCCCACACTCCGCCCAGTGCCTCTCCCATCTGGACGTACACTGTGTTCCAACGCCCATAGCACGCAGGCAGACTAGTAGTTTAACTGATTTTAATTTTCGGGTATAGATGCTTCAGTTTGGTGCGCGCGTCGTCGACGCTGAGCTGCCAGTCGACCCCGGTCTGTTCGCGATTGCGCTCCTTGGCTCAGGCCGCTGTTTCCGACGTGACCAAAGCCCTGCTCTCGACCCGGCGATCCAGGCACTGGCGGTGCAACGCACTGAACTCCAGTTCCGCAACGTTCAGCCAGCTCCCGTGTTTCGGCGTGTGCACCAAGTGGATGCGGTCGTTCAACCGACTGGCTTCGGCCGCTGGGAACGCGGCGTAGAACGAGTCACCGCTGTGGGTGTTCAAGTTGTCGCACACCAGCGTGATGGTTTCCGCATCCCGGTAACGCGGCAGATTCGCCAGTGCGCGCACTGGCTGCGCCCAAGTCCAACGTCGTGCGCCGTTTGGTGACAGCCACTGTCCGCCAGCCGGACAGCGGCTCGCCGAACATCCACACCGTGCATGCTCCCCGGCGGAGGTAGTGGGCGTCGTACTTCTCCGGCGACCCGGGGCGTACCGGTAACTTCCCGCGGACTTCCGCCACGAGCTGCTTGCTCATCTCGTCCATGCACACCACCGGATGCCGCGGGTCGTACGGCCGCCGGTATACCACCTTAAGCACCAGCTTTTCTGCCAGCATCTTCACGGTCCACCGAACGCGGCCTTCCGGTGGAACCGAACAGGCCACCTGAACCAGACGCGCTTCCTTCTCCCCGTCCAACTTCTTCGGCACCGGAGGCACCGGCCGAGGCCTGCGCTCCAGAGCCTTCATCGGACCCTGCTCCACCGCCCGCCGACGCACGTGCTGGCAGGTCCGCTCCGTCACCCCCAGGCGCATCCACCACCTGCATGTCCGTCAGTGCCGGGCCAGCCCCCCCTGATCTACGGCCAGCAGAATCCGTGCACGCTGCAGTTTCGTCGCCGACACCGCACGACGCGTGCTCGACTTCAGCACCGCTTCCAACTCATCCCGCTCATCCTGAGCTAACTCCACCATGTATTGCTTCGGCATCGAACTCTCCTGATCTCAGAACCCCTTCCAGTCCACCATTATAAACACGTATTATTAGAATTGGAAGTCTACTAGTAGGCTACCACTTTTGTATCGATGGGTAGAGTGAATTCAATCTGTTTCGTGCGTCCGCGATCCTTGTTTATCATCCAAAAACCGCTTGGTTCATCGGGGCATCCGAAAACCCAATAATACCCAACCGATCAATTCAACAGCGGTAGGCTACTAGTGCTAGGGGCAACCGTGTTGCAAAACGTAAAAAATTCCGTTCAACACCCGCCGATGACCCCACCGGACATTGCCGCGGGGCTTCGGAAACAGATCCCGTATCTCGTCAAATGGCTCTTCCGTAAGTTGCATGCCGAGCTCTTGTCGAGTGCACCAGATCAAGAATCATACAACTTGAACACCCACACAGCGGTGACTCGTTCTACGCCGCGTTCCCGGCGGCCGAAGCCAGTCGGTTGAACGACCGCATCCACTGGGTGCACACGCCGAAACACGGGAGCTGGCTGAACGTTGCGGAACTGGAGTTCAGTGCGTTGCACCGCCAGTGCCTGGATCGCCGGATCGAGAGCAGGGCTTTGGTCACGTCGGAAACGGCGGCCTGGGTCGAGGAGCGCAATCGCGAACAGACCGGGGTCGACTGGCAGTTCAGCGACGACGGCGCGCGCATCAAACTGAAGTATCTATACCCAAAAATTAAAACTAGTTAAACTACTAGGCGGAACTGAAGTACGACTGGAAGAGGCGTGGGAGCAGGAG
>CBDBHT010000003.1:0-51956 GCA_965205965.1 Candidatus Azotimanducaceae bacterium
CTGCCTAGGGAACATCGCCTGCGGATGAAGTCCACGAACATGCTGGAGCGGTACAACGAGGAGCTCCATCGGCGCACGCGTGTCGTCAGGATCTTCCCGAACGCGGAGTCCTGTCTGCGTCTGATCTTGGCACTTGCGGCGGAGACCCATGAGCGGTGGCTGACGGGGCAGCGTTATCTATATGGCCGGATCGGCGTGGTTCGCGCATCCGAACCGGAATCCGAGACATGGCAGGAGGCGGCATGAAACGCCCGAAAATTTCGCGCCGAGCGGAGACCCGCCCATATGGGCGGGTCTCCGCTCCCACCAGAAATTGCAGAAGATTCTTGACACAACTAAGAGGGCGCAGCAGCAAACCCAAGCGCGGCGCGGACCGGTTGGTGCGTCGGATGGCGAAAGGGGTCCGTCCGGCGCGGATGGAGGTGGACTGCAGTGGAGGCGAGCTGAGTTGCAACGGGGGATCGGCACTGATGATGATGCTGGCCGAGCAGGTCCAGTTGTTCGAGCGCGTCTCGGCATGTTTCACGGATCACCGGGACCCGTCCAAGGTGGTGCATCCGCTAGTGGCGTTGCTGGGGCAGCGGATTTTGGGTCTCGCGCTGGGCTACGAAGATGTGAACGATCACGACGAGCTGCGGCGGGACCGGGCTCTGTCCACGGCCATGGGGCGTGTGGAGTGCGCGCGTTCGGACTGCGATCCGCTGGCCGGCAAAAGCACGCTGAACCGGATGGAGCTGTCGGCGAACGGGCGGGACCCGGCGAAAGCGCGCCAGATCACCGTGGATTTCGATGCGCTCGACGAGCTGCTCGTGGAGCTGTACCTGGTGTGGGGCGAGCGGGGCCAGATGCCGCAGCGGCTGGTGCTGGACATCGATGCCACGGACGTGGAACTGCACGGCCGGCAGGAGCACCGGTTCTATCACGGGTACTACCATGAATACGGCTACCTTCCGCGGCTGGTGTTCTGCAACGGCTGGCCGGTGCGGACGGAACTGCGCACGTCAAGCAGCGATGTGGCGGCGGGCGTGGTGGAGACGGTCGCGCCGCTCGTGGACCGGCTGCGGAAGCGATTTCCGCAGGTGCCGATCCTGATCCGCGCCGACGGGGCCTACTGCCGCGACGAGTTGATGACGTGGTGCGCGGCGCGGGGCGTGGATTACGTGCTGGGACTGCCGCGCAATGATCGGCTGAAAGACCGGGTCCAACCGTTGATGGACGATCTGCGGGACCGGTTGAAGCGGGATCCGGACTATGCGCAGCGAGCGGTCCGCGGCTACCAGAGCTTCGACTATCGCACGCGCGACAGCTGGAGCCGCGAACGCCGCGTGATCGCCAAGGCCGAATGGCTGCCGGAACAACCGGTCGGCAACGCGGACGGGGAACCGGCCGGCAAGGCCGACGGCGGACCGGAGGCCGGCGCGGAAGGCCCATGTGCGACGGTCGGCGAAGCCCGGTACAACAGTCGCTTCGTCGTCACCTCGCTCCAGAAGCCCGACGCGCCAACGGTCTACGAAGAGATCTACTGCGACCGGGGTGAGGCCGAAAACTGGATCCAGGAACAGAAGAACGATCTGTTCCTGGACCGATGCTCCAGCAGCCTCTGGAACGTCAACGCACTCCGGCTCCGGATGAGCGCACTGGCCCATGCCCTTCATTGCATGATGAAGCGCCGGCTCGAGAACCTTCCGGTATCCGCCATGCTGCGCCGGAACCGTCCATCGACGCTGCGCAAGTGCCTGTTCCAGATCCCGGTGCGCGTGACGGTGTCCACGCGGCGGATCCATCTGGCGTTCGGGTCCGCCTTCCCGTACTGGAAGGATTTCCGCTTGATCTGGGCCAGCCTGGCACCAACGTAAAAGCCCGGTGCAACCGGGTGCATGACGCTGGCGGCGGAGCGCGCCGACCTCCCCGCGCCCGGATGCTCAGCGATTCGCCGTCCCGCCCGCAAAAAGGCGGGGAAAACACACGCATCCCCGCCCTCCGAAGCCTTTTCAAACTCGCGACGCGACATTCCATGCCCCGTACCCCACGCATCCCGTGAAAAACATCATTTTCGACTTGGTTATGAGAAATCCGGGCTAGACGTTGAAAAAGTAGCCGATGTGGCGCATTCTTCTGGTTTACCGTTACTAGTCGATTCGACGCTCACTACACCGTATCTGATACGGCCCTTCGAACATGGAGCGGACTTGATCGTTCATTCCGCTACAGAATTTCTTAGTGGATACGGTATTGTGGTTGGAGGCTTACTTGTTGATGGGGGTTTATTCGATTGGGAAGCGGGCCATCGACATCCGACACTCACGAAATCTTACGAAGGATTCCACGGATTGGTGTTTGCTGAAGAGTTCGGACCCTTGGCATTTCTTACACGTGCACGGGAAGAGGGGATACGTGATTTCGGAGCTTGCATGGCACCAACTACGGCTTTCTACATCCTTCAAGGGTTGGAAACATTAAGTATTCGCATGGAAAAGCACGTCGCAAATACTCGCAAAATCCTCGATTTTCTAGTCGGTCACGATAGCGTTCTATCTGTGACGTACCCAGAACTTGATTCTCATCCTGATTTTGAACTTGCCAAACGACTCTTACCGTGGGGTGCGGGATCAATTCTCGGTCTTCACATTATAAGGTGCCCGATCAGCAGGGCAAAAGTTCATCGAAGCGATGAAACTATTTTCACACCTAGCTAGTGTGGGAGACGCGAAGTCTCTTGCCATTCACCCGGCTAGTACTACACTTCATCGAATGGACAAATCGGATCTTAAACAAGCTGGAATTGACTGCGGGTTGATAAGACTTTCGATTGGATTGGAAGATGTGGACGATTTAATCGAAGATCTATCGCGGGCGTTACGTGCATCGCAGACACTGTAAGTCGCACCGTAATACCAACATTACATACAGATTATAGTGATAGCAAAATAGGGAGAGCCACAAAATATTCGCGGTTGAGTAAATCACGATGAGAATCAAAGTTAACGATGAGGATGTCTTTTACTCCACCGGAACAGAAGAACATCAATCGGATAACCCATGGATCGTATTCCTACATGGTGCAGGAATGGATCATTCTGTGTGGGTGATGCCTGCTAGGCTGAAGTTCCTGAAGGTTTTTTCTGCCCAGCATTTTTCCAACTACTTGATAGTATAGGATATTTTTGCTGAAAGACACGGAAAATCACCTCGAAAAAGTACTAATTGTTCCCATGTTACATGTAATTTAATCAAATATTTGCTTTATTTCTATTTGACAATGTGTAAAATAGTGTTCCCATGATCCAGTGAAACCCAACGCCCATGTACATCGAAACCGTCCCCAGTCGCGGCGCACGCCCCACCATCCTGCTCCGCGAAGGACACCGCGAGGGACGCCGGGTCGTCAAACGCACCCTCGCCAATCTCACCCACTGGCCCGCAGACAAGGTCGACCGCCTGCGCCGCGTGCTGCGCGACGAGCCGCTGGTGCCGGCCGAGCAGACCGGGCGCGTGCTCTCGTCCTTGCCTCACGGGCATGTGGAAGCGGCGCTGGCCGTGGCGCACCGCATCGGCTTGCCGGAGATCCTCGGCAGTCGCCGGTCGCCCTCGCGCGACCGGGTGCTGGCTCTGGTCGTGCAGCGAGTGCTGAAACCGGCTTCCAAGCTGGCCACGGCCGAACTGCTCGGTACCAGCACGCTGGCCGAGGAACTGGGGGTGACCGATATCTCGGAGGACGACCTGTACGCCACGATGGATTGGTTGGGCAAGCGACAGACCTGGATCGAGAAGAACTTGGCGGCACGGCATCTGCGCAACGGCGACTCTGCGTTGTATGACGCCAGCAGCAGCTATTACGAGGGGCGCACTTGCACCCTGATGCGTTTCGGGTACAGCCGCGACGGGAAGCGCGGGCGACCGATCGTGGTGTACGGCTTGATGACCGATGCGGCGGGACGACCGCTGTCCATTCAGGCATATCCTGGCGATACCGGGGATGCCGCCACGGTGTCCGATCAAGTCGACAAGTTGCGCGGTCGCTTCGGATTGGATCAGGTCGTGCTGGTGGGGGATCGGGGCATGTTGACCCAGACCTGCATCGAGCGGTTGCGCCAGCATCCCGGCATCGGGTGGATCTCGGCTCTGCGCAGCGATGGGCTGCGCCGGTTGGTGGAGGACCGCTCGCTGCAGCCTTCGCTGTTCGATGAGCGACGGCTGGCGGAGATCGCGTCGCCGTCGTTTCCGGGAGAGCGGCTGGTCGTCTGCTGTAACCCGCTGCTGGCCGAGCGACGGCGCACGCAACGGCAGCGGCTGCTGAAAGCCACCGAGGAGGCTTTCCAGCGCATCGTCCGCGAGGTGGAACGGCGCACCCGCCGGCCACTGACCGCGGTGGAGATCGCGCGCAAGGTCGGGCGCGTCGAGAACCGCTTCAAGGTCGGCAAGTACTTGCGCACCGAGATCGACGACGGTGTCTTCCGCTTCGTACGCCACCCGGACACGATCCAACGGGATGCCGAGCTGGACGGGCTGTATGCGGTGCGCACCAGCGAACCGGCGGAGCGGCTGCCCGCACTCGAAGTCGTGCGGCGCTACCACAGCCTATCCCGCGTGGAGCGGGCGTTCCGATCCATGAAGTCGGTCGAACTGCAGGTGAGTCCCCATCCATCACCGCCTGGAACGCCGCGTGCGCACACACTTGTTCTTGTGCATGCTGTCCTACTATCTGGAGTGGCATCTGCGCCACGCATTCGCTTCCCTGCTGTACGAGGACGAAGAAAGCAACGTATCCGCCGGGGACCATCCTCTGGACCCCGCATCGCCGTCCCCATCGGCCAAAGCCAAGAAGCGAAGCCGCCGGAACCTCCAGGAAGAACGGACGCCACAAAGCATGCCAACGCTACTGGCACATCTCGCCACCCGATGCCGAGTGCGCTACATGCTCGGACCCCAACGAGACGCCGTGCCGGTGACCCATCTGACCGAACCCACCGCGTTGCAAAAACGTACGCTGGAACTGGCGCAGAATTACGTCCCCGAATGAGACGTTCCCAGTAACACGCAGGTTTTTTCCAGCATCCAGAACGGGATAGTACCTTTACTATCAATAAGATACCCTGCCGATGGGATCATGGAACTTCTGGCTAGATATTTTGCTCGACATCAATTCAATGTTGTTGCCCCAGACCTGCCCGGCCACGGTAGATCAGACGGGATCCCTCTCCGTTCCGTGACGGCTATGAGTGAGTGGCTTATGAAAGTATTCTTCACGGTTCACTGCGATTCAGCAATCGTTATTGGGCACAGTATGGGTTCTCTCGTAGCGATGCAATTTGCTTGCACATATCCGGAAAGATGTACGGCCATTGTGCTTTTAGGTACGTCTGTGCCCATGCCCGTTGCATCCATCTTGCTAGACGCCGCAAAAGACAATGATCCGCTTGCCTTCGAAATGGCTAACATTTGGAGTCACTCGCGCGGTGCGGCCCTGGGTGTTAATCAAAGTCCGGGAGTATGGATGTTTGGTGCTGAGGCTAGACTGCTCAACCGCTCAAAGGATGGTGTCTTTTATGCCGATCTAACCGTATGCAATGAATTTCAATTCGAACCGGCAGGCTTAGGGTGTCACGTACTACTTATTCTGGGAGAGGAAGACCGCATGACACCACCTCAAGCAGGGCAGTCACTCGCAGAAAGTTTTGAAAACTCGCAAACGGTTATATTACGAGGTTGTGGACATTCTATGTTGAGCGAACAACCTAATGAAGTTTTAGATGCATTAGTCGCATTCACTTCAAACCTTAAGAATTAACAAGAAACTTTCAGAACTCGTTGGTACGATTCAGTCACTTCGACCACGCGCTGCTATCGGCCCAATATCCTCAAGCGTGTTGTCGTGAACAAGATGTATCGTGTCGTAGAGATCAATCGTTGAATCACAGTGAGGCTGCCAATCCTCCTACTATGGCCCGGCCCCCTAGCGATTCACCATGGGACTTATCCCGCATAATACAGCCATGTTCATTGCCCATATATTGATAGAGAGATTCTAGAGAACCACTTGGTAGACTAGAGGTGCATCTCCATCAATAGCAAGACTTTGAGACCAACATCGGTAGTCACCCGTCCGAGTGCGTTATTTGCGATAGCGGTTGTTGAACAAAAAGTGCGGATTTAGCATCGTACAAGAGCGTCCGGTCTAGGTTCTATTCTCCTTAGGGCGTACTGACACTATGTCAGTGTCGTTCACTCGACAAGAGGTCGACATGCGGTCGGAAGAGTAGTTTGACGAAATACGCGGTTGGTTGCGAAATCCCATGGTCATGTCCGATGAAATGACCGGCAGGTACTGAGTCGCATTTCTGACATCTGGAACATGGCTCCCGATGGTTCGGTCCGCCTGAGCGTTATAGGCAATGGAACACGTGGAAACCTCTAATTAGTTCTGCGGGAAAACCCCATTTTACGATGGGTTTAAGCCACGTGATGGTATCCGCCGCTCAGGGGATCATGTTGATTTAGGAGATGTACGACGGGTCATCCGCCCATTGGAGCTCCAAAAGTGCGAATGATGTTCTCCTGCTCGCTTTCGGGGCGTGCGGAGTCCGTCCCGAGGGGCGGGAAGGATGGATATTGAGGATGGAGACGGCTAGGCCGCCAAACGATAGGGTGGTGCGTGCGTGCGATGGGACCGCCGCGCCGCCCGTTGCTGCAGCAAGCGTCCGAGTCGGTGCAGGTTGGCTGCGAGGATCGAGATACCCACGGTGCGTTCGAAGCCTGCCCGGCCATGCGTGCGCACCCGGTCCAAGCCATGACTTTCCAACGCATGGATCGCCGATTCCACGCCCGGATGCCGGCGGCGTCGCGCCACGAACGATGCTTTACCTTCCCGATCTGACTGGCCTCCGTGCCTCGCCCCTTCGCGGGCAACGCGACGTGCTCCAGCACCGCGTCCAGCTGCTGTTGGTTGGCGGGGCTGTGGAACCCCCGGTCGAAACTGCATCCGCGCAACTCCGGATACTGTGCCTGGCATGCCGCCACCAGCGGAACGTCCACATCGCCGCCATGCCACTGCAAGTGCCAACCCAGGATGAACTGATGTTGATCTTCCAGCACCGTCAGGGGAACCCCCAGCTCCACCGGCCGGCCAGCCTTGCCCTTCACGATCCAGCGCGTATGCGGTTCGAACAGCGAGAACAGTTTCTCCTCGTGCGGGATCGTTTCCCCTTCCAGCACGCGACGGCGGATCTGATCCTGCAAACGCACCGAGCAGGCGTGAAACCAGCGCCATCGCGACAACTGCGCCGGCGACACCGAGCCCTCCGGCAATCCTTCCAGCTCCTCCAGCGTGTCGCCCAGACGCCCCGTCAGATCGCCGCACAGGGTCAACCACGCCGCCACCGCCTTCGGGCATCGGCACCACAACCGCGCACGGCTCACCCGTTGATAGCCCTGCCGAACCTGGCTCCGCCAGTACTGCCCCCGCCGCCATCCCGACACCTCATGCGATCCGCAACAGACCGAAACCTCCGTCAGCAGCACCCGCATCGCATCCCACAGCAGGTTCACGTCCGTCGGGTAATGCACGTCCGTCTCCACTACGAACGAGTCAACCCGACCGTCCAAGGCGGTGCCAGGGAACTTTCCCGCCACCGCATGACCCTCCCGTACCAGCAGCGCATTCAATTCCTGTAGCAACGCCGGCGTCACCAGCGACACGTTGTCCTGCAACGTGCGCACCGAGTACGTCCAGTCATCCAGAAACCCATGCTGCAGCATCTTCCGTACCACCTGGTGATGGTTCACCAACTCCCCCAACGGTCGTAGTCGCAATTCAAACCCTGCTTGAGCACCGCCATCACCAGAACCCGCCACAGCGTCATCCCCGGCCTCCCGTTCTCCGGATATCCGCGGTCACATGGCAACCCAGTAACCCTTCCCATTCCTCCCGACACGACACGTACAGATGCTGCAATCCCAATAGCAACGCCGGAATGTCATCCCGTGATTTCACATTAATCTTGATCTCACCGATCGGCGTCTCATCCAACCGCAAGGCATGCTCGAAACGTCTCATGATCGCTGCTCTCCCAACGAAGATCCGCACAGAACCCCCCTGAAACCCCTAAAAAAGCCCATTTCAACGCCTCCACCGGCAATCTTCACCCGTAGCATTTTAGCTCAAAATACCCTCCCATGCCGCAATAATCAGCACTTTGATACAATCATCAGGGTTTTCGCACAGACACTAATTAACCTATGGGATTTCTATTATTCAAAACAAATAACTCTTAAAAATCAAATATTTATATAGATGATAATCTGTCAAGATAGCAATAAATGGAAGTATCCATATGTGTACGTGCTGCGGATGAGAGGCTGGGTGTGGCATCGTTGTTGCATTTCAGGGGCTTGCGTGACCGGGTCTGGTATCTTGGGACACCGAGACCTCGATGAAAGTGCATTCGGATGGGGTATCGGACCAGTAATTTCCAGCGAGTTGTGAATTGCTGGTTTTAATAGGACTTTCGGTTGTTTTCGTCCCATGGTTTTCGCGAACTTTGGTCATTTTCCGGGCTGTATAAATTGGGGCACGTCATCAAACTGGAGTGAAAAAATTTAGTTCAATCAAAGAAATGCTCACCCATCTTTTAAACACACTGCCAGTATCCAGACATTGGCTCACTGGAAATTACTGGTATCGGACGATCGCGTGGAGGGTGGACGACCAAGGCCCATTTGCTGGCATTGAATGACCGCTAGGCATAGCGTTTCTCACCGTCTACAGGACATTAGCATGATGCTCCCCAGAAGATGGTTTCTCGCTTGGAAAATTCTCCGATATGCCTGAGATTTCTCGCGTACGTATGCAATCTCAGAAATGGCGAATAGTGCGTTGAATCAATCTGTTTCGTGAGATTAATTGTACCTGGTCCAGGCTCGGCGTTCTTTCTATGCATTTCAAGATATCAGTTCAACAACACGCTAATTCGACTGATTGTTTCAACGCGCAGAATTCGTTTATGTAATGATCTACGAATGCGTTGTCTACGACCACGATAGGGTCGTCAAGCGAACTGCTCCAAGTAGGTAACCGTTGGATTTCCCCCGTTACGGCCGGTGAAGTAGTCCGATCGATCCCAGTGGCACAGATTGCTTCTGTTTCGTCTAGCGTGACACGGCAACGTCTATAACACCATGCTTGATTGGTACTTTGGCTATACGACCGCACTTGCACGTCTTCGTCGTATGCGGTCGGAGAAAGATATTCGAACATGAGCAGTGTTGCATACGGCCTTGATCTTGAATAGATCGATATCCAGGATCAACGCAGGCGTATCCGAATCCCCTACACCACCCGGTATACCAATGAGATGCCTATATATGCCCCCTTCATACTCCACGTTCTTTTCGGTACGTGTCCCAAGTTTCATGAGCTTGTCGTATTACTTGGAACGAAACATCAAGCAATGGCCCCAATTTTGGATGTGTAAAGATGTAAAGCTCATTGTTTTGCACGGCATGAAGTACCATGTCGCCAGCGATGGACGGCTCAGCCATTTCAGCTGCAGAGCCGGCAAGCATGCCTGCTGCCTCTTCAAGTGATATCTGACTTTCTATTGCAGTATCGCTCGTTTTGAATTTGAGAGGTCTATTCCTTTCAGATGTGAAGATGTTGGTTGCCATCAACCCCGGACAGAGCACTGACACACCGATACTGTGAACAACCAATTCCTGTCGTAGCGTTTGCGATATGCTGATCACGGCGGCTTTGCTGGCGTTATAAGCACCATACCCTGAGATAGGGAAAAAGCCAGCCATTGATGCGGTATTTACGATGTGACCGCCTTCTTCATGGCGTTTGATTCTTGACAGAAAAGTCTGTATTCCGTTGATTACACCACCTAAGTTCACGCTGAGAACCCAATCCCAATCATGGTATGCCGCTTCGTCCATTGGCCCAACTGCAGAAACACCTACGTTATTAACAAGGACATGGATTTCCCCAAACGCTTTCTCAGTGAATTCAGCAGCGGCGGCCATAGTGCCTCGGTCTGCCACGTCAACTTGGTACGGAAGAACATCGGCGTTAGTTTCAGAGAATTCCGATGCAACGGAACCCAGTGCGTCTTTGTCGATGTCGGCGGCGACGACCTTCATTCCCGCTGTTGCTAATGACCGTGTTACGGCAAGTCCGATACCACTCGCGGCACCAGTAACAAAAGCCACTTTCCCTGATACTTCTTTCATTCATTTGACCGATGTCTTGTCTCTCAAGTCCATTGCTCAACTAGCAAGGCAATTGTTCGTCATTTTTGAACGGCACAAGACTTGTTCCCTAGATAAGGGATCGCTCCTTCTTGTAGGTCCGCTACTCATTACTAAATCATAAGAAACTCCACGTCTGCATTCAACGTTTCTTGCGGTGGAAAGAAATGCTTGTTTCTTAGTACGACCATACTACATAAGCTATATGAGGAACTTATCCCTCCAATCGTGCCGATTGCTACCACAATATCGAAATCGAGCAGGAATCCCATGATTAGGACTCGTTATAGCCTCCTTCAATATTCCGTAGCATAAGATCTAACCGTTAGAAACTGTTTTGCCGACACACATAATTCATGCGTTGGTTGGATATCGCGACAAGTGCCCTTTCTGCCTATGCTGGCGCACGTAAATCCGCCATAATTCACGGCTATTGTTGTCATTTAAAGACGATGCGAAGTATCAATCAGGAATCCCGGCGTTGGTCGGTTGTTAACTTACGTCTTGGAATTTTTTTCACAATCAGTAATCTAACCTGCCTCTAGATCATCGAATTAGTTCCATTGGAGAAGGCAATTGCTAACGGCAGATCATTTAACGCGTCGATACGGCGATGTAGTCGCTGTCGATGACGTGAGTTTCACGGTATCCAAGGGCGAAATTGTCGGCCTGCTAGGACACAACGGTGCAGGTAAAACGACAATTATGAAGTTACTTACGGGATTTATCGAACCTAGTAACGGTACTGCAACAATAGACGGCGTTGATATACGGAACCATACTTCCGAGGCGCGTTCGAAACTTGGATATTTGCCAGAAAATCGGCCGCTATATACCGAAATGACCGTGATCGAGTATTTGATTTTTGCGGCGCGAATGCGAGGACTAAGCGAGCAGAATTGCCAGTCATGTGTGAGGGAAGCGATAAAGTCTACGGATTTGGGAGCACGAGCCATGGACCAAATAGGGACGTTATCGCGTGGCTACCAACAACGAGTCGGTGTCGCCCAAGCGATTCTCCACAAGCCTAGCGTATTGATTCTTGACGAACCGACCAATGGTTTGGACCCATCGCAAACGCAGCACATGAGGGAATTGATCCGACGACTCTCAGCGGATGCGACTATTATTCTCTCAACGCATATCATGCAGGAAGTTGACGCGATTTGTGATCGAGCGTTGATCATGCGTGATGGCAAAATCGTCGTTGACGAACGTTTAGAAAATTTGAAGCGTGGAAAGCGAATCGTCTTATCCACGAATGATGAACTAGAAAAGATCCGACGAGCCGTCCATCAACATGCAAGCGTAAGTCGGAACGGCGAAGGGATCATGCTGGAATCGAGGGATGACTCTTCGGAATTTGATGTAGCTGCATTAGTACGGCAACTAGTTGCAGCTGATGTAAGTATTCAATCTATAGCACCGGAACGGCGTGACTTAGAGGCGTTGTTCAGAGAAGTCAGTGAGGTGAGCGATGCAACCTAAAGCCCTTCTTCAAGTAGCCACCAAAGAACTTTCACTCTTTTTTTCATCGCCAATCGCGTATCTGTTCCTTGCAGCCTATCTCGGCGTCACGCTTTTTGTATTTTTTTGGGGTGAGGCATTTTTTGCGCGCAATATCGCCGATGTCCGTCCTATGTTCGAGTGGCTACCTATTCTTCTCATATTTTTGGCTGCTGCACTCACAATGCGTACTTGGAGCGACGAACGTCGAACGGGTACCGTTGAATTTCTCATCACACTTCCGGCAACGTCTTGGGACCTCACTCTTGGAAAGTTTCTAGCGTGTTTTATTTTGCTGTGCGTTGCGCTGTTACTGACACTGCCTTTGCCAGTATTCGTCTCGTTCGTCGGTAACCTTGATTGGGGGCCAGTATTAGCTGGATACGCCGCAGCGATCTTGCTCGGATCGTCGTATTTAAGTATTGGACTGTTTATCAGTGCAAAGACCGAGAACCAGATAGTTGCATTAATACTTACCACATTTATCTGTGGAGTTTTCTTCTTTTTAGGCAGTTCGTTCCTTACGGAACTATTCAGCAATACGGTCGCGGATATCTTGCGCTTATTTGGGTCCGGGTCACGTTTTGAATCGATTACTCGCGGCGTCATAGACATCCCTGACCTTTATTTCTACATTGCGGTTACCGCGACTTTTCTTGCTTTAAACGTGTTCGCGTTAGGCTCCATCGGCTGGGCGAAGGACGGCGATAAAAAGCGACACGTTTCCGCCATGTTTGTAACGGGACTACTCTGTGCGAACTTGCTGGTCGCTAACGTCTGGTTCTACTTTCTTAATACTCTACGTTGGGACGTTACCCAAGGCGACCAGTATTCGATCTCGGAGGTATCCAAGCAATATTTGAGTCAGTTACGCGAGCCTCTGCTTGTTCGAGGATACTTCAGTGCTAAGACACATCCTCTGCTAGCCCCCTTAGTTCCTCAGGTGAAGGACTTACTAAAAGAATATCAAGTCGCAGGAGGTGATCGTGTTCGAATCGAGTTGGTGGACCCGATCGAAAATCCAGAGCTAGAAGACGAAGCCAACACGAAGTACGGTATTAGACCCGTACCATTTCAAACTGCCGACCGCTATCAATCAAGTCTAGTTAACTCATACTTTGACGTACTCATTAAGTACGGTGACGAATATGAAGTTTTGGGATTCCGTGACCTCATAGAAGTCAAGGTTCGCGGCGAGAACGACATTGACGTGCGGCTCAAGAATCCTGAATTCGATCTGACACGAACGATAAAAAAGGTATTATCAGGATTCCAGAAGGAAGGGTCCGTCTTTGATTTCATTTCGGTTCCCACCGTATTTGCAGGATACATCTCAGACGATAGCCAACTCCCACCGCAGCTGGTTAAAGCTCGAAAGGAACTTGGGATTGCTCTAGATGAGCTTAAAAAGGCATCGAATGGATCCTTTACTTGGGCCTTCCATGATCCCGAAGAGAACGACGGCGAGGTAGCGGCTTTCATTCGAGAGAACTATGGCTTCCAACCCATGGCCGCTAGTCTGTTTGAGACCAATACTTTTTATTTCTATCTAACCATCAACGACGGTGAGAGCGTCCTTAGTATCTCGCTTCCAGATTCTTATGACGCCGAGTCATTCAAACGTAACCTTAAAGAAGGTTTGCAACGATTCGCTAGCGGATTATTAAAGAGCGTTGCTCTTCATACACCAGGCTCTTCGTCACAGCATCATCCGGGACGATCACCTCAGGCCGATACACAATTTACGAACCTTCGAACGTACTTGGAAGGTGACTACGATGTAACTCCAGCATCGTTACTAGACCCAATTCCTACGACATCAAGTGTTTTGCTTGTTGTCGCTCCCAGGAATTTGTCGGATAAGCAAGTTTTTGCGATTGACCAATATTTGATGCGAGGCGGCACGGTTATCATCGCGGCGGGGGCCTTCCAAACCTCTTTGACGCATCAGTATCTGAATACCTTACCGGGTGATACGGGGCTTGAGGATTGGCTTGGTCATCACGGTGTTTCAATCGAAAAAGTGATGGTGCTTGATCAGCAAAACACTGCTTTTCCTGTTCCAGTTTCCAGACAGGTAGGTGCATTTACGTTCCAGGAAATTCGCATGCTCGACTATCCGTTTTTCGTGGATATTCGCGGCGACGGTTTCGTTGGAGACAGTCCGATAACGCGAGATCTCAATCAGGTTACCTTCGCGTGGGGCTCGCCCATTAAAATCGACGATGAGAAAAATCATACTCGAGCGATTACTGAATTACTAAAGAGTTCTGCATCGAGCTGGATGGAAACACAGCCAGATGTGATGCCTAAGATCGACCAAGACAAGAGTTCGCCATATGCGGTGACTGGTGAACTTGATGAACAGCTGGTTGGTGTAGTGATTGGAGGTGTTTTTAATACTTACTTCGAGGAGTCACCACTGATTGAAGAAACCGAGGAAAAACCAAGCGAAGACCTTAGCACCGGATTGCTTGTAGATGGTAAAACTAACGATGCGGCGGAAAAATCGTTTGAAACCCACCAAGAAACCGACACACTAGGAGAAATTTCAGGGGTCATAGCTAGATCTCCCGAATCCGCGCGCCTCATTGTGATCGGATCTTCGGATTTCATCGCCGATCAAACCATCCGCATGATCAGCAGCACTGACGGGACGTTCTACACAAATAGCATTCAACTGATGACTAATCTCGTTGACTGGTCGGTTGAAGATACAGGATTGCTCTCGATACGCAGTGGAGGTTATTTCAATCGTACTTTAGACCCGCTTGCTTCTGAGGATCAACAATTTCTTGAGTATCTAATTTACACATTAGCTGTACTAGGCCTAGTGGCGGTATTCCTGATTAATTGGTGGGTACGATTGAGACAGCGGTCCAATCAAGTCGCGTGGTTAAGAGAATCAGCATGAAAATTAGAAATTTAGCTACGCTTTTGGTACTACAGATCATTATCGTTGGCTTGGTACTAGCGTTTCAGAGCAGGGACGTAGTAGAACCAGATTCATTTATTGAATTAGATGTCGATGCAGTAAACGTATTGGAAATATCAACGCCAAGCGAGTCAATCGCCCTGACTCTAGGAGAATCGGGGTGGGGAATGTTGGACGATATTCCCGTCGACAAAAGCAAAGTGAATCGTATTCTTGAGAAACTGGCGAATGCGAAAGGTGGATGGCCAGTTGCGACTAGCGGATCGACTGCTAAGCGTTTCGAGGTGACCGAAGATTCCTACCAGCGACGTATCGTTGCGAAACAAGATGATGAAATTCTTGCTGATGTTTATTTCGGTACTTCTCCTGCGTATCGACTATTACACGCCAGATTAGCAAGCGGTGGACCTGTCTATAGCATTGAGTTTGCACACTATGAAGCTGCGTCGGACGCGAAAGGTTGGCTTGATAAGCAACTCCTTCGGCCTAGCGGAGCCATAGAGTCGATAGAACGCATCGGGGAGTACACACTCTCAAAAACAGAGGATGAGGGCTGGAACGTAGACGTAGAAGGATCGCTTGACAACGATAAAGTTCAGAAGTTTGTTGACCGGTTTGAGAATTTAAGCGTGTACGGCATGGATACCGACGATCTACCGGAGCAATATCAGGCACGGTTTGTTTTGAAGGATGGAAAAGGCACGGTTTCACTGACGGTATACAACGTCGCAGAGGGCGACGAAAAAGACTACGTAGTAGTTTCGGATCGTATTAGCGGCCAGTATGAAATTGCTTCGTACATATCTGATGAGATACTTGCAGATATTGGTACGCTCATGGCTGCAGAATCTAAAAATAACGATGGGGGCAGCCACGATTCAGCACAAAACGGATCAAAAGTTGTGGATGATGTTGGAACTGTCGATAGTATGGAAAGCAATAATGGAACTGGAAGTTGATTAGTCGTTTCGTCACTACTAGGCATTAACCAGGACTTGCCGTAGAGGTAATTGAATGCCTGATAATCAATATACGTCCGTGCATCGCTGGTCACTCGTACAAGCGCAAATATCAATAAGGTAGTTCCGTTGTGGCTCGTGCGAGCGGTTGCCCTTCCTAGACGTAGGGTAACTCGTATTGTTCGGTGCTCGTTATACATCGTGGATTCTTTTAGCAGCCAATTTGAAGCCGTTCGAAATATCTCCACGGCATCTCTATGGGTACTGCGGCACTTAGCCGCCGTAGTTTTGGTGACATCCACGTCATTGGCTGATGAGAAGTTAGCAACTCCTATCTTGAATGCGATGAGATTGGAGCTATTTCGGAATTTCGAAGCGTTGTCAAGAGAGCCGGAGCCACCATATTTCATCAGCTATGAAGTCACGGATTTATCTACGCATATCTATTTGGCGACAATGGGTGAATATCGAGATTCGAAGGTTTTAAAAATTGGCAACATGGATATTGATCTCCGAGTTGGCAGTCCCGTTCTAGATAACTCTCACTACCTTAGCAATAGCTGGCAGTTCACCAATCCGGGTCGATCTAATTTCCCGTTCGATAGTATTGATGGTCTCAGGACTACTCTTTGGTTTGATACTAACAACGCCTACATGCGTGCACTAGAGCGTTTTGCGGTCGTCAAAGGTCAAGTCAGTAGAATAGTCAAGGAAGAAGATCAATCGGGGGACTTCTCCTCCGCACCTGCAGAATATCATATCGAAGAAGTACGTTCGCTTTCTATTGACGGGGAATCGTGGATTGAACGTCTTAAGGACTACTCTTCCGTGTTTGCGCCGCATAACTTCCTTTTGTCTGGAAACGCACAAATATATGCACGGCATCAAACGAGAAGGTACGTAAACACCGAAGGTACGGTACTACGAATATTTTCTAAGGAATATCATCTCATACTGAAAGCACATGCAAAAGCAAATGACGGAGACGAATTTTCTCGTTTCGAGACTTTTCGTGTGTTTGATGAAAATTCCTTACCTTCTGCGGAAGTCATCAAAGCAGCCGCGCTGCGGATCGTCGAGGATCTTAAAGCACTCCGCGAAGCACCGTTGATGGAGCCGTATTCTGGCCCTGCCATTCTTTCTAGTACGGCGAGTGCTGTTTTTTTCCATGAAATTTTGGGGCACCACATCGAAGGGCATAGGCAGAAGCGGATAGACCAAGGACAAACCTTCAAAAGCAAGGTTGGAGAGCAGATACTGCCGGATACATTCTCGATCTTCTTCGATCCGACTCAGAAGAAATACGCAGCAACCGATCTGATGGGACACTACCTTTTCGATAATGAAGGCATCAAAGCGCGCCGCGTAGCGGTTGTAGAGAATGGCATATTCAAAAGATTTCTGATGTCACGCTCTCCGATTGTGGGTCATCCAGAGTCAAATGGCCACGGTCGGAAAGAAATTGGGGCTAAGGTAGTAGCACGGCAATCCAATTTAATAGTTGAGGTGATTCATCCACAAACGGAGCAGGAGCTATTAAATCGCTTGCTGGAAATAGCACAACAAGAAGGAAGAGATTACGCACTTTACTTTGATCTAGTTGCAGGAGGGTTTACAACTACTACGCGACACAACCCCACAACGTTTAATGTGTTACCCGTAATGGCGTATAAGGTTTATCTGGATGGCACTAAAGAACTGGTCCGAGGTGTTCAGTTAATTGGTACGCCGCTGACAACGTTAAATGAGGTAGTGGCTGGTGGAGGTACCGTGAGTATATTCAATGGATTTTGTGGTGCAGAATCGGGCCATATTCCCATTTCTGCTGTTTCTCCCATGGTACTGATCTCTAGAATCGAAGTCCAGCGCAAGGATAAATTGACCGAACGACCACCGATACTTTCACCACCTGCATACCGTGAGAAAGACCAGTCTACATGAAGTCAGTTTACTGATAGTGAAACCGACAATCCCCGTATAGTTTCATTTTTGGCTTGGTGTCGATCTTTCCATATTTGAGTACGGGAGATCGATGTTTTTAGACGTTTAACACGACGTTTGGTCGGGCGTATAGGTGGGTTCTGAGTACCGATAAGCGGGTCTCCGGACGGTCAAGGCGACATGGGACATCGGGACGTCGGTCGTCCCGATGGTGATGATCGAGCTCGGGCTCGGGTTGGTCGTCAGGAAGTATCGTAGGCGATGTGTGCGGTGTAGAGTCCGAGGGCGTGGCCGTACAGTTGTCGCTAGTTGTGTCGAAGACCACCGCACAGAAACTGCTGCGCAGACGTTCCCAAGCTGCGGTCCGGGTGCAGCACTTGACGAAGACCTGCTTAGATGACGGGCATGCCATTTCCAGCACTTGGTCGATCAGGAACGCCAGCAGCATCAGTGTCGCGAAAGTATCCTACAGGTGCTAGGTTCCGTGTCCGAAGTTGTGTTCCAGGTACTGGACGTCCTTCAGCGTGTTGAACGTCTCGTTCTCAATCTTCCAGCGGCTGCGAGCCGCGCGGGCCAGCTTGCTGGCGTTGTCAGGACGGACCGGCAGATCGGTGACCCAGGTGAACTCCCGCCGCACATGACCTGCAAAATGGGGCAGTGTGCAAAAAGAGCCGATGGCAACGGTTGCGGGGATACCAGAAACTTGCTAAAGTCATCTAGGGCGTGCTGTTCCGGGATGGCTTGGGACGGGATGAATCAACCAGCAGCGAAGAACGGGTTGCCGCTTGATGCCGTTGCCGCCGCGTACACCAGATTTGGCAATAACTCCTGCTCCTATTATCGCGAAACTCCATCCGGAAAGTTCAGACGAATAGCGGAGTTTAGGCTATACGGGAAATGGCTGTAATGAAACAGAGTCTACTGACTGCGATCTTGATTTGTATCTGCTTTGGCCCGACTCTGATAGTTGCAGCTGAGGTGGGTGTTTTTTCGGTTATGCGACGTGAAATGGACCGGAGCATGTCGTCGCTGAAATTTGAGGAGGCACAAACGCCTTTTTTCATCGCTTACACCATACGCGATAAAAGCTGGGTTACCGCAACTGCTACAGATGGCGCATTAATGGACAGTGAGCAAGCAAGATATAAGAACGTGCGAGCGGATGTAGGTGTAGGTGACTACGATGTGAATGGATTCGGTTGGTCAAGGACTAACATTCCATTAGACGACGATGCGGCGTGGCATCTCGCACGAGCGTTATGGCAAAACACTGACTTAGCCTACAAAAATGCATATCGTGCATTCTCGAGCCGAAAGGCTGAATTGGAAAGAGGAACCGATCCAATTCAGGTACCGGACTTCAGTAAGGAGAAAGCCCACCACTATAGAGACGCGGGTGAAATTAAGAATGTCGATCCTAAAAAAGTTGAGTTTCTAGCCAAGAAATTATCTAAGGTTTTCCTAGGCATTTCACACATTCAGTTTTCCTCGGTAAGGGTTTGGGACTACGCGTACCAAGCTCATTTTCTCAATAGCGAGGGCACTGTGTACACCCACACGGGTTCCGTCTCAACGATATATATATATGCAAGCACGCAGGCGGAAGATGGGTCGTTTCTTAATGACTATCTTTCGTATGCAGGAGAGAACCTCAGTAGATTCGATGACATTAGGAAAATTGAGCAAGATATTAAGAAACTTGTGGATCGGTTGGAACGAGTTCGAAATGCTAAGCCTATTGATCGGTACATGGGACCGGTACTTTTTGAGAGTGCTGCGGTAGCTGATATGTTTGCGCAGAACGTTTCGCTCAGTTTCCTGTCGAAGGACGGCCGACGAAACAAGCTAATCGATCGGATAGGGACTCGAATAATGCCTACGTTTGTAAGCGTTATTGATGATCCAACAATACGAGCATATCAAGGTCATATTTTAGCTGGTTATTACCCAATTGATTTTCAGGGAGTGCCGGCGAGGAGAACGCATCTAGTTGATAAAGGAATTTTGAAAACGCTACTCATTGACCGGAACCCGGTGGAGGGAATTGAAAACAGCTCAGGCAATCGACGCGAACGAGGTGTAATACCATCGAATATTTTCCTTGAATCGAATAAGGGAGTAAGTAAGGAAAGGCTAAGGGAGCAACTTTTGGAACTTGCAGAGACTCAGGGCCTGGAATATGGGATTATCATTCGAAAACTAACCAACCCGGTAATGAAGAGATCTCTAGCTCGCCCGCAGACAACTGGCCTGAGGTCACTGGGATTGGTATGTGAAGCGGTGCGCGTAAATCTCGATGGATCCGAGGAGCTAGTGAGCAAGGTAGAGCTGTCCGATTTCTCGGGCATGTTTGTTCATAGAGAATTCAAAAACATCGTAGGCGTATCATCAGAAAGATCCGTTTTTAGCATCCCATCTCAAGTTTTGTCGGAAGCACATCCACTCGCCATGGCTTCATTCGTTGTTCCTTCGTTGCTTTTCGACGATGTCTTCGTACAGAGACATAGAGGAAGACTGCACAAGACACCCATTGTAAGCCATCCACTTGCTCAACGCTGAAGTGAGCAATGCGCAACACTCCTAATATCATTCCAGGGTTTAGAAGCGGACTATTTTTTGTTCACTAAACCTCGCAGCAGCTCATTTAACCTCGTTGTGAGTTCAATTAAATATCGTGGTGTCCGCTCTTTGAACACAACTCAAACTTAGCCCGAATTTCTCATAACTAAGTCGAAAATGATGTTTTTCACGGGATGCGTGGGGTACGGGGCATGGAATGTCGCGTCGCGAGTTTGAAAAGGCTTCGGAGGGCGGGGATGCGTGTGTTTTCCCCGCCTTTTTGCGGGCGGGACGGCGAATCGCTGAGCATCCGGGCGCGGGGAGGTCGGCGCGCTCCGCCGCCAGCGTCATGCACCCGGTTGCACCGGGCTTTTACGTTGGTGCCAGGCTGGCCCAGATCAAGCGGAAATCCTTCCAGTACGGGAAGGCGGACCCGAACGCCAGATGGATCCGCCGCGTGGACACCGTCACGCGCACCGGGATCTGGAACAGGCACTTGCGCAGCGTCGATGGACGGCTCCGGCGCAGGATGGCGGATACCGGAAGGTTCTCGAGCCGGCGCTTCATCATGCAATGAAGGGCATGGGCCAGTGCGCTCATCCGGAGCCGGAGTGCGTTGACGTTCCAGAGGCTGCTGGAGCATCGGTCCAGGAACAGATCGTTCTTCTGTTCCTTGATCCAGTTTTCGGCCTCACCCCGGTCGCAGTACATCTCTTCGTAGACCGTTGGCGCGTCGGGCTTCTGGAGCGAGGTGACGACGAAGCGACTGTTGTACCGGGCTTCGCCGACCGTCGCACATGGGCCTTCCGCGCCGGCCTCCGGTCCGCCGTCGGCCTTGCCGGCCGGTTCCCCGTCCGCGTTGCCGACCGGTTGTCCCGGCAGCCATTCGGCCTTGGCGATCACGCGGCGTTCGCGGCTCCAGCTGTCGCGCGTGCGATAGTCGAAGCTCTGGTAGCCGCGGACCGCTTGCTGCGCATAGTCCGGATCCCGCTTCAACCGGTCCCGCAGATCGTCCATCAACGGTTGGACCCGGTCTTTCAGCCGATCATTGCGCGGCAGTCCCAGCACGTAATCCACGCGCCGCGCCTCGCACCACGTCATCAACTCGTCGCGGCAGTAGGCCCCGTCGGCGCGGATCAGGATCGGCACCTGCGGAAATCGCTTCCGCAGCCGGTCCACGAGCGGCTCGAGCGGCTCCACCACGCCCGCCGCCACATCGCTGCTCGACGTGCGCAGTTCCGTCCGCACCGGCCAGCCGTTGCAGAACACCAGCCGCGGAAGGTAGCAGTATTCATGGTAGTACCCGTGATAGAACCGGTGATAGAACCGGTGCTCCTGCCGGCCGTGCAGTTCCACGTCCGTGGCATCGATGTCCAGCACCAGCCGCTTCGGCATCTGGCCCTGCTCGCCCCACACCAGGTACAGCTCCACGAGCAGCTCGTCGAGCGCATCGAAATCCACGGTGATCTGGCGTGCTTTCGCCGGGTCCCGCCCATTCGCCGACAGCTCCATCCGGTTCAGCGTGCTTTTGCCGGCCAGCGGCTCGCAGTCCGAACGCGCACACTCCACACGCCCCATGGCCGTGGACAGAGCCCGGTCCCGTCGCCGCAGCTCGTCGTGATCGTTCACATCTTCGTAGCCCAGCGCGAGACCCAAAATCCGCTGCCCCAGCAGCGCCACTAGCGGATGCGCCACCTTGGACGGGTCCTTGCAATTGGACACACATGACGATGTGAATTCATTCCTTCTGTTTCATGAGGAGGTAGATCCGCACGGCGGGTTTGAGCAGCACGTATCCCTGCCAGAGTTTGATGTTTCCGGGCAGGGGGTATCTTTTGGAAGGCTGGAACCCAGCGAGTCTTCCAATATTGATCACGGTTTGGCGAATGGTTTGGCGTTCGGGATCCGGAGTTTGATGTTTCCGGGCGTGGGATCCGAGGTCTTCGAGGAGCAGGTTCAGGGTCTCGATTTCTTCCCGGGTCAGCACCCGGATTGCGGGGCGGTCCGGTTCTGCCCGCGCGAGTCGATCGAGGTCGAACACCCGCCAGGCGGTGATGGCGTCGAAGGCCAGGCATTTGCGCAGGTCGTCCGCGTGATCGAGGCGGCGCTCTTCGATGCGGGCACCGCTCTTGAGCACCTTGAAATATTCTTCGATGACCCAGCGTCGGCGATACCGTTCCAGTGCCTGGACGGCCTCTTGGGCATCCTGGAACGGGCGGGTGGACAGCAGCACCCAGTGCAGGGGAGACGTGTCGGCAGGGGGATGGATTTCCGTGGCTGAGACGGCGTGCACGGTCTGTGGCGGGCGTTCCTTGCACCGGCGCGGGGGCAAGAGGTCGGCCCGGAGGCTTCGCACCTCCAGTCGGGCGGTGCGGGCGGCTCGCGCCCGGGCACCGCCCGAGGCAGGAAGATCGAGTTCGAGGATCGAGGACACCGGTTGCGATGCCAGGCATTCCCACAGGTCTGCCGGAGGATCTTCGGCCTCCGTCCGTGCCGTGCGCTTGGCACCGCGGGAGGAACGGAACAGCAGTTCCACGTCCAATCCCGCGGCGCGTTCCAGCATCGAGAACATGTCGGCTTCCCGGTCGCACACGGCGATCACGCGAGTATCGGGACAGGACTTGGCCAGTTCCGCGGCACAGTCCAGACCCGCCAACCAGCGTGTGCGCTCCGAGGTCTCCGCTTTCTCCGGCGCCGGCGGCCGGAAGCGGGTATCCATTTCCAGCACGCCCAGCGGTCGCCCCGTCGGCGTGACGGCCAGCGTGAGATGCACGGGCAGCCCCTGCACGCCCTTTCCGCCGCCTCCCAATTCCGCCAGCCCCTCGCTGGTCGCCAGCCCCGAATAGTTCAGCATGGTGGTGTCCTGCACCGCCAGCACCACCGGTTCCAGACGGCAGCGATCCACCGTGGACTGGCGATGTGCGTCCAGCACATGCTCCTCCGTGACACGCGCATTCGACAACAAGCGATAGGCTCCTTTCTGCTGTGCCGGGGTGGCAAACACCTGCGGCAAGGACAAGCCCGGACGATCGGCCCAGGCGCGCCCCATGTCCACCAGCCGCCGCCGCAGGCGCGCATCGCCCAGCGTGCGTGCGCCATATTCCCGATCGGCCCAGTCCGCCTGTATCGGCCAATGCCGGGATCCGCTCCACATTGGCAGCCGAGCCCCGGATTCCGCGCACAACTCTCGTCGCCAATGCCGCGACAGCGGATGCACCCAGACCGCCTTCGGAGACGTCCGGAACCCGCCCGGAGGACGACCGGAGGTGCGCCCCGCGCAACGCTGCCAGCCCGCCGCCCGATAGCACGTCCCGGCGCGGGACGGATCCACGTAAGTATACTCCAGAAGCGGTGCCGTTCCACGCGCTCGCCGCCACTCCGTCGCGAGTGCCTTCGACGCCTTCGCGAGCACATGGGAAGCCAGGTTCGGTACCCGTACCCCGGGAAGAATCAAAAACCGCGACTGCCGAACCACCGCCTGCAAATGTGCGACCCGCGCGGCTTCCGACCAGCCGATCCAGCGATCCCGACAGGCCTGGTGCCAGCTCGCCGCCGACCATCTCACCCCGCCCAGGCGACCCTGGCGGCTCGAGACAATCCAGCAGTTCAGCGCAGCACCCGGACTGCGATCCCATCCCCGTGGATGATGCGTGTGCAGCAGGCGACGAAACGCCCCCACGTCCTTCGCCGCCACACGTCGCACCGAGACCTCGCCCAATGCCTCCAGCGCACAGTCCAACGCCAGGTCCGGATAGTCCGAAGCCGGTGCCCGGACCGATGCCACCGGACGCGCCGCCGGCAACGCCACCCCCAGATGCGCCGCCAGTTGCGGCAACGCCTTGCAGGCCGACGCGATGCACCACTCCCCCTGACGATTCCGCCAGTCTTCACGCTCGCAAATCCCCCGAGCCAGGGACCACCGAGTCGCCGACGGATCCCTCGACTTCTCCTTGAACCAAGCCAGCGAAGCCTCGCCAAAATGTCTCAGACCCAATTGCATGCAAATATAGTAAACATCACCCCCTCTCTTGTCAAGTATGTCCAATTGCAAGGACCCGTCCAAGGTGGCGCATCCGCTAGTGGCGTTGCTGGGGCAGCGGATTTTGGGTCTCGCGCTGGGCTACGAAGATGTGAACGATCACGACGAGCTGCGGCGGGACCGGGCTCTGCTCTGTCCACGGCCATGGGGCGTGTGGAGTGTGCGCGTTCGGACTGCGAGCCGCTGGCCGGCAAAAGCACGCTGAACCGGATGGAGCTGTCGGCGAACGGGCGGGACCCGGCGAAAGCGCGCCAGATCACCGTGGATTTCGATGCGCTCGACGAGCTGCTCGTGGAGCTGTACCTGGTGTGTGGCGAGCGGGGCCAGATGCCGAAGCGGCTGGTGCTGGACATCGATGCCACGGATGTGGAACTGCACGGCCGGCAGGAGCACCGGTTCTATCACGGGTACTACCATGAATACTGCTACCTGCCGCGGCTGGTGTTCTGCAACGGCTGGCCGGTGCGGACGGAACTGCGCACGTCGAGCAGCGATGTGGCGGCGGGCGTGGTGGAGACGGTCGCGCCGCTCGTGGACCGGCTGCAGAAGCGATTTCCGCAGGTGCCGATCCTGATCCGCGCCGACGGGGCCTACTGCCGCGACGAGTTGATGACGTGGTGCGAGGCGCGGGGCGTGGATTACGTGCTGGGACTGCCGCGCAATGATCGGCTGAAAGACCGGGTCCAGCCGTTGATGGACGATCTGCGGGACCGGTTGAAGCGGGATCCGGACTATGCGCAGCAAGCGGTCCGCGGCTACCAGATCTTCGACTATCGCACGCGCGACAGCTGGAGCCGCGAACGCCGCGTGATCGCCAAGGCCGAATGGCTGCCGGGACCACCGGTCGGCAACGCGGACGGGGAACCGGCCGGCAAGGCCGACGGCGGACCGGAGGCCGGCGCGGAAGACCCATGTGCGACGGTCGGCGAAGCCCGGTACAACAGTCGCTTCGTCGTCACCTCGCTCCAGCAGCCCGACGCGCCAACGGTCTACGAAGAGATGTACTGCGACCGGGGTGAGGCCGAAAACTGGATCAAGGAACAGAAGAACGATCTGTTCCTGGACCGATGCTCCAGCAGCCTCTGGAACGTCAACGCACTCCGGCTCCGGATGAGCGCACTGGCCCATGCCCTTCATTGCATGATGAAGCACCGGCTCGAGAACCTTCCGGTATCCGCCATCCTGCGCCGGAGCCGTCCATCGACGCTGCGCAAGTGCCTGTTCCAGATCCCGGTGCGCGTGACGGTGTCCACTCGGCGGATCCATCTGGCGTTCGGGTCCGCCTTCCCGTACTGGAAGGATTTCCGCTTGATCTGGGCCAGCCTGGCACCAACGTAAAAGCCCGGTGCAACCGGGTGCATGACGCTGGCGGCGGAGCGCGCCGACCTCCCCGCGCCCGGATGCTCAGCGATTCGCCGTCCCGCCCGCAAAAAGGCGGGGAAAACACACGCATGCCCGCCCTCCGAAGCCTTTTCAAACTCGCGACGCGACATTCCATGCCCCGTACCCCACGCATCCCGTGAAAAACATCATTTTCGACTTGGTTATGAGAAATCCGGGCTAGTGTTCCAAATCTAACCGAAATCGGACATGACATGGAAAAGGAACGGTTTGTAGTTTGTAGGCGTACAGGTCGCTCATTTATGGCTACAGTTGAGCAATTTGGTAAGAAATTTTTTGAAGAAATCGTTGGGCTGTGTTGAAAAATAGGACACAGAAACAAATATCAGCGCACCGCACTTGATTACGGTAACCTTTATTGACAACTTCGCCACAAGGTACAACCTCGCTCATCACCACGCAGCTTCCATGTAGAGCCGCTGTCGCAACTCCAATACCGCTCCGGTTCTTCGTAAAAAAGTTGATGACCAGATGGGCGATGATCATTGATTGTTGAGGTATGGTTCCCTACCGTTTCTTCATAAGAATGATAGAATTTTCCTGCTCAAAGTGGTGATCGCTCGTCAAAATATGTGTCATCGACTCTTCCTCCATGACGACCATCGAAATGCAGTCTTGTAAGCTATATTCCTTGTCGGGTCGTTCTTCATACAGTTCAAGCCCCTTAAGAAACAAATTACGAGTCTGCGGGATGACACGGACATTGGGATTATGCATGATCTGTCGTACCGCAACTACCGCCTTCTTACGGAGGCTATCACCAGAGGCTGATAAGCCAGTGAGAAACTCCATTAACACCGCATCCGTCGTCACCAGTCGTGCACGGTCGCCCAATGTTTTACGCGCTTGGTCAGCCATATTGTGCCACTGATCCCGGGGGTTGGCTATTGCAATCCAATATGAGGCATCCGCGAAAACGGTGTTCACCGCTTGCCATCTCCATACAGGTAGAAGTCATGACGATGCGATAGGTCGGACGGTACCCTGTCCCATTCCTGATCTGACACTTTGCTGAAAATTTCCGAAATCACATCTTCGATGCGGGGAGCACTTGTATCAAGAGCATCTTCGTCATTGAGAATGATCTTGAGATACTTCACGTCTTGGATTTGTTGCAATGCTCCGTCCGGGCTAAATTCGCCTTGCCCCTTCACAAGCAGTTGCATGGAAGCATGCTCCTTGAGTGCCGTCGTAACATCAGATTCCTGCTGTTCCGTAAACTTGACCTGAACGTTTGTTTCGTTATTCATCCAGATTTGGAACTGTTTTTTGTGAACATCTGCCTCAAGCACGCGCCCCATGACTTTCACTTCGTCCACATAGGGACACCCAGCCATGGCGTTTAGCCTCTTGCGGGCCTTTGACGAAACAGGCGTCATTTCCCGACCGGGTGATGCAAATTGTATCTCGGTGCCATCAGGCAATTTCTTTCCGAATGCCGCAAGGCTAGGCAGTATTTCCTTCGGAACACCTTCTGGTAACAGTTTGTCACAATTGGCTGCCACGAACGCCCCGTAAGCGAGGTCTATGGCCTCAGTTTATCTCGTCCACCTCGTCCAAGTGGTCCCACAGGGTGGGTTGATTTGAGTTCCTTACCACTCTTTCGAGAGGGACGACGACACTCCCGTCCTCAATCCTGCGAAAGACAAACTGCGTACGCTGCTCAAAGTCTTTGGGCAATCGTTCGCGATCTGGATGTTTTTTCCGCCAGACGGCCTTTGCCATCTCGGTCACGATTTTCTGGAATTGAACCAACTCTTCCAGTGCCACAGCATCCAGTGCGTGTTCGTCATAACTTGCACCCCTGAAGCACAAGCGAGCGATCTCTTGTCGTCGTTCATTCATTGCTCAAACTCCTAGATCTTGATGCTTCAACTTCCCACTGTAGAAGTGTCAGACTTTACATGTACGAGTTTACCAGAGTCCCATGGAACGAAGGTTTTTTTGCGAGTGGGTAGTCGTCATCTGCTTTCCTAAAACCTTTGTCACATATCTCGGCGAAAAGTTGGAAACATCCCTTCTGGAAGTAGACGGCGAACTACCTTTTCGTTTGTCACTCCCAGTATTTGCCTGGATACGCCGCTTGTTCGAAGCTTACTGCAAGGCCAAGTTGGTCAACTTCTAGCGATATCCTCGCTGGTGAGATAAGACATCCCGAGCATCTACTGGCCGGCGTACCAGTTATTCAGGGTATCAATCGTGTTGATAGTATAAATATCCTTGCGGAGCTCCTTCGAGAACGAACGAGAAATACGGAATCACCAGATTCCGGCTTCCCCGATAGCTCCTCACTACACTCGGGTACTGCTTCTCCAGTTCGGTGCTTTGAAGGCAGTCGTGCCCTTGCTATAGCCCAAACTCCACCATTGATCTGGATTCTCTGGATCAGTTTTCGCAATATTCGCAATAATAGATGGGAGCATGAACCTATCCTCTGGGATCGATTATAGGCTAGCATACGGTTTAACATGGAATAAGAGACATCCAAGAATGGATGCAGTGAAGTTACGCAAAGACATGAGCAAGTCCAGGCACTTCGGGGGGTCGAGAGGTTTTCGACTAGCGACTGTAGGATGTCAGGTTGGCGGTGTTTCTGGAGCAGCACGCCTCGCCGTTGCCGTTTGATCAGCAATTTCCAGTGAGCAAATGTCTGGATACTGGCAGTGTGTTCAAGAGATGGATGAGCATTTCTTTGATTTAACTAAATTTTTCAACTCCAGTTTGATGACGTGCCCCAATTTATACAGCCCGGAAAGTGACAAAAGTTCGCGAAAAACACGGGGCGGAAACGGCAGAAAATCCTATTCAAACAATCAGTTAACAACTTGTTGGAAATTACTGCCGTTTGATTTATCGATGCGCAGGCGTGTTCGGTGGCGGAAGGGAAGCCGCGCCTCCTGTAGAGTTTGGAGCAGATTTCCTACGACACGACTTTGCGCCGCCGTCTGGACCCGACCTGCCGGTGCGTTACCGTCGGCTTTTCAGTAGGTACTGCATGGTGTCTAGCGCGGCTAGGTACTCCGCCGGATGTCGGCATGGCACAGTCATTATCTGGTGGCCGTAGACAGTACCGCTAACGGAATTTGTAACACTGTTATGGTCGAAGTAAACAAACTTGCACACGACGATGTCCCAGCATAAAGATAAAGAATTTTTGATTTTTAAGTATTTGAATCAAAAGTTAAGTACAGATATATACAATTCTTAAAGTCGCTGGGTGTCGTCAAGATGTACGGTTTTTTGTGGACAGGAACGTCACTCGCGTCGATATACCGATTGTTCTAAAAAGATTAGTAGTATGATGATATAAGAGATTTAGAGTCTGAGGCTTTTAGCAACGAATGGCGCAGAGAAAAGTAAAAAAATCGGCCAACGGTGGCGCAACACTTGGCTACGAAGCGCAGCTGTGGCGTATGGCTGACGCCTTGCGAGGCAATATGGATGCGTCTGAGTACAAGCACATTGTGCTCGGTTTGATTTTCTTGAAATACATTTCCGATGCATTTGAAGAACTGCACGCCAAACTTGGAGAGGAACGGGACGCGGGGGCCGATCCGGAGCATCCGGACGAATACCGAGCAAAGAATATTTTCTGGGTCCCTCCGAATGCAAGATGGGAGGAGCTGAAAAGAAATGCCAAGCTTCCAACGATAGGACAGATTGTTGACAACGCCATGGGTTTCATAGAGCGGGACAATCCCGTTCTGAAAAATGTACTGCCCAGAAACTATGGACGTCCCGCTCTTGATAAGCAACGGCTTGGGCAACTCATTGACATGATTAGCAATATCAAAGTTGGTGATGCAGAAGCGCGGTCTAGGGACGTACTCGGCCGTGTGTATGAATATTTTCTTTCAGAATTTGCCAGTCGGGAGGGTAAAAAAGGAGGGGAATTCTATACGCCGCGTTGCATCGTAAAACTCTTGGTAGAAATACTGGAACCATATCATGGGAGGGTTTACGATCCCTGTTGTGGGTCCGCCGGGATGTTCGTGCAATCAATTGAGTTCATTCGTGCACACGCCAACGGAAACGGAAACAGTACTCGAATTCCAAGGGGCGTGAGGCCTGATATATCCATATACGGACAAGAGTCCAATGACACGACTTGGCGTCTTGCGAAAATGAATCTAGCCATTCGCGGAATTGAAGGACAGATCAAAAGAGAAGATAGTTTTCACAATGACCTCCACCCTGATCTGAAAGCTGACTATATTCTCGCCAATCCACCATTCAATTTTTCCAACTGGGGCGGTGATCGTCTCGTTGAGGACAAGCGTTGGGTTTATGGAATACCCGCCAAAGGTAATGCGAATTACGCTTGGATCCAACACATGGCTCACCATTTGGCACCCAATGGAGTCGCCGGATTCGTACTCGCAAACGGGTCAATGTCGTCTGCACAATCGGGGGAGGGCGAGATAAGAAAGAATCTGATCCAGGCTGATCTTGTTGACTGCATGATTGCTTTACCGTCGCAGCTTTTCTACTCTGTTCAAATTCCGGCGTGCCTTTGGTTTCTCGCGAAAAATAAGAAAGTGACTTTTCATAAAGATTCGACAAGCAATCAAAGTAGAAGAAATTCAAGAAACCGCCAAGGCGAGATTTTGTTCATTGATGCTCGCAAATTAGGACGTATGGTTGATCGAACGCATCGTGAGTTGACTGACGAGGATATTGCCAAAATTGCTTCTACTTATCGTGCATGGTGCGGAAGAGACAAAAATGAGTATGTAGATGTACTCGGTTTTTGTAAAAGTGCTACGGTTGATGAGATATCTAAAAATGACTTCGCACTGACTCCCGGAAGGTACGTTGGTGCCGAGATACAGAAAGACGACGGTGAACCTTTTGAAGAGAAAATGAATCGACTTGTTGGCGAGTTGAGTGAACAGGTGAAAGAAGCGCGGCGACTAGACCAAACAATAGCTAAAAATCTTGAGACGTTGGGATTTCCGTTGCCGTAGTATGTCTTGAGTAGTTATGTCAGTTGGCGAAAAATGGGTTTCTTGTTTTACTGCTAACGTAGCACTGAGAGCCTCCAATTTCTCTTAATGAGGCGAGATAAGACAATCTGGCAAACTCGAATATACGGGATTTCTGATGTTCCCGGTGCGAATGGACCTCGCTATCACTGTGGCACTGTGGAGTAGGTCGCCCATGGTGGCAACTGCTAGAATGACTGCTACCCCGACAACAAGAATGGTAATGCGTTACCCTGTCTGGATTCAGCATTTCGTCCATCACTTTGGTGCCGAAGGGCACGGCGGGCTTTGTGTTCGCCAACGACTCCATGTCGTTAGTTCAGTCAAGCAAGGGCAAGGCGGGCCTAGTGGACTGTATGGCAGCGTTACCGACCCCACTCTTCTATTCGACTCTGCGTCCCACCTACCTGTAGTTTTTTGCTCGCGACCGCGACGACAAAATTCTGTTCATCGAGATCCACAAGCGCGGTACCATAATCGGCTATATCCAACATGAATTTATGGACGAGGGTATTGCCTTCTTTCCCGTATCGCCAGTACCTATTACGCTTGGTGCGGGAAAAGATAACGGGGAAGTACGTTGACATCTGCGAGGGTGCCTTTGGAGAGGGTGTGCACAAACGCGGCCATGTGTTGATATTGATCCGCTATATTGAGGGACAACGGCGATCCATCCAAGGACTAGATGAAGTATCTCGTAGATCAACTGCACGAGCAACAGGGCCAAGCAGTGAAGCTGGGTACTGCTATCGTAGCCAACCTTGAGGGACTAGCCCGGATTTCTCATAACCAAGTCGAAAATGATGTTTTTCACGGGATGCGTGGGGTACGGGGCATGGAATGTCGCGTCGCGAGTTTGAAAAGGCTTCGGAGGGCGGGGATGCGTGTGTTTTCCCTGCCTTTTTGCGGGCGGGACGGCGGATCGCTGAGCATCCGGGCGCGGGGAGGCCGGCACGCTCCGCCGCCAGCGTCATGCACCCGGTGGCACCGGGCTTTTACGTTGGTGCCAGGCTGGCCCAGATCAAGCGGAAATCCTTCCAGTACGGGAAGGCGGATCCGAACGCCAGATGGATCCGCCGCGTGGACACCGTCACGCGCACCGGGATCCGGAACAGGCACTTGCGCAGCGTCGATGGACGGCTCCGGCGCAGCATGGCGGATACCGGAAGGTTCTCGAGCCGGCGCTTCATCATGCAATGAAGGGCATGGGCCAGTGCGCTCATCCGGAGCCGGAGTGCGTTGACGTTCCAGAGGCTGCTGGAGCATCGGTCCAGGAACAGATCGTTCTTCTGTTCCTTGATCCAGTTTTCGGCCTCACCCCGGTCGCAGTACATCTCTTCGTAGACCGTTGGCGCGTCGGGCTCCTGGAGCGAGGTGACGACGAAGCGACTGTTGTACCGGGCTTCGCCGACCGTCGCACATGGGTCTTCCGCGCCGGCCTCCGGTCCGCCGTCGGCCTTGGGCCGGTTCCCCGTCCGCGTTGCCGACCGGTTGTCCCGGCAGCCATTCGGCCTTGGCGATCACGCGGCGTTCGCGGCTCCAGCTGTCGCGCGTGCGATAGTCGAAGCTCTGGTAGCCGCGGACCGCTCGCTGCGCATAGTCCGGATCCCGCTTCAACCGGTCCCGCAGATCGTCCATCAACGGTTGGACCCGGTCTTTCAGCCGATCATTGCGCGGCAGTCCCAGCACGTAATCCACGCCCCGCGCCTCGCACCACGTCATCAACTCGTCGCGGCAGTAGGCCCCGTCGGCGCGGATCAGGATCGGCACCTGCGGAAATCGCTTCCGCAGCCGGTCCACGAGCGGCGCGACCGTTTCCACCACGTCCGCCGCCACATCGCTGCTCGACGTGCGCAGTTCCGTCCGCACCGGCCAGCCGTTGCAGAACACCAGCCGCGGCAGGTAGCAGTATTCATGGTAGTACCCGTGATAGAACCGGTGCTCCTGCCGGCCGTGCAGTTCCACGTCCGTGGCATCGATATCCAGCACCAACCGCTTCGGCATCTGGCCCCGCTCGCCCCACACCAGGTACAGCTCCACGAGCAGCTCGTCGAGCGCATCGAAATCCACGGTGATCTGGCGCGCTTTCGCCGGGTCCCGCCCGTTCGCCGACAGCTCCATCCGGTTCAGCGTGCTTTTGCCGGCCAGCGGCTCGCAGTCCGAACGCGCACACTCCACACGCCCCATGGCCGTGGACAGGGCCCGGTCCCGCCGCAGCTCGTCGTGATCGTTCACATCTTCGTAGCCCAGCGCGAGACCCAAGATCCGCTGCCCCAGCAACGCCACTAGCGGATGCGCCACCTTGGACGGGTCCCGGTGGTCCGTGAAACATTCCGAGGCGCGCTCGAACAGCCGGACCTGCTCGGCCAGCATCATCAGCAGTACCGATCCCCCGTTGGAACTCAGATCGCCTCCACTGCAGTCCACCTCCATCCGCCCCGGACGGACCCCTTTCGCCATCCGACGCACCAACCGGTCCGCGCCGCGCTTTTGCTTGCTCTTCATCCCGTGCCCTCCTCTATCCGGCCCCATCGGCCGCGTTGCGCCCACCCTTCGGCCAGCGTGGCCGCATATCCCGGACGCCCCTTCCAGAACACCCACCGGAACATGCACAGTACGACCACCAGCGTGTTCAGCACGCGCCGCCGCCGCTGCCAGAGCCGGACCAAAGCATCCTCCGGGGCCAAGACGGCTGCCGGCGACCTGCAGGACCCCAATCGATCCCAACCCTTCGGCGTGAACCAGCCCAGATGACTACACAGGGTGGACGCCAACTCATGGCGGCTCAGTGCCGAAAACCGTGCCACCGTCTTCTGAAGGTCCACCATCCAACGGCGGGTCAGCCGCGTGCCACCCAAGGTGGTCGACTTCACGTTCTCGATTCGGAAATCCATCACGTTGGCACCAGAGACTATCTAACCAAGCGTAGATTGCCATAACCCATGCCAAAACGCAAGTGTTTTTTTGAAGAACCCCCAAAAAATCGAATATGTTCCCGTATATCAACCGGTGACACGACATCCTCAAAGACCGGGATCCCTTTCCGTTCATCCGCATGCCATCGCAGCCACCGGGGGCGAAACCTCCCGACAGTCGGGGAGCGTTCGGGTCTCGTCAAGACCAGGACCCAAGGGCGTGCGATAGGGGCGTCCGCCGCATGCTCACCCGCATGGCTCATCATCCAGTCGACAACAGCATCTTGCACGGGATGCGCCGCTTTGCACGCCGGTCGTGGCGGTCCGCAAAACGGGCCCAGGCGCATGCTACACGTCCGCACCGCTTCCGCCAGCATCGCACTCAGCACCGCACGCGCCCCGCTTCCGTCCGACCCGAACGCACCCCTTTCGCCATCCAACGCACCCATCCGTCCGAACGCACCCCGCTACCATCCCCTTCCCCCCGGCAAAGTCCAACCAACTTCGTGGTATCAACAACTTACACGCACATACATCGCACCCAAGCCATCCATTATGAGAAATAAGGGCTAGAGATCAGATATCAGTAATCATGAGTATCGATACAGGCTTTCTGCGGAACTGCATACGGACTTTGGAGCGTGCTCTGGGCGAGGTCGGTAAGCACAAGGAAGCGGACGATTTCCTGTACGAGGTTTACCGTGCAGCTTGCGTCAAGGAGTTCGAACTGATCTTGGAACAAAGCGGGAAGCTGTTGCGAAAACATCTCGCGGCTTTTTTTGCCAGCAACCAGCAGGCTGACCGTCTGACCTTCAAGGATCTCTTCCGCCATGCCGCCAAGCACGGACTGATTGACTCGGACGCGGTCGAACGCTGGCTTGACTATCGCGACAACCGGAACGACACGGCACACAACTACGGCAAGGACTTTGCAGAAGCAACACTGAAATTGCTGACGGCGTTCATCGCTGACGCGAAGGTGTTGGCTGACATAATTGAGACGGTAAACGATGGCTGACAGGCTGCATCTTTCGCCGAAGCATCGTCGGGTATTGGAGGAACTACTACGGAAGCATCTGTCCGGTGTCGAGGTCTGGGCCTATGGCAGCCGCGTGACCGGCCAGAGCCATGACGGCAGCGACCTTGATCTGGTATTACGCGGGCCGAGGCTGAAGGGAATTCCGGTCGGTCAACTGGTGGATTTCGAGGAGGCGGTGCGGGAGTCGAACATTCCCTTTCTGGTGGAAGCACGCGATTGGGTACGTCTGCCCGAGCGGTTTCACCCCAAGATAGAGCAGGATTATGTGATATTGATAAGAAAGTGAGCGATTACTAACAAAACAAATGGCAGAAAAAACAACTCAACAATTTGGCTGACATTCGACTCAGTAGCGTTGATAAGAAGATAACACTTGGCGAACGCGACGTTCAGCTCTGCAACTATACAGACGTTTATTATAACAGCTTTATTACTTCAGATATGGAGTTTATGAAGGCGACAGCAACTGATCGGGAGATAGAAAAGTGTACTCTGATGGTTGGTGATGTGTTAATTACGAAAGATTCTGAAAAATACAATGATATCGGAGTTCCAGCACTAGTTAGAGAAAAAATCGACAAACTACTGTGTGGATATCATTTAGCTATCCTCAGGCCATTGAAACATATTGACGGACCTTATCTGTTCTACGCGTTGTCTACAAAAGACACGCAACAACAATTTCACTCTTACGCAAATGGCGTTACGAGGTTCGGATTACGAAAAGCGGATATAGGACTTGTTGAATTAATCAGTCCTCCTCTCTCCGAACAACGCGCCATTGCGTACATCCTGAGCACTCTGGACGATAAGATCAAGCTGAATCGTCGGATGAACGAGACGCTTGAGGCGATAGCGCAGTCGCTTTTCAAATCGTGGTTCGTTGATTTTGAACCTGTTGGTGCGAAGATGGAAGGCCGTGATACGGGACTGCCCCGGCATCTAGCCGACCTTTTTCCCGACAGGCTTGTCGAATCCGAACTTGGCGAAATTCCAGAAGGATGGGAAATTTTCTGCCTAGATGAATTGGCGGATCATCATACGCTGTCCATGATGCCTTTGACTCGTTCCGAGACAAAATTCGAGCATTTCAGCATCCCGGCCTACGATGCCGGACAGATGCCAACTATTGAGTGGGGTGAAACCATCAAGAGTAACAAGACTATCGTTCCTCCAGATGCTGTTCTTTTGTCCAAACTGAATCCCGAGATTCCGCGCGTCTGGATGCCGGATTTAGGTAGTGGCAGTCTACAAGTTTGTTCAACAGAATTCCTGGCCTTTACACCGCGAAATCCGGCGAATCGAAGCCTGTTATTTTCGCTGTTCACCAGTTCGAACTTCCGAACAATACTCCAATCCATGGTTACCGGTACATCAAAGAGCCACCAACGCGTTCCGTCGAAGGCTTTGAAGCAGCGTAAAGTATTATCTGGGACATCTATATTATTCAGCAAGTTTGATGAGCTGGTAGCGTTCGTGCTGGACCATGTTGTCGGAAACCGTGCTGAAACTCGGACCCTTGCCATACTTCGCGACGTGATATTGCCGAAGCTCGTTTCCGGCGAAATTCGTGTAGATAGCACTCAATGAGTATGCAGAAAGTATGGTATGAATGATTCACTACTGTCTATAACCGGATATTGAAGAAGGACTATCCTTAGTTTACGCAGAAGCAGTGGCTATACGCGCAGGGTATCAAACGTCAAAGCCTAATATAGACCGCGATGGAATTGATCTTCTAATATCGGCTGGAGGTTCAATGAGACCTATCATTCAGATTCAGCTCAAAGCCACTGTAAATCTTGGTCCGGCAAAGGAAGGCTATTTTCACTTCCCGCTTAAACAACGCAACTATGAGTTATTACGAGTACCTACGTCATATCCGAGATTGCTTGTTGTACTAGATCTACCCAAAAATCCAGACGAATGGCTGACTATTACGACAGGTGCACTTGTAATGCGACGAAGAGCGTATTGGCTTAGTCTTATAAGGTGCCAAATCAGCGAACAACAAATCCACAACAACTGTCAAAATCCCGACAACAAAAGTATTTAATGTCGCTGGGTTGCAATCCCTGATGCAAGATGCAAGAGAGGGCAAAATCTAATGAGAGTTGATATTAGGGATAAAGAATCTTTGGCGGTTATTAGTCCCGGAGCACTGTCAGCTTACGCACGTGCGGCTGGTTGGACGAAAACCAGCGTATATAGAGAATTCTCGGATATCTACACGGGTAAGGACCTGCCAGAGCTGGTAATTCCCAGAAGGAAAGATCTAGGTGACTATCCTGCCGTAGTATCCATGTTGATAGACATCTTTGCCGATCTATCGAAAAGAGATCAACTTTCTACTTATTATGATTTGCTCACCGCAGATCGAGATGTCGTAAGGTTCCGAGTAGCTGATCGCACAAGCGGCAGCATAGCTTTGAAAGATGGGAAAGCACTGTTGTCTGGGGCATACGACTTATTCCATGCCACCGTATGGGCTGCACATTCCATCAATAGTCCAAAAGCAATCTACTCTACTCGCGACAATGCTGGCACGAAGGATTTTCTAAATCGTGTGGATTTGGGACAAACGGAACAAGGGAGCTATACAGTAACTCTGCTAACCCCTAATATTTCTCCAGCACAGATTTCACTGTTTCCAGATGATACTGATCCTTTTGAAAGGGTAGCAAGCAAGCGGTTAGTCTGCGCTTTATATGCCGCGAAAGAAGCTGCTGAAATGGCAGCCACAGGTGAGCCAGAGGCGTTTTCAAATGCAGTAAATCATGGTGTAAGTGCTAACTTCTGTGAGGCTCTGGTGAAAGTGACCGAGCCATTTAATGCAGTGGAGATTGGTATATCTTGGGCCCGCACTCGTCCCGTAGATAATGTGCGCGACGTTATCTCGTTCACGTCCTCTGATACTCCAATTCTTCGTGAAGCTGCAAGAGTTTTTCGTGCTTGTGCACCGCATTCCGATGTTGAACTGACCGGACTTGTGCGTATGCTTAAAAGAGATAGATCCGAAATGGATGGGCGCATAACGCTTATTACTTATTTTGATGCAAAGAACATAGCGGTACAGGCTACGCTGAGCGAATCTGATTACGATCAAGCGATTTCGGCCCATCGAGAGAAAGCCCCCGTAGTCTTAAAAGGGGATTTGGAGCATACTCGCCAACAGAAGTGGCGTTTGCTTAATCCAGTGCTTATAGATGTCATCCAAGATGAAGAAAGTAACGGAGACTGGGAATAGTCGTTTATAGCAACTTGCAATGAGAGACTTTCGAGAAGCGGAAGTTGAGAATGCCGCGCTTGAGTGGCTGAGCAATCTTGATTGGGCTATCACTAATGGGTCGGACCTTGTGTCCGGCTCGTCCAACGTTGAGCGGTCTAGATACGACGAAGTCATTCTCAGAACACGGCTGCAGGACTCGCTGACGCGGCTTAATCCCGGCCTCCCGGAGCTCGCGCTTAGAGACTGCTTAAACAAGCTGACTCGTCCCGAGGGACACTCGGTAGAAGTTCGCAATCGCAACTTCCATCACATGCTTGTCGATGGGGTTACCGTTGAACATCGAAACGCATCCGGTGAAATGACATATCCTCGTGTACAAGTTATTGATTACGAAGACCCCAGCAATAACGATTGGCTCGCCGTAAATCAATTAACAGTTATTGAGAATAAACATAAACGTCGACCGGATGTGGTGCTATTCGTTAACGGATTGCCGCTTGCCGTGATTGAGCTGAAGGACCCTGCTCAACGAGGATGCGACGATTTGGATGGCTTGGCAGCAGCTCCAGACTTATAAAAGCGAACTTCCGACACTTTTTTCACTGAATGCGGTATTGGTCATTTCTGACGGAGTGGAAGCGCGTATTGGATCGCTGACCGCAAACAAGGAATGGTTCAAACGATGGCGCACTATTTCGGGAACCACGGAAGCTGCCAGTTCCACTCCTCAATTGCAGGTGATGGTTGAAGGCGTGTTTGCGCCGCGAAGATTTCTTGCGTTGATACGCGATTACATCGTTTTCGATGATGACGGTGCTGGACGTCTTGAAAAGAAATTGGCTGGATACCATCAATTCCACGCGGTCGGCGTGGGGGTTAAAGAGACACTCCGCGCGGCTAATTTGCTTCAGTCGTCTCTGGATTCGAATAAAGAAACATCGCCGTTTGATCTTGGACAAAGACCCGGTGGAGAGCGAGGTGACCGCCGCATCGGCGTGGTGTGGCACACGCAAGGCACCGGCAAAAGCTTGACGATGGCTTTTTACGCCGGACGCATTATTCGAGAACCTGACATGGCTAATCCAACTATCGTGGTTCTCACTGACCGTAACGATCTCGACGATCAGCTGTTCAGCACCTTCTCGAGTTGCCAGGAATTGTTGCGACAGCCTCCAGTGAAAGCGGAGAGTCGTGCCGATTTGCAGGCAAAGCTTGCTGTGGAATCAGGAGGGGTGGTATTCACCACTATTCAGAAATTCTTCCCTGAAGCGAAGGGAGGCAGGTATCCCGTGCTGTCCGAAAGACGCAACGTCGTGGTAATCGCAGACGAAGCGCATCGAAGCCAATATGACTTTATCGATGGGTTTGCCCGCCATATGCGAGATGCCCTGCCGAATGCATCTTTCATCGGATTTACCGGAACGCCGATCGAGCTGAAGGATGCGAATACTCGCGCCGTGTTCGGCGATTACATAAGTACCTACGACATCCAAAGAGCGATGGAAGACGGGGCAACCGTCCCCATTTATTACACCAGTCGCCTCGCTCAACTATCGCTTGAAGAAGGTGCAAAGCCGAGGATTGATCCAGATTTTGAAGAAGCTACGGAAGGCGAGGAAATTGAACGAAGAGAGAAGTTGAAAGCTAGATGGGCGCAATTGGAAGCTATCGTGGGTGCGGAACGCCGAATAAAGCTCGTTGCTGAAGATATAGTGGAGCACTTTGAGCAGCGTCTTGACGCCATGAATGGCAAAGCACTGGTAGTTTGTATGAGCAGACGCATTTGCGTTGAACTTTATCGTGAATTGGCGCGTTTACGCCCTAATTGGGTCAATCAAGACGATGACAAGGGTGAACTTAAAGTTGTGATGACGGGTTCCGCTGCTGATCCATCCGATTGGCAAGAACATATCCGAAGTAAAAATCGGCGCGAAGTGATCGCGAAGCGTTTCCGTGACCATGGAAATCCGCTGCGTATGGTTCTAGTACGAGACATGTGGCTGACCGGTTTCGACGCTCCTAGTCTTCATACGATGTACGTCGATAAGCCAATGCGCGGACATGGTCTTATGCAGGCTATCGCGCGAGTGAACCGTGTGTTTAGAGATAAACCTGGAGGACTTATCGTTGACTATTTAGGTCTCACTCATGAGCTCCAGCAGGCACTGGCGACGTATACGGAAAGCGGAGGAACGGGGAACACCACGATTGATCAGAATCAAGCCGTCTCGACGATGATGGAGAAGTACGACGTTTGTTGCGGTCTCTTCCACGGGTTCGATAGTGCCAAATGGATTACGGGTTCATCGGAACAGAGGCTCGCTTTATTAACTTCAGCACAGGAACATATACTCTCCCAAGCAAATGGCAAAGATCGTCTTATCACGGCCGTGCGTGCACTTTCCCAAGCGTTTGCACTAGCCGTACCACGCGAAGAAGCGATTGATATCCGCGACGGTGTGTCGTTCTTCCAAACCGTTCAATCCGTACTATCTAAACGGGTCTCGGGTGTTTCTCGGACCGATGAAGAACAAGAACTTGCGATTCGTCAAATCATATCCCGTGCCGTCGTCTCCGAGGACGTGATCGACATCTACGCCGCCGCGGGCATTAAAAAGCCGGATATTTCGATTCTTTCCGAAGAATTTCTGGCTGAAGTGCGTTCGATGCCTCAAAGAAATCTTGCCGTTGAACTTTTGCAAAAGATTCTCAAAGGTGAACTGAAATCGTACCGGCGTAAGAATGTGGTGGCGGCTCGCTCGTTTGCCGAAATGCTTGAACGGACGCTGCAGAAATACCACAATCGATCGGTTGAGGCAGCTCAGGTGCTTGAGGAATTGATTCAGCTTGCTCGTGAAATGCGAGAAGCGTCCAATCGCGGCGAAAGTCTGGGCCTGACGGAAGATGAAGTTGCCTTTTACGATGCCCTTTGCGCAAATGACAGTGCGGTTCAAATACTCCGTGAGGAAACGCTCCGGACAATTGCTCAGGAATTGGTAGCAAAGGTTCGTAACAGCGTCACCATTGACTGGACGATGCGCGAAGATGTGCGGGCCAAAATTCGCGTTCTGGTACGTCGAATATTGAATAAATATGGATATCCTCCAGACAAGCAGGAAGCGGCTACGAATTTGGTGTTGGAGCAAGCTGAGGTTTTGTCCGCGGAGTGGGCTCTCCAATAACGGACCGTCTAGGACATGGACACCTCTATTTATTGCCGTTTTAATGGGCCATTCCCTATATAACCATATGATATTCAAGAGTTATTTATTTCGAAGAATAGCCGCCTGTAGGTTAATAGAGGTTTCCAATTAGGGAACCGTTGCTAGTCGGTGCGTAACTCTATCGGGATAGCCAGTTCATGTAGTTGTCCAAGGACCGAGTTGTCCAAGGACCGAGTGGTACACGCCTCGATGGAAATGATTCGGTGGGCGTTCGTCCACATCCTCTCCGGAATCGTTACGATTCAGCCCCGCGTGTACGGGGAACTCCAAAGATACTTCCGCAAGAAAGCGAGCGAGTACTTACCTATAATTGATCAGCGAAGTAGGTAGACTGGACATTTTCATTCACGACGATGTATTTTCTGAATGCGCAAAAGTCGCATGTATAATTATCGTTGCAGGTCTGAAAAATAGTTGGAAACTGAATAAGATCCCATATGTCACATGTTCTTTTGGGGAATGTGTGCTTTGAGTCGGTATCCCGAAAACCGGAGCGGTCGGACAATACTCTGCAAATTCCCGCTCTGTACAGGGTTCTAGTCAAGCCATGTCTAAAGAAATCACCATCGGCGGCAAGACTCAAAAAATTGATGAATGTCTCGTTTCGGTTACAGATTTGTACAAGATGATCGAGCCGAACGGGAAACAGCTCTACCTGAACCGCGACGACGGCGTTGATATTCCACTTGATCATGACGAGTTTCTCTTAATTCATGGCGGAGAACAGTTCGTTATTGCCGACAAAGAATTATTGGGCAAAAATCCTGCTTTACGAAATGACATTCGCCCTACATTCAATGGAACGCGAAATATCTCACTTAAGTACGCCAAAATCACTGGCCAGTCGCTGAAAAAACACGACGACAAATTTCCTAATGGGAGACTCTTCGCTGACTGCCCAGACACCATAGACCACGAAATCACCAACGACATGAAAATCGTCGTACAAAACGAGGATTCGTATTTCGTAATACCTGTGCCAGAGGAATCGGACGACGAATATATTGACTTAGAAGAGTGCGGCAAGCATGACCGTAAACCTCCTAAGCATACGCAATATCGCATCCGAATTGATGGTGAAAAACGTGATGTTGATTCATCGGTAATCACGGGTGCCGGAATACTGCAATTAGTTGGGAAAACGGCCGAAGAATGGACCCTCAACCAAAAACACTATGGCGGTCAAAGAACGAAAATTGCAGCTGACGCGGAAGTTGATCTAGCTTGTCCTGGTATCGAACGATTCGAAACTGTACGGATGTACGCCCAGCAAGGCCAGGATGAAGAGCCATATTTCGCGTTGCCAGAGGAAGACAGACAGTATCTTTCCAAAACTTTCGACTCGAAATGGCGACAAGTCGAAGAGGGTAACAAGAAATGGGGACTTCTCATTGATGAATTCCCCATTCCTGAAGGTTATAACGTTCAACACTCAACGTTGATGGTGCTCATTCCTACAGGTTACCCTGGTTCTCGGCTAGATATGTTCTATTGCCACCCTCCTCTTGGGAGATCTAACGGAACATCAATCCAGGCCTTGGCTACCGAATTCCATTTTGGACAAGACTGGCAAAGATGGTCTAGGCATTACGATTGGAACCCTGGAGAAGATTCAATCGCCAGACATCTTGAGTTTGTCAAGAACCAGCTATCGCACGAGCTCAAGCAATGAAATCCGGCATTCTTGCGATGACCGCCCGTCATCACAAGAAGATTCAGGAGCATCTATTTCCGGGTGACGGATTAGAGGCGTCCGCCATTATGCTTTGCAATCAAGGAACCGGAGTACGTCACCAGCGATTGATCGTAGCAGAAATCCTATACCTGCCGCACCAACGGTGCGTAAGACAACGGAATTCCATAATTTGGCCGTTTAGCGACTATCTCCCTGCAGAAAAAATCAGCGATGTTGATCAGAATGGTCAATCTATCGTCACGATTCACTCTCATCCACAAGGTCACGGTAGATTTTCCAAAATTGATGATCAAAATGATCGCGAACTATTCAAATCTGCAAATCACTGGTTCAACGATGGCCGTTTGAACGGCTCCGCAATCATGCTACCGAACGGCAAAGTTACCGCTCGTTCGGTAAACACAAATGGCGAATTCCAAAACATTGAAGCCGTCATCGTGGTCGGTGACAACATCCAAATCTGGAAATCTAAAAATCAAGGAAGACTCGCCGCGTATGAACAAAAACTGGCACAAACTTTCGGGACTGGAACATTGGAGCTACTTCGCACTTTGCGCGTGGGAGTCGTCGGTTGTTCCGGTACGGGCAGCATCATCATCGAATTACTAGCGCGAAATTGCGTACAAGATTTGGTCTTGATTGATCACGACGTCGTGGAAGCTAAGAACCTAAACCGCATCGTGAACAGCACCCGAAAAGCGGTGGATAAAAAACAGTCCAAAGTGGAGGCGATTAGCGACGCTATCCATGCGATGGGACTCGATACTAAAGTCAAAGCCATACAGGGACAGACTGACTCTCGAAAGGTGGTACAAGCACTTGCAGATTGCGATATCATTTTTGGCTGCACCGATACAGCGTATGGAAGGTATCATTTGGATTGTTTGGCAAGTGCTTATCTGATTCCGTACTTCGATGTCGGAGTGAATCTTGAGGCGAATGGTGTAGGCGGAGTTTCGGCTGCAGATGCTGTATCTCACTATGTGCATCCCGAGGGTGACAGCCTATTGTCGCGCAGCGCGTACAATATGGATCAAGTCACTGCGGAGCTTTGGTACAGGAATGACCGAGAGACTTACGAACAAAGATATCGCGCAGGTTATTTGATAGAAGTAGGCGATGAACAACCTGCAGTAATATCCCTGAATATGCAGGCGGCGTGCATGGCTTTCAATGATTTTTTAGATCGCATTCACAGATTTCGACTCGATGACAGCAGTAGGTTTTCAAGCCAGTGCTTTCGTCTTGTACACGGTCACCATGAGCATAGTAACGACAACGGTACACCGCATAAATTGCTGTACAAATATGCAGGATATGGAGATAGCAGCTTGCTCGTGAAAAACAATACCACGCGTGATTAAGTGGATATTTAATCTATTCGCCCGCTTTCGCCCCTTCCGTACCGTGTGGGTGGACGACCTCCCCGAAAATACTGAGAAAGAAACTGTTTATATCATTGGTGGCCGGTCGCACCCGTTTTATGCAGTGGTTGTGTGCCCTCGCAAGAAGTGCAGCCAAATTATCCATCTAGATATCTCCAAACAGGTCAAAAGACGATGGCGCGTAACAGAGCATCCTAGTGGCTACATTTCCCTTTCACCATCGGTGCACGTAACGAGCCTGCCATGTCAGTGTCACTATTTTTTGCGGGAAGGACGAATCGTCTGGGCAGAAACACCGAGCATGTTTGTTTCAAAGTCTAACAGGTATGATTAAGAAAGTAAGGATTCGGAATTTCAAGAAGTTTGAACGCTTGGAATTTGATCTTCCAGATCACATCGTGATAGCAAGCCCAAACAATGCGGGCAAAACAACCGTATTGCAAGCAATTTCTACTTGGTTCGAGATTGCAAACCATTGGGTCGAACACCAGGACCAAAGCGGTCGAGATGAAAACGATGAGTACCCGTACGTAGCTCTGAATCTCTTATCGTTCCACTCAATACCGGCACGAGAATTCGACCAGCTTTGGTGGAGTAAGAACGTACAAGACACGGCAAGCATTGAGATTCATACAGACAGTTGGCAGGTGAAGTTCGAAATACTGTATGAACAAATGGAGATGGCGCGAGTGCGCCCAAGCCGAGATGTAGAAGATAGTGATTTGGGCTCCATGACAAACGAGTTGCTTGCCGAAAATAAGCTGACTTCCATTCTTATCACGCCTATCACAGGATTGGATAATGAAGAGACTACATACAACCAGTCTTTTATTGATAGGCAATTAGCAAATGTCCAGTCTGGAAGCGTGCTCCGGAACTTGATTCATCTGGCAAGCGAAGATGACGAAACCTGGAAAGAGTTGCAAAATACGGTCAAGTCATTTTTTGGTTACGAACTCATCCGACCATCTGCGCCTGGGCCGCTCCTCTCGATTGGCTTCCAACATTCTAGTAAAGACAAGATCTATGAATTGAGTAGTGCTGCGAGCGGTTTTCTGCAGGTGCTGTTGGTATACACTACATTACTAGTCAGAAAATCAACGGTAATACTCGTAGATGAACCTGACGCACATCTGCACGTACTATTGCAGAAAAAACTATATGAGCATCTGCGAAGAACGGCCCGTAAAAATAAATCGCAACTCATAATAGCCACGCATTCAGAGCAATTAATCAATACAGCGAAACTCGCAGATTTGCGCGTTCTCGGCACTGACGTTCAAATAGTTAAGAAAAGACAAAGTCTTGTTGGCATCATGGATCTAGAAAACTTGGACATCCTCTTGGCGGCAACCGAGCCCGGACTTTTGTTTGTCGAAGGTCGCACGGACATACCAATCTTGCGAGAATGGGCTCGCATCCTGTCTCATCCATTGCTCGAATTTTTAGAAAAACCGTTTTCCATTGAAATATCCGAAGAATCCAAGCGTCCAGAGCAACATTTCGAAGCATTGAAGATGTATACACCGAATATTAGAGCAGTGGAGTTAAGGGATGGAGACGGCAGGGGATCTCAAGGTTCTCAAGAAGCTCCCGCGGGCATGCTGAAGCTGCTTTGGCGGAATTACGAGATCGAAAGTTATTTATTGCACGCGACGAGCATTCTCCGATATCTAGAATCTAATGCCGAGGTGAAACGGGTTAAGCAAACACGCGAGTATCTTGGAAATGAACTGCCTCCTATGGTGCGAGACGGTCCACACAAGGACTCAAACTACTTGATTGAGATAAAAGCCAAAAAGGTCCTCCAAGAATTATTTCAAGTTGCCGGTTTACCATACAATCTCGAAATAGCGATAGAGCTTGCTGCACAGATGAGAGAAGAGGAAATCCATCCGGAGGTGATCAAGAAGCTTGATACGGTAAATGATCACTTTACGAAAACATGAACAGATTCTATCAGTTATAGGTCAATACATACGATGTAGCTTGCTGATCAACGATTTTGATTATATACGTTTCAATTCCATTTCATTGGTACTACGAAGTATGGGTGCAGGCAGATTACGATCAGCATTTGCTTAATGAATTACCACCCTTGTTGATACATAGCTGTCGATTTTTGCGACAGGTATCCATCACCACAGACTGTTGCGATATTTGGACACCTCTATTTATTACTAGAAGAAACAACCCTCACATCATTAACCCGGATAATGCACGAATAAGACAGAAAGGTTCCTATAATTCGATATCATTCAATGAGTTAAGATACATATCGAAGGAGACCTTGCTGTGACGAAATGTTACCCAAATCCCATCCGCTTTTCATCCGTGCAACGCAGCAAGGTGGAGGCCGAATTCAGCCTCAGCAGCGGTGTGACCATCGGTAACGGGGGTATTTCGCAGCCAGACATGGGAACCTTGGTTACCGCTCCGAACCGAAAAACGGATCTATCTCGCACTGCTCATGCAATATTGGGGCTAGTAGGGAATCACTTTTGTATTGATTGGTAAAGTGATTTCAGTTTGATCCGTGCGTCGGCGGTCGTGAATCGCCAGTCCACTCGCACGGCTTCGCGGTTCCTTCGCTCCTGCCAAGCATCGACTTCACGGCGTAGGGTTTCGCGGTCGGGCAGACGACGGTTCAGGCATGGGCCGACCATCGCGCCGATCTCAATCTCGGCCATGTTCAGCCAGCTGCCGTGCTTGGGCGTATAGTGGATCTCCAGACGCTCGGCGATGCGCCGCGCCTCGGCCGGCTCGAACGCCTCGTAGAACGAAGCCGGAGCATGCGTGTTTAAGTTGTCCATGACCAGCACGATACGCTTATCCGGGTAGTCTTCGTCCACCAACCGTTGGATCTGCCAGTGCCCAGTCGACTTTCGTGCGTCGCTTCGTCACGTCCACGCGTCGCCAACCTTCCAGTGGTGCGAACAGCATAAACAGGTTGCTTACACCGTTGCGTTCGTACTCATAGTCGTACGTCGCGGGCGTTCCGGGTTTCGGCCGGCCGCGGAACCCGCACTTCCTTCACCTGCTGCCGATTGGTCTCGTCCATGCACACCAGCACCTCATCATCCTGGTATTCCCGATGATACACCTCCAGGATGTCCTCCATGGCGCACGCAAACTGCGCATCCGACTTCGGGGGAATGCACCAGCATTGCTTCAACCACGGTTTAAGGTCGTTTTTTTGAGCGTACGACGAACCGTCTCCCGACTCACGCCATCCACGATCTCGCACTCCACCAAGCGATCCGCGAGCAAGCGCAACGACCACCGCGCGTAGCCCTCCGGGGGATCGCCGCAGGCGATCGCCACCAGCCGAGCTTCCGCCTCCCCATCCAGAACCTTCGCCCGCCGGTTCAATTGCTCCTTCCGGTTCAGAGCCGCCTCCAGTCCCTCCACCACACAACGCCGACGCACTCGCGCCACCGTCGCTACCCCAATGCCCAGGGCCTCCGCAATCTCACCGTCCGTCCGTCCGTCCGCCATCCTCCCGCCATTCATCGCACTGCAACAGAATACGCCCATGCGTCTGCTTCCGGGCTGATACCCGACCCTTCGTCGTTAGTGCCTTCAACTCTTCGCGTTCTTCCGCCGTCAACTTCACCCGATACCTCTTGCTAGTCATCCAGAACTCTCCTGGTTCATCGGGACATCCGAAAACACCCATCATACCCTACTAACCTATCAATTCAATGGAGGTGGGCTACTAGGCTTTCTCATGTCCTTGTGCAACTTCACCGTCCCCATCCTTAGATACCTCACGTTCTATGTAAATCATATGCTAACCTATCTTCGATCCCTAAAGGCTAGATCCCTGCTCCCATTATCGCGAAACTTAATCCAGAAAGTCCAGACTAATAACGGAGTTTAGGTTATATGAGAAATTGCTGGAGGGGGGGGGGGGGGGGGGGGGGGGGGGGCAAGCGGAAAAGTTCAAGGAGTGAATAAAATTCTTTTAAAGATATCTTCAATAGTAGGGATTTGAGCATGTCGTCATTGACTCAGAGACGACTTGGGAACTTTATTTCTTTGCTGGCGACTCATGAGTTATAATGCTTATTGATGCTGCTCAATCTTTGTGTGACATGACAGGTAGCAGGATTGATCAATTTAGCATGGGTAGATGGAATGGACTTGTTTATGAGCGGTTAGAGGAGTTCGAGTAGCATCCGATGGCGAATGGCTTCCTCACTCGGATGATTTCAAAGGCGTTATGGAACTACGCGCTGTGGACATACTTTCTAAATAAACTTAGCTGACGGATCATTACGACTGATAGCTTTTTAGAAGGATTTATTGGTTGAGTTTCGAATTTTTCGGCGGACTAAACAGCTTTTGGGGCTTCCTGTGGAATTCGTTCCTACTGCTGGCTCCTATGTTGATGCTCGGATTATTCCTGTCCGGCCTCATTCATGTATTTATCTCACGCAAAGCAATTCTCAAATGGCTCCAGGATGATAGCTTAAAATCCGTCAGCGTGAGTGCAGCTATCGGTGTGCCGATTCCGCTTTGCAGCTGTTCCGTTGTACCAATAGTTGCTGAGATGAGAAAAAAAGGGGCGTCGCGATCTTCTTGCATGTCCTTCTTGATCACGGCACCAGAAACTGGTGCCGATTCGATTTTGGTAACCAACGCGTTTTTCGGTGGGATAGCAGCGATTGTTCGACCAATTATCAGTTTCGTCACGGCGGTAATCGCGGGAATTTGCTGCATCGGACTCATCCGTGATAATCGCGACAATGTTCAGTCAAGTGAACACGAGCATCCGCATAAATATCACGAACACGACTGCAACCGTAACCCCGACCATAAACATCAGTCGCTAATACCCGAGAACGATGGCTGCTACGTCCGTCCGATGCAGTTTAAAGACATGTGCGTCAGTTGGCTTAAAAGCACTATAGTTACTATCGGCAGATTGCGATTCATGTCCTGGGTAAAACCTAACTTCTACCGTAGTGGCACTTCCACCGTCGGGAAAGCGACTGACGACGTTGATGATGAGCACAAACTACAAAGTGCCATCATCTTCAGGAAAGTTGTTAAACATATTTTTAGATATGGATTCGTCGAAATTGCCGACGACATCCTTTTCGCCTTGCTCGTAGGTCTCGCGCTCGGTGGGTTGATTTATCTTGCAATCCCCAACAATCTGATGACTAACGAATTTGCGCGATGGTTGGCTTACCCAATCATGGTAATTTTGGCCACGCCACTATACATCTGTGCCTCGGCTAGTACCCCAATCGCTGCTGCGCTTGTAGCTAAAGGATTCAGCCCAGGTGCAGCTCTGATATTTCTGATGACTGGTCCTGCAACCAACACTGGCACTATAGCGATCATTATCAGCCAGTTCGGCACTAAGTTCGCGTCCATTTACGTTGGCATTGTGGTCGCAGTTACCATCGTGCTCGGTATTGCCATTGACTTATTGCTTCTCGCCACGGGTTTTTCCATCGCAGTCAATCTCGATGCTTCAGATACGCCGTCTGTTCAGTTTATTCAATGGGCCGGGGCGTTAGGTTTATCTGCCGTGATCATTTGGCGTTTTCGTGCTGGTGCGTTCAAGCGTGGATACGATGATTTGCGGTTCAACATGAGGCCGGTATTTAGTGCTTTCGGTCGCATGCTGTCGCGTATGTCCCGTAACTGACGACAGACTGACACAGTAGTTTATGGCGTTTTCGATTCTCGCGATCTATCTCGCAACCGGTTTCCCATAGACTACGGTACATATTGCCGTTCGGTGAGGTCTTAAAAAGAATGTGTTGCCCGATATCCACACTATTCCGTTTCTAGCTGCTTGTATAATAACCTCTGCTTCCTGCGAGAAGCCTGTACTGAAGGCTCACACTCGATTATTTCGTATACTTGATAGTGTGGTAAATAGCTATAGTAAGCCCCAGCAATTCCCCGTATAGTTTCATTTTGGGCTTGATGTCGGTCTTTTCATGTTTCGGTACGGGGAACCGACGTTTTCAGACGGTTTGCATGGCATGTCGTCGTGCGTTGGAACGGGTTCCGGGCATCGATATGCAGGTCTCTTGACCGTCAGGGCGGCATGGGGCCTCGGGACGACGTCCCGATCCCTTCTTCATCGAGCAGCTGGAGAGGCGGTCGGCCGTCAGGACGTATCGTAGGCGAGGTACGCGGTGTAGATCCCGAGGGCGTGGCCGTACAGTTCCTGCCAGTTGCGGAAGGCTACCGCACAGAAACTGCTGCGCAGACGTTCCCACGTTGCGGTTCGGGTATAGCACTTGGCGAAGATTTGCTTCATGACGGGGCAGGCCATTTCCAGCAGCTGGTCGATCAGGAACGCCAGCAGCATCAGCGCAGCGAAAGTATCCGACAGGTGCTGGGTTCCGTGTCCGAAGTTGTGTTCCAGGTACTGGACGTTCTTCAGCGTGTTGAAGGTCTCGTTCTCGATCTTCCAGCGACTGCGAGCCGCGCGAGCCAGTTCGCTGGCGTTATGCGGATTGAGCGGCAGATCGGTGACCCAGGTGAACGCCCGCCGCGCATCCTCGCCGGAGCCACGCCGCTCCGAACTCTGCAGCACCTGGACCTTCAGGTCGGGGTTCGCAGCATTCAGTTCCACCTCCGGCACCACGCGCAGCTGGCGATCCCGCTCCTGCCCTTCGGGCGAGGGATCTGCAAACCAGGGCGCATCGGAACGATCCAGCTGAGCCTGCAGATGCGGATGGTCGCCCGCCCGAGCCACCAGCAGAAAGCGCAGTCCATGCTCCTGCAGCAGCCGGATCTGGGGACCCTGCGAGAACAGCCCATCGGCAATCACGATCAGCTTCATGCGCCGATAAAGCGAAGCCAGGACCGGAACTAGCCGGGCCCAGGCACCCCGCTCGCAGTCGTTCTTCGTCGAGCCATCCCCGTTGCAAACCGCTTCTATCGCCATCGGCAGCACCTGCCGCTGATCCGGATGCACCATCACCGCACACAACTGCTGATGGGAGTACGTGGTCGAACCGTTGCGGTGCCGGGCCCGCAGACAGCACGGACCGTGAACCCGCTGGGAGGAAAAGGTGCCGGTACCATCCACGGCTACCAGATAATGACCGCGCCACGCCGACATCCGCTGCAGTACCTTGCCGCGCTGGGCGCGTTGCAGAACCTGCTGAAACGCCCGCCGATACCGCACCGGCGAGATCGGATCCAGGCGACGGCGCAGGGTCGTGTCGCAGGGAACCTGCGCCAGACCGTACAGACGATGCAGATTCATCTCCACCACCGAGTGCCGCTGCCTCGTTAAATCAAACTGCAGCAGCGAAGCGTGCTTCTCCAGAAACACCGCCAGACCCGACATCAGACAGTCGCCGGTGGAAAACTTCCGCCCGCAAACCTTCTCAACGACCCCCTCAAATACTTCACGAACCACCCGCAGCAATCCGGGCTTGCTCACATCCTTGCGCAACTTCAATGCACCCATCCTTGGATACCTCGTTTGTCTGGTAACTCTATATTAACCTATCATCCACCCTCAAACGATAAGCCTACGCTCTTATTATTGCGAAAGCCAATGCGCAAAGCCCATACCTATAGCGGGGTTGGGGCTATACGGGGAATTGCTGAGTAAGCCCCAAAGAAAAATCATGAGATCCATAGCCATATCAACATCCAAAACCAGAGTATGACGAGATATATTGAAGTCGGACAGTCGAAAGGGTAAGACAAGGATGTGTAAGCGTTGATCAGACCACGGCCTTTCCCAAGACTGGACATTCTATGCTACGTTTACACAAAACATGCTTATGATTCTATCACAGCGTATGTATAATGAATCATGTATTAACGACTGGAATGGCGTCCCTTGATGCAGCAGGAGACGACGAATTTTTTAACTTGACAGTCCCGGTTTAGCACAGATGAAGCAT
>CBDBHT010000004.1:0-123520 GCA_965205965.1 Candidatus Azotimanducaceae bacterium
TCGTCAAGACCAGAACCCAGGGGCGTGCGATAGGGACGTCCGCCGCATGCTCACCCGCATGGCTCATCATCCAGTCGACAACAGCATCTTGCACGGGATGCGCCGCCTTGCACGCCGGTCGTGGCGGTCCGCAAAACGGGCCCAGGCGCATGCTACACGTCCGCACCGCTTCCGCCAGCATCGCACTCAGCACCGAACGCGCCCCGCTTCCGTCCGACCCGAACGCACCCCTTTCGCCATCCAACGCACCCAGCCGTCCGAACGCACCCCGCTACCATCCCCTTTCCCCCGGCAAAGCCCAATCAACTTCGTGGTATCAACAACTTACACGCACATACATCGCACCCAAGCCATCCATTATGAGAAATAAGGGCTAGTACAGGAAGTCGGCATTTTCAGGCGTGCTGTAAGGCATTTCGTCATGCGTTGAGATGGGTTCCGGGTACCGATACTAGATCTATTATCGTGAAGTCCAATCCGGAAAGTCTAGACTGATAGCGGAGTTTGGGCTATACGGGGAATTGTTGCATTCTTTACTAATAACCTGAATGGTAGGTGATTCCTGATGCCTAGTCGTGTTAAGTTAAGATGGTCGAACGGAACACTGATAATGGACCATACTTCAGATTACGACTACGCGTTACCTAAAGAACTGATCGCACTTAGTCCCTTAGATAAGCGTTCGTCTAGCCGATTGCTTATTGTAGCTCAAGAACATTTTTTGCATCAATATTTCTTCTGTTTACCGGAGATCTTGGGCCCTGACGATGTTTTGGTGGTGAACGATACGCAAGTCATCAAAGCTCGGTTGCATGCAGTCAAAGATACAGGTGGGTCTGCAGAGATACTCATCGAGAGGATCGAAGCTGATGATACAGCCCTCTGTCAAGTGAAGGTAAGTAAATCGCTTCATCCTGATCGAACGTTAACGGTGGCGAATCGGGGGGAAATCCTTGTTATCGAACGATCCGGAGAATTCTACAGATTGAAATTTCCCGTTGAAGTTGAATCTTTTTTGAGTCGATATGGCGAGGTTCCGCTACCTGCGTATATCGATCGATCAATCGCAAAATTAGATGAACATAGATATCAAACAGTTTACGCTTCCCAGAAAGGAGCCGTTGCTGCACCAACTGCTGGTCTACACTTCGATGATGCATTGCTAGAAAAAATAAAGAAACAAGGTACATCAGTTGTGCCTATCACTTTGCATATCGGGGCTGGAACATTTCAATCCGTGCGAACGGAGAAGTTAGCCAAGCACTCGCTGCACTTTGAGAGATACTCCATACCTTCTCCAACAAGAGAGGCTATAGAGTCTCGGCGTGGTCGTTTAATAGCCGTGGGAACTACGGTGGTTCGAGCATTAGAAGCCGCGGCTATCACCAATTGCGATCAAGGTGAGACGAACTTATTTATCCGCCCAGGTTTCCGTTTTAACGTTGTCGATGCTCTGATTACTAATTTCCATCTACCAAAATCGACACTGCTTATGCTGGTTTCTGCTTTTGCCGGTTTCGAACGTGTACGCAATGCGTATCAGATAGCTATTGATATGAAATATCGCTTCTATAGTTATGGTGATGCGATGTTTTGCGAACGCTTTGATGTTTGAAATTCTGGCTCGTTCCGGCAAGGCAAGAAGAGGCCGGTTGAAGTTGAAGCGTGGGTATGTTGAGACGCCGGTCTTTATGCCTTGTGGAACGTATGGGACAGTCAAGGGAATGAGTCCAGCGCAGCTGGATCAAGTTGGAACTCAGATACTCCTTGGGAATACGTTTCATCTGATGTTACGCCCTGGTGACCAGCTGATTCACGATTTAGGCGGGCTTCATAAATTTATGCAATGGCCGAAGCCTATCTTGACTGACTCCGGTGGCTATCAGGTTTTTTCTCTTCGGGCGTCTCGGTCGATCTCCGATGAGGGAATAGTTTTCCGGTCACCTGTTAACGGAAGTCGGATTGAATTTACTCCGGAACGCGCGATGTCAGTCCAATCAAACCTCGGGTCTGACATAGCCATGGTATTGGACGAATGCACAAGCTATCCTGCTTCTAAAGACGAAGCTGGGCGATCGTTAGATAGGTCAATGACGTGGGCCGCTTGCTGCAAATCTAACTATGAGGGTAGTGGATCCGTTTTCGGTATCGTGCAAGGGGGTATGTATGATGACTTAAGACTTGAGAGCATTGGATTTCTTAAATCGGTTGGATTTTCCGGTTACGCAATAGGAGGACTTTCGGTTGGAGAATCCAAAGACGAGATGGAGAGAGTGTTAAATACCACTCTACCTGAGATACCAGACGGTTCGCCCCGGTATCTTATGGGTGTAGGAGCACCGAGCGATATTGTTGAAGCTGTGGCTTTAGGTGTGGATATGTTTGATTGTGTTCTGCCTACGAGAAATGCGCGCAATGGTTACCTTTTTACATCAACGGGTATAGTTAAAATTCGCAATGCAAAATATAAGAGGGATGCCGAACCTATTGATGCAACTTGTGGCTGCATGGTGTGTAATTCATTCTCAAGGGCTTATGTCCACCATCTAGATCGATGTGGTGAGATGCTTGGAGCGACGCTCATGACAATTCACAATTTGCATTACTATCACGCGCTAATGCGTGATTTGCGCAATGCTATAGAACAAGATAGATTGCTGAACTTTATCGCTAATACGAAATCACAATGGACGTCTTCTTTATGAATCCGTTGAATACGGTTGTGTACGCCTCTAATGGAGGGGTAGGGGGATTCCCAGTTGAAATTCTTTTTCTAATCGGGTTTGTCGCAATTTTTTACTTTTTACTATGGCGGCCTCAGGCTAAACGTCGCAAAGAACACGCGGCTCTAATTGGTGGTTTAGCAAAAGGTGATGAAGTGGTTACTGCCAGTGGGTTGGTTGGCACGGTAATGGCCGTTCAGGATGACTTCGTAAAACTGGAAATTGCTTCAAACGTCGAAGTACGGTTGCAGAAAACTGCGATCGGTGCGACTTTACAAAAAGGGACGCTGAAAGCTCTCGATAACGGTCAAGGTTCTTAATGCCCACGGAGGTTCCGTTTGGCCAAAATATTCTGGGCACTCGCAACGTAGCTAGAGATCCTACGAAGTATCCCAAATGGCGGTATTTCGTTAGTGCATTGGTTGTTGTTATAGGACTGGTATACGCCCTGCCGAACCTATATCAGCCAGATTTCGCCGTTCAGATCGAAACGGATCATGCAACTACGGTGATTGGATCAAAATTTGCCAATCAAGCAGCTAGTTATCTAGAACAAGAAGGTATCAGTGTAAAAGGAGCGGAACGCACCGATCGAGGATGTCTCATTCGGTTATTCTCTGATAAAGATCAGCTTCGGGCCAAGGAGACCCTAGAAAAACGCCTTAACCCTAGCGGTATCGATCGTCAGTTCGTTGTGGCTCTAAACCTCGCTTCTACCACTCCGCAATGGCTTCAAAACTTATATGCGAAGCCCATGAAACTTGGCTTGGATCTGGCTGGCGGAATTCACTTCGTTTTGCAGGTGGATCTTGACTCTGCATTTGCAAAGCAGATGAAGGATGAACAGAGCAAACTTACCGGTCTATTGCGCGAAGCGAACCTTCGATATCTACCGTCGGAAAACTTTATCTCTCAATCCAGTCTAACAATTGCCTTCGCAGAGGTGAAGACACGTGATGATGCGATGCTTTTGATCGCAGAGTCATATGGCCCACTCGACTACTCGTACTCTGAAGTTGACGTGGATGGTAATCCTGGAATTCGGGTTGACGTGAACGAGTCGCGACTTCGGGACATTGAAGATGTTGCGATTGAACAGAACCTGACGGGGTTGCGCTCACGCGTAAACGAGCTGGGAGTTTCAGAGCCTTTAGTTCAGCGTTTGGGATCTTCACGAATCGTTATCGACTTGCCTGGAGTACAGGACAGTACGGAAGCAAAGAGAATTCTTGATAAATTTGCCTCGTTGGAATTTCGATTAGCGGCTTTCTCTCACGATCGTGCGGCGGAAGTTGAGATCATGGATTACAGGGGCCGCCAAGTGCGTATTCAGCGAGCGAACATCATTACCGGGGAAAACGTTGTTAATGCACTTCAGGAAAGGGATCCAGAAACCTCACTACCTCAAGTGACGGTGTTTTTGGATTCGGAAGGTGGAGACAAACTAAACTCTGCAAGTGCTCCTAACGTCGGTCATGACATGGCCGTAATCTTTATTGAGCAGAAACCCATTGTGACCACTGAGATCATTGGGGAAGAAAGGATCGAAATAACGAGAATCGAAGAAGAGCGTCGATTGATAAGCGTAGCTACTATTCAGTCTGCTCTGGGTTACCAATTTCGGATTACAGGTTTAGATCTCAGAGAAGCACAGGAACTAGCATTATTGCTTCGGGCTGGTGCACTGGCAGCTCCGATGTATTTCGTGGAAGAACGAACGGTGGGAGCTTCGTTGGGTGCTGAAAACATCAAGCGCGGAATGATATCCGTGACGATTGGATTCGTGCTAGTTCTCATTTTCATGGCGGTTTACTACAAAGTGTTTGGCGTTATTGCCAATATCGCTCTTACCTTAAATCTGGTAATTCTGGTATCAGTAATGTCGATTATGGAGGCAACGTTGACATTGCCAGGTATTGCCGGAATCGTGCTCACGGTCGGTATGGCCGTTGATGCAAACGTACTAATTTTTTCGCGGATACGCGAAGAGTTGCAACGCTCATCGCCATTGATTGCCATACAAGCTGGTTACGACAGAGCATTCCTTACGATCCTTGATGCCAATATCACGACCCTGTTTGTAGCACTCATTCTTTTTGCCATAGGTAGCGGTCCGGTGGCCGGTTTTGCCATAACGCTCTCGATTGGTCTACTCACATCCATGTTTACTGCAATATTCGTATCTCGAGGCCTAGTACATTTGGTTTACGGTCGTCGTCGTTCGAAAAAGGTATGGATCTGATGAATATTGATTTCATGTCTAAGCGTGTGTATGCATCCGTATTCTCGATTCTCTGCGTGGTGTGTTCGATTTTGTCGATTGTATTTCTTGGACTTAACCGTGGCCTTGACTTCACAGGTGGTGCACTAATTGAGCTGGGGTTTCAAAACTCAATCGTACCGGACGACGTGCGTGCTGTTCTCGAGGAAAACGAATTTCGAGATGCGATAGTGCAAAACTTCGGCACCGAGTATGACATCTTAATTCGTGTTCCTCCGATTGAAGGTATCGATCAGAGCGATATAGGTGGGGAAATACAAAACATACTGTCGGCACGCTATGAAAATGTCGGCCTACGCCGCTCGGAATTTGTTGGGCCTTCCGTAGGAGAAGAGCTGACCGAAGACGGAGGGCTTGCTCTTCTCGTTGCACTTGCCATGGTCATGATTTACATCATGTTCAGATTCACTGGTAAATTTGCTATCGGTGCCGTCGTTGCACTTATTCATGATGTTGTCATAGTAGTGGGAGTCTTTTCTGTATTCCAGATGACGTTTAATCTACCTGAGCTCGCGGCATTGTTAGCAGTGATCGGTTACTCGCTGAACGACACAATTGTGGTGTCCGACCGAATTCGTGAGAACTTTCGAACAACGCGACGCGGTACGCCCATAGGTACGATAAATAGATCTCTCAATCAAACACTCGGTCGAACGTTGATTACCTCGTTGACAACTTTGCTGGTTCTTGGGGCTCTGTTAGTCGCTGGTGGTGAACAAACTGCTGGGTTTGCTAAAGCTCTTACAGTTGGCGTGGTCATTGGTACTTACTCCTCGATTTATGTAGCGGCTTCCATACTTTTAATGCTCAACATCCAACAAGAAGACTTGGCTCTGCCAGAAAAAGAAACCGAAGAGTAGATGTTACATAGTGCGGGAGTTCGCAAAATGCAACGGACTTGATACTTCAGACTCTTATATGACTAGCCATTATGCTTTCATGCTATTCCGTAAGTTGGTAGCGGAAGTTTTAAATAATGATGGGTTGCAAGCGAGTACGCTGTGTGTGCGTGTGATCTCATCTCCGCCGTACATGTCACCTACGAATCCACCAGATTCACGAACTAGAATAATTCCGGCGTCAATATGTCGCTGATCAACGCCGATCGCAACGGCTCCATCGTACCTTCCAGCTGCTACATAAGCTAAGTCTAATACCGGCGAACCAGTTTGACGTAATGCGGATACCTGATTAGTCAACGTCGCACATGCTGGGCTATGTTTCACTGCTGGTTGGGTACCATGTCGGTTAGATACGAGGAATGAGAAGACCGAATTACCTATCCGTTTCTCTTTGGATGTGCGAATACGCCGATTATCAAGTTGCGCTCCGCGCCCATCCGACGAGGTGAATATTTCGTTTTTGAGATGATCTACGACAACACCGTGTACCAATTTTCCGCGATGTCGTACGGAAACAGACGAACAACAATAAGGAATGCTCTTCAGAAAGTTGATTTCTCCATCTAGCGGATTAACCACCCACAAATATTCCCTGTTTTCGATATCTTTGTCGTCATCCACTGATATACAACAGTGATTGGGATAGGACTTTTCTATCTCATGTTTTATGATTGTGAAGATCCGTGTCTTAGTATGTTCGAGAAATTTCTCGACTGATCGCGAAGCCTCGAGTGAACTAGGTACACGGTCCACGAGCTGTGTGATGACCCGTCCTCCCGTTCGCGTTGCACGGAGTGCGATATTGACAATGGGATGCACGGCTTAAATCCAAGGACAGGTATCAGAATTTTATCAGTTGCAGAGATTCTAACCGGCCTCTTATGAAGCATTCCGTTGGTTAATTAGAAAAATAAATGGCATGACCTCAATGCTGCCCCGTTTTAGTACATTCAGGAAGAGGCTTGGAGTTTCAAATGGTAAATGTGTAGTAAATCTTGCGCCCCGTCTCTTTGGAGGCACTATTCCCAGATAAGAACATTGCAGATAATGCTGTATTGAAGATGCTATCCCGCTGATATTAGGGCTACAGGCTAGTGAATGAGTATCATCGCTAATACTCACATCGGTTTGGCGGCAGATCCCTTCAAGTAGTACTTGGCATGTATCAGTGGGCGTTTGATTGTAGATGATCAACTGACAGCAGGTTGACTAATACTTATATCCTACTCAAAGATCACAACGCACAATGAAAAAGGCAACTGAGAAATTTGCTGTTTGGATACTTGCTGATACTGTTCAAGTAATCTGCTCTATTTACTCGGTTTAGCCACTCAGCATCCAATGAACTCATAGTTATATGACACCTTTAACTATTACGGACAATATTCGAATTATTCTCGTTGAGCCTCAGCACCCAGGCAATATTGGTGCTACAGCCCGCGCAATGAAAACTATGGGTTTGAATTCGCTCATTCTCGTTAAACCAAACCGATTTCCCGATCCACAAGCGGATTGGCGCGCAGCTGGTGCCGTGGACTTACTCGAAAATGCAAAAATTTTTCAATCCCTTGATGAATCGTTGTCAGACTGTGGTTTTGTAGCTGGCACCAGCGTGCGCGAACGGCACATATCTCTTCCTACTTATACGCCTGATGTACTCGCTAGAAACGTGGTGGAGAAAGTGTCTTCGGAAATTCCGGTTGGTATTCTGTTTGGGCGCGAGACAAACGGCCTAACTAATGACGAACTGCTACGTTGTCAAGTCCAAGTTCGCATACCGTCACATGAGACGTATCCGTCATTGAACGTGGCTATGGCTGTACAGATTGTTAGTTATGAAATATTTCAATTGATGTTGGGCGTTACGAAATGCGAAAAACCGGATGAAAATTGGTCTTCAGCCTATGAGTTAAATGGCTTCTACGATCATCTTGAATCGGTACTGGACCAGGTCGATTTTTTGAACACAAACAATACCGTCAATACTATGGGAAAGTTCAAGAGGCTATTTAATAGACGATGTATGGATAGAACAGAAGTTGCGATGCTTCGTGGCGTTCTTTCACATATAGAAAGGATGTTACGTAAGAAAAATTCTGAAATAACAGATGTGTAGTCATGTCGGAAATTGATCGAATCAAATCAACGACATCTAATGAATCTACGGTGTATTTGGATTATGCTGCTACTACTCCAGTGGACCCGCGAGTTGCACATTGCATGTCTCAATGCCTAATGATGGATGGAGACTTCGGTAATCCAGCGTCTCGGTCCCATGTGTTCGGTTGGCAGGCTGAAGAAAGAGTGGAAAAGGCACGAACACAGGTAGCACAATTAATTCATGCAGACCCTTTCGAAATAGTATGGACTTCTGGTGCAACCGAATCAGACAACATTGCTATCAAAGGTACTGCCGAATATGCGGAGAAGTCGCATATCGTGACCTCATCTTATGAGCATAAGGCCGTTCTCGATACTTGTGCATATCTGGAAACGAAAGGTTTTAAAGTGACGTACGTTGACCCAGGTATCGATGGAATTGTTGACCCGGAATCTATTCGGAAGGCAATAACGTCAGATACATTTATCGTGTCAACGATGCACGCAAATAACGAGATTGGCACTATTAATGACATTGCGGCGATTGGCGCAATCTGTGAATCAACTAATGTGCTATTCCATGTAGACGCGGCACAATCACTAGGGAAAATTCCTATAGATGTTGAATCTCAACGAATTTCATTAATGAGCATGTCGGGACACAAGATCTATGGGCCAAAAGGTATCGGGGCGTTGTACGTTCGCAAGGTGCCTCCAGTACGTGTTGCACCTGTGATCCACGGTGGTGGTCACGAGCGGGGGATGCGTTCGGGAACACTTGCAACCCACCAAATCGTAGGTATGGGGGAAGCTGCGCGCATTTGCCAAGTCGATATGAATACGGAAAGTTTACGAATACGGAATCTACGTGACCGTTTATGGTCCCATATCCGTCGAATTCCCGGAACGCATTTGAATGGTTCAGAGACGCAGAGATTGCCAGGTCTACTGAATGTTGGTTTTGAGGGTATTGCTGGGGAGACGTTGTTATTGGCCTTAGATGGATTGGCAGTCGCTTCGGGGTCGGCATGTACCTCGGCAACAGTTGAGCCTTCATATGTACTGCAGGTGATTGGAGTTGATGACTCTTTAGCATCTACCTCACTTCGCTTTTCGATCGGGAGATTTACAGAAGAATGTCAAATCGATCAAGCGGCGATCAGGGTAAACGAAGTGGTAGCGGCGTTGCGGGCACGCCAATGATTTAATCAGTCAATATCGCGGCTAGAAAACTTATTGCTAACAGGAACTAACAAAACGGTCTGATGGGATTCCAGCATTAACGGAATGTGAACTTTCGAATTGTGTGTACTGCTATCTCATGTGCCTAGTGCTGCGTCATTTCTTAATGTTAGGGTAGACAGTCTTGAGTTTGCAGTGTACATCACTACCCAAGATGGACTTCCCTGAATGATTCAAAACATATTGTCCATCCTAACTTTTATCCACGACAATGCACTAGTTATGGCAGGCCGTAGCTTACGCAATGTCATAGACCATGTTCTCGAGGACGGCGAAATTCATCAGTTGATCTAGAAATTGGGGATAGTACGGTTGTTTCGACTAAGCGCAATCGGGGTTTGGTGGCCGTGCGGACGGGAATCATGTCGCAGCCGCCCGGTGTTGGTGGAAGATCAGACGCTGGAAGTTGTAAGCGAGGTTGACCAGCCCGGTCGTGGTGGGGCGGCACGCGGGAAAGCCCGATGGTGTGCACGAACACAGCCCCATGTACTGCTTCTAGTGTGCTAAGATGTGTTCCATGGTCGCGCGGATGGCCGACGACTTACGGGTGTTGGGCCGTGCGACCCGCCGGGAGTCCAAACAGGTTCACGGGCTCATCTTCAATATCTCTTCATTCAACTTGTTAGGAAAAATTATCGGGGTAGGACAGCGTAGGTAATAGAGGTTCCCAAGTGTATGATTTTTTAATGATATAAAGATTGTCTACCTCCGATTGCTTCGAGTAAATAGAGGTGTTCATCTGCTTATGGACCCGCGCCTATGAGGACGACCGGCCACGGCAGGTGGTTAAAGAATGGAGAGCCATGCCCGTGGTGCCACCCCGAACGACACGTCGGAAACCTTGATCGTTCGACCACAAGCTGTATGCTCGCCGCAACGAAATGGAACGCCTGTTTGACAGGCTCAAGCGGTATCGTCGCGTGGGGACGCGTTACGACAAACTCGACCTCATGTTCGCCGGGTTCATTTATCTGTCCCTAGTGTGCGAAATGATCAGAAACGATAGTGTAAACACGCCCTAAGTCAAACCATCGCGTTTGTTGTGTCGCGAACTCGGTAGTAGTGGCCTGGTGAGACGATTCCTAACTTGTTGCGAACCTCGTCGATAGGTTGAGCTAACAACGATTCGAAGTCTTGAGCTGGCAACCATTTCGCTCGCTTACCGTCGCGATAAGCTTGCACCATTGTCCTAGTAGCTTCTTTTCCATAACGTTGCCGGAGACGTCTTTGTCCCATCAGTAGGATAAAAGCAATCCCAAGATTTTTATTTTGCGCGTAAGTAAACGCTAATAGACAAGCCTCTCCTAACAGGTCACGTCCATATTGAGTGAGTGTATGCCAAAGGTCATGCATGTCTCTTAAGCGACATGCAAAGTGTCTCAACCCATCATCAGGTATTTTTTGGTTAACATCAATACTTGCTTCTACTAAGCCGTATGCAGATAGCGATTCTCGTTGAGTAAATTCCAAATATTCCCGACCGAACGAATTGGGCGGTAGTTTATCAAGCTTATTTCTATTGTTTAGTGTATCAAGTAAGTCGATACCCTCAGCAAGAACCCTAACACCAAATTCTGTTTGTTTAAAGCGTCGGTAATTCCTTCGTAGAGAACGGTCCCCAAATGCGCGCACAATGACAAATACTTCCTTCGTATCGTCTGGATTCGCTATCAAAGTGCGCATTGCATGAAAAGCAGCTCTTATTTTCACTGTCATAATTGGGTCGTAGATACATCCCATATTATATCAAAAAATACAAAATTCCAATCCCTTATTTTGACTTAGGAACAGAGGACTATATAAACCAGTTGCGTGACGGGTCTCTTTCGTCGATAGAAGTGGTACCGAAAAATGAGACAGTTTTGGCCGATCGATACCACGGCATCGGTGGATGCGGACGCCCTGTATCGCAAGAGTTGGGGAGTTGACGATGAAGCTGAGTTTTCTGCGGGAAAAATTGTCGCCTTGGATCAAACCGAAAGACGGGCGATGATTGATGCGAAGACGGAGATGCCGAGCATACGCCAGTGTGCATTGTTCGGACTATCGCATAACGTCATATTATTGATCCAAGGCTCCCCGACCGAGCGAGACGTGGCTTTGAAACGGGCGTTGGAAGCCATCTATGAACGGCACCCGTACTATAGCGGTCGGCGGACGTCACGCTGCTGCCGGTGCGTCGGGACTATACGGTCGTCCGGCAAATCTTCAACAACATCAACCACAGCAGCAGGGACCGCAGTTCACAGGCGTGGAGTTCCTGAGCGTGTTGAAACGCTATGACATCGCCAGCAATTCCCGCTTCCTGTGAAAAGGTGGAATTGGCGGGGGGTGAGCGTCTGCGTCTGGTCATTTTTCGCAGACTTTGGTGGTCTGGAGCGATAGTTTATGATAGCCGTTTGCGACCCGATCATGGAGGAAAGGATGCCTCGACAAGCGATGCGCAAGCGATTGAATGCTGCGGGACTGCTGGCGTTAAGTCGGCGGTGTTTTGAACGGATTGAAGACGGGACGTCGGTCCGCACTTATCGTCTGGTCGACTGTTTGATGTCGGCTTTGGCGATGTTCGGTCTGAAGTCCCCGTCGTTGCTGCAGTTTGACCGCGAGGTGCGGTTGGATGGACGGGTTCGGGGTAATCTACGGCGGCTGTATCAGGTGGATCGGGTGCCGTGCGACACGCAGATGCGGACGCGTCTGGACCGGGTTCCGGCGCGTGCCTTGCGCCCGGTCTTCCGGCGGCTGTTCCGCGAACTGCAGCGAGGCAAGGTGCTGAAGCCGTATGTGGTGTACGGTCACCACTATCTGTTGTCGCTGGACGGCACGGGGTTTTTTGCATCGGGAGCCGTGCGCTGCAAGTACTGCTGCGAGCGGCGTCACCGCAACGGCACGGTCACCTATCACCATCAGATGCTGGCTGGTGCGATCGTGCATCCGGACTGTCGGACTGTGATCCCGCTGGCACCGGAACCGATCGTCCGGCAGGACGGTCAGGCGAAGAACGATTGCGAGCGCAATGCCTCGAAGCGGTTTCTGGAAGCGTTGCGTCGAGAGCATCCGCATTTGCAAGTGATCGTGCTGGAAGACGGCCTGGCCTCCAACGGACCGCATCTGGATCTGCTGGAGCGTCTGAACTTGCGGTACCTGATCGGTGCGCGGGAAAACGACCATGCGATGCTGTTCCAGCATCTGGAGGGCACTTCGGCGGACTGGTTTGCGGACCCGAGCGAGGAGGGGCGTGCCGTGGACCGCCGGCTGCGGGTGGTAGAAGACGTCCCGCTCAGTGCGTCCCGGTCCGACCGTCGGGTGACGGTGCTGCAGTGCCGGGAACGCACCCCGAAGCGGGTCAAGAACCCCGAACGCCAATGGACCTGGATCACGGATCTGCCGGTGACCCGAGCCGAGGCACCGACGACCGCACGAATGGCGCGCAGTCGCTGGAAGATCGAAAACGAGACCTTCAACACGCTGAAAAACCAGGGGTACGGTCTGGAACACAACTACGGTCACGGTCACCAGTACCTTGCGAATACGCTGGCGACCCTGATGATGCTGGTGTTTCTGATGGACCAAATCCAGCAGTCGTGCTGCCCGCGCTTCCAAGCCGCCCAACGTCGACAGAGCAGTTATGCATCCCTGTGGGAAAAGATGCGCGGTGCGATCTGGCTCCTGATCCTCCATAGCTGGGAACAGTTGTACGAAGCCCTCGCTGGTGCGGAACCCGACCGCAATTTCGGACGACCCGATCCTGGTTTCCGTCCGCCGTAGTGCAACGCGTCCTGCGCCTCCTGATCGCGGGCATCCCTCCGAGATCCGTCGACATGCGAACCGGGCATGCCTTGGTCCGCACAAACCCCCGCGACCCAATGCAGCCAAAACGTAGATGGGGCACGCTGAACAAGGGCCCGAAACGATCCCAACAGATGGAAAAAATCCAGGGGCAGCCACTTAAAACCTGCAGGCACTGCTTTTCCACAGGAAGCGGGAATTGCTGTGACATCGCTATCAGCGTGGACGACGGCAAGGGATGTGGGATGGCCGCGACAACATGGTAGTCGAACGTTTCTGGCGATCCTTGAAGTATGAATACGTGTATCATGCATACGTTCGAGACCCCAGCCCGGGAGCGAATCAGCTCGTGGATCGCCTCCTATAACCATCAACGATCGCATCAGGCGTTTGAACTCTCGAACTCCCGATAGCGTGTATCATGAGGACTGGCTGACGATCAAAAATGTGGCGTAGCCAACAACAAGCAACAAGCGAAAATTATTCACCACCCTATGGGTGGGGGTGCAGTGATTCGGAGCACATCTTAAATCTTCACAAATGCTGTCTCACAAAACCACACCACCTCTGAGTTATAGACCGAAAGGTAAGAAAAAAGTGTGAAAAGTATTGACGCTCTTATGGGAATTGCGCTTATTTTCACTGTTGCGCATTGACAGTTGAGAATTTGTAGGTAAGATGAGCAACCCTATCTTGTTGGGTGTTTAGCTCAGTTGGGAGAGCGACGGCCTTACAAGCCGTAGGTCGCAGGTTCAAGCCCTGCAACACCCACCAAAGCTATATTGATTTTTAGCAGTTATGATGGGAGCAAAACGGAGCGGTAGTTCAGTTGGCTTAGAATATCGGCCTGTCACGCCGGAGGTCGCGGGTTCGAGTCCCGTCCGCTCCGCCACCAGCATGAGCTAGTAGTTTTATGTTAGTGGCTCGCTACCATTAAAAATTATGTCACTCTCTTATGAAGCGTTCAGTACGGCTGATGGGTATTCGTTACAAGAACACAGAATATTTCCCTGTGCAAGAAAATGTCGGCCCAATTCACCGGAGAGGGACGTCGGATTTGCAATAATATGATCACGCAATCACAGGGGGTATCAGAGAGTTATTGCCAAATCTGGTGTACGCGGCGGCAAGCGTCAAGTGGCAACTCGTTCTTTGCTGCAGGTTGTTTCATCCCGTTGATGCCGTTCCAAGCCATCCTGGAACGGTACATCCTGGATGACTTTAGCTAGTTTCTGGTATCCCCGCCACCGTTGCCACCGGCTTTCCGCACACCGCCCCAGTTTGCAGATCATGTGCAGCATACCCGCTTGGGTCAGGCAGCCCCACGTCTAGCGCGTGCGATGCCGGATGGTGGCGAAGGTCGATTCGATCGAGTTAGTGGTGCGGATGCTCGGCCAGTGTTCGGCCAATGGCATTCGGGTTAGCGGAAAGGGATCCTGGTCTTTGAGGATGTCGTGTAACCGGTTGATATACGGAAAGATATTCGATTCTGTTGGGATTCTTCAAAAAAACACTTACGTTTCAGCATGGGTTATGGCAATCTACGCTTAGTTAGATTATCTCTGGTGCCAACGTGATGGATTCCCGAATCGAGAACTTGAAGTCGACCACCTTCTGTGGCACGCGGCTGACCCGCCGTCAGAAGAGTGTGAGTTGAAGGAGCTGATGCCGCTGGAACTGGAGGTTGTGGCGGAGGGGGAGGCCGTTGAGGAATGGAAGGAATTGGTGGATCGGCATCATGAGCTGGGTTACCGGCATCCGTTCGGTTGTTTCCTGCGCTACTGGCTGCGGGATCGTCGGGGTCGCAAGCTGGGCTGTCTGCTGTTTGAGGCGGGCACGACCCGGCTTCCCTGTCGTGACGCCTGGATTGGCTGGCGGGATCGGGATCGGGCGAAGCGTCTGAAGGGGGTGGTGAACAACTCCCGGTTCCTGATCTTCCCTTGGGTTCGGGTTCCGTATCTGGCCTCGAAGGCCCTGTCGATGGCGGTTCGGCGGCTGCCCGGGGGACTGGAAGGAGCGGCACGGCCTGGAGCCGGTACTGGCGGAGACCTTTGTGGATCCGGCGAAGTACCGGGGGACCTGCTACCGTGCGGCCAACTGGCAGTGCATTGGCCGGACGAAGGGACGCAAGGCGAATGCATCGGAGGCAGGCAGGACGCCGAAGGACATTTACCTGTATCCGCTGACGAAAGCCTGGAAGCAGGTGCTGCTGACCGGCTCCCGTCGATCCGGACGCCGTTCCCGCAGGTCACCGGCAACAGTCTTGGCTCCGGAGGATACGTTTGTCCGTCTCTGGAGCGGCATCGTCGAGACGCTCGTGGGTGTCGCCAACCGGCATGACCGGCTCTGGAAGCGGGTTGTGTATAAATTTATCTGCAAAAACGAAAAACGGACTGTAACGACAGACGAATGGTTAGAATCTGATGTTTCATCGGGAATGTGGAGATGCCTGGACGCAATCCCGCATCCAGGCGCGAATCATTCATGACACAATTTATTGAAAAGGAGCAAGAAATGTTTCGGAAAGATTATACGCACAATGCCACGAAGCAGTCGGCATGCGATCATCTGGCGGACGATGAGGAGTTTGTGAGGCGGCTGGTGCAGGAGACGCTCAACGAGGTTCTGGAGAGTGAGATGACGGAGTTTCTGGGAGCGGGCAAGAGCGAGCGGACGCAGACGCGTCAGGGCTACCGTTCCGGATACTACCGGCGCGATCTGACGATGAAGGTGGGCGAGATCGAACTGAGAGTTCCGCAGGAACGCAGCGGCCAGTTCAGCACGCGGGTGTTCGAGCGCTATCAGCGTTCGGAGAAGGCCCTGGTGGCGGTGCTGTCGGAGATGTATGTGCAGGGGGTCTCGACGCGTCGGGTGAGCCGACTGGCGGAGGGTCTGTGCGGTCACGAGTTTTCGCCGGCGACGATCTCGGCCATGGTGTCGAAGCTGGACGCGTCCCTGAAGGCGTTTGCGGAACGTCGGCTGGAGGAGGCGTATCCGTATGTGTTGCTGGATGCCCGGTATGAGAAGGTGCGTGAGGAGGGCTCGGTGCGTTCCCGGGCAGTGCAGATTGCCATCGGGATTGACGGCGAGGGTCGGCGTCAGGTGCTGGCGGTGGAAGTGGCGAACCGGGAAAGCGAGGTGTCGTGGACGGAATTCCTCTCGCATCTGAAGGGACGTGGCCTGCGGGGAGTCGAGTATGTGGTCTCGGACAGTCATGAGGGATTGAAGCATGCGATCTCGAAAGTGTTGCCGACCGCGTTGTGGCAACGGTGCTGCGTCCATTTTCTGCGCAATGCCAGGGACAAACTGTCCCGGAGTGCTGATCCCGCGTGTCTGGAGGGTTTGAAACGGTTGTGGGGCTGTGAGCACGTCGGGGAGGCTCGTGAGGCACTGGGTGCCTGGGTAGCCCGTTGGGGCGATGAGAAAGGGTTTGGCAGGCTAGTAGTTTAACTGGTTTTAATTTTCGGGTATAGATGCTTCAGTTTGGTGCGCGCGTCGTCGACGCTGAGCTGCCAGTCGACCCCGGTCTGTTCGCGATTGCGCTCCTTGGCCCAGGCCGCCGTTTCCGACGTGACCAAAGCCCTGCTCTCGACCCGGCGATCCAGGCACTGGCGGTGCAACGCACTGAACTCCAGTTCCGCAACGTTCAGCCAGCTCCCGTGTTTCGGCGTGTGCACTAAGTGGATGCGGTCGTTCAACCGACTGGCTTCGGCCGCCGGGAACGCGGCGTAGAACGAGTCACCGCTGTGGGTGTTCAAGTTGTCGCACACCAGCGTGATGCTTTCCGCATCCCGGTAACGCGGCAGATTCGCCAGTGCGCGCACTTGCTTCGCCCAATCCAACGTCGTGCGCCGTTTGGTGACAGCCACTGTCCGCCAGCCGGACAGCGGCTCGCCGAACATCCACACCGTGCATTCTCCCCGGCGGAGGTAGTGGGCGTCGTACTTCTCCGGCGACCCGGAGCGTACCGGCAACTTCTCGCGGACTTCCGACACTAGCTGCTTGCTCATCTCGTCCATGCACACCACCGGATGCCGCGAGTCGTAGGGCCGTTGGTATACCTTGAGCACCCGCTCCATGCCGGCTACAAAATGGTGGCTTTGCTCCTTCGGAATGCACCACATTTCTCGCCGCCACGGTTTTAATTCGTTTTTTTTAACGCCTGCCGCACGGTCTCCCCGCAAATCGATTCGACCACTTCAAGCCGCACCAGCTCTTCCGCCAGCAGCTTCACGGTCCACCGAACGCGGCCTTCCGGTGGAACCGAACAGGCCACCTGAACCAGACGCGCTTCCTTCTCCCCGTCCAACTTCTTCGGCACCGGAGGCAACGGCCGAGGCCTGCGCTCCAGAGCCTTCATCGGACCCTGCTCCACCGCCCGCCGCCGCACGTGCTGGCAGGTCCGCTCCGTCACCCCCAAGCGCATCCACCACCTGCATGTCCGTCAGTGCCGGGCCAGCACCCCCCTGATCCACGGCCAGCAGAATCCGTGCACGCTGCAGCTTCGTCGCCGACACCGCACGACGCGTGCTCGACTTCAGCACCGCTTCCAACTCATCCCGCTCATCCTGAGCCAACTCCACCATGTATTTCTTCGGCATCGAATCCTCCTGATCCCAGAACCCCTTCCAGTCCACTATTATAAACACGTATTATTAGAACTGGTAGCCTACTAGTGGAATGGGTCGAGGATCATGTCGAGGAGACGCTGACGGTGTATCGGCTGCCTAGGGAACATCGCCTGCGGATGAAGTCCACGAACATGCTGGAGCGGTACAACGAGGAGCTCCGTCGGCGCACGCGTGTCGTCAGGATCTTCCCGAACGCGGAGTCCTGTCTGCGTCTGATCTTGGCACTTGCGGCGGAGACCCATGAGCGGTGGATGACGGGGCAGCGTTATCTATATGGCCGGGTCTCCGCTCCCACAGGCGGCATGAAACGCCCGAAAATTTCGCGCCGAGCGGAGACCCGCCCATATGGGCGGGTCTCCGCTCCCACTGGAAATTGCAGAAAATTCTTGACACAACTGGCAGCAGCAGCGGCGGCGGCGCGTGCTGAACACGCTGGTGGTCGTGCTGTTCGTTTTCCGGCTGGTGTTCTCGAAGGGGCGTCCGGGATATGCGACCACGCTGGCCGAACTGTGGGGGCAGTGCCGGACGATGGGAATCGAACTGCCACAGCCGGCTCCGGTGTCGCCGTCCTCCATCTGCAGTGCCCGGGCCAGGCTGGCCGAGCAGCTGTTCAAGACCTTACACCAGGAAATCCTCAAGGTGGTTTTCGACGCCGAGGCACGACCCCGGCACGCACGGAAAGTCCGACACGACACGGATCGGCGGTGGCAGGGGCATCGGGTGTTTGCGGTCGATGGAACCTACCTGAACCTACCGCGCGGACTGGTGCATGAAGGCTGGCGGACGCCGGTAGACGGTGCCCATTATCCGCAGGGTCTGGTGAGTTGCCTGTATCGGCTGCAGGCCCGACTACCGGTCGACTTCGACCTGCATGCGCATGGAAACGAGCGCGCGGCGGCACTGGCCCACCTGAACGTGTTGTCGGCGAACGATGTGGTGGTCTATGACCGGGGCTACTATTCCTATGAGATGCTGCACGCGCATGCGATCCGGGGACTGCACGCGGTGTTCCGGATGAAACGGAAAACCGGTATCGATGTCGACCGCTTCATCCACGGCGGCCGCCGGGATACGGTCATCGAGGTCGTTCCCCGCCAACGCACGCTGACCCGACTACGCCGCAGGAACCCCGGAGCCGCATTCGGCCCACACCGCTTGCGGCTGGTGAAATATGCCGTGGGCGATACCGTTTTCATCCTGGGAACGACCCTGTTGGACCGGGACCAGTATTCCATCGAGCAACTGTCGGATCTGTATCACGCGAGATGGGTCATCGAGGAACTGTACAAGGTATCCAAACGGCTGATGGAGGTTGAGGACTTTCATGGGCAAAGCGAGCGCGGAGTGAAACAGGAACTGTATGCATGCTTCACCCTGATTACCATGACCCGGCTGTTCGCCAACCATGGCGAGGATCATGTGAACGGGGGGCTGCCGAACGACGGCAAGCCGCTGATGCAGACGAATTTCAAGCACGGACTTGCGGCAGTGGCGGCCAACATCGAGAGCCTGCTACTTCAGCATGCATCCGCCCTCCGGGAAACCGTGGCTCGTATTGTCGGCGAGATCGTCCGGTGTCGGCAACGGCTCCGTCCGGGCCGGTCCTATGAACGGCGATCCTGAAAACCGGTCGGAAAGTGGCAGCGAGGAAGAGGAGCACCGGCACCGGCAACTCGCTAACGGAATAAAAAATCAGCGGATAACCAAGGCCCAAGACCGAATCCTTAACCGAATGGAAAAATCCACTAAACGAATGCCATTGAGTGTTCGGCGGGGAAGTCGTAGAACGGCAACAACGCCTCCCGATCCTTGGCCATGATGCATACCGTCGCTTTCCCGTATTTCACGCCGTACAGGCGCAGGAAAGCATCGAACACCCGCTGGCCTGGCCGACACCGACGGGCATTCCAGATGATCTTCCGCAAGTCCCGTTTGGCTTGGCTTTGCGCGTGTGTCGGCAGCCGGTTCAGCACGTTCGCAGTCTTGTGCATCCAGCAGCACTTCGCGCGGACCTCCGGATTGATTTCGCGCAACGCGGCCCAGAAGCCGAGGACTCCGTCTCCGATCGCCAGCTTAGGTGCGCTCATCCCGCGCCCCTGCACATGCAGCAGCACTTCCCGCCAGCTCCTGCTTCGATTCGCGCGCACCATCTTCCACCGCCAGCAGGTGCTTGCGACCGTCCTCATCCGCACCGATCACCACCAGCGTGCAAAGACGTTCAGCCGTACAAACTCGTATAATTCTCTGAAATCTCCTCATACGAGACATGTGTAGTGCCTTGGAGAAAAGTTGCCATTAATAAAATCAATCGCTTAACGCAATGTGCCGTCGAAGTCGGGGTACAGAGTGCCGCAGTTCAGGATAGGAATTTTACGGGGCAGAATAAATACAATTTCCTTAATTTCCCCGATAGCAAGATCCAATTCACTCCCCTGGCTTCTTACTTGGTACAGAGCGGGTTGGCTGACGGACGACAGAATATTTTCGAGGATGGAAGCGGTCGATATCCATCTAGGGGACACTATTCTAGGGTGCGTAGGCAGTAGCTGGGGTGACACAGGGCGCGAACGAATAGGTAGCAGTTTTACTCTTAGTATCATCATCGATTAGGTGCACTTGACATCAATGTCATTACAAACATCAGTCAATCATATTGATATCCAACAATGTAAGAATTATCCCATTCATCGAAAATATGGAAAGATTTAGTAAATATATCAACGCTTTCTGGTAGAACCTACTTATCATTAATTTACAAAGTAGCACTCCTCAAGTGTTTCTATAATACTATAGTGTGTGTTTCGACGTTCATACTTAATCAACTGATCGATAGAAGAAATAGACTGGTTTAGACGGCATACAATGCATTACAGCGATATTTATGGTGACTTAAGTGTTCCGAAAGATGCAAAACCAGTGATGCCGGCAGCTACGGTAGTATTACTGAGGGACATTGATAATGCTATGGAAGTGCTGATGCTCAAAAAGAATGCTCGCATTGATTTTGGAGGCATGTGGGTGTTTCCTGGAGGGCGCATTGATCCAAGCGATTACCCTGAAGATAAAAATCTTGAACGGGCAGCACGAAATGCCGCTCAAAGAGAAGCTCGAGAGGAAGCATGCATTTCACCCGATACAGATCAGCTCATTTGGTTTGCACATTGGACTCCGCCTGCGAGTGCATCTGCTAGATTTAGCACTTGGTTCTTTGTGGCGGCAGCACCTATTGGAGATAGTGTAAGGATTGACGATAGTGAGATCAAAGAGCACCAGTGGATGTCTCCTCAACGAGCATTAAAAAAACACTGCGCTGGTGAGGTTAACCTTGCACCTCCTACATGGATAACGCTTTACTATCTATCGCAACATACCTCAACACAAAAGGTACTTGATTATCTTAAGTCCCAGGGACCAATGATTTATGAGACCCATGTAGCGGTACGCGGTGATGGAGTCAGGGTTGCTATGTGGAATGGTGATGCTGGTTATCAAAATTGGAATGCCGATGCAGAGGGAGAACGGCACCGACTAATAATGAAAAAGGGAGCGTTCCAATTTGAACACACCGCCGAAAGTACTAAGGAAGGTTTGAGCAAACCTATTTAGGGACGGTCTGCAAGTTACCGGAAGAGCTGATCAAGATCTCGAACCTACCCGATGTGGATACTGTTGTGCTGCACGCTGACCAAAATTGAGTCTGACACTCCCGAGGAGCACTCCTCTGCAAGCTGGCGCAGACTGCCGGATACCGATACTATCCCCATTATCGTGAAACCCAATCCGGAAAGTCCAGACTAATAGTGGAGTTGGGGCTATACGAAGAATTACTGGCTGGCGGAAGCACTGATCAGATGGATCAAGCACATGATGGGGTTCCGCCGCTTCAGTTTCCACGGGGTCTGGAGCAGGTGAAGGGCGAGTGGACCTTGGTGTGCCTATCATAGGTCTACGGTTAGAGGGGGTATGGTAGTTCTTCTGTCGTTAATTATTCGATAAAGAGAAACTTTCTCGCTACAAGTTCACCATATGTAAGTGATTCAGAAACTGCTAGTTTTGTTCTGTTTGTCCGGTACAGTACGGTTGTTTCACTACTAAGCTGAACATCATGAGTAAGTCTTAATGATTCAATTCCGCGCGATATTTTAGGTTCACGTTTCGCTCTAGATTGAGGTAGTTCGATGATGCCGACACTAGCGTGTGTAGCGATGGCTTCGTAGAGCATAGAGACACTGTCAGCAGTAACCCATATTCGTGCAACATTTGCCATAGATTTGGCAAGAAACTCCGAATCCATATCTTGCCAATGTCGGTATTCAGCATTGTCTAGTTCACCAATTGCAGTGCGCATCTCGTTAGGAGTACGTCTAGAATCACATATCTCCCAGGAAATATCTGGATTTGTGGTCAAAATTGTATTAATACTTTCTAAAATTTTTTTAGAATCCCATTTATAGTGCTTACTAGGACCACCAAGAAGCATTAGACCTCGGTTCTCATCGGGTAAGCCCTTTATAGTCGATGTGATAACACCCCGTGTTCGTACCACATTCGATGCACTCCAACAACGGTCATGGTAAGGAACCAGCACAAGATCAAACCAAGAGCAAGGCATAGTAGGCTTCATGAGTACGACTGTTCGACCGCCTTTAGTGAGTCGCGTGCATAACATAGCCAAGTGTGTACTGTGTCCTGCACCAATGATAAGGTCGGGGTCAGGAAGAGTATTGATGTCTGATTTTGTTACCGACTTATTTTCCAACTTCATTACTGAAATAGAGTAGGTTTCAACATCACATACGGTTTCAAGACCCTGAATTAGTCCGGCAGATTGTTTTTCATGTCCGGGCTTACCATCGGTAAATCTCCAAACTACTACCTGCTTTTGTAGATTCGTCATAGATGTAAATTCAGCAATAGTACTCAGACTAGGGCGTGTTTACACTAAATTTCTGATCATCTCATTTCGCAAATCAGTGCCAGATAGATGAACCCGTCGAACATAAGATCGAGTTTGTCGTAACGCGTTCCCACGCAGCGATACCGCTGGAGCCTGCCGAACAGGCGTTCCACTTCGTTGCGGAGGGCATACAACTTGTGGTCGAACGACCACGGTTTCCGGCGGGTCGTTCGGGACGGCACCACGGGCGTAGCATCTAGTTCTTGCATCACCCGGCGCGTCCGATCGTCTTCATAGGCGCGGTCCCATAAGTAGATGCTTCGGGGGGGGGGGGGCTTCGGAAACAGATCCCGTATCTCGTCGAATGGCTCTTCCGTAAGTTGCATGCGGACCTCTTGTCGAGTGCACTAGATCCAAAGAATCGTACAACAACATAGTGTCAACACGCTCTAGTGCATCACATCAGATAGTTCAGATTTGTCGCTTATCTAGAGCTTTGGAAGAACAAAACGCGTATCGACCTGACTGAAGACATGCTTGGCTATTACGTTATACACGTGTCCGCATTGGTCGCAATGGATAACGAAAAACCATGGATCACTATTGCGGCTATTTTGCACGCTTCGTGTGCTAACAATGTGTTCAATACCATTTATTTCGCACTCCGGACAAACGGGTTGAGCGGTATTAGATGTGCTATTTTCGTCCAAGGTCTCGTTCCATCCTTTAGTGTTGGTAGTGTTAGATTTTATTGCGATGGATATCCTATGAATTTCGTAGGAACATCCGCGACGACCGTACCAGATAAGATATTATTCGAGCACTACGCTACCTGTGTTGATTATCATTTCTTTCCTATCAAGAGTCACGGCATGTAAAATCGCAGCTCCGTCTTCAATGACTGTTGTCTCGCCGATCACAATACTAGTAACTCGGTCAAGCATGATCTCTTGGCCCATTTGCTCTGTGGGATGAATATCCAAGATCGACACTAATTTGGCTTTGGGCTCCGGGAGAGACTCGCTAAGGTATGTCGGTTCTTTATCCGTAATCAATGTGTAACGTGATAAGTCTGTAACGTATGGAAATCTTTAGAGATGAGGGCATGACGTAAATAGATCTACATACCGGATTGTGCCTATAGATTGTCAAGATATCGCCGATTGCCGTACTGAGTACGAATACGTAATCTTCAAGAGTTTCCTCAATAACGTCTCGAATTAGCGTCGTTAGTAATATAAGATTATATAAAGTTCGTCTGCCGGCCGAAAACTCAGTGCAGCGTGACAGTGCTTATGGCTGAGAATTGTGGCATGAAGATAACTGCTGAGAATAGACTTCTTAATTGCCTTAGAGCGGTAGTTTCTAAAACACGTTCTTAGCTAGATCTCTTGGAATTGGCATATTTTTCTAGCGTAGCTGCGAATATATCTTTGTTTTTTCGTTAGTGTGATTTGATTTTTATCGAGGCGATGGTTAATTTCTAGTGAATAGATTCGGTGTGCTGATGCGCTAAGGCTGAGACGTACGTGTTTCCTGATCGGTTGCAATAAGAATTTCATGTCTGCATTCAGTCTATCCATAATACAGTTCGTATACTATGACTTCTATATTGGGCAGATCTAGTGAAAGATATTCAGTTCAATCGTATCGGTCTAACTGGCCGGGTCGGCAATCCTCAGGTATACGACTCGCTTCATACACTTCACCGAGTACTGTCAAGCAAATCTTTTTCTTTTGACGTCGTCATCGAGAAAGTAACGGCAGAACAGTATTCCTTAGACACGAATAACACAATTGACCGCACCGACCTCGGTAATTGTGATCTCGTCATCGTTGTTGGAGGAGATGGCAGCATACTAAGTGTTGCACGTGATCTCGCACATACTAAAGTGCTCGTGCTTGGAGTTAATCGCGGAGGGGTAGGGTTTCTCGCGGACATATCTCCAAATCAGATAGAGTCTAGGGTAAAGGCAGTACTCAATGGTCAATTTCATTTTGAAGAACATTTTCTGTTAGAACACGACGTCTATCGAGATAATTTGAAAATACATGGTGCAACGGCATTGAATGATGTAGTCGTTCACGCGGGTTCAAATTCTCGGATGATGGATTTCCAGCTATTCATTGACGATGAATTTGTGTACGAGCAGCGCTCGGACGGCTTAATAGTCTCATCCCCTACGGGTTCAACTGCTTACTCATTGTCAGCTGGTGGACCAATAATGCATCCTGCACTTGATGCTATTGGTATTGTTCCGATGTTTCCGCATACGTTAACTGCGCGGCCTCTGATGATCAAATCAAACTCGACGATCTCAGTCTTTGTTGGTATGGCCGTGTCTGCGCCTCAAGTTAGTGCCGATTCTCAAGTCAATTTCACGCTAAAACCCAATGATGAAGTTCGCATACGAAAGCATGAACATGGGCTGAACTTGATTTATCCATCGTCACACAGCTTTTATGAATCTTGCCGAAGTAAATTAGATTGGGCTTCCCGACTTGGTGGGTGTTAATCAAGAACGGATTTCTTCGGATGTATCGACATCTCTCAGTATTCCTGAGTCATTGACTTCCACATGGATACTTTGTTCCCGAAATTGATGCAATAACCCTTGAGCACCACAATCACCCTTGAGTTTTTTAATAGAGGGATAGATCCAGGAAGGGAGTCCTACGGGGTTGCCGTTTTGGCTACTATAAACTAAACGTACAATGCGGTCTGGAGATAAAGTTATTGCATCTCGAAGAATTTCAAGAGTCCGCTGCTTAACAAATGGCATGTCAGCTAATCCTACAACCGTCCAAGGTTCACACTCAACTGCATTGATTCCAGCAATCAAACTCTGTGAAATACCTTTATCAGCAAACAGTGATTCAACGATTTCACATTGGTCGGGAATTGCAGAAAGGTTGTCTTCATTTGATCGAACGACTACTACCATACGATCAAATACGGGAATATAGAGGCTAAGCGTACGTTCGATCATTGGCACACCACCGATAGAAGCAACACGTTTATCGCTTCCAAATCTAGATGAGGACCCAGCCGCGAGCAAAATTGCTACGCCATTATTCACGAAGATATTTAAGAACCTTTGGCAGCAGCTGTTATTGCATTCGTTGACTGTTCTCGTGTAAGACCGAAAGTCATCTTTTTACATACTAGGGTAAGTTCAGCAAGAATTGAGATGGCAATCTCAGGCGGGGTCTTGCTTCCAATTGGTAAACCGATCGGGGCGTGCAATCGCGCTAGTCCTTCCTCGCTTACACCTAGAGATTGCAATCTTTCTATCCTTTTGTCAGAAGTGCGCGAAGATCCCATAGCCCCAATGTAAAAAGCATCGGTTTTCAATGCTTCCATCATACCCATATCATCAATCCTTGGGTCGTGCGTTAGGGCAATGATGGCGGAATGCTCATCAGAAGCATGTTCGCGAATCGCATCATCTGGCATATTACATATGCGAGTGACTCCTTCCACGTCGAATTCATCTAATACTACCTTGCGCGGGTCGCACACCGTAACTTGATAATCTAATGCCTGAGCAAATTCCGCAGTGTAGCGAGAGACCGAGCTGGCCCCAATTAGGAAGAGTTGAAAACGTGGACCTAGTACTTGGACCAAATTTCCTAGCTCCTTGTTATACGTAAGACCTTTGTAGGTATTCGTACTGTTGACCGCATAAGTTCCCTGCAAGAGGTTTACTGAGCGTTCAATGAGTTTTCTAGCATCAAGTCTTTGATTTATTTGTTCGAAATTTGATATCAAATCCCGTGTAGGTCGAAGCGACTCAACTACAATTTCCAAATTCCCTCCACACGGCAATCCTAATTTTTCAGCTTCCTCGCTCGTTTCCCCGTAACGGAAGAACTGTGGTTTTTCAGCCGCTGGCTTCTCTTCCTTTAGTTTCTCAAGTAGGTCGTCTTCAACGCAACCTCCGGATAATGAACCAACAATTTTTCCGGCTTGGTTACAGGCCATCAAGGAGCCTACTGGGCGCGGAGAAGAGCCGTATGTTGCGATAACCGTCGCCAACCAGCATGATTCATTCGAGTTGAACCACTCGGAGATTTGTCTCAGTACGAGCTGATTGACCGTCTGCATAAGAGTTTTAGAGAAGATTTAGGCAATTTAATGAAATTCTACCACTTCATTACCAATTGAGAATTTTAAGAGTCCATACTCATGTAGCAGGTTAAAGGCTGGTGGACAGGTATTTCATTACTCGGCTTTGCTAGTTCGGCTCGCATTTTCAGCAGAAGTGAGGGGGCTTCAAGTACATCTATCAATATAAGGTTTTCGTGCCTTCAATTTATGCATTAACAAAGAAATTCAATTGATCTAGTAAGATGGCTGGGTCTAGGCTTGGTTCATAAGTTTTTGAGTCGATACATATTGTCCCGTAAGTATGTATTCTATCGTCACTTTAAGAGGTGCCCGCCGAGGCAGGCGATGTACTGTGGTAGCATCTAGGATGATTCCGTGCTAGATTGAAAGTAGTCAATCTTAGCATGATCGGCGATTATAATCATTGTATAAGATGTGGCCAGTTCTTCCAGGATGGTGCCGGATGCGAAATCGTTAACGTGCATGATCACTGTTTAAAATCACTGCATCTACTGAAACGCTCAGTGAGTGCTACTAGTCACTACGGCAACCTGGATGTCATGGTTCCTTTCTATTATGTCGAATCTTTGTTATGTTCGTAGCGAAGGTCGATGGTCAGCGAACCCATAGCTTCTTGGGTTCGCATTACGTGTACAACATTAATTTTAACAATTGAATTATATCTATAATTCCCTGTAACTTTTAAATTAATTAAAAATATATACTAATCTTATAGTTTATAGATCAAGATAGAGTAGGTGGGCTGATCCGAGCCGCGGTATTCGGTTTATCGTATTACGTGGTGATACGTCAGAAACCTTGAAGAAACAGAACACTGTTCTTCTGCATTCTTGCGCCGGTAGGCGGGCTTTTAATAGCCAACGGCCTTGTGACGCATAGTACCAGTCTCAACCTGACAATAGTAAACTCAGTGTCCTACTGTTGTTGGCAATAGGTAGCTGCTATTATTAAGTATGGACATGCCCTAATGTGACATGTTCTTGCATTTGAGTTGCTTGTAAAAGCATTCTTCGAATCGAGGTTCTATAGCTTGCGTAGTTAAAAATCTATCGTTTTGTCTTTGCTGATTTTTCATAGCACCGAGTATCTTCATGAATGAAAATCTAAAGCCGATATATCTTTCGGACTATGTCCCATATCCATTTCAGTTGTCCGAAATGGATCTGACATTTCAATTGAACGAAGGTGCTACATATGTTTCGTCTTCAGTACACTTTAAGCGATTTAACTCACCAATTAAGGATTTGGTCTTATCAGGAAGAGACCTCGAGTTGGAAAATATTGCTATCGATGGACGTGTGCTTACCGGCAATGAATATTCCATTGACGACCAAACACTGACTATATTCAACGTACCCGATTCATTCCGGCTCAATGTAGATACGCGAATCTATCCAGAGGAAAATACGCATTACGATGGTCTATATATGTCACACGGCATGTACTGCACGCAGTGTGAGCCAGAAGGCTTTCGAAGAATTACCTATTTCCCAGACCGACCAGACGTGCAGTCGAATTTCAAAACTACGATTATCGCGGACCCAAAGCAGTATCCTACAATGTTGTCAAACGGAAATCTAATTGCAGATGAAGTTCTGGACGACGGCAGACGTAAGGTCACATGGCACGATCCGTTCAATAAACCTAGTTATCTTTTTGCATTGATTGCTGGCAATCTAGAGCGTCTCCGCGATACGTTCACTACGTGCTCCGGTAGAACCGTTGCACTGGAAATCTATACGGAACCACATAACGTCAAGGATTGTTCGTACGCTATGGATTCGCTCAAACGAGCCATGCGTTGGGATGAGGATAACTACGGACGTGAATACGACTTAGACATATTCATGATTGCCGCAGTAGAACATTTCAATATGGGGGCTATGGAGAACAAAGGACTCAACATTTTCAATACAAAAGCTTTGCTTGCCTCCCCTAATATCGCTACTGACAGTTCGTATAAAAATATTGAGCGTATCGTGGCTCATGAATACTTCCATAATTGGAGTGGAAACCGTGTGACGTGTCGCGACTGGTTTCAACTTTCATTGAAGGAAGGATTTACCGTGTATCGCGATTCGCAGTTCAGTGCTGATATGGGTTTCTCTACAGTACAGCGGATTCGCAATGTCGAAGATCTACGAACAACACAATTCCCAGAAGATGCTGGGCCTTTAGCACATCCAGTGCGACCTAATTCTTACGTTGAGATTGCCAATTTTTATACAAAGACAGTTTATGAGAAAGGTGCTGAGGTGGTACGAATGCTCCATACCTTATTGGGAGATCATAATTTCAGACGAGGTACCGATCTGTATTTTGAAACGCATGATGGATCTCATGCGACGACGGATGACTTCGTCAATGCAATGGAAAATGTATCGGGTCAAGATCTCAGCCAATTTAGATATTGGTATTCACAATCAGGCACGCCACGGATAGCGGTTACAGAGGAACGTACGGCCTCAGGTATACGATTAACTCTCGAACAACATTGCGAGCCATCGCCCGGGCATCCAACGAAGAAAAATTTCCATATTCCCATTGCAATCGGTGCGATTGATGCGAAAGGCAATGAAGTACTGGGTGTTGCTGGGACCGGGAACGGCTACTCAGTAGATGTGGTTGCCGATATGGAATACGACAGTTGCGACCGCGACGGGACGCTCGTAATGCATTTAAGGGAACGTAGTGCAACGATCAGTTTCAACTCAGTGCCTGACAACACGAATATTAGTTTTTTACGAGGATTCTCCGCACCAGTAATTGTCGACTATACAAGGCTAATCAAAGCGCAACAGCACATCGCCATTTTCGATACCGATGGATTCGCCAAGTGGAATGCTGGTCAAAAATTGCTAGCAAACTACATTGCGTCAAATGGAGTTTTCTGGGACGACATCTATTTTCTTTTCGATCATTTGACTGAAGCGGCATTAGATACATCAGCCGATTCCACTAGTGAGAGGAAGGCATTGTTAAGAGAAGTTCTAACGCTTCCACATACAGAATCGATACTGGATGCAAATCCAGGATCAGATATTGCGGATCTCCTACGTCGAAGAGAGAAGCTAGAACTAAAGATAGCTGAATCTTTCGAGGATCGTTGGACCAAAATTACAATCGCGAACATAGCAGCTGCAAAGTACGCGCCGACTCAATCGGAAATAGCCCGCAGGTCTCTGTTCCGTGCTGCTTTTAATTACCTGGTACTACTGCGGGACTCACGCAACGATGGTGAACTGTTCAATGAACTTCAGCGCAAATATATGGACACGGACAATTTAACGGAACGGTTAATGGTGCTCAATTTTGTGCTAAATCTTAGAAACATCGCCGAAGAGGAAATTGAGGAATTCGTGGACGTTTTTTATCAAGATTGGAGACATGAGTCGCTGATAGTGGATCAATGGTTAGCCGCGCAGGCTCAATGTTCTCGATCGGGTGGATTAGCGCGAATTAAGAAAATTGAAAAACATGAAGCGTTCGACTACAAAATCCCTAATCGTGTGCGTGCACTGTACAACGGGTTTACGGATCATAACGTCAGAAATTTCCATGACCAATCAGGCGATGGATATCGATTTATTGCGGAGAAAGTAGTTGAGTTAGACCAATCCAATCCGTCCGTTGCCGCAAGGGTTATGACACAGCTGTCACGATGGCAGCGATTTGACGAAAGTCGGAAGAACCTCATGTGCGAAGCATTAGAATATATACGCTGCAATGCTCAGTCGAAAGACGTTCAAGATGTGGTTACACGAAGCCTTGCGGATAAACGGTAACCTACTTGTTTAAACGGCATGTAACGGAGGAAGTATTTCAACCTTTTCTTGCCGTTCAAGAGCGATTCGTTCTAAGACATCCATAGTTTCTTTTTTAGTCGGCGGCGGGATTTCCTGCCCGGTGCCGAAAATTGATTGGTTAATTCGTCGAAGTAATTGATGTCCTTCCACATCTGTATCGATCATGCGAGTAGCTGCATTTACGGAGATATGGAGGCGATTAGATAACCAACCCGACATTGCTTTTCGGACTTCAGCAGGGTTGCTAGTATTCCACTTGAAGGATTCGCCCCTTGTAGTTCTATTGGGTCTTGCTAATCTCCAATGACGTCGTTGAAGAACGTATATGGCTGAGACTATTAAGGCGAGAATCCATCCTCCGGCAGTCAATGCAATGGTGCTCCCACTAGGCCATAATTGTGAAATAGGAGTTGATGGTGGAATCTCGTTATCTAATTCCGATTTCGGTGTTGGGATTGTTCCAATGTCAGGCGTAGTGTCTTGCGACAGCACCGGTGCTGGTTGAATACTACCGCCCACTTCAATTGTCTTGCTTCCAACACTAGCTGTCTCCAACTTGTGTGTATTAGTGTTCCACCAAGTAAGTTTAGTCTTGGGAAGAGTCCATGAACCGGGTTCGGTGGGCACAAGAGTGAATGTTTCTATACGTGTTCCCGCCACAGAAGTTTGTGTTAATTCTGAATCTTCGTGAGCAGGATCAGAATAAGTCTTGGCGAACGTTATTTCATCAAGTGAGATCGGTGGGATGGATGATCCCTGAGAATTTGTCGCGGTTATCGTAATCGTGCGTGTCAAGGAATCGCCAACGTTCACTACATTGTCACTAACTCCTTCAAGATTTTCCGTAATTTTGACTGACTTCGCTGGAAACCAAGGTGTGCCACTGGGATATGAATCAGGTATTGGCAAAATTTTGATGGTTTTGGGTTCCGAAGAAACAAGAAACCGAACGAGACCTGTTTCTCCCGGTACAAAACCAGTTCCCGTTACTAGTACTGAGACCGAAGGAATCTCCAATTTGCCACTACGCTCCGGTAGCATCAAATAATCTTGACGCATCACCTTGTATTCACGGCCGTTTCGTCTTTCACTTGCCAGAGTGGGTTCTCCTTTCGGCTGTACGAGTGCACCTTCAATCTCTATATCTAAATTAGGGGGATTTGGTTCGATATTCCTGATTTGAGAAAGGTCTATATAAAAACTCCTTGAAATGTGTATTGGTGCTTGCACGTATTGTTCGGAGGTATCGATACTGGTCTCGAAGAACGCTACTTCTGATATTAAAGCACGAACTCCCAAGTCTAGACTTTTTACTTGAATTTGAATGGGGTCAGTCCTGTCTTGACCGATATTGAATTCTGGTATGACCAAAGCTCCCGTTCGTTTAGGTTGTAAGGTGAAAGTCCATTCGCGCGTTAATTGATACACGCCATTGCTGAAGATCATTTGTTGGCTGGTAGATGGATTTGAAACGGTGAAGTCTTTTCGTAGGGAACTAAGGTCAGGAGTAGAAACGTTAACTTGATCAGTAGAGATCGTCAGCGTAAGTGATTCGTGCTCTTTTAATGTTGTTTGGTCCACGTAGACTCCCGTCGCCGCGAACGTTGATGTACACGCCATGCAAAGAAATACCGTGAGTCGTCTATAGATCACCAAGTTCCCCCCGTATCTGATCCTCGAGATTCCCCTCGTCGCATACGCTGATTGGTCTCCTCTATAAATTTTTGACGAAGAAGATTACCTGGCTCTTCATCAAGACGACGAAGCCATCTCGCATATGCATCAGCTCTTTCTCGCTCTTCCGCACTCATATCAGATTCTTGTTGATTCTCGTTTTGGATTTCTTCTTCCTGTTGCGCTGACGAATACTCATTTTTTTCTTTTTCAGAATTATTTTCCTCTTGGGTAGATACTGTCTGTTCTTCTTGCGCTTTGCCTTCTTCGTTTCGTTGTTCGTCAGTTTCATTTGTTCCAGATTGCGCAAATGTTTGCTCATTTTCGGCAGACGTTTGTTCGGAATTGCCTAACTGAGAACCAGCCTCACTAGAACTCTGCTCCTTTTGTGAACTTTCTTGGTTTAGACCTTGATCGGGGTTGGGCTGATCCATCTGTTGATGTTCCCGTAGCTCGAGTATCCGAGCTACGAGGTCTCGATTAAACTTTGCATCCTCGTGCTCTGGATTGGTTTCAAGCACGTGGTCGTACCATTCGATCGCTTCTTCCAGCAGCCCCTGTTTTGCGAGTGCATTACCTAGGTTGTACTGGCCCGTGACCGTTCTATCACGCGAAAATAGTTCAGCTGCTCTGTCAAAGTTTCCATTTCTATAGCGGGCGACGGCTTGCCAATTTTCATCTTCAAATAGCTCTTCAGCTTCCTTGATTTTCCCTTCTCGTAAAGATTGATGCCCTTGTTGATCTCGTGACTGCCAAATATCGGTAAACCAACCGGCATAGGAGTTTGGAGCAAGTACAAATAATAGAAGTACTACTAAAGTGCCTCTTCGACTGGCGAAGGCTAGTATGATCACAATGGGTATGATCAAGAGATAACCCATGTCGTGCCAATCGTCGAATGTCCGATCGTCAAGCAATTTTGTATCCATTTCTCCGTCAGCAAGTACGGTAAGAAAGTCGGAGTTATCCCAAGAGAGATTACTGTACTTTCCGCCTATTGACCGTGCAGCGGCTCGAAGACGGTCCATGTCAAGTTTGGGTATGGGACGGATGCCGTTGGCGTCGCGGTAATACGTTATGACACCATCGGTTGTAGAGATAGGAATAGGGCCTCCGTTTTCCGTACCCACTCCGAGAATTGCCAGGGGGTACTTCGAGACAGAGAATCGCTTAACGTCGCTGATCCGGCTGATGTCGTCAGTTATTAGTAAGATGCGGCCGCGATCGATATTCACGTTGGCAAGTAGATCGTTTGCGGTACGAAGTGCCGCACCAATATTGCTGCCCAGTACCGGCATTATCCCAGGGTGGAGTGATTGCATTAGGCTCAGAATCACATCGGCGTCATCCGTTAGCGGGGTTACGGCATAAGCATCACCTGCGTACACAACGAGCGCAGTAAGTCCTTCTTTGCGAGTCTTCAAGATATCGCTAATTTTGCGCTTAGCAGCGACAATGCGAGAAGGCTTAACATCTTCGACCAACATGCTTAGAGACAGGTCTAACACGATGACTAGAGCATCGTTCTTTTGTTCAATGGGTACAGCAATCCTTTTCCAGGTAGGGCCTGCTAATGCAGTGATTGCCAGCGCAATGCCAACGGCCGCGAGAATTGGTCCGTATTGCAGCCCTTGCTTGGCGGAATCGCAAATTAGTGTCGGAAGCAGCTCAGGTGCGATAACGGAATTCCAACGGTTTGAAATCCTTCGTACATGTCTCTGAACGAAGTAGACCGCAGGGATTAGGAGTAGGCCGAGTAACCACAACGGCCGCAAGAAGTGAAATTGACTTGTGACCTCGTTAAACACCGTTACGAACACTTGATAGCCAAAGTAAAAGCAATAAAGCCAGTCCAGCACTCAACGGCCAATAGTACAGTGCCTTTATCGGCCGAAATGTCTTGTTTTCTTGTTCCACCGGTTCCATTTTATTGATGAGATCATAAATTTCTTGCAATTGTTCCGTGTTGGTTGCTTGAAAGTAGCGACCGCCTGTTTCCTCGGCGACCGCTTTCAACTGTTCGTTTTCTCTAGCACTAAGGGAAGGTATTAATCGATCAAGTAAGCCAAAGACCGATGGCAGCGATCTCGAAGGACTTACGCTAATTGCATGTACTTTCACATCGTAAACTGACGCCAATTCCCTAGCTTCTTCTTGCGACAGATCGCCTGCGTTTTGCTCTCCATCCGTGAGGAGAATAGCAACCCTATCGTTTTCAGAACGGTTTCGGAGGTGTTTGACCGCAAGCCCGACCGCGTCCCCAATAGCAGTCCGTTTACCTGCAATTCCAGCAGGGATGTCTTCTAGCATTCGGTTGACGGACGCGAGGTCGAACGTCAGCGGGATGTAGTAGTACGGATGGGTGCCAAACAGGATGATACCCACCCGGTCACCAGCTCGCTTTTCAAGAAAGTCTGATACTACTTCCTTAACAACGTCTAGTCGGGTTGTTTTTTGGTTTTGATATTCCATATCATCTTCTTCCATGCTTAGCGATATGTCTATGACAAGCACAAGATTGCGACCGGAGAGTGGCAACTCAACTGGCTCACCGGTGTATTGAGGTCGAGCAAGTGCGGTTATCAGCAATATCCAGCTCAGCCAGAATAAGGCTAAGTTTCGCCATCGCCGAAGATTGTGTCGGGATACACCTATTGCAGATTCAAATTGGAACGCTTCTATTTGAGGAACTTTGAGTGCCGCTACATCTCGAGGCTCCGCAGGAGGTACAAGCCAACGAAAGATCATCGGCACGTAAATCAAAAAAAAAGCAACAGGCCATACGAATTCAAGCATCAGATATCCCCGATTTTCTTTTATGACGAGGGGGGCGTACGCGACCTAAGGTTTGTTCAACCAAATCAATCAGTCCTTGATCATCCATTGCGACCTGCGAAAATCGTGCGGAACCAAGGCAACGACCGGGACCTTCCATGAAGGTAGTGCCGGGGAATCTTTTTTCCAGTTCAGATAGCCATGGGTCACTAAACAGCCGGCTAGCTCGTGTGGATGCTTCAACATGGACCATTAATCTTTTGTATAGTTCGTTGATCTGATTTGCATACTCTCTAGCGTCCAATTTGTCCTCTTTTCGCATTACATTGGTTTGTCGTGCTAGGCGGCGAAGTAAGTGGTAAGGACGAAATAATCGATACGTTTGGTAGAGACGCCAAGCAAGCCAGATCAAAAGAATGGTAGTAATCAGCCCAAGTAGCCACCATCCTGGTGCAAGCGGCCACAAACCGGGTGCAAGCGGTTCTTGTATATCGTGCAATGCAGCCAGTGGGTCCAATGCAGAATCACTCATCTAGCCGTCGCTTCTCGAAAGATTCACTGGTAGAGAATCTCTTAAAACCAATTTGGTGGGTTCTGCAAAATGACTGTAACTTATCAACGCGTGCTTCGAAACGTGCCGAATAGATACTACAGTTCGCAGTATTACCGCTGTCGAAGGGCATCTGACTTGTGCCATTAGTGACCGAGTACGTATTCGCTGGTGGGAGATGATGTTCCATCTCGTCGAAGACCATAAAAAATTGAACGGAATTGGACCGAGACAATATCGCTAATCGTGTGAGAGCATCAGAGGTAAGCGTTAGAAAATCGCTAATTAGCACTATTCGATGGTTAGCTTTCGCTATCTGTCGGACTCGCTGAGACAATAGAAGCCACGGGCTTTGTTTTTGCCGACTATGGTTTTCGTCCAAAGACGAATTGACTAAGGCATTATTGGCATTTCGGATGGCGTCAAAAAAAATAGCAACTGTGCGATTGTTCCGCTTAGGCTTGAATACCTGTGTTTCTTGAGTACCAATGACGCATCCGCCAACTCGATCTTTCATTGCAATCGTCTGCCAAGCAATTCTTGTTGCAATCTCAGCGGCAGCAACGGACTTTAAGCGTAGTTGGCTCCCAAAAAACATGGTAGGAGTTTGATCGACAACGAGCAACGTTGGCCTTTCCCGCTCCACACGAAATACTTTAGTATGAGGTGTACGTTTTCTTGCGGTGACTTTCCAATCAATATACCGAACATCGTCGCCGGGCTGATATACCCGAACCTCATCAAGATCAATGCCTCGGCCTTTAACGCGAGAAAGTCGTTGCCCTATATGCAGTGCCCTGCGCGCGTGTTCAGGTACTTTTGAAGCATGTACAGAGATTGCCAACATCTCAGATAATTCGAAACTAACTCCCGTTAATTGAGGCATGTACTATGGAACGGGAACTTCATCTAACAATGTTTCTATTACGTCTTCAGAGGATAGGCCACTAGCTTCCGCATCGAATGACAATATCAATCGATGTCGCAGTACATCCGGCAGTACGTTGAGTACATCTTCCGGTGATACGAAATCTCGGTCGTCTAACCACGCTATTGCACGGGAACATTGATCAAGTGCAATGCTTGCTCTCGGGCTTGCACCGTAGTCGACATTTTTCATCGATTTGCGAGTGTGTATCACTAATGCCACGATAAACTTTTCCACCGGATCAGACATGTATAGTTTTGATAGTTCTTTGCGTGCTTGAAAGACTTCCTTCTCTGAGATGGCTAGCGGAGCATTGATAAGTGCCCCGCCGTCAGTTTCACTGCGGGAGATTTGTAAAATTTCGTGCTCTTTATCTTCGCTGGGGTAGTCGATCTTGACGTGCATTAAGAAGCGATCTAGCTGGGCCTCGGGAAGCGAATAAGTGCCTTCTTGCTCGATTGGGTTTTGGGTTGCCATTACCAAGAATAAATTGGGTAGGCTATACGTTTCTCTACCGACAGTGACTTGATGTTCGGCCATACCTTCTAGAAGTGCGGATTGCACTTTAGCTGGTGCGCGGTTGATTTCGTCTGCGAGAACCAAATTATGAAATATTGGTCCCTTTCGGAAATAAAATGAACCGTCTTCAGGTCGGAATATCTCAGTGCCGGTTACATCACTTGGCAGAAGATCGGGAGTAAATTGAATGCGGTGAAATTTCCCCTCGATGCCTTTAGCGAGTTCTTTGATAGCACGAGTCTTAGCGAGACCGGGCGCACCTTCTACGAGCAAGTGCCCGCCGCATAACATGGCTACTATCAATCTAGACATAAGCAGCTCTTGTCCTACTACGCGACTGTTGAGCCACTGGGCGAGCTTGAGCATTTTGGGTAAAGGTGATTCTTCTTGCATCAAAATTTCACAAGCCTCTATAGTTTGGAGAACGCACTTTAGACAGTTAGCTGTAAATCAAAAGTTCCGTAGATTGCTAAAACAAAACGCACAGAAATTTGGAAGATAGAAACGTGAATTGGTATCGACTGCTACGTCCGTTGCTGTTTGCGTTTCCTCCTGAAGTTGCACATCGCCTGATTTTGAATGCTCTTCATTTCTACGGATTGATTAGCAAACCTCGCACAGCGACTAACTTCGTGGAAGTCGCTGGTTTGAAATTCAAGAATCGTGTGGGTCTCGCAGCTGGTTTTGACAAAGATGGTGAAGTAATTTCTGGTGCAACATCACTTGGGTTTGGCTTCATCGAAGTTGGAACAACAACACTACGTCCACAATCAGGAAATAAAAAACCACGCCTATTCAGAGTCCACGAGTCTAGTGCTTTGATTAATCGTATGGGATTTAACAACAAAGGAGTCGATGCAATCCGTGCAAGGCTGGAATTGACCAGACGTACAGAGTACATACCCATCGGAGTGAACATCGGAAAAAATCGTACCACGGCTAATGAGGAAGCAATTAACGACTACACTGCGTGTATTTCAAAACTCTATCCATACGTTGATTATTTCAACATCAATATATCATCCCCGAATACGCCAGATTTACGTACATTTGAATCTGCGACATCTGCTGAGACGTTGCTGAGGGCATTGATCAAATGTAGAAATCGGCATTCATCCAGAAGCGATAAGTTTGTTCCATTATTCGTGAAAATTAGCCCGGACATACCGGAAAGCAATTTAGCAGACCTAGTGAACGCTTTTAAGAGGGTAGGGTGCGATGGTATCGTAGCAACGAATACAACACTGGCAAGACCATCGTTGGTGCAGTCAAGATTTCATGAACATGAAGAAGGGGGGCTTAGCGGGTCGCCCTTATTTCCCCTTTCGTTAAAAACAGTGGGTGTTATTCGCGAAGTAGCTGGTCCAGGTTATCCCATCATAGGAGTAGGAGGCATAAGCACACCGAAGGATGGATTAATGATGCGGGAAGCTGGCGCGGACTTAATTCAGGTTTACACTGGCCTCGCATTTCGAGGACCTCATTTAATAAAGGCTCTCGTGGATACGGTTGGCACGACCTAAGGTAAGGTATGCGAATTGTAAGGTCATTGATTGAGATCTCAAACCCGTCCAACGTGAGTACCGTTGTGCTTCGCGTTCGAAAAATCGGCCGGGAAAGTTGATTGGCAGCTGTTTTATTAACCGTCGACAACCTCTGGATAGATTCGCCCACATCAACCGACAGTTGTAGCGGACGGTGATCAACAGCTTGGCGAACCCCAAAAGCAAGGCGGTCTGCCCTGCCGATTATACATAAGTACAACTTCAGCAATTCCCCGCAGTCTGCGCCGTAGAAATGTAGGAACGCTCTTTAGTAGGAAAGATAACCTAAAATACGTGTTAATGAAGTATAATATTTTCATTCTGAGTTATTTACAAACTATCCATCCTAAAAAATGCACTCCAATTTTTCTACGGCGCAGACTGCAGGGCAATCGAATTTGAAATTTCGTGTTTGATGAGCGTGTTCGCTTGTGTCAGACTCCATCGCCGATTCTAAGAACGGAGAACGGGATTCTGGATGTTTCCCTGCTATTTCATGAAGTTGAGGACCCACGGCGAAGCTTTGCAGGAGATGCTGCTGATGGCCCTGCTGTCGGCATGGGTCCGGTGGCGAGGGATGCATGGATATGGAGTGCTTTGGCCGGGCGAAAGAGGGATTTCTGCGTCAGTTTCTGCTACTTGAACACGGTATTCCGAGTCACGATGCCTTTTCGAACCGGTTCCGGTCCTGGACCCTGCAGGTCTGCATGGCGTGCTGCAGCGGGTCGCGAAAGACTGGACGGCTCGGCGGCGAGGGGTGCTAGCCCGGATTTCTCATAACCAAGTCGAAAATGATGTTTTTCACGGGATGCGTGGGGTACGGGGCATGGAATGTCGCGTCGCGAGTTTGAAAAGGCTTCGGAGGGCGGGCATGCGTGTGTTTTCCCGCCTTTTTGCGGGCGGGACGGCGAATCGCTGAGCATCCGGGCGCGGGGAGGTCGGCGCGCTCCGCCGCCAGCGTCATGCACCCGGTTGCACCGGGCTTTTACGTTGGTGCCAGGCTGGCCCAGATCAAGCGGAAATCCTTCCAGTACGGGAAGGCGGACCCGAACGCCAGATGGATCCGCCGCGTGGACACCGTCACGCGCACCGGGATCTGGAACAGGCACTTGCGCAGCGTCGATGGACGGCTCCGGCGCAGTATGGCGGATACCGGAAGGTTCTCGAGCCGGCGCTTCATCATGCAATGAAGGGCATGGGCCAGTGCGCTCATCCGGAGCCGGAGTGCGTTGACGTTCCAGAGGCTGCTGGAGCATCGGTCCAGGAACAGATCGTTCTTCTGTTCCTTGATCCAGTTTTCGGCCTCACCCCGGTCGCAGTACATCTCTTCGTAGACCGTTGGCGCGTCGGGCTGCTGGAGCGAGGTGACGACGAAGCGACTGTTGTACCGGGCTTCGCCGACCGTCGCACATGGGTCTTCCGCGCCGGCCTCCGGTCCGCCGTCGGCCTTGCCGGCCGGTTCCCCGTCCGCGTTGCCGACCGGTTGTCCCGGCAGCCATTCGGCCTTGGCGATCACGCGGCGTTCGCGGCTCCAGCTGTCGCGCGTGCGATAGTCGAAGATCTGGTAGCCGCGGACCGCTTGCTGCGCATAGTCCGGATCCCGCTTCAACCGGTCCCGCAGATCGTCCATCAACGGTTGGACCCGGTCTTTCAGCCGATCATTGCGCGGCAGTCCCAGCACGTAATCCACGCCCCGCGCCTCGCACCACGTCATCAACTCGTCGCGGCAGTAGGCCCCGTCGGCGCGGATCAGGATCGGCACCTGCGGAAATCGCTTCCGCAGCCGGTCCACGAGCGGCGCGACCGTCTCCACCACGCCCGCCGCCACATCGCTGCTCGACGTGCGCAGTTCCGTCCGCACCGGCCAGCCGTTGCAGAACACCAGCCGCGGCAGGTAGCAGTATGCATGGTAGTACCCGTGATAGAACCGGTGCTCCTGCCGGCCGTGCAGTTCCACGTCCGTGGCATCGATGTCCAGCACCAGCCGCTTCGGCATCTGGCCCCGCTCGCCCCACACCAGGTACAGCTCCACGAGCAGCTCGTCGAGCGCATCGAAATCCACGGTGATCTGGCGCGCTTTCGCCGGGTCCCGCCCGTTCGCCGACGGCTCCATCCGGTTCAGCGTGCTTTTGCCGGCCAGCGGCTCGCAGTCCGAACGCGCACACTCCACACGCCCCATGTGGCCGTGGACAGGGCCCGGTCCCGCCGCAGCTCGTCGTGATCGTTCACATCTTCGTAGCCCAGCGCGAGACCCAAAATCCGCTGCCCCAGCAACGCCACCAGCGGATGCGCCACCTTGGACGGGTCCCGGTGATCCGTGAAACATGCCGAGGCGCGCTCGAACAGCTGGACCTGCTCGGCCAGCATCATCAGCAGTGCCGAGCCCCCGTTGGAACTCAGCTCGCCTCCACTGCAGTCCACCTCCATCCGCGCCGGCCGGACCCCTTTCGCCATCCGACGCACCAACCGGTCCGCGCCGCGCTTTTGCTTGCTCTTCATCCCGTACCCTCCTCCATCCGGCCCCATCGGCCGCGTTGCGCCCACCCTTCGGCCAGCGTGGCCGCATATCCCGGACGCCCCTTCCAGAACACCCACCGGAACATGCACAGTACGACCACCAGCGTGTTCAGCACGCGCCGCCGCCGCTGCCAAAGCCGGACCCAAGCATCCTCCGGGGCCAAGACGGCTGCCGGCGACCTGCAGGACCCCAGTCGATCCCGACCCTTCGGCGTGAACCAGCCCAGATGACTACACAGGGTGGACGCCAACTCATGGCGGCTCAGTGCCGGAAACCGTGCCACCGTCTTCTGAAGGTCCACCATCCAACGGCGGGTCCGCCGCGTGCCACCCAAGGTGGTCGACTTCACGTTCTCGATTCGGAAATCCATCACGTTGGCGCCAGAGACCATCTAACCAAGCGTAGATTGCCATAACCCATGCCAAAACGCAAGTGTTTTTTTGAAGAACCCCCAAAAAAACGAATATGTTTCCGTATATCAACCGGTTACACGACATCCTCAAAGACCGGGATCCCTTTCCGTTCATCCGCATGCCATCGCAGCCACCGGGGGCGAGACCTCCCGACAGTCGGGGAGCGTTCGGGCCTCGTCAAGACCAGGACCCAAGGGCGTGCGATAGGGGCGTCCGCCGCATGCTCACCCGCATGGCTCATCATCCAGTCGACAACAGCATCTTGCACGGGATGCGCCGCTTTGCACGCCGGTCGTGGCGGTCCGCAAAACGGACCCAGGCGCATGCTACACGTCCGCACCGCTTCCGCCAGCATCGTACTCAGCACCGAACGCGCCCCGCTTCCGTCCGACCCAAACGCACCCCTTTCGCCATCCAACGCACCCATCCGTCCGAACGCACCCCGCTACCATCCCCTTCCCCCCGGCAAAGCCCAACCAACTTCGTGGTATCAACAACTTACACGCACATACATCGCACCCAAGCCATCCATTATGAGAAATAAGGGCTAGCGGGGTGGACGGCAAAGTGCTCCGGTGCTTGTTTGAGGACGCGACGCAACGCTCGCCGCTGCATCTGGTGCAGGCATGTGCGGCGGACGGGAAACCAGTGCTGGGACCGATTGAGGTGGATGGCAGATCCCATGAGATCCAGGCACTGCCGAAGCTGTTGGAACTGCTTGACGTCTAAGGCCGGATGGTTACCGCCGATGCGATGCACATACCCAACGGGAGACCGCGTCGGCGGTGCTGGCGAAAGGTGGCGATTACGTGCTGGCGTTGAAGGGTAATCAGCGGGCCCTGCACGAGGATGTGAAGCAGTACCTAGATAGATGACCCGCCGGATGACGGGACCTTCTTTTCCCATCCGGGAGTTGATGAGAGTCATGGGCGTGTGGAGACGCGCACGGCCAGCATCACCCATGACCCCCTCGGAGAAGCACTCGAACGGTACGACGACTGGCTAGTAGTTTAACTGGTTTTAATTTTCGGGTATAGATGCTTCAGTTTGGTGCGCGCGTCGTTGACGCTGAGCTGCCAGTCGACCCCGGTCTGTTCGCGATTGCGCTCCTCGGCCCAGGCCACCGTTTCCGACGTGACTAAAGCCCTGCTCTCGATCCGGCGATCCAGGCACTGGCGGTGCAGGGCACTGAACTCCAGTTCCGCAACGTTCAGCCAGCTCCCGTGTTTCGGCGTGTGCACCAAGTGGATTCGGTCGTTCAGCCGACTGGCTTCGGCCTGCTGGGAACGCGGCGTAGAACGAGTCACCGCTGTGGGTGTTCAAGTTGTCGCACACCAGCGTGATGGTTTCCGCATCCCGGTAACGCGGCAGATTCGCCAGCGCGCGCACTTGCTGCGCCCAATCCAACGTCGTACGCCGTTTGGTGACAGCCACTGTCCGCCAGCCGGACAGCGGCTCGCCGAACATCCACACCGTGCATGCTCCCCGGCGGAGGTAGTGGGCGTCGTACTGCTCCGGCGACCCGGGGCGTACCGGCAACTTCTCGCGGACTTCCGACACTAGCTGCTTGCTCATCTCGTCCATGCACACCACCGGATGCCGCGGGTCGTACGGCCGCCGGTATACCTTGAGCACCCGCTCCATGCCGGCCACGAAAGGATGGCTTTGCTGCTTCGGAATGCACCACATTTCCCGCCGCCATGGTTTCAATTCGTTTTTTTAACGCCTGCCGCACGGTCTCCCCGCAAATCGTTTCGACCACTTCAAGTCGCACCAGCTCTTCTGCCAGCATCTTCACGGTCCACCGAACGCGGCCTTCCGGTGGAACCGAACAGGCCACCTGAACCAGACGCGCTTCCTTCTCCCCGTCCAGCTTCTTCGGCACCGGAGGCAACGGCCGAGGCCTGCGCTCCAGAGCCTTCATCGGACCCTGCTCCACCGCCCGCCGACGCACGTGCTGGCAGGGCCGCTCCGTCACCCCCAGCGCATCCACCACCTGCATGTCCGTCAGTGCCGGGCCAGCGACCCCCTGATCCACGGCCAGCAGAATCCGTGCACGCTGCAGCTTCGTCGCCGACACCGCACGACGCGTGCTCGACTTCAGCACCGCTTCCAACTCATCCCGCTCATCCTGAGCTAACTCCACCATGTATTGCTTCGGAATCTGATCCTCCTGATCCCAGAACCCCTTCCAGTCCACTATTATAAACACGTATTGTTAGAACGGGTAGCCTACTAGTGTCATGTCCCGGAAATAAATAGGCTAATGCGTTCAACTTTTGCAAGGATTGACTCGGCCGTCGCGGTCCAAGCAAACGGACTGCAGTATTTATTATAGTCCTCGACAAACGCGTTGATCTTTTTTTGCAGTTGCGGGACCGAAGAGAATGACCCACGACGGATGGCTTGTTGGGTGATGATGCCGAACCACCGCTCCATCTGATTCAGCCACGAGGCGTAGGTCAGGCGTGTAGTGGACATGGTAGCGGGGACGTGTCTCGCTAACCACGCCTTGACGGTGGCATGTTTGTGCGTTGCATAGTTATCCACGATCAGGTGGATGTCCAGGTCCTCGGGGACATCCTTGTCGATGTGGCGGAGGAAGGCCAGATAGTCCTGATGCCGGTGGCGACGTTTGCATAGGCTACGGACCTTGCCGGTGACGATGTCGAGTGCCGCAAACAGGGTCGTCGTGCCGTGGCGCGCACATAGTCATGGGTCATTCCTTGCGCGTAGCCCAAGCCCATGGGCAGCATCGGCTGGGTGCGGTCCAGTGCTTGTATCTGCTCTGCGTCTTTTCGTCTACACACAGCACCACGACCTTGTCCGGCGGATGGAGGTACAGGCCGACAATGTCGCGGACCTTCTCGACAAAGCACGGATCGTTGGACAGCTTGAACGTGCGTTGCCGATGCGGTTGCACGCCGAACAGGTCGAACCACCGTTGGAGGGTGCTTTTCGACACGCCCGTTTGCGCCGCCATGGCCCGCACGCTCCAGTGCGTGCGGTGCGCGGGCAACGACTGCAAGGCCGTGTTCATGACCTCGGCCACCCGATCGTCGTCGTGCGTTCGCGGGCGACCCGGACGCTTCTCATCGTGCAGTCCTTTGATCTCGTACTGCGCGTAGCGTTTGCGCCACTTCATCACCGTGTTCTTGTTCAGTTGCAACCGCTCGGCGATGGCGGTGCCCCCGGCTCCCCGTCCGCGCAACCGAGCACGATCTGGGCGCGTTGTACCAACCGATGTGGCAAGGTGCGGGAGCAGGCCAAACTGCGCAATTCGGCACGCTGTTGTTCATCCAGGACGATCGGGGTCGCGGGGAGGGGCATGATGTTCTCCTTGGGTAGCTGTCATACCATATTAATATACTATTTATTTGTAGGACAGTACACTAGGTCCTCGCGGGGAAGTGGGAAGGGTTGTGGCGGAGTGCCATTCGAAGAATGGAAAGGCATCGGTGGAGACCCTTACTACATGACCAGCGCGAAATGGTCCGCGGAACGTTTCGCACGTACCGTGCGTTCGCACTGGGTCATCGAAAACTCCCTGCACTGGGTGCTGGACGTGACGGTGAACGAAGACGGTCTGCGCAAACCGCAGGGACAACGGGCCGTCCAACCTCGCACTATTGCGGTGGCTGTCCCTGAACATCGCCCGGGTGCAGCCCGACCAAGATTCCATGCGCGGCAAGCTCAAACGAGCTGGCTGGAACACTGACTTCCTCCTGGACATGGTTCGTGCCGCCCTGCAGCTTGAGCAAATTTCAAATGCGATTGTCCTGATCGTCACCGAGGGCTGCTCCGGCACGTTGACCAACAAAGGGAGAAGGGGAGGTGAGTTCACCATCCGTAAAACCGTGCCTGAACAACGGATCATGGGAGACATGCAGACGTTGGAATCCTGGTTACCGCTCCGAACCGAAAAACAACCCCATCTCGCACTGCTCATGCAATATTGGGGCTAAGTGATTTGCAGGTTCAGCAGCTACGATACCATATGCGTATTATCTTTAGATATGCGACTGTATGACAATGGTTGGGTTCCGCATTCGTCTTATATATATACTGTAATCGGCAAAGATGATCATCCGCAACGACATGGGATATTCCTTCACTAGACATTAACCGTCACCACAAAGTGAGTAGCAGCCGAGTTTTCATCCGAAAAGTGAAGTCCCGCGATCAGAGGGCTCTGCTGACATTAGCACAATCTAGCCAAAAACTGCACCAGCCTTGGATTTCTGTACCATTGACAAGCCGTATGTTTCGCCTGTACCACAAACGAATGCAACAAAACGATCATGAAGGCTTACTCTGCTGCTTAAAATCTTCGGCTGAAATTGTGGGTGTAATCAATTTCAACAATATAGTACGAAGTTCTATGATGAGCGCGTCGATCGGGTATTACGTCGACATAAAACACCAAGGAAAGGGCTACATGACCGAAGGTCTTGCACTCGCCGTTACCTATGCATTTGCATTTGAAAAACTTGGACTTCATAGGATTGAAGCAAACATCCAGACTGAAAATACGGCGTCAAGAAATCTGGTCAAACGATGTGGGTTTAAGCTGGAGGGGATGACAAAGGAATTTCAGTACATAGATGGTCAGTGGCGCGACCATGAGCGATGGTCTCTTATCGATAGCCGTTCAACCTATTCCATACCCATGGCGGTACCCTTATGACGGTATTAGGGAGGCTGTTTTGTTGACCAGTCCTTATGGAACATGGAGATCAGAGATCACAGGCGAATTAGCTGCTGCTTCGCTCATATCGTTCGATGAAATAACCACATTGGATGGTTCTCTCTATTGGCTTGAATTGCGGCCCACGGAAAAAGGACGATCTGTGTTGGTGAAAAATACATCCGGTGAAATCCACGATCTTATACCTAGAGGATATAGCGCGCGAACACGTATTCACGAATACGGCGGTGGCTCGTACTGTATCGGAAACAGCAAAGCATGGTTCGTAAACCACTCAGATCAAAATATTTATAGTGCCGACGTTGTAAAGATTGGTACTCCTGTTCTCGTTCGCGGCGGCGACGAATCCGAAAGATTTGGTGATCTAACGTACGACCATATACATAACCGTCTGATCGCAATTCGTGAAAATCATTCAATAATGCCTGAAACACTAAACGAACTTGTATCGGTTTCGTGTGTGAATGGGTCAGTGACCACGTTACATAGCGGTCACGATTTTTATGCTTCGCCACGAATATCAATGGATGGATCACGACTGGCGTTTATTGCATGGGACCATCCTAACATGCCTTGGGACGGCACACAGTTGTATGTTTGTGAGCTTGATAAAAACGGATTGGTGTGCCGTGAAGCTGTAATTGCCGGCGGTTTATACGAATCAATCGTCCAGCCAGAGTGGCTTGATTCAAAGCGACTGCTATACCTTTCGGACCAATCAGGTTATTGGAATTTCTTTAGTTACGATGATTCAGGAGTGCGAGCAATTACGGAGGACGAGGCTGAGTACGGAGGACCAATGTGGACATGTCGTTCGCAATATTACGCTCCTCTTGATAATAACTATGTTGCCGCAGTACGCGTCATAAAAGGAATATCTGAACTTGTCATCGTAGATTTAACAACAGGTTTGGTAACACCGTGTCATGCTTGCTACTCTTCCTATCGATCGGTCAACGCGGCAAGTAACTCGATCATCTTCGTCGCTGGGTCAGTTAAATCGGCAAGTTCAATCGTCCGTTATGAGGTAAAGCATCGAATCACTCATCGAGTTGCACACGCAGGTATCCTCCCAGTCAATCAGGATTATTTCGCTGAACCTGAACAGATCGAGTTTTGTTGCAATGATGGTACGATGGGATACGCGTATTTTTATCCACCAACTCATCCCTACGAGCGCGCAGAACGAAACGAACTACCACCTCTTCTTGTTCTTGCACATGGTGGACCAACGTTGGGAGTTAGCCCCGATCTCAGCATGAGAATACAGCTATATACATCTCGCGGCTGGTCAGTTGTTGATGTCAATTATGGCGGAAGCACCGGATACGGTCGCGATTATCGAAATCGATTATGCGGTCAGTGGGGAGTGATTGATGTACAGGACTGTGCAGCAGCAGCTCGCCATTTGATCGCACTAGGTAGGGCTGATGCCCAGCGCGTAGCTATTCGAGGCGGTAGTGCCGGTGGCTATACAACATTAATGGCATTATGTACGAGCTCAGCCTTCACCGCAGGGTCTATTTACTACGGAGTCGCCGACCTTCAATTACTCGCCAGCAGTACTCACAAATTTGAATCACGTTATTTGAATCGATTAGTACACCCTAAAAATTTTGGCAAAAGATCACCTATAAATAATCTGGACGGGCTCAGCGCACCAGTTATATTTTTCCAAGGAGCACTCGACAAGGTTGTTCCGCCGGCGCAAACTGAGACCATGTTTAAGGCCATTAGTAAAAAAGGTATTCCGACTGCATACTTTCTTTTTGATGATGAATCCCATGGATTTCGCGTTGCCGAAAACATCGAACGCGCCGTTAATGCAGAGCTTATATTTCTTTCGAAATCTTTTGGCATTGAAACAACTGATCTTGATCTATCCGTGTTCGAAAAGGCAAAGGTAGCTAATTTTCCGTGAAATTAAAAGTCGCTGTTATTGCAGGGGGCAGATCTGCCGAAGCGGCTATTTCGCGTACCTCGGCGTCACAGGTTGTTGATGCGCTGCAAGAAAAACACGATGTCGAATTTTGGGAATTCGATAACACTCTGCATGTTCGTCTATGTGAAAGCATGCCCGATGTTATTTTCCCCGTCCTTCACGGCCCACCTGGCGAAGATGGCACTATTCAGGGACTATTTGAAATACTGGGATTGCCGTACATTGGAAGCACCGTTCACGGGTCCGCAGTATCAATGAACAAACATGTAGCCAAACTCCTCTTCGGTGCGGCAGGATTACCGACGGCGGACAGTCTTCTAATTAGTACGCAAGATGATCAAGCAGCATGCATGCAAATTCGAGAACGGTTTGGAGAGAGAGTTGTATTCAAACCGCTTAATCAAGGTTCCGCGTTAGGTATCACGCCACTTCCCAACGGGGGAAACTTGTTGTGCGCTCTGCAAGAAGCGAGAAAGTACAGCACTCAGCTACTCATCGAACCTTTCATCCACGGTAAGGAAATCACAGTCGGCATACTTGATCTTTTTGATACACCAATTACGGCTTTTCCAGTTACTGAAATAGTTGTTGCAACTGGTGAGTGGTACAACTACGAAAACCGATATGCGAGCGGAAAAAGTGAACACATTATTCCTCCAGACTTCCCTAAGCAGGTGCTTAATACACTCCAACAGATCGCAATTGATGCACATGTAACATTAGGCTTGAGAGATCTGTCTCGTGCCGATTTTATTGTCACTTCAGATCACAGCATCTACTTACTGGAAGTCAACAGCATGCCTGGAATGACACCGACAAGCCTGTATCCTGATGGTGCCAAAGCAGCGGGTATTGAATTCTCAGATTTGATCTCCCAGTTTGTTGACAGTGCTTACCGTCGAGGCACCTCTACCAATTAAACTGATAGGCTGTATGTTTGCTCACTGTAAAGCTGAATATGGTACAAGTTTTTGTCTTTCTTAGCAGTCTGAGTTGCAGAAAATTTTTGGTGTATTTTTCAGGACGGGTTTTTCTTAAACATCTTAAAGTTGAAATGATATACCTCATAAATACATATGTTAGAGGTTTCATCCTACTAAGAGCATCTCTATGTTTCTACGGTGCAGACTGCTAGAGCAGATTTTCCATTTCGGGATCACCCAAAGTTGTCAAACAACTGCACATGGTGAACTCGCAACATCACGCCCAGCAGGTACGGACGCCGACCGCGGTCCGACTTCGGATAAAACGGCTCGGCCCACTACTCAAGCCGTTCCCAAGGAAGTTAGCTGATTCATCCTCTCCAGAAAAATCTTGCGCCGCGTGCGCCGCTTCTTCAGGTCGTGTTCCAGTTCCACAAAAGTGATCTACCCCATAGCCGGTACACCCGATTTCTGATCGTTCCGCAGATAATACTAGAATCGACTTATTCAGACCTCCCCTAATGAAAGAACTCGTGCTTTACATAACCGAATCATGCGAACTTTGTGATGTGGCATTGGAGATGTTGCTAAACATGGAAGAATTAACTGGGTATCGACTGGGTACGATAGATGTTGCAATATCGGAGCAACTTATAAATGAATTTGGTGAATATATACCAGTATTAAAATCTGGAGCTACATTTTTGAAGTGGCCCTTTAGCACTTCGGACGTCATGTACTTAATCGATTCTAAATAATCGCTTTGCATTTGCCGTAGTGGCTTCCTGAAGTTCGTCAAAGTCGCAGCCCGTAGTTTCGCTGATTTTTTGCAATACGAACCGGAGGTATGAGGGTTCGTTTCTACGTGATTGAGGCTTTGGTTGAATGGTGCGGGGTAACAAATATGGCGAGTCTGTTTCAACGAGCAGCCTATCGATTGGAATCTTCCGAGCGATTTGCTGAAGTTCTAGCCCGCGTCGATCGTCGCAAATCCATCCTGTTATACCAATGTAGCAACCTAGCTGAACGAACTGATTGAGTTCACTTTCGCTGCCAGTAAAACAGTGGACAACTGATGGTACATCTTTAAACTCCCGAAGCAATCGGTATGTATCTCCCTTGGAATCACGATCATGGACGAATACCGGCATTGTGAGCTCTCGAGCAAGTTCGAGTTGCTGTTGAAATATTTGCTTTTGTGTTTTTCTTTCGGAAAAGTTTCTAAAATAGTCTAGACCCGTTTCGCCAATTGCTACTACAACGTCGGCATTGGAAATCAAGCGCAGTTGGTTTATCCAACCGGCCTCGACGTCATCTGCATGGTGTGGGTGTACCCCAGAAGTAGCGTAGAGAAATCCTCTTGAATGTTTCGCCAATGTCACGGCACGTCGACTTGCTTTTACTGAGGTGCCAGTAATGATGATTTTTGTAACTCCGGAATCGCGTGCTCGATTTAAAACGAGGTCAAGATCCTTGCTGAAAGATTTGTCAGTTAGGTTTGCACCGATATCTATCATCCGAATTTGACTATGCAAAGATAATCTAAGGAATAGATTGCTCGTGAGGTGCTATGAAGGGCGTATTTGAAAGGCCTAATAGTGAGTTATATACTTGGCTGAATGCAAGGACACTTTTGATATAACTACGTGTCTCACGATAGGTAATCCGTTCTATCCATGCGAGGGAATCCATTCCGCTTGCGTTTTTTAGCCATCTATCAGCATTAGAAGCACCAGCGTTATATGCGGCGGCTACAATAATTCTATGGTTGTCGTATTTCTTCATAAGCTCGGCTAGATGGTGTGAACCTAAGCGGATGCTGACTTCTGGGTCTAGAAGTGTTTGTGCTGTGGGGGTAGGGTCACCGATTCTTCTAGCGGTGTGTTTGGCAGTGTTCAGTATTAATTGCATAACACCGCGGGCAGACGCTGTTGATACAGCTCTCTCGTTGAATGCGCTTTCCTGTCTCGAAATTGCAAAGAGCAACGAAACAGGAAGATTAGTCACATCAGCATACTTCTGGTAGATATGATTGAAGGGTCTAGGAAAGCGCACTTCAAGCGCATCTAACAAGCCTGCGTCACCCGCATGGAATATTGCTTGCTCATACCAACCGGCTTGATGAAGTTCAATTACAAGGCGTTTCAAATATACATCGGGAACTTTGTATTTAATCCAATTTATTTCGCGTCGGGCGTTGGTGAGATCATTGATTGCGTACAGTTCGAATATACGAGCGATTCGTACGTCGTTTATAAATTGCTTTTCAATGGCTTCGTCTACGATCGTAGTTTGTAGATTCATGGATGGTTCGATCCCTAAGGCATGGGCTGCAGCAAAGCCGTAGTATGTTCGTAACTTGGCTAGTTTGGTGAGTGAATCCATAGCATTTTCACGCTTTAAAAGCATACCAACTCGACCATGCCAATACTGCCATCTAAACTCATCTCGTTGGTCTTTCGTTAGGGTCTGGATCCAATCCATTGCTGATTGCCACTTGCTAGCAGAAATCGCTGCGATCGCAATTTGCTCTCTATCACTTTGCAGGTATTCATTTTTTACCGTACTACTTATATGTTCGCTGAATACGCGGACAGCGGCAATCTTCCCGTCCATTTCGTTTTTTTCATGCTCCGAAAAACTGAATTTGGTACGGTATTTTTGCCAAGCAGAGTGAGCCAAATCTGCGTTGCCGCGACTCCTCAATAATCTGCTGAGTCCGTGTAAGACGGCCTTTCTACCCCAGCGATCATCGCGATATCGCGTCGTTTTTAATACTAGCTCGGGTTGACGATGTGTGTCATAGAGTAAACTAGCGCGAGATCTATTGCCATCTTTGAATAATTGCAGTAAGTATTTTGCTAGTACGAGAGAATTATTTTGCAATGCAAGGTCGAAACGCTCTTCTACATATTTTTCGGTAATTCTTCCTTGCGTAATCCATGCATTAAAAATAGGATCGCAAACTTCAGGCTGAGATCTGCCAACAATCCACAGTTTTGGCACTCTGTCAAGTGCGTCTTGCTTTCGTCCAGTTGCGTAGAGTCCTCGAAGGTAGTAACACTGCATTGATAGATCTTCATGCCTTTCGTAATAGTCAATGAATCGCGTCCATCTGCCGAGTTCTGCTTGACGCCGAAGCCAACGCGAAAAGTACTTTTCACCAAATCTTGAGTTTGCCCATTTCTTCCTTATTGCGATAGCTGCGTTCGGCTTGGTAGACGATATAAATCGAAGTTCATCGTAATAATCGAGGTATATCGAAAGCGAATATTCGTTGAGTTGTTCTTTGATCTTCCGAAATGTAGAGATATTGCCGTGTTCATAAGCCTTGACTGCCTGCTTGAATAATTCGCGTTCTTCTGCCCAATTAGCAGTTGGATACGTGTTGCATAAAACTGATACTGAGGAAAACGCAATACAGGACCATAAAAGTCCCAGACAAAATCTAGTCATGTTGCTATGGCTTGTATCGATCGAGATATTTAGCCTACGCGAACTGCGAGCACGTCACACGTTGCTCCGTGTAAGATCCCGTTAACAGTCGATCCAAGTAATAACGATAGCCCGTGGCGACCATGGCTTCCTACAACGATAACATCCGCATTTGATGATTCAGCAACATGGCGTATTTCTGACTCCGTACGACCGAAAACGAGATGTTGGCGATCTTTAGGTATACCGATACTAGCCGAAAATTCTGCCAAATGAGATTTAGCTTGTTCATGGATTGAGTCTTGTACCGTTGTAAGGTCCATTGGGATATCGCTTCCGTAGGCAAGGCTCAGAGGTTCTATGACATGTACCACATGCAATTCAGCATTAGATCGTTCCGCGATTGAGCGGGCGCGGTCGGCAACCTGACGGCATTCTTCAGTCAGGTCTACTGCTAGAAGCACACGTGAGTAGCCCCTCATGATGCCCCCTCTGGTGAACTGATGCAAACAATACAATAGAGACTGGCTTGCTTCAATAAGAACGTGCCAGAAATTACCGGCGAGCGATAGCCTTTTGATTTAGTTTGAATGCTACGTTTCAATTCTAAATCAATCTTTTTCTGAATGCCATTGTTCGATCTATTCATGGTTACCGTGAAGTCTCTATTCGGAATATGATCTATAAATGCGTCAGCATTCCTCAATTTATGAAAGGCCTAATCAGCGATTGTTCATAAGCTTATACGATTAATATCTGCTAAGAATTTTCGGAAAACGGGTGCCTAGGCCGCCCAGCTTCCGCCAATGCCTCCTTTCGAGAGAAGCAGAAATTACTGTCTCGTCTTAAGGGTAAGGATAACTTAAGGGCAAGGTGACAATCCTGCGTAGTAAGCAGCCAAATCGGCAGCATCCTGATCCGAAAGGTTGTTGACGAATGGCTGCATCGTAGCTTCCGCTCTGGCACCATCGCGAAATGCAATAATTTGATTAAACAAATATTGTTCGTGCTGGCCAGCAAGATTCGGCCATAAAGCATTGATGGAGATGCCTTGAGTTCCATGGCACGCCGCACATAGCTGTGCTTTTGCTTTGCCTGCTTTAGCATCTCCTTTTAAGGTAGGTTGTGCGGATGTTTTATCACCGCTAAATGGTAGTGTTAAGCTGGCAACACACAGCAAGCTAAATATACCGATTCGAGACCACCTCAGCTGCTTCATCTCAAGGTCCTGATTTGTTTACATATAAGGATTAACTGGACTCGCAATGTGGTTTAGCTCACTGCAGCTTCTGTCAGCCCGTCCTTAGCACTCGCACTTGGCACTTCATCTGTTCCGCGTTCAATTGTCATGATAGGTCGAGTTTCGTGTGCACCGATGCGTAGGAAATCCTAAATCAGTAGTAGCACACCATATAGTCATCAATATACCGAAGACCAAGCACCACCACATAGCCTGAATAAACCACGGTTGATTTTGTGCTTCGAAGAACGCACTCCATGTGGACCCGCCAGCAGCCCGTTCGATAAATGCTTGTTCGTATCCCGCAATAAGTAAGGCAATCGTCATACCGAGCATTCCTACATGTGTAAGCAACAATGAGCCTTTCCATTTCCAACCGTTATCGGCTAGTCCTCCAGACATCCAAACGTCGCCTCTGTAGCTTCTGAACCGCCAAGTATACAAATGCAACTATGATCGTTACGTATGCGCCAAAAAATGCTAAATGACCGTGAGAAGATGCCCACTGGGTCCCATGTGTATAGAGGTTGATTTGAGGAAGGGTTTGCATGAACCCCCAAACACCTGCACCTAAGAAGTTGCCGAAGGCATGGGCAATCAACCATGCAAGTGCTGGATGGTTATTGGAACGGAAAGAGTATCGTCCGGCATCGTAGACTGCATGTACGACCATCGCTACCAGTGGTACTGGTTCCAGTGCGGAAAAGAAGCCCCCGATACCGAGCCAGTATTCTGGTGTCCCTATCCAAAAGTAATGGTGACCGAGTCCCAGAATTCCAGACCCAAACATGAGAGCAACTTCGATGTAGAGCCAAGTAGTAACGATTCTCCGGCCAGCATTGAGGGTTTTGATCAGCCCCCAAGCCATAATACATCCGACGAGTACTTCCCAAGTAGCTTCGACCCAAAGATGGATAACCCACCACCAATACTGATCAACTGAGAGATCTGTTGTATAGAATGTACCAGCTAGGTATAAACCGGCGAGAGCAATTAGATCCAACACCAGTACACCGGAAATACCACTCCAACGTACCGGCAAGAAACGTCCCACCGACGTTGTAGAAAGTGGCGATCATGCAAACGACAATACCAATGTCCGCCCATCGCGGTGCCTCGATATATTCACACCCTTCGTTGATCAGCCAGGTAGTTGTTGCATCACCAGGCCCTGTCTGCACCACTAGGAAGACCATGACGACGATTGTTACTGTAAGTGTTAGTATCCAAAAGGTGACGTTCGCTACGGTGACTCCCACAAGCGGAACACCGGCTTCATCTTCAACTAACCAGAAGATGGATCCGATAAAACCGTAGAGCATCCAAACGACCATTGCATTGATATGTACCATGCGGGTAACGTTGAAATCAAGGACCTCAAAAAGAAATTCCGGCATGATGAACTGCAAAGCGGACAACAGCCCAAACAACATCTGTGCGATGAATAAAACCATCGCCACCACAAAGTACTTTACGGCAAGCTGCTGTCCCGCACTCAAATCGGAGTAATTAATGGAACCAAGAGTCATTGTGTATCTGTCGTTGTTGATTCATGAATAGGGCCTTCTTGTGGCAGTGGTGTAAAGCGCGCTGGAAAGCCATTAGTATCGATGGCCGAAATCCATTTGAGGTAAGCAATGACGCCGCGTATTTCGTCGTCAGTTAGTTCGAGATTGGGCATGCGACGGTTAGTTCCAAACGTTCGTGCGTTTGATGGAGGGTCCTTTAGAAATAGCGTCATCAGCAATTCACGGGCTTGTTCATTACCCCAGCCAGGGTCAAGCCATGCTTTGGTAAGGTCTGGTGCGTAGTAAGCACCATTGCCTAGTATCGTATGACAATTCATACAGTTGCGTGCTTGTACCATGAGTTTTCCGAGATCAACAAGCTCGCGTGCTTTATCTTCCGTCAGTACGTTTCCAAACAACGGCACGAGGGCCCCGGTCGTTGGAACCATATGTCCACGTTCATCGTCGTGCTCATATCCAATACGATGATTTATTACTGAGTACGCAGGTACGCGACCAGATTCCCCTCCCGCTTCGATCGCACTGAGTGAATGGAACGTAAGTAGTATTAAAACGAGTGCCATGAATGCCGTGACGAAAATAGCGCATTTGCGCCAAAAACTTTCGCTCGCCCACCAATCAATACTTTGTTCAGTTGTTATCGAAAGGCACTTTTTTGCGTATATTAGTTGTTTCGATTAAGGGTTGATCAACCGTTTAACAGCTCAAGTTCGCTCATGCACGTGTACCGCCTTTGTGAGTCTCCAAATAAATCTTGGGGCTAAGAAATAGCCAACCAGCAGCGACGAGACCAAGCCACCAACCAGACAAATTTAACACAATTGCTAATGCAACAACGCAAGCCAAGAGTATGGAATAGAAGACGTTTGAAGCGATATTTAGCCATCGTTTATGGGTGGACAACCCTGGAAGGCGCGATAAAGCAAGAAAAAGTGCGTATCCACCGCCTGAAAGAACAATTGATCCTCCAAGAAGCGTTGCACCGATAACGCCGTGGATGTTCGTTGCATTTTCCATGGGCGTCTTCAATTTTTATGTGTATTGAAGTTTGGCATTTTTGGACGATAAAACAAAGGCATTATTTAACCAACGACTGCAATGAGACCAACCAGCCCAATGTATCCATGATACTTAAGTCAGATGCCATGTTAATCCGCGTGGATCCGAAAATGTAATTTCTTCACCTGACCCTATCGTCCACACGCTTCGAAGAAGCATACATGAGATTCGATGCGTACGGTCGGCTTCTTTATTTAGCACACTGTAGTAATACGAGCATGATCCATCAATCCCAAAGATGAGAGATCTACTTTAAGCATTTGCTGTTGAGATGTAGTGATGTATTTTTCATTCTGGCCGGTGGGAAGTGATTGATGCAGCTACCAACATGATTTCGGAACAAATAACAATAGTAAATTATTATGTTTACAGCAATTCCCGCTTCCTGTGAAAAGGTGGAATTAGCGGGGGTTTGAGCGTCTGCGTCTGGTCATTTTTCGCAGACTTTGGTGGTCTGGAGCGATGGTTTATGATAGCCGTTTGCGACCCGATCATGGAGGAAAGGATGCCTCGACAAGCGATGCGCAAGCGATTGAATGCTTCAGGACTGCTGGCATTGAGTCGGCAGTGTTTTGAACAGATTGAAGACGGGACGCCGGTCCGCGCCTATCGTCTGGTCAACTGTTTGATGTCGGCTTTGGCGATGTTCGGTCTGAAGTCCCCGTCGTTGCTGCAGTTTGACCGCGAGGTGTGGTTGGATGGGCGGGTTCGGGGTAATCTGCGGCGGCTGTATCAGGTTGGATCGGGTGCCGTGCGCCACGCAGATGCGGATGCGTCTGGACCGGGTTCCGGCGAGTGCCTTGCGCCCGGTCTTCCGGCGGCTGTTCCGCGAACTGCAGCGAGGCAAGGTGCTGAAGCCGTATGCGGTGTACGGCCACCACTATCTGTTGTCGCTGGACGGCACGGGCTTTTTCATCGGGAGCCGTGCGCTGCAAGTACTGCTGCGAGCGGCGTCACCGCAACGGAACAGTCACCTATCACCATCAGATTCTGGCTGGTGCGATCGTGCATCCGGACTGCCAGACTGTGATCCCGCTGGCACCGGAACCGATCGTCCGGCAGGACGGTCAGGCGAAGAACGATTGCGGACGCAATGCCTCGAAGCGGTTTCTGGAAGCGTTTCGGCGGGAGCATCCGCATGTGCAAGTGATCGTGCTGGAGGACGGCCTGGCCTCCAACGGACCGCATCTGGATTTGCTGGAGCGTCTGAACTTGCGGTACCTGATCGGTGCGCGGGAGCACGACCATGCGATGCTGTTCCAGCATCTGGAGGGCACTTCGTCGGACTGGTTTGCGGACCCGAGCGAGGAGGGGCGCGCCGTGAATCGCCGGCTGCGGGTGGTAGAAGACGTCCCGCTCAGTGCGTCCCGGTCCGACCGTCGGGTGACGGTGCTGCAGTGCCGGGAACGCACCCCGAAGCGGGTCCGGAAACCCGAACGCCAATGGACCTGGATCACGGATCTGCCGGTGACCCGAGCCGAGGCACCGGCGACCGCACGAATGGCGCGCAGTCGCTGGAAGATCGAAAACGAGACCTTCAACACGCTGAAGAACCAGGGGTACGGTCTGGAACACAACTACGGTCACGGTCACCAGTACCTTGCGAATACGCTGGCGACCCTGATGATGCTGGCGTTTCTGATGGACCAGATCCAGCAGTTGTGCTGCCCGCGCTTCCAAGCCGCCCAACGTCGGCAGGGCAGTTATGCATCCCTGTGGGAAAAGATGCGCGGTGCGATCTGGCTCCTGATCCTCCACAGCTGGGAACAGTTGTACGAAGCCCTCGCTGGTGCGGAACCCGACCGCAGTTCCGGACGACCGACCCGATCCTGGTTTCCGCCCGCCATAGTGCAACGCGTCCTGCGCCTCCTGATCGCGGGAATCCCTCCGAGATCCGTCGACATGCGAACCGGGCATGCCTTGGTCCGCACAAAACACCGCGGCCCAGCGCAGCCAAAACGTAGCTGGCGCGCGCTGAACAAGGGCCCGAAACGATCCCAACGGATGGAAAACATCCAGGGGCAGCCACTTAAAACTTGCAGGCACTGCTTTTTCACAGGAAGCGGGAATTGCTGTTATGTTTACAATGTTTCAACCACGGAAAATCATCCGACTATTTTCATACGCTCACGCTGATATTCTGCTGTAAGTGATTTGTCCGACCATTCCGCGGCAAGCGCATCGGCTTTTATTAATTCCTTGGAACAGCGATCCCGATTGGATAATCCCGCATGGGCACGTGCGACCGCGAGTCGGATAAACGCTTCATCTACTGGCTCCTCACCGTTTGCGTTAATCACACCAAGTGCAGAAACCGCATATTCGAGTCCGCGACAGTAATCCTGTAAACGGTTGTTCACAAGTGACAGTAGATACAATGCTCGCTCTTCATTTACCCAAGTACCGCATTTCTTCCAAAATTTTAGGGATACAGTAGCACAATCAACCATGAACTCGTTGTAAAGAAGTGACAAGATTCTCATTATCAAGTAAAGCACTTGCTACATTGTTGTTCGTAGCAGCTATCTGACGGTCTGAGGATCGAGGGCCGTCCAGACTTGAAGCTAGTCTGTTGACGGCACTGAGAACGACTTGAGCATCGTCGAATCGTTTACTTCCGGCCAACGCGCTTGCCAACAATGATTTCTGAATAAGATACGCACTTGCCAGATCCTGGGTTGCACCTAAGCTATCGATTTCCGCTTGCTGCGCGGCCATGTTCGAACCGTCCATATATCGGGCAATCGACAGATGGATACCTACCATCTCGATTTTTAAATAATCGGGATTAACCCTTATTTCTCATAATGGATGGCTTGGGTGCGATGTATGTGCGTGTAAGTTGTTGATACCACGAAGTTGGTTGGACTTTGCCGGGGGGAAGGGGATGGTAGCGGGGTGCGTTCGGACGGATGGGTGCGTTGGATGGCGAAAGGGGTGCGTTCGGGTCGGACGGAAGCGGTGCGGACGTGTAGCATGCGCCTGGGCCCGTTTTGCGGACCGCCACGACCGGCGTGCAAAGCGGCGCATCCCGTGCAAGATGCTGTTGTCGACTGGATGATGAGCCATGTGGGTGAGCATGCGGCGGACGCCCCTATCGCACGCCCTTGGGTCCTGGTCTTGACGAGACCCGAACGCTCCCCGACTGTCGGGAGGTTTCGCCCCCGGTGGCTGCGATGGCATGGGCTGCGATGGCATGCGGATGAAAGGAAAGGGATCCCGGTCTTTGAGGATGTCGTGTCACCGGTTGATATACGGGAACATATTCGATTTTTTGGGGGTTCTTCAAAAAAACACTTGCGTTTTGGCATGGGTTATGGCAATCTACGCTTGGTTAGATAGTCTCTGGTGCCAACGTGATGGATTTCCGAATCGAGAACTTGAAGTCGACCACCTTGGGTGGCACGCGGCGGACCCGCCGTTGGATGGTGGACCTTCAGAAGACGGTGGCACGGTTTTCGGCACTGAGCCGCCATGAGTTGGCGTCCACCCTGTGTAGTCATCTGGGCTGGTTCAAGCCGAAGGGTTGGGATCGATTGGGGTCCTGCAGGTCGCCGGCAGCCGTCTTGGCCCCGGAGGATGCTTTGGTCCGGCTCTGGCAGCGGCGGCGGCGCGTGCTGAACACGCTGGTGGTCGTACTGTGCATGTTCCGGTGGATGTTCTGGAAGGGGCGTCCGGGATATGCGGCCACGCTGGCCGAAGGGTGGGCGCAACGCGGCCGATGGGGCCGGATAGAGGAGGGCACGGGATGAAGAGCAAGCAAAAGCGCGGCGCGGACCGGTTGGTGCGTCGGATGGCGAAAGGGGTCCGTCCGGGGCGGATGGAGGTGGACTGCAGTGGAGGCGATCTGAGTTCCAACGGGGGGTCGGTACTGCTGATGATGCTGGCCGAGCAGGTCCGGCTGTTCGAGCGCGCCTCGGAATGTTTCACGGACCACCGGGACCCGTCCAAGGTGGCGCATCCGCTAGTGGCGTTGCTGGGGCAGCGGATCTTGGGTCTCGCGCTGGGCTACGAAGATGTGAACGATCACGACGAGCTGCGGCGGGACCGGGCCCTGTCCACGGCCATGGGGCGTGTGGAGTGTGCGCGTTCGGACTGCGAGCCGCTGGCCGGCAAAAGCACGCTGAACCGGATGGAGCTGTCGGCGAACGGGCGGGACCCGGCGAAAGCGCGCCAGATCACCGTGGATTTCGATGCGCTCGACGAGCTGCTCGTGGAGCTGTACCTGGTGTGGGGCGAGCGGGGCCAGATGCCGAAGCGGTTGGTGCTGGATATCGATGCCACGGACGTGGAACTGCACGGCCGGCAGGAGCACCGGTTCTATCACGGGTACTACCATGAATACTGCTACCTGCCGCGGCTGGTGTTCTGCAACGGCTGGCCGGTGCGGACGGAACTGCGCACGTCGAGCAGCGATGTGGCGGCGGGCGTGGTGGAAACGGTCGCGCCGCTCGTGGACCGGCTGCGGAAGCGATTTCCGCAGGTGCCGATCCTGATCCGCGCCGACGGGGCCTACTGCCGCGACGAGTTGATGACGTGGTGCGAGGCGCGGGGCGTGGATTACGTGCTGGGACTGCCGCGCAATGATCGGCTGAAAGACCGGGTACAACCGTTGATGGACGATCTGCGGGACCGGTTGAAGCGGGATCCGGACTATGCGCAGCGAGCGGTCCGCGGCTACCAGAGCTTCGACTATCGCACGCGCGACAGCTGGAGCCGCGAACGCCGCGTGATCGCCAAGGCCGAATGGCTGCCGGGACAACCGGTCGGCAACGCGGACGGGGAACCGGTCGGCAAGGCCGACGGCGGACCGGAGGCCGGCGCGGAAGACCCATGTGCGACGGTCGGCGAAGCCCGGTACAACAGTCGCTTCGTCGTCACCTCGCTCCAGGAGCCCGACGCGCCAACGGTCTACGAAGAGATGTACTGCGACCGGGGTGAGGCCGAAAACTGGATCAAGGAACAGAAGAACGATCTGTTCCTGGACCGATGCTCCAGCAGCCTCTGGAACGTCAACGCACTCCGGCTCCGGATGAGCGCACTGGCCCATGCCCTTCATTGCATGATGAAGCGCCGGCTCGAGAACCTTCCGGTATCCGCCATGCTGCGCCGGAGCCGTCCATCGACGCTGCGCAAGTGCCTGTTCCGGATCCCGGTGCGCGTGACGGTGTCCACGCGGCGGATCCATCTGGCGTTCGGATCCGCCTTCCCGTACTGGAAGGATTTCCGCTTGATCTGGGCCAGCCTGGCACCAACGTAAAAGCCCGGTGCCACCGGGTGCATGACGCTGGCGGCGGAGCGTGCCGGCCTCCCCGCCTCCCCGCGCCCGGATGCTCAGCGATCCGCCGTCCCGCCCGCAAAAAGGCAGGGAAAACACACGCATCCCCGCCCTCCGAAGCCTTTTCAAACTCGCGACGCGACATTCCATGCCCCGTACCCCACGCATCCCGTGAAAAACATCATTTTCGACTTGGTTTGAGAAATCCGGGTTAACAGCACAGACCCTCTCGGCAAACCGTCTAGCTCGAGACCAGTCGCCAAGATGTTCTCCAATGATGTGGTTGGACAACTGAAGGCATTGCACCGGTTCATTGTCTTCTAGTTCATCGATACTCGATCTTTCTAGTTCCTGTGTTAATCGTTCGCTTTCATCTTCATGGTAACTCCAACCATTTTGGATCAGATCTTTAACCATCGTTCCTGCTTAATAGCTCTACAGATACATACACCAGCACGACCGATACACCTCCATAGAGGCGTGTTCAGTTTGAAATTTATATCGACTGGACGCTTTTGATCAAGAATACTATTTGTTGGAAATGCAATTTGCAAAGTGTACTAGTTTGATAATGTCCAATAATCATTGCGGGACCGGAAGCTAAACAAAGAAGGGGTGCCGCAAAATAAGACAATTTTCGATGATGGTGGCTTAAGATGTATGCGACCCGTGTCATACGAATGAACAGGGGCACTATATGATAAGCAAACGGGGTTGCCCGGCGGCATTCGCCGACGTTCAAATTCCAGGTGGCGTTGGAAGCTGTGTAAAGGGGAGCAAACGCTGTCGGAGCTGTCGTCGCGGTTTACACTTCAAGCATCGCAGATCCAGTGCTGGAAAGAAGCGGTTGCTGGAGGAAGGCTCGGCAGTGTTCGAGCGTAAGAGCAAGACAGCCGATTTCGGGACGTCTCCGGATCTGGATTCGCGGCATCGCAAGACTGGGGAATGGACCATGGAACGAAACTTTCTGCAGGGCAAGCTCGTGCCGTGGACCGAACCCAAAGGCAGGCGATGATAGATTCCCAGTCGAGTTTGCCGATCACGTGTCAGTGCGAGTGAGGGGATCTGTCTTGCGCCTCGTACTACCATTCCAGGGCACCCCACGGTGAGACGGAGGGGGCGTTGAACCGGAATTTGGAGGCGATCTACGAAGGTCATCCGTACTACGGCAGTCGACGGATGCGGTTGGCGTTGAGGGACCGCGGTGGGGATCTGGGACTCCGTCGCATTCGACGGGTGATGCGGGAGATGGGGCTGACACCGATTCATCCGGCGCGTCGGACGAGCGTGCGGGATCCGTCCCACGAGTGGTATCATCAAGTCTTGTTAGCAAACCACCAGCTCGTCAGACTAAGGCTTCGGCGGGCTTAGTGCCATCATTCGTTTAGCGCATGCCATGTCTATCGTCTACAATTACAATCGTTTACGAGATTTGATGTACACTCCAAATCGTATAGTGTCCATCGTGGTAGATCAGCGATATAAGGTGATTGCAGTCGACTAAAAGCGAACTATTGAATTGCAAGGTCGTATCATGAATACCTTTGTTGACGATGGTACGTTTTCCGTTCCTCCGGTAGCTAGATTCCGTTAAACTAAAAGTGATATATCTAGGTATATGATGTTGGAAACATGTTCCTTACGTCGAGTGGAATAATAGGCAGCAGTAACAGGGTGCTACGTATAACTAACGCGCCTTTCTAAGCAATGGGCGAAACGCTTTACGACAAAATTTGGAACGCACATCTCGTAGGAGCGCGCGAAGATGGTCTGTCGATACTTTACATCGACAGACATTTACTTCATGAGGTTACTTCACCACAAGCATTCGAGGGACTACGCCTTGCGAATCGGGTCCCGTGGCGACTAGATACAAACCTAGCTACACCGGATCACAATGTACCTACTACAGATCGGTCATTAGGTATAGATGGAATCAGTGACCTGGTTTCTAAAGAGCAAGTAATCGTTCTTGATAAGAATTGCAAAGATTTCAAGATTCAACAATTTGACATTCACGACATAAGGCAAGGGATTGTCCACGTAGTTGGTCCTGAACAGGGAGCGACTCTTCCAGGCATGACGATTGTCTGTGGTGATTCGCATACTTCAACACATGGTGCTTTTGCAGCATTGGCCCATGGAATTGGAACTTCTGAAGTCGAACATGTACTTGCCACGCAGTGTTTAGTTCAGCAAAAGAGTAGCAACATGCGTATTGAAGTAAACGGCTCACTATCTGACGGTGTTTACGCTAAGGACATAATCCTTGCAATCATTAGAACTATTGGGGTAGCTGGTGCTACGGCACACACAATCGAATATTGTGGTGATGTCGTTACAAGCATGTCGATGGAAGGACGCATGACTATGTGCAATATGTCTATTGAGGCAGGAGCGAGGGCCGGTTTGATCGCTGTGGATGACAAAACATTGGAATATATCCATGGACGTCCATTTGCTCCATCGGGATCACAATGGGACCAAGCGGAAACGTTCTGGCAAAGACTTGTTTCTGACGATGGTGCATCGTTTGACCTCACGACCAAAATTAACGCGTCCGGGCTCACACCGCAAGTATCTTGGGGTACAAATCCTGAACTTGTTATCGGAATTGGAGAGCTTATTCCAGATCCATCTGATTTTGATGACGCAGCGAAGAGTGAAACGGCTGAACGCGCACTTGAATACATGGATATCCAACCAGGAATGTCGATAACGGAGTTAGAGCTCGATCGTGTGTTTATCGGATCATGCACTAACGCGCGAATTGAAGACATGCGCGAAGCAGCTAAGGTGATTCAAGGTCGTAAAGTATCTAGACGTTTAAAAGGTGCTATCGCAGTTCCGGGGTCTGGACTTGTAAAACGACAGGCAGAAAGAGAGGGATTGGATCAGATTTTTTTAGATGCAGGTTTTGAATGGCGAGATCCAGGATGCTCTATGTGCTTGGCGATGAACGCAGATCGACTTTTTCCACGGGAACGGTCAGCCTCCACCTCCAATCGGAATTTTGAAGGCCGGCAAGGACACTTGGGCCGAACGCATCTAGTAAGTCCGGCTACTGCGGCTGCAAGCGCAATTGAAGGACGAATTGCAGATCCCCGGAACTACCTCTGATGAATGACTCAGTACTGACCGTTTTCACGGTTCATGAGGGGATCGCCGTCCCACTTGACCGTGCAAACGTAGATACTGATCAAATTATTCCTAAGCAGTTTCTTAAATCGATCCAGCGTACGGGATTTGGCGATAATCTTTTTGACGCATGGAGATTCCATGACGAAGGGGGAATCGGTATACGACTTGAAGATAGGCAAGTCAACAAGTCCTTTGTTTTTAACGATCATCGGTATGTTGACGCGTCGATTCTTCTCGCACGTCGAAATTTTGGCTGTGGATCGAGTCGCGAACACGCAGTTTGGGCTCTGCAACAATATGGTTTCAAATGTGTAATCGCTCCTTCGTTTGCTGACATATTCTTCAACAACTGTTTCAAGAACGGTCTATTGCCTGTTGTTTTAAATGAGTCTGCAATTGATCAACTGTTCGAATCTGCGACCGGGCCAAGAGCTATTTCGGTTCTTGTTGATTTGAATGAGCAGTTCGTGCGCGTGGGAAGTAACTTTAAAGTGCACTTCGATATCGACGAAATACGCAAGATTCACATGATCAACGGACTCGATGAAATCGGCTTGACGCTCAAGCATAAGCAGCTAATTCGAGAGTTTGAACAACGACATCGACAACGTATGCCTTGGCTCTTTGAGAACAATCATGGTTGATCGATCAGCCAAGATATTGATCCTCCCCGGTGACGGGATTGGCGCGGAAGTTATGCCGCATGTTTTACGCGTTCTTGAAGCCGCTAGTTCGGAAGCATTTGAACTAAAGTTCACTGAGGCTGATATTGGGGGTATTGCAATAGATCGTCACGGTACGCCACTACCAGATGAAACTTTGACTTTGGCGCAAGTTGCGGATGCGGTGTTGCTCGGTGCTGTTGGGGGACCAAAATGGGACCGTTTGCCTATGGATCAGCGACCTGAAAAAGGATTACTAGGAATACGAGCTGGACTAGATGTGTTTGCTAATCTACGTCCGGCGATAACTTTTCATGCGCTTGCTTCTGCTTCGTCGCTTAAGCATGAATTGATTGCTGGACTCGATATCCTCATCCTACGGGAGTTAACGGGTGGCATTTATTTCGGCGAACCACGAGGCATAACGAAAGAGAATGGGCTTCGCAAAGGCTTCAATACTTACGTGTATAAAGAAGAAGAAATTGTTCGAATTGCGCGCGTGGCTTTTGAACTTGCCCGCGAACGGCGCGGACGGGTTTGCTCCGTTGATAAGGCCAATGTATTGGAAGTCACCAAACTATGGCGCGACGTCGTTGCTGAAGTTCATGATGAGTATTTGGATATCGAGTTATCACACATGTATGTTGACAATGCTGCAATGCAGCTGGTCCGGGAGCCCAAGCAGTTTGATGTGATTGTTACTGGCAATATGTTCGGTGACATTCTTTCAGATATCGCTGCAATGCTTACGGGTTCTTTGGGCATGTTACCTTCCGCGTCGTTAAACGCTAGCAATCAGGGGTTGTATGAACCCGTGCATGGAACAGCTCCAGATATTGCAGGTCGAAATATCGCTAACCCTTTAGCGACGCTTCTGTCGGGTGCCCTGATGTTCCGGTACAGTCTTGCTGCTAGCGATATAGCGGACAAGATTGAAAGGGCGGTAAGCTGTGTACTTCAGGCTGGACTACGAACGGCCGATATCGCACCTAGCGACACCAGCGAAGGCGTTCACGTCATCGGCACTAAAGAGATGACTGACGAAGTCATCAAAGTTATCTAGTCAGGAAGCAGAAGGAAGATGCAATCATTAAACGTGGCAATTGTTGGAGCGACCGGAGCCGTGGGTGAGTCACTTCGCGAAATCTTACAGGAACGTGATTTCCCGATGGGCGACGTGCATTTGCTAGCTAGCCCTCGGTCAGCAGGGTCTCGTTTTGAAATACGTGGCCGCTACAGGACCGTTCAGGTTTTGGATGAGTTCGATTTTGCGGATACGCAGGTAGCTTTCTTTTCTGCTGGTAGATCGGTGTCTGCGATACACGCGCCGAGGGCTGCTGATGCAGGGGCAATTGTGATCGATAACACTTCACAATTTCGCTATGAAGACCATGTTCCTTTGGTCGTGCCGGAAGTTAACCGAGAACGCGTAAAGGACGGCATTACCACCGGTATTATCGCTAACCCTAACTGCTCAACTATTCAAATGGTTATTGCACTGAAACCGATTTACGATGCAGTTGGCATTGAGCGGGTCAATGTAGCCACGTACCAAGCAGTTTCTGGTGCTGGAAATAGAGCTATCAAGGAATTGGCATCACAAACGGTGGGCATTCTCAATGCCAAGCCCATCGATCCAGACGTTCATCCCGTGCAAATTGCTTTTAACGCTATTCCACAGATCGGCAAGTTCCAAGAAAACGGTTACACTCAAGAAGAGATGAAAATGGTTTGGGAAACTCGGAAGATCTTTGAAGATGATTCTATCCAAGTAAATCCAACGTGCGTTCGAATTGCCGTTTTTGTTGGACATTCTGAAGCTATCCATGTTGAGACCTCAGAAGAAATATCCGAGCACGAAGCGAAAGAACTATTCAATTCATCACCAAGTGTGCAACTCGTTGATGAACACCAAGACGGGGGGTATCCAACCGCCGTAGGTCACGCAGCTGGATCAAATAAAGTGTTCGTCGGACGTGTGCGTAAAGATATTACGCATCCGTGTGGACTCAATATGTGGGTAGTGGCCGATAACGTACGTAACGGTGGTGCGTTTAACAGTGTACAGATTGCGGAAGAGCTAGCCTCACTTTTATAGCGATTTGTTTTGCCGTCGCTCGACGGACTTCGATCTGACAAAAAGAGATGGTGGAAAGCAGGGGAAACGTTGTATTAGGTATTGAATACGACGGATCTGGATTTAAAGGATTCCAGTATCAGCCTGGAGAGCGCACCGTTCAAGGTAGTTTGGAAAGGGCATTATCTAAAATTGCCAACGAACCAGTCCACGTAGTGGCGGCTGGCCGCACTGACACGGGAGTACATGCAACGCATCAAGTTGTTAGTTTTCCAAACATGGTTGATAGACCTGTGGTAGCTTGGCATCGTGGCGTTAATACTTATCTGCCACATGACATCGCTGTCGTATGGTCAAAAATTGAAGATCCCTGTTTTCATGCTCGATTCTCCGCGTGCTGGAGACGATACATGTATGTATTTGGTGAATCAGAAACTATACCAGCGATTGGAACGAGTATGGCCGCTTGGTATCGAAATAAATTGAACGAACGATTGATGCATGATACGGCACAGATTTTGGCTGGAGAACTTGATTTTTCGTCATTTCAAGCAGCTCAGTGCCAATCGTCCACCGCGATGCGATGTGTACACAAAATATCGGTTAAACGAGCTGGTAATTTTGTCGTTTTGGATCTCACGGCTAATGCGTTTCTTCTTCGTATGGTGCGTAATATCGCAGGTACTTTGCTTGCAGTTTCACGAGGAAAGCTGAACAAGCAAGAAGTGAAAGAGATCCTCAAAAGCAAAGACCGAAATTTGACACCACCGACGGCACCAGCGAGTGGACTTTATTTAGTACAGGTGGGATATGCTTCACGATATATACAACCCAAACTTCGTATTCCATCGATAGTCGGTTGTGATTTATGTCATCATAAGTATGAGAGAAATTCCTTCTGATGACAGATATCTAAGAAGATCCAAGAGAAAGCAAATTTTCCACGGGCTGATAGGGTGCTTCTAGATAAGCAATGTCTTTTTCGTCTAATCTAACGGTAGCCGCTTCAATTAATTGATTCAACTGATCAATTTTTGACACTCCAATAACTGGGGCGGTAATTTCTGGTTTATTCATTAACCATGCCAACGAGATCTGAGCGGCTGTTTTACCCAAGCGGTCTGCAATTTCGACAACACGATCGACAATATGAAATGTTGCTGTTCCGCGATAGAGCGATTCGGTACGCATTCTGTCACGACCTGACGAACGGCGCGTTGAACCCTCGTCAAAACTACCTTGGTAGGATCCGGTAAGTATCCCGCGTGCTAGCGGTGACCATGGCGTAAGTGCGATACCATTTTGCATACAATATGGATTCATTTCACGTTCTTCTTCTCGATAAACTAAGTTGTAGTGATTTTGCATAGAGACAAATGGAGTCCAACCGTTCATCTTAGCAACCATCTGCAATTCAACGAGTTGCCAAGCGAACATTGACGACGCACCGAGATAAAGTACTTTGCCAACCTTCACAAGGTCGTGAAGTGCTTCTAACGTCTCCTCGATTGGTGTCGGAGCTCTGCCTGGAACACCATGTGGGTGCCTATGTATGACAAGATGATCAATATAGTCCATACGAAGTCTTTTTAAGCTCGCGTCAACGCCTTCCATAATATGCTTACGGGAGAGACCTCCTTGATTAGCTCCGGGACCCATGGGCATAGCGGTTTTTGTGGCTAACACATAATCTTCGCGAGGGAACAATTCACGAAGTAGTGTGCCAACGATTTCTTCGCTGGCACCTATCCCGTAGCTATCTGCACAGTCGAAATAAAATAAGCCGTTATCAAATGCTGTTTTGATAATCGGTCGGGCGTCATCAATATTTAACGTCCAATCACCTTGATGACCTTGGCCTGGTTTACCGAAATTCATAGTACCAAGACATATTTCGGATACTTGTAAACCGGATTTGCCTAACTGTGTTGCGTTGAGCATAGAAAGTTCCCGAGCCTGATCTTTTAAATTATAGAGGCGAAGGTCGTATGACGTCTTTCACGGTGATAAAGATAAGTTAGGATAATGCTTGAGATCGGCAGTAGCCGGTTGTTTCTATCAGTGAGCTCAGGCTTGAAACCAACCCAACTGGTTGACGGTACCAAGCGGACGCGTCATACGAAAGTCAGTACATGAACTTTATCGTGTTGAATGTGGCGATGATAGCCGGCCCTTGGATATCCACGCTCAAGTTTAGCTCGGTAATTTCTTATGCTACGATCGCTGAGGTCCAATACTCTCCGAATATGAAAATATTCCGGCATGACTGAACCAGTATCAACGAGCGAATAACACAATCCATGGCTTAGGACTATCGCTGTTCCGTTTGTTGAGGAAAACCCTCAAGTAGATGCTTAATTTTCTCTGGAGATCTTGTAATCACTGCACGACCATTCCTTACGATCACCGGCCGCTGCATAAGAATAGGGTGCTCAAGGAGTAACTCAACAACTGCTTCTGCAGAGGTGTAGTCGCTTGCGTTTAGCCCGAGTTTCTCAAAATTATGGTCCTTGCGTACAAATGCTTCGGGGGGATCGTCCGCCATATTTAAGACCGATCCCAACGTAGCCTTGTTAAGAGGTGTTTTTAGGTACTCGACGATCTCAAATTCAATATTGTGTTCACGTAGGTCGTCCGTTGCTATTCGACATTTATTACAGCGGGGGTTGTAGTAGATGAAAAGAGATTCCATATAGGCTGCTCGTTACAGTATTGGGTTGGCTGACAATAGAGAGTATAGAACTATCGCGAAGATCATAAAATTATCATAGCATCATAAGCAATGCCATCATTGATTGATAGTAAGTATGGTATTGGGCTGAGTTTATCGCGACAAACCTAAAAGATGGCGTAAAAAGAAACCATGCACTACTTTGGAATGGCTAATGCTGCAACGGATGGTGTAGGTCCAATGCTGGTCCATCATAGATGGAAAGTCTACATACTAAGAAAATCGTTACAGATATGAACACACAGGCTGTATTACGTATTTGACCAGCATCTCGTTGATTATGACTGCCTAACAGGAGGATATTCCACGATGAGTGCCTTTTTCTCTAGATATCACAATACACGTAACACGCAATAGGCTGCAGCAAAACCCTCGCCGTACCAATGAACGTAATCTGCCTAAATTAAAACCGCTTCAATACCTCGTACTTAGCTGGATGTCTATAGCTAGTGTCTGTGCGAAAACCCTGACAATTGTATCAAAGCATTGATTATTGCGGCATGGGAGGGTATTTTGAGCTAAAATGCTACAGGTGAAGATTGCCGTTGGAGGCGTTGAAATGGGCTTTTTTAAGGGTTTCAGGGGGGTGGGGCTGTGCGGATCTTCGTTGGGAGGGCAGCGATCATGAGACGTTTCGAGTATGCCTTGCGGTTGGACGAGACGCCGATCGGTGAGATCAAGATTAACGTGAAATCACGGGATGACATTCCGGCGTTGCTGTTGGGATTGCAGAATCTGTACGTGTCGTGTCGAGAGGAATTGGAAGCGTCACTGGGTTGCCATGTGACAGCGGATCGGGATCCGGAGAACGGTCGGCCGGGGATGACGCTCTGGCGGGTTCTGGTGATGGCGGTGCTCAAGCAGGGTTTGGATTGCGACTACGAGACCGTCTGGGGGAGTTGGTGAACCATCACCGGTGGTACGGAAGATGCTGCAGCATGGGTTTCTGGATGACTGGACGTTACTCGGTTCGCACCTTGCAGGACAACGTGTCGCTGGTGACGCCGGCGTTGCTACAGGAGTTGAATGCGCTGCTGGTACGGGGGGGGGGGGAGGGTCATGCGGTGGCGGGAAAGTCGCCTGGAACCGCCTTGGACGGTCGGATTGACTCGTTCGTAGTGGAGACGGACGTGCATTACCCGACGGACGTGAACCTGCTGTGGGATGCGATGCGGGTGTTGCTGACGGAGGTTTCGGTCTGTTGCGGATCGCATGAGGTGTCAGGATGGCGGCAGGGGCAGTACTGGCGGAGCCAGGTTCGGCAGGGCTATCAACGGGTGAGCCGCACGCGGTTGTGGTGCCGACGACGCCCGAAGGCGGTGGCGGCGTGGTTGACCCTGTGCAGCGATCTGACGGGGCGTCTGGGCGACACGCTAGAGGAGAGCTGGAAGGATTGCCGGAGGGCTCGGTGACGCCGGCGCAGCTGTCGCGATGGCACTGGTTTCACGCCTGCTCGGTGCGTTTGCAGGATCAGATCCGCCGTCGCGTGCTGGAAGGGGAAACGATCCCGCACGAGGAGAAGCTATTTTCGCTGTTCGAGCCGCATACGCGTTGGATCATGGAGGGCAAGGCTGGCCGGCCGGTGGAGCTGGGGGGTCCCCTGACGGTACTGGAAGATCAACATCAGTTCATCCTGGGTTGGCACTTGCAGTGGCATGGCGGCGATGTGGACGTGGCCGTTCCGCTGGTGGCGGCATGCCAGGCACAGTATCCGGAGTTGCACGGATGCAGTTTCGACCGGGGGTTCCACAGCCCCGCCAACCAACAGCAACTGGCCGCGGTGCTGGAGCACGTCGCGTTGCCCGCGAAGGGGCGAGGCACGGAGGCCAGTCGTGCCCGGGAAGGTAAAGCATCGTTCGTGGCGCGACGCCGGCGGCATCCGGGCGTGGAATCGGCGATCCATGCGTTGGAAAGTCATGGCTTGGACCGGGTGCGCACGCAGGGCCGGGAAGGCTTCGAACGCACCGTGGGTATCTCGATCCTCGCAGCCAACCTGCACCGACTCGGACGCTTGCTGCAGCAACGGGCGGCGCGGCGGTACCATCGCACGCACGCACCACCCTATCGTTTGGCGGCCTAGCCGTCCCATCCTCAATATCCATCTTTCCCGCCCCTCGGGACGGACTCCGCACGCCCCGAAAGCGAGCAGGAGAACATCATCCGCACTTTTGGAGGCCCCGATGGGCGGATGACCCGTCGTACATCTCCTAAATCAACATGATCCCCTGAGTGGCGGATACCATCACGTGGCTTAAACCCATCGTAAAATGGGGTTTTCCCGCAGATACTAGCTAGTCGATTTATTGATTCATTTTTTAGAAATCAAAGTTGTTAGATCATCTCGAGTGCCTAAGAAACTGGCTACTCAATAAAAATTATTCCAGAACCAGTACCACGGATGACACGTAACTTCAGCGTTGACTCTACCCTATCGATTGCATCAACCATTGCCGTCACGGAAGATACCGGTTCCCGATTCACTTCAATGACAATATCACCTGGCCTTAGACCGCTTCTAGCAGCGCGACTTTGAGGGTGTACAGCAGTAACTAATACGCCTTCATGCTTACCAAAGTATGGGTGGTCGCTTGGAATATCAGCAAAAGCCGTTCCAGCGAGCTGGGGTGTATGTGAATCATTCGCGAATTTTACCCATGTCCTATCACCTAGCGTCGCTTCGACCTCAACCTCACGATTATTTCTAATAACTACGATATCGACCTTTTCGCCACGGCGCATTAGCCCAATGGTAGTGTATACATCGTTATCGTTTTCAATATCTTTTCCGTTGATTTCTATGATCACGTCTTCGACTTGAATGCCGGCTTTGTGTGCAGCCGAATCCTCTAGCACTTCGAAAACGAAGGCACCTTTCTTCGACGCTAGCCCGTACTCTTTCTGTAACTCATCAGTGACTATTCCAAAACTAATACCTAGAAGACCGCGCTCTACTTTCCCATGTTCCGCGAGAATTTTGATCACGGTACTTACTACGTTTGCAGGAATTGCGAATCCGATGCCCACACTACCGTAGTCTTGAGCAGGATATCTCCCCGGGCTTGCAATTGCAGTATTAATTCCAACTAAGTGCCCATTAAGATCCACGAGTGCACCTCCAGAATTTCCAGGATTGATAGAGGCATCGGTTTGTATAAAGTCTTCGTATTCCTCAATATTCAGGCCACTGCGACCAAGCGCACTAACGATTCCGTAGGTAACTGTATGTCCTAAAGTAAAGGGATTCCCAATCGCAATAACGAAATCGCCAACACGAAGTTTGTCTGAATCACTTAGTTCCAGTGCATCTAAGTTTTTAGCATCAATTCTGAGTAATGCTACATCTGTGTCTGCATCGCTGCCTAGCAATTTTGCAGGGAATTCGCGCTGATCGAGCAATTTAACTGTAATTTGTGCAGTATTTGCAATTACATGGTGATTTGTTACCACGTATCCTTTCCTTGCATCGATGATCACGCCAGAACCAATTCTGTCATTTGGGATGGTGCGACCTCTTGGATTTCCCAAAAACCAAGCTTGGGATCGTAACTCGTTCGTGGCTGAGATGTTCACAACTGCTCCGGTCACTCGTTCTAGTAGCGGTGCTAGTGTCGGATGCCCGCCACGGTTTCGTAATTCAGCAGGCCATTGAGCGAATGCTACGGAGGTCAGAAATAGTGCTAGAACATAAACATAAACAGTTACCGTGTCCTGTATTCTTGTTACCCGGAGATTGGTAGCAGTTGTGATTTTCTTGATCTTCATTGTTTAGGACTTATAAAGATAGTTAATGATAAATTTAAGCAAATGTTCCATATTGTTTCGTATCAATCGCTAGGATTGATGTCGCTAGTACATCGTCATGGATAAGAGGTGGGTATAGACGATGTGATTTGAATACTAAAGAAAATCCATCCTGGGCGACGATATACGCTGCCAAATCAAGACTGCATATTCCAAAATTGAGAAATAAAATGCAGTAAGCTCGTATATTTTCAACAATTTATTGCTACACGTGAACATACATCGCACACCACGGGACCATTTAAGCAAGCCTCGATTCGACACTAGCAACTTTCTCTACCATGGTCTGTTCTCGGTCAACTCGAGTCCCTAATTTTATTGTTGTTGAGATTCTTGGAACATCCATGTCGTGAAGTCGTTCATGACACCTCTTTACCGCATCAAATACGTCTTCCCACTCTCCCTCAATGTTTGTTCCGTAGGCATGTAACATGGTTGTTAGACCTGTATCTTCAAGAATATGTTCGCATTCAGCAATATATTTAGAAACAGATACACCAACGCCCAACGGGACGACGCATAAATCAACGATTACTTTCATAATGCAATATTAACACGTGCGCTATTTGCCGATTTTTCAAGTTAAGTACACGAGCTATTGGGCTTGGATAGCAGTTTTCTTTTTACCTATAGGTATGTCTATTTATTCCTTGATCCAGTGTATTTTATAGGGCACATTCGAGCTTAGACCTAGTCGTCCTGACCGAGTTTCTTCGGAGGGTCTTGATGAACGGATCGAACCTGTTTGAACGGGCATTCCAAGACGTAGCACTTGGCAGTCTGCACCGTAGAAATGTGGGAGTACTCTTTAATAGGATCAATTTCTTGGAATGTACCAGCATGAGGTGTGTAATTTCTATTCTAATCTAGTTGTAAGTTATTTATTCTAAAAAATGTTCTGGAATTTTTCTGCAGCGCAAGACTGCGGCGCGTGATTAGCAAACGTGACTGATAATCCATCCTCGCCTGCCTTTGGGTTCGGTCCAAGGCGCGAACCTGTCCTGCAGAAAGCCTCGCTCCATAGTCCATTCCCCAACTCTTGCGATGCCGCGCATCCGGAGCCGGAGATGCCCCGGAATCGGCTGGCTTGCCCTTACGCTCGAACACCGCTGATCCTCTTCCTCCAGCAACTGCTTCTTCCAGTGCCGGGTCTGCGATGCGTGAAGTGCGAACCGCGACGACAGCTCCGCCAGCGTTGCTCCCCTTGCACAGCTGCCAACGCCCCTGCCTTGGAAGATGAACGCAGGCGCATGCCACCGGCGACCCGTTTGCTTATCATATAGTGCCCCCGTTCATTCGCATGACAGTGTCGCGGCGCATACATCTTAAGCCATCATCGAAAACTGTCTCATTTTGCGGCACCATTTCTCAACACCGACAATTTCCACGGCAAATCTACAATTCTGCCGTAGGAGAAGCGTGCATGGTCTTCGACAGAAAGATATAAATGGAGGCAAACGTTTATTAGGATTAATGCCACCAGCGCATGATGCAGTTTGTCCAGTCGACCAGTTCGGTATCTGATCTGCAAGTGTGAACCTGCTACATCTTCAATTCAACACGGTGTTGCTCGGCACGTTTATGGCACAAGCTTCATAAATACCTTGACGCATGCGCCTATCGATACAGCCGTCGGTTCTGGGAATCACAACTAGCGATCGGTCATAAGCATGTTCTTTTTTAAGAAGGCCGAGATTCAGTTTTATCCACGGTACTAAAGATAGTTTACAGTAATCTAAATACCTACCATATTGCATTCATCAATACAAATACGAAGTTTCTCTTTTCGCTCCATACACTCTATAGAAGACAAGATATCCCATAAGCGACTCACTGGCCGGCTTCCAGAGTTACACTTTTTATTAAGGCATAGACTTCATCACCAACTGTCAATTGTAGGTCAGTGACTGCTTTTCTAGTAACACGTGAACGAATACGTTCTTCACCAACGCGTAGAAGTAATTCAGCGGAGGACTCGTTAGGCGATATATCCAAGGAGATGATAGTACTCCTGAGAACATTTTGGATGCTTATTCCTATCGGTTGCTGAAGTGCAATAGAAACGTCACGTGCTCGGACCCGAATGCGTAGCTTGTGGCCAACTTTGTATTGGTTAGCTAAGGGAACGAGCAAAGAAGCACCGTTTAGCTGAAGAGTACTTAACCGATATTCATAGTCATGTGCTGAGATTGTTGCATTCACTACAGAACCCGCTTCATATCGCCCTGTTAAGGATTGTAGATCAAGTCCCTCCAGAATCTCTGAAGTTGATCCAGTCGTGACGACTTTGCCCTCATTTAACACGATCATGGCATCAGACAACGTAGCAACTTCGTCTACCGAATGAGTTACAAGTAAAGTAGGGATTGCAAACGATTTGGCAAACGTATCTATATATGGTATGATTTCTGTCTTCCTTTCTATGTCCACAGCAGACAATGGCTCGTCTAGAAGCAAGAGTTGAGGGTTCATAAGAAACGTTCGAGCGAGCGCGACGCGTTGTGTTTCGCCACCAGATAATTCATCTGGATAGCGATCAACTAACGTACTGAGATCAAATTTTTCAATAACTTCATTGAGTTCGCAAGGTCCTTCAGACAAGCCAAAGCATCTGATAGGATATCTAAGATTCTCCATGACTCGAAAATGACTAAACAATCTACTGTTTTGGAACAAATAACCAACTCGCCGTCGATGAGGGGCTACGTTGATATTTTTTCTACTATCGAACCATGTCTCTCCATCTAATTTGACGTAGCCAGTTGGATTTTCAAATCCTGCTATGGTTCGAAGCAACATAGTTTTACCACTTCCGCTAGGGCCATACAGAGCCGTAACACCTTGCGTTGCAATCTTTGCTTCAACATGCAAGTTGAAATTTGCAAAAGACACCGAACAATTCAATTCAAGCACGACTGAATAATCTTACTATCGAAGCGCAACTGGTTACGTAAACTATCAAATTTATTGAAATTTTTAACATATCCCTAGCGACCAATATGTTTCTATGGCATTATGAGGCTCTAATTCATTAACCACGACTAATGTTTCAAATCGAACTGCAAATCTCAAAGATGTTTATCTTTACCACCGTAATTACAACTAAACATTCCTAGTCTGAATTCACTGTCTGACTGAACCCGACCTACAACATATGATGATGGTTACAATGAGTTGGCGATAGTTGAATGTTGTATCAAAGTGGCAATATATATACAAATTTGCATAAGTCTTGGGTCGTCCGGCAATGATAAGCTATGCACCTGCGCGAATGTTCGTACAAAGTGCAGTATCTCAGAATGATGGATAGAGCCATGGATGAGGTCAGTTACTGGACACGGATAATGAATTTTCTATCGAGCTGTACGTAATAGTGCCGTCTTCAAATCCTTGTGAAAATTCGATGCTGACCTATGGGCGTGCTGTATCCTTTCCGATTCTGTTACGTATTTTCTATATTCTTTTTTGGAATAGTCACAGTAAAGATCAATATCACTTGCGGACTTCAAGACTGGCCACTTTTCCAAAAAACCAGGAATATACACGTCGTCCTGTGAAAAACTGGCCATGCGGAGCCCCTTTTCTGAACCTACTCCAATTTCCCAAGGTACCCACCACGCCTCCGATGTTTCATTTGAAAGTACAGCAATGAGATGCTGACACTCCTCCATCCGGTCCAGCAGGTAGCGCGTCAGTTCTGGACCCTCCATGTTAAGGGCACGATCCATGGATTCCAGGTGGGTTTCCAACCTGTTCGATCGCACTTGACATGCTACCCACTCTGCCACGTCCTTTTCAGTGCTTTTGTGAGGAATGAGAATATTAATCATACGTTAACCTACATTCGATGCCACTTGGCTAAACGGCGGTAGTGCCCCCGTCTGGAGGTGGGCCAATCTACCCTTGCCCGAACACACGACACATGCCATGTATGGAGCCTGTGATACAGGCATGACCAAATCCTCTACCTTATCTATCGCAGTCCTGAAAACTCTTCATAAATGGCCTCATGTCGCTGTTTTACTTCAACGTCAAATAAACATATGGGTTCCTCGTTCCAATCAAGTATGTGGACTTAGATTGAGCATGCATGCACATTCAGGCATAAAAGACTATGTCGCTCCGAGAGGCTAACGAATCAATCCATACGAGGCCAAAAATTCAAAATATAAGAATTTTTTACGAATTTTTGAATGAGACTAAATCAGCTGGGAAAGACTACTCAAGTTAATGCGTGACGCGCTATATTTTGGTATAATACACAATGCTGGCCCGTCAATATTTGACTAGGCTATGATATTGAATTCAATATGAATTATTATGTTTTTAATAAAAAATACTACGTAGACAACTTATATTATCCACGCTTTTTGATCTACATAGCAACCCTAGCCCTTACTCGAACGGCTAAGCTTTTGAGTAACATACCAATCCTTAGTATTTCCAAATTGCCTACGAGTACTGCCAACCCTGCCAATGCTAGACAATGCAATGTAAACCGTTTAGGTTCATATTTTCAAGAATAATCATATGTAATTTTTACCAATAATATATGCAGCTACTTATTTGTATAACTTTTCTTACTTTTGTAAACAATGAGTAAAACGGAAAAAGAAAAAGCAAGGAGTACACCTGATAACAGGTGCGCTTCAAAGTAGTGCAGTGTTTCAACATGTTCATAAATAGCAATTGACATGACTCGTGTCTCCCCCGGAATATTCCCGCCAACCATAAGTACGACACCAAACTCTCCCACGGTATGTGCGAAAGAGAGTACGATGGCCGTTAAGAAACCGCGAGCAGATTGAGGAATTGCAATCGTTACGAAAGCAATAAATTTGTTTGCACCCAGACTGGCGGCCGTTTCCATCATACTTTTAGGGATTGCTTCAAATGCAGTTTGAAGCGGCTGTACCATAAAAGGCAGTGAATAGATAACCGATGCCACTACTAGGCCGCTAAACGAAAAAGTCAGAGTATGTCCGGTCACTTCCAGCAATAAAGATCCCACTGGAGCAGTAGGATTAAATAGAATAAGAAGATAGAAGCCTAGCACCGTTGGTGGAAGTACTAAGGGAAGTGCCGTAAATGTTTCCACTACGGGCTTAAACCACGATTTGCTATTTGCAAGCCACCAAGCAATCAATGTTCCGATAAACAAGAGTACGAGTGTCGTTACAAACGCTAGATGAAGCGTTATCCACAACGTACCTAAATCTTCTGCGTTCAAGGCAGTCTATAGCCATAGGAAGAAATAACGTCTTTTGCTACTTTACTGCTAAGAAACGCAAAGAATTCTCGTGCTGCGTCATTCGATTGACTGCGGCTAATTAACAATGCGTTCTGTTGTATTGGCGTATAAAGATATTCAGGAACCGGGATAATCACCAAGCGTTTCTTTGGCTTATTGTTTGCATGTAAAGACGCCGCCGAAAAACCCGCCTGAGCGTTACTGCTAGCAACCATTGCATACGATTGCCCGACATTTTCAACGGTAATGATTTTGGTTCGCAAAAACGAAGTTACGTTCAAGGCATCAAGTACCTCCTGAGCGGCGCGACCGTACGGTGCAAGGTCTGGGTTAGGAACAACAAGATGGCGTAATTTGACTGCTTGTAAAATGGATCTTAAATCATTGGATTCCACGAGTTGCAGGTCACACGCTAGTACCAACTGGCCGTAGGCGTAAGCTTTATGCCATTCGTGATTACCCATTCCCAAATGAATCAATTTATCGGTGTATTTAACATCAGCAGCTAGGAAAATATCGTATGGGCTACCGTGCACGATCTGAGCGAAAATCTTCCCGGTTGATCCTGTACTTACCAAAATTTGGTGGGGATATATCAATTCGAATTTAGTCTTGAGCGCATCCATCGGAATACGGAAATTGGTAGCTACTGCGACGTGCGCAGTTCCAGCGAGTGCAATCCGTGTTATTTCTAATAGGACGGCAGCGAACACCAGTAATGAAAATTGCATAGATGTAATGTAAGAGATTCGAGTTGTCATATAAGAACATCAGAAAATTAACTGTTCATGGCATCTTCTCTTAGTTCCGCCGAATTTTTCGAATGCTCATGGGAGTAGTCAATTCTGAGCGTGGCTGGATCGGAGCCATTTCATCCTATTCGATTCGCTTGCGCGGTAGCTTGTGACGCTCATCAAGGTGCGGGGTAGCCTGGATCCATTTGTTCGCACCGTTGGGAGACTTGCCAGTCGGCGACCAGTAATTTCCAGCGAGTTGTGAACTGCTGGTTTTAATAGGACTTCCGGCTGTTTTCGTCTCATGGTTTTCGCGAACTTTTGTCATTTTCCGGGCTGTATAAATTGGGGCACGTCATCAAACTGGAGTGAAAAGATTTAGATAAATCAAAGAAATGCTCACCCATCTTTTGAACACACTGCCAGTATTCAGACATTTGCTCACTGGAAATTACTGGTCGGCGACACGCCCCAGCTTGAACATCATATGCCATGCCCCCTCGTGTGACAAACAGCCCTTGGTACGCCGCATGCGGTACCGGCGGCGATGAGGCGAGATGCGCCAGCAGCGTTGGCATGCTTTGCAGGGGCGGTCCGCGGCGGCGACTCCGGCTCCGTTTAGCCTTCGCCGAGGGGGACAGCTATGCGGGATCCAGCGGATGGTCGCCCCGTGTGCTGCGTTCCTCGTCCTCATACAGCAAAGGGCAGGGCAATCGCATTTGAAATTTACTCAAGCTGCAGGGTGGCGCGAACCATGTCCAGGAGGGAAGTCAAGGCATCGTGACTCGGAATGCCGTGTTCAAGCCGCAGAAACTGACGCAGAAATCTCTCTTTCGCCCGGCCAAAGCACTCCATGTCCACGCATCCCTCGCCACTGGACAGTGCCGACAGCAGGGCAATCAGCCGCTTCTTCTGCAAATCATGGCACGTCGCGTTGCTTTGCCGTGGCTCCTCAACTTCATGAAATAGCAGGGAAACATCCAGCATCCCGTTCTCCGTCCCTGGAATCGGCGACGGAGTCTGACACAGGCGGACACGCCAATCAAACACAAAATTTCAAATGCGATTGCCCTGCAGCAAAGGTGCACATGCGCGGCGCAGATGATACTACAGATCATAGGCCAGCATGCACGGGAACAGGTGCGCTCGGACGCGGGGCGTCACCGGTCCTGCAACGTGCGACATGCTGAAGCATCTGCCGAACCATCTGGTGATAGTTCACCAACTCCCCCAGATGGTCGTAATCGCAGTTCAACCCTTGCTTGAGTACCGCCATCACCAGAACCCGCTACAGCGTCATCCCCGGCCAATCGTTCTACGGATCCCGATCCGCCGTCACGTGGCGGCGCAGTAACTCCTCCCGAAACCCTCAAAACAAGCCATTTCAAAGCCTCCAACGGTAATCCTCATCCACAGCATTTTAGCTCAAAACACCCTCCCATGCTGCAATCATCAACGCTTTGATAGAATCAGCAGGGTTTTCTCACAGACACTAATTAAAAATTCGTCTCAACTAAGTTCAGGGGTAAGAGCAGTTTTAAAATTCATTTTTCAGGAGAAAGAGGTAGTAGATAATGAAAAAATGGCAATGCATGACATGTGGTTTTATTACGATGAAGCAGAAGGTTGGCCTGAGGATGGGATTGCACCAGTTTTAAAATTCATTTTTCCGTATGGGCTGATGTACCCGATGATTGGGTGATGTGAGCCCAGGAGAAAGAGGTAGTAGATAATGAAAAAATGGCAATGATGACATGTGGTTTTATTTACGATGAAGCAGAAGGTTGGCCTGAGGATGGGATTGCAACGCCGAAAGCGATTTTGAGATGGTGGAAGTTTAATGCGTCAAGAGATTCACAAACTTTCTAATAGCTATGTGGCTGTGTTCATATTTCTCACCGTACGATAAGCTAGGGCGTGTTGACACTATTTGAGTGCCTCGGCAATGAGTTCCAACATGATGAAGCATGCAAATACGACATCCAACTTGTCGTATCTCGTGAAGATCCGTCGACATCCTTTCAGTCGACGGAACAGGCGTTCTATCTCATTGCGTTGCTTGTATTTTTGAGGGTCGGTAGCACCATAGCTTCCGACGATTACGCCTGGGGGGAACCACAGGCTTCCCCGTATGCCCATATTGGGCGACTAGTTTGCGCATTGGTCTCGCAATCCTAAGAGCGTACGCTTATCGTTTGACCAGGATGAACCGCGTTAATATCCGCGTTACCAGACAAACGAGGTATCCAAGGATCTGGAGCATTGAACCTTGCGCAAGGATGCGAGCAACGCCAGCGCATGTCGCTCGTTCGGCTGCGTTCATGTGAACCTATTTGAGCCTCCGCGGGATCGTTCCGAAGGCTTGCGGGCCGAAGCTTTTCCACACGGCGACCGTCCGGATGTCGGGTTGGCAGAGGTATCCAGCGATGCCAAGTCCACGCTCGCTGCTGGAGGATTTCACGATGCTTCGGCACTCGGTGGTGAGAATGATCTGCACCCCGCTCTCCACCGGTCTGGCGCATGCCCGATATAACGAGTTCCAATTGCCGCCGTAACATGCCTGGATGCACGCCATCTTGCCGGTGCAATTCGGCGTATAGTTTCATTTTGGGTTGATGTCGGCTTTTCATGTTTCAAGGTACTGCAGCGGATGTCGACGTTTGGCAGCGGTCATTGCATGGCATGTCGTCGTGCGTTGGAACCGGCACCTTTTCATCGATATGCGGGTTCTTGACCGTCCGTGCTGGCATGCGGGCCTCGGCACCGCAACGTCCCGACCACGTTCTCCCATCGAGCAGCTGGTGTGCGGTCGATGCCGTCAGGACGTATCGTAGGCGAGGCAGGTGTAGATCCCGAGGGCGATAGCCGCAGTTTGCAACGTTGCGGATGGCTCGCACGAGAACGACTGCGCAGACGTGCCTCCGGCTACGTTGCGGTCCTGGCTATCGCTTTTCGGCGATGAAGCTGATCATGACGGGCCGATGGGCTTTCCAGCAGCTGGTCCCCAGATCCGGAACTGCTGCAGGAGCATCAGCGACTGCGCTTTCCGCTGGTGGCTCGGGCGTGGCGACCAGTTCCGTTCCAGGTACTGCACGGCTCAGCTGTTGATCGTTCCGATGCGCCCTGGTTTGCAGATCCCTCGCCCGAAGGGCAGGAGCGGGATTGCCAGCTGCGCGTGGTGCCGGAGGTGGAACTGAATGCTGCGCAACCTCGACCTGAAGGTCCAGGTGCTGCAGAACTCTGGAGCGGCGTGGCTCCGGCGAGGATGCGCGGCGTTCGTTCAGCCTGGGTCACCGATCTGCCGCTCAATCCGGCATAACGCCAGCGAACTGGCTCGCGCGGCTCGCAGTCGCTTCGGAAGCGAGAACGAGACCTTCAACAGGGCGCTCGAAGAACGATCCAGTAGCCTGGAACACAACTTCGACACCGAACCCAGCACCTGTCGGATACTTTCGCTGCGCTGATGCTGCTGGCGTTCCTGATCGACCAGCTGCTGGAACATGGCCTGCCCCGTCATGAAGCAAATCTTCGCCAAGTGCTATAGCCCGAACCGCAACGCCGGGAACCCCGTCTGCGCAGTCAGTTTCGTGCGGTAGCCATCCGCAACTGGCAGGAACCGTACGGCCACGCCCTCGGGATCTAGCACCGCGTACCTCGCCTACGATCCGTCCTGACGGCATCGACCGCCTCTCCAGCTGCTGATGAAGAAGTGGATCGGGACCGTTGCGGTCCCGAGGCCCGCATGCAGCCCTGACGGTCAAGAGACCTGCATATCGATGCCCGGAACCCGTTCCAACGCACCACGATAATGACCGCGCAAACGCCGACATCCGCTGCGGTACCTTGCCGCGCTGGGCGAAACGTTGCAGAACCTGACATGAAAGCCCAAAATGAAACTATACGGGGCATTGCCGGCGAGAACCACAGGCTTCATGCCCATTTGGGCGACTAGTTTGCGCGTCTCGTCGTCCTCGTACGCTCGGTCCATGACCAGGTGAACCGCGGATATCCGCGTCTTCGACAACAGCTTGCGACCCTCTGGAGCATCACCCACCTCCCCGTGCGAAAGCGAGAACGCCAGCGCATGTCGCTCGTTCGCTGCGATCATGTGAACCTTGGTGGTCCAGCCTCCGCGGGATTTTCCGATGGCTTGCGGACCGTGCTTCCTGCGCACACCCGTACCGTCCGGATGCACCTTGGCCAGAGGACTATCCAGCGATGCCATATGCTTCCACTCCTTGAGATACCTTGATCAACACCCCGCTCTCCACCCATCGGCGCATGCGCCGATATAACGAGTTCCAATTGCCGCCGTAACATGCCGGCAATGCACGCCACTTGCCTTGCATCCCTGCTCCAGTAGGTACAGCATCCCGTTCAACGCCGTCCAAGCATCCGATGTGACGTTCCCTCGAGGCCCTCGGTAAGTGCTCCTTGATCCGGTTCGAATTGCTCTTCCGTACGTTCCATGCAGACACTCCATGTCCGAAAAACCGACTTGAGATCATACATATTAGTGTCAACACGCCCTAAGTTAATTGCACATGCTGTGCACGCGCTAGCGTTAAATGACGTTGATCTGGAAGAAGCAACAACCGACGTGCTATACGCTTTAGTCAATTCGATGGATATCCACTGAGATACACTGTCAACTAGTTTATCTACACAATTCGGCGTACCCCCTGTTTCATGACGTTAGCTGGTTATTTATTTTTCGTAATATCGTTCTAAGGAATAATGAGTTGATAGCTCGAGATAATTTCTTTTTTACGATGCAACATGTCGTCACATTCATCGTGATTTTTTTACTATTTGTTCTGCAAGGTTGTCTTCCAACCACATCGCCAGCTAAAAGCACACCCACAGCTGTTCAACAGGCCACCAACACAATCCTAGAGGAATCTCTAATTCTTAATCAGGAGCAAACACAAAAGATTGTGGACTTGGGCTGGCCGTTGCTTACCGCAAATGCAAAATTATGCGGAAAGGCAGCTAGACCAGCTATTGGCATTCAGCTAGCCGATAAGAAAACACTAAAATTATTTGGAGATTCAGCTCCAGCAAGCCGTGGTTATGGAACTGAACCAACCGTATATACGGTCGCTCAGCAGTCACCTGCAGATGTTGCTGGCATTCTAAGTGGCGATGTTTTGATGCGAATTAATGGGGAAAGCATACCTCAAAAAGGGGATCGGGTCAGATTGACGAATAAGTTAATTGCAGAACATCTGACGCTTGGTGAGGCTACAACTTTGTTAGTCTGCAGGAACGGTGAGAGACTGAAGTTTGAAATAACTCCAGTTAATGCTTGTGCATTTAACATAGAACTGACTACTTTTGAAAGCAATAACGCCTTTGCTGATGGCAAACGAATCATGATCGGAAGCCTGCTCGTTCAATTCATGACTAATGAAGAAATCCAGGTTGTGATTGCACACGAGCTGGCCCATAACGTAGAGGCTCATAGTGCTAAGAAGGCTAAAAACTCTCAAATTGGTTTATTAGTAGACCTCGTGTTCTATGCTGCAGAAATAAACACTTACGGAATAATTGCTATGAATATAAACCGACTGTTTAGCAGGCAATTTGAAAGAGAAGCAGACTATATTGGCATGTATATGCTGGCTAATGCTGGTCTGGATACCAGCAATGCGAGTTTAGTTTGGCGCAAATTTGGCAAACTCAACCCTCGTAAAACTAAGCGAGCGAGCTCGCATCCGGCTAGTGGTGAACGGCTAGCAAACCTTGATGCTACTCACTGGGAAATTGAAAAAAAAATACAAACGGGAAAACCGCTGTTGCCCAACCGTCGTAGACAAAGATAATAAAACTTTCGGCGGAGCTTAAACCGAACTAGTAGTTTAACTGGTTTTAATTTTCGGGTATAGATGCTTCAGTTTGGTGCGCGCGTCGTCGACGCTGAGCTGCCAGTCGACCCCGGTCTGTTCGCGATTGCGCTCCTTGGCCCAGGCTTCCGTTTCCGACGTGACCAAAGCCCTGCTCTCGACCCGGCGATCCAGGCACTGGCGGTGCAACGCACTGAACTCCAGTTCCGCAACGTTCAGCCAGCTCCCATGTTTCGGCGTGTGCACCAAGTGGATGCGGTCGTTCAGCCGACTGGCTTCGGCCGCCGGGAACGCGGCGTAGAACGAGTCACCGCTGTGGGTGTTCAAGTTGTCGCACACCAGCGTGATGCTTTCTGCATCCCGGTAACGCGGCAGATTCGCCAGTGCGCGCACTTGCTTCGCCCAATCCAACGTCGTGCGCCGTTTGGTGACAGCCACTGTCCGCCAGCCGGACAGCGGCTCGCCGAACATCCACACCGTGCATGCTCCCCGGCGGAGGTAGCAATGGCATTCGTTTAGTGAATTTTTCCATTCGGTTAAGGATTCGGTCTTGGGCCTTGGTTATCCGCTGATTTTTTATTCCGTTAGCGAGTTGCCGGTGCCGGTGCTCCTCTTCCTCGCTGCCACTTTCCGACCGGTTTTCGGGATCGCCGTTCATAGGACCGGCCCGGACGGAGCCGTTGCCGACACCGGACGATCTCGCCGACAATACGAGTCACGGTTTCCCGGAGGGCGGCTGCATGCTGAAGTAGCAGGCTCTCGATGTTGGCCGCCACCGCCGCAAGTCCGTGCTTGAAATTCGTCTGCATCAGCGGCTTGCCGTCATTCGGCAGCCCCCCGTTCACATGATCCTCGCCATGGTTGGCGAACAGCCGGGTCATGGTAATCAGGGTGAAGCATGCATACAGTTCCTGTTTCACACCCCGCTCGCTTTGCCCATGAAAGTCCTCAACCTCCATCAGCCGTTTGGATACCTTGTACCGTTCCTCGATGCCCCATCTCGCGTGATACAGATCCGACAGTTGCTCGATGGAATACTGGTCCCGGTCCAGCAGGGTCGTTCCCAGGATGAAGACGGTATCGCCCACGGCATATTTCACCAGCCGCAAGCGGTGCGGGCCGAATGCGGCTCCGGGGTTCCCTCGGCGTAGTCGGGTCAGCGTGCGTTGGCGGGGAACGACCTCGATGACCGTATCCCGGCGGCCGCCGTGGATGAAGCGGTCGACATCGATACCGGTTTTCCGTTGCATCCGGAACACCGCGTGCAGTCCCCGGATCGCATGCGCGTGCAGCATCTCATAGGAATAGTAGCCCCGGTCATAGACCACCACATCGTTCGCCGACAACACGTTCAGGTGGGCCAGTGCCGCCGCGCGCTCGTTTCCATGCGCATGCAGGTCGAAGTCGACCGGTAGTCGGGCCTGCAGCCGATACAGGCAACTCACCAGACCCTGCGGATAATGGGCACCGTCTACCGGCGTCCGCCAGCCTTCATGCACCAGTCCGCGCGGCAGGTTCAGGTAGGTTCCATCGACCGCAAACACCCGATGCCCCTGCCACCGCCGATCCGCGTGTCGGGTCGGACTTTCCGTGCGTGCCGGGGTCGGGCCTCGGCGTCGAAGACCACCTTGAGGATTTCCTGGTGTAAGGTCTTGAACAGCTGCTCGTCCAGCCTGGCCCGGGCACTGCAGATGGAGGACGGCGACACCGGAGCCGGCTGTGGCAGTTCGATCCCCATCGTCCGGCATTGCCCCCACAGTTCGGCCAGCGTGGTCGCATATCCTGGACGCCCCTTCGAGAACACCAGCCGGAAAACGAACAGCACGACCACCAGCGTGTTCAGCACGCGCCGCCGCCGCTGCCAGAGCCGGTCATGCCGGTTGGCGACACTCACGAGCGTCTCGACGATGCCGCTCCAGAGCCGGACAAAAGCATCCTCCGGAGCCAGGACCGCCACCGGCGGCCTGCGGGAACGGCGTCCGGATCGACGGGAGCCGGTCAGCAGCACCTGCTTCCAGTCTTTCGTCAGCGGATACAGGTAAACGTCCTTCGGCGTCCTGCCTGCCTCCGATGCACTCGCCTTGCGTCCCTTCGTCCGGCCAATGCACTGCCAGTTGGCCGCACGGTAGCAGGTCCCCCGGTACTTCGCCGGATCCACAAAGGTCTCCGCCAGTACCGGCTCCAGGCCGTGCCGCTCCTTCCAGTCCCCGGGCAGCCGCCGAACCGCCATCGACAGGGCCTTCGAGGCCAGATACGGAACCCGAACCCAAGGGAAGATCAGGAACCGGGAGTTGTTCACCACCCCTTCAGACGCTTCGCCCGATCCCGATCCCGCCAGCCAATCCAGGCGTCACGACAGGGAAGCCGGGTCGTGCCCGCCTCAAACAGCAGACAGCCCAGCTTGCGACCCCGACGATTCCGCAGCCAGTAGCGCAGGAAACAGCCGAACGGATGCCGGTAACCCAGCTCATGATGCCGATCCACCAATTCCTTCCATTCCTCAACGGCCTCCCCCTCCGCCACAACCTCCAGTTCCAGCGGCATCAGCTCCTTCAACTCACACTCTATGGCGGAGCCCGGATCCGAGCGACTCGTATGCCGCGGTCTCCGACCCCCGGTTCCCGTTCTCGATCCCGGTCGCTTCGCCGGCAGCGACACGATGCCGTCGGACTCCAGCTGCTCCAGCATCCGCAGACAGGACCCCAGTCGATCCCGACCCTTCGGCGTGAACCAGCCCAGATGAGTGCACAGGGTGGCAGCCAGCTCATGGCGGCTCAGTGCCGGAAACATTTTCACCGTCTTCTGGAGGTCCGCAATCTGACGGCGGGTCAGCCGCGTGCCACAGAAGGTGGTCGACTTCAAGTTCTCGATTCGGGAATCCATCACGTTTGCACCAGAGATAATCTAACTAGTAGTTCGTTTTCTATATATCATTACATGGTGCATTTAGTATACTTGGTTTTCCGAAAGACAAGGATAGTCATCTGGGGAGGACAAGATGCCCTTTCAACGACAACGAGCGGAGCTACGTATTGACGATGGTGTGCGGTTGGAACTGGAGCGGATTAGCCGTTCGCAAACGGAGTCGGCGCGGCGCGTGGAACGTGCGAAACTGCTGCTCGGCTACGTGGCCGGCGAGCCGATTTCGGCGATTGCGCGGTCGCTGAACACGAACCGCCCGAAGGTATACCGGTGCGTGCGCAAGGCTCTTGACGTGGGTGCTTTGCCGGCACTGGATGATCTGCCACGTCGGGGTCGCCCGGCGACGATCTTGGCGGGATCGCGCGCTTGGCTGGTGGCTCTGGCGTGCCGCAAGCCTGCGGAGCTGGGTTACGCCGAGGAGTTGTGGACGGTGCGACGACTGGCCGAGCACGCTCGGAAGCGCTGTCGGGACGCTGGGCATCCGGACCTGTTGAGCGTGGCCCCGGGAACGGTGTCGAAGATCCTGGCCAATCAGGAGGTGCGACCGCACAAGATCACCTATTACCTGGAACGGCGGGACCCCGCGTTCGACGAGAAGATGGCGCAGGTGCTGTGTTTTTATCGCGAAGTGGCACTGGTCCGCGAGCGAGGGGAGGATTCGGACGCACCGCTCGTGGCCTACATCTCGTACGACGAAAAGCCCGGCATTCAGGCGGTCGGCACGACCTCGCCCGACCGGCCGCCGGTACCGGGCGAGCACGCCACGGTCGGCCGCGACCCCGAGTACGTGCGCCATGGCACGGTCACCTTGATGGCAGGGATGGACCTGCTCACGGGGCATGTGCACCGAGCCGTCGTGGACCGGCATCGAAGCCGGGAGTTCGTCGAGTTCCTGCGGGGCCTGGACAAGGCCTATCCCAAAAACATGACGCTGCGACTGATCCTCGACAACCATTCGGTCCACCTCTCCAGGGAAACGCGCACCTGGCTCGCCAGCGTGCCCAACCGGTTCGAGTTCGTGTTCACGCCCAAGCACGCATCGTGGCTGAACCTGATCGAGACGTTCTTCAGCAAAGTGGCAAGAACCGTGTTGCGTGGAATCCGTGTCGCCTCGACGGACGAACTCAAGGAACGTCTCGAACGCTACATCGATGGGATCAACGCCGAACCGGTGGTGTTCAAGTGGACTTATGGAATAAACGATGCGATCCGAGTGTGACGGTATTTCGGAAACGAACTACTAGTGTCTGTGCGAAAACCCTGATGATTGTATCAAAGTGCTGATTATTGTGGCATGGGAGGGTATTTTGAGCTAAAATGCTACGGATGAAGATTGCCGTTGGAGGCGTTGAAATGGGCTTTTTTAGGGGTTTCAGGGGTGTTCTGTGCGGATCTTCGTTGGGAGAGCAGCGATCATGAGACGTTTCGAGCATGCCTTGCGGTTGGATGAGACGCCGATCGGTGAGATCAAGATTAATGTGAAATCACGGGATGACATTCCGGCGTTGCTGTTGGGATTGCAGCATCTGTACGTGTCGTGTCGGGAGGAATGGGAAGCGTTACTGGGTTGCCATGTGACAGCGGATCGGGATCCGGAGAACGGGAGGCCGGGGATGACGCTGTGGCGGGTTCTGGTGATGGCGGTGCTCAAGCAGGGTTTGAATTGCGACTACGACCGTCTGGGGGAGTTGGTGAACCATCACCAGGTGGTACGGAAGATGCTGCAGCATGGGTTTCTGGATGACTGGACGTACTCGGTTCGCACGTTGCAGGACAACGTGTCGCTGGTGACGCCGGCGTTGCTACAGGAATTGAATGCGCTGCTGGTACGGGAGGGTCATGCGGTGGCGGGAAAGTTCCCTGGCACACCGCCTTGGACGGTCGGGTTGACTCGTTCGTAGTGGAGACGGACGTGCATTACCCGACGGACGTGAACCTGCTGTGGGATGCGATGCGGGTGCTGCTGACGGAGGTTTCGGTCTGTTGCGGATCGCATGAGGTGTCGGGATGGCGGCAGGGGCAGTACTGGCGGAGCCAGGTTCGGCAGGGCTATCAACGGGTGAGCCGTGCGCGGTTGTGGTGCCGACGCCCGAAGGCGGTGGCGGCGTGGTTGACCCTGTGCGGCGATCTGACGGGGCGTCTGGGCGACACGCTGGAGGAGCTGGAAGGATTGCCGGAGGGCTCGGTGTCGCCGGCGCAGCTGTCGCGATGGCGCTGGTTTCACGCCTGCTCGGTGCGTTTGCAGGATCAGGTCCGCCGTCGCGTGCTGGAAGGGGAAACGATCCCGCACGAGGAGAAACTGTTCTCGCTGTTCGAGCCGCATACGCGCTGGATCGTGAAGGGCAAGGCCGGCCGGTGGAGCTGGGGGTTCCCCTGACGGTGCTGGAAGATCAACATCCGTTCATCCTGGGTTGGCACTTGCAGTGGCAGGGCGGCGATGTGGACGTGGGGGTTCCGCTGGTGGCGGCATGCCAGGCACAGTATCCGGAGTTGCGCGGATGCAGTTTCGACCGGGGGTTCCACAGCCCCGCCAACCAACAGCAACTGGCCGCGGTGCTGGAGCACGTCGCGTTGCCCGCGAAGGGGCGAGGCACGGAGGCCAGCCGAGCTCGGGAAGGTAAAGCATCGTTCGTGGCGCGACGCCGGCGGCATCCGGGCGTGGAATCGGCGATCCATGCGTTGGAAAGCCATGGCTTGGACCGGGTGCGCACGCATGGCCGGGCAGGCTTCGAACGCACCGTGGGTATCTCGATCCTCGCAGCCAACCTGCACCGACTCGGACGCTTGCTGCAGCAACGGGCGGCGCGGCGGTCCCATCGCACGCACGCACCACCCTATCGTTTGGCGGCCTAGCCGTCCCCATCCTCAATATCCATCCTTCCCGCCCCTCGGGACGGACCCCGCACGCCCCGAAAGCGAGCAGGAGAACATCATCCGCACTTTTGGAGCCCCGATGGGCCGATTACCCGTCGTACATCTCCTAAATCAACATGATCCCCTGAGCGACGGATACCATCACGTGGCTTAAACCCATCGTAAAATGGGGTTTTCCCGCAGACACTAACTAAGCGTAGATTGCCATAACCCATGCTGAAACGCAAGTGTTTTTTTGAAGAATCCCAACATAACCGAATATCTTTCCGTATATCAACCGGTTACACGATATCCTCAAAGACCAGGATCCCTTTCCGCTAATCCGAATGCCATTGGCGGAGGTAGTGGGCGTCGTACTTCTCCGGCGACCCGGGGCGTACTGGCAACTTCTCGCGGACTTCCGCCACAAGCTGCTTGCTCATCTCGTCCATGCACACCACCGGATGCCGCGGGTCGTACGGCCGCTGGTATACCTTGAGCACCCGCTCCACGCCGGCCACGAAATGGTGGCTTTGCTGCTTCGGAATGCACCACATTTCCCGCCGCCACGGTTTCAATTCGTTTTTTTTAACGCCTGCCGCACAGTCTCCTCGCAAATCGATTCGACCACTTCAAGCCGCACCAGCTCTTCCGCCAGCAGCTTCACGGTCCACCGAACACGGCCTTCCGGTGGAACCGAACAGGCCACCTGAACCAGACGCGCTTCCTTCTCCCCATCCAGCTTCTTCGGCACCGGAGGCAACGGCCGAGGCCTACGCTCCAGAGCCACCATCGGCCCCTGCTCCACGGCCCGCCGACGCACGTGCTGGCAGGTCCGCTCCGGTCACCCCCAGCGCATACACCACCTGCCCGTCCGTCAGTGCCGGGCCAGCGACCCCCTGATCCACAGCCAGCAGAATCCGTGCACGCTGCAGCTTCGTCGCCGACACCGCACGACGCGTGCTCGACTTCAGCACCGCTTCCAACTCATCCCGCTCATCCTGAGCTAACTCCACCATGTATTTCTTCGGCATCGAATCCTCCTGATCCCAGAACCCCTTCCAATCCACTATTATAAACACGTATTATTAGAACGGGCAGCCTACTAGAATACAAGGCAGTGCAGTAGTCGGAAATGTGGTATCGTTCCGGCAATTCCCCGTATAGTTTCATTTTGGGCTTGACGTCGGTCTTTCCGTGTTTTGGTACGGGAAACCGATGTTTTCAGACGGTTCACATGGCATGTCGTCGTGCATTGAGACGGGTTCCAGGTGCCGATATACGGGACCCTTGACCGTCAGAGCGGCATGGGGCCTCGGGACGTCCCGATGGGTTGATCCAGCAGCTCGGGAGGTGGTCGGCCGTCAGGACGTATCGTAGGCAATGTACGCGGTGTAGACCCCGAGGGGGCGTGGCCGTACAGTTTGCTTCCAAGTTGCACAGAAGGCTACCGCACAGAAACTGCTGCGTAGGCATTTCCACGCCGCGGTTCGGGTGCAGCACTTGGTCGATCTACCCGCCAGGTGGACAAGTACACTCTATACCGCACTAACGAGAAGGGATTTCTGGGTTTCCGCTTGGAGGCTCTTAATTATCCCTTCGCCGACCGTCTTCTTTATGCGTTGCTGGCAGTATTGGATGACCAGTTTGCCGATCGTTGGCTTAAGTGCCGTACCAGTAGCACTGCCCCAAAGCTTCTGGCCGTCGTATGAAGATATAAGTGCAACCATGTTCTCATTTCACCAGAGTACTATACGTGTGGTTTCAGTTCAGACCCTGGCGTGTACATATCACTTTCAGCTTCTCCAGCACGGAATTCATTCCGATTACCTTGGCGGCCGAATAAACCAAAGAAGTACTGTGGAAGCCATATACTTTCTTGAATCTCTTGGCTGGGAATTTGGCTCCGCCTGCTGGACTTGAACCAGCAACCCACTGATTAACAGTCAGTTGCTCTACCAATTGAGCTAAGGCGGAATGGTACATAATTTTAATGGATCAACACTCTTTTTGGATAACAAAAGAAGAAGAAATGAAGATAACACAATATCCGCGCGGTGCGAATGACCGGTGGGATATTATGCATGCCTTTGAGTGAACTGCCAGCTGATTCAATGCCACAAATTACGTTTATCGAGCATGATGGTACAGAGCATACAATAAATCCGAATGCTGGAAATAGCTTAATGCGAGTAGCAGTCGACAACCTCGTGCCGGGCATTGATGCTGATTGCGGGGGTGAATGCTCTTGTGCAACGTGTCATGTGATTTTGACCGAGGAATGGTTCGATAAACTAGGTGAGCCTAGCGAAAATGAAGAAGCGATGCTTTCACTGAATCCTGAAAAGCATTCAACTTCTAGGCTATCTTGTCAAATTAAGGTTACAGACGAATTAGATGGAATCAGAGTTCAGTTACCTGAATTCCAGTTTTAGATCTAGCAATGTACGCAAGCTAGGACAGTCATGAAATCTGAGACGGTCACTAAAGGGTATCGCTATTTATTCGAAGCAAACAATCCTTACAACGTTAGAAATCATACATTTATATCGAACATGATTCGTCAAAAAAGCAATAAATAGAGATATCCTAAAGATATTCTGACCTCTCGCTTTTTGTATTGTGTCTAATTCAGCCGAAGAATATGCGAACGATTTCAATAACGATATTTTCGAACAACCAACCTGTCACCGGTGTGTATTCCTGCAATAATGTAAAATGCGTTCGGAGACGACAGATTTTGATTTAATCCTTGCATTTGTACATTTTTCCAACACGGTTCATTGCGTCGTACAAATACGACGTGTATCAGACGAATAAGCAGCAAGGTTCAAGAACAGTCACTATTCATTTCTGCACACATGCCGTTTCATGGTGTGAAATGAAGCTATTGAGAAGTGGTGCGGAAAAATGGGACACGAACGGAGCATAGTTTAAGATACACCCGGCCTTTGTTAGGGACATGACGGGAGTATGACAACGATGGTGAAAAGCAAACGACGGCGGCATTCGTCGGAGTTCAAGTTCAAGGTGGCGGTGGAGGCCCTGAAGGGGGATTGGACGATGGCGGAGTTATCGTCGCGGTTCGAGTTGCAGTCGACGCAGCTTCAACAGTGGAAGAAGATGCTTCTGGACGAAGGGGCACTGGTGTTTGAACGCAGCAATTCCCCGTATAGCCCCAACCCCGCTATAGGTATGGACTTTGCGCATTGGCTTTCACAATAATAAGAGCGTAGGCTTATCGTTTGAGGATAGATGATAGGTTAATATAGAGTTACCAGACAAACGAGGTATCCAAGGATGGGTGCGTTGAAGTTGCGCAAGGATGTGAGCAAACCCGGTTTGCTGCGGGTGGTTCGTGAAGTATTTGAGGCGGTCGTTGAGGAGGAAGGTGGTGGAAATGAATCTGCGTCGTCTGTACGGTCTGGCGCAGGTTCCCTGCGACACGACTCTGCGCCGTCGCCTGGATCCGATCTCGCCGGTGCGGTATCGGCGGGCGTTTCAGCAGGTTCTGCAACGCGCCCAGCGCGGCAAGGCACTGCAGCGGATGTCGGCGTGGCGCGGTCATTATCTGGTAGCCGTGGATGGTACCGGCACCTTTTCCTCCCAGCGGGTTCACGGTCCGTGCTGTCTGCGGGCCCGGCATCGCAACGGTTCGAGCACGTACTCCCATCAGCAGTTGTGTGCGGTGATGGTGCATCCGGATCAGCGGCAGGTGCTGCCGATGGCGATAGAAGCGGTTTGCAACGGGGATGGCTCGACGAAGAACGACTGCGAGCGGGGTGCCTGGGCCCGGCTAGTTCCGGTCCTGGCTTCGCTTTATCGGCGCATGAAGCTGATCGTGATTGCCGATGGGCTGTTCTCGCAGGGTCCCCAGATCCGGCTGCTGCAGGAGCATGGACTGCGCTTTCTGCTGGTGGCTCGGGCGGGCGACCATCCGCATCTGCAAGCTCAGATGGATCGTTCCGATGCGCCCTGGTTTGCAGATCCCTCGCCCGAAGGGCAGGAGCGGGATCGCCAGCTGCGCGTGGTGCCGGAGGTGGAACTGAATGCTGCGAACCCCGACCTGAGGGTCCAGGTGCTGCAGAGTTCGGAGCGGCGTGGCTCCGGCGAGGATGCGCGGCGGGCGTTCACCTGGGTCACCGATCTGCCGCTCAATCCGCATAACGCCAGCGAACTGGCTCGCGCGGCTCGCAGTCGCTGGAAGATCGAGAACGAGACCTTCAACACGCTGAAGAACGTCCAGTACCTGGAACGCAACTTCGGACACGGAACCCAGCACCTGTCGGATACTTTCGCTGCGCTGATGCTGCTGGCGTTCCTGATCGACCAGCTGCTGGAAATGGCCTGCCCGTCATGAAGCAAATCTTCGCCAAGTGCTATACCCGAACCGCGACGTGGGAACGTCTGCGCAGCAGTTTCTGTGCGGTAGCCTTCCGCAACTGGCAGGAACTGTACGGCCACGCCCTCGGGATCTACACCGCGTACCTCGCCTACGATACGTCCTGACGGCCGACCGCCTCTCCAGCTGCTGCTCGATGAAGAAGGGATCGGGACGTCGTCCCGAGGCCCCATGCCGCCCTGACGGTCAAGAGACCTGCATATCGATGCCCGGAACCCGTTCCAACGCACGACGACATGCCATGCAAACCGTCTGAAAACGTCGGTTTCCCGTACCGAAACATGAAAAGACCGACATCAAGCCCAAAATGAAACTATACGGGGAATTGCTGTGTTTGAACGTGGGTTACGGACGGCGAAGTCGCCGGAGCCGGATACGGATGCGAACGAGCTGCACCGCAAGATTGGGGAACGGACGATGGAGCGGGACTTTCTCAAGGAAAAGCTGGTGCCCTGGATCGATCTCGGAGAACGGCGATGATCGGCTCCGGGGCAACCCTTTCGGTGAAGCACCCATGCGAAGCTACTTGAGGTGGGCCGTTCGAATGACTATCGCTCACTCCGTCCCCGGTCGGTGACGGACCGCGCTCTTCGGGATGCGATCGCGGGCATTTACGAACAGCATCCGTTCTACGGCAAGCGGCGCGTGCAGGTGGAACTGAGCAAGCAGGGACTGGAAGCGGGTGTCCGTCGCATCCGTAATCGGATGCGGGAGATGCATCTGGAGCCGATTCGTCCGAAGCCGCGAACGAGCGTATCGAGCCGGGCTCATGAGAAGTATCCGTATCTGCTGCGGAATCGTAAGATCGTGCGAAGCGACGAAGTGTGGGCTTCGGACCTCACGTACATTCCGATGCGTCGGGGATATGTGTACCTGACTTCGGTGATTGACTGGCACAGCCGTAAGGTGCTGTCGTGGCGGTTGTCCAACAGTCTGGACTCGCGCTTCTGCGTGGAAGCACTGAAGGAGGCTCTGGTGCGCTACGGCAAGCCGACCATCTTCAATACGGATCAGGGTTTCGCAGTACACCAGCGACAGCTTCCTGGATGTCCTCCGTGCGGCCGAGGTTGCGATCAGCATGGACGGCAAGGGTCGATGGCGCGACAACGTGAGAGTCGAGCGGCTGTGGCGTTCGGTGAAGTACGAGAGCGTGCATCTGCACGCCTGGAACGATCCGAAGGAGGCTCGGCAGGGGATCGATCGGGCGTTGGGTGGAGTTCTACAACCGGGAGCGACCGCATCAGGCATTGGGGTACCGAACACCCGACGATGTCTACTGGTCCGACCGGAAGGCATGGCGAAATGTGGCGTAAAAAGCGAAAAGCGAAAATTTTCACTACCCCCGCGGGGGTAGTGAAGTCCGCTGGAGTGTATCTTAAATCTCGCGTTAATCCGTCTCAAGAAACCGCACCACCTCAATTGATCGGTGGAATAATGCTTGCTCTTTGCGTATTCAACAGTCTTATAAAGCATTTTCTAGAAGCACTAAATTCAATGTGTCAATGAATAGGCGTCTGGGAAGACAAAGGTAGCATCAGCAGTAGAGAGGGAAGAACTACGTCTCGGTAACAGCTAGACCAATAAGATTGGCTGCATCAAGATCGAAGGCCTCAGTGACCATATTGAAAAATTGGGCTTCTCGTGAAGAAATCCTGCCGTCTATTTTTATGACGTCTGCCAGTGCTTGTACGATGGTCAGCTTTTCTTGAGTGGTGATTTCACTTCCGATTCGAGATAAATAGCGTTGTAACGGTGCTTTCTCGAAAAGATGGGAATTGGCCGCAACCCGAACATCCGCGGCCGATACTGTTTGTCCGGTTACCTCCTGCACAATTTTCTGCACCAGCTCAACTTCGATGCGCTTGATATTTGAATCAGCATTCGTCGCACGTGCCAAAGTCATCATCACTGCTTCATCTACAATTTTTTGTTTATCTTCTGCCGTTAATTTGGTGCCAAAAAATTTACAAATTGTGTCTAACGTTGCAATGCTCATGAAACTTTATACTCTTTTGTCGGTAGTTGTAGGGGACGCCGCACAAATGTATAAATAGGGCGTTTTTTCGGCAACACAAGAGAATGCGCTCATCGTATAACGAAATTCAGATCTAATTGTTGGGTAATTTTAAAGGTACCTTGTTATGAACTGCGTTACGAAGTTGCCTTTTAACCAAATGCAAGTTTTTAAATTATTACAAAGATATTGATCGGATAGTTCATATCTTCTTCGGGTGCCTACAAAATAAGTCCGAGATTATACGTACACGCTTATGCGGATGACCCAAACGCATTGAACAGCGAAATATACTCAACCGTAGAATAATCCGTCTGCCAATTGCATGGGAATATAAATAAAATCGAGCAAACTGAAATCCATATCGTCACTACCAAGATCCATACGAGATATTGTCCGACAGTGGTGTTTGGAAGTAACGAATGTGGGCGGGAGATGCCCCTTACTATGCAATCTTTCCAAATCTTTAATGAACCACCCTACGGCAAATAACCAATCAGGGTAAGCGATAACATCATCACTCTCCATTTCTGAACAATTTACAATTACGACACGAAGTGTGTAAGATTATACCCCTTTCCATCTAGAGATCTGTTAAGTTGAGCATTTACAAGCATCGACAGGGTTCGTACCACAGTTACCGTGTAGCGAGATCGATTGATGGCACACTCCGACAGGCGTATTTTCCACTGACCGAACACGGGTATGAGCGAGCTATAGAACAGGACAGGTTGTGGGAATCGGAACAAAAGTCTGCTCAGCTGCATTTCACGGGTCCAGCACTCCGATGGACACCAAAAGACAAACAGGTTGCACGGGACATGAAAGGTCCGTTAGCAGTTGCATCGGTGCTTGCACGCAGAAGATCAAATGAATCTAATTGAAATGAGTTTTTTAGATTTGGTTTGATTGAACTACTCGCGTTACTGAGCTATTAAGTGCAGACATTTTAAATGCATGATTTCAGCTACTTGGTGTCGACCCCAACGGGGCAATGATCTGATCCCTCGATATCAGGCCGGATAAAAGCATCCGTTATTTTACGGTCAGCGGACGGTGACGCCAACACATAGTCAATCCGCCATCCCACATTATTTCCCCTCGCATCTCCCCACTGCCGCCACCAAGTGTAGTGTCCAGTTTCATCTCTATGCCGCGTACGAAACGCGTCTACCCAACCCACATCAAGCCAACGTGAAATTTCAGCTCGTTCCTCGGGTAGAAAACCGCTACTTTTTTGATTCGTTTTGGGCCTGGCCAAATCAATTTCCATGTGCGCGGTGTTGTAGTCTCCGACGACATAAATCGGCATAGAAGTACGGACTTTTTGAACGTGATCAAATACTTCGCGGTAGAACTCTAATTTATAGCCTACGCGGCTATTGTCTCGTTCCTTTCCACTACCTTTGGGAAAGTAAACCGAAGCGATGGCTAGCTTTCCAAAATGTGCAATAATGAAGCGCCCTTCGGTATCGAATTTAGGAACGCCGAGTTCAGTTGATACCTTGGTAGGTTCCTGTCTCGTATAGATAGCAACGCCCGCGTACCCTGGCCGTTCTGCAGGGCAGAAGTATGTGAACCATCCATCTGGCTTTCGCACATTTGGCTCCAGCTGTTCAGGATAAGCTCGTACTTCCTGTAATGCCAATACGTCGGCTTGGCAAGTATTCAAGAACTTCAGAAAACCCTTCTTCGTGCATGCACGAAGGCCGTTAACATTCCAACTTACAATTCGCATATCACTCCTTGTTTTTTGCCAAATCGAGACTTACAAGCCTCACACGCTCTGGCCTCTTAGCCATTAAAAAGCAAAAAGAACCAAACACCGAGACAAAGGCCATAGTGCTAAACCCTAATATGTAGTTGTGTGTGATATCTGCCATGAAGCCAGTCACTAATGCCCCTGTAGACATCCCCACCATCACAATAAGTGATGAAAACCCCATAATCGTCCCAAAGGAGCTAGTTCCAAAATAGTCAGCCCTCAGTGCAATCATTAGTGGTCCACGCACTCCCCATCCGAGTCCATGGAGCACTGCAAAAACGACCACCATTTGCCAATTTACGGCAAACGTTACGAATAACAAAGCAATAGCGTGTGATATGAGACAAGTCGCACAGATAATTCTCTTTTCAAAGCGGTCGCCTAGATACCCTCCGATGGCCTGACCGGCGAGTTGGCAGGCGGTCATAAGAGCAATCACAAATCCCGCATGAGCTAGCGAATAATGCAATCCCTCAGTCAAATGAAATACGACATGCACGGATACTGCAGAAACTATAAGTAGAGACAAGGCATGTCCCGCAGAAATCAACCAAAAAGCTCTTGTACGGAGCGCCTGTCTCGCAGACATATCCAGCACTGGAGATTTGTCGGAATGCGCTGGTTGTGAACGTCCTCCTGGATTGTATCCATCAGGATGGAATCGGTAGCTTTGCGGTCTGTGGCGTACAACGAAGGAAAGTGGTATTCCTACGATCAAAATCATTATTCCGGATAACAATGCCGTCGTACGCCAGCCGAGAGTGGCGAGCGCAAAAATAACGATAGGGATACAAATCCCAGAAAGCGCATAACCCATCTGCGAGATTGCTATAGCTTTTGATCGATGATGATCGAACCATTGAACGATGGGCACCATGAGCGTCAAAAATCCACCGAGGCTTGAGCCAATCGCGATTAGCAACCACGAAGCATAAAAACCCAAGATTGAATCAATTTGGCTAAAAACAATGAAACCGATGCCGAAAAGAATGTGGCCGATGACTAATACAATACGTGGTCCATAGCGGTCCGCTAACCATCCCTGCAATGGTCCAAGCAGGCCGCTTTCGACACGAGTCATCGCAAAAGCCCCAGCCAATAGCGATTTACTCCAGCCAAAGTCTTGGTGTAGTAATACGGCGTAAGCACCATACGACTGCATCATAAAAATTCCGGCGAGAAATTGAATACAAGCTGCGCTGAGAACAATCCACCATCCATAAAAAACATGACCGTGAGGACAAACGACCTCATTGAACTTAAGCCGAAGGGCTAGCAAAACAATCGCTCCGAGTTGGCGGTAGAGATGTTACGAAAAGTACTTCCGATCAATGGGAAAGCATTCCCTATTTAATGGTACTGAAAGCGCATTTTCAGTCGCACGTGGAGGGTGAGGCATTGTTGGCCCAACCAATTGTATTCGGTAAAGTCTACGTGAAGTTGCGGTAAGATCTATAAGCAGCAAAAGTTTAAAATCAATACTGACGAAATACAATAAATCGCTAACTATCGGGCATGTAATTTATGTTTTTCGCTTACGATTCCAAGTGAACTGCTTCTATAACACCTTCGTTAAGTGACCCTGACCGAAATCCACTAAGGTCAAGCGATATAAAACGATACCCGCATGCACGAATTTTGAATTGCAACTGCTCTCCAATGTCTAGTGCACGATGCATTTCAGATGGAATCAGCTCGATTCTCGCGACCTCACCGTGATGCCGTACCCGAAATTGAGTGAACCCTAAGTCGGCTAATACATTTTCCGCTTGCTCAATTTGGTTGAGAATGTCTTCAGTAATACCTGAACCGTATGGTACACGACTAGCAAGACACGCAGCTTGGGGTTTTTCTGCATTTTCCATCCCTAAGTACCTTGCTAGCTTCCGTATATCTTGTTTGTAAAACTCGGCTTCTACAAGGGGCGAGCGGACCTTGAAGTCTTCAGCTACCATGAGACCTGGTCGATGATCACTTAAATCATCGACGTTTGTTCCATTAAGAATAACCGGGTAGTCCTCATTGCTTGCAATTTCAGATAAACTGGAATAGAGTGATGCTTTACAATAAAAACACCGGTTTATCGGATTTGCTTGGTATTTACTTTTCGAGAGTTCGTCAGTAAAGACCACACGATGGTTGAGTCCCCACTTTTTCGCAAGGTCTTTGGTTAACTGCAAATCGCTTCTTTTAATACTACGTGAGCCGGACGTTACGGCAAGCGCATTTTCGCCAAGTTCTTGATTTGTGACGAACGCTACGAGCGAACTATCTACACCACCTGAGAAAGCAATGATCGCGCGACACATTCCTTTAATAGAATTTTGTAATCTATTGTATTTATTAAATAGATCATCTGATAAATTCAGTCTAGACATGGGCTAAGTTAAAGACGATTAATACGATTGGCAAGGAATCCTGCACCAAACCCATTGTCAATATTTACAACAGAAATTCCAGGGGTGCAGCTCGTGAGCATCCCGAGTAATGCAGCAAGACCATCAAAAGATGCGCCATATCCAACACTGGTAGGCACTGCAATGACGGGCTTGTTAACCAAGCCTCCTACTACACTCGGCAATGCACCCTCCATTCCTGCAACTACTATGATGGCTCGACATTTCTGCATTTCATCCATTCTATTGAAGAGGCGATGAATGCCAGCGACGCCCACATCTTGTATCCTCAATACGGGACTACCGTAAAATTCCGCGGTAATGCCGGCTTCTTCCGCGATACGCTGGTCACTCGTACCAGCCGTCACTACAGCTACGGAAGTACTGGCAGGCTTAGTTTTACTGTTCTGGAACCATGCCATTTGTGCGATTTCTGAGATCTCTATACCAGAGAACTTCTCTTGCAGCGTTCTTATTGCCTCCAAATCAAGCCGAGTTGCCAGTACGTTGTGACCTGAATTAGCAATTTTTTCAAATGCCAAACTGATCTGTTCGGTGGTTTTACCTGTGCCATAAATGACTTCTGCTGCTCCAGTTCTGCGATACCGGTCATAGTCGATAGTAAGACCAAGATCTGTTTCGTACCGAATTGCTCGGATTGCGGCAATACACTCCTGCAAATCCACCAACCCATTGCGATAAGAGTCAAGAATCGATGCAATGTCCTTCATTGATCTAAGTAAGCCTGTACCTCACGGTCCACGCGCTTCTTCAATTCGATATATTCGATATCGTTCTCGCGAGCTAATTGAGCAATGTCGTTGTGCTCAGTTTTCCAGCGTCTTCGTCCGTTGGGCATCCAGGCGATCTTGACGCCCACGCTCCCAAAGCTCGTTTTTAGGGTTTGTTCCTCTTGTGGAAGTTTAAATTTCGTAATGGGATGCGTTCGAGTACCTAAAGAAGTCGATGAAGAGAGTAGGGTACTTATGAGCGTTTGTTGGTCTTCGACATCGGCAATCACTGAAACTTTGATTGCCGGTCGAGATTTTTTCATCACGATTGGCGTCAGAAACACGTCTTTCGCTCCATGTGCAAAAAGATTCTCAATAAGCGGCTCAAATGCTTCCGGACTCATGTCATCAATATTACATTCAATTTCAACATTATCGATAGTTCTTATAGCTTCACTCTCATTGCTTGTTCCCAACGACAGTCGTAAAACATTCGGTCTTTGGAAATCCTTAAAACCAATTCCATAACCAATCTTAGTAATATAGAAGCACCGCGGAGGACTATATGTATTCACAATGGAGGAAAGGATCGCTGCACCCGTCGGCGTTGTTGCTTCTCCATCAACACCACCTCGGTTCGTTGGCGTTTGTTTCAGTAATTCAGCTGTGGCTGGGGCAGGCACTGGCATCGTCCCGTGAGCACATTCAACTATTCCGCTTCCAAGTTCTATAGGACCACAGTAGACGTGCGACGGTGACAAATAGTCGATTCCAATTGCAGCTCCAACCACGTCCACGATCGTATCAGTAGCACCAACTTCGTGAAAATGAACTTTGTCAATGTCAATACCATGAACTTTGGCTTCTGCTTCTGCGAGCAAGTGGAACGTTCGAGTAGATATCGATTCGATATTTTCGTTAAATTCAGACTGCTGGATGATGGAAATAATATCTGGTAACCGCCGATGTGGGTGTGGGTGATCCCGTATGAACGAAATCGTCGCACGTACACCCTCTATACCTTGTTTCCTTCTACGATCAAAATGAATAGTGAATTCATCTTCGATCTGCAAGCGATCCAAGTGATTTTGCAAATACTCAGCGGGCACTCCTAAATCGACGAGTGCACCGAGGTGCATATCACCGGATATACCGCTAAAGCACTCGTACAATAACGCGGATAGTTTATCCACGGGCTCAATTATGACAACATCGTATGCGTCGCTTCACAAAGCTCGTTGATAGCCAGTCCATGCGTGCACGCGTTCTTGCATGGTTCTCCCGAACATGATAGGCAGGCAGCAGCGTTTTGCTCAATCAGGTTGTACTCCTCTCGTGCAAGCGTCAAATTTCGATAGTCGGTCGCGTACATCCGAGTGCGCAGTACTTCAGAGATCTGCACCCCATAAGGGCAGGCACCAGAACAGTCGTTACAAGCGTGTTCACAATACGATCCTGCATTGAGTTTGGCATATAACTCCAGTAATTCATAATCGCCATACGCTACGTCTCTAGAGCCAGATGCACCAAGATATTCATCAATTTGATCCTTTCCGTCGTTCATCGTAACAACGACTGCATCAACGTTTTTATTGGAAAGTACCCAACGAAAAGCCGCCTGGGCAAATGTTGATCCTTCCGTTTCATAAGGTCGCATGTCGTTCAGCCGCGCACCACGCAACGTTTTCATGACGGTTACCCCCACATCGTTTTCCTTAGCTTTTTCTAATAGACGTGGAAGTTCTGGCTGGATTGCAACAAAATCCATTCTCTGTGTAAACTTAGCGAGGAAGTTGGGGTCCTGTCCGAAGTTGTAGGCGACGAGAACGACATCCGTCCAATCTTGATTGAGCCCGTACTCAAGGCACTCGGCAAGCCGTCCCGCGTGACCTGACATTCCAGAAAATCGAATCTTGCCACTGCTCTTCGCTTGCTCAACGAATTTGGTCCACTCTTCCGACTGAATGCGCCCCAGATCATTGACGGCGTGACACATGTAAATATCGACATAGTCGGTCTGTAGTCTCTTCAATGACTGATGTAAGGTCGCCATGATTTCATCGGCGGTTGTGTCTGTCCTTGTGACCATCTTTGAAACGATGTGCACGTCCTTTCGTGTACCTTTCAGAGCTTGGCCGAGTGCTATTTCCGAAGCCCCTCCACGATAACTATCCGCACTATCGAAGTAATTAACTCCACGATCTAGCGCGTGGTGCACGAGACTAATTTGGCTTGGATCAAGCGCACTGGACCCAAAAGAGATGTCTGAAATCTCAAGGCCCGTCCTACCAAGGCGATTGTACGACTTAACCTTAGACGTCTCCGTTAAATCTTTCGATGCGTGTGCTACCTTCGGTAACAAACTTCCTGTTATCCCAGATACCGCACTCCATTTGAGAAATTCTCTTCTGTTGGCTTGACCATCAGGCATGCCATAACCTCATTGGTACGTGAAGTTAATGACATAATACTGACTTAGTATTTGTTGGCAACTTTCTACGAGAAAGATCTTTGGCCTGACGAGAGCATTGTTTTCAAGACATGCCTTTTTCTTCTTTTGGGGTCGTAATCGTCAAATAAAAAAACTATGTCAACGAATTGATGGATAGAATAAGTATCGATGATCGTGTTGGAATGAACGCACAGCATCGTTTCAAGAAGTTCAACGACTATCCTCAGGCATTGTATTGTGATGCACATTAAACGATATCTTGCACGGCATTTCATTAGAGAAACGTGAACACGTACAAGTATTAAATCGCTTCCAACGGGTACAGGGCAGTACGATCTAGTCATTTCTGTATTTGATGCTTCGATGCACGTCGCCAACAGAATTATCAGTTCTCAGAATCAGGACGTTAAACATGTCGTACGATTGCGGCAAAAACGTTATCGTGATTGGCATCGTCAGTTATTAATTGAAGGCGTGCGTGAACTTGAACTTGCCGCCGTAGCTCGGATACCAATTCACACCCTATTTATTCAGGATGAAATTCTGAATATAAATGATTACACACCGCTATTAACGAAGATCCAATACGACTGCGGTGCGTCAATCACATCGATTACTAAATCCATATACAAAAAAATCGCTTACCGAGAAAATACGGAGGGACTGATTGCTGTAGCGGCACAGTGGGATTGCCAACTAGCACAGCTAAGGGTACCGGAAAGCGAGCTTTTCGTAGTAGCATCATCAGTAGAGAAACCAGGTAATTTAGGAGCGATTTTCCGTTGTGCTGATGCAGTAGGAGCGGACGGAGTCGTCATTTGTGACCCTAGGACTGATGTTTTTAATCCAAATGTCGTCCGAACAAGTCTGGGGACACTATTTTCTGTTCCATTTGCCACAGCTACATTAAGCGAGACAAACGAATGGATTCTCCACAACGAGCTGCGAACGATTATTACATCGCCAGCCGCAGAGACGTCATACTGGACAATAGATTTGACGGGCCCTATCGCTATTGTCGTCGGTAACGAACAATTTGGTCTATCCAACGAATGGTTTCAACACGGATTTGAAAACGTTTGTCTTCCCAAACAAGGCAAAGCCAACTCACTAAATGTTGCAATGACGACTGCCGTTATGCTATTCGAATCAAGACGTCAACGAGATGTTTTAGCTAGGAGTAACGACAGTTAGACTATCCTGGCAGTCTGCGCCACAGCAAAATTCCGTCACATTGTTTAGGATAAGTAATTCTTAAACAGTTTGGAATAGAAATTATATGCCTTATGAAGGCGTATTTTAGGAGATTGCACCCTGCCCCTCTAAAAAAAGGGGAGTGTCAGAGTTTGTTAGCCATCGGTTTTCTCAAGTCTTCTCTGACCGAAGTCAATCGACCATTCGAATAACTCAGTGCACATGCGATTAGCAGTAGAATATATTGGAACAGTTGAAAATAGTCTCTGTTGAGGAGAGTAACGGCCTTCCAGACCACGCGTAAGCATAACCCATGATGTTCGGCGCGCAAGCTGACGCGCTAGATGTCTTACATGTTACATGCCTGAGTAATAAAGACGCTGAGACTGAGGTAGTGCATCAACTTAATTGGAATTATTGGCGTAACTATCTAGGCATCGGTTCCAGAAATTCCCCGTATAGCCCCAACCCCGCTATAGGTATGGGCTTTGCGCATTGGCTTTCGCGATAATAAGAGCGTAGGCTTATCGTTTGAGGGTGGATGATAGGTTAATATAGAGTTACCAGACCAACGAGGTATCCAAGGATGGGTGCATTGAAGTTGCGCAAGGATGTGAGCAAGCCCGGTTTGCTGCGGGTGGTTCGTGAAGTTTTTGAGGCGGCCGTTGAGAAGGTTTGCGGGCGGAAGTTTTCCACCGGCGACTGTCTGATGTCGGGTCTGGCGGTGTTTCTGGAGAAGCACGCCTCGCTGCTGCAGTTTGATGTAACGAGGCAGCGGCACTCGGTGGTGGAGATGAATCTGCGTTGTCTGTACGGTCTGGCGCAGGTTTCCTGCGACACGACCCTGCGCCGTCGCCTGGATCCGATCTCGCCGGTGCGGTATCGGCGGGCGTTTCAGCAGGTTCTGCAACGCGCCCAGCGCGGCAAGGTGCTGCAGCGGATGTTGGCGTGGCGCGGTCATTATCTGGTAGCCGTGGATGGTACCGGCATCTTTTCCTCCCAGCGGGTTCACGGTCCGTGCTGTCTGCGGGCCCGGCATCGCAACGGTTCGACCACGTACTCCCATCAGCAGTTGTGTGCGGTGATGGTGCATCCGGATCAGCGGCAGGTGCTGCCGATGGCGATAGAAGCGGTTCGCAACGGGGATGGCTCGACGAAGAACGACTGCGAGCGGGGTGCTTGGGCCCGGCTAGTTCCGGTCCTGGCTTCGCTCTATCGGCGCATGAAGCTGATCGTGATTGCCGATGGGCTGTTCTCGCAGGGTCTCCAGATCCGGCTGCTGCAGGAGCATGGACTGCGCTTTCTGCTGGCGGCTCGGGCGGGCGACCATCCGCATCTGCAGGCTCAGCTGGATCGTTCCGATGCGCCTTGGTTTGCGGATCCCTCGCCCGAAGGGCAGGAGCGGGATCGCCAGCTGCGCGTGGTGCCGGAGGTGGAACTGAATGCTGCGAACCCCGACCTGAAGGTCCAGGTGCTGCAGAGTTCGGAGCGGCGTGGCTCCGGCGAGGATGCGCGGCGGGCGTTCACCTGGGTCACCGATCTGCCGCTCAATCCGCATAACGCCAGCGAACTGGCCCGCGCGGCTCGCAGTCGCTGGAAGATCGAGAACGAGACCTTCAACACGCTGAAGAACGTCCAGTACCTGGAACACAACTTCGGACACGGAACCCAGCACCTGTCGGATACTTTCGCTGCGCTGATGCTGCTGGCGTTCCTGATCGACCAGCTGCTGGAAATGGCCTGCCCCGTCATGAAGCAAATCTTCGCCAAGTGCTATACCCGAACCGCAACGTGGGAACGTCTGCGCAGCAGTTTCTGTGCGGTAGCCTTCCGGGCAACTGGCAGGAATTGTACGGCCACGCCCTCGGGATCTACACCGCGTACCTCGCCTACGATACGTCCTGACGGTCAACCGCCTCTCCAGGCTGCTCAATGAAGAAGAGATCGGGATGTCCCCGAGGCCCCATGCCGCCCTGACGGTCAAGAGACCTGCATATCGATGCCCAGAACCCGTTCCAACGCACAACGACATGCCGTGCAAACCGTCTGAAAACATCGGTTTCCCGTACCGAAACATGAAAAGACCGACATCAAGCCCAAAATGAAACTATACGGGGAATTGCTGCATCGGTTCTAAGTATCTTGACACTAGACATTAACTGTGTATATAGTTGATAACTCCCTTAAGTTACGATTTTTGATCTGGAGAATCTTGAATAACAACAATATTTGTAATATGCTGAACTGTGTTTGTTAGTACTCATCCGGTTCGATGTAGCTAACGGTCGCGTTGTTAGCTCCTAATTGTTGCAAGGTATTAGCGAGGGCCGAGATCATAGACGATGAATTCGGCGGCGTGCTCTTGAGAGAATCTCTCATGGTATCCATCCTGACCGGGAGCGCGCCGTCGATCTGGAACGGCGAGCCTTGATTGATCACTCAGCATCGCGCTGGTCATTCATGGTTAAGCAATATGGGCTTAGTCTGTGGCGAGCCGAAGAGGCCGCCGAAAACGTTTAGTAAATATACGTTGTTGTCCAGTCCGATAAATTGACGAGGACAGATCTAGTAGTTTAACTGGTTTTAATTTTCGGGTATAGATGCTTCAGTTTGGTGCGCGCATCGTCGACGCTGAGCTGCCAGTCGACCCCGGTCTGTTCGCGATTGCGCTCCTTGGCCCAGGCCGCCGTTTCCGACGTGACCAAAGCCCTGCTCTCGATCCGGCGATCCAGGCACTGGCGGTGCAACGCACTGAACTCCAGTTCCGCAACGTTCAGCCAGCTCCCGTGTTTCGGCGTGTGCACCAGGTGGATGCGGTCGTTCAGCCGACTGGCTTCGGCCGCCGGGAACGCGGCGTAGAACGAGTCACCGCTGTGGGTGTTCAAGTTGTCGCACACCAGCGTGATGCTTTCCGCATCCCGGTAACGCGGCAGATTCGCCAGTGCGCGCACTTGCTGCGCCCAATCCAACGTCGTGCGCCGTTTGGTGACAGCCACTCTCCGCCAGCCGGACAGCGGCTCTCCGAACATCCACACCGTGCATTCTCCCCGGCGGAGGTAGTGGGCGTCGTACTTCTCCGGCGACCCGGGGCGTACCGGTAACTTCTCGCGGACTTCCGACACGAGCTGCTTGCTCATCTCGTCCATGCACACCACCGGATGCCGCGGGTCGTACGGCCGCCGGTATACCTTAAGCACCCGCTCCATGCCGGCCACGAAATGATGGCTTTGCTGCTTCGGAATGCACCACATTTCTCGCCGCCACGGTTTTAATTCGTTTTTTTAACGCCTGCCGCACGGTCTCCCCGCAAATCGATTCGACCACTTCAAGTCGCACCAGCTCTTCTGCCAGCAGCTTCACGGTCCACCGAACGCGGCCTTCCGGTGGAACCGAACAGGCCACCTGAACCAGACGCGCTTCCTTCTCCCCGTCCAGCTTCTTCGGCACCGGAGGCAACGGCCGAGGCCTACGCTCCAGAGCCTTCATCGGACCCTGCTCCACCGCCCGCCGACGCACGTGCTGGCAGGTCCGCTCCGTCACCCCCAGCGCATCCACCACCTGCATGTCCGTCAGTGCCGGGCCAGCACCCCCCTGATCCACGGCTAGCAGAATCCGTGCACGCTGCAGCTTCGTCGCCGACACCGCACGACGCGTGCTCGACTTCAGCACCGCTTCCAACTCATCCCGCTCATCCTGAGCTAACTCCACCATGTATTTCTTCGGCATCGAACCCTCCTGATCCCAGAACCGCTTCCACTCCACTATTATAAACACGTATTGTTAGAACGGGTAGCCTACTAGCTGCGTGCTTGGTATCAGGTGCTTTGGGGAATTCGCTATCACGTATGAGCCAAGGTTGCTGAGGTCATACGTCTCATTTGTCCCGATGGTCACGAAGAATTCAGCATGCCACGATTACGACAGCCGTAGACCAAATCAGCTAACAAAGTGCATAAACGATGAGGCGTCAATGGGGTCCTAAGATCACTGCTGATGTTTGTACATGGGTTAGAAAACACCCAAAAAATGTATCTCTTCCGATACGTTTCGATACCAATTAGTATTTTGAAATGAGTCAAACTTTATAGCATGTCGAAATTCAACGGCGGGAGGACAATGAATGACTTATGACGAAAACAATATTTTTGCCAAGATCTTACGTGGAGAAGCACCCGCATATGTTGTAGAAGACGACGAGCATACATTTACGATGATGGACATCATGCCTCAGAGCAAGGGACATACTTTAGTCATTCCTAAGATTTCTGCGGCCAACCTCTTAGATGTAGCAAAAGAAACGCTGACGCCTCTTATTCACCAAGTTCAACGCGTGTCTCTTGCCGTTGATAAAGTTTTTAAGCCAGATGGTGTAATGGTTGTTCAGCTGAATCGAGCCGGTGCTGGGCAGAGTGTTTTTCATTTGCATTTTCATGTCATACCTAAATGGGGTGGTTTAAATTTAACTATGCATTCACGCACAACAGTTGAAGGTCAAGTACTTGAACAGCAAGCCTCTGCAATTCGTCAAGCACTGGGCGAAATACCGAAGTGAGTGAGATGTCAAGACGAATCGCTACATCAATTCGTCTGCGATCAACGATCATGTTCAGACAGAATATGGAAATTTGATATAGATCGTGTAAATTAACTCAGTAATATCGTGTAGAACGGGCTTGAGACCGGAAGGCCTTAATCAAGTAATGCTTCAGTAAGCCAACGGTCCCTTAACTATAGATTGTCATGAGTAGCGTGAGTTTCTCCATCAAGATTACTTGCATCTTTTGACAGCTGGATGGTGTATCTTGCATGACATATTCGTCAATTCATACAGATAGCATAGACATTCCTGATGATGTTGGAATATCTATAAACCACACCACTAAAACCATCAACCTCTTAGAGTCAATGCAACCAGTCTGTGTCGAGAATTTCGGACACGATGATATGGCGATGTCCAAATATTCCCATGGCAGATCCGAGCTTACTCACGGGAGGGCGTGTATGACCCTTTATCAATAAAGAAGTGAACGCTATTCGGACATGTTTGGCTGGCATATATTAGGGGTGCGTCCGGCTAGACCGTACGGTAGCAAATCTGGCTTCACGAATACCAACCTCCATCATTACCATTTACCGAGGGATTCGACAGATTAATGTGGATTTGCCGTTGTCGAACGCGACGCCTTGAAAACGTCACTGCGAAAATCATGACTTGAGGAGCTGACGTTCTAAAAAGGAGTATTGGCGCGATCGGGAAATGCTCGAGACATCTACGACGGTCGTCACATGTATGAGTGTGCACCCGTTCGTATTTCGGACCCAGACGATGTGTCGGGTTCTGAAAGTGAATGCGAGCAGCTATTACGTCTGGAAGCAGTGACGATACAAGGCCTCATCACACCGGCAGGGAAAGGATCACTCGCTATAAATCTATAGCCGATAAGGGCATTATTTTCGGTTGTGTATAAATTTATCTGCAAAAACGAAAAACGGACTGTAACGACAGACGAATGGTTAGAATCTGATGTTTCATCGGGAATGTGGAGATGCCTGGACGCAATCCCGCATCCAGGCGCGAATCATTCATGACACAATTTATTGAAAAGGAGCAAGAAATGATTCGGAAAGATTATACGCACAATGCCACGAAGAAGTCGGCAAGCCATCATCTGGCGGACGATGAGGAGTTTGTGAGGCGGCTGGTGCAGGAGACGCTCAACGAGGTTCTGGAGAGTGAGATGACGGAGTTTCTGGGAGCGGGCAAGAGCGAGCGGACGCGGACGCGCCAGGGCTACCGTTCTGGATACTACCGGCGCGATCTGACGATGAAGGTGGGCGCGATCGAACTGGGAGTTCCGCAGGAACGCAACGGCCAGTTCAGCACGCGGGTGTTCGAGCGCTATCAGCGTTCGGAGAAGGCCCTGGTGGCGGTGCTGTCGGAGATGTATGTGCAGGGGGTCTCGACGCGTCGGGTGAGCCGACTGGCGGAGGGTCTGTGCGGTCACGAGTTTTCGCTGGCGACGATCTCGGCTATGGTGTCGAAGCTGGACGCGTCCCTGAAGGCGTTTGCGGAACGTCGGCTGGAGGAGGCGTATCCGTATGTGTTGCTGGATGCCCGGTATGAGAAGGTGCGTGAGGAGGACTCGGTGCGTTCCCGGGCAGTGCAGATTGCCATCGGGATTGACGGCGAGGGTCGGCGTCAGGTGCTGGCGGTGGAAGTGGCGAACCGGGAAAGCGAGGGGTCGTGGACGGAATTCCTCTCGCATCTGAAGGAACGTGGCCTGCGGGGAGTCGAGTATGTGGTCTCGGACCGTCATGAGGGATTGAAGCATGCGATCTCGAAAGTGTTGCCGACCGCGTTGTGGCAACGGTGCTGCGTCCATTTTCTGCGCAATGCCAGGGACAAGCTGTCCCGGAGTGCTGATCCCGCGTGTCTGGAGGGTTTGAAACGGTTGTGGGGCTGTGAGCACGTCGGGGAGGCTCGTGAGGCACTGGGTGCCTGGGTAGCCCGTTGGGGCGATGAGAAAGGGTTTGGCAGGCTAGTGGAATGGGTCGAGGATCATGTCGAGGAGACGCTGACGGTGTATCGGCTGCCTAGGGAACATCGCCTGCGGATGAAGTCCACGAACATGCTGGAGCGGTACAACGAGGAGCTCCGTCGGCGAACGCGTGTCGTCAGGATCTTCCCGAACGCGGAGTCCTGTCTGCGTCTGATCTTGGCACTTGCGGCGGAGACCCATGAGCGGTGGCTGACGGGGCAGCGTTATCTCTATGGCCGGATCGGCGTGGTTCGCGCATCCGAACCGGAATCCGAGACATGGCAGGAGGCGGCATGAAACGCCCGAAAATTTCGCGCCGAGCGGAGACCCGCCCATATGGGCGGGTCTCCGCTCCCACTGGAAATTGCAGAAAATTCTTGACACAACTACGCGCAAACGATCTACGAAGCGATGTACTGCAACCGGGGCGCGGCCGAAAACTGGATCAAGGAGCAGAAGAACGATCGGTTCCTGGACCGATGCTCCAGCGGCCTCTGGAACGTCAACGCACTCCGGCTCCGGATGAGCGCACTGGCCCATGCCCTCTATTGCATGATGAAGCACCGGCTCGAGCACTTCCCGGTATCCGCCATGCTGCGCCGGATCCACCCATCGACGCTGCGCGAGTGCCTGTTCCGGATCCCGGTGCGCGTGACGGTGTCCACGCGGCGGATCCATCTGGCGTTCCGGGTCCGCCTTCCCGTACTGGAAGGATTTCCGGTTGATCTGGGCCAGCCTGGCACCAACGTAAAAGCCCGGTGCAACCGGGTGCATGACGCTGGCGGCGGAGCGCGCCGGCCTCCCCGCGCCCGGATGCTCAGCGATTCGCCGTCCCGCCCGCAAAAAGGCGGGGAAAACACACGCATCCCCGCCCTCCGAAGCCTTTTCGAACTCGCGACGCGACATGCCATGCCCCGTACCTACCGCATTCCGTGAAAAACATCATTTTCGACTTGGTTATGAGAAATCTGGGCTAGGTGGGCGGGCGCGTGGCCGTCCGATGCAGCGCATCCGCGTCCGCTTCATCTCGTTGACCATGCGCTGCCGAACACAGGTTCGACACGCGCACGCGGACCTTGGAGCGCAGCAGGCGGTTGACTGGCTTCTGATCCGCCGTCACGCGGTGCTTATAGCCCAAAAGCAGTTCACGCCGTGCTTCTTCGTCCAGGCCGCATCTACGTCCTTCTGCGCCAGCTTGCGGGAGGTCTCCCCTTCCATGCCTCGGGAATCCTCGCCTTGCCTCAGTGCCGCGTGCTCCTCGCGGGTGTTGCGCTGCCACGGAACCTCCACCATCGTCGAGTCCACGATCGGACCGCCCATCATCTGACCGAAAATCTCTCGCAGGAGCGGGCAGAACGCTTCCCAGTCCACCACCTCGCGCAACTTCCGAAGACCGTCAAACTCCCGAAGGGCCGCATCCTTGCACTCCCGTTCCCACATGGTTCGATCCGTTCATCAAGGTCCCCCAAAGGGATTCCGCCAATACGATCAGACCAAAACCTGAATGCTTCTCATGAAATACACTCGGTCAATAAATAAATAGACATGCCTTACAAGCATTGGGTGTTGTGTTTTATTTTGTATGCATTCATACTACTAGTAAAACCAAAAATAGTCGGGCAGTGTTTACGCTTCCTCTCTCAGCTTTAGTCTATCGATGAAATACTTTGGGTGTGCTGTATTAGCTATTGGGCTCATGGTTTTGGTCTTACCGTTTGTGGGTGCGATGGGATATCGAGCAGAGATTTGGGACCATAATATGGGTATGGCGATGGTAATAGCTGGTATTTTTCTCTCAGTGGTGGGTTTATTGGGTGGCATTATGGGATTAATCTGTTTGTTGGTTGGACGGCAAACGGATTTCATATCTTTCTTCTTGATTGGGGTAGTGTTGAGTATTGGATGGGCCTCGTATATATACGTTAAATATTCGGAGGTACAAGACTTACCGCTGACAAACGACATCTCAACCGACGTTTGGGACCCGCCTAAGTTTATCGCTATAGTTGGTGAACGCGAGATGATGAAGGGTATTTCAGCATATACCGATCAGAAGAGAGAACTGCAACAGGAAGGATACCCTGATCTAACGACGTTGTATGTTCCGTTGAGTACCGAGGACAGTTTCTACTTAGCTTCTGAAATCATCAAGCGTTTTGGATGGGAATTGGTTAGCTCAGATCCGGAAGCGGGGATCCTTGAAGCCACGGACACGACATTTTGGTTTGGATTCAAGGACGATATAGTTATTCGCATTCGAGCGAGTAATACTGGATCGCTGATTGATGTGAGGTCAGCATCGCGCAAAGGGGTATCGGACCTCGGGGTGAACGCTCAAAGGGCCCAGAAATTCTTAACCAAGTTTGAGAGACCCTCCCCCCAGCAACCCCCCATATAGTTTTAATTTAGACTTGGTGTCAGTCTTTCCGTGTTTTAGTACGGGAAATCGGCGTTTCCAGGCGTTCCATACAGCATTTCGTCGTGCATTGAGACGAGTTCCAGGTAACCGATATTGTCTCCATTATCGCGAAACCCAATCCGGAAAGTCCAGACTAATAGCGGAGTTTGGGCTATACGGGGAATTGCTAGCCCTCCCCCCAAGATTCGAGTCAATAGCGAACTTAATGTGCACCATTTATAACGCAAAGACTGGTATCATAAAGAGTTGATACCAAGAACACAACGGTATCAGATTTTTAGTGCATCGTGTTCCTTGTTATTGTTGCCGAAAGAGACGATTGCCGATTATGGTGGAGCAGTTAGTTCAGCAGACGAATCCAGTATAGAGACTTTGGTGATATTTCCGGTACAAATGATCTAACCTGAATTTGCTGCGTTAAGCAGTTCAATGGTACGCGCGATGCTTTTTCGGTTGCCGTGCATATCATTTAACGATGTCAATGTGCATTCAAAAGCAAAGCCGTTGCCGGACACTACACACGGAGTTTTCTACGGCATTATTGATCGGTCTAGCCCGGATAATGCACGAATAAGACAGCAAGGCTCCTATAATTCGATATCATTCAGGTACTTAAGCTACCTATCGAAGGAGATCGTGCTGTGACGAAATGTTACCTAGTAGTTTAACTGGTTTTAATTTTCGGGTATAGATGCTTCAGTTTGGTGCGCGCGTCGTCGACGCTGAGCTGCCAGTCGACCCCGGTCTGTTCGCGATTGCGCTCCTTGGCCCAGGCCGCCGTTTCCGACGTGACCAAAGCCCTGCTCTCGATCCGGCGATCCAGGCACTGGCGGTGCAACGCACTGAACTCCAGTTCCGCAACGTTCAGCCAGCTCCCGTGTTTCGGCGTGTGCACCAGGTGGATGCGGTCGTTCAGCCGACTGGCTTCGGCCGCCGGGAACGCGGCGTAGAACGAGTCACCGCTGTGGGTGTTCAAGTTGTCGCACACCAGCGTGATGCTTTCCGCATCCCGGTAACGCGGCAGATTCGCCAGTGCGCGCACTTGCTGCGCCCAATCCAACGTCGTGCGCCGTTTGGTGACAGCCACTCTCCGCCAGCCGGACAGCGGCTCTCCGAACATCCACACCGTGCATTCTCCCCGGCGGAGGTAGTGGGCGTCGTACTTTTCTCCGGCGACCCGGGGCGTACCGGTAACTTCTCGCGGACTTCCGACACGAGCTGCTTGCTCATCTCGTCCATGCACACCACCGGATGCCGCGGGTCGTACGGCCGCCGGTATACCTTAAGCACCCGCTCCATGCCGGCCACGAAATGATGGCTTTGCTGCTTCGGAATGCACCACATGTCCCGCTGCCATGGTTTCAATTCGTTTTTTTTAACGCCTGCCGCACGGTCTCCCCGCAAATCGATTCGACCACTTCAAGTCGCACCAGCTCTTCCGCCAGCAGCTTCACGGTCCACCGAACGCGGCCTTCCGGTGGAACCGAACAGGCCACCTGAACCAGACGCGCTTCCTTCTCCCCGTCCAGCTTCTTCGGCACCGGAGGCAACGGCCGAGGCCTACGCTCCAGAGCCTTCATCGGACCCTGCTCCACCGCCCGCCGACGTACGTGCTGGCAGGTCCGCTCCGTCACCCCCAGCGCATCCACCACCCAATGGCATTCGTTTAGTGAATTTTTCCATTCGGTTAAGGATTCGGTCTTGGGCCTTGGTTATCCGCTGATTTTTTATTCCGTTAGCGGATTACCGGTGCCGGTGCTCCCCTTCTTCGCTGCCACTTTCCGACCGGTTTTCGGGATCGCCGCTCATAGGACCTGCCCGGACGGAGCCGTTGCCGACACCGGACGATCTCGCCGACCATACGAGCCACGGTTTCCCGGAGGGCGGATGCATGCTGAAGTAGCAGGCTCTCGATGTTGGCCGCCATCGCCGCAAGCCCGTGCTTGAAATTCGTCTGCATCAGCGGCTTGCCGTCGTTCGGCAGCCCCCCGTTCACATGATCCTCGCCATGGTTGGCGAACAGCCGGGTCATGGTAATCAGGGTGAAGCATGCATACAGTTCCTGTTTCACGCCGCGCTCGCTTTGCCCATGAAAGTCCTCAACCTCCATCAGCCGTTTGGATACCTTGTACCGTTCCTCGATGCCCCATCTCGCGTGATACAGATCCGACAGCTGCTCGATGGAATACTGGTCCCGGTCCAGCAGGGTCGTTCCCAGGATGAAGACGGTATCGCCCACGGCATATTTCACCAGCCGCAAGCGGTGCGGGTCGAATGCGGCTCCGGGGTTCCTGCGGCGTAGTCGGGTCAGCGTGCGTTGGCGGGGAACGACCTCGATGACCGTATCCCGGCGGCCGCCGTGGATGAAGCGGTCGACATCGATACCGGTTTTCCGTTTCATCCGGAACACCGCGTGCAGTCCCCGGATCGCATGCGCGTGCAGCATCTCATAGGAATAGTAGCCCCCGGTCATAGACCACCACATCGTTCGCCGACAGCACGTTCAGGTGGGCCAGTGCCGCCGCGCGCTCGTTTCCATGCGCATGCAGGTCGAAGTCAACCGGTAGTCGAGCCTGCAGCCGATACAGGCAACTCACCAGACCCTGCGGATAATGGGCACCGTCTACCGGCGTCCGCCAGCCTTCATGCACCAGTCCGCGCGGCAGGTTCAGGTAGGTTCCATCAGACCGCAAACACCCGATGCCCATACCACCGCCGGTCCGTGTCGGGTCGGACTTTCCGTGCGTGCCGGGGTCGGCCTTCGGCGTCGAAGACCACCTTGAGGATTCCCTGGTGCAAGGTCTTGAACAGCTGCTCGTCCAGCCTGGCCCGGGCACTGCAGATGGAGGACGGCGACACCGGAGCCGGCTGGGGCAGTTCGATCCCCATCGTCCGGCACTGCCCCCACAGTTCGGCCAGCGTGGTCGCATATCCCGGACGCCCCTTCGAGAACACCAGCCGGAAAACGAACAGCACGACCACCAGCGTGTTCAGCACGCGCCGCCGCCGCTGCCAGAGCCGGTCGTGCCGGTTGGCGACACCCCCGAGCGTCTCGACGATGCCGCTCCAGAGCCGGACAAACGTATCCTCCGGAGCCAAGACCGCCACCGGCGGCCTGCGGGAACGACGTCCGGATCGACGGGAGCCGGTCAGCAGCACCTGCTTCCAGTCTTTCGTCAGCGGATACAGGTAAACGTCCTTCGGAGTCCTGCCTGCCTCCGATGCATTCGCCTTGCGTCCCTTCGTCCGGCCAATGCACTGCCAGTTGGCCGCACGGTAGCAGGTCCCCCAGTACTTCGCCGGATCCACAAAGGTCTCCGCCAGTACCGGCTCCAGGCCGTGCCGCTCCTTCCAGTCCCCGGGCAGCCGCCGAACCGCCATCGACAGGGCCTTCGAGGCCAGATACGGAACCCGAACCCAAGGGAAGATCAGGAACCGGGAGTTGTTCACCACCCCCTTCAGACGCTTCGCCCGATCCCGATCCAATGGCATTCGTTTAGTGATCATTGTCATTCGTTTAAGGAAGTGCCCTTCACCCCTGTATGGGATGCCAGTCCTATGTTGAGTTAATCAGCAGTTTTTGCTTGCAGTCTTCTCCCTCGCTGCCACATCTTCACGGGTTTTCGGGATCGTCGTTCGAAGGATCTGCCGGGCCGGAGTCGTTGTCGGCATCGGATGATGTCGCGAACCACCTGGGTGACCGTTTCCTGTAGCGCGGATGCCTGCTTCAGCAACAGCAACAGGGCTCTCGATGTCGGCCGCCACCATCGCCAGTCCGTGCTTGAAATGGGTCTGCCTGCGCGGCTTGCCATGTTCGTGCGGGCTTTCGTTCCATCGATGGTCGCCGTGACCGGAGAACCGCCGGGGCATGGCGTTCAGGGGGAAGCCGGCATAGCGTTTCTGTTGCACTCCCCGCTCGCTTGGTCCATGGAAGTCTTCCACCTCCATCCGTTGTTTGGACACCTTGTACCATTCTTCCACGCCCCATCTTGCGCGATACCGCTCCGCCAGTTGCGGGATGGTGTATTGCTTCGAATCCAGCAGGGTGGTTCCGAGGATGAAGACCGTTTTGCCGACGAGGTATTTCACCAGCCGAAGGCAGTGTGCACCACAGGTGGCGAGTGTGCCTTTGCGGGGGGCGATCTCCATCACCACATCCTCTCGATCGCCGGGGATGAAATGGTCGATGTCGGCACCGGTTTTCCGCTTTATCCCGAACACCGCATGCAGTCCCCGGATCACGTGCACGTGCAGCATCCGTAAACAGGATCCAGGGCTTTCCCCGCCCTTCGGCGTCCGCCAGCCAAGATGACTGCAGATGGCCGAAGCCAGCTCATCGCGACTCAAGGACGGAAACAGCTCCACCGTCCTCTGAATGTCCGCAATCCGACGGCGGGTCAGCCGCCTGCCACAAAATGTGATCGACTTCAGATCCACGATTCTCGAACCCATCCACTTTCCGTCCGAAACAATTCCATACAGCATAGTTTGCCAAAAAAAATGTCGCAACGTAACCCCTTTTTTTGAACACTCCAAAAAACAGAAACAAGTCCCAGTCAATCAATGGGTTATAGAAAACCCTCAAAGGCGCAGATCGACTTTTCTCAAACCGAATGCCATTGGATCCCGATCCCGCCAGCCAATCCAGGCGTCACGACAGGGAAGCCGGGTCGTGCCCGCCTCAAACAGCAGACAGCCCAGCTTGCGACCCCGACGATCCCGCAGCCAGTAGCGTAGGAAACAGCCGAACGGATGCCGGTAACCCAGTTCATGATGCCGATCCACCAATTCCTTCCATTCCTCAACGGCCTCCCCCTCCACCACAACCTCCAGTTCCAGCGGCATCAGCTCCTTCAACTCACACTCTATGGTGGAGCCCAGATCCGAGCGACTCGTATGTCGCGGTCTCCGCTCGGCGCGAAATTTTCGGGCGTTTCATGCCGCCTCCTGCCATGTCTCGGATTCCGGTTCGGATGCGCGAACCACGCCGATCCGGCCATCGATCCGGCCATATAGATAACGCTGCCCCGTCAGCCACCGCTCATGGGTCTCCGCCGCAAGTGCCAAGATCAGACGCAGACAGGACTCCGCGTTCGGGAAGATCCGGACGACACGCGTGCGCCGGCGGAGCTCCTCGTTGTACCGCTCCAGCATGTTCGTGGACTTCATCCGCAGGGGCGATGTTCCCTAGGCAGCCGATACACCGTCAGCGTCTCCTCGACATGATCCTCGACCCATTCCACTAGCCTGCCAAACCCTTTCTCATCGCCCCAACGGGCTACCCAGGCACCCAGTGCCTCACGAGCCTCCCCGACATGCTCACAGCCCCCCCACAACCGTTTCAAACCCTCCAGACACGCGGGATCAGCACTCCGGGACAGTTTGTCCCTGGCATTGCGCAGAAAATGGACGCAGCACCGTTGCCACAACGCGGTCGGCAACACTTTCGAGATCGCATGCTTCAATCCCTCATGACTGTCCGAGACCACATACTCGACTCCCCGCAGGCCACGTCCCTTCAGATGCGAGAGGAATTCCGTCCACGACCCCTCGCTTTCCCGGTTCGCCACTTCCACCGCCAGCACCTGACGCCGACCCTCGCCGTCAATCCCGATGGCAATCTGCACTGCCCGGGAACGCACCGAGCCCTCCTCACGCACCTTCTCATACCGGGCATCCAGCAACACATACGGATACGCCTCCTCCAGCCGACGTTCCGCAAACGCCTTCAGGGACGCGTCCAGCTTCGACACCATGGCCGAGATCGTCGCCGGCGAAAACTCGTGACCGCACAGACCCTCCGCCAGTCGGCTCACCCGACGCGTCGAGACCCCCTGCACATACATCTCCGACAGCACCGCCACCAGGGCCTTCTCCGAACGCTGATAGCGCTCGAACACCCGCGTGCTGAACTGGCCGCTGCGTTCCTGCGGAACTCTCAGTTCGATCTCGCCCACCTTCATCGTCAGATCGCGCCGGTAGTATCCGGAACGGTAGCCCTGACGCGTCCAGCGTCCGCTCGCTCTTGCCCGCTCCCAGAAACTCCGTCATCTCACTCTCCAGAACCTCGTTGAGCGTCTCCTGCACCAGCCGCCTCACAAACTCCTCATCGTCCGCCAGATGATGGCATGCCAACTTCTTCGTGGCATTGTGCGTATAATCTTTCCGAATCATTTCTTGCTCCTTTTCAATAAATTGTGTCATGAATGATTCGCGCCTGGATGCGGGATTGCGTCCAGGCATCTCCACATTCCCGATGAAACATCAGATTCTAACCATTCGTCTGTCGTTACAGTCCGTTTTTCGTTTTTGCAGACAAATTTATACACAACTAGGTCCGCAATCTGACGGCGGGTCAGCCGCGTGCCACAGAAGGTGGTCGACTTCAGGTTCTCGATTCGGGAATCCATCACGTTTGCACCAGAGATAATCTAACTAGTAGTTCGTTTCCGAAATACCGTCACACTCGGATCGCATCGTTTATTCCATAAGTCCACTTGAACACCACCGGTTCGGCGTTGATCCCATCGATGTAGCGTTCGAGATCATTTCTTGCTCCTTTTCGATAAATTGTGTCATGAATGATTCGCGCCTGGATGCGGGATTGCGTCCAGGCATCTCCACATTCCCGATGAAACATCAGATTCTAACCATTCGTCTGTCGTTACAGCCCGTTTTTCGTTTTTGCAGACAAATTTATACACAACTAGGTCCGCAATCTGACGGCGGGTCAGCCGCGTGCCACAGAAGGTGGTCGACTTCAGGTTCTCGATTCGGGAATCCATCACGTTTGCACCAGAGATAATCTAACTAGTGTCTGGCAGGAAACTCTTTATGCTACGTAAAGTCCTTGAATCCAGGGTATCTTCAGGTTTTTAAGGTTTGCGAAGAAGAGGCCGATTGGTTAGCCCTTATTTCTCATAATGGATGGCTTGGGTGCGATGTATGTGCGTGTAAGTTGTTGATACCACGAAGTTGGTTGGGCTTTGCCGGGGGGAAGGGGATGGTAGCGGGGTGCGTTCGGACGGATGGGTGCGTTGGATGGCGAAAGGGGTGCGTTCGGGTCGGACGGAAGCGGGGCGCGTGCGGTGCTGAGTGCGATGCTGGCGGAAGCGGTGCGGACGTGTAGCATGCGCCTGGGCCCGTTTTGCGGACCGCCACGACCGGCGTGCAAAGCGGCGCATCCCGTGCAAGATGCTGTTGTCGACTGGATGATGAGCCATGTGGGTGAGCATGCGGCGGACGCCCCTATCGCACGCCCTTGGGTCCTGGTCTTGACGAGGCCCGAACACGCTCCCCGACTGTCGGGAGGTTTCGCCCCCGGTGGCTGCGATGGCATGCGGATGAACGGAAAGGGATCCCGGTCTTTGAGGATGTCGTGTAACCGGTTGATATACGGAAATATATTCGTTTTTTTGAGGGTTCTTCAAAAAAACACTTACGTTTTGGCATGGGTTATGGCAATCTACGCTTGGTTAGATGGTCTCTGGTGCCAACGTGATGGATTTCCGAATCGAGAACGTGAAGTCGACCACCTTGGGTGGCACGCGGCGGACCCGCCGTTGGATGGTGGACCTTCAGAAGACGGTGGCACGGTTTCCGGCACTGAGCCGCCATGAGTTGGCGTCCACCCTGTGTAGTCATCTGGGCTGGTTCAAGCCGAAGGGTCGGGATCGATTGGGGTCCTGCAGGTCGCCGGCAGCCGTCTTGGCCCCGGAGGATGCTTTGGTCCGGCTCTGGCAGCGGCGGCGGCGCGTGCTGAACACGCTGGTGGTCGTACTGTGCATGTCCCGGTTGGTGTTCTGGAAGGGGCGTCCGGGACATGCGGCCACGCTGGCCGAAGGGTGGGCGCAACGCGGCCGATGGGGCCGGATGGAGGAGGGCACGGAATGAAGAGCAAGCAAAAGCGCGGCGCGGACCGGTGGGTGCGTCGGATGGCGAAAGGGGTCCGTCCGGGGCGGATGGAGATGGACTGCAGTGGAGGCGATCTGAGTTCCAACGGGGGATCGGTACTGCTGATGATGCTGGCCGAGCAGGTCCGGCTGTTCGAGCGCG
>CBDBHT010000005.1:0-229551 GCA_965205965.1 Candidatus Azotimanducaceae bacterium
CATTCCGAAGCAGCACATCATTTCGTGGCCGGCATGGAGCAGGTGCTCAAGGTATACCGGCGGCCGTACGACCCGCGGCATCCGGTGGTGTGCATGGACGAGATGAGCAAGCAGCTTGTGGCGGAAGTCCGCGAGAAGTTGCCAGTACGCCCCGGGTCGCCGGAGAAGTACGACGCCCACTACCTCCGCCGGGGAGAATGCACGGTGTGGATGTTCGGCGAGCCGCTATCCGGCTGGCGGACGGTGGCTGTCACCAAACGGCGCACGACGTTGGATTGGGCGGAGCAAGTGCGCGCGCTGGCGAACCTACCGCGTTACCGGGATGCGGAAAGCATCACGCTGGTGTGCGACAACTTGAACACCCACAGCGGTGACTCGTTCTACGCCGCGTTCCCGGCGGCCGAAGCCAGTCGGCTGAACGACCGCATCCACTTGGTGCACACGCCGAAACACGGGAGCTGGCTGAACGTTGCGGAACTGGAGTTCAGTGCGTTGCACCGCCAGTGCCTGGATCGCCGGGTCGAGAGCAGGGCTTTGGTCACGTCGGAAACGGCGGCCTGGGCCAAGGAGCGCAATCGCGAACAGACCGGGGTCGACTGGCAGCTCAGCCTCGACGACGCGCGCACCAAACTGAAGCATCTATACCCGAAAATTAAAACCAGTTAAACTACTAGTCTACCAAGTGGTTCTCTAGCCCTTATTTCTCATAATGGATGGCTTGGGTGCGATGTATGTGCGTGTAAGTTGTTGATACCACGAAGTTGGTTGGGCTTTGCCGGGGGGAAGGGGATGGTAGCAGGGTGCGTTCGGACGGATGGGTGCGTTGGATGGCGAAAGGGGTGCGTTCGGGTCGGACGGAAGCGGGGCGCGTTCGGTGCTGAGTACGATGCTGGCGGAAGCGGTGCGGACGTGTAGCATGCGCCTGGGTCCGTTTTGCGGACCGCCACGACCGGCGTGCAGCGGCGCATCCCGTGCAAGATGCTGTTGTCGACTGGATGATGAGCCATGCGGGTGAGCATGCGGCGGACGCCCCTATCGCACGCCCTTGGGTCCTGGTCTTGACGAGGCCCGAACGCTCCCCGACTGTCGGGAGGTCTCGCCCCCGGTGGCTGCGATGGCATGCGGATGAACGGAAAGGGATCCCGGTCTTTGAGGATGTCGTGTAACCGGTTGATATACGGAAACATATTCGATTTTTTGGGGGTTCTTCAAAAAAACACTTGCGTTTTGGCATGGGTTATGGCAATCTACGCTGGGTTAGATGGTCTCTGGTGCCAACGTGATGGATTTCCGAATCGAGAACGTGAAGTCGACCACCTTGGGTGGCACGCGGCGGACCCGCCGTTGGATGGTGGACCTTCAGAAGACGGTGGCACGGTTTCCGGCACTGAGCCGCCATGAGTTGGCGTCCACCCTGTGTAGTCATCTGGGCTGGTTCACGCCGAAGGGTCGGGATCGACTGGGGTCCTGCAGGTCGCCGGCAGCCGTCTTGGCCCCGGAGGATGCTGTGGTCCGGCTCTGGCAGCGGCGGCGGCGCGTGCTGAACACGCTGGTGGTCGTACTGTGCATGTTCCGGTTGGTGTTCTGGAAGGGGCGTCCGGGATATGCGGCCACGCTGGCCGAAGGGTGGGCGCAACGCGGCCGATGGGGCCGGATGGAGGAGGGTACGGGATGAAGAGCAAGCAAAAGCGCGGCGCGGACCGGTTGGTGCGTCGGATGGCGAAAGGGGTCCGTCCGGGGCGGATGGAGGTGGACTGCAGTGGAGGCGAGCTGAGTTCCAACGGGGGCTCGGCACTGCTGATGATGCTGGCCGAGCAGGTCCAGCTGTTCGAGCGCGCCTCGGCATGTTTCACGGATCACCGGGACCCGTCCAAGGTGGCGCATCCGCTAGTGGCGTTGCTGGGGCAGCGGATTTTGGGTCTCGCGCTGGGCTACGAAGATGTGAACGATCACGACGAGCTGCGGCGGGACCGGGCTCTGTCCACGGCCATGGGGCGTGTGGAGTGTGCGCGTTCGGACTGCGAGCCGCTGGCCGGCAAAAGCACGCTGAACCGGATGGAGCTGTCGGCGAACGGGCGGGACCCGGCGAAAGCGCGCCAGATCACCGTGGATTTCGATGCGCTCGACGAGCTGCTCGTGGAGCTGTACCTGGTGTGGGGCGAGCGGGGCCAGATGCCGAAGCGGCTGGTGCTGGACATCGATGCCACGGACGTGGAACTGCACGGCCGGCAGGAGCACCGGTTCTATCACGGGTACTACCATGAATACTGCTACCTGCCGCGGCTGGTGTTCTGCAACGGCTGGCCGGTGCGGACGGAACTGCGCACGTCAAGCAGCGATGTGGCGGCGGGCGTGGTGGAGACGGTCGCGCCGCTCGTGGACCGGCTGCGGAAGCGATTTCCGCAGGTGCCGATCCTGATCCGCGCCGACGGGGCCTACTGCCGCGACGAGTTGATGACGTGGTGCGAGGCGCGGGGCGTGGATTACGTGCTGGGACTGCCGCGCAATGATCGGCTGAAAGACCGGGTCCAACCGTTGATGGACGATCTGCGGGACCGGTTGAAGCGGGATCTGGACTATGCGCAGCGAGCGGTCCGCGGCTACCAGATCTTCGACTATCGCACGCGCGACAGCTGGAGCCGCGAACGCCGCGTGATCGCCAAGGCCGAATGGCTGCCGGGACAACCGGTCGGCAACGCGGACGGGGAACCGGCCGGCAAGGCCGACGGCGGACCGGAGGCCATCGCGGAAGGCCCATGTGCGACGGTCGGCGAAGCCCGGTACAACAGTCGCTTCGTCGTCACCTCGCTCCAGAAGCCCGACGCGCCAACGGTCTACGAAGAGATGTACTGCGACCGGGGTGAGGCCGAAAACTGGATCAAGGAACAGAAGAACGATCTGTTCCTGGACCGATGCTCCAGCAGCCTCTGGAACGTCAACGCACTCCGGCTCCGGATGAGCGCACTGGCCCATGCCCTTCATTGCATGATGAAGCACCGGCTCGAGAACCTTCCGGTATCCGCCATCCTGCGCCGGAGCCGTCCATCGACGCTGCGCAAGTGCCTGTTCCAGATCCCGGTGCGCGTGACGGTGTCCACGCGGCGGATCCATCTGGCGTTCGGGTCCACCTTCCCGTACTGGAAGGATTTCCGCTTGATCTGGGCCAGCCTGGCACCAACGTAAAAGCCCGGTGCAACCGGGTGCATGACGCTGGCGGCGGAGCGCGCCGACCTCCCCGCGCCCGGATGCTCAGCGATTCGCCGTCCCGCCTGCAAAAAGGCGGGAAAACACACGCATGCCCGCCCTCCGAAGCCTTTTCGAACTCGCGACGCGACATTCCATGCCCCGTACCCCACGCATCCCGTGAAAAACATCATTTTCGACTTGGTTATGAGAAATCTGGGCTAGAATCTCTCTATCAATATATGGGCAATGAACATGGCTGTATTATGCGGGATAAGTCCCATGGTGAATCGCTAGGGGACCGGGCCATAGTAGGAGGATTGGCAGCCTCACTGTGATTCAACGATTGATCTCTACGACACGATACATCTTGTTCACGACAACACGCTTGAGGATATTGGGCCGATAGCAGCGCGTGGTCGAAGTGACTGAATCGTACCAACGAGTTCTGAAAGTTTCTTGTTAATTCTTAAGGTTTGAAGTGAATGCGACTAATGCATCTAAAACTTCATTAGGTTGTTCGCTCAACATAGAATGTCCACAACCTCGTAATATAACCGTTTGCGAGTTTTCAAAACTTTCTGCGAGTGACTGCCCTGCTTGAGGTGGTGTCATGCGGTCTTCCTCTCCCAGAATAAGTAGTACGTGACACCCTAAGCCTGCCGGTTCGAATTGAAATTCATTGCATACGGTTAGATCGGCATAAAAGACACCATCCTTTGAGCGGTTGAGCAGTCTAGCCTCAGCACCGAACATCCATACTCCCGGACTTTGATTAACACCCAGGGCCGCACCGCGCGAGTGACTCCAAATGTTAGCCATTTCGAAGGCAAGCGGATCATTGTCTTTTGCGGCGTCTAGCAAGATGGATGCAACGGGCATGGGCACAGACGTACCTAAAAGCACAATGGCCGTACATCTTTCCGGATATGTGCAAGCAAATTGCATCGCTACGAGAGAACCCATACTGTGCCCAATAACGATTGCTGAATCGCAGTGAACCGTGAAGAATACTTTCATAAGCCACTCACTCATAGCCGTCACGGAACGGAGAGGGATCCCGTCTGATCTACCGTGGCCGGGCAGGTCTGGGGCAACAACATTGAATTGATGTCGAGCAAAATATCTAGCAGGCATCACCCACACAGAATGATCCATTCCTGCACCATGTAGGAATACGATCCATGGGTTATCCGATTGATGTTCTTCTGTTCCGGTGGAGTAAAAGACATCCTCATCGTTAACTTTGATTCTCATCGTGATTTACTCAACCGCAAATATTTTGTGGCTCTCCCTATTTTGCTATCACTATAATCTGTATGTAATGTTGGTATTACGGTGCGACTTACAGTGTCTGCGATGCACGTAACGCCCGCGATAGATCTTCGATTAAATCGTCCACATCTTCCAATCCAATCGAAAGTCTTATCAACCCGCAGTCAATTCCAGCTTGTTTAAGATCCGATTTGTCCATTCGATGAAGTGTAGTACTAGCCGGGTGAATGGCAAGAGACTTCGCGTCTCCCACACTAGCTAGGTGTGAAAATAGTTTCATCGCTTCGATGAACTTTTGCCCTGCTGATCGGGCACCTTTAATGTGAAGACCGAGAATTGATCCCGCACCCCGCGGTAAGAGTCGTTTGGCAAGTTCAAAATCAGGATGAGAATCAAGTTCTGGGTACGTCACAGATAGAACGCTATCGTGACCGACTAGAAAATCGAGGATTTTGCGAGTATTTGCGACGTGCTTTTCCATGCGAATACTTAATGTTTCCAACCCTTGAAGGATGTAGAAAGCCGTAGTTGGTGCCATGCAAGCTCCGAAATCACGTATCCCCTCTTCCCGTGCACGTGTAAGAAATGCCAAGGGTCCGAACTCTTCAGCAAACACCAATCCGTGGAATCCTTCGTAAGATTTCGTGAGTGTCGGATGTCGATGGCCCGCTTCCCAATCGAATAAACCCCCATCAACAAGTAAGCCTCCAACCACAATACCGTGTCCACTAAGAAATTCTGTAGCGGAATGAACGATCAAGTCCGCTCCATGTTCGAAGGGCCGTATCAGATACGGTGTAGTGAGCGTCGAATCGACTAGTAACGGTAAACCAGAAGAATGCGCCACATCGGCTACTTTTTCAACGTCTAGCACTTCCAGGCTAGGATGCCCGAGAATCTCACCGAATAGTAGCTTGGTATTTGGCTGAATTGCTGCATCAAAGGCCGTTGGTGAACGAGAATCGACAAAAGTCACGTCAATCCCGAAGCGGGGAAGCGTATACTTGAGGAGATTGTATGTATCCCCACAAATGGACCGGGATGCCACGATATGATCGCCGGACGAACACAATGTAGCGACCGCAAGATGTATAGCTGCCTGTCTGCTTGCGCACGCTATTGCTCCAACACCACTTTCTAACGCAGCGACCCTCTCTTCAAGTACAGCATTGGTTGGATTGGAAAGCCGAGAATGGATATGACCAACACGTTCGATATTGAACAAACCGGATGCAGAGTCGGTATCGGGGAAGACGAAGCTAGCAGATTGATAAATTGGAGTTGCGCGGGCTCCAGTATCGGAATCCGGCTTCTGACCTGCATGTAAAGAGAGCGTATCGAAACCGGGCAAAGATGGCGTCATGGCCCTTTCTTTAGTCATAGATAGTTCTTCTCAAAATTTCTCGTACCGTAGACAGTAACAAGATGAGTTATTTCAATTGAATTCCTTAGATTGAACGTACTGCCCTTAGTTTGTCGCCATAAAATGATTTAGGCATCCAATGCTGAATAAAAGTGCATGCAGCGATTCCAAAGCGGTAAAGTAAGTAATCATAATGTTATGAATCTACTGATTATCCACTGAAGAATTCATCAAATTCTCTTACGAGGACGTTTGAAGGAGCGTATCACAACCTAGCCTACTGTGGGTGGTCAGGGCACGAGCTGCAGTTGTTGAACGAAGTAAGAAACTCGCTGACATGCGAATAATGATGTGAAAGGGCACTTATCTTTAGGCTCTTATGCAGCAATTCCCCGTATAGCCCAAACTCCGCTATTAGTCTGGACTTTCCGGATTGGGTTTCGCGCTAATGGAGGCAATATCGGTATTCGGAACCCGTCTCAATGCACGACGAAATGCTGTGTGGAACGCCTGAAAACGCCGATTTCCCGTACCAAAATACGGAAAGAGCGACACCAAGTCTAAATTAAAACTATACGAAGAATTGCTGACCCCGGCGCAGAAGCGGAGACTGATGCTCGGGGTCCAGAAACCGGTTATAGAGTGACGAACTGCCCGAACAAGTGCGTCAATGGGAAGCGGAACTGGGCCGATTGCGAGTATGTACGCGTTGCGGTGCCTCAGGGGTTGTGCGTCACGGGAAGTCGGCAGGCTTGTGCCGATTTCGCTGCCGTTCGGCGTCTTGCGGACGAACCTTTCACGCGCTCTGACCGGGACGAATCTTGCTGGCCTGCGGCACCAGTCGAAGTGGTCCGTGTTCGAAGCGTGTTTGCGAGATCGACTGACGCTGCATCCATCGGCCGAACGGTGCGAGGTCTCTTATCGAACGGCGTTCTTGTGGCGGCACTGGTTTCTTGACCACGAGCAGACAGGATCGAATCTCGAAGGCATCGTGAAGATGGACGAGACGTATTTTCTGGAGAGCTGCAAGGGAGATCGATCCTTGAGAGAGCGTTGCCTTCCGCGAGAACGAGGAAAGAATCGTGGATGTTGGGGTCTGGTGTCAGACCAGCGGCCTGTCTCGACGGCAGCATCTCGCGGCGGGCCGACTGATGCAGAGGCACTCCCGTCGACGGCGGGGGCGGCAATCGCTCCGGCGATGTGGAATGGCGGGCCGAAGATTGCGTGTGTATCACCGATGGCCACCCCAGCTACCACATGGCAAGCCGTAGCCTGAACCTGCATCAGGAACTGGTTCGTATCAGCCGCCGTGCATTTTGCCGCGAGAGCTGGCATCTCAACACCGTTAACCAGCGTCATATGACCATGAAGGGATGGCGCGCTGAACCATCACCACCGCGGTGTCTCTACACGCTACTTGGACCACTACATGCGCTGGTTGATGAGAACGGAATTCAAGGTTGAAAAGTCGATTGAGGCGGACTTCCTTTCACCTCACTTAACAAGTTATACACAAGTAGGTACATAAGACCCTATCTTTCACTTCCCGACGCGATCTAAGGAATCCACGACACAGCAATGATTTCTCAAGTCGTAATAGTTGAAATGGGAGGAGCGACTACGATCTTCGCCGTCGTTGGTACATCTCACAGTATGGAGTCGTAACTAGAATCTTCGTCAGTTCTTGGCACTGAAGGCGAATGATCTACTGGTCAATAGAAACCGGTGGTAATAATTGATAATGCTTGGGCATTGCTTTCCATCGTTGTTGAAAAACGACATGCTAGAAGCAGCCTCAAAATACCGTCGGATATGATGATCATCTATCCCAGATGAACCGGAACCGAGGTGGTTCCAACTGGCATCTGAAAACATTGTTAAGTTGGTGATGTCTGTTGCCAATGGGTAGTTTACTATTGGGCTTTTGATGTGGGTGTACGGCGTATTTGCTCAAGATAGTATTCTGCATGACGCCTGTGTATTGAAGGAGTTGATAGTTGGTAAAGCGACGCGTGTACGAAATCGACGGGAATCTTTAATTGTGCAGATACTTATGCGTTGATACCTTAGACTCCACTGTGTTTTTTATATTGGAATGGGCACGTACCCGTCTTGGAACACCATCGAATATGATGCAGTAGTGAATTTTTAATTCTTCTCGGCCGTTAGCGGCTGTGCTCATCGTAAACAGTGAGGGATAGAGGGGCATTGATAGGCAATTCTTGGATCATGAAGGTGGTACGAGTAGCAATTCAAGCAACAGGGTAGATTTATAATGGATAAGGGAGCGAATTATCTGAAACTAGAAGAACATATATGTCAGATCTCGGGTCTAGAGCATGCTCAAGCTATGTTATCGTGGGACGATGCGGTTGTAATGCCCACGGGTGGTGGAGAGGCTCGGGCTGAAGCACTAGCAACGCTTGAAGGGCTAATTCATGAATTCTGGTCCTCCGATTTTTTGAATGAGCTGATCGTTGCAGCACCAGACGAGTCACTCGACGAGTGGCAACTTGCAAATCTCCGAATTATTAAAGAAAAATCCGAACGGGCAAGGGCGATACCTGATGACCTAGCAATCGCAGCTGAGCGAGCGACAACGCGTTGCGAGCAACAATGGCGCAGACTTCGAGCAAAAAACGATTGGCAAGGGATCGAGAATTCGCTAGAGGAGGTATTTAACCTCATTAGACAGAAGGCAGAATGCTTGAGCGAAGCATTCGACCTGTCTCCGTACGATGCTTTGCTTAACGACTATGAAAGGGGCAATAACCAGAACCTCATTGATCCACTTTTCGATGAACTGTTGGAGTTCTTAGGTGATTTTGTTGACGAAATATTAGCAAATCAGGAGCCGACCGATGAAGTAATTGCCCCCGTTTCTGATGAGTTGCAAATGAGGTTGGCACGCGTCCTGATGATGGACATAGGCTTTGACCTTACTCATGGTCGAATCGATATTAGCCATCATCCATTTACAGGTGGTGTTCCTGACGATATTCGTATCACTACGCGTATCAACAATTCCGATTTTATGGAATCAATGTTTGCTGTCCTACACGAGACAGGACATGCACTCTACGAACAGGGATTACCCAAAAGATGGCGAAATCAACCGGTAGGTAGGCCGGCTGGAATGATGGTTCACGAAAGCCAATCACTCTTCTGGGAGATGCAGATATGTAGAAGTCCAGAATATTTGCGATACGCTAATCCAATTTTGAGCAACGTTGCTGGAATATCCATCGATAACGCCACTCTAGGGAAAAAGGTCCATCGGGTACAAAAAGGGTTGATCCGCGTCTATGCAGATGAAGTTACGTATCCATTGCATGTTGCTTTGCGATATGAAATAGAAAAGGCACTTATTTCTGGAAAAATGCGGGTATCTGATATTCCGGACGTGTGGAATGAACGCATGTCAGCGATGTTGGGCTTATCTACGGTTGGGGATTATGAGAATGGTTGTATGCAGGACGTGCACTGGTTCTCTGGTGCGATAGGGTACTTTCCGTCATACACACTCGGTGCACTCATGGCGGCCCAGCTGTTTGCAACTTGCCGAGAGCGTGTACCGGAAATTTTGAATTTAGTTGAACGAGGAGTCTTTGAGCCGACGGTTGAATGGTTACGTGAGAATATCCATCGTCAAGGTAACCGCCAACTTGGACACGATCTGATCCGGTCAGTGACTGGAAAAAATTTAGGAGTCGACGCGTTTCGTTCACATTTGATCGCTCGATACCGGCATTAAAGACTAAAATTCGCGTATCCGTAATTTTTATTGTTGATTACCCTTCATTTTTGGTAATCATCAGTACAGGGTGTAATACCTAGTGTCCTGTCCTGGAAATAAATAGGCTAATGCGTTCAACTTTGGCAAGGGTCGACTCGGCCGTCGCGGTCCAAGCGAACGGACTGCAGTATGTATTATAGTCCTCGACAAACGCGTTGATCTTTTTTCGCAGCTGCGGACCGAAGAGAATGACCCGCGACGGATGGCTTGTTGGGTGATGATGCCGAACCACCGCTCCACCTGGTTCAGCCACGAGGCGGTAGGTCGGCGTGTAGTGGACATGGTAGCGGGGATGTCTCGCTAACCCTTATTTCTCATAATGGATGGCTTGGGTGCGATGTATGTGCGTGTAAGTTGTTGATACTACGAAGTTGATTGGGCTTTGCCGGGGGGAAGGGGATGGTAGCGGGGTGCGTTCGGGTCGGACGGAAGCCGGGCGCGTTCGGTGCTGAGTGCGATGCTGGCGGAAGCGGTGCGGACGTGTAGCATGCGCCTGGGCCCGTTTTGCGGACCGCCACGATCGGCGTGCAAAGCGGCGCATCCCGTGCAAGATGCTGTTGTCGACTGGATGATGAGCCATGCGGGTGAGCATGCGGCGGACGTCCCTATCGCACGCCCCTGGGTTCTGGTCTTGACGAGGCCCGAACGCTCCCCGACTGTCGTCGGGAGGTTTCGCCCCCGGTGGCTGCGATGGCATGCGGATGAACGGAAAGGGATCCCGATCTTTGAGGATGTCGTGTAACCGGTTGATATACGGAAACATATTCAATTTTTTGGGGGTTCTTCAAAAAAACACTTGCGTTTTGGCATGGGTTATGGCAATCTACGCTTGGTTAGATGGTCTCTGGTGCCAACGTGATGGATTTCCGAATCGAGAACTTGAAGTCGACCACCTTGGGTGGCACGCGACTGACCCGCCATGAGTTGGCGTCCACCCTGTCGTCCACCCTGTGTAGTCATCTGGGCTGGTTCACGCCGAAGGGTCGGGATCGATTGGGGTCCTGCAGGTCGTCGGCAGCCGTCTTGGCCCCGGAGGATGCTTTGGTCCGGCTCTGGCAGCGGCGGCGGCGCGTGCTGAACACGCTGGTGGTCGTACTGTGCATGTTCCGGTGGGTGTTCTGGAAGGGGCGTCCGGGACATGCGGCCACGCTGGCCGAAGGGTGGGCGCAACGCGGCCGATGGGGTCGGATGGAGGAGGGCACGGGATGAAGAGCAAGCAAAAGCGCGGCGCGGACCGGTTGGTGCGTCGGATGGCGAAAGGGGTCCGTCCGGCGCGGATGGAGGTGGACTGCAGTGGAGGCGAGCTGAGTTCCAACGGGGGCTCGGCACTGCTGCTGATGCTGGCCGAGCAGGTCCGGCTGTTCGAGCGCGTCTCGGAATGTTTCACGGACCACCGGGACCCGTCCAAGGTGGCGCATCCGCTAGCCCTTATTTCTCATAATGGATGGCTTGGGTGCGATGTATGTGCGTGTAAGTTGTTGATACCACGAAGTTGGTTGGGCTTTGCCGGTGGAAGGGGATGGTAGCGGGGTGCGTTCGGACGGATGGGTGCGTTGGATGGCGAAAGGGGTGCGTTCGGGTCGGACGGAAGCGGGGCGCGTTCGGTGCTGAGTGCGATGCTGGCGGAAGCGGTGCGGGCTTGTAGCATGCGCCTAGGCCCGTTTTACGGACTGCCACGACCGGCGTGCAAAGCGGCGCATCCCGTGCAAGATGCTGTTGTCGACTGGATGATGAGCCATGCAGGTGAGCATGCGGCGGACGCCCCTATCGCACGCCCTTGGGTCCTGGTCTTGACGAGACCCGAACGCTCCCCGACTGTCGGGAGGTCTCGCCCCCGGTGGCTGCGATGGCATGCGGATGAACGGAAAGGGATCCCGGTCTTTGAGGATGTCGTGTAACCGGTTGATATACGGAAACATATTCGATTTTTTGGGGGTTCTTCAAAAAAACACTTGCGTTTTGGCATGGGTTATGGCAATCTACGCTTGGTTAGATGGTCTCTGGTGCCAACGTGATGGATTTCCGAATCGAGAACGTGAAGTCGACCACCTTGGGTGGCACGCGACTGACCCGCCGTTGGATGGTGGACCTTCAGAAGACGGTGGCACGGTTTCCGGCACTGAGCCGCCATGAGTTGGCGTCCACCCTGTGTAGTCATCTGGGCTGGTTCACGCCGAAGGGTCGGGATCGACTGGGGTCCTGCAGGTCGTCGGCAGCCGTCTTGGCCCCGGAGGATGCTTTGGTCCGGCTCTGGCAGCGGCGGCGGCGCGTGCTGAACACGCTGGTGGTCGTACTGTGCATGTTCCGGTTGGTGTTCTGGAAGGGGGGGGGGGGGGGGGGGGGTATAAATTTGTCTGCAAAAACGAAAAACGGACTGTAACGACAGACGAATGGTTAGAATCTGATGTTTCATCGGGAATGTGGAGATGCCTGGACGCAATCCCGCATCCAGGCGCGAATCATTCATTACACAATTTATCGAAAAGGAGCAAGAAATGATTCGGAAAGATTATACGCACAATGCCACGAAGAAGTCGGCATGCGATCATCTGGCGGACGATGAGGAGTTTGTGAGGCGGCTGGTGCAGGAGACGCTCAACGAGGTTCTGGAGAGTGAGATGACGGAGTTTCTGGGAGCGGGCAAGAGCGAGCGGACGCGGACGCGTCAGGGCTACCGTTCCGGATACTACCGGCGCGATCTGACGATGAAGGTGGGCGAGATCGAACTGAGAGTTCCGCAGGAACGCAGCGGCCAGTTCAGCACGCGGGTGTTCGAGCGCTATCAGCGTTCGGAGAAGGCCCTGGTGGCGGTGCTGTCGGAGATGTATGTGCAGGGGGGGGGGGGCTCGACGCGTCGGGTGAGCCGACTGGCGGAGGGGCTGTGCGGTCACGAGTTTTCGCCGGCGACGATCTCGGCCATGGTGTCGAAGCTGGACGCGTCCCTGAAGGCGTTTGCGGACCGTCGGCTGGAGGAGGCGTATCCGTATGTGTTGCTGGATGCCCGGTATGAGAAGGTGCGTGAGGAGGGCTCGGTGCGTTCCCGGGCAGTGCAGATTGCCATCGGGATTGACGGCGAGGGTCGGCGTCAGGTGCTGGCGGCGGAAGTGGCGGACCGGGAAAGCGAGGGGTCGTGGACGGCATTCCTCTCGCATCTGAAGGGACGTGGCCTGCGGGGAGTCGAGTATGTGGTCTCGGACAGTCATGAGGGATTGAAGCATGCGATCTCGAAAGTGTTGCCGACCGCGTTGTGGCAACGGTGCTGCGTCCATTTTCTGCGCAATGCCAGGGACAAACTGTCCCGGAGTGCTGATCCCGCGTGTCTGGAGGGTTTGAAACGGTTGTGGGGCTGTGAGCATGTCGGGGAGGCTCGTGAGGCACTGGATGCCTGGGTAGCCCGTTGGGGCGATGAGAAAGGGTTTGGCAGGCTAGTGGAATGGGTCGAGGATCATGTCGAGGAGACGCTGACGGTGTATCGGCTGCCTAGGGAACATCGCCTGCGGATGAAGTCCACGAACATGCTGGAGCGGTACAACGAGGAGCTCCGACGGCGAACGCGTGTCGTCAGGATCTTCCCGAACGCGGAGTCCTGTCTGCGTCTGATCTTGGCACTTGCGGCGGAGACCCATGAGCGGGGGCTGACGGGGCAGCGTTATCTATATGGCCGGATCGGCGTGGTTCGCGCATCCGAACCGGAATCCGGGACATGGCAGGAGGCGGCATGAAACGCCCGAAAATTTCGCGCCGAGCGGAGACCCGCCCATATGGGCGGGTCTCCGCTCCCACTGGAAATTGCAGAAAATTCTTGACACAACTGGCTCCCGTCGATCCGGACGTCGTTCCCGCAGGTCGCCGGCAACAGTCTTGGCTCCGGAGGATACGTTTGTCCGGCTCTGGAGCGGCATCGTCGAGACGCTCGTGGGTGTCGCCAACCGGCACGACCGGCTCTGGCAGCGGCGGCGGCGCGTGCTGAACACGCTGGTGGTCGTGCTGTTCGTTTTCCGGCTGGTGTTCTCGAAGGGGCGTCCGGGATATGCGACCACGCTGGCCGAACTGTGGGGGCAGTGCCGGACGATGGGGATCGAACTGCCACAGCCGGCTCCGGTGTCGCCGTCCTCCATCTGCAGTGCCCGGGCCAGGCTGGACGAGCAGCTGTTCAAGACCTTACACCAGGAAATCCTCAAGGTGGTTTTCGACGCCGAGGCACGACCCCGGCACGCACGGAAAGTCCGACACGACACGGATCGGCGGTGGCAGGGGCATCGGGTGTTTGCGGTCGATGGAACCTACCTGAACCTGCCGCGCGGACGGACTGGTGCATGAAGGCAGGCGGACGCCGGTAGACGGTGCCCATTATCCGTAGGGTCTGGTGAGTTGCCTGTATCGGCTGCAGGCCCGACTACCGGTCGACTTCGACCTGCATGCGCATGGAAACGAGCGCGCGGCGGCACTGGCCCACCTGAACGTGTTGTCGGCGAACGATGTAGTGGTCTATGACCAATGGCATTCGGATTAACGGAAAGGAATCCTGGTCTTTGAGGATGTCGTGTAACCGGTTGATATACGGAAACATATTCGGTTCTTTTGGGGTTCTTCAAAAAACACTTACGTTTTAGCATAGGTTATGGCAATCTACGCTTAGTTAGTGTCTGCGGGAAAACCCCATTTTACGATGGGTTTAAGCCACGTGATGGTATCCGCCGCTCAGGGGATCATGTTGATTTAGGAGATGTACGACGGGTCATCCGCCCATCGGGGCTCCAAAAGTGCGGATGATGTTCTCCTGCTCGCTTTCGGGGCGTGCGGAGTCCGTCCCGAGGGGCGGGAAAGATGGATATTGAGGATGGGGACGGCTAGGCCGCCAAACGATAGGGTGGTGCGTGCGTGCGATGGTACCGCCGCGCCAGCCCGTTGCTGCAGCAAGCGTCCGAGTCGGTGCAGGTTGGCTGCGAGGATCGAGATACCCACGGTGCGTTCGAAGCCTGCCCGGCCCTGCGTGCGCACCCGGTCCAAGCCATGACTTTCCAACGCATGGATCGCCGATTCCACGCCCGGATGTCGCCGGTGTCGCGCCACGAACGATGCTTTACCTTCCCGGGCTCCCGGCTGGCCTCCGTGCCTCGCCCCTTCGCGGACAACGCGACGTGCTCCAGCACCGTGGTCAGTTGCTGTTGGTTGGCGGGGCTGTGGAACCCCCGGTCGAAACTGCATCCGTGCAACTCCGGATACTGTGCCTGGCATGCCGCCACCAGCGGAACGGCCACGTCCACATCGCCGCCATGCCACTGCAAGTGCCAACTCAGGATGAACTGATGTTGATCTTCCAGCACCGTCAGGGGAACCCCCAGCTCCACCGGCCGGCCGGCCTTGCCCTTCATGATCCAGCGCGTATGCGGCTCGAACAGCGAGAACAGTTTCTCCTCGTGCGGGATCGTTTCCCCTTCCAGTACGCGACGGCGGACCTGATCCTGCAAACGCACCGAGCAGGCGTGAAACCAGCGCCATCGCGACAGCTGCGCCGGCGACACCGATCCCTCCGGCAATCCTTCCAGCTCCTCCAGCGTGTCGCCCAGACGCCCCGTCAGATCGCCGCATAGGCTCAACTACGCCGCCACCGCCTTCGGGCGTCGGCACCACAACCGCGCGCGGCTCACCCGTTGATAGCCCTGCCGAACCTGGCTCCGCCAGTACTGCCCCTGCCGCCATCCCGACACCCCATGCGATCCGCAACAGATCGAAACCTCCGTCAGCAGCACCCGCATCGCATCCCACAGCAGGTTCACGTCCGTCGGGTAATGCACGTCCGTCTCCACTACGAACGAGTCAATCCAGACCGTCCAAGGCGGTGCCAGGGGGCTTTCCCGCTACCGCATGACCCCCTCCCCCCGTACCAGCAGCCGCATTCAACTCCTGTAGCAACCGGCGTCACCAGCGACACGTTGTCCTGCAAGGTGCGAACCGAGTACGTCCAGTCATCCAGAAACCCATGCTGCAGCATCCTCCGTACCACCTGGTGATGGTTCACCAACTCCCCCAGACGGTCGTAGTCGCAATCCAAACCCTGCCTGAGCACCGCCATCACCAGAACCCGCCAGAGCGTCATCCCCGGCCGACCGTTCTCCGGATCCCGATCCGCTGTCACATGGCAACCCAGTAACGCTTCCCATTCCTCCCGACACGACACGTACAGATGCTGCAAGCCCAACAGCAACGCCGGAATGTCATCCCGTGATTTCACGTTAATCCTGATCTCACCGATCGGCGTCTCGTCCAACCGCAAGGCATGCTCGAAACGTCTCATGATCGCTGCCCTCCCAACGAAAATCCGCACAGACCCCCCCCCCTGAAACCCCTAAAAAGCCCATTTCAACGCCTCCAACGGCAATCTTCACCCGTAGCATTTTAGCCCAAAATACCCTCCCATGCCGCAATAATCAACGCTTTGATACAATCATCAGAGTTTTCGCACAGACACTAGTTAGATTATCTCTGGTGCAAACGTGATGGATTCCCGAATCGAGAACCTCGTGGGTGTCGCCAACCGGTATGACCGGCTCTAGCAGCGACGGCGGCGCGTGCTGAACACGCTGGTGGTCGTGCTATTCATTTTCCGGCTGGTGTTCTCGAAGGGGCGTCCGGGATATGCGACCACGCTTGCCGAACTGTGGGGGCAGTGCCGGACGATGGGGATCGAACTGCCACAGCCGGCTCCGGTGTTGCCGTCCTCCATCTACAGTGCCCGGGCCAAGCTGGACGAGAAGATGTTCAAGACCCTGCACCAGGAAATCCTCAAGGTAGTCTTCGACGCTGAAGGCCGACCCAGGCACGAACGGAAAGTCCGGCCCGACACGGACCGGCGGTGGCAGGGGCATCGGACGTTTGCGGTCGATGGAACCTCCCTGAACCTACCTCGCGGACTGGTGCATGAAGGCTGGCGGACGCCGGTAGACAGTCCCCATTATCCGCAGGGTCTGATGAGTTGCCTGTATCGACTGCAGGCCCGACTACCGGTCGACTTCGACCTGCATGCGCATGGAAACGAGCGCGCGGCGGCACTGGCCCACCTGAACGTGCTGTCGGCGAACGATGTGGTGGTCTATGACCGGGGGCTACTATTCCTATGAGATGCTTCACGCGCATGCGATCCGGGGACTGCACGTGGTGTTCCGGATGCAACGGAAAACCGGCATCGACGTCGACCGCTTCATCCACGGCGGCCGCCGGGATACGGTCATTGAGGTCGTTCCCCGCCAAGGCACGCTGACCAGACTACGCCGAAGGAACCCCGGAACTGCATTCGGCCTGCATCGCCTGCGACTGGTGAAATATGCCGTGGGCGATACCGTCTTCATCTTGGGCACGACCCTGCTGGACCGGGACCAGTATTCCATCGACCAACTGTCGGATTTGTATCACGCGAGATGGGGCATCGAGGAACTGTACAAGGCATCCAAACGGCTGATGGAGGTTGAGGATTTTCATGGGCAAAGCGAGCGCGGAGTGAAACAGGAACTGTATGCATGCTTCACCCTCATTGCCATGACCCGGCTGTTCGCCAACCATGGCGAGGATCATGTGAACGGGGGGCTGCCGAACGACGGCAAGCCGCTGATGCAGACGAATTTCAAGCACGGACTTGCGGCGGTGGCGGCCAACATCGAGAGCCTGCTACTTCAGCAGGCATCCACCCTCCGGGAAACCGTGGCTCGTATTGTCGGCGAGATCGTCCGGTGTCGGCAACGGCTCCGTCCGGGCCGGTCCTATGAGCGGCGATCCCGAAAACCGATCGGAAAGTGGCAGCGAGGAAGGGGAGCACCGGCACCGGCAACTCGCTAACGGAATAAAAAATCAGTGGATAACCAAGGCCCAAGACCGAATCCTCCCGCGTGTCTGGAGGGTTTGAAACGGTTGTGGGGCTGTGAGCATGTCGGGGAGGCTAACCGAATGGCAAAATTCACTAAACGAATGCCATTGAGCACCCATCTGGACGTACACCGCGTGTTACCAATGCCCATAGCACGCAGGCAGACCGCGCCAGGGGCAGCAGTGTTGCAAAATGTACAGAATATCGTTCAGCACACCCGCCGATGACCCATCGGCCATTGTCGCGGAGCTTCGTTCTCATATACAAGGTGACCGAAATAGTCAACTTCGCTCAGGGCGAGCTGATGATGCTCGGTACTTTCGTGGCGGTAACGTTCTCACAAATTCTAGAGTGTGGTCTTATTTCCCAACAATTATTGGAACGTTGACTGTGATGGGCCTCATTGGCGTTCTCCTTGAACGATTGATTATGAGACCGATGATTGGTGCACCACAGTTTGCGGTGTTAATGCTCATGATCGGACTGAGTTTCGTTCTACGAGCGTCCGCGAGAATAATTTGGGGTAGGTCACGAACACCTCCGTCGATTAGCTTGTAACATAGAATGTTTAGTATCCTTGCTTCCACATCAAGTATTGCCTTTTCAAGGTACTGATAGCACGACCAAGTGCTCCAATAAGTGGCCGTTGTGGTACTCCCGTTGACAGCACATAGGACCACTCTTTAGCTTTCACGCTACGACAGATTGCGACACGATTCAAGGTCCCTATCGTATCATTCATTCACCCCTGCATCAAGAAATCTAACGTTGTACTCACTCCAGCAATTCCCCGTATAGCCCAAACTCCGCTATTAGTCTGGACTTTCCGGATTGGGTTTCGCGATAATGGAGGCAAGATCGGTACTCGGAACCCGTCTCAATGCACGACGAAATGCTGTGTGGAACGCCTGAAAACGTCGATTTCCCGTACCAAAACACGGAAAGACCGACACATAAGTCTAAATTAAAACTATACGAGGCATGGCTGTACTCACTCTATCAATTGTTCCGGTCCCAGTATCTAGCCTTGGGAAGTAGTGGTTCCATCCTGCAAAAACGTGAACACGCTCGAGACTTATGATCTTCATAATGAAGATCAAGCGGTACTATAAACAGCAAGAGTAGATATTTATGCAACTACAGAAATATCCGTAACAACCTTAGTATTCCCTTGATGTTGGGTTGTTGATCGTCCTTTCATGTAGCGTTCAATACGGTTCCACGCTTCCCTTAGGACATCAAGACCCTGAGTCAGGCTGATTCGTATGCTATTGCGACAGGACTTGCCAAATGCAGATCCTGGGAATACGGCGACGCCTTCATCACGCAAGAGTCCATGAGCGAATTGCTCGCCATCGGTTCCGATATCTACCATCACAAACATACCTGCATCTGGTGATGTTGCTGAGAAAGGTGGGAGTTGCGTAACGCGGTCCAAAACAAAGTCGCGCCGCGTTCGCAGTTCAGAACGCATGCTATCCAGATCTCTCTGCGGATTTGCTAGCGCGTATGCGGCCGCATCTTGAATCAATTGGCTGCAACCGAAAAGCATCGCGGTATTAAGCTGAGAAAAAGATTTCGCAAGCTCCGGTTCGGTGACGGTCCAACCCATCCGCCACCCGGGCATAGCATGTGACTTGGAAAGTGCGTCAATAACAATCGTATTTTCGTAATTTGCAGTTGCATTAAGCAGTGAGTTATGTGGACAATCGTAAGTTAATAACGAATAGACTTCATCCGTGATAAACCAAATATTGCGTTCCAAACAAGCACTCGATAAATAAGTGAGATCCTTCTTTGGCATCACGTATCCGGTTGGATTGCACGGCGTATTTACCATAATAGCTACGGTACGATCGTCGACAGCGTCAATCAGGGCGTCTACGTCAATTGTCAAGTTTCCAGAAGGATTAGGCACACCTACTAAATCTACATTTCGAGCGATGAATGTAGACTGGTAACCGATATAGGTAGGTTCAGATACGACGATTCGGTCTCCCGGATTGGCTATAGTTGTCAAAATTGAATAGATCGCATTTGTTGCCCCTGCGAAAATGGTGACGTTGTCCGCCGTGAACTCTCGTCCGGTATTAGCAGTTTCAAGGTTAGCGATTACCTGCCGCAAGTTGATTTCACCTTGAGGGGGTGAATAGTGTGTTCTGTTGCGACGCAGAGAATCAATCAGCCCTTCGCCTATGTATGAAGGCGTAGGAAAATCTGGATCGCCAATCGACAGTAGAAGGATATCCTCGCCGTTCTTCATACGCCGCTCAGCTTCGAAGTACACCTCCCAAGCAGTAGCGCATCCTTGTGAGAGGCGAATGGCAGTATCACTGATCGGTAGTGAGTTCATTCCATATGTCCTTTTCTTTAAGTGAGCATGATCATTTTTTAGCATCGTTGTATTATGATGGTTACTATTAACTCAAAATAGCAAAATAGAAGGATGAATTATCTCGATTAAATAAATATTTAGATATGTTTATTCATAAGGAGATTACAAGGTGAATTATAGGGCAATATAGATAATGTACACTATCTGCAATGTTCTTAGGTTCCTGTTTTCTGGGGTTTAACGACGACGTGATGGTTACTCGCTAGTCGTAGTTCTCGACCTCCCCTAGCTGGTAAAGAGGGTTCCTGATGTGGCTTCAAGGAAATGAATTTTGTCTATCTAAAACCCCACGAAATTCTCATTAAAATAGCCCAACTTATCCACGGTGTGTCTTGGACTGAATGTTCAAGTGTGTATTTCCGACAGAATCCCGCTGTTGAAGCATTAGGTCCGACATGCTACTAGTAGGTAGGATTGATGACTCTTATAAAAAACGAACACCTTACACAGAGTATTGCTGACGCACTGCAGTATATTTCTTATTATCACCCGCCGGATTTTATTCGTGCGATGGCGGAAGCTTGGCACAAAGAGGAATCCCAGTCTGCGAAAGATGCATTGCAACAGGTGCTCGTTAATTCACGCATGTGTGCACTAGGTAAAAGACCAATCTGCCAAGACACTGGAATTGTCAATGTGTTCTTAGATATTGGTATGGATGTGCAGTGGGAAGGTGATCAAAGTATTGAACATCTTATCAATGAGGGAGTTCGGCAAGCGTATTTGAATTCAGAAAATCCTCTTCGAGGCTCGATACTAGCTGATCCCGATGGTGATCGAGTCAATACCAAAGATAACACGCCAGCGGTTATTCATATGAAAGTGGTGCTTGGTGACAAACTTGGTGTTGAGGTTGCCGCGAAGGGGGGAGGCAGTGAAGCGAAGGCGAAATTCACCGTGTTAAATCCATCTGATTCAGTTGCGGACTGGATTGTGGACGTTGTCCCGCAGATGGGAGCTGGTTGGTGCCCTCCCGGTCTTTTAGGCATAGGTGTCGGTGGGACTCCAGAAAAGGCGATGCTGTTAGCGAAGGAAGCAATGATGGAACCGATTGACATTCACGAACTGATGGAGCGTGGAGCTCAGAATCGAGCGGAAGAATTACGCTTAGAACTTTATGATCGGGTGAACTTGCTAGGTATTGGTGCTCAGGGTCTGGGGGGGTTGACTACGGTACTAGATGTAAAGGTCAAGACATATCCGACGCACGCTGTGAACAAGCCCGTGGCGGTAATACCTAATTGTTCAGCTACCCGCCATATTCGGTTCGAACTTGATGGTCAAAAGCCGGCGATTTTCGTACCTCCTGATCTCGGCGATTGGCCCGACATTGTGCTAGAGAATGATGAATCAGTTCGTCGTGTTGATCTCTCTCGTGTTACTAAAGAAGACATTGGAGAATGGAAATCAGGTGAAACATTGATGCTATCAGGTAAATTGCTTACGGGACGCGATGCTGCGCATAAGCGTCTTGTAGATTTGTTGGAGCGCGGTGATCCATTACCAGTCGATTTTCGAAATCGGTTCATCTATTACGTGGGGCCGGTAGATCCAGTACGAGGAGAGGCCGTCGGCCCAGCCGGACCTACTACAGCAACACGCATGGACCAATTTACCGAAATTATGTTGTCGAAGGCTGGATTGATTGGCATGATAGGAAAAGCTGAGCGTGGGCAAGTGGCGATAGATTCAATCAAAAAACATCGTGCCGTATCTTTAGTAGCTGTCGGAGGAGCAGCGTATTTGATCTCTAAATCTATCACCAATTCAAAACTATTGGCGTTTGAAGATCTGGGTATGGAAGCGATTTATGAATTTGAGGTTAGGGACATGCCGGTTACAGTATCGGTTGACGTAAATGGGTACTCCATCCATGAGACGGGGCCGGCATTATGGAGAAAAAAGATTGCTAGCCGTATTTCTGTAGAGTTGATCGAATAGTGTTGTAAATCGGCAAATACCATTCTGGATATATGAACCCATGCATTGTCACGAATAGGATCTAGGATTGACGATATGGTTTGGGATACTAAGGAAACTCCGGCGATGTATGCTGCAAACTTAAAACTGTCTATCTGAGATTAAAAGGTGATGCAGCACTAGTAGTTTGACCAGTTTTAATTTTCGGGTATAGATGCTTCAGTTTGGTGCGCGCGTCGTCGACGCTGAGCTGCCTGCCAGTCGACCCGGTCTGTTCGCGATTGCGCTCCTCGGCCCAGGCCGCCGTTTCCGACGTGACCAAAGCCCGCTCTTGATCCGGCGGTCCAAGCACTGGCGGTGCAACGCACTGAACTCCAGTTCAGCGACGTTCAGCCAGCTCCCGTGTTTCGGCGTGTGCACCAAGTGGGTGCGGAGACTTCCGCCACTAGCTGGCCCCTCTATTAACCTGCAGACTCGTTATAACCTGAAAGAAACATTCATTAAAAATCAAATACTTATATAGGACATGATTCGTCAAAATAGCAATAAATAGAGGTGTCCATCTGTATGCACATGCAGCGTCAGGCAATACAGAAATTGAACCGGTCGACAACACCAGCTAGGAGCCTGTACCACAGAAAATCTTTGGATAGGATAGATGGTTTGCAACTGGCTTGGGATGGAAACTACATACCTCATAAATATATATTTCAAGGGATCTGTCACCACAAAGAGTACTTCCATATTCCTGCTACGTAGGTTCATTAGAGGCTTCCAACGCACCGCTACGCGGTAAGACAAGCTGGATACTGGCTTGACCCAGTTCATCTACCTCTATTGCGAAACATTGAAATTGGTGTGAACATTTCCTAGCGTAGCTCAGGCAAGCCCTTGAAATGTTCCAAAGATTCCGGATTTGCGAGAGCAGAAGTATTCTTTACTTCATACCCGTGTACCGTTTCTCGGACTGCGATTTCGGCAATCTTGCCTGAGCGAGTACGCGGTATATCCTGTACTTGGATTACTTGCCACGGTACATAATGCGATGTAGTGTTCTCACGGATTCGCTGTTTGATTTTGTGGATTAGCGCATTGGTCATTTTTCGCCCTTCCTGTAGTATCACGAACAATACGATACGTGTGTCATGGTTCCATTCTCGGTCGATGCAAACAGCATCAACTATCTCTGGCATGGACTCAACTTGACGATAAATTTCTGCGGTTCCAATTCTTACTCCTCCCGGATTTAGAGTGGCATCGCTACGGCCGTGAATGATATATCCACCAGTATCTTCAATACGTTCGGCGAAGTCACTGTGAGTCCAAACATTATTGAAACGATTAAAGTAGGACCTATGGAACTTTTCGCCGCTAGGGTCATTCCAAAACTCAACTGGTACGCTTGGAAACGAAGACTTACATACTAATTCGCCTTTGGTATTTAGTATAGATTTACCTTTGTCATCAAAAACATCCGTTTCCATTCCGAGACCTGGCCCTTGGATTTCGCCTGCGTACACAGGTGACCAAGGATTTCCTAGTACAAAACATGAAATAAGATCGGTTCCTCCGGAAATTGAAGCCAGCCAAACGTCTTTTTTGAAGTTTGCATAGATACTGTGAAATGATTCGTGCGACAAAGGAGAACCGGTAGACAATATCAACCGTAAAGTTCGTAAATCGTGCGACTGTATTGGTCGTACATGGGATTTCTCAATACTTGTGAAATACTTGGCACCGGTGCCAAATGCGCTAATTGACTCTTCATCGATTAAATCAATTAGCCGCTTAGGTTGGGAATAGAATGGAGAACCATCGTACAGGATGATAGTGGTTCCAGTTGCTAAAGCACTGACCATCCAATTCCACATCATCCATCCACACGTGGTGAAGAAAAACAAAACATCAGTAGGTCGAAGGTCGGCATGCAATTGATGCTCTTTCATGTGCTGGACCAATGTTCCCCCGGCACCATGGACAATGCATTTGGGTTTGCCGGTGGTCCCGGACGAGTACATGATGAAGAGGGGGTGATTGAAAGGGAAACGTTCGAATTGCAGGTCCCGTTCAGGGTGGCTCCAAATTTCAGCAAAATCATCGTGTGTCCCATCGTTGTTCAAATAGAGGCAATTTTCAATACTCGAAATTGCTTCGATTAGTCGTTGTACGTTTTGGCTTGCGTCGTAGTATTTTCCGTTGTATCGGTACGTTTTACAGGCAAGTAATAGTTTAGGCTGGATTTGTTCGAGGCGATCGAGGGCACCTTTAAAACCGAAATCTGGAGAGCAGGAAGACCATACGGCACCGATGCTTGAAGTTGCCAACATCGAAATAAGTGTCTCCGGTACGTTGGGGAGCCATGCAGCAACTCGGTCTCCTTGTTTAATCCCCATGCTTCTCATCACGTATGCGCATTGAGCCGTTCTTTTTCGTAATTCATTGAATGTGATCGTGGACCGGTGACCGTTCTCGTTTGTGCCGACTATCGCCGTTCGATCTTCTCGAATACGTAATAGATTTTCCGCATAATTTAGTCTTGCATCAGGGAACCATCGACTGTTTTGGAAATGCTCGCCATCAACTAAAATCCGTTCGCCGCGGTTTCCTAGGATTCCCGTGAAATCCCATACCGATTGCCAAAACTCAGGACGATTTTTTACTGACCACTCATGAAGTGCCGCATAGTTGGGTTCAGCATAACCAACCTTATGAGCAAACGTCGTCAGGTTCGATGATTTAATGAGCCTGCTACTTGGTGACCAAAGGAGGGGGGTGCTCAATGTGATTTCCTAGTGCCGAACTGTGGGTATCCTACGGCTAGTTTTTGTTTGAAGTTACGCCGAACGGATGAATCGAGTATACGTGAAATCTGATTATGTCGCTGAGCCTCGTTATGGTTGGCAATCAGGGCTACTCTCTACCATCTAACTCGTAATCAGCGTGTGTAAACCGTGCGAAATATCGTATTGGTTTGACCACTCGTCTAGCTGCTAGCGGTTAGAATAAAGTGAACGGAACCTTATGCGCGTCGTTGAAAGCATCACTTCCCATCCTGTAAGGGAGACCTTTGCATGCTGCCTGAATCGCGATGATTGAATCTATGCATGATTACTCGAAACAATACATAGAACAGCTGGGCTTCGTAGGGCATGGCGCGTCTAAAGGTGACGGTGTTATCGTTCAAAGTGCCTAAGACGATAGAAATCATAGCATTGGCAGGGCAAATCGTTAGAATATAAGGCATTTTGATGCTTTTCTGCATACTGCGTGAGTCAGTTTTGCAGTATCCAAGTCTAGCTCGAGAGTCGGGTACGTGTTGTGAAAGATAGTGCATCAGCTAACTGCTTGTTACCGCATTATCTATGAGTCATAGCAAACCTCGTTGATTTAGAACATTAAGAAAACGCCAATATGCCTAAAGAGCGTACGTTGTCCATTATCAAACCCGACGCGGTTGCGAAGAATGTCGTAGGTCAAATTTACGCACGATTCGAGGCGGGTGGATTAAGCATTGTCGGTGCGCGCATGATTCAGCTTACTCCCGAGCAAGCAGGAGAGTTCTATCAAGAGCATCAAGGAAAGGATTTCTACGGAGAACTGTTGGCATATATGTGTTCGGGCCCTATTTTCGTACAAGTACTTGAAGGAAAAAACGCGATTAAGGTGAATCGGTTGCTTATGGGAGATACAAATCCGCAAGCAGCAGAACGTGGAACTATTCGCGCGGATTTTGCTTCTTCGATCACGGCGAATGCCGTTCACGGTTCTGATTCGCCCGCATCAGCTGCTAGAGAAATTGCATTTTTCTTTGAAGATGACGATCTTTTTCTCGAAGCTGACGGAGCTTCTCAAGCCCATAGGTACGTATGAATATATTAGGTTGTTCTCGTACAAGATTAGCTGATCTTTTAGCTGAATTCGGAGCGAAGCCTTATCGAGCGTCGCAAGTTCTGCAATGGATTTATCACCATCGCGTGTCGGACTTCGACGAGATGACGAATCTTTCTAAGCAGCTACGTTTGCAGCTAAGCGAAAACCTTGAGATAAAACCCGCGAAAACTCTTTTTCAGTCAACTTCACGCGACGGGACTACCAAGTGGCTAGTGGAATCGGAAAACGGCGATGCCGTGGAAACGGTACTCATACCGGATGGTAGTCGGAATACCTTGTGCATATCATCGCAGCTGGGTTGCGCGTTGGATTGCAGTTTTTGTTCGACTGGTAAGCAAGGCTTCAACGGCAATTTATCTACGGCTGAGATCGTTACTCAGGTTTATAACGCCATTAGCTACCTTGAGCGAGACCCTTCCAGTGGACCGCTCACCAATATCGTTTTCATGGGCATGGGAGAGCCTTTGCTGAACTGTGAGAACGTGCTTGCTTCATGCGAACTTTTCACAGACGACATGGCTTTTGGCATTTCCAAACGACGTATAACGATCAGTACTGCGGGAGTGGTTCCGCGAATCTTGGATATGTGTGGACGTACTGAAGTGTCGCTTGCAGTTTCCTTGCATGCTCCCAATGATGATTTGAGAACGGAGCTTGTTCCTCTGAATAGGCGTTATCCACTGAAAGAGCTAATGGCTGCGTGCAAGGCGTACCTGACAACGCTGGGGCCTCGAGGTATTATTACGTTCGAGTACACGCTGATTGATGGAGTCAATGATTCGTTAAAAGAAGCACAAGAACTTAGACGATTACTGGGAGACTTGCGTTGTAAGATAAACTTAATCCCTTTCAATCCCTTTCCGTCGTCGAAGTATCACCGCCCTTCACCAGAGCGGATTCGAACATTCCAAGAACATCTTCTGTCGGCGGGGATTATGACTACTTGTCGCAAGACTCGCGGAGATGATATCAACGCCGCTTGTGGACAATTAACCGGTCGCGTAACGGACCGTACGAAGAGAACGCGTCAGTACCAACGGATTAATTCTCACGAGTTCTATAAAGAATCTAAGCAAACCAAGTTTTCTACCGTTACATCATCATTACTTTGAGCGATTGGCTTGTATATGACGTGAGTGAGGTATGAACGAATACTCTGCTGAGCGGGAGTCCGTAGCGTATTCGCTACTTGGTATTGGAGGGATCTTGCGTGCTCATCGAGAGAGCCATGCTTGGAGCATAGACCATGTTAGTTCCATGTTGCGACTTTCAAACCGGATAATTGAGGCAATAGAGTCCGAAGATTGGCATAACCTGCCCGCAAGGGTTTTTGTGCGCGGATATATCAAGGCCTATGCGAAGATCCTGCATCTTGACGTAGAAGAGATACTTGATCAGTTCGACGAGGTTGAGTATGAACGCTACTACCCTTTTCGGAGCATTAGCGTTGACGTCGTCACTGAGCGGATTTCCATTTCTAGTGTGGTTCATAAATATCCAGGTCAGATTCTTGGCTATGCTGCAGCGTTAGTTGTGTTAGTGGTCGTTGTCGTACTTTTTATTTTTTGGCCAGATTCGACTATTAATGATACTTCCATAGCATTATCAGAGCCGCAGATTTCTGAAACGACTATCAGCGATCCTTCCATCCCTGATGACGCGGCGGATTCACAGTCCACTGCGGACCAGCTTCCGTCAGAATCGCGTGCAGGAACGGCGGAACCCGCCATGAAGGAAGTTGAGGATGGTACGACTAACGAGTCCCTCGGAAATGAGGGTACAGAAGAAGACAAAATTCCCGAGATACTTGATGGGATTCTTCACCAATTAACTTTTACGTTTACCGACGAGTGTTGGTTAACGGTCTCCGACGGAAATGATAGGAGTATTTACCAAGGTATCAAGATGGCCGGCGATAAGTTGATATTAGAAGGCCAGCCACCTTTCTCACTCCATATTGGTAATGCACGTGCGGTAGAGGTTGCGTATAACGAAGATCCCGTTTCACTCGTACCGCATACTCATGGGAACGTGGCGCGGCTGGTTTTGACACCGTGAGCACATCCAATCGGTATTCGCTTGTTCGAGGTTTCCGAGATATCTATCCGGGTGATTCTGAAAATTACACGTACGTATCAGAATCGGTCATTAGAGTATTACGCAGCTATGGGTATGAAGAGATAAAACTACCTCTTGTTGAACGTACGGAATTGTTCACGAGAGGTATTGGCGAGGCGACTGATATGGTTGAAAAGGAGATGTATTCGTTTGATGATCGCGATGGAGTTTCTTTATCTTTGCGACCCGAGGGAACGGCTTCTTGTGTACGGGCTGCAATTGGTCGTAATATTTTCCGAGGAGCTCGTCCGAAACTCTGGTATTCCGGTCCAATGTTTCGTTACGAGCGACCTCAGAAAGGCAGGTATCGCCAATTTGAACAAATCGGTGTGGAAGCTTTCGGGTATCCGGGGCCTGGTATCGATGCTGAGTTGATCGTAATGCTGAATGACGTTATCCAAGAGTTAGACCTAGGTACCGTGGCAGAATTGGAAATAAATACACTACTGGGAAGCTCTGAGTCACGTACTCTGTATAAGCAAGCGTTAGTGGACTACTTAATACCATTTAAGACTGAGCTGGATGAAGACAGTCAAAGACGCATATTCAGTAACCCTCTTCGCATTCTCGACACTAAAGATGAACGTACTCAGAAGATATTGGAAGCGGCACCAGCAATTTCGGAATACTTAAATGATTCTGATCGTCTAATGTTTGATGAATTGATCGGGCGTCTTGATCGCAGTGGAGTCAAATATCGAGTAAATAGAAAATTGGTGCGCGGTCTCGACTATTACACGCATAGCGTTTTTGAATGGCTGACTGATCAGTTGGGTGCGCAACGCCAGCTTGCTGGTGGTGGTAGGTACGATGATCTAGTGGAGCATTTGGGAGGTCCACCAACGCCAGCAGTGGGTTTCTCAATTGGAGTTGATCGAATGGTGCTGCTCCGTGAAAAGCAAGGACATGCAAAGCCTTACTCTGCAGCCGACGTGTACGTTATTTTTCTGGATGAGACGTCTGAAGGATTCGCTCGTAACGCTGCCCGGACAATCCGCTCCAATACGCATTTACGGGTTCGAGAACATCACGGCAACGGCAAATTAAAACGACAAATGCGAGATGCGGATAGAAGTGGTGCTCGCTGGGCAGTCATCGTAGGTGAAAACGAAAAAGCATCAGATTCTGTTTCCGTTAAATTCCTTCGAGAATCGCGTGATCAATGCGTCGTTCCCATAAGTGAATTAGCGCAGTATTTTCAATCTAAAGAGGTATTTCTTAATGACTGACTTTATCAGCGAAGAAGAACTGGCGGAGAAAGTAAAGTCATGGGCAAAAAGCTATGCTTTCCCCGTTCTAACCGTGGTGATAATTGGCATAGCTGGCGTCATTGGATTCAGGTACTACCAAGATTACGTGGAAGAAAAATCGCAAGACGCTGCTGACTTGTACTATGAATTTCTTACGGCACGAGGCTTGGAGGAATCGACCGAATCCCACCTTGAACGTCTAAATGCTGATCACAAAAAAAGTGCTTACCGAGTTTTCGCGCTGTTATACCAAGCGCATGACGCCGTGGAGAAATCTGATTGGGATGCGGCAATAGCACACTACGAAACTGGGTTATCTATATCCCGAGATTGGGCGATTCAAGATGCCGTTCGCATTCGAATGGCACGCCTCGAGATTCAATTAGGACGGTATGATGATGCGTTAGCCACGCTTGTCAATGTAAAAGGAAGCGGACATACGTCTTTGGTACAGGAGTTGACCGGAGATATTTACATTGCTCAAGGCGAGTTGGAAGCGGCGCGGAAGGCGTACCAATCGGCAATCGATAATGCAATCGAGGATCGTCCAAGTGAAGCACTTCGTCTAAAACTATCTAGCGTGAATGCAAATTCAACATGAATAAGTACACGAAAAATCTAATCGTGTGGGTTTCGGTAGCTCTGTTTACCAATTTGCTGGCCAGTTGTGCGGGTTTAGGAGGAGGCCAGAAAGCTAAGGCAGCAAAAGAAGAAGATCCGGCGGCTTTAGTGAGTTTTGAGCCGGAAGTAAGTATTTCTAAATTATGGAGTTCGTCGATAGGACATGGACTAGGGGCCAAGTATCTCAAAATTAACCCCATAGTTGCCGATGAACGGATATTTGTCGCTGATGCATACGGCCTGGTCGAGGCTCGTAGTCGCAATGACGGCAAGAAAATCTGGCAAATCCGGGTTGGTTCACCGGATAGCAAGGGTGTATTTGCGTTTAATGAGCGGCGTGACGTCTCCTTTCTGAGTGGGGGCGTTGGAGTTGGTAAAGGGCTTGCCGTTGTTGGGACGATCCACGGCGAAGTAATTGCGCTGAATGTAGATGATGGTTCAGAGGTTTGGCGGGCGCGGGTATCGAGCGAGGTTTTAGCTCCTCCCGCGGTTGACGGCGGGCTTGTCGTAGTGCAGGTAGGCGACGGTCGTATTTACGCTCTTGAAGGTGACACTGGGGAAACACGTTGGGTCTACAACTCGAAAGTACCGATTCTTTCTTTGCGAGGAACCGCATCACCCAGGATTGATGAAGGTGTAGTTTTCGCAGGATTTGCAACTGGAGTCGTGGCTGCTATTAATGCAGATACAGGATCACTGCTTTGGGAGACGAGGGTTGCGCAGCCCGAAGGAATTTCTGAAATCGAACGAATAATCGACGTGGATACCAGCCCACTCATATCGAACGGCATTATCTATGCTTCAAGCCATCAAGGGGCTACACGTGCAATACGTCAAGTTGATGGCGCGGTGCTTTGGGAGGTAGCGGCACCGTCGCATCTTGATCTAGGTGAGGGATATGGGAATATATATATTATCACGGATGACGATCGAATATTAGCCGTTGATCGACAGTATGCTCGTGTCGTTTGGGAGGAGGATGGCCTTCGTAACCGTGAGTTGTCAAGTCCGTTGACCTACGGAAATTATCTTGTCGTAGGTGATAAGTTTGGGTACGTCCATGTATTGGCACTGAGCGACGGAAGATTTATGGCGCGTAGAAAACTATCCAGTCAGGGTATCCGTTCTTCTTTAGTTCAGTCGGATGGGGTCGTCTTTGTTTATACCAATAGTGGCGGATTATACGCACTGGAGATTCGACGCACCTAAACCTCATGTCAAAAGAAGAGGCCGCTGGTAGTGGGCCATCGGGAACGTTAGCACTTGTTGGACGACCAAACGTCGGCAAGTCTACGTTGTTTAACCGTCTCTGTGGTTGTTGGGATGCTCTGGTACACGATCGACCATGTCTTACGCGAGATCGTAGATATGGCAAAGCTCAGCGTATTGCGCCATCCGTGTGGGCTATTGACACGGGGGGATTGCTTGATGAGTCTTTTGCGGGGGAGGGTGTATCAAAACAGGTTGAATACGCCCTTTACGAGGCTGACCTTATTGTCATGCTCGTTGATGCACGTGACGGTATTACCGTTGTGGATCGAGTTATCGCGGATGATCTGCGTCCTAGGGGTCTGCAAACGATTGTCGTCGTCAACAAGATTGATGGTTTATCGTTCGCCGAGCGTAATAGCGTTCTATCGGAAGCGACTGCGCTAGGGCTAGGAGAGTGTTTTGCGGTTTCGGCTAGAAAAGCCCAAGGCATTAACGATATATCTGCGTTCGTTTGGAATGTATTCCCTCCCGCGCAATTTGAGGAAACACATAGCGGTATTCCGGTTGCCATAGTTGGGCGGCCAAACGTCGGCAAATCAACCTTAGTCAATTTGCTTGTAGACAACGATCGGTGCATCGTATCGGACGTTCCAGGTACAACTAGGGATGCGGTGGATGTACCCGTTACGCACGATGGCAAGGACTACTTATTTATCGATACGGCTGGATTAAGAAGGAGGAGGGGTGTCAAAGACACAATCGAAAAATTTTCAATTATCCAATCACTGAAGGCATTGGAACGCGCACATGTCGCGCTCATTCTTATCGACGCACGCGAAGGAATTGTGGAGCAGGATCTGCGCATCATAAGTTATGCAGAAGATGCTGGAACAGGACTACTTTTGCTCGTTAATAAGTGGGATGGATTATCACCGGAATCTAAACGTAAGGTTCGAAATGAGATTCAAAGGAGGCTTAGATTTGCCCGCTGGATTCAAGTGCGATATATCTCAGCGTTGAAGAATATTGGCGTGACGAAGCTTTTTACCGAAATCGATCGTATCGATCAAGTGGGGGCGTTCAACGTGGCTACGCCAGAGTTAAACAATGTCTTGCAACGAGCCATTCAAGAACAACCTCTACCGATGGCTCATGGTAGGCAGATTAAACTCCGTTACGTCCATAAAGTAGGAGACTATCCTCCTAGACTACTGATACATGGTAATAAGACCGACTCCATCCCGTCATCATATACAAGGTATTTGGAACGTGCCTTTCGTAACGCGTTCCGGCTGACTAGTACCCCGTTGGAACTGTCTTATCGAACTGGAGATAATCCGTTTGAACACAAAAAGAACAAACTAACGGAACACCAGTTATGGAAGCGCAGACGGCTTATTCAACATCGGAAGTCGCGGAGTTAACGGCTTCGAGAAAGACGGTTGGGTCGACACGGTCACCCTGTAAACTAACGCTCCAATGCAAATGTGGGCCGGTGGAGCGGCCGGTTGTGCCGATGGTTCCAATAATCGTTTTCCTTTCGATGAATTCGCCTTGAGAAACTGTGATTGCATTCATATGACACATCATAGAGACAAACCCGCCACCATGGTCAATCAGTATTGTTTTACCGTTGAAGTAGAAATCACCCGTGACTGCGACTTCTCCCGGAGCTGGTGCATGGACAGGTGTTCCGATTGGGGCGGCGTAATCAATACCGGAATGTGGACGGCGCGTCTCTCCATTAAAAAAGCGTCTCGACCCAAAAACATCCGATACTCGACCTTCAGCCGGAGCTATGACGGGATATAAGTTTGCGGGGTAAGCAGAATGACGAGCATACACTGCCTTCATGAGGGCAGTTTCCTTATTAATTCGTGCCAAGTCTGTCTCTGATGGAGTGACCATTTGGGGGTCAGAAATGGTTATGTGCGATTCGGGGTAATTCCTGTCTTCGATAAGAAACTCGATTTGCCCATTTGACTGTGCAGTACTGTATTCAAGAGTATGCTGGCCAACTTTAGTTTCCAGTGGAACGCCAACAATCACCAGGTTGCCCATTAGTAGTTGCCGTTTCCCGTTGAACACGGCTTGTGTTGCAGGCGAAGGTAGAGGAATTCGTACAACTCCGCCGACATGGCCGGACGGCATAGACGCACCACCGGATGCACCAGACAAAGTTACAGCAAATAAAGCTAGAAACACGAGTACAGACCCTTTACCGAATTTCATCATCTATTTCAGGCTTACCTATGAGTTAGTTGTCAGAGGACCTATTTACTCTTACGCAATGACAAGTTAGGGGCTGGACATTTGAATCTGGTATGAGTCATCCCCGTATAACAACGGAAACTTTATTATGAACCTGATTACCATATTCGTGAGATACCCAGATCAAGAAGCCTGTATCGAACATCTTGAAAAAATCAAATAGGTCAATGGTGTGTCGTGCCCTCATTACGGAAGCATTGACGTTGCAAGAAAAGCGGATGGGTATCGTATTGGCTGGTGAAACTGTCATATGAAGTCGTTTCAGCGTTTCTCTACTCTTGATGAGAACCATGCAACCAAGATCATCGTAGTCCATCGCCCCATTGGCAACTTCAAGAATGACGTTTTTGATGTTAGAGTCGCTTTCCGCTAGTTTGTACCCGCTCTTTATCAGCAGCAACTCGGTGAGGAGGAATGCTGTTCGCTTGTTGCCGTCGGCGAATCCATGGTTGCAGACTAGGCTCCGCAGAAGTGCCGCGGCTTTTTCATAAATGGTTGCGTGGTATCCGATGTAGGGACCTTCAATCGCCGATAAAACGGAATCCTTGCTGATGATGCCTGGCACACCACCGTGCTTTAAGTGCCTCCTCGTGTGTATCTAGAACATCCCGCCAAGTGATCCGGTAGTGTTCTTCAGAGATCGGCCAACTCCTTCAGGAGTTGACGCCGTTCCTCAGCGATCTTATGGATGAGTTCTTTGTTTGAAGTTAGGTGCTTTCGCCCCTCTCCTTGAAGCGTCCTAGGATCGGAATCCCCCATGGATCGGTCGGCGGTTTTCTTCGAGGATGGTTGGTGCATCGTTTCTATCTCGCCTTAGTTAAATTATACCAGGACCAGTCCATTGCATTGAATATCCCGAAGTGAACAAATCAATCCTCAATGAATTGTATTGTACTCTATAGGTTGTTACATCGAACCTCTAACCCTTATTTCTCATAATGAATGGCTTTGGTGCGATTTATGTGCGTTTAAGTTGTTGATACAACGAAGTCGATTGGGCTTTGCCGGGGGGAAGAGTATTGCGGCGGGGTGCGTCCGGCCCGGATGGAAGCGGGCCGCGGTCGGGGCTGAGCGCGATGCTTGCGGAGGGGGTGCGGATTTTTGGAATGCGCCCCGGCCCGTTTCGCAGACTGCTGCAGATCCGCGCGAAAAGCGGCGCATCCTGTGAAAACGTCATTTTCGACTTGGTTATGAGAAATCCGGGCTAAAAATTAAATTGGTAACTCAAGTTCAGCGATGTAGCACCTGCATCGTCGCTGAATATTTGTGTGAGCGAGAGTAGTGCGTTGTCGTCGCCTACCGGAAACCTGCCGGCTACTGTAACGGTGGGTGCGTAGCCTTCACTCCACTCTTTGCCCTTGAGAGTGGTGACGATAGTTTGATCCCTTCCTTCTTTAAATCCCATAGTAAACTTTGTCTTTTGCCAGTAACTCGTTATCCCTACCTTTCCTACCAGAGCAAACCAGTCTGAGCTAGAGTAAGTTACAGTAGCCACTAGCGATAGGTAGCGGTTAGCGTATGTTTCGGTTTCTAATATGAAATCATCACTCGTCGCTCCTATCCTTTCGAAAAAATCGCTGTTTTCGATAATAAAGCCGTTTTCAACATCACTAGAATCTGCTGCGTGAGAAATATCAATGCCAGTTTCGAAGCCAAACGTGTCGTTCAATTGAATGCCTAATACTAGTTTGTATCCCAGACCTGCACCTGTTGCTGTATCGGAGTTTTCTTCATAAATAGATACACCACCTAGAAGATAAAGAGATGAGTCATTGGGCAGTTCATGTGCAGATACAGGTAGACATAGTAATAACGATGGAACGAATAACCATGATTTCATAAGCTTGAACTTCGAAATTTGCTTTGAAGGACAGCTCTATTTACTCTAAAGAGAAGTAAGCAATCTTCATATCATTAAAAATCACATACTTATATCAGGCATGATTCGTCAAAATAGCAGTAAATAGAGATGTTCGTATTATTATGTTTCTATGGGTCATGCGCCTCTAGCTGTCTATTTTATGTTTATGGACGTATCCTACTATCAATTGCGTTTCGTAGTACCTGTAACCGTAGCCTCTAGTACCCCGTCAGATACATGTGCCACAACGTGGTCATTAATTCCAACCTGTTCTATCGAATTTATTGGTTTACCCCAGTTAGATTTGTTGGGCTGAGCAATTATCGCATAGCCTCGATCCAGCGTTGCAAGCGGGCTTACCGTATGAAGAGCACGTGCTGTATTGTGCAATTTGTTGTTGGCTAGTTCTAATGTTCTGTAGGTTTCTTTATGTATGAGTGCGAGTTGTGAATTTACGCGTCCAGTAAGAGAGACGATTAAATCGGTGGGATTCTGTTTGGAAAGAGCACGTTCGGACCGTTCTAACGAAAATTCCGCACGATTCAATTTGATTTGTATGATTCTCGTTAGACTGATACGTAATTCGTCAATCCGAGTGATTTGCGTATCTACGTTTGGACTTAAGTTGCAAAGTACTCGCTGTGCGTGTACAAGCCGCGTTCGACACGTGTTGCAGATGATATCGACAGCTCGTTTCAGTCGATCTTCAAGCTCATTGATGCGTATTACTTTTCTATTTAATTCACGATATGGGTCCTTGAGGCGAAGACGCAACGCCTCTATTACAAATGAGCCGTCTTGAATAACTCGTGAAATATTTTTTGTTAATTGAGATTCAAGGATGTGCAATGTGCTGTGCAGGGTATTGCCGTCTGGCGTTGCGATTTCTCCTGCTGCAGTAGGCGTCGCAGCTCGTTTGTCAGATACAAAGTCAGCGATCGTAAAGTCGGTTTGGTGACCAATAGCAGAGATAACTGGAATCGAACAGTTTGAGATCCTGCGAGCAACCGATTCTAGGTTGAATGCCCAAAGATCTTCTAATGAACCACCTCCACGCGTCACGATGATAACGTCCGGCGATGGTTTCATGCGTTCTGCGTCATCGAAAGCTCGAATGATTTGATTTTCTGCTTCTTTACCCTGTACCGCAGTTGGAACTAAGATGATCTTGGTGATTGGATAACGTCTTCTCACTACAGCACAAACGTCTCTTGGTGCGTCACCAAAAGGGGAACTTATCAGCGCGATACGGTTGGGGTAATTTGGAAGCGGTTGTTTTTTCTCTTGATCGAATAATCCTTCGTTTTCAAGCAAAGATCGTAGGGCTTCGTATGCAGCTCGTAACGCACCTTCTCCAGCTAGTTCGATCTGCTGAATTTGTGCTTGGTAGCTCCCTTGCGCACTGTATATCGATAAACGTGCGCGGACCAAAATCCTAGATCCGTCTCGAACACCAAGATTCCGATAACTTCGATTCACGCTTGCAAAAGCGGCGCAACGCAGCACAGACTTTTCATCTTTAAGACTAAAGTACCAATGACCTGACCGAGCTTGAGTAAAGTTCGACACTTCTCCTTCAATCCATACATTCGAGAAGCGACCTTCAAGCATTTCTCTTGCTTCACCGTTAATTTCAGAAACGGTGAATACAGGCTCATTCAATCCAATGTCAGGCATGATTTTTATACGTTGTCACAGTGCAAGATCATAATAATGAAGTATAGAAGTTTTGATGCATGGGGGTGGCTAGAATATTTGAGTCTGGCTTTTAAAATGATTCGGAATGTAGTCGGGGATCGTTGAGTGTTGTGTCTCAGTCCTTGAGCTTGTCCAGCATTGTCAGATGCCGCCTGCACTTTGTCTTGAAAAGGGGGTAAAGGGATTCAGCTTGTTTATAGTAGGTGTTCTCGAAGATAGTGGTGAATTCGGCCAATAGCTTGTTCTCTATGCTCCGCTTAAAATAGGGAATTATACTTATAACTTGACAAATGGGTGTTCGTAGTTTACGATTTACACTATTCATTACTTAACGAGTAATGTCGGTATGGATAGCAAGAAACATGGATCACCCGGTAAATCTAACCGAATAGATCTTACTATCATTCAATTGTTCAACATGTTTCTGGATGAGCCATCCGCCCGAATGTGGTTCGAAAACATTTTCTGGAAGGATGGTCGGTCTTGTGGACATTGCGGGAGCCTGCGAACCAAGGAAGTACCTAACGAGAAGCCTATGCCGTATTGGTGTTCCGATTGCCGAAATTATTTCTCGGTCAAGACTGGGACTCCTATGCAAGCAAGCAAGATTCCATTACGTAAATGGGCCATCGCCATTTACATGATGGCAACTAATCTCAAAGGTGTATCCAGCATGAAGATTCACCGTGAACTGGATATGACTCAGTCGAATGCTTGGCACATGCTACATCGCATCCGCGAGATCTGGAACGATGCTTTGTCCGAGAAATTACGCGATATGATCGAAGTCGATGAAACGTTTATCGGTGGCAAGGAGACGAATAAGCATGTCAGTAAGAAGTTGAATGCAGGTCGCGGCACCGTAGGCAAGGCGGCGGTTGCTGGTATCAAAGACCGTAAGACAAATAAAGAGTCGTGGCTACTGTCGTAGAAACGACTGACAAGAAGACGTTGCAGGGCTTCGTTGCTAAGAACGTAGAGATAGACTCGCAGGTATTCACAGACGAAGTATCTGCCTATGGAGGCATGGTCGACTTCGAGCATCACAGCGTGAAGCACTCGGTAGGCGAGTTCGTGAACGGCATTGCCCATACGAACGGAGTCGAGTCATTTTGGTCGATGTTGAAACGCGCGGGATACCAAGGTGTGTACCAATAAGATGAGTAGAAAGCACTTGACGCGTTATGTCCATGAATTTGTGGGTCGTCACAATATGCGCGAGTTGAATACTCTTGATCAAATGATGACCATGGTTGTCGGCATGAAATGGAAAACGCTACCTTACAAATTGCTAATTAGTGTCTGCGGGAAAACCCCATTTTACGATGGGGTTAAGCCACGTGATGGTATCCGCCGCTCAGGGGATCATGTTGATTTAGGAGATGTACGACCAATGGCATTCGGTTTGAGAAAAATCGATCTGCGCCTTTGAGGGTTTTCTATAACCCATTGATTGACTGGGACTTGTTTCTGTTTTTTTGGAGTGTTCAAAAAAAGGGGTTGCGTTGCGACGTTTTTTTTGGCAAACTATGCTGTATGGAATTGTTTCGGACGGAAAGTGGATGGGTTCGAGAATCGTGGATCTGAAGTCGATCACATTTTGTGGCAGGCGGCTGACCCGCCGTCGGATTTCGGACATTCAGAGGACGGTAGAGCTGTTTCCGTCCTTGAGTCGCGATGAACTGGCTTCGGCCATCTGCAGTCATCTTGGCTGGCGGACGCCGAAGGGCGGGGAAAGCCCTGGATCCTGTCTACGGATGCTGCACGTGCACGTGATCCGGGGACTGCATGCGGTGTTCGGGATAAAGCGGAAAACCGGTGCCGACATCGACCATTTCATCCACGGCGATCGAGAGGATGTGGTGATGGAGATCGCCTCCCGCAAAGGCACACTCGCCACCTGTGGTGCACACTGCCTTCGGCTGGTGAAATACCTCGTCGGCAAAACGGTCTTCATCCTCGGAACCACCCTGCTGGATTCGAAGCAATACACCATCCCGCAACTGGCGGAGCGGTATCGCGCAAGATGGGGCGTGGAAGAATGGTACAAGGTGTCCAAACAACGGATGGAGGTGGAAGACTTCCATGGACCAAGCGAGCGGGGAGTGAAACAGAAACTCTATGCCGGCTTCCCCCTGAACGCCATGACCCGGCGGTTCTCCGGTCACGGCGACCATCGATGGAACGAAAGCCCGCACGAACATGGCAAGCCGCGCAAGCAGACCCATTTCAAGCACGGACTGGCGATGGTGGCGGCCGACATCGAGAGCCCTGTTGCTGAAGCAGGCATCCGCGCTACAGGAAACGGTCACTCAGGTGGTTCGCGACATCATCCGATGCCGACAACGACTCCGGCCCGGCAGATCCTTCGAACGACGATCCCGAAAACCCGTGAAGATGTGGCAGCGAGGGAGAAGACTGCAAGCAAAAACTGCTGATTAACTCAACATAGGGCTGGCATTCCATACAGGGGTGAAGGACACTTCCTTAAACGAATGACAATAATCACTAAACGAATGCCATTGGATGTACGACGGGTCATCCGCCCATTGGGGCTCCAAAAGTGCGGATGATGTTCTCCTGCTCGCTTTCGGGGCGTGCGGAGTCCGTCCCGAGGGGCGGGAAGGATGGATATTGAGGATGGGGACGGCTAGGCCACCAAACGATAGGGTGGTGCGTGCGTGCGATGGGACCGCCGCGCCGCCCGTTGCTGCAGCAAGCGTCCGAGTCGGTGCAGGTTGGCTGCGAGGATCGAGATACCCACGGTGCGTTCGAAGCCTGCCCGGCCATGCGTGCGCACCCGGTCCAAGCCATGACTTTCCAACGCATGGATCGCCGATTCCACGCCCGGATGCCGCCGGCGTCGCGCCACGAACGATGCTTTACCTTCCCGGGCTCGGCTGGCCTCCGTGCCTCGCCCCTTCGCGGGCAACGCGACGTGCTCCAGCACCGCGGCCAGTTGCTGTTGGTTGGCAGGGCTGTGGAACCCCCGGTCGAAACTGCATCCGCGCAACTCCGGATACTGTGCCTGGCATGCCGCCACCAGCGGAACGTCCACGTCCACATCGCCGCCATGCCACTGCAAGTGCCAATCCAGGATGAACTGATGTTGATCTTCCAGCACCGTCAGGGGAACCCCCAGCTCCACCGGCCGGCCAGCCTTGCCCTTCATGATCCAACGCGTATGCGGCTCGAACAGCGAAAATAGCTTCTCCTCGTGCGGAATCGTTTCCCCTTCCAGCACGCGACGGCGGATCTGATCCTGCAAACGCACCGAGCAGGCGTGAAACCAGCACCATCGCGACAGCTAGTGCCGGCGACACCGAGCCCTCCGGCAATCCTTCCAGCTCCTCTCCAGCGTGTCGCCCAGATGCCCGTCAGATCGCCGCACAGGGTCAACCACGCCGCCATCGCCTTCGGGCGTCGGCACCACAACCGCGCACAGCTCACCCGTTGACAGCCCTGCCGAACCTGGCTCCGCCAGTACTGCCCCTGCCGCCATCCCGACACCCCATGCGATCCGCAACAGATCGAAACCTCCGTCAGCAGCACCCGCATCGCATCCCACAGCAGGTTCACGTCCGTCGGGTAATGCACGTCCGTCTCCCACTACGAACGAGTCAACCCGACCGTCCAAGGCGGTGCTAGCCCTTATTTCTCATAATGGATGGCTTGGGTGCGATTTATGTGCGTGTAAGTTGTTGATGCAACGAAGTTGGTTGGGCTTTGCCGGGGGAAGGGGATGGTAGCGGGGTGCGTTCGGGTCGGACGGAAGCGGGACGCGTTCGGTGCTGGGTGCGATGCTGGCGGAAGCGGTGCGGACGTGTAGCATGCGCCTCGGCCCGTTTTGCGGACCGCCACGATCAGCGTGCAAAGCGGCGCATCCCGTGAAAGATGCTGTTTTCGACTGGATGATGAGCCATGCGGGTGAGCATGCGGCGGACGCCCATATCGCACGCCCTTGGGTCCTGGTCTTGACGAGGCCCGAACGCTCCCTGACTGTCGGGAGATCTCGCCCCCGGTGGCTGCGATAGCATGCGGATGAACGGAAAGGGATTCTGTCTGTAAGGATGTCGTGTAACCGGTTGATATACGGAAACATATTCGATTTTTTGGGGGTCTTCAAAAAACACTTACGTTTTCGCATGGGTTATGGCAATCTACGCTTGGTTAGATGGTCTATGGTGCCAACGTGATGGATTTCCGAATCGAGAACTTGAAGTCGACCACCTTTGGTGGCACGCGGCTGACCCGCCGTTGGATGGCGGACCTTCAGAAGACGGTGGCACGGTTTCCGGCACTGAGCCGCCATAAGTTGGCGTCCACCCTGTGCAGTCATCTGGGCTGGTTCACGCCGAAGGGTCGGGATCGACTGGGGTCCTGCAGGTCGCCGGCAGCCGTCTTGGCCCCGGAGGATGCTTTGGTCCGGCTCTGGCAGCGGCGGCGGCGCGTGCTGAACACGCTGGTGGTCGTACTGTGCATGTTCCGGTGGGTGTTCTGGAAGGGGCGTCCGGGATATGCGGCCACGCTGGCCGAAGGGTGGGCGCGCAACGCGGCCGATGGGGCCGGATGGAGGAGGGCACGGGATGAAGAGCCAGCACAAGCGCGGCGCGGACCGGTTGGTACGTCGGATGGCGAAAGGGGTCCGTCCGGCGCGGATGGAGGTGGACTGCAGTGGAGGCGAACTGAGTTCCAACGGGGGCTCGGCACTGCTGATGATGCTGGACGAGCAGGTCCGGTTGTTCGAGCGCGTCTCGGCATGTTTCACGGATCACCGGGACCCGTCCAAGGTGGTGCATCCGCTAGTGGCGTTGCTGGGGCAGCGGATGTTGGGTCTCGCGCTGGGCTACGAAGATCTGAACGATCACTACGAGCTGCGGCGGGACCGGGCTCTGTCCACGGCCATGGGGCGTGTGGAGTGTGCGCGTTCGGACGGCGAGCCGCTGGCCGGCAAAAGCACGCTGAACCGGATGGAGCTGTCGGCGAACGGTTGTGTATAAATTTATCTGCAAAAACGAAAAACGGGCTGTAACGATAGACGAATGGTTAGAATCTGATGTTTCATCGGGAATGTGGAGCTGCCTGGACGCGGAACCGCGTCCAGGCACGAATCATTCATGACACAATTTATGAGAAAGGAGCAAGAAATGATTCGGGAAGATTATACGCACAATACGAAGCAGTCGGCATGCGATCATCTGGCGGACGATGAGGAGTTTGTGAGGCGGCTGGTGCAGGAGACGCTCAACGAGGTGCTGGAGAGTGAGATGACGGAGTTTCTGGGAGCGGGCAAGAGCGAGCCGGACGCAGACGCGTCAGGGCGTCAGGGCTACCGTTCCGGATACTACCGGCGCGATCTGACGATGAAGGTGGGCGAGATTGAACTGAGAGTTCCGCAGGAACGCAGCGGCCAGTTCAGCACGCAATGGCATTCGGATTAGCGGAAAGGGATCCTGATCTTTGAGGATGTCGTGTAACCGGTTGATATACGGAAACATATTCGGTTCTGTTGGGATTCTTCAAAAAACACTTACGTTTCAGCATGGGTTATGGCAATCTACGCTTAGTTAGATTATCTCTGGTGCCAACGTGATGGATTCCCGAATCGAGAACTTGAAGTCGACCACCTTCTGTGGCACGCGGCTGACCCGCCGTCGGATTGCGGACCTTCAGAAGACGGTGAAAATGTTTCCGGCACTGAGCCGCCATGAGCTGGCTGCCACCCTGTGCACTCATCTGGGCTGGTTCACGCCGAAGGGTCGGGATCGACTGGGGTCCTGTCTGCGGATGCTGGAGCAGCTGGAGGCCGGCGGCATCGTGTCGCTGCCGGCGAAGCGACCGGGATCGAGAACGGGAACCGGGGGTCGGAGACCGCGGCATACGAGTCGCTCGGATCCGGGCTCCGCCATAGAGTGTGAGTTGAAAGAGCTGATGCCGCTGGAACTGGAGGTTGTGGCGGAGGGGGAGGCCGTTGAGGAATGGAAGGAATGGGTGGATCGGCATCATGAGCTGGGTTACCGGCATCCGTTCGGCTGTTTCCTGCGCTACTGGCTGCGGGATCGTCGGGGTCGCAAGCTGGGCTGTCTGCTGTTTGAGGCGGGCACGACCCGGCTTCCCTGTCGTGACGCCTGGATTGGCTGGCGGGATCGGGCGAAGCGGCTGAAGGGGGTGGTGAACAACTCCCGGTTCCTGATCTTCCCTTGGGTTCGGGTTCCGTATCTGGCCTCGAAGGCCCTGTCGATGGCGGTTCGGCGGCTGCCCGGGGACTGGAAGGAGCGGCACGGCCTGGAGCCGGTACTGGCGGAGACCTTTGTGGATCCGGCGAAGTACCGGGGGACCTGCTACCGTGCGGCCAACTGGCAGTGCATTGGTCGGACGAAGGGACGCAAGACGAATGCATCGGAGGCAGGCAGGACTCCGAAGGACGTTTACCTGTATCCGCTGACGAAAGACTGGAAGCAGGTGCTGCTGACCGGCTCCCGTCGATCCGGACGCCGTTCCCGCAGGTCGCCGGCAACAGTCTTGGCTCCGGAGGATACGTTTGTCCGGCTCTGGAGCGGCATCGTCGAGACGCTCGTGGGTGTCGCCAACCGGCATGACTGGCTCTGGCAGCGGCGGCGGCGCGTGCTGAACACGCTGATGGTCGTGCTGTTCGTTTTCCGGCTGGTGTTCTCGAAGGGGCGTCCGGGATATGCGACCACGCTGGCCGAACTGTGGGGGCAGTGCCGGACGATGGGGATCGAACTGCCACAGCTGGCTCCGGTGTCGCCGTCCTCCATCTGCAGTGCCCGGGCCCGGCTGGAGGAGCAGCTGTTCAAGACCTTACACCAGGAAATCCTCAAGGTGGTCTTCGACGCCGAAGGCCGACCCCGGCACGCACGGAAAGTTCGGCCCGACACGGACCCGGCGGTGGCAGGGGCATCGGGTGTTTGCGGTCGATGGAAGCTCCCTGAACCTGCCTCGCGGACTGGTGCATGAAGGCGCTGGCGGACGCCGCCGGTAGACGGTGCCCATTATCCGCAGGGTCTGGTGAGTTGCCTGTATCGGCTGCAGGCCCGACTACCGGTCGACTTCGACCTTGCATGCGCATGGAAACGAGCGCGCGGCGGCACTGGCCCACCTGAACGTGCTCTCGGCGAACGATGTGGTGGTCTATGACCGGGGGGCTACTATGCCTATGAGATGCTGCACGCGCATGCGATCCGGGGACTGCACGCGGTGTTCCGGATGAAACGGAAAACCGGCATCGATGTCGACCGCTTCATCCACGGCAGCCGCCGGGATACGGTCATCGAGGTCGTTCCCCGCCAAGGCACGGCTGACCCGACTAGAAGGAACCCCGGAGCCGCATTCGCCGAAGGAACCCCGGAGCCGCATTCGGCCCGCACCGCTTGCGGCTGGTGAAATATGCCGTGGGCGATACCGTCTTCATCCTGGGCACGACCCTGCTGGACCGGGACCAGTATTCCATCGACCAGCTGTCGGATCTGTATCACGCGAGATGGGGCATCGAGGAACTGTACAAGGTATCCAAACGGCTGATGGAGGTTGAGGACTTTCATGGGCAAAGCGCGCGCGGCGTGAAACAGGAACTGTATGCATGCTTCACCCTCATTGCCATGACCCGGCTGTTCGCCAACCATGGCGAGGATCATGTGAACGGGGGGCTGCCGAACGACGGCAAGCCGCTGATGCAGACGAATTTCAAGCACGGACTTGCGGCGGTGGCGGCCAACATCGAGAGCCTGCTACTTCAACAGGCATCCGCCCTCCGAGAAACCGTGGCTCGTATTGTCGGCGAGATCGTCCGGTGTCGGCAACGGCTCCGTCCGGGCAGGTCCTATGAGCGGCGATCCCGAAAACCGGTCGGAAAGTGGCAGCGAAGCAGGGGAGCACCGGTACCGACAACTCGCTAACGGAATAAAAAATCAGCGGATAACCAAGGCCTAAGACCGAATCCTTAACCGAATGGCAAAATTCACTAAACGAATGCCATTGGGTGCATGACGCTGGCGGCGGAGCGCGCCGGCCTCCCCGCGCCCGGATGCTCAGCGATTCGCCGTCCCGCCCGCAAAAAGGTGGGGAAAACACACGCATGCCCGCCCTCCGAAGCCTTTTCAAACTCGCGACGCGACATTCCATGCCCGTACCCACCGCATCCCGTGAAAAACATCATTTTTGACTTGGTTATGAGAAATCTGGGTTAGGGCAGACGTACCGCCATCGCCGCATTGATGTGGAAGATGGGGGACCTGGAAAACGTCGGGTAACAACACTTTTTCCTGAAGATCTGAAGGCAGCACGGGAAGATTTGCAAGCAGGCGGACGCTACGAGCAAGGCATTCGCAATACGCTGGAGTACTTTGTAGAAGGACGAGTCTCTCTGAGTTATCGGTTTAAGGGGGTGCGACTGGGCGCGTCACTTCAACGGCCCAGCACCACCAAAACATTCGAGTTACGGCTTCAAACACAGTGTGGAGTCTTATTTACGGAAGAAGGATCAACTCCGTAAGGAGGAAAGTGGCGAGACGGTAGAGCACAACAGATACACGGCCAATGGGGCGTTTATCTGCGCGGTTCTCATGGCGGGGGTAAGGATCTGGTGTTACCAAGGTTCCATAAACCCCGATCTCCGTGTTAGGTAAACCTTGGGCTGTTGCGGGGTTGCAGCCAGAAGATTACGGCCATTCTCGTGATGAATGCATGGCGAAGTTTTGGCGGTGGGTGGTGCAGCAGGACATCCAAGATCCTGTCATGAAAGATTTTATTGCCGACACGGCGGGACTTCTTTACGACGGAGCCAATTTGGAACAGTTGCAAAAGTCTATTGAACGTGGATGTTGGCAGGCACGGGAGGTCTACGACAAACTCCGAAGTAAGTTTGGCTTAGAACCGGAGTATACGCCGACTATCATCGGCGAGCCATCGCTCCAGCGGTTGGGTTTCTTGGCCGGACAGATCAAAGCTCCCGACGACTTCAACCGTATGGGTAGTCATGAGATAGAGAAAATGTTGGGGAAAAATGCATGAAGTTCTTGTTGGATACGCACTTGTTATTGTGGGTAGCGGGCACCCCAGAACGTTTGTCGTTAAAAGCCCAGAAACTTCTCGGTAACCCCCTGCCGCAGAGTTGATGTTTAGCACTGCAAGCATTTGGGAGGTTGTCATCAAAAGTACTCTCGGAAGAAGCGATTTTTACGTCATACCACGACAGTTGTGGGATGGTCTCATCCAAAATGGCTACCGTGAACTTGTGATTTGAGCCGAACCCGTACTCACAGTCTATCTTCTGCCGCAGATTCACAAAGACCCCTTTGACCGCTTGCTCATAGCGCAGTCGGAGGTGGAAAAGATTACACTGCTGACCACGGACGACATAGTGGCCAATTATCCTGGCTCCATCCAGATGGTCTAATTCTACTAACCGATTGCCGATTCAAAGGCCTCCCATCTGGGCAGATCGACCCAAAATGCGTTGGTTGAAAGATTCAACGACCAATTCCGGGACAATTGCCCGAATCAACATTGGTTTCGGGACTTGAGCGAAGCGCGTCGGTTTATCGATTTATGGCGGTCTTACCACAACCACGAGAGGCCATACAGTTTGGTGGGCTCGAATATGCACGAGAGCAGCTTGATATAATTTTCCCCTTCCACCCAATTGGACTGATCTCAGAGAAAAGTTTGGTTGACCTATGTACAAGTATATAGGAAAACTAGCTGATCAAAACCCTTGCATGGTTAAAATTCGATGTAATTCCCATTATTTACCATGGATAATCGAATACTTCTACTTACTCAAAGCAAACAATCCTTACGTCATGAAAAATCATATACTTATATCGAATATGATTCGCCAGGACAGCACTAAATAGAGATAGAAACGATGGCTTAGACTAGCGGATGGTTGTGGCCACGGTCATGCGTGGGTTCTGGATCACTGGTGCATTCGGGAAGGTTGCTGGTGCGGATATCAAACGTCTTCAACGACGGCTTCAGAAGCATGAGTCCGTCCGCACGATGTTGTGTCCTCCGTAAAACACCAAATGGTGTTCTATGACGCCTAAAAATGTTCTCAATTCATCTGAAAAAACGTATCCGTCGAAATCTCTCCGTATTTTCTGCTTCAGAGATGTCCATATGAAACGAATCTTCATGTGTAATGAATTCACATTAGCACCGATATATCTATAATGCTGCAACCGAAAGCGAGGCGTTAAATGTTGCGAATAGCCTACGAAGCACTTACGTTCGACGATGTGTTGCTTCGGCCTGCGTATTCGGAAATCCTACCGGCTGCTGTTTCTATAGCAACCTATCTCACTAAAAACATCCCGCTTAATATTCCATTGGTTTCTGCGGCCATGGATTCAGTCACTGAATCGCGCCTTGCCATCGCACTAGCTCAAGAAGGAGGCATCGGATTCGTTCACAAAAATCTTTCGATTGGTGATCAAGCACGGGAAGTTCGGGCGGTTAAGAAATTTGAAACGGGGGTGATTAAAGATCCGATCACGATTAGTCCCAATGCTTCCGTTCGAGAACTGCTTAACCTGACTATTGAACACAACATCTCCGGTGTACCCGTGGTTCGCGGCAAGGAACTCGTTGGAATTGTCACACATCGAGACATTCGTTTCGAGAAGCGGCTTGATGCGCGCGTCTTCGAGGTTATGACGCCTAAAGAGAAGTTGATTACAGCAACCGAATCTGCTTCTTTTGAAGAGATAACCGATCTCCTTCATGAACATAGGATTGAAAAAATCTTGCTCATCAATGGACATGATGAACTTCGCGGAATGGTCACCGTCAAGGATATTGAGAAATCTCAGAAGTTTCCCAATGCATGTAAGGACCAGCAGGGACAGTTACGTGTTGGCGCATCCGTGGGAACGAGTGAAGACAATGACGAGCGCGTTGATGCCTTAGTTGAGGCGGGAGTCGATGTAATTGTGGTCGATTCTGCACATGGGCACAGCAAAAAGGTACTCGACCGAATTAGCTGGATTAAACAGAAATATAATCATATAGATGTAATTGGTGGGAATGTCGCGACTACTGAAGGCGCACGAGCATTGCTGGATGCCGGAGTTAATGCGGTAAAGGTTGGAATCGGTCCGGGAAGCATTTGTACGACGCGGGTAGTTTCTGGTGTTGGCATTCCTCAGATTACCGCAATTGCGCAGGTGGCAGATGTAGTAACTAAAAGCGAAATACCAGTGATTGCGGACGGCGGCATTCGATATTCCGGAGACATTGCTAAATCAATAGCAGTGGGAGCAAGTTGCGTGATGGTTGGATCATTGCTTGCTGGTACGGATGAGGCACCAGGAGAAGTAGATCTATACCATGGCCAGACGTACAAGTCGTATCGAGGAATGGGTAGCGTTGGAGCGATGGAAGAAAACTACGGATCTGCTGATCGATACTTTCAAGGGGACTTTGTAAATAATGGCAAATTGGTACCAGAAGGAATCGAGGGACGCGTCCCGTACCGTGGTCCGGTAAGCCCTATCATTCATCAATTGATGGGGGGATTGCGAGCCGCCATGGGCTATACGGGCTGTGAAGATATTGAGCAAATGCAAACCAACGCGCAGCTAGTGGCTGTATCTTCTGCAAGTGTTTCCGAGGGACACGTTCACGATGTCGAAATCACCAAGGAAGCCCCCAATTATCCTGGCAAATATTCCAGTAGCAATTAACGTTCAATTAACGCGTTGGTTCAAAAACACGAACACAACATCGATCAAATCCTAGTCATTGACTATGGCTCGCAGTATACGCAGCTTATTGCTCGGCGAATCCGCGATCTAGGCGTGTACTGTGAGATTTATCCATTTGACGTCAGCGACGAACAGATCACGGCCTGTGCACCTAAAGGTGTTGTTCTTTCGGGTGGTCCGGAAACCGTCACGGGGCAACTATCGCCACGTGTCCCCCAGCCAATTCTTAATGCGCGTATTCCCATACTCGGAATATGTTACGGAATGCAGGCTCTGGCGAAGGAGTTCGGTGGGTGTGTCGAGCAGTCCAGTATTCGAGAATTTGGCCACACTCATATTGAAAACATTGCCGACGAATCATTGCTTTCGGGTTTTGGGAATCCTTTAGATGTTTGGATGAGTCATGGAGATCGCGTAACGATCTTGCCCAGTGGATTCCGCGTAATTGCCTCGACGATCAATGCACCGATTGCCGCGATGGAAAATACGTGTCGACGGTACTACGGATTGCAATTCCATCCAGAGGTAACTCACACGGATTGCGGTATTGAGATTATTAAACGTTTCGTTCTGGAAAGTTGCGGTGCTGAAAGACATTGGACCGTTAAGAATATTGCTGATGACGCAATAGCAGAAGCACGAGAAACTATAGGTGATGATAATGTCGTACTTGGACTGTCAGGTGGCGTAGATTCTTCCGTTGTAGCTGCGCTTCTGTCGCGTGCAGTGGTTGATCAATTGACTTGCATATTCGTGGATAACGGCTTATTGCGCAAAGGCGAACGGGAGGAAGTGGAGCGGAATTTCGCTCTAAGTAGTGCTTTATCCCTCAACCTCAAAATCGTAGATGCCTCTGACAAGTTCCTTAGTGCGCTGATGGGAATACGGGAACCGGAAGCTAAACGAAAAATAATTGGCGAAACGTTCATTCAAGTTTTTGAGCAGGAAGCAAGCCAGCTTAAGGGCGTCAGATATCTAGCACAAGGTACGATATACCCTGACGTTGTTGAATCGGCTGCGACGAAGTGGGGTAAATCTCATGTGATCAAGTCGCATCATAATGTTGGGGGGCTTCCCGATCGACTGGGGCTTTCACTGATAGAACCTTTACGCAGGCTTTTTAAGGACGAAGTCCGTAAAGTCGGATTGTCTCTGGGCCTGCCGCGTGAGTTGGTATTCCGCCATCCCTTTCCGGGACCGGGCTTGGCGGTACGCGTAGTCGGTGAAGTTACCCACGAAGCTTTAGCGGTTTTACGGGAAGCCGATGCGATATTTATCGACGAGCTCCGACAAGCCGGTTATTACAACCAAATCAGTCAGGCGTTCGCAGTCTTTCTTCCCATACGATCGGTTGGCGTTGTCGGCGATGCGAGAAGATACGCGCACATAATCGCACTTCGCGCGGTTGAAACTACCGACTTCATGACCGCAAAATGTGCGGATTTGCCGCAGTCTTTTATCGAACGCGTTGCAAATCGAATACTCAATGAATCAACGGACGTTTCAAGGGTCGTTTATGACGTTACCAGCAAGCCGCCGGCGACCATTGAATGGGAGTAACACTACATAATTCAGGCATGTGCTTTCTAGTATTTCATCGTACGAATTTATTTTCTTGCCTAAGGAAAAGCATGACATGGCATATACAACGAGCGACATAAGAAATATTGCCCTAATTGGAGCTAGTGGTTCTGGCAAAACGCTGCTTACGGAGGTGCTGTTGCATTCGTCAGAAGCGATTCCAACGGCCGGAACTATCGAAGCCGGTACAACGGTATCGGATTACGATGATCGAGAGAGATCAGCGCAGTATTCCATCAATCCTACGATTTGTTGCGCTGATTATGGAAATACGCACGTCAACATTATTGACGCACCTGGTAATCGTGACTTTATTGGCAGAACTCTTTCGGTGCTTCCAGCGGTTGAAACCGCTGTAATCGTTATTGATGCGCATAGCGGTATCAATGCCAGTACGATCCAACTCATGAAACTAGCCTCCGAACGAAATCTATGTCGCATGATTGTCATCAATAAGATTGATCTAGAGAACGCGGACGTCAGCGGGGTTTTAGACGACGTTCAAGCCACGTTCGGAACCGAATGTTTGCCGATCAATCTTCCAAACGCCGATCTTTCCGAGGTGGTGGATTGCTATTTCCGGCTAAGTGAGAATGAAACTCTATTCGACTCCGTGGAGGGAGCTCACAATCGTATCGTCGATCAAGTTGTAGAGATGGATGAAGAACTCATGGAACTCTACCTTGAGGAAGAAGAACTGCCGATTGAGAAACTTCACGGGGCATTTGAAAGTGCTTTACGCGACGGCCATCTCATCCCGGTATGTTTTGCTTCCGCATTGACGGGGTCTGGTATATCAGATCTTCTGGAGATTATCGATAAAGGGATACCCAATCCTTTGGAAGGTAATACGGCACCATTTGTTCAAGGAGCAGAAGCCACTCCAGTCGATCTGAGTGCTGGCCAAGAAGGAGGTGCGTTGGCGCATGTGTTCAAAATTGAAATCGATCCGTTTCGCGGCCAACTTGGAGTGTTTCGTGTCCATAGGGGAAGGCTGCAAACGGGTGGCCAGTTATACATGGGTAATTCGAAGAAGGCACTAAAAGTCGCACACATTCTGCAGTTGAATGGGAAGAGGCAAACCGAGATCGATCAGGCGGTATCTGGTGATATCGCAGCCCTTCCTCGCATTCAGGAAGTTGCTTACAACGACGTTCTTCGTGATTCTCGCGACGAAAGTGACATCAGATACAACGGAATTCCAATTCCTTCACCGGTATTCGGGTTGGCAGTGAAGACCAATGACGATGCCGACGCGCAAAAAATTTCTGACGCGTTGCATACCGTGGCCGCTGAGGACCCGTCGCTCCTCGTTGAACATGTTGCGGCACTTCAGGAGACCGTGCTCCGAGGTATGGGCGAAATGCATCTGAGAGAAGTTTTAGACGCAATCAAAGAACAATCGGGCATTAATATCGAAACGTCGTTTCCGTCGATACCCTATCGAGAGACCGTTACGACAAAAGCGGAGGGATACCACCGACATAAGAAACAGACTGGCGGTGCAGGGCAGTTCGGCGAGGTCCATCTTCGAATCGAACCGTTGCAAAGAGGAGAAGGGTTCGAATTCGTTAATCGGGTTGTTGGTGGAGTTATACCAGCACCGTTCATTCCGGCTGTTGAGAAAGGCGTTCGCGAAGTCATGCAATCTGGAGCCATCTCGGGTCACGAGATACAGGACGTCTGTGTGATGGTTTACGACGGTAAACATCACGCCGTGGATTCGAAAGAAGTGGCTTTCGTCCAAGCTGGTAAGCGCGCTTTTATGAACGCCATTGCGAAAGCCAAACCGATCGTGATGGAACCCGTGGTTAACGTAACGATCGTGGTCCCGAGTGAGTGCATGGGCGACGTAGCGGGTGATCTTTCATCGATGGGAGGCATGGTTAAGGGGACGAATATGCTTCCTGGAAACGCCGTCGAGATCGAAGGTCAAGCTCCGTTGCGAGAAGTGCAGGAATATTACTCCCGGTTGAAATCCATATCAGGCGGTGAGGGGGACATGTCGATCGAATTCTGTCATTACGCAAGGGTTCAACCAGAATTACAGGCTGAACTGGCGTCATCATTCCAGCCGATTGAAGAATAAAGATCTTGGATTACCCATCCAGAATAAGGGTGAGTAGTACACGTAGCGTGGATGAACGCGATATCGCGTTCATGCGCGAAGCCTTGGCCAAGGCTTATGAAGCGAGAAAGGTTGGTGAAGTTCCCGTCGGTGCGTTAGTAGTACGAGCGGGCGAAGTCATAGGCCATGGTTTTAACTGTCCAATTAATAGTGTCGACCCGACGCATCATGCCGAAATAGAAGCAATACGTGCGGCGGCTGGAAAGGTCGAAAACTATCGCCTTGTTGACTGTACGTTGTACGTAACCGTAGAACCTTGCTTGATGTGCATTAGCGCGATGGTGCATGCACGTATCGGACATTTGGTATTTGGAGCTCGACAACCTAAAACAGGAGCGATTATCAGTACGATGGAAGCATTGAGCTTTCCTAGTTTCAACCACAGATTTAGTTATAGGGAGGGCGTACTTGCTGAAGAGTGTCGTGCACTAATGCAGGAGTTCTTTCGAGCAAAGCGAGCGCATAGTCAGGAGCTCCTCGCATAAGACATAATGCTGTCGTGAATATTCCTGATTCATCCAATAGTTCCATCGGTCTTTTGATGTTGCGCGGTCCACCGTGCTATTCCGCCAACCGCTTGCAAAGCCTTCGTCGCAAGCTCGGTCTCATTGACGCAAAAGCTAATTCAATCTATGCCGAGTACGTGCATTTTCTGCATGTTCAGTCAGCACTTAGCGAGTCCGAGCATAAAGCTATTCGATTCCTTCTTGATTACAGGGATGAGGAATACCCTGTTGCGGAATCTCTAGAAACGTCCTGTTTGGTTGTTCCGAGAATAGGGACGATCTCTCCCTGGTCGAGTAAAGCTACCGACATATTCCGGCTGTGCGGTGCAACTAACGTCGTACGAGTGGAACGCGGCATTCGATGGTACGCCGATTACTGGATCGATGAATTCACCGCCGTGCTTCATGACCGGATGACTCAAACGGTTATTGAAGAAAGCGATATCTATTTATTGTTCAGCCGTCCTCTGGGGCGATCGTTGCGTTTCATCAAAGAAAAACCAACGCTTTATGAGGGGCTAAAGCAAGCTAACAAAACTTTAGGACTGGCACTTTCGAACGACGAATTACAGTATTTAGAAAAGACGTTTTCGAGCTCAAATCGTAGTCCAACGGACGCAGAGCTCATGATGTTTGCTCAAGCAAATTCGGAGCACTGCCGGCACAAAATTTTCAACGCAACTTGGACGGTGGACGGTGAAAGACAGTCGGTTTCCTTGTTCCAAATGATTCGCAATACGTATCGACACACAAATGGTCGCGGCATTTTGTCCGCCTATAGAGACAACGCGGCCGTTATCAATTCAGGCGTGGGTTCGCGTTTCTTACCGGACCCGTCCGACGGAGTTTATCGAAAGACTACTGATCCTTTACATGTCCTGATGAAAGTAGAAACGCATAACCATCCCACGGCCATTGCACCTTATCCGGGGGCTGCAACGGGATCTGGTGGAGAAATTCGCGATGAGGGATCAGTTGGTCGCGGTTCAAAACCTAAGGCGGGATTGGTTGGCTTTACCACGTCTCACTTGGAAATTCCTGAAGATGAACAGCCTTGGGAGTTGCAAATGGGGAAGCCAGGACGAATTTCATCAGCATTGGAAATCATGCTCGAAGGTCCGATCGGAGCCGCAAGTTTCAATAACGAGTATGGTCGTCCGGCAATATGCGGCTATTTCCGAACGTTTGAAGCAAATAGCAACGGCGGTTTTCGGTGGGGATACCACAAGCCGGTGATGATCGCAGGGGGGCTTGGAGGAGTATTCGAAGACCATATTGATGCCGCACCGATACCTATCGGTACAAAGCTGATCGTACTTGGCGGGCCGGCGATGCTGATTGGGCTCGGTGGTGGTGCAGCGTCGAGTATGGCGTCCGGACAATCCACCGAAGATCTAGATTTCGGATCCGTTCAGCGTGACAATGCTGAAATTCAACGCCGATGCCAGGAAGTACTTGATACCTGTATATCCATGGGTTCGAATAATCCGATTCTGCTAGTTCACGATGTCGGTGCGGGTGGGCTATCGAATGCTTTTCCAGAGCTCGTCAATGACGCGCGTAAAGGTGGGGAATTTTGGCTAAGAGCTATCCCTAGTGCTGATTCGGGTATGTCGCCAATGGAAATTTGGTGTAACGAAGCGCAAGAACGTTACGTTCTCGCCGTAGATCGGCGAGCAATCGATACTTTTGAAGCGATTTGCAACCGAGAACGCTGTCCGTTCGCGATAGTAGGTGAAGCAACCGATTCTGGTTCCATTAAATTGTTGGACGACAACACCGGTGAATACGCGGTGGACGTCCCGCTTGAATTGCTGTTTGGCAAACCTCCAAAGACGCACGTCAAGTACAAGACGGTATCTCGTACTTTGCAACGGATAGATCTTCCGAAGCTAGATATCAATGAAGTAGTTCGGCGAGTACTAAGGTTTCCTTCGGTTGGCTCCAAAAAGTTTCTCGTCACAATCGGTGACCGAAGTATTACCGGTTTAGTTGCACAAGAGCAGATGATTGGTCCGTATCAAATTCCTGTTGCGGATGCAGCCGTGACTATTGCTGGATACGATACGTATAGTGGCGAAGCTATAGCTATGGGTGAGCGCTCACCCATAGCGGTTGTTAATCCTTCCGCCTCTGTGCGAATGGCAGTTTCGGAAGCGATCACCAACTTGGCGGGAGTATTGATTCCCTCTTTAGATTCAATAGTGCTTTCGGCGAACTGGATGGCGGCTGCAGGCTATGGACAAGAAGATCAAGCACTTCGTGAAGCGGTTGAATCGGTCGGATTTGATTTTTGCCCACAACTCGGAATTGCCGTGCCGGTCGGTAAGGACAGTCTCTCAATGCAAACGACATGGGAACAAGATGGGAATACGAATACCGTAATTTCCCCCGTTACGCTGGTAGTTTCGGCATTTTCACGCGTTGAGGATGTAAGGTATCTCGTAACTCCTCGATTGTCACGTGATGATTCAGAACTTTTTCTTTTGTCCATATCCGATAGGCATCGGCTCGGTGGTAGTGTCTTGGCTCAGGTTTATCGATCAATCGGCGATCAAGTACCGGATGTCGAAGAGCCTGATGCGCTGAAACGATTGTTCGAGACGACACAGAAGTTGATCTTACAAAATTTGATCGCAAGCTGTCACGACCGATCCGATGGCGGTCTGTTTACGTGCGTTCTAGAAATGGCCCTCGCGGGTAGACGTGGCATTGATCTTGCTCTTGCCGGTAATTGGCACGAGGTATTGTTCAACGAGGAAATCGGAATCGTTATCGAAGTGGAGCAATGTCACGCCTCGCAGGTGACCGATATCTGCAAAACGGGAAAGATAGGAATTGAGCGGCTGGGGAGGACGTGTACGGAACGGTGTTTCACCATCGCCGTCAACGGAACGCCGATCTTTAACGAATCGATTAAAGAGCTTGAGAAGTTATGGGCTTACACGAGTTACAAAATGCAACGGATGCGTGACAACACTGAATGTGCTGACGAAGAGTACGCGTTGATCGAGATAGGTGATAGTGGGTTGGCGGAACGATTGATGTTTGACCCAGAGGAAGATGTGGCCTTGCCGTTCATAAATAAGGGCGTACGCCCGCGAGCTGCAATATTGAGAGACCAAGGAATCAATGGACAGACTGAGATGGCAGCGGCGTTTCATCGGGCGGGATTTGAGTGTGTTGATGTACATATGACGGATCTATTTAGCCAGCGGCGGTCACTAAATGAATTTAAAGTGCTAGCGGCTTGTGGTGGTTTCTCGTATGGCGACGTACTCGGTGGAGGTAGTGGCTGGGCGAAGTCGATCCTTCTTAACCAAAAAATGTCCGATCAGTTTGCTCTTTTTTTCGAAGATGGAGACACGCTTGCGCTTGGCGTCTGCAACGGTTGTCAGATGATGTCACGGCTGAGCAGTATTATCCCTGGTGCCGATTACTGGCCTCGGTTTGTACGCAATAAATCAGAACAATTCGAAGCAAGGACGGTGATGGTTAAAGTCATGCCTAGTGCATCGCCGTGGTTAGAGGGTATGTCCGATAGCATCATTGCTGTTCCCGTTGCACATGGAGAGGGGCGCACGAGCTTCAGGTACGAGACCCAGTACGAGGATTTTGATAAATCCCAATTACTGGCTTTCAGGTTTGTAGACGGGTATGGACGAATTACCTTAACGTATCCATTAAACCCCAATGGTTCTCGGGACGGTATAGCAGGCGTCACGTCAACTTCGGGACGCGTACTGATTATGATGCCTCATCCGGAACGGCTCTTTCGAACGATTCAGAATACTTGGTATTCAACGCAAGCAAGAAATCGAGAAGATGGGCCATGGATGCGTCTCTTTCGAAATGCTAGAAAGGCTCTAGACTGAGTTGTTGAGTAAGCCGTGACGGTCTATTTAAGCTTTCCTCGTATCGAACACGGTAGGAAAAGAATTGGGTCCGAGTAAGTAGGGTATTAGCAATTCCCCGTATAGCCTAAACGCCGCTATTAGTCTGGACTTTCAGGATTGGGTTTCGCGGTAATAGTGGCAGTATCGGTACCCGGAACCTGTCTCACCACCCGACGAAATGCCGTGTGGAATGCTTGTAAACGCTGATTTCACGTACTAAAACACGGAAAGACCGGCACCAAGCCCAAATCAATAACTATACGGGGAATTGCTGGTAGGATATTTCGGTAAAATAAGCTACTATCATCCACACAGATGTATTATCAGTAACAGTAGCCCTGCTAGCGGTTCTGTCGTAAAAGTAAGTAGAGTTAAGGTTCCAATAACTGTCTGACCGGGCTTAGTATGCTGATTGTGGAGAGGAACGTATACCTTAATAGGGTAAGAGTTTAGCTTTAGGTGCTTCCAATGAATCTGTTCGCGGACTGAGTGATGAAGGGATTGAGGGAATCGCTAACAATTTGTGTTGTTGTCAAGCAACCTACAAACCATAAATATAGAGGTCATTCATGACCCAAATCGGTACTCCGCTATCGCGCTCGGCAATTCGAGCTTTGCTTTTGGGTAGTGGTGAGCTCGGGAAAGAAGTTGCCATTGAACTTCAGAGACTCGGTATTGAAGTTATCGCTGTAGACCGATATCCCGCCGCGCCTGCGATGCAAGTTGCGCATCGAAGTCATGTGATTGACATGTTAGATGGAAGTATATTACGAGATACGATCAGTTCAGAGAAACCAGACTTTGTTATTCCGGAAATTGAAGCCATAGCGACACATACGCTCGTAGAGCTAGAACAGGAGGGATTCCATATCGTTCCAGGGGCGCGGGCAGTACAACTTACGATGAATCGTAAGGGTATTCGGAATCTTGCGGCAGTTGAATTATGTATTCCTACATCCGATTACCGTTTTGTGTCAACCGAATCGGAGTTTCAACAGGCCATTAGAGATGTTGGTTTGCCTTGTGTGGTAAAGCCGGTAATGAGTTCGTCGGGCAAAGGACAGTCGATTGTCCGAGACCATACTCAGACAACAAAAGCGTGGCATTACGCTGTAGAAGGGGCTCGTGGGCATGCTGATGAAGTGATGATTGAAGAACTCATTGATTTCGAGTACGAAATTACTTTATTGACGGTACGTCATCGGGGCGGGGTCTCCTTCTGCAAACCCATTGGGCATCGTCAAGTTGACGGAGACTATCGTGAATCTTGGCAACCACAGCCGATGGAATCTGAAACGCAACAACAATGCGAGGAAATGGCAGCGAAAATAACTGGTGCACTTGGAGGATATGGAATTTTTGGCGTGGAGTTTTTTATTAAAGGTACTGAAGTATGGTTCAGTGAGGTGAGTCCACGCCCCCACGATACAGGATTGGTGACCTTAATTAGCCAGGATCTTTCGGAATTTGCGCTTCATGTCCGTGCAATATTAGGACTTCCCATACCTGAAATTCGGCAGTTTGGGCCTTCCGCTTCCGTTGCACTGCTAATTCATGGTTCTTCGTCGCAGGTTTCTTTTGCTAATATAGACCAAGCGATAAGTGAACCCGGAACCGATATACGTTTATTTGGCAAACCTGCAGTTCAAGGAAAGCGACGTATGGGAGTTGCTCTGGCTATTGGCGAGTCTGTGAAGAGTGCGCGCAAAAAAGCGAATCAAGCTGCTGATAAGGTTACTACTTACCTATAATCCTAAAAATTCGATATATCTTCAAGGGGGTACCATAGAACGCTTCAGGAATATAAATGTCGAAAGACACTCTATTAGGGCTAATATTAATTAAGATTTATTAGATTGGTTCATAAATGTTACGAAAGCATCATGGAATGGAGAATCTCATTGATTTAAACTATCGACAACGAGCGAAGATTTGCGAACGACGTTCAAGTTCAAGATAGTGCTACTAGTATTACATGTTGCTAATTTCGCCGCTCATCTTGCCTGCGTAGCGGGTCTATGTAATCCAAATTCAAACCCCTCATTCCGATCATTTTTCGATCTTACTGTAGCGGCCGAAGAATTACAATGAATATACCAGTATCCGGCAGTCGCACAGGAGCGATGCCATTTCAAAAATATAAATCTTTTACTCCAGTTGATCTTCCAGATAGGTGTTGGCCATCTCAAGTTCTCACGCGAGCACCGCGATGGTGTAGCGTTGATCTGCGCGACGGTAATCAAGCATTGATTGATCCAATGAGCGTTGATGAAAAGCTGCGAATGTTCGCGCTACTTGTGGATATAGGATTTGTAGAGATCGAAGTGGGATTTCCGTCCGCTTCTCAACCAGATTTTGAATTCATCCGACGGATCATAGAGGGTCGGATGATTCCAGAAGGTGTCACGATTCAAGTCCTATGCCAAGCGCGTAAGAAACTGATAGAACGCACAGTGGACGTGCTTGAGGGGGCAAGTAGTGCGATCTTTCATCTATACAATTCGACTAGCGAACTACAACGCCGCGTTGTGTTTAATATGGATAAAGCAGAAATAATTGATCTCGCGGTGGCGGGAACGAATATGGTTCGTGAAGCAACTGCGCGGCTAACGGATAGTGACCTTTGGTACGAATATTCGCCTGAGAGTTTCACGGGAACGGAACTGGACTTTGCAATTGAAATCTCGGAAGCGGTCGCCAACGCATGGGGTGCTACGCCCGATCGTAAAATGATTGTGAATTTGCCGTCAACGGTGGAAATGGCTACTCCCAATGTGTATGCCGATCAGATTGAGTATTTTTGCCGTAATTTTTCACGTCGTGATAGTGCGGTTATTAGCTTACATACACACAATGACCGTGGTACTGGAATAGCGGCGACAGAACTTGCTCTGATGGCAGGGGCGGAGAGAGTTGAAGGTACGCTGTTTGGGAATGGAGAGAGAACTGGCAACTGTGACATAGTAACCATAGCAATGAATCTAGTTTCCCAAGGAGTAGAGCCCCATTTGGACTTTCGCGATATGCCCCGAATCCGAGAGACAGTGGAAAATATTAACAAGCTCCCCGTCCATGAACGTCACCCTTATGCGGGGGACCTCGTATTTACTGCATTTTCGGGATCGCATCAGGATGCGATCAAAAAAGGAATGGCTGCAGTTAGTGCTGCCCGATGGGAGGTGCCGTATTTGCCCATTGACCCTTCAGATGTAGGTTCCTCTTACAAGGAATCGATTCGAGTCAACAGCCAGTCTGGAAAAGGTGGAGTTGGATTTGTGCTGGAACAACATTTCGGTATCCTTTTGCCGCGTGAAATGTTGATTGAGTTTTCGAAGGTTATACAAGAACTAACGGAAACGCTAGATCGAGAAGTCAAACCGGTAGAGATCTATGACGCATTTATCCAAGAATATTCGGCCTTTCAAGAGCCTTATCAACTTCTTGACTATAAATTGACCAAAGCCGAAGGTGATCAACAACGTTGCGAGGCAGCCATTCGAATCAACGAGAGTAGCACTACCATATCAGCAGTTGGGGGCAGCCCGATGGAAGCCTTTGTAAATGCGATGGTTGAAACGTTCAACGAGCCGCTGAGCACGGCTTATCACCATGAACAGTCAGTATCTTCAGATGGCTCTGCAGACAAAGATACATCAACGGTCTCAATGGTGGCTATCAATTTTCCAAGAGGTCAATCTTATGGCCTAGGAATCAGCACAGATGCGGTTAAGGCATCATTTTTAGCAGTTATTGCTGCACTCAATCGAAGATGGAAGCAGGAAAGATAAGCTTCCATTTCCATGTACTATCACATACATTGACTAAAAATAAGGGTTATAAACTACTTGCGGGCGTCCTAAGTTCAAGCAACTAACATCTGCGAAAAGCCTCCAGAAACGATTGCTCTAACCCTATCGTGCTGGCACTTCTTGAGTAAGCGGAAATTGCTATGGAAACAGTAGGTATGTAAGTTTCGTAGATAATAGCGGTTTCAGTTTTGCACGTCTACATCAGTCGCCTAGTTGAGGCAATATAAATACCAGATATTGAAGGACTGAGAGCCTTTTCGTACGAGCTGGACAGAGATTTTGCCCGATTTTTTGCTGGGCGCGAAAGTGAACTCAATCAATTGGCTCGCGCAGTTGCCGATGTCAAGAGTAAATGGGATAGTGGGTACCGATTCATTGGCGGGGCAACGGTACTAATTTGTGCTGCACCATGATCGGGGAAAACATCGCTACTCAATTATTTCTCTGCTCAATACTGCAACGGTGACGATACGACACCGTTAGGGGTACGCGTAGGACTGCAGGACATTAACACCGATGATCAATTACATCGGTTAATTCTGAACTTCATCGCCATAGTAAACCTCTTGCATCACTCTTGCATAGCCTTATCGTCGATACGGCAAAATTTGCAAGGCTTAATCAAACGGTCGGCGATATCAATAGTGCATATGATTCACTTGACATGCCGCAAACGAATCAACGCCCGTCTGTATTTTGATCGACGAGATTCAGAACGTAGACAAACAATCCGCCTATGTACTTCGTAGACTGCACGAGGGTGTTCAAGGGATATCATACGTACCAATCTTTGCTGGTCTTCCTAATTCGGATCACGTCATGCGCGAATTGGGGGTATCTCGGCTAGGTTCACAGTCACGAATATCGTTAGGGACATTATCAAATGATGAATGTCGCGATGCAATTCAACAAATGTTTGAAAAATTTGAGGTTTCTGGTAGCCAAGATGCAAGAGAACATTGGATTCATTCGATGGTGTCTCGTTCGTTTGGTTTTCCGCACCACCTGCACAACGTTATGAGTTGTGTAGATGCAGAATTGTCCAATAATCAAGGAAGCCTAGTAGACTATCACTTTTGTATTGATGGGTAAAGTGATTTCAGTTTGATCCGTGCGTCGGCGGTCGTGAATCGCCAGTCCACTCGCACGGCTTCGAGGTTCCTTCGCTCCTGCCAAGCATCGACTTCACGGCGTAGGGTTTCGCGGTCGGGCAGACGACGGTTCAGGCATGGGCCGACCATCGCACCGATCTCAATCTCGGCCATGTTCAGCCAGCTGCCGTGCTTGGGCGTATAGTGGATCTCCAGACGCTCGGCGATGCGCCGCGCCTCGGCCGGCTCGAACGCCTCGTAGAACGAAGTCGGAGCATGCGTGTTTAAGTTGTCCATGACCAGCACGACACGCTTATCCGGGTAGTCTCCTCGTCCACCAACCGTTGGATCTGCCGTGCCCAGTCGACTTTCGTGCGTCGCTTTGTCACGTCCACGCGTCGCCAACCTTCCAGTGGTGCGAACAGCATAAACAGGTTGCTCACACCGTTGCGTTCGTACTCATAGTCGTACGTCGCGGGTGCTCCGGGTTCGGCCGGCCGCGGAACCCGCACTTCCTTCACCTGCTGCCGATGGGTCTCGTCCATGCACACCAGCACCTCATCGTCCTGGTAGGCTCGATGATACACCTCCAGGATGTCCTCCATGGCGTACGCAAACTGCGCATCCGACTTCGGGGGAATGCACCAGCATTGCTTCAACCACGGTTTAAGGTCGTTTTTTTAGCGTACGACGAACCGTCTCCCGACTCACGCCATCCACGATCTCACACTCCACCAACCGATCCGCGAGCAAGCGCAACGACCACCGCGCGTAGCCCTCCGGGGGATCGCCACCAGCCGAGCTTCCGCCTCCCCATCCAGAACCTCCGCCCGCCGGTTCAACTGCTCCTTACGGTTCAGAGCCGCCTCCAGTCCCTCCTCCACACAACGCCGACGCACTCGCACCACCGTCGATACCCCAATGCCCAGGGCCTCCGCAATCTCACCATCCGTCCGTCCGCCATCCTCCCGACATTCATCGCACTGCAACAGAATACGCCCATGCGTCTGCTTCCGGGCTGATACCCGACCCTTCGTCGTGAGTGCCTTCAACTCTTCGCGTTCTTCCGCCGTCAACTTCACCCGATACCTCTTGCTAGTCATCCAGAACTCTCCTTGTTCATCGGGACATCCAAAAACACCCATAATACCCTACTAACCTATCAATTCAATGGAGGTGGGCTACTAGAATAGTTCAGATTTAGACCATTCGTTGCTGGAGATTGATAGACGAGGATATCGGTATTACGAATCGTGTATCGACAGGATCATTGCAGAACTTTCCGAGGTACTTGTTATGCTAGCGCATGATTTAAATCTTGGGAACACAGCCGTACAAATTCGAAAGATTAGAGAATATTGTGAAAATACTATCATTGACTTAACCGGTGATATCACGGGAGTACCGCCAGCGAATGATTTCGTGAATGCAATGATCGAGACGGGAATAATTCATTTATTTGGTGATTCTCGAACGCATTATCACTTTATCATTCCCTCTATGCAATCTTGGTTGCTCCAAGTCAAAGCACAAGAATTGGACTTAGATCCACAGGATTTTCGTACACATATACCACTTGAACGGTCCGGTTTGGGAAATAAAACTGTGATTTACGGTTAAGGAAGGTCTGAATAAGTAGATTTTGGTGTTATTTGCGAAGTGATCAGAAATCGAATGTACCGGCTATGGGACGGATCACCTTTGCGGCAACTGGAGCATGACCTGAAGAGCGTTGGGCGCGGCGCGAGATCTTCTTGGAGAAGATATAGGCCGGTTGACGATCAGCAAGTGAGCGAACCCTAGCCCAAGTTTAACAAATTGTTCGTCCAAAACACGATATTTGGGGCTTTTTTGATGGCATCTCACATATTTTTCCTTGTTTTTCAATAGGTTAGTTTTTCAAGGCCTCATTGTAGTGCCATAAAATGTTTTCTTGGTATTGACACCTGGCCCCCATCCCCTATCATGCTCTCATGTATATCCGACGCGTGCCCACACGAAAGAAATCCGATACGGAACGATACTTCAGTTATCGCTTGGTCGAGTCCCGGCGCGAAGGCGATCGGGTGCGCCAGCGAACCCTGCTCAACCTTGGCAGCCATTTCCCGATTCCTCAGGAGCAATGGCCTGTTCTGGTCGAGCGCGTGCAAACCCTGCTGACCGGGCGAATAGATCTGGATCCGGGTCTGGAGCCGGATCCGGAGCTGGAGCGGGAAGCCGATCGCATCGCCCAGCGATTGCTGGCTCGCTCCGCATCGGAACGACTGCCCGCTACCCAAACCGGAGAGCGCGCTACTCACACGATGTACGAGGGCAGCCTGGACCAGGTTCATGTTCGCACCGCGGGCATCGAGGCTCTCGGCCTCTGGGCACTGAGGGAGCTGGGACTGGAGGATCTGCTGCAAGAGCTCTCGGGGCATTCCGGGCTGGTGAAGACCGCCCTGGCCTCCATCGCGATGCGCTTGGTGGAGCCCGGTTCCGAGCGGCGGACCCACCTCTGGCTGCGCACGCGCAGCACCGCCGGAGAATTGCTGGGCGTGGATTTCGATCGGCAGTCCCTGATGCAGCTCTATCGCGCCTCCGATCTGTTGATGAGCCATCGCGACGCCATCGAGGAACATCTGTTCGAGCGTCTCATGACCCTGTTCAACCGGCAGCCGACAGTCACGTTCTATGACTTGACCAACACCTATTTTGAAGGTCAGGCCAAGGCTCAGGACCAGGCCAGGCGCGGCAAGTCCAAGGAACGGCGCTCCGACTGTCCGCTGCTGACCCTGGCGCTGGTTCTGGATGGCTCGGGAGCGATCCAGCGTTCCAAGGTGTTCGCCGGCAACCAGAGCGAGCCCGCGACCCTCGAGAAGATGCTCCAGGATCTCGCGGTCGACCGCCAGTCCCTGATCGTGCTGGATCGAGGCACGGGCACGGAAGAGCGACTGGAATGGCTGCGCGAACAGGGCTATCGCTATCTGGCCAAGAGCCGGCGCCGGCAACGCGACTTCGATCCCGAACAGGCGCGGGCGATTCCCGAACGCGAGCCACGGCAAGAGATCCAGATCTACCGCGCGCGCTCGGACGATGGCCGCGAAGCCTTCGTGCATTGCCGCTCGAAAGCCCGGGCCGAGAAAGAACTCGCCATCGTGACCCGGCAATGCGAGCGGCTGGAAGCCGGACTGCGGCGCATGGCCGAAGGCCTCTCCCGGAAGGGAGCCCGCAAGGATCCCGAGGCTTTGCGCGAGCGCGTTGGCCGGCTCAAGGGCAAGTATCCCAAAGTCGGGCGCCACTATACGGTGTCCATCACGGTGTCCATCGAATCCAGCACCGAGGGCCAGGCGGTCTCCTTGACTTGGGAACGCTCCCAGCCGCCAAATTCCATGCTGGCCAACCCCGGGGTCTACGATCTGCGGACCAATGTCCTGGATCAAGACGCTGACTGGCTCTGGAAAACCTACACCCGCCTGACCGAAATCGAGTCGGTGTTCCGATCCCTCAAGTCGGAACTCGGCCTGCGACCGATTTTTCACCAGAAGCCCCGACGCGCCGAAGGCCACCTGTTCATTTCCGTGATCGCTTATCAGGCTCCGCACCTGATACGAAGCAGGCTTCAGGCCCAAGGCATTCACGACAGCTGGGATACCCTGAAAACCAGGCTGGGCCTGGCGATCCGAGCCACCAGCGTCTTTCAGCGAACCGACGGCAAATGGCTGCATATCCGCAAGTCGGCGGCGCTCACGCCGGATCAGGCGGAGATCTTCCGTGCGCTCGGATTGCCGGAGCGCATCGGTCCCATTACCCGAACCATCGTCGAGGTCGACGCCACGATCCCGGCCTGAAGCCGCCCAAATGTAGTGCCACAAGGATTCCGCACCCTCTTGTAACTACCTGAAAAACATTGGTTTTGTAGGGCTTGAAAATCTAGATTGTTAAACTTGGGCTAGGAGTCCGCGCCAAAAAAACAGGAGAGAGAGTCAGATTTTCCGTGTATGGCCTGTTCCAGTTAATCGGCTACCGTAGCGTTCAAAGTCCCTGTTTGACCGATAGAATAGGACATCTTCACGAAGTCCACTGTCTATCTTCGTCGCATCTCATACACGGAATTTCTGACACTCCCCGCATGTGTGGGAATACAAGACCATGCACCGCCTCGCGGAGGCGGCCGACACGCATGCCACGGTGGCGAAATCCCCGCCCCGGGGCAGTTGACAAAAGTGGGACATTTCAACTTGACATTGACAACCTTCAGCAGCGCATCCTGCAGGGTTGTCTCCGACACCAACGTTACCTTAGTCATTCGCCATGGTGGCATCTCCATACACCAGATTTGGCAATAACTCACTTCACAAAAATTCCATACTATATAATACTAACAAGTCGTAGTGAACGACATATACCGTGTCCAACATCGAATAACTCTGATCTTTAGGAAGCTATAGCGAAGAGTTTTCACAGATAACTAAGGATTGAATTTATGTCGAAAGTCCAGCGCAGGATTCGTCAAAAGCAACGCCAGTTGAAAGGACATCTTCCGCCCAGTCCACAGTTTTCACTAGCCGAGCTGGTCCGATTGGACGACTTTGAACGATGGATAGTTTGCTTGCTGGCCGTGGCGTGGCCATTACCACTAAGTTCCGCAGAAATTGCTCACGCCCTGAAAAAGGCTGGCATAGGGTATTCGACCGCCAATTCCAAAGTAAAAGTACAGGATGCACTTGATGAATGCATGGATTTGGGAGTTGTACAGGTTGGTGGTGATTTGTTCAATACTTACACGCTTGTCAAGAAATTCGTCATGGTCTCTGCAGCCGAAGCACGCCGAATTGGAATGGTGAAGCCCAATACTTCGTTCGTATCCATCCCGGATGTTGACAATAAGAATAGGATGTGGGGCTTCGAGGAGGTGTTGCTGGCATTCGACGTCAAGAAAGCATTATTGCTTGGAGAAAACGTGCCCGATGAAATGCTTGCCGAAGTCCAAGATAGGTACTGGGATGTCTTGGCTAGCCCATACCTTATGCCGAGCATACTTACATTCCCTCCCAAAATCCATGAAAAAGTATCTCAGATTTGTCTGTACCACTGTATCAGCTGGATACGATCACCTCAAGAACTTCTAGAGAATTGGCTGCCTTTGAGTGAATACTCTCCGAAACCCTTTTTCGGATGGGTGGCATTCTGCTACATCATGCAAGGCCGTTTTGATGAAGCGATTCAGGTTTTTCAAATTCCAGCTCCCAAGGATTGCAAAAAGAAACCTATTTCCGTTGATTACAGTTCAACTCTTGCCTTGATAGCAATGTTGCGTGGAGAACACATCAAGGCGGCACAATATATCGAAGAGGCAATTGTTGCAGAACAACCTGGCTCTCGCACAAAAAATGTTTATCCAAGCTCTATTGCATTTCGGATGTCGCTTATCTCGCTTGCGGCAGTGCAAACGCATGAAGCGCAATTATTGTTAGAAAGTCAGCTACAGCTACCACCTAATAGAACGTTACGTTTATGGGCACACATTGAGATATTTGCGCAAAATGCGGGTGACATCGTACATTTGGGAGAATTGGATTATTCCGTCGTAGATTGGAGTGCCACTAGGCTTCCCTTACATTGGCTGTTTTTGACGCTTTCGCTCATCTGGAATGACCAACGATGGAATGACTCCAAATTGTCGGTCGCAACCGATGTAGCAGATCAGATAGCAAAGTCGTTGCGAAAGATAGCTATTGATGCAGCCGCAAATGGTTACCTCTGGATTGCAGCACAAGCGAATGAATGCATTAAGCACTTTAATTCCGACCTAGTGGTCAACTCACACACACACGGAGAATTTCCTAGTCTATTCACACTTGGTGCAGCTGACCTATGTGGTGCGATACGGTTATCTGAGCAATGGGAGTGTCCACTGGCAACACTGGAGTCTATCGCTGCAAGCGTTCAGAGTAAGGCAAAAGCCCAGAACTTTACAGAGGACAAAACGAAACGCCTTGCTTGGCGTATAGATTACTACACCGATACTGGCGGTATTGATTTGAACAACTTGGGCAACAGTGAGTATTCGGGGCTCGATAGCACAGGAGTAGTTATTGTGCCCGTAGAACAAACATGCTCAAAACATGGCAAATGGAGTAAAGGCAAGGCCCTTTCGCTGCCTAAGTCGGTAACGGAGATGGAATGTCCAGACTATTACTCAGATATGGATCGTGCTGCGATTCGGAATTATGGTGCAGATATCTACGCTGCTCCCTATAGCCGGATACCGATAGCATATGCTGGTGGTTTATTAGCGTGTTTAGCCGGCCATCCACTATTGATGACAAGCGATGGCCAACATGTCGAAGTCGTTTTTAGCGAACCGGAGATCGTGGTTGATGAAATGATCAAGGGACAAGTGCAATTGCACACTTTCCCAGAGGATGTAATTGAATCCCAGACCTATCAAGTCAAGATAGAGTCGAAGACCAGAATTAAAGTTTACCGCCTTACTGAAAATCATCATCGACTGTACGATATTCTAAGCGAAAACAGTCTGATCTTCCCCTCGGAAATCAAAGATCGAGTGTTAGCAGCACTAGCAGATCTAAGCGGCATTGTACGTGTTCATGGAGATGTTGTTAATAAAGAGGTGGAAACGGTAGATGCTAATGGACACCCATTTGTGCGCCTTCTTCCAGATGGCCAAGGCCTGGCCGTCGATATCATCGTCGAACCGATTGAGAATAGCGGAATGTACTTTGCACCAGCAGAAGGTGGATCTTCAATTCTTGCAAATCTGGATGGACATACAGTCCAGGCACGTCGAGATCTTGATAACGAACGACGATTGTATGATCAGTTGTTATGCAGTATTCCAGCCCTGAGCTCTGTCTTGCATATCGCCACTTCAATGCATTTATCAGACCCCGATGAATGCTTGGAGCTTGTTGATCAATTGCGCGAAGCGGAAATTCGCTGCTTGTGGCCAGAAGGCAAGGCATTCAATATCGTTTCTTCAACACAGGTGTCGCAACTACGTATGGCAGTGCGCAGTGCAGAAGAATGGTTTTCTGCCTCGGGTGCTTTAAAGGTCGACGAGAAACGCGTAATTGAACTCGGCAAGCTGATGCGATTGCTAGAAGCGCGGCCAAACTCACGCTTTTTGGAATTGGATGAAAACCAATTCATTTCTCTCTCGAAATCATTTCGACGACAGCTGGATGATCTCGCAAGTTTGTCGCAATCGGAAAAGGACGGCAATTTGAAGTTTCATTCCTTGGCTGCTCTAGCTTTGCAGGATTTTGTAAATGAAACCGAGTTAACTGCAGATGAAGAATGGATGAGGCACAGAGAGAAAATCGACAGGGCACTTAACTCATCGCCAAGTCTGCCTTCTACCCTTCAAGCAGAACTTCGTCCTTATCAATTAGAAGGTTTTACGTGGCTCGCACGCACGAGCATGTGGAGTTCCGGTGCCTGTCTTGCTGACGACATGGGGTTAGGCAAAACCGTGCAAACACTCGCGTTGCTACTCTTTCGCGCGCAGAATGGTCCTGCGTTAGTCATTGCGCCGACATCAGTAATCTCCAACTGGCTCGACGAGGTGCGACGTTTTGCGCCGGCTTTAAACGTCGTACTTTATGCCGGCTTGCCAATATCGCGCCAAAATCTATTAAAAGATATCGGTCCTTCCAGTGTGGTAGTTACTACCTATGGGATCGTTCAAAACGCGGTTGATCAATTGACCAAGATACAGTGGGATACTATTGTCGCCGACGAAGCACAAGCAATAAAAAACAACATGACGAAGCGAGCGCGTGCTATTTATCGATTGGACGGGAATTTCCGCTTAGCAGTAACGGGTACACCGGTACAGAACAATCTGTCGGAGCTATATTCGCTATTCAATTTTTTAGTTCCAGGACTACTCGGTTCTCAAAGTAGCTTTGGTCGGAATTTTGTAACAGAGATAGAAGTCAATGGTAATCCCGACACACGGTCGCGTTTGAAGAGATTGATCTCACCATTTCTTCTTCGTCGGCTAAAAAGCAAGGTACTTGACGATCTGCCACCGCGGACTGAAATAACGTTGCTCGTAGACATGTCTGAGGAGGAAAAAGTGCTTTATGAAGCGTTGCGTCGGCAAGCAGTAGCAGCACTCGAAAATGGAGATGGCCGCATAAATGAGAGACGATTCGAAGTACTATCGCATTTAACCCGTTTGCGATTGGCCTGCTGCAATCCCCAACTCGTTCAGGAAAATGGATCTCCCGCTAGCTCGAAGCTCGAAGTATTCAGCGGGATTCTGGAGGAACTGCGTGAGAATTGCCATAAAGTTTTGGTGTTTTCTCAATTCGTAAAACATTTAGTGCTGATTGAGGAATTTCTAAAGGAGAAGGGAGTGAGCTATCAATACCTTGACGGCTCAACTACACAACGGCAACGCCAAGAGCGAATTAAATCTTTTCAATCCGGCGTGGGTGATGTTTTTCTCATTTCGTTGAAAGCTGGCGGATTCGGGCTAAACCTCACAGCTGCGGACTACGTAATTCATATGGATCCATGGTGGAATCCAGCCGTCGAGGACCAAGCGTCAGATCGAGCGCATCGTATAGGTCAAACAAGACCGGTAACCATTTACCGATTAGTAGCGAAGGGTGGTATCGAAGAGCAAATTATCCACCTACACGAACAGAAACGAGATTTGGCCGACCGGTTGCTCGAAGGCACGGATTCAACAGCAATGAATGACTCGGCAGAATTACTTGGTTTGCTACGCACTCCAATTGCTGTATAATGATATCGTATTGACGATTTAAATCACAAATCTGGTTTTAGTATGGTAGTATCAGAAGCGAATCAATCCCTCGTCGTCTGTTTCTTGCGCCACTACTGCTTCCCAACACTCCTTCGCCTGCCGAATCATCGCTAGACGCTGCCCCTGCCGTTAAATCGGTGAATTTTACCGGGTAGTGTCGAGTGCCTCGCAACGCATCGAAGTGCACACTCGTCTCAGGGCAGTCTACGCCGTAGAAAATTTCTAGGACATCTAGTTGATAAACTGGCTAGAATAGGGATTAGCCCTTATTTCTCATAATGGATGGCTTGGGTGCGATGTATGTGCGTGTAAGTTGTTGATACCACGAAGTTGGTTGGGCTTTGCCGGGGGGAAGGGGATGGTAGCGGGGTGCGTTCGGACGGATGGGTGCGTTGGATGGCGAAAGGGGTGCGTTCGGGTCGGACGGAAGCGGGGCGCGTTCGGTGCTGGGTGCGATGCTGGCGGAAGCGGTGCGGATGTGTAGCATGCGCCTGGGCCCGTTTTGCGGGACCGCCACGACCGGCGTGCAAAGTGGCGCATCCCGTGCAAGATGCTGTTGTCGACTGGATGATGAGCCATGCGGGTGAGCATGCGGCGGACGCCCCTATCGCACGCCCTTGGGTCCTGGTCTTGACGAGACCCGAACGCTCCCCGACTGTCGGGAGGTCTCGCCCCCGGTGGCTGCGATGGCATGCGGATGAACGGAAAGGGATCCCGGTCTTTGAGGATGTCGTGTAACCGGTTGATATACGGAAACATATTCGATTTTTTGGGGGTTCTTCAAAAAAACATTTACGTTTTGGCATGGGTTATGGCAATCTACGCTTGGTTAGATGGTCTCTGGTGCCAACGTGATGGATTTCCGAATCGAGAACTTGAAGTCGACCACCTTGGGTGGCACGCGACTGCCCCGCCGTTGGATGGTGTACCTTCAGAAGATGGTGGCACGGTTTCCGGCACTGAGCCGCCATGAGTTGGCGTCCACCCTGTCGTCCACCCTGTGTAGTCATCTGGGCTGGTTCCCGCCGAAGGGTCGGGATCGATTGGGGTCCTGCAGGTCGCCGGCAGCCGTCTTGGCCCCGGAGGATGCTTTGGTCCGGCTCTGGCAGCGGCGGCGGCGCGTGTTGAACACGCTGGTGGTCGTACTGTGCATGTTCCGGTGGGTGTTCTGGAAGGGACGTCCGGGATATGCGGCCACGCTGGCCGAAGGGTGGGCGCAACGCGGCCGATGGGGCCGGATGGAGGAGGGCACGGGATGAAGAGCAAGCCCAAGTGCGGCGCGGACCGGTTGGTGCGTCGGATGGCGCAAGGGGTCCGGCCGGCGCGGATGGAGGTGGACTGCAGTGGAGGCGAGCTGAGTTCCAACGGGGGCTCGGCACTGCTGATGATGCTGGCCGAGCAGGTCCGGCTGTTCGAGCGCGCCTCGGCATGTTTCACGGACCACCGTGACCCGTCCAAGGTGGCGCATCCGCTGGTGGCGTTGCTGGGGCAGCGGATTTTGGGTCTCGCGCTGGGCTACGAAGATGTGAACGATCACGACGAGCTGCGGCGGGACCGGGCTCTGTCCACGGCCATGGGGCGTGTGGAGTGTGCGCGTTCGGACTGCGAGCCGCTGGCCGGCAAAAGCACGCTGAACCGGATGGAGCTGTCGGCGAACGGGCGGGACCCGGCGAAAGCGCGCTAGATCACCGTGGATTTCGATGCGCTCGACGAGCTGCTCGTGGAGCTGTACCTGGTGTGGGGCGAGCGGGGCCAGATGCCGAAGCGGCTGGTGCTGGACATCGATGCCACGGACGTGGAACTGCACGGCCGGCAGGAGCACCGGTTCTATCACGGGTACTACCATGCATACTGCTACCTTCCGCGGCTGGTGTTCTGCAAGGCTGGCCGGTGCGGACGGAACTGCGCACGTCAAGCAGCGATGTGGCGGCGGGCGTGGTGGAGACGGTCGCGCCGCTCGTGGACCGGCTGCGGAAGCGATTTCCGCAGGTGCCGATCCTGATCCGCGCCGACGGGGCCTACTGCCGCGACGAGTTGATGACGTGGTGCGAGGCGCGGGGCGTGGATTACGTGGCTAGGACTGCCGCGCAATGATCGGCTGAAAGACCGGGTCCAGCCGTTGATGGACGATCTGCGGGACCGGTTGAAGCGGGATCCGGACTATGCGCAGCAAGCGGTCCGCGGCTACCAGAGCTTCGACTATCGCACGCGCGACAGCTGGAGCCGCGAACGCCGCGTGATCGCCAAGGCCGAATGGCTGCCGGGACAACCGGTCGGCAAGGCCGACGGCGGACCGGAGGCCGGCGCGGAAGGCCCATGTGCGACGGTCGGCGAAGCCCGGTACAACAGTCGCTTCGTCGTCACCTCGCTCCAGAAGCCCGACGCGCCAACGGTCTACGAAGAGATGTACTGCGACCGGGGTGAGGCCGAAAACTGGATCAAGGAACAGAAGAACGATCTGTTCCTGGACCGATGCTCCAGCAGCCTCTGGAACGTCAACGCACTCCGGCTCCGGATGAGCGCACTGGCCCATGCCCTTCATTGCATGATGAAGCACCGGCTCGAGAACCTTCCGGTATCCGCCATGCTGCGCCGGAGCCGTCCATCGACGCTGCGCAAGTGCCTGTTCCAGATCCCGGTGCGCGTGACGGTGTCCACGCGGCGGATCCATCTGGCGTTCGGGTCCGCCTTCCCGTACTGGAAGGATTTCCGCTTGATCTGGGCCAGCCTGGCACCAACGTAAAAGCCCGGTGCAACCGGGTGCATGACGCTGGCGGCGGAGCGCGCCGACCTCCCCGCGCCCGGATGCTCAGCGATTCGCCGTCCCGCCCGCAAAAAGGCGGGAAAACACACGCATGCCCGCCCTCCGAAGCCTTTTCAAACTCGCGACGCGACATTCCATGCCCCGTACCCCACGCATCCCGTGAAAAACATCATTTTCGACTTGGTTATGAGAAATCTGGGCTAGCGTCGTATATATCTTTCTCGTTTACAACATGTCGTTCGTTAGAAGTTTGTTTGTTGCCAAAACAGATGTCGTAACCCAAGGCGTTAACGAGCCATGGCTGCCCCTACGTTTGCTCCCAAACCGCATCAAGTGCACTATCTGAGAACTACTGGCCTGACTCCTCAGTATGTTGTGCATAGAGTGTTTCAACTTCTTCCCGAGAGAAGTCGCCGAGACGAAGCGACTTGGTGCGAATATTGAATGCACTGCCACCCCAAACACTCCTATTTTCTGTCGCAGAGTTAATCCTGTAGTCACGGACATCACGGACTCCGCACAGTACGACGCTTAATGGGCAGCAATTCCCGCTTCCTGTGGAAAAGCAGTGCCTGCAGGTTTTAAGTGGCTGCCCCTGGATGTTTTCCATCCGTTGGGATCGTTTCGGGCCCTTGTTCAGCGTGCCCCATCTACGTTTTGGCTGCGTTGGGTCGCGGGGGTTTGTGCGGACCAAGGCATGCCCGGTTCGCATGTCGACGGATCTCGGAGGGATGCCCGCGATCAGGAGGCGCAGGACGCGTTGCACTACGGCGGACGGAAACCAGGATCGGGTCGTCCGAAATTGCGGTCGGGTTCCGCACCAGCGAGGGCTTCGTACAACTGTTCCCAGCTATGGAGGATCAGGAGCCAGATCGCACCGCGCATCTTTTCCCACAGGGATGCATAACTGCTCTGCCGACGTTGGGCGGCTTGGAAGCGCGGGCAGCACGACTGCTGGATTCGGTCCATCAGAAACGCCAGCATCATCAGGGTCGCCAGCGTATTCGCAAGGTACTGGTGACCGTGACCGTAGTTGTGTTCCAGACCGTACCCCTGGTTTTTCAGCGTGTTGAAGGTCTCGTTTTCGATCTTCCAGCGACTGCGCGCCATTCGTGCGGTCGCCGGTGCCTCGGCTCGGGTCACCGGCAGATCCGTGATCCAGGTCCATTGGCGTTCGGGGTTCTTGACCCGCTTCGGGGTGCGTTCCCGGCACTGCAGCACCGTCACCCGACGGTCGGACCGGGCCGCACTGAGCGGGACGTCTTCTACCACCCGCAGCCGGCGGTCCACGGCGCGCCCCTCCTCGCTCGGGTCCGCAAACCAGTCCGCCGAAGTGCCCTCCAGATGCTGGAACAGCATCGCATGGTCGTTTTCCCGCGCACCAATCAGGTACCGCAAGTTCAGACGCTCCAGCAGATCCAGATGCGGTCCGTTGGAGGCCAGGCCGTCTCCCAGCACGATCACTTGCAAATGCGGATGCTCTCGACGCAACGCTTCCAGAAACCGCTTCGAGGCATTGCGCTCGCAATCGTTCTTCGCCTGACCGTCCTGCCGGACGATCGGTTCCGGTGCCAGCGGGATCACAGTCCGACAGTCCGGATGCACGATCGCACCAGCCAGAATCTGATGGTGATAGGTGACCATGCCGTTGCGGTGACGCCGCTCGCAGCAGTACTTGCAGCGCACGGCTCCCGATGCAAAAAACCCCGTGCCGTCCAGCGACAACAGATAGTGGTGACCGTACACCGCATACGGCTTCAGCACCTGCCTCGCTGCAGTTCGCGGAACAGCCGCCGGAAGACCGGGCGCAAGGCACGCGCCGGAACCCGGTCCAGACGCGTCCGTATCTGCGTGTCGCACGGCACCCGATCCACCTGATACAGCCGCCGTAGATTACCCCGAACCCGTCCATCCAACCGCACCTCGCGGTCAAACTGCAGCAACGACGGGGACTTCAGACCGAACATCGCCAAAGCCGATATCAAACAGTCGACCAGACGATAAGTGCGGACCGACGTCCCGTCTTCAATCCGTTCAAAACACCGCCGACTTAACGCCAGCAGTCCCGCAGCATTCAATCGCTTGCGCATCGCTTGTCGAGGCATCCTTTCCTCCATGATCGGGTCGCAAACGGCTATCATAAACTATCGCTCCAGACCACCAAAGTCTGCGAAAAATGACCAGATGCAGACGCTCAAACCCCCGCCAATTCCACCTTTTCACAGGAAGCGGGAATTGCTGCTTAATGGGTAACGTTTGGAACGTTTGTCATATCCTGCACGCAACTGTTGAAGAACGGACAAGAGCGAATCACCTGATAGCGAGTCGATTTCGTCAATAAGTAGTACAAGCGGTTTTTCGGAGACTGCAGCCCACCTACTCAATCCTTCTTGCAAGCGTCTTTCGGGAACGAATCTGGCAAGGTCGTTACTCCAAATACTTTCCAGACTTTCATCACCCAGTATTTCGCGAGCTCGAGATGCCAATTCTCCGAGTATTACTTCTACTCCAGTGCCTACGTTATCCCTTACAGTCTGTCCTGGTTCGATATTTGCGTACACACATCAATACTGCCCCGTAGTATTCAGCTCATCCGCAAGTGCCAGTAACAATGTAGTCTTGCCGGTCTGACGGAGCGCATGAATAACAAAGTACTTCCGTCGCTTGACAAGCGTCAGAATTTCCGGCAGGTTTACTCGTGAAAGCGGAGGAATACAGTAATGCTCATCACGTAAAATCGGCCCATCCGTGTTGAATATACGGTCCCTGTACAACTATACATTACGTGGGACGTAGTTATAAGCATGTTGCGAGCATTGTCCGTAGTAAGCTAACAAACCTTACTCGTTCGGCATGAAGACTATAATTCCGTTCACAAAATCGCTTGGTCTTAGGTGATGGCAGATTATGCTTCGGCACATACTGCTAAATATGATGGTTAGTAATGACCCTACTAGCCTTGCATGTTGTTGGTCCAACGCACGGCTTATTAGCTACGCGTACTTTGAACGCAAAGTAACTGGGGTGTGAATGGAATCGAGTCGCGCATGGCATGGTATCCATTCATATTGGCAAAGGTTATTCATGTTTGAAAAAGAAACTATTTCAATATTAGGTGGTACCGGAGATTTGGGAATCGGCTTAGCTATTCGATGGTCAAGAGCTGGCTACAAAATCATCATTGGGTCGCGAGTCCTTGAGAAAGCACAAAAAGCCGTTTCCAACTTGTTAAAGATCTGTCCCGAGACATCGGCACAAGCTATGGAAAACACAGAAGCCGCCGTCGCTGGGAATATCGTTGTGCTCACCGTTCCGGCAGAACATCAAATATCAACACTAGACAGTGTTAAAGAAGGATTGAAAGGGAAGATACTCGTTGATGTCACGGTTCCGCTAGTCCCTTCCAGTATCGGTAAAGTTCAGCTTCCCCCCGAAGGTAGTGCTGGAAAGCGAGCACAAGAATTTCTTGGCCCAAATGTCCAAGTCGTATCAGCATTTCAAAACATAGCTGCCCAATTGCTTCAAAAAGATATCGAAATAAAGTGCGATGTGCTTGTCGCTGGGAATAAACGAGCTGCGCGTGCGAAAGTCATTGAACTCGCAGAATCCGCTGGACTACAAGCGTGGCATGCGGGCCCGATCGAAAACTCAGCTGCCGCCGACGCTATTACCAGCGTACTAATCCAAATTAATCGGCGTTATGACATTTCACATTCGGGAATAAAAATTGTCGGCCCAAAAGATCACTGACCATCGTGTCGTTAGTTATCTTCCCGGTCCCAAACATGCCGATAGTCAAGCGTGGGCACAATCTTTCTTCACTCATATGTGCGCGTATATGCCAAAATCGCATGGAACTCGAGGACGGAGATATTGTTGTTCTTGCACAAAAAATCGTGTCCAAAGCGGAAGGTCGTCAAGTTCCACTCGACTCCGTCAAACCGTCTCGAAAATCTATCGAATTAGCTGCTGAAGTTGAGAAAGACCCACGGCTAGTGGAACTCATCATCGAAGAATCAACGGAGATCATGCGAAAAAAACTGAACGTACTGATCGTTCGTCATAAACTCGGCCACGTAGGAGCACACGCGGGGATTGATCAATCAAATATTGATCACGAACACGGTCCGCAAGCACTCTTACTTCCCAAAGATCCTGATAAATCCGCTGAACGAATTCGGAAAGGCATTGAGCGTATTTCAAACACACGTGTTGGCGTTATTGTGAGCGATTCGGCGAATCGACCATGGAGGTTGGGTACTGTTGGAATAGCAATAGGATCATCCAACCTTACTGTCCTAGACGATCGCAGAGGCGAGGAGGACCTCTTTGGTCGCGAATTGAAGGTTACGTTGATCAACCGTGCGGATTGTATTGCTAGTGCCGCTTCTCTGGTAATGGGTGAGTCTACTGAGCGAACGCCGGTCGTTGTCGTCAGGGGTTTTCAACCTGAAACATCGGATCAAACGGCTTCGCAGATCAATCGTCCTTTGGATGAGGACCTTTTTCGGTGACTATCCTTGTACTTACAGGTGGCGTTGGAGGAGCGAAACTCGCGCTCGGGTTATCTAAACTGGTCTCTCCAGAAGACGTGTGTTTTCTAGTGAATACTGCAGATGACTTCGAGCATCTGGGCTTGCATATCTCGCCTGACCTTGACACCTTGACTTATACCTTGGCCAATATTGCGAATCCCCGAGCTGGATGGGGTCAAGCTAACGATTCATGGCATTTCATTAAAACGCTTGAAAAACTCGGCGAAGAAACTTGGTTTCAGATTGGGGATAAAGATCTGGCACTTCACGTCTTCCGAATGCTACGTCTTAACAGGGGGTACTCGCTATCACAAGTAACTGAGGAAATCACGTCTCGCTTTGGAATACGCCATCAGATCCTGCCGATGAGCGATGACCCCGTCCGTACGATAGTATTGACATCTCAGGGTCCTTTATCCTTCCAGCATTATTTTGTTCGCGATCGTTGCGAACCTCACGTGACTGGATTCCGGTTCGAAGGTGCTGAACAGACTTGTGTAAATCCAAAATTGAAGTTGGACGAAATCCAAGGAGTGGTTATTGCACCTTCGAATCCGTTTGTCTCCGTAGACCCGATCTTGGCGACGGGAAACTTGAAAGAGCAGCTTCAAAATCTTCGAATCCCTATCGTCGCCGTGTCTCCAATTGTGGCCGGAGCTGCGGTTAAAGGACCGGCAGCAAAGATGATGAAGGAGCTAGGTCTACCCGCAACTGCGCCTGAGATTGCACTCTACTATTCGGACTTTATTTCAGGTTTCATTCTTGATAAAAAGGATGAACACTTGCTACGAGACGTACAGAAATTAGGTATCGCAGCTAACGCATGTCAAACGATCATGGTATCTTTGTCAGATCGTATCGCGCTGGCTCGTTCAGCCTTATCATTTATGGAATCTATCTCCTAATCGGAATCGACGATCGTGTGGGCAGTTGTACTCTACAAAGGCTCTGAAGAATCTAAAACTCGTTTGGGAAACTGGTTAACTTCATACCAGCGAAGTGATCTCGCACGGGTCATGATGTACGACGTAATGAACGCGCTGATAAACACAAAATCGTTGACTGACGTTTTAGTGGTAACGCAATCGAAGCAAGGTGAATCAGTTGCGAATGCTTTTAACGTAGACGTGCTTTATGATACTGCCGGTAATCTCGCTGGAGCGGTCACACAAGCAAGTGCTTTTTTGAAAGACTTTCGTAACGTACGCGGTACGTTTGTAATTCCTGGCGACATTCCTCTTATTTCCGCGGCAGATATCGACTTTGTACTGAAAGATCATGAAGAAATTACGTTGATTCCAGACCAGAATGGAATAGGTACGAATGGTATCGTATCGAGTCCCCCTAACGCGTTTCGATACATTTTCGATGGTAGGAGTTTCAATCCACACCGAATGGCAGCAATTCAAGCAGGCTACCGGCCTCGAGTATTACGAATGAAGTCATTTGGATTAGACGTGGATACCATTGAGGATGCTAAGGCCGTCGCACGACTAGGCCCTCAAACTTACACGGCGAAGTATTTAAGTAAACTAAACGTTATTGGTAATTCAAATATATTCAGTAGTACCGAGGTTGCTTACTAAGGCTCATGATCAATAAGACATCCAACATTAGTACGATTCCTGGACCTGGATATGTTGCTCAAGGAGGGCTCCCTTCAGAGAAAGATGCACTTGCGTTGGTGAGCGTAACGAACGCTGCGGTTCTCGCCAAGACCGCCGCCTCCATCCGTGACGCGGGTTTCGGTAACGTTGTTACTTATTCTCGCAAGGTATTTATTCCGCTCACACGTCTGTGTCGCGATGTATGCCATTACTGCACTTTTGCAACTACACCTCGAAATCTTCAGGCGGTATATCTTGACATCGACGAAGTGATCAAGATCGCGCGTGACGGTGCGTCCATGGGATGTCAAGAAGCCCTCTTTACTCTGGGTGAGAAACCCGAAATCCGGTATCGCGCTGCACGTGAGTGGCTGGAGGTGCACGGATACAAATCCACGATCGACTACCTACGTCACGCGGCAAACTTGGTATTCGAAGAAACCGGGTTGCTGCCGCACCTCAACCCCGGCAATATGACAATGGAGGAATTTCGCATGCTGCGAAGCGTAGCTCCATCTATGGGAATGATGCTTGAGTCTTCGTCGGAACGGCTAACGCGCAAGGGGCAACCTCATTACGGGTCTCCAGACAAGGTGCCCGCCGTGCGGCTGCAAACGCTCTCCGACGCAGGAGCTGTCAAAGTGCCTACAACCACGGGTATTCTAATCGGAATTGGTGAAACGCGCCGTGAACGCATTGATTCGTTGCTAGACATTCGCCGAATACATCAACAATTTGATCACATTCAGGAAATAATCATTCAGAATTTCCGCGCCAAGCCCGGAACTAAGATGCATTCTGCTCCTGAGCCTGATCTTGAAGAGTTCTTGTGGACTATTTCTGTTGCCCGGATAATTTTCGGATCCGGCATGAGTATTCAAGCTCCACCCAATCTCAGCCCCGGAGTCTTACCTCAAATTGTGAATGCCGGGATCAATGATTGGGGGGGGGTCTCTCCGCTTACTCCCGACTTTGTAAATCCGGAAGCTCCGTGGCCACATTTAGATGAGTTGGAGTTAGAAACTGCAAGAGCTGGAAAATCTCTTGAGCAAAGGCTGACGATTTATTCACGTTATGCTAGTAACCCATCAACATGGATAGATGAGCGTTTTCACCAGTCCGTGCTGGATTTAATTGATTCAGACGGACTACCTCGCATTGACCACTGGGTCCCTGGGGACCTTGTCGAACCGCCGAGATCTCTATTACAAAGGATCAACGAAGCACCGAAATCCTGCTCAAAAGATACCAAGAATATTCTTAAGAAAATTGAACGGTTTGAGTTGTTGAATGAACAAGAAATCGTCCATCTCTTCGAAGCACGTGGAAACGATTTCAGCAAAGTAATTCAAGCGGCCAACGAATTGCGCAGACAAGAAAATGGTGACGTTGTTTCGTATGTGGTTAATAGGAACATCAATTACACCAACATCTGTTATTTCAAATGCCAGTTCTGCGCGTTTTCGAAGGGAAAATTATCGGAAAATCTTCGTGGACGTCCTTACAACCTGAGTGCCGATGAAATTCAGCGGCGTGTTATTGAAGCATGGGAACGTGGCGCGACAGAAGTTTGTATGCAAGGTGGAATCCATCCGAAGTACACGGGCAAGACATATTTGGATATCGTCCGAACGGTCAAAGACGTTGTACCGCAGATGCATATCCACGCGTTTTCACCGTTGGAAATATGGCAAGGAGCGGCTACTTCAAGTCGATCGCTCGAGGATTATTTGCAAGAACTAAAAGCCGTGGGACTCGAAACTCTCCCAGGAACGGCGGCAGAAATACTTGATGATGAAATCCGTGCAATTATCTGTCCAGATAAAATTAACACTCAGCAATGGCTAAACGTGATGGAGATCGCACATCGCGTAGGACTTCGTACGACTGCAACCATCATGTATGGGCACGTAGACGGGCCAATTCATTGGGCACGACATCTCACTCACGTTCGGGACCTGCAAATGAAAACTGGAGGTTTCACCGAGTTCGTTCCACTGCCTTTCATACATCATGAAGCTCCAATGTACCTAAAGGGTAAGGCACGTAAAGGCCCCACGTTTCGAGAAGCCATATTAATGCATGCTGTTGCTCGATTAGTTCTACATCCACATATAACAAATATTCAAACGAGTTGGGTGAAGATGGGGCACAGAGGAGCAATTGCTGCCCTTAACGCTGGATGCAATGATCTCGGAGGTACGTTAATGAATGAAAGCATATCTCGTGCTGCAGGAACATTACACGGACAAGAAACCTCGCCCCGACGGATGATCGAACTCATCGAGTCGGCTGGTCGTATACCTAGACAGCGAACTACACTTTATGAAGAACCCCGTATCGAAGACATTCAACGAGTAATGAATGCAGCACCGCTATCCGATATCGTTAATACTCCGTCTCGAAAATATGAACGTAAACGTACCCATGAATTGATACGTAATACGTCAGTAGACACCGCCCATGTCTCCTAGCAGTCTGCGCCGCAGGATTTGTTGGGCAAGGAAAGTCACGGATGACCAACAAGGTGTATCGGGTGAAGTTGACGGCGAAAGCATGCTAGAAGTTGAAAGTCCTAACGACTACGGACCGCGTGGCTACATCCATCAATACGCACGTGATAGCCTACTAGCTCAATTCTTGTGTTGCCTGACACCTCGTTATTAACTCCATTCTCTGATTTGTGAAGCAATGAGATTAACGTCAAGCGCACTCAGTCTATGGTGATAAACATATACCCGCCACCAACCGTGTCGTCTGTGCATCCCATGTCGTAATACTCGCCACCTACGTATCCTGAAATGGTCTTCCCTGGTTCGATCTTGAACTCCTCGGCCGACACTTTGGTAACCTCTCCAAAATGCTCAAGAATCCGGCTGCATATCACTATGTTCGGGATGCCGGCATACTCTACGAAAAGATTATCGCCACGAGGATGCGGGTCGAGGTAAAAGTCAAGCGGCTCCCCGAAAATATTCTGTCCGTCGGCCAAGCCGCTAGCCCGGATTTCTCATAACCAAGTCGAAAATGATGTTTTTCACGGGATGCGTGGGGTACGGGGCATGGAATGTCGCGTCGCGAGTTTGAAAAGGCTTCGGAGGGCGGGCATGCGTGTGTGTTTCCCCGCCTTTTTGCGGGCGGGACGGCGAATCGCTGAGCATCCGGGCGCGGGGAGGTCGGCGCGCTCCGCCGCCAGCGTCATGCACCCGGTTGCACCGGGCTTTTACGTTGGTGCCAGGCTGGCCCAGATCAACCGGAAATCCTTCCAGTACGGGAAGGCGGACCCGAATGCCAGATGGATCCGCCGCGTGGACACCGTCACGCGCACCGGGATCTGGAACAGGCACTTGCGCAGCGTCAGATGGACGGCTCCGGCGCAGCATGGAGGATACCGGAAGGTTCTCGAGCCGGCGCTTCATCATGCAATGAAGGGCATGGGCCAGTGCGCTCATCCGGAGACGGAGTGCGTTGACGTTCCAGAGGCTGCTGGAGCATCGGTCCAGGAACCGATCGTTCTTCTGTTCCTTGATCCAGTTTTCGGCCTCACCCCGGTCGCAGTACATCTCTTCGTAGACCGTTGGCGCGTCGGGCTTCTGGAGCGAGGTGACGACGAAGCGACTGTTGTACCGGGCTTCGCCGACCGTCGCACATGGGCCTTCCGCGCCGGCCTCCGGTCCGCCGTCGGCCTTGCCGGCCGGTTCCCCGTCCGCGTTGCCGACCGGTGGTCCCGGCAGCCATTCGGCCTTGGCGATCACGCGGCGTTCGCGGCTCCAGCTGTCGCGCGTGCGATAGTCGAAGCTCTGGTAGCCGCGGACCGCTCGCTGCGCATAGTCTGGATCCCGCTTCAACCGGTCCCGCAGATCGTCCATCAACGGTTGGACTCGGTCTTTCAGCCGATCATTGCGCGGCAGTCCCAGCACGTAATCGTGCAGGGTTGTGTATAAATTTGTCTGCAAAAACGAAAAACGGGCTGTAACGACAGACGAATGGTTAGAATCTGATGTTTCATCGGGAATGTGGAGATGCCTGGACGCACTAAGGGGCGTCCAGGCGCGAATCATTCATTACACAACTTTAGGGACAAGGAGCAAAAAATGATTCGGAAAGATTATACGCACAATGCCACGAAGAAGTCGGCATGTCATCATCTGGCGGACGATGAGGAGTTTGTGAGGCGGCTGGTGCAAGAGACGCTCAACGAGGTGCTGGAGAGTGAGATGACGGAGTTTCTGGGAGCGGGCAAGAGCGAGCGGACGAAGACGCGTCAGGGCTACCGTTCTGGATACTACCGGCGCGATCTGACGATGAAGGTGGGCGAGATCGAGCTGATGGTTCCGCAGGAACGCAGCGGCCAGTTCAGCACGCAATGGCATTCGTTTAGTGATCATTGTCATTCGTTTAAGGAAGTGCCCTTCACCCCTGTATGGAATGCCAGTCCTATGTTGAGTTAATCAGCAGTTTTTGCTTGCAGTCTTCTCCCTCGCTGTCACATCTTCACGGGTTTTCGGGATCGTCGTTCGAAGGATCTGCCGGGCCGGAGTCGTTGTCGGCATCGGATGATGTCGCGAACCACCTGGGTAACCGTTTCCTGTAGCGCGGATGCCTGCTTCAGCAACAGGCTCTCGATGTCGGCCGCCACCATCGCCAGTCCGTGCTTGAAATGGGTCTGCTTGCGCGGCTTGCCATGTTCGTGCGGGCTTTCGTTCCATCGATGGTCGCCGTGACCGGAGAACCGCCGGGTCATGGCGTTCAGGGGGAAGCCGGCATAGAGTTTCTGTTTCACTCCCCGCTCGCTTGGTCCATGGAAGTCTTCCACCTCCATCCGTTGTTTGGACACCTTGTACCATTCTTCCACGCCCCATCTTGCGCGATACCGCTCCGCCAGTTGCGGGATGGTGTATTGCTTCGAATCCAGCAGGGTGGTTCCGAGGATGAAGACCGTTTTGCCGACGAGGTATTTCACCAGCCGAAGGCAGTGTGCACCACAGGTGGCGAGTGTGCCTTTGCGGGGGGCGATCTCCATCACCACATCCTCTCGGTCGCCGTGGATGAAATGGTCAATGTCGGCACCGGTTTTCCGCTTTATCCCGAACACCGCATGCAGTCCCCGGATCACGTGCACGTGCAGCATCCGTAGACAGGATCCAGGGCTTTCCCCGCCCTTCGGCGTCCGCCAGCCAAGATGACTGCAGATGGCCGAAGCCAGTTCATCGCGACTCAAGGACGGAAACAGCTCCACCGTCCTCTGAATGTCCGAAATCCGACGGCGGGTCAGTCGCCTGCCATAAAATCTGATCGACTTCAGATCCACGATTCTCGAACCCATCCACTTTCCGTCCGAAACAATTCCATACAGCATAGTTTGCCAAAAAAAATGTCGCAACGCAACCCCTTTTTTTGAACACTCCAAAAAACAGAAACAAGTCCCAGTCAATCAATGGGTTATAGAAAACCCTCAAAGGCGCAGATCGACTTTTCTCAAACCGAATGCCATTGGTTCAGCACGCGGGTGTTCGAGCGCTATCAGCGTTCGGAGAAGGCACTGGTGGCCGTGCTGTCGGAGATGTATGTGCAAGGGGGTCTCGACGCGTCGGGTGAGCCGACTGGCGGAAGATCTGTGCGGTCACGAGTTTTCACCGGCGACGATCTCGGCCATGGTGTCGAAGCTGGACGCGTCGCTGAAGGCGTTTGCGGAACGTCGGCTGGAGGAGGCGTATCCGTATGTGCTGCTGGATGCCCGGTATGAGAAGGTGAGAGAGGAGGGCTCGGTGCGTTCCCGGGCGGTGCAGATTGCCCTCGGGATTGACGGCGAGGGTCGGCGTCAGGTGTTGGCGGCGGAGGTGGCGAACCGGGAAAGCGAGGTGTCGTGGACGGAATTCCTGTCGCATCTGAAGGAACGTGGCCTGCGGGGAGTCGAGTATGTGGTCTCGGACAGTCATGAGGGATTAAAGCATGCGATCTCGAAAGTGCTGCCGACCGCGCTGTGGCAACGGTGCTGCGTCCATTTTCTGCGCAATGCCAGGGACAAACTGTCCCGGAGTGCTGATCCCGCGTGTCTGGAGGGTTTGAAACGGTTGTGGGGCTGTGAGCATGTCGGGGAGGCTCGTGAGGCACTGGGTGCCTGGGTAGCCCGTTGGGGCGATGAGAAAGGGTTTGGCAGGCTAGTGGAATGGGTCGAGGATCATGTCGAGGAGACGCTGACGGTGTATCGGCTGCCTAGGGAACATCGCCTGCGGATGAAGTTCACGAACTGCTGGAGCGGTACAACGAGGAGCTCCGTCGGCGCACGCGTGTCGTCAGGATCTTCCCGAACGCGGAGTCCTGTCTGCGTCTGATCTTGGCACTTGCGGCGGAGACCCATGAGCGGTGGCTGACGGGGCAGCGTTATCTATATGGCCGGATCGGCGTGGTTCGCGCATCCGAACCGGAATCCGGGACATGGCAGGAGGCGGCATGAAACGCCCGAAAATTTCGCGCCGAGCGGAGACCCACCCATATGGGCGGGTCTCCGCTCCCACCAGAAATTGCAGAAGATTCTTGACACAACTGATCCCGCCAGCCAATCCAGGCGTCACGACAGGGAAGCCGGGTCGTGCCCGCCTCAAACAGCAGACAGCCCAGCTTGCGGACCCCTACGATCCCGCAGCCAGTAGCGCAGGAAACAGCCGAACGGATGCCGGTAACCCAGCTCATGATGCCGATCCACCCATTCCTTCCCTTCCTCAACGGCCTCCTCCTCGGCCACAACCTCCAGTTCCAGCGGCATCAGCTCCTTCAACTCACACTCTATGGCGGAGCCCGGATCCGAGCGACTCGTATGCCGCGGTCTCCGACCCCCGGTTCCCGTTCTCGATCCCGGTCGCTTCGCCGGCAGCGACACGATGCCGCCGACCTCCAGCTTGCTCCAGAATCCGCAGACAGGACCCCAGTCGATCCCCCGACCCTTCGGCGTGAACCAGCCCAGATGAGTGCACAGGGTGGCAGCCAACTCATGGCGGCTCAGTACCGGAAACATTTTCACCGTCTTCTGAAGGTCCGCAATCTGACGGCGGGTCAGCCGCGTGCCACAGAAGGTGGTCGACTTCAGGTTCTCGATTCGGGAATCCATCACGTTTGCACCAGAGATAATCTAACTAAGCGTAGATTGCCATAACCCATGCTGAAACGTAAGTGTTTTTTCGAAGAATCCCAAAGGAACCGAATATCTTTCCGTATATCAACCGGTTACACGACATCCTCAAAGACCAGGATCCCTTTCCGCTAATCCGAATGCCATTGGGTGTGCTGCGGGTGGTTCGTGAAGTATTTGAGGCGGTCGTTGAGGAGGTTTGCGGGCGGAAGTTTTCCACCGGCGACTGTCTGATGTCGGGTCTGGCGGTGTTTCTGGAGAAGCACGCCTCGCTGCTGCAGTTTGATGTAACGAGGCACCGGCACTCGGTGGTGGAGATGAATCTACGTTGTCTGTACGGTCGGTCTGGCGCAGGTTCCCTGCGACACGACCCTGCGCGGTCGCCTGGATCCGATCTCGCCGGTGCGGTATCGGCGGGCGTTTCAGCAGGTTCTGCAACGCGCCCAGCGCGGCAAGGCACTGCAGCGGATGTCGGCGTGGCGCGGTCATTATCTGGTAGCCGTGGATGGTACTGGCACCTTTTCCTCCCAGCGGGTTCACGGTCCGTGCTGTCTGCGGGCCCGGCATCGCAACGGTTCGACCACGTACTCCCATCAGCAGTTGTGTGCGGTGATGGTGCATCTGGATCAGCGGCAGGTGCTGCCGATGGCGATAGCAGCGGTTCGCAACGGGGATGGCTCGACGAAGAACGACTGCGAGCGGGGTGCCTGGGCCCGGCTAGTTCCGGTCCTGGCTTCGCTCTATCGGCGCATGAAGCTGATCGTGATTGCCGATGGGCTGTTCTCGCAGGGTCCCCAGATCCGGCTGCTTCAGGAGCATGGACTGCGCTTTCTGCTGGCGGCTCGGACGGGCGACCATCCGCATCTGCAGGCTCAGATGGATCGTTCCGATGCGCCTTGGTTTGCGGATCCCTCGCCCGAAGGGCAGGAGCGGGACTGCCAGCTGCGCGTGGTCCCGGAGGTGGAACTGAATGCTGCGAACCCCGACCTGAAGGTCCAGGTGCTGCAGAGCTCGGAGCGGCGTGGCTCCGGCGAGGATGCGCGGCGGGCGTTCACTTGGGTCACCGATCTGCCGCTCAATCCGCATAACGCCAGCGAACTGGCCCGCGCGGCTCGCAGTCGCTGGAAGATCGAGAACGAGACCTTCAACACGCTGAAGAACGTCCAGTACCTGGAACACAACTTCGGACACGGAACCCAGCACCTGTCGGATACTTTCGCTGCGCTGATGATGCTGGCGTTCCTGATCGACCAGCGGCTGGAAATGGCCTGCCCCGTCATGAAGCAAATCTTCGCCAAGTGCTATACCCGAACCGCGACGTGGGAACGTCTGCGCAGCAGTTTCTGTGCGGTAGCCTTCCGCACAACTGGCAGGAACTGTACGGCCACGCCCTCGGGGTCTACACCGCGTACCTCGCCTACGATACGTCCTGACGGCCGACCGCCTCTCCAGCTGCTTGATGAAGAAGAGATCTGGATGTCCCCGAGGCCCCATGCCGCCCTGACGGTCAAGAGACCTGCATATCGATGCCCGGAACCCGTTCCAACGCACAACGACATGCCGTGCAAACCGTCTGAAAACGTCGGTTTCCCGTACCAAAACATGAAAAGACCGACATCAAGCCCAAAATGAAACTATACGGGGAATTGCTGTACGTGGGATTATCTCGCTCATCATCATCGTCAGCCGGAAAGTAGTCGTACACGGCAACCGACGACAAAATCTACGATCGTCATTCCGGATTTGGTCCCCATGCAACCCGTCGTACCGCCCCCTGCACAAAACTAATGAGAAAGGGTCGCATGCGGGAATTGCATGAAAAATTCACCATAAGCACCTGCACTGACACAACAGCGACTTAAGATACCCAAAACGTCAGATGACCCTATGAGCTAGACAAGAATTGCTGCATTTTTTGACAGCAATTATTCTCTAACTTAAGTTGGTAAGCGTAATAGGGTAGCATTTCCACCTGTAGCTGCAATGTTGTCGGTTATCGTCGTTTCGATTGCAAAACGAGGAAGATAGTTGGGTCCCCCCGCTTTGGGACCTGTACCAGAAAGTCCATGTCCGCCGAATGGTTGTACGCCAACTACTGCGCCAACGATATCTCTATTGATATACGAATTTCCCGCACCGACGAATTCAGCAGATGCACACGCTCGGCTCTGAATACGCGTGTGGACTCCGAACGTCAATCCATAACCTGTATCGCGAATGCTTTGCAAGGCCTCTCGCCATCTACCCGAAGGAAATTTAACCACATGAAGAATCGGGCCAAAATGCTCATCATCCAGTTGTGCCGCGCTTTGCATCTCGATCAATGTCGGTGGTAGAAACGTACCTTTTAAATTAACCGGTAGGGAACATTGAAACAAGATTTGATCACTCATCGACGAAACATATGCTTCAAGTCGAGCTAATGCTCCGGCATCAATGATTGGGCCAACGTCCGTTGCACAATCAAATGCTTCACTTATTATTAATGTCTTCATGGCACCAATAATCATGCTGATCAATTGCGATGCTATATCCTCCTGCACATACAGCACCCGAAGAGATGAGCATCTCTGACCTGCAGATCGAAATGCTGACGTTATGACTGCATCGACTACTTGTTCTAGTTGAACGGTTGAGTCCACGATCATTGCATTCTGACCACCCGTCTCCGCAATGAGTGGAACGATCGGACCAGGTTTAGCAGCTAGTGCTCGCTGAATGTGCTTTGCAACTCTTGTGGAACCAGTAAATGCCACTCCTGCTACATGCTCGCACTCAATGAGCACTTCCCCGGTTTTGGCATCCCCTGTAACAATCCGTAGACATCCGTCGGGTAAGCCCGCCGACCTAGCAAGTTCAGCGGTGCGATAAGCAATTAATGGAGTTTGTTCCGCAGGTTTAGCGACGACCGTGTTACCGGCGGCTAATGCAGCTGCAATCTGACCTATGAAAATTGCAAGCGGGAAGTTCCAAGGAGAGATACAGGCAAAGACGCCGCGACCGATAAAATAAAGTCTGTTTTCTTCACCAGTAGGCCCTGGAAGCTCCACAGGCACGAAAAGTCGTTCACACTCAGATCCATAGTAACGGCAAAAATCTATGGCTTCTCGTACTTCATTGACCGCATCCAAGAGGGTTTTACCTCCCTCCTGCTGCAAAAGGAATATCAGTTCCGCCTGATGTTGTTGCATTTGGTGAGCAAGCTGGTCCAATACTTTTCGACGATCCTTGGGCGATACACAAGACCATTGTCCAAACATTCTGTGGGCAGTATCTACTTCAATGTCAATATTTGACTCTCTATCCGCTGAGAATTGATTTGACCTGGACTTGTGCTCTTTGACTTTTCTGAGTAGATTATAGACAGACGCTCGGTCGCCAACGTCCAAACCCTCACTATTTACGCGAGTACTGCAGTAGAGATGCCCCGGTAACGGTATGGAAGGATGTGGTTCCGCATCATAAGACTTAACAACTTCATAAGGGTCTTTAACAAGCTCTTCAACGGGTAGTTTTTCGTCAAGAAAGCGATTAACAAACGAAGAATTCGCACCATTTTCTAAGAGTCTACGAACCAAGTATGCGAGCAAATCTTTATGCTCGCCCACTGGTGCATAGACTCTAACCTTTGGTAAATCGTTATACTGATGTGCCGCTTGTCTGTAGAGCAATTCACCCATCCCGTGAAGCCTCTGAAATTCGAAATCACGACCTCGAGCCATATTCATAATTGCTACCAGTGAATGTGCGTTGTGCGTCGCAAATTGCGGATACAGATGCGAGCTTTCTAATAGCCGCGCTGCACAAGTAATCCATGAGAGGTCGGTGGACGGCTTACGAGTAAAAACGGGATAGCTGCGAAGACCTTCGACTTGAGCACGTTTGATTTCTGAGTCCCAATAAGCTCCTTTAACGAGCCGTACAGGAAAACGCCGTAGTTGTTCTTGACCGAGTTGCTGCAGCCAATCAATTACAGCAATTGCCCGTTTTGAATACGCCTGAACTGCGATACCTAGTCCATCCCAGCTAGAGAGCTTGGGCGAGCGCGCTAGTAGTTCGAACAACTCAAGCGAGAGTTCCAATCGTTCGCTTTCCTCAGCGTCTATCGTTAGTTGGATATTTTTGTTTGCTGCCTCTTGAGCCAGATCAAGTAAAACAGGGGCCAGTTCCCTCAATACGCGGTCTTGCTGTAACGGTTCATATCTAGGATGAAGTGCAGATAATTTGATCGAAATACCTGAGCTATCGGGAGTATTGGCATCTACGTTCGCCACTCCTACGGACCGGATCGCGTGCCGGTATGCAATTGAGTATCGCTCAGCATCTTGATAGGTCCGTGCACCTTCCCCGAGCATATCAAAGGAATAAATATTTGTGGTATTAGACGATCGATTCAACGCTTCCTTGATAGTTCGTCCGAATACAAACTCTCTTCCTATGATACGTACCGCGTGAGACATGACGGCTCGAGCCACGGATTCCCCGACGCGTCCAGCAAGTCGATTCACCCAGCCCCGAACATCATCGGGAATATTGGAGCCGAGTTCTATGACATTACCAGTCAGCATAAGAGCCCATGTTGATGCATTAAGAAAAACAGATTCAGATTGACCAATATGACTTGCCCAATCAGAAGATGAAATTTTTTCCGCAATGAGAGCCTCTGCCGTTTCATTATCGGGAATTCTCAACAGTGCTTCGCAGATGCACATAAGTGCAACACCCTCTTCATTAGAAAGACCAAACTCTAAGATGAAGAAGTCCAATAGCGACTTCTCAGATGATCGTTGCCTACAGCAACTAACCAGCAGTTGTGCCTCGACCAATATTCGTTGTCGCAACGAAGAATTAAACGGATATCGAACCATGTGTGAACGGACAGCGGACTGTTCGCTCATCCGCCCCGCTTTTGAAATCGCTGTTCGACAAGAAGTAAGACTAGTCATCACAAATATAGAAAGGGAAGCGTACTAAATACTTCCCAACATTATTACTTTGGTCAGGTAAGGCAAGATTATGCGGCTGAACACGACAACTTGGATTACATCAGTACTACATTAAATATTTTCGAGTATAACAACCCAATATTGTCCACTATTATCAGAAATGGGACGCAAAAAACCGAGTCGCGACACCAGGATATTTTAAGGATACATTCTATGTACCCCCTAATGGTGCAGGTTAAAAGGAGATCAACCGGTAAGAAAGAGAACAAGGTGACGTAACCGCCGCGGCGGCCTATGGTAGATATCCTCTGATTTTCTAGCGGTCCTCGTCGCAGGATTTGTTTGGGCAAGGCGAGTTTTGACATCTCTGTCTTCGTTGTCGTCAAGCAACAACCTCCTATTAGGACATTCAGAAACGACGGTCAGCCGGAAGGATACCATTTCCCTCCATTAATCGCGTGATTTCCCCGCTTTCCATCCAATGGCATTCGGATTAGCGGAAAGGGATTCTGGTCTTTGAGGATATCGTGTAACCGGTTGATATACAGAAATATATTCGGTTCTTTTTGGGGTTCTTTAAAAACACTTACGTTTCAGCATGGGTTATGGCAATCTACGCTTAGTTAAATTGTCTCTGGTGCAAACGTGATGGATTCCCGAATCGAGAACCTAGAAGTCGACCACCTTTTGTGGCACGCGGCTGACCCGCCATCAGATTGCGGACATTCAGAAGACGGTGAAAATGTTTCCGGCACTGAGCCGCCATGAGCTGGCTGCCACCCTGTGCACTCATCTGGGCTGGTTCACGCCGAAGGGTCGGGATCGACTGGGGTCCTATCTGCGGATGCTGGAGCAGCTGGAGGCCGGCGGCATCGTGTCGCTCTGCCGCGGCGGAAGCGACCGGGATCGAGAACGGGAACCGGGGATCGGAGACCGCGGCATACGAGTCGCTCGGATCCGGGCTCCGCCATAGAGTGTGAGTTGAAGGATCTGATGCCGCTGGAACTGGAGGTTGTGGCGGAGGGGGAGGCCGTTGAGGAAGGGAAGGAATGGGTGGATCGGCATCATGAGCTGGGTTACCGGCATCCGTTCGGCTGTTTCCTGCGCTACTGGCTGCGGGATCGTCGGGGTCGCAAGCTGGGCTGTCTGCTGTTTGAGGCGGGCACGACCCGGCTTCCCTGTCGTGACGCCTGGATTGGCTGGCGGGATCGGGATCGGGCGAAGCGTCTGAAGGGGGTGGTGAACAACTCCCGGTTCCTGATTTCCCCTTGGGTTCGGGTTCCGTATCTGGCCTCGAAGGCTCTGTCGATGGCGGTTCGGCGGCTGCCCGGGGACTGGAAGGAGCGGCACGGCCTGGAGCCGGTACTGGCGGAGACCTTTGTGGATCCGGCGAAGTACCGGGGGACCTGCTACCGTGCGGCCAACTGGCAGTGCATTGGCCGGACGAAGGGACGCAAGGCGAGTGCATCGGAGGCAGGCAGGACGCCGAAGGACGTTTACCTGTATCCGCTGACGAAAGACTGGAAGCAGGTGCTGCTGACCGGCTCCCGTCGATCCGGACGCCGTTCCCGCAGGCCGCCGGTGGCGGTCTTGGCTCCGGAGGATACGTTTGTCCGTCTCTGGAGCGGCATCGTCGAGACGCTCGTGGGTGTCGCCAACCGGCACGACCGGCTCTGGCAGCGGCGGCGGCGCGTGCTGAACACGCTGGTGGTCGTGCTGTTCGTGTTCCGGTTGGTGTTCTCGAAGGGGCGTCCAGGATATGCGACCACGCTGGCCGAACTGTGGGGGCAGTGCCGGACGATGGGGATCGAACTGCCACAGCCGGCTCCGGTGTCGCCGTCCTCCATCTGCAGTGCCTGGGCCAGGCTGGACGAGAAGCTGTTCAAGACCTTGCACCAGGAAATCCTCAAGGTGGTCTTCGACGCCGAAGGCCGACCCCGGCACGCACGGAAAGTCCGACCTGACACGGACCGGCGGTGGCAGGGGAATCGGGTGTTTGCGGTCGATGGAAGCTCCCTGAACCTGCCGCGCGGACTGGTGCATGAAGGCTGGCGGACGCCGGTAGACGGTGCCCATTATCCGCAGGGTCTGGTGAGTTGCCTGTATCGGCTGCAGGCCCGACTACCGGTCGACTTCGACCTGCATGCGCATGGAAAGTTGTGTCAAGAATCTTCTGCAATTTCTGGTGGGAGCGGAGACCCGCCCATATGGGCGGGTCTCCGCTCGGCGCGAAATTTTCGGGCGTTTCATGCCGCCTCCTGCCATGTCTCGGATTCCGGTTCGGATGCGCGAACCACGCCGATCCGGCCATATAGATAACGCTGCCCCGTCAGCCACCGCTCATGGGTCTCCGCCGCAAGTGCCAAGATCAGACGCAGACAGGACTCCGCGTTCGGGAAGATCCTGACGACACGCGTGCGCCGACGGAGCTCCTCGTTGTACCGCTCCAGCATGTTCGTGGACTTCATCCGCAGGCCATGTTCCCTAGGCAGCCGATACACCGTCAGCGTCTCCTCGACATGATCCTCGACCCATTCCACTAGCCTGCCAAACCCTTTCTCATCGCCCCAACGGGCTACCCAGGCACCCAGTGCCTCACGAGCCTCCCCGACATGCTCACAGCCCCACAACCGTTTCAAACCCTCCAGACACGCGGGATCAGCACTCCGGGACAGTTTGTCCCTGGCATTGCGCAGAAAATGGACGCAGCACCGTTGCCACAGCGCGGTCGGCAGCACTTTCGAGATCGCATGCTTCAATCCCTCATGACTGTCCGAGACCACATACTCGACTCCCCGCAGGCCACGTTCCTTCAGATGCGACAGGAATTCCGTCCACGACACCTCGCTTTCCCGGTTCGCCACCTCCGCCGCCAACACCTGACGCCGACCCCCGCCGTCAATCCCGAGGGCAATCTGCACCGCCCGGGAACGCACCGAGCCCTCCTCTCTCACCTTCTCATACCGGGCATCCAGCAGCACATACGGATACGCCTCCTCCAGCCGACGTTCCGCAAACGCCTTCAGGGACGCGTCCAGCTTCGACACCATGGCCGAGATCGTCGCCGGTGAAAACTCGTGACCGCACAGATCTTCCGCCAGTCGGCTCACCCGACGCGTCGAGACCCCCCCTGCACATACATCTCCGACAGCACGGCCACCAGTGCCTTCTCCGAACGCTGATAGCGCTCGAACACCCGCGTGCTGAACTGGCCGCTGCGTTCCTGCGGAACCCTCAGCTCGATCTCGCCCACCTTCATCGTCAGATCGCGCCGGTAGTATCCAGAACGGTAGCCCTGACGCGTCTGCGTCCGCTCGCTCTTGCCCGCTCCCAGAAACTCCGTCATCTCACTCTCCAGCACCTCGTTGAGCGTCTCTTGCACCAGCCGCCTCACAAACTCCTCATCGTCCGCCAGATGATGGCATGCCGACTTCTTCGTGGCATTGTGCGTATAATCTTTCCGAATCATTTCTTGCTCCTTTTCAATAAATTGTGTCATGAATGATTCGCGCCTGGATGCGGGATTGCGTCCAGGCATCTCCACATTCCCGATGAAACATCAGATTCTAACCATTCGTCTGTCGTGACAGCCCGTTTTTCGTTTTTGCAGACAAATTTATACACAACCGCATGGAAACGAGCGCGCGGCGGCACTGGCCCACCTGAACGTGCTGTCGGCGAACGATGTGGTGGTCTATGACCGCGGGGCTACTATTCCTATGAGATGCTGCACGCGCATGCGATCCGGGGACTGCACGCGGTGTTCCGGATGAAACGGAAAACCGGCATTGACGTCGACCGTTTCATCCACGGCGGCCGCCGGGATACGGTCATCGAGGTCGTTCCCCGCCAACGCACGCTGATCCGACTACGCCGAAGGAACCCCGGAGCCGCCTTGCGGCCCGCACCGCTTGCGGCTGGTGAAATATGCCGTGGGCGATACCGTCTTCATCCTGGGCACGACTCTGCTGGACCGGGATTAGTATTCCATCGACCAACTGTCGGATCTGTATCACGCGAGATGGGGCATCGAGGAACGGTACAAGGTATCCAAACGGCTGATGGAGGTTGAGGACTTTCATGGGCAAAGCGAGCGGGGTGTGAAACAGGAGTTGTATGCATGCTTCACCCTCATGGCCATGACCCGGCTGTTCGCCAACCAACCACGGCGAGGATCATCTGAACGGGCATCTGCCGAACGACGGCAAGCCGCTGATGCAGAGGAATTTCAAGCACGGACTTGCGGCGGTGGCGGGCAACATCGAGAGCCTGCTACTGCAGCAGGCATCCGCCCTCCGGGAAACCGTGGCCCGTATTGTCGGCGAGATCGTCCGGTGTCGGCAACGGCTCCGTCCGGGCCGGTCCTATGAGCGGCGATCCCGGAAACCGGTCGGAAAGTGGCAGCGAAGAAGGGGAGCACCGGCAACTCGCTAACGGAATAAAAAATCAGCGGATAACCAAGGCCCAAGACCGAATCCTTAACCGAATGGCCAAATTCACTAAACGAATGCTATTGGGAGGGCTACGCGCGGTGGTCGTTGCGCTTGCTCGCGGATCGCTTGGTGGAGTGCGAGATCGTGAATGGCGTGAGTCGGGAGATGGTTCGTCGTACGCTAAAAAAACGACCTTAAACCGTGGTTGAAGCAATGCTGGTGCATTCCCCCGAAGTCGGATGCGCAGTTTGCGTACGCCATGGAGGACATCCTGGAGGTGTATCATCGGGAATATCAGGATGATGAGGTGCTGGTGTGCATGGACGAGACCAATCGGCAGCAGGTGAAGGAAGTGCGGATTCCGCGGCCGGCCAAACCCGGAGCACCCGCGACGTACGACTATGAGTACGAACGCAACGGCGTGAGCAACCTGTTTATGCTGTTCGCACCACTGGAAGGTTGGCGACGCGTGGACGTGACGAAGCGACGCACGAAAGTCGACTGGGCACGGCAGATCCAACGGTTGGTGGACGAAGACTACCCGGATAAGCGTATCGTGCTGGTCATGGACAACTTAAACACGCATGCCCCGGCTTCGTTCTACGAGGCGTTCGAGCCGGCCGAGGCGCGGCGCATCGCCGAGCGGCTGGAGATCCACTATACGCCCAAGCACGGCAGCTGGCTGAACATGGCCGAGATTGAGATCAGCGCGATGGTCGGCCAATGCCTGAACCGTCGTCTGCCCGACCGCGAAACCCTACGCCGTGAAGTCGATGCTTGGCAGGAGCGAAGGAACCGCGAAGCTGTGCGAGTGGACTGGCGATTCACGACCGCCGACGCACGGATCAAACTGAAATCACTTTACCCATCAATACAAAAGTGATGGCCTACTAGGGAGCATCGCTTAGCAGTTAAACTAAATATTCTCGCAGTATTGTTACTATTGCTTCAGGCTGTTTGAGACGAACCCTTGTGCTCGGTAGCTACGATGATATCATCCTATGAATGCTTACGCGGCTTGTGCATTACTTCCAGCTCGAAGATCAATACCGCTAACGGACAAAAACCCTTGTATGAATTACTAGGGAATTGATGTCTACTGCTAATTTTATAAATCCGCGTAAACTGGCTAGAACACGAGATTCATGGCGTGGCACCTTATCAAGTAACACTTTCATGCGACTTGAAGAATGCGTAAAACAACTTTTTGACAACATAGAGATGAATGTTCAATTTTGTTTAGACGATCAAAACCGAGTCAGATTGAAAGGCACGGTGAAATATCAAGCAGCGATTGAATGTCCTCGTTGTATGAAACCGGTTGAACGGCTAGTGGCTGCGAATATCGACGCCTGTATCGTGTGTTCGGATAAGCACGCCCGAGAGACAATGAAAGATTGTGAACCTATAATTGTTGAAAGCGAAAAAGTTGTTTTGCATCTTCTCGTCGAGGATGACTTGATTCTCAGTATCCCACATAGCGTCTGTCCTGATGAATCACTTTGTGCAACAGAACGCAATAGGAGCTACAGAGATCAACCCATGCAAGAACGTAGTAACCCGTTTTCGGTGCTTCGGGAGTATAAGCGTAAAATTCATACCGTTTGACGGAAAGTAGCAACGGTATTTTCACAGGAGCAGAAGAGATGGCAGTTCAGCAGAATAAAGTTACGCGGTCAAAACGTGACAAACGACGATCGCATCATGCACTTAAGCGTCCCACACTGTCCGTTGATCAGATGACAGGTGAAGTACATCGACGCCACCACATCACACAGGACGGTTTCTACCGCGGTAGACAAGTTATAGACATTAAGGAAGAAGACTAGAGCGAGTTCTCTTGCTTCCCGTCATCGAATGGTAGGATAACTCTCATCAAACGGTTATCGAATTGCTGTCGATACCTTGGATTTCGAGGTCGATTCCTAAAATATATAGCGGTGCAGGTTTAATCGGGTTATTAAAGGCGTCGCCATAAAGAGTCATGCTAGGAAAAGAGTCATGCTAGGACTAGTAGGGTCAGTTTTACAACTGCTATCGAACAAAGAGAGTGCGTGAAGTTGTGGTCAATGTTCCCATCGCTTTGATACATTTGTATAGTTTAAACAAGAGTTCGTAACAAGATGAAGTCCATTGTGCACCATGCACAACTATTATTTGTGTTTGTTCGTAGATAATCATTGATGGCAAAGCTGCGATGTGTAACTTTTGATCCTCGTCAGTCTTGTAGTGACCTTCTTTAGACGGGGCCCATGGTTGGTTAGATTTGACTGGCTCATGTATTGCAACGAGTAAACCTGTTGCGTGTTAAACGGCCAGTCAACGTTCAGAATTTTTTCACCAATACATACATTGGGAATCTTGTGTTAGATGTCTGTCGGATTTGTTTTTCCAGGTCAAGGTTCTCAAAAGGTTGGCATGCTCATGGATCTTCGATCTGATCATGCATTATTCAACGAGCGTCTTCGGGAAGCATCTGATGAGATATCGATTGATCTGATATCACTGATAAATATTGGGCCGGCGGAACGTTTGAATCAGACCGAAATTACTCAACCGCTGTTGCTTGCAGTATCAGTTGCGTTATATGAATTGTGGATACAACTTGGTGGAGAAAGGCCTGTTGCTATGGCGGGACACAGCCTTGGTGAATATTCGGCCTTAACTGCTGCGGGTATGCTTGATTTTGGAGATGCAATTCGATTAGTGCATGAAAGGGGACGTCTTATGCAAGAGGCAGTACCTGCAAACGAGGGAGCAATGGTTGCCGTCATAGGCTTATCAGATGAAGAGATGATTGACATTTGTAAGGCAATTGAAGGAATGGTTTCTCCTGCGAATATGAACGCACCGGGTCAAGTAGTACTTGCTGGTTCTCGAACCGCCGTGATCGAGGCAGGAGAAGCAGCACAAGTAGCCGGAGCGCGGCGCGTGGTGCCACTGGATGTCAGCATTCCATCCCACTGTGTGCTGATGGAACCCGCACGAGGCAGTTTTTCGGAATTGTTGAGAAAAGTCCACTTTCATGAATCGGACATCACCGTGTATCACAATGTAGACGCGCAACCGTCGAGTACCTCCGAAGAAATTCGTACTAAGTTAGCGGCGCAGTTGTCGTCCCCCGTTCTATGGTCGTCGTTGATACTCGAGATGATTGCGTCGGGAGTCACTAGATTTGTGGAATGTGGGCCGGGCAATGTCTTGTCCGGTTTGATGAAACGAATAAACCGTTCGGTATCCGTTTTAACCATCGGATCAGTGGACGGGTTGAGGAAAGGACTTGAGGTGTGAAGATGGATACTGATCGTATCGCGTTGGTCACCGGGGCAAGTCGAGGCATTGGTGCTGCAATTACTGAAGCATTGATAAACGACGGTCATTTCGTCGTTGGGACGGCTACTACAAAAAATGGCGCAGTACGGATCACGGAGCGTCTAAACGGAAGAGGCGTGGGTTTTGTCATGCGGGTTGATGATTCTGAATCCGTAGAGGGAACGTTGAATGAGGTACAAGAGGCGTATTCGCCGATTTCAATTCTTGTCAACAACGCTAGTGTTACTCGTGATAATTTGCTTATGCGAATGAAGGCATCAGAATGGTATGAGGTCATTAATACCAATTTAAATTCTTTGCACCGTGTATGTAAGCCACTTATTCGTGGGATGATAAAACAACGATGGGGGCGGATTATCAGCCTGAGTTCGGTGGTGGGGCGAATGGGGAATGCAGGGCAGGCAAATTACTCTGCATCGAAAGCTGGTATAGAAGGGTTTACGCGAGCACTTGCAATTGAGCTCAGTTCACGGGGTATTACGGTAAACTGCGTAGCACCGGGCTTTATCGATACAGACATGACGCGTCAATTGCCGGAATCGCAAGTTGATGTGTTGCTGAGTAAAATTCCCGCAGGTCGCATCGGTGCTCCGTCGGATGTCGCGGGCGCGGTGTCATTCCTAGCAAGCGAACATGCGAACTACATCACATCACAAACCATTCATGTCAACGGCGGATTATTTCCAGCGTGAAAACAGCTAGAGATTTCTCTACACTACGCACCGCCCAATCATTCATAGAAAGGAGTCTTATCTGCTATGGGTAGTATTGAAGAACGAGTTAAGAGTTTGATTTGCGAACAGCTCAGCGTGAAAGAAGAGGAAGTCTCTGACGACGCTTCTTTTGTTGACGATTTGGGTGCCGATTCTTTGGATACGGTAGAACTCGTTATGGCTCTGGAAGAAGAGTTTGAGACGGAGATCCCTGACGAGAAGGCTGAAAAATTAACAACCGTCGGTGAAGCTATAGCGTACATTAAGGATCACGTAGGCGGGTAACAACTGGCCGTCAAGAAACCCTGCCAACCAAGCAACTCGACTGCGTCTTGCTGACGAGCTGATATTAAGGAAGCGTGTGGGATAACACAATGAGCAGACGTCGCGTGGTTGTAACCGGTCTAGGTCTGATCACTCCAATAGGAAAGAACGTTACCGAAACTTGGTCAAATGCATTGGACGGTAAGAGTGGTGTAGAGTTAATTAGTGCTTTCGACACGTCCGATTATACGGTGAAGATTGGGGCACCGGTTCGAGATTTCTTCGTTGAGGAATACATGGACCGGAAAGAAGCCCGGAGAACCGATCCCTTCATTCAAATTGGAATGGGTGCCGCTACTCAGGCGGTAGAGGATTCAGGATTAGGGTCAGCATTTGCCAAGGAACGCATCGGTGTAGCCATAGGATCGGGGATAGGCGGCATCAATAATATCGAACGAACGCGAGACACGCTGATGCAAAGCGGTCCACAACGGGTTTCACCATTTTTTGTTCCATCGACCGTCATTAACATGATTTCGGGTTTATTATCAATTAAATATGGATTTCGCGGCCCGAACATTTCCATCGTCACGGCGTGTACGACCGGTACGCATAACATCGGCTTTGGTGCGCGTATGATTCAATATAACGAAGTTGACGCCATGATTGTCGGGGGTACTGAATGGACCACGTCGTCGCCGGTTACGCTAGCGGGTTTTGCTTCTCTGAGAGCTCTTTCTACTAGAAACGACGATCCAGAACGAGCAAGCCGACCTTGGGATCGCGAAAGAGATGGTTTCGTGCTCGGTGATGGGGCGGGGATACTAGTGCTTGAAGAGTACGAAAAAGCCGTATCCCGGGGTGCGAACATTTACTGTGAGCTAACCGGTTTTGGAATGAGTGCCGATGCGTACCATATCACGAGGCCACCGGACGACGGATTAGGAGCGATTTCTTCAATGCGCAATGCTCTTGGGGATTCTGGACTAGGTCTTGACGACATCCATTATATAAATGCGCACGGTACATCGACACCGCAGGGAGATGTAGCCGAAACCAAATCCATTAAATCGGTGTTCGGCAATGAGACAAAGATAGCGATCAGCTCCACAAAATCGATGATCGGACATCTTCTTGGTGCGGCGGGTGCCGTGGAAGCTGCCATTACCGCGTTGGCCATTCGCGATCAGGTCGCACCACCGACAATCAATCTTGATAATCCGAGCGAAGATTGTGATTTGGATTACATTCCACACACGACTCGCGAGATGACCATAAATGCTGCGTTGTCCAATTCGTTTGGATTCGGAGGGACAAACGGAACATTGATATTTAGCCGTATATAGCAGATCAATGGTTAAGCGCACGGTATTGATTGCTATTGCTATAAGTGCGCTTTCATTGACTGTACTAACGGTAGTCAGTGTATGGATTTGGATTAGCGAATGGTCCGAACGGACGTTGGATCTAGGAGAGCCGTCTACGATTGTGATAAATCCAGGTCGGGGCTTTGCCAGCGTCTCGGAAGAGTTAGAACAACGGGGGGTTGTTGATAGTTCCTACCTGCTCAAAGTTCTTGCTTGGTTGAGTGGAGCAACAAAGCTGATTCATGCGGGCGAATATCGTTTTGACGGTTCTGTGTCGCCTCAATTGGTTCTTGAAACGCTCGTTAACGGAAAGGTAGTGGAATATTCCTTTCTTTTACCCGAGGGATCAACATTCGTTTCCATGCTGAGAAGTTTCGATAAAACTGCCGGGTTAGAGAACGACGTGACCGGCCAAACAGTCGACACTGTACTGACACAACTGAATGCTTCCGGAAATGCCGAGGGATGGTTTTTTCCAGATACCTATAGATACCGGCGTGGAGAAAAATCTTCTGTTATTTTGAGGCGTTCCTATGAACGTATGAAGCAAGAATTGAATCTCGCATGGAATAATCGGCACGCTAATCTTCCGTATCGCTCTGATTATGAACTACTTATCATGGCTTCTATCGTTGAGAAGGAATCTTCGCGTTTCGAGGATCGCCTACGTGTCGCGGGCGTATTAATTCGAAGGCTTCAACAAGGAATGCGGTTACAAGTAGACCCTATCGTGATTTATGGATTAGGAGATGATTTCGACGGCAACTTGACTAGAAAACATTTGAGGATGCCGAGTCCGTACAACACATATTTGAACTATGGGCTTCCTCCAACACCAATTTGCTCGCCAAGTAAAGATTCATTATTGGCTGCGGCACATCCGGAGGATGGGGACGAACTCTACTTTGTGGCACGAGGTGATGGATCAACCCATTTCTCTTCTACACTGCAAGAACATCAGCGGGCGGTGAGAAAGTACCAAATTAGGAATTAACCGTGCAAACGCCGAAATTCATCACTGTCGAAGGTGTAGAGGGATCTGGGAAGAGCACGAACGTTGAATTTATCCGAACCATTTTGGAGAACCACGGGATCAAGTCGGCCGTCACGCGGGAACCAGGTGGCACACCTTTAGCTGAGCAAATTCGTCGATTACTACTCGACCATCACAACGAGCAGGTTGAACATGAAACCGAGGTATTGATGATGTTTGCCGCGCGAAGACAGAATGTGAAACACGTTATTGAAAAAGCACTCGAGAGCGGGAAATGGGTTATATGCGACCGATTTACCGATGCTACGTTTGCATATCAAGGGAGTGGTCGAGGAATGTCCGCAGACGTGATAACTGAATTAGCGGAGCTCACTCATGACAATCTTTGGCCAGATTTGACGATATTTCTTGATCTTCCGGTGGAAATATCAATGGAACGTGTTCGTCAGCATTCGAGGGATCGAATTGAAAGTGAATCAAAAGCATTTTTTCAACGAGTTAGAGACCGATATCTTGAATTAGCCAAGGCCGAAGCAAGATATGTTGTTATCAATGCCAATCAACCATTGACGCTTGTGCAAGCTGAGATAGAACAGTCCATAGCGAAGTTGATTGAGCACTTTTGATGAATAGTGCACCACCTTGGTTCGATGAACCCACGAACCAGATTATGCAGTTGCTCCGTAATGGCAAGATGCCGCACGCCATGCTCTTGCAAGGAGCACAAGGGTGGGGGGTTGATCAGCTAGCAAACGAGGTGGTTGTCCGTCTGTTTAATTTAGGGGACGTAGACGTCCGTGAAGTAGCTCATCCGGATTTGCGCTGCATTGAGGGGAAAGATGATGCAATTAAGATTGATCAAATTCGATTATTGATCGATTTCATGATGCGGACACGTCAAAATGCGCCTATCAAAGTCGCTCTTGTCATGGATGCTGAAAAGATGACGATCTCTGCGGCTAACGGGATTCTTAAGATGCTTGAAGAGCCGCCAGACGACCATCTTCTGATTCTCACTTCGATTGCTACTGAGACTCTTTTACCAACAATCGTTAGCCGTTGCCAACGAATTGTGATGCGTAAATATAATTCAGATGTAGCCCAAAAATGGCTTATAGACCAGGGGATCGGAGACGATAAAACTCTTACAGCTTACTTGGTTGAATATGGTGGTGCCCCGTTTGCGGTTTACGATGCTATTCAGAATAAAACACCCCTATTATGGAACGTGTTGCTGGATATTCGGAGCGACAGCAGACATATTAGTGAAATTGCAGGTACTTGGCGCGGTGAAAATCCAACTAACTTAATTGCTCGATGGCAACGTCTCGTCCACCGCTGTGTAAAACATGACTCAACCGGAGAGGGAATGTTCCGTTTCTACGATGAGCTCACCGACACACGAAGAATGTTTCGCGAAATTCCGTCGCTAAGCATGCAGTTACAATTTGAACGACTACTGTTTCGATGGTGTGATTTGGAACTAGAAGGAGCAGTTAAGCCGATCTAGTTACCTGCAAGAAGGCGTCTCTCGTAAGGTTCCTTACTCCGTCCTTCTTAATGTGGACATTGTCTTCAATTCTTATTCCTCCGAATGGCATAAAGCGTTCTACTTTGCGCCAATTGATGCTTTTATTTCTCGATATTTTCTTAAGTAATATGGGAATGAAATAGAGTCCAGGCTCTATTGTGAATACTTGATCTTCTGTGATATCACCAGAGTATCTCAAAGACGGGAAGCACGCTTGTGCTTCTAGTACTGCAGTATTCCCGTTCGCTCGATGCCCGCCCACGTCGTGCGTTTGTAAACCTAGCAAATGTCCGATTCCATGCGGGAAAAATATGTCTGTAATACGCTGTTCGACTGCTGCTTCCGGCGAGCAGTCAACCAAATCAAAATCCACAAGCAGTTTCGCAATTTTGTTGTGCATGGTCTTCTGCAGCTCAACGTAACTAAGGCCAATTTTCATCTCTTGAATTAACAGCCGCTGTTGTACGTCGAGTGCAGCAATCAATGAGCTGAATTCACTCGTGCTGTCATAGGCGTAAGTTCTTGTAATATCAGAGTGATAACACGCATATTTTGCACCCGCATCAATTAAAAAACTGTGAACATCAGTTGGTGTCGCTCGTTCATAGAACTGATAGTGAAGGATTCCGGCGTGTTCGTTTAAAGCTATGATGGCTGGATATGGCTGTTCCGCCTCGGTCTGTGAGCTCGCTACCAGAAATGCATGGTGAATATCGAATTCCGAGCCACCATCATAAAAGGTATTTTTGGCCGCGGCATGGCCTTCGACTGCCATACGCGAAGCTGCGACGATATTCTCAAGCTCGAATTTTGATTTTATTCTTCGGCTGTCCTCAAGGGATTGAATGATCAAACTAGGGTTGGTTTGGATGTTCTGCTGTGAGCTCAATGCTTCGGAACGTGGTCCAACATGGGCTATGTGTCTAAATTCCTTGATGTCGTAGACGCATTTGTTGATAAGGTCCTCAGACGATCCGAATTCCAGAACGTTGATCGCATTAGTTAACCAATCTGGAGCTCTCGACGTTTGATGCCAGTAGTCGTTAGGCGTATGCCAATACAATCGTTTTTGTCGCCCAGGAGCGATAAGCAATACAGCGTTCTCGCATTGGGTTTGTGGAATCCAACGGAGAAAGTGCGGATTGGCGTGAAAAGGAGGGCTCTGATCGTCATCGTAATAGAATGAGTTTGCTCCTGCTGAAACAAGAATTGCGTCAAATTCCGATTGTCCAAGAAGTGATTCACACTCAATGTCAAGGCGATGCAAATGTTTTTCATATTGCGATAAATCAATGACTTGATTGCATTCCATACTGTCATGGTAAAGGAATAGCCGGGATATGGAAGACTACAACAACAGCGTTTTTCCGTGTTATACAATGTGATGTTCAGCGGGGACGTGGGGGTGTAATGGTTAGCTACGCGTATTCTGCACCCGCAAGCGTGGATGAATCTCTGTCGATTCTCAATGCGCATGCGAAGAGAGGAGAACGGACGCAGATTCTTGCAGGCGGCACTGATGTATTAGTGCAAATGCGAACGACCGACAAAGCACCTAGAGTACTTGTAGATATTAAAAATATTCGGGAAACTCAGGATGTGCGAATCAGTAGCGATGAAATATATATTGGCTCTGCAGTTCCTTCTGGTATCTTGAATGAAAATGAGGAGCTTAAAGTTTTACTGCCAGGTTTGCTCGAAGCTGCTGGTCTCATTGGTTCTACGCAGATTCAAGGCCGAGCATCCATCGGTGGTAATCTTTGCAACTCTTCTCCCGCAGGAGATACGATTCCTGCGTTGATGGCAAACTCCGCTCGGTGTGTAATCGCCAGTGCAAGTGGTAGACGTGAAGTGGCGGTCGCAAATTTTGTAACGGGTGTTGGTCAAAATTGTCTTGCCACAGGCGAATTTTTATTGGGCTTAAATCTACCTCGTCCTTGGCCTTCTACCAGCGATGCTTATTTGCGGTTTATTCCACGCTCAGAAATGGATATTGCCGTAGCGAGTGCAGGTGTGAGTGTGACTTTGGACGAAAATGGAACGTGTACGGCAGCGCGTGTGTCTATAGGTGCTGTAGCTCCGACGCCATTACTTGTGGTAGAAGCCGGGGAAGCACTTATAGGTACTAAAGTCGATGATGACGCTCTTGCTTTAGCTGCCCATGCTTGTTCGAAGGCGGCATCTCCCATCACCGACCGTCGTGGCACGGCCGAGTATCGAACTAAGGTTGTAGGCGTGCTTTGCAAGCGAGCTGGTGCAATAGCAAAAGACCGAGCGGGACGTTCACCTTTAATTTGGAAAGGATAGGTAGCGTGTAACCGTGAGCAAGACGCACGTGAGAACATCCATAAACGGGGAGCCAAGGGAAGTGCTCTGTGACCCTCATCAATCCTTATTGGATATGTTGCGCGATGGACTTGGCATGACCGGTACCAAAGAAGGCTGTGCTACAGGAGACTGTGGTGCGTGTTCGGTACTTCTAGATGGCCGTTTAGTCTGCTCGTGCCTAGTCCTAGCACCAGAAGTTGCAGGTAAAGATGTAACGACCATTGAAGGAATTGCCAGCTCCGGCGAGCTTCACGTTTTACAGCGTAAATTTCTTGAGCATGCGGCACTACAATGCGGAATCTGTACTCCTGGTTTTATCATAGCGGCTAAGGCGTTGTTGGATAAAAATCCAGGCCCCGACGAGAACACTATCCGATACTGGATTGCGGGCAACTTGTGTCGGTGCACTGGCTACGATAAGATCGTTCGAGCGATTCAAGATGCCTCCAGTGAACTCGCATCTGATGCGTGATGCGTAAAGAAGTGGTCCACCAACATGGCACAAGCACATAGTTTGAAAGTAGTCGGTACACGGCCGGTCCGGCCGGATGGGGTAGATAAAGTAACCGGTCGCGCCAATTTCGGCGCGGATTTGTATTTGCCCGGCATGTTACACGGCAAGATACTGCGCAGTCCACATGCTCATGCTCGAATTAAGCATGTCGATGTCTCAAAATCTCTTGAAATGGACGGCGTGCTCGCTGCCGTTTCTGGCAAGGACTTTCCTGAAGCAGGAGCGGACATCCTGGGTCGGAACATTATGGCACGCGACAAAGTGTTGTATCACGGACATGCTGTGGCTGCAGTAGCGGCGACTTCCAGCTATATTGCGGAGGCAGCTCTTGATTTAGTTGACGTCGAATACGAAGTGCTGCCACCGGTGATGACACTTGAGGCTGCCATGGCTGACGGAGCGACGCTCATCGACGAAAGCCAACATAAGAATGGAGATCCGTCTGAACCGTTGAGCAACATTGCCATGACACATAAGCTCGAACGTGGAGATCCAGAAAAAGGTTTTGAGGAAGCTGACGTTATAGTGGAGAATGAATACCATGTTCCTACTGCTCATCAGGGCTACATAGAGCCTCACGCGTGTACGACGTCTATCAATGAAGGAGGCCATGTTACGATTTGGTGCTGTACTCAAGGTCCATTTGAAGTTCGTAGTATGACCGCTGGTGTGCTCCAGAAGAAGCTGGGTGACATACGAGTCATTCCTTCTGAAATAGGAGGAGGCTTCGGTGGTAAAACCACGATCTATCTTGAACCGGTAGCAGTACTGTTATCGGAGCTGTCGGGTCGGCCAGTCAAAATGGTTATGACGCGAGAGGAAGTTTTTAGGGCTACGGGCCCGGCATCGGCTACGTTTTGCCGGACGAAAGTTGGTGCAAAAAGGGATGGAACTATCACGGCCGCGACTGCATGGCTTGCATATGAAGCGGGAGCATTTCCTGGTTCGCCCGTTGGTCCCGGATGCATGTCGGTACTAGCTCCGTACAGTCTGGAGAATTTCCGAATTGTGGGGCTAGATGTCTTAGTCAATAAGCCTAAGGTTGCTGCGTATCGCGCTCCTGGTGCTCCTCAGTCCATGTATGCGATGGAATGTACGATGGATGAATTGGCACGGAAATTGGATATGGATCCAATTGATTTTCGACTGAAGAATGCAGCAGACGAAGGGACTCACGCACCGTACGGCCCAGTGTTTCCTCCAATTGGTTTGAAGGCATGCCTTAAAGCTGCGAAAGTTCACCCGGCATACCACAAATCTTTGGAAGAAGGTCAGGGTAGGGGTGTTGCCGTAGGCTTCTGGTTCAACATCGGCCAGCAGTCGAGTGCTGAAATTCGTGTATCAGATGACGGTTCGGTCACGATTATGGAAGGCAATCCCGATATTGGAGGCTCGCGCGCCTCCATGTGTATCCAGGCGGCTGAGACTCTTGGAGTGCCGTACGAAACAATTAAAATCCACATAGGCGACACGGAAGCAACCGGATACTGCAGTACTACGAGTGGAAGCAGAACGACGTTTGCTACGGGTATGGCGGTAATACGGGCGTGTGAGGACATCATTGTGCAATGCAAACAACGCGCTGCGATGATGTGGAGCCTTGACCTAGACCAAGTCGATTGGGAGGACGGTAAGGCAGCTCCTAACCCCGGTGTTAACGCGGATGTTGCTCCGCTCTCGCTGCGCGAAATTGCCAGTAGTGCGAGTCGCACAGGTGGACCGCTGTTAGGTCGAGCAAGCTTGAATGCCCAAGGAGCCGGTGCTTCCTTCTCTGTCAACTGGACTGATATTTCCGTCGATCGAGAAACGGGTAAAATCAATGTTCATGCGTTCACGGCCGTTCAGGATGCCGGTCGGGCTATTCATCCCGCATACGTCGAAGGACAAATGCAAGGTGGTGCAGTTCAAGGACTGGGATGGGCTCTCAATGAAGAATATATCTACGATAGAAATGGTGTGATGGAAAACCCAGGATTCCTCGATTATCGAATGCCTGTTGCTTCAGATGTACCAATGATTGAAACGCAGATCGTCGAAGTTCCAAATCCATCTCATCCCTATGGTGTGCGTGGTGTCGGAGAAACGCCTATCGTAGCACCGCTTGCTGCTGTATCGAATGCCGTTCGCAATGTACTTGGATTTCGCATCCATGACTTGCCTTTATCTCCACCTCGAGTACTTCAGGCAATCGATGATTGTGGTGGCAAGTTATCAAACGGATGAGAACCAGCTCCAGTAAGCTGATGCTCGCTTTATGAATTGATGGCACACGTTGTATTTCCCGATTATTTACTCTCAAATACTAACGGTGTTCGAGAAATTTCAGTGGATTGCGCGAGCTATCGTGATCTTGTTGAAGAGCTAGAGTCGCGATGGCCGGGTATTGCAGCTACCTTGGCCAAGGTAGCAGTCGCGATAGATGGGCAAATATATCAAGATGCTTGGTTTGAGCCTATTGGGCCAACCGCCGAAATCTTTTTTATGCAACGCATTGAAGGCGGTTAATTCTGCATTAGGGTAGGACATGTCTACGCTACGCTACGTTAGGATGACTCGTTAAACATGCTGGAGATTCAACAGAAGGTCGGAATGGGCCTTACGGACGGGCAGTAAACCGTCATCTATTCACTTCTTCCGGTTCAGCAACTCATCAACGCGATGTCAACAAGCTGAGCTGGAGCGTCGCCAAGTACTTCATGTCGTACTTTACGTGCTGGAAAATAGTTGTAAACGGCACCTCTGCTAGTGCGGACGATGGGACACAATGTGCACGTGCATACATTGGTGGTCGAAGACTAGTAGTCCGTCTCCCAAATTCATTTACATTTGATTCTCTAACATTTAGCATAGATGGGGTATCCTGTTCGTGAGGGTCTGCCATCATGCCAAACTACAGCAAGCGAGCGTCTTTAGTGCTGTCGAAAGCCGAACTCGGGCGACTTGAGCGGTTGAGCCGGTCGCAAACCTGTCCGGTACGTGAATCGAACCGAGCTCGGATTCTGCTTCATTATGCGGAGGGGCGATCCATCGTGGAGATCCAGAATCTCGCGGGACAGAGTCGGCCGACCATCTACAAGTGCATTGACAAAGCCTTGGCTGCCGGCATGGAAGCCGGCATGGAAGCCGGCTTGAAAGATCTGCCTCATCGTCCGGGGGCACCCGAGATCGGCCAGGAAGCACGTGAATGGATGATGTCCATCGCTTGTACCCAGCCCAAGGATCTGGGTCTGCCGGCGGAACTTTGGACGATTACCTCGCTGACCCGGTATATCGCGCAGCATGGACCAGAAGCCGGTCATCCCCGTCTTGAGCGCATTAGCCGTGCCTCGGTACACCGAATACTGAACGATCACGAATGGAAGCCGCATCGGGTGCGCTACTACCTGGAACGGCGCGACCCGGATTTTGAGGAAAAGATGCGGGAAGTGCTGATGGTCTACCGGGAGGTGTTTCTGCAAGGAAATAGACCATTGCTAGAGGGTGTGCCGGTGCATACCGTTTCGGTGGATGAGAAGCCGGGAGTTCAAGCGATTGCGACGGTGGCACCGGACTTGCCGCCCCAGCCAGACCGGCGAGCGAGCCTGGGCCGCGATGCCGAATATCGACGCCTCGGCACGCTATCGATTCTGGCAGCTCTGGATCTGCATAGTGGAGAAGTGATTGCGCAAGTCGAAGAACGGCACCGCAGTCGGGAGTGCGTGCTGTTGCTTCAGGAACTCGACCGGCACTACCCGCCGGACGCCATCCTTCGGATAGTGCTGGACAATCATGCTGCGCACACCTCGAAGGAAACCCGGGCGTACTTGGCAACACGCCCGAACCGCTTTCAATACGTTCACACGCCCAAACATGGTTCCTGGCTAAACCTGATCGAGACGGTATTCTCTCGTATGGCAAGAACATTGCTTCGACACATCCGAGTGAACTCTCTTGAAGAACTCAAGCTGCGCATCGAGACGGCATCCGAGAGATGAACGAAACACCAGTACAGACCCGGTGGAGAAAGTTTGACATGCTGGAACCATTGCATAGTGAAATGTAAATATAATGATGAGACGATGCACTAGTGCTCCTGCCGGCCGTGCAGTTTCACGTCCGTGGCATCGATGTCCAGCACCAACCGCTTCGGTATCTTGCCCCGCTCGCCCCACACTAGTAGACTACCAATTCTAATAATACGTGTTTATAATGGTGGACTGGAAGGGGTTCTGGGATCAGGAGGATCAGATGCCGAAGCAATACATGGTGGAGTTAGCTCAGGATGAGCGGGATGAGTTGAAGCGGTGCTGAAGTCGAGCACGCGTCGTGCGGTGTCGGCGACGAAGCTGCAGCGTGCACGGATTCTGCTGGCCGTGGATCAAGGGGGTGCTGGCCCGGCACTGACGGACATGCAAGGTGGTGGATGGCGCTGCTGGGGGTGACGGAGCGGACCTGCCAGCACGTGCGTCGGCGGGCGGTGGAGCAGGGTCCGATGAAGGCTCTGGAGCGTAGGCCTCGGCCGTTGCCTCCGGTGCCGAAGAAGTTAGACGGGGAGAAGGAAGCGCGTCTGGTTCAGGTGGCCTGTTCGGTTCCACCGGAAGGCCGCGTTCGGTGGACCGTGAAGATGCTGGCGGAAGAGCTGGTGCGACTTGAAGTGGTCGAAACGATTTGCGGGGAGACCGTGCGGAAGGCATTAAAAAAAACGAATTAAAACCATGGCGGCGGGAAATGTGGTGCATTCCGAAGAAGCAAAGCCATCATTTCGTGGCCGGCATGGAGCGGGTGCTCAAGGTATACCGGCGGCCGTACGACCCGCGGCATCCGGTGGTGTGCATGGACGAGATGAGCAAGCAAGCTCGTGTCGGAAGTCCGCGAGAAGTTGCCGGTACGCCCCGGGTCGCCGGAGAAGTACGACGCCCACTACCTCCGCCGGGGAGAATGCACGGTGTGGATGTTCGGCGAGCCGCTGTCCGGCTGGCGGACAGTGGCTGTCACCAAACGGCGTACGACGTTGGATTGGGCGAAGCCAGTGCGCGCACTGGCGAATCTGCCGCGTTACCGGGATGCGGAAAGCATCACGCTGGTGTGCGACAACTTGAACACCCACAGCAGCGGTGACTCGTTCTACGCCGCGTTCCCGGCGGCCGAAGCCAGTCGGGGTTGAACGACCGCATCCACTTGGTGCACACGCCGAAACACGGGAGCTGGCTGAACGTTGCGGAACTGGAGTTCAGTGCGTTGCACCGCCAGTGCCTGGATCGCCGGATCGAGAGCAGGGCTTTGGTCACGCCGGAAACGGCGGGCCTGGGTCAAGGAGCGCAATCGCGAACAGACCGGGGTCGACTGGCAGCTCAGCGTCGACGACGCGCGCACCAAACTGAAGCATCTATACCCGAAAATTAAAACCAGTTAAACTACTAGGTACAGCTCCACGAGCAGCTCGTCGAGAGCACCGAAATCCACGGTGATCTGGCGCGCCTTCGTCCGGTCCCCCCGTTCGCCGACAGCTCCATCCGGTTCAGCGTGCTTTTGCCGGCCAGCGGCTCGCAGTCCGAACGCGCACACTCCACTCGCCCCATGGCCGTAGACAGGGCCCGGTCACGCCGCAGCTCGTCGTGATCGTTCACATCCTCGTAGCCCAGCGCGAGACCCAAAATCCGCTGCCCCAGCAACGCCACCAGCGGATGCGCCACCTTGGATGGATCCCGGTGATCCGTGAAACATGCCGAGACGCGCTCGAACAACCGGACCTGCTCGGCCAATATCATCATCAGTACCGAGCCCCCGTTGGAACTCAGCTCGCCTCCACTGCAATCCACCTCCATCCGCACCGGACGGACCCCTTTCGCCATCCGACGCACCAGCCAGTCCGCGCCGCGCTTTTGCTTGTGCTTCATCCCGTATCCTCCTCTATCCGGCCGCCCCATCGGCCGCGTTGCGCCAACGGTGCCCACGCACATCCTGCGCACCCGCACGATGCACCGCAGCCAGAAGCCCGTTCGGGCATCGTCAAGACAAGGACCCAAGGGCGTACGATACACGCATCCGCCGCATTCTAACCCGAATAGCTCATCATCCAGTCGAAAACAGCATGTTTCACGGAACGCGCCGCTTTTCACGCGGATCGCAGCGGTCTGCGAAACGGGCCGAGGAGCATGCTACAAGTCCGCACTTCTTCCGCCAGCATCGCACTCAGCACCGACCGCGTCCCGCTTCCATCCGGTCCGAACGCCCCCCCCCTTTCGCCGTCCGAACGCACCCCGCTACCATCCCTTCCCTCCGGCAAAGCCCAATCAACTTTGTTGTATCAACAACTTACACGCACGTAAATCGCACCCAAGCCATCCATTATGAGAAATAAGGGTTAATGATATAAGGATGGTCTACCTCCGCCTGCTTCGAGTAAATAAAGGTGGTCATATGATTGACTCACGTCTGGATTTGTACAAAAACCGATCTCAATTGATCCAATTCTGTAGGAGAGGTAACATTATTTTTTCGGTGGGCACGATTCATACAGCTCGTTGAAGATCATATGTACCTACCGACGATTTCGAGGTCTCAAAAAGATATGGGTTTCTTTTCAAGATAAATATCGGTTCATCGAAGTGCTTCGAATTAAGCGAGTTATTCCGTAATAGCATGCATTCTTCCGAACTTATTCTTCCCTCTGAACTTATGGTCCGGGATGAACGTGCATACCTGCGAGCAGTGCATCGAAGTAAGTTAAGTTTCAAACAAAAAGCTAGATTTCTTGCTTCTGCGCGAGAAGTGCGAAGGCGACGAGAGTCGGTTCCTAAATTCGAATACGTTAACAGTTTACCGATTTCGTCCCGGATGAATGAAATTGAAAATCTCATTGCGAAACATCAGGTTGTGATCGTTGCTGGTGAAACGGGGACGGGAAAAACAACTCAAATACCACTTGCTTGTCTGCGTGCTGGTTGTGGATTGCGCGGCATGATTGGACACACGCAACCTAGTAGACTACAAATTCTAATAATACGTGTTTATAATGGTGGACTGAAAGGGGTTCTGGGATCAGGAGGATTCGATGCCGAAGCAATAATACATGGTGGAGTTAGCTCAGGATGAGCGGGATGAGTTGGAAGCGGTGCTGAAGTCGAGCACGCGTCGTGCAGTGTCGGCGACGAAGCTGCAGCGTGCACGGATTCTGCTGGCCGTGGATCAGGGGGGTGCTGGCCCAGCACTGACGGACATGCAGGTGGTGGATGGCGCTGCTGGGGGTGACGGAGCGGACCTGCCAGCACGTGCGTCGGCGGGCGGTGGAGCAAGGTCCGATGAAGGCTCTGGAGCGCAGGCCTCGGCCGGTGCCTCCGGTGCCGAAGAAGTTGGACGGGGAGAAGGAAGCGCGTCTGGTTCAGGTGGCCTGTTCGGTTCCACCGGAAGGCCGCGTTCGGTGGATCGTGAAGATGCTGGCGGAAGAGCTGGTGCGGCTTGAAGTGGTCGAATCGATTTGCGAGGAGATCGTGCGGAAGGCATTAAAAAAAACGAATTAAAACCATGGCGGCGGGAAATGTGGTGCATTCCGAAGAAGCAAAGCCATCATTTCGTGGCCGGCATGGAGCGGGTGCTCAAGGTATACCGGCGGCCGTACGACCCGCGGATCCAGTGGTGTGCATGGACGAGATGAGCAAGCAGCTCGTGGCGGAAGTCCGCGAGAAGTTGCCGGTACGCCCCGGGTCGCCGGAGAAGTACGACGCCCACTACCTCCGCCGGAGAGAATGCACGGTGTGGATGTTCGGCGAGCCGCTGTCCGGCTGGCGGACAGTGGCTGTCACCAAACGGCGCACGACGTTGGATTGGGCGAAGCAAGTGCGCGCACTGGCGAATCTGCCGCGTTACCGGGATGCGGAAAGCATCACGCTGGTGTGCGACAACTTGAACACCCACAGCGGTGACTCGTTCTACGCCGCGTTCCCGGTGGCCGAAGCCAGTCGGTTGAACGACCGTACCCACTTGGTGCACACGTCGAAACACGGGAGCTGGTGGCTGAACGTTGCGGAACTGGAGTTCAGTGCGTTGCACCGCCAGTGCCTGGATCGCGGATCGAGAGCAGGGCTTTGGTCACGTCGGAAACGGCGGCCTGGGTCAAGGAGCGCAATCGCGAACAGACCGGGGTCGACTGGCAGCTCAGCGTCGACGACGCGCGCACCAAACTGAAGCATCTATACCCGAAAATTAAAACCAGTTAAACTACTAGGCGTTTGGCAGCTAGAACTGTAGCTGACCGTATAGCAACGCAATTGGGAACAACGACTGGGAATATCGTTGGCTACGCTGTTCGTTTCAGCGAGAAGTTATCCCAGGAAACACTCATAAAAGTCGTCACCGATGGACTCTTGTTATCGGAGATTCGCACTGATCGTTGCTTGAAAGCGTATGACGCGATCGTGGTGGACGAAGCACACGAAAGAAGCTTAAACATCGATTTTCTGTTGGGTTATTTTCGTAACCTCCTTCGGCTACGGCCTGAGTTACGAATCATTATTACCAGTGCCACGATTGACGTAGAGGCATTTTCCCAACATTTTGATGGTGCGCCGATCGTTAAAGTTGAGGGACGTAGTTATCCGGTTGAAATCAGATATCGTCCAGTAGATGGGGACGTTGAATCTACCGTAGAGAACTGTGTTAAGGAAATACTGAACGAGAAATCGCAAACCGTACGTAATGTACTTATGTTTCTTTCAGGTGAGCGAGCAATCATGGATTGGTCACTTTGGTTTAGAAAGAAGTATCGGGAATATTTTGAAATACTACCACTATACGCACGACTACCGACGAAAGAACAGCACAAGATTTTTCAACGCGGAACGAAGCGGAAGATCCTTCTCGCTACAAATATAGCTGAAACGAGTATTACGATTCCCGGTATTGGGTACGTTATCGATTTGGGTCAAGCACGTATCAGCCGGTATGGTTCGCGATCTAAAATTCAGAGACTGCCAATAGAACCTATTTCTCAGGCTAGTGCCGACCAGAGAGCCGGAAGGTGTGGGCGGCTTGCGGCAGGCATTTGTTTTCGACTCTACAGTGAAAGTGATTATGAAACTCGTCCCCGCTATACGGAACCTGAGATCAGGCGGTCGAGTCTTGCCTCCGTCATGCTGCAGATGGAAGTTATGAAATTGGGTGATATCCGGAAATACCCTTTTATTGACCCTCCGGAAGAAAAGACTATTAATGATTCCTCTCGGCTGCTGCACGAACTTGGAGCCCTAGTAGGTGGTGAATTAACTCCTATCGGTAGAAAGATGGCAGATCTTCCGACTGACCCACGACTAGCCCGAATGTTGATCGAAGCAAATCGCCTTAATTCTCTTAAGGAAACCCTGATCGTTGTATCGGCTTTGGCCGTACAAGATCCACGTGTACGTCCCTTGAACAAACGTGATGCGGTGTGTGAATCGCATCGTCAGTTTGCACGAGCCACTTCTGATTTTCTTGTTTTTATTCAGCTCTGGAACTGGCTCGAAAACCAGCGTCAGCAGCTTATCTCGCGAGAATTTCACGGAGTATTAGAACAAAATTTCATTTCCTCTCATCGTTACTTTGAATGGCGTGCTTTACATAGGCAGCTGAGCTTGGCGTGTGTGAGATTAAAAATGGAACCAAATCGAAATGAAGCGAAATCTGTGGCAATACATAAAGCAATACTGGCTGGCTCGTTAAGCTTTGTGGGATGCAAGGCGGAGCATGGGGAATATAAAGGACAACGACAGTTTCGCTTCAGGATATTTCCGAATTCTGCTCTAGCAAAACGACAACCGAAATGGATTGTCGCGGCCGATATTAAGGAAACCGGGCGAGTGTATGCGCAACATGTCGCAGCGGTGCGCGCACGATGGATCGAAAAAGCTGCGAATGATCAACTGAAACACTTTTTCCACGATAAATATTGGGATGAAAGGCGATACCAAGCAATGATTCTTCAGACGTCTACGCTCTATGGCCTGACTGTAGTTGAACGCCGGCCGGTTCCTCTATCCAAAGTACGCCCCGATGAAGCAAGAGAAATGTTCCTCTTGTATGGGCTAGTGCGATTCCAAGGCGACGCCGATTATTCATTCCTTAAACACAATCGCTTGATGGTTCAGCATGTATCTGCCCTTCAGGATAAGAATAGACGTACGGACCTGCTAATAAGTGAAAGTAGCCAACAGGATTTCTATGCATCTCGGGTACCAGAGAAAGTCATTGACTGGGTTAGTTTTAACGAGTGGTACGAACGTATCAGTGAATGTAAGCGTGAGCTGTTGTATATGGAAGAAATGGACCTACTGGCTCGATTCGACGTTCACGTGAGTGAACAAGACTTTCCATCTAAAATCTCTATTGATGGGCGGAGTTTCCAAGTTAAATATGCATTTGCCCCCACCGCGGCAAACGACGGTGTATCGATACAGGTTCCGTTAGGATTTTTACACGTATTAAGCGAAGGACCACTGCATTGGCTTGTTCCAGGATTTCTCGCCCAGAAATGTGAAGCGTTGATACGTTCGTTGCCGAAGAAATCTCGGTGCTATTTAGTACCGGTTCCGGATTTAGTACGTCAGCTTCTGCCCATCTTAAAGGATCAGGAACATTATCGTAGGCAGCCGTTGGCGAGTTCACTTTCGCGTGTGATTTTGCAGTTAAAAAATCTACGAGTTAATCCAGAAGATTTTGACGAATCAAGTCTGCCTGCATTTCTACGCATGAATATTCAGGTTCTTTCTGGTAAAGGGAAAGTTGTCGATCAAGACCGTGATCTTGCTGCTTTGAAGAGGCGTTGCGTAAGTCGCGTTGACATTATTTTGAAGCCTTCGGTGCGAAATAGATTCGAGCGAACGGGACTACTCGAATTTCCAGAACATGGTTTACCTTCAGTCTACGAGTCCGATGCATGCGGTAGTGAATTTGTTGCTTATCCAACGTTGATAGACAAAGGTGAGTGTGTTGACTTGATGCTTGAACGCGAACTGAAGACTCAGAGGCGTCAGAACGTGTGGGGCGTGTGTCGGCTCATTTTGCTTACAGAAAAACAATCAGCTCGGTATCTAATTAAAGCAATCAAATCTGAGAGGCAGATGCATCTACACTATGCGCCAATTGGTATATTGGAAGAATTGCTCGACTCTATTCTTCTTGGCTCCGTAAGACATGGGTATCTGCGGAATAATCCGCTTCCTCAAACACGTACGGATTTCGACGATCTGGTATCTCGTCATAAAGGTGTACTCATGAAGTCAGGGCTATTAATCATAGAAGCAGCAAGCGAGCTTCTACGGACGCGCTTTCGTACCGCTTTGGCAATCTCTTCGTTGTCGTGCCGCGCGAACGCTAAGACTAAAGAAGATGCTGAGCAACACTTGCTGTCTTTAGTTCCAGCTGATTTTGCACAAAGGGTGCCGCTTGATCGGTATGAAGATGTGAAACGGTACCTTAAAGCACTTCAATATCGAGTGGAGCATCTGCGTGGACGATTGAAATACGACTTGGAAAAGATTCCCCGTGTTTATTGTTGGGTAACAAGATACCAATTGCTTGCTAACACAGTGATTGACCTAGAAACACTCGAAGAACTGTGCTGCTTGCTAGAAGAGTTCCGTGTATCGGTGTTCAGTCAGGCTATAGGGACCAAAGTGAAGGTATCCGAGAAGCGGCTGGAAGCTGTGTTTCAAAAGTACGAGAACTTACATGGAATATCTCACTCGACGATGGATACTCCGCTGTAATGTAAAGTGTACGAACGAATGTATGAATAAAACGAAAGGCATGATGAAGTTCGAACACAATAATCTATCAGTAATGTTAAAATGCCGTATAAGTTAGAGAGTAGGGCAAAGATGGGGTATTTCTTTGTGGTACTTTAATAAAATTCATCAACGTATTTTGGGGATCAAAATGCTCGAACGTAAAGTTAAGCCGGTGGCACTTTCCATTGGATCATTCGTTGTTGCTTCACTCGCAGGTCAAGCTGCAGTTGCATCTGATGAAATGTTCTCAAACGCTGTTTCATTAGATGACTCGGATGTTTTACGGGCTAGTCATCAAGGTGAAGGCGAGTGCGGTGACAACATGGACGACGATGACGACGATATGACGACGATGACGACGGCGACGATATGGACGACGGCGACGATATGGACGACGGCGACGATATGGACGACGGCGACGATATGGACGACGGCGACGATATGGACGACGGCGACGATATGGACGACGATGACGATATGGACGACGATGGTGACGAAGGTTCGTGTGGCGAAGGCAAGTGTGGTGGCGAAGACGGCGAAGAGGAATAATTCAAGCCTGCTCAATCTCCATTCACCCTTCACGATGGGGTGTACGTAAATCACGTCTGTTAATAGATACTAGCTGGTCTGTGTTCGCACAGGCCGGCTAGTCTGTATCTTTTTGTCTTTGTCTATGGGAAGCTATCCTGTCGAAGGTGCGGGGTTAGGTATTAGGCGGGGGATGTTCCGTGACCTTGCACGTTACGACCAGTTATTGGTCGATAGTGTCGATTTCATTGAATTCGCGCCGGAGAACTGGATTGGTGTTGGCGGTAAGTATTCTTCCCAGTTTGCTTCTTATGTCGACCGTTTCCCAGTGGTGTGCCATGGCTTATCTCTTTCGCTTGGCGGTCTCGCTCCACTCAATATCACATTCTTAAAACAGATTCGTAATTTTCTTGATGAGACTGGTGCGAAATCTTACACCGAGCATCTAAGTGCTTGTGGGGATGAGGGACAGTTGTATGATCTCATGCCGATTCCATTTACAAGCGAGGCCGTTCGTTACGTCGCTGACCGGATCAAAGTTACGCAAGATGTCTTAGAGCGACGAATCGCGGTTGAACATGTTTCCTATTACGCGGCTCCTTCGCAAGAAATGGAGGAGATAGATTTTATTAACGCTGTAATTGCTGAAGCAGATTGTAATCTGCTACTCGACGTCAACAACATCTATGTCAATAGCATCAACTTCGGCTACGACCCCGATGAATTCTTAGATGCATTGCCGGGCGACCGCATTGAGTACGTGCACATTGCCGGACATTACGTTGAGGCCCCCGACATTCGTATTGACACACATGGTGCTGATGTTATTGACCCGGTCTGGCGAATCCTTGATAGAGCATTTGTGAACTTCGGCCCAATGCCAACTTTATTGGAACGGGACTTCAATTTTCCGCCAGTACCTAATCTATTACAGGAGGTCAAACGAATAAAAAGTGCACAGCACTTGCACTAAAGTGTGATGAACACCATTAAAGGGAGCAATCTTCCGAAGTTTCAGTCAGCACAGCTTGAATTTGCGGCCTATATAAAAAATCCCGAAGGTAATTCCGCTCCCGCGGATATTGATCCACGTCGTATGGAGATTTATGCTGATCTCTTCTATCGCAATATCGAAAGGTTTCTTCGGGATTGTTTTACGCGCGCGCGATTAATGCTATCCGATGCTACTTGGCATGCATTAGTTAGGAAATTTATTCATCAACATCGTTGCCAATCCCCTTATTTTTTAGAAATATCCCAAGAATTCTTGGAGTTCTTGAACAATGAAAAGGAGACTTATCTTCCGTATCTCGTGGAACTTTGTCACTTCGATTGGGTAAGAATGGATTTGGTCTATTCGCCTTATGATCTGCCACCTCAGGTTGCATATGAGGGCTTGCAGCTAACGTATCTCACTCTATCACCGCTAGCCAAACCACTAAGCTATGAATGGCCAGTTAAAGAGATAGATCAATATTTCGATTTAACTAAACCACCGGAAGAAAGAACATGGTTAGTTATTTATCGAGATCGATACAACAAAATACGGGAAGCCAAATCTAACATTATCTATCACCGTTTATTTGATCTGTTCGATGGGACGTTACGTACTTGTGAGGTAATCAATATGGTTATGGAAGAGATGGGAGGGGCTGATTCGGATCATCGTAAGTCTTTGGAGTACACAATCGAGAGATTTGTGAGTAAAGACATCCTGCTGGTTACGGAAGCTGGCTCCCCAGACCAGTTCGAGTTGCAACTAAGGTACCCAAATGGGGAGTGCGAATAGAAAATCAGAACCGTTAGCTACAGCGGAAGTCAGTGGTAAAGCAGCTTTGGATTTACCAAATCTGGTCGCTCTGTAAACACTCCAGAGGCTCCCCACTCCATAAGTTCTTGAGCTTTGTCTAGGCTGTTAATCTTGAATACATACGCGTCAAATCCAGCGTCACGAATCATACTAGCACTTATCTCGCTAATATTTATTTCCACCACGTCTAAGTCGCTTGCGACTTTCAGGTGATTGGCCGTACACCTTAAGCACAGGAGTGCCACCACGACATCGTTTCGGATACGTTTGAAATCAATTAGCTCACTTTCGTAGAAAGATGAAACAAGATATTCACGATCTCGGAGATCGTATTTTCTGCCCAAATCGGAAGTTCCAGTACCTTTTAATTCAATATTCATGGCAATTTCGGGAGGTATGGTATTTACAGCTTCGGTTAGGGTTGGTATTCGTTCGCCCATGCCGGCGTCAAGTTTTGGCAACTCTTCCACTACAAACGAATCTACGTACCCCGAACCGTTGGTAGTTCTATCTACATTTTCGTCGTGAATGATCACGAGCTCATCTTGACAACAATGACAACGGTGCATATCAAATTCAATAGCGTCGACGTGCAATTCGGAGGCGATTTGAAAGCTCCGGAGAGTATTTTCTGGTGCTAATCCTTTCGCACCCCTATGGCCGATGATCGTAAATGTTTTGTTGTTGAATCTCATTTTTATCTTTTTCATGATTGACTGGATTACAATTGCGTAAGATGGGCTATCAAGTACTCGCTCGCAAGTATCGACCGCGAATCTTTCAGGACGTGGTTGGGCAAGGTCATACTATTAAGGTACTTACCAATGCGCTTGATAAGGATCGGCTACATCACGCCTATTTGTTCACTGGGTCTCGAGGAGTTGGAAAGACAACTATTGCACGAATTCTTGCAACGGGATTGAATTGCGAACAAAAAATCACGTCAGAGCCCTGTCAGGAATGCCAAAACTGCACGGACATTAGAAACGGGTCATTCGTTGATCTGATTGAAATTGATGCGGCTTCTAAAACCGGCGTGGACGATACACGGGAACTTCTAGAGAGCGTTCAATTCCAGCCAACGCGCGGACGATTCAAAACCTATCTTATTGATGAAGTACATATGTTGTCGATATCTAGTTTCAATGCGTTGCTTAAGACACTTGAGGAGCCTCCGGACCACGTCAAATTCCTATTTGCTACTACTGAATTAAAGAAAATACCCGCCACAATATTATCAAGGTGCCTGCAATTTCATCTAAAGAATATTCCTCCGAAGGTTATTAGTGAATATCTCGTTGGTGTACTGCAACGGGAATCGATATCCCATGATCAAGAATCCGTGGACATAATAGCTCAGGCGGCAAAAGGAAGTATGAGGGATGCTCTGTCCATTGCTGATCAAGGAATTGGTTTCAGTGGTGGCCAATTAAAAAGTGACCTAGTCGTGGATATGCTCGGCATTGCTCGAGAGGATGAAACGATTGTTCTTCTTGACGGATTGACATCTGGAGATCGTGAAGGCTTATTTGCGCTCTCGCGTGAGCTAGCGGATAGAGGTATCAATTTCGATAATGTGTTGGCTAATTTGCAGAGCGTCATACACGAAATTTCAGTAGCGAAAGCCGCATCTTCGGAACCTCGTAGAGAATTGTGCGCTATTGCGGCCCGGTGTACTCCTGAGTGGTTGCAAACTGCTTATCAAATATTACTTCTGGGTGGACGCGATATGCAGTATGCGCCGGATCCTGCAGTTGGATTTGAGATGACCATGATTAGATTGCTCGACTTTGAACCAGTTATAGCATATGGACATCCTGCAAAGTCGGATCCAGCAGATAACGGACGTGAAGACGCACCTCAGACAAACAACGAATTCGATACGTCGTCTGAATCCACCTCGAAATTGGAAACTATCTCCGACACCGTGCGGGGAAAACCAAGGGCGGAGCAAATCAATACTGGCATCTCAAGGTCCGAGCGAGAATCTTTCAGCATTGGCGTGATCGAAAAAAAACAGACGCTAATAGATAATCCGACAGTTCAGGAATTCGCTAAGGTCATTGGCGGGACTGTCGGAAACGTAGTATCGTTGAGTGGTCAGTCAGTTCGCGATTGAGTTTAATTTAATTACAAATTCAGGTCTATCCATGCCAGATTTTGATATGTCCAAGATTATGCAAAATGTAAAGTCCTTGCACGGTCGCTTCTCCGAGTTGGACGGCAAACTTGCTAAACAGGAAGTTGTAGGAGAAAGTGGAGCGGGTCTGGTTAAGATTACTCTCAACGGGCACTACGAATCTAGTCGTGTTGAAATCGACCCTTCGATCATTGACCCCGATGCTCCCGCAGTGTTACAGGACTTGATTGCTGCTGCGATTAACGATGCCGTTGCTCGAATATTGTCTCTTCGAGAGGACACAACTAAAGATTTCGCTCGTGAAATCGGAACCATTAAGTAATTGATCGCTCGTCTTGGCTTCTCTAAGTCCTAATATTGAACGTTTAGTCGATGCGCTTCAAATTTTGCCTAGCGTCGGGCCGAAAACTGCCGTTAGAATGGCCCTATTTTTGTTGCATCGAAACCGTAGTGGGGCACAGACTATCGTCGATTGTCTGAGTCAAGCGTTAGAAAACGTACGCCAATGCAACATATGCCGGAACTTTTCTGACGATGAGATTTGTACACTCTGTGATAGCCCGCATCGCGACTCGGATCTACTCTGCGTCGTCGAGTCGTCTGCCGACCTCGTAGCCATTGAAAATACGGGTGGATACTCGGGCAAGTTTTACGTGCTGCATGGTCATTTATCGCCCATAGATAGCGTCGGCCCGTTCGAACTTGGACTACCGGAGCTAGTCGCATACGTCTGCGAACGGAACATTAGAGAAGTGATTATCGCTACTAATCCGACCGTTGAGGGCGAAGCGACAGGTCAATACATTCGTGACGCGCTCTCTAATCAAGATATCGCGATTACTCGAATCGCACACGGAGTACCGATGGGCGGAGAATTGGAATACGTGGATGGTAACACCCTTGCGCATGCGCTCAGGGGACGTAAAAGTGTTATCTAGCTCGTATTCGCTGATCGGTCGACAGGATCAGTTCAATCAAGCGATGGCTGGACTAGGCTCGGTCGTTGGCATTGACACAGAGTTCATTCATCGAACAACCTACTTTCCTGTTCCGGCATTGATACAAATTAGTTCGTCTAATGAGCAATTCCTCATTGATCCACAAACGGATATCGATTTCGTGTTGTTGAAGCAAATCCTGTTGGATACAAAAATAACCAAAATTATGCATTCACCATCGGCCGATCTTGAAATCTTCCGTAATAGTTTTAGTGTACACGTTCGGCCAGTATTCGATACCCAGCTAGCATTTGCTTTTTTATCTTGCGACCTTCACGCATCCTACGCGGAAATAGTACGTTCAATTTTGGGGATATCTTTGAATAAGAACGAAACTACATCTGATTGGCTTGTGCGTCCGTTATCCGATAGCCAAATGTGCTATGCGATTGCCGATGTACTCCATTTAATACCACTCTGGAAAAGATTATGTGTTCGCTTAGAAATGGAGGGGCGTAGTTCGTGGTTTAAAGAGGAATCTAGAATACGTACCAGTAGGCAGAAGCCAATAGATAGCCAATACTTCCGTAAAGTGTATGGGCAATCTCGATTATCATCACGTGAGCTTGCCGTTTTGCGAAGCTTGAGGGAGTGGCGTGACGCGGAAGCTCGGGAAAGAAATATTCCTCGGCCGTTTGTTATTCGGGATGCATGCTTACGTCAATTAGCAGTTTTGAAGAAATGCAACCTAAGGGTATTTGGAGAGTACCTTTCGGAAAAGCAAATTGCCCGCTATCAACATAAAGTTATGGAAGCACACAAACGAGGAATGAACGATTTGCACCCTCCGCCGGTCCATGCACCGGTATCAAGTAGCATACTAACTAAACTACAAAGAGTGGTCCAAGAGATATCACATTCCTTAAAAATTGCTACACCATTATTAGCGACGAAATTTGAATTGGAGCGATGTATTCGGGTATTCAGGCAAAAAGGTGAACTACCTGAGGATTGGGGTAACTGGCGTTATGAACTTCTTGCTGACAGATTTACTGAGATACTCCAACGCGAAACGATAAAAACAGATTTTTCGAATCCTAGTGATCTAGATGGATTATTGCTGTAAATCCACATCGGGCCGGATTGCCCATAGATTTTGGGAGTACAAATCTCTCGGCGAAATGAACGATGCTGAGTGGGGAGCACTTTGTGACGGCTGCGCACGATGCTGTCTAGTGAAATTTGAAGACATTGAAACTAAGGCAACCATTGATACTACGGTCGCTTGCAAGCTATTAAATCTTGAAACTTGCAGATGTACTCACTATGAGAAACGACATGAACTTGTTGCTGACTGTATTCGTATTCATGCGGAGAACATTGATAAATTGTCTTGGCTGCCTGATTCGTGTGCATATCGAAAGATTGCTAGGTCGGAACCGCTAGAATGGTGGCATCCCTTGATATCCAATCGCTTGGATACCGTAATCGAGTCTGGTATCAGTATTTTCGGAAAGGCTGTATCGGAGCGTGACGTACATCTGGACGATATCGAAGAACATCTTCTAAGGTGGGTCTGAGTAACCCCCATTCCAATGGGTTACTTTCTAGCGTGGTTAATCGTTCTGATTTTTGGGCTAACCGTGGCCGTGTTCATAGGTTATTCGTTAAAACGCAAACCCTGGTTGGCTACGATAGCCAGTACGCTTATCGCGATTTGGCTCGTTTTGCCATGGAATTTTGATGGAAACAATTATGCACCTATGTTTATCGTATCTGTGTTCAGGTTGGTATTTGGACAAGATATCGAATCCTCCGGTGCGTTAATTGCACTGACGTTTCTTATCTTAGCCTCATTTATCACGGTCGTCGTTTTTTACACATGGCTGCGTGTTTCGAAAGATCGTAAAGAAATCCAATAGCCGTTCAATAGTTCTTCTTCTCGGATAAGCAGATGAATGGGTTGAGTATGCATAGCGGTTGAACCTCATTCAGTGGATTTCAAGACAAAATAGCAGCAACATCGGATCTTTGGAATGGTTCATCAGCACTATCCGGCCCGAGCATGCCGCCGAAATGCTGTAACGCCGCTCCAGGCATTCCAGCCCAGCCATTCTGCGGTGGTGATGCGAAAGCCGTCACGCCCCGCCGTTGAGGGCAGCCCAGAGCCTGCCACCAACACACCAACATATGGACCAACGCCGTCTCACTGGCGACCTCGATTCGTTGAGTGTCGAAGTTCACCTACATTGCCTTCCGTCACCCGTCACTTGGATCAGTAATTCATAAGACATTGAATGGCGGAGGGGCAGGGATTCGAACCCTGGGAGGCAGCTAGCCTCGCTGGTTTTCAAGACCAGTGCTTTCGTCCACTCAGCCACCCCTCCGTTAACATAGGGCAAGTACATTATGGAACAACTTAAGTTCCCTGTGCATGCATTAATGACGAGGCTTTGTTCGTAGTTTCTAAGACAACTGCTTCATATTGAAGGATAAAAGGTTGTTTCCTATAAACGGCCAGAGACCATCTCACGTGGCAGAACGTGTTTGATATCGAATATCGCACACTTGCTCTTACCGAAGCTACGTATCTTTTCTACGCCGAGATCTAAAAATTCTTGGTGAGCTACGGCAAGAACAATACCGTCATACGTATTTTTAACAGGCACTTGTCGCATTTTGATATCGGTTGGAATGAGCGTAGTACTGTTATAGAGCAAAGGATCATAAACGTCCACGTCGGCACCCTCTTTAATTAGATAACGTACTAAGTCAATGTTCTTGCTATTTCTAATGTCTGGAGTGTTTTCTTTGAAAGCTAGGCCGAGCATTAGTAATTTTGAAGAGCTAATGTCTATGCTGGTTTGTGACAGGAGTTCTTTTACACGTTTAGCAATAAAATACGGCATTTCGTTGTTTATTTTGCGTCCCGCTAATATGACCTCAGGGCTGTGCCCAATAGATTTTGCCTTGTGGGTAAGGTAGTACGAATCTACTCCAATACAGTGACCACCGACCAAGCCTGGTCTGAACGGCAAGAAATTCCACTTGGTGTTCGCGGCTTCGAGTACAGATCCAGTATCCAGATTTAGTTTGTTGCAAATGAGGGCGATTTCGTTTACCAGTGCTATGTTGAGGTCGCGTTGCGTATTTTCAATGACCTTAGCCATTTCTGCAATGCGAATGCTTTCGGTTCGATACGTGCCAGCGTTAACGATTGAACTGTATAGAGAGTCGACTAAATCTAATGCTTCCGGTGTTGAAGCCGAAACTACTTTCACGATATTGTCCAGCCTGTGTTCTTTGTCACCAGGATTTATGCGCTCAGGGCTGTAGCCAACGGTAAAATCATCATTTAGCTTTAAATGCGAGAACCGTTCGAGTACAGGAACACATTCATCTTCGGTGACGCCTGGATATACAGTTGATTCGAAGACGACAGTACAATCTTTTGCCATGACTTGGCCAACAAACTCACTAGCTTTAAGGAGAGGTTTCAAGTCTGGTTCGTTATGTTCATCTACTGGAGTAGGAATCGTGACGATATAAATATCGCATCCGCGCATTTCCTCAAGATCGCTAGTAAAGGAAAGAAACCGTGATTGTTTAAGTTCAGAAGGATTAACTGCCTTTGTTTCATCAATACCTTGTCGAAGAGAATTGATTCTGGTCGTAGAGATATCAAATCCGCGAGTGATGTATTGCCTACCAAACGCAACGGATACTGGCAATCCCACGTATCCAATTCCAAAAACGCCAACTACCTTTTTGTCTAGCGCACTGTTCATTTTGGTGTTGGTGTCTTGGTGGTCACGCGAGGCATGTTGACGAGAAACTAACAGTCAGCACGATCAATGTTTCCCATTTTACCAATGACTATAAACTAGCTAGTAACGTACCATTTGTGATCTGCTTTTTCACTGAAACTTTGGAAAATGCTATCGATAAATGTAAGTACTTTCAGTAGTTCATACCGTACCATGCGTCGTGAGACTCTTCAAGGATACGGGACTCTAATGGACCGCTTCCTTCGCGCGTTTGAACAATTGCAACAACTTGGTTTCCCAGCGTTCAGATGAACGACTCGTGGTTATCACATCAAATACTTCAGGATGATGTTTCACAAACTTTCCTAATTATTCAGTCGATATTTTTCTCCGCAGGGTTCATTGCGACCAATTCACACCTGCATAATTCAAGAATCTCATCAGCTAGCAATTTCACTATGTCGTCAGGTACGGAGTAGTAGATTCTTCAAAGGCTGGCAAAGTTTCTTTTATCTTCGCTTCGTCATTGAGATAACCGAGTGAGGTATTCCCACTCAGACAGACCCACTATCCGAGTCTTTCATGTTCTGGTTCTAACGTACCGCTGCAGTCCTCGGAAGGCACAATACCGTTCTTTAGAGTAAGATCGAATTTTCTTGTTGAAACTCCTGCTACTTTACTACTTACGTTGTAGACTCGTCCACCTATCTCTGATGATTCAGCAAAATCGACGACTGACAAATGTGACAGATATTAAATTAGTTTTTTACGGTTGTTGTCATGACTGCGCTGCTGGTAATTATGTAGCACAAGTGCGACAGATCCCATTGTGACACCGCTAGTTCGTCGACAATCGGACGACCAAACACCGTCATCGGTGATTTATGGAGTGCTGATGTTTTCGCTTTCGATAATGGCGATCCGACATTGAGTTTCTCGCTATCTGTGGGGTATCGGCGCGGTACTCTGGAAGACGGCAAGTTTGGCGGAAGGGTTGTCTTAGGAAGTAGAAGTCACCTGATTATGAGCTGTACACAAATAGGGATGTTAGTGGACAGTCTCTCAAAGGATTAGGTAATGTAACAGACGAGAGACATGGAGAGGTGCACATGAGTCATGAAAATCTTAGATGACAACATGGTAAATACTGTTGTTGAGTTTTGGCTTGGCGATGCACAAGACGTTCCAGACGTGGTCAACGAGCGTGTGAAACTTTGGTATGGGGGAGATCCAGAAACGGATGAAATAATCCGTAATGAATTTGGTGAGTTATTCGAACGAGCCAAAAATGGAGAACTCTCATACTGGAAGAAAAATGCGTTTGGATGTCTGGCCATTGTGATTTTGTTGGACCAGTTTTCTCGAAATATCTATCGCGGGACAGCCGATGCCTTCGCACAGGATGCACTTGCACGAGAAACTACCATGTATGCAATAGACAACCAATTTGATATGAGTCTCTCTGTACCAGGTCGTGCGTTTCTGTACCACCCCTTGCTTCATAGCGAAAAACTCGCTGATCAGCGATTGTATTTGAGCCTTTGTCGTCAAATGAGAGAAGTCGTCGACCCCGAATGGTCAGCATATGTAAATTCGATTTTAAAATTCGCTCTGGACCACCATGGAATCGTTGAGAGATTTGGGCGTTTCCCACATCGTAACGATATCTTCAATCGTAAAAGTACCGAAGACGAATTGGTATTTCTGAAGACAGCGTCAAGATACGGCCAGTAACCGGTTGTGAGTGCTTTATGAAAATCGTTCAGGTTGTGCCGCGGATGGATAGTGGCGGAGTGGAACGTGGTGTAGTCGAGGTTTCTCGTTCACTTGTTCAACATGGTCACAAATCCATCGTCATTTCACAGGGTGGACGGATGGTGACTGAACTCTTGCAAGACGGTGCGGTGCATGTCTCCATGCGAGTGGGTACTAAATCGCCTGCAAGTCTCCCGATCGTCTTTGCTCTTGTTAAGTGGCTTGCAAACGAGAATCTGGATATCGTTCATCCACGTTCCCGGTTACCTGCGTGGCTCTGTAAGTTTGCGATCAGTCGTTTGAAGGATTATGCAAGGCCGGTATTTCTGACTAGCGTGCACGGGTTATATTCGGTTAGTAAGTACAGCTCGATTGCTGTGCAAGGAAAGTTAGTCGAAACTGTTTCGAATACGGCTAAGAACTATGTATTGGACAATTATCCATATGTCGATCCGAAAAAAATACGAGTGATTGAGCGAGGGCTTGATCCTTCACTTTACAACCGGCAGTTTCGTCCCTCGCATGAATGGTTGGCCGATTGGAGACGAAGATACAACGATACTACGGCGGTCAATATCGTCTTACCGGGGCGCCTTGCGCGTCTGAAGGGACACGTTCACGCGTTCGATCTTGTGATCAGACTCCAAGACCAAGGAATAAATGCGCGCCTATTCATTGTCGGTAGCGAGGAACCAGGACGCGCCCATTACGCACATGACTTGCGCAGTATGGCGAAACGAAACCCGAAACTACGTAGTTGCGTGTATTTTTTAGGTCATCGATCAGATTTGCGAGAGATTATGGCTGTTGCGGATTTCGTTCTCGCGTTTTCAGAGAAACCAGAATCTTTTGGGCGCACGGTGCTTGAAGCAGTTGCTTTGGGAACTCCAGTGATTGGTTTTGATCATGGTGGTGTTGGGGAAATATTAAGATCGTCCTATGAATACGGAGCCGTACCGCCGTTTCGCACTGATGTTGCTGCGTCGCGTATTCAGGGACACATAAATAATCCGCGACCTATACGTTCGCCAGATTTGACGTTAAGCGAAATGTGTGATCGTACCCTAGCTATGTACTCAGAAGCAGTTCAGTGACTGCGGTTATCGTCGCTATTGGGTTGTTGGGATTGTTCTGGTTTACACACCGCTACGCGTGGTGGAGGCAACCTGTAGATTTACGGCATCCACGAATACTAATGTACCATATGATCGGTTCGCATAAGCCCCGCGCTCGGTTCAATAAACTAAGAGTCGAGACCGAAGAATTCGAACGCCAAGTACGTTGGTTGAAGGAACAAGGCTGGAATTTCGTATTTATGTCGGAATTGCTGCGTCCCGTCCAACCAAAGACTGTTGCCATTACTTTTGACGATGGATACCGTGATAATCTTCTGAATGCAGATCCCGTTCTAAGGCGTTACGGCGCAAAAGCGACTTTATATCTTGTGGTTGACCGTCACAACCGGGATTGGTCATCGTACAAAAAATCCTCACATGATGATGGTGAACTCATGCATGAACCCAAACTTGCTGATCAGGATATGGCTGAAATGCTAAGTTCTAATAGGTGGGAACTTGGAGCACATACCTTGACTCATGCATATCTACCTTCGCTCAGTAAGAGTACCCGAAGCGACGAAATCCTCAGCGGAAAGAAACAGCTGGAAGCAACTTTCGGTGTATCTGTACTGTCGTTTGCTTATCCGTTTGGAATTTATGAATCTGTGGATGTTGAGTACGTCCGACAAGCAGGATTCCGGACTGCGGTTACTACAAATCAAGGCATTTCGGAAAACATATTTGCTGAAATGTTCGCACTTAGAAGAATCAAAGTTAACGGCCATGACGGCCGATTAGCCTTTTGGCTACGAATGAGAACGGGGAAATGCAGGTGGCACGATTAAAGCGATGTGCCGTGAGTGGAGTGCTCTTCGTGCTGTTTACTGGTGCGAATACCAGAGCTGTAATACCGGAATCACTTGCCGACGTTCAAATTAAGCCATGCGGTAATCCCGCCTTTCAACTTGTTTACGATGCGCGCATTGCATGGATGAAAGCTGGAAACCTAGATGCATCAATCTGTTTAGGTAGCGTTAATTATGCATTGACCGGTACGTTACAGACGCGCGGTCCCATTGAAAAATTTATTAAATGGCGTGGTGAATATTCAGCAGTCGGTCAAATCGTTGACGACCTTCCGAAAACCGATACTTACTTAGTAATTGAGAATAATCCTCGGAAGAAGAAACGGAAGGTTGTATTTACCGACTCTCGAACTACACTAATTCATCAGGAAGGACGTACGCTTGTAGAGCACGAAGCACCTCTCGGTGCGGACCTGATCTCATCACTCTTACTGTCGCAATTCTGTCGTGATTCGATGGCCGTACATGACGGAGAAGACGCGTACGAAATTGAATTAGTGGATCGCATTGAGGGAGTGAGACTTAGGCAGCGAAGTCCTTATTACACGGGCGCGACTGATCTCTGCCGTTATCGTCTCGGATACAAATCCGGTAAGACTCGAAGAATTGATGTTTGGCTTGCGGACCAAGGTTCACGCCGATTTCCCGTAAGGATTAGAGTTCGAGTGCCTCTTTTTCCAGACGGGGTTTTAAATCTTAGGGCTTGTCGCGGTTTCGAGTGCCATTGATGTGAGCAAAAACATTTGTTGTACGTGGACATGGGCGAGACGGGCCGCTCTAAAGTAATGGGTTTCGAGTGCTCCTTTCAGGAGGGGCCATTCAAACTTCGAAAGTGTAACTGTTTCGTACTTGCTTCTGCCTTTGCCAAAGCATCGTTTAGAGCTTGCAGCATGCCTGCGATATTTTCTTTCTGCGCAGGAGGGTATCGTGAAATTTTCTCACCGAGACGTGCATGTGGACCTCATTGTTTAATTTCTATGTAGTCCAGCATTTCTTGCACAAGATAGACACCTCTATTGATTGCTGTTTTTGATGAATCATGTACGATATAAATATATGATCTCTAAGGACTATTGGCTTCGAATAAACAGAGGTCCCGTAGATTAATAGAGGTTTTCCATATAGTTCGATGGTTTGATGAACGCTGAGGCCTTCCTATAGATTTATTCAGTGAAAAATCTGGCTATATGGAATACCACTGTAAAAAGTGTTGATCGTTTCTTGGTCTAAGTTGGAATCTGCTATTTCTATTTTTGCTAGTATGGAGACGATACATTTCCATCATGCCTATACCCCTATCGCACCATATGTCATGTCCATGTTTCGTAGTAACAACCTCGGACCGCGTCAGGTAACGGCACATGTTGGTTAGCCACTTCCAGCAATCGAGCGTATGCTGCGATACGAGCACGGCATATAGCCTACTTTGGACGAAATGGAGGTCGTTTAATGCTTGAGCATGTCCGGTGTAGTATTGGAAATCCTGTCGTATACGCGTATGTATTTTGTCTTGGGACCTCTGAACGCTTTAATAATGACAGTTACTTTCAATGCACCATCCCTCATGATTTTGAATTCATGGCTTACGCTTCGCGAAGTAGATGAATAAGACTCTCTTAGTCCACGCTTAGACAACAATATTTTTCGTCCATGTTTAGGATTGAACAGGAAATCCCGGCTGCCATCAGAACCACAATCCATGTGAATACGATCTTGTTTTGTCTGGATGTTGATTGTGCTGCAGTTCAAGATCACCGGAACTCTTAAATGCGCATCAGTTTGCCCGGAGCTAGTGCTACTCGGTAACGGTATGAGCACACCGCCAACACTTACTCCTAGAAGATTGCGTCCTTTCTTTATCCGTTTTGACTTGGGTTGAAGTTGCGCAGTTCGGTCCTCGTTATAAATCCACTGACCAGGGATATCTTGGTGTTCTTTGGGGGTTGCGAAAGTACCATGCGTTACCAATATCAGTATGAAAATCAGTACACTAGTAGTTCCAAATCGCATAAAGAGATATCCAGTATCGCTACTTAAGTTAGAAGTCATGGCTCCAACTCCACTCTTTCACATTGGACAAATAGTTGAACATAGGAAATATCACTATCGTGGTGTCATTTATGATGTTGACAGGGAGTTCGGACTGACAGATGAATGGTACGAAGCAGTTGCATTAAGCCGGCCGCTGAAAAATAAACCTTGGTATCACGTTTTGCCTGACGGTCAATTGCATACCACTTACGTCGCGGAGCGACACTTGGTACTGAGCTTCAATAAGAGTCAGGTGTTCCATCCTCTCCTTGGTGATTTTTTCCAAGGATTTGATGGTTCGACCTACGTTGTACGTTCACAGAATTAAGACAACGGATTAAACAATCTATTCGTGTACGGTAGTCTTAAAGACCAGCCTGAACTAGGTCTTGTAAGCGCACGATACCCACGGGCTTATCCTGATTGAGAATGACTACCGAGGTTATCTGATTATCTTGCATCATTGCAAGACAATCACTAGCCTTGGTTTCTGGAGTACTCCAACAACAATCTACTTGAGGTAGGTCATCCCCACGTCTACTAGCAATATAACACTCTCGTCCGTTCATTTCTAATACTGCGACATTGCGTTCCATCAATCGTCGAATATCGCCATCTGTAAGCATTCCGAATAGAGTACCATCAGACTCGGTTAATAATACCAATCCCAAGCCTTTCGAAGAGATTTCATGGACGATGCCTGCAAACGAGGTATCGGCAGTTTGTACGGGTATCGCACTACCACTGACCATGAAATCGGATACGTTGAGTAATAATCTCTTGCCAAGCGAACCGCTTGGGTGGAATTGTGCAAAATCTGCTTCTCCGAGTCCCTTTCGTTGTTGAACGCAGATAGCCAGTACGTCACAGATAGCCATGCTTGTCATCGTGCTGGTAGTAGGTGCTAAATTCCATAAATCGATCTCGGGCAGCTTCGGTATGCTTAGTGCAATTTCCGCGTGTTCCGACAAAGGGGACCTAGGTTCGGAAAGTGTGATGACATGCCCACCTTCGATCGTTTTGAACTGTCGAACGAATTCGATAGTTTCCTCGTTTGCCCCACTTTTTGAGATTGCTAGTATCGCCGAGCCTCTTCGGATAATACCGAGGTCTCCGTGCAGTGCTTCGACCGGGTGAACGAAAGCTGCTTGAGTTCCGGTACTGCGAAACGTAGCAGCAGCTTTTTGAGCAATAGCCCCACTTTTACCCAATCCAGTCACGATAAGTATTGATCGAAGATTTGCGACTGTACTGACTGCTTGTTCAAATGAGGAATCGAGTAATGTTGCAGTATGTCGCATCGCATCGACATAACTCTCAAGCATAGATTTTGCTTGGTTTAGAGAAGTAGACATGACGATTTAATTACTATTCTAGAACTCTAGAACATGTGTATTTTGCCGTAGTTTGATAGAGTCAGGCTACAACAAATTGGATGCTTGCGCGAATAAAATCTTTGCGTTATCCCACAAAGGCATTTGGAAATGGAGGTATAACCGAAAGTGGTGTTTGGGATGGGAACGGACATGAGTGGATGCTTTCGCTCATCCGTGACTATTGGGTTTTATTAGCCATTGATCAAGAAAAACCCATAATACTAAGGATAACATTATTTCAATTCGATAGCGGAGGGGATCAAAACGTACTTCATGGGAGTGCTGCGGCAAAAACACGCAGGCTACAGAAGCAGACTCGGAGACCTGCTTGAGTGCTCCTGTATTGTTTCGCATCGCGGAGGTACGTGCGGGAAGTGGTTCGCAACAGATCTTCTCCGCCGGAACGACCGATTGAGACTGAGACCGGTTTGGGTTCCGGAAGTGCGAGTGGAGACCGGAGCGACGGTGGCGTTCTGCTCGACATTAGCACTGTCTTACGTTTGCGAGACCCGGATATTGGAAGTGGCCCTACCGTGGGACTGTACAAAGAGGAGATTTCCATTGGAGGACATGAGCGAGGTTCTGAAAGCATCAACCGGCGACCGCGATAACCATGGTTACTGGCCACATGTTGAACGGGCATTTGGTCACGTGCCACGCATACTGAGATAGAAATTATCTCGCCTTTATATGTCATGGCTTGGATGTATGATATTTTTGATTATATCGAAATCTTCGATATTATTTCTAGTACTTCGTCTTTTTCTAATTTTGGAATATATGGTTTTGAGTTTACAACATGTTTTGTCATCTAATGATGAGGTTTTTTTAGTGTTCAAACCACATCGCTCATTCCAATTCTTATCCGTGACGATGCACGAGGAAAGTTTTCTTTTGCAACCGTCTGCAGACACTGACATACCTTTTGGTTGCACATATTCTTAGAAACACATTCAATGTTTACAAAGTAAATATGCAATGCAGTATTCCAAAATTTGCGATATTAAGGACAGTAGACACTTCGTGGTCTTTAAACAGCTGCGACCTTTTGTCAATGGGCATCAAACTGGTTTTGATCTGATACGATAGTCAAGACTTGTATGGAGAAATGGTTAAAAAACATACTGGACCATTGGCCCATTGCTCGATTGGCGACCTCTTTCGATGGGAATATACATCTTATTCCAGTTGTATTTGTTCGGCACGGAACTTCTATATACTCACCGATTGATGGAAAACCCAAATCAGCAAGAAAACTACAACGTATTATTGATATCGAGACGAATCCACAAATAACGTTGTTACTTGATCAATACGATGATGAATGGTCGAAACTTTGGTGGGTGCGTATTACAGGAACTGCTAGATGTATCGAATTGGAATCGGAAGTACGCATCAGCTTAATTTCTAAATATCCGGCTTACCAAAATGTTTCAGTTGGACACCAATGTATCCAGATAGATATATCGAACACCACTAGGTGGGCTTTCGACCCAACCTATTGGATTAAATATGACCAATAATCCAACTTGAATGTGGTAATAATGTGGAGTGGCAATGTGATCAGAAAATATTTTTACATATCAAATAGATAGTGTCTGTGAAAACCCTGTTTTACGACAGACACTAATTAATACATATGGATGCATTGAACGGTCATGAAGCTGCATTCCCAAGTTTCATGTCCGTCAACTAGCCTAGTAGTTTAACTGGTTTTAATTTTCGGGTATAGATGCTTCAGTTTGGTGCGCGCGTCGTCGACGCTGAGCTGCCAGTCGACCCCGGTCTGTTCGCGATTGCGCTCCTTGGCCCAGGCCGCCGTTTCCGACGTGACCAAAGCCCTGCTCTCGATCCGGCGGTCCAGGCACTGGCGGTGCAACGCACTGAACTCCAGTTCCGCAACGTTCAGCCAGCTCCCGTGTTTCGGCGTGTGCACCAAGTGGATTCGGTCGTTCAACCGACTGGCTTCGGCCGCCGGGAACGCGGCGTAGAACGAGTCACCGCTGTGGGTGTTCAAGTTGTCGCACACCAGCGTGATGCTTTCCGCATCCCGGTAACGCGGCAGATTCGCCAGTGCGCGCACTTGCTTCGCCCAATCCAACGTCGTGCGCCGTTTGGTGACAGCCACTGTCCGCCAGCCGGACAGCGGCTCGCCGAACATCCACACCGTGCATTCTCCCCGGCGGAGGTAGTGGGCGTCGTACTTCTCCGGCGACCCGGGGCGTACCGGTAACTTCTCGCGGACTTCCGACACTAGCTGCTTGCTCATCTCGTCCATGCACACCACCGGATGCCGCGAGTCGTAGGGCCGTTGGTATACCTTGAGCACCCGCTCCATGCCGGCCACGAAATGGTGGCTTTGCTGCTTCGGAATGCACCACATTTCTCGCCGCCACGGTTTTAATTCGTTTTTTTTAACGCCTGCCGCACGGTCTCCCCGCAAATCGATTCGACCACTTCAAGCCGCACCAGCTCTTCCGCCAGCAACTTAACGGTCCACCGAACGCGGCCTTCCGGTGGAACCGAACAGGCCACCTGAACCAGACGCGCTTCCTTCTCCCCGTCCAGCTTCTTCGGCACCGGAGGCAACGGCCGAGGCCTACGCTCCAGAGCTTTCATCGGACCCTGCTCCACCGCCCGCCGACGCACGTGCTGGCAGGTCCGCTCCGTCACCCCCAGCGCATCCACCACCTGCATGTCCGTCAGTGCCGGGCCAGTGCCCCCCTGATCCACGGCCAGCAGAATCCGTGCACGCTGCAGCTTCGTCGCCGACACCGCACGACGCGTGCTCGACTTCAGCACCGCTTCCAACTCATCCCGCTCATCCTGAGCTAACTCCACCATGTATTTCTTCGGCATCGAATCCTCCTGATCCCAGAACCCCTTCCAATCTACTATTATAAACACGTATTATTAGAACTGGTAGCCTACTAGTAGTACCTGTTTTGTGTAGTTGATTACGAACAACCGGAATCCTTGTCGTACTTGCGAAGTTCAGCCCTCCCTACTACAAAATGATGTACTTCATCTGGTCCATCTGCTATTCGCAATGTTCGCTGACTGGTATACATGCGAGCTAGTGGCGTCCATTGTGACACCCCTGTAGCACCATGCAATTGAATGGCCTCATCAATAATGCGACACACACGTTCAGGAATAATGGCTTTAATCATATGTACCCATACACGAGCTTCTTGATTACCTAGGGCATCCATTGCTTTGGCGGCTTTTAAAACCAATAGGCGCATCATCTCAATGTCGATCCTCGCTCTTGAAACCACTTCAAGATTTTTTCCGAGTTGGACCAGAGGTTTGCCAAAAGCCTCTCGGGACATCCCACGCCGTACCATCAGATCCAGTGCACGTTCTGCTTGGCCAATTGAACGCATGCAGTGATGAATCCGACCAGGTCCTAATCGTCCCTGCGAGATCTCAAATCCTCGACCTTCTCCGAGTAAGATGTTTTCCTTTGGAACCCTTACATTATCTAAGATAATATGCATGTGTCCGCGTGGTGCATCGTCATGACCGAATACAGTCATCGGTCCAACAATATTTACCCCGGGAGTATCCATAGGGACCAAGATCTGCGACTGTTGTCGGTGTGGCGCAGCATTCGGATTGGTCTTAACCATACAAATCATTATCTTACAACGCTTGTCTCCAGCACCCGAAATATAGAACTTCTCACCGTTTATTACCCACTCGTTGTTTTCCAATACGGCACTGGTCTCAATTTGCTTGGCATCCGATGATGCTAAATTAGGTTCAGTCATGCCATACGCTGATCGAATCTCGCCATTAAGAAGAGGCTTTAACCATCTTTCTTTCTGCTGCGGTGTGCCGTATCGTTCCAGAACCTCCATATTTCCAGTGTCGGGAGCACTGCAGTTGAAGCATTCGGGAGCAATAGGATTTTTGCCTAGCTCGGTAGCAATGTATGCGTAATCAAGATTCTTCAAACCCTTTCCCGTTTCTGAATCGGGTAAGAAAAAATTCCACAACCCAGAACTCTTTGCCTTATCCTGTAAGTCATCGAGAATGGTTTTCTGTTTAGGAGAGAGACTCCAACGGTCACCATGTTCAGCTGCAGTTTCCTGAAATTCTTCCATCTTCGGTTCGATTTCGTTGGTGATGAAGGTTTTGACGGCGGCAAGAAGTGGTGCCGCACCTTCGCTCATTGCTAGGTTATTGAGGTCTACTTTCAAGTTTGGAGTATGAGCAGCTTCGACCATAGACAAGACTCCCAGTACTAGCTAGTGTCAGATAGAGCATGGCCATATTCTACCTAGAAAGGTTGAAATGGCATGGAATGTATGAATAAACCTTGAAAGATTCGGGATTCGATTAGCCATCAGCAAATAGTACTTGTTAAGCAGCAACTTAGCGTCATATCGAATGTTCCAGGCGGCAAGTCGATTGTCGCTTCGGCAACTTGTAACTTCGGTACTCGCAAGTGGGCATCATGGGTCAATCGATGCTAATGTGCGTGCTGTCTGAAGGCACAGATGTTCACTGTGTACTCGACCATGTACCGCTTATGGAGACAAAACCGACGAGATGCGCAAAGGAGTCGAAAACATTGGCGTAGAGCCTGTGATTCCCCCCCCCCATCGCCGAAAGTCATGGTGCTACGACATCCAAAAATACAGGAAACGTGATGAGGAAGAACTTCCGTTCCGCCAAGTTGAAGGGATGTCGACGGATCTTCACGAGGTACAGTAAGTTGGAAGTTGCTTGCATGTTCTTCATCATGTTGGTATTTAGAGGTGCTGGCTGGTAACCTGTTCTAGGATGACATTCGAGCAAGCGCGAACGAGAAGGCGATCAACGAGAAAGCACTCAAGGTGCCAGCTTGAATCAATTCATCCCCAACACCACTTCCGAACATATCTAGATACCTTCCCACTATAATTTAATTACTTAGCTGTCTCATTTCTCCGAAATATCCGAGCTAGTACTTCTTTTCGTTTTGCATATTGTGGTTAATCTACAATAATTGCGATATTGACATGTCCCGGCAGTTCCTGACTACTAATAGCAAAGAGTGAAATGGCGTGATTTGATACGAAGTGCTTTACGTAAGACATGTTATGTAAAGCCTCTTGTCTTCTTTATATTAGCAATTCCTCTTTTTCTTCTTACGTATTTAATCTGGATCGATTATAGGACACCAGGTTCGGGATTAGGTGTTGACCCTGAGCAAGCTCTTGTTAGATTCTTCGGCGAATGGGGTCTACGAATTTTACTCTTGACACTTGCTACATCTAGCCTTTCACGATTAGCTGCTATTCCGGAACTTATTCGCTATCGACGGATATTCGGTCTTTGGTCATTTGCGTACATAGTTCTGCACTTTGCTGTATATTTTGCGGTGCTCGCGGAATTGAATCTTTCAAACATTGTCGAAGATTTCACCAAACGGCCATATATTACGGTTGGCCTTTCTGCTCTTTTGCTACTGATGCCGTTAGCAGTAACGTCAACTAGGGGATGGCAGCGAAGGCTGAAGTTAAATTGGAGCCGCCTACATATGCTGGTTTACTTAATTGTGGTTCTTGCGTGGCTGCACTTGTTTTGGCTATCAAAGTCAAGCTACTTAGATTCATTTATATACGGAGTGGCGATCTTCTTACTATTTGCTGAAAGAGTGCTGTATAAAATTTACAGGCATCGTCGCGCTGAAACGTCCAAATCGTTGTAATTTCCCTACACCCAAATGCGGAATTATAGGTAAATAGGAAAGCGTTTTTACTGGATTGCACATTCGAGGGTCGAAGTGGGCACTGCAGAAAATTTTTAGAGTATTGTAGGGCGGCCAATTCATAACTGACTGGGATACATAGAATCTACACACCTCGTGGATGCATATTTCAGGAAATCCGTTCTATTTTATGGAATGACCCTACATTTTTGTAACGCAAACTCCGAAATAGGTAAGCTATTGCTTGTTTAGTGATGGCATATTATCTATTAGGCATGTCTATTTATTAGTTGACTGGGTGTATTTTATGAGGAACATGCAGGTTTTGGTCTGGTCGTATTGACGGCATCCCTTCGGAGGGCCTTGATGAAGGGATCGAATCTGTGGGAACGGGGGTACTAGGATGCAGCCCTTCGGGAGTTTGACGATCTTCGGAAGTTGCTGCGAGGCGATGGACTGGAAAGTGTTCCGCCCGCTGCTGCGAGAGATTTTCGGTCGTTCGAGGCTGCCCGTCCTGGGATCTGATGGTGATATTCCGGGTTCGGTTGCTGGGCATGAACGGCCAGCTGATCGAGCGTCGGTTGCCGTTGCAATGGCTGGATCGTCGTTCGTTCAAGCGTTTTGTGGGATTGCTGAACGACTGCGACGTTCCGGATCAGCAGACGATCTGGAAGTATCACCGTCAGTTGGCGGAGTCGGATCGCACGAAGGAGTTGTTCGAGGCGTTCGAGCCGCAGCTGCGGGAGGCGGGATAGGCGATGACGGGCGGGTCCGATCGTGGACTCGACGATGGTGGAGGTTCCGCGGAAGCGCAACACCCGGGAGGAGCACGCGGCACTGAGGCAAGGCGAGGGTCCTGATGCATGGAAGCCCTCCAAGCTGGTGCAGAAGGACGTAGATGCGGCCTGGACGAAGAAAGCACGGAGTGAACCGCTTTTTGGGGTGCTATAAGCACCTCGTGACGGTGGACCGCCAGCACTAGCTGGTACGCAACAACGGGACCACGGCGGCATTGACCTGCAGCAGCTAGTAGTTTAACTGGTTTTAATTTTCGGGTATAGATGCTTCAGTTTGGTGCGCGCGTCGTCGACGCTGAGCTGCCAGTCGACCCCGGTCTGTTCGTGATTGCGCTCCTTGGCCCAGGCCGCCGTTTCCGACGTGACCAAAGCCCTGCTCTCGATCCGGCGATCCAGGCACTGGCGGTGCAACGCACTGAACTCCAGTTCCGCGACGTTCAGCCAGCTCCCGTGTTTCGGCGTGTGCACCAAGTGGATGCGGTCGTTCAACCCGACTGGCTTCGGCCGCCGGGAACGCGGCGTAGCACGAGTTACCGCTGTGGGTGTTCAAGTTGTCGCACACCAGCGTGATGCTTTCCGCATCCCGGTAACGCGGCAGATTCGCCAGTGCGCGCACTTGCTTCGCCCAATCCAACGTCGTGAGCCGTTTGGTGACAGCCACTGTCCGCCAGCCGGACAGCGGCTCGCCGAACATCCACACCGTGCATGCTCCCCGGCGGAGGTAGCAATGGCATTCGGATTAGCGGAAAGGGATCCTGGTCTTTGAGGATGTCGTGTAACCGGTTGATATACGGAAAGATATTCGGTTCTTTTGAGGTTCTTCAAAAAAACACTTGCGTTTCAGCATGGATTATGGCAATCTACGCTTAGTTAGATTATCTCTGGTGCAAACGTGATGGATTCCCGAATCGAGAACCTGAAGTCGACCACCTTCTGTGGCACGCGGCTGACCCGCCGTCAGATTGCGGACCTTCAGAAGACGGTGAAAATGTTTCCGGCACTGAGCCGCCATGAGTTGGCTGCCACCCTGTGCACTCATCTGGGCTGGTTCACGCCGAAGGGTCGGGATCGACTGGGATCCTGTCTGCGGATGCTGGAGCAGCTGGAGTCCGGCGGCATCGTGTCGCTGCCGGCGAAGCGACCGGGATCGAGAACGGGAACCGGGGGTCGGAGACCGCGGCATACGAGTCGCTCGGATCTGGGCTCCGCCATAGAGTGTGAGTTGAAGGAGCTGATGCCGCTGGAACTGGAGGTTGTGGCGGAGGGGGAGGCCGTTGAGGAATGGAAGGAATTGGTGGATCGGCATCATGAGCTGGGTTACCGGCATCCGTTCGGCTGTTTCCTGCGCCACTGGCTGCGGGATCGTCGGGGTCGCAAGCTGGGCTGTCTGCTGTTTGAGGCGGGCACGACCCGGCTTCCCTGTCGTGACGCCTGGATTGGCTGGCGGGATCGGGATCGGGCGAAGCGGCTGAAGGGGGTGGTGAACAACTCCCGGTTCCTGATCTTCCCTTGGGTTCGGGTTCCGTATCTGGCCTCGAAGGCCCTGTCGATGGCGGTTCGGCGGCTGCCCGGGGACTGGAAGGAGCGGCACGGCCTGGAGCCGGTACTGGCGGAGACCTTTGTGGATCCGGCGAAGTACCGGGGGACCTGCTACCGTGCGGCCAACTGAGCAGTAGTGCAAGTTGTGTCAAGAATTTTCTGCAATTTCCAGTGGGAGCGGAGACCCGCCCATATGGGCGGGTCTCCGCTCGGCGCGAAATTTTCGGGCGTTTCATGCCGCCTCCTGCCATGTCTCGGATTCCAGTTCGGATGCGCGAACCACGCCGATCCGGCCATATAGATAACGCTGCCCCGTCAGCCACCGCTCATGGGTCTCCGCCGCAAGTGGGTTGTGTATAAATTTATCTGCAAAAACGAAAAACGAGCTGTAACGACAGACGGATGGTTAGAATCTGATGTTTTATCGGGAATGTGGAGATGCCTGGACGCACAAGAGGCGTCCAGGCGCGAATCATTCATGACACAATTTATGACAAAGGAGCAAAAAATGATTCGGGAAGATTATACGCACAATGACACGAAGAAGTCGGCATGTCATCATCTGGCGGACGATGAGGACTTTGTGAGGCGGCTGGTGCAAGAGACGCTCAACGAGGTGCTGGAGAGTGAGATGACGGAGTTTCTGGGAGCGGGCAAGAGCGAGCGGACGAAGACGCGTCAGGGCTACCGTTCTGGCTACTACCGGCGCGATCTGACGATGAAGGTGGGCGAGATCGAGCTGAGGGTTCCGCAGGAACGCAGCGGCCAGTTCAGCACGCGGGTGTTCGAGCGCTATCAGCGTTCGGAGAAGGCCCTGGTGGCGGTGCTGTCGGAGATGTATGTGCAGGGGGTCTCGACGCGTCGGGTGAGCCGACTGGCGGAGGGTCTGTGCGGTCACGAGTTTTCGCCGGCGACGATCTCGGCCATGGTGTCGAAGCTGGACACGTCCCTGAAGGCGTTTGCGAAACGTCGGCTGGAGGAGGCGTATCCGTATGTGTTGCTGGATGCCCGGTATGAGAAGGTGCGTGAGGAGGGCTCGGTGCGTTCCCGGGCAGTGCAGATTGCCATCGGGATTGACGGGCGAGGGTCGGCGTCAGGTGCTGGCGGTGGAAGTGGCGAACCGGGAAAGCGAGGGGTCGTGGACGGAATTCCTGTCGCATCTGAAGGGACGTGGCCTGCGGGGAGTCGAGTATGTGGTCTCGGACCGTCATGAGGGATTGAAGCATGCGATCTCGAAAGTGTTGCCGACCGCGTTGTGGCAACGGTGCTGCGTCCATTTTCTGCGCAATGCCAGGGACAAGCTGTCCCGGAGTGCTGATCCCGCGTGTCTGGAGGGTTTGAAACGGTTGTGGGGCCGTGAGCATGTCGGGGAGGCTCGTGAGGCACTGGGTGCCTGGGTAGCCCGTTGGGGCGATGAGAAAGGGTTTGGCAGGCTAGTGGAATGGGTCGAGGATCATGTCGAGGAGACGCTGACGGTGTATCGGCTGCCCAGGGAACATCGCCTGCGGATGAAGTCCACGAACATGCTGGAGCGGTACAACGAGGAGCTCCGTCGGCGAACGCGTGTCGTCCGGATCTTTCCGAACGCGGAGTCCTGTCTGCGTCTGATCTTGGCACTTGCGGCGGAGACCCATGAGCGGTGGCTGACGGGGCAGCGTTATCTATATGACCGGATCGGCGTGGTTCGCGCACCCGAACCGGAATCCGAGACATGGCAGGAGGCGGCATGAAACACCCAAAAATTTCGCGCCGAGTGGAGACCCGCCCATATGGGCGGGTCTCCACTCCCACTGGAAATTGCAGAAAATTCTTGACACAACTCGCAAGTGCCAAGATCAGACGCAGACAGGACTCCGCGTTCGGGAAGATCCGGACGACACGCGTTCGCCGACGGAGCTCCTCGTTGTACCGCTCCAGCATGTTCGTGGACTTCATCCGCAGGCGGATGTTCCCTAGGCAGCCGATACACCGTCAGCGTCTCCTCGACATGATCCTCGACCCATTTCCACTAGCCTGCCAAACCCTTTCTCATCGCCCCAACGGGCTACCCAGTGCCCTCACGAGCCTCCCCGACATGCTCACAGCCCCACAACCGTTTCAAACCCTCCAGACACGCAGGATCAGCACTCCGGGACAGTTTGTCCCTGGCATTGCGCAGAAAATGGACGCAGCACCGTTGCCACAACGCGGTCGGCAACACTTTCGAGATCGCATGCTTCAATCCCTCATGACTGTCCGAGACCACATACTCGACTCCCCGCAGGCCACGTCCCTTCAGATGCGAGAGGAATTCCGTCCACGACCCCTCGCTTTCCCGGTTCGCCACTTCCACCGCCAGCACCTGACGCCGACCCTCGCCGTCAATCCCGATGGCAATCTGCACTGCCCGGGAACGCACCGAGCCCTCCTCACGCACCTTCTCATACCGGGCATCCAGCAACACATACGGATACGCCTCCTCCAGCCGACGGTCCGCAAACGCCTTCAGGGACGCGTCCAGCTTCGACACCATGGCCGAGATCGTCGCCGGCGAAAACTCGTGACCGCACAGACCCTCCGCCAGTCGGCTCACCCGACGCGTCGAGCCCCCCCTGCACATACATCTCCGACAGCACCGCCACCAGGGCCTTCTCCGAACGCTGATAGCGCTCGAACACCCGCGTGCTGAACTGGCCGCTGCGTTCCTGCGGAACTCTCAGTTCGATCTCGCCCACCTTCATCGTCAGATCGCGCCGGTAGTATCCGGAACGGTAGCCCTGACGCGTCTGCGTCCGCTCGCTCTTGCCCGCTCCCAGAAACTCCGTCATCTCACTCTCCAGAACCTCGTTGAGCGTCTCCTGCACCAGCCGCCTCACAAACTCCTCATCGTCCGCCAGATGATCGCATGCCGACTTCTTCGTGGCATTGTGCGTATAATCTTCCCGAATCATTTCTTGCTCCTTTTCAATAAATTGTGTCATGAATGATTCGCGCCTGGATGCGGGATTGCGTCCAGGCATCTCCACATTCCCGATGAAACATCAGATTCTAACCATTCGTCTGTCGTGACAGCCCGTTTTTCGTTTTTGCAGACAAATTTATACACAACCACTTTACATGGGCAAAGCGAGCGTGGCGTGAAACAGGAACTGTATGCATGCTTCACCCTCATTGCCATGACCCGGCTGTTCGCCAACCACGGCGAGGATCCTTTGAACGGGGGGCTGCCGAATGACGGCAAGCCGCTGATGCAGGCGAATTTCAAGCACGGACTTGCGGCGGTGGCGGCCAACATCGAGAGCCTGCTACTTCAGCATGCATCCGCCCTCCGGGAAACCGTGACTCGTATTGTCGGCGAGATCGTCCGGTGTCGGCAACGGCTCCGTCCGGGCCGGTCCTATGAACGGCGATCCCGAAAACCGGTCGGAAAGTGGCAGCGAGGAAGAGGAGCACCGGCACCGGCAACTCGCTAACGGAATAAAAAATCAGCGGATAACCAAGGCCCAAGACCGAATCCTTAACCGAATGGAAAAATTCACTAAACGAATGCCATTGGGCGGAGGTAGTGGGCGTCGTACTTCTCCGGCGACCCGGGACGTACTGACAACTTCTCGCGGACTTCCGCCACGAGCTGCTTGCTCATCTCGTCCATGCACACCACCGGATGCCGCGGGTCGTACGGCCGCCGGTATACCTTAAGCACCCGCTCCATGCCGGCCACGAAATGATGGCTTTGCTTCTTCGGAATGCACCACATTTCCCGCCGCCATGGTTTTAATTCGTTTTTTTTAACGCCTGCCGCACGGTCTCCCCGCAAATCGTTTCGACCATTTCAAGTCGCACCAGCTCTTCCGCCAGCATCTTCACGGTCCACCGAACGCGGCCTTCCGGTGGAACCGAACAGGCCACCTGAACCAGACGCGCTTCCTTCTCCCCGTCCAGCTTCTTCGGCACCGGAGGCAACGGCCGAGGCCTACGCTCCAGAGCCTTCATCGGACCCTGCTCCACCGCACGCCGACGCACGTGCTGGCAGGTCCGCTCCGTCACCCCCAGCGCATCCACCACCTGCATGTCCGTCAGTGCCGGGCCAGCACCCCCCTGATCCACGGCCAGCAGAATCCGTGCACGCTGCAGCTTCGTCGCCGACACCGCACGACGCGTGCTCGACTTCAGCACCGCTTCCAACTCATCCCGCTCATCCTGAGCTAACTCCACCATGTATTTCTTCGGCATCGAATCCTCCTGATCCCAGAACCCCTTCCACTCCACTATTATAAACACGTATTGTTAGAACGGGCAGCCTACTAGGTTCTGCCCAAGGTACTGCAGCCAGATCAGGATGATGGCCGGGTATGGGCCGATAGTGCCTACCGCTCGCAGGCCCTGGAAGAGAAGCTAAAAGTACGCAGCCATTGCAGCCGCATCCACTACAAGTGCTATCGCAACTGCCCTCTGACGGCGCATCAGAAGCCAGTCAACCGCTTGCGCTCCAAGGTCCGCGTGGCGCGGCACGCGCCGTCGAACCTGTGTTTGGCAGCATGGTCAACGAGATGAAGCGGACGCGGATGCGCTGCATCTGGCGACCACGCGTCGCCACCTAGATCGGACTGTGCAACCTGTGCTGCAACATGCACTGGTTCACATTCCTGAAGACGGGTGCGACTTCCGTTGGCTGATGCCCGTGTGTGGCCGCATGGTGCCCGAAAATCGGGAACGGTATGAACCGGCCAAGAAATTCCCGAAGTCGGACACCGTCTAGTAAAAGTTGGATTTTATAGAGGTCCCCATACATTATTCCGTCATGATCTTCCATCGTTGAGAATAGGTAGATGCTCTTTTGCCTTAGTGTGATAGTCGAAAGTAAATTTATCCGTGAAATTGAGGTTGTGGGGGAAGACATCCTTAATTGATTGAATTGGAGATCAACGGTTATTGGACATTTTGCTAAAGGGTACTGGATATTGGTATACTTATAGTTTTCCTGTGAACTACAGGGTGACCGCATGTACGCCGTCCTCTATCATTAGCCATCTGTCGAAGTAATCAGGAACATAAGGTTGTCTAAAATGAGTCTTGCCCATGAGTCTTGCGTTGCATGTCTTCCTCGCAGCAAAGCTGTCGTTGAGCCTGAGCTAAGTCAGTTATTGGCACAATTGGTTGGTTGGGGTGTGGAAGAATCTTCAGGAATATCAACTTTAGTTCGGCGGTATCAATTTTCAGACTTTGCTACCGCTCTAGCTTTTACTAATAAAATTGGTGAGATAGCTGAAAAAGAAAATCACCATCCGTCCATTACGCTTGAATGGGGAACTGTCACGCTTCGCTGGTGGACACACTCCATTAATGGTTTACACCGTAACGATTTCATTATGGCTGCTCGTTCTAACGAGTCTTATGGTTAGTTTCTATATTATGGCAAAATCCACTGGTGAGAAAAAAAGACTGGCTAAATCCAGTAATAATTCTGGTACGGTACCAACTACGAGGACGCGCGAGGCTCTCCAAAGGGAACTAGATGCGTATCTAGCCTCGGGTAAGAAAATTACCGAGGTGTTGCCAGGTGCCACGGGACAAGATGAAAGGAGTCGAAGCAAACATATAGTAATTTCGCGGCGACCCAAACAGCCTGTGTAGCTACGCGGTACTATCATTAGCTCTTGTCGATTCTTGCGATACTGCAAACTTTTCGAGATGGAAAGGCTAGTGCTTTGTCATTTTTCAATTTTAGGATATAGGGTCTTGAGTGCGCAGCGTACGCCATCGTTCAAGATGGGCTCCCCTTAATACTCAAACCACATCGCCAATCCCAACTTTTATCCATGACAATACACTAGTGTTAGCTACTAAACATGAACAATGCATTTCTGTGTTCTCATGGATGCCCGTTTCGTATTGCTAACGTACCAGCCCGACGATGACAAAAGGCGATAATCTTTTTCACGTATCATTTCTTCTCTTGCTTTGCGCGTCGAAAACGCTCTTTCCAAAACGTACGAAGTGATAATGTAATATCGTAATGACGTACTATTCTCCCTCCATTAAAGAATCTAGCAACGTGACCGGTAGTATAGAGACCCTAGCAGTTACAATGTTCCAAGTATGCTCCTATGATCTATCACAGTATATGTACAATGAATCATGTTCTAATGACTTGAGCAGAGTATTTTGATGCAATAGGAACGATGGATTTTTGGACTTGGTGGCCCCGTGTTTTGGTACGGATGAAGCGTGTCTTGAAACGATATCTCATGGGAATTTTTATGGTGTGTCCAAGGAGTACCTGATGAGTTTGCTTTCTGGTTCAATATGTTGTAGATAGAAAGAACAGTAGTCGCTTCGACTGGTAAAGGTAGACGCAGTGCACGGTCCCTTGCCGACAAACGACAAAGTGAGAGAGTTTTGTTACTGCACTCATACCACCCCGTGATGAGGTCATAGGCGTATTTCAAATAAATATTGATGATGTATGAGACCATCGATCGTTACGTATTTGCATCAATTGGGTATTGATATATGGGTACCAAGGGGTACGGCAGTTCGTTTTCAGCACCTAACTGAGGCTAAAGTTGACATACGGCTGACTAATCAATTGAACACTACTGTTAGCACTAGGCAGCTTAAAGAATCACAGTCATTTGATGATGCTGGCTACGATCTCTCTAGCAATGTTCCAAAGCTAGCACAGCTTGGTGAAAGTCGACAGCGGACGATTGATCGGGCTCAGAAAATACTTATACAGCGACCTCAAGTGGTATCTAGGAGTGGAGAAGTACCTCAAAGAACATCTGATGCACGAGCTGGAAAGGTCGGAGCCGTCGAGAGGCTTAAAGTATGCTGCGTGCGTTTTGGAGATGCGTATGTTTGTGCTGCCGATAGTTCTGCTAGCCATATACGCATACTACGCGCAATTGCTCGCAGTGCGAACACTGAACAGTCGCCAGAAGAAAGGATATCGGATTTCCATTGGCCACCACTTGCTTCAAGAAATCAGGACTTAAGCGAAGGTGATGTGTCATTTGAGGAATTGTTAAATGCGTTCGCTATTTTCTACAGAAAGGATTCCGATGGAGTGCGTACTTTCATTGCAATTGGAGAGCGGGCGGCGCATTTAATGGTAGTTCACGACGACGATTCTCATTCTTGCATAGTTGTAGACAAGATTCCAGTTACAGCGGATGAGAAGAAAGCGTTGTGGCAACAGATATTGCGGTCCATAGCTTGAAGATTCGCGGGTAGTTCCTTAAGGATTTATCGAAAACCACCACAGATGCGTGGTGCGTCAAGCTAGGATGGAATTCGAGACTATGTCCTGAGTTGCATACACAGTAATTATGCGTGCGGGGTAAGACCGAATCAAAACCAAATTCAAATGATACGACTATCGTTGCTTTGTATGGCGTATTTGCGTTCCGGGTTGATGTAGCAGAGCTGTTAAATTTATGCAGCACATTAGGCTATCAAGGTCTTGGAATTAGGTGTCCTACTGAAGAAATCGAAAGTAATTTATTGCTCTGTTTTAGAAATTATAACATCCAATATTATTACTAAAAAATGATTTCCTCCTCGCTCGGCCGACTGATGCAAAGTATCAAGCTTATCAGTGCTAGCAATTAGGCCAGATTTCACGAAAAATTTATTGTATTGACAAAGTATCATGCTAGAATTGCCAGATCGAATATTGTCAATGAATATCAAATGAACAGTTTGGTTCTCAGGCTGGTGGTTTATTACACCTATCTGCCTAAAGTTGAAGTATTACTCTGTTTCACCTATACAATTACCTACTTTTAAGATCTTGCGTATCCATTACTTATGGATATAAATAATGCTGTTGAGCGACGGCGGACGTTTGCGATCATCTCACATCCCGACGCCGGAAAAACAACCGTCACTGAGAAATTTCTACTCCTTGGTAACGCCATTCAGTTAGCAGGCACGGTCAAGGCCAAGAAAGCCAATCGTGCGGCAAAATCTGATTGGATGGCGATGGAACGGGAGCGTGGAATTTCAGTTACCACGTCTGTGATGCAGATTGCGTATGCGGGGCGCGTTGTTAATTTACTTGATACGCCTGGTCACGAAGACTTTTCGGAAGACACCTACAGAACGCTCACCGCTGTGGATTCGGTACTCATGGTGATTGATGCTGCAAGAGGTGTGGAACCACGTACGCGCAAACTCTTGGAAATCTGTCGTTTACGTGATATACCGATACTCACATTCATTAACAAATTAGATCGTGAGATGCGAGACCCTATTGAATTGCTAGATCAAATAGAGGACGAACTACAAATCGAGTGCGCTCCGAGGTGTTGGCCTATTGGGTCAGGCCGAAGTTTTCGAGGGATCTACCTTTTTGATATAGATCAACTGATTTGTTACGAGTCTGGTCACGGCTCAAGCAGATATGAATTTCGTGTGATAGAAAAACTGAACAGTCAGGGAGCCCGAGACTGGTTAGGGTTCGATTATGACGATTTTGTTGACGAGATTAAGCTGGTGAAAGGAGCGAGTCACCAGCACGATCTGAATGCCTACCGTGCAGGTAACAGAACTCCAGTATTCTTCGGTACGGCTCTTCATAACTTTGGAGTTACTGAACTGTTTAACGAGTTTGTGAGTATTGCGCCTGCGCCTCGTCCTAGGTTGTCGGATTCATTATTAGTTTATCCAACAGAGAAAAAATTTTCCGGCTTCGTTTTCAAAATACAAGCCAATATGGACCCAAAGCATCGAGACCGTATCGCTTTCATGCGGATTTGTTCTGGCAAGTATCGGGATGGTATGCGAATGCGTCATGTAAGGCGAAACCGCGATATCAAAATTAACAATGCTGTAACTTTCATGGCGGGAGACCGCATTCGTACAGATGAAGCCTACGCAGGCGATATCATTGGGTTGCATAACCATGGAGCCATTCATATCGGCGACTCGTTTAGCGAAGGTCAGGAACTTTCGTTCAGGGGGATACCGAATTTTGCACCTGAACTTTTCCGCAAAGTACGCGTACGGAACCCTTTGATGTTTAAACGACTGGAAACAGGCATTCGACAGTTATCCGAAGAAGGTGCGACACAAGTTTTTCTGCCGCTCGAAGGCAATGACATGATCGTTGGTACTATCGGACCGCTCCAATTTGAATTGGTTGCATTCCGGCTGAGGGAAGAATACCAAGCAGAGTGTTTTTACGAACCTTCGTCGGTATTTACTGCTCGTTGGATTACATCAAGTAACGAGAAGAAACTTTCTGACTTTAGGAAGCGATTATCGTCGCAACTAGCTGTGGATAGTAGCAATTACTTGACATTGCTGGCTACTTCCCGAGTCAATCTGGAGTTGATTCAAGAAAGATGGCCAGAGCTAGAGTTTGCATCCATGCGTGATCATAAGTTCATTGCGATGGATTAAGACTAGCGTGACGAATTGATGTTGTAGCAGAATCGGTTGTTATCTTCGTTTTCTGGACGCTGAGATTCTTCTTGGCGATCAGAGGTGATTTTGGACAACTTAGTTACCCAATAGTAGTTACCGCTTCTTGTGAAGGAGCGTTGCGAGCAGGCGTGATAGTGCATTCGACCGTTAGGCAGTGTTCCCGTTGATACCAGAACTGATCATCAAGAAGGATAGTGCATCGCAGTGCTTTCCGAGGAACTGCAGTGGGATATCTGCACCTGAAAATAATGGAGATTGTATACGTGAGTAACCAAAATAGATGAACGAACATCTTTTTGGCTAATCAGGCGGCGGCGTGGGCGAACTCCACAGAAAGTGGAAAAAATCGATGATAACACCATGCAAGTAACCATAGAGGGCGACAGTTTTCAGATTCCAATGAAACTATTGCAAGTGTATCAAGACATTGCTGTTCGTATTGCTGTTGAAAAGATCATCGAAAGACCATTAGACTCTGATCGATTTGTGGCCAGAGTGGACGGTCATAGTGACGAGGTTGTCCGAAAGTTAGAGACCAATTACTTTAGCAGACTGGACCTCGAAGAGGATACGTGTAAATCGGTGTTTTCTATAATTTCTCTTGTATTTTAAAGGAAGATCATAAATGGCGTCTCCATGATGGGAACGCACAAATATCCGTCTCGGTACAAGACTAAAGTTTTTGAATAAAGTTGACGCAAACCAGATTGCTCGCACTAAAGGCGACGTTCTTTTACGTTGAGGTAAAGACTGAGATGGTGTGGTTTCTTGAGACAGATTCACACGAGATTTAAGATACACTCCAGCAGACTTCACTACCCCATGGGGGTAGTAAATGAAAGTGTTTGCTTTTTACTATTTACGCCACATTTCGCAATACCTCCCGGTCGGACCAGTAGACGTGATCGGGCGTTCGGTACCCCAATGCCTGATGCAGTCGCTCACGGTTGTAGAACTCCATCCTGCGACCGACCTCCCTCCAGACGAAGGCCTCCTTCAGGTCGTTCCAGGCGTTCCACACAGCATTTCGTCGTGCATTGAGACGGGTTCTGGGTACCGATATTGTCTCCATTATCGCGAAACCCAATACGGAAAGTCCAGACTAATAGGAAGTTTGGGCTATACGGGGAATCGCTGCATGCTTGACTGACATGGGATCTTCCTTGATCAACCATCATATGCTGATCATAGCACTTATAGATAATCGGGGAATTTTTGCCTCAATTGGTTTGTTGTATTAGCCCTATGTCATATCCGTATAGGCATTTGGCAAGTTTAAATCAATCGGTTTTGAATATCCTGGAATGCCAATTTCTTGATCGGAAATCTTGAGGTCAGTACCGTCTATAACACCTTCACCGAATCGGTAGATCGCATCTAAGTTTCCGCGAGAGGCTCGGTCGTCGTATTGTTCGGCATGTTCAAGTGTTTGCTCAGAATGCCGTGCGTGTTTTGCCATACGATGTGAACCGTATCTTCGAGTGAGCATCTTGTGTGTCACAAAAGGAGAAATCAGTACACCTGTTGCATTATTGCCTCCGAAGCCTTTGGAGTTTATGAAAACCACATCTATCTCACGGGGGTCAATCTCGATATGTTCAGGTGTAATTCGAAGATGGCTGGCATACACGTCTTCAGCAATGTGGTCGATTGTGTAAATACCGGGAATCAAGCCGTATTGCCATGAGCCCAATGCGGCAGATATCTGATCCCCTGAAGCTGCCGCCAACGTATGACCAAGGTATGCTTTGACGGCAGCCACGTTCCACTTTTCTATTCTGAAAGATTTTGCCGTTTCATTCAAAATGCGGGATTCGCTAGTTCGGTTCTGCGGTGTACCAGTTCCGTGTGCATGAATATATGAGTTTCTTTGTACGCATCTCTCACCAAACATGGAGCGAGCTAACGCAAGAGACTTGCCCATGGTGATATAGTTACCCACACCGGGGCTTGAGATAGATTTTTTGAAGCCATCTGCATTGATGAAGACATCAGGTACGGCTCCATAGATCTGTGCTCCCAGCTCAATTGCTAATTCGTCATCCATAAACACAATGAAACTCGCTGCCTCGGCTAGAGTAAAACCAACGTTACTTGAGAAAGGTCGGCACGCACGCCGGTTATCAACTGTGTCACAGTGGTCCAAATCCATAAGTGCTTTGTCTTCCGCTAGTGCACCCATAATACGATAGCTTTCTATGATCTCCGGTATAACCGGTGCCTCAGCTCCTCCCGCTAGGGCTATTCGTCGATTCCCGCTCTTGATCTCATCAATGGCAGTCTTGACGTTGTAAAGGAATGTTGCACATGCTCCAATGGAAGCTCCGTTTGCACCCAAGCTTCCAAGCACGTACGCATTGGCAAAATCAGCAGACATCTCAGGGAGTCCTAGTGCAACCTGTTTCGCAGTGGGGCGCCTACCTTGCCACGGTGCTTGGAGCATTCCGCCGCTTCCGTATACGTCTAGTTGACCCATGGCACTTCCTGAAAATACAGCTATTTCGTCTGGCTTTACGGCTTGTCGGATGACTTCCCAATCAATGCCAATCGAACGAAGAGCATCCGAAGCCGCAAATATTGTGAGCTGTAAACCTCTAGGGTGGTTTCTGGAAGGGTAGCAAGCCTCGGGATTGAAACCACTAGGTACTTGACCCGCCGACGTAACTTTTCCCGCTTGCTGATCGGAGAATAGAACATCCGTTTTGGTATCGATTTCAACGTAGATATGGTCATTAGCTAATCTACTTATATTCCATGTCGTTGGGATCGTTTCCGGAAGTTGTTTGGATGAGATGATGAAAGAAATAGATTTGCCGTCGATAGATTGGAGCGTTGCGTTGCGGTGGCATTCAATTTGATCCGGATTAAAGAGCTCAATACGCCGAATTAAAGTGTTGTCTAAGATATGTTGTTGCACCGCTTCGTTAACGACATGTTCGTTAATGCCCATTAATCCAGCAAGACTACGGTAGGTATCGTTAGCTGCGGATTGAGGTAATGCGTCAATGACTAATCGACGGTATGCATGATCAAAGGAAACGCGACCAGCCGGGTTAATTCCACCGTATCCAACGATTACAGGCAAACGAGTCAGAGGGGTGCCTATATTGTTAAATTTATGGATGGCATACTCGCGCCTTAGTCTCGTTCAAGCGCAACGGCGGTTGCCTCTCCTCCGCCGATACAAAGCGCAGCGATGCCTCGTTTAGCTTGCATTGCTTTCAATTCATGTGCAAGCGTTACTAGCAGCTTACTTCCAGTAGAACCTAGAGGATGGCCCTGGGCACATGCACCACCATAAATATTAACTTTGCTGGTATCCAGATTTAGTTCCCGTATAGCGAGCATTGTCACCATTGCGAATGCTTCGTTGATCTCAAATAGATCCACTTCTTCAACGGACCAGCCGGTCTTGGCAAGAACATTCTTGATTGCTCCTACTGGAGCGATTGTAAATTTTGATGGATGGATTGAATGAGTCGCGTGAGCAACAATACGGGCGTATGGCTCGCGCGGCGCATTTTGAGCAGTTTGTTCATCTACGACGATTAAAGCGGATGCCCCGTCAGAGATGGAACTTGCATTAGCCACCGTAATGGTACCATTTTTCTTGAATGCGGGCCGCATGGTGGGGATTCGGTCTACCTTGGATCGCCTTGGCTGTTCGTCTTCGTGAATTCCGTCAATGGGTTCCACTTCTCCATCCAGCAACCCTTGGTCCATCGCACTAAGTGCCTTCGTAACTGAGGCAACTGCAAATTTATCCATGGACTCGCGTGTGATCTGATATTCATCGGCAGTATCCTGCGCGAAGTTGCCCATCAGGCCTCCATTTTCTGCGTCTTCTAGACCGTCGCAGAACATTGCATCCATTAGTTCACCATGCCCCATCCTTAATCCGTTTCGCGCTTTCGCAACCACATAAGGTGCATTTGTCATGCTTTCCATGCCACCGGCAATAATTGCAGATACATCTCCCATACGAATTAAATCATGAGCGAGCATGGCGGCCTTCATACCGGAACCACAAACCTTGTTGATAGTCGTCGCTCCCACTGAATCGGGAATTCCAGCCTCACGCGTCGCTTGTCGTGCGGGTGCTTGTCTCACTCCAGCTCCAATCACGTTACCCATAAATACTTCGCTTATCGAATTTGGATCGACGCCACTATCTTGGAGCGATGCGGATATAGCACTAGCACCTAGGCGCGGCGCAGTGTATTCGGATAAATTGCCTTGGAAACTCCCAATGGGAGTTCGTTTAGCACCCAATATATACACAGTCATGTATTACTTTCTCTATTGTTTATCGTTGTGAAATCTAGTAATAATTTCAGCAAAGTTACAAGGCTTGAACGACTCGTCTAGCTGTTCCCGTAGAATTTTTGTCCACGCAGTACGACAAGCACCAGTTGATCCAGGAACGGCGAAAATTAAGGTCCTGTTTGCGATACCTGCCACCGCACGTGATTGAATAGTGGAACTCCCAATCTCATCGTACGACATTTGTCTGAACAATTCTCCGAATCCTTCAATGCGTTGGTCGAACAAAGGTACGAGTGCTTCAGGTGTTTGGTCCCGTCCGCTAAAACCAGTACCTCCAGTAGTAACTATGACATCAATCGTTTCATTTGCGATCCATTGTGAGACCAAGGATCGAATTTGGTAGACGTCGTCAGCGATAATTGTACGATCTGCAATACAATGCCCGGCCACTCTGATTTGCTCAGTGAGGTAATCCCCGGATGTATCGTTCTCGCGGGAACGTGTATCGGAGACTGTAAGTACAGCTATCGATAGTTGCTTCATCGTTAAAGACGCGTTGAGCGAATGCTAGTTTTGCAGAAACAGTGACAATTAAATTACATTACCCGTAAGATATATGTACCAATCTGGGATGGGAAGATGTTTTTGCTAGAGAATGAACAGAACTAACCCTAAACGCGATCAGTTGTTTTTGATCGCAGAGGCATTATCGCGAGATTTTGACTTATTCCCATCTGCGGATGCAAATAAAGAATACGCTATTCGCGGTTTGCTTAGATCCGCGGAAATTGCAAAGCGGGCTGACGAGCTTGAGCGAGCGGATGTCGATACATACATCGAAGCGGTAATCAGTCCTGCGGAGGCGCCTGATCGATTATCAGCTCCTGATGTGGTTCGACAAATTGGTATTGAGAAAGTTGTTTTCGCTGAAGAACCGTACTATGAGGCAATAGTAGAGTTCGATTTTAACGATCAGAAGCGGCAAGTTGGTGTAGTTGCCCAGAACCGGGCGCATAAAAACGGCGAGTGGATGCCTGAGCACCACTTAGCCGCCGCTCAATTCGTAGATCAATGTTCCCGCCGTTCTATCCCGATTGTTAGTATGATGGACACTCCAGGTGCCGCCGGACATGAGGAAGCAAACCGCAATAACCAAGCGCACGCAATATCTCGATTGATTACCGTCATGTCGGACGTTGATGTTCCGAATATTGGTGTCATTTTCGGTGTTGGTTACTCCGGTGGTGCTATACCGCTTGCAGCTAGTAATGTAATTCTTGCCGTTCGCGACGGTGTATTCAGCACCATACAGCCGAGATCGCTTGCAAGTATCGCTCGCAGGTTAAATCTTTCATGGCAGGAATGTGCGAAGCATGTCGGGCTCAGTCCCTACGAATTAATGCAACAAGGCAATATTGATGGGATTATTGACTACGTGCCCGGAGATCCGCCAGAAAAATTAGAGAACTTACGTCTGGCGATAGTTACTTGCATTACTTCGGTTGAGAACAGTACACGCACATTCGTTCGCGAAAATCCTTACATCATTGAACACTATCATCGATCTTTAGAACGTTACTTAAATCCATCGCAACGACTACAGAAGCTGGAACAACGAGCATCGCTTGGTAGTACGCGTCCTCCAAGCGAATATTTCAACGTCTTTGGAATTGCATTCCGGTACTTACGTTACTTGCGTGTGCGTCGCCGAATACGCGCTACGAGCAAGCAACAATATGGACGACTATCTCAGATCGAGCTTCCAACTGGGGAGTTGGATAACCGTATCGATAGAGAACGACGCCGAACCTTTCTAAGGTGGTTGCAGGATCCTGACCGTCTTATGTACGACGATCAATTGAAGTTAGCTTGGAAAGTCTACAACGAACGTCGTGATGCATTATCGAACGAAAGAGGCGGTCGCATCTCTGAACTGCTGTTTGGCGAGCCGAAAAAGCGTTTTGAAGATGCACGTATATCTCTTCTTCATACATTCACCATGTACTTGTATAACCGCTGGAAAACAGACGCAGGAGGGAATCTATCATCATTGCTTGACGCGTTGGAACATCATAATGACTTTGCACGTTTACTTAAACCGTCTGAAATTGATAAGCCTAAAGGGCTATCGCTCGCAATTCGATCGGACAACAAGCTGGGACTAGTGTTGCGCGAGCGGTTCACTCACGAGGGCAAGAAACTAGTTCAGTCCTTGGATACAGTTGATCATAGAGGCGAATTACATCTTGCGCAATTTTGTGTAGAACTGAATCTCGCATTAACTGAGGGGCCACTGGGCGCACGAAGGAGTACGAAAGGTGGAAGGTTCATTGCAGGCAACCGAGATACGTTCGACAGAAAATTTGGGGTGTATCTCGTACCGGCCAAGTCCAGTGGCAGTAGTTTAAATGGATTGGATAAAGACATCTGGGAAGTTCTCACGAATGACGATCTTCGAGATGACTTTATTCGTGAGGTTAGAAACTTTAGCCTCTTTGATAGCATCTATGATCAGCTTCTCACTAACTTAAGCAGCATTGCGGAAGAGGCGGGTCGAACCCAGTCCCTGAGCAGGGATAGTATCGAACAATTACTGGGATCAGCATTCGAGGTTGCATCACGTCAAATAGCTAACGCAGCAGCTGGCGGTGAATCCAGAGTACTTACGGACCAGCAAACGCGTGAATCTTTTTTCGAATGGTTTCAAGACTTCACATCAATGCGCGGCGTGAATCGCTTCTTTCAGACCGTTGAAGAATGGAAAAAGAGATCCTTCCCACAAATATCCGACACGCTATTCGTCGTCGTAACTTTTGTACTGGAACGATTGGTAACAAGCTATCTCCAAAGTAACTTACCGAATTCCAAATACGATGGACGAATTGCTCCGCGGAGAATTGGCCGTAAGAAGGATTTCTGGAATCGCCTGAACATTGCGTACCGTGATCTCCAGATACACGAAGCATTGACCACGTTTAAACGTCGTGGTGGAACTGAATACCAAGCATTTGTTAGTGAATTCTTTAGTGACTTCGAAGAGTTGTTCAGCGATAGGTTGAGTACGGATCCATGTAAGTTTCCTGGCTTTCGACTCGCGATTGAATCAGCTCTTAAATCCGGCTCGCCTCCCTGTGGCGTAGTTACTGGTGTGGGTACCTTTAAGGATGGCAAAAATGGCGTACGTGTTGGAGCAGTGATTTCCAACGTTGAATTTCAGGCCGGTGCATTCGATATGGCAAGTGCGGAAAAGTTCTGCCGACTTCTCGTTGAGTGTGCGGAAAATCAACTACCGGTAATTTGCTTTATTTCTTCTGGCGGAATGCAGACAAAGGAAGGAGCAGGTGCCCTTTTTTCAATGGCTGCGATCAATGATAGGATAACACGATTTGTTCGAGATTTTGATCTACCAGTTATTGTATTTGGATTTGGCGATTGCACGGGGGGTGCACAAGCGAGTTTTGTCACACACCCGCTTGTGCACACGTATTATTTCTCTGGGACAAGCATGCCGTTCGCCGGTCAGATTGTGATACCTAGCCATCTCCCCGCAGAATCGATTATTGCAAACTATCTCACAGACGTGCCTAGAGCCATGGAAGGCTTAGTCAAACATCCATTTTATAACGACTTGGACGACGTCCTTCGCACGATCGATCCTGCCGTTCCGGCCCCTCAGTTAAGCGTTGTAGAGGTTGTAGATCGAGTGTTATCAGATCTCTTCCTTGGAGAAAAAGAACTGCTTCCGATGGCGGCGAGAGCGAGTAAGAGACGTCAGAAGAAGATTTACCGTCCGATAAAACATGTCCTTATTCATGCTCGGGGTTGTGCGGCATCGAAGCTTGTGAAAGTCGCTCAAGATCAATCAATTGAGGTTGTTCTGGCTCAGTCGGATCCCGACATTGATTCTGTCGCCGTTGACATGCTTGGACCCAATGACAGTGTGGTTTGTATTGGAGGCAGTACTCCAGATGAAAGCTATTTAAACGCGCGATCTGTACTTGCCATTGCCGAAATCGAAAAAGTAGATGCAATACATCCGGGTATCGGATTTCTCTCTGAGAGCAGCCAATTTGCAGAATTAATGCAGTCGCGCGGTATTAATTTTATTGGCCCGCCCGTCTCTAGCATGGAAACGATGGGCAACAAATCGAACGCAATTAATATGGCACTAAGCCTTGATATTCCCGTAGTACCGGGCAGTCATGGAATCGTGACGGACGTTGCTAACGCGGCTGATGTTGCTGATGAAATCGGTTATCCAATACTGATTAAAGCAGTGCATGGTGGAGGGGGAAAAGGAATTCAGGTCGTTGAGTCTGCAAATGGCTTTCATGAGCAGTTCCAGCGTGTATCAGCCGAGGCACGGGCCGCCTTTGGCAACGGTGATTTGTACCTTGAGAAATACATCACTTCACTTCGACATATAGAGGTGCAAATTCTTCGTGATCGTCAAGGCACGACATCCGTACTCGGTCTCAGAGACTGTAGCGTTCAGCGAAACAAACAGAAGATCATAGAAGAATCGGATTCGACAATGCTCTCGCAGAAGCTGCACGATTCCGTGTATGAGTACGCTACGAAAATTGCAGACGCCGTGAAATATGTTGGTGCGGGGACGGTCGAATTTATTTATGACCTTGTTTCAGATCAAGTCTATTTTATGGAGATGAATACGAGGCTGCAGGTCGAACACCCGGTGACGGAGTTGGTGTCAGGAGTAGATATTGTCTCGGCACAGTTTCGAATTGCTGGTGGCGAAAAATTTGCTGTTGAGGCTACTAAGAATGGATATGCAATAGAAGCGCGTATTAATGCTGAGAAAATTACTCGGGATGCTGACGGCAACATGGTGCTACGTTCAAGTGCGGGAGAAGTCAGGGTGTGTGAATTACCGGATGGTCCCGATGTTCAGGTGATCGCTGGTATCAGCTCAGGCAAAGCAGTTTCGCCCTATTACGACAGCATGATTGTACAGATTATCGCTCATGGATCTGATCGCGAAGCCACTGCTCAGAGACTGGAAGAATATTTATCGAATGTCCGTATAGAAGGCATTTATACAAATGTTGCTCTTGTCCGTCGCATATTGACGGATCCCGTTTTCCTAAATGGTGACTACGATACGGAGTTTCTTACGCATTTTTTCAACCGTACCGATGTTGATTCCCTGATCAGTGAAGTCGAAGCCACTGCTAACGTTAGAAGTGAGGCACTTGATCTCTCGACGATTCAGATCGAAGGAAGTGACGAATTGAAAGTACTGGCTCCATCGACAGGAATTTTTTACTTAAGACCTTCACCTGCTGACCAAGATTATGTTGCTGTCGGTGATGAGATCACAAATGACGTTGTCATATGTCAGCTTGAAGCTTTCAAAGTGTTCACACCAATGCGATTAAAGGATTTCAATTCTGGAGATCAGGAATTCTATCCAGATGATCGGAAGTTCAGGGTTTCTCGCATCAACGTTGCTACGGGGCAACAGGTAAACGCTGGTGATCTCCTATTTGTAATAACAATGGAGCAGGAGACTTCATTGGTTAACTAAAGCCCAACAATACTTTACGTTACTAAATTGGCCTTCCGCATCCTGCAATTGATCTGGCTTGGTAAACTCTCAAACAATTCTGGTACTGATTTGCACCAGTACGCAAGTACGTCCATCCAATCATTATCGTCGTTTAGTGACGGAACCAGCTGAAAATGTATTCCACCATGGTCAATAAACGATTGTTCCGCGCGGATACCGATTTCTTCAAGAGTTTCGAGGTTATCTGTGACAAACGAAGGACATACAACTGCTAGTCGTCGTACGCCTTGCTCTGCTAGCTCGACTATTCTCTCTTCCGTGTAAGGTTTAATCCACTCCAATCGGCCAAGTCTCGATTGGAAGCTGACCGAATATTCAATATCGAGTTGCTCTCCAACTAAATAGGCCGTTTCACAGCATTGATGTCGGTAGCATTTTGCATGACATGGTGAAGGAGTATCGCAGCAGTTTGAATGCTTGTAACAGTGGCTATGGGTCTCATCAGCTTTAAGTATGTGCTGAACGGGGAGCCCATGGAAACTAAATAGGATATGGTCCGTTTCTGTATGTAGATGTGATCGCGTAACTTGTACCATGGATTCGATAAATTGTGGCTCTTTGTAGAAAGGGAGTAATACACGAAGACTTGCTTTGGAAGCTAGCGATGCGGCTCGTTCATTGAGCGTAGTCCGTGTTGAATCAGCATGTTGTGGGTGAAGCCCGACTAACAAGATCTCTTCAGCATCGGCCAGCTGTCGAAATGCTGCTTCAAGCGAAGGCTCCCCATATCGCATACCGACAGTAGTTTTAATTCCGGTGCGATTTTCAATCGCTCTAGCAATGGCTTCTGTATGTTTACGCAAGGGCCCCTTACTATTGGCCCAGATACTCGCGTAAGCTTTTGCCGTTCGACGTGACCGAAAAGGAACGATCAAACATTTGACAAGAACTCGTCTTATGAATGGTGGTGCGTTGATTACGTGACCGTCCATAAGAAATTCCGAGAGAAACCTCCGGACGTCTTTCAGCCTAGGTGAATTTGGTGAACCTAAATTCGCGACGAGAATTCCTTTCATGTATACATATCTCTACCGGGCTAAGTCGTTGGTTCCTGTTCTGCTCTAATGTACGACACGTATAGTGATATATAGTGGCTGCCATGTTGATCAGTGTGTTCTCTGTAGGTTTCTGATAAATTCGCAAGATCATACGGGAAATGAGTTTTACTAACCATTTGGAGTGCGTTGTCAATTTGGCGGCCAATTATTTAGTACTTAACTCCAAGCCACCTCTATTTATTCGAAGCAAACCATCCTTACAATGTTAAAAATCATACACTTATATCGAACATGATTCGTCAACAAGGCAATAAATAGAGGTATTCTCCATACATTTAGGTTTACGAAGTTACAGTAGTTGCTATAGGTTCAAAACCGAGCTTTACGACGATGTAATAGCACAAGGGTTATCGTTGTATGCTTCATGTTGTCGACGTAGATCATAGTGTGAGCGTGCTCATTAATACTTAGGAAGGAAGAACTATCTAGGATAAAAGGTGTGGAAATGCGGATGTCACGGTGATGAAAGCTATTGTCCAGCATGGCGACTCTTTGAGTTGGGAACAAGTTGAGAAACCAGTTGTAGGACCAGGCGAGATACGAATTCGCAATCATGCCACGGCAGTCAATAGAGCAGATTTACTGCAACGTTCAGGAAAATATCCTCCTCCTCCGGGAGCGAGTTTCGTTATGGGTCTAGAGTGTGCCGGAGTTGTTGAATCGGTGGGCGAAGGTGTTACTCGCGTCAAGAAAGGTGACGAAGTGTGTGCTCTATTAGCTGGTGGAGGATACGCGGAATATGTAGTTGTACCTGCAGGACAAGTACTTCTGAAACCGACAAGATTGAACTTCGAACAAGCAGCATCAATACCAGAAGTCTTCGCCACTGCGTATCTGAATCTCTTTATGGAAGCATCGGCAACTCTTGGGGAGCACGTGTTGATTCATGCAGGTGCTAGCGGAGTGGGTACGGCTGGCATTCAGATGTGCAAAGCGTTTGGCAATCCGTGCTTTGTTACCGTAGGCAGCGATCGCAAGCTTAAGCAATGTCTGCAACTTGGTGCCGTCGCAGGATGTAACCGGCACGATCAACGTTTTGAAGAACTAGTTGGTGAGTGGACAAATGGCAAAGGAGTGGACGTAATTCTAGATCCTGTCGGCGCGAGCTATTTTAAAGCAAACTTAAAGAGTCTTAATATAGAGGGCCGGTTAATACTTATTGGTCTAATGGGAGGAGCGGCAACCGAAATTTCATTAGGGCACGTGATGGCGAAACGAATTCGAATCGTCGGTTCAACACTACGGGCACGAACTATCTCAGCGAAAGCGTTCGTCATAGACGCTCTCTATGAACGCGTGTGGCCGTTACTGGAATCGAAAGAAATTGTACCCGTTATTGAAGCGGTCTTTGCGATTGAAGACGTAGATGAAGCACATCAGAAACTTTCCGAGAACGAAACCGTAGGAAAGGTAGTGCTTAGGATCGTATGATGCCTCACGACGCTTAGGGCTTAGCAATTTATTACTTGTTTAGGGTACGCTGGAGTTAAGTGAAGAGAACTGAATGTTGAGGGTGTCTACTTGAGATGATAGTTCTTTGAATTTGCTTCGTTCCTTTTCAACGACTTCGGTTGGAGCACGATTTACGAAATTATCGTTGGACAGTTTCCGTTCCACTCGTTCTCGTTCTTTTTGGATTTTCGTTAGCTCGTTGGCTAGTCTTGCTCGCTCCATCACTATCTCGGATTGGTTTTTAAAGGGAACGATGATTTGTAGATTCCCAACCATCTGTATGGATCCTAGAGGTAATGTTTGATTTCTATCGATCCACTCTTGTGACGAAGTTTTTGCCAGTCGTTCCACAAGTCTTTTTGTAGCTACGTGTCGTTGACGGTCTTCTTCATCACCATCGACTAGCAAGACGTCTACTTCGCTTCTCGGAGGGACCTGCCGTTCTCCACGAATATTTCGAATTCCACCTACAACGGCTTTTAGCCAATCGATAGATTGTTCGGCTTCCTGGTCGTCAATACATTCTCCCTCAGACGGAAAAGATTCAAGCATAAGGCTTATCTCGACACGCTCCGTCGGCGGTCTTATACGTAGCCAAATCGTTTCCGTGATATAAGGCATCACCGGATGTGCAATTCTTAGAGTTGTTTCTAAAACTTCTAATAGCGTTCGTTGAGTGGAGCGTAGTATTTTGTCTGGTGTGGTTGCTTGAAAGAGGAGGGGCTTTGAAAGCTCTAAATACCAATCGCAAAACTCGTGCCAGATGAATTCATAGATCTTTGATGCATAAAGGTCGAATCTGTACGTATCAAGCGCGAGCTTGGATTCTCGGATCAACCTTCTTAGTTTGGAACGAATCCAACGATCGGGAAGAGTCTGCAAGACAGGCTCACCAGAGTTGAGTAATTCGACATTATTTAGAACAAAGCGAGCAGCATTCCATAATTTATTGCAGAAGTGGTGGTAGCCTTCAACTCTCTGTACGTCAAAGTTATAAGTGGCACTTCCTGGTGACGCAAGGGAACAAAAAGTAAAGCGTAGGGCATCGGTTCCGAATGATTGAATGCCATTTGGAAAGTCACGTCTGGTGTTGTTTTCTATTCGTCGCGCCATTCGGGGTTGTGCTAGGTTTGATATCCGTTTTTTGACGAGCGCTTCAAGATCAATCCCGTCAATTAAGTCCAAGGGATCGAGTCCATTACCTCGCATCTTGGACATTTTTTGTCCCTCTGCGTCGCGAACCAAGCCGTGAACATATACCGTCTTAAACGGAACCTCGTCAGTAAAATGGAGAGTCATCATGATCATTCGTGCGACCCAGAAGAAAATAATGTCGTGTCCGGTAACTAGTACATCCGTTGGATGAAAAGTTTTCAGGCGATACGTTGAATCGGGCCACCCGAGTGTTGCGAATGTCCACAAGGCACTTGAAAACCATGTTTCCAACACATCGGGGTCTTGTCTGAGCTCCGTTGAATCATCAACCTTGCTCTTGGACCTTGCTTCTTCAACGGTGCGTCCGACGTAAATATTGCCCTGAGAGTCATACCAAGCAGGAATCCGGTGGCCCCACCATTGTTGGCGGCTAATGCACCAATCGCGTATTTCAGCCATCCAAGAGAAATAAACGTTTTCCCATCGCTTGGGTTCGAATCGGATATCACCTTTACGTACGGCGTCTATAGCGCGTTCTGCTAGTGGAGCAATCTTTACAAACCACTGGTCGGTCATCCATGGTTCGACGATCGCGTTCGATCGATCGCCTCGAGGTATCTGAACTTTGTACGGAGCGGTTGTTTCCAACAACCCCAAAGTCTGCAGCTTGTTGACTACTTTCTCCCTCGCATCGAACCGGTCCAAACCCTGATAGCATTCTGGAACGGAGTCGTTAAGCGCAGCTTTGGACGTAAATATGTTTATGGACTTGAGATTATGTCGGGCCGCAATTTCGTTGTCGTTAAAGTCGTGTGCGGGAGTAATTTTTAGACAGCCAGTGCCAAATTCAGGATTTACATATTCATCCGAGATAATTGGCAGCTCACGATTGGTCAGAGGTAAAACTACATGCTTCCCAATCAAATTCTTAAAACGATCATCATTCGGGTTAACGGCGACAGCGGTATCGCCGAACATGGTTTCTGGCCTTGTGGTAGCGACCACAACATGATCTTTGCCCGTGCTAGTCAAGGTGCCTGCGCTCAACGGATATCGCAGGTACCAGAGGCTTCCATCCTCTTCGTCACTTACTACTTCGAGATCTGAGAGTGCGGTTTCTAGTTCCGGATCCCAATTTACGAGGCGTTGCCCTCGATAGATCAAACCCTCTTCATAAAGCCGGATGAATACTTCCAAGACGGCACGCGAAAATCCTTCGTCCATCGTAAATCGCTCTGAATCCCAATCTACCGAAGAACCGATTCGCCGCATTTGCTTGGTGATTCTTCCACCAGATTCTTTACGCCATTCCCATACGCGATCTACGAATGCTTCTCGATCGAGATCGTTGAGCGACTTACCTTCGGCAGCGAGCTGTTCCATGACTACCATCTGTGTTGCGATTCCTGCATGGTCGGTACCGGTCTGCCATAATGTTTGCCGCCCGCACATACGCTGGTATCTAATCAGTACGTCCATTAATGTATGTTGAAACGCGTGACCAATATGTAACGTACCCGTTACGTTCGGGGGAGGGATGACAATAGCGTAGGGTTGGCCGTTCCCCATTGGGCGAAAGTAGCCACTCTTCTCCCATCGCTCATAGAGTGGAGTTTCGATCTCACGTGGACTGAAGGCTTCGTTTAGATTAGCGTGTTTACTCGACATGTAGCACGAGCCTAATGTTTCAGGAATTGCAATTTGAAAAAACTAGCAAGCATCTAATCCCATTCACCCAAGTCATGGTGAAATGGCTTGATACCATTATCTTGATAGTTTCGGTATTTTGTGCGCCCGGTCTTTTTCCCCGTTGATAATACAATTTCGGCAACACGAGTAAAAGATTCAGTTTTCGGCGGATATTCAGAATCTATATTGATCATCAAGTCTTTTTCGATAACGCCTGTTGCCACGTTGCCGATGACAACGTCTGCATGTTCCGTGTTACTTTGGCCGGCAATAGCATGCGGCAGAAAGCTGTCGTCCTTAAATACCCACATCAGTTCATCTAAATCTTTCGTAAACTCTTCGTTTTTCGTATGTACAAAAACATTCAATCCCTCATTTACCGCTCGTTCAGCTACGACACATGCGAATCGCAATTTTGCTTTTTCGTCAATATTCGAAAGCAGGTAAAAGTCAACGCGTTCCAACCTATAAGATCCTTCTCAGCATGCCCATTTCAAAATATGTATCAAAAATATCTAGTTCGAAGTATTAGACTTGATATTGCAGCTTCACTCATTGGATAACCATAGCGCAGCTAAACTCGAAGCGAAGAATTGTACGAATCTTTCGGGCAATCGAAATTGAGATCTCGTACATAACTTGTCGTACTCGAGTGCTATTGGCGGGTATTTTTTATGCAATCGATATACTTATGTAGAACTCGAATAACCGCCTGATGCATATGGTACTTCACGCGTTACTTAACTATTTTGCGAGAACCGGTCAACTCGCTCAGACATTCACAAGTTAGTGTTTTCCATAGCATCACGTTATTGCGCACGAGAATCTTTGCTAATTTTCGCGGGGCTGTTCGTTGTATTGCTTGTTGTTGGACTTGGAGGGAGGTTTACCGGATACCTCCAAGAAGCAGTTGCAGGTCGGTTTTCTGCACAAGCTCTCTGGATACTGATCGGATTACGAATTCCAGAGTTTGCTCAGATAGTAGTTCCATTCAGTTTGTTTCTAGCCATTCTCGTATCTTGGGGAAGACTTCACGCCGAACAGGAATACACGGTATTGCTGACGGGAGGAGCCAGTCCTTTACGAATGCTTGCATGGATAGCTACCTTTACAGTTCCTATATCTCTAGCTGTTGGCGTGTTGAGTGTTTACATCACGCCTGAGGCCAGGAAAGTATTTGTTAATTTGGTTTTAGATCAGAGAATTGTCAGTGAATTTGATGCGATTGTGCCTGGAGAATTTCGATCCTTTTCCAATGGTAAACGTGTTACTTACGCAGAAACCGTTGACCGAGAGACAAAGACGATTGGTAATGTATTTCTGGGTGAGCTGGATGAGAACACAATTACTACGCTATGGGCAAAAAAAGGCCAGTACATCCAGGACGAAATTGGATCACGATTTTTGATACTGGAATCGGGGTCGCGATATGTTGGTACACCGGGGTCCGGTGATTATCGAATCGTCAAATTTAGTAGGCTGGTGCAGCGTATTGAGGTGGAAGCGGTAAAACCGATAAATACTGAAGCCGGATTGCTTCCTACGGGTGAGCTTAATTTTAAGAAAAGTGAGCACCGTGTAGAGTTGTACTGGCGTCTCTCTATGCCGCTGATAGCGTTAGTGAGCGCATTTTGCGCGTTTGCAATGGCCCGGGTCCGGCCGAGAGCAGGTCGTTTCGGGAAGATCTTGCCTGGATTGGTTTTGTTTGTAGCGTATTACATATCTGTTCTGTCACTTCGCTCGGTGGACCTATCCGGACCGTTAGTGCAATTTGTAGGTTTTTGGTCCGTTCATGTGCTCATGTTTGGAATCGGCGTGATTTTACTTTGGCGTAATCAGCGGCCTATCTGATGTTTAAACGTATGGATTATTACGTCGCCCAAACGGTTCTGGTTACCGTACTAGTTGTTTTCTTATGTGTAACAGCACTTACAGCGATCTTTACATTGGTGGACGAGGCTGATGGTGTAACTGAGAGTTTTACATTTCTTGATGCTTTGCTCGTCGTACTACTTACAACACCAGCTCGGACAGTTGATGCGATGCCTTTTATTGTGTTTCTTGGAGCCCTCATTGGTCTTGGTAGGCTTTCGTCACAATCTGAAATTACAGTATTTCGTAGTGCAGGAGTATCAATTTACCGGTTATTTGCGTCCACGACGTTGCCAGTATTTGTGTTCTTACTGATGTCTCTTGCTATTTCGGAGTTCGTTGTACCTATTACGGAGCCGCAGGCGACATCAATACGAAAACGGGTAAGCGGTGACAGAGGAGACGTAGTTTTGAATCGGCCTTACTGGTATCGCGAAGGAAAGACTTTCACAAGTATTCGAGGTATCGAGCGATCGGGTGCACTACGAGATATCCAACAGTTCGAGCTGGATGAAGCCAACGAACTAAAAGTTACGAGATATAGTCATAGGGCAAGTTTTGACGAAGATAATTCACTTTGGCGGATGGAGGCCATCCAGGAAACACGGTTCGATAATCGGACTGCAGTATCTAGAACGATTAAGCACCTGAACTGGAAGACAAAGGACGATCCGACCACGGTAGGGGCTCGAGTACTGGTCAGTCCGAATAAGCTATCGATCATGGAACTTGCCTACCAAATCGATTATTTAAGAAGTGAAGAGATTAATTCTTCTCGTTACGAAGTTGCATTCTGGACAAAATTGTTACAACCGATATCTATACTTGGACTTATTCTGATAGCACTTGGGTCCGTCGTAGGCCCCCTAAGAGAAGTTGGCATGGGTGCGAGGGTTGCAGCTGGGATTGCTATAGGCATTGTGTTCCGGTACTTTCAGGAATTAACAGGTCCGCTGAGCTTGCTTTACGAATTTCCAGTTCCACTTGGCGTCGGTATACCGACCCTGGCCACTTGGTTGGTAGGTATTTACTTCGTTTATCGTGCGGGCTGAGTTGAACTAGCGTCGTATCTGATCGTTTGCGTATCGGAAAAGATGTCACTCCATGTTCGCTGATCTTTGCGATACAGCACACTGAAATAACCTATTCCCAATATAGTAAATCCAAGTAAACCAGCGAAAAAACGCTTTGATATCTGCCATAACGTAATTTGGTGCGGTGCGATAATCCGTAAACTCCACGCTCGCATCCCGATTGTTTGACCACTTTGAATACAAAAGTACGCAAAAAATCCAAACCATTCAAAAAAGAGCAGGCTTTGAAACCATACGCCTATCACAGGGCCGCCGGCAAATAAAACAAAAATGAGTGTAGTCAGTGCCCAAATTGCGAAAATGACTAACGCGTCGTAGATCATTGCTAGTAGTCGATATCGAAGCGGAGCAGGCCGGTTCATCAACATCCGTTGAGTATCCATAGTGATAGATCTAGGAGTTTGCGCTGCAGAATCTTTTAAGCAAATCTGAGTTTCAGCATTTCCGTTTTCGTCAAGAATCCCTTATTGAAACGTTCAGAAGTCCGCCTCGGCCCCCGCATCCTACCGCTGCTTCACCTGCCGAATTGTCGCCAGCTGGATCTCGCTTCAGCTCCTTCGGTAATGTATCGCCGCGAACGTTCATGTCGTGATCTTCATCTTGCGCACGATGCTGGGCTTCCACCGCCGTCAGTCGCTTCACCTCCTTCTACAGACGTCGCACCTCTTCCATCGCCCGGAGGACCCCTGTACGTCATCGCGCGCGATGCTGGCTGGCTCGCGTCCGCATGCGGCTGTTTCCATGCAGAAACCTGAGCTACTTACCATCAAAATCTTTAACTCCCCGGGTTCTTTCGTCGTCAACTTCACCCGGCACCTCTAGTTGATCATTCTGAACCTTCCTTGCTCATCAGTGCAGCTGAAAACATGAATTCTATCCCGTTAACAAGTCCATCCAATGAAGACAGGTGACTAGCCTTTGCGATCTCGCGAGCTAAAAACTCGAAAATGACTGGCCCAATCCTTAAAGTCAGCTACTCACCATTGCAGGTGCAATCCAGCTTATTCACATGCAGTCATCCTGCCAGGAAAGACCTCGGCCATGGAAATGAAATGCAGTTCTAGAAATTACTCCTGCGATACATTTCTCAAAGTTCAACTCGGTCCCGTAAAAGATCAATACCGTTCAAGTCGGTTACCACCAATTCCACCGGCTTAGAGGCGGGAATCGCAATCCGCACGCCCCAACCAAAACTGGTTCCGTAAGCAATTGCCATAGGCGAGAAGGATTGTGAGGAAAGCTCCTTACCATTGACATCAAAAAGATGCACTATATGGCTGTGCACTTCCAGCCGATCAGTCAGGAGCGACTTCTGATCACTGTAAACAGCTCCGCGAAACGACCATTGCCCTTGGTCGTCCACGTGACCCGATAGTGCTAGGCTTTGAGCCCTCTTGCCTGCTCTGGTCAAGGGGACATAATCACCTGTATTGCTGGTTAGCATCTTTAGATGTTGTGTGACTAATCTTGCTGATGCCTCCAAGTATTGAGCAGCTTTGCCAAAATTGTAGTCGGATATGGATGTGGGATCACAGAAGGACATCAGATCGTAATAAGTTTCCTCGCGATCGACAAACCGATCTTCGAGAAACTTCCATCCACGACGGGGTCCGAGACGAGAATCACTGTATGGATAGTTCGGGTCAACGTCTGACGTACCGCCACACGGAGCGTGTTGAAGTGAAAAGTTGTGTCCCATTCCGTGGGCGAAAACATAGTGGTCCGTTGGAAGACCATCATGAGGCGTATAGAGACTTATACTCACCTTTCCGGAAACATATGCAGCACCGAGTGGAGTATTTCTCCTAGGGGGATAGTAAATCCCATGATAGTACTCGTCTTCTTCCGCGTTCTCTAGCCAATGATCAAGAAGTTCCTCCAAGGCTATGGAAACATTCCAATCTGAATCCACATCGTGATTTATGATCCCTGCAGCCGTCATTTCTACATCGCTTACCGGCATGTAGTTCATGAGCGAGTTCATAAAAGGATCGAGACTTTCCAGTTCCGGTATACCGGCCACATTTTCCAAGCGGGAAAATCGAACACGCACCAAGGGGGTATCAAAGAACGAGAGATCATTCAGAGCAAGTACATGTTCCCTAGCGGGACCGTCACCCGAACCGTCTACGTCAATGTCCGCCCGTAAGGTACTCTCTGGCTCGAACAAAGACCCAGACACGTGAAACATAAACTCCGTTTCGTAGTTCCCGGAATCATTCTCATCCGGGTCGGACGAAGACAGGATCTCGATTTCTACCCGATGGGACGTACCCGTCCCGTCCACGATACTGAATGCCGGCTCACCCAGATAGTCAGTCTCATGTTCCACTCGCACCGTCGCCACGCTGTCGCGGTTGGGTATCAAATCTACGAACGTGTTCTTCATGAACGTATCGGCCTCTCCCGAAGCGTCTTCTGCATACACTTCCCGCATTGCCATTGGGCCTTGATAAAGTTCGACCCTTCGCACTGCTCCGCTGCCACCCTGACAATTCACGCCCCAGACCACGTCCAAGAGGCCATCACCTGCTGCAATCTGTAATTCAACGCCTTGATCGCTTGGGGCCGGACATGCGACGTCCAAACTTGTCACTACCGTATCGTCAAGCCCAACCGATCCCGAAGCCGGACTGACTGTTGCCCGCTCGTTGCTGGCAACGATGGCATAGTCCACAGCGGGCTGCCCGTTCCATGTCGAAGCGATGCTCCACTGCATTTCGCTCTGTGCGTTCAATCGTGGATGCCCAGCGGAATCAGGGATCGTACCGTTCAGTGTCACCGTAATCGGAGGAACCTGACAACGCAAGGACGCGGCAATGCTCACACCGCTCCCAAAGTTCCCGCTGATTGTGAGCGACCCTGTAATGTCGTCCCCAGGAGCCGAACATTCCGAAGTGAATTGAATGATTGCTTCTCTCCCAGGTACGATTTCTCCGCTCGTCGCGTTCGCGGCCGACAACCAGAAAGGAGGCCCCGTTAGCGAAAAGGTCAGTAGTTCATCGCCGCTGTTGCGCAGCGCAATATCAGTGATGACCGGTGCCGAACCGAGAACGTAGATAGCTTGAATCGCTTCCGTCGAGAGTTCCAGCTGCGGTCCGGAGGATCCACCACCTCCGCATGCTACTAAATAAGAAAGTCCAAAGAATACTAGCAGTGGATTTATTCCGCCAAACTTCAATCTGGAATATTTCATTTTGCTCGTAGTTCGCTCCGATGGGTTGATAGGTTTGAGTTATGTAGCTAAAGCTAAGGAAGACGATAAAAAAGTAAGCAAGTTAGAGGAAAGAGACTCCATAAAAAATACAATACACCTATGTACTTACTGCCATATCTTAGCAGCAATTTCCTGTATAGCTTCAATTTGGGCTCGGTGCCGGTCTTTTCGTATTCTAGCCCGGATTTCTCATAACCAAGTCGAAAATGATGTTTTTCACGGGATGCGTGGGGTACGGGGCATGGAATGTCGCGTCGCGAGTTTGAAAAGGCTTCGGAGGGCGGGCATGCGTGTGTTTTCCCGCCTTTTTGCGGGCGGGACGGCGAATCGCTGAGCATCCGGGCGCGGGGAGGTCGGCGCGCTCCGCCGCCAGCGTCATGCACCCGGTTGCACCGGGCTTTTACGTTGGTGCCAGGCTGGCCCAGATCAAGCGGAAATCCTTCCAGTACGGGAAGGCGGACCCGAACGCCAGATGGATCCGCCGCGTGGACACCGTCACGCGCACCGGGATCTGGAACAGGCACTTGCGCAGCGTCGATGGACGGCTCCGGCGCAGCATGGCGGATACCGGAAGGTTCTCGAGCCGGTGCTTCATCATGCAATGAAGGGCATGGGCCAGTGCGCTCATCCGGAGCCGGAGTGCGTTGACGTTCCAGAGGCTGCTGGAGCATCGGTCCAGGAACAGATCGTTCTTCTGTTCCTTGATCCAGTTTTCGGCCTCACCCCGGTCGCAGTACATCTCTTCGTAGACCGTTGGCGCGTCGGGCTTCTGGAGCGAGGTGACGACGAAGCGACTGTTGTACCGGGCTTCGCCGACCGTCGCACATGGGCCTTCCGCGCCGGCCTCCGGTCCGCCGTCGGCCTTGCCGGCCGGTTCCCCGTCCGCGTTGCCGACCGGTTGTCCCGGCAGCCATTCGGCCTTGGCGATCACGCGGCGTTCGCGGCTCCAGCTGTCGCGCGTGCGATAGTCGAAGCTCTGGTAGCCGCGGACCGCTCGCTGCGCATAGTCCGGATCCCGCTTCAACCGGTCCCGCAGATCGTCCATCAACGGTTGGACCCGGTCTTTCAGCCGATCATTGCGCGGCAGTCCCAGCACGTAATCCACGCCCCGCGCCTCGCACCACGTCATCAACTCGTCGCGGCAGTAGGCCCCGTCGGCGCGGATCAGGATCGGCACCTGCGGAAATCGCTTCCGCAGCCGGTCCACGAGCGGCGCGACCGTCTCCACCACGCCCGCCGCCACATCGCTGCTCGACGTGCGCAGTTCCGTCCGCACCGGCCAGCCGTTGCAGAACACCAGCCGCGGAAGGTAGCAGTATTCATGGTAGTACCCGTGATAGAACCGGTGCTCCTGCCGGCCGTGCAGTTCCACGTCCGTGGCATCGATGTCCAGCACCAGCCGCTTCGGCATCTGGCCCCGCTCGCCCCACACCAGGTACAGCTCCACGAGCAGCTCGTCGAGCGCATCGAAATCCACGGTGATCTGGCGCGCTTTCGCCGGGTCCCGCCCGTTCGCCGACAGCTCCATCCGGTTCAGCGTGCTTTTGCCGGCCAGCGGCTCGCAGTCCGAACGCGCACACTCCACACGCCCCATGGCCGTGGACAGGGCCCGGTCCCGCCGCAGCTCGTCGTGATCGTTCACATCTTCGTAGCCCAGCGCGAGACCCAAAATCCGCTGCCCCAGCAACGCCACTAGCGGATGCGCCACCTTGGACGGGTCCCGGTGGTCCGTGAAACATTCCGAGACGCGCTCGAACAGCCGGACCTGCTCGGCCAGCATCATCAGCAGTGCCGAGCCCCCGTTGGAACTCAGCTCGCCTCCACTGCAGTCCACCTCCATCCGCCCGGACGGACCCCTTTCGCCATCCGACGCACCAACCGGTCCGCGCCGCGCTTTTGCTTGCTCTTCATCCCGTGCCCTCCTCCATCCGGCCCCATCGGCCGCGTTGCGCCCACCCTTCGGCCAGCGTGGCCGCATCATGTCCCGGACGCCCCTTCCAGAACACCCACCGGAACATGCACAGTACGACCACCAGCGTGTTCAGCACGCGCCGCCGCCGCTGCCAGAGCCGGACCAAAGCATCCTCCGGGGCCAAGACGGCTGCCGGCGACCTGCAGGACCCCAATCGATCCCGACCCTTCGGCGTGAACCAGCCCAGATGACTACACAGGGTGGACGCCAACTCATGGCGGCTCAGTGCCGAAAACCGTGCCACCGTCTTCTGAAGGTCCACCATCCAACGGCGGGTCCGCCGCGTGCCACCCAAGGTGGTCGACTTCACGTTCTCGATTCGGAAATCCATCACGTTTGCACCAGAGACCATCCTAACCAAGCGTAGATTGCCATAACCCATGCCAAAACGCAAGTGTTTTTTTGCAGAACCCCCAAAAAATCGAATATGTTCCCGTATATCAACCGGTGACACGACATCCTCAAAGACCGGGATCCCTTTCCGTTCATCCGCATGCCATCGCAGCCACCGGGGGCGAAACCTCCCGACAGTCGGGGAGCGTTCGGGTCTCGTCAAGACCAGGACCCAAGGGCGTGCGATATAGACGTCCGCCGCATGCTCACCCGAATGGCTCATCATCCAGTCGACAACAGCATCTTTCACGGGATGCGCCGCTTTGCACGCCGGTCGTGGCGGTCCGCAAAACGGGCCCAGGCGCATGCTATACACGTTCGCACCGCTTCCGCCAGCATCGCACCCAGCACCGAACGCGCCCCGCTTCCGTCCGACCCGAACGCACCCCTTTCGCCATCCAACGCACCCATCCGTCCGAACGCACCCCGCTACCATCCCCTTCCCCCCGGCAAAGTCCAACCAACTTCGTGGTATCAACAACTTACACGCACATACATCGCACCCAAGCCATCCATTATGAGAAATAAGGGTTAAGGTGTTAACCAACACTTTTGGCGGTACAGTTTATATAACCCCTGCATCTTCAGGAGAGGACCTTCTCGTACTATATGGAGAGGTGCCCAGTGTGAACGTATGTCTGAAAATCCTGCAACGGTTTGGAGATGTTGAAGAGATAGAGATCGGGGGGGACAATGTGGCCTATCTAATTCCTCCAGGGAAGACCATTACAGGCTTTGTAGGACACACTTCGCCAGCCGCTAGTGGTTGTTACCGGCTTGGCAGCGGTCTTGCTAACCTAGGAGTTCTCATTGATTGATGAAAAAGGAATCCGCACAGAACGGTATACACAGGTAAAATGATATATTAAGTTCAGCAATTCCCCGTGAATGAACAGGACCCGTCATAGCGGGAGTTTCGGGAGTTGGAGAGCGATAGTTTTCGCGGACTTGGGAGTCGACTATAGCTCCAATATTGCATGAGCAGTGCGAGATGGGTCTGTTTTTCGGTTTGGAGTGGTAACTGGAGTTCCAACGTCCGCATTTCGCCCATGATCCGTGGCTCGGGCACGGTTTTGCGGATTTTGGACACACCTGCCCCTTACCCCCGTTGTTGGTCCACGTGCCGGGGCGGCACTCGGCGACGGTCAGGGAGGTGTCCAGGCGGAGAGCGGCGAGACCGTGTGGAACCACTCCTGGTGCGGGAAGGTGCTGCTCAGCAGGAGCCGAATACGGCGAGTATTGTGCAGCACCAAGCGGCGCACCCTGCCGATTACACATAAGTACAGCTTGACTTCTTATAGTGGCTGCTGCTGACCAGCTTGGCGATTGGCCGCACTCACCCGCTTGGGATGCCCCCCTCCCCGGAACTGCCCGTCGGGACGATACTCACCGACATCAAACTCACTGTGTTGCGAGACTTGGTCTTGGATGACCCACGCAGCCCGTCATCCAACGATCTTGGCCAGGCACTCCTCTTGGCCATCGCCATGCTGGGTGGCTTCAAGAACCGCCGACGCGCAGAGGCCAGCGATCCCCGGATACGAGACGATCTGGAAGGGATACGTGGCCTTGCATGCACCAGTCCGATGTCCTACCAGCGAACTCATCCACCTCGCCCAGGAGGCAAGGTCCCGACTACATCTATAAGCCTGCAGCGACCCGATAAATAGAAGTCAAGCGAGAGATGTGTGTAATCGGCAGACCGCGCGGTACCTCTACACGCTACCTGGACCACTACATGCGCTGGTTGATGAAATCGGAATTCAAACTTGAAGAATCGATTAAGGCAGACTTCCTTTCACCTCATTTGGCAAACTATACACAAGTGGATACATAAGAGCCTTATTCTATATCTCATGTGATCAATTTTTGACACGTAATAATGCTCGTCTAGGTCTGGCAGTTGCAGTTCTAGGTTCTGTACCATAATATCTTGACAAGTAATCAATAATTTTTATCTCAGACGGTCCGAGTGGCCACAAGCCTTCATCTTTCTGCATGCGACGAATAACTTTAAGCCAGCCTTTTCGGTCTAAACGTTGTTGTTTGAAGAGTCTTGCAGAATGACAGGAAGTACAGTTATCACGCGTTACTTTCCACTGACCACGTTTGTCCATAATCAGGCTATTATTGGCATCGATTGTGAATGTCTGCCTCTCACTAGCAGTTGCTGAAACAGCAGTTGCCAAGCATATGAGCAAAACTTTAAACCACATATACAGCAATCCGGTGACAAGCATTGTTCAAGTAACCTTTGGGATTCCAGCTTGGTAGTATCATAGGTTGTGCATTGCTATCGGCATCAATGGCCCTCGCCCAAACCTCATAGTACCCTCTCTTGGGGAACCGTAGCTTAAAGTCCCAATTTTGCCAAGCCGATCGGTTCACAGGTGGCTGGAGTTTAGCTTGTGTCCAAGTCTGGCCAAAGTTTATCGAAACCTTCAAATATTTGACGTGAGTATCACCTGACCAGGCATGGCCATGTAGAGGCAAAACATCTCCTAGCGCATGTTTGATACCACTTTGTGGATGAGTTATTAATGATTTGACTGGCATGGCTTCGATAATGCACATATTTTCGTCTGGGACTTCCGTTCCAGGAGCAACTGGATTACAAGGAACACGGTAAGATGGACTACTCATTTTGGGTCCATCGTGAACGATGTTTCGTATGGATATTCGGTTTAACCACTTACCCGAAACGGAACCTGGCCAGCCACCGAAGACAAGACGTAATGGATGACCATTCATTGGGTGTAGACCTTGGCCATTCATGCCCCATGCAATCATTGATTCGTGATCTAATGCTTTGGCAATAGGCACCCCGCGCGAGATAGGTACTCGGCTAGCGTCCCCACTTAGATGGACATCTTTACCATAGTAAGCTACATACACTGCGCTATCATGGTATCCGCATTCTTTCAGAACATCGCGTAACCGAATGCCGTCCCACCGCGGGCATCCAACTGCGCCTAATGTCCACTGATTGCCCGGTACCGGTGGGTCAAACTCCGTCCTACCGTTGCCACCGCATTCAATTACAAGTTGTCGACTTACATTTTCAAAGTTTTGTTTTAGTTGGTTTAACGTATAAATCTTGGGACTGCTAGCAGCTTCACCATCTATCGTTAAGGACCATGTATCAACATTCACCCTTTGTGGAGGAATCCCGTTGTTCCTAATGAATAACCGTTCCACCGGAGTAATATCATCATTAAGCAAATGCGGTGGCGTCTCTGCATTTAACGGATGGTCATTAAGTAATACTAATCCTTTCTTATTGGCAATGGTGAACGCATCCGTTGTGCTTGCGTACGCGGCTGGAATTAACCCAGACGGCATATAGTCTGGAAATACTATCTTTGCACCGATAAGAGCAGTCATGGCACCCAGTCCTGTTATAAAACCACGGCGCGTTTTTTTGTTCGCTGTTCGGCCCCACATCTCCCAGTCTGCTCTGTCAAGGTCCGCGGCGAAGAATTCGTGGATTCCACGTTCTCTACGTGTCATGTTTTTCTGGTTATCTTGTCCTCATGTATACAGCATAGCATTCACATGCCCTCAGTACTAAACTTTAAAGCTGATTATCTAAGAAGTGGTGCGGAAAAATGGGACACGAACGGAGCATAGTTTAAGATACACCCGGCCTTTGTTAGGGACATGACGGGAGTATGACAACGATGGTGAAAAGCAAACGACGGCGGCATTCGTCGGAGTTCAAGTTCAAGGTGGCGGTGGAGGCCCTGAAGGGGGATTGGACGATGGCGGAGTTATCGTCGCGGTTCGAGTCGAGTTGCAGTCGACGCAGCTTCAACAGTGGAAGAAGATGCTTCTGGACGAAGGGGCACTGGTGTTTGAACGTGGGTTACGGACGGCGAAGTCGCCGGAGCCGGAGCCGGATACGGATGCGAACGAGCTGCACCGCAAGATTGGGGAACGGACGATGGAGCGGGACTTTCTCAAGGAAAAGCCGGTGCCCTGGATCGATCTCGGAGAACGGCGATGATCGGCTCCGGGGCAACCCTTTCGGTGAAGCACCCATGCGAGCTACTTGAGGTGAGCCGTTCGAATGACTATCGCTCACTCCGTCCCCGGTCGGTGACGGACCGCGCTCTTCGGGATGCGATCGCGGGCATTTACGAACAGCATCCGTTCTACGGCAAGTGGCGCGTGCAGGTGGAACTGAGCAAGCAGGGACTGGAAGCGGGTGTCCGTCGCATCCGTAATCGGATGCGGGAGATGCATCTGGAGCCGATTCGTCCGAAGCCGCGAACGAGCGTATCGAGCCGGGCTCATGAGAAGTATCCGTATCTGCTGCGGAATCGTAAGATCGTGCGAAGCGACGAAGTGGGGGCTTCGGACATCCCGTACATTCCGATGCGTCGGGGATATGTGTACCTGACTTCGGTGATCGACTGGCACAGCCGTAAGGTGCTGTCGTGGCGGTTGTCCAACAGTCTGGACTCGCGCTTCTGCGTGGAAGCACTGAAGGAGGCTCTGGTGCGCTACGGCAAGCCGACCATCTTCCATACGGATCAGGGTTCGCAGTACACCAGCGACAGCTTCCTGGATGTCCTCCGTGCGGCCGAGGTTGCGATCAGCATGGACGGCAAGGGTCGATGGCGCGACAACGTGAGAGCCGACGAGCGGCTGTGGCGTTCGGTGAAGTACGAGAGCGTGCATCTGCACGCCTGGAACGATCCGAAGGAGGCTCGGCAGGGGATCGGGCGTTGGGTGGAGTTCTACAACCGGGAGCGACCGCATCAGGCATTGGGGTACCGAACACCCGACGATGTCTACTGGTCCGACCGGAAGGCATGGCGAAATGTGGCGTAAAAAGCGAAAAGCGAAAATTTTCACTACCCCCGCGGGGGTAGTGAAGTCCGCTGGAGTGTATCTTAAATCTCGCGTTAATCCGTCTCAAGAAACCGCACCACCTCACTAATAAACGATTTTGATCCTTTCAGGCATACCATAAGGTACGTTAACAACCTTTATCAAGGAAATGGTTATGTGACCCTTTCGTGTGACCGTACGGAACCTCTGGTCCCAGAAACGTGTCTAAGCTTAGTATTAGTGTTCGTCGCGGGCTCAATTCTTGAGAATGTACGAACGCTTCTACGGTAGCCGTATATTATGTCGAACAATGAAGTTGATATTCGGTCGTTAATTATGCCTTGTACGTCCTTAACTGGCGGCTTAATACATGCCTTACATCACATAGTTGACAAGTTCGGTACCATACAATCGGCCCATATTGAGATAGTGGCAGATGTTTTCAATATTAGTCTGGCCGATGTTCGAGGTGTTGTGAGTTTTTATGAAGACTTCAAACACGCATTTGAAAACACACCTAGCCCGGATTTCTCATAACCAAGTCGAAAATGATGTTTTTCACGGGATGCGTGGGGTACGGGGCATGGAATGTCGCGTCGCGAGTTTGAAAAGGCTTCGGAGGGCGGGCATGCGTGTGTTTTCCCGCCTTTTTGCGGGCGGGACGGCGAATCGCTGAGCATCCGGGCGCGGGGAGGTCGGCGCGCTCCGCCGCCAGCGTCATGCACCCGGTTGCACCGGGCTTTTACGTTGGTGCCAGGCTGGCCCAGATCAAGCGGAAATCCTTCCAGTACGGGAAGGCGGACCCGAACGCCAGATGGATCCGCCGCGTGGACACCGTCACGCGCACCGGGATCTGGAACAGGCACTTGCGCAGCGTCGATGGACGGCTCCGGCGCAGCATGGCGGATACCGGAAGGTTCTCGAGCCGGCGCTTCATCATGCAATGAAGGGCATGGGCCAGTGCGCTCATCCGGAGCCGGAGTGCGTTGACGTTCCAGAGGCTGCTGGAGCATCGGTCCAGGAACAGATCGTTCTTCTGTTCCTTGATCCAGTTTTCGGCCTCACCCCGGTCGCAGTACATCTCTTCGTAGACTGTTGGCGCGTCGGGCTTCTGGAGCGAGGTGACGACGAAGCGACTGTTGTACCGGGCTTCGCCGACCGTCGCACATGGGTCTTCCGCGCCGGCCTCCGGTTCCCCGTCGGCCTTGCCGGCCGGTTCCCCGTCGGCCTTGCCGGCCGGTCCGCCGTCGGCCTTGCCGGCCGGTCCGCCGTCCGCGTTGCCGACCGGTTGTCCCGGCAGCCATTCGGCCTTGGCGATCACGCGGCGTTCGCGGCTCCAGCTGTCGCGCGTGCGATAGTCGAAGATCTGGTAGCCGCGGACCGCTCGCTGCGCATAGTCCGGATCCCGCTTCAACCGGTCCCGCAGATCGTCCATCAACGGTTGGACCCGGTCTTTCAGCCGATCATTGCGCGGCAGTCCCAGCACGTAATCCACGCCCCGCGCCTCGCACCACGTCATCAACTCGTCGCGGCAGTAGGCCCCGTCGGCGCGGATCAGGATCGGCACCTGCGGAAATCGCTTCCGCAGCCGGTCCACGAGCGGCGCGACCGTTTCCACCACGCCCGCCGCCACATCGCTGCTCGACGTGCGCAGTTCCGTCCGCACCGGCCAGCCGTTGCAGAACACCAGCCGCGGAAGGTAGCAGTATGCATGGTAGTACCCGTGATAGAACCGGTGCTCCTGCCGGCCGTGCAGTTCCACGTCCGTGGCATCGATATCCAGCACCAACCGCTTCGGCATCTGGCCCCGCTCGCCCCACACCAGGTACAGCTCCACGAGCAGCTCGTCGAGCGCATCGAAATCCACGGTGATCTGGCGCGCTTTCGCCGGGTCCCGCCCGTTCGCCGACAGCTCCATCCGGTTCAGCGTGCTTTTGCCGGCCAGCGGCTCGCAGTCCGAACGCGCACACTCCACACGCCCCATGGCCGTGGACAGGGCCCGGTCCCGCCGCAGCTCGTCGTGATCGTTCACATCTTCGTAGCCCAGCGCGAGACCCAAGATCCGCTGCCCCAGCAACGCCACTAGCGGATGCGCCACCTTGGACGGGTCCCGGTGGTCCGTGAAACATTCCGAGGCGCGCTCGAACAGCCGGACCTGCTCGGCCAGCATCATCAGCAGTACCGATCCCCCGTTGGAACTCAGCTCGCCTCCACTGCAGTCCACCTCCATCCGCGCCGGACGGACCCCTTTCGCCATCCGACGCACCAACCGGTCCGCGCCGCGCTTTTGCTTGCTCTTCATCCCGTGCCCTCCTCCATCCGGCCCCATCGGCCGCGTTGCGCCCACCGTTCGGCCAGCGTGGCCGCATGTCCCGGACGCCCCTTCCAGAACACCCACCGGAACATGCACAGTACGACCACCAGCGTGTTCAGCACGCGCCGCCGCCGCTGCCAGAGCCGGACCACAAGCATCCTCCGGGGCCAAGACGGCTGCCGGCGACCTGCAGGACCCCAATCGATCCCAACCCTTCGGCGTGAACCAGCCCAGATGACTACACAGGGTGGACGCCAACTCATGGCGGCTCAGTGCCGAAAACCGTGCCACCGTCTTCTGAAGGTCCACCATCCAACGGCGGGGCAGCCGCGTGCCACCCAAGGTGGCCGACTTCAAGTTCTCGATTCGGAAATCCATCACGTTGGCACCAGAGACCATCTAACCAAGCGTAGATTGCCATAACCCATGCCAAAACGCAAGTGTTTTTTTGAAGAACCCCCAAAAAATCGAATAGGTTTCCGTATATCAACCGGTTACACGACATCCTCAAAGACCGGGATCCCTTTCCGTTCATCCGCATGCCATCGCAGCCACCGGGGGCGAAACCTCCCGACAGTCGGGGAGCGTTCGGGTCTCGTCAAGACCAGGACCCAAGGGCGTGCGATAGGAGCGTCCGCCGCATGCTCACCCGCATGGCTCATCATCCAGTCGACAACAGCATCTTGCACGGGATGCGCCGCTTTGCACGCCGGTCGTGGCGGTCCGCAAAACGGGCCCAGGCGCATGCTACACGTCCGCACCGCTTCCGCCAGCATCGCACACTCAGCACCGAACGCGCCCCGCTTCCGTCCGACCCGAACGCACCCCTTTCGCCATCCAACGCACCCATCCGTCCGAACGCACCCCGCTACCATCCCCTTCCCCCCGGCAAAGCCCAACCAACTTCGTGGTATCAACAACTTACACGCACATACATCGCACCCAAGCCATCCATTATGAGAAATAAGGGTTAGGAATTTCTTGGCTTTGGGTTTGAACGACCGCTGATCGCGTTGCGAAAAAAAGGCCTCGGCGGTATCTTCGACGTCTTTAGGAATTTCTTGGCTTTGGGTTTGAACGACCGGATCGCGTTGCGCCTCGGCAGTATCTTCGACGTCCGCGAACTCGTTCCACGCCGCGCCGCTCGCTACGTACGGTTTCTTGCCCTCGGAGTATCGCGCCGACGAAAAGAACCCGACCTGGACCTGTTTGACTCCCCCCTTGCCGGCCTTGGCTATAATGCTCTGAACTCTTTTACCGCCGGTAACTCGTGCCGCCATGACGCTCTCCCTCAACGTGGTCGACAACGACGTGTCGTTGCCGCTGGAAATGGTAAGCGGCCTCGAAGCCCTACGTCAACGGGCCGAACAGCGGTTGTCGTTCCTGCTCGGTGAATGGTTCCTGGAGACTCAATCGGGCCTGCCGTATCTTACGGACGTCGTGGGCTACCGCGGGCGACACGGGAACCGCGAGGCGGATTATCACGGACGCGCTGGAGTCGCTGGAGGGCGTTGAGAACGTCACGGTCACGCTCACCCAGGCCAGGCTCGGCGGCTGTGGGGAATATCGGGCGGACGTCCAAACCGCGTCAGGGACGATCCTGGTCAGCGGAACACAGGGATAGATCGGATGGCGGCAGTTGATCAGAGCGGAATCGAGCGCACGACGCTTGCGCAATATAAAACCTTGCTGGAGACACGCTACCGCGCCGCGTTCGGCGACGACGTCGCGTTATCGTCCGAGACTCCGCTAGGGCAGATCGTCGGCGTCTAGGCGTTGGCGTTGTCCGAGCTGGATGAGCAGCTGGTGGCGTTCAGCAACGCGTTGTCGGTCCGCACCGCGGCCGGGCGGCAGCTCGACGACGCGACCGACCTCCTGGGAGTTGAGCGCAAGCGGGCCACGCGCTCGCGCGTCACGGCCACGGTCACCGGAGTCGCCGGCACGGTCGTTCCCAACGCCTCCCGCGCGCGCACCAGTTGTGTCAAGAATTTTCTGCAATTTCCAGTGGGAGCGGAGCACCCGCCCATATGGGCGGGTCTCCGCTCGGCGCGAAATTTTCGGGCGTTTCATGCCGCCTCCTGCCATGTCTCGGATTCCGGTTCGGATGCGCAAACCACGCCCCGGCCATATAGATAACGCTGCCCCGTCAGCCACCGCTCATGGGTCTCCGCCGCAAGTGCCAAGATCAGACGCAGACAGGACTCCGCGTTCGGGAAGATCCGGACGACACGCGTGCGCCGACGGAGCTCCTCGTTATACCGCTCCAGCATGTTCGTGGACTTCATCCGCAGGCGATGTTCCCTAGGCAGCCGATACACCGTCAGCGTCTCCTCGACATGATCCTCGACCCATTCCACTAGCCTGCCAAACCCTTTCTCATCGCCCCAACGGGCTACCCAGGCACCCAGTGCCTCACGAGCCTCCCCGACGTGCTCACAGCCCCACAACCGTTTCAAACCCTCCAGACACGCGGGATCAGCACTCCGGGACAGTTTGTCCCTGGCATTGCGCAGAAAATGGACGCAGCACCGTTGCCACAACGCGGTCGGCAACACTTTCGAGATCGCATGCTTCAATCCCTCATGACGGTCCGAGACCACATACTCGACTCCCCGCAGGCCACGTCCCTTCAGATGCGAGAGGAATTCCGTCCACGACCCCTCGCTTTCCCGGTTCGCCACTTCCACCGCCAGCACCTGACGCCGACCCTCGCCGTCAATCCCGATGGCAATCTGCACTGCCCGGGAACGCACCGAGCCCTCCTCACGCACCTTCTCATACCGGGCATCCAGCAACACATACGGATACGCCTCCTCCAGCCGACGTTCCGCAAACGCCTTCAGGGACGCGTCCAGCTTCGACACCATGGCCGAGATCGTCGCCGGCGAAAATCGTGACCGCACAGACCCTCCGCCAGTCGGCTCACCCGACGCGTCGAGACCCCCTGCACATACATCTCCGACAGCACCGCCACCAGGGCCTTCTCCGAACGCTGATAGCGCTCGAACACCCGCGTGCTGAACTGGCCGCTGCGTTCCTGCGGAACTCTCAGTTCGATCTCGCCCACCTTCATCGTCAGATCGCGCCGGTAGTATCCAGAACGGTAGCCCTGACGCGTCTGCGTCCGCTCGCTCTTGCCCGCTCCCAGAAACTCCGTCATCTCACTCTCCAGAACCTCGTTGAGCGTCTCCTGCACCAGCCGCCTCACAAACTCCTCATCGTCCGCCAGATGATGGCTTGCCGACTTCTTCGTGGCATTGTGCGTATAATCTTTCCGAAACATTTCTTGCTCCTTTTCAATAAATTGTGTCATGAATGATTCGCGCCTGGATGCGGGATTGCGTCCAGGCATCTCCACATTCCCGATGAAACATCAGATTCTAACCATTCGTCTGTCGTTACAGTCCGTTTTTCGTTTTTGCAGATAAATTTATACACAACCCGCGCACCACGTCCACGCATGCGTTCGCACTGGAGTCCGACGTGACCCTACCGGCCGGAGGATCCATCGACGCCGATTTCGTTTCGGTGGCCGCCGGTGCTATACCGATTGAGGCCGCCGCGCTCAACCGCATAGTGACGCTTATCTCGGGCTGGGAACGGTGTGGATGTTCGGCGAGCCGCTGTCCGGCTGGCGGACAGTGGCTGTCACCCAACGGCGCACGACGTTGGATTGGGCGAAGCAAGTGCGCGCACTTGCGAATCTGCCGCGTTCCCGGGATGCAGAAAGCATCACGCTGGTGTGCGACAACTTGAACACCCACAGCGGTGACTCGTTCTACGCCGCGTTCCCGGCGGCCGAAGCCAGTCGGGCTGAACGACCGCATCCACTTGGTGCACACGCCGAAACACGGGAGCTGGCTGAACGTTGCGGAACTGGAGTTCAGTGCGTTGCACCGCCAGTGCCTGGATCGCCGGATCGAGAGCAGGGCTTTGGTCACGTCGGAAACGGCGGCCTGGGCCAAGGAGCGCAATCGCGAACAGACCGGGGTCGACTGGCAGCTCAGCGTCGACGACGCGCGCACCAAACTGAAGCATCCATACCCGAAAATTAAAACCAGTTAAACTACTAGGGGGTGTTATCTCTGGATACCTCTATTTACTCGAAGCAAGCGGAGGTAGATAATCCATATATCATTAAAAATCATGCACTTATATCGGAAATGATTTGTCAAAAAAGCAATAAATAGAGATTCCCCTCTGTGTGAGAAAGGTTTTGATCGCGGGAGCCACAGCCTCTTTGAGATAGGGACTGTGCGGAGATCGTCCCCACCACGCAGAATTGCCGCCTGCCGAAGGATGATTGAAGGTAAGCAAATCAACTGGTCTTCCGGCGATCTTTACAGTCTCGGTAGTTTTTCTCTCCTTGGTAAGCTGCAGTGCTTTTGCTTTAGGCAGCCATTTGTCGCGAAGGGTTCGTCCGTGAACCACAATAACGGTTGGTTCAAGTATTTCCATTGTGCGGAGAAAATGATGGGCGCAGTTGTGTCGCATGATGGGGCTTGAATACCTCTTTCCACCCCCAAGGGATTCCTTCCTTCTGGGATCTTTAAGTGCTGTGCAGAGCAGGTAGTTCACCAAAGCGAAGCCGTCGAATATATGGGCGTCAAACAGGCACTCACCAGCCTCGTCATCGCCGGTCTCGCGCTCCAAAAGCAGGCGTAGCGTCGAAGTCACTCCTCGCATATGCGAGTTGCGTCGCTTAAAACCATCTTGGGCGGAAGTGGCGATCATTGTCGAACGCCCGCAGAGACCGACACACGTGTACGCCTGCCCGTACTCCTGACCCACCAGCGCACAATACGCATCGGCCGCCCATCCACTTCTAGGTCATAGTGTTTACCGACCTGGCTCATCTGACCCTTATAAAACCAAGACTCTTTTCGGCTGTCGCTGCACCCTTGAAATCTACTGCAGATAAACGCATTGTCACTCGAGAGCAGATTCGCTTGCACATATTGGGCAAGCCGGTACTTTCGCTTCTGCGTCTTATCCGGATATGAATGGGTCATTAGGTCAGTTTTTATCATAAAGACATGCTATTTATTCGTGGATAGAGTGTATTTTACGGGAGCATTCGGGTCACGATTTTGTCTTACTGACCGATCCATTTGGGAGAGCTGTGAACGGATCTAACCTTTTTGAACGGGAGCATCAGGATACGGTGCTCCAGGAATTCGACGACCTGCGGAAGTTGCGCGGTTGAAAATGCATTGGCCGCAACTCGACATAATAAGTAATTCCTGATCTTAACAAGGTACTCTAAATTATTCTTGTGCTTCTCGTACAAAGCAAGTTGTAACACAATGCTTTGTTAAGTTAGGTATATACGCGATATGGTGATGTTTTCACGTACGAGCCGATAGGCAACGTCTTTGACGAATTTTTCGTCAAAATTATTCTGGATTGACCCGTTGTAATGCAATGTCATTCAACTGATTCTTTCTCAGAAGAACGAAACGAACGTGGGTGCATCGGCGAGTACCGAATTTTGTGATTGAGCGCGTCATAATGCCGATACCTAGTAATACAATATAGGTACAGATTTAAGTACAAGGTGGGCTCGATAGAGCTGAATACTTTGGCACAGCGAAGGACAATAGGAATATTCAAGATTCGAAAAATATGAACGGATACACGAAGATCAGAAATTAACCCCTATTTTGTAATATTTGCCAGCTATCTTCGGCTTCGACTGGTCGGACCGTTAAGAGAATTGAAATCTTTTAAGGTGCGATTGCTTTGGCACGTAAATTTACACTTGTAGCGATTGCTCGACTAATGGACATTGCCCTACATCTTTATGACCATATTTTTAAGATCTTGCGGGGTCGCACACATGTGGACACCTCTATCTATTACTGTTTTGACGAATCATCCCCTATATAAATATATGACTTTTAAGAGTTACCTATTTCAGACAATAGCAATCCTGTAGGTTAATAGAGGTTTTCATGTCTCTTGAAATCATCATCCTAGCTGCAGGTCAAGGAAAGCGGATGCTGAGTCAGAAACCGAAGGCTCTTCATTTACTTGGTGGTCGTCCTCTACTTGAGCACGTCCTTACGACAGTATCTAAGCTCGAGCCAGCTAAAATTCATGTAGTCGTAGGGTTTGGTGCAGAGCAAGTCAAGTCCCAATTCCATGATATTCCGGTGAATTGGGTTGAACAGCCACAGCCTCGGGGATCTGGCGATGCCGTTCTATGCGCTATACAACACATTTCGGATGGCGTACAAGTGCTTTCTTTGAACGTTGATGTCCCACTAATAGCAGTGGATACTCTTGAGGCATGCGTCAAAAGTGCGGTCGGAAGCATGGCACTCGTTACCGCAACCGTAGGTGATGCAAGCGGATTAGGTCGAATTGTTCGAGACGCGAATCAGGAAGTCGCCGCAATTATTGAAGAACGAGACGCGAATGATTGGCAGATGTCCATTCAAGAGATTAATACAGGGGTACTATGTTCATCGTCAACGCTGTTGCGAACGTTGCTCGTTGAGATAACACCAAACAACGAACAGAGTGAGTACTACCTCACTGACGTGATTCAGTTGGCCCGGGACCGTGAAGTACCGGTGAAAGCCGTACTGGCATCAAATACAGAAGAATCTCTTGGGGTAAATGATCGCCATCAACTCGCAATTCTAGAGCGAGCGTACCAACGGCAGAAAGTTGCCCTACTACTGGATGCTGGAGCTACCGTCATTGACCCAAACCGCATTGATATTCGAGGCGATATTGCTGTTGGAATGGACTGCTTGATAGATGTTAACGTGGTTTTCGAAGGACAGGTCGTCCTTGAAGATCGCGTGATTGTAGGGTCGGGGTGTTGTTTGAAAAATGTCAGAATCAGGAGCGATTCAAAGATCAAATCGCATTGTGTATTGGAAGATGCTGTCATTGGCGGTGACTGTCGGATAGGCCCATTTGCGCGAATCCGTCCAGGAACCGAATTAGCCAACAACGTCAGCGTTGGGAATTTTGTCGAAGTCAAGAACGCAAAATTGAAAGAGGGTGTAAAGGCCAATCATTTAGCATACATCGGAGACGCTTCGGTTGGCTCCGGGGCTAACATCGGTGCAGGTTCCATCACGTGCAATTACGACGGCTCGCCGGTGAAGCATCATACTATCATAGGTGACCGTGTATTCGTTGGTACCAACGCGACACTCGTGGCCCCCCTAGAAATTGGGAATGACGCGTTTATTGCCGCTGGATCAACTATTACACGTCGAGTTCCATCAAGCAAGCTAGTGGTCGGCCGGGCTCGGCAACGGGCAGTTAAAAGATGGACGCCTCCATCTAAACGATAGGATTTGTGCCATGTGTGGAATTGTAGGAGCTACTGCACTGCGGGACGTGCCGGAAATTCTACTGGCTGGACTGTATCGACTGGAATATCGAGGATATGACTCAGCAGGCATAGCCGTTCAATCTGCAGATGCTAATAGATTCAAACGACTGCGTACACTAGGAAAGGTCAATGACTTGGCGGATGCTATGAAAGCGAATCCACTATATGGACGTACAGGATTGGCGCACACAAGATGGGCTACGCATGGTAAACCTAGTGAATTAAACGCCCATCCACACATTTCGAATGATCAAATTTGTGTAGTACACAACGGCATCATTGAGAATCACGAAGAGCTGCGGAAAGAGTTGCTTGATAAAGGATACAGCTTCGAATCCGATACGGATTCGGAAACCGTCGCACACTTGATTGATTGGTACTACGGGAATCAAAAGAGTCTTGTTGACGCTGTTAAATTGGCCGCAAAACGATTAGAAGGTGCGTATACACTTGGTGCAATGGCCACTAATGAACAAGGACGAATCGTCGCTGCCCGAGTAGGATGCCCCCTAGTTGTGGGAGTCGGTATTGGAGAACGTTTCATAGCATCCGACGTATTGGCGTTGCGTCCCGTAACCGATCGTTTTGTTTTCTTAGAAGAAGGGGATTTGGTTGATCTAACCGCAGACTCTATGACGATCTGGAACCTTGACGATGAAACGGTTATCCGAAGTACCGTTCGAGTGACCATTGACGGGAATGAAGTCGACAAGGGTGCCTATCGTCATCACATGGCTCGTGAGATTCATGAACAGCCGCTTGTTGTGCGTAATACTTTAGAAAGTCGGCTTGGACGTAATCGTGTAATTGAGCAAGCATTTGGGGTAGAAGCGTCGAATATTTTTGACAGTACTAAGGCTGTAACAATAGTTGGGTGCGGTACGGCGTACTATGCTGGATGCATAGCGAAGTATTGGATTGAAGATATCGTCGGCATTCCATGTAATGCTGAGATCGCGTCGGAATTTCGTTATCGACGCACGGTAGTACCCGACGGGAGTCTGTTTCTTTCGCTCTCACAATCGGGAGAGACGGCTGACACGATTGCTGCGTTACGCGTCGCCCGCAAGAAAAATTTTGTGCACACGGTAACCATAAGCAACGTTCCAACAAGCACGCTTGTGCGAGAATCCGATCTCGCATTACTCATGCGGGCGGGGCCCGAAATTAGTGTAGCTTCAACTAAGGCATTTACTGCGATGCTGGTTGATTTGATACTTCTTACGCTGTTGCTTGCTCGGAGAACTAGCTACTCCGAAAAGCTTGAGATAGAAGTTGTTAAGGCCCTGCGAGGGTTGGACGGAATTGTATCTAAGGTGTTGGAATTGGACGACGCCATGTTGAAACTTGCACAGGAATTCGTACATCAGCAGCACGCATTATTCCTAGGCAGAGGCCCGCAATATCCTGTAGCACTTGAGGGTGCATTGAAGCTCAAGGAGGTTTCCTATATGCATGCTGAGGGTTATCCGGCTGGAGAGCTAAAACATGGCCCGCTGGCACTAGTAGACAGCGATATGCCAGTGGTGGCGGTGGCACCAAATAACGACCTATTAGAGAAAGTTCAGAGCAATTTGCAGGAGGTACGGGCGCGGGGAGGAAGACTTTACGTGTTCGCAGATGCGGATGCGGGATTCGAAACATGCGAAGGTGTAACCGTTATTGAAGTGCCGCGAGTACACCCACTTTTAGCTCCGATAATCTACGTAGTTCCATTGCAAATGCTCGCTTATCACGTGGCGGTTTTGAAAGGTACCGACGTTGACCAGCCTAGGAATTTAGCGAAATCGGTAACTGTTGAATAGAAGCACATTTATTCTATTCATTGCTAATGGAACATGCTGACAGGATAAGAAACTCTCAAGAGAAGCCAGTACTGCAAGCGTTTTCATATCCGCCTTCGATATCTTGCATGTCGATGCGGGGGCTCGGATCGTAGTACCTCTGATTCAGGACTATCGCATATTAGAGTCAAATCATCGGTGGGATTGCTCGTTGTATTTCCGGACGGGTTGACGTAGGTACTGTCGCACGCGCCGGACAGGGGCGAGGTGTTCCAGACACCACACAGAAGAGAAGGATCAAAACACTCTCCCGCGCCGCAATTAATCGCAAGATTTATTAGTATTTTTTACACAATTATATAAGTATAGGCTCTTATGTATCTACTTGTGTATAGCTTGCCAAATGAGGTGAAAGAAAGTCTGCTTCAATCGATTGTTCAAGCTTGAATTCCGATCGCATCAACCAGTGCATGTAGTGGTTCAGGTAGCGTGTAGAGACCCCGCGGTGGTGATGGTTCAGCCGGTTGTGTATAAATTTATCTGCAAAAACGAAAAACGAGCTGTAACGACAGACGGATGGTTAGAATCTGATGTTTTATCGGGAATGTGGAGATGCCTGGACGCGGAACCGCGTCCAGGCGCGAATCATTCATGACACAATTTATCGAAAAGGAGCAAAAAATGATTCGGGAAGATTATACGCACAATGACACGAAGAAGTCGGCATGTCATCATCTGGCGGACGATGAGGACTTTGTGAGGCGGCTGGTGCAAGAGACGCTCAACGAGGTGCTGGAGAGTGAGATGACGGAGTTTCTGAGAGCGGGCAAGAGCGAGCCGGACGAAGACGCGTCAGGGCTACCGTTCCGGATACTACCGGCGCGATCTGACGATGAAGGTGGGCGAGATCGAGCTGAGGGTTCCGCAGGAACGCAGCGGCCAGTTCAGCACGCGGGTGTTCGAGCGCTATCAGCGTTCGGAGAAGGCACTGGTGGCCGTGCTGTCGGAGATGTATGTGCAGGGGGGTCTCGACGCGTCGGGTGAGCCGACTGGCGGAAGATCTGTGCGGTCACGAGTTTTCACCGGCGACGATCTCGGCCATGGTGTCGAAGCTGGACGCGTCGCTGAAGGCGTTTGCGGAACGTCGGCTGGAGGAGGCGTATCCGTATGTGCTGCTGGATGCCCGGTATGAGAAGGTGAGAGAGGAGGGCTCGGTGCGTTCCCGGGCGGTGCAGATTGCCCTCGGGATTGACGGCGAGGGTCGGCGTCAGGTGCTGGCACCGGAGGTGGCGAACCGGGAAAGCGAAGTGTCGTGGACGGAATTCCTCTCGCATCTGAAGGAACGTGGCCTGCGGGGAGTCGAGTATGTGGTCTCGGACAGTCATGAGGGATTAAAATTAAAGCATGCGATCTCGAAAGTGCTGCCGACCGCGCTGTGGCAACGGTGCTGCGTCCATTTTCTGCGCAATGCCAGGGACAAGCTGTCCCGGAGTGCTGATCCCGCGTGTCTGGAGGGTTTGAAACGGTTGTGGGGCTGTGAGCATGTCGGGGAGGCTCGTGAGGCACTGGGTGCCTGGGTAGCCCGTTGGGGTGATGAGAAAGGGTTTGGCAGGCTAGTGGAATGGGTCGAGGATCATGTCGAGGAGACGCTGACGGTGTATCGGCTGCCCAGGGAACATCGCCTGCGGATGAAGTCCACGAACATGCTGGAGCGGTACAACGAGGAGCTCCGCCGGCGAACGCGTGTCGTCAGGATCTTTCCGAACGCGGAGTCCTGTCTGCGTCTGATCTTGGCACTTGCGGCGGAGACCCATGAGCGGTGGCTGACGGGGCAGCGTTATCTATATGACCGGATCGGCGTGGTTCGCGCACCCGAACCGGAATCCGAGACATGGCAGGAGGCGGCATGAAACACCCGAAAATTTCGCGCCGAGCGGAGACCCGCCCATATGGGCGGGTCTCCGCTCCCACTGGAAGTTGCAGAAAATTCTTGACACAACTCTTCCGTGCTGATACCCGACCCTTCGTCGTTAGTGCCTTCAACTCTTCACGTTCTTCCGCCGTCAACTTCACCCGATACCTCTTGCTAGTCATCCGGAACTCTCCTTGTTCATCGGGACACCCGAAAACACCCATAATACCCTACTAACCTATCAATTCAATTGAGGTGGGCTACTAGGAAGTTTGTCCTATTAGAGAGTGCTCTTGTGTTTCTACGGCGCAGACTGTCAGGCGGTGGTCCGTTAAGCAGCGATTCTTGAACGCGAAAGAGTTTATTGTTTCCGTCCCGGTGATGAACCGACATATCCGACTACCCGCAGGGAAACGGCGTGTTCATTGTTTCCGTCTCGTCCTTGGCGTCGTTCGCCTTCTAGGTGTACTTCGAACTGATTGTTCCGGGTAAAGCGACTGCCGGCACGATAAGATGGCACTACCCCGCTGGTGTATGTGGCATAGGGCGTTAATATGCCACTGCGGCACCAGAAACCGTAGCCCAGTTCCGCTGACACTTGGCTACCGCGATTGATGTTCCACGCACCGACGGAGGATAGTCCTTCTTTCCACAGTCGTTGCACGCTGCTGGAAGCAATGCCTGAGACGGGCTTCACTTGCAACGCTAAACCAAGATTGTCGGCACCTGGGTCAATTTGAATAAGTCCATTTAGACCCCATTTGTCCGGTGTATCACCGACCATTACGCGGCCGTGCGTCTCTAGGGTCAAGCCAATCGCCGGATAAACGTGAGACACGCCAACACCAATTTCCGCTCCTAAACTGTCGTCAACGAAACCTCCATCCCGCCGTGCGCCTAGTTCCAGCGACGTCGTGAGAGAGTGCCCGGAGTCGAAGAGGCGGTGATAGGACCCCGTCAACATCAGACGAATGCGTGAAGCGTCGGCAGTCGCTGCGTTAATCAGTCCGTTGTGTTCGATATCCACTCGCGCTAGCATAGCGTCACCTTGGAGGTGTAAACTTACTTGTCTGTGTACGTTACTATTCGACACTAACTTGCTACGTCCCCCAACGGAGAGGCCGTGCATTGCAAGATCGCTTGATTGCTCGGCCCGGCCTTCATCGGCGATGGCCACGTCCCCTCGCCCCTGACCAAAGGCTCCCCACAGGGCGGTACCGTTGGACTGCCAACCCACATACGGGTGAATACTAGTCAGAGTACTCTCGTAGTATCCAGTACCTGCATCCGCCAGATCGTCGTAGTTGAACTCCCCGTACGACCAGGATGCCGATAGTCCCGCCAATGCGTTCGGCCTGAGCAGCGTATCGATACCTAGTTGCGTATTCATCAAGCCGCCTTTCCAAGAGAGACTATCATGGTTGCCATCCAACGAGTTGTAGCCGCCTTGGGCCCATATTGTCGTTGTGTCCGTCCATGATCTTGCTTTGGTGCGCAGCGGGAAACGTAAAGCCCGAGCAGGCAGCAGCTGTAGCGGATGGAAAGTTCTAGTGGAAGGCTGACCGGTGATCGCTAACAACGTCTCCAACCAACTCGTCTGACTGTTCCAACGGAAACTCTGCGTATGTGCATCTGCATGGGACGACATGGCCTCCAGCCGCCTCGCTACAGTAGTATTGATGTTTTCCATGAGACCGAGTGCGTGCCGACCGAGGATTTCTTGATTCAGGCGGTTCATACGAATGCTGGCTGCCTTGTCGTCATCCGTAAACATCACTGTCGCCGATGCCGGCGAACCTGCTTCGACGGACGCTGGTAGCACACCGAAGGTGATGATCAGCGTTTCGTCCTCGGCATTGTTGTCGTCCTGCATGGCCATCAAAGTGAAGGATGAGGAGGAATCACCGCGCACAAATAGCAGGGTGGACGGCATGTTCTCCACACTGGCTGTTTCCGTGCTGACGATGGGAATTTCCACGATCCGGTCCGCTGCGGGCGACAGCGTGACCGTGATAGTAGTTGTACCACCTTCGTCCACAGTGTAATCATGCGCGTCGAAACTCGCTTGAAGCACGGCGATGTCAGTCGTACCGAAGCTCGTGGGAGACCAGGGGCCGATCCCCTCGTCGTTCATTGCACGCACCTGCGTCTCGTAGGTTCGATTAGAGTCCAACCTGTGAATCGTAGCGGTGACCTGCGTTATCGGTGGAATCAATGCAAGCCACTTTTCGTCGTCACGTATGCGATATTCCACATCGTAGCTCGAAATCGGGGGGCCGGTGTTTTCAGGTGCCGCCCAAGTGACATGAAGCGCACTGCTGCCAGCTGCGGCCACGACAGGCGCGATGGGGGCGCGAGGCGGTTCATTTACATCGATTACCTTGACGGTCACCGACTGCTGATCAGTTTCACTTTCGGGGTCTGCCGCAGTCACTATCAACGCGTGTGTTGTTTGTACTTCAAAATTGAGGTCGGCATTCGCACTCACGGTGATTTGTCCGGTCTCCGTGTCAATACGGAACAGTGCCGCATCGCCTCCCGTCAGGGAATATGTCAGCGTGTCGCCATCCTGATCCACCGCCGTTACCGGGTCCCCAGCCGGGCTTCCGGCGGCCGAGTTCTCGGCTATCTCTCGTATTGCCGTTTCGTTAGGGAACATGGGCCGATCGTTGACGTCCGTGACGTCGACCGTGACCGACACATCCGCGGTTGCCCCCCTTCCGTCATCGGCCCCCACTGTCAGGGTATAGGTCATGCGCGTCTCGAAGTCGAGTTCGGTATCCTCGCCCACGGTGATCTGCCCGGTCTCCGCATCGATACGGAACAGTGCCGCATCGCCTCCCGTCAGGGAATATGTCAGCGTATCGCCATCCTGATCCACCGCCGTTACCGGATCGCCAATCGGGCTTCCGGCGGCCGAGTTCTCGGCTATCTCCCGTATTGCCGTTTCGTTAGGGAACATGGGCCGATCGTTGACGTCCGTGACGTTGATCGTGACGGACACGTTCGCGGTCGCCCCCCTCCCGTCGTCGGCCACTACCTTTAGGGTGTAAGTCATGCGCGTTTCGAAGTCGAGTTCGGTGCCCTCACCCACGGTGATCTGCCCGGTCTCCGCATCGATACGGAACAGTGCCGCATCGTCCCCCGCCAGAGAATACGTCAACGGGTCTCCGTCCTGGTCTACCGCCGCTATCGGATCACCAATCGGACTTCCGGTGGCCGAGTTCTCGGCTATTTCCAATGCCACTGTTTCGTCAGGAAACGAGGGTTTGTCATTAACGTCCGTGACGTTGATCGTGACCGTCATATCTGTGGTCGCTCCCTTTCCGTCGTCGGCCACCACCGCCGGGGCATAGGTCGTACGCGTTTCGAAGTCGAGTTCGGTATCCTCTCCCACGGTGATTTGCCCGGTCTCCGCATCGATATGGAACAGTGCCGCATCGCCTCCTGTCAGCGAATACGTCAGCGTGTCGCCATCCTGATCCACCGCCGTTACCGGATCGCCAATCGAGCTTCCGGCGGCCGAGTTCTCGGCTATCTCACGGATCGGCATTTCGTCAAGAAACACAGGTCTATCGTTGGCGTCCGTGACGTTGAGCGTGACCGGCACATCTGCAGTTGCTCCCTTCCCGTCGTCGACCATCACAGTCAGAGTATAGGTCGTGCGCATTTCGAAATCGAGTTCGGTGTTCTTGCCAACAGCGATCTGCCCAGTTTGGGTATCGATGTGGAACAGTGCTGCATCAGTGCCCGCCAGAGAGTACGTCAACGGGTCGTCGTCCTGGTCCACCGCCGCTACCGGATTACCAATCGGGCTTCCGGCGGCTGAGTTCTCGGCTATCTCCCGAACCACCGTTTCATCAGGAAATGCGGGACTGTCGTTGACATCCGTGACGTTGATCGTAACCGGAATGTCTGTGGCTGCTCCCTTTCCGTCGTTAGCCACCACCATCAGGGCATAGGTCATGCGCGTTTCGAAGTCGAATTCGGTATCCTCTCCCACGGTGATCTGCCCGGTCTCCTCATTGATACGAAACAGTGCTGCATCGGTGCCCGCTAGGGAGTACGTCAACGTGTCTCCGTCCTGGTCCGTCGCCGCTACCGGATCGCCAACCAAGCTTCCGTGTGTTGAGTGCTCGGCTATCTCCCGGCTTGCCGTTTCGTTAGGAAACACAGGTCTATCGTTGGCGTCCGTGACGTTGATGGTGATCAAAACGTTCGCACTCTTGCCGCGGCTATCCTGAGCCGTGACCCGTACAGCGAGCTTGGGTTTGGTCTCAAAGTCAAGCTGCTCACCTTCTCCCACCGTGATTTGCCCGCTTGTCTCGTCGATGGCGAATAGTGCCGCGTCGGTGCCGGAGAGGGCATAGGTGACCTTGTCCACGTCCGTGGCGACCACCGGAAGACCTACCGCCTCGCCGGGAGCGGCAGCCTCGGAGATCGTACGTGACTTGCTCTCACCAAACCTCGGAGGTTTGTTCGGTGGTTGCGGTGGTTGCGGTGGTTGCGGTGGTTGCGGTGGTTGCGGTGGTTGCGGTGGTTGCGGTGGTTGCGGTGGTTGCGGTGGTTGCGGTGGTTGTCCTGGACGAGTCCAATTAGAGTGGTTATTAACACGCGTTCTGAATGGCTGTACTTTATTGCTAGTGAGATCCTGAAGCGCGTTGCCATTGTACTCAATCATGATATCTGATCCAGCATACACGATCTCGTCCAGGACAATGACGAGAGTCGTGTTGGTGCGGAAGGATACTTCTCCCTTTTCAATACTGCTTCCATCAACTTCTACAACGAACCGATCTGCGCCAGGTGTCGATGCTGAATCCCCTGCGAGGGGCTCGCTAAATTCAATCTCGAGATTTCGGCCGTTTGAAAGAACTTCTGTATATTGCAAACGGGGGATTCGATCCACTAGGGTTACCTCTGCTGGATTGGATTCAGGACCTACGCCAACCGCGTTCACTGCGCGAACTTCGAAGATGTAGGTTACGTCATATTCCAAGTCACTAGTCACGCCATAACCGCTCTCGCCGGACCTACCATTAACACTCGTATTGGTCCACTGACCGAACGTCCCTGCTGCTGGTTTCTTGCGGTACTGGTATATAATGATAGTACTGCCGCCGTCTCCTTGTATATTCCATATTAGTACGACAAGGAGTTCACCTCCTATTGCTCGGAGATTTGTCGGTGCTTCCGGTACGCTTTGCGCGTTCGCATGAAGAGCTGGTAAGATCGCCATTATTAGCAAGCAACATCTTGCTATTGCTTTCCGGAATCTATTCATTTGATTCACGTAGAAGCGACCCCTCGGCTTCACGTACAGCCGCGTATATTCCGCCCTACCGTCATAAAACCACCTGATCAGCAGACGCGTTATCTCGAAAGGCGTGCTTGTTGTCGGAGAGATTCGGTGCTTGGACCGGCGGTGTTGCCGAATGTGCCGGAAAGAATGCTGGTTTAGGATCGTTTTAAACTGCCTTACCATAGCAGGTTTCCCCTAGGAGTTAGATGGTTATGATTCCCTTCAAACCATCGAAAGGAACTAATTGATTTATTTACCTTATAATTTTTATCTTCTTGCTCTTTCCTTGCAGTACTGTGTTAGAGGACACAAGTATACATATCAAGTCTACGAGTGTAAATATAGTTTAAAAAATTCCAACTCCATAATCTAGCAGTGTTGTTGGTAAATCTGAGCAAAAACTATCTAGTGTCTGGGGAACCCCGTTTTACGACGGGTTTAAGCCACTCAATGGTATCCGCGATCATACCATTTGGGGATCATTACGGCGGATGATTTGGTCGCAGGGGTTCAGCAAGTGCGGATAACGTCCTCCGGCTCGACGTCCTTGCAATTAGACACACTTGACAAGAGAGGGGGTGATGTTTACTATATTTGCATGCAATTGGGTCTGAGACATTTTGGCGAGGCTTCGCTGGCTTGGTTCAAGGAGAAGTCGAGGGATCCGTCGGCGACTCGGTGGTCCCTGGCTCGGGGGATTTGCGAGCGTGAAGACTGGCGGAATCGTCAGGGGGAGTGGTGCATCGCGTCGGCCTGCAAGGCGTTGCCGCAACTGGCGGCGCATCTGGGGGTGGCGTTGCCGGCGGCGCGTCCGGTGGCATCGGTCCGGGCACCGGCTTCGGACTATCCGGACCTGGCGTTGGACTGTGCGCTGGAGGCATTGGGCGAGGTCTCGGTGCGACGTGTGGCGGCGAAGGACGTGGGGGCGTTTCGTCGCCTGCTGCACACGCATCATCCACGGGGATGGGATCGCAGTCCGGGTGCTGCGCTGAACTGCTGGATTGTCTCGAGCCGCCAGGGTCGCCTGGGCGGGGTGAGATGGTCGGCGGCGAGCTGGCACCAGGCCTGTCGGGATCGCTGGATCGGCTGGTCGGAAGCCGCGCGGGTCGCACATTTGCAGGCGGTGGTTCGGCAGTCGCGGTTTTTGATTCTTCCCGGGGTATGGGTACCGAACCTGGCTTCCCATGTGCTCGCGAAGGCGTCGAAGGCACTCGCGATGGAGTGGCGGCGAGCGCGTGGAACGGCACCGCTTCTGGAGTATACTTACGTGGATCCGTCCCGCGCCGGGACGTGCTATCGGGCGGCGGGCTGGCAGCGTTGCGCGGGGCGCACCTCCGGTCGTCCTCCGGGCGGGTTCCGGACGTCTCCGAAGGCGGTCTGGGTGCATCCGCTGTCGCGGCATTGGCGACGAGAGTTGTGCGCGGAATCCGGGGCTCGGCTGCCAATGTGGAGCGGATCCCGGCATTGGCCGATACAGGCGGACTGGGCCGATCGGGAATATGGCGCACGCACGCTGGGCGATGCGCGCCTGCGGCGGCGGCTGGTGGACATGGGGCGCGCCTGGGCCGATCGTCCGGGCTTGTCCTTGCCGCAGGTGTTTGCCACCCCGGCACAGCAGAAAGGAGCCTATCGCTTGTTGTCGAATGCGCGTGTCACGGAGGAGCATGTGCTGGACGCACATCGCCAGTCCACGGTGGATCGCTGCCGTCTGGAACCGGTGGTGCTGGCGGTGCAGGACACCACCATGCTGAACTATTCGGGGCTGGCGACCAGCGAGGGGCTGGCGGAATTGGGAGGCGGCGGAAAGGGCGTGCAGGGGCTGCCCGTGCATCTCACGCTGGCCGTCACGCCGACGGGGCGACCGCTGGGCGTGCTGGAAATGGATACCCGCTTCCGGCCGCCGGCGCCGGAGAAAGCGGAGACCTCGGAGCGCACACGCTGGTTGGCGGGTCTGGACTGTGCCGCGGAACTGGCCAAGTCCTGTCCCGATACTCGCGTGATCGCCGTGTGCGACCGGGAAGCCGACATGTTCTCGATGCTGGAACGCGCCGCGGGATTGGACGTGGAACTGCTGTTCCGTTCCTCCCGCGGTGCCAAGCGCACGGCACGGACGGAGGCCGAAGATCCTCCGGCAGACCTGTGGGAATGCCTGGCATCGCAACCGGTGTCCTCGATCCTCGAACTCGATCTTCCTGCCTCGGGCGGTGCCCGGGCGCGAGCCGCCCGCACCGCCCGACTGGAGGTGCGAAGCCTCCGGGCCGACCTCTTGCCCCCGCGCCGGTGCAAGGAACGCCCGCCACAGACCGTGCACGCCGTCTCAGCCACGGAAATCCATCCCCCTGCCGACACGTCGTCTCCCCTGCACTGGGCGCTGCTGTCCACCCGCCCGTTCCAAGATGCCCAAGAGGCCGTCCAGGCACTGGAACGGTATCGCCGACGCTGGGTCATCGAAGAATATTTCAAGGTGCTCAAGAGCGGTGCCCGCATCGAAGAGCGCCGCCTCGATCACGCGGACGACCTGCGCAAATGCCTGGCCTTCGACGCCATCACCGCCTGGCGGGTGTTCGACCTCGATCGACTCGCGCGGGCAGAACCGGACCGCCCCGCAATCCGGGTGCTGACCCGGGAAGAAATCGAGACCCTGAACCTGCTCCTCGAAGACGGTTGTGTATAAATTTGTCTGCAAAAACGAAAAACGGGCTGTAACGACAGACGAATGGTTAGAATCTGATGTTTCATCGGGAATGTGGAGATGCCTGGACGCAATCCCGCATCCAGGCGCGAATCATTCATGACACAATTTATCGAAAAGGAGCAAAAAATGATTCGGAAAGATTATACGCACAATGCCACGAAGAAGTCGGCATGCCATCATCTGGCGGACGATGAGGAGTTTGTGAGGCGGCTGGTGCAAGAGACGCTCAACGAGGTGCTGGAGAGTGAGATGACGGAGTTTCTGGGAGCGGGCAAGAGCGAGCGGACGAAGACGCGTCAGGGCTACCGTTCTGGATACTACCGGCGCGATCTGACGATGAAGGTGGGCGAGATCGAGCTGAGGGTTCCGCAGGAACGCAGCGGCCAGTTCAGCACGCGGGTGTTCGAGCGCTATCAGCGTTCGGAGAAGGCCCTGGTGGCCGTGCTGTCGGAGATGTATGTGCAGGGGGTCTCGACGCGTCGGGTGAGCCGACTGGCGGAAGATCTGTGCGGTCACGAGTTTTCACCGGCGACGATCTCGGCCATGGTGTCGAAGCTGGACGCGTCGCTGAAGGCGTTTGCGGAACGTCGGCTGGAGGAGGCGTATCCGTATGTGCTGCTGGATGCCCGGTATGAGAAGGTGAGAGAGGAGGGCTCGGTGCGTTCCCGGGCGGTGCAGATTGCCCTCGGGATTGACGGCGAGGGTCGGCGTCAGGTGCTGGCGGCGGAGGTGGCGAACCGGGAAAGCGAGGTGTCGTGGACGGAATTCCTCTCGCATCTGAAGGAACGTGGCCTGCGGGGAGTCGAGTATGTGGTCTCGGACAGTCATGAGGGATTAAAGCATGCGATCTCGAAAGTGCTGCCGACCGCGCTGTGGCAACGGTGCTGCGTCCATTTTCTGCGCAATGCCAGGGACAAGCTGTCCCGGAGTGCTGATCCCGCGTGTCTGGAGGGTTTGAAACGGTTGTGGGGCTGTGAGCATGTCGGGGAGGCTCGTGAGGCACTGGGTGCCTGGGTAGCCCGTTGGGGCGATGAGAAAGGGTTTGGCAGGCTAGTGGAATGGGTCGAGGATCATGTCGAGGAGACGCTGACGGTGTATCGGCTGCCTAGGGAACATCGCCTGCGGATGAAGTCCACGAACATGCTGGAGCGGTACAACGAGGAGCTCCGCCGGCGAACGCGTGTCGTCCGGATCTTCCCGAACGCGGAGTCCTGTCTGCGTCTGATCTTGGCACTTGCGGCGGAGACCCATGAGCGGTGGCTGACGGGGCAGCGTTATCTATATGGCCGGATCGGCGTGGTTCGCGCATCCGAACCGGAATCCGAGACATGGCAGGAGGCGGCATGAAACGCCCGAAAATTTCGCGCCGAGCGGAGACCTCGGATCCCACGCCCGGAAACATCAAACTCCGGATCCCGAACGCCAAACCATTCGCCAAACCGTGATCAATATTGGAAGACTCGCTGGGTTCCAGCCTTCCAAAAGATACCCCCTGCCCGGAAACATCAAACTCTGGCAGGGATACGTCCTGCTCAAACCCGCCGTGCGGATCTACCTCCTCATGAAACAGAAGGAATGAATTCACATCGTCATGTGTGTCCAATTGCAAGGATCCGATCTCGCCGGTGCGGTATCGGCGGGCGTTCCAGCAGGTTCTATAACGCGCCCAGCGCGGCAAGGTCCTGCGTCGGATGTCGGCGCGCGGTCATGATCTGGTGGCCATGGACGACACCGGCACCTTTTTCTCCTAACGGATCCACGGTCTGTGCTGTCTGCGGCCCCGGCATCATCGCAACGGCTCTCAACCACGTACTCCCATCAGCAGTGGTGTGCGGTGCTGGTGCATCCGGATCAGCGGCAGGTGCTGCCGATGGCGGTGGAGGAGGTTTGCAACGGCGGGGACGGCTCGACCAAGAACGACTGTGAACGGTGCGCCTGGACCCGGCTGGTTCCGGTCCTGGCTTCGCTCTATTGATGCATTAAACGGACCGTGATCGCCGATGGGCTGTTCTCGCAGCCCCCCACAGTCTGCGCCGTAGAATAAATTTCGATGCATTTTTTAGGATGAATAGTTTATAAACAATTCAGAACAGAAATATCATACCTTATCAATACGTATTTTAGGTGACCCTTCCTACTAAAGAGCGTTCCTACGTTTCTACGGCGCAGACTGCCGGACGATGAGGTGCTGGTGTGCATGGACGAGACCCATCGGCAGCAGGTGAAGGAAGCGCGGGTTCTGAACCCGGAACGCCCGAGACGTACGACTACGACTACGAACGCAACGGCGTGAGCAACCGGTTTATGCTGTTCGCACCACTGGAAGGTTGGCGACGCGTGGACGTGACGAAACGACGCACGAAAGTCGACTGGGCACAGCAGATCCAACGGTTGGTGGACGAGGACTACCCGGATAAGCGTATCGTGCTGGTCATGGAAACTTTAAACACGCATGCTCCGGCTTCGTTCTACGAGACTTCGAGCCGGCCGAGGCGCGGCTCATCGCCGAGCGTCTGGAGATCCACTACACGCCCAAGCACGGCAGCTGGCTGAACATGGCCGAAATGGAGATCAGTGCGATGGTCGTCCCATGCCTGAACCGTCGTCTGCCCGACCGCGAAACCCTGCGCCGTGAAGTCGATGCTTGGCAGGAGCGAAGAAACCGCGAAGCCGTGCGAGTGGACTAGCGATTCACGACCGCCGACGCGCGGACCAAACTGAAATCACTTTACCCCTCAATACAAAAGTGTTATCCTACTAGGTCTCTTGAGCACGCTTGCATCATATTCGTAGCCCGACCAAGCGCAGCCACTAGCTTGAAAAATAAGAATGCTGGTTCTCAAATCCCGTTGAGATTATCGTCGGCGTTTGCGCAGCTCTTCGAGCGTTCTCTGCCTTCCTGCAGCATCAGCGAGCATTGCGGTAGCCCGGGAATAGTCTAAGTCAGCAGCCACATCGGCCATCGAACGACGTGCTTGGATCTGTGCTTCCTCAGCTGCCGCTTCATCAATGTCTTGTGCGTGAATCACGGTGTCCGCGAGAATCGTCACAACTCCCGGCTGCACTTCCAAAAACCCGCCGTTCGCAAAATAGATATCTTCCTCGTCATCTTCGAAGACGAGCCGAACCGGCCCCGGTTTTATACCTGTGAGTAACGGAGCATGGCCGGGCAGGATTCCTAAATCGCCTAGCGTCCCTTTAACTACAAGCATCGCTATTCGTCCCGAGAATATCTCTTTCTCGGCACTCACAATGTCACATTGCATTGACAGAGCCGTCATTTACGCCGCCGCTAGTGTCTTAGATTTCTCTCTAGCGTCTTCAATAGTTCCTACCATGTTAAACGCCTGTTCCGGGAGATCATCCGCTTCGCCGTCCAGAATAGCCTTGAAACTGCGGACGGTGTCCTCTCGAGATACGTACTGACCAGATTGACCCGTGAACTGCTCGGCAACGAACATCGCCTGCGAGAAAAATTGCTGCATCTTGCGTGCACGATAAACCAGTGCTTTATCTTCTTCCGACAACTCGTCCATGCCCAAGATAGCAATGATGTCCTTCAGTTCCTGATAACGTTGCAACACTTCTTGAGCTTTCCGTGCCACGAAGTAGTGATCTTCTCCAACAATATTTGCATCCAGCTGCCGCGAAGTGGAGTCGAGAGGGTCAACGGCCGGATAAATCCCCAAGTCCGTGATCGCCCGGCTAAGCGTAACCGTCGAATCCAAATGAGCGAATGTCGTGGCCGGAGATGGATCAGTCAAGTCGTCAGCAGGTACATAAATAGCCTGAACGGACGTAATGGATCCCGTCTTAGTGGTAGTAATCCGTTCCTGAAGAATCCCCATATCTTCAGCTAAGTTCGGTTGGTAGCCGACAGCGGACGGCATGCGACCCAACAATGCCGATACCTCCACACCCGCAAGCGTATAGCGATAAATATTGTCAATGAACAGCAAAACATCGCGCCCCTCGTCTCGGAATTGTTCTGCTAACGTGAGTCCTGATAGGGCAACACGTAACCGGTTGCCGGGCGGCTCATTCATCTGGCCGAATACGAGTGAAATCTTGTCGAGCACTCCTGCATCCTTCATCTCGTAATAAAAGTCATTGCCTTCCCGAGTACGTTCTCCTACTCCAGCAAAGACGGACAATCCCGAATGCTCTATCGCAATATTTCGAATAAGTTCCAGCATAGTCACAGTCTTGCCCACGCCAGCACCGCCGAAGAGACCTACTTTTCCACCTCTAGCGAATGGACACATCAAGTCAATGACTTTGATACCGGTTTCAAGCAGCTCGTTACCGCCCTTCTGGTCTTCATATGTTGGGGGTTTACGATGAATCGGTTTGATTTCTTTAGCATTAATCGCCCCAGATTCATCAATAGGGTTACCTAGCACATCCATGATTCGTCCAAGCGTTTCTTCCCCAACGGGAATGGTGATTGGCTGTCCAGTATTGGTCACTGCTAACCCGCGCGACAGCCCTTCAGAAGACCCAAGCGCAATCGACCGAACGACACCGTCACCTAACTGTTGCTGCACTTCTAAAGTGAGCCCTGTGTCCGTTACCTTCAACGCGTCGTAAATATGCGGCACATCATCACGGTCGAACTCCACGTCAATGACGGCACCGATAACCTGAACGATTTTTCCGGGGTTCATATTGCTCCTCTATTCCTACTAAAGCGCGGCAGCTCCGCCTACAATTTCTGCAATTTCCTGGGTAATGGCCGCTTGTCGAGCATTGTTGTAGATCAACGAGAGCTCATCGATAAGATCTTCTGCCGCATCGGTTGCGTTTTTCATTGCGATCATCCGTGCAGATTGCTCGCATGCGACGTTTTCAATAACCGCTCTATAAACTTGCGAGTTGATATACCGCTTAATTAAGCCATCAATCAGTTCGTGGGCATCCGGTTCGTAAATATAGTCCCATAACGGATGCGCCTCAGCTCGCGGCTCCTCCGGCTTAAGGGGTAACAATTGCCGAGCGACTGGACGCTGTCTCATGCTGGAGATAAACTCATTGGAAATCATGTCAAGTCGATCAATACGGCCCTGTTCGAAACTATCGAGCATGATTTTTATGCCACCAATCAGGCCTTCGACTTCTGGAGATCCCCCCACTCCACTAATTGTGGCAACGACATTCCCTCCAACTGCACGAAAAAACGCCGCCGCCTTTGCACCGATTAGTGCCAAGTCGTTTTCTATACCCCGCCCGGCCCACTCTTGTAACTCCTTAAGCAATGCCCGAAATAAATTAGCGTTCAGTCCCCCACACTGACCCTTGTCGGTCGATACAACGATATAACCAATGCGTCGTACTTCTCGCGTGATCATGAAATTATGGGTGTACTCGGCACTAGCACCGGCAAGATGTTCAATCACGTTTCGGATTCGGATTGCATATGGCCGCGCTTCATTCATTTTCTCTTGTGTGCGACGCATCTTGCTGGCCGCCACCATTTGCATGGCACTTGTGACCTTCTGGGTGTTTTGCACACTGCCGATTTTTTTCTTTATCTCACGTCCTACGGCCATTACGCTGCCTCGTACGAATGCGTTGCTGCAAACGTAGCTAAGGCGACGCGCATTTGTTGTTCAATTTCATCCGTGTAGTCGCCGCTTCGCGTAATTTCTTCCATCCACTCCCCGTGCTCCGAGTTCATGAACGAAAGCAGGTCACGCTCGAAGTCAAGTACGCGCTTGACGGGCACGGTCTCCAGATATCCGTTGTTGGCCGCGTAAAGCACGACTCCCATTTCCGCCACGGTCATCGGCGAAAATTGGGGTTGTTTCATCAGCTCCTCCACGCGCTGACCGTGTTCTAATTGTCGCCGGGTTGATTCATCAAGATCGGACGCGAATTGAGAAAACGCCGCCAATTCTCGGTATTGCGCTAGCGCGAGCTTGATTCCTCCCGAGATCTTCTTCATGAACGGTACTTGCGCTGCTCCACCTACCCGCGAAACGGAAATCCCCGGACTCATCGCTGGACGAATACCTGAGTTGAAGCGATCGGTCTCAAGATAGATTTGTCCGTCCGTAATAGAAATTACATTCGTCGGCACAAACGCAGATACGTCACCCGCCTGTGTCTCAATAATCGGCAACGCCGTCAGAGACCCGGTCTTTCCCTTAACCTCGCCATTAGTGATCTTTTCAACGTATTCAGCGTTTACTCGGGCGGCACGTTCCAACAAACGAGAATGCAGATAGAAAATATCACCGGGATACGCCTCTCGACCGGGCGGTCTTCTCAGCAGCAGCGAGATTTGCCGGTACGCCCATGCCTGTTTGGTCAGATCGTCGTAAATAATCAGCGCATCTTCGCCGCGATCACGGAAATACTCGCCCATTGCACATCCCGCATATGGTGCGATGTACTGCATAGGCGCCGGATCGGCGGCACTCGCGGCAACTACAACCGTGTAATCCATAGCCCCCCGCTCTTCAAATACGCGAGCTATGTTGGCAATCGTCGACATCTTCTGCCCGATCGCCACGTATATGCACTTGATGCCTGAACCCTTTTGATTGATGACTGCATCAACCGCAATGGCCGTCTTGCCGATCTGCCGGTCGCCGATGATCAGTTCTCGCTGTCCTCGGCCGATTGGAATCATGGCATCAATGCACTTGATGCCCATCTGTACGGGCTGGTTCACGGACTGGCGAGCAATTACACCCGGCGCGACTTTCTCAACTGGCGACGTGACAGCCGCGTTTAGTGGCCCTTTTCCATCAATCGGCTCGCCTAGTGAATTTACGACTCGCCCAAGCATCTCTGGGCCGACCGGAACCTCCGCGATGCGTCTCGTGCAACGCGCCGACATTCCTTCCGAGAGTCCCTTGTATTCACCAAGCACCACAACCCCTACCGAATCGCGCTCAAGGTTCATCGCCAGCCCATACACGCCGTCGGGAAATTCGACCATTTCTCCATACTGTGCTTCCGCTAGACCGTGAACGCGTACAATTCCATCCGCAACCGAGACGATCGTTCCTTCGTTCTGTGGTTGTGACGAGATATCCAAATTGGATATTCGGCTTCGAATGATGTCGGTAATCTCTGAAGGGTTCAGTTGTTCCATGTAGTTATCCGTACAAATTAGGAACGCAAGAGCGCGTCCCGCATTTTTTCAAGTTTCCCCCGCACGGACGCGTCAATGACCGTGTCCCCTGCACGAATGAGCACACCTGCGATCAACGACTCGTCGATATCCGTCGTCATCTTGACTGATTTCCCAAACCGCCGCTCAAGTGCAGATTGGAACGAAGATCGCTCCGCATCTGTAGTTTCCACGGCGGTGGTAACGGCCACGTCCAGCGACTGGCTTTCTTCGGCCCTGCGTTCCTCAAATGCAATTGCAATTTCCGGCAGCAGGGACAGTCGATGATTCTCCGCCAGTACTAAAAGAAAACGACGCCTATCTTCACCCAGCTCATCTCGGAACATGGCGTAGAGCTTGTGTGCCTTCGTTGCCACCGAGACGCTCGGAGATTTGATAAACGCGCCCACCTCGGCATTCGCGGACGCCTCAGCGAGCAACCGAAGTGAACGAGACCATTGGTCAAGACGGTCTCCGTCCTGTGCGAGAGCAAAAACTGCGTTCGCGTACGGTCGTGCCAGAGTTGCTAATTCCGCCATTAATTAGAGTTCCGCAGCTAGCCGGTCAAGCATCGCGGAATGTTTCCGCCGGTCAACGCTAGACTCCAGAATTCGCTCCGCTCCCGTCATTGCAAGTGTTGCAACTTCGCCGCGTAATACTTCCCGCGCGCGATGCATTTCTTGCCCGATATCCGCTTGCGCTGCTTCTTTGATCCGATCGCTTTCGTACTGGGCTTCGTTTCGGGCGTCAGCGATCATCGACTTCGCTTGAGAACGCGCCCGTGCAACGATTTCTTGCGCTTGCGTCTGTGCCTCTCGGAGCGTTTCCGCGGCTCGTTCTTGCGCTTGATCAAGATCGCGCAGTGCCTTTTCTGCGTTTTCTAATCCCTCGGCAATCGTCTTCTGGCGTTCCCGCATCGCCCTTATGATCAGCGGCCATACGAACTTCGTCACAAACCATACGAATATCAGAAAAGTGATCGATTGACCAACTAGGGTAAGGCCGATATTCATGAAGATACCCCCTTCGACTTGGGGATCATACCGCGAATATTACGTATAGCCCGATTGCGGCTGCAATCATCGGCACCGCGTCTACGACGCCAATAACGATAAAGAGCTGCGTCAAAAGCATCGGACGATTTTCCGGCTGGCGAGCAATGCCCTCCAAATATTTGCCACCGAGCGTCCCCACACCGATTGCCGCCCCAACTGCCGCAAGACCGAGCATTAAGCCGCCTGCGACGAATGTAAGAACTGAAAGATCCATATGTTCTCCTTTGATGATTTTTAGTAGTCTTCCTCCGTATCGTGCGCCTGCGCAAGGTATACCACAGTCAGCACGGCGAAGATGAAGGCTTGTAGTGTGATGACTAGTACATGGAATACTGCCCAAGCCCATTGCAGCACTCCACCAACTAGTGCCCAAAGGATACCTATCCCACTAAACAGAATCGCAATGAGCATGAAAATCATTTCTCCGGCATACAGATTGCCGAATAATCGAAGTCCCAAGGAAAGCGGCTTTGCAAGCAACGTAACGCTCTCTAGTAACAAATTTACAGGCGCAAGCAGCTTCGGGAACGGATGAAATGCGAGCTCGCCTAGAAAGCCTCCGACACCTTTTCGCTTAATGCTGTAATAGATAATCATTGCGAATACCGTTAGCGACATTCCCATGGTCACATTTACATCCGTGGTCGGCACGATCTTCATATGACTTACGCCACATAGCTCAGCAAGTTTGGGAATCCAGTCGATTGGAACCAAATCCATAAGGTTCATAAGAAAGACCCAAACGAATACAGTCAGGGCCATCGGTGCAATCCATATGTTTTTATGAGTGAATATCCCGCTTACGACATCCTCAACGTAGTCAACTATTGACTCAATCGCGTTTTGCAGTGCACCTGGGACGCCCGCCGTTGCGCGCTTCGCTGTGAATCGAAATAACACGCAGAAGATCAGTCCAAGCCCGATAGCCCACGCCATGGAATCCACGTGAATGCTATAAAACCCCATCGCCGCGGCTTCGTTCGCGTCGTGTGCAAACCCCCAAGTACCGTCCGGATGGCGGCCGAAAGTCAAATTCGTCAGATGATGCTGGATATATTCCGCAGGTGTTGGGTTTTCCGATGCTGCCATATGCTTTATTACTTGTAATTAATCACTCGCTCCGCCAACGTTACCTAATGAGTTGTGCGCTACTTCATGTCCCCCATGACGGTAATCGCTATCGGGGCGATTCGCTCAATCAAAAACGTGACCGCCGCCGCACAAAAGAATCCAAAGAGTTTAGGGTCAAAAGCAAAAAGCACCAAACCGAAAGCAATCAAAAACAGCACAAATCGCGTCATGCTCAATAAGAGAACTACCGACTGTTTATCGACGCGTTCTATAGTCCACGCCAACCATAGGCTAGGAAGTATGATTGCACATCCTCCAAGAAGCGCGGCAAACCCTTGTTCTACGGAAACGAAGGTAAACGCTAGAGTCACCACCAATCCCGCTATTGCCTGAATGGCAACCACCCGTAAAGGTTCGCGCACTTCGATGGTCCGCACGATCGAAAGGTTACCCCATCAAAAAATATGACGTCGTTCCGGCCGCTGCTCAACTTCACGAAACGCGTGGATGATACAATGCGCACGCCGCCGTGCGGCGCACATTATATGCACGCAGATTTGGCGCGCAAATTTATACTCCAGCGTTCCAATGGCACACTTTACACGCTTGCGTGATCAGCGTGCAACGCGCGATATCGAATACTTACTTGATTACTTTCCGATACAGTCGAACTAAGTGCCAGCATGCCGCGACGCATCAAATTCCAAATGTCCTTTGGTTTATCCTGTAACGTCAAAGCTAAGCGTACAGCAAGCTTCCTCTCTATATCCAAGTTAGATGCCTCCAATGCCTCTTCAAATAGCCGCTTGTCGATCAAGTTTCTTCGAAATGCTAATACAACCGGCTTCAGCACCCCTAGTATCTCATTTGTACCTCGACACTGTGGCGGTTCGCATACGAATCTTCTCACGTACTCCTTAAGCGCATGATCCTCAAAGTTGGTCATTTTCGACATGCGCAAGTCTGGATCGCTCCGACACATAGGGGAAGCATCAGTTTTGCTGTTGTTAGTTACATGCGGTCGGGATGCGACAAGACTACCTTCCAGCGTAATACGATCTAACAAATGAAGATCGAATACGTATATTGCTTTTGCTGAATTGCTAGCACAGAATACGAGATCACATTTGTCTCGCTTTTCGCCTTTGTCTGAATCCGCTGCCCATGTATCATGTCCGCCTGATTCATAAATTGCAAGCAATTCGTCGAACATTCGGTCTAGCACGACGAATTCAAGGGTCAATTGCTTTCTAACGGGAGACCCCTCACTGGCGAAATGGCCGGTGCCTCCGACATTCGCGGCAGCACATTCTCGTTCAGATTCTACAATTCGCTGAAACAGTCGCCCGAGGGGACCGGACAACTGATTGAATCGGGCCTCTTGATAAGCGTCCATTGCCAAGACAGGGAATAGTTGCGCCGCCCTGCAAGCATCGTCCACCTTCACGGGTGCACCGAACAACAACACGTTGAAACGTTGCATCATCGTCGCGAGATTCTCGCGCTTGAACGCATGCTCGATTGCATCCCATTGTTGTTTAAGAAGTTCAGCTGCTTGACGGAAAACACGTGGCGTCGCTTTTAATAAACTTCGTTGATGAAATTTCTCTCCATCCCAAGATTGCTCCAGCGCAGTCCGGAAAAAAACACCAATGCAGCTAGTGGCGAAAATCTCCGCAAGCGCAATTGCTGGCAATGTTGCCGGCAATGCTGAAAACACGCTGAAAAAGAACCTGATTACGTGAATAAACAGGAAGAACGTTCCCGCAATTACGATGGCTACTCTTCCGAGTACCCGAGAAATCTGATCGATCGACGCAATATTTATTCCAAGGTGCGTAGCAATACGCGTTGCCATCCAAATCTCTAGGCCGATGGAAACGATGACACCAGCTCCGAGTTTCCCAGGCAGGTTCGCAATGGCCGCGTTTGTTAGGGCAATCTGGGTTATCGTTGCATTTATACGTCCTTCAACGGTGTCGTCAAAGGATTCAACTACATTTATGAATGGCTCAAACAGATACCTTCGAAATTGAGCATCACCAAAGAGCAGATTCAAACGTAGTCTATTGCGAGTGAACCAATTGAATCCTTCGCGTCGTGACGATTTGGATCTTCGTCCCCGTAAAGCCTCGCGAAGAAGACGTGTCAGATCTTGTCGCGTCACATCACGTCACGATTGTTTTAGCTGATCGATTATCCCGTCCAGTTCGTCGAGGCTGTTGTAAGAGATCACTAACCGCCCCTTGCCGCGATTGGCACCTGACTTTCCAAACTGAATGGAAACGGAGGCTCCCAGGCTATCCGACAACTCCGTTTCCAACCGCAGAATATCTGGACTTTTACTGCTTTGTTTCCGTGATTCTGGCCGTTGTGCGTTCTGCTGGATTCTTCTAACAAGGGCTTCGGTCTGCCGTACGGACAGTCCATTCCGTACGATTTCCCTGCCCGTCTTGGCTTGGGTTGATTTATCTAGCGTCAATAGTGCTCGGGCGTGCCCGATCTCCAGCTTGCCCTCCCGAAGTAGATTCGCAACCGATTTATGCAAATTTAGCAGCCGAATTTGATTGGTTACCGTCGTTCGCGACTTGCCGATAGCGTGTGCCGCTTGCTCGTGGGTCAACCCATATTCGCCGCACAACTGTCCTAATGCTTCCGCCTCATCCATCGGATTCAAATCCTCGCGCTGTAGGTTTTCTACCAAGGCCAGTAACAGTGCTTTGCTGTCGTCCACCTCACGAACGATCGCTGGAAGCGATTCCTGCCCCGCCTTAGCTGCCGCCCGCCACCGGCGTTCACCGGCGACTAGTTCATATCCATCCTCACCGCGTGGACGGACGACAATCGGTTGCATCACCCCTGCTTCCCTTATGGAGTCCGCCAGATGATTAATGCTCGCCTCACTAAACACGTTTCGTGGCTGAACGGTACTGCGATGAATACGATCTATGGCAATTTCTCTCACCTCGAGACCTCCAACTTCGCTGGCAGTGTCCGTTTGTGGCAACGGAGAAAGAAGAGCATTCAGACCTTTTCCAAGGGCGTGCTTCCTAGCCACGGTCAGCGGACCTCTTCGCTAACTTGAGAATCTAGTTTGTGCTTCTGAATAAGCTCACCCGCCAACGCCATATACGCGATCGCCCCCTTGGATCTCTGGTCGTAAAGGATTCCTGGTAATCCATGACTCGGTGCTTCAGCTAATCGGATGTTTCTTGGAATGACGGTTCGAAAAAGTACTTCGCCAAAATGCTCAAGCAATTGACGGGAAACGTCGCGTGTCAGCACGCTGCGCGGATCGTACATGGTGCGTAAAATTCCTTCAATCTCGAGATTTGGGTTTCCGGTCGTTTTAATACCGTCGATCGTATGAAGTAGCGAGGATAGGCCTTCCAACGCGAAATACTCGCACTGCATAGGAATTAATATGCTCGTTGCAGACATCAACGCATTAATCGTTAAAACATTTAAGGCGGGCGGGCAATCTATGATGACATATTTATAGTTATCTGCAGATACCAGACGATTCGAAAGGCGACTGACGCGATCCTCCGCACTCAGCAATGCTACTTCAACCGCCGTTAGATCAGAGTTCGACGGAACAATATCAAATTCCGCATTGGCGCGGATTTTCACCTCGTCCAAGGATACTCCGTCTTCCAACCAGTGCCACGAGTTTACGTTCAGACTATTTCTGTCCACTCCGGTACCCGCCGTGGAATTTCCTTGCGGATCAATGTCAACCAACAGCACTGAGAAGCCCAATCGCGCAAGTGATGCCGACAAATTGATGCTCGTGGTCGTCTTTCCAACACCACCTTTTTGATTTGCTATTGCGATGACGCGCATCAATCCGTTCGGCCTTTTCTAATTACAGTAATACATCCCGTAAGACTTTTCTCTTGTTGATGGACCTCATTACTTGGAACCCCCAATGGTACGGTAGCGGCATGCTGCAATAAAAGCAGCCCCGATTCCTTGATGTGCGGCATCGCCGCTTCATAAATCTGCCTCGGGGACGAAACGGCCCTAGCCGTAGCTGAGTCGAATTTTTCGCACGGTGAGTATTCACTTACATCCCTCTGAACGACTTCAATATTCTTAAGTTTCAACGACATGACGGCATGCCGTAAAAAGCAGCACTTGTTATGGCTGCGATCAAGTAATACGACCTTCAACAACGGCATCGCTATCGCAAGCGGAATGCCCGGAAATCCGCCGCCAGATCCGATATCCAAATGCCGTTTCGATTCGTAGAGCATCGGCAACAACTCAAGACTCTCTTCGATATGGCGCGATTCCAACCGGGCTACGTCTCCACGCGAGACTAAACCTACACGCTCATTCCAGCGTCGCACCAACGAAGCGAAGAGTGCCAGTTGGCTCTCTTGCGCGCCGTTCATGTGGTTTCGACGCATTACTGTACCCGTGCGCGATACAGCTTATCCAGTTCGATGCATATGAGGCGGATTTCTGAGCTTTTTCGCCTGCACCGATAGCAACGAGAGTGCCGCGGGAGTCATACCTGGTATTCGCGACGCTTGGGCCAACGTTTCAGGACGAGTTTCTGACAGCTTTTCTTGGAGTTCGTTAGAAAGTCCGTCAATGCCCCAGTAATCAAGATCCAATGGAAGAACAATCGCTTTATGCTCACGTACTCTCTCAATATCTCTGTCCTGTCTATGGATGTAGCCGTCGTATTTCGCTTCAACTTCAACTTGCTCAAGAAACGGCAGCATTTCCATATCGAACCAGCCCATACGGATAATGGTGTTGGCAGTCGTCCCCGGCCGCTTAAGCAGGTCCAGCATTGTAGTGTTGTGCGCAATCTTTTGTCCCGTCGTTTTCTGGTAACGCGCCGCCCTTTCGCTATTGCAGGAAATGACCGCTTGCGCAACCGTTTGACGCATTTCTTTTACTCGTGATTCACGATTGCAAAATGTACTCCAGCGAGAATCATCAACTACTCCGAGCTTACGCCCTATCCTCGTAAGCCGAAGATCCGCGTTATCTTGTCGTAAACGCAACCGGAACTCGGCGCGACTAGTGAACATACGATAGGGCTCGTTAGTTCCCAATGTAATGAGGTCATTAATTAGTACGCCAATGTACGCCTCGTGTCGTTGTAGGCACCAAGGCTTCTGGTTGTCCACTTTTCGAGCGGCGTTAACGCCTGCTACTAATCCTTGCGCGGCTGCTTCTTCGTAACCTGTCGTACCATTTATCTGTCCCGCAAAAAAAAGCCCGCTAATCGATTTAGTTTCAAGCGTTTCTTTCAAATCCCGCGGATCGAAGAAGTCGTACTCGATCGCATAACCCGCACGTGTAATATGTGCATTCTCGAAGCCCGCAATGGTATGGACGGCGTCAATCTGCGATTGGAATGGCAAACTAGTAGAAATGCCATTGGGGTAGAGTTCGGTGGTTTCTAATCCTTCCGGTTCTACAAATACTTGATGCTTGTCCCGTTCAGCGAATCGAACCACCTTATCCTCAATAGATGGGCAGTATCGCGGCCCGACCCCTTCGATCACACCAGAGTACATCGGCGAATCGATCAATCCACTACGAATAATTTCATGCGTACATGCGTTCGTATATGTGATATAGCAAGGCACTTGTCGTGGATGTATATCCGAAGTGGAAAGGTAACTCATTGTAGGACGCGGCTCATCGCCCGCTTGTATCTCCATACGTTCAAAATCGACAGTCGTTCCGTCAATTCGTGGCGGTGTCCCCGTTTTTAACCTGCCAACGCGGAATGGTAACGCCCGAAGTTTCTCTGCTAGGGCATTGGATGCTTTGTCACCTGCGCGACCTCCGGAATGCCTTTCACGACCAATGAAAATCCGACCGCCGAGAAACGTGCCCGTAGTCAGCACCACGGCCCGTGTTTCAATAGTAATCCCAGATTGAGTGACCACCGCGCGGACGGAATCCTGAGCGATATCGAGATCAACAACGGTATCCTGCAGTATTCGCAGATTGGCTTGATTTTCAACGATGCGTCGTATTGCTGCTTTATACAAGGCACGGTCCGCTTGGGCGCGAATTGCCCGCACAGCGGGACCTTTACTCGAGTTCAACGTCCGAAATTGAATGCCGGCCAAATCCGCCGCCCGAGCCATTGCGCCGCCAAGAGCATCGATTTCACGAACCAGATGGCTTTTACCGATTCCACCAATCGCTGGATTACACGACATTTGACCCAACGTTTCTATGGACTGGGTAAGTAGAAGCGTTGACGCGCCAATTCGCGCTGCCGCGAGTGCGGCTTCCGTTCCCGCGTGTCCCCCGCCTATAACAACAACATCGAATTTTTCCGGGTAGTGCATCGGTTCTATCCCAATAATCAGGTGCGAAAGTGTAACGTTGCTATTTGCCCAGCAATTCCCTGTATAGTTTTAATTTAGACTTGGTGTCGGTCTTTCCGTGTTTTGGTACGGGAAATCGACGTTTTCAGGCGTTCCACATAGCATTTCGTCGTGCATCGAGACGGGTTCCAGATACTGATATTTCCTCCATTATCGCGAAACCCAATCCGGAAAGTCCAGACTAATAACGGAGTTTGGGCTATACGGGGAATTGCTGCTATTTCCCTATGCAAAAACGAGAAAATATCTCTCCCAGTAAATCATCCGTAGTAGTCTGTCCAACAATTTCACCTAATTCAAACTGAGCTGCGCGCAAAAAATCCGCCGCTAGTTCAGCGGTACCGTTCTGTAAACACAGACGTGCTTCTTCAACGGCAACTCTCGCAGAGCGTAGTCTTAGTAGATGTCGAGGACGTCCAGCGATTGCCCTCTCGGGAGAGTGAAACTCCAACAATGATTTAATTTCTTCGCTCAGTACGTCAAGACCCGCTCCCGTTTTCGCCGAAACGCGCACTTCTTTTCTTTTGATCCTACCTGCCGAGTTGCCAGACAAATCGCATTTGTTCCGTACTAAGATTAGTGCAACGTCCATATCCGGCTTGTCGTACGTTCCGCATGAACGGTCATCTATGACCCAAAGTACCCCATCTGCGTTCCCTAGTTCCGACTGCGCCCGGGCAATACCTTCTTTTTCAATTTCGTTCTCGCTCTCATGCAATCCAGCGGTGTCCACAAGCCGGACTGGCAATCCATCAAAAAAAACATTAGCGTCCAATGTATCCCGAGTCGTACCGGCAATTGGTGTAACTATTGCTCGATCGTGTCCGAGCAATGCGTTCATCAAACTCGACTTGCCGACATTTGGAACACCGCCTATAACTACATTCAACCTCGTCTGCAACGCAGTACCAACTCGCGTACGCTCAAGCAGGTCGGAAATCGCTCCATCTATCTCTATTACTTTCCCAATGGCGTCGCTTTCAGCTAAAAAATCAACTTCCTCTTCAGGAAAATCGATAGCTCCCTCAATAAAGACTCGTAAGGACAAAATATCGGCGTCAATCTTCATCACCAGTTCAGAAAATTCTCCCGTCAAGGAACGTATTGCCGCGCGTGCAGCTTCTTTACTTGCGCTTTGAATAAGATCTGCAACGGCCTCCGCCTGGGCCAAATCCAGACGATCATTGAGAAACGCACGCTGCGTAAACTCGCCAGGATTAGCTAATCGAGCTCCTAGCTCCAGAACACGATCAAGAACTTGTTGCTGTACCACGTCTCCTCCGTGCCCCTGTAGCTCTAGCACATCCTCACCGGTGAATGAATGTGGTGCTTCGAAAAAGATGGCAATACCCTCATCGATGGTTTCACCAATGGCGTTGTTAAATTTTACAAAGGTTGCTTTCCTAGGTTCTGGGCACAACCCGAGCATCTCAATCGAAACGGTACGCGTTAGTGGTCCAGACACTCGTACGACACCAATCCCTCCTTGTCCCGGTGGGGTAGCGATGGCAGAAATGGTTTCAGTCACAATGATGACGGAAACGGGAATTTAAGCCGTGGCCGTTTTCTCGGCCCTTTTGGTTTCGTACCACTGTTGTAGGAACGAAAGAATGTTGTTAACCAACCAATAAAGAACAAGCCCAGAAGGGAACCAAATGAAAAGTACCGTGAAAATGATTGGCATCATCTTCATCATTTTCTGCTGCATGGGATCTGGCATTTGCGGTGAAAGCAGATTCATACCGTACATTGATGCACCCATAAGAATAGGTAGTACGAAGTAAGGATCCATTGCCGCGAGATCGTTGATCCAGCCAAAAAACGGTGCTTGGCGAAGATCGACGCTCTCATAAAGGACCCAATATAAAGCGATGAAAACTGGCATTTGAAGAAATATCGGCAAACAACCCTTCAGAGGATTTACCTTTTCCTTCTTGTATAGCTCCATCATTGCCTGACGCTGCTTCGGTGGCTCGCCAGCATATCGCTCTTGGATCCGCTTCATTTGTGGCGCAACTTTACGCATGCGCGCCATTGCTCGGTAACTGGTAGCCGACAGTGGATACATGGCAAGCTTGATTAGAATGGTCAGTAGAATAATTGCCACTCCCCAGTTAGCGACATACGATTGAAGAAAATCGAGAATGGTGAATAGCGGTACTGAGAGCCACCAAAAAATCCCGTAATCCACGGTCAAGTGGAGGTTGGGAGATATTTCCTGCAGTACGCTTTGATGTTTGGGGCCAGCATAAAAACGCGTTGAAAGTTCACCATTCTGACCGGCTCCAATCCGTACTTCTGGGCCAATCCAACCAAATCGGTTCAATCCATTTGAAGATCGTTTTCCGTAGTAAGTATAGGGTTCAGATGTATCAGTAACCCACGCTGTTAAAAAATAGTGCTGAATAATTGCAATCCACCCACCATTGACTTCCTGGAGATAGTCGGACTCTTCGATGTCCTCAAAAGAGATCTTTTCGTACCGTGAGTCATTGGTCGTTAATGCCGCCCCTAAGTAAGGACGCACTGCAAAAAATGAATTACTTGACTCTACGACTTTCGACGAATCTCGTTTAAGTTGAGCAAATAAATTGACTAGAAATGGTTGTTGTGTCCTGTTGCGTATCTCGTATCGAACTTCAATCACGTAGGAGTCAGGTTGAAATCGGAAGATCTTATCTATGCGCAGCCCATCCGAGCGGTCGTATGTAAGCGTAATTTCAGCCGGTAGGTCGTCAATAGTCCATGACTTTTTGGAAATGCGATAGAGCGGTCGTTGTTCATCTTGATCGACTCCATCCCGCCCTACCAAACCGCTCTGTGCAATGTACGTATAGCTGCCCCGTTTATCTAAAAGAACTACCGGTATGCTAGGGTCCTCTATGCTCAGGGGATACTTCAACAGTTCCAATTGCACCAAATCACCGCCGCGAAGATCCAGCTTCACTCGCATCAGCGGAGTCTCGACCAGAGCAACCTCACCACCATCGTCGAACGTACCCGCTGCTCGTATTTCCAGAGGCCGGACCACTGACGCATCTGGAATATCTGCATCGTTCGATTGCTGCTGGGAATCTACTTGATCGATTAAGGACTCTTGTCGTCGTTCTTCACGATCATTCGCTACATCTAATCGATCAGTTTGATCAGTTATTTGTGTTTCCCCTACCGAATCAGCCAATTCCGCTGGTCCAGACTTCTGCCCATAGTCGTCGTTCCACGCGTGTATCAGCAGATAAGCGCATATAAACAAACCGATCAGCAGAGCAATTCTCTGTGCTTCGGCAAATTTCATGTGCTCGTCTTGTTTTCTTGGGGCTCTATGCTACGAATTCTCGACTTGGTATCGTACTCAGATTCCACATCCGTACCTGGCACAAAATCCACGCCACCAGGATGTAATGGATGGCATTTCAAAATGCGTCTTACGCTCAGGCACCCACCTCGAAAAATACCATATATTTCAATTGCTTGTACGGTATATCTTGAACAGCTTGGGTAAAATCTACACCGTTCGCCAAGCACCGGAGAGATCCAGCGCATATAGAAGCGTATCGTCGTAATCATGCACTGAGCGATCAGATTGTAGATTTTTTGCGCTTTATTTCTTAGCCTCATTGTTGTAATTGTTGTAATGAACCTAGGCTGACACTAGACCACAATGAATCCAAAGCATGGAACAACATGCTCGTTGTGTTTTGATTTTGTATTCTGGGAAAGGATCTAAGCAACACAATCATATCGATAGATCTTGGAAGATAAGGTAAGGCATGTCGGAATGATTCGCGAATAATTCGCTTTGTTCGATTGCGGTCTACCGCCCGCGCAATTATTCGTTTAGATATAACAATACCAATTCTTGTTCGACCAATCTCATTCTTCGAGGCTATCAATCTGAACGGCCCTTTGTTCGCCCGGAAGAGAGTACTTGTGAAGACTCGGTTAAAGTCTCTCCTCGATAACAATCGATGACTGGCGTCGAAAGTAAATGAAGCAACTTCACTTAAGTCAGACGGCAATACATTTACGCCCCTTGCGTCGTCTCGCATTGATTATTTTACGACCACTCTTCGTCGACATTCGATGGCGAAATCCGTGCGTACGCTTACGGGAAACGACACTCGGTTGATAGGTAGGATTCACTAGTCTAATGCCTGTATGAGTAAAGGCATGCGATTGTACGCATCCAAGTTACTGAGTTCAATCAAGGGTGTATCCTTTTGATCTCGAGAAATTACATCATTGAGAATCGAATCTTCATGATGTGTTATAGTCTAGGGTATGTTTACACTAAGTTCCTGGTCATTTCGTATACCAAGGCTAAATAAATGAATCCAGCGAACATGACGTCAAGTTTGTCGTAACGTGTCCCCACGCGGCTGATGGCGCTTGAGCCTGCCGAACAAGCATTCCACTTCCTTGCGGGGGCATACAGATGGAAACCCCAATTTGTTGCTATTTAATGAATGATACCTGTTATAAGTATTTGATTTTTAATAATTATACCTTGTAGATCATAACAAGTCTGTAGATTGATAGAGGTTTCCAGCTTGTGGTCGAACGAGCAAGGTTTCCGACGAGTCGTCTGTCGTGTTCGATCGTCCTCATAGGCGCGGTCCATCATCAGATACTTCGGGTGCTTCAGAAGAATCCAATCCCGTACCTCGTCCAATACCTCTTCCGTAACGCAAGTTGCATGCCGACCTCCTGTCGAGTGAATCAGGCCAGAACCCTACAGCAGCATAGTGCCAATACGCACTAATACAAACAGTTATGGACGAAAGTTATCAACAACAATGATGAATGAATTAGTTAATGTTATTTTAAACATAGTTGTTGTAGAGATGGTGGATTAATCGATACATTAGTTCACAAAGTACCGTAAATTACTGGGTCTTTCTGCGTTTTCTTCTATGTTTGTTTACCGTTGGTTCGGTGTTGAGTAGTTGTGGATATTGTTAGTAGTAAAAAAACCATAAAAGTTATCCACACATTTATCCACAATATATTCACGCTATTACTCACCTAAGACGCTGAACCATCGACGTGAGTTTTTGAGTACAAATTGAGTGCAGAATGGATCTCTCGTGTTAAAAACCTGTTAATTCTTTAGGTTCCATCAAGCATGTGAATATGTGAGCGGTTGCGAGGCGAAAATATCTAGTTTCATTTTGGCTTCAGCTGCATTCTAATGTTTACGGAGACGGGCACGTTAGAGTTCGAGAACCTAGATGACATCACATTGAGGAGTATTGGTTGAGTGACGGAAGTAATTTGGCAACAGATCAGTAGTCAACTTGAGAAGGAGCTATCTACGGAGGATTTTAATACGTACATTAAGCCGATTCGGTCGCGTGTCAGCGGCGGAGATACTCTGACCTTACTTGCACACAACAAGCATATTTTTCGAAAAGTTAAAGAGCGGTACTTGAGCCGTATTGGGGAACTTATGGACGGGCATGACCCAAGCCGCCATTTAATCGATATAGATCTCGAAATTGGTACGGGTGAAGACATTGGCGACATTGACACGGGGCCATTGAAATCTTCAAGAATTCGTGGTAATATATCTAATCGGGCATTAGGTCACGTAAGTACGCTGTCGGAAGAAAAGACTTTCGAGAACTTTGTAGCAGGAACATCAAATCAATGGGCGAAAACTGTTGCTATAAAGGTCGCTGAAACATCAGGGGATCACGCACATAATCCATTGCTTCTTTATGGAGGCGTTGGACTTGGAAAAACGCACCTGATGCAAGCAGTAGGCAATGCACTACTAGCTGGGAATAAAAACATGCGCGTGGTGTACATGCAGTCAAATGAATTTCTTGACAATATGGTTCGAGCAATTGAATCCGCTACTATGAATGATTTTGCTCAGCACTTCATGACGGCCGATGCGTTATTGATTGATGACATACAATTTTTTGCAGATAAGCAGAAATGCCAAGAAGAATTTTTCCACGTATTTAATGCACTTGAGCAAGCTAGACATCAGATGGTCTTCACCTGCGATAAGTATCCTCGCGAAATAGACCGTTTAGATGACCGATTGAGTTCTCGATGCATGAATGGATTGACTGCGGAACTCAAACGACCGGACTTGGAAACACGTGCTGCAATTCTCATTCGGAAATCTGAGCTTAGGGGTGTGGAACTTGATATCGACATAGCGATGTGTATAGCTAATCATGTGAAAAGTAATGTACGTGAGCTCCAAGGTGCTCTAGCAAGAGTTCTTTTAAGTGCTCCAGCCAATGGGGCAAAATTGACTATAGAACACGTCCAAAGTGTGTTGGATGATCTCGTGCCTCGTCAGCCAACTTCTCCGGAGCAAATCATTGAGGAGATTTGTAATTTCTTCAGTCTGAGCCGGGCAGAGCTTTGTGGTATCAGCCGGCAACAGCGTTTCGTCCGGCCTAGGCATCTTGCTATGGTGCTGATGTATGAATTAACTAATCTCTCGTACAAGGACGTTGGTGAGTGGTTTGGCAAGCGTGACCATGCGACAGTAATTAATGCATGTAAGCGAATCGATGAATTGCGGAAAGATAATCAGGATGTCGCTACGGCATATGATAAATTAAAGAACAGATTAGACCGTTAAGCCTAATGTAGCGACTTATCGGGCTAGTAAGCCATTACTATAGCAATTGGCACTATAGCAATTGGCAAGATAAGGTTCGAGCAATCTAACTGTGAGGGACGCTAGATGAAAATAACAGTCGCTAGGGATGTAATGATTCCCGCGCTGAATTTTGTTTGTAGTGCGATCGAACGTACACAAGTGAATCCTATTCTTAATAACATTCTGGCAAATGCTCACGATGGTATTCTGGACCTAACGGGTAGCAATTTGTCGATCTTCCTGCACAGTACGATAGATGAAATTAACATTGAAAAAGAGGGAGTGTATGCGTTACCGGCGCAAAAATTACTCAGCATTTTCAATTCGTTCCCTTCTGGTTCAAACGTTGTCATTGATGCAAGCACTGGTTCAATGACGGTTCAATCTGGGCGAAGTCGATTCAAACTGGCGACAATGTCTGCAGATGACTATCCAAATGAAGAAGTACGCGATGTCAGTGTACAGACGAACATTAGTTCAAAAGAGTTAGCTGACATGATTTCTCGTACCGAGATAGTTATGGGAGTATCGGATGCGCGTTACTATCTCAACGGCATATTATTTGAAATAGCATCCAATCATTTTAGATCGGTTGCGTCAGATGGCTCACGAATGGCAGTTTTCACAAACCCTGAGTATGGATCTTCAAGCCTGGATGCTCCAGAGCAAGCAATCGTACCACGTCGGACTATAGCTGATCTTTCGAAGATGCTAAGCCTTTCTGGTGATGAGGTCTCGATTTCCTTTTCTCGACCGGAAGGGGCATCAAGCAATGCACAAATATTGGGTAGTAGTGGTAAGTACTCACTATCTTCAACTCTTATTGATGCGGAGTACCCGAAGTATAGTTTGGTGATTCCCGACGATACAGAGAATATATTGAGGAGTGACTCTCAGGACTTACGTAGTATGTGTCGCAGAGCAACGATTGTAGCTAGCGATCTTGATCGCCGTATCAATATGAATCTACAGCGTGACTCGTTAAAGATCACTGCAAACAATGACTTAGGAGATACCGCAGAAATTGAGGCCGCCGTTGATTTCAACCAGGACAAGTTTGAAATATCGTTCAACGGAGACTTGATTGTTGAGATCTTAGATCGACTGAAATCCGATTCAGTTAAAATTACTCTAACGGATTCTGATACACCAATGAAAATAGAAGGTGATGATGAGGTGGATTTGATATATATTTTGAGTCCGATGCGGAGGTGACTCTCAATCATTTTAGAACATAAGAACATAGGGCATGTTGCCACTATTTTGTGTCTCTCCGGCGCACATCGCTCGCCATGCCACCTCAATGCGGAAATGCGAAAACAACACGCCAGCGCATGTCGGTTGTCTGCAGCGATCCTATGAATCTTGGTCATCCGCTCATCCCGCGTGACTTCTCGACATCTTGTTGCTGTATGTCTTCTGTGCTCCCCGTAGCACTCCGTTCGGCACCGTCCGAATATTCAAGTTGGACATTGCCTTGTGGCTTCGGCAAGTGTTTCTTGATCCGTTCGAATAGATCTTCCATAAGCTGGACCAGAAATTTCCCGTGAACGGACGTTGCGTCCCGTGCGGTGCCCCTCAGGCGTCCGTTTGGAGGTTGCCAGCAATTCCCCGTATAGTTTTTTTATTTTGGGCTTGATGTCAGCCTTTGCATGTTTCGGTACGGGAAACCAGCGTTTTCAGACGGTTTGAACGGCATGTCGTTGTGCGTCGGGACGAGTTTCGGGCACCGATATGTGGGGCTCTTGACCGTCAGGGCAGCATGGGGCCTCGGGAGGTCCCGATCTTCATCGAGCGGGGGAGGTGGTCGGCCGTCAGGTCGTATCGTAGGCGATGTACGCGGTGTAGATCCCGAGGGCGTGACCGTACATACGTACATACGGAAGGCTATCGCACAGAAACTGCTGCGCAGATGTTCCCATGTCGCGGTTCGGGTATAGTACTTGGCGAAGATCTGCTGCATGACGGGGCTCATGCCATTTTCAGCACCTAGCAGTCTAACTAGTGTCTGCGGGAAAACCCCATTTTACGACGGGTTTAAGTCACTTGATGGTATCCCTCGCTCAGGGGATCCTGTTGATTTAGGAAATGTACGACGGGTCATCCGTCCATCGGGACTCCGAAAGTGCGGATGATGTTCTCCTGCTCGCTTTCGGGGCGTGCGGCGTCCGTCCCGAGGGGCGGGAAGGCTGGATATTATGGAAGCTCCCTGAACCTGCCGCGCGGACGGGTGCATGAAGGCTGGCGGACGCCGGTAGACGGTGCCCACTATCCGCAGGGTCTAGCCCTTATTTCTCATAATGGATGGCTTGGGTGCGATGTATGTGCGTGTAAGTTGTTGATACCACGAAGTTGGTTGGGCTTTGCCGGGGGGAAGGGGATGGTAGCGGGGTGCGTTCGGACGGATGGGTGCGTTGGATGGCGAAAGGGGTGCGTTCGGGTCGGACGGAAGCGGGGTGCGTGCGGTGCTGAGTGCGATGCTGGCGGAAGCGGTGCGGACGTGTAGCATGCGCCTGGGCCCGTTTTGCGGACCGCCACGACCGGCGTGCAAAGCGGCGCATCCCGTGCAAGATGCTGTTGTCGACTGGATGATGAGCCATGTGGGTGAGCATGCGGCGGACGCCCCTATCGCACGCCCTTGGGTCCTGGTCTTGACGAGACCCGAACGCTCCCCGACTGTCGGGAGGTTTCGCCCCCGGTGGCTGCGATGGCATGCGGATGAACGGAAAGGGATCCCGGTCTTTGAGGATGTCGTGTAACCGGTTGATATACGGAAACATATCCGTTTTTTTGGGGGTTCTTCAAAAAAACACTTACGTTTTGGCATGGGTTATGGCAATCTACGCTTGGTTAGATGGTCTCTGGTGCAAACGTGATGGATTTCCGAATCGAGAACTTGAAGTCGACCACCTTGGGTGGCACGCGGCTGACCCGCCGTTGGATGGTGGACCTTCAGAAGACGGTGGCACGGTTTTCGGCACTGAGCCGCCATGAGTTGGCGTCCACCCTGTGTAGTCATCTGGGCTGGTTCACGCCGAAGGGTCGGGATCGATTGGGGTCCTGCAGGTCGCCGGCAGCCGTCTTGGCCCCGGAGGATGCTGTGGTCCGGCTCTGGCAGCGGCGGCGGCGCGTGCTGAACACGCTGGTGGTCGTACTGTGCATGTTCCGGTGGGTGTTCTGGAAGGGGCGTCCGGGATATGCGGCCACGCTGGCCGAAGGGTGGGCGCAACGCGGCCGATGGGGCCGGATGGAGGAGGGCACGGGATGAAGAGCCAGCCCCAAGCGCGGCGCGGACCGGTTGGTGCGTCGGATGGCGAAAGGGGTCCGTCCGGCGCGGATGGAGGTGGACTGCAGTGGAGGCGAGCTGAGTTCCAACGGGGGCTCGGCACTGCTGATGATGCTGGCCGAGCAGGTCCGGCTGTTCGAGCGCGTCTCGGAATGTTTCACGGACCACCGTGACCCGTCCAAGGTGGCGCATCCGCTGGTGGCGTTGCTGGGGCAGCGGATTTTGGGTCTCGCGCTGGGCTACGAAGATGTGAACGATCACGACGAGCTGCGGCGGGACCGGGCTCTGTCCACGGCCATGGGGCGTGTGGAGTGTGCGCGTTCGGACTGCGAGCCGCTGGCCGGCAAAAGCACGCTGAACCGGATGGAGCTGTCGGCGAACGGGCGGGACCCGGCGAAAGCGCGCCAGATCACCGTGGATTTCGATGCGCTCGACGAGCTGCTCGTGGAGCTGTACCTGGTGTGGGGCGAGCGGGGCCAGATGCCGAAGCGGCTGGTGCTGGACATCGATGCCACGGACGTGGAACTGCACGGCCGGCAGGAGCACCGGTTCTATCACGGGTACTACCATGCATACTGCTACCTTCCGCGGCTGGTGTTCTGCAACGGCTGGCCGGTGCGGACGGAACTGCGCACGTCGAGCAGCGATGTGGCGGCGGGCGTGGTGGAGACGGTCGAGCCGCTCGTGAACCGGCTGCGGAAGCGATTTCCGCAGGTGCCGATCCTGATCCGCGCCGACGGGGCCTACTGCCGCGACGAGTTGATGACGTGATGCGAGGCGCGGGGCGTGGATTACGTGCTGGGACTGCCGCGCAATGATCGGCTGAAAGACCGGGTCCAACCGTTGATGGACGATCTGCGGGACCGGTTGAAGCGGGATCCGGACTATGCGCAGCAAGCGGTCCGCGGCTACCAGATCTTCGACTATCGCACGCGCGACAGCTGGAGCCGCGAACGCCGCGTGATCGCCAAGGCCGAATGGCTGCCGGGACAACCGGTCGGCAACGCGGACGGGGAACCGGTCGGCAAGGCCGACGGCGGACCGGAGGCCGGCGCGGAAGACCCATGTGCGACGGTCGGCGAAGCCCGGTACAACAGTCGCTTCGTCGTCACCTCGCTCCAGAAGCCCGACGCGCCAACGGTCTACGAAGAGATGTACTGCGACCGGGGTGAGGCCGAAAACTGGATCAAGGAACAGAAGAACGATCTGTTCCTGGACCGATGCTCCAGCAGCCTCTGGAACGTCAACGCACTCCGGCTCCGGATGAGCGCACTGGCCCATGCCCTTCATTGCATGATGAAGCGCCGGCTCGAGAACCTTCCGGTATCCGCCATCCTGCGCCGGAGCCGTCCATCGACGCTGCGCAAGTGCCTGTTCCAGATCCCGGTGCGCGTGACGGTGTCCACGCGGCGGATCCATCTGGCGTTCGGGTCCGCCTTCCCGTACTGGAAGGATTTCCGGTTGATCTGGGCCAGCCTGGCACCAACGTAAAAGCCCGGTGCAACCGGGTGCATGACGCTGGCGGCGGAGCGCGCCGACCTCCCCGCGCCCGGATGCTCAGCGATTCGCCGTCCCGCCCGCAAAAAGGCGGGAAAACACACGCATGCCCGCCCTCCGAAGCCTTTTCAAACTCGCGACGCGACATTCCATGCCCCGTACCCAACGCATCCCGTGAAAAACATCATTTTTGATTTGGTTATGAGAAATCCGGGTTAGTATCAAGCACACCTACTCAATGCCGATATACATTTCTGTGCGGCCATCTGGTGATCGCTGGCACCCTCGTGGGCATGGATCCCATACTGGGGTGTCCTCCCACATATCCCGCGAGGGTTTTTCCGGATACCACATAGAACTGCTCGCTGCCACCTTGTCCCGTGCTACCCACTTCGCCGAAGTGATTGAT
>CBDBHT010000006.1:0-676247 GCA_965205965.1 Candidatus Azotimanducaceae bacterium
CAATCTTGGGATGGAGAGAAATTTCATCAACGAAGTTTATTAAAAGCGACGCCACGTGTTTTCCGTCAAGCAGCTGAACTTCTTAAACAACAATGGGATGCAATCGAGCATGCGTTCAAGCGCGAGAATCTCGCGACGATGATGCAACGTTTCAACGTGTTGTTGTTCGGTGCACCCGTGAAGGTGAACGATGCTTGCAGGGCGGCGCAACTATTCCCTGTCTTGGCAATGGACGCTTATCAAGAGGCCCGATTCAATCAGTTGTCCGGTCCCCTCGGGCGACTGTTTCAGCGAATTGTAGAATCTGAACGAGAATGTGCTGCCGCGAATGTCGGAGGCACCGGCCATTTCGCCAGTGAGGGGTCTCCCGTTAGAAAGCAATTGACCCTTGAATTCGTCGTGCTAGACCGAATGTTCGACGAATTGCTTACAATTTATGAATCAGGCGGACATGATACATGGGCAGCGGATTCAGACAAAGGCAAAAAGCGAGACAAATGTGATCTCGTATTCTGTGCTAGCAATTCAGCAAAAGCAATATACGTATTCGATCTTCATTTGTTAGATCGTATTACGCTGGAAGGTAGTCTTGTCGCATCCCGACCGCATGTAACTAACAACAGCAAAACTGATGCTTCCCCTATGTGTCGGAGCGATCCAGACTTGCGCATGTCGAAAATGACCAACTTTGAGGATCATGCGCTTAAGGAGTACGTGAGAAGATTCGTATGCGAACCGCCACAGTGTCGAGGTACAAATGAGATACTAGGGGTGCTGAAGCCGGTTGTATTAGCATTTCGAAGAAACTTGATCGACAAGCGGCTATTTGAAGAGGCATTGGAGGCATCTAACTTGGATATAGAGAGGAAGATTGCTGTACGCTTAGCTTTGACGTTACAGGATAAACCAAAGGACATTTGGAATTTGATGCGTCGCGGCATGCTGGCACTTAGTTCGACTGTATCGGAAAGTAATCAAGTAAGTATTCGATATCGCGCGTTGCACGCTGATCACGCAAGCGTGTAAAGTGTGCCATTGGAACGCTGGAGTATAAATTTGCGCGCCAAATCTGCGTGCATATAATGTGCGCCGCACGGCGGCGTGCGCATTGTATCATCCACGCGTTTCGTGAAGTTGAGCAGCGGCCGGAACGACGTCATATTTTTTGATGGGGTAACCTTTCGATCGTGCGGACCATCGAAGTGCGCGAACCTTTACGGGTGGTTGCCATTCAGGCAATAGCGGGATTGGTGGTGACTCTAGCGTTTACCTTCGTTTCCGTAGAACAAGGGTTTGCCGCGCTTCTTGGAGGATGTGCAATCATACTTCCTAGCCTATGGTTGGCGTGGACTATAGAACGCGTCGATAAACAGTCGGTAGTTCTCTTATTGAGCATGACGCGATTTGTGCTGTTTTTGATTGCTTTCGGTTTGGTGCTTTTTGCTTTTGACCCTAAACTCTTTGGATTCTTTTGTGCGGCGGCGGTCACGTTTTTGATTGAGCGAATCGCCCCGATAGCGATTACCGTCATGGGGGACATGAAGTAGCGCACAACTCATTAGGTAACGTTGGCGGAGCGAGTGATTAATTACAAGTAATAAAGCATATGGCAGCATCGGAAAACCCAACACCTGCGGAATATATCCAGCATCATCTGACGAATTTGACTTTCGGCCGCCATCCGGACGGTACTTGGGGGTTTGCACACGACGCGAACGAAGCCGCGGCGATGGGGTTTTATAGCATTCACGTGGATTCCATGGCGTGGGCTATCGGGCTTGGACTGATCTTCTGCGTGTTATTTCGATTCACAGCGAAGCGCGCAACGGCGGGCGTCCCAGGTGCACTGCAAAACGCGATTGAGTCAATAGTTGACTACGTTGAGGATGTCGTAAGCGGGATATTCACTCATAAAAACATATGGATTGCACCGATGGCCCTGACTGTATTCGTTTGGGTCTTTCTTATGAACCTTATGGATTTGGTTCCAATCGACTGGATTCCCAAACTTGCTGAGCTATGTGGCGTAAGTCATATGAAGATCGTGCCGACCACGGATGTAAATGTGACCATGGGAATGTCGCTAACGGTATTCGCAATGATTATCTATTACAGCATTAAGCGAAAAGGTGTCGGAGGCTTTCTAGGCGAGCTCGCATTTCATCCGTTCCCGAAGCTGCTTGCGCCTGTAAATTTGTTACTAGAGAGCGTTACGTTGCTTGCAAAGCCGCTTTCCTTGGGACTTCGATTATTCGGCAATCTGTATGCCGGAGAAATGATTTTCATGCTCATTGCGATTCTGTTTAGTGGGATAGGTATCCTTTGGGCACTAGTTGGTGGAGTGCTGCAATGGGCTTGGGCAGTATTCCATGTACTAGTCATCACACTACAAGCCTTCATCTTCGCCGTGCTGACTGTGGTATACCTTGCGCAGGCGCACGATACGGAGGAAGACTACTAAAAATCATCAAAGGAGAACATATGGATCTTTCAGTTCTTACATTCGTCGCAGGCGGCTTAATGCTCGGTCTTGCGGCAGTTGGGGCGGCAATCGGTGTGGGGACGCTCGGTGGCAAATATTTGGAGGGCATTGCTCGCCAGCCGGAAAATCGTCCGATGCTTTTGACGCAGCTCTTTATCGTTATTGGCGTCGTAGACGCGGTGCCGATGATTGCAGCCGCAATCGGGCTATACGTAATATTCGCGGTATGATCCCCAAGTCGAAGGGGGTATCTTCATGAATATCGGCCTTACCCTAGTTGGTCAATCGATCACTTTTCTGATATTCGTATGGTTTGTGACGAAGTTCGTATGGCCGCTGATCATAAGGGCGATGCGGGAACGCCAGAAGACGATTGCCGAGGGATTAGAAAACGCAGAAAAGGCACTGCGCGATCTTGATCAAGCGCAAGAACGAGCCGCGGAAACGCTCCGAGAGGCACAGACGCAAGCGCAAGAAATCGTTGCACGGGCGCGTTCTCAAGCGAAGTCGATGATCGCTGACGCCCGAAACGAAGCCCAGTACGAAAGCGATCGGATCAAAGAAGCAGCGCAAGCGGATATCGGGCAAGAAATGCATCGCGCGCGGGAAGTATTACGCGGCGAAGTTGCAACACTTGCAATGACGGGAGCGGAGCGAATTCTGGAGTCTAGCGTTGACCGGCGGAAACATTCCGCGATGCTTGACCGGCTAGCTGCGGAACTCTAATTAATGGCGGAATTAGCAACTCTGGCACGACCGTACGCGAACGCAGTTTTTGCTCTCGCACAGGACGGAGACCGTCTTGACCAATGGTCTCGTTCACTTCGGTTGCTCGCTGAGGCGTCCGCGAATGCCGAGGTGGGCGCGTTTATCAAATCTCCGAGCGTCTCGGTGGCAACGAAGGCACACAAGCTCTACGCCATGTTCCGAGATGAGCTGGGTGAAGATAGGCGTCGTTTTCTTTTAGTACTGGCGGAGAATCATCGACTGTCCCTGCTGCCGGAAATTGCAATTGCATTTGAGGAACGCAGGGCCGAAGAAAGCCAGTCGCTGGACGTGGCCGTTACCACCGCCGTGGAAACTACAGATGCGGAGCGATCTTCGTTCCAATCTGCACTTGAGCGGCGGTTTGGGAAATCAGTCAAGATGACGACGGATATCGACGAGTCGTTGATCGCAGGTGTGCTCATTCGTGCAGGGGACACGGTCATTGACGCGTCCGTGCGGGGGAAACTTGAAAAAATGCGGGACGCGCTCTTGCGTTCCTAATTTGTACGGATAACTACATGGAACAACTGAACCCTTCAGAGATTACCGACATCATTCGAAGCCGAATATCCAATTTGGATATCTCGTCACAACCACAGAACGAAGGAACGATCGTCTCGGTTGCGGATGGAATTGTACGCGTTCACGGTCTAGCGGAAGCACAGTATGGAGAAATGGTCGAATTTCCCGACGGCGTGTATGGGCTGGCGATGAACCTTGAGCGCGATTCGGTAGGGGTTGTGGTGCTTGGTGAATACAAGGGACTCTCGGAAGGAATGTCGGCGCGTTGCACGAGACGCATCGCGGAGGTTCCGGTCGGCCCAGAGATGCTTGGGCGAGTCGTAAATTCACTAGGCGAGCCGATTGATGGAAAAGGGCCACTAAACGCGGCTGTCACGTCGCCAGTTGAGAAAGTCGCGCCGGGTGTAATTGCTCGCCAGTCCGTGAACCAGCCCGTACAGATGGGCATCAAGTGCATTGATGCCATGATTCCAATCGGCCGAGGACAGCGAGAACTGATCATCGGCGACCGGCAGATCGGCAAGACGGCCATTGCGGTTGATGCAGTCATCAATCAAAAGGGTTCAGGCATCAAGTGCATATACGTGGCGATCGGGCAGAAGATGTCGACGATTGCCAACATAGCTCGCGTATTTGAAGAGCGGGGGGCTATGGATTACACGGTTGTAGTTGCCGCGAGTGCCGCCGATCCGGCGCCTATGCAGTACATCGCACCATATGCGGGATGTGCAATGGGCGAGTATTTCCGTGATCGCGGCGAAGATGCGCTGATTATTTACGACGATCTGACCAAACAGGCATGGGCGTACCGGCAAATCTCGCTGCTGCTGAGAAGACCGCCCGGTCGAGAGGCGTATCCCGGTGATATTTTCTATCTGCATTCTCGTTTGTTGGAACGTGCCGCCCGAGTAAACGCTGAATACGTTGAAAAGATCACTAATGGCGAGGTTAAGGGAAAGACCGGGTCTCTGACGGCGTTGCCGATTATTGAGACACAGGCGGGTGACGTATCTGCGTTTGTGCCGACGAATGTAATTTCTATTACGGACGGACAAATCTATCTTGAGACCGATCGCTTCAACTCAGGTATTCGTCCAGCGATGAGTCCGGGGATTTCCGTTTCGCGGGTAGGTGGAGCAGCGCAAGTACCGTTCATGAAGAAGATCTCGGGAGGAATCAAGCTCGCGCTAGCGCAATACCGAGAATTGGCGGCGTTTTCTCAATTCGCGTCCGATCTTGATGAATCAACCCGGCGACAATTAGAACACGGTCAGCGCGTGGAGGAGCTGATGAAACAACCCCAATTTTCGCCGATGACCGTGGCGGAAATGGGAGTCGTGCTTTACGCGGCCAACAACGGATATCTGGAGACCGTGCCCGTCAAGCGCGTACTTGACTTCGAGCGTGACCTGCTTTCGTTCATGAACTCGGAGCACGGGGAGTGGATGGAAGAAATTACGCGAAGCGGCGACTACACGGATGAAATTGAACAACAAATGCGCGTCGCCTTAGCTACGTTTGCAGCAACGCATTCGTACGAGGCAGCGTAATGGCCGTAGGACGTGAGATAAAGAAAAAAATCGGCAGTGTGCAAAACACCCAGAAGGTCACAAGTGCCATGCAAATGGTGGCGGCCAGCAAGATGCGTCGCACACAAGAGAAAATGAATGAAGCGCGGCCATATGCAATCCGAATCCGAAACGTGATTGAACATCTTGCCGGTGCTAGTGCCGAGTACACCCATAATTTCATGATCACGCGAGAAGTACGACGCATTGGTTATATCGTTGTATCGACCGACAAGGGTCAGTGTGGGGGACTGAACGCTAATTTATTTCGGGCATTGCTTAAGGAGTTACAAGAGTGGGCCGGGCGGGGTATAGAAAACGACTTGGCACTAATCGGTGCAAAGGCGGCGGCGTTTTTTCGTGCAGTTGGAGGGAATGTCGTTGCCACAATTAGTGGAGTGGGGGGATCTCCAGAAGTCGAAGGCCTGATTGGTGGCATAAAAATCATGCTCGATAGTTTCGAACAGGGCCGTATTGATCGACTTGACATGATTTCCAATGAGTTTATCTCCAGCATGAGACAGCGTCCAGTCGCTCGGCAATTGTTACCCCTTAAGCCGGAGGAGCCGCGAGCTGAGGCGCATCCGTTATGGGACTATATTTACGAACCGGATGCCCACGAACTGATTGATGGCTTAATTAAGCGGTATATCAACTCGCAAGTTTATAGAGCGGTTATTGAAAACGTCGCATGCGAGCAATCTGCACGGATGATCGCAATGAAAAACGCAACCGATGCGGCAGAAGATCTTATCGATGAGCTCTCGTTGATCTACAACAATGCTCGACAAGCGGCCATTACCCAGGAAATTGCAGAAATTGTAGGCGGAGCTGCCGCGCTTTAGTAGGAATAGAGGAGCAATATGAACCCCGGAAAAATCGTTCAGGTTATCGGTGCCGTCATTGACGTGGAGTTCGACCGTGATGATGTGCCGCATATTTACGACGCGTTGAAGGTAACGGACACAGGGCTCACTTTAGAAGTGCAGCAACAGTTAGGTGACGGTGTCGTTCGGTCGATTGCGCTTGGGTCTTCTGAAGGGCTGTCGCGCGGGTTAGCAGTGACCAATACTGGACAGCCAATCACCATTCCCGTTGGGGAAGAAACGCTTGGACGAATCATGGATGTGCTAGGTAACCCTATTGATGAATCTGGGGCGATTAATGCTAAAGAAATCAAACCGATTCATCGTAAACCCCCAACATATGAAGACCAGAAGGGCGGTAACGAGCTGCTTGAAACCGGTATCAAAGTCATTGACTTGATGTGTCCATTCGCTAGAGGTGGAAAAGTAGGTCTCTTCGGCGGTGCTGGCGTGGGCAAGACTGTGACTATGCTGGAACTTATTCGAAATATTGCGATAGAGCATTCGGGATTGTCCGTCTTTGCTGGAGTAGGAGAACGTACTCGGGAAGGCAATGACTTTTATTACGAGATGAAGGATGCAGGAGTGCTCGACAAGATTTCACTCGTATTCGGCCAGATGAATGAGCCGCCCGGCAACCGGTTACGTGTTGCCCTATCAGGACTCACGTTAGCAGAACAATTCCGAGACGAGGGGCGCGATGTTTTGCTGTTCATTGACAATATTTATCGCTATACGCTTGCGGGTGTGGAGGTATCGGCATTGTTGGGTCGCATGCCGTCCGCTGTCGGCTACCAACCGAACTTAGCTGAAGATATGGGGATTCTTCAGGAACGGATTACTACCACTAAGACGGGATCCATTACGTCCGTTCAGGCTATTTATGTACCTGCTGACGACTTGACTGATCCATCTCCGGCCACGACATTCGCTCATTTGGATTCGACGGTTACGCTTAGCCGGGCGATCACGGACTTGGGGATTTATCCGGCCGTTGACCCTCTCGACTCCACTTCGCGGCAGCTGGATGCAAATATTGTTGGAGAAGATCACTACTTCGTGGCACGGAAAGCTCAAGAAGTGTTGCAACGTTATCAGGAACTGAAGGACATCATTGCTATCTTGGGCATGGACGAGTTGTCGGAAGAAGATAAAGCACTGGTTTATCGTGCACGCAAGATGCAGCAATTTTTCTCGCAGGCGATGTTCGTTGCCGAACAGTTCACGGGTCAATCTGGTCAGTACGTATCTCGAGAGGACACCGTCCGCAGTTTCAAGGCTATTCTGGACGGCGAAGCGGATGATCTCCCGGAACAGGCGTTTAACATGGTAGGAACTATTGAAGACGCTAGAGAGAAATCCAAGACACTAGCGGCGGCGTAAATGACGGCTCTGTCAATGCAATGTGACATTGTGAGTGCCGAGAAAGAGATATTCTCGGGACGAATAGCGATGCTTGTAGTTAAAGGGACGCTAGGCGATTTAGGAATCCTGCCCGGCCATGCTCCGTTACTCACAGGTATAAAACCGGGGCCGGTTCGGCTCGTCTTCGAAGATGACGAGGAAGATATCTATTTTGCGAACGGCGGGTTTTTGGAAGTGCAGCCGGGAGTTGTGACGATTCTCGCGGACACCGTGATTCACGCACAAGACATTGATGAAGCGGCAGCTGAGGAAGCACAGATCCAAGCACGTCGTTCGATGGCCGATGTGGCTGCTGACTTAGACTATTCCCGGGCTACCGCAATGCTCGCTGATGCTGCAGGAAGGCAGAGAACGCTCGAAGAGCTGCGCAAACGCCGACGATAATCTCAACGGGATTTGAGAACCAGCATTCTTATTTTTCAAGCTAGTGGCTGCGCTTGGTCGCGACTACGAATATCACGCCCGTTTAGGGCCGGTCTTCGTATCAGCAGATCTGCTGATTGAGATCTTAAACCTATCTGATGTGGGTCTTGTGGCATTTCGGTTTCGAAAATCGGGCGGATGATGGATCAGTTCCGTGCCGGTTTCGTCGCCCGTCGACGACCTCCGGGCGGATTCACCCTGCGTCAACCGTGGCACAGCCGCCGGCGATCAGCAAGTTCGCGAATCCTAACAGCAACGCGGTCCGCTGCGTGTTCTTCGCCAGATCCCAGTAGCGTACCTTGGCATATCCGAAGGGAATTATGTAGCAAAATCCGCAAATGAAACCTAAACAGTCAAAGGATAGGTGTTTCGTGTCCTCCTGAACAGTATTGGCACTACTTTTTGCGTAGCAGTTCATACCGACTATTTATCTCTTTCTTTGAAGGTTACTCGATTCTGACTACGTGGGCGGTCAGACACAGGCTTAGCAAGGATTTGGCGTAGAGCGTCGTGCAGTTCCGCTTCTGTGACAGGATCATGTTCTGTCGTAGAGGATTTGCGTTTATTCATTTACTTACTGTATAGAAAACTGATGCGTTCTTGACGCATCTCTGCACATGCATAGGGCGTGGATTATGTCGACCATGTCGCGCAGTGGTCGCCCTTGAAATACGCATTAAGGAAGTAACAACCATTCGTACCGATGTCTTCTCTGATTGACTTCGCTCTCGAACTAGCACGCCTATGCTACACAAACGAATTCCAACTTGAAGTGATTCTTGACGGAGAGTGTCCATGAAGTACCGGGACCTTGCCTCCAGAAATACTTGGACAAATTCGTCTACTGATTTGACTGGCGGTGGTGGGAATCAGAACTTCCGAAGCGTCTTCTGCAAGCCATGGTATGGCATTCACCAATTCCAGATACAATCGTAAAGCATAATATACACCTTATCTAGTTGATGTATAGAATCATAGGTAAATTCACAAAATATCCGGGATATCCAAGCCAGAGGCTATACGTAGAGCCAAGAGATATCCGTTTTGAAAAACCGTTTGAAAGCGAAAAATTCCAGGCAACGTAACGAACTAAGGAATAGGACGTCATATGGACAAAATTTGGATAGATGGATATAACATCGAAAATGATGGCTTGTATGCACCATCTGGTGAGAAAATCGCCGCTATCGCGAGGACGATCGACGATGGTTTTGATGTTATGGCATCATCACCAGAGCTTAAAGATCAAGGATTTACAGAGAGTATCGGGCCCAACACACACAAGTCCGTGGAGTCCGCATGTCAAGAACTCGTGATGGCACATGCCGAAGAGATGAAAGTGGTTCGCTTCAGCGAAATCCGCGAAGGTGTTGTTAAAATTGCAGGCAGTCTGATACAGGTTCAGGGTAGTAACAACCAAATCCAAGTAACCCCGGACGAAATCGAAAGCACACTCAATAGCGCGCCTCCGTCTAAAATATTGACACTTTTTAAAGACCTGCCCCAGGCCATATTGCAAAGTACTGTCGGCGCACTGATCAAATCGATTATTGGGTAACCGGGTACACTCATGTCCCCTCTTCAAAGCGATTGGCAACATACCCTAGAATCAAAATCCTATCGACTCTCTTTTTTTACTGTTTTATTGCACAGCAACCCTTCGCTGGAAATGTATAACGTCATAAGCAAGTATTAGAGTTTATCCCATACTGGTGAATTGAAAATACTCTGCAGATTCCCTTGAACTCCGAGTTCAGTATTTGATGCTTGCGATCTACCTATAACCGATGGCCGACTCAGCCCCAGCCCTCTATCGACTTCTCGACTCCTTTCGTGAGGACTCGATAAATGAACGGGAGAAAGGTCGTTATTTTGAGGATTTGTCGCTGGTCTATTTCCGTCACGACGCAAAGCAGATCAACTGCTACGAAAGTGTATGTCGCTATAAGGATTGGGCGAGAGAACGAGGACGAGACCCCTCGGACATCGGCATCGACCTGGTAGGCAAGATCCGTGGCGAGGACGGATACACCGCCATACAGGCAAAATTCCGTAAGCCTGACGTTCCGCTAACCAAGAAGGAGATCGACTCCTTCATTGCCGCTTCGGACGGGCATGAATGGACGCATCGGGTGGTTATCGACACGACGACCCGGGACATGGGCAAGAATTTGCGGAACGAGATCGACGCTTTTGGCAAGCCGTTCACGCGCATCCGCATTACCGATCTGGAACGAAGCAGTGTCGACTGGTCTTCTTTTCCCACGATTAAAGAGATACGGGAACGGGACGTCGCCCAGCGTCAGCGCAAGTCACCGAGAGAGCATCAACTCCAGGCGATTGAGGCGGTGCGAGATGGTTTCAAAAATGCGGACAGAGGCCAGATCGTGATGGCCTGCGGTACCGGCAAGACCTATACCGCGCAGCTGATTGCTGAGGATCGCCAGTGTACGTTCGTGCTGGTGCTGGTACCGTCGCTGGCCCTGGTCTCGCAAACCGTTGCCGACTGGTGTTGCGATGCGTCCGTTCCCATCTGCGCCATCGCGGTCTGTTCCGACACCAAGGTCGGAAGACGGCGGGTTTCGGGCGGGGACGATTCCATCCAATATGACATTCACGATCTGGCCTTTCCGGCAACGACGGATGCCGGAAAGCTTGCCGAGCGCATAGGGAGCGACACTGACGCACCAATGACGGTGGTGTTTTCGACCTACCACTCCCTCGACACGGTTGCCGAGGCCCAACGCGAGTACGGGATGGCGGAGTTTGATATGGTGGTGTGTGACGAAGCACATCGCACTACCGGGCAGATAGATATGGACCGGGAAGCCTCCAACTTTGTCCGTGTGCACGACGGCAGTTTCCTGCGAGCAAAGAAACGTCTGTATATGACCGCGACGCCCCGCATCTACACGGATGCGGCCCGATCCAAGGCCAAGGAGCGTTCGACGACTCTGTGCACCATGGACGACACGATCCTGTTCGGGGAAGTCCTGTTTTATCGGGGCTTCGATTGGGCGATCCAAAACGGACTTCTGAGCGACTACCGCGTAGTGGTTCTGGCCCTTGACGAGTCGCAGGTGAGCGAGAGTATCCAGCAAGCCCTGGCATCTGAAAGTGAGCTCAAGCTCAATGACGCGGTGAAAATCCTCGGCAGCTACAAGGCACTGATGAAGCATTCCATTGATCCGGAGGAATTTGCGGATGACCCGGAGCCGATCCAGAGGGCGATGGCCTTTTCGAACACCATTCGGGAGTCGAAACGCATCCGCGAGGAATTCCAGAGGGTGGTTGATGAATACCACCATGCTCACCGGAATCAAGAAAGTCCTGCTTGGCAGTGTGAAGTGGAACACGTCGATGGGTCATCGGGGTCGACCGAGCGGGAGGAACGTCTGCGCTGGTTGCGATCCGAAGGTTCGGAGCAAACATGCCACGTGCTTTCCAACGTCCGTTGTCTGGGTGAAGGAGTGGACGTACCGGCACTGGATGCGGTATTGTTCCTGCATCCCCGGAAATCTCAAATCGACATCGTCCAGGCGGTTGGTCGTGTCATGCGCAAGTCTCCAGGCAAAAAGCGGGGATACGTGGTTTTGCCCATCGGCATCCCGGCTGGCATCGCTCCGGAGCGGGCTTTGGAGGACAACGAGAAATACCGGGTAATCTGGCAGATTGTGAATGCACTCAAGTCGCACGACGAGCGGCTGGAGGCGCAAATCAATGCTGCCACGTTCGGGGAGGGGCTGCCACGGGATAGGATTCGGATCACGATAGGGAACCTGGCGGAGACGGCCCCGGCCCGGTTGACGTCGCGCAGTTCAACGGGCGATCTGGAGAGTGGAGACGGTGAGCGAGAACGGCCTCCCGTCTCCCGACAGCAGGGATTGAACCTCCGGGACTCGATCGCGCAAGCCATCTACGCGCGGATAGTCAAACGCTGTGGTGCCGTCGAGTATTGGGAGGACTGGGCCGCCGATGTACAGAAGATCGCGCAGAGCCATGTGACGCGCATACGGTCCGCTATCGATGACCGCAACCAGCCTCACTTTCGAGAGGTGTTCGAGACCTTTCTTGCGGAACTGCGTGACGATCTGAATCCGTCGATCACGGAGGATCAGGCCGTCGAGATGCTGGCCCAGCACCTCATCACCCGTCCCGTGTTTGATGCCGTCTTCGCTGGCCATGCCTTCACCTCGGAGAACAGCGTGTCACAGGCTATGCAACGAATCGTGGATCGGCTCGACGTTGCCAATATCGGTAAGGAAAGTGCGGACCTGACCAAGTTCTATGCCAGCGTTCGACGAAGAGCATCGGAGATCTCCTCCGCGGCGGGCAAGCAGAACCTGATCAAACGTCTATATGAATCGTTCTTCCGCAAGGCCTTCGGCAAGATATCCGAGCAGCTGGGCATCGTCTATACGCCGGTTGAGGCAGTCGACTACATCCTCCATGCCGTTGACAGGGTCATGCGGGACGAGTTCGGATTTGGTTTGGGGCAGCGGGACGTGAAAATCCTCGACCCCTTCGTCGGGACCGGCACCTTCCTGGTACGCGCGCTGCAGAGTGGGCTGGTCCGGACTGAGGATCTGCCGTACAAGTACCGCCACGACCTGTACGCCAACGAGATCGTCCCCTTAGCCTATTACATCGCCGGGATCAATATCGAGAACGCCTATCACGCGCTGACCGGAGAATCTGAATACGACCCCTTCAATAACTTGTGCCTGACGGACACGTTTCAAGTGTCCGAGCATCATGGGCTACTAAGGGATCTGTTTCCTCTCAATCAGGAGCGCATTGACCGTCAGAGGGAGCTGAACTTCTTGGCCATCGTCGGTAATCCACCCTACTCGGCGGGACAACGAAGTGCCAACGACAATGCCGCCAATGTCTCCCACCCAACCTTAGATAAACGTATTGAGGGCACTTATGCAAAAGGCAGCGTGGCACAAAACAAGAACTCCCTGTACGACAGCTACATTCGTGCTATTCGCTGGGCGAGCGATCGTATAGGGGACAAGGGAGTCATCGGATTCATCACCAACGGCGGCTGGCTGGACGGCGCGGCGATGACCGGCTTGCGCAAGTGCCTGCGCGAGGAATTCAGCAGTCTTTATGTGTTGAACCTACGGGGTGACGCCCGAACCTCAGGTGAACTGAGGCGAAAAGAAAAAGACAGCGTATTCGGTCAAGGGACCAGAACACCGGTCGCTATTGCAGTACTCGTCAAGAACCCGGTCAAGACTAACCCGGGCGTTATCTACTACCACGATATCGGCGACTACCTGAACCGAGAGGCAAAACTCGGAAAACTTGTTCAGTTCACATCGGGAGAGCAGGCGGTCCCATGGGAACGTATCGAACCGGACCAGTACGGGGACTGGATCCGTCAACGGGATCCAGCTTTTGATGGATTTATCGCACTTGGAGGTCAGCGGAATACTTCGGAGGTCCAAATCTTCGGAGTACGGTCGAGAGGGCTGGAGACAGCACGCGATGCTTGGTGTTATAACTCAAGCCGTGTCAAATTGGAAGGAAATATCCAACGAAGCATAGAGTTCTTTAATCAAGAGGTCCGGCGCTATGCACGGACTAGCCGTACTGAATCGGTTCAAAATTCTGTTAATACCAATCCACGTGAATTCAGCTGGACCCATAAATCTCTTGAACAAATTAGAACTGGGCGGCAGGTGAATTTCCACCCTAGTAGTTCGTTTCCGAAATACCGTCACACTCGGATCGCATCGTTTATTCCATAAGTCCACTTGAACACCACCGGTTCGGCGTTGATCCCATCGATGTAGCGTTCGAGACGTTCCTTGAGTTCGTCCGTCGAGGCGACACGGATTCCACGCAACACGGTTCTTGCCACTTTGCTGAAGAACGTCTCGATCAGGTTCAGCCACGATGCGTGCTTGGGCGTGAACACGAACTCGAACCGGTTGGGCACGCTGGCGAGCCAGGTGCGCGTTTCCCTGGAGAGGTGGACCGAATGGTTGTCGAGGATCAGTCGCAGCGTCATGTTTTTGGGATAGGCCTTGTCCAGGCCCCGCAGGAACTCGACGAACTCCCGGCTTCGATGCCGGTCCACGACGGCTCGGTGCACATGCCCCGTGAGCAGGTCCATCCCTGCCATCAAGGTGACCGTGCCATGGCGCACGTACTCGTGGTCGCGGCCGACCGTGGCGTGCTCGCCCGGTACCGGCGGCCGGTCGGGCGAGGTCGTGCCGACCGCCTGAATGCCGGGCTTTTCGTCGTACGAGATGTAGGCCACGAGCGGTGCGTCCGAATCCTCCCCTCGCTCGCGGACCAGTGCCACTTCGCGATAAAAACACAGCACCTGCGCCATCTTCTCGTCGAACGCGGGGTCCCGCCGTTCCAGGTAATAGGTGATCTTGTGCGGTCGCACCTCCTGATTGGCCAGGATCTTCGACACCGTTCCCGGGGCCACGCTCAACAGGTCCGGATGCCCAGCGTCCCGACAGCGCTTCCGAGCGTGCTCGGCCAGTCGTCGCACCGTCCACAACTCCTCGGCGTAACCCAGCTCCGCAGGCTTGCGGCACGCCAGAGCCACCAGCCAAGCGCGCGATCCCGCCAAGATCGTCGCCGGGCGACCCCGACGTGGCAGATCATCCAGTGCCGGCAAAGCACCCACGTCAAGAGCCTTGCGCACGCACCGGTATACCTTCGGGCGGTTCGTGTTCAGCGACCGCGCAATCGCCGAAATCGGCTCGCCGGCCACGTAGCCGAGCAGCAGTTTCGCACGTTCCACGCGCCGCGCCGACTCCGTTTGCGAACGGCTAATCCGCTCCAGTTCCAACCGCACACCATCGTCAATACGTAGCTCCGCTCGTTGTCGTTGAAAGGGCATCTTGTCCTCCCCAGATGACTATCCTTGTCTTTCGGAAAACCAAGTATACTAAATGCACCATGTAATGATATATAGAAAACGAACTACTAGTGCCATTCGTATGTCCATGTACCGACCTTTCTCCAAGCAATGGAGTTACTTTGAAAACTCTTATAACCTTCGTGTTGGTCAGCTTCCCTTGATCTTTCCCCATGCGGACTCGGAGAACCGGGTGATTTGCACTACAAGCATTGGAGACAAAAATTTCTCGACTTTGATGGTAGATGTGCTGCCTGATCTCCATTTAGTAGGAGCGGCTCAGTGCTTTCCCCGTTACACCTACTTCCAGAACCATGATGGTGTATACGAGCGACATTCCAACGTCAACGAAAGCGTGGTCCGATCGTTCAAGGAAGCATATCCCGAGAAAGCGGATGATATTTATGCCGACGTTGTCTTCCACTACGTGTACGGACTGCTTCACTCTCTGGACTACCGCGACCGATTCGGCACAAACCTGCTCAAGCAGCTGCCGCGCGTTCCGCTGGTCGCGAACGCGGATGATTTCGTTGCTTTTGCGGAGGCTGGAAGATTACTTGGAGATCTACACGTCAACTTCGATGGAGTTGAACCTTGGCCCGCGCTTGTGAACGGCAAATGCTTCGACCGTAGGGAGCTCACTGACGTCAACCTCCGCGTCGAGAAGATGCGGTTCGCTGGCAAGGGCGGAAGCAACCGGTCAACGGTCATTTACAACCATTGCATTGCAGTTTCAGAGATTCCAGAGGAAACGTACGACTATGTGGTCAATGGCAAGTCCCCAGTTCAGTGGGTGATGGAGCGTCAGGGAGTCACGACACACAAGGCATCCGGCATCGTAAACGATGCCAACCAATACGCGACTGGAACTGTCGAAGATTCCTCATATCCCTTGAATCTCCTCTTACGCGCAATCAGAGTAGGAATGGAAACTTCGAGAATCGTGAGGAAACTACCAAATCTTGAATTGCGAGGTACTTGATTCTCTGCAAAAATTTCGGCATGGAGAAACTTTTAGACAAAGAATTGTTGGTCTCGACTTCTCCCTAATTTCAGTGATTCGCAGCTATTGTATTGTGTAGCGCAACAAGACACAGTCTCGTACTTCTATTCTTATACAGTATGAAACTATGAAACAATCAGAGAAGTTCCCTACTCACCCCGGATCATACATCAAAAAGTATGTAATTCCATCTGGCATGTCAGTGACAGAGGCGGCCAAGCAGCTCAATGTAGGTCGCCCCGCGCTATCTAATCTGCTTAATGCCAATTCCTCGCTCTCGTCCGAAATGGCTATCAGAATGGAGAAAACGTTCGGGGCTGACCGGCAGAAGCTCCTCGATCTGCAATCGGAGTTTGATCGCTATGGATGCTATGACATCGAAAAATCGATCGTGGCGCGAACTTACGTTCCGGCATTTCTAAAAATTACTGCCAAGAAAATTCATCAATGGCCAAACAATAATTTGGAAGCCCGCCAACTATTACCTGTCCTCATGCGCAGGCTGGTGCATTCGACGGGACTCGGCCTGAGCGAGGTGGACTTTCCGGGTTACGATAACGCTGAGCGCAAAGGTAGCGATGGCAAAACCATTGCGGGTGCGACAACACCATGGATTCCTGAAGGGAGGTGTTACTGGGAATTTGGAGTCGACCAGGACCCAAAGAACAAGGCTGAACATGACTACCAAACTCGCATTGGTTCTATTTCGTCCTCCGAAAGGCAAGAATGCACGTTTATTTTTGTTACGCCACGCAACTGGCATGGGAAGACGGCATGGGTAGAGAGCAAGCAAACCACCGGGGACTGGAAGAGCGTGAGGGCCTACGACGCAAGCGATCTAGAGCAATGGTTGGAAACATCAATCCCTGCACAGGCGTGGTTTGCCAAAATTCTCAACCTGTCGACTGATGGTTTCGAAACCCTAGATCAATTCTGGGATCGTTGGAGTGCGGCGAGTGATCCGCAACTCACTCCCGCAATATTTGCTCCTTCGGTAGAGGTGTGGTGCGATAAGTTTAGAAAATGGCTGGAGAAAGAAAGCGACCGACCATTTGTGGTCACAGCAGATTCAAAGGATGAAGCACTTGCATTCCTGGCCTGCATGTTCCGAGACAGTAGCATAGATCCTCAATATGGAGACCTTGCGACGATATTTAAGTCGGCAGATACGTTGCGAGAACTCGCTTCATCGCCGGCCCCGTTCATCCCGATCGTTCTTGCCGAAGAGACCGAACGCGAACTAGCCACGATGTATCGAGCACGTCATTGCATTGTGGTTCACTCTCGTAACGCTGTGGAATCGAAGCCCGATATTATTCTGGACCGGCTGGACCACAACAGTTTCCTTGACGCTCTCGCCGATCTAAACATTGATCGTGATCAGGCAGAGCGACTCGCAAGAGAATCGGGGCGTTCTCCAACAATCTTAAGGCGACGGCTTTCTCAAATCAGTGCTATCAGGACTCCTCCTTGGGCCCAAGACATATCAATTGCGAATAGCTTGGTCCCTATGGTCTTGATTGGGGTGTGGCACACCAAATCCGATGCCGATCGTCAAATTGTCTCTTGCCTAGGAAACAGACCTTATGGGGAAATCGAAAAGGATTTGGCGAAAATATTGGTGCGTGATGAATCTCCAATTTGGTCGAGAGGACAGTATCGCGGAGTGATATCGAGGATCGACGTTCTGTTTGCGGTAAGCGGACAGGTTACAGGACAGGAGTTGGAGAATTTCTTCAAACTTGCGACGGATGTGTTATCGGAGGTCGACCCAGCACTTGATCTGCCGGAACATGATAGGTGGGCGGCCCCCATGTACGGCAAGATACGCGACCACTCAGCTGAATTACGCAAGAACATTTGCGAAATGTTGGTCATTTTGTCCGTTCACGGGGATCATCTATTTAGTGATCGACTCGGAGTTTCAGTTGAAGATCGTGTCTCTTCACTTATCAATTCCCTATTGACGTCGCTGACCCTCGATAAATTGTTGTCGTATGACCACGATTTGCCATGGTTTGCGGAGGCGGCACCCCAAGCATTCTTAGAAATTATTAAACGTGATCTGCAAGAGTCTCAACCCGTTGTGTTCGGCTTGTTAAAGCCCACCGCCCCGAGTCCACTCAGTCCGTGTCTTCGATCAGGACTTCTGTGGGCACTGGAATGTCTTGCTTGGCAGAATCTTATGGATGTTTGTTTGATACTTGCACGTCTCTCAATGACTGCTATTGACGACAACTGGATCAACAAGCCAATTAACAGTCTTGAAGCAATATTTAGGTCGTGGGTGCCACAAACGGCAGCTTCACTGGAAGAAAGAATGTGGGCACTTGAAAGAATTACGCAGCATTTTCCCGATATCGGTTGGAAGATTTGTATAAACCAACTCGGCACTGGTGACGACCTAGGGTTTTACAGTTTCCGTCCACGTTGGCGAAGTGACGCGTTCGGGACAGGGCGGCCACTAAAGGCAAGAGAGCAAATTTCTCAATTCAGAAGTAAGGCATTCGAGTTGATATTGAACTGGCAACATCATGATGAAAATACGCTTCATGACTTAGTCGAGCGGATACATATTCTGCACCAGAGCGAGCAAGAAAAAGTTTGGAGATTGGTAAATGTCTGGGCGGATTCCGAAGCGGACGATGACGCGAAAGCAAAGATCGTAGAGAAAATTCACCGATTTGTGCTGACTCGACGGGGAACGAAGTTGGGCTTGAACACGGAGACAAAGGAGAGAGCACAAGCAGTATGTGAGAAATTGCAAGTCAGTGATCCCGTACTACGACATGCTTGGCTGTACGCCAATGAGTGGATTAAGTTGTCAGCGGACGATATGGGAGACGATGATATTAATGCTGCCTATTCAAGACATGAAGCGAAAATCGATCGGCTTCGAAGAGAAGCGATGTACGAAATCTGGGAGGTGCACGGATTTACGGGTATCAAAAAGCTTCTCCTGGAGGGAGGCGTAGCACGTCTCGTTGGTACCTATCTTGCGCGTAGCCTTGAAGGAAAGCAGACGCGGACAGATATTTTGCGCGAGTGTCTCCTTGTTACCGATGAGATTGAAAGACATATGGATAGTTTCATGCAGGGTTTCTTGGCAGAAATTAAGAAGGAAGAGCGTGATTCGATCATTGCAGATGTTGTGGCCGATGCCAACAATGAGGTGTCCGTAAGGGTTTTTCGATGCGCGCCATGCGGTGAGGATACTTGGTGCTTGCTAGATCAATATGGTGAGGAAGCAACTAATCGATACTGGCAGACAGTCCTTCCATATTCACGAGGACATAGCGAAAATGAATTGATGGAGATGATTGATCAACTTCTCAAGGTGAACCGCCCTCGAGCGGCATTCAGTGCCGTCCAATATGACTGGTCTCGGATAGAAACATCGCGGCTGAAACGCCTCCTTCTAGAGATAGTAACGATAGACGAAGATCCTTCGGAGCATTTTCGTATAGAACCATACGACATATCGAAAGCATTGAATTCGCTTGAACAGCGCAATCAAACAAGCGAAGAAGAAATGGCGTGGCTTGAGTTCCTTTACATTAAGGTGCTTGATCATCGGGAGCACCGCATCTCAAATCTCGAACGACAAATTGCTAGATCGCCAGGTCTTTTTGTTCGATTGCTCGCACTAGTCTGCAAACGTGACGACGGAGGGCAAGACCCAACTGATTGGTCCGTTAAAGATTCGGGGCGTAGATGGTATACAGAGAGAGCTTATCGCGTTTTTGGCCAAATTAAATTGATCCCTGGTACAGGGGATGACGGAACAATTGATTCCGAGACATTGCATGAATGGATAGTAGAAACGCGACGGCTTTGCTCCGAGCATGGCCGTAGTGCCATAGGTGATGAATATATCGGTCAACTTCTGTCGAGGTCAGAGCCACAACAAGAAGGAGACATTTGGCCTTGTACCCCCATTTGCAAGGCAATGGAAAGGGGAGCGTCGTCGGAAATTGGTCTAGGTTTCGAAATTGGTGTACGCAACGCGCGCGGTGCTCACTTCCGTGAAAGGGGTGGAAAGCAAGAAAGAGAGTTAGCTGCAGTGTATCGGAGCAGGGCTAATCAGCTTGGCTTTGAATTTCCCTATGTGCGCCGTGTCATCGAAGACATTGCTGCTGCCTATGATAGGGAAGCAAAGTGGCATGACGACAGAGCTGAGGTCAAAGACAGGCTTTCGCAATAAATAGTAACAGCGAATAGTAGATTGATGGACTGAGTGTGGGGCAAACACTGTGGTCCTACGAGGGTTATGTCTATCTGCCACCATGGGGCTAAGTGCCTGTTCATTAGGCTCAAGTGACATCATCGGGTGGTTACCACGACAAACTTAATGTAATGTTTATCGCTCTCATTTATTTGATCTTACACGCGATAGTCTCAGAGACTTGGTTTGAACACGCCCTAATGTAACTGATTGACCGTCAAGCGACCAGCTCCTTGTATGGTAATCGCTTTCCTCCAGTTTGCTTCGCAAGTAACCTCATCCGATCGATGGCGTCCACTTCGCAGTTCCCATCGTTAAGCCGGAAAGCAGCTTCGTTTACGTATCGGTTTAGATGCTTCTCGGAAACGTGGTGCCACGTCCCGTGCATGGATCGCTTGAAAAGTGCCCCAACGTTTTCAATTGAGTTCGTGTGAACTTCCCCCCGAACCAACTCTTTAGCACTGTGATTCACTGTTTCATGATCGTATCGGTTCAATAGTGCAGAATAGGCGAGTGCATCATCGGTGTATACCGTCGAGCCGCGTTCAGTACATGATTCAACAAAGTCCGTAGTTGTTATTTTGTCGGCCTTTCGTATCGGTTTTGCTACCACCTTACCATCCCGTTACTCTTGCCCCGATGACCGGTGTTTTCCCGACAGTACCGCGTCCAGATTTCAGTTTTTTAGATTCATGCCTGTTGCGTTCCTTGCCTCCGATGTAAGTCTCATCAACTTCCACCACATCCGAGAGCATGAATTCTCCTTTTGCACAAGCCTCCCGTATGCGGTGCAGCATGTACCACGCTGTACGATATTGCACCCCGATCTCTTTGGATAGCTGCATGGCACTCACTCCCTTACGTACAGTAAGTACTGAGTAAATGGCAACAATCCAATTCTGAGTTGGTGTCTTGGAAGCATGCATCACGGATCCAGTTTTCACCGTAAATTGTTTTCGACAGTCTCTATGCCAATACGTGAAAGGTTTACTTTTGGGACGAGATATGTTTTCTGTACCACCGCAATGCGGGCAGACTGGAATATCGTTCCATTTTGCTCGTTCAAGCCAGGCAATGCACCTTTCTTCTGTAGAAAACCTGCGAAGCAATTGAGTTACGCTGATGGTTTCTGCGTGACGTTTCTTCTTCATAATCATTCTGAAGCTCTTTGCGGATTTTGCTACATAATTCCCTATCCGAAGTACCGCTTCACTCACAGGAGCGAGTGCTCCACCTTCGCGCGCCAAGGCCTTGCGCCTCTACCGCACCTCCGCTGCGCTGCCCGGATCCAGTTGACGGTGCTCTCCCCCACGCTGCCCGTGCAGCAGCCGATGCGCCTGCGAGATGGTTCGACGCATAGGCCGTCGTCGTCATGCGGTACGCCAGGTCCGATTCCACATCCACACCAATATGCGCTTTCATGCCGAAATGCCACTGCCGTCCCTTGCGACGAAATTCATCTAAGCGGCGTTCCGTCTGTAATCCGACATCCGGTACGCGCCCAGGGGGTGTTATCTCTGGATACCTCTATTTACTCGAAGCAATCGGAGGTAGACAATCTATATATCATTAAAAATCATGCACTTATATCGGAAATGATTTATCAAAACAGCAATAAGTAGAGGTTCCCCTCTGTGTGAGAAAGGTTTTGATCGCGGGAGCCACAGTCTCTTTGAGATAGGGACTGTGCGGAGATCGTCCCCACCACGCAGAATTGCCGCCTGCCGAAGGATGATTGAAGGTAAGCAAATCAACTGGTCTTCCGGCGATCTTTACAGTCTCGGCAGTTTTTCTCTCCTTGGTAAGCTGCAGTGCTTTTGCTTTGGGCAGCCATTTGTCGCGAAGGGTTCGTCCGTGAACCACAATAACGGTCGGTTCAAGTATTTCCATTGTGCGGAGAAAATGATGGGCGCAGTTGTGTCGCATGATGGGGCTTGAATACCCCTTTCCACCCCCAAGGGCTTCCTTGCTTCTGGGATCTTTAAGTGCTATGCAGAGCAGGTAGTTCACCAAAGCGAAGCCGTCGAATATATGGTCGTCAAACAGGCACTCACCAGCCTCGTCATCGCCGGCCTCGCGCCCCAAAAGCAGGCGTAGCGTCGAAGTCACTCCTCGCATATGCGGGTTGCGTCGCTTAAAACCATCTTGAGCGGAAGTGGCGATCATTGTCGAACGCCCGCAGAGATCGACACACGTGTACGCCTGCCCGTACTCCTGACCCACCAGCACAATACGCATCGGCCGCCCATCCACTTCTAGGTCATAGTGTTTACCGACATGGCTCCATCTGACCCTTATAAAACCAAGACTCTTTTCGGCTGTCGCTGCACTCTTGAAATCCACTGCAGATAAACGCATTGTCACTCGAGAGCAGATTCGCTTGCACATATTGGTCAAGCCGGTACTTTCGCTTCTGCGTCTTATCCGGATATGAATGGGTCATTAGGTCAGTTTTTATCATAAAGACATGCTATTTATTCGTGGATAGAGTGTATTTTACGGGAGCATTCGGGTCACGATTTTGTCTTACTGACCAATCCATTTGGGAGAGCTGTAAACGGATCTAACCTTTTTGAACGGGAGCATCAGGATACGGTGCTCCAGGAATTCGACGACCTGCGGAAGTTGCGCGGTTGAAAATGCATTGGCCACAACTCGGCATAATAAGTAATTCCTGATCTTAACACGGAACTCTAAATCATTCCTGTATTTCTCGTACAAAGCAAGTGGCAACACAATGCTTTGTTAAGTTAGGTATATACGCGATGGTGATGTTTTACGTACGAGCTGATAGGCAACGTTTCTGACGAATGTTTCATCAAAAATTTCTGGATTGACCCGTTGTAATGCAATGGCATTCAACTATTTCTTTCTCAGAAGAACGAAACGAACGTGGGTGCATCGGTGAGTACCGAATTTTGTGATTGATCGCGTCATAATGCGGACACCTAGTAATATAATATAAGTACAGATTTAAGTACAAGATGGGCTCAATAGAGCTGAATACTTTGGCACAGCGAAGGACAATAGGAATATTTAAGATTCGAAAAATATGAACGGATACACGAAGATCAGAAATTAACCCCTATTTTGTAATATTTGCCAGCTATCTTCGGCTTCGACTGGTCGGACCGTTAAGAGAATTGAAATCTTTTAAGGTGCGATTGCTTTGGCACGTAAATTTACACTTGTAGCGATTGCTCGACTAATGGACATTGCCCTACATCTTTATGACCATATTTTTAAGATCTTGCGGGGTCGCACACATGTGGACACCTCTATCTATTACTGTTTTGACGAATCATCCCCTATATAAATATATGACTTTTAAGAGTTACCTATTTCAGACAATAGCAATCCTGTAGGTTAATAGAGGTTTTCATGTCTCTTGAAATCATCATCCTAGCTGCAGGTCAAGGAAAGCGGATGCTGAGTCAGAAACCGAAGGCTCTTCATTTACTTGGTGGTCGTCCTCTACTTGAGCACGTCCTTACGACAGTATCTAAGCTCGAGCCAGCTAAAATTCATGTAGTCGTAGGGTTTGGTGCAGAGCAAGTCAAGTCCCAATTCCATGATATTCCGGTGAATTGGGTTGAACAGCCACAGCCTCGGGGATCTGGCGATGCCGTTCTATGCGCTATACAACACATTTCGGATGGCGTACAAGTGCTTTCTTTGAACGTTGATGTCCCACTAATAGCAGTGGATACTCTTGAGGCATGCGTCAAAAGTGCGGTCGGAAGCATGGCACTCGTTACCGCAACCGTAGGTGATGCAAGCGGATTAGGTCGAATTGTTCGAGACGCGAATCAGGAAGTCGCCGCAATTATTGAAGAACGAGACGCGAATGATTGGCAGATGTCCATTCAAGAGATTAATACAGGGGTACTATGTTCATCGTCAACGCTGTTGCGAACGTTGCTCGTTGAGATAACACCAAACAACGAACAGAGTGAGTACTACCTCACCGACGTGATTCAGTTGGCCCGGGACCGTGAAGTACCGGTGAAAGCCGTACTGGCATCAAATACAGAAGAATCTCTTGGGGTAAATGATCGCCATCAACTCGCAATTCTAGAGCGAGCGTACCAACGGCAGAAAGTTGCCCTACTACTGGATGCTGGAGCTACCGTCATTGACCCAAACCGCATTGATATTCGAGGCGATATTGCTGTTGGAATGGACTGCTTGATAGATGTTAACGTGGTTTTCGAAGGACAGGTCGTCCTTGAAGATCGCGTGATTGTAGGGTCGGGGTGTTGTTTGAAAAATGTCAGAATCAGGAGCGATTCAAAGATCAAATCGCATTGTGTATTGGAAGATGCTGTCATTGGCGGTGACTGTCGGATAGGCCCATTTGCGCGAATCCGTCCAGGAACCGAATTAGCCAACAACGTCAGCGTTGGGAATTTTGTCGAAGTCAAGAACGCAAAATTGAAAGAGGGTGTAAAGGCCAATCATTTAGCATACATCGGAGACGCTTCGGTTGGCTCCGGGGCTAACATCGGTGCAGGTTCCATCACGTGCAATTACGACGGCTCGCCGGTGAAGCATCATACTATCATAGGTGACCGTGTATTCGTTGGTACCAACGCGACACTCGTGGCCCCCCTAGAAATTGGGAATGACGCGTTTATTGCCGCTGGATCAACTATTACACGTCGAGTTCCATCAAGCAAGCTAGTGGTCGGCCGGGCTCGGCAACGGGCAGTTAAAAGATGGACGCCTCCATCTAAACGATAGGATTTGTGCCATGTGTGGAATTGTAGGAGCTACTGCACTGCGGGACGTGCCGGAAATTCTACTGGCTGGACTGTATCGACTGGAATATCGAGGATATGACTCAGCAGGCATAGCCGTTCAATCTGCAGATGCTAATAGATTCAAACGACTGCGTACACTAGGAAAGGTCAATGACTTGGCGGATGCTATGAAAGCGAATCCACTATATGGACGTACAGGATTGGCGCACACAAGATGGGCTACGCACGGTAAACCTAGTGAATTAAACGCCCATCCACACATTTCGAATGATCAAATTTGTGTAGTACACAACGGCATCATTGAGAATCACGAAGAGCTGCGGAAAGAGTTGCTTGATAAAGGATACAGCTTCGAATCCGATACGGATTCGGAAACCGTCGCACACTTGATTGATTGGTACTACGGGAATCAAAAGAGTCTTGTTGACGCTGTTAAATTGGCCGCAAAACGATTAGAAGGTGCGTATACACTTGGTGCAATGGCCACTAATGAACAAGGACGAATCGTCGCTGCCCGAGTAGGATGCCCCCTAGTTGTGGGAGTCGGTATTGGAGAACGTTTCATAGCATCCGACGTATTGGCGTTGCGTCCCGTAACCGATCGTTTTGTTTTCTTAGAAGAAGGGGATTTGGTTGATCTAACCGCAGACTCTATGACGATCTGGAACCTTGACGATGAAACGGTTATCCGAAGTACCGTTCGAGTGACCATTGACGGGAATGAAGTCGACAAGGGTGCCTATCGTCATCACATGGCTCGTGAGATTCATGAACAGCCGCTTGTTGTGCGTAATACTTTAGAAAGTCGGCTTGGACGTAATCGTGTAATTGAGCAAGCATTTGGGGTAGAAGCGTCGAATATTTTTGACAGTACTAAGGCTGTAACAATAGTTGGGTGCGGTACGGCGTACTATGCTGGATGCATAGCGAAGTATTGGATTGAAGATATCGTCGGCATTCCATGTAATGCTGAGATCGCGTCGGAATTTCGTTATCGACGCACGGTAGTACCCGACGGGAGTCTGTTTCTTTCGCTCTCACAATCGGGAGAGACGGCTGACACGATTGCTGCGTTACGCGTCGCCCGCAAGAAAAATTTTGTGCACACGGTAACCATAAGCAACGTTCCAACAAGCACGCTTGTGCGAGAATCCGATCTCGCATTACTCATGCGGGCGGGGCCCGAAATTAGTGTAGCTTCAACTAAGGCATTTACTGCGATGCTGGTTGATTTGATACTTCTTACGCTGTTGCTTGCTCGGAGAACTAGCTACTCCGAAAAGCTTGAGATAGAAGTTGTTAAGGCCCTGCGAGGGTTGGACGGAATTGTATCTAAGGTGTTGGAATTGGACGACGCCATGTTGAAACTTGCACAGGAATTCGTACATCAGCAGCACGCATTATTCCTAGGCAGAGGCCCGCAATATCCTGTAGCACTTGAGGGTGCATTGAAGCTCAAGGAGGTTTCCTATATGCATGCTGAGGGTTATCCGGCTGGAGAGCTAAAACATGGCCCGCTGGCACTAGTAGACAGCGATATGCCAGTGGTGGCGGTGGCACCAAATAACGACCTATTAGAGAAAGTTCAGAGCAATTTGCAGGAGGTACGGGCGCGGGGAGGAAGACTTTACGTGTTCGCAGATGCGGATGCGGGATTCGAAACATGCGAAGGTGTAACCGTTATTGAAGTGCCGCGAGTACACCCACTTTTAGCTCCGATAATCTACGTAGTTCCATTGCAAATGCTCGCTTATCACGTGGCGGTTTTGAAAGGTACCGACGTTGACCAGCCTAGGAATTTAGCGAAATCGGTAACTGTTGAATAGAAGCACATTTATTCTATTCATTGCTAATGGAACATGCTGACAGGATAAGAAACTCTCAAGAGAAGCCAGTACTGCAAGCGTTTTCATATCCGCCTTCGATATCTTGCATGTCGATGCGGGGGCTCGGATCGTAGTACCTCTGATTCAGGACTATCGCATATTAGAGTCAAATCATCGGTGGGATTGCTCGTTGTATTTCCGGACGGGTTGACGTAGGTACTGTCGCACGCGCCGGACAGGGGCGAGGTGTTCCAGACACCACACAGAAGAGAAGGATCAAAACACTCTCCCGCGCCGTAATTAATCGCAAGATTTATTAGTATTTTTTACACAATTATATAAGTATAGGCTCTTATGTATCTACTTGTGTATAGCTTGCCAAATGAGGTGAAAGGAAGTCTGCTTCAATCGATTGTTCAAGCTTGAATTCCGATCGCATCAACCAGTGCATGTAGTGGTTCAGGTAGCGTGTAGAGACCCCACGGTGGTGATGGTTCAGCCGGTTGTGTATAAATTTATCTGCAAAAACGAAAAACGAGCTGTAACGACAGACGGATGGTTAGAATCTGATGTTTTATCGGGAATGTGGAGATGCCTGGACGCGGAACCGCGTCCAGGCGCGAATCATTCATTACACAATTTATCGAAAAGGAGCAAAAAATGATTCGGGAAGATTATACGCACAATGACACGAAGAAGTCGGCATGTCATCATCTGGCGGACGATGAGGACTTTGTGAGGCGGCTGGTGCAAGAGACGCTCAACGAGGTGCTGGAGAGTGAGATGACGGAGTTTCTGGGAGCGGGCAAGAGCGAGCCGGACGAAGACGCGTCAGGGCTACCGTTCTGGATACTACCGGCGCGATCTGACGATGAAGGTGGGCGAGATCGAGCTGAGGGTTCCGCAGGAACGCAGCGGCCAGTTCAGCACGCGGGTGTTCGAGCGCTATCAGCGTTCGGAGAAGGCACTGGTGGCCGTGCTGTCGGAGATGTATGTGCAGGAGGTCTCGACGCGTCGGGTGAGCCGACTGGCGGAAGATCTGTGCGGTCACGAGTTTTCACCGGCGACGATCTCGGCCATGGTGTCGAAGCTGGACGCGTCCCTGAAGGCGTTTGCGGAACGTCGGCTGGAGGAGGCGTATCCGTATGTGCTGCTGGATGCCCGGTATGAGAAGGTGAGAGAGGAGGGCTCGGTGCGTTCCCGGGCGGTGCAGATTGCCCTCGGGATTGACGGCGAGGGTCGGCGTCAGGTGCTGGCACCGGAGGTGGCGAACCGGGAAAGCGAAGTGTCGTGGACGGAATTCCTCTCGCATCTGAAGGAACGTGGCCTGCGGGGAGTCGAGTATGTGGTCTCGGACAGTCATGAGGGATTAAAGCATGCGATCTCGAAAGTGCTGCCGACCGCGCTGTGGCAACGGTGCTGCGTCCATTTTCTGCGCAATGCCAGGGACAAGCTGTCCCGGAGTGCTGATCCCGCGTGTCTGGAGGGTTTGAAACGGTTGTGGGGCTGTGAGCATGTCGGGGAGGCTCGTGAGGCACTGGGTGCCTGGGTAGCCCGTTGGGGCGATGAGAAAGGGTTTGGCAGGCTAGTGGAATGGGTCGAGGATCATGTCGAGGAGACGCTGACGGTGTATCGGCTGCCCAGGGAACATCGCCTGCGGATGAAGTCCACGAACATGCTGGAGCGGTACAACGAGGAGCTCCGCCGGCGAACGCGTGTCGTCAGGATCTTTCCGAACGCGGAGTCCTGTCTGCGTCTGATCTTGGCACTTGCGGCGGAGACCCATGAGCGGTGGCTGACGGGGCAGCGTTATCTATATGACCGGATCGGCGTGGTTCGCGCACCCGAACCGGAATCCGAGACATGGCAGGAGGCGGCATGAAACACCCGAAAATTTCGCGCCGAGCGGAGACCCGCCCCTTCGTCGTTAGTGCCTTCAACTCTTCACGTTCTTCCGCCGTCAACTTCACCCGATACCTCTTGCTAGTCATCCGGAACTCTCCTTGTTCATCGGGACACCCGAAAACACCCATAATACCCTACTAACCTATCAATTCAATTGAGGTGGGCTACTAGGAAGTTTGTCCTATTAGAGAGTGCTCTTGTGTTTCTACGGCGCAGACTGTCAGGCGGTGGTCCGTTAAGCAGCGATTCTTGAACGCGAAAGAGTTTATTGTTTCCGTCCCGGTGATGAACCGACATATCCGACTACCCGCAGGGAAACGGCGTGTTCATTGTTTCCGTCTCGTCCTTGGCGTCGTTCGCCTTCTAGGTGTACTTCGAACTGATTGTTCCGGGTAAAGCGACTGCCGGCACGATAAGATTGCACTACCCCGCTGGTGTATGTGGCATAGGGCGTTAATATGCCACTGCGGCACCAGAAACCGTAGCCCAGTTCCGCTGACACTTGGCTACCGCGATTGATGTTCCACGCACCGACGGAGGATAGTCCTTCTTTCCACAGTCGTTGCACGCTGCTGGAAGCAATGCCTGAGACGGGCTTCACTTGCAACGCTAAACCAAGATTGTCGGCACCTGGGTCAATTTGAATAAGTCCATTTAGACCCCATTTGTCCGGTGTATCACCGACCATTACGCGGCCGTGCGTCTCTAGGGTCAAGCCAATCGCCGGATAAACGTGAGACACGCCAACACCAATTTCCGCTCCTAAACTGTCGTCAACGAAACCTCCATCCCGCCGTGCGCCTAGTTCCAGCGACGTCGTGAGAGAGTGCCCGGAGTCGAAGAGGCGGTGATAGGACCCCGTCAACATCAGACGAATGCGTGAAGCGTCGGCAGTCGCTGCGTTAATCAGTCCGTTGTGTTCGATATCCACTCGCGCTAGCATAGCGTCACCTTGGAGGTGTAAACTTACTTGTCTGTGTACGTTACTATTCGACACTAACTTGCTACGTCCCCCAACGGAGAGGCCGTGCATTGCAAGATCGCTTGATTGCTCGGCCCGGCCTTCATCGGCGATGGCCACGTCCCCTCGCCCCTGACCAAAGGCTCCCCACAGGGCGGTACCGTTGGACTGCCAACCCACATACGGGTGAATACTAGTCAGAGTACTCTCGTAGTATCCAGTACCTGCATCCGCCAGATCGTCGTAGTTGAACTCCCCGTACGACCAGGATGCCGATAGTCCCGCCAATGCGTTCGGCCTGAGCAGCGTATCGATACCTAGTTGCGTATTCATCAAGCCGCCTTTCCAAGAGAGACTATCATGGTTGCCATCCAACGAGTTGTAGCCGCCTTGGGCCCATATTGTCGTTGTGTCCGTCCATGATCTTGCTTTGGTGCGCAGCGGGAAACGTAAAGCCCGAGCAGGCAGCAGCTGTAGCGGATGGAAAGTTCTAGTGGAAGGCTGACCGGTGATCGCTAACAACGTCTCCAACCAACTCGTCTGACTGTTCCAACGGAAACTCTGCGTATGTGCATCTGCATGGGACGACATGGCCTCCAGTCGCCTCGCTACAGTAGTATTGATGTTTTCCATGAGACCGAGTGCGTGCCGACCGAGGATTTCTTGATTCAGGCGGTTCATACGAATGCTGGCTGCCTTGTCGTCATCCGTAAACATCACTGTCGCCGATGCCGGCGAACCTGCTTCGACGGACGCTGGTAGCACACCGAAGGTGATGATCAGCGTTTCGTCCTCGGCATTGTTGTCGTCCTGCATGGCCATCAAAGTGAAGGATGAGGAGGAATCACCGCGCACAAATAGCAGGGTGGACGGCATGTTCTCCACACTGGCTGTTTCCGTGCTGACGATGGGAATTTCCACGATACGGTCCGCTGCGGGCGACAGCGTGACCGTGATAGTAGTTGTACCACCTTCGTCCACAGTGTAATCATGCGCGTCGAAACTCGCTTGAAGCACGGCGATGTCAGTCGTACCGAAGCTCGTGGGAGACCAGGGGCCGATCCCCTCGTCGTTCATTGCACGCACCTGCGTCTCGTAGGTTCGATTAGAGTCCAACCTGTGAATCGTAGCGGTGACCTGCGTTATCGGTGGAATCAATGCAAGCCACTTTTCGTCGTCACGTATGCGATATTCCACATCGTAGCTCGAAATCGGGGGGCCGGTGTTTTCGGGTGCCGCCCAAGTGACATGAAGCGCACTGCTGCCAGCTGCGGCCACGACAGGCGCGATGGGGGCGCGAGGCGGTTCATTTACATCGATTACCTTGACGGTCACCGACTGCTGATCAGTTTCACTTTCGGGGTCTGCCGCAGTCACTATCAACGCGTGTGTTGTTTGTACTTCAAAATTGAGGTCGGCATTCGCACTCACGGTGATTTGTCCGGTCTCCGTGTCAATACGGAACAGTGCCGCATCGCCTCCCGTCAGGGAATATGTCAGCGTGTCGCCATCCTGATCCACCGCCGTTACCGGGTCCCCAGCCGGACTTCCGGCGGCCGAGTTCTCGGCTATCTCTCGTATTGCCGTTTCGTTAGGGAACATGGGCCGATCGTTGACGTCCGTGACGTCGACCGTGACCGACACATCCGCGGTTGCCCCCCTTCCGTCATCGGCCCCCACTGTCAGGGTATAGGTCATGCGCGTCTCGAAGTCGAGTTCGGTATCCTCGCCCACGGTGATCTGCCCGGTCTCCGCATCGATACGGAACAGTGCCGCATCGCCTCCCGTCAGGGAATATGTCAGCGTGTCGCCATCCTGATCCACCGCCGTTACCGGATCGCCAATCGGGCTTCCGGCGGCCGAGTTCTCGGCTATCTCCCGTATTGCCGTTTCGTTAGGGAACATGGGCCGATCGTTGACGTCCGTGACGTTGATCGTGACGGACACGTCCGCGGTCGCCCCCCTCCCGTCGTCGGCCACTACCTTTAGGGTGTAAGTCATGCGCGTTTCGAAGTCGAGTTCGGTGCCCTCACCCACGGTGATCTGCCCGGTCTCCGCATCGATACGGAACAGTGCTGCATCGTCCCCCGCCAGAGAATACGTCAACGGGTCTCCGTCCTGGTCTACCGCCGCTATCGGATCACCAATCGGGCTTCCGGTGGCCGAGTTCTCGGCTATTTCCAATGCCACTGTTTCGTCAGGAAACGAGGGTTTGTCATTAACGTCCGTGACGTTGATCGTGACCGTCATATCTGTGGTCGCTCCCTTTCCGTCGTCGGCCACCACCGCCGGGGCATAGGTCGTACGCGTTTCGAAGTCGAGTTCGGTATCCTCTCCCACGGTGATTTGCCCGGTCTCCGCATCGATATGGAACAGTGCCGCATCGCCTCCTGTCAGCGAATACGTCAGCGTGTCGCCATCCTGATCCATCGCCGTTACCGGATCGCCAATCGAGCTTCCGGCGGCCGAGTTCTCGGCTATCTCACGGATCGGCATTTCGTCAAGAAACACAGGTCTATCGTTGGCGTCCGTGACGTTGAGCGTGACCGGCACATCTGCAGTTGCTCCCTTCCCGTCGTCGACCATCACAGTCAGAGTATAGGTCGTGCGCATTTCGAAATCGAGTTCGGTGTTCTTGCCCACAGCGATCTGCCCAGTTTGGGTATCGATGTGGAACAGTGCTGCATCAGTGCCCGCCAGAGAGTACGTCAACGGGTCGTCGTCCTGGTCCACCGCCGCTACCGGATTACCAATCGGGCTTCCGGCGGCTGAGTTCTCGGCTATCTCCCGAACCACCGTTTCATCAGGAAATGCGGGACTGTCGTTGACATCCGTGACGTTGATCATAACCGGAATGTCTGTGGCTGCTCCCTTTCCGTCGTTAGCCACCACCATCAGGGCATAGGTCATGCGCGTTTCGAAGTCGAATTCGGTATCCTCTCCCACGGTGATCTGCCCGGTCTCCTCATTGATACGAAACAGTGCTGCATCGGTGCCCGCTAGGGAGTACGTCAACGTGTCTCCGTCCTGGTCCGTCGCCGCTACCGGATCGCCAACCAAGCTTCCGTGTGTTGAGTGCTCGGCTATCTCCCGGCTTGCCGTTTCGTTAGGAAACACAGGTCTATCGTTGGCGTCCGTGACGTTGATGGTGATCAAAACGTTCGCACTCTTGCCGCGGCTATCCTGAGCCGTGACCCGTACAGCGAGCTTGGGTTTGGTCTCAAAGTCAAGCTGCTCACCTTCTCCCACCGTGATTTGCCCGCTTGTCTCGTCGATGGCGAATAGTGCCGCGTCGGTGCCGGAGAGGGCATAGGTGACCTTGTCCACGTCCGTGGCGACCACCGGAAGACCTACCGCCTCGCCGGGAGCGGCAGCCTCGGAGATCGTACGTGACTTGCTCTCACCAAACCTCGGAGGTTTGTTTGGTTTGTTCGGTGGTTGCGGTGGTTGCGGTGGTTGCGGTGGTTGCGGTGGTTGCGGTGGTTGTCCTGGACGAGTCCAATTAGAGTGGTTATTAACACGCGTTCTGAATGGCTGTACTTTATTGCTAGTGAGATCCTGAAGCGCGTTGCCATTGTACTCAATCATGATATCTGATCCAGCATACACGATCTCGTCCAGGACAATGACGAGAGTCGTGTTGGTGCGGAAGGATACTTCTCCCTTTTCAACACTGCTTCCATCAACTTCTACAACGAACCGATCTGCGCCAGGTGTCGATGCTGAATCCCCTGCGAGGGGCTCGCTAAATTCAATCTCGAGATTTCGGCCGTTTGAAAGAACTTCTGTATATTGCAAACGGGGGATTCGATCCACTAGGGTTACCTCTGCTGGATTGGATTCAGGACCTACGCCAACCGCGTTCACTGCGCGAACTTCGAAGATGTAGGTTACGTCATATTCCAAGTCACTAGTCACGCCATAACCGCTCTCGCCGGACCTACCATTAACACTCGTATTGGTCCACTGACCGAACGTCCCTGCTGCTGGTTTCTTGCGGTACTGGTATATAATGATAGTACTGCCGCCGTCTCCTTGTATATTCCATATTAGTACGACAAGGAGTTCACCTCCTATTGCTCGGAGATTTGTCGGTGCTTCCGGTACGCTTTGCGCGTTCGCATGAAGAGCTGGTAAGATCGCCATTATTAGCAAGCAACATCTTGCTATTGCTTTCCGGAATCTATTCATTTGATTCACGTAGAAGCGACCCCTTGGCTTCACGTACAGCCGCGTATATTCCGCCCTACCGTCATAAAACCACCTGATCAGCAGACGCGTTATCTCGAAAGGCGTGCTTGTTGTCGGAGAGATTCGGTGCTTGGACCGGCGGTGTTGCCGAATGTGCCGGAAAGAATGCTGGTTTAGGATCGTTTTAAACTGCCTTACCATAGCAGGTTTCCCCTAGGAGTTAGATGGTTATGATTCCCTTCAAACCATCGAAAGGAACTAATTGATTTATTTACCTTATAATTTTTATCTTCTTGCTCTTTCCTTGCAGTACTGTGTTAGAGGACACAAGTATACATATCAAGTCTACGAGTGTAAATATAGTTTAAAAAATTCCAACTCCATAATCTAGCAGTGTTGTTGGTAAATCTGAGCAAAAACTATCTAGTGTCTGGGGAACCCCGTTTTACGACGGGTTTAAGCCACTCGATGGTATCCGCGATCATACCATTTGGGGATCATTACGGCGGATGATTTGGTCGCAGGGGTTCAGCAAGTGCGGATAACGTCCTCCGGCTCGACGTCGGGGCGTACGGGGTCCGTCCCAAAAGGGGCTGAAATTGCGGATATTCGAGGACGACTGGGTCGCTAGACGATGGGGTGACGCGTGCGATGGTACCTCCCTCCGCGCCGCACGTTGCTGCAGTAACCGTTCGAGCCGATGCCCGATCGGGGCCCAATGGCATTCGGTTTGAGAAAAATCGATCTGCGCCTTTGAGGGTTTTCTATAACCCATTGATTGACTGGGACTTGTTTCTGTTTTTTGGAGTGTTCAAAAAAGGGGTTACGTTGCGACATTTTTTTTGGCAAACTATGCTGTATGGAATTGTTTCGGACGGAAAGTGGATGGGTTCGAGAATCGTGGATCTGAAGTCGATCACATTTTGTGGCAGGCGGCTGACCCGCCGTCGGATTTCGGACATTCAGAGGACGGTGGAGCTGTTTCCGTCCTTGAGTCGCGATGAACTGGCTTCGGCCATCTGCAGTCATCTTGGCTGGCGGACGCCGAAGGGCGGGGAAAGCCCTGGATCCTGTCTACGGATGCTGCACGTGCACGTGATCCGGGGACTGCATGCGGTGTTCGGGATAAAGCGGAAAACCGGTGCCGACATCGACCATTTCATCCCCGGCGATCGAGAGGATGTGGTGATGGAGATCGCCTCCCGCAAAGGCACACTCGCCACCTGTGGTGCACACTGCCTTCGGCTGGTGAAATACCTCGTCGGCAAAACGGTCTTCATCCTCGGAACCACCCTGCTGGATTCGAAGCAATACACCATCCCGCAACTGGCGGAGCGGTATCGCGCAAGATGGGGCGTGGAAGAATGGTACAAGGTGTCCAAACAACGGATGGAGGTGGAAGACTTCCATGGACCAAGCGAGCGGGGAGTGCAACAGAAACTCTATGCCGGCTTCCCCCTGAACGCCATGACCCGGCGGTTCTCCGGTCACGGCGACCATCGATGGAACGAAAGCCCGCACGAACATGGCAAGTGCCGCGCAAGCAGACCCATTTCAAGCACGGACTGGCGATGGTGGAGGCCGACATCGAGAGCCCTGTTGCTGAAGCAGGCATCCGCGCTACAGGAAACGGTCACTCAGGTGGTTCGCGACATCATCCGATGCCGACAACGACTCCGGCCCGGCAGATCCTTCGAACGACGATCCCGAAAACCCGTGAAGATGTGGCAGCGAGGGAGAAGACTGCAAGCAAAAACTGCTGATTAACTCAACATAGGACTGGCATTCCATACAGGGGTGAAGGATACTTCCTTAAACGAATGACAATAATCACTAAACGAATGCCATTGGATCGGGGCCCGGCCCGCGCGCGATGATCAAGAGTATTCGTACTGTTGACCGCATAAGTTCCCTGCGCCCGGCCCGCGCGCGCGATGATCAAGAATGGTGATAATCTCACAGATATAGACGTCCTTAGCCCGGCCCGCGCACGCGATGATCAAGATGCCCACGGTGCGTTCGAAGCCCTGCTGACCATGCGTGCGCACCCGGTCCAGGCCATGACATCCAACGCATGGATCGCCGATTCCACGCCCAGATTCCGCTGACGTCGCGCCACGAACGATGCTGCCCCTTCCCGGCGGTCTGCGCCGTAGCAACGTAGGAATGCTCTTTAGTAGGAAAGATCTATCTAAAATACGTATTAATGAACCATGAAATTTTAACTCTGAGTTGTTTACAAACTATCCATCCTAAAAATTACCAAAAATTTTCTACGGCGCAGACTGCCGAGCTCGGCTGGCCTCCGTGCCACGCCGGTTCGCCGGCAGTGCGACGTGCTCCAGCATGGAGGCTGGTTGCCGGGACGGTGAACCCCTGGTCGAAACGGCGTCCGCGCAACTCCAGATACTGCGCCTGGCACGCCGCTACTGGTGGAACCGCCACATCCACGTCGTCGCCATGCCACCGCAAGTGCCAACCCAGGATGCAGGATGCAGCAATTCCCCGTATAGCCTAAACTCCGCTATTAGTCTGGACTTTCCAGATTGGGTTTCGCGATAATGGAGGCAATATCGGTACCCGAAGCCCGTCTCAATGCACGACGAAATGCTGTATGGAATTCCTGAAAACGCCGATTTCCCGTACCAAAACACGGAACGACCGACACCAAGTCTAAATTAAAACTATACGGGGAATTGCTGGCATTGAGGGTAGAGGCGTCTTTTCCTCCATCACGGAATATAGCACTTGGATAGCTGCTAAAGCCGTTTCTGGGCTGATTCTACTGTGCACCACATGAATCCCAGTCGTTCCCTAAAGCTAGCAGTGAGTTGAGTGAATTGACCGCTTTTGGAAGTCAAGCAGGTAATCTGCCGTCAATTTCTATCTTATGCTTTAGCTCATCAGACACTCTTGTTGCTTGCTGAACCCGCCATATATGGTTTGACGGATCCAGTTCATCCTGAAGTGTACCGAATGGAGGATCAAGCCATTGTGGTTCCCTATAGGGTAGAGCCGTACAGGTAATACTTTTCTTGACAGTATGCCTCAATAGCGATCATTTTGTGCGTCCCAAGAACTTGTGCATGTCAGACGCCGTTACTGATGTAAATCCGCGAACCATCATTTCCCGCCCTCTATAATCTATAAAAGCTAACGCTCACTCTTTACTCTGTTTAGTTGGTGCACAGCGTGCTGTAATACCTATGGCGAGTATTAGCTTGTTATCCGATAAGCGAAACGCAAGCTGAGCTGATATATAGCCTCCCTATTCTATACAGGACACCGCATGCAGTTGTTAACCCGGCAAGTGCCTTGTTCTCTGAGTCAAGTCCCACTCGAAATAAACTGTCTGTGCAACAAAATTAAATCGAGACGCTTCAATACGTCTTTAGCTCACGTCCCGCCGTGTAGCAGCCTCACCACAAATCGTTCTTCTTGCTCGAACAATTCTGGATCAGTTCCATTGTGCTCATACATTCCCCGAACGATCTTTCGGGGAACTCCCATACCCATGTGTTCTAGATAACCGTAGTCTCTCATTACATCCTTTAAAAGCTGGTTTCGTGCGGACCTCACGCCAGCACGCATACGTTCAGGCGTTACACCGTTTAGAAGTTTACCGGGTGAAATCGCTTCCAGTCGGTCTTGGTATATTGCCAGCTCTATGTCGGTGTTGGTAAGTAGGTAATCTCTATGCACAAGCGCATTGACTACAGTTTCTCGGACCGCCTCGCGTGGATACGCGGGTCGGTCTACGCGACGGCCGCCGTCGTTGATGGTGGTGGTCCTAGAGGTATTACGTTGTACGAACTCCAGTGCTTGTTCAACCAATCCCGATTCTAAAATATTGCCGTCTTGATCTAGAAGCGGCGTCATGGGGCCACGCAATACCTGTCGTTCATTCGCTTCGTAGTCTTTCTCAGTTCCCGTATAGGCTACCGCGTCTATACCTGCTTGTGGAAGAAACCGATTGGGCGTCGTACCGAAAAGCAACATCCCAGACAAGGACACTACTTCTTCCACCATAATTTCGGTGTTTTCCAGCAATTTTCCCCAACCCATTTCATCGCCAAGTTGCGGTACGCTCTGCTCACGTACATTTTCGAAATAATTACTCAGTCTACGACGATCCAAATTATTGATCGTCGAGCCGGATATAGGTCGAAGGTCGGCGCGCAGCATGCCACGTTGCTGAAATAATCTACTAAGTTCTTGTGGTGTCGGTTCGCGGCTTTGGGACCCCACACGAATAAAGTACGTGTGTTTATGGTGATGCCACTGACTATGAACATCAAAGCCACGTTTAACTTGCACGACGGCTACATTTCTACCTGGCTTAATATCTCGGATTGTTTCAAAATACGGAACAATGGCGGGACGGATTTTATCCCGGCATGACGTCATCACCCATTCCTCTAATTTTTCACGCTGTGTACCTACGATTTGTCCATTATCATCTACGCCCAATAACACCGTCCCCCCGTCGAGATTCGAAAACGCGACTAGCTCTTTTGCAAGATCGTGGTTTTGTAAAACATCGCGCTTAAACTCCATACTGGAATTTTCCCCGTTCGCAATAAATTCCAATAATTCTGACTTTGTAATCACAATCAAAAACCGTACTTGGAACGCCGAATCTCAAAGGCTTCCTTCCCGCCTTCCAATGTATTTTCAATGAGTTCACGAACCGAATGAGAATCAATGGAACCCATATGCTCATGCGAAATACTTGCGCTACCATCCACTGCCTCACCGGAAGCAGTAAGGCCGAGAATTTGTTCAGCGTCGCCTAGAACAGGAACGTTTGCGTTGTGCGTTGAAAAGACAAGCTGACGTCGCCATTTCTCCTTCCTAATTATTGGAACAATACCTTCCGTGATGAACCTATTGTCAAGGTCGTCTTCTGGCTGATCAATGATAAGAGGTGCATCGGAATCCCTTAGGAGAAGCAGCAATACTGCCGTAGCCTTCTGACCCGTGGAAAGAGATTTAAGACTCTTCCATAATGGGGCATCCTCCGCGGCGACGTTTAGTTCGATCATCGTCGTTGTTGTGAGTTCCAGTTCCTCTATACGCATGAATAGCTCGGGACCGGCCGCAGCTATCCTTTCTGCTGAACCAATAGTAAGTCCGAAGCTGCTTACTAAAGAATCCTTTCCTTCTTTACAACATTTCACGAATTCAACTAGAGAAATTTCATCCGATTGCTCAAGTTTTTTGATAGCACTTGAAATGTTGCCACCAACTTTTCGCAACAGATCAGTTAATGGCCTGCAGTTGCCAGCCTTCTTTACTTTAACGCGTACGCGGTTGCGTAACGTCTTTGAGACGTTCTTCGCTGCTTCCTCAATGTCACGATATTGACCAGCCTTGAAATCTTCCCATTCATCCACTAGGTTACGCCGTTGCGCTTCATGGGTTTCAAGATCATGCGCGAGGCTTTCGGTTCGTTTCCTTAGAGGGCGTAATTCTTCAATACGCTGTCGAATCCGAATAAATTCAGCACCGTCTATTTTTGATCTTTGCAATCCTCTCAACAGTTTTTCATATTGTTCGTCTATTACCTTTCGTTGTATATCCCATCTAGACTTGATGAGCAATATCGCTTCATTGGTATTAGAAAGAGCCACAGCAAAATCATCGGCAAGTACGCGTAACTGATCATTCAGTGAGCTGACCATTTGCTCTAGCTCATTCATACAATCAGCATTTGGCAATCCATCAGTCGCTTTTCTGGATAAAAACTCAGTATCAATTGGAATTTCTTCCACGATCTGTTGATGCAAATCCCAAAATGGTTGCAATCTTTCTTTTACGATTGAGAACAATTTCTCTTCGCGCACTAAAAGACTCTTTTCTTTGAGTTGCTCTTCCAATCCAGCTTGACGAAATTGATCTTCGGTCTCTTCTAGACCAACAAGGTCGGAAAGTTGCTCATCTAATATCTCCAGTTCACGTTGAATTTCCACAATTCGTTTGCGCGATTTTTCAAGTTCTAATTGAAGTTTCGCCTTGTACGCTGATGAGGAGCTTTGATCGATATAACGACTGAGCAACATCGTCAACTTCTCAGGGCTACGAGTAAGTTCTGATATCTCATGCTGCCCGAACACTTCCACATCAGGCACCACGTCACCTGGTGAGAGACTCAGGATGTCACCTGTTTTGTCCTTAACCACCGATGGGTTTGGAACCGTCCGTTCAATAACGTAATCGCGAGTAGACGGGTAGTGCAACCGTACATATAACGAAATTTTTGTTCCTGACCTCAATACGTATCGAACTATTCCCTGATATGCTTTCTGTGCTTCGTCGCCCAGAGGGTCCAACCCCAAAACGTAACGAATACTCTCGATAACGGTAGATTTACCCGTACCTCGTCCTCCGATGAGCACATTGAGATTAGCGTTAAAATACACGGCGGTATCTCCCAAGAAACCACCTTCCCACTTTATTGCACGAAATTCCGTATGAGGTGAAGGTTGTGCGTCGCTTAGCAGTCGAACGCGGGAATCTGGATCTAAGAACGCTTGGCGAAACGCTTCAATCGAAACATGCGACATCTTAATGAAGCATGATGATTTGTCTTCTTTTAGGTCTTCTGGATTAACGACATCAGATGCATTCAGCACTGCTATAGGATGGCTACGCTTATACTGAATATTCTTGTTTTTCAAGATTGGTTTGAATTCTTCCGGTGCGTGATCTACAGTGCTGGGTATCGCACATGCATGCAAATTTGGAGACGTCCATACATTTATACGTGGTTGTCCTAAAAGAGTCTTCAGTAAGCCTCCCTTGAACATTGCATGGGCCGCAACACAAGCTGCACCCCATTCCTTAGCTTTGTCTAAGAATTCAATAGCATCAAATTTTCCTACTGGCGATAATTCATTGGTATTGGGAACCCCGCATTCACCAATATATCGGTCTACGTTATCGTCCTCTTCGGGATCAAAAAAGCAGAGAAAGTGCACACCATCCTTGGTTACTGCTTCGAAACCGAGAAATGCGTAAAGATCTGCGTCGCGAATAGCTCGTACGAGACTCATGGAATGCTCTACTCGGTAGTGATCAGTAACAGCAACTACCTGAATCTCTGTTTCAAGGCACATGCTAACGATTGCATCGTTGTATTCGGTTTCTGAATTAAAAGATGTTGGTCGATTGTGTCGCTTGAGATAGTCAAAAGGATTGACCTGTAAAGCACAGCGATAGAATCGTGCACCACGATTCAGCTTCAGTTCAGAATTCAGAGGTTCGGATAAGAGATTCGACATGTTCGTTGCAACCTCCACCATGCACAGATTGACCTTCGTATCGCTCCAAGCCGTTTATCCACACCAGAATTAGGTATGAAATCTCTTCTGACCATCCTACATGTATTTCGGTGCCACTAGGTGCCACTAATTAAATAGAAGCACTTCTATTTTATTACTATAACAACCCCAATACATTTCGCTACGCCAACATGGATGCCACATCTCAAGACGAGACGGTGCCTTAGGACATGTTGAACGGCTAGTCCTCCCGACACCATTTGTTAGTAAGACCATGGTGAACCCCCGGAAGCACACGTCAAAATACGATTTTTTGCCGAATAAGCAGAATAAATGGACGTACCCGCAGGATACGGCTTTCATTTTACGCTAATTGCTAACTGACTTTTCTGAAGAATACTCCAAAATTTCCTTTCCTTTGGCGCGGACTCCTAGGTAGTACATTCCCACTTCAACAATCACTCATACCGTGGTCGGTATTTCAATATTAGGTCGTACTGGTTCAAGGATGCGATGGTACTTGGTTACAATTCGCTCATAAAAATCAGTGATATGCTCTGCTTCAATGGAAACGACTAAAACATACTGAAGATTATCGTTTGGCTTAAAATCTCGACTTTCTAATCGGGAGATATAATGTATATCGAAACATGGATTCCTCAGCGAAATTCCTCTTTTCTTCTTCGTTTGGTGGATACAATTTTCCCACTTATATGAAAACCTACGTAGTTCCATCTCGGTGGAGTATTTTTTCCGTAGACCGAAAAATGGTTCCGACTTAGGGTTAATATCTGCCGTCCCAGAGTACTTCTTATCATTGGGCTGAAAAACAGCCTCCAATCCAGCACGTGTATAGTTTGAAGGATGGCCTGGGTCAACTTCCGTTTTGTAGCAGAGTGTCGCAGTAATTGAGACCATCCCTTTGATGGCGTGATTAATATATGGAAGCCATGCTCGAACAAACTTCGTAGGAGAAATTCCGCCCTGATAAATAACCCTGATTGCGTTATCCGAACATGAAACAACCTTGGCCAGGTTTCTTGCCACACGTCCCCATCCTATTTCCTCTACGCTGGAATCGTTATTTTCGCTTGTGTGTATCAGTAAACCCCGTATTGCCAAGTTACTCAGGTAGTTACCGTAGTGTGCCTTTATTCCAGCTGCTAATCGCAATACACTTGGCGATGCATAGGAAGTACCCATGACGCCTATTAGCGTCGCGGTATTCGATCTTATTTTTTGATCAACGGTCAAAAAAACGCGGTCGCCGTATCCGCCAAATTCCAAAAGATCAGGTTTCACAAATCCAGGTTGTCTACCCGGTCCAACGGCACTGTACGAAGCACGTCGCCATCCTTCGCCCGGTGTGTCGCAAGCACCAATTGCGAGGGCGTTCACACAGTCGGATGGAACAAGAATAGGGTTCAACCGTTCAGTAGCATCACTCTGACCGTTGTTTCCGACGGCAATGGTGGCTAAGGTCGGAGTTCGTGCAAAGCGATCATCTAACACCGCAGTCCAAGTATGTACTTCGTCGTCCTCAACCGCCAGGGGTGGTCCCAGACTGATATTCACGAAATCGTACTTCGTGCTTGATAGCACTTCGTCGATCAAACACAAGACCTCCGGTAATTCATGAGGGTCTGAACCAAGCTCGTCAGCAGTGACTCTATGGTGATCTATAAAACAATATGGTTGAGGCAGCTGAACGCTAGAGGGTCAATATGTCCGAATAGTGCTGCTGAACTGACTCCGAGACCGTGGTCCAGATGGTTAGAGCTGGTTTTGGAGGAAGTTACACCCTCATGTTCAAAAACCCTCACCTATCGTTCAAGCGGGTTGGAATTCGGTATTCCACAATCAAAAATTGCGAACCGAACACTATCTGACACAGGGGATTGATCCTGTAATTCGACTTCAGACAAGGTCTCTCTCGTGACTATAGGTTCAAACCGTCTCAGCAGCGGCATTTGTCGAATGACGCGAACTCTTGAAAATCTTGCTATCTCGAGTGCCTTTTCACTCGGTGCATCTAAAGCTAAAAAACTTAGTCCTTTAGCGAAAAACATACGTCCAAATTCGTATGGGCTATCCAGGCTATCCAGGTACTGCTTGAACTGTGGCAAAACGATGGTTCGTGCATCTAATTCACCTCCGTGTAATACTACTTCCATAGTAATTTGACCTTGACTGGGTAATGCCCCACGAATTTTGTCTTGTTCTGACCGCGTGGAGATCCGTTCAATAGCAAGAAGGTCCCGAGCTTCACGGCTATCTGGACGCCAATCTGGCAGTGCTTCGTACCAGTTTGCTAACGAGGTTTTGAAACCTTCGGCAAAGAGTTCAGTCGTAACGGTCGATTCCCCGTCAAGAGTCTTTCGTGTACTTTTCTCAGGCGTTATCGAGCGTGGCCGACTTCCTAAGACCTCAAGATCAACTGACCGAAGAAGTTTGCTTGGATAGTACGATTTGGCTACGTACTCAGGATGAAGCGTCAGAGATACTACGGCTTGATTGCGAGGACACGCTAGACTTGGTAGTTCATTGATCCGTGCCAGGGTATTTTGCAGCATCGGGGGTAGTCGTCTTAGTGCGTCGTCAAAAGTGTAAGGCGCATTTCGCGGTCCTCCGCCACTGGGCGGATTGATTGGTTCCATTAATCTCTCACCCTTCCCTAACAAGAAATTCATTTACGACACCTTGTAGGCCCGCTCCGCATGGTACGAGCTCTTTAATCGTGATCGGATCGTTTCTCTTGCAATGCCCGTTAATTGTTGCGATTTCCGCTGCGACGTTATCTTCCCCTTCACGAGCTCAACGGCTATATCGATACGTGATTGCTTGACTATCTCTCTAACGTTCATTTGAGAAAGTAGTGCCTCTTCTAATTGACTTCCGTCCAAAACCGATTGTCTTCTGGCCCGTTTGATATTCCTCTCAATATCACTATACGATTCTCCTTCCCAAGTCACTGCCAGAATACGGCACCAAGAATCCAAGTTGTTTATCTTGTCAGCTAGGCAGATTCCTATGAACTTCATGGCACTGTCACGGTCAGGAATTGGAAATACTATCCTGTGTTCAAAACGACGCCATATTGCTGGATCAAGTAACGTTTCATGGTTGGTAGCCGCTATCAGAAGGCCAGTCGAGGGCCAATCGTCAAGCTCCTGCAACAATACAGTGACTAATCGTTTCAGTTCACCTACTTCACCCAGATCGTCTCTGCGTTTGGCTAGTGCGTCTAATTCATCAAGTAGCAGCACGCAGTTGCGATTCTTGGCGTAATCCAACACCTGACGTACATTTGTTCCAGTTCGACCCAGGTAGCTACTCATCACACCAGCTAGGTCTAAAATGACAAGTGCGCAACCAATTTCACGGGCCGCCCATCTAGCAGCTAGGGTTTTCCCTACGCCCGGTGGACCCGTAAAAATAGAGGTTCTAGTTGGTTCTAACCCAGAACGTAACAATTTATCGAACTGCTTTCGCTCTCGCACTATTTGTTCGAGCGATTGCCAAACATCGGCGGGAAAAACTGGTTCATTCTCAATAAAGGGCATGTCTTCAACTTTTAGTAAATGAATTCTGGATTCATTGTCTAAAGGCGTGATTTGGGGCGATTCCTTTCTTGTGATCGATATATTGCCAGGGGTTTCACGCAGGAGTTCGATTAACGCATCCGTTAGAGCGGGTTGTACTTCCCGCCGCCGCGCAACGCGGTGCAAAAATGCATGCACGTCTTGAGGTCTCTTAGATAGTGCAATTCTTGCCAAGCTGATGAACTTCTTTTCTAGTTCTTTGCAGGCCGCCAATGTTCCCGCCTCGCTAGAAGTGTCGTTGACCATTAAATCAGGTATTGATAGTGATCGTTATTGTGAAACGTATCGTTACAGCAACACAGTAAATACGGTGGCAGGTTTAACATTTTTAATATCAAGGATTTGAGTTAGTCTGGTATTGATCTCCGTTACCCCTGTAGCTTATCTCTGTACATCGTAAGCCACTTCAAGAATAGACAAAGAATCCGTTTTGTACGGGATAATTGCTGCGACTGAGGTAATGTCTTCGTTACTGAGTGCTGCACCCTTTAGATATCCGCCATACTTAATTAACACTGCAACTCATCAACAAGTAGTACGATCTCATATTCTGCACAAGGTGGAAGAGTGCGCAAGATGAAATCATTATTTTCTTCCACTGTCATTTTGGCAAGATTTTGAGTAAAAGGTTCACAAAACGACAACCATTTTATATTGTCGTTTCCGTATGCAGTTATGATGACCACAACACCTAAACCCTGATTTCTCATAACCAAGTCGAAAATAACGTTTTCACAGGATGCGCCGCTTTTCGCGCGGGTCGCAGCAGTCCGCGAAACGGGCGGCCGGAGCGCATTCCAAAAATTCGCACCTCTTCCGCAAGCATCGCACTCAGCACCGACCGCGTCCCGCTTCCATCCGGCCCGGACGCACCCCTTTCGCCATCCGACGCACCAATCCGTCCGAACGCACCCCGCCGCAATCCCCTTCCCCGGCAAAGCCCAATCGGCTTCGTTGTATCAACAACTTAAACGTACATAAATCGCACCAAAGCCATTCCCAGTCGACAATCAATACAAAATTGGACCTAAGTGTTCACAGGTAAATGGCATCGAGTTACCGAACCCAAGATCTCTCTTTATTCGTCTATTTCTATCAACTGGCGTTACCTTAAAATGCCTCAATCACTACGACTATGACTGACATTGAAATTAGAGATACGCCTTACGTCTACAATGAATCTCTGACCGCAAGATTTAGAAGTCTATCGGACCGAGTGCGTCGTCTCCGGCAAGAAGGGCCGCTTTCTCCCACAGTCCTTTATAGAATCCGAAAGCATTTCAAGATTAAGCATATTTATCATTCAAATGCCATTGAAGGGAATCTGCTTGAAGCGGGAGAGACCCGGCAAGTTGTTGAATTGGGCCTCACGATCACTGGTAAGCCCCTAAGGGACCAAGCCGAGGCGCGTAATTTATCCGATGCTCTGGATTTCTTGGAAGATCTAGCTAGCAATACGAAGATTCCAATTACAGAAAATGACATTCGTCAGATTCACTCGCTGGTGCTAAAAGGAATAGATCAAGAGGCAGGTACGTATAGATCTGCCCCCGTGGAGATTATAGTGGCTCAAAGTATCAACCGACCAATCCAGAGTCCATTCCCAGTGAGATGGAGGACTTCGATCGCTGGCTTGCAAACAGGAGCATTCCAAGTGATGAAGATTTAGCTAGCGTCCTTGGTCTCCATTGCGCGGCAGTCGCACATACTCAGTTTGTCAGTATTCATCCATTTATCGATGGTAACGGTCGAGTAGCTCGATTGATTATGAATCTATTCCTAATGCGCTATGGTTATCCTATTGCCATTATCACAAAAGAGGACAGGCTTCGTTACTACAATGCACTAGAGGAATCTCAGAGCTCGGACTTAACAGCGTTTACTGCGCTCCTTGCAGAATGCATAGAAGAAAGTCTAGAAGAGTATGAACGAGCTGCAGATGAACAGCGCGAACAACAGGAATGGGCGCAATCTCTAGCGCAGAAATTTACACGGCCTGAAATGATTCGTGTGCGCAACGAATATGAAGTATGGCGCAACGCGATGGAGCTCTTTAAGAGCTATATTAAGCAAACTGTCGACAATCTCAATCAAGAATCTGCTGGTTATGGCGACGTTTCCTTTAATGATTTTGGAAATCTTGCATTCGAAAAGTATTCAGCCTTAAGATTTGGTGAATCAGCAAAGCGCACTTGGTCCTTCCGAATAGAGTTCTTGCGTGGAAATTTATCCGTTCGTTATCTTTTTTTCTTCGGCTACGGAAGTCACACAATTCGCAAACGTTGCTCTGTGACTCTCCATATAGCACGAGAGGAGCCACCAAATTCCTACAATTACGAGAGACTAAGGAACATTGATTCAACTAGTGTTCCAAATCTAACCGAAATCGGATATGACATGGAAAAGGAACGGTTTGTGATTTGTAGGCGTACAGATCGCTCATTTATGGCTACAGTTGAGCAATTTGGTAAGAAATTTTTTGAAGAAATCGTTGGGCTGTGTTGAAAAATAGGACACAGAAACAAATATCAGCGCACCGCACTTGATTACGGTAACCTTTATTGACAACTTCGCCACAAGGGGCAACCTCGCTCATCACCACGCAGCTTCCACGTAGAGCCGCTGTCGCAACTCCAATACCGCTCCGGTTCTTCGTAAAAAAGTTGATGACCAGCTGGGCGATGATCATTGATTGTTGAGGTATGGTTCCCTACCGTTTCTTCATAAGAATGGTGAAACTTTCCTGCTCAAAGTGGTGGTCGCTCGTCAAAATATGTGTCATCAACTCTTCCTCCATGACGACCATCGAAATGCAGTCTTGTAAGCTATATTCCTTGTCGGGTCGTTCTTCATACAGTTCAAGCCCCTTAAGGAACAAATTACGAGTATGCGGGATGACACGGACATTGGGATTATGCATGATCTGTCGTACCGCAGCTACCGCCTTCTTACGGAGGCTATCACCAGAGGCTGATAAGCCCGTGAGAAACTCCATTAACACCGCATCCGTCGTCACCAGTCGTGCACGGTCGCCCAATGTTTTACGCGCTTGGTCAGCCATATTGTGCCACTGATCACGGGGGTTGGCTATTGCGATCCAATATGAAGCATCCGCGAAAACGGTGTTCACCGCTTGCCATCTCCATACAGGTAGAAGTCATGACGATGCGATAGATCGGACGGTACCCTGTCCCATTCCTGATCTGACACTTTGCTGAAAATTTCCGAAATCACATCTTCGATGCGGGGAGCACTTGTATCAAGAGCATCTTCGTCATTGGGAATGATCTTGAGATACTTCACGTCTTGGATTTGTTGCAATGCTCCGTCCGGGCTAAATTCGCCTTGCCCCTTCACAAGCAGTTGCATGGAAGCATGCTCCTTGAGTGCCGTCGTAACATCAGATTCCTGCTGTTCCGTAAACTTGACCTGAACGTTTGTTCCGTCATTCATCCAGATTTGGAACTGTTTTTTGTGAACATCTGCCTCAAGCACGCGCCCCATGACTTTCACTTCGTCCACATAGGGACACCCAGCCATGGCGTTTAGCCTCTTGCGGGCCTTTGACGAAACAGGCGTCATTTCCCGACCGGGTGATGCAAATTGTATCTCGGTGCCATCAGGCAATTTCTTTCCGAATGCCGCAAGGCTAGGCAGTATTTCCTTTGGAACACCTTCTGGTAACAGTTTGTCACAATTGGCTGCCACGAACGCCCCGTAAGCGAGGTCTATGGCCTCAGTTATCTCGTCCACCTCGTCCAAGTGGTCCCACAGGGTGGGTTGATTTGAGTTCCTTACCACCCTTACCACCCTTTCGAGAGGGACGACGGCACTCCCGTCCTCAATCCTGCGAAAGATAAACTGCGTACGCTGCTCAAAGTCCTTGGGCAATCGTTCGCGATCTGGATGTTTTTTCCGCCAGACGGCCTTTGCCATCTCGGTCACGATTTTCTGGAATTGAACCAACTCTTCCAGTGCCACAGCATCCAGTGCGTGTTCGTCATAACTTGCACCCCTGAAGCACAAGCGAGCGATCTCCTGTCGTCGTTCATTCATTGCTCAAACTCCTAGATCTTGATGCTGCAACTTCCCACTGTAGAAGTGTCAGAATTTACGTGTGCGAGTTTACCAGAGTCCCATGGAACGAAGGTTTTTCTGCGAGTGGGTAGTCGTCATCTGCTTTCCTAAACCTTTGTCACATATCTCGGCAAAAAGTTGGAAACATCCCTTCTTGAAGTAGACGGCGAACCACCTTTTCGTTTGTCACTCCCAGTATTTGCCTGGATACGCCACTTGTTCGAAGCTTACTGCAAGGCCAAGTTGGTCAACTTCTATCGATATCCTCGCTGGTGAGATGAGACATCCCGAACATTTACTGGCCGGCGTACCAGTTATTCAGGGTATCAATCGCGTTGATGGTATAAATATCCTTGCGGAGCTCCTTCGAGAACGAACGAGAAATACGGAATCACCAGATTCCAGCTTCGCCGATAGCTCCCTCACTACACTCGGGTACTGCTTCTCCAGTTCGGTGCTTTGAAGGCAGTCGTGCCCTTGCTATAGCCCAAACTCCACCATTGATCTGGATTCTCTGGATCAGTTTTCGCAATCGCAATGATGGGAGCATGAACCTATCCTCTGGGATCGATTATAGGCTAGCATACGGTTTAACATGGAATAAGAGACATCCAAGAATGGATGCAGTGAAGTTACGCAAAGACATGAGCAAGTCCAGGCACTTCGGGGGGTCGAGAGGTTTTCGACTAGCGACTGTAGGATGTCAGGTTGGCGGTGTTTCTGGAGCAGCACGCCTCGCCGTTGCCGTTTGATCAGCAATTTCCAGTGAGCAAATGTCTGGATACTGGCAGTGTGTTCAAGAGATGGATGAGCATTTCTTTGATTTAACTAAATTTTTCAACTCCAGTTTGATGACGTGCCCCAATTTATACAGCCCGGAAAGTGACAAAAGTTCGCGAAAAACACGGGGCGGAAACGGCAGAAAATCCTATTCAAACAATCAGTTAACAACTTGTTGGAAATTACTGCCGTTTGATTTATCGATGCGCAGGCGTGTTCGGTGGCGGAAGCGAAGCCGCGCCTCCTGTAGAGTTTGGAGCAGATTTCCTACGACACGACTTTACGCCACCGTCTGGACCCGACCTGCCGGTGCGTTACCGTCGAGCTTTTCAGTAGGTACTGCATGGTGTCTAGCGCGGCCAGGTACTCCGCCGGATGTCGGCATGGCACAGTCATTATCTGGTGGCCGTAGACAGTACCGCTAACGGAATTTGTAACACTGTTATGGTCGAAGTAAACAAACTTGCACACGACGATGTCCCAGCATAAAGATAAAGAATTTTTGATTTTTAAGTATTTGAATCAAAAGTTAAGTACAGATATATACAATTCTTAAAGTCGCTGGGTGTCGTCAAGATGTACGGTTTTTTGTGGACAGGAACGTCACTCGCGTCGATATACCGATTGTTCTAAAAAGATTAGTAGTATGATGATATAAGAGATTTAGAGTCTGAGGCTTTTAGCAACGAATGGCGCAGAGAAAAGTAAAAAAATCGGCCAACGGTGGCGCAACACTTGGCTACGAAGCGCAGCTGTGGCGTATGGCTGACGCCTTGCGAGGCAATATGGATGCGTCTGAGTACAAGCACATTGTGCTCGGTTTGATTTTCTTGAAATACATTTCCGATGCATTTGAAGAACTGCACGCCAAACTTGGAGAGGAACGGGACGCGGGGGCCGATCCGGGGCATCCGGACGAATACCGAGCAAAGAATATTTTCTGGGTCCCTCCGAATGCAAGATGGGAGGAGCTGAAAAGAAATGCCAAGCTTCCAACGATAGGACAGATTGTTGACAACGCCATGGGTTTCATAGAGCGGGACAATCCCGTTCTGAAAAATGTACTGCCCAGAAACTATGGACGTCCCGCTCTTGATAAGCAACGGCTTGGGCAACTCATTGACATGATTAGCAATATCAAAGTTGGTGATGCAGAAGCGCGGTCTAGGGACGTACTCGGCCGTGTGTATGAATATTTTCTTTCAGAATTTGCCAGTCGGGAGGGTAAAAAAGGAGGGGAATTCTATACGCCGCGTTGCATCGTAAAACTCTTGGTAGAAATACTGGAACCATATCATGGGAGGGTTTACGATCCCTGTTGTGGGTCCGCCGGGATGTTCGTGCAATCAATTGAGTTCATTCGTGCACACGCCAACGGAAACGGAAACAGTACTCGAATTCCAAGGGGCGTGAGGCCTGATATATCCATATACGGACAAGAGTCCAATGACACGACTTGGCGTCTTGCGAAAATGAATCTAGCCATTCGCGGAATTGAAGGACAGATCAAAAGAGAAGATAGTTTTCACAACGACCTCCACCTTGATCTGAAAGCTGACTATATTCTCGCCAATCCACCATTCAATTCATCCGACTGGGGCGGTGATCGTCTCGTTGAGGACAGGCGTTGGGTTTATGGAATACCACCAAAAGGTAATGCGAACTACGCTTGGATCCAGCACATGGTTCACCATTTGGCACCCAATGGAGTCGCTGGATTCGTACTCGCAAACGGGTCAATGTCGTCTGCACAGTCGGGGGAGGGCGACATAAGGAAGAATCTGATCAAGGCTGATCTTGTTGACTGCATGATTGCTTTACCGTCGCAGCTTTTCTACAAGGTTCAAATTCCGGCGTGCCTTTGGTTTCTCGCGAAAAATAAGAAAGGGACTTTTCATAAAGATTCGACAAGCGATCAAAGTAGAAGAAATTCAAGAAACCGCCAGGGCGAGATTTTGTTCATTGATGCTCGCAAATTAGGACGTATGGTTGATCGAACGCATCGTGAGTTGACTGACGAGGATATTGCCAAAATTGCTTCTACTTATCGTGCATGGTGCGGAAGAGACAAAAATGAGTATGTAGATGTACTCGGTTTTTGTAAAAGTGCTACGGTTGATGAGATATCTAAAAATGACTTCGCACTGACTCCCGGAAGGTACGTTGGTGCCGAGATACAGAAAGACGACGGTGAACCTTTTGAAGAGAAAATGAATCGACTTGTTGGCGAGTTGAGCGAACAGGTGAAAGAAGCGCGGCGACTAGACCAAACAATAGCTAAAAATCTTGAGGCGTTGGGATTTCCGTTGCCGTAGTATGTCTTGAGTAGTTATGTCAGTTGGCGAAAAATGGGTTTCTTGTTTTACTGCTAACGTAGCACTGAGAGCCTCCAATTTCTCTTAATGAGGGTGAGATAAGATAATCTGGTAAGCTCTGAATATACGGGATTTCTGATGTTCCCGGTGCGAATGGACCTCGCTATACTGTGGCACTGCGGAGTAGGTTGCCCATGGTGGCAACTGCTAGAATGACTGCTACCCCGACAACAAGAATGGTAATGCGTTACCCTGTCTGGATTCAGCATTTCGTCCATCACTTTGGTGCCGAAGGGCACGGCGGGCTTTGTGTTCGCCAACGACTCCATGTCGTTAATTCAGTCAAGCAAGGGCAAGGCGGGCCTAGTGGACTGTATGGCAGCGTTACCGACCCCACTCTTCTATTCGACTCTGCGTCCCACCTACCTGCAGTTTTTTGCTCGCGACCGCGGCAAAATGCTGTTCATCGAGATCCACAAGCGCGGTACCATAATCGGCTATATCCAACATGAATGTACGGACGAGGGTATTACCTTCTTGCCCGTATCGCCAGTACCTATTACGCTTGGCGCGGAAAAAGATAACGGGTAAGTACATTGACATCTGCGGGGGTGCCTTTGGAGAGGGTGTGCACAAACGCGGCCATGTGTTGATATTGATCCGCTATATTGAGGGACAACGGCGATCTATCCAAGGACTAGATGAAGTATCTCGTAGCTCAACTGCACGAGCAACAGTACCAAGCCGTGAAGCTGGGTACTGCTATCGTAGCCAACCTTGAGGGACTAGAGATCAGATACCGGTAATCATGAGTATCGATACAGGCTTTCTGCGGAACTGCATACGGACTTTGGAGCGTGCTCTAGGCGAGATCGGTAAACACAAGGAAGCGAACGATTTCCTGTACGAGGTTTACCGTGCAGCTTACGTCAAGGAGTTCGAACTGATCCTGGAACAAAGCGGGAAGCTGCTACGAAAACATCTCGCGGATTTTTTTGCCAGCAACCAGCAGGCTGACCGTCTGACCTTCAAGGATATCTTCCGCCATGCCGCCAAGCACGGACTGATGGACTCGGCCTCGGTCGAACGCTGGCTTGACTATCGCGACAACCGGAACGACACGGCACACAACTACGGCAAGGACTTTGCAGAAGCAACACTGAAATTGCTGCCGGCGTTCATCGCTGACGCGAAGGTGTTGGCTGACATAATTGAGACGGTAAACGATGGCTGACAGGCTGCATCTTTCGCCGAAGCATCGTCGGGTATTGGAAGAACTACTACGGAAGCATCTGTCCGGTGTCGAGGTCTGGGCCTATGGCAGCCGCGTGACCGGCCAGAGCCATGACGGCAGCGACCTTGATCTGGTATTACGCGGGCCGAGGCTGAAGGGAATTCCGGTCGGTCAACTGGTGGATTTCGAGGAGGCGGTGCGGGAGTCGAACATTCCCTTTCTGGTGGAAGCATGCGATTGGGTACGTCTGCCCAAGCGGTTCCACCCCAAGATAGAGCAGGATTATGTGGTATTGATAAAAAAGTGAGCGGTTACCAACAAAACAAATAGTAGAAAACTCCTCAGCACTTTAACTGGCATTCGACATTGCCACTATCATATTGAGATGCAGGACATTCGACTCCCCGACCAAGTGGTATCGGAAGCGACAAAGTCCAACGGATCTGACGTTAGTGCAATACTGGCTCAGCAGGCAAATCGTTTAACCAGTCTCGAATGGATGCCTGTGACGATTGGCGACACTTCTGAGAAAGTAGCTATAGATGCTTTCGGCTCATCAACTATAGGGTAGAGACCTTCGCGCTAGATGGCATACCGATTATCAGCAGGCAGCACCTCCACGGTGTCAGAGTAGACAATACTCCGGGCTACAACTTCCATTACAGAAAGAACATGCTCAGCAACCTGCTCGTGTTGCTAGCCCTTATTTCTCATAATGAGTGAGCTTTGGTGCGATTTATGTGCGTTTCAGTTATTGATACAACGAAGTCGATTGGGCTTTGCCGGGGGAAGGGGGTTGCTGCGGCGGGGTGTGTTCGGACGGATTAGTGCGTCGGATAGCGAAAGGGGTGCGTCCGGGCCGGATGGAAGCGGGACGCGGTCGGTGCTGAGCGCGATGCTTGCGATTTATGAAGAGATGCGGATTTTTGGAATGCGCCCCGGCCCGTTTCGAGGACTGCTGCAGACCCGCGCGAAAAGCGGCACATCCCGTGAAAACGTCATTTTCGACTTGATTATGAGAAATCCGAGCTAGTGCCAGTGTCCAGCGAGGAGATATCGTACCCAAACATTGAGGTACGATTTAGATAGTCGGCCTATATTCCAAACAATTCGGAGTTGCTTGCTATGTCGTATCCCAAAGTCAAAAGTCAGTTTTACATTCTTTAGTATCATATCCTTGTCCGAAAGATAAGGAGACACCGTGTTGAGCACGCAAGAAGAAGTGGATTCCAGAAATGATCATCGGATGGAGGAATTGCTTAAAGAACTCGACGAGGACATTGTTAATCTATCTATTGTAGAAAATGCTCGTGATAATATATTTTTGAGTTGCTCACGCGCATCACTCGTTAAAGCATATGAATTCGCCGGTCTCACGACAAGCGCAGTGACTCGTTCTGCCTATTTTTTAGCTCCTGCTTTGCGAGGGATAGCTGAGGATATCATATTTCTACGCTTCATTTCGAAGAGGCTGTCAGAACTCGATCGAGAAAGTCTCTTAGCCAAGATGATGTTGTTGGAAGTACATGATAAGGTGAAGGTTCAAAGCGACTTCTTTCGAAACTTTAGACCTCTCCAAAAAGTTCTTAGCTGTTCTAATGACGATGACAGTATAAAGCTGAAGGATGAAATAAAATCAATTTGGCAGTTAAGTGGCTTTCCTAACTTAAAGAAAGTCTACCCTAATACTCAAAAAATGGCAACAAAGGATTCCACAACTTCCGTAGTTATATATAACTACGTTTACCGATTCAGTTCAGGATTGGTTCACTTTAATCCTCGTGTATTATTACGGTCGGGGTGGGGCACTTGTGAGGAGGATGAATTTACGTTTTCGACAAAGCATATGTCATCTTATTATCTATATATGTGCCGCGTGTACGGAGTATTTCTATTCTGCCTTTATTTTCATTTTTTTCCAGAGCACATTTCACTAGAGCAATCTAGTCAGAAGAAGGTATCAGAGATTCTCGAATATACGATATCGATTCCACGTTGGCCGGAAATAGTAACGTTTGAAGAGATGAATATTCCATTTACCCCCCAACCTTCAAATCTGTTGACTTTCCCATACATTACACGTTGTCATAAAGAAGCAATGGAAACAATGCTTAAAGCAAGTTCACATTAAATCTCAAAGCATTAGCGACGCGGGTAACCCGGATAAAAGTTAGGATTGACGATATGATTTGAGTAATAAGGGAAGCCCATCTTTGGACAGTGATGTACACTGTAAACTCAAGACTGTCTACCCTAAAATTAAGAAATGACGTAGCACTACACTAGGTGCGGGAATCATTTCGCAAGCAGATCAAGCGGAGCATATGGTGCTAGCAAAGACAAGAAAACCGCATACACGAGAAGGATGGCCAAAAGTAACTCTCGGTGACTGCGTCGAAATGAATGATGCCACATACGCACCAAACGAGACTTGGACATTTATAAACTATCTCGACACAGGCAATATCACAGAAAATAGAATTTCTGAAGTGCAATATTTTACTGTAGGAAAGGACAAAATACCTAGCCGGGCAAGACGAAAAGTGCAATCTGGCGATATTGTATATTCAACTGTCCGCCCCAACCAAAAGCATTTCGGCCTACTAAAAAACCTACCGAACAATTGCTTGGTCTCAACAGGGTTCTCCGTAATAAGAGGAAAACCTGACATCGCACGTACCGACTTTATTTACTGGTTTCTCGCACAGGAAGCCGTCGTCAACCAACTGCAGGTCGTCGCTGAACATAGCACATCAGCATATCCATCCATTCGGCCCTTGGACATTAAAGGGCTGAGAATGTACCTTCCACCTCTCTCCAAACAACGGGCAATCGCACATATCCTCAGCGCACTGGACGACAAGATCGAGCTGAACCGTCGGATGAATGAGACGCTTGAGACAATGGTGCAGTCGCTTTTCAAATCGTGGTTCGTTGATTTCGACCCCGTCCGCGCCAAGATGGAGAGCCGGGATACGGGACTGCCCCGGCATCTTGCCGACCTCTTCTCCGACAAACTTATCGACTCCGAACTCGGCTGGATTCCAGAGGGGTGGGAGCCAAAAACACTGGGCGAGTGCTTTGGCCTCACGATGGGGCAGTCCCCGCCCGGTAGTAGCTATAACGATCACGGTGAAGGCTTGCCATTCTTCCAGGGACGGTCTAACTTTGGCTTTCGGTATCCCGAGAATCGGAAATTTTGCACTGCTCCAACTCGGAAAGCTCGACCCGGAGATACATTAGTTAGTGTCAGAGCCCCCGTCGGCGACATTAATATGGCTTGGACGCAATGCTGTATTGGACGTGGCGTAGCCGCACTCCGGCACAAATCAAATTCAATCTCGTACACCTATTATTCAATTTTGGCACTAAAAGAATCTATCAGCGCGTATGAGCACTCTGGTACTGTGTTCGGGGCAATCAACAGAAAGCAATTTCAAGAGATTCAAGTATTAGAACCCCCATCACGGCTTATTGAAGTGTTCGATACCTATGTCAATCCTATGGACCGCTGCATTAGGGAACATACATTGGAAATGCGTATTTTGATCTTCCTTCGGGAGATACTATTACCTAAGCTGATTTCCGGTGAAATCCGTGTGGATAGCACTCAATGAGTATACAGAAAGTATGGTATGGATGATTTGCTACTGTCCATATCGGATATTAAAGAGGGGCTATCCTCAGTTTATGCAGAAGCAGTGGCTACACGCGTAGGGTATCAAACAGCGAAGTTTAACCAAGACCGTGATGGAATTGATCTTCAGATAGGAGCTGGAGGTTCAATGAGACCTAGCATTCAGATTCAGCTCAAAGCCACCGTAAATCTTAGTCCAGCAAAGGAAGGCTATTTTCACTTCGCGCTTAAACAACGCAACTATGAGTTATTACGAGTACCTACGTCATATCCGAGATTGCTTGTTGTACTAGATCTGCCCAAAAATTCAGACGCATGGCTGACTATTACGGCAGATGAACTTGTGATGCGACGAAGAGCGTATTGGCTTAGCCTTAGAGGTGCCGAATCAACGAACAACAAATCCACGACAACTGTCAAAATCCCGACAACGAACGTATTTGATGTCGCTGGTTTGCAATCCCTGATGCAAGATGCAAGAGAGGGCAGAATCTAATGAGAGTTGATATTAAGGATAAAGAAGCTTTGGCGGTTATCAGTCCCGGAGCACTGTCAGCTTACGCACGTGCGGCTGGGTGGACGAAAACCAGCGTATATAGAGAATTCTCGGATATCTACACGGGTGAGGACCTGCCAGAATTGGTAATTCCCAGGAGGCAAGATCTAGGTGACTATCCTGCCGTAGTATCCATGTTGATAGACATCTTCGCCGATCTATCGAATAGAGATCAGCTTTCTACTTATTATGATTTGCTCACCGCAAATCGAGATGTCGTAAGGTTTCGAATAGCTGATCGCGCAAGCGGCAGCATAGCTTTGAAAGATGGGCAAGCATTGTTATCTGGAGCATACGGCTTATTCCTTGCCGCTGCGTATGCTGCATATTCAATCAATAGTCCAAAAGCAATCTACTCTACTCGCGACAATGCTGGCACGAAGGATTTTCTAAATCGTGTGGATTTGGGACAAACGGAACAAGGGAGCTATACAGTAACTCTGCTAACCCCTAATATTTCTCCAGCACAGCTTCTTCCACTGTTCGATCCTTTTGAAAGGGTAGCGAGCAAGCAGCTAGTCTGCGCTTTATATGCCGCGAAAGAAGCTGCTGAAATGGCAGCCGCAGGTGAGCCAGAGGCGTTTTCAAATGCAGTGAATCATGGTGTAAGTGCTAACTTCTGTGAGGCTCTGGTGAAAGTGACCGAGCCATTTAATGCAGTGGAGATTGGTATATCTTGGGCCCGCACTCGTCCCGTAGATAATGTGCGCGACGTTATCTCGTTCACGTCCTCTGATACTCCAATTCTTCGTGAAGCTGCAAGAGTTTTTCGTGCTTGTGCACCGCATTCCGATGTTGAACTGACCGGACTTGTGCGTATGCTTAAAAGAGATAAATCCGAAATGGATGGGCGCATAACGCTTATTACTTATTTTGATGCAAAGAACATAGCGGTACAGGCTACGCTGAGCGAATCTGATTACGATCAAGCGATTTCGGCCCATCGAGAGAAAGCCCCCGTAGTCTTAAAAGGGGATTTAGAGCATACTCGCCAACAGAAGTGGCGTTTGCTTAATCCAGTGCTTATAGATGTCATCCAAGATGAAGAAAGTAACGGAGACTGGGAATAGTCGTTTATAGCAACTTGCAATGAGAGACTTTCGGGAAGCGGAAGTTGAGAATGCCGCGCTTGAGTGGCTGGGCAATCTTGATTGGGCTATTACTAACGGGTCGGACCTTGTGTCCGGCTCGTCCAACGTTGAGCGGTCTAGATACGACGAAGTCATTCTCAGAACACGGCTGCAGGACTCGCTGACGCGGCTTAATCCCGGCCTCCCGGAGCTCGTGCTTAGAGACTGCTTAAACAAGCTGACTCGTCCCGAGGGACACTCGGTAGAAGTTCGCAATCGCAACTTCCATCACATGCTTGTCGATGGGGTTACCGTTGAACATCGAAACGCATCCGGTGAAATGACATATCCTCGTGTACAAGTTATTGATTACGAAGACCCCAGCAATAACGATTGGCTCGCCGTAAATCAATTAACGGTTATTGAGAATAAACATAAACGTCGACCGGATGTGGTGCTGTTCGTTAACGGATTGCCGCTTGCCGTGATTGAGCTGAAGGACCCTGCCAACGAGGATGCGACGATTTGGATGGCTTGGCAGCAGCTCCAGACTTATAAAAGTGAACTTCCGACACTTTTTTCACTGAATGCGGTATTGGTCATTTCTGACGGAGTGGAAGCGCGTATTGGATCGCTGACCGCAAACAAGGAATGGTTCAAACGATGGCGCACTATTTCGGGAACCACGGAAGCTGCCAGTTCCACTCCTCAATTGCAGGTGATGGTTGAAGGCGTGTTTGCGCCGCGAAGATTTCTTGCGTTGATACGCGATTACATCGTTTTCGATGATGACGGTGCTGGACGTCTTGAAAAGAAATTGGCTGGATACCATCAATTCCACGCGGTCGGCGTGGGGGTTAAAGAGACACTCCGCGCGGCTAATTTGCTTCAGTCGTCTCTGGATTCGAATAAAGAAACATCGCCGTTTGATCTTGGACAAAGACCCGGTGGAGAGCGAGGTGACCGCCGCATCGGCGTGGTGTGGCACACGCAAGGCACCGGCAAAAGCTTGACGATGGCTTTTTACGCCGGACGCATTATTCGAGAACCTGACATGGCTAATCCAACTATCGTGGTTCTCACTGACCGTAACGATCTCGACGATCAGCTGTTCAGCACCTTCTCGAGTTGCCAGGAATTGTTGCGACAGCCTCCAGTGAAAGCGGAGAGTCGTGCCGATTTGCAGGCAAAGCTTGCTGTGGAATCAGGAGGGGTGGTATTCACCACTATTCAGAAATTCTTCCCTGAAGCGAAGGGAGGCAGGTATCCCGTGCTGTCCGAAAGACGCAACGTCGTGGTAATCGCAGACGAAGCGCATCGAAGCCAATATGACTTTATCGATGGGTTTGCCCGCCATATGCGAGATGCCCTGCCGAATGCATCTTTCATCGGATTTACCGGAACGCCGATCGAGCTGAAGGATGCGAATACTCGCGCCGTGTTCGGCGATTACATAAGTACCTACGACATCCAAAGAGCGATGGAAGACGGGGCAACCGTCCCCATTTATTACACCAGTCGCCTCGCTCAACTATCGCTTGAAGAAGGTGCAAAGCCGAGGATTGATCCAGATTTTGAAGAAGCTACGGAAGGCGAGGAAATTGAACGAAGAGAGAAGTTGAAAGCTAGATGGGCGCAATTGGAAGCTATCGTGGGTGCGGAACGCCGAATAAAGCTCGTTGCTGAAGATATAGTGGAGCACTTTGAGCAACGTCTTGACGCCATGAATGGCAAAGCACTGGTAGTTTGTATGAGCAGACGCATTTGCGTTGAACTTTATCGTGAATTGGCGCGTTTACGCCCTAATTGGGTCAATCAAGACGATGACAAGGGTGAACTTAAAGTTGTGATGACGGGTTCCGCTGCTGATCCATCCGATTGGCAAGAACATATCCGAAGTAAAAATCGGCGCGAAGTGATCGCGAAGCGTTTCCGTGACCATGGAAATCCGCTGCGTATGGTTCTAGTACGAGACATGTGGCTGACCGGTTTCGACGCTCCTAGTCTTCATACGATGTACGTCGATAAGCCAATGCGCGGACATGGTCTTATGCAGGCTATCGCGCGAGTGAACCGTGTGTTTAGAGATAAACCTGGAGGACTTATCGTTGACTATTTAGGTCTCACTCATGAGCTCCAGCAGGCACTGGCGACGTATACGGAAAGCGGAGGAACGGGGAACACCACGATTGATCAGAATCAAGCCGTCTCGACGATGATGGAGAAGTACGACGTTTGTTGCGGTCTCTTCCACGGGTTCGATAGTGCCAAATGGATTACGGGTTCATCGGAACAGAGGCTCGCTTTATTAACTTCAGCACAGGAACATATACTCTCCCAAGCAAATGGCAAAGATCGTCTTATCACGGCCGTGCGTGCACTTTCCCAAGCGTTTGCACTAGCCGTACCACGCGAAGAAGCGATTGATATCCGCGACGGTGTGTCGTTCTTCCAAACCGTTCAATCCGTACTATCTAAACGGGTCTCGGGTGTTTCTCGGACCGATGAAGAACAAGAACTTGCGATTCGTCAAATCATATCCCGTGCCGTCGTCTCCGAGGACGTGATCGACATCTACGCCGCCGCGGGCATTAAAAAGCCGGATATTTCGATTCTTTCCGAAGAATTTCTGGCTGAAGTGCGTTCGATGCCTCAAAGAAATCTTGCCGTTGAACTTTTGCAAAAGATTCTCAAAGGTGAACTGAAATCGTACCGGCGTAAGAATGTGGTGGCGGCTCGCTCGTTTGCCGAAATGCTTGAACGGACGCTGCAGAAATACCACAATCGATCGGTTGAGGCAGCTCAGGTGCTTGAGGAATTGATTCAGCTTGCTCGTGAAATGCGAGAAGCGTCCAATCGCGGCGAAAGTCTGGGCCTGACGGAAGATGAAGTTGCCTTTTACGATGCCCTTTGCGCAAATGACAGTGCGGTTCAAATACTCCGTGAGGAAACGCTCCGGACAATTGCTCAGGAATTGGTAGCAAAGGTTCGTAACAGCGTCACCATTGACTGGACGATGCGCGAAGATGTGCGGGCCAAAATTCGCGTTCTGGTACGTCGAATATTGAATAAATATGGATATCCTCCAGACAAGCAGGAAGCGGCTACGAATTTGGTGTTGGAGCAAGCTGAGGTTTTGTCCGCGGAGTGGGCTCTCCAATAACGGACCGTCCAGGACATGGACACCTCTATTTATTGCCGTTTTAATGGGCCATTCCCTATATAACCATATGATATTCAAGAGTTATTTATTTCGAAGAATAGCCGCCTGTAGGTTAATAGAGGTTTCCAATTAGGGAACCGTTGCTAGTCGGTGCGTAACTCTATCGGGATAGCCAGTTCATGTAGTTGTCCAAGGACCGAGTGGTACACGCCTCGATGGAAATGATTCGGTGGGCGTTCGTCCGCATCTTCTCCGGAATCGTTACGATTCAGTCCCGCGTGTACGGGGAACTCCAAAGATACTTCCGCAAGAAAGCGAGCGAGTACTTACCTATAATTGATCAGCGAAGTAGGTAGACTGGACATTTTCACGACGATGTATTTTCTGAATGCGCAAAAGTCGCATGTATAATTATCGTTGCAGGTCTGAAAAATAGTTGGAAACTGAATAAGATCCCATATGTCACATGTTCTTTTGGGGAATGTGTGCTTTGAGTCGGTATCCCGAAAACCGGAGCAGTCGGACAATACTCTGTAAATTTCCGCTCTTTACAGGGTTCTAATCAAGCCATGTCTAAAGAAATCACCATCGGCGGCAAGACTCAAAAAATTGATGAATGTCTTGTTTCGGTTACAGATTTGTACAAGATGATCGAGCCGAACGGGAAACAGCTCTACCTGAACCGCGACGACGGCGTTGATATTCCACTTGATCACGACGAGTTTCTCTTAATTCATGGCGGAGAACAGTTCGTTATTGCCGACAAAGAATTATTGGGCAAAAATCCTGCTTTACGAAATGACATTCGCCCTACATTCAATGGAACGCGAAATATCTCACTTAAGTACGCCAAAATCACTGGCCAGTCGCTGAAAAAACACGACGACAAATTTCCTAATGGGAGACTCTTCGCTGACTGCCCAGACACCATAGACCACGAAATCACCAACGACATGAAAATCGTCGTACAAAACGAGGATTCGTATTTCGTAATACCCGTGCCAGAGGAATCGGACGACGAATATATTGACTTGGAAGAGTGCGGCAAGCATGACCGTAAACCTCCTAAGCATACGCAATATCGCATCCGAATTGATGGTGAAAAACATGATGTTGATTCATCGGTAATCACGGGTGCCGGAATACTGCAATTGGTTGGGAAAACGGTCGAAGAATGGGCCCTCAACCAAAAACACTATGGCGGTCAAAGAACGAAAATTGCAGCTGACGCGGAAGTTGATCTAGCTTGTCCTGGTATCGAACGATTCGAAACTGTACGGATGTACGCCCAGCAAGGCCAGGATGAAGAGCCATATTTCGCGTTGCCAGAGGAAGACAGACAGTATCTTTCCAAAACTTTTGACTCGAAATGGCGACAAGTCGAAGAGGGTAACAAGAAATGGGGACTTCTCATTGATGAATTCCCCATTCCTGAAGGTTATAACGTTCAACACTCAACGTTGATGGTGCTCATTCCTACAGGTTACCCTGGTTCTCGGCTAGATATGTTCTATTGCCACCCTCCTCTTGGGAGACCTAACGGAACATCAATCCAGGCCTTGGCTACCGAATTCCATTTTGGACAAGACTGGCAAAGATGGTCTAGGCATTACGATTGGAACCCTGGAGAAGATTCAATCGCCAGACATCTTGAGTTTGTCAAGAACCAGCTATCGCACGAGCTCAAGCAATGAAATCCGGCATTCTTGCGATGACCGCCCGTCATCACAAGAAGATTCAGGAGCATCTATTTCCGGGTGACGGATTAGAGGCGTCCGCCATTATGCTTTGCAATCAAGGAACCGGAGTACGTCACCAGCGATTGATCGTAGCAGAAATCCTATACCTGCCGCACCAACGGTGCGTAAGACAACGGAATTCCATAATTTGGCCGTTTAGCGACTATCTCCCTGCAGAAAAAATCAGCGATGTTGATCAGAATGGTCAATCTATCGTCACGATTCACTCTCATCCACAAGGTCACGGTAGATTTTCCAAAATTGATGATCAAAATGATCGCGAACTATTCAAATCTGCAAATCACTGGTTCAACGATGGCCGTTTGAACGGCTCCGCAATCATGCTACCGAACGGCAAAGTTACCGCTCGTTCGGTAAACACAAATGGCGAATTCCAAAACATTGAAGCCGTCATCGTGGTCGGTGACAACATCCAAATCTGGAAATCTAAAAATCAAGGAAGACTCGCCGCGTATGAACAAAAACTGGCACAAACTTTCGGGACTGGAACATTGGAGCTACTTCGCACTTTGCGCGTGGGAGTCGTCGGTTGTTCCGGTACGGGCAGCATCATCATCGAATTACTAGCGCGAAATTGCGTACAAGATTTGGTCTTGATTGATCACGACGTCGTGGAAGCTAAGAACCTAAACCGCATCGTGAACAGCACCCGAAAAGCGGTGGATAAAAAACAGTCCAAAGTGGAGGCGATTAGCGACGCTATCCATGCGATGGGACTCGATACTAAAGTCAAAGCCATACAGGGACAGACTGACTCTCGAAAGGTGGTACAAGCACTTGCAGATTGCGATATCATTTTTGGCTGCACCGATACAGCGTATGGAAGGTATCATTTGGATTGTTTGGCAAGTGCTTATCTGATTCCGTACTTCGATGTCGGAGTGAATCTTGAGGCGAATGGTGTAGGCGGAGTTTCGGCTGCAGATGCTGTATCTCACTATGTGCATCCCGAGGGTGACAGCCTATTGTCGCGCAGCGCGTACAATATGGATCAAGTCACTGCGGAGCTTTGGTACAGGAATGACCGAGAGACTTACGAACAAAGATATCGCGCAGGTTATTTGATAGAAGTAGGCGATGAACAACCTGCAGTAATATCCCTGAATATGCAGGCGGCGTGCATGGCTTTCAATGATTTTTTAGATCGCATTCACAGATTTCGACTCGATGACAGCAGTAGGTTTTCAAGCCAGTGCTTTCGTCTTGTACACGGTCACCATGAGCATAGTAACGACAACGGTACACCGCATAAATTGCTGTACAAATATGCAGGATATGGAGATAGCAGCTTGCTCGTGAAAAACAATACCACGCGTGATTAAGTGGATATTTAATCTATTCGCCCGCTTTCGCCCCTTCCGTACCGTGTGGGTGAACGACCTCCCCGAAAATACTGAGAAAGAAACTGTTTATATCATTGGTGGCCGGTCGCACCCGTTTTATGCAGTGGTTGTGTGCCCTCGCAAGAAGTGCAGCCAAATTATCCATCTAGATATCTCCAAACAGGTCAAAAGACGATGGCGCGTAACAGAGCATCCTAGTGGCTACATTTCCCTTTCACCATCGGTGCACGTAACGAGCCTGCCATGTCAGTGTCACTATTTTTTGCGGGAAGGACGAATCGTCTGGACAGAAACACCGAGCATGTTTGTTTCAAAGTCTAACAGGTATGATTAAGAAAGTAAGGATTCGGAATTTCAAGAAGTTTGAACGCTTGGAATTTGATCTTCCAGATCACATCGTGATAGCAAGCCCAAACAATGCGGGCAAAACAACCGTATTGCAAGCAATTTCTACTTGGTTCGAGATTGCAAACCATTGGGTCGAACACCAGGACCAAAGCGGTCGAGATGAAAACGATGAGTACCCGTACGTAGCTCTGAATCTCTTATCGTTCCACTCAATACCGGCACGAGAATTCGACCAGCTTTGGTGGAGTAAGAACGTACAAGACCCGGCAAGCATTGAGATTCATACAGACAGTTGGCGGGTGAAGTTCGAAATACTGTATGAACAAATGGAGATGGCGCGAGTGCGCCCAAGCCGAGATGTAGAAGATAGTGATTTGGGCTCCATGACAAACGAGTTGCTTGCCGAAAATAAGCTGACTTCCATTCTTATCACGCCTATCACAGGATTGGATAATGAAGAGACTACATACAACCAGTCTTTTATTGATAGGCAATTAGCAAATGTCCAGTCTGGAAGCGTGCTCCGGAACTTGATTCATCTGGCAAGCGAAGATGACGAAACCTGGAAAGAGTTGCAAAATACGGTCAAGTCATTTTTTGGTTACGAACTCATCCGACCATCTGCGCCTGGGCCGCTCCTCTCGATTGGCTTCCAACATTCTAGTAAAGACAAGATCTATGAATTGAGTAGTGCTGCGAGCGGTTTTCTGCAGGTGCTGTTGGTATACACTACATTACTAGTCAGAAAATCAACGGTAATACTCGTAGATGAACCTGACGCACATCTGCACGTACTATTGCAGAAAAAACTATATGAGCATCTGCGAAGAACGGCCCGTAAAAATAAATCGCAACTCATAATAGCCACGCATTCAGAGCAATTAATCAATACAGCGAAACTCGCAGATTTGCGCGTTCTCGGCACTGACGTTCAAATAGTTAAGAAAAGACAAAGTCTTGTTGGCATCATGGATCTAGAAAACTTGGACATCCTCTTGGCGGCAACCGAGCCCGGACTTTTGTTTGTCGAAGGTCGCACGGACATACCAATCTTGCGAGAATGGGCTCGCATCCTGTCTCATCCATTGCTCGAATTTTTAGAAAAACCGTTTTCCATTGAAATATCCGAAGAATCCAAGCGTCCAGAGCAACATTTCGAAGCATTGAAGATGTATACACCGAATATTAGAGCAGTGGAGTTAAGGGATGGAGACGGCAGGGGATCTCAAGGTTCTCAAGAAGCTCCCGCGGGCATGCTGAAGCTGCTTTGGCGGAATTACGAGATCGAAAGTTATTTATTGCACGCGACGAGCATTCTCCGATATCTAGAATCTAATGCCGAGGTGAAACGGGTTAAGCAAACACGCGAGTATCTTGGAAATGAACTGCCTCCTATGGTGCGAGACGGTCCACACAAGGACTCAAACTACTTGATTGAGATAAAAGCCAAAAAGGTCCTCCAAGAATTATTTCAAGTTGCCGGTTTACCATACAATCTCGAAATAGCGATAGAGCTTGCTGCACAGATGAGAGAAGAGGAAATCCATCCGGAGGTGATCAAGAAGCTTGATACGGTAAATGATCACTTTACGAAAACATGAACAGATTCTATCAGTTATAGGTCAATACATACGATGTAGCTTGCTGATCAACGATTTTGATTATATACGTTTCAATTCCATTTCATTGGTACTACGAAGTATGGGTGCAGGCAGATTACGATCAGCATTTGCTTAATGAATTACCACCCTTGTTGATACATAGCTGTCGATTTTTGCGACAGGTATCCATCACCACAGACTGTTGCGATATTTGGATACCTCTATTTATTACTAGAAGAAACAACCCTCACATCATTAACCCGGATAATGCACGAATAAGACAGAAAGGTTCCTATAATTCGATATCATTCAATGAGTTAAGATACATATCGAAGGAGACCTTGCTGTGACGAAATGTTACCCAAATCCCATCCGCTTTTCATCCGTGCAACGCAGCAAGGTGGAGGCCGAATTCAGCCTCAGCAGCGGTGTGACCATCGGTAACGGGGGTATTTCGCAGCCAGACATGGGAACCTTGGTTACCGCTCCGAACCGAAAAACGGATCTATCTCGCACTGCTCATGCAATATTGGGGCTAGTAGGGAATCACTTTTGTATTGATTGGTAAAGTGATTTCAGTTTGATCCGTGCGTCGGCGGTCGTGAATCGCCAGTCCACTCGCACGGCTTCGCGGTTCCTTCGCTCCTGCCAAGCATCGACTTCACGGCGTAGGGTTTCGCGGTCGGGCAGACGACGGTTCAGGCATGGGCCGACCATCGCGCCGATCTCAATCTCGGCCATGTTCAGCCAGCTGCCGTGCTTGGGCGTATAGTGGATCTCCAGACGCTCGGCGATGCGCCGCGCCGCGCCTCGGCCGGCTCGAACGCCTCGTAGAACGAAGCCGGAGCATGCGTGTTTAAGTTGTCCATGACCAGCACGATACGCTTATCCGGGTAGTCTTCGTCCACCAACCGTTGGATCTGCCAGTGCCCAGTCGACTTTCGTGCGTCGCTTCGTCACGTCCACGCGTCGCCAACCTTCCAGTGGTGCGAACAGCATAAACAGGTTGCTTACACCGTTGCGTTCGTACTCATAGTCGTACGTCGCGGGCGTTCCGGGTTTCGGCCGGCCGCGGAACCCGCACTTCCTTCACCTGCTGCCGATTGGTCTCGTCCATGCACACCAGCACCTCATCATCCTGGTATTCCCGATGATACACCTCCAGGATGTCCTCCATGGCGCACGCAAACTGCGCATCCGACTTCGGGGGAATGCACCAGCATTGCTTCAACCACGGTTTAAGGTCGTTTTTTTTAGCGTACGACGAACCGTCTCCCGACTCACGCCATCCACGATCTCGCACTCCACCAAGCGATCCGCGAGCAAGCGCAACGACCACCGCGCGTAGCCCTCCGGGGGATCGCCGCAGGCGATCGCCACCAGCCGAGCTTCCGCCTCCCCATCCAGAACCTTCGCCCGCCGGTTCAATTGCTCCTTCCGGTTCAGAGCCGCCTCCAGTCCCTCCTCCACACAACGCCGACGCACTCGCGCCACCGTCGCTACCCCAATGCCCAGGGCCTCCGCAATCTCACCGTCCGTCCGTCCGCCATCCTCCCGCCATTCATCGCACTGCAACAGAATACGCCCATGCGTCTGCTTCCGGGCTGATACCCGACCCTTCGTCGTTAGTGCCTTCAACTCTTCGCGTTCTTCCGCCGTCAACTTCACCCGATACCTCTTGCTAGTCATCCAGAACTCTCCTGGTTCATCGGGACATCCGAAAACACCCATCATACCCTACTAACCTATCAATTCAATGGAGGTGGGCTACTAGGCTTTCTCATGTCCTTGTGCAACTTCACCGTCCCCATCCTTAGATACCTCACGTTCTATGTAAATCATATGCTAACCTATCTTCGATCCCTAAAGGCTAGATCCCTGCTCCCATTATCGCGAAACTTAATCCAGAAAGTCCAGACTAATAACGGAGTTTAGGTTATATGAGAAATTGCTGGAGAGGGGGGGGGGGGGGGCAAGCGGAAAAGTTCAAGGAGTGAATAAAATTCTTTTAAAGATATCTTCAATAGTAGGGATTTGAGCATGTCGTCATTGACTCAGAGACGACTTGGGAACTTTATTTGTTTGCTGGCGACTCATGAGTTATAATGCTTATTGATGCTGCTCAATCTTTGTGTGACATGACAGGTAGCAGGATTGATCAATTTAGCATGGGTAGATGGAATGGACTTGTTTATGAGCGGTTAGAGGAGTTCGAGTAGCATCCGATGGCGAATGGCTTCCTCACTCGGATGATTTCAAAGGCGTTATGGAACTACGCGCTGTGGACATACTTTCTAAATAAACTTAGCTGACGGATCATTACGACTGATAGCTTTTTAGAAGGATTTATTGGTTGAGTTTCGAATTTTTCGGCGGACTAAACAGCTTTTGGGGCTTCCTGTGGAATTCGTTCCTACTGCTGGCTCCTATGTTGATGCTCGGATTATTCCTGTCCGGCCTCATTCATGTATTTATCTCACGCAAAGCAATTCTCAAATGGCTCCAGGATGATAGCTTAAAATCCGTCAGCGTGAGTGCAGCTATCGGTGTGCCGATTCCGCTTTGCAGCTGTTCCGTTGTACCAATAGTTGCTGAGATGAGAAAAAAAGGGGCGTCGCGATCTTCTTGCATGTCCTTCTTGATCACGGCACCAGAAACTGGTGCCGATTCGATTTTGGTAACCAACGCGTTTTTCGGTGGGATAGCAGCGATTGTTCGACCAATTATCAGTTTCGTCACGGCGGTAATCGCGGGAATTTGCTGCATCGGACTCATCCGTGATAATCGCGACAATGTTCAGTCAAGTGAACACGAGCATCCGCATAAATATCACGAACACGACTGCAACCGTAACCCCGACCATAAACATCAGTCGCTAATACCCGAGAACGATGACTGCTACGTCCGTCCGATGCAGTTTAAAGACATGTGCGTCAGTTGGCTTAAAAGCACTATAGTTACTATCGGCAGATTGCGATTCATGTCCTGGGTAAAACCTAACTTCTACCGTAGTGGCACTTCCACCGTCGGGAAAGCGACTGACGACGTTGATGATGAGCACAAACTACAAAGTGCCATCATCTTCAGGAAAGTTGTTAAACATATTTTTAGATATGGATTCGTCGAAATTGCCGACGACATCCTTTTCGCCTTGCTCGTAGGTCTCGCGCTCGGTGGGTTGATTTATCTTGCAATCCCCAACAATCTGATGACTAACGAATTTGCGCGATGGTTGGCTTACCCAATCATGGTAATTTTGGCCACGCCACTATACATCTGTGCCTCGGCTAGTACCCCAATCGCTGCTGCGCTTGTAGCTAAAGGATTCAGCCCAGGTGCAGCTCTGATATTTCTGATGACTGGTCCTGCAACCAACACTGGCACTATAGCGATCATTATCAGCCAGTTCGGCACTAAGTTCGCGTCCATTTACGTTGGCATTGTGGTCGCAGTTACCATCGTGCTCGGTATTGCCATTGACTTATTGCTTCTCGCCACGGGTTTTTCCATCGCAGTCAATCTCGATGCTTCAGATACGCCGTCTGTTCAGTTTATTCAATGGGCCGGGGCGTTAGGTTTATCTGCCGTGATCATTTGGCGTTTTCGTGCTGGTGCGTTCAAGCGTGGATACGATGATTTGCGGTTCAACATGAGGCCGGTATTTAGTGCTTTCGGTCGCATGCTGTCGCGTATGTCCCGTAACTGACGACAGACTGACACAGTAGTTTATGGCGTTTTCGATTCTCGCGATCTATCTCGCAACCGGTTTCCCATAGACTACGGTACATATTGCCGTTCGGTGAGGTCTTAAAAAGAATGTGTTGCCCGATATCCACACTATTCCGTTTCTAGCTGCTTGTATAATAACCTCTGCTTCCTGCGAGAAGCCTGTACTGAAGGCTCACACTCGATTATTTCGTATACTTGATAGTGTGGTAAATAGCTATAGTAAGCCCCAAAGAAAAATCATGAGATCCATAGCCATATCAACATCCAAAACCAGAGTATGACGAGATATATTGAAGTCGGACAGTCGAAAGGGTAAGACAAGGATGTGTAAGCGTTGATCAGACCACGGCCTTTCCCAAGACTGGACATTCTATGCTACGTTTACACAAAACATGCTTATGATTCTATCACAGCGTATGTATAATGAATCATGTATTAACGATTGGAATGGCGTCCCTTGATGCAGCAGGAAACGACGAATTTTTTAACTTGACAGTCCCGGTTTAGCACAGATGAAGCATGTCTTGAAGCGACCGCTGCGCACCGCTGGTGCGAGGGTTTTCGGTGTCCGGCATGTGACCACGACTGGGCGGGGGTGCTAGACCTTAATCAATAACTTTACAACCCGAAAACCGTCCCTATAACGGGCTTGTTCAGTCCTCTCCAACATCAAAAATCTTGAACGTATAGTCCCGCTCGCACTTCTTCTAGTCACTGCCGTAAAGGGTTCCAAAGTACTTCTTTATCGTTAAAGGTTCGTGCTAATACGAACAAGTAGTCGGATAAGCGATTCAGATACACGCCAACTTCATGTTTCTGTAGCAAATTAAGATCGCATCGCCAAAAACATCGCTCTGCCCTACGTACTACCGATCGGGCATAATGCGCACGCGCTGCCGCTTCCGTTCCTCCTGGCAATACAAACTCACGCAGTGGTTCTAATGATCTGTTGAGGTCTTCCATGTGTGCTGATAACGAGGAAATCTCACGCTTCCAATTGACGACGGTTTTTCCAGTAGCAACCGCACCGCCAATGTCGAACAAGCGTGATTGGAGTTCTAACAGAACATCGCGCTCAGCATTGACGACCAGGACCGTTAACAATCCAATAGCCGAGTTTGCTTCGTCAAGCACACCAACGAGTTCAATTTTCGTGTCATATTTCGCATATCGCTGGCCATCGGCAAGCAATGTCTGACCACAATCTCCCGTCGATGTTGTTACGCGATCAATACGATTCCTTTTTCTCATTATTGGGTACCTCTATTCACTGCATTTTGAGGAATCATATTCGATATAAGTGTATGATTTTTCATGATGTAAGGATGATTTACATCGAATAAATAGAGGTGCCCTATTATTGATAATGAACGTTCCGCCGGTTGACTGCTTGCGGATCTTTCGTTACCCACCTAAACCAATCACGAGGTCTCTTAAAGTTACAAGACCGACCGGTTTCCGATCGGCACTCAAGACGATCGCCCTTGACAGATCAAATCCAACCAAAAGGCGTACTGCGTATCGGGCAAGCATGTCGGCATGTATTGTAAGTACTGGTTTTGTCATGATTTCGTACACGCTAACTCTGTCTGCCGCGCGACCTCGAGACACCACTCCCCGCCCCCGCGCACTCCCCGCGCGATATCAGCGATCACGAGCACGCCTAGTTCATCATCCTCGTCACGGCACTCCACTACCAACGAGCTGACTTGATATTTGCGCATTTTGTCAATCGCTTGATCAACTGTATCCAAACCACCGACGGTATCTTCGATTGCAATCTGGAATGCAATACCCGTTCTAGGTTTTTCATTAAATCGTCTCGCCTCGGAAATTTGCTCCAGAATGTTCCGAGCGCACGCCTCAGGTACCACAAACAGAATCGTGTCCCGCATCTGGGTTAAGTCCAATCCTAAGAATGTTTTTTGAGGTTTTAATCCTTCACCGCGCACGCTGGTAATAATCGAAACTCCTGTCGCACCGTTAGTACGAGCTGCATCAATTACTACGTCAGTAATCGCACCATCAACCAACGCTACGATCAGCTTCATCTTCATAATTCAATCTCCCAGTGATGTGTTCTTTGCTTGCCTATCCATGAAACAATAATGGCATAACCTAGAACGGACATGATTGGAAAAACACTGGCAAATGCAATTAATCCAAAGCCATCAATGAGAGGGTTTCGACCTGGAACATTCGCCGCAAGGCCAAGGCCGAGAGCTGTAACCATCGGAACGGTTACAGTTGATGTCGTTACCCCTCCACTATCATATGCAAGCGGAACGATATCCTTTGCTGGCAAAGAACGTCTGACCGATCACGATGACGTAGGCGATAATGATGTACCAAGGTAGAGGCGTACCAGTAACGATGCGAAAACATCCGAGCCCAACGCCTGCAGCTACACCGGCTGCAACAACTATGCGCAATCCCCACGCACTGATAGTCCCACCGGATACCGTCTCAGCTTTTAACGCGACAGCGATCAGTGATGGTTCTGCAACAGTAGTCGCAAACCCAATAGCCGCGGCAAAACAATACACGAGCATGTAACTACGCCAATCAATATTTCCTGCAATAGTGACGGCAGACATCTCGCTATAGGATGTCAGCTGTCTGGCCATGGTTTCCCCAATGGGGAAAAGTGCGTCTTCTAATCCAATTAAGAATAAAGTTAAACCTAGAAGAACGTAAGCAAATCCAGCGTAGATTCGTTTCAGATTGGGAAGATTCTGACGCAGAACTACTACTTGGAAAAACACTAGAATGCTAACAATCGGCAGAGCGTCTCGTACAGTAATGACCATTGCCCACCCCCAGCTCACCAAGAATTCCACGATCAGACCACCATGCTGTACGCAAGAACGAAAATCATGGGAGTCAGGCTTGCAAACGCAATGAGGCCGAATCCATCAATCATCGGATTTCGTCCCTTTATTGAAGTCGCTAATCCAACACCTAGAGCAGTCACAAGCGGAACCGTAATAGTGCTGGTGGTGACTCCACCGGAGTCATAGGCAATGCCAATGATTTCATTGGGGGCAAACGCAGTCATGATCGCGACGATGAGGTAACCGCTGATAATTAATCGGTGAATTGGCCAGCTCTTTATAATGCGGATAATGCCGAGGGCTATCGCAATACCCACCGAGAAGGCTACAACTAATCTTAAATTGAGCGCGTAAGAACTCCGCGCCTCATCAGTACTCGCAATCACACCTGCTTTCGCAGCAATTTTAGATGCCTCAGCAGCAACGCCCGTCAATGCTGGTTCGGCGACTGTCGTTCCAAAACCGAGGCAGAACGCAAAAGCTAGTAGGGACACAAGACTGCCTTTGGCCGCAAAGGCTTGTGCAACTGCCTCCCCAATGTGGGAATAGCCCGCTTTCTAGTCCATGTATAAAAAGTGCAAGCCCAACAATGACGCAAACTAGTAGCCCACCTCCATTGGATTGATAGGTTAGTAGGGTATGATGGGTGTTTTCGGATGTCCCGATGAACAAGGAGAGTTCTGGATGACTAGCAAGAGGTATCGGGTGAAGTTGACGGCGGAAGAACGCGAAGAGTTGAAGGCACTAACGACGAAGGGTCAGGTATCGGCACGGAAGCAAACGCAAATGTCGGGAGGATGGCGGCCGGACGGACGGTGAGATTGCGGAGGCCCTGGGCATTGGGGTAGCGACGGTGGCGCGAGTGCGTCGCAACTCCCGTTGTGTGGAGGAGGGACTGGAGGCTGCTCTGAACCGGAAGGAGCAGTTGAATCGGCGGGCGAAGGTTCTGGATGGGGAGGCGGAAGCTCGGCTGGTGGCATCGCCTGCGGCGATCCCCCGGAGGGCTACGCGCGGTGGTCGTTGCGCTTGCTCGCGGATCCGCTTGGTGGAGTGCGAGATCGTGGATGGCGTGAGTCGGGAGACGGTTCGTCGTACGCTAAGAAAAACGACCTTAAACCGTGGTTGAAGCAATGCTGGTGCATTCCCCCGAAGTCGGATGCGCAGTTTGCGTACGCTATGGAGGACATCCTGGAGGTGTATCATCGGGAATACCAGGACGATGAGGTGCTGGTGTGCATGGACGAGACCCATCGGCAGCAGGTGAAGGAAGTGCGGGTTCCGCGGCCAGCCGGAAACCCGGTTTTTCGACGTTTGACTATGAGTACGAACGCAACAGCAACCTGTTTATTTATGCTGTTCGCACCACTGGAAGGTTGGCGACGCGTGGACGTGACGAAGCGACGCACGAAAGTCGACTGGGCACGGCAGATCCAACGGTTGGTGGACGAAGACTACCCGGATAAGCGTATCGTGCTGGTCATGGACAACTTAAACACGCATGCCCCGGCTTCGTTCTACGAGGCGTTCGAGCCGGCCGAGGCGCGGCGCATCGCCGAGCGGCTGGAGATCCACTATACGCCCAAGCACGGCAGCTGGCTGAACATGGCCGAGATTGAGATCGGTGCGATGGTCGGCCCATGCCTGAACCGTCGTCTGCCCGACCGCGAAACCCTACGCCGTGAAGTCGATGCTTGGCAAGAGCGAAGGAACCGCGAAGCCGTGCGAGTGGACTGGGGATTCACGACCGCCGACGCACGGATCAAACTGAAATCACTTTACCCATCAATACAAAAGTGATAGCCTGCTAGGCCAATGAACACGTCTACGAGATCAGGAAACGGTTGCTGCAGAACGACTACTTGGAAAAATGCGATAATCAGGATGATCGGTAGTAGGGCCCGAATCGATCCGACTATGTGTTGGATGATAGAGAGAAGTGCTTGAGACACGATCATTTAGCGGATGTGTACTTGATAATGCTTCAATTGTGATGGATCAATACGGCAGTTTTATAAAAGCGTAGTGTTATAAACATACGGCATCCTAGCAGTCTTCCGCCGTTGAATCACCGCATACTACAGCTACTTGTTAGCTATTTTCAATATGAGACTACATAAGAGCCTATTTTTATGATCTGTTGTTATCTTTATTGTGATAGAACTTGCTTGTAGACGTTCAATCCATAAGATTTATGCCTTCGGCTTATGAGTGTAGGCACTAGAACGAAACAGTTCAGGCGAAAGACATTCTGCTCGAACGACCGGTTAGCAAGCGTTTTGGGAAAGCATGATGACCATGCACAATACTAGAGTGTACGAACGGTGGCTTTGACAGTACAGTTTTGGTCGAACGGTCGGGACTTTGTCCGCGGGCGGTAGCAGAATCAGATGCCGATAAGTCAGAGTGACAAATTTCTTGGGAGTGGGGAGTGGAGCATGGCGAGAGCGTGTACCATCGCACCGCACGTCCGCAGAATGCCAGTAGCTGAATTCGACCGGCATCGCGCACGACTTATCTGGACTTTGCCGGACAAAGCGTTTCGTGTGCATCCAGCTAGCGCACCTTGGTATCGGGAATGTCCAAAAACTGAGTGGTAAGGGAACTCGGCATGATTGAATGTTCGTCAGTAATGCAACGCATGCGCAAAAATTTCGGACGTCCTCACGGGCACCGTCCTCCTAGTTTTCCTATTTACAGATGGTTCTTGCCGCTAGTTTTTCGAGAGACCTTGCATATGAAATTATTGATAAAAATTTTACTCGCCCATGGAGTTGGGCTGGCCGCCTGCTTGACCACGTCACTAGCAATCGCGGAGGAGACCGAATCCACTAACCGTCCCGCCTTGTTGGGGATGCCGCTGATCCTTGACGCGCGCACCAGATACGAGTCCGTCAAGCAGGATGACATTGAAAATACGGCGAACGCTCTTACGTTCCGCATGCGCGCAGGAGTCTCCAGTTGTTCGGAGTGCGTCCATCGCTTTTTGGCGGAGATAGAAGGCACCACGCATCTGGTTTACAATTTCGACAGCACGATAAATGACAAGACAGATTATCCGGTCGTGCCGGATCCAAAAACACTGGAACTGAACCGCCTGTCATGGTCTTCCACGTTCGATGGCTGGACTATTGGCTTGGGGCGTCAGCGGTTGGATTTGAACAATGGCCGATTCCTCCACGGCGCACGCTTTCGACAGAACGAGCAGACCGTGGATGCCGTCCGAGCGACCAGCCAGAATATTGGAAGTCTGGCAGTTGATTATTTATATATCTGGAACTTTCAAACGATATTTGGCAGCCGGTCTTCCATAGAATCCCTCGCCGCTAACAACCACATTCTGAACATTAGTGTGGACACCCCAGCAGTGGGTACCGCCACTGCTTACCTGATAGCGGCCGACATGGAGGATGAGCCGCTTTTTTCCAGATGCACTGCCGGCGTCCGGTTGGAGGATACCCGTATGCTTTCCGGCCTTTGGAAGTACAATTACTTGGTTGAGGCTGCGCGCCAGACTGATCTCGCCGACAACCCGGAAGCCTTCAGTTTTGAATACATCCATCTGATATTCGGCATTGAATATGAGGGGCTCTCCGTTTCAGTAGGCTTGGAACAGCTTCCAGGAGACGGCACGTCGTCCTTCCGTGCCTCGCGCGGTGCGTTGCATAATTTCCAAGGTAATGCGGACAAGTTCGTGGCGACGCCTCCGGACGGCGTAATTGACACAAGGTTTTCGATCGGCTACAGCTCTCCGACGAGCGATCCCGCGCAAGGCATACAGATCTTGGGCGTTTATCATGAATTCAAAGCGGAAGAAACCGATGCCGTCTATGGGTCCGAATTCGATATTGCAGTTATTCGGGAACTACCGGGAGGTTTTAAGGCAATGCTTAAGTATGCGAAATACGACGCGAAAACTTGGGCGGCGGATACGCAGAAGATCTGGTTTTCGCTAGATTGGGAAAATTAGAGAGCCTTTGACACTAAAAATTGTAGTATTTGGTAGATTGAGCGAAGTACAGAACAGAATACGAACGCAATATCGGCAATTGTTGCTTCTCACGAAAAGGTAGTGCCGACAGGAGTTCGCGCAGATTCGACACATTTCTGTTCGTCATAATCGGTAATAGTACAATGATGGTGCGGTTTCAATGCCTAGCGACTTTCCGGAAAGTACGTATCAGTGCAAGAAATGTGCAAGTTGTTTAATACACTCGAAGGTGGGAGTGGTGTAGGAAACAACCAACGACTAGACGAATACGCCCATGCCCATGCGTTCAACCATACTTTAGTATGTATGCTTCTGTACTTACAACATCCTTGCTGGAGCAGGCGCGTGGATTGCGGCTGCGTAGACCCATCGCTGAGGCATGTTGATCAGGCCACCGGCGGCGATTGAACCGGAAGATAAATGCGTCCAGATATCGCTGCCGGTACCGGTACGAGACGCCATGAAACGTTCCGAGCAGGAAGCACTTGGGCGTTAGAGATCACGCGGTGTACTTTGGGCAGCCAGTCTTCGGCTTGTTCCGGAGCGGTGATCCGCTGGTCGAGCCGGTGGCTTTCTCCGATCGCGCCGAATGCCCATCATCGACTTCCACCGTCCCCCTGGACCCAATAGTCAAGATCGCGATCAGCCATAGCCCGGCGAAGTTTGTTGAGCATCAACTGTGCGGTGCGCCATTGACCCCCCAGCATCTGAGCCAGCCGCAAGGCCGAGATTCCGCCCTTGTCTGACCGTCATCAGGTAGATCGCACGAAACCACTTGTTGAGCGCGGCAGGCGGGTGTTCTCGAACAGCGTTCCGGCCGTCGGGGATGCCTGCCAGCGGCAGGCCCGGCATTCGCGGATGCGATGCCGTTTCAGAACCCAAGCTTGGCCGTGACCGCATTTCGGACACGCGAAGCCATCCTTCTCCAGCGGTGGCAGGCCATTTCATCCAGGCACTGCTCCGCAGTGCCGAACCGTTCGTTCCATGCCTCCGGTTTCATCGCTCGCTGCTCCATCAAACCCTCACTCCCCAACGATCATTCATGCTGAACAATTATACATAGCCTGTGATAGGTGTATAGGCATATACTTTAATCGTGAAGGCCTGCAAACATGCAACAATTGTGATAATGCCCCGGACTCCTTAGTCCGCACGCCTTCATAAACTCTAGACTTTACTTTAAAGTCGTTCGATAGCCTTAAGGACTTGACTGAAAACGGCATCTTTGATTTCCAAGCCAGAACACTGAAGTCAAGGAAGTACAACTTGCCGACATTCGAACCAAAGATAAATTGATACTCTTTGATCTCTCGGAACCTTGGCGCAAATAGTGTTGGGCTGAATTTCCGCACGTGAAGTCAGCATACGAAACCTGCCAAAGATTCGAAGTCGTATCGTTGTGCCACAGCGAATAAACGAGGAAATTGGAAGTAATCTTCTGAAGAAGGCATAAGCTTCCATGGTTTACGGTTTAAGCTCAGTTGATAGGTAGGACGGTAGAATAGCGGTCGTTATACAACGCAACTGGCGTCTCCAAAAACTACCTAGTCGAATCAAGCACCGGTAAGGTTCTCGCAATGGACATATGGAGCCGGAAGATCAACCAAAAACTGAAAGAGATACCGTTCATGAAAGCAAAAACTAGTTTATTCGCGATTGTAATTTGTGCAGTGAGTTTTTGGGGCTGCGCGGACCGCAACTCCGATTCATTCCGCATCTACGGTGATGTCACTGGACTTGCCGACGAGGGCGAAGCAGTCCTTGTGATCACTAGGTACGTCGACGAAAACGCAGAACGGATTCGAATTGCTTTAGCTCGGATATCGGATGGCAGATTCGACTTGCGTGGGGTAGCCAATTCTCCATTCCATGCACGACTTCAGATCAGAGTAGACGATGTATTGAAGGATTACACGGATATCATCATCGAACCAGGTACGGAAGTATCCGTGAAACATTACGGGGAAATCGCAGGGATATCCGCTGACGGAGATGGATACCACGGCGAGCTTATCTCTTCATGGCGGTATAGTGATGCATTTCTCAAGACTCTGGATGAGTACTCGGAAGTAATGGCACGCAGAACTGCTCTTCGAGAAGCAGAGCAAGCCAAGACAGAGGGAACGAAAGTCACCGGGGATTCGCCAGATTTTGACGAACCCGCAGACAGCGATGAAGATGATAAAACCGAGAAAGAGAAACTTGACGAAGATGCTCGGCATTTATCCGAAGAGCTGAGAGCTATTAAGCGAGCAACACTTGACAAGTGGGCTAACCAACTCGACGACCCTCTTGCAGCGTTACTATCTATTTCTTTAGGTGGCTTAGGCCGTACCGAAGAAACCATTGTTCGCCTTGTGGAGCTAAAAGATCTATTGCCAAAAGATCTCGTGGAATCCAAAGTAATCCCGATGCGGAAGAGAGTTATCTCCTACATCAAGCGTACTAACACGGATGAAAGCCTAATCGTCGGAGAAATTGCTCCCGAGTTCAGTGCACCAAACCTTGCGGAGGTTGATATCAGCCTAGCTGCTACGCTTGAAACTAATCAGCTTGTTCTTCTGGATTTTTGGGCATCTTGGTGTGGTCCGTGCATAGAACAATTTCCGAAACTACAAGAACTCTATACTGAATATAGCGAAAAAGGATTTGAAATCGTTAGCGTGTCACTTGATGACACTGTGCAGGACTGGAAGGCCGCCAGTGAAGAACATGAATTTTCATGGATTAATCTTGGAGATCAGCAAGCTTTCGACAGTGAACCTGCAAAAATGTTTGGCGTGACGTTCATTCCAAAAGGTTACTTGATCAACTCAGCCAGGGAGATCGTCGATAAGGATTTATCAATAGAGGATTTAGGCGAAACGCTTGCAGCCCGTTTGACGGACAACCGCTACGAACGCAATCCGAAAAAGCCAGCTTCGGACCTCCCAGGCAGTACCACTAGCACTTCTGAAGGTTAACTACATTTAGCTACATCAAGAAAGTGCCATATTCTGATGCCCTCGTACAAAACAAGACACCTGATGCTTTGACGTGGTTAGTTCCAATTAACTTAACGCCATATTGAGCATCTGGAAACCTCTATTAACCTACAGGTTTGCTATTATCTGAAATAGGTAATTCTTAAAAATCATATGCTTATATAGGGGATGATTCATCAAAACAGCAGTAAATAGAGGTGTCCAGCTGCATACTTTAAGTTGTGTAATTCCCCACAAAGGCGTGAGTCAACAGGCTATCTGGATCAGCAAGCGGTGCAATGACATCGAAATGGTGTCGGTCCGGATCAAAGACGCAGTGAATATCGTGCACGTACTCTCCCCAAGATTCTTCTAGCATTCGGGACTGGCGCAAGAATTCAGGGCGTTCTCGTCCCAACCCAACAAATAACTGAGACGTCCGCGCGCGGGACCTGCAAACCTGTGCTTTCCGCCGTAGCTTCTGCCGCATCAAGACCTAAGCGTTCGTTCATCCGCGTACACATCAAGGGACGCAGATCATGTAGGCCGCTAATCGAAACAATACGTTTCACTCTCGCTGCCACCTCAATATTAATCGGCGCAGTCGCACAAGCCATTCGCGAGACAAGGTGCCCCCCTGCAGAATGCCCCGCCAAATGAATCGGGCCGTCTACTTTTTGGGCGGCAACGCTGATTGCTACACCAATCGCGCGAGTGATACTGCCAATACGTGCCTCGGGTGCTAGCACGTAACTTGGCAGAGCCACCGCCCAGCCTTGCGTACAAGCACCCGCAGCCAGATGTGACCAGCAAGACTTGTCAAAGTCCATCCAGTAGCCCCCATGGACAAAAACGGCCAAACCCTTTGGGATAGCATCTGGCCAGAACAAATCCAGCCTCTGACGTACATGGGAGCCGTAAGGCACATCAAGTTCAGCCGCTTCGTGGCTTTCACGAAAAATGCGTGCCGCCATGTTCCATTTCGCCGGATAAGACATACCATCGGGAATATAGGCTGCGTTCGCAAATGCATCGTCCCAGTCAATTTCACTCATGAGAAGTTCCGCACGCAACTCTGCCCGATCCATGCCCAAGAATCAGCGCGAGATGTTATGGATGTCCTTCATAGGCTTCCACGCCTCTACGATTCATGGCATGGCGGATCATACCTTATTCATGGGATTGCTGGACTCAGCAGGACAAGCAGCCCATCTCGGATATGCGGATATGATTGTTGTATCCCCAAAATAAATTGATCCGCTTTCTGGACTTTGGTCAGCAAGAACTTGGCCATCACTACGATCTAGACGGCAACGGGTTTGCATCACATTTAAATCCTCCTTGAGTTCCAGAGTGACGCACTTCTACCACTCCGTCATTCTTGAACTTACAAAGTTCCAAACTTAAAATACCTAATCATAAAGCACGAGATTGCAGTGATCTCATAAGCAATATCCAGTCTCGTCTGAAGATAAGGGTCATATGCACATTGCGTGTTTAGGAGGCGGTCCTGCAGGTCTCTACTTCGCTATCTCCATGAAGCTTCGCGATTCAAGCCACGAGATCGTGGTAGTTGAGCGCAATAGACCGAATGATACCTTCGGCTGGGGCGTTGTGTTATCGGATGAGACACTTGGTAAATTATGTGAGAATGACGACGTCAGCGCGGCTGGCATGCGTAATCATTTTGCCTATTGGGACGACATCGTATTACATTACCAAGGACAAAAACTGGTGTCTTCAGGTCACGGATTTTGCGGTATTGGGCGCAAAAAACTTCTGTTGATCCTGCAAGATAGGGCGCGTCAATTAGGCATTGACATGCGCTTTGAGACGGAAGTCGCGAGTGTATTGGATTACGCGAGAGACTACGACCTTGTAATTGCCAGTGACGGCCTGAATTCCAAGATCCGGATGGAGTTCAAGGATACGTTTAAACCAGATATTGACCTGCGCCTATGTCAGTTTGTATGGCTCGGCACACATCAAAGTTTTGACGATGCTTTCACCTTCATTTTCGAGAAAACAGACAAGGGCTGGGTTTGGGCACATGCTTATCAGTTCGATAAGGATACGGCGACTTTCATCGTCGAATGCTCGCAAGAGACATTCGACGCTTACGGTTTTGCCGATTTGGGTCAACGAGACAGTATCGCTATCTGCGAAGAAATATTCGCCGATCATCTACGTGGTCATACTTTAATGACCAATGCCAATCATATTCGGGGTTCCGCCTGGATTCGCTTTCCTCGAGTGCTGTGTGAGCGATGGAGTCACGAGAATATTGTGCTTCTGGGTGATGCAGCAGCTACGGCACATTTCTCAATTGGCTCTGGTACTAAACTGGCATTTGAATCAGCGATTGCGCTGTCCGATCTTCTCCATACTGAGCCCGATCTGAGCGGGGCCTTTGCTAAATACGAAGACCAGCGACGATTAGAGATTCTGCGTCTGCAATCTGCGGCGCGGAACTCGGTCGAATGGTTTGAAAACGTGGAGCACTATTTACATCTTAATCCAATCCAGCTGAACTACTCGTTGCTGACTCGCAGCCAGCGAATCAGTCACGAAAATTTGCGCGCGCGCGATGCCAAATGGTTGAGGTCAGCGGAGAAATGGTTTCAGGAGCAGGCAGGCGTTTCAACAGACGCTCCCGTTCGAGCACCGATGTTTGCGCCTTTCAAGCTTCGGGACATGGAGCTGAAGAATCGCATCGTGGTTTCCCCTATGGCGCAGTATAAAGCGATCAATGGTTGCCCGACGGACTGGCACCTGATCCATTACGGCGAACGGGCCAAAGGTGGCGCAGGCTTGATCTATACCGAAATGACCTGCGTGTCTGATACTGGGCGGATCACGCCGGGGTGCACGGGACTCTACGCGGCAGAACACGCAGCCGCGTGGCGGCACTTGACAGATTTCGTGCATACGGAGACGGATGCCAAGATCTGCTGTCAGATCGGCCATTCGGGTCGCAAAGGCTCGACCAACATCGGATGGGAGGGTATGGATACGCCGTTGGAAAGTGGAAACTGGGGGCTGATCTCAGCCTCGGCCATCCCATGGTCGCCGAACAACGCAATACCTCGAATGGCAACACGGGATGACATGGAACGGATCAAAGATCAGTTTGTAGCCGCAACGGAAATGGCGAAACATGCAGATTTCGACATGGTTGAGCTGCACGCGGCCCATGGCTATTTGATTTCATCTTTTATCTCGCCGGTGTCCAATACCCGCGACGATGAATACGGAGGCTGCTTGAACAATAGGATGCGCTATCCGCTGAATGTATTTAATGCAATGCGCGAGGCTTGGCCAGAAGATAAACCAATGTCAGTTCGTATCTCGGCCAACGATTGGGTGGGCGAGGCTGGAGTCACCCTGATGGAAGCCGTAGAAATCGCCAAAATGTTTGAGGCTACAGGTGCCGACATAATCAATATTTCCGCTGGTCAAACCACCATTGATGCGAAGCCAATCTATGGCCGTATGTTCCAGACACCTTTTTCGGACCGCATCCGCAATGACGCCGGGCTGAAAACGATTGCGGTCGGCAACATCTACGAAGCTGACCATGTCAATTCAATTTTGATGGCGGGTCGAGCCGATTTGGTTTGCGTAGGCCGCCCGCATTTGGCTGACCCTTACTGGACGCTTCATGCAGGAACGGGAATTGGAGACCGTTACATGGACTGGCCATTACCGTACTTAGCCGGCCGTGACCAAGCTTGGCGGCTCGCAGATCGCGCCGCCGAGTTGATGAACAGAGTATGACGCTCGCGGGTAAACACGTAGTGGTGACCGGTGGCGGTACGGGCGTGGGTGCCAATACGGCCAAGACTTTCGCTAATGCTGGAGCTGACGTCACGATCATGGGGCGGACTGAAGCCCCGCTTCAGGCGCAGGACTTGCCCTATCAGCTCTGCGATGTGACTAATGCTGACGCCGTTCAGGCGGCATTCCGGGCGGCGCGCCTTCATCAAGGTGGGATTACGATCGTTGTCGCTAACGCTGGAGCCGCCGAAAGCAAGGCTTTTGCTAAGATGCCCCCCGAGATGTTGAATGCGATGCTAGCCGTTAATTTGACGGGAGTCGTAAATGCTTGGCAAGCCGCCCTGCCGGACATGAAGGCTGCAAATTGGGGGCGGATGATCGCCATTGCTTCGACCGCCGGAATCAAGGGATATCCCTACGTATCAGCCTATTGCGCTGCCAAACACGGGGTGATAGGGCTGACCCGGTCACTGGCGTTAGAGCTGGCCTCAACTGGCATCACGGTGAATGCCATTTGTCCTGGATTTATTGAAACACCACTGCTAGACCGGTCAATTGCCAACATCATTCAAAAGACGGGCCTATCTGAGGAGAAAGCTGCTGAGCCTCTTAGAGCTGTTAATCCTCAAAAACGGTTCATCCAGACGGACGAGGTGGCGAGTACCGCGTTATGGCTCTGCTCAGATGCAGCCCGCTCGATTAACGGCCATGCGCTGAGCCTCTCGGGAGGAGAGATATGATGGTAAAGTCGAACGCTTACCAGACCGAACTGCTGTCCAAAATGCACTTGAGGCTTTGGTTAAAATCTCTGAAGACCAGCAACCTGACTGAGGGTAGGTCCCGCCGAAAACTTCGCGGTGATCACAAATGCACGTTCTCGCGATTCAACATGACCTTCTCCCTTTATTTCGCCAGACTGAAGACGGGGGCGATCTTCAACCTGCTTCGTACCTCGAATAGCAACGCGATTGGTACCGTAGCCCGGCGGACCAAAGAGAGACTCGCCGTACGCATTGCCGTACCTGAAAATTGCCTCGCTTCGCTTGTGCAGCTGACAGCTAAGGAGACCGCATGATCTTCCTTGAACATGCTGCCTACGAAAGGTAAATCAACGATATGATCGCAAAGTTCGACTCAAATATGACACTGCAGCGACAACTTGCCATCTTTATTAAGATACGGACTCTCTAGAACACTCATAAAATGACTATACACACTGACGTGAAGCACTTCACTTGCACGATTTCTGATGGAATTGCGCGACTTTCGCTTGATCGGCCCGAGCGAAAGAACCCGTTGACTTTCAACAGCTACGCCGAGCTGCGCGATTGGTTCCGCGACATTCATTACGTAGATGAAGTCAAGGCAGTAGTCTTTCTACCCAACGGCGGCAACTTCAGCTCGGGCGGCGATGTACACGATATCATCGGCCCTCTCACCAAGATGACCATGAAAGCACTCATGGCTTTTACCCGAATGACTGGCGATCTGGTCAAGGCGATGATGTATTGCGGGAAACCGATCATTGCCGCTGTTGACGGCGTTTGCGCCGGTGCGGGTGCGATCATCGCCATGGCCTGCGACATGCGGATTGCGACGCCCGAGGCCAAGGTGGCATTCTTGTTTAACCGTGTGGGATTGGCAGGTTGCGACATGGGTGCTTGCGCGATATTGCCCCGAATTATTGGACAAGGACGTGCCGCGGAACTGCTGTATTTCGGACGCTCCATGTCTGCCGAAGAAGGATCCGCTTGGGGATTTTTTAACCGGGTGGTTCCAGCAGAGGAGATTGAAGCGACGGCGATCGACATGGCTTCAAAGCTCGTGGCTGGGCCAAATTTCGCAAATATGATGACCAAAACAATGTTGACGCAAGAATGGTCCATGTCGATTGAACAAGCAATTGAAGCCGAAGCACAAGCGCAGGCCATTTGTATGCAGACTGAAGATTTTGTGCGCGCATACAACGCCTTTGTCGCCAAGGAACGTCCCGTGTTCAAGGGGAACTGATGTCAGACAAGACCTCCCCGAATCGGCTATTTCTTGTGCACCGCTACCATTCGCTAGCCGAAAGTAAAGGCCCCCTAGCACATTCTGCCGTTAATTCCAACATCAGCAACAATGTCCATGCGTGTAGCTACCGTCGATCTTCAAGATGGCGCGGGAGCGCATCGCCATAATCCATAATATGGCTATGGGTATATATAAATGTCTTACTTATCTGCCGCGCTACTTGGGCCAGGAGCAGATCAGCACACTACGCATGAACGTGCGAAACTATTATGACGTGGCCAAGCTCTCTTTCACAGACCGGGTTCAAAAAATGATCGACAAGGCAGTCCAACTACATAACGGGAATGGCATAAGATCCAGTCCGAACGCTGAAGAACTCCATCGGGTATCCACGCCTTTCATATTCACGCAGAAGCACCGGACATCTAGAAATCTATCATGATTATGCACTAAACCTTGAACGTCTTTCAGAAGGGATCATTACATGCTTAGACCATCAGCCCACACCGACACTTTCGCCCGAGACAACCTGCCAGCACCAGACACTTGGCCGGACTTACTTCTAGATGGTTTCAATTATCCCGACCAACTGAATGCTGCCGTTGAGCTGACCGACGCGATGGTGGACAAGGGATTTGGAGATTTCACAGCCCTTATCGGAAATGGACGCCGCCGTACCTACAAAGAGTTAACCGACTGGACCAACCGGTTGGCCCATTCACTTGTTGATGACCTAGGTATCAGGCCGGGCAACCGCGTCTTGATCCGTTCGGCCAATAATCCTGCGATGGTCGCTTGCTGGCTGGCGGCAACTAAGGCTGGTGCGGTTGTCGTGAACACCATGCCGATGCTGCGAGCGGAAGAGTTGGCTAAATACATTGACAAAGCCGAAATCGCCCACGCGTTATGTGACACCAGGCTAATGGACGAGGTGACGGATTGTGTCAAGGGGAGCGCGTTTTTGAAAACTGTCGTGGGATTCGACGGAACGCCAGGCCATGATGCCGAACTTGACCAACTAGCATTAAAAAAGCCGGCACATTTTGAGGCCGTCGACACCGCCCAAGACGATGTGGCACTCTTGGGTTTCACTTCTGGGTCCACAGGCGAGCCCAAGGCAACAATGCATTTCCACCGCGATCTTTTAATCATTGCTGACGGCTATGCCAAAGAAGTCCTGAGCGTGACGCCCAAGGACATTTTTGTGGGTTCCCCTCCGTTGGCTTTTACCTTTGGGCTTGGCGGGCTGGCAATCTTCCCGCTCCGTTTCGGAGCTGCTGCAACCCTGCTCGAAGCAGTACCTCCGCCCAACATGATTGAGGCCATTGAGAAATATAAAGCGACCGTTTGCTTCACGGCACCCACCGCCTATCGGGTTATGATGAAAACAATGAATAAGGGCACTGATTTATCGTCGCTGCGGACCGCAGTTTCGGCTGGTGAAACTTTGCCCGGCCCGGTCTATGAGGAGTGGATACAGAAAACAGGCAAGCCGATACTTGACGGGATCGGCACAACTGAAATACTACACATCTTCATCACTAACCGATACGACGATCACAGGCCCGCTTGTACTGGCAAGCCGGTTACAGGCTACGAGGCTAAGGTCATTGACTCGGGTGGAGCGAGGCTACCAGCCGGCAAAATTGGACGATTAGCACTGCGCGGACCTACGGGATGTCGTTATCTGCGCGGAGAACGTCAGAAGGAATATGTGCAAGACGGCTGGAACATCTCGGGTGACGCTTTCACCATGGATGAAGACGGTTATTTCTACTTTGCTGCTCGCAACGATGACCTCGTTGTTTCATCCGGCTACAATATCGCCGGGCCCGAGGTTGAAGCGGCTCTTCTTTCCCATGAGGCCGTCGCGGAATGTGCCGTTATCGGCGTACCGGATGAGTCCCGGGGCTCAATTGTTCAGGCGCACGTCGTACCGGCCAGCGCAACTCACCCGAGTGAAAATTTGGTCAAAGTACTGCAAGACCACGTGAAGGCAACTATTGCACCTTTCAAGTACCCGCGCTCCATCATCTTTACCGATGCCTTGCCCAAAACCGAAACGGGGAAGATTCAGCGTTTTCGCCTAAAGACCAAGACGTGAGCAAAGGCCCATATAACCCCGCCACTGAGGGAGCGAGGATGTCCTTTGCTGATGGAATGTCCTACAGCGATTATCTGAACCTCCAGCCTATTCTGTCTGCTCAGCATCCTCTCAGCAGTGCCCATGATGAGATGCTGTTCATCATTCAACATCAAACCAGTGAACTGTGGATGATGCTCGTGATCCACGAACTTACACGGATCCGGCGGGAAATAAACGCAAACAATGTGGCTCCAGCGTTCAAGATGCTGAGCCGTGTGGCGCGTATTTTTGAACAACTGAACAATGCTTGGAACGTCCTGCGCACCATGACTCCCAACGAATATAACGAATTTCGCGAATATCTTGGGCAAGCCTCAGGACTCCAATCCCACCAGTACCGCATGATCGAATTTATCCTCGGAAACCGCAATCCGAACATATTGGAACTCCATGCGCGCTTGCCCGAGGTGCATACTGCGCTTGAAGCCGAGCTGGCGCGACCGAGCTTGTATGATGACGCTGTACGCCTGCTTTACCAAACTCTTGACGGGCCTGACTGCACTCTACCTGCACCGCAATTGCGTCAGCCACACAAAGCGGATGACGAGATCAGGGCGAGATGGAAAATCGTCTATGAGAACGTTGCGGAACATTGGCAGCTTTATGAGTTAGCTGAAAAGTTGGTGGACCTCGAAGACTACTTCCGTCGCTGGCGTTTCAATCATGTAACCACGGTCGAACGCGTGATTGGATTTAAACGTGGCACAGGCGGTACGGATGGCGTCGGCTACCTGCGACGTATGCTGCAGGTGGAGCTCTTTCCCGAACTTTGGCATGTCAGGGGAGATTTGTAACGATGGCCGGTGTATCCCTTCCCCGAAAAGAACTGTTTGATTTGCCGGATGACGTCATCTACCTGGACGGCAATTCGCTAGGCCCCTTGACCCGAGGCGCACCCGACCGCGCCATGCAAGTTATCCAAGACGAGTGGGGAGACGAATTAGCCAAAGCTTGGAACACTGCTGACTGGATCTCCCTGCCGAAGGTCGTGGGCGACTTGATTGCACCTCTTATTGGTGCGCCACTGGGGTCGATCGTTACGGGTGACACCCTATCGATCAAAGTTTACCAAGCACTGGCGGCCGCGCTGAAAATGCGACCCAGTCGCCGGGTAATCCTATCGGACCGGGGAAATTTCCCAACCGACCTCTACATGGCCGAGGGCCTAATCGACACTATCGACAAAGGGTATGAATTACGCACACCCGCACCAGAGAACGTGACGGATGCCATCACCAAGGACGCAGCCGTGGTGATGCTAACCCATGTAGACTATCGTTCAGGGCGTATGCATGATATGGCTGAGATCACGCAACGGACACATGCCGTCGGAGCGGTGATGATCTGGGACTTGGCTCATTCTGCGGGTGCCGTACCAGTACATCTGAACGAGGTTCAGGCCGAATTTGCCGTGGGCTGTACCTATAAATACCTCAATGGTGGTCCCGGTGCACCGAGCTTCATCTATATACGACCCGATATCGTGGACATGGTCAAACCCGCATTGGCGGGATGGATGGGCCACGATGCACCCTTCGCCATGGAACTAAATTACCGCCCCGCTACAAGCATTGAGAGATTACGCATAGGATCTCCGTCAATCATTCAGCTTGCTCTACTACAACACGCAATGTCCGTCTGGAAAGGTGTCGACATGTCCGATATCCGCGCTACCTCAGTTGCGCTAAGTGAACGGTTCATTGCTGAAGTTGAAGCGCGCTGCCCTATGCTCACACTTGCCTCACCTCGTAACGCGAACCTTCGAGGCTCACAGGTTTCCTTCTCATTTAAGAATGGCTATGCGGCAATGCAGGCGTTGATTGACCACGGTGTCATAGGCGATTTTCGCGTACCTGACATCATGCGCTTTAGTTTCACACCGCTCTATCTAGATGAAGACGATGTCCTGCGAGCCGCCGACATCATGGAAACCGTCATGGCCGAGAAGATTTGGCATCACCCGAAATATTCCAGGATATTGAAAGTTACCTAAGCTAGTAAGGAATCCGCATTGACCTGTGCTCCTACACAAACACGCCGTCAACTTGGCATAACCTATGAAATTATCAGTGAATGCTTACTAAGAGCGTTGCATTCGAAATTCTACTTCACTGATAGCGACTACGACCTGTTCATGAAATGCTACATCATGAGGGTGAGGATGTAGGGAAATTCATCAGTGATAGCCTGTTCAACATAGAGCAACGTGGATCGTTCGCTTGCCGCCGCACTATTCTGAACTACGACATGGTCTATACGTTCTCGCAAAAGATACTCTTCAAACATTGTGACCCGGCGGGAATCGTGTTTTATCCGCGCTATTTTGAAATGATCAATGATTGTATTGAAACGTTTTTCTCGGACTGCCTAAATTGGTCCTTTGATACTATGCACCCTCAAGCAGGTGTCCCAACGGCCTCAATCGGTGTTGATTTCACAGCACCCAGCCGACATGGTGACCAGCTAGTACTGACTCTCACGGTGGTGAAACTTGGCCAAACCAGCATTGCATTTGACATTCGTGGCAAGTGCGAAGACGAAATTCGCTTTGTTGCAAAATCAACTCTTGTGCATACCGAAGCGGATGGTTGTCCGCGACCCTGGCCGGTGTCAGCACGCCAGAAAATCACAGAGTATATGGAAGGCAGCGTATGACTCACACCGTAATTCACCCCGAGGGCTGGGCACCTGCAAAAGGCTATGCTAACGGCATCCTGACACCCGACGGTACACTATACATCGGTGGCCAAGTCGGATGGAGCAAGGACAAGACCTTTGAATCTCACAATTTCATTGGCCAGATGGAACAGGCACTTAGGAATATCGTTTCGATCGTGGAGGCTGCTGGCGGCCAGGCAACAGATATTGTCCGACTGACTTGGTACGTTATCGACAAACAGGAGTATCTTACCCGCCAACGCGAGATTGGCGAAGTCTATCGACAGGTTTTGGGAAGACATTTCCCTGCAATGTCAGTGTTGGTCATTAGTGAACTCGTAGAAGACGACGCTCTGTTAGAGATCGAAGCCACTGCCCAATTACACTTGGCAGCTTGTCAAAGCGAACGTTAGATTACCATCGCCAACCTCTTACCATACTCCGGTCATTCGACCAGCAGAATCCTGCTGTAGATCGGATGGACATCTCTGTTTATTCGAAGCAAACAGTCCTTACATTGTTGATAAATCTAATACTTATATTAGACATGATTCGTCAAAACAGCGATAAATGGAAGCGTTCACGTTCTTGATCCAGCCGATCGACGCTTTCGCTAGCCGCTCCCGCTCCGCATCCCACTGCGGTGCTTTTCGTCTTTCGCGGCCGAGCACCACGTACCCAGCGATCTTCCGTTCCTCCATTTGCGCCAGCTCCTATTCGTCGGCGTAGCCCGCTTCGCCCAGCGCATGATCGAAGGTCACCAACGGATCTTCCAGCGCACCAGCTGGAAATCTCTATTGACCTACGTTGTCCTACCTCGATAACTTTTTACTAACAAGTTGAATGAAGAGGTGTTGAAGATGAGCCCATGAACCTGGACACCTCTATTTACTCGAGACAATGAGAAGTAAGCAATCCTCATATCATGACAAATCATCAGAAATTCCCCGTGAACGGAATTTGGGTCTTTGCTCACGGTGCTCGGACGACCGCGGTGTTGCGATGTGCTGCGAAGCGGGTCTTGGATCTTGCCCCTCTGAATTGGGCCTTTTCAGCCTCCCGTGAAGGGACATTGCGTCCCGTGCGGTCCACGCGGACGCGGGTCTCCCGCCGTTCGAGCGGTGTCCCTCAGCCGTCCGTTCGGATGTTGTAGCCTGGCAGGCGGTCCCAGTGCGGGTTCAGGAAGTATCGAAAGCGGGTGTAATGAAATGCGACGGCCGCTCGGTGAACAGATAAAATTCGCGCTAGCCGGGGAACGGCATGAGGGTCAGGTGCAAGCGCAACCGTTCCCACAGCGCGTACCGGGGTCCGGCCTTCGCTAGAGCGGATTGGAACAGCAGGCAGCACAACTCCTGCAACTGATCGATCAGGAACGCCAGCAGCATCAGCACGGTGGCCAGATGCTGGTGCCCGTGCCCGAAGTTGTGCTCCAACTCGTAGCCCTGGTTCTTCAGCGTGTTAAAGGTCTCGTTCTCGATTTTCCAGCGACTGCGCGCACAGGCGTGCGCCTCGGCCGCGGTGGCTCGGGTCAGCGGCAGGTGTCCGTGGCCCATGTCCGCGTCCGCCCCGCGGTGCGACCCTTGGGCGGAAAGTTGTGTCAAGAATTTTCTGCAATTTCCAGTGGGAGTGGAGACCCGCCCATATGGGCGGGTCTCCACTCGGCGCGAAATTTTCGGGTGTTTCATGCCGCCTCCTGCCATGTCTCGGATTCCGGTTCGGGTGCGCGAACCACGCCGATCCGGTCATATAGATAACGCTGCCCCGTCAGCCACCGCACATGGGTCTCCGCCGCAAGTGCCAAGATCAGACGCAGACAGGACTCCGCGTTCGGAAAGATCCTGACGACACGCGTTCGCCGGCGGAGCTCCTCGTTGTACCGCTCCAGCATGTTCGTGGACTTCATCCGCAGGCGATGTTCCCTGGGCAGCCGATACACCGTCAGCGTCTCCTCGACATGATCCTCGACCCATTCCACTAGCCTGCCAAACCCTTTCTCATCGCCCCAACGGGCTACCCAGGCACCCAGTGCCTCACGAGCCTCCCCGACATGCTCACGGCCCCACAACCGTTTCAAACCCTCCAGACACGCGGGATCAGCACTCCGGGACAGTTTGTCCCTGGCATTGCGCAGAAAATGGACGCAGCACCGTTGCCACAACGCGGTCGGCAACACTTTCGAGATCGCATGCTTCAATCCCTCATGACTGTCCGAGACCACATACTCGACTCCCCGCAGGCCACGTTCCTTCAGATGCGACAGGAATTCCGTCCACGACCCCTCGCTTTCCCGGTTCGCCACTTCCACCGCCAGCACCTGACGCCGACCCTCGCCGTCAATCCCGATGGCAATCTGCACTGCCCGGGAACGCACCGAGCCCTCCTCACGCACCTTCTCATACCGGGCATCCAGCAACACATACGGATACGCCTCCTCCAGCCGACGTTTCGCAAACGCCTTCAGGGACGTGTCCAGCTTCGACACCATGGCCGAGATCGTCGCCGGCGAAAACTCGTGACCGCACAGACCCTCCGCCAGTCGGCTCACCCGACGCGTCGAGACCCCCTGCACATACATCTCCGACAGCACCGCCACCAGGGCCTTCTCCGAACGCTGATAGCGCTCGAACACCCGCGTGCTGAACTGGCCGCTGCGTTCCTGCGGAACCCTCAGCTCGATCTCGCCCACCTTCATCGTCAGATCGCGCCGGTAGTAGCCAGAACGGTAGCCCTGACGCGTCTTCGTCCGCTCGCTCTTGCCCGCTCCCAGAAACTCCGTCATCTCACTCTCCAGCACCTCGTTGAGCGTCTCTTGCACCAGCCGCCTCACAAAGTCCTCATCGTCCGCCAGATGATGACATGCCGACTTCTGCGTGTCATTGTGCGTATAATCTTCCCGAATCATTTTTTGCTCCTTTGTCATAAATTGTGTAATGAATGATTCGTGCCTGGACGCGGTTCCGCGTCCAGGCATCTCCACATTCCCGATAAAACATCAGATTCTAACCATCCGTCTGTCGTTACAGCTCGTTTTTCGTTTTTGCAGATAAATTTATACACAACCTGGAAAGTCATGGCTTGGACCGGGTGCGCACGCATGGCCGGGAAGGCTTCGAACGCACCGTGGGTATCTCGATCCTCGCAGCCAACCTGCACCGGCTCGGACGCTTGCTGCAGCAACGGGCGGCGCGGCGGTCCCATCGCACGCACCACCCTATCGTTTGGCAGCCTAGCCGTCCCCGTCCTCAATATCCATCCTTCCCGCCCCTCGGGACGGACGCCGCACGCCCCGAAAGCAAGCAGGAGAACATCCCCCGTTTTCACTTTTGGAGCCCCGATGATGGGCGGATGACCCGTCGTACATCTCCTAAATCAACATGATCCCCTGAGCGGCGGATACCATCACGTGGCTTAAACCCATCGTAAAATGGGGTTTTCCCGCAGACACTAACTAAATTTTTTCACTCCAGTTTGATGACGTGCCCCAATTTATACAGCCCGGGAAATGACAAAAGTTCGCGAAAACCATGGGACGAAAACAGCCGAAAGTCCTATTAAAACCAGCAGTTCACAACTCGCTGGAAATTACTGGGTCCGAACCAGCCTCCGAGCCCTGGGAGCCGATCAGGCGGTGGAGACCTACCAAAGCTTGGCCAAAGTCGAACGGGCGTTCCGCGTCTCAAAACCAGTCGGCTGGCCATCCGCCCGGTCCATGTCTATAGCGAAGACCATGTTCGTGGACATGTGTTCCTCTGCATGCTGCCTACTATGTCGAGTGACACCTGCGGCGATCGCTCGCTCCATTGCTGTTCGAGGATGACGACCAAGAAAACGCGAAAGCCAGACGCCACACCGCCGTAGAAGAGGCTCACGTATCCCAGCAGGCCGAATGCAAGGCTGCCCACCCGACACACTCCCGATGATCAACCGGTTCATAGTTTCCCTACCCTGCTCGCACACCTTGCCACCCTGACCCGCAATGAGGTCACACCTGGCAGTCTGCGCCGTAGAAACGTAGGAACGCTCTTTAGTAGGAAAGATTACCTAAAATACGTATTAGTGAAGTATAAAATTTATATTCTAAGCTGTTTACAAACTATTCATCCTAAAAAATGTGCCACAATTTTTCTACGGCGCAGACTGCTGGGGGACCAAGGACCAACATCCTATCGTGCTCTACAGCACACCGCCCCATACAACAGAGGACATTCGATCTGCTTCAAATCAAACCACACTAAACGGTTGCCATGTAAATGACAGGTTAGAACTGCCACAAACCGCTGTCGTACCGCACTTCGCGTCCGATTCAACTGATGAAGTTCCGGCTAAAAAGGACCATCCCCTGATGAAAATCCACAAGCTCGTCGTCGCCGAGCGAAGCATTAGCAAGCAGCAATGGGGTCTGATACTCCACAAAACAAGCAGCCTGAAATTCTATGACTATCAGCAATTCCAGCGATGCATAGCTGGAACCTCCGCATGCCGCTAATCCTCCGCTCGAATTAGCGGCATTGCGTGCGGTAATACGCTCGGTTCTTACAGATCGAGAACGTTGCTGGCGTATCTGCCCGTTACCGAATCGACGGTTATGTCGGCAGCTAATCGATACTCAGCACTGCCGGCGGGCCGATACGAGCACAACTTCCCGTCCACTGCCGTTCCTGCGATATCCTCCCACGGGGCATCCTGGTCCCTCCTCTCCTGCCATCTGGAACTCACGATCGCATAACTCACATTTTCGAAGGTGACTTTTCTGAAGGAAACGCAGTCGCCGCCCGAGGCATGAAAAACACCAAATTGAACGGTGTCAAACCCCACCTCGAACAGATCAAGCCGGAAGCGCGTGGTTTCGTCGACCTCCTCAGGCACTTCAATCGTATTGCCCACCCGTTCGAATACATGAATGCCGGGCCTTTCCGAATTGCTCGACGCCATATAGACATGGCCTCCATCGGGACTGGATTCCAAGACTTTCGCATCAGCATGTATAGGTGACAGGTTGTCGTACCGAGTCCGATCACCTATTACAGCTATATCCGTTATTTCAATGGCTTCTGCTTGATCGTCCGTTTCGGGATGGTACTCCATTGCAAAATGGCTCGAATCGCAAAAAAATTCGACTGCATACCTTCCGTTTCTGACATCTGCAACCCTGCATTTGCCAAACCCAACGACACCAGATTCATGATCGACAAATTCCGCCGCCAACGCGGGTTCCTCGGGATTCGATAGATCAAAGACCTTAATAGTATGCGGTCTATCCCTGTTCTCCAGCGCAAACAGATACTGGCCGTCTCCGCTAATGGAAAGTGCATGCAGATGATTCAGATTATATCCGGCATCCATTAGAGTGAACTTCGAGGTTTCCGGATCCTTCTTAAGTATAGTGAGCGAATTCAGATTGGCTCCATAAAGATATCCGCTCTGAGGCGACAGTGCCGCGTCAACCAACCTCAGATCTTCGGAAACAAAAGATGCCAGATGCCTGAGATTGCCCGTCGTTTCGTGGATGTCGAAGAGATCCACCCCGCTTTGGTGAACGCGGTGCAGCTGCTGCTCGTTGGGGTCAGAAGAATCGATCAGTACGTCAACCGTTCTTGAACAGTTATCCTTCTCTGTTTCCGCCGAAAAATGCCTGCCTGCCGTCAGCCGTAGATTAGCATAATCTTCCGGCACCATCTCCTGCCATTCGACGCAATAAGTCAGGAGCCTCGTCCGATAGGCATCCCATCCCAGAAAATGCCGTGGCGACTCAAGATTGTGCGAAGCCGCAGGGGTCAAAGCACCCGTCTTGACGTCGCGCCTATACACAACCATCGAATGGTCCGTCGCCACATACAGGGCATCGCCTCTGGTGTTGAACGACATGTCGACAATTTCCGAAAACGACACGGGAAAGCCTTGCATGTCCATGCCGCTATTGGGCACGTATCCGAGGTACCTGAGCCATACGGGGGCGTCGGTTTCCCGCCAACGGAGCTTATACTCCCCATCCTCGATCGCACGTGAATTAAGTCCATGCGATATGCGCAGAATATATTCAGACCCCGATTCCGCGTAAAATTTTACGTGTACCTGCTGCCTGCCGTATCCAAAATTAGCATAAGACATCACCACCGTTTGCAGTGAATGTAATCCTCCGTCTCCGGCAGTCTGATAAACGGCCAGGTTCGTGTAACGCCGATGAATACTAGGAATAAAGAATTTGTACCATCCCGATTCGTCTGCCTCGTACGTGTACCATACCGAATCTGAAGTATAATATAAAGACGAAGATGTGGATTGCTCACCGGCATCACGCGTGGCCCAGCTAGGGTTAAACGTCACGTTGCCCTTTGCGCCATTCAATACCACGGCATCGTCAAAGTCGTCGTTCTCCGGCGTGGGTCCCCAACTTAAAACATCTCTATAGAAAGAAAATCCGACATCTGGTAGAATTCCTATGTCGCGAGGCGGAAATCCTACGGAAATCATGTAGTGCTTACCCTGCTTCATGGGAATGACGAACTCAATCAAATCATCCGTGTCGGACGTATTAGCCGTGGATCCCACAAAGTCTAGATCGTCAAGTGAATCCCCTTCGAAGACGGCCACGCGGTAATGCGAACCGTATGAGTAATCCGGATCCTGTATGATCCACGTAAACCGTCTCGTTTCGGGTGCCGTCCAGCGATACCACCGGGTGAATACACCCGACTCCTCCGGCTCCTCCGGCTCGACCGTCAGAATAGGAGGTGGAGATTCGAAATCGCGATAAATGACTTGGGAACCTGTAATACCGTCGCCGAGAGATACCGCATGGCTATAATTGTCGTTGGTGACCCCGCTGTTGCCTCCTAGGTCTTCCAAATCCACTGCTTCCCAGATCAAATCAAAGGCTCCCGGATTAGCTCCAAGTTCAGGAATCGCGGATCCGACGGATATATGATACGTCTGTCCCTGGACAGCTTGAATCACAGCCGGGAATTGGGATGAGTTCTCAATGTTTCTATAATCGCTGACCGTGCGAAGCGACGAAACATCCTCACCCGTGTACACTAAGACGTGATGCGCAGTTTGCTCCTCCGGACTGCCGATTCTTACTGCATCGAACGACCACGCCCCGTCCGACGGCGCCGTCCAGCGGTACCATACTGTCGCTGTAATTCCCCAGGGCCATTCGCTGTATTCCAAAGTCGCCCCCCTATTATTCCCTGCAATGCTGCTTCCCTGGCCCTCCAGAACGGTGGCGTGCAACCACCTGTCGTTGACTGGACGTTCCAGCCTATCCCACGCCATGATTACCGGAACAGACGGGCCGTGATTTCCCACGCGCAAGTAGTACGTCTCGTTCTTTACAGCCTTGAAGGTCACACTGCCACCATCGTTAAAGGCAATCGTCTGTAAGCGAGCTAGTGAGTGCTTGCTCTCATTCCCGGTTTCCCGGAACGCGTCAATGAAAGTCTGCGGCGGATTCTCTAAGCCGTCCAGCTGCTCGATTTGAAACATCATGAATCTTGTTTCGGACGGAGTCCAGGCGTACCAGGTGGATCCCCGAGGCCGCGGGGGGTCGTAGTATGGCTCATCGGGTTTCATCATCACCTCGGATTCGCCTGCTTCCGAAGTCGCGAGGGCCAAATTGATCTGCTCCGAACCAGCCATACCTTCCAGAACTTTGGCCGTCAGGAAGCTATCGTGCGACGGAACCTCCAGCTCGGGCGGCATCGGGGTATTGGAATTCGAGCGACGCAGCAGAACCGAAGCCGCACCACCAGCACGGGCATTCCATGCACTGGCAGTCAGCGTAATCCGCGCATTGTCATCGTCGCCCTCATAAGAAAAGTACAACTTCACTTCCTGTGTTTCACCCGCCGCCAACTCACCCAGATAAATCGTCCTCTCGGAACTGCTGACCAGCGTGCCATCTTCTCTGCTCACGACTGCATAGCGGTACCACGGCAGACTGGAACTCGGACCCGCCGCATCGTCATCCAATCGGTTGCAGACCGAGCGCCCATCCGAGGCGCGGCAATCTACGCGCAGATCCACTCCTGTTGCGACGTACCCGTCCACTGTCAACGTCGCCACCACCTCATGACCTCCTTTGCCTTCCAGTACCTTTTTGTCCACCGCTAGATTAATCGCAGGGGCTGCCGGACCTCGTATAATTTGCCACGCCATCCCTACTCGTGCCTCGTCCGTATAAACCGCATCGCCTACTGCTTTCACCCGATAGACGCCCGCCGGGGGATTACGGACGATCACCCATTCGACGTTGTCCGTTCGCGAAAGCGAACTATGCTCACCGCAGGCCGCATCCTCGCAATCCGCATGCTCGTCGACCCATAGATCCAGATCATTCAGTACGACATCCGCAACGCTTTCAGCTGGCGGTTCATCCCACGTCATCACCACGTCCAGACGCTCCGCCCCTTCCGGCACGGTGACGTCAACGTAGCCGTATTCGCCGTCCGTGAGCACGACTGACGAATGCCCCGTGGTCCACCCGTCCGCGCCAGCTCGGTTCAGAACGCCGACCCGCGCCGACACGGAACCCATGCCGTACTCGTCCTGAATAACACCAATACCACCGGTGTTGTTCAGAGGAAACCATGCTGGGTTGTCCAGCCATACGTCGGGCCGAATGGTGCTGGCCATCAGATAGGCTCGCATCATCGCTGGATTGTTCCGTAAATCGGGAGCGGCATCCATCATTAAAGCCGCCATGCCCGCCACCGCCGGCGACGACATGCTGGTGCCGCTCAGAGCGATATACTGATCCTTGCTCCCTCGGCCTAAAACCGAAGAAACAGCCGTCCCCACAGTCACCACGTTGGGCTTGAGTCTTCCCTGAATGCCAAGTCTAAGTGCCTGGCTATGACTACTGTAGGGTGCTATTGACCCATCGTCCCTGCTAGCCCCCACCGCAAGAACATTCTTGGCCGCAGCAAGTACATTAAATGCGAATGCACCGGAATTGCCCGCCGCGATCGTGTGAAGTTGGCGGGCGTTCCAGACCACGGAATCTTCCTTCCGTTCCAGTATGCCAAGCCCGGGTTTCACAAAGGAAAACGACGACCCCAGGCTCATATTCACCACCAGCGGCTTGACCACCGCGGACTCCCGGCCATTCTGAAAGCAACTCGAGGCCTCCGCCGTATAATCCAAACCCTCAATAATGCTCAGGGTCAAAGCACTTAAAGTACCCACCTTCCCAACGCGAATATGACGCACTCCCGGAGCTACCCCCGCACTCCCCGCCTCGGTGTGCCCGTTGCCGGCCATGATCCCCGTAACGTGCGTCCCGTGCAAGTTCCAGTCATACCACAGATCTGCATCTCTGATACCCTGTCTAAATATTTCTAAATTTACACCGCATACGCTGGATCGATGGGAGGCAATATCCGTATGACGAATATTCAAACCGGTATCCAGCACGCCTACCGGAACGCTGGCACCCGTAACGCCGCCAAACTTCCCTTGCTCACCGCTGTACATACGCACGGCATCGGCACCCATCACAGGCACTGCAGATTTCAGCAACGGCTCAATCAGTCGTTCCTGCTCAATCGACAGCACAAAATCAGCACCGGCTATCGCCTCCACATCTCCGTAGAACACGTTGGCCGAATACGCACGAGTGGCATGGTCGAACCGGCCAATCTCCGCCCCCTGGGCTTCCAGGGCTGCGCGCCATTGCCCGCTCTCATCGTCCGACATCAACGTAATAAGGACTGGAACCTGATCTTGCATCGAATACTGAGCAGCATTGGCAGAAAGATCCTCGTCCATCTTGCGATCACCGGGAAGTACCCCGAGACCCTCAATCCCAGGCAAATACCCTATCTCCTTCAATGTGCCAACGTCTGCTGGCAACCGCACTCGAAGTAAATTCCCTGAAGATCCCAGGACTTCCACTCGCTGCTCTGCCAACTGCGACTCCACGTCGGGCAGCCGCACATGGCCACTCAGCTCGATCCAGCCAAATGCCCAATCCCGTTGCGCTTCGTCCGCTAGCCTTGCCACCTCGTAAACCGCTCCTGGAGAACCGAGCCAGTCCCTGCTACGGCTGTCCGCCTTGATAAACGGCTTGCGCTCGTCCGCTCTCAGACGGCCTTTAGTCATATCGTCAGCGGGAGCTAAAAAAGAATACCCCTTCGGTGCCATACGGCCTTCAGCTGCACCGTCCTCTGCAATGTCCAGCGCAACCTCGATGGGCGCACCCACAGATCGCACCGCCGTGGAAACCTGATCCTGACTAGCCAACGTATTCTTCTCAACAGCCCTCTGCAACATTCTTGCTTGCAAATCGCTGCCGTCAGCAGCAGAATCCACACTCTCATTTACCGATGTATGCTCTGACGGTCTATACAGGTACAAACCCACCGATACCACACACAGGCATAGCGCAAAAGTGCCTACCAGCGCAGCTCGCGGAAATTTCTTGATATAACATAACATAAGCAATTCAACTCCTTACGCACTCGCGTGCATTTATTGATAACGATGGGGTCATTATTATTTCCTAACCCCTTGATACGGTATACTTGTCTACTTAACACTACATCCTCCCCTGACGCATAGGCATGGGCGGTTGCAACCGTTGACCAGTGTTGCCCCACCACACCAACTCGCTTCCACCATACTACGTACTAATAGGGATATCTCGTCCCGAACTAGCACCATGTATTCACATCTCCACTTCTTTTGAGCAGAAGCAGAAAAACGATCGCAGTAGCTGACGTAATCATAAATGTTTAATATCTTAATTTCATCTCTTAAATATAACCTATCTGACACTTTTTGTCCCGATGGCCCTATATCAACCTGGGAATCTCTATTTACCTACGCTGTCCTACCCCGGCGGTAATTCCTGCTTCCTACGGAAAAGCGGTTCCGGGGAGTTTTGAGCGGTTGTCCATAGGCGTTTCCATCCGTTTGGATCACTTGGACACCTCTATTTATTCGAAGCAAGTGGAGGTGGACAATTCTTATATCATTAAAAATCATATACTTATATCGGAAATGGTTCGTCAAAATAGCAATTAATAGAGATCCCTACTTCGGACCTTTGGGCGGGGCGGTCAGGCGGTGTTTTGCTTTTGCGCTAGGCTGCGGCTGCATTTTGTGCGGCCCCAGGCATGCCCGATCCGCATGTCAGCGGGGGGCCTCGGAGGCAGCTAGTCGCCATCAGGAGGCGACAAAGGATCTCAGGAAGCGGGAATTGCTGCCTATTTCTAGTATGGAGACGATGTGCAAGGATATTCTGCCAAATCCCCATTTAATGCATGTGGACACCTCCATTAACCTGCAGACTTGTTATGATCTGCAGGATATACTTGTTAAAAATCAAATACTTATATAGGCATGATTCGTCAAAATAACAATAAATGGAGGTTCCCATGTCGAATGGTGTGCGATGCTGTCTCAAGCATCATCGACTCAATGGCTACTACGAGTACTGATACGAGTACTGAAAACAATGAATGACACACAAGCGGAACTTGCGTTGTTGAGACACTCGAATATAAGGAATGATTAACTTAAGTGCAAAGAATTATGGTGTGATATAAGCATGGGCATGTTGTGAATTATATGACTAGATGGTGTGAATAGTGGTAATTTTTGCATGCTATTTTGGCTAACTCTTCCTAGCCGTAGCACGTATAATCCCACTATCAGTCGAACAGTCGAAAAAGACGGGAATGATTTTGAGCTGGAATGCCTTGAGGGGAAATCAAAGCGTTAACGGCGGTTGTCTAGTCAAGTATGTTAAGTCCCAATCCTTGTGCACTCAAGTTAATAATTCCCCAAATATACATAGCCCCCAATTTATATATTTGCTATAGTTGCACAGAAGTCTTATAACAAAGTAGCGATGTGAGTGGATTCGGACATTATACCGTTCAAGACGAAACTCGCATGTACGACAAGAGAATTTTACTCGCGGTAACTGGCCTGTCTCCGCAAATCGTAACCGAAACCATTTATGCGCTCGCGGTAAAACACAAGGCAGCCCCAACCGAAGTACACGTTTTAACGACTGAAGCAGGTGCCCAGCGAGTACGACGATCACTGTTGAACAAAGGAAATGGATGGTTCCATCGCCTATGCGACGAATATCAGCTAGCCGATATTGTATTCAATGATGAAGGTATCCATCCAATCAAAACTAGCGATGGGACTCTGTTAAATGACATACGAACGATTGCAGAAAACACACAGGCGGCTGATAGTATTACTGACTGTGTTAGACAATTAACCCTAGATAAAGATTCAGCACTTCATGCTTCGATTGCTGGTGGTCGGAAGACTATGGGCTTTTTTCTCGGATATGCACTGTCTCTATTCGGCCGTGAACAGGACCGGCTGTCGCATGTACTCGTAAGTGCTCCATATGAGTCACATCCCGAATTCTTCTACCCTTCTCAGTCAAGCGAACTAATATATTCTCCTGCTAACGGTCAATCGTTCAACAAACGAGATGCAGAGATCACCCTTGCAGAAATACCATTCGTTAGAATGAGAGACGGATTAGACGTCAATCTTTTAAATGGAGGAATTTCTTACTCCGATGCAGTTGCGGTTGCACAACGTATTCTACCTCCGGTTTGCTTAACCATTGACGCAGACAGACGAGTTATTAATACAGGGGGACAGTCTATTTCTCTGTCTCCTATCCAATTTGCGTTGTATTGGATGCTTGCAGAAAGAGCCCAAAAAAATCAAGTGGGTATTTGCCGTAAACGTATTGATGAGTTTTCAAAATATCTACTCAGATATTACCGTGAAGTAGTAGGCGAGTCCTCAGGAGATTATGAACATGCCGAAAACACTTGGGGCAAGCAATTGCGGACGGAAAACTGGGACTCATGGAAATCACATATCAATGGAGAAATCACCAAAAGACTAGGTGAAAGGATAGCACCACCGTACCTCATTACCGCTTTAGAGAGGATTCCCAATACTCGCATTTCTCGGTATGGTTTAAGCCTAGATCCGCAGGTAATTCATATAGTTAAACCAGATTCAATACAAGAAGACGATAAATGCGTAATGTTCTGATAACCTTTTTGGGCCGAAGCAAGAGAGAGAACAGGAGTGACTTTGGCTATCCCCAAGCAAACTATCGCTTCTCAGACGGCAAGGTAAGAAAAACTTCATGTTTTGGAGTTGCACTCGCAGCTTTTCTAGAAATCGACGACTTAATTATTCTAGGAACGGAAGGTAGCCAGTGGGGTGCTTTGGTTGAGGATGTTACACAAGACAACGAGACTAGGTACGAGGACGTAAGAATCGAATTGCTTGACCACGAAGAAAAAGGTTCGGTCACTCAACAATTATTAGATCGAGTCCGACCTCTTATAGAAGCAAGACTTCGAGAGAAATCAGTCAGAACAGTGAAACCATTATTGATTCCGAAAGGAAAAAATAATGAAGAGCAGATACAAATACTAAGCATAATTGAAAAGACAGTACCTAACCATGCTAAGGTCAGTATGGATGTTACGCATGGTTTCCGCCATCTCAGTATGCTGGGTTTCATGTCTTCGTTTTTCTTAGATGGTTTCAAAAAGCACTTGGAAGTTAAAGACCTTTGGTACGGCGCGCTAGATATGACGGAAAATGATAGAACGCCGGTACTTAAGTTAGACGGGCTGGCCCAAGTGCATGAATGGATAGACGCACTTAGCCGGTTCGATGCAACTGGCGATTACGGGGTGTTTGAACATCTACTTAAACTGGACCATGTATCTGCCGATGTAGCCAAGTGTCTTCAAAAAGCCGCTTTCTATGAACGTCTCGGAAATATTGGTGGTGCACAAAAAAAACTAGAGACGTTTAAAAAGGGATTGCCTTCTAGCCTTCATGGACCAAGTGGTCTTTATCGGCAGCAGCTTTTAAACCGATTGAAATGGGTGGATGAGAGGGAGCAATCAAGACGAGAAAAGTGCTTGGCTTCTATTTACCTAGACCGAAAGGACTATGTTCGGGCAGCAATTTTTGCTTTTGAGGGGTTCATTTCATACGAATGCGAAAAAAGGAAACGCAATCCTAGAAACCACACTTATGGTGGTGACCGGCAAGAAACAGAAGACGATTTTAAAAACGAACTTGACAATCACGAAATATCGTCAAGTAAAAAAACAGCGTACTACACGCTTAAGGACATACGTAATTCCATTGCCCATGCATCCAATCCTGAGAAAGATCATATCGAAAAATTACTTAAAAATGAGACAGCACTGAAAAAAGAAATTCAGAGTGCACTAGAAATATTGTTTGATTAAGCGTCACTTGCGAGTTAATGGCAAGCTTGCGATCGCTGAAGTCCCAATAACCGATAGGAAGAATATCCATTCATGGAACGCAAACGCGAACTCTCCCTTTTCCTGACCTTGAATACGCCAGCTTTTCTTGGTAACGCAGAACAACAGGCACAGTGGCGCACGCCGCCATTGAAGTCTGCCATTCGATATTGGTGGCGATGGATTTGGATGGCCGAACACAAGTTTTTGGAAGATATAGAAAGGATGCGTTTCGAAGAAGGTCGGATATTTGGAACTGCTCATGGCGGTGAAAGTAAAAATAAGGATAGTCGTAGGAGTGAAATTGAACTTCGATTATCGGACTGGAATGTACCCGCCGAGAAGTTAGAAACACCTCAAAACGATACGGCACTGAAATATTTAGGTTATGGAAGAACCGAGCATAAGGTATTGGGTGTTACATCATCTCCGAGAGAAGTTGGACTTAAAATGAGATATCCCGCTCAGCATGAGAGTGTTTTGCTCAATGCAATCTCCTTGATGAATTTATTGGGGACGATTGGAGGCCGAAGTCGGAACGGTTGGGGGTCCATATCCATTCGACCAAAGGAAGCACCGTTGCCTAATGTAACCGTAAGAAGATATACGAGGCCATGGCGGGATGCGATGGGGCTGAATTGGCCACATGCCATAGGAGAAGACGACGATGGCCACCCTTTGATTTGGAAGTCAACTAGCCGTCAAGCAGGATGGCAAAAGTCTATGCTCTTGCTTTATTCCGTCAGAAAGAAAATATTTCGAGAATACTTCAACAGCCCTCCACCAGGAACCCGCATTCCGAACTCGGTTCGGTTCAAAGTTACTAGAGACTCCCAAAATAGCAATGAATACGTTGCAGTACTATTTCATGCGCCCTGCAAAACGGAAACGAAATGCGGTCAAGAATACAACAACCGTGGTCAGTGGGAAGCATTACATGCTGACCTTGATAAAGACAGTAGATTCAAAAGGTTTCAGCCGTGAGCGCAGCACTTTGGAAGACTAAATTATTTGCCAGACTGCACGATCCTGCTGAAAAATCTCTTGTCCTCCTCAGAGACCCGGCTGGCCATGAGAATGGTACGTGCAAGGCTTTGCAAAGAGAGCTGGGATTAGAGGTTGTAGATGACGATGGCATGATCAGTCCTGACCACCCTGATGCGCTATCAACCGTGCTTTTCTCGAAGGGAATTCCTAAAGAAACTTACAAACTGATCCAGAGAGCAGACTGGTTTGCATCAGCAGCAGATCGGCCACAGTGGCCAGTAGAAAAGTTTTACAAGGAGGACAAAGAACACTTTCACATAAGAGACTGGGCTCGCGTTAACTGGGCGAAAGAGCCTATTTTAATCCATCCACTCACGGGCGATCAGTACAATTTACATAGCCTTGACGAAACGGAAATAGCTGACATTAAAGACCGAAGTCTTGAACATTTTAAGAATCTTGTCCATAGAAACGAAAAAGGTGACGTTGACTTCTACAAAACATTACTGGCGTTTTGGAGATTTGGACCCATATTGCAGGAAGAGAACGACTTCGGCAAACTAGGTCAGCTATGGTCGCTTCTTCCTGCCGATACCAGAATTCCAGATCATTCCATTTGGGATCATCTCGATTTAACTTCAGCATTTGCTGGAGCCTTCTTCGCGGATAGCGAAAACCAAGCTGCTCTGCTCACATTTTCGATCGGTCCGGTTCAACCATTTATTGCAGCAGCTCGAACAACTTCCGATTTGTGGGCAGGTTCACATTTGCTGTCACGAATCGCGTGGGAAGCTCTAAAAATTGTATGCAAACATCTAGGCCCTGATTCAATCTTGTATCCGCGACTTCGTGGACTGCCTTTAGTTGATGTTTGGTTACTTCATGATTGTAAATTAAGACGGGAATGTTTCGACAACACTCCTTCATGCAAGCCTATGCTTGATCGGAGGTCAGACGGCAATCCGGTTTTTTCGGCAGCCCTTCCTAATCGCTTTGTGTTGATCGTACCTCAAAACCAGGCTAAGGCCATCGCACAGGACGTCAAAGAAGGTGTGCAGAAATGGATGGCTGATCTTGGTAATCAGACTGTTAAACGTCTGCTCGAAGTTGCCGGTATTAATCAGGATAGGAATACGCCTCTTACGCCTCCATATTCACAAATGCAGGATCAACTATCAGGGTTTCCTGAAGTGTTCTGGGCCGCTGTTCCGTTTTCATTAATTCGACCGCAAGACAAAGCAAAACAAAGAGACCTCGACGTATCCTGTTTAGTAGATGCGATGCAGCCGTTTTACGGTACAGAGGAGGATACGCCCGGGTTTCTGGGCTCCAAAGCATGGGACGTCTTACAGTCTGATATTAACGGTGGCGATAACTTAACGTTCTATAAACCCAACCCCGGCGTACTCTATCCCGCTCTGTATGACTTGTCCGAAAGAGTATTAGCGTCAGTGAAGACCATTCGACCATTTCAGCAATCCCGCCAGGAAGGTTGGCGTGATTCACTCACGGGAGAGTATGAGTGGTTAACCACGGACAGACGACAACTGCTTTCCCGCACTCCCGAGCTGACGGAGCGTGTTCTTTGGGGCGATGTACACAAAAAAGAACCCTCGCTTGCGAAAGAAAACGAGAAGCTAGGTGCACTTTCTGCGGTGAAAAGAGTGTGGCCATCGCTTTTTGTTGAGGAGATAAAAGAAGCCTTATGTATCAATGACATAGATAGGTTTGTGGTTTCAACACATACTATGGCACTTGCATATCAGCTCAATAGATGGCTACAAAGACCTGGGCCCATCGGGCAAGCACTGAAGAACGCCATTGACGAATTTGAGATAACTGATCGAGTGGCTCTTCCTCAGCTATTAGTGCAATCTGGACACGATAATCCGGAGAAATTGAAATACGCTTATCGCATCCCAGCCTTGCTTGAAAAGGTCCGAGAAATCGATGGGCCCAGGCAGATAAATGTAGAAAAAATAATATCCGATGAACTGTCTCCAGCAAATCTAGACATAAACGGCAACGCATCAATCGAGAACTACTACGCACTTCTGCTAATGGACGGGGACTGGATGGGGAAAATATTATCCGGCGACCCTGACTTTGCGATCACCTTCGTAGAGAGCTTCCATCCGCGCGTGAAATGTGGTTTTGAAAAGATAGCAAAGGATTATCGCGAGATTAAAAAATACGGTGGATCCAAGAGACCGGTATCACCTAACCGTCATATGGCAATATCCACAGCCCTCAGCAATTTTTCAATGCGCGTAGTTCCATTCGTCGTTGAAAAGGAACATGCCGGGCGGCTCATTTACTCCGGTGGCGATGACGTACTAGCAATGCTGCCCGTAGCAGACCTCATTAAATGTGCTACCCGTCTACGTACAGCTTATAACGGATCTTGCGGTCCGGATACGATAAATGAGGGAGCTCTCAAGACAAATAATGGATTTGCTAAGTTTGAAAAAGGGGAGGTGATGCGCATGATGGGGGAAAAAGCGACTGTAAGCTGCGGCGCGGTGATTGTTCATCACTTGACACCGTTAAATTATGCGATTCGTAAACTGCGAGAATCGGAAAAACGTGCGAAAAATGATGGTGGTCGAGATGCGTTCAGTCTCACAGTTCTTAAACGATCAGGGGGAGACCTTTGTATCACGATGAAGTGGGACAAGGAGGTATGTCTACTAAAAAAATGCAGCGATTTCTTGAGAACATCTGGTGTATCTCGCCGAGTATCCTACAAAGTTAATGAACTCATTCGTAATTTGCCTCAGGATAGTGATTCCGATATGTTGACGAAAGTACTCCGGCATCAATTCAAGCGTCAATCCGAGAACGGCATACCTCGGGAATTCGATGATCTAGCTGGGGAAATAGCGAAATATTCGCTCAATGACAGGTCGCACACGAAGGACTGGCAGACGAAATTAGAGCATTTGCTCTCTACCGCAGAATTTTTAGCACGTGAAGTCCGAAGCGAAGATACAGAAAACATACCAGCGTAGGAGGTCGGTAACGTTTAACCGCTAATACGAACAATGTCACAATTCCGTTTCATAGAACCAATTGATACGCTATTTTTGCGAGGAAATAAACTCTTCGGAGATCCGGGCGATTATGGACTCAGTGAAATGCCTCCAAAACCATCAGTTTTCGCTGGTGCTATTCGATCTGCACTCCTTGCCCACAAGAATATAGATTTTCGCGAGTTCGCCGACGGCAAAGTAGCAGATGACGAACTGGGTACGCCTGATAGGCCAGGCAGTTTTCGCGTGTTGAATTCTCATATTGCGACCCAGACGGAAAAAGATACTTTCGAACGGATGTATACGTTACCCCATGATTTACTTGTGCTGAACAAATCAGATGAAGAAATAGATATACAAGATCGTATTAAACCTCAATCGATACACAAAGATATCAGTTCGTCGTTGCCACTGAGACTCTATCCAGTTTTGCAATCGAAAGACCGGAGTAAGCCCGTAAGCGGTTACTTAATGAATCAAGAAGGGTGGAAAGCACACATCAAAGGAGAGCGCATTTCTTGCGGACACTTGATACATGAAAAAGATCTATGGAAAAAAGAAATACGCGTTGGCATAGGATTAGATTCTGATACACGCGCTGCTGCAGAAGGAAAATTGTATTCTACGCAAGCTATAGTGCTTAACAAAATTGAACATAGCTGTGACTCTCACAATCAATATTCAACTGGATTTCTAGTCGAATTGGAAGGTGTAAAGATGCCGGACAAATTAATGCTTCGATTGGGGGGCGATGGGCGTGGAGCATTGTGTACTCGATGTGAGCCCCCGTTAGCATCGGACGACAGTGTGTTAGGTGCTATCGTGAAAACAGGAAAATGCCGCCTTATTCTGACTTCGCCCGGTATATTTTCAGACGGTTGGCGTTTGACAGGGATTCGCAATGATACTGATGATTCGATGAATTTCGAGATCGGCGATGTTAAAGGCCGCTTAGTCTGTGCTTGCATTCCGCGTACCGAAACCATATCGGGATTTGATATTGCTAAAAATCGTCCTAAAACCGCTGAAAGAGTTGCCCCTACTGGGTCGATCTATTGGTTGGAAGGTATAAATGCAACCGTTGAGGCACTTCGCAAGCTTGCGATTAATGGCTTATGGATTGACTCCGACGATAATCCAATGAGACGTGTGGAAGGTTTTAACCGATTTGAATTTGCTGTTTATTGAGGGAAGTTGATGTTTGAACGTAATACTATCGTCTGGCTTTACACGATAAGCCCAGTGCATATGGGCTCGGGTTCCGCCATCGGCATGATCGACAATCCTATTCAGAGAGAAGTTCATACCAACCATCCATATTTTGCTGGGTCTGGCATCAAAGGTGCAGTTCGGCACAACTTCCAGATACTTGGTGGCGACGAGGCCGTAATCAACAAGATATTTGGCCCTGATTCGGGAGCCAAAAGTCTTCATGCAGGTGCAGTGAGTTTTAGCGATGCACATCTTGTGTTATTTCCAATTAGAAGCATGAGACATGGATTTGTTTATGCAACTTCTCCCCAGATACTCGCAAGGACTCAGAGATTAATTAATAATAGTGCTGAAAGTGAGAATCAAGTTAACTGGGAAATTAAAGAAATAGATTCCGGCAATTGCATCGTACATAACGAAAGTTTGTTGTTTGGCGACGAGAAAGTACATCTGGAACTTTTTGAATATCGAAGACAAGAACCAAGTTCATCTGAAGCAATCGCGCACGATATAGCAGATTTCGCTATTGGTGACAGTAAAAGTAATGAGTTCTTCAAGAACAAAATTAAGCAAGATTTCGTCATTTTGTCAGATAGTGATTTTCGATTTTTCGTGGAAATGGCAACCGTTGTGGAGCCTCATGTGAGAATTGATGAGCGTACCGGCAGTGCCTCAGCAGGAGGGCTTTTTTACACAGAGAATCTGCCGCCAGAATCTCTCCTCATCTCACAAATTCTTGCTAGCAAGACCCGGTCCGGAGATAAAGACACAGATTTAGATGCGGATTGTGTTATGTCTCAGATGAAATGTGTGCTTGACGGAAAGACTATTCAGATAGGTGGAGATTCTACCACTGGTCGAGGCCTAGTCTCTTGTCATTTTCCACTCATGGGCTTATAAATATGGAAACACTGGAGCAAAAACGAGCAAGATACGCTTGGCAGTGTGTGCTAGAACGCAGGGACATATATTCTCAGAGGGGCATTGTAAAAGGACTACCACTACTGCTCTTTAATGGGGGGCTTATACAATCTCTTGCATATTTGCACTCAAAGGAAGAATACAAAGCAATCGGGGATGATGTTATCAAATGGCTACATAAACGATTTCCTCAAGATATATCGTCTGATAGTGACTATTCCCGATTTATGGAGCAGATAACAAAATTAGATTCGCCAACATTTCAATTAGTTACGCAAGAAGCAGTTGCTCTGTTGAAGTGGCTTCGCCAATTCGTTGACGTCGATACCGAATCAGAATTGAAACAATCATGAAATCTGCTGTACCTAATTATGTTCTAGAGGTTCTAAAGAGCGAGTTTAAGGAATGCTCGCTTGCTATGCGGTATAATATGTTCCTAGAACTCTGGAAGGATGATTTTAGCGGGGTTGAAGAAAAGGGGAAAGTCTTAGAGAAAGCACAGCATTTGAGTACTGCCAACCGCGATTTCATCGACAATCTTATCAGCAGACAAAATAATGCGATTTTCGTTGACGATGAAAGCTTCGTCCGGACTGGGAAATTAAGTTCACCCTTTGTAACTGGTTTAGGAATCGATCATCCTATCGAAAATGGTTTTGCCTTTCTTTCGCCATATGGAATTCCTTACTATCCTGGCAGTAGCGTCAAAGGTGTATTACGAAAAGCTGCTCTCGAATTGATTGATGAACAACAAGGTCCATGGGATATTGTTCACTTCTGGCACTTATTCGGATTCGACAAGAAGGTCCTCAACAACGAGAAGTTCGCCGCACGCTGCGATAGCGATGATATTCGTAGCTATTCCCAATCTGTCCAACTACTAAACTCTGACGTAACAAAAGAAGGTGCGCGTGAAAATGTACATGTACGTGGAATACTTTCGTTTTGGGATGTGATTCCGAACGTCCCGTTAGGGAAATCTTTGACGATTGAAATCATGAATCCTCATCTTTCTAGTTACTACCAAGGTGAAGATTCACCGAACGAGGAGAGCAACCCAGTACCGATTCCGTTTTTGACGGTACCCGTCGGAAGCACTTTTAACTTTCATGTGAAATGTGATCTTATTCGTTTGAAACACTTGTCTCCCCAACTATATACAGGCCCCCTATGGAAAGAGCTCTTAGATGCTGCTTTTGATCGCTTATTTTCTTGGATTGGAGTCGGAGCGAAAACTTCAGTTGGATACGGTGCGTTGGAACAAGACACCCATGCTGAAAATAAACATAAAGCGCAACGAATAAAAAAGCAAGCAGAGATAGAACGACAGCAAGAACTGAATAAACTGCCTCGCATTGATCGCGAAATTAAAGAGTTTCTCGACAGTCATCCAGATAAAAACGAACCCCGCTCTACAATTCTTTATCGAGGGTTAGAAAACAACAGATGGACGGGAGAAGACAAGGTGGAGATAGCTAAACGTATCTGCGACTATATGCAAGAAGAAAAGTGCTGGATTCCAGACCCACCTCAGTCTAAGAAGAAACAGAAGCACTACAACCGTACACAACAAGTGGTGAAATGGATCAAAGGTGAGTGATTTGTAGGCAAACGAAGTCAACTCCACGGTACCCACTTGTGGATCTATCAATAAACGCGACCTTCCCGAAAGTCGCATTATTTCGTTTAACTTGCAAAACTATTGATGCGTTGCAGCTGCCTAATCAACCGGGGTCTGCTATTCGCGGGCTATTCGGTTATGGACTAAAGGAAGCAGTCTGTGTAACAGGTTTGAGCAGATGCAACGAATGCGCGCTTTATCGGCGATGTGCTTATCCATATCTGTTCGAAACTCCCCCACCTGAGCGGTCTGAACGATTACGACTCTACAAGGCCGTTCCTCACCCTTATGTTATTCGTTCTAGCTGCTTCAACAGCACAACGCTATCGAAAGGTGAGATTTTCCATTTTGACATCGTGTTAATTGGGAAGGGAATCAATCTTATCGCAGAAGTTATATTAGCATTTAGACGGGCTGGAACTTACTATGGCCTCGGCCCAAAACGAAGCAAATTTGAGCTAAGTAGCGTATCGCAATACCAATTTGAGGATAGGTCTCTGCACCAAATTTGGTACGTTGCTCAGCAACGGAGTCCGCAAGTTATCAGTTCGCAGATAACAATTCCACCAATACCTAGCGGGACTGTTCGTGTCGTGCTTGACACACCGCTCCGCCTAATCCGCGACAAGAAGCCAATAAGTCCTAGTGCGTTTCAATTTCATGATTTTTTCCGAAGTGTAATGAGAAGAATATCTTCCCTCAGTTACTTTCATGGTCATACTCCACTTGATATTGACTTCAAATCCATTTCGAAGGCGTCACGCGCCGTCGTTTTAGCCGATCAAAAACTTCATCACTCCGATACGGTTAGATTTTCTTCCAGACAAAGATCCAAATTGAAAATTGGGGGCCTCATGGGAACTTTCGATCTTGAATCCAGCTGTCTAGTACCGTATTGGCCCTATTTAGTATTTGGTCAGATTGTTCATGCAGGCAAAGCAACAGTCATGGGGTTTGGCCAGTACCGAATAACCCATCACGTAAGTAGGGGAATAGAGGCTACACCGCTTCAGTTGATCTAACTGCTGCAAATCTCACACGATCAAACGCTAGATTTATCTACAACGACTGATACGCAAGCTTGCGATCTTTGATTGCAGTAATGGCGTCCGTACACTGTAAAAGCATATTTCTGGAGGAGAACCCGGAACACAAGTTAGAACAGTGTGAAAATTTGACTGGATGTTCTACTAGGTTAACTAATTAACTAAGAGAGCGAATTTATCTATGAAAAGAAAAATGTACTTGGCAGCTTATGACATAAGTGAGCCAAAGCGTTTAAGAAAGGCACTAAAAGTACTGAAAGGATTCTCGACAGGCGGACAAAAATCCGTTTTCGAGTGCCCACTAGCCCCGGTTGAGATTGACGTGCTGCTGAAGAAGGTTAAAAAGGTTATCAACCGTGAAGAGGATCGGTTTTTCTTGATTCATCTCGAACCTAGATCGAAAGTTCGAACACTCGGCATAGCTCAGGTAGTAGGCGATCCGGCATTCTTTTACGTGGGATAACACTATGGGTACGATGGTTATTGACCGAAAAAACACGGAACTACGCTACGAATCTGGTAGGGTGAAGGTCTATGAGACGGGGAAATTTTCAACGTCCGTACCAGTTTCTCTAATTGACCATCTCATCATTTATCGACACGCAACCATGAATACCGGCATACTATCAGCACTAGCCGATAAAGGAGCAGCGTTAACGGTAATTGACCCATATCGTGAACAACGAACGGCATGCCTCACAGGTGTTCAATATAAGAACAGTGCACGTCGATTAGCGCAGTACGATGCATATTTCAACGCCGAGTGGAGATTACAATGGTCGAAAAAGCTTATATCAAGAAAGATAAAGAGTCAATTAATTTTCCTCGCGGACGTGCTTGATCAACGGAAGGACCTGCGATTCCCACTAACCAAGGCTCAAAAATCCCTCATATACGCTATTGAATCACTGAGCCATATTCAAAAGATAGATTCAATTCGAGGCATAGAAGGCGCAGCTGCAGCTGCGTATTTTCGTGGGTATAAGAAGCTATTCGCGCCATCATTAGAGTTCAACGCGAGAAATAGAAGACCTCCCTTGGACCCCGTTAACGCCTGTCTTTCTTTATCCTACACTTTGGCACATAGCGAAACGATAAAAGCACTCAGAAGCGTAGGATTAGACCCTATGATTGGCTTTTATCACGAATTGTCGTACGGACGGGAGTCGCTGGCTTGTGACCTTGTTGAACTTCACCGTCCGAGCATCGATCAATGGGTTTGGGAACAATTTCGAAGTCGATTTTTAAGACCTGAATCGTTTACGATGAATAAAAGTCAATGTCTTCTTGGGAAAGCTGGGCGACATAGTTTTTACAAAAATTTTGAAGCATTTGCTTGCAGCTTACGTACTCGTCTGCGCAGGGTATTAAATTATCTAACGCATAATCTAGAGGCTACTGTTATTCCAGTAGATGATATCGAATCATGAACGACAGCTCGAAAGTACTATATCTTGATGGAAATCTCGCAATACAAGTACTACGGGATGGCCCAGCATTGAAGATTCGAAAACCTGACACATCGGACGTGCTATTCCCACTTCGCCGGATTTCAAGAGTGGTTAGTACAGGACCGTTGCACTTTTCAACTGACGCATTGCTCGGTTGTGCAGACTATGGTATTCCTGTCGTATTCACGCGGAAATCTGGCGAAGTTCGGGGATGTTTGTTTCCAAGATCCAATACCACCGTACGTAGCGATTACCATGAATACTTGGAAGAATACTTCGAAATGGTTCCTAATGCAGTTGAATTGCATCGCATATGGTTTCAAGCACTTTCGAGACAGTACCAAGTTGCATACGCGCGCGCATGTAGTGGCCTTCGTCAAGATGCTAGTGAATATGAGCTTAATCGATTCAACTTGCGATTGAGTAATAAATATGCGAAATCTAAGCAAATTAAAAGGGTTAACAGTTATATAATAAGTTGCTTAAAGGCACACTTACATCACCTTCTATATACCAACGATTCCGGTATACAGAACAATTCAATTATCTCAGTTTCAGGTATTGATCTCGTTCGTGATTACGCATCAATTCTGGTCTGGGTATTGGAAGATTCTAAACAAAAATTTCTGCGACAGGCCTATCACCGCGCTAGACGGCAAGGTGAACTCTACCCTACTATTTCGACGCGTGACGCTGCTGAAATTTATGAGAATAATGCGTCATCGATAGAAGCTGAGTATTTTAAGTTACGCAGAAGGCATATAGTCCATCTTATGGAGTCACTTTCAGGTAACGGCTATGGCGGCTAATCAAATCCAGATTTACGTCATTTGCTACGATATATCTAATTCAAAGCGATTACAACGCTTATTTCGATTTCTGAGTAAGAAGGCATTACATATTCAGTACTCTGTTTTTACCATACAAACTACACCGGTGAAGATAAACGAACTAATGTTAAAAATCGACGAGTACATTGATAAACGAGAGGATGATGTTCGGATTTACACTATTTCTAATCGTATGGAATCGTATATGATGGGTATGACAACGTTAGCAGATGTATTCATCGAAAGGGGGCATAAACTGCTGGAAGACCTTCGAAGTGCGAAGCAACTTTAGAGTTTTTGAAATTAATGGGAGATGTATATGTAATTGGTTGATACTAGGTTTGTATTTGAGTTAGGCGGTCGCGGCCATGGACCTTATGAAGAAGGGATTTAGACAAACGGAAATTCCCTGCCGCACAGTTTCCACGGAGTCGCGGCCATGGACCTTATGAAGAAGGGATTTAGACAGCTGCTCCTGACACAGCTATAATAGGACTTACGTCGCGGCCATGGACCTTATGAAGAAGGGATTTAGACAATGGGGGGCCTAGCAATGTCGCCATATCTTCTATGTCGCGGCCATGGACCTTATGAAGAAGGGATTTAGACATACGGTAAGGCTTCCCCTTAACACTTACCTTGTCGTCGCGGCCATGGACCTTATGAAGAAGGGATTTAGACGCAATCCGTGCGCAGGTATCGGTCTATTGCGGTGTCGCGGCCATGGACCTTATGAAGAAGGGATTTAGACATATACCGCGCAGTAATGCGCGGTTTCGCCAGGTCGCGGCCATGGACCTTATGAAGAAGGGATTTAGACGGTATGGATAAAACAATTTCGTCCTGTAGTTGTGTCGCGGCCATGGACCTTATGAAGAAGGGATTTAGACTTCACGATAATTAACGGCTTGCATAAAATCTTTTGTGTCGCGGCCATGGACCTTATGAAGAAGGGATTTAGACACCAAAGTAAGAGTTGCGGCAGTGAATTATTCAATGTCGCGGCCATGGACCTTATGAAGAAGGGATTTAGACGTAACTTTCCTAGGTGTTGTTCCAAAACATCTAGGGGTCGCGGCCATGGACCTTATGAAGAAGGGATTTAGACTCCACGCTTACATGTTAATTCCCTGGATGAAGTTGTCGCGGCCATGGACCTTATGAAGAAGGGATTTAGACCAAATCTGAGTGCTAGGTGAAAACCGTTCCCCTTTGTCGCGGCCATGGACCTTATGAAGAAGGGATTTAGACTTAGCCTCCGCCCTGGTTACTCCAAAGGATCCGTCGCGGCCATGGACCTTATGAAGAAGGGATTTAGACCCAACGGATATAGTGGCTTGGCAATTAATTGTAGTCGCGGCCATGGACCTTATGAAGAAGGGATTTAGACTTAGCCTCCGCCCTGGTTACTCCAAAGGATCCGTCGCGGCCATGGACCTTATGAAGAAGGGATTTAGACATAATAGTAGTTATATCTGTTGCTCATATTTGTCGCGGCCATGGACCTTATGAAGAAGGGATTTAGACCCAACGGATATAGTGGCTTGGCAATTAATTGTAGTCGCGGCCATGGACCTTATGAAGAAGGGATTTAGACGATACGGCGGTTTCTGATGTCTCGGAACTGACGTCGCGGCCATGGACCTTATGAAGAAGGGATTTAGACCCAGCCCAAACACCTTTCTTGCCTCTCGGTAAGAGTCGCGGCCATGGACCTTATGAAGAAGGGATTTAGACGTCACAAACATTAGCATAGTAACGTTCAATCTTGTCGCGGCCATGGACCTTATGAAGAAGGGATTTAGACACATATCTACTCTCCAAACTCGTTAGGGACACGGTCGCGGCCATGGACCTTATGAAGAAGGGATTTAGACGAAATACTGTAGAGCCAGCGGCTGCAATGCGCGGTCGCGGCCATGGACCTTATGAAGAAGGGATTTAGACAATGTTGATCTATCACATATTGCGCTGATACATTGTCGCGGCCATGGACCTTATGAAGAAGGGATTTAGACAGGACTTGTTCCGTCTGATACAGTCGATACTATTTGTCGCGGCCATGGACCTTATGAAGAAGGGATTTAGACCTGGCTATAGAGATATACACATTTACTATTTGATGTCGCGGCCATGGACCTTATGAAGAAGGGATTTAGACTCATAGTTTTGGAGAGGTCGGGACGTAATCAGGGGTCGCGGCCATGGACCCAGCAATTCCCCGTATAGTTTCATTTTGGGCTTGATGTCGGTCTTTTCATGTTTCGGTACGGGGAACCGACGTTTTCAGACGGTTTGCATGGCATGTCGTCGTGCGTTGGAACGGGTTCCGGGCATCGATATGCAGGTCTCTTGACCGTCAGGGCGGCATGGGGTCTCGGGACGACGTCCCGATCCCTTCTTCATCGAGCAGCTGGAGAGGCGGTCGGCCGTCAGGACGTATCGTAGGCGAGGTACGCGGTGTAGATCCCGAGGGCGTGGCCGTACAGTTCCTGCCAGTTGCGGAAGGCTACCGCACAGAAACTGCTGCGCAGACGTTCCCACGTTGCGGTTCGGGTATAGCACTTGGCGAAGATTTGCTTCATGACGGGGCAGGCCATTTCCAGCAGCTGGTCGATCAGGAACGCCAGCAGCATCAGCGCAGCGAAAGTATCCGACAGGTGCTGGGTTCCGTGTCCGAAGTTGTGTTCCAGGTACTGGACGTTCTTCAGCGTGTTGAAGGTCTCGTTCTCGATCTTCCAGCGACTGCGAGCCGCGCGAGCCAGTTCGCTGGCGTTATGCGGATTGAGCGGCAGATCGGTGACCCAGGTGAACGCCCGCCGCGCATCCTCGCCGGAGCCACGCCGCTCCGAACTCTGCAGCACCTGGACCTTCAGGTCGGGGTTCGCAGCATTCAGTTCCACCTCCGGCACCACGCGCAGCTGGCGATCCCGCTCCTGCCCTTCGGGCGAGGGATCTGCAAACCAGGGCGCATCGGAACGATCCAGCTGAGCCTGCAGATGCGGATGGTCGCCCGCCCGAGCCACCAGCAGAAAGCGCAGTCCATGCTCCTGCAGCAGCCGGATCTGGGGACCCTGCGAGAACAGCCCATCGGCAATCACGATCAGCTTCATGCGCCGATAAAGCGAAGCCAGGACCGGAACTAGCCGGGCCCAGGCACCCCGCTCGCAGTCGTTCTTCGTCGAGCCATCCCCGTTGCAAACCGCTTCTATCGCCATCGGCAGCACCTGCCGCTGATCCGGATGCACCATCACCGCACACAACTGCTGATGGGAGTACGTGGTCGAACCGTTGCGGTGCCGGGCCCGCAGACAGCACGGACCGTGAACCCGCTGGGAGGAAAAGGTGCCGGTACCATCCACGGCTACCAGATAATGACCGCGCCACGCCGACATCCGCTGCAGTACCTTGCCGCGCTGGGCGCGTTGCAGAACCTGCTGAAACGCCCGCCGATACCGCACCGGCGAGATCAGATCCAGGCGACGGCGCAGGGTCGTGTCGCAGGGAACCTGCGCCAGACCGTACAGACGATGCAGATTCATCTCCACCACCGAGTGCCGGTGCCTCGTTAAATCAAACTGCAGCAGCGAAGCGTGCTTCTCCAGAAACACCGCCAGACCCGACATCAGACAGTCGCCGGTGGAAAACTTCCGCCCGCCAACCTTCTCAACGACCCCCTCAAATACTTCACGAACCACCCGCAGCAATCCGGGCTTGCTCACATCCTTGCGCAACTTCAATGCACCCATCCTTGGATACCTCGTTTGTCTGGTAACTCTATATTAACCTATCATCCACCCTCAAACGATAAGCCTACGCTCTTATTATTGCGAAAGCCAATGCGCAAAGCCCATACCTATAGCGGGGTTGGGGCTATACGGGGAATTGCTGCCATGGACCTTATGAAGAAGGGATTTAGACGAAATTTTGTCTTCAACCTCTGCAACATCTTGAGTCGCGGCCATGGACCTTATGAAGAAGGGATTTAGACAAAGCCACGGCCCTAGCTACTGGGCATTGATGGGGTCGCGGCCATGGACCTTATGAAGAAGGGATTTAGACAGATCCGTCCTAGGTAGTGGTTATTAACTGCGTCGCGGCCATGGACCTTATGAAGAAGGGATTTAGACAGATCCGTCCTAGGTAGTGGTTGGCAGAAAACCCCTGATTTCCAGTCTGTAGATGGTATTGAAAGAGCGTTCGTCCGTTTCAGAACGCTCGATTGGGTAGCGTGGTGTGGTTCTGAGGTGGTTGGAGTGCTTGATTGGGGTGCGTAGAGGCTTCCCGTCCAGCTGGCGGGACAAGAGTTTCCTGCCCGTACAGGTTGGTCGGGAGGTTGAGCCTGCTGTTGCGGAGCGGATGCCGAGGGGTCAGGCTGCCTGGAGCAGGGCTCGGGAGCGACGTCGCTCCCGCTTGCGATCCCGGGCCAGCAGCAGCGTGCCTAAACGATGGAGGTTGGCTGCCAGAATCGCCAGGGCCACCGTTCGGGCAAAGCCTTTCCGTCCGTGCGTTCGGATCCGATCCAGACCATGGCTTTCCAGGTGGTGGATCGCCGATTCCACCGCCGGATGCTGTTGGCGGGCCGCCGCGAATCGGGCCTCCCGCTCGCGTGCTTTCGCTATCGGCGACAGCCGACCTTGGGCAGGCAAGGCCGCCACCTCCAACATCTGCTCCAACTGGCTCCGGTTGGAGGGACTGTAAAAGCCCCGGTCGAAGCTGCAGACCGTCAACTCCGGATAGCGTTGCTTGCAAGACTCCACCAGCGGGATAGCCGAATCCACATCGCTACCCTCCCACATGATCCGGTAGTCGAGAATGAACTGATGCTGGTCTTCTATCACCGCCAAGGGCACCCCCAGTTCGACCGGTCGACCTGCCTTGCCTTTGCTGATCCAACGGGTGTGTTCCTCAAACACGGAAAAAATCTTCTCCGAGGCCGGAATGGTCTCCCCCTTCAACACCCGACGCACGATCTGGTCTTCCAGACGGGTTCCCAGCGATACCAGACGGCGGAGTTCGGATAGGTCCACTGAGGACATGGCCAATTGATCCAGGGTCGTAGCAATCCGCTGCCGTAGCTGTCGACAACCGGACAGGTATGCCTTCACTCCTTGCGGATCCCGCTTCCACCGTCGGGACGTGCATACTCGTTGAAACCGATGCCGCAGTTGCCTTTCCAGGTGCCTCCGTTGACGCCAGCCTGCCAACCCCTGCGCCTTGGCCAACTTCGAGCAGACACGCACCGCCACCCGGGTCGCATCCCACAACAGACCCAGATCGGTCGGAAAGCGAACGTCGGTCTCCACCACAAACGAATCACAGCGAGCGGACAAGCCGCCTCCAGACTCTTTTCGCACCACCTCGTGTCCGGTCGATACCACCCGTTCCCCCACCGCACGAAGCAACTCCGGCCTCAGCAGCGAGACGTTGTCGATCAGCGTTTGACGGTGGTACCGCTCCCCGCCAAAACGGGAATCCCCCAGCATCTCCCGAAGGGTCCCATGCTGGTTCACCAACTCGTGCAAGCGATCCCAGTCGCAGTTGAGACCCTCCTTCAACACTGCCAACACCAGCATCGACCACAACGGCATCCCCGGACGCCCGTTGCCCAGATCCCGATCCGACCCCAATGCCGATTCCAACAATTCGAACAGCTGCTTCCGCATACGCAGGTCACCGTACACCGCCTGCAATCCCCGAAGCACCACCGGAATGTCATCCCGTGACTTCAGATCCAACTGGATCTTCTCAATCGGAACCTCTCCAAGACGTATTTGTTGCTTCCCTCGTTCCCAATCACGCATGCCCGACTATCGCTCCTTTTTCCACGAAGATGGGGGAAAATCCCCCAAAAACACCATGAAACCCTTGAGATTCTAACCAATCGGCCTCTTCTTCGCAAACCTTAAAAACCTGAAGATACCCTGGATTCAAGGACTTTACATAGCATAAAGAGTTTCCTGCCAGACACTAGGTAGTGGTTATTAACTGCGTCGCGGCCATGGACCTTATGAAGAAGGGATTTAGACAGATCCGTCCTAGGTAGTGGTTATTAACTGCGTCGCGGCCATGGACCTTATGAAGAAGGGATTTAGACTCAAGTCCTCGTACATGTTTATGTCATCTTCGTTTGTCGCGGCCATGGACCTTATGAAGAAGGGATTTAGACCCCTGGCGAACTGTCTCAACTGAAACTAGTAGTTTAACTGGTTTTAATTTTCGGGTATAGATGCTTCAGTTTGGTGCGCGCATCGTCGACGCTGAGCTGCCAGTCGACCCCGGTCTGTTCGCGATTGCGTTCCTTGGCCCAGGCCGCCGTTTCCGACGTGACCAAAGCCCTGCTCTCGATCCGGCGATCCAGGCACTGGCGGTGCAACGCACTGAACTCCAGTTCCGCAACGTTCAGCCAGCTCCCGTGTTTCGGCGTGTGCACCAAGTGGATGCGGTCGTTCAACCGACTGGCTTCGGCCACCGGGAACGCGGCGTAGAACGAGTCACCGCTGTGGGTGTCCAAGTTGTCGCACACCAGCGTGATGCTTTCCACATCCCGGTAACGCGGCAGATTCGCCAGTGCGCGCACTTGCTTCGCCCAATCCAACGTCGTGCGCCGTTTGGTGACAGCCACTCTCCGCCAGCCGGACAGCGGATCGCCGAACATCCACACGTGCATTCTCCCCGGCGGAGGTAGTGGGCGTCGTACTTCTCCGGCGACCCGGGGCGTACCGGTAACTTCTCGCGGACTTCCGCCACGAGCTGCTTGCTCATCTCGTCCATGCACACCACCGGATGCCGCGGGTCGTACGGCCGCCGGTATAACCTTGAGCACCCGCTCCATGCCGGCCACGAAAGGATGGCTTTGCTGCTTCGGAATGCACCACATTTCCCGCCGCCATGGTTTCAATCCGTTTTTTTTAACGCCTGCCGCACGGTCTCCCCGCAAATCGTTTCGACCACTTCAAGTCGTCGCACCAGCTCTTCTGCCAGCATACCGAACGCGGCCTTCCGGTGGAACCGAACAGGCCATCTGAACCAGACGCGCTTCCTTCTCCCCATCCAACTTCTTCGGCACCGGAGGCAACGGCCTTGGCCTGCGCTCCAGAGCCACCATCGGACCCTGCTCCACCGCCCGCCGACGCACGTGCTGGCAGGTCCGCTCCGTCACCCCCAGCACCATCCACCCACCTGCATGTCCGTCAGTGCCGGGCCAGCACCCCCATGCTCCACGGCCAGCAGAAAATCCGTGCACGCTGCAGCTTCGTCGCCGACACCGCACGACGCGTGCTCGACTTCAGCACCGCTTCCAACTCATCCCGCTCATCCTGAGCTAACTCCACCATGTATTGCTTCGGCATCGAATCCTCCTGATCCCAGAACCTCTTCCAGTCCACCATTATAAACACGTATTATTAGAATTGGTAGCCTACTAGTCTAGGTCGCGGCCATGGACCTTATGAAGAAGGGATTTAGACGTCCATTACTTAACCCTTATTTCTCATAATGGATGGCTTGGGTGCGATGTATGTGCGTGTAAGTTATTGATACCACAAAGTTGGTTGGGCTTTGCCGGGGGAAGGGGATGGTAGCGGGGTGCGTTCGGACGGATGGGTGCGTCGGACGGCGAAAGGGGTGCGTTCGGGCCGGATGGAAGCGGGCCGAGGTCGGTGCTGAGTACGATGCTGGCGGAAGAGGTGCGGACTTGTAGCATGCGCCTCGGTCCGTTTCGCGGGCCGCTGCGGTCCGCGTGAAAAGCGGCGCGTCCCGTGAAGCATGCTGTTGAGCCATGCGGGTGAGCATGCGGCGAACGCGCGTATCGTACGCCCTTGGGGCCTTGTCTTGACGATGCCCGAACGCTCGCTCCGCCATGGCATTCGGACGAGCGGAAAGGGAGCCTGGTCTTTGAGGATGTCGTGTAACCGGTTGATATACGGAAACCTATTCGGTTCTTTTGGGGTTCTTCAAAAAACACTTGCGTTTTAGCATGGGTTATGGCAATCTACGCTGGGTTAGATGGTCTCTGGTACCAACGTGATGGGGCCCCGAATCGAGAAGCTGAAGTTGCCCACCTTCTGTGGCACGCGGTTGCCCCGCCGTCGGATAGCGGACATTCAGAAGACGGTGGAGCTGTTTCCGGCTCTGAGCCGCCATGACCCGGCGGTTCGCCAACCCCGGCGAGGATCATGTGAACGGGGGGCTGTCGAACGACGGCAAGCCGCTGATGCAGACGCATTTCGAGCACGGACTTGCGGCGGTGGCGGCCACCATCGAGAGCCTGCTATTTCCAGCAGGCATCCGCTTTCCGGGAAACCGTGGCTCGTATGGTCGGTGAGATCGTCCGGTGTCGGCAACGGCTCCGTCCGGGCCGGTCCTATGAGCGGCGATCCCGAGAACCGATCGGGAAAGTGGCAGCGAAGCAGGGGAGCACCGGCAACCCGCTAGCGGAATAAAAACATCAGTGGATAACCAGGGACCAAGATCGCATCCTTAACCGAATGGCAAAATCCACTAAACGAATGCCATTGCTCGGCGGGATGGGGATTGATCCCAGCGCGCTTTCTGACACCGAATTATGACATTACGTTCAGCACGGCTCCAAACGTGCAACCCCTCAAGCACAGGAGCCGTCGCGAAAATTATCGTGACTTCTGTATGTTACCGACAAATGTCACCGAGCCGGTCCTCTTCTTCGGCGGCAGAGACTACATTGGCCTGTTCTGCAAACTGACCGAGGATACGACGAGCCGGCGAATAGTGTTCTACGCCGGCAGGCAACCTACCGCGCCGGGTTGTCATCTCCGACGATATGGGAATCCTTTCACGAACAGGCACTACCAATGCGCCAAAGCCTTCGTCGAAGGCACAATTCGACTTAATGACGGCTGAGCTCGTCGCCGTAAGCACTTGCTCCACAATTTATTCATTCCGGTAAACCGGTACGCGGAACGAGTCAGCACATGGCCAAAGCGACGCGAAGCGGCCCGAGAAGCTCGTTGCACAGTTTCTTTCCCGCCTCCGGGCTTCGATGCCAAGGTGATCCATATGGACGCCTCTATTTATTTTTGATGGATCATTTCCTACATAAGTATATGATTTTTTAAAAACTATTTCTTTCAGATAACAGTAGGCCTGTAGGTTAATAGCGGTTTCCATATGATCGCACAATCACAGAGCGCGTCAGAATAGGTGCGATGATGGATGTAGATATTTTGCATTTATGCTGGTGGTGCCTTCTCCCGTTGTGGTAGGCCGTTAGGCAGCGATTCTTTAACGCGAAAGAGTTTGCTGTTTCCGTCCCGGTGATGAGCCGATATATCCGACTACCCGCAGGGAAACTGCGTGTTCATTGTTTCCGTCTCGTCCTTGGCGTCGTTCGCCTTCTAGGTGTACTTCGAACTGATTGTTCCGGGTAAAGCGACTGCCGGCACGATAAGATGGCACTACCCCGCTGGTGTATGTGGCATAGGGCGTTAATATGCCACTGCGGCACCAGAAACCGTAGCCCAGTTCCGCTGACACTTGGCTACCGCGATTGATGTTCCACGCACCGACGGAGGATAGTCCTTCTTTCCACAGTCGTTGCACGCTGCTGGAAGCAATGCCTGAGACGGGCTTCACTTGCAACGCTAAACCAAGATTGTCGGCACCTGGGTCAATTTGAATAAGTCCATTTAGACCCCATTTGTCCGGTGTATCACCGACCATTACGCGGCCGTGCGTCTCTAGGGTCAAGCCAATCGCCGGATAAACGTGAGACACGCCAACACCAATTTCCGCTCCTAAACTGTCGTCAACGAAACCTCCATCCCGCCGTGCGCCTAGTTCCAGCGACGTCGTGAGAGAGTGCCCGGAGTCGAAGAGGCGGTGATAGGACCCCGTCAACATCAGACGAATGCGTGAAGCGTCGGCAGTCGCTGCGTTAATCAGTCCGTTGTGTTCGATATCCACTCGCGCTAGCATAGCGTCACCTTGGAGGTGTAAACTTACTCGTCTGTGTACGTTACTATTCGACACTAACTTGCTACGTCCCCCAACGGAGAGGCCGTGCATTGCAAGATCGCTTGATTGCTCGGCCCGGCCTTCATCGGCGATGGCCACGTCCCCTCGCCCCTGACCAAAGGCTCCCCACAGGGCGGTACCGTTGGACTGCCAACCCACATACGGGTGAATACTAGTCAGAGTACTCTCGTAGTATCCAGTACCTGCATCCGCCAGATCGTCGTAGTTGAACTCCCCGTACGACCAGGATGCCGATAGTCCCGCCAATGCGTTCGGCCTGAGCAGCGTATCGATACCTAGTTGCGTATTCATCAAGCCGCCTTTCCAAGAGAGACTATCATGGTTGCCATCCAACGAGTTGTAGCCGCCTTGGGCCCATATTGTCGTTGTGTCCGTCCATGATCTTGCTTTGGTGCGCAGCGGGAAACGTAAAGCCCGAGCAGGCAGCAGCTGTAGCGGATGGAAAGTTCTAGTGGAAGGCTGACCGGTGATCGCTAACAACGTCTCCAACCAACTCGTCTGACTGTTCCAACGGAAACTCTGCGTATGTGCATCTGCATGGGACGACATGGCCTCCAGTCGCCTCGCTACAGTAGTATTGATGTTTTCCATGAGACCGAGTGCGTGCCGACCGAGGACTTCTTGATTCAGGCGGTTCATACGAATGCTGGCTGCTTTGTCGTCATCCGTAAACATCACTGTCGCCGATGCCGGCGAACCTGCTTCGACGGACGCTGGTAGCGCACCGAAGGTGATGATCAGCGTTTCGTCCTCGGCATTGTTGTCGTCTTGCATGGCCATCAAAGTGAAGGATGAGGAGGAATCACCGCGCACAAATAGCAGGGTGGACGGCATGTTCTCCACACTGGCTGTTTCTGTGCTGACGATGGGAATTTCCACGATCCGGTCCGCTGCGGGCGACAGCGTGACCGTGATAGTAGTTGTACCACCTTCGTCCACAGTGTAATCATGCGCGTCGAAACTCGCTTGAAGCACGGCGATGTCAGTCGTACCGAAGCTCGTGGGAGACCAGGGACCGATCCCCTCGTCGTTCATTGCACGCACCTGCGTCTCGTAGGTTCGATTAGAGTCCAACCTGTGAATCGTAGCGGTGACCTGCGTTATCGGTGGAATCAATGCAAGCCACTCTTCGTCGTCACGTATGCGATATTCCACATCGTAGCTCGAAATCGGGGGGCCGGTGTTTTCAGGTGCCGCCCAAGTGACATGAAGCGCACTGCTGCCAGCTGCGGCCAAGACAGGCGCGATGGGGGCGTGAGGCGGTTCATTTACATCGATTACCTTGACGGTCACCGACTGCTGATCAGTTTCACTTTCGGGGTCTGCCGCAGTCACTATCAACGCGTGTGTTGTTTGTACTTCAAAATTGAGGTCGACATTCGCACTCACGGTGATTTGTCCGGTCTCCGTGTCAATACGGAACAGTGCCGCATCGCCTCCCGTCAGGGAATATGTCAGCGTGTCGCCATCCTGATCCACCGCCGTTACCGGGTCCCCAGCCGGACTTCCGGCGGCCGAGTTCTCGGCTATCTCTCGTATTGCCGTTTCGTTAGGGAACATGGGCCGATCGTTGACGTCCGTGACGTCGACCGTGACCGACACATCCGCGGTTGCCCCCCTTCCGTCATCGCCCCCCACTGTCAGGGTATAGGTCATGCGCGTCTCGAAGTCGAGTTCGGTATCCTCGCCCACGGTGATCTGCCCGGTCTCCGCATCGATACGGAACAGTGCCGCATCGCCTCCCGTCAGGGAATATGTCAGCGTGTCGCCATCCTGATCCACCGCCGTTACCGGATCGCCAATCGGGCTTCCGGCGGCCGAGTTCTCGGCTATCTCCCGTATTGCCGTTTCGTTAGGGAACATGGGCCGATCGTTGACGTCCGTGACGTTGATCGTGACGGACACGTTCGCGGTCGCCCCCCTCCCGTCGTCGGCCACTACCTTTAGGGTGTAAGTCATGCGCGTTTCGAAGTCGAGTTCGGTGCCCTCACCCACGGTGATCTGCCCGGTCTCCGCATCGATACGGAACAGTGCTGCATCGTCCCCCGCCAGAGAATACGTCAACGGGTCTCCGTCCTGGTCTACCGCCGCTATCGGATCACCAATCGGACTTCCGGTGGCCGAGTTCTCGGCTATTTCCAATGCCACTGTTTCGTCAGGAAACGAGGGTTTGTCATTAACGTCCGTGACGTTGATCGTGACGGATACGTCCGCGGTCGCCCCCCTCCCGTCGTCGGCCACTACCTTTAGGGTGTAAGTCATGCGCGTTTCGAAGTCGAGTTCGGTATCCTCTCCCACGGTGATTTGCCCGGTCTCCGCATCGATATGGAACAGTGCCGCATCGCCTCCTGTCAGCGAATACGTCAGCGTGTCGCCATCCTGATCCGCTGCCGTCACCGGATCGCCAATCGAGCTTCCGGCGGCCGAGTTCTCGGCTATCTCACGGATCGGCATTTCGTCAAGAAACACAGGTCTCTCGTTGGCCTCCGTGACGTTGATCGTGACAGATACGTCCGCGGTCGCCCCCCTCCCGTCGTCGGCCACTACCTTTAGGGTGTAAGTCATGCGCGTTTCGAAGTCGAGTTCGGTGCCCTCGCCCACGGTGATCTGCCCGGTCTCCGCACCGATACGGAACAGTGCCGCATCGTCTCCCGCCAAAGAATACGTCAACGGGTCTCCGTCCTGGTCTACCGCCACTACCGGATCACCGATCGGGCTTCCGGCGGCCGAGTTCTCGGCTATTTCCAATGCCACCGTTTCGTCAGGAAACGTGGGACTGTCGTTGATATCCGTGACGTTGACCGTAACTGGAATGTTCGTGGTTGCTCCCCTTCCGTCGTTCGCCACCACTATCAGGGCATAGGTCATGCGCGTTTCGAAGTCGAGTTCGGTATCCTCCCCCACAGTGATCTGCCCGGTCTTCGCATCGATACGGAACAGTGCTACACCGGTACCCGCTAGGAAGTACGTCAACGTGTCTCCGTCCTGGTCCGTCGCCGTTACCGGGTCGCCAACCAAGCTTCCGTGTGTGGAGTGCTCGGCTATCTCCCGGCTTGCCGTTTCGCTAGGAAACACAGGTCTATCGTTGGCATCCGTGACGTTGATGGTGATCAAAACGTTCGCACTCTTGCCGCGGCTATCCTGAGCCGTGACCCGCACAACGAGCTCGGGTTTGGTCTCGAAGTCAAGCTGAGCACTCTCTCCCACCGTGATTTGCCCGCTTGCCTCGTCGATGGCGAACAGCGCCGCGTCGGTGTGGGAGAGGGTGTAGGTCACCCGGTCACCGTCCGCATCCGTAGCAACCACCGGAAAACCCACCGCTTCGCCGGGAGTGGCATCCTCGGAGATCGTGCGTGACTTGCTCCCACCAAACTTCGGGGGTTCGTTCGGTGGTTGTTCTGGACGAGTCTGATTAGAATTGTTATTAACACGCATTCCGAATGGCTGTACTTTATTGCTAGTGAGATCCTGAAGCGCGTTGCCATTGTACTCAATCATGATATCTGATCCAGCATACACGATCTCGTCCAGGACAATGACGAGAGTCGTGTTGGTGCGGAAGGATACTTCTCCCTTTTCAACACTGCTTCCATCAACTTCTACAACGAACCGATCTGCGCCAGGTGTCGATGCTGAATCCCCTGCGAGGGGCTCGCTAAAATCAATCTCGAGATTTTGGCCGCTTGCAAGCACGTGTACATCTTGCGCACGGGGGATTTCATCCACTAGGGCTACCTCTGCTGGATTGGATTCAGGACCTGCGCCAACCACGTTCACTGCGCGAACTTCGAAGGTGTAGCTTACATCATAGTTCAAGTCACTAGTCACGACATAACCGTTCTCGCCGGACCGACCAGTAATACTCGTATCGGTCCACTGCCCGAACGTCTCTGATTCTGGTTTCTTGCGGTACTGGTATATAGTGATAGTACTGCCGCCGTCTCCTTGTATATTCCATATTAGCGCGACAAAGAGGTCACCTCCCATTGCTTGGAGATTTGTCGGTGCTTCCGGTACGTTTTGCGCGTTCGCATCAAGAGATGGCAAGCACGCCATTATCAACAAACAACATATTGCTATTGCTTTCCAGAATCTATTCATTTGATTCACGTAGAAGCGACCCCTCGGCTTCACGTACAGCCGCGTATATTCCGCTCTACCGTCATAAAACCACCTGATCAGCAGACGCGTTATCTCGAAAGGCGTGCTCGTTGTCGGAGAGATTCGGTGCTTGGACCGGCGGTGCTGCCGAATGTACTGGAAAGAATGCTGGTTTAGGATCGTTTGCAACTGCTTTACCATAGCAGGTTTCCCCTAGGAGTTAGGTAGTTATGTTTCCCTTCAAACCATCAAAGGGAACTAATTTCTTAATTCTATTAACTTTATAATTTATATCGTCTTGCTTTCTTCCTTACAGTACTGCGTTAGAGAACTTAAGTATATATATTAATCTATGAATGTAAATATAGGGCACCTCTATTTATTGCTGTTTTGACGAGTCATGTTATAGGTAAGTATTTGATTTTTGAAGATTATTGTTTCGGATAGTGGAGGGCTTGCAGATTAAATAGAGGTGCCCTATAGGAAGATATGATTAATAGGCGATTTTCGCATATTTTGCTTGTGTAACGGATGCGAGTTAGCTACTCTGTATTGATCGGGGTTGAATGGGAAGGTTAGCCCTTATTTCTCATAATGGATGGCTTGGGTGCGATGTATGTGCGTGTAAGTTGTTGATACCACGAAGTTGATTGGGCTTTGCCGGGGGGAAGGGGATGGTAGCGGGGTGCGTTCGGGTCGGACGGAAGCGGGGCGCGTTCGGTGCTGAGTGCGATGCTGGCGGAAGCGGTGCGGACTTGTAGCATGCGCCTGGGCCCGTTTTGCGGACCGCCACGATCGGCGTGCAAAGCGGCGCATCCCGTGAAAGATGCTGTTTTCGACTGGATGATGAGCCATGCGGGTGAGCATGCGGCGGACGTCCCTATCGCACGCCCCTGGGTTCTGGTCTTGACGAGGCCTGAACGCTCCCCGACTGGTCAGGAGGTTTCGCCCCCGGTGGCTGCCATGGCATGCGGATGAACACGGAAAGGGATCCCGGTCTTTGAGGATGTCGTGTCACCGGTTGATATACGGAAACATATCCGTTTTTTTGGGGGTTCTTCAAAAAAACACTTGCGTTTTGGCATGGGTTATGGCAATCTACGCTTGGTTAGATGGTCTCTGGTGCCAACGTGATGGATTTCCGAATCGAGAACGTGAAGTCGACCACCTTGGGTGGCACGCGGCTGACCCGCCGTTGGATTGCGGACCTTCAGAAGACGGTGGCACGGTTTCCGGCACTGAGCCGCCATGAGTTGGCGTCCACCCTGCGTAGTCATCTGGGCTGGTTCACGCCGAAGGGTCGGGATCGATTGGGGTCCTGCAGGTCGCCGGCAGCCGTCTTGGCCCCGGAGGATGCTGTGGTCCGGCTCTGGCAGCGGCGGCGGCGCGTGCTGAAAACGCTGGTGGTCGTACTGTGCATGTTCCGGTGGGTGTTCTGGAAGGGGCGTCCGGGATATGCGGCCACGCTGGCCGAAGGGTGGGCGCAACGCGGCCGATGGGGTCGGATGGAGGAGGGCACGGGATGAAGAGCAAGCAAAAGCGCGGCGCGGACCGGTTGGTGCGTCGGATGGCGAAAGGGGTCCGTCCGGGGCGGATGGAGGTGGACTGCAGTGGAGGCGAGCTGAGTTGCAACGGGGGCTCGGCACTGCTGATGATGCTGGCCGAGCAGGTCCGGCTGTTCGAGCGCGCCTCGGCATGTTCACGGACCACCGTGACCCGTCCAAGGTGGCGCATCCGCTAGTGGCGTTGCTGGGGCAGCGGATTTTGGGTCTCGCGCTGGGCTACGAAGATGTGAACGATCACGACGAGCTGCGGCGGGACCGGGCTCTGTCCACGGCCATGGGGCGTGTGGAGTGTGCGCGTTCGGACTGCGAGCCGCTGGCCGGCAAAAGCACGCTGAACCGGATGGAGCTGTCGGCGAACGGGCGGGACCCGGCGAAAGCGCGCCAGATCACCGTGGATTTCGATGCGCTCGACGAGCTGCTCGTGGAGCTGTACCTGGTGTGGGGCGAGCGGAGCCAGATGCCGCAGCGGCTGGTGCTGGACATCGATGCCACGGACGTGGAACTGCACGGCCGGCAGGAGCACCGGTTCTATCACGGGTACTACCATGAATACTGCTACCTTCCGCGGCTGGTGTTCTGCAACGGCTGGCCGGTGCGGACGGAACTGCGCACGTCAAGCAGCGATGTGGCGGCGGGCGTGGTGGAGACGGTCGAGACGGTCGTGGACCGGCTGCGGAAGCGATTTCCGCAGGTGCCGATCCTGATCCGCGCCGACGGGGCCTACTGCCGCGACGAGTTGATGACGTGGTGCGAGGCGCGGGGCGTGGATTACGTGCTAGGACTGCCGCGCAATGATCGGCTGAAAGACCAGGTCCAGCCGTTGATGGACGATCTGCGGGACCGGTTGAAGCGGGATCCGGACTATGCACAGCAAGCGGTCCGGTCCGCGGCTACCAGAGCTTCGGCTATCGCACACGCGACAGCTGGAGCCGCGAACGCCGCGTGATCGCCAAGGCCGAATGGCTGCCGGGACCACCGGTCGGCAACGCGGACGGGGAACCGGCCGGCAAGGCCGACGGCGGACCGGAGGCCGGCGCGGAAGGCCCATGTGTGACGGTCGCTTCGTCGTCACCTCGCTCGAGAAGCCCAACGCGCAAACGGTCTACGAAGCGATGTACTGCGACCGGGGCGCGGCCGAAAACTGGATCAAGGAACAGAAGAACGATCTGTTCCTGGACCGATGCTCCAGCGGCCTCTGGAACGTCAACGCACTCCGGCTCCGGCTGAGCGCACTGGCCCATGCCCTCTATTGCATGATGAAGCACCGGCTCGAGAACCTCCCGGTATCCGCCATCCTGCGCCGGAGCCACCCATCGACGCTGCGCGAGCACCTGTTCCGGATCCCGGTGCGCGTGACGGTGTCCACGCGTCGGATCCATCTGGCGTTCGGGTCCGCCTTCCCGTACTGGAAGGATTTCCGCTTGATCTAGGCCAGCCTGGCACCAACGTAAAAGCCCGGTGCAACCGGGTGCATGACGCTGGCGGCGGAGCGCGCCGACCTCCCCGCGCCCGGATGCTCAGCGATTCGCCGTCCCGCCCGCAAAAAGGCGGGGAAAACACACGCATCCCCGCCCTCCGAAGCCTTTTCGAACTCGCGACGCGACATTCCATGCCCCGTACCCACCGCATCCCGTGAAAAACATCATTTTCGACTTGGTTATGAGAAATCCGGGCTAGTTTCATGGAACAGGTCTGCGCCTGATTTGAGATGCCTCTGGCACAGTTCATTCCTCCATGGGGGTGGAAGTTCTTCGCACCGCATTTTGCAACGGCTCCAGCATCTCCCTGACAAACTTCGTCTAGTGCTCGATATGCCTCCGCATCACATAGTGATTTTTACTGAAGTACCGCTTCTCTCATGGTCGGGCCGACTCAGCATAGCACCATGTTTTTTGTTTATGATGAGTACCTCAGCTCGAATACAGTTAACGCTTTCGCCTAGTACTCGTCTATAACTTATAAGCGTGTAACCATTTCCTAAATCTTTCTCAACAATATAATTTCCGACAGAGTGCACGCAAACGACGGTACACAAGACGCGTGCGAAGGAGCCAGTCTCCCATCACATCCGATGAACGCTCAGCAAATGGACGATCTAACTCTAATTTTGTGTAGTAAGGTTTTCGTAGTGGGGTGCCACAATATATAACTCCTTTTCAGACCCGGGCCAAGATGGTCGCGCGTGGATCAATGCTCTCGTTAGTACTTTTTTGCGCAAACTTTCCCAAGGACTCGACCCTGAGTTATCTGCACGAGAAATCGGGGTGAGACTTTGGAATCTAACCGAAACTAAAGCTAAGGCCAATATGGTTAGTGATCATTTACTATATTGGACGCGCAAGTTAATCCAAGAAGAAATATCAAAGATTTGTAAGTGTTACACTTTCGAATCAGATAAGAGTCTCGTTGCATTTGATTATGCCTCGCGAGGCTATGCACAGTTATCAGAGTCGATCAACAAGCCAATATGTCTTCTCACGGGATTCGACCCGTTCCGGCTAGACGAAAACGTAAATAACAGCAACCCGGCGGGTTTAGCTGCTCTCACTCTGCACCACGAAGAGATTCGCAATGTACAGATTCGATCAGTGGTTTATCCCGTGCGATACTACGACTTCGATCAAGGTATTGTGGAAAAAACATTAGAAGGTATTTTCTCTTCGGAGAATCTGGTCCTGGGAATTACCGTCAGCATGGGCAAAGACAGTTTCCGTCTTGAGCATTTTGCAGGAGGGCGAAGAAGTAGCGAGATGCGAGACAACGATGGTCAAAAAACAGGAGGTACAATAAAACGGCCTTTGCCGATTGAACACAGTGGGCCTGAATTCGTTGAATGTTCACTCCCGGTTCTTGCGATGTCTAAGGTTAGGTTGGGGTGGCCCACAATCGATAACCGTAGGGTGCGAACTTTAGAAGCTGGTGAATTTGCGGCAGATTCGCTCGGTCAACTTCAAAACCTTACCGCCGTAGAAGGAAGTGGTGGCGGTTTCCTATCCAACGAAGTCTCATATAGATCTTTAAGGTTGCAAGAGCGGTTATCCGTTTCTTTTCCGCTTGGTCACGTCCATGTTCCACAAATAAGTGGGACGGATACCGAGATTGAATTCGCTATTGTCAAGCAAATGCGGAATATCGTCTCCGCTGCTATCGATCAAGTAATGGATGGACAAGCTAACTAAAACCCCCAGTCTCTGCATTGAATTTTTAGAAGAGCGAGAAATGGAGGAATTGGAAATATGGCTTGTCGCTACTACGGTATTTTTCTCGACCATTCTATTCGCTACTCCGAAGAGACACTGTTTTAGTAGCTCGGAAGAAAATCTTATGCAGTAACTTGGGTTCCTATCGCTTCTGGATCCATTGCTTTCAGTCCGCATTGAATCCGAATGCCTTCAGCGAGGCCGGTTCATCCCTGTAAATCTTGAGGACGATGTGCATCTGCATTCACAATGACCTTCATGTCGTACTCACTGGCCAGTTCCCAAAACGGAAGCCATGGGTAGAGCGGAAACAGATTGTCTGGTTGCTTGTTCGCGATTTTTCGCAAACCTAGCCCGGATAATGCACGAATAAGACAGCAAGGCCCTTATCATTCGATATCATTCAGGTAGTTAAGTTACCTATCGAAGGAGACCTTGCTGTGACGCACAGTTACCTAAATTCTATCCGATTTTCATCCGTGCAACGCTGCAAGGTGGAGACCGCATTCAGCGGCGGTGCGATCACCGGTAACGAGGGTATTCCGATGCTCGCGGAGGTGGACCGGCAATTGGGTCTGACCCGCTCGGTGTTGAGACACTTACGTACTAACCGTACAAGTGGCAAGCTACGTGTCGTTCTGACGATACGTCAGCTAACGGAATCAATTCAGGCGTTGTATCTTTGCAAACGTCCATCGCCTTCGGACAACGTTCATAGAAGCGACACCCAGGCTTGATGTTTACCGGTGACGGGATTTCACCTTGAATCGCCGTCGATAGCCGCTGGTGCTCCGATTTGGGGTCCGGTTCTGGGTTGGACCCAATAAGAAGCTGCGTATACGGGTGTTTCGGCTCGAAAAACACACTGTTTGATGGCCCCGACTCAATCATGGAACCAAGATACATAACCGCAATCCGATCGGATACGTATCGAACCATTGATAAATCATGAGCGATAAATAAGAGCGTTAGCCCTAGCGACTCTTTTAACTCGCCAAGTAGATTAACAACTTGAGCTTGGACCGAAACGTCTAATGCCGAAATAGGTTCGTCGCAGACGACGAAATCGGGTTGGAGTATCAATGCCCGCGCTACGCCAATACGCTGGCGCTGTCCTCCGGAAAACTCGTGCGGGTAACGAGACATGTGATCGCCATTGAGACCGACTCGAACCAACCACTCTATGGTGGTGTCACGAGCTTCGGCAGTACTCACCGATTCATGCAAACGTAATCCCTCGCCTACGGTCTCGCCCACGGTCATTCGCGGATTGAGACTAGAATACGGATCCTGAAAAATCATCTGCATGTTGCGCGCGTACTTCTGAAAGTCCGCAGAGCGATACTTTGCTGGTAGCCTTTCTTCCTTGTACCAAACCTCACCGCTTGTTTTAGGATGTAGGCCAATCAGCGTCTTACCGAATGTCGACTTGCCGGAACCGCTCTCTCCAACCAAACCGACTACCTCTTGCGGCGCAATATCCAACGACACGTCATCTACTGCATGGACAGTTTGACCACGACCAATGTGGAAGTGCTTGGTCAACCCCTTCGTAGAGATGAGTGGTTCAGTCACGGTTTGTATATCCCCTCCACAACCACTGGACACTCTTCGTGGTGCAGCCAACAACGCGTCGTATGCGTATCGGAAATCGCGGCCAATTCCGGGTGGTGCTCAACACAAACTTCCATAGCATGAGGACATCTCGCAGCGTAGCCGCAACCATCAGGAGGCGCAAAGAGATCTGGCGGAGACCCCTCAATTGGCATTAACGATTGTTCTTTACTCGGATCGTTGGTTGGCATGGCCGATTTCAAACCGAGTGTGTACGGATGCGCTGAACGGTAGAAAATATCATCAACAACCCCCTGCTCTAATACCTCTCCTGCGTACATCACTACAACATTCTTTGCCACCCGAGCCACAACGCCCAAATCGTGAGTAATCAGCACAATAGCCATGCCGTTTTCTTTCTGGAGGTCATTTAGCAGATCAAGGATCTGGGCTTGGATGGTTACATCCAATGCAGTGGTTGGCTCGTCAGCAATTAACACGGAGGGTTGACAGGCAATCGCCATGGCAATCATGGCTCGCTGAAGCATGCCACCGGAGAATTCAAACGGATATTGCCTCGCCCGTTTGCCCGGGTCCGGTATACGAGTCATTTCAAGTAACTCAACAGCATGACGCAGTGCGACGCGTCGAGAATATCCACGATGAACGCGTAGAGGCTCAGCGATCTGGTCCCCGATCGTCATGGTCGGGTTTAACGAAGTCATCGGATCCTGGAAGATCATGCCAACTTGGTTTCCACGGATATCTTGGCCATCAATAATTTTACTTTCGATCATGTTGTGACCGTTGAACAAAGCCGTTCCACTAGTTATTCTTCCAGGTGGCATGGGAATCAAACCTAAGATGCTTTGCATGGCGACCGATTTACCGCATCCCGACTCTCCAACGATAGCTAGCGTTTCACCTTGATTGACCTTGAAACTTGCTCCGCGAACCGCATGAACGATACCACCGTAGGTGTCGAACTCAACGTGTAGATCCGATACTTCGAGCAGGGACATGATTTACTCCGTCGCTCTCATGCGCGCATCCAGCGCATCTCGTAAACCATCACCGAGCATGTTGAATGCTAATACCGTTAAACTGATGAAAATGGCCGGAAAGACCAGTTCATGAGGTGCGGTTTCCATCGTCTTGATGCCTTCATTGCACATGGTTCCCCAAGAAGGAGTTGGCGGTTCGACACCCATACCGATGAACGAAAGGAACGCTTCGGTGAAAATGGCACTAGGAACGGCAAAAGTAAACGTTACAAGAACCACGCCCATCGTGTTGGGAATCATGTGCCGCAAGACAAGTCGAGTCGTTTTCGTGCCAAGCAGCCGCGATGCACTAACGAAGCCCTCTTCTCGAATCTGAAGAATCTGACCTCTCACGAGCCGTGCGGCACCTGGCCAACTCAATAAGACCAGTGCTACCAAAAGCGGGATGATTCCGCTCTCACCAGGCCCGATATTGAAGACTAGTTTAAATAGAATCATGAAGAGCAAGAATGGCAGTGCTATCACGAAATCAGCAAACCGCATGAGCAGTGCGTCAACGCGACCGCCCATAAAACCAGAGATAGCTCCGTAGATCACGCCAGTGACGACAAATAGGAACGGAGCAACAATGCCTATAAACAGTGAAATCTGAGCACCTTTCATCAAGCGCGACAGCATGTCCCGGCCAAGATAATCGGTTCCCAATGGATGCCATGGCAGTATAAGCGTGTCGCCCGGTACTACATCCTTGCTTGCATCAATCCATTCTTGCGCCCGCGCATTTTCAACAGTGGTAGTACGAACGACGTCCACTTCTACTGTATTTCGTGCTTCGTATTCGTGTCCAATTTCATCAAGTGCGATAACGGCGTACCAATATTTCCGTCCCTGTATGTCTAGACGGTCCTCAAAAGTAACGTTGTTTTCACCCGAGCTGGTCCCGATCGGTAAACCTGGCGGCCCATCAACTGGATCCAAGATATTGCGATAAACGCGATATCCGCTTGCACCCGAAACAGGTCTCCACGTCAATCGGACGTGAGAAGTCGAAGGCGTTCCAACAACTTGAATTTTCTCCGTTGCCTTTCCTAGGCCTGCACTTTCAGCAGGTACATCCACCCATGGTTCGTATGGCTCGGCGACCAATACCGTACGGTCCGCCCAAGGAGACTGCGACGGCTGATCTAGGTCCTGATCTGCCCAGTCCGTTGTCCAAAAGTACGGGCCAAGGAAAGCAAACGCCATAAGCGCGACAATGAAATAAAGCGAATAGAATGCCCGGCGGTTCGCTTTCAGGCGGACCCACGCATCCTGCCAATACGAAAGTGACGGGCGAGACAGTTGCTCGATCGCCCGTTCCATGGCCGCAGGCACGAATGAATATGATTTGGAAGGACTCATTCCAACCTCACTCTCGGGTCAACCCACGCATAGAGAATATCCACCACGATCACCATCAAAACTAGGAAGGCACCATAGAAAACAGTAGTGCCCATGATCATGGTGTAATCGGACTGTTGTACGGCTAGCACGAAGTACTGCCCTAAACCTGGTATCCCAAATATTTGTTCTACGACGAACCCCCCTGTCGTGATTCCAGCTACCGAAGGACCTAGAACCGTGATGACCGGCAAGATAGCGTTGCGTAGCAGGTGTTTGGCGAAGATCTGTGCGTTGGGTACGCCTTTAGAGCGTGCGGTACGTACAAAATCAGACGACACGATTTCCAGCATTGAAGAACGCATCAATCGCGTAAGAAACGCCATAGTTCCCAGCCCCAGCACGAGTGCAGGTACGAGCATGTGCAGAAAACCCCATCCGGCTATCGGGATAATCGTCGTGCCAGCAAGTTTGTTGATGAACACCAGCACTAGTTGGGCAGCGGCGGCCAATACGAAACTGGGTACAGAAATCCCGAGAATAACCAACAGGATAATCACAACATCGGGCCAACGATTTCGGAATAGTGCGGTCAACGCTCCCCATAAAATTCCGCCGAGCCCCGCATATACGATCGCGAGTACGCCCAAAGTCGCGGAAATTGGAAAACGTTCCGCGATGATGGTATTCACGCTTCGATTTTCGTGAACGAAGGAGATTCCAAAATCAAGCCGAAGCAGATCTTTCATATAGATCCAATATTGTTCGATCTGCGATTTATCGAGACCGTACTTAATTTCCAGGTTCTTTCGAATTTCAGGCGAAACCGCCTTGTTGTCCATCAAGGGGTCACCAGGGACATTGTGCATAGTGAAGAACGTGGCCGTTGCAATGAACCATACGGTTATCACACCTTGCAACAATCGCATCAACACGTATCGGGTCACAATTTATCCTTTGGAGTCCACTTCTTTGATATATGCAAAGCTGTAGTCGGGGTCCGCGCCAACGGAGCGACGAACGACGTTCTTAATACGTGGATCAATGACGTAGACGCTACCGCGTTCGTAGTTCATTAATATTGCCGCATCCTCGTAAAGGATTCGCTGAACTTCCGCCAGTGCTTCCATGCGCGTCTGCGCGTCAAGCGACGACTGTGCAATAGCGACGTTTCGATCAACCTCTTCGCTTGCGTACAAACCTCGATTGTTTGCGTTCCACGACGCGAACAGATCGCCAAACGTTAATGCGTCGTCGTAGTCAGGGCCCCAGCCAGCGGCCACGAGATCAAAGTCGCCGCGCGTCATCTTTTCCAGTCGCTGTTTGAAAATTTGCCGGTCGATGCGCACGTCGATATCCAATCTTTCACGAAAGACGTTCTGGTAATACTCCGACTGTTTGTTACTCGTTTCGCTATCGCCAGTCAAAAAATGCAAGGGTGGGATTTTGGTAATGCCCAACTCTTCCATGGCTTTCGCCAAGTGCTCGCGGGCTCGCCGCTCATTCGGAACATGGACTGGTGCGGGGAATTCATTACGAAAATATCCTTTAATACCTTTGCACCATTGAGGGATGATGGACGCACCTGGAAGCGTGCCCGGCAGTTTGACGACCTTGTAAACGAGTTCCTTTGGATCATTTACTAGTTGCAGAGCTTTGCGGAGATTCCAATTCGAGGTGAGTCGTCCGGGACGATGGTTGAATTCGATAAAGAATACCGAACCGTCGGCGTACGGACGAATTTGCCAGCGATTCTTTAGTGCACGTTCTAAATGTTCGGTTGTCAGACCAGCAGAAATGATGTCTCCTGACTCGAACAGATTGACAACGGAATTCGCGTTTGCAACGATATAAGCAAAATTAATCGTCGAAAGCCGAACTTTGTTTCGATTCCAATACTTCTCGTTTTTTTCCAGCAACACACTTGCATCATGCACCCACGAAGTGATCTTGAATGGGCCGTTATAAATCATGTCATCAGCATTAGCACCGTATCGCCCGTCCGTTTCGTCGTAGAACTCCTCGTTCACAGGGAAATAAGTCGGAAACGCAAGTAGTTTGAGGAAATACGCCGTGGGCCGTTCGAGTTCCACCGACAACGTGTGATCGTCTATGGCTTGAACGCCCAGTGCTTCCACTGGAAGATCACCTACGTTGATCGCCTCGGCATTCTTGATCGAAAATAGGATGAATGCGTATTGACTAGCGTTCAACGGGTCCACGGTTTTACGCCATGCAAAGACAAAGTCATTCGCCGTTACGGGTCGACCATCGCTCCATTGAGAGTTCGTTCGAAGGTAGAACGTCATCCTTAGGCCATCAAGTTTCCATCGTTCCGCTACGCCTGGAACTAATTGATTATTTTCGTCATAGCGCAACAATCCTTCCATAACGTGCCCGAGCAACATTCCCGATACTTGATCGGTAGCGCGAGTGGAATCCATTTGTGGCGGTTCGGATGAGAGTGCCAGAGTGATCGAGCCGGCTTCTGCGTCTACGGCCTTACCCGAACTGGTAGTCGCTTCGGAGTTTTCCGCAATAAAGCCTAGCAACGCGACTAGAAGCATGAACGCCAGAAAAGCTACTCCAGCATAGACAAGCAATGCACGGCCAGAACCAGGAATGGTGTTGGATACAGTTTTGAGTGTGTTCTCAGCCATTGCTACTCCTGCGATACATTATGAGGAACTCTAAAGTAGATTGCTGATGATACGTTCAAGCTGGATCAATGAATCGTGCTCCTTCGCCTAGTAGATATTTAAGGTGTATATAGTTGTATCGCGGCATTGCCGATGCTCCAGGTATCTTGCGACTTGGCCAGATGACACACGTGGGTCCGTCGTAAAGCCTCTCCATGATTTCAGAACACGGGCTCCTCCTCGTTGTTATGCAATTACGTACATTACCAAAAATGATCATCACCATATGGTTGTTAACTCTTTCAAAATCTTTTAGAAGTCTGCAAATGTTTTTGAGGTGTGCGTCCATTACTTCGTGACCTTTCACCACGTGCCTTGACGCATCTCGTTAATCACGTCTTTAATCTTGTCGTGGTCAAAGGTCTCGTAGTTTCCGCCAAGTTTGGCGAAAATGTGAATGATCGAACTTTCGGCATTTCCCCTCGAGGTTATATAAGAACATTAGCGTGCACCGTGAGTAATCCGCGAAGGGGCAGATTACATCACATATCGCGAATATTTTCGCCGAAAGGTCACCCGTACAAGCTATTTCCTGTCGATTAGTATGCAGTGAAAGTTGCACTCAACTATCCTGTATCACCGACTAACCGATTTCGGGGCTCGGCTAAACATGCCGCTTGAATCTAATATCCGGTCTTTGCTTCGCCAACGTTCGAATGCTTCAACCTTCTAACTAGGATCTTGCCGTTTCATGATCGGAAGATCGCGACTGTGATAGCCGGCAAGCTCTACGACGTTCATATTGAGTGATTCCACAGGCGATACGTAAAATATCAGCATGGCTGCAAGTGCAAGATTGTCAGCATCCTATCCATTAACATGCTCGGAAGGTAGACATTAACGGTGTGAACATCAGCGCGGAGAGCTTGGTAGACAACGCCATTACATGGAACCATCGAAGGCTTCCGGCTTTACTAAATAGCAATGATCTCGTACTCCAATGCCTTGCAATACGCACTTTCTCCAAGTTACTGATCCAATTGATACCACGGCCGGTTAGTAAACCCAATTACATGTTGTGCTCACTCTATATCAACGCTTCATAGGCTTCTATACACTTACTATGAGTTGCCTCAAATCGGCAACCATCATTCTCATAGGCCAAATCCGCCCAGCGTAGTAGATGCCATATTACAACTTTAGCCAGTTAGCACCTTTGCGATCGTATTCATAGTGTCATTCGCACCCCTAGTTCTAGACTTCTACCTGGCATCGGAGCTATGTCCTTAATGAAAGAGGTATGGCTACGTTGTTCCGCGTCCGTCAAGTTCGAACCGATGAGAAACACCTGCAACGTTCCTCGTTCTCGCGGGATCTCGAAGCCGGCGTACAAGCTAACGTCATTGTAACTATCAGTCGGCAGTTCAAATATCGCTGTATCCGATTGTGATTGAACGTGCAAGAGATCCAATGAGAAATCAAAGTCGTTCCATTCAACGTTAAAACCACCCCCCAGTCGCGTAGGCGGCAATTGCGGCAGCGCATTGTTGTCTAGTCCGTCAACGCTCGCCGAAACCGTATCAAATTGCACTTTGACGGAAACAACTCCTTCGCCAAAATCGATGAGGTCACGCGAAGCTTCGAAATCCAGTCCATGTAGCACCGCGTCATGCTGAACGTACCGCACTACCGGTAGTTCATCTTCTACCTCTCCAGTTGCATAAGCGACAATGAAATCACTGAATTGCGAGTAGTACGCAGTTACCTTGACGCCTGAGTTACTACTATGATGTCGAATAGACGTAGCGATGCTCATTGCCCGTTCAGCTTCCAGATCGGGATCTCCCCGTTCAACTCGAGAAGCTGCCAAGTGGGGACCATTGGAATAGAGCTCTTCCGCTACGGGTGCTCTTGTCGAATAGTCGGTACGCATGCCGAGTTCCCATCGATCACGCTCTCCCAATGGAGTAAGCAAACCGAGCGAGGTTGCGATCGTGTTGAAACTTCTCTCTGATTCATGGATTGGATCATACGAACTACGCTCCACCCGAAGCCCCAATTCGATGTCGAGGCGATCTCTTGATCGTTCCCCGAGCCAGAAAATACCCATGGCCCCACTACTCGAGGGTGGTACGAAAGTTTCGTCGCCAGTCGCGGAAAAATCGCGGCGACTGAATTGCATTCCGTAAACGTTTTTCTTCAAGCGCCGCTCATTAGTCGAAATCTGCACCCGGCCCTCCATTGCTTGAATGGCTACATGCGTGCCTACTATTCCATCTTCTTCGATTTCAAAGTGTTCGTAATCATTGGTGCTTAGGCGATACTTGAGCGTTAAGGATTCGTCCCACAATTTGCTGTAGAGTCCACCAATATCAACGCGAGTTTGAGACATATCGAGTACCGAACTTCCGCTATCTTCATCCTCCTCATGATGCTCTTCGTCTTCGTGCTCTTCGTCATCTTCATCTTCGTGGCCATGAGCGGAATGGCCGGGTAGCCCATAGTTCGAATCGAATTTGCTAATTGCACCCCCTACAAAGCCCCAGTTGTCCACAAAAGAAAGACCTACTGCTCCTCCTAATGTATCGAATTGGCTGCCGGTCAAAGTTCCCTGATCTTCGTGTTCACCTTCACCTTCATGTTCATCCTCGTGGTGCATATCACCTTCTTCTTCGTGTTCTTCTTCCAATTCGACGAATCGGGATGATTCGGCAGGAACGGGTATCTCGTACTCATCGGAGTTGCGCCCAAACAGGTCAATATGCCATGCAAATTTGTCACCGCCCCCCTCGACAACTATTGCACTGGACGTTCGTCCGCCATTATCAGCCCCTCGCAGCTCACCTTTACCATTAAGTTGGTTAGGTATTCTGCTCGGAATCCGGTGAGTATGTACGTCCACGACCCCACCAATTGCTCCAGACCCATAGAGGAGCGTACTCGGCCCCTTAAGAATGTCTATGCGTTCCGCAATTATGGCTTCGGTGGCAACTGCATGATCAACACCAAGTACCGATGCGTCCATGGTTTCCGTTTGATCTTCCATAACGCGCACACGTGTCCCTCCCAGACCATGGATGATGGGCCGTCCAACTGCCTCTCCGTATGACGCAGAGTGGATTCCCACCTCTTTCTTAACGACGGCGCCAATACTTGATTGAATGGACCGATTGATCTCGTCGGTATCAATGACCGTCGCGTCGTGTGCCGTACCATCATCAGCCAGCGGGTGGGCTGAAACAATGATCTCTTCTATTTCCTCATCTTCATGTGCATGGCTCTCTTTTTCGTTTCCGAGTGCTGCGGTCTCCGTCCACGCGAACACCATCGCACAAGCAAATGCAGTGTATGCCTGTCTTAACATTTGTTATGCCTCCTGACAACAAGCCGTTATTTAGGTTGTAACGGATACAAAACGAATTCACACGATAGGAGGGTCTCTCGTGCGCAAAATAACAGGGTTGCGTGAGCAAATGCCGTGTGAGCAAGGCACAACGTATTTTTCGGTTCCGTCCTCACGTCTATTAGCATCAATGACGTAGGGCAGATGAGATTTGTCGTTGTCGCTTGCTACTTGACAAATCCAGCATGGGTTGTGGTTATCGAGTGTGTCAATATGTACAGCACTGACACTCTGTGCGTAACACGAGAAAATTATGCATAAGATCGCAATGACTTGACCTATGAGTCGTGGTAAGTTACCAATTGGCGTCATTAGGATTGTATGCCTGTTTAAGCTGCCACTCAATTCTTTCGAGACCTACTATATCATACGTGATATCAGATGGAACCTAAGGTAGTCCGTGCCGTAGAAACGTAGGAATGCTCCTTAGTAGGATACATTGCCTCAAATGTGTGTTAATGAAATATATAGTTTCCATACTGAGTTGTTTACAAACTGTCTATCCTAAAAAATGTGCCAAAATTTCTCTACGGCGCAGACTGCTAACCCAGATTTCTCATAACCAAGTCGAAAATGATGTTTTTCACGGGATGCGGTGGGTACGGGGCATGGAATGTCGCGTCGCGAGTTCGAAAAGGCTTCGGAGGGCGGGGATGCGTGTGTTTTCCCCGCCTTTTTGCGGGCGGGACGGCGAATCGCTGAGCATCCGGGCGCGGGGAGGTCGGCGCGCTCCGCCGCCAGCGTCATGCACCCGGTTGCACCGGGCTTTTACGTTGGTGCCAGGCTGGCCTAGATCAAGCGGAAATCCTTCCAGTACGGGAAGGCGGACCCGAACGCCAGATGGATCCGACGCGTGGACACCGTCACGCGCACCGGGATCCGGAACAGGTGCTCGCGCAGCGTCGATGGGTGGCTCCGGCGCAGGATGGCGGATACCGGGAGGTTCTCGAGCCGGTGCTTCATCATGCAATAGAGGGCATGGGCCAGTGCGCTCAGCCGGAGCCGGAGTGCGTTGACGTTCCAGAGGCCGCTGGAGCATCGGTCCAGGAACAGATCGTTCTTCTGTTCCTTGATCCAGTTTTCGGCCGCGCCCCGGTCGCAGTACATCGCTTCGTAGACCGTTTGCGCGTTGGGCTTCTCGAGCGAGGTGACGACGAAGCGACCGTCGCACATGGGCCTTCCGCGCCGGCCTCCGGTCCGCCGTCGGCCTTGCCGGCCGGTTCCCCGTCCGCGTTGCCGACCGGTGGTCCCGGCAGCCATTCGGCCTTGGCGATCACGCGGCGTTCGCGGCTCCAGCTGTCGCGTGTGCGATAGCCGAAGCTCTGGTAGCCGCGGACCGGACCGCTTGCTGTGCATAGTCCGGATCCCGCTTCAACCGGTCCCGCAGATCGTCCATCAACGGCTGGACCTGGTCTTTCAGCCGATCATTGCGCGGCAGTCCTAGCACGTAATCCACGCCCCGCGCCTCGCACCACGTCATCAACTCGTCGCGGCAGTAGGCCCCGTCGGCGCGGATCAGGATCGGCACCTGCGGAAATCGCTTCCGCAGCCGGTCCACGACCGTCTCGACCGTCTCCACCACGCCCGCCGCCACATCGCTGCTTGACGTGCGCAGTTCCGTCCGCACCGGCCAGCCGTTGCAGAACACCAGCCGCGGAAGGTGGCAGTATTCATGGTAGTACCCGTGATAGAACCGGTGCTCCTGCCGGCCGTGCAGTTCCACGTCCGTGGCATCGATGTCCAGCACCAGCCGCTGCGGCATCTGGCTCCGCTCGCCCCACACCAGGTACAGCTCCACGAGCAGCTCGTCGAGCGCATCGAAATCCACGGTGATCTGGCGCGCTTTCGCCGGGTCCCGCCCGTTCGCCGACAGCTCCATCCGGTTCAGCGTGCTTTTGCCGGCCAGCGGCTCGCAGTCCGAACGCGCACACTCCACACGCCCCATGGCCGTGGACAGAGCCCGGTCCCGCCGCAGCTCGTCGTGATCGTTCACATCTTCGTAGCCCAGCGCGAGACCCAAAATCCGCTGCCCCAGCAACGCCACTAGCGGATGCGCCACCTTGGACGGGTCACGGTGGTCCGTGAACATGCCGAGGCGCGCTCGAACAGCCGGACCTGCTCGGCCAGCATCATCAGCAGTGCCGAGCCCCCGTTGCAACTCAGCTCGCCTCCACTGCAGTCCACCTCCATCCGCGCCGGACGGACCCCTTTCGCCATCCGACGCACCAACCGGTCCGCGCCGCGCTTTTGCTTGCTCTTCATCCCGTGCCCTCCTCCATCCGGCCCCATCGGTCGCGTTGCGCCCACCCTTCGGCCAGCGTGGCCGCATGTCCCGGACGCCCCTTCCAGAACCCCCACCGGAACATGCACAGTACGACCACCAGCGTGTTCAGCACGCGCCGCCGCCGCTGCCAGATCCGGACCAAAGCATCCTCCGGGGCCAAGACGGCTGCCGGCGACCTGCAGGACCCCAATCGATCCCGACCCTTCGGCGTGAACCAGCCCAGATGACTACACAGGGTGGACGCCAACTCATGGCGGCTCAGTGCCGAAAACCGTGCCACCGTCTTCTGAAGGTCCACCATCCAACGGCGGGTCAGCCGCGTGCCACCCAAGGTGGTCGACTTCACGTTCTCGATTCGGAAATCCATCACGTTGGCACCAGAGACCATCTAACCCAGCGTAGATTGCCATAACCCATGCCAAAACGCAAGTGTTTTTTTGAAGAACCCCCAAAAAATCGAATATGTTTCCGTATATCAACCGGTGACACGACATCCTCAAAGACCGGGATCCCTTTCCGTTCATCCGCATGCCATCGCAGCCACCGGGGGCGAGACCTCCCGACAGTCGGGGAGCGTTCGGGCCTCGTCAAGACCAGGACCCAAGGGCGTGCGATAGGGGCGTCCGCCGCATGCTGCACCTGCATGGCTCATCATCCAGTCGACAACAGCATCTTGCACGGGATGCGCCGCTTTGCACGCCGGTCGTGGCGGTCCGCAAAACGGGCCCAGGCGCATGCTACACGTCCGCACCTCTTCCGCCAGCATCGCACTCAGCACCGAACGCGCACCGCTTCCGTCCGACCCGAACGCACCCCTTTCGCCATCCAACGCACCCATCCGTCCGAACGCACCCCGCTACCATCCCCTTCCCCCCGGCAAAGCCCAACCAACTTCGTGGTATCAACAACTTACACGCACATACATCGCACCCAAGCCATCCATTATGAGAAATAAGGGCTAAACATTAAGGTGTGAAACATCAGCTCGGAGAGATTGGTAAACAACGCCATTACATGGAACCGTCAAAGGCTTCCAGCTTTACTAAATAGCCACGATCTCGTAACTCCAATGCTTTGCAACACGTACTTCCTCCAAGTTACTGATCCAATTGACGCCACGTCCGGTTAGTAAACCGAATCACATGTTACGCTTCCTCGCTTCAGGACAACTCTTCATATCGTAGGCTTCCATAACATTGACTACGAGTTGCCTCAAATCAACCACCGTCATCCTCAATAGGTTGAGTCCGCCCAGCGTAGTAGATGCATAGTTACAACTTTAGCCAGTCAACGCCTCTGAGATCGTACTAAGCACTGCAGTTCTTTAACAATGCGGCTTCATAATGTCATTCGCATCCCTAGTTCCAGACTTCTACTTGGCATCGGAGCTATGTCCTTAATGAAAGAGGTATGGTTACGTTGTTCCGCACCCGTCAAGTTCGAACCAATGAGAAACACCTGCAAAGTGCCTCGCTCTCGCGGGATTTTGAAGCCTACGTACAAGCTAACGTCATTGTAACTATCAGTCGGCAGTTCGAATATCGCTGTATCCGATTGTGATTGAACGTGCAAGAGGTCCAATGAGAAATCAAAGTTGTTCCATTCAACGTTGAAACTGCCCCCCAGTCGCATCAATGGCATTCGTTTAGTGAATTTTCCCATTCGGTTAAGGATTCGGTCTTGGGCCTTGGTTATCCGCTGATTTTTTATTCCGTTAGCGAGTTGCCGGTGCCGGTGCTCCTCTTCCTCGCTGCCACTTTCCGACCGGTTTTCGGGATCGCCGTTCATAGGACCGGCTCGGACGGAGCCGTTGCCGACACCGGACGATCTCGCCGACCATACGAGTCACGGTTTCCCGGAGGGCGGATGCATGCTGAAGTAGCAGGCTCTCGATGTTGGCCGCCACCGCCGCAAGTCCGTGCTTGAAATTCGTCTGCATCAGCGGCTTGCCGTCGTTCGGCAGCCCCCCGTTCACATGATCCTCGCCATGGTTGGCGAACAGCCGGGTCATGGTAGTCAGGGTGAAGCATGCATACAGTTCCTGTTTCACGCCCCGTTCGCTTTGCCCATGAAAGTCCTCAACCTCCATCAGCCGTTTGGATACCTTGTACAGTTCCTCGATGCCCCATCTCGCGTGATACAGATCCGACAGCTGCTCGATGGAATACTGGTCCCGGTCCAGCAGGGTCGTTCCCAGGATGAAGACGGTATCGCCCACGGCATATTTCACCAGCCGCAAGCGGTGCGGGCCGAATGCGGCTCCGGGGTTCCTGCGGCGTAGTCGGGTCAGCGTGCGTTGGCGGGGAACGACCTCGATGACCGTATCCCGGTGGCCGCCGTGGATGAAGCGGTCGACATCGATACCGGTTTTCCGTTTCATCCGGAACACCGCGTGCAGTCCCCGGATCGCATGCGCGTGCAGCATCTCATAGGAATAGTAGCCCCGGTCATAGACCACCACATCGTTCGCCGACAACACGTTCAGGTGGGCCAGTGCCGCCGCGCGCTCGTTTCCATGCGCATGCAGGTCGAAGTCGACCGGTAGTCGGGCCTGCAGCCGATACAGGCAACTCACCAGACCCTGCGGATAATGGGCACCGTCTACCGGCGTCCGCCAGCCTTTATGCACCCGTCCGCGCGGCAGGTTCAGGTAGGTTCCATCGACCGCAAACACCCGATGCCCCTGCCACCGCCGGTCCGTGTCGGGACGGACTTTCCGTGCGTGCCGGGGTCGTGCCTCGGCGTCGAAGACCACCTTGAGGATTTCCTGGTGCAAGGTCTTGAACAGCTTCTCGTCCAGCCGGGCCCGGGCACTGCAGATGGAGGACGGCGACACCGGAGCCGGCTGTGGCAGTTCGATCCCCATCGTCCGGCACTGCCCCCACAGTTCGGCCAGCGTGGTCGCATATCCCGGACGCCCCTTCGAGAACACCAACCGGAAAACGAACAGCACGACCACCAGCGTGTTCAGCACGCGCCGCCGTCGCTGCCAGAACCGGTCGTGCCGGTTGGCGACACCCACAAGCGTCTCGACGATGCCGCTCCAGAGCCGGACAAACGCATCCTCCGGAGCCAAGACCGCCACCGGCGGCCTGCGGGAACGGCGTCCGGATCGACGGGAGCCGGTCAGCAGCACCTGCTTCCAGTCTTTCGTCAGCGGATACAGGTAAACGTCCTTCGGAGTCCTGCCTCCCTCCGATGCACTCGCCTTGCGTCCCTTCGTCCGGCCCATGCACTGCCAGTTGGCCGCACGGTAGCAGGTCCCCCGGTACTTCGCCGGATCCACAAAGGTCTCCACCAGTACCGGCTCCAGGCCGTGCCGCTCCTTCCAGTCCCCGGGCAGCCGCCGAACCGCCATCGACAGGGCCTTCAGAGGCCAGATACAGAACCCGAACCCAAGGAAAAATCAGGAACCGGGAGTTGCTCACCACCCCCTTCAGGTGCTTCGCCCGATCCAGATCCCGCCAGCCAATCCAGGCGTCACGACAGGGAAGCCGGGTCGTGTCCGCCTCAAACAGCAGACAGCCCAGCTTGCGATCCCGACGATCCCGTAGCCAGTAGCGCAGGAAACAGCCGAACGGATGCCGGTAACCCAGCTCGTGATGCCGGTCCATCCGTTCCTTCCATTCCTCAACGGCCTCCCCCTCCGCCACAATCTCCAGTTCCAGTGGCATCAGCTCCTGCAACCCGCACTCTATGGCGGAGCCCGGATCCGAGCGGCTCGTATGCCGCGGTCTCCGACCCCCGGTTCCCGTTCTCGATCCCGGCCGCTTCGCCGGCAGTGACACGATGCCGCAGGACTCCAGCTGCTCCAGCATCCGCAGACAGGACCCCAGTCGATCCCGACCCTTCGGTGTGAACCAGCCCAGATGACTGCACAGGGTGGCAGCCAGCTTATGGCGGCTCAGTGCCGGAAACAGCTCCACCGTCTTCTGAATGTCCGCAATCCGACAGCGGGTCAGCCGCGTGCCACAAATAGGTGGTCGACTTCAGGTTCTCGATTCGGGAATCCATCACGTTTGCACCAGAGATAATCTAACTAAGCGTAGATTGCCATAACCCATGCTGAAACGCAAGTGTTTTTTGAAGAATCCCAAAAAAGCCGAATAGGTTTCCGTATATCAACCGGTTACACGACATCCTCAAAGACCAGGATCCCTTTCCGCTAATCCGAATGCCATTGGAGCGACACGCCGGAAACCTTGGTCCTTCGACCGCCAGCTGTATGCCCGCCGCAACGAAGTGGAACGCCTGTTCGGCAGGCTCAAGCGGTATTGCCGCGTGGGGACACGTTACGACAAACTCGACGTCATGTTCGCTGGGTTCATTTATCTGGCCCTGATATACGAAATGATTAGGAATTTAGTGTAAACACGCCCTAATCCATCAACGCTTGCCGAAACCGTATCAAATCGTACTTCGACGGAAACGACTCTCTCGCCAAATTCGATGAGATCACGCGAAGCTTCGAAATCCAATCCACGCAGGACCGCGTCATGCTGAACGTACTGAACTATCGGCAGCTCATCTTCTTCCTCTCCAGTTGCATAAGCGACAATGAAATCGCTGAATTGCGAATAGTACACGGTTACGTTGACACCCGAGTTATGACTACGGTGTCGAATGGATGTAGCTATGCTCATCGCTCGTTCAGCATCTAAATCGGGATTTCCCAATTCAATTCGAGAAGCTGCCAAGTGGGGACCATTGGAATAGATCTCTTCCGCCACAGGTGCTCTTGTCGAATAGTCGGTATGCACGCTGAATTCTCATCGGTCGCGTCCTCCAAGTGGAGTAAGCAAACCGAGTGAGGTTGCAAACGTATTAAAACCTCTCCCTGATCCATTGCTTGTGTCATGTGAACTACGCTCCATCCGGAGAGTCCCAGTTCGATGTCGAAGTGCCCTCCCGACCGTTCTCCGAGCTAGAAAATGCCAATGGCTCCACTGTTTACGGGCGGCACGAAAGATTCTTCGCCGGCCGAAGAAAAGTCTCGGCGACTGAATTGCATGCCATAAACATTTTTCTTCAAGTGTCGCTCGTCTGTCGAAATCTATACTTGACCCTCCATTGCCTGAATGGCTAAATGCGTACCTATTTCATCTCCTTCGATTTCAAAGTGTGCGTAATCGTTGGTGCTTAGACGATACTTGAGCGTTAAAGATTCATCCCACAACTTGTTGTAAAGCCCACCAACATCAACGCGAGTCTGGGACATATCCAAGTACCGGACTTCCGCTATCTTCATCCTCCTCGTGATGCTCTTCCTCTTCGTGGGCATTTTCGTGATCTGCGTCTTCTTCGTGTTCGTGGCTATGAGCAGAATGGCCGGATAATCCATAGTGCGAATCGAGTTTGCTAATTGCACCCCCCATAAAGCCCCAGTTGTCTACAAAAGAAAAGGCTCTTATGTAGTTTTATGTTGAGAATGACTAACAAGCAGCTATAATATGCGCTGGTTCAATAGGTTGAGGAAAACCAATGGGTCCCCGCAAATTTAAGGAGATGCTAGACCAGATTCCTAGGCTGACCCCAGTGCAGAAGCAGAGGCTGATGCACGGGGTCCAGACATCGGTCAAGTGCGACGAACTGCCTGAACCCGTTCGTCAACGGGAAGCGGAGTTGGAGCGACTGCGAGTATGTACGCATTGCGGTTCCTCAGGGGCGGTGCGTCACGGGAAGTCGGCAGGCTTGTGTCGATTTCGTTGCCGTTCGGCATCGTGCGGACGAACCTTTCACGCGCTGACCGGGACCCATCTTGCTGGCTTGAGGCACAAGTCGAAGTGGTCGGTATTCGAAGGGTGTTTGCGAGATCGGCTGACGCTGCATCAGTCAGCCGAGCGATGCGGGATCTCTTACCGAACCGCATTTTTGTGGCGGCATCGCTTTCTTGGCAAGCAGCAGAAAGGCTCGAAACTTCAAGGCATCGTGGAGATGGACGAGACCTACTTTCTGGAGAGCTGCAAGGGAGATCGCTCATTAACGGAGCGTCGCTTTCCGCGCGAGCGAGGAGGCAATCGCGGGCACCGGGGTCTGGTGTCGGACCAGCGGCCTGTCTTGACGGCAGTGTCTCGCGGCGGGCCGACTTATATGGAAGCTCTCCCATCGACGGCGGGGACGAACATCGCTCCGGTAATGTCGGAATGGCTGGCCGAAGATGGCGTGTGTGTCACCGATGGACATCCCAGCTACGCCATGGCAAGCCGGAGCCTGAACATGCACCAGGAAGTGGTGCGCGTCAGCCGACGTGAAGCTCGCCGCGGGAGTTGGCATCTCAACACGGTTAACCAGCGTCACATGACCATGAAGCGATGGCTGAACCATCACCACCGCGGGGTCTCTACACGCTACCTGAACCACTACATGCACTGGTTGATGCGATCGGAATTCAAGCTTGAACAATCGATTGAAGCGGACTTCCTTTCACCTCATTTGACAAGCTATACACAAGTAGATACATAAGAGCCAAAGAAAAACCTACTGCTCCTCCTAATGTATCGAATTGGCTACCGGTCAAAGTTCCCCGATCCTCATGCTTACTGTCGTGTTCATCCCCATCTTCATCCTCGTGGTGCATACCACCTTCCTCTTCGTGTTCTTCTTCCAACTCGACGAATCGGGATGATTCGGCAGAAACTGGTATCTCGTATTCATCGGAGTTGCGCCCAAACAGGTCAATATGCCATGCAAATTTCTCACCGCCCCCTCGACGACCATTGCGCCAAATGTTCGTCCGCCGTTATCAGCTCTTCGCAACTCGCCTTTACCACTAAGTTGGTTAGGTATTCTGCTTGGAATCCGGTGAGTATGCACGTCCACGACGCCACCAATTGCTCCAGATCCATAGAGGAGCGTACTCGGTCCCTTAAGAATTTCTATGCGTTCCGCGATGATGGCTTCAGTGGTAACCGCATGGTCAACACCAAGTACCGATGCGTCCATGGTTTCCGTTTGGTCTTCCATAACGCGAACGCGTGTTCCTCCCAAACCATGGATTATGGGTCGTCCAACTGCTTCTCCGTATGACGTGGAGTGAATTCCCGTCTCTTTCTTAACGACTGCACCAATACTTGATTGAATGGACCGATTAATCTCTTCGGTACCAATGACCGTCGCGTCGTGTGCTGTACCATCATCAGCCAGTGGGTGGGCTGAAACAATGATCTCTTCTATTTCCTCATCTTCATGTGCATCGCTTTTTGTTTTGTTTGCAAGTGCCGCGGTCTCCGTCCAAGCGAACACCATCACACAAGCGAAGGCAGTGCAAGGTAGTGGCTCAGTTTGAAAACAGAAAGACTACAAAATGATACGATTATTGGATAGAATCCGTAAAGATCAGCTTTACAGCTGATGGAGAACCTGAATGACTAAACGTCCCCATGATGCCAATCAATTAGCGAAGATGATTGTCGATATGACGACTGGCCAGATCCCAAACGACTCGATGGCTGAACCTACTGGACGTGCTAAAGGAGGGAAGGCACGAGCAGAAGCCTTAACAGCAGAACGAAGAAGCGAGATCGCTAAGCAAGCTGCAGCAGCACGGTGGGCTGCTAAAGATTAGGAAATTATAGGAGTCACAGAATGACAATTCCTGTACTTCAAGCTGCAAAGCAACTGTGTAGTGAGTCGAAATGGACGCTTTCTAACTTAGAGCTACAGAAAATCATATACATCACACATATGGTTTACCTTGGTACGCATAATGAACAACTTGTTTTCGGTGATTTCCAGGCGTGGAGATATGGGCCTGTACATCCAGAGTTGTATCATTTCTTGAAGCGGTATGGGGCTAAGCCAATTAATAATGAGTTAGGAATTTTTAATTTCTTTGAAGATTTGTCGGATGGTAATGAAAAGGATGCTTTAAATGCTGCTGTTGATGCGTTTCCAGCAGGGTCTGGGCCGAAACTTGTTGCAATAACACACTGGGAAAAGGGTGCGTGGACAAAACTTTACAGGGTGGGGGGACTTGACATCCTCATTTCAAAGGAGGAAATTCTTAAGGAATTCGAAGCTCGTCAAGCATGGTTCAAGACAAACAACCAGCAATTCCCCGTATAGTTTCATTTTGGGCTTGATGTCGGTCTTTTCATGTTTCGGTACGGGGAACCGACGTTTTCAGACGGTTTGCATGGCATGTCGTCGTGCGTTGGAACGGGTTCCGGGCATCGATATGCAGGTCTCTTGACCGTCAGGGCGGCATGGGGCCTCGGGACGACGTCCCGATCCCTTCTTCATCGAGCAGCTGGAGAGGCGGTCGGCCGTCAGGACGTATCGTAGGCGAGGTACGCGGTGTAGATCCCGAGGGCGTGGCCGTACAGTTCCTGCCAGTTGCGGAAGGCTACCGCACAGAAACTGCTGCGCAGACGTTCCCACGTTGCGGTTCGGGTATAGCACTTGGCGAAGATTTGCTTCATGACGGGGCAGGCCATTTCCAGCAGCTGGTCGATCAGGAACGCCAGCAGCATCAGCGCAGCGAAAGTATCCGACAGGTGCTGGGTTCCGTGTCCGAAGTTGTGTTCCAGGTACTGGACGTTCTTCAGCGTGTTGAAGGTCTCGTTCTCGATCTTCCAGCGACTGCGAGCCGCGCGAGCCAGTTCGCTGGCGTTATGCGGATTGAGCGGCAGATCGGTGACCCAGGTGAACGCCCGCCGCGCATCCTCGCCGGAGCCACGCCGCTCCGAACTCTGCAGCACCTGGACCTTCAGGTCGGGGTTCGCAGCATTCAGTTCCACCTCCGGCACCACGCGCAGCTGGCGATCCCGCTCCTGCCCTTCGGGCGAGGGATCTGCAAACCAGGGCGCATCGGAACGATCCAGCTGAGCCTGCAGATGCGGATGGTCGCCCGCCCGAGCCACCAGCAGAAAGCGCAGTCCATGCTCCTGCAGCAGCCGGATCTGGGGACCCTGCGAGAACAGCCCATCGGCAATCACGATCAGCTTCATGCGCCGATAAAGCGAAGCCAGGACCGGAACTAGCCGGGCCCAGGCACCCCGCTCGCAGTCGTTCTTCGTCGAGCCATCCCCGTTGCAAACCGCTTCTATCGCCATCGGCAGCACCTGCCGCTGATCCGGATGCACCATCACCGCACACAACTGCTGATGGGAGTACGTGGTCGAACCGTTGCGGTGCCGGGCCCGCAGACAGCACGGACCGTGAACCCGCTGGGAGGAAAAGGTGCCGGTACCATCCACGGCTACCAGATAATGACCGCGCCACGCCGACATCCGCTGCAGTACCTTGCCGCGCTGGGCGCGTTGCAGAACCTGCTGAAACGCCCGCCGATACCGCACCGGCGAGATCGGATCCAGGCGACGGCGCAGGGTCGTGTCGCAGGGAACCTGCGCCAGACCGTACAGACGATGCAGATTCATCTCCACCACCGAGTGCCGGTGCCTCGTTAAATCAAACTGCAGCAGCGAAGCGTGCTTCTCCAGAAACACCGCCAGACCCGACATCAGACAGTCGCCGGTGGAAAACTTCCGCCCGCAAACCTTCTCAACGACCCCCTCAAATACTTCACGAACCACCCGCAGCAATCCGGGCTTGCTCACATCCTTGCGCAACTTCAATGCACCCATCCTTGGATACCTCGTTTGTCTGGTAACTCTATATTAACCTATCATCCACCCTCAAACGATAAGCCTACGCTCTTATTATTGCGAAAGCCAATGCGCAAAGTCCATACCTATAGCGGGGTTGGGGCTATACGGGGAATTGCTGACAAACAACCCAACAGCCTGAAAGGGTTTATAAGTTCTCTTGGTACTGAAGTAGTTCCAACAGATGAAGACGAGAAAGATTGGAAAGACGAACACAATGAAGCAGAATCAAAAATCAAATTAGATTCTGCTCAATTAAATCTGGACCAAAAAAAGAAATTTGCTAATCGGTTTGTATGGTTAGCGATCGGATGGTTAATCTTTGTTGGAATAGCTGTGGTTTTTGATGGATTAAAATGGGACTGGTTTGATCTTGATGATAAAGTTATATTGATGCTTCTTGGTACAGCTACAGCGAATGTGCTGGCTCCTATGATTATTTTCGCAAAGTATCTGTTTGGAAAATGACCGAATAGTTTTCTGGCAGAGCCAGCATATCCATCCAATTTCTACTCCTTATACATTTCTGGTTCTAATTAAAACCGATACTGGAATGACCCATTAAGTGAAAGTGCCGCTGCATCATCACTAGCCCGGATTTCTCATAACCAAGTCGAAAATGATGTTTTTCACGGGATGCGTGGGGTACGGGGCATGGAATGTCGCGTCGCGAGTTTGAAAAGGCTTCGGAGGGCGGGGATGCGTGTGTTTTCCCCGCCTTTTTGAGGGCGGGACAGCGAATCGTTGAGCATCCGGGCGCGGGGAGGTCGGCGCGCTCCGCCGCCAGCGTCATGCACCCGGTTGCACCGGGCTTTTACGTTGGTGCCAGGCTGGCCCAGATCAACCGGAAATCCTTCCAGTACGGGAAGGCGGACCCGAACGCCAGATGGATACGCCGCGGTTGTGTATAAATTTATCTGCAAAAACGAAAAACGAGCTGTAACGACAGACGCATGGTTAGAATCTGATGTTTTATCGGGAATGTGGAGATGCCTGGACGCGGAACCGCGTCCAGGCGCGAATCATTCATTACACAATTTATGGAAAAGGAGCAAGAAATGATTCGGGAAGATTATACGCACAATGACACGAAGAAGTCGGCATGTCATCATCTGGCGGACGATGAGGACTTTGTGAGGCGGCTGGTGCAGGAGACGCTCAACGAGGTGCTGGAGAGTGAGATGACGGAGTTTCTGGGAGCGGGCAAGAGCGAGCGGACGAAGACGCGTCAGGGCTACCGTTCTGGATACTACCGGCGGGATCTGACGATGAAGGTGGGCGAGATCGAGCTGAGGGTTCCGCAGGAACGCAGCGGCCAGTTCAGCACGCGGGTGTTCGAGCGCTATCAGCGTTCGGAGAAGGTCCTGGTGGCGGTGCTGTCGGAGATGTATGTGCAGGGGGTCTCGACGCGTCGGGTGAGCCGACTGGCGGAGGGTCTGTGCGGTCACGAGTTTTCACCGGCGACGATCTCGGCCATGGTGTCGAAGCTGGACGCGTCGCTGAAGGCGTTTGCGGAACGTCGGCTGGAGGAGGCGTATCCGTATGTGCTGCTGGATGCCCGGTATGAGAAGGTGCGAGAGGAGGGATCGGTGCGTTCCCGGGCGGTGCAGATTGCCCTCGGGATTGACGGCGAGGGTCGGCGTCAGGTGCTGGCGGCGGAGGTGGGGAACCGGGAAAGCGAGGTGTCGTGGACGGAATTCCTGTCGCATCTGAAGGAACGTGGCCTGCGGGGAGTCGAGTATGTGGTCTCGGACAGTCATGAGGGATTGAAGCATGCGATCTCAAAAGTGCTGCCGACCGCGCTGTGGCAACGGTGCTGCGTCCATTTTCTGCGCAATGCCAGGGACAAGCTGTCGCGGAGTGCTGATCCCGCGTGTCTGGAGGGTTTGAAACGGTTGTGGGGCTGTGAGCATGTCGGGGAGGCTCGTGAGGTACTGGGTGCTTGGGTAGCCCGTTGGGGCGATGAGAAAGGGTTTGGCAAGCTGGTGGAATGGGTCGAGGATCATGTCGAGGAGACGCTGACGGTGTATCGGCTGCCCAGGGAACATCGCCTGCGGATGAAGTCCACGAACATGCTGGAGCGGTACAACGAGGAGCTCCGCCGGCGAACGCGTGTCATCAGGATCTTCCCTAACGTGGAGTCCTGTCTGCGTCTGATCTTGGCACTTGCGACGGAGACCCATGAGCGGTGGCTGACGGGGCAGCGTTATCTCTATGGCCGGATCGGCGTGGTTCGCGCCTCCGAACCGGAATCCGAGGCATGGCGGGAGGCGGCATGAGACGCCCGAAAATTTCGCGCCGAGCGGAGACCCGCCCATATGGGCGGGTCTCCGCTCCCACTGGAAATTGCAGAAAATTCTTGACACAATTGTAATGCACGCACGTCCGTCTCCACTACGAACGAGTCAACCCGACCGTCCAAGGCGGTGCCAGGGGGCTTTCCCGCCACCGCATGACCCTCGCGCACCAGCAGCGCATTCAACTCCTGTAGCAACGCCGGCGTCACCAGCGACACATTGTCCTGCAAGGTGCGAACCGAGTACGTCCAGTCATCCAGAAACCCATGCTGCAGCATCTTCCGTACCACCCTGATGATGGTTCACCAACTCCCCCAGACGGTCGTAGTCGCAATCCCAACCCTGCTTGAGCACCACCATCACCAGAACCCGCCAGAGCGTCATCCCCGGCCGACCGTTCTCCGGATCCCGATCCGCTGTCACATGGCAGCCCAGTAACCCTTCCAATTCCTCCCGACACGACACGTACAGATGCTGCAATCCCAACAGCAACGCCGGAATGTCATCCCGTGATTTCACGTTAATCCTGATCTCACCGATCGGCGTCTCGTCCAACCGCAAGGCATGCTCGAAACGTCTCATGATCGCCGCCCTCCCAACGAAGATCCGCACATGCCCCCCCCCCCTGAAACCCCTAAAAAAGCCCATTTCAACGCCTCCAACGGCAATCCGGTAGTGGCTCAGTTTGAATTTCCATTGTGCTTCTTGTACTTCTTCGGTCGGTTCGGCTTCGGAGCCACTTCCTCAACCAGTCGGAGAATATCGCAGATTTCCCATAGTCGGTCGTAATGCCCACTTAATCATCGCATGACTGTGTAATCTTCCCATTTTCAAACTGAGCCACTACCAGAAATCCGGGTTAATCCCTTCCGCTTATGATCTTTGAGCAAGCAATATCTTACTCAGACGATGCAGACTGGGAGCCAAATCTGGTTCTTATTCCATGCCTTATTACTGCCGAACCTGCGGTATCGAATAGTAGAGCAACAAGCGTGGGGACCCTGAGGTGGTGCGGTTTCTTGAGACGGATTAACGCGAGATTTAAGATACACTCCAGCGGACTTCACTACCCCCGCGGGGGTAGTGAAAATTTTCGCTTTTCGCTTTTTACGCCACATTTTGCCATGCCTTCCGGTCGGACCAGTAGACATCCTCGGGTGTTCGGTACCCCAATGCCTGATGCGGTCGCTCCCGGTTGTAGAACTCCACCCAACGCCCGATCCCCTGCCGAGCCTCCTTCGGATCGTTCCAGGCGTGCAGATGCACGCTCTCGTACTTCACCGAACGCCACAGCCGCTCGACTCTCACGTTGTCGCGCCATCGACCCTTGCCGTCCATGCTGATCGCAACCTCGGCCGCACGGAGGACATCCAGGAAGCTGTCGCTGGTGTACTGCGAACCCTGATCCGTATTGAAGATGGTCGGCTTGCCGTAGCGCACCAGAGCCTCCTTCAGTGCTTCCACGCAGAAGCGCGAGTCCAGACTGTTGGACAACCGCCACGACAGCACCTTACGGCTGTGCCAGTCAATCACCGAAGTCAGGTACACATATCCCCGACGCATCGGAATGTACGTGATGTCCGAAGCCCCCACTTCGTCGCTTCGCACGATCTTACGATTCCGCAGCAGATACGGATACTGCTCATGAGCCCGGCTCGATACGCTCGTGCGCGGCTTCGGACGGATCGGCTCCAGACGCATCTCCCGCATCCGATGACGGATGCGACGGACACCCGCTTCCAGTCCCTGTGCTTGCTTAGTTCCACCTGCACGCGCCGCTTGCCGTAGAACGGATGCTGTTCGTAAATGCCCGCGATCGCATCCCGAAGAGCGCGGTCCGTCACCGACCGGGGACGGAGTGAGCGATAGTCATTCGAACGGCTCACCTCAAGTAGCTCCTCGCATGGGTGCTTCACCGAAATGGTTGCCCCGGAGCCGATCATCGCCGTTCTCCGAGATCGATCCAGGGCACCAGCTTTTCCTTGAGAAAGTCCCGTTCCATTGTCAGTTCCCCAATCTTGCGGTGCAGCTCGTTCGCATCCGTATGTGGCTCCGGCGACTTCGCCGTCCGTAACCCACGTTCAAACACCAGTGCCCCTTCGTCCAGAAGCATCTTCTTCCACTGTTGAAGCTGCGTCGACTGCAACTCGAACCGCGACGATAACTCCGCCATCGTCCAATCCCCCTTCAGGGCCTCCACCGCCACCTTGAACTTGAACTCCGACGAATGCCGCCGTCGTTTGCTTTTCACCATCGTTGTCATACTCCCGTCATGTCCCTAACAAAGGCCGGGTCTATCTTAAACTATGCTCCGTTCGTGTCCCATTTTTCCGCACCACTTCTCCCCGACATAAATTAAGGTGGTTAATAATACATTCATGTAGATTTTATCGATAAATTTTGCATTGTACTATGCTTGCTATCTTAGCTGTTGTTTGGGGATAATTAGTTAATTGGATAGATGAGACTGTAGCTAACAAGTTAAAGTAGGGGTGCGGTATTCGGATATTTTCGACTTTCGGGGGTACTTTGCCGGAAGACAAGGCAGTTAAGTTATTGGTTCCATTCAATATTATGATAATATAAATTTGTATTTTTATGGAACTTCTTCTTTAAATTTGCCTTTTAATACTGTCATACTGTTTTCCTTGGCTTTAGTTTAGCTGCGTAGCTCGAACGTACTAACTCACTGGAGCAAACCACGAGGAGCAAGATGAAATATTCTAGATTAAAGTTTGGCGGAATAAATGTACTGTTAGCATTTTTTGGACTGTCTTTTTTGGCGGCATGCGGAGGTGACGAATCCTCCGGTCCGCAGCTGGAACTCTCGACGGAAGCGATTCAGACCACCTACGTTCTCGGTTCGGCACCGGTCGGCACTGAGATTGCGCTGCGCAACATCGGCGATGAACTGCTGACCTTTTCGCTAACGGGGACTGCCTTCTGGGTGGCGGCCGCAAGCGCGACGAGCGGGGAGATCGTACCCGGGGGAGAAGCGACCATTCAGTTCACCTTGGAATGCTCGGTTCCGGGAGACGTTGCGGGAACGATCACGATCAGCGGGAACTTCGGGAGTGATGCGAGCCTTTCCGCGTCCCTGCGTTGTCAGGCACCTCCGATTACGGTGGCACTGAACGAGCCGGTCCCTGACTCCGCCGGGCATCCGCGATTAAACGCACAGAGCGAGATGCAGTGGAGTATCGCTTCGACGTGGAGCGGGCAGCCCGCCGTGAACTATACCATCGTTTCCAGCAACGACCAGGTAACGGTTGATCCGGCATCGGGATCGGTGGAGCTCGATAGTACGGTAGTGGCAGGTTTGGACGCCGCATGTCCGGCACCGCGTGAGCAGGACGTTGAATTACGAATTACGGCGGGCGACGGCCTGTTGGACGCCGTCTGGGGCCTAGATTGCCAAGGTGGCAGCGGTGCGGTGCGACGAGTCGAGCTTTATCAAGGCCCGATGGCGGTGCGGGAAGTATACGAAGCAGACGATTCGGAGGAGGAGGGTACGTTCACGACAAAAACATTCACCGATTTGGTACCTGGCCGCGACGGCGTAGTGACGGTGCGGGTGGAACATGGGACCGACTATATGGGTGAGCCGGTATTCAGTATCGTGGACGGATCAAGTACGGCCCATCCGGTAGAACTCGAGATCCTGTCTGCGTCCGGCCCGGACGAGAGTGCTTCCGGGAACTACGAAACGGAGTTTATGTTTTCCATGCCTGGGTCTTTATTCGCACCGGGGAACACCTTCCGAGCGGACATTGACGTAGACGGTTCGGATGACGGTCCCGCTAGGGAACACGTTCTTGCTCTGAGTGATCTTTCGTTCTTTGATACCCCTTTGATGCGTATTCGACTTTTCCGCTTGGAAAATAACCAGGGCATACCAGAACTAGAAAGCCTTGATCCGTTTATGAACCCGATCATGAATTACATGCCGGTAAGCAGTGTAGAAATGACGGACGAAGGGGTTATTAGTCACGACTCCGGTACGACATGGAGCCCCTTTAGGGCCTTGGGATCACTTCAAGATCATTGGATGGAGAACGCGGAAGCAGACGAGTATTACCACGGAATCTTCATTTATGGACGTGATGGTCCTGGCGGTGTCGCGTACCTTTCCGGGCATGTAGGTCTCAGTCTGGACCCGTATGAATATAACAATGGAAGTCTTTTAGACGATTACTACATCTTTCCTCACGAAATGGGACACAACTACTCACTTCGACATGCACCGTGCGGCGGCCCGGCGGGCGTTGACCCGAACTACCCGTACCGGAACGCTCGTCTCGGTCCCCGTCGGGGGTGGAAGTTCATCGAAAATCGGTTCATTGACTCCAGGGAAACCTACTACGATCTGATGTCCTACTGTGGTCCCAGATCCGTATCCGACTACAATTTTAAGAAAGCTGGAGGATACTTGGAGCAAGTGGGAAGACTAGCCGCACAGCAACCGCCGCAGGTGGTAGCCAGCAATACGAGCGATTACGTACCCTTGACTAGGACGGGCAAAAGGGCTCAGGGTTTGGCACTGACGGGTCATGTGGACGACCAGGGACAGTGGTCGTTTCGCAGAGCGGTCTACAGTGATCGGAACCCGCTCCCGATTGATTTGCTGGCAGTACACAGCCATATCGTGACGCTTTTTGACGTCAACGGCACGGAGATTTCCTCGCAGTCTTTCTCGCCTATGAAGATTGTCCACGGAACTGGTTTTGGTTGGGGCGTGCGGATTGCGGTTCCCAACTCTCAGCCGGTGGAGTTGGTAGTGACCGACTTGGACGGTGTTGAGCTTTTGCGGACCGAGCTTGAACTTTGAGAGAGACATACCGTTGGAGAATTTCTAGAACGGTATTACGTTCGTGCTTCCGAGGTCCTTTTTGACAAGGTGGATGTGTGAGTGTGACAGATTCCGCCTGCGGGTGAAAAGTGCCTAGCCCTTATTTCTCATAATGGATGACTTGGGTGCGATTTATGTGCGTGTAAGTTGTTGATACCACGAAGTTGATTGGGCTTTGCCGGGGGGAAGGGGATGATAGCGGGGTGCGTTCGGGTCGGACGGAAGCGGGACGCGTTCGGTGCTGAGTGCGATGCTGGCGGAAGCGGTGCGGACTTGTAGCATGCGCCTCGGCCCGTTTTTCGGACCGCCACGATCTGGCGTGCAAAGCGGCGCATCCCGTGAAAGATGCTGTTTTCGACTGGATGATGAGCCATGCGGGTGAGCATGCGGCGGACGTCCATATCGCACGCCCTTGGGTCCTGGTCTTGACGAGACCCGAACGCTCCCCGACTGTCGGGAGGTTTCGCCCCCGGTGGCTGCCATGGCATGCGGATGAACGGAAAGGGATCCCGGTCTTTGAGGATGTCGTGTAACCGGTTGATATACGGAAACATATTCGTTTTTTTGGGGTTCTTCAAAAAAACACTTACGTTTTGGCATGGGTTATGGCAATCTACGCTTGGTTAGATGGTCTCTGGTGCAAACGTGATGGATTTCCGAATCGAGAACTTGAAGTCGACGACCTTTGGTGGCACGCGGCTGACCCGCCGTTAGATTGCAGACCTTCAGAAGACGGTGGCACGGTTTCCGGCACTGAGCTGCCATGAGTTGGCGTCCACCCTGTGCAGTCATCTGGGCTGGTTCACGCCGAAGGGTCGGGATCGACTGGGGTCCTGCAGGTCGTCGGCAGCCGTCTTGGCCCCGGAGGGATGCTTTGGTCCGGCTCTGGCAGCGGCGTCGGCGCGTGCTGAACACGCTGGTGGTCGTGCTGTTCATGTTCCGGTGGGTGTTCTGGAAGGGGCGTCCGGGATATGCGGCCACGCTGGCCGAAGGGTGGGCGCAACGCGGCCGATGGGGCCGGATGGAGGAGGACACGGGATGAAGAGCAAGCAAAAGCGCGGCGCGGACCGGTTGGTGCGTCGGATGGCGAAAGGGGTCCGTCCGGGGCGGATGGAGGTGGACTGCAGTGGAGGCGAGATGAGTTCCAACGGGGGCTCGGCACTGCTGCTGATGCTGGCCGAGCAGGTCCAGCTGTTCGAGCGCGCCTCGGCATGTTTCACGGATCACCGGGACCCGTCCAAGGTGGCGCATCCGCTGGTGGTGTTGCTGGGGCAGCGGATTTTGGGTCTCGCGCTGGGCTACGAGGGTCTGAACGATCACGACGAGCTGCGGCGGGACCGGGCCCTGTCCACGGCCATGGGACGGGTGGAGTGTGCGCGTTCGGGCTGCGAGCTGCTGGCCGGCAAAAGCACGCTGAACCGGATGGAGCTGTCGGCGAACGGGCGGGACCGGGCGAAGACGCGTCAGATCACCGTGGATTTCGATGCGCTCGACGAGCTGCTCGTGGAGCTGTATCTGGTGTGTGGCGAGCGAGCGGGGCCAGATTCCGAAGCGGTTGGTGCTGGACATCGATGCCACGGACGTGGAACTGCACGGCCGGCAGGAGCATCGGTTCTATCACGGGTACTACCATGCATACTGCTACCTTCCGCGGCTTGGTGTTTTGCAACGGCTGGCCGGTGCGGACGGAACTGCGCACGTCGAGCGGCGATGTGGCGGCGGGCGTGGTGGAGACGATCGCGCCGCTCCGTGGAAGTTGTGTCAAGAATCTTCTGCAATTTCTAGTGGGAGCGGAGACCCGCCCATATGGGCGGGTCTCCGCTCGGCGCGAAATTTTCGGGCGTCTCATGCCGCCTCCCGCCATGCCTCGGATTCCGGTTCGGATGCGCGAACCACGCCGATCCGGCCATAGAGATAACGCTGCCCCGTCAGCCACCGCTCATGGGTCTCCGTCGCAAGTGCCAAGATCAGACGCAGACAGGCCTCCACGTCAGGGAAGATCCTGATGACACGCGTTCGCCGGCGGAGCTCCTCGTTGTACCGCTCCAGCATGTTCGTGGACTTCATCCGCAGGCGATGTTCCCTGGGCAGCCGATACACCGTCAGCGTCTCCTCGACATGATCCTCGACCCATTCCACCAGCTTGCCCAACCCTTTCTCATCGCCCCAATGGGTCACCCAGGCACCCAACGCCTCACGTGCCTCGCCGACATGCTCATGGCCCCACAACCGTTTCAGACCCTCCAGACACGCGGGATCAGCACTCCGCGACAGCTTGTCCCTGGCATTGCGCAGAAAATGGACGCAGCACCGTTGCCACAGCGCGGTCGGCAGCACTTTTGAGATCGCATGCTTTAATCCCTCATGACTGTCCGAGACCACATACTCGACTCCCCGCAGGCCACGTTCCTTCAGATGCGACAGGAATTCCGTCCACGACACCTCGCTTTCCCGGTTCGCCACCTCCGCCGCCAGCACCTGACGCCGACCCTCGCCGTCAATCCCGAGGGCAATCTGCACCGCCCGGGAACGCACCGAGCCCTCCTCTTGCACCTTCTCATACCGGGCATCCAGCAGCACATACGGATACGCCTCCTCCAGCCGACGTTCCGCAAACGCCTTCAGGGACGCGTCCAGCTTCGACACCATGGCCGAGATCGTCGCCGGTGAAAACTCGTGACCGCACAGATCCTCCGCCACTCGGCTCACCCGACGCGTCGAGACCCCCTGCACATACATCTCCGACAGCACCGCCACCAGTGCCTTCTCCGAACGCTGATAGCGCTCGAACACCCGCGTGCTGAACCAATGGCATTCGGTTTGAGAAAAGTCGATCTGCGCCTTTGAGGGTTTTCTATAACCCATTGATTGACTGGGACTTGTTTCTTTTTTTTGGAGTGTTCAAAAAAAGGGGTTGCGTTGCGACATTTTTTTTGGCAAACTATGCTGTATGGAATTGTTTCGGACGGAAAGTGGATGGGTTCGAGAATCGTGGATCTGAAGTCGATCAGATTTTGTGGCAGGCGACTGACCCGCCGTCGGATTTCGGACACTCAGAGGACGGTGGAGCTGTTTCCGTCCTTGAGTCGCGATGAACTGGCTTCGGCCATCTGCAGTCATCTTGGCTGGCGGACGCCGAAGGGCGGGGAAAGCCCTGGATCCTGTTTACGGATGCTGCACGTGCACGTGATCCGGGGACTGCATGCGGTGTTCGGGATAAAGCGGAAAACCGGTGCCGACATCGACCATTTCATCCACGGCGACCGAGAGGATGTGGTGATGGAGATCGCCCCCCGCAAAGGCACACTCGCCACCTGTGGTGCACACTGCCTTCGGCTGGTGAAATACCTCGTCGGCAAAACGGTCTTCATCCTCGGAACCACCCTGCTGGATTCGAAGCAATACACCATCCCGCAACTGGCGGAGCGGTATCGCGCAAGATGGGGCGTGGAAGAATGGTACAAGGTGTCCAAACAACGGATGGAGGTGGAAGACTTCCATGGACCAAGCGAGCGGGGAGTGAAACAGAAACTCTATGCCGGCTTCCCCCTGAACGCCATGACCCGGCGGTTCTCCGGTCACGGCGACCATCGATGGAACGAAAGCCCGCACGAACATGGCAAGCCGCGCAAGCAGACCCATTTCAAGCACGGACTGGCGATGGTGGCGGCCGACATCGAGAGCCTGTTGCTGAAGCAGGCATCCGCGCTACAGGAAACGGTCACCCAGGTGGTTCGCGACATCATCCGATGCCGACAACGACTCCGGCCCGGCAGATCCTTCGAACGACGATCCCGAAAACCCGTGAAGATGTGACAGCGAGGGAGAAGACTGCAAGCAAAAACTGCTGATTAACTCAACATGGGACTGGCATTCCATACAGGAGTGAAGGGCACTTCCTTAAACGAATGACAATGATCACTAAACGAATGCCATTGCGTGCTGAACTGGCCGCTGCGTTCCTGCGGAACCCTCAGCTCGATCTCGCCCACCTTCATCGTCAGATCGCGCCGGTAGTATCCGGAACGGTAGCCCTGACGCGTCTTCGTCCGCTCGCTCTTGCCCGCTCCCAGAAACTCCGTCATCTCACTCTCCAGCACCTCGTTGAGCGTCTCTTGCACCAGCCGCCTCACAAAGTCCTCATCGTCCGCCAGATGATGACATGCCGACTTCTTCGTGTCATTGTGCGTATAATCTTCCCGAATCATTTTTTGCTCCTTTGTCATAAATTGTGTCATGAATGATTCGCGCCTGGACGCGGTTCCGCGTCCAGGCATCTCCACATTCCCGATAAAACATCAGATTCTAACCATCCGTCTGTCGTTACAGCTCGTTTTTCGTTTTTGCAGATAAATTTAGGCTCTTATGTAGTCTTATGTTGGGAGTGACTAACAAGCAGCTATACTATGCGATAGTTCAATGGGTTGAGGAAAACCAATGAGTCCTCGCGAATTCAAGGAGATGCTAAACCAGATTCTTAGGCTGACCCCAGCGCAGAAGCAGAGACTGATACTCGGAGTCCAGAAATCGGTCAAGAGTGACGAACTACCCGAACCAGTTCGTCAACGGGAAGCAGAGTTGGACCGATTGCGAGTATGTACGCATTGCGGTTCCTCGGGGGTGGTGCGTTACGGGAAGTCGGCAGGCTTGTGTCGATTTCGTTGCCGTTCGGCATCGTGCGGACGAACCTTTCACGCGCTGACCGGGACTCATCTTGCTGGCTTTGAGGCACAAGTCGAAGTGGTCGGTATTCGAAGGGTGTTTGCGAGATCGGCTGACGCTGCATCAGTCGGCCGAGCGATGCGGGATCGCTTACCGAACCGCATTCTTGTGGCGGCATCGCTTGCTTGGCAAGCAGTAGAAAGGCTCAAGACTCAAAGGAATCGTGGAGGTCGGACGAGACCTATTTTCTGGAGAGCTGCAAGGGAGATCGTTCCTTAACAAAGCGTCGCCTTCCGTGCGAGCGAGGAGGAAATCGCGGACGCCGAGGGGCTGGTGTCGGACCAGCGGCCCGTCTTGATGGCAGCGCAGCATCTCGCGGCAGGCCGACTGATATGGAAGCCCTCTCGTCGACGGCGGGGACGGACATCGCTCCGGCAATGTCGGAAGGGGCTGGCCGAAGATTGCGTGTGTGTCACCGATGGACATCCCAGCTACGTCATGGCAAGCCGGAGCCTGAACATGCACCAGGAAGGGGTGCGCGTCAGCCGACGTGAACTTCGCAGCGGGAGTTGGCATCTCAACACGGTTAACCCGCGTCATATGACCATGCAGCGATGGCTGAACCATCACCACCGCGGTGTCTCTACACGCTATCTGGACCACTACATGCGCTGGTTGATGAGATCGGAATTCAAACTTGAAGAATCGATGGAGGCAGACTTCCTTTCACCTCATTTGGCAAACTATACACAAATGGATACATAAGAGCCTAAATTTATACACAACCTCCGCCGCGTGGACACCGTCACGCGCACCGGGATCCGGAACAGGCACTTGCGCAGCGTCGATGGGTGGATCCGGCGCAGCATGGCGGATACCGGGAGGTGCTCGAGCCGGCACTTCATCATGCAATAGAGGGCATGGGCCAGTGCGCTCAGCCGGAGCCGGAGTGCGTTGACGTTCCAGAGGCCGCTGGAGCATCGGTCCAGGAACCGATCGTTCTTCTGCTCCTTGATCCAGTTTTCGGCCGCGCCCCGGTCGCAGTACATCGCTTCGTAGACCGTTTGCGCGTTGGGCTTCCGGAGCGAGGTGACGACGAAGCGACTGTGGTATCGGGCTTCGCCAACCGTCGCACATGGGCCTTCCGCGCCGGCCTCCGGTCCGCCGTCGGCCTTGCCGGTCGGTTCCCCGTCCGCGTTGCCGACCGGTTGTCCCGGCAGCCATTCGGCTTTGGCGATCACGCGGCGTTCGCGGTTCCAGCTGTCGCGCGTGCGATAGCCGAAGCCCTGGTAGCCGCGGACCGCTCGCTGTGCATAGTCCAGATCCCGCTTCAACCGGTCCCGCAGATCGTCCATCAACGGCTGGACCCGGTCTTTCAGCCGATCATTGCGCGGCAGCCCCAGCACGTAATCCACGCCCCGCGCCTCGCACCACGTCATCCACTCGTCGCGGCAGTAGGCCCCGTCGGCGCGGATCAGGATCGGCACCTGCGGAAATCGCTTCCGCAACCGGTCCACGAGCGGCGCGATCGTCTCCACCACGCCCGCCGCCACATCGCCGCTCGACGTGCGCAGTTCCGTCCGCACCGGCCAGCCGTTGCAGAACACCAGCCGCGGAAGGTAGCAGTATGCATGGTAGTACCCGTGATAGAACCGATGCTCCTGCCGGCCGTGCAGTTGCACGTCCGTGCAGTTGCACGTCCGTGGCATCGATGTCCAGCACCAGCCGCTTCGGCATCTGGCCCCGCTCGCCACACACCAGATACAGCTCCACGAGCAGGTCGTCGAGAGCATCGAAATCCACGGTGATCTGACGCGCCTTCGCCCGGTCCCGCCCGTTCGCTGACAGCTCCATCCGGTTCAGCGTGCTTTTGCCGGCCAGCGGCTCGCAGTCCGAACGCGCACACTCCACCCGTCCCATGGGCCGTGGACAGGGCCCGGTCCCGCCGCAGCTCGTCGTGATCGTTCAGATCTTCGTAGCCCAGCGCGAGACCCAAAATCCGCTGCCCCAGCAACACCACCAGCGGATGCGCCACCTTGGACGGGTCCCGGTGGTCCGTGAAACATGCCGAGGCGCGCTCGAACAGCTGGACCTGCTCGGCCAGCATCATCAGCAGTGCCGAGCCCCCGTTGGAACTGCAGCTCGCCTCCACTGCAGTCCACCTCCATCCGCGCCGGACGGACCCCTTTCGCCATCCGACGCACCAACCGGTCCGCGCCGCGCTTTTGCTTGCTCTTCATCCCGTGCCCTCCTCCATCCGGCCCCATCGGCCGCGTTGCGTCCACCCTTCGGCCAGCGTGGCCGCATATCCCGGACGCCCCTTCCAGAACACCCACCGGAACATGAACAGCACGACCACCAGCGTGTTCAGCACGCGCCGCCGCCGCTGCCAGAGCCGGACCAAAGCATCCTCCGGGGCCAAGACGGCTGCCGGCGACCTGCAGGACCCCAGTGTCGATCCCGACCCTTCGGCGTGAACCAGCCCAGATGACTGCACAGGGTGGACGCCAACTCATGGCGGCTCAGTGCCGAAAACCGTGCCACCGTCTTCTGAAGGTCCGCAATCCAACGGCGGGTCAGCCGCGTGCCACCCAAGGTGGTCGACTTCAAGTTCTCGATTCGAAAATCCATCACGTTTGCACCGGAGACCATCTAACTCAGCGTAGATTGCCATAAACCCATGCTAAAACGCAAGTGTTTTTTGAAGCCCCCCCCCCAAACGGATATGTTCCCGTATATCAACCGGTGACACGACATCCTTACAGACCAGAATCCCTTTCCGTTCATCCGCATGCCATCGCAGCCACCGGGGGCGAAACCTCCCGACAGTCGGGGAGCGCGTTCGGGCCTCGCCAAGACCAGAACCCAGGGGCGTGCGATAGGGGTGTCCGCCGCATGCTCACCCGCATGGCTCATTATCCAGTCGAAAACAGCATCTTGCACGGGATGCGCCGCTTTGCACGCCGGTCGTGGCGGTCCGCAAAACGGGCCCAGGCGCATGCTACACGTCCGCACCGCTTCCGTCCAACCCGAACGCACCCCTTTCGCCATCCAACGCACCCATCCGTCCGAACGCACCCCGCTACCATCCCCTTCCCCCCGGCAAAGTCCAACCAACTTCGTGGTATCAACAACTTACACGCACATACATCGCACCCAAGCCATCCATTATGAGAAATAAGGGCTAAAAAGGGAATTATTTACAAGGAATGTTTGACAAAAGCATGATAACCTAATCAATGACGAAACACTTACGTCCTGTATTCTTGACAACATAAGCCAGTGCTTCAACTTGTGTCTTAATCGCTCTTCACTCTGTCCTGTCGCAAAAGCCGCATAGTCATTGGAAATTGTCGGTCCAATCCTGTCCGCGAGTTCGAATACCGACCTGTGAAGGTCTTGACCAAGATGCCCCAAGAATCGGACGAGAGAGCACGGCTTTTAACTTGGCAAAAATCAGCTTGTCTCTGTGACAAGTCAGAAATTTGGTCATCCGTCGATCAAACCCGCATCGCATAGGGCAGTGTCTTGGAGCACAGTGTTAGGTATACCTTAATCGTTGTCTTGTGATGAACACGGTCACGTTATTCGGAAAATATTTCCGATACTAAGTACCAAGTGAGAAAACACCTGAATCCAGCACTCGAAGCATTACTTCAAAAATCCTCGAGACAGTAAGGTCGATAATGAGTTGAAAACAAAGCATCCAGCTTTGGCAACTTGTTGATGTCATGGATCTTCGCATGCCCTACGCGCGTCAGCTGGCTTAACGTGTCATGCCCACAAAGCAGGCTTGCTAAGCCGTTAATACTAATTTGAAAATCTGGCACCGTATTCGTTCGTACGACCTCTACTTCGTTTGAACTTGTAGTCAACCGATATGTACCCTCGTTCCAAGGACATATTGCGTCTTCGACAATTTCAAAAACAGTTTTGTACTCGTGTTGGTACCCTCTCGCCTTAGTCAAGGCCATTACATCAGTTACTCGCAACCAGATTCCATCGGTAGTTCGTATCCGCAAGCTACGTGGTTCTAGTAGGAGCGAAATTGCAGGATCATCTTGTGATACGTTTAATTGTACTTGTCCGACCAGATCGTGGCTGCGTATGAATTCCCACAAAGTGCGATACGAATCAACGTCATTCCAGACGAATGTCCCAATATCCATTTTTTGATCTGGATCACCGTCATTGAGCGAAGTACCGGACAAGCGACCAGTTGTGAAAATAAGATATCCAGTCGGCTGATCATTTACGTCGTAAGCGATCGCGTAAAAAGGTGGTTGTTTACGTTTCCGGAAATAGTGCTCCCAGAGCATTCCATCGCGGTCCAACGCCAGATTGCGGCGTTTGATGAATGTGCAATGCAACTCCGGCAATATGCGCTTTGCTTCGGCTTGATCGACCAAGCGAACATAGCCTGAAGGTGGTTCCTTGATTCGAGTGTCTACAAATCTTGGGTCGAATTGATAGCGATAGTGTGTCGACCCCAATCCATATCCGAAGCGCTGATAGATAGCCGCCATGGACGCAAAGAGTGCCGAAGCGGGTTTCCCCGTTTCGTGAGCTACGCTCAACTGATTTGCTATCAATCTACGAATCAATCCTCTTCGGCGAAAACCCGGATAGGTGCCAACCGAAGTTAAGCCATCAACCGGAACGCTGCATCCGTTAAACTGCATCTCGAACGGCAATCCCGCGCATGCCGCAACTATTTTCGAACGATAAAAAACAGCCGTTGCCCACTCGGCAATAATTTTAAACTTGCGTTTCCCCTCCTCCCCCTCCACCGTAGCCTCGGCCCATGTGTAATCTTCCAAGAGACGGAACGCTTCAATCTCATTTTGCGCTATGGACCTAATAGTAAATTCGTCGTGTACTGACATCAACTTTCTCTCGCGTAACGGCACCGCAATTCGGTGAAGCTCGAATCAGATCATTAGTCTTTGATTCAGTTTAAATAATATCCCAATGGTAATATGCTTATGATCCTGTCCAGCAGTTCCCCATGTGCAGTGATTTATTTTGTGAATTATATGACTAAACAGAACTTCACTGGGCATTCGGAGAGCTGATTGAGGCGATTTCTAATACCGGTATTGATTGTGCGTCTTTCTGTGCTCTATACTTGAGTGGATATTTATTGCCATGTAAATTCGCCGCTTTGTTAGCATTTTCCAAGTTTATTTGCTAATGTCTATACAGGAGTATGTTGCCATGTCATCTTGTGTCCTTCTTGATCGATACCATTCCCAATCGGAACTCGCCTCCCGCCATTCTCCTTCGCGAAGCATGGAGAGAGGGAACGCGGGTTCGGCGGCGGACTCTTGCTAACCTGACTCATGTGCCGCCTGCTTTGGTGGAGGGGGGATGCGGACCTTACTCAAGGGAGGCGTGGTGATGGACCGTCCCGGCGACATGGTGTCTATTGTTCGTGCGCTTCCGCATGGGCACGTGCAGGCGGTGCTCGGCATGTGTCGACAGCTGGATCTGGAACGGATCCTCCATCGCCAGTCCAGCTGGGAGCGGGGTCTGGCCCTGCCCCTCATCGTCAGCCGAGTGATCCAGCCGGCATCCCAACTGGCCACGGCTCGGGCACTGTCGCCGGACAGCAATTCTCCGTATAGTTTTAGGCTCTTATGTATCCATTTGTGTATAGTTTGCCAAATGAGGTGAAAGGAAGTCTGCCTCCATCGATTCTTCAAGTTTGAATTCCGATCTCATCAACCAGCGCATGTAGTGGTCCAGATAGCGTGTAGAGACACCGCGGTGGTGATGGTTCAGCCATCGCTGCATGGTCATATGACGTGGGTTAACCGTGTTGAGATGCCAACTCCCGCTGCGAAGTTCACGTCGGCTGACGCGCACCCCTTCCTGGTGCATGTTCAGGCTCCGGCTTGCCATGACGTAGCTGGGATGTCCATCGGTGACACACACGCAATCTTCGGCCAGCCCCTTCCGACATTGCCGGAGCGATGTCCGTCCCCGCCGTCGACGAGAGGGCTTCCATATCAGTCGGCCTGCCGCGAGATGCTGCGCTGCCATCAAGACGGGCCGCTGGTCCGACACCAGCCCCTCGGCGTCCGCGATTTCCTCCTCGCTCGCACGGAAGGCGACGCTTTGTTAAGGAACGATCTCCCTTGCAGCTCTCCAGAAAATAGGTCTCGTCCGACCTCCACGATTCCTTTGAGTCTTGAGCCTTTCTACTGCTTGCCAAGCAAGCGATGCCGCCACAAGAATGCGGTTCGGTAAGCGATCCCGCATCGCTCGGCCGACTGATGCAGCGTCAGCCGATCTCGCAAACACCCTTCGAATACCGACCACTTCGACTTGTGCCTCAAAGCCAGCAAGATGAGTCCCGGTCAGCGCGTGAAAGGTTCGTCCGCACGATTCCGAACGGCAACGAAATCGACACAAGCCTGCCGACTTCCCGTAACGCACCACCCCCGAGGAACCGCAATGCGTACATACTCGCAATCGGTCCAACTCTGCTTCCCGTTGACGAACTGGTTCGGGTAGTTCGTCACTCTTGACCGATTTCTGGACTCCGAGTATCAGTCTCCGCTTCTGCGCTGGGGTCAGCCTAAGAATCTGGTTTAGCATCTCCTTGAATTCGCGAGGACTCATTGGTTTTCCTCAACCCATTGAACTATCGCATAGTATAGCTGCTTGTTAGTCACTCCCAACATAAGACTACATAAGAGCCTAGTTTTAATTTAGACTTGGTGTCGGTTTTTCCGTGTTTTGGTACAGGAAATCGACGTTTTCAGGCGTTCCACACAGCATTTCGTCGTGCATTGAGACGGGTTCCGAGTACCGATATTGCCTCCATTATCGCGAAACCCAATCCGGAAAGTCCAGACTAATAGCGGAGTTTGGGCTATACGGGGAATTGCTGGTCGCCGGAGACTGCCGATTCCAGTCTGGGTAGCTTGTTGGGGTTGGATAAGATCAGGGGCAATGAGTTGCTGGCCGTACTGGACTGGCTGAAGGATCGGCAGCGATGGATCGAACGCAGCCTGGCCCAGCAGCCGGCATCTGGATTCAGACACCATGATGCCGTACGATGTCAGCAGCAGTTATCTGGAAGGCCGCTGCTGCCCGCTGGCAGCCTTTGGACATCATCGGGACGGCAAACGGGGCCAGCTTCAGATCAGTAATTTCCAGTGAGGAAATTTCTGGATACTGGCAGCATGTTCAAGAGATGGGTTAGCATTTCTTTGATTTAACTAGATTTTTCAACTCCAGTTTGATGACGTACCTCAATTTATATAGCCTGGAAAATGACAAAAGTTCGTGAAAACCATGGACCAAAAACAGCCGAAAGTCCTATTAAAACCAGCAGTTCACAACTCGCTGGAAATTACTGGTTGGACACCACCGAGACCCGGCTGGAAGCCATCGCCGCCGAGGTTCATCGTTCCCTCCGCCCTCTTCGCAGCGTGGAAGCCATCAGCCGACGGGTAGAACGGGAACTCCACCGCACCCGGATTTAAAAGCCGCCTTGCTCCATCCCCGCACACGCTGACATCAAACGGCATCAGGCCCCAGTACAACAGCGCGGCGCACGAAACTCTCGCTCACATCATCCTCAACGGAACGCGTGGCAACAACTAAGGAATCTGTCTCCATACCTCGCAAACGAACCATAATCATCCGCTCTATAGCTGATGCGTAAAATCTAATTCTACTAGTTAGTGTCTGGCAGGAAACCCTTTATGCTACGTAAAGTCCTTGAATCCAGGGTATCTTCAGGTTTTTGAGGTTTGCGAAGAAGAGGCCGATTGGTTAGAATCTCAAGGGTTTCATGGTGTTTTTGGGGGATTTCCCCCCATCTTCGTGGAAAAAGGAGCGGTAGTCGGGCATGCGTGATTGGGAACGAGGGAAGCAACAAATACGTCTTGGAGAGGTTCCGATTGAGAAGATCCAGTTGGATCTGAAGTCACGGGATGACATTCCGGTGGTGCTTCGGGGATTGCAGGCGGTGTACGGTGACATGCGTATGCGGAAGCAGCTGTTCGAATGGTTGGAATCGGCACTGGGGTCGGATCGGGATCTGGGCAACGGGCGTCCGGGGATGCCGTTGTGGTCGATGCTGGTGTTGGCAGTGTTGAAGGAGGGTCTCAACTGCGACTGGGATCGCTTGCACGAGTTGGTGAACCAGCATGGGACCCTTCGAGAGATGCTGGGGGATTCCCGTTTTGGCGGGGAGCGGTACCACCGTCAAACGCTGATCGACAACGTCTCGCTGCTGAGGCCGGAGTTGCTTCGTGCGGTGGGGGAACGGGTGGTATCGACCGGACACGAGGTGGTGCGAAAAGAGTCTGGAGGCGGCTTGTCCGCTCGCTGTGATTCGTTTGTGGTGGAGACCGACGTTCGCTTTCCGACCGATCTGGGTCTGTTGTGGGATGCGACCCGGGTGGCGGCGCGTGTCTGCTCGAAGTTGGCCAAGGCGCAGGGGTTGGCAGGCTGGCGTCAACGAAGGCACCTGGAAAGGCAACTGCGGCATCGGTTTCAACGAGTATGCACGTCCCGACGGTGGAAGCGGGATCCGCAAGGAGTGAAGGCATACCTGTCCGGTTGTCGACAGCTACGGCAGCGGATTGCTACGACCCTGGATCGATTGGCCATGTCCTCAGTGGATCTATCCGAACTCCGCCGTCTGGTGTCGCTGGGAACCCGTCTGGAAGACCAGATCGTGCGTCGGGTGTTGAAGCAATGGCATTCGGATTAGTGGAAAGGGATCCTGGTCTTTGAGGATGTCGTGTAACCGGTTGATATACGGAAAGATATTCGGTTCCTTTGGGATTCTTCAAAAAAACACTTGCGTTTCAGCATGGGTTATGGCAATCTACGCTTAGTTAGATTATCTCTGGTGCAAACGTGATGGATTCCCGAATCGAGAACTTGAAGTCGACCACCTTCTGTGGCACGCGGCTGACCCGCCGTCAGATTGCGGACCTTCAGAAGACGGTGAAAATGTTTCCGGCACTGAGCCGCCATGAGCTGGCTGCCACCCTGTGCACTCATCTGGGCTGGTTCACACCGAAGGGTCGGGATCGACTGGGGTCCTGTCTGCGGATGCTGGAGCAGCTGGAGGCCGGCGGCATCGTGTCGCTGCCGGCGAAGCGACCGGGATCGAGAACGGGAACCGGGGGTCGGAGACCACGGCATACGAGTCGCTCGGATCCGGGCTCCGCCATAGAGTGCGGGTTGAAGGAGCTGATGCCGCTGGAACTGGAGGTTGTGACGGAGGGGGAGGCCGTTGAGGAATGGAAGGAGCTGATGGATCGGCATCATGAGCTGGGTTACCGGCATCCGTTCGGCTGTTTCCTGCGCTACTGGCTGCGGGATCGTCGGGGTCGCAAGCTGGGCTGTCTGCTGTTTGAGGCGGGCACGACCCGGCTTCCCTGTCGTGACGCCTGGATTGGCTGGCGGGATCGGGATCGGGCGAAGCGTCTGAAGGGGGTGGTGAACAACTCCCGGTTCCTGATCTTTCCTTGGGTTCGGGTTCCGTATCTGGCCTCGAAGGCCCTGTCGATGGCGGTTCGGCGGCTGCCCGGGGACTGGAAGGAGCGGCACGGCCTGGAGCCGGTACTGGCGGAGACCTTTGTGGATCCGGCGAAGTACCGGGGGACCTGCTACCGTGCGGCCAACTGGCAGTGCATTGGTCGGACGAAGGGACGCAAGGCGAATGCATCGGAGGCAGGCAGGACTCCGAAGGACGTTTACCTGTATCCGCTGACGAAAGACTGGAAGCAGGTGCTGCTGACCGGCTCCCGTCGATCCGGACGCCGTTCCCGCAGGCCGCCGGTGGCGGTCCTGGCTCCGGAGGATACGTTTGTCCGGCTCTGGAGCGGCATCGTCGAGACGCTCGTGGGTGTCGCCAACCGGCATGACCGGCTCTGGCAGCGGCGGCGGCGCGTGCTGAACACGCTGGTGGTCGTGCTGTTCGTTTTCCGGCTGGTGTTCTCGAAGGGGCGTCCGGGATATGCGACCACGCTGGCCGAACTGTGGGGGCAGTGCCGGACGATGGGGATCGAACTGCCACAGCCGGCTCCGGTGTCGCCGTCCTCCATCTGCAGTGCCCGGGCCCGGCTGGACGAGCAGCTGTTCAAGACCTTGCACCAGGAAATCCTCAAGGTGGTTTTCGACGCCGAGGCACGACCCCGGCACGCACGGAAAGTCCGGCCCGACACGGATCGGCAGTGGCAGGGGCATCGGGTGTTTGCGGTCGATGGAACCTACCTGAACCTGCCGCGCGGGCTGGTGCATGAAGGCTGGCGGACGCCGGTAGACGGTGCCCATTATCCGCAGGGTCTGGTGAGTTGCCTGTATCGGCTGCAGGCCCGACTACCGGTCGACTTCGACCTGCATGCGCATGGAAACGAGCGCGCGGCGGCACTGGCCCACCTGAACGTGTTGTCGGCGAACGATGTGGTGGTCTATGACCGGGGCTACTATTCCTATGAGATGCTGCACGCGCATGCGATCCGGGGACTGCACGCGGTGTTCCGGATGAAACGGAAAACCGGTATCGATGTCGACCGCTTCATCCACGGCGGCCGCCGGGATACGGTCATCGAGGTCGTTCCCCGCCAACGCACGCTGACCCGACTACGCCGCAGGAACCCCGGAGCCGCATTCGGCCCACACCGCTTGCGGCTGGTGAAATATGCCGTGGGCGATACCGTTTTCATCCTGGGCACGACCCTGCTGGACCGGGACCAGTATTCCATCGACCAGCTGTCGGATCTGTATCACGCGAGATGGGGCATCGAGGAACTGTACAAGGTATCCAAACGGCTGATGGAGGTTGAGGACTTTCATGGGCAAAGCGAGCGCGGCGTGAAACAGGAACTGTATGCATGCTTCACCCTGATTACCATGACCCGGCTGTTCGCCAACCATGGCGAGGATCATGTGAACGGGGGGCTGCCGAACGACGGCAAGCCGCTGGTGCAGACGAATGTCAAGCACGGACTTGCGGCGGTGGCGGCCAACATCGAGAGCCTGCTACTTCAGCATGCATCCGCCCTCCGGGAAACCGTGACTCGTATGGTCGGCGAGATCGTCCGGTGTCGGCAACGGCTTCGTCCGGGCAGGTCCTATGAACGGCGATCCCGAAAACCGGTCGGAAAGTGGCAGCGAGGAAGAGGAGCACCGGCACCGGCAACTCGCTAACGGAATAAAAAATCAGCGGATAACCAAGGCCCAAGACCGAATCCTTAACCGAATGGCAAAATCCACTAAACGAATGCCATTGGGTGTTGAAGGGGGAGACCATTCCGGCCTCGGAGAAGATTTTTTCCGTGTTTGAGGAACACACCCGTTGGATCAGCAAAGGCAAGGCAGCTCGACCGGTCGAGCTGGGGGTGCCCTTGGCGGTGATGGAAGACCAGCATCAGTTCATTCTCGACTACCGGATCATGTGGGAGGGTAGCGATGTGGATTCGGCTATCCCGCTGGTGGAGTCTTGCAAGCAACGCTATCCGGAGTTGACGGTCTGCAGTTTCGACCGGGGCTTTTACAGTCCCTCCAACCGGAGCCGGTTGGAGCAGATGTTGGAGGTGGCGGCCTTGCCTGCCCAAGGTCGGCTGTCGCCGATAGCGAAAGCACGCGAGCGGGAGGCCCGATTCGCGGCGGCCCGCCAACAGCATCCGGCGGTGGAATCGGCGACCCACCATCTGGAAAGCCATGGTCTGGATCGGATCCGAACGCACGGACGGAAAGGCTTTGCCCGAACGGTGGCCCTGGCGATTCTGGCAGCCAACCTCCATCGTTTAGGCACGCTGCTGCTGGCCCGGGATCGCAAGCGGGAGCGACGTCGCTCCCGAGCCCTGCTCCAGGGCAGCCTGACCCCTCGGCATCCGCTCCGCAACAGCAGGCTCAACCTCCCAGACCTGTACGGGGGGCAGGAAACTCTTGTCCCGCCCCCAGCTGGACGGGAAGCCTCTACGCACCCCAATCAAGCACTCCAACCACCTCAGAACCACACCACGCTATCCAATCGAGCGTTCTGAAACGGACGAACGCTCTTTCAATACCATCTACAGACTGGAAATCAGGGGTTTTCTGCCAAACACTAGCTAGCCGAATGCAAGTAGAATTAAAATGAGACGGTTGCTCCCCAAGTACGCGATAACGGTAGATGGCTGAAAAAAGCCGCATCATTCGTCTGTGTCCAAACTGCAAAAAGCCGGTTTTGTGGTCCCCTGAAAATCCTTATCGGCCATTTTGTTCGAATCGCTGTCGTCTAATTGACTTAGGCGAGTGGGTGCTCGAGTGCCAGCGTATTCCAGGCGATTCAGAAAACGACGACTCTTGTAGAGAGAAATACGACCCCGAATAAAAGTCACGCTTGTGCTACGGCAGTTCAATGTTCCGCGTCACTCCTTACGTACTCATAGGATAGATTGAAGTACAAACTATTTCGACTGCTTATCCTCGGTCGGCCTCATTCGAATGACATATGTATTCCGTTGCCTCCGCGGCCAGCTCTTCAATGTACAAAGGTAGAACTAGTGTTGACCCAGCGAATCCCATAGCTAGCAGCCAAATACAAAGAATCTTCGGACTGCTCCCAGTCATCAATATCGACGTGGTGCGGTTGATCTTCATACAGAATCGATTTCCAGTTCAGAATGCGTGCAAAAATCACTGTCCTAGTTAGTGCGAATGGCCGTTTGAACATAAACACTATAGTTGTCACGAGCATTCTGCTATGACTTGCTATTGATAATATGCACCTCGCGTCAAACTACTGCATCTACCAGATATACCGCCTACTAAAGCAAGCTTACCTATCAGTCAGTGACGGACTGACGGAATGATGCGTACCTAAGCAGCCTTTCCGTGGCAATGTTTAAATTTCTTGCCCGACCCACAAGGACAAGTCTCATTTCGACCCACTTTTCGTTCCTGTCGGACGTAGGTGGTTGGGCGTTCTACTGCCTCCTCATTGCTTCCCTCTAATGTACTTTCATCCGCATGGAGGTATCGCATCTGAGTTGCGGCAGATCGACGACGCAGCAGCTCCTCCTCTTGTTGATCTCTTCGATGCCGACCCACCTCAACTCGAAACAGCATGCGAATCGAGTCGTGTTGAATCTCCAGCATCATTTTTTGAAAGAGTTCGAAAGCTTCTCTCTGGTATTCTTGCTTGGGTTGCTTCTGTGCGTACGCTCGCAAATGGATACCCTGACGAACGTGATCCATGGTGGCTAGATGCTCTTTCCACTTCTGGTCAAGCATCGTCAAAACCACATGTTTTTCTAACGCGTCAGCATCAATACCTTCCTCAAACCAACGTTCGCGTTTTAACGTATATCGCTCGCTCGCCAACTTAATGATCTTTTCTTTGATTTCTTCTTCCGTGAGTTCATCTTCCTCTTCAACCCACCGTTGCATGGGTATTTGGAGCGTAAACTGAGAATTGAGGGAATTTTCCAAACCCTCGATATCCCATTGGCTTGAAATACTTTGTGGCGGCAAGTAATCGTCCACCGCATATTCCAGAGCCTCGCGCATCATCTCCTCAATGTTTTTCTGGATATCGGTCATGGTCATCAAGTCGTACCGTTGCTGAAAGATGACCTGACGTTGATCATTCAGGACGTTGTCGTATTCGAGCAAATTCTTGCGAATATCAAAGTTTCGGCTCTCAACTTTACGCTGTGCACGTTCAATAGCGTTATTGACCATCTTGGACTCTATTGCCTCACCCCGTTCGAGTCGCATCGTGCTGATCATGGATCGAATGCGGTCCGTCACGAAGATACGCATCAAACTGTCTTCCATAGAAAGATAAAACCGAGAAGATCCAGGGTCCCCTTGCCTTCCGGCGCGGCCTCTCAGCTGATTGTCTACGCGACGAGATTCATGACGTTCCGTCCCAATAATGTGTAGTCCTCCCGTATCCACTACTCTTTTATGCTGCACTGCCCACGCTTTTTGATTTCGTTCAATTTCCCCAGAATCTATTTCTTTATCTAAATGCTGAATGTCCACCTGCCAATTCCCTCCGAGCACAATATCAGTGCCACGGCCTGCCATGTTCGTAGCAATTGTGACCTTGGCAGGCTGACCAGCCTGAGCAACGATTTCGGCTTCGCGTTCGTGCTGCTTGGCATTGAGAACATTGTGTTTGATCTTCCTCTTGCGCAGTTCTTTCGATAAACGTTCTGAACCGTCAACGGAAGTAGTGCCTACCAACACGGGACGATCGTTTTCAATACTTTCAAGAATATCTTCAACGATCGCGTCGTATTTCTCTTCAAGTGTTTGATAGATCAGATCATTACGATCGTCTCGAATCATCGGACGATGAGTAGGGATGACTATGACACTCAGTCCATAGATTTGTCGAAATTCGAATGCTTCCGTATCAGCCGTACCAGTCATACCAGCTAGCTTGGCGTAGAGGCGAAAGTAATTTTGGTATGTAGTCGATGCTAGCGTCTGTGATTCTCTGCGAATTGCAACGCCCTCTTTAGCTTCAACGGCTTGATGTATTCCATCGGACCAGCGCCTGCCGTGCATAGCTCTACCCGTGCTCTCGTCGATGATTACTATCTCACCGTCGCGTACCATATATTCCACGTCGCGCTTGTATAAGTAATGCGCTTTTAGCGCAGCGAGTACGTGATGTAGTAGCGACAGGTTGCTGGCCGTATAAAGGCTGTCTCCCTCTTCGAGAAGCCCCATCGAAACCAGTTCTTCTTCGACTTTCAAATGGCCTCGCTCGGTAAGCTCGGCGGACCGACTTTTCTCATCAATGAAGAAATCACCAGTTTCCTCAATTTCTTCTCCTCCAAAGCGGGACGCGAGATCTTGCTCAATCTTCTCCTGTTGTTTAAGTTTTGGAGCAAGCTTGTTGATTTTCATGTAGAGTTCAGTACTTTCTTCAGCCGCACCGACAATGATTAGCGGGGTACGAGCTTCATCGATTAAGATCGAATCGACCTCATCCACGATTGCATAATGCAAACTTCGTTGAACGCGGTCCTGTAAACGGAACGCCATGTTGTCGCGCAGATAGTCAAAACCAAATTCATTGTTGGTACCGTAGATAACGTCTGCTTGATACGCTTCTGCCTTCGCCTCGCCGTACTCACCGGATTGAATAACCCCAACGGACATACCCAACGTTTTGAAAATCGGACCCATCCATTCCGCATCGCGCCGCGCAAGGTAATCGTTTACCGTAACAATATGCACACCTTCTCCAGGTAGTGCGTTGAGATAAGCTGCTAGCGTAGCGACAAGGGTTTTGCCTTCTCCAGTGCGCATCTCTGCGATGCAACCTTCGTGGAGGGCGATTCCGCCAATCAACTGCACGTCGTAATGGCGTTGGCCAATTGATCGTCCAGCAGCCTCTCGAACCAATGCGAAAGCTTCAGGCAGCAGCGTGTCTAAGGGCACTCCAGACTTTGCGCGAGTTCTGAGTTCGTCGGTTCGCTTCTTTAAGCCATCCGCAGAGGCAGTGCTAACTTCATCAGAAAGACTATTGATCCGCGCAACCAATGCGCTCATGCGTTTGAGTTCGCGACTATTCTTGCTGCCAAAAATGCGTTGAAACGCTTGCGTAATCACTGAAGTCAAAATCATCCAAAGACTAGTATTTTAATCGTAGAGCAACTACCCAAGCCTTACTTGCCATGTATTTATAGGAGAAGCGAAAAGGTGGCGATGTTACAGTAAGCACAGGATGTGTGTTGACTTGCAGTCATCACTCCAACGCCATGTCCATACTGTCAGCAACACACGAAACACCCATCGCGCATCAATTGGTTACCGAACCGTACGCGACTTTCGTACCTTCGGTCACCATACCTCTTCCAACAACGGCTGAGAGATCTCCTAATCCAACGACTCGCGCAACGCTTGTTAAGACAGGTGGCGACGCGTCTTATCCAAGACGTCACGATGGAAAGGATCAAGTGACCGAAGTATGTGAGAATACTCCTCATGGGGAGAACCAGCAGAGCTGATGTGCACCTTAAACAACCAGCAGATGACCATTGCTAGTTTATTTTGAGAAGCGTCTATGCCCTACGTATATGTTGAGTAGGTAATTTAGTCCAGAAATAACTACTAGAATTACCAAAACGCCAACGTCAGCATTCCTAAAGTTGCTATCCATTCGTAGATTGAAAGTGCACAAGCTCAGAGGTACTCAACACTTCACGCGGAGTAATGCCGTTCTCCATATGAAGCCAAAGATGTGTACAGTTTAGGAATCAATGGGTGATTGATGCTACGTTACGCCCATATCCGGCTGGTAGATCTCTCACGTCTTCGAAAGTGACCATTTCCCAAGCACCCTCTGACTCGAGAAGGAGATTAACTAGCGCATGATTGGAAGTGTGACCTGATTTGAAACCGCTATATGCCCCAATTAAGTTATATCCCAACAGATAAAGATCCCCGATGGCGTCCAATATTTTATGTTTGACGAATTCATCGTCTTGTCTTAGTTGGTCCTTGTTGATAATTCTTGCATCGTCCACGACAATCGCATTGTGCAAACTGCCACCTTGCGCCAAATGCATGGCACGTAATTTGTCAATATCAGTCAAGAATCCAAACGTACGAGCTCTACTTACCGACAGCGTGAAACTTTCTTTTGCAAAATCCACGCTGGCATGCTGGGCATGTACTGCAAAAACAGGATGGTCGTATTTCAGTGTAAATTCCACGCGAAAGTCGCAATGTGGCGAAAGCGAAACTCTCACGTCCCCATCTTTATACGCAATTGGCCGATTGATCTTCAGGAATTGTTTTGGCTCGTCTTGTACGACAAGACCCGCAGACTGAATGAGAAATACAAACGGCGCAGCACTACCATCCATGATTGGTAGTTCTGGAGCACTGACGTCAATATAAGCATTATCAACGCCCAATCCAGCAAGTGTCGACATAAGATGCTCAATGGTTGAAATTCGGGTGCCGTTCACTCCGATTGTCGTAGATAGCTGTGTATCAACTACATTGCGAGCTGTCGCTTTAATAGATACATTAGGAGTAAGATCAGTACGAGTAAATACGATTCCGGTGTTGGCTGGAGCTCGTCTCATTGTCATATGAACGTTAGTACCAGTATGTAGCCCCACACCGCTGGCGTGCACTTCGTTCTTGAGTGTTCGTTGCCCTATCAAATGCCTAGTCCCAATATAATGCCTAGAGCTGAATTGCGTGGCATATTAACAATCAATCACAAAATCCAAGCGTATGAAATAGTTACATTTTGTTACACGGACCTATTGCATCACGCCGAATGGACGATATAAGTATAACGGGCACCGTGATAGATTTGAATATTGTTAGGATGTGCCCACGTTAAAGAGCAATAACCGCAGAATATAAATGTAAGTGACGGGAGAGGGTGGAGGGTATATACGAGAATGTGATATCTATGATAGGAAATGTAGAAGCACAAATAAAATAGTTATAGCGTAACCGCTTCATCTATTCGTGCATTTTTTGTCCCGATTCATACAAGAATACTGAAATGGGTGCGAATACATCTTAATCAGCTTGATTTCTCAAAAATGCAGGGACATCCAGACTCTTTGGTGAACAGCCAACATTATCGGGCTTTGGCATTGCTTTCAAGTTAGGATTCTCTATTGGATCAGTGGCTCTTGACTCAGCAACGGGTAAGACAGGTTCTCGGTCAGCCCGGCCAACATCGTTGCCAGCGTCCTTACCGCTACTGAATGGATCACTGGGCTTGACGCCAGTAATCATCACAGTAAGGCACAGCTCTTCATCATCCAGGTCGTCGCTTTGTGCAGCTCCCCACAAGAATAGTGCGTCATCAGCAAGCAAGTCAGCAAAGTGTGCCCTGATTGCATTGGACTCCTTGTTAGTAAATTTCCGGCCGCCTATCGCGTTGACTAGCGCACAGCATGCACCACGAAGTTCCACGTCATCAATCAAAGGGTTGTTTGTCGCCAGCTCAATGACTTGATTTACCCTGTCTTCTCCTGTGGCGCGAGCTGAACCCACGATGGCGGGTCCTCGGGCTCGTGTGACCGTCCGAACGTCGGCAAAATCCAGATTAATAAAACCAGGAATATTGATGATGTCAGCTATTCCACCCACCGCTTCAGCAAGTACATTATTCGCAGCGGCAAAGGTTTCCCAAAGCGGGATATTATCACCCATATTCGCCAACTTGTTGTTCGGTATGACAATCAGTGAATCAACGAACTCTTCGAGTTTCTTCACACCTTCCTTGGCAGGGTCGTCGCGTCTTTCCTCAACGTAAGGCGTGTTAACAACCCCGATCGTCAAGATACCTAAATCATGAGCGAATTTTGCAATAACTGGTGATGCGCCAGTACCAGTGCCTCCACCCATTCCCGCCGTAATAAAGAGTAGATTCGTTCCTTCCAGTTTCGCCTTGATTTCATGTTGATTCTCAAGAGCAGCCATTTGACCTTGTTTGGGGTCTGCTCCGGCTCCGAGGCCCTTTGTTAAGTCGCGTCCGATCTGAATCTTCACCACTTCAGGTGGTAAGAACTGCAGTGCCTGTACGTCGGTGTTGGCCGCCAGAAATTCGATTCCCTTGATTTTTGTTTTCACCATATGGGCAATGGCGTTTCCGCCGCCGCCGCCAACGCCAATGACTTTAATGACGGGATGCTGCGTTTCAAATTCGGATGCCGGAATGAATGACGGCTTTGCACCCTTGCTTTCATTAGCTTGTATCATGATTGCAATCCTTTCCAATAAAGTGTTAAACGTATGATTGAAACCAGTTGGCAACGCGATGAGTCCAACGAGGCGTCTGAGTACTTTGAAGACCAGTTTCTTGTGGCGGGGACCGTGTCCCGTACAATAACAAACCGATTCCAGTGGAATACGCGGCAGTCGGTGTAATACCCTGACAGTAACTAACCACTTGTGGGACACCAAGAGACACGGGCATGTGAAAGATCTCTTCTGCGAGCTCAACCACTCCTTGCATGGTGGCCGCATTCCCAGTGAGAACTACGCCAGACCCGATTCGTGACGAGTCTAATCCAGCATGCGACAGTTCCGTATGTACCATTTGCAGTAATTCTCGGTAACGCGACTCAATGACATCCCCTAGCGTGTTTCGATCAAGCATCCGTGAAGGACGCCCATTGACACCTGGTACATGAATTACATCATCGGTCTTTATCAGCTCCGGGGACGCGCATCCGTATCGGATCTTCAAATTTTCCGCATTGTTAACCGCCGTTCGAAGTGCCATCGCTATGTCCGTGGTAACAGCGTCCCCTGCAATGGAAAAAATTTTGGTAAACCTAATCGCACCTTCCGTATAGACCACGACACTAGTAGTTCCACCACCTATATCTATGAGGCAAACCCCCAATTCGCGTTCATCGTCCGTGAGTAGCGCATAACTTGATGCGAGTGGCTCTAGTACTATCTGCTCAACGTTGATGCCACAACGAGCTATGCACTTTCGAATGTTGTTTAGGCCGTTTGTGCTACACGTTACGAGATGGACATTGGCATCAAGCCGAACTCCAGACATGCCAAGCGGGTCGCGTGTACCTTCCTGATGGTCTATAATGTACTCTTGGGGCAGGACATGCAATGGACTAACGTCTTTTTCAGAAGGCGCGATGCTGGCTGCTTCCAGTGCTTGTGCGAGTTCCTTCGCACTCACTTCACCTCGTCGAATCCGAGAGACGCCGTTGGAACTTCCACTTGATATTTTGCTTCCAGAAATGCTAGCATATGCGCTCTTGATCATAACGCCTGATATTTTTTCGGCTTCTGCTACAGCGGATTGGATAGATTCGACAGTAGCATCAATGTTGACAATTCTGCCTTTGTCCACCCCCGGTGAAGAGCTAAAACCCGCTCCAATGATTTCAATGTCATGGGATCTGATGGTCCCGATATAAGCGGCGACTTTGGTAGTTCCAATATCAAGCCCCGCAATGACGTTCCGACCTTCAGCCATTGTTGATTTATCCACCTTGTGAGGCCAGTACCGGATTTGATTCACCGGCTCGCCATTGCACTGCCACGCCTTGTTCGTATCGCGTGTCCACGCGCTGAATCTGCACTTTACGCTCGGGAGATATCTGGTCGTAGACGATGAGAAATCGGTCAAAGCGATTAAGCATGTCCGTAGATCCCAAGACCACCACAAAATCAGCATCGACTGAAACTACCCAACCTTCCACTGGCATTTCTTTAAGCGAAACCACTGAGAGACCACGTGCGGCACTGGCCTGACTCACTTGGCGCATGAGCTGGGACGATGATATCGCGTCCGGCAAATGGGAAGTTCGTACCGTGGGATCTATCCGTTGATTGGTGGTCTGCGCAGCCCGTGAGAGGCTTATTTTTCTTTTCGCAACGATTTGTATGTGCAGCGTATCCGGTTTGGAGCGAGAGACATTCACGTTTTCAATCCAGTTCAAGGTACGTATAGCATCAACAATCTTCTGATCGGATACAAACCAGCTTCGTTGCAACAGGTGAGTTATGGTATTCACGACCTCGCGTCGCTCGAGTACCGTGCTCGCACCGGCTATTTCAACTGCGCTTAGTGGCCGTACGTAATGTTCCGCCACTTTGAGTGCGGTGAACGCGAACAAGACACTCATTAGCAAACCAGCTAGGAAATACTTGACTCGATGCTTCATGATGACAATTCCATAGAGAGCCCAGCAGAAATCTGACTGACGTTTCCAGCACCCTGAACAATTAGCACGTCTCTTTCACGTAGGTTTTGCTTAATCAGTTGAATCGCCGTGTCATTGTCAGGTGCGAAAATTGGTTTGATTGGGTTACGGCAGCCAATGGCGTGAACCAGAGATTCTGCATTTGCATCTTTGAGAAGAGACTCGCCAGCAGAGTACGTGCTCACAACGATCAGTACGTCCGCATCCGAAAGAACCGTGACAAATTCTTGGAAGAGATCTCGTGTTCGTGTGTACCGGTGCGGCTGAAAGACCATAACGACACGCCGGTCTGGCCATATGTGGCGTGCGGTTTTGAATACTTCTCTTACTTCGGAAGGATGATGACCGTAATCGTCGACCATGGTGACCGACAGGGCCTTCACCGACAAATCATGAATTTCAAAACGCCTTTCCACGCCACTGAATGACGATAATCCCTTCCGTATCTTCTCGTCCGGGACGCACTCTTCGCAAGCGACAGCAACGGCAGCCAATGAATTAGCAACATTGTGCATACCGGGCAGCGGAAGTTCAATCTGCAAGGGCTTCATTCCATTTGGTCGGATCGCTCGGTAACGCCACCGCTTTCCGTCGGCTTCAATATCAACTGCCCGGTAATCGGCATCTTCACTAAGGCCATAAGTCACTACCGGGCGCAGGCACGTCACCATCAGTTCCCGTACCGCACGATCATCCACACACATTACGGCGACTCCGTAAAAAGGTAACCGACGCGTGAACTCGGCGAACGCTCCATGGAGGCGTACGAAATCTTGATCGTAAGTGTCCATGTGGTCTCGATCAATATTGGTAATCACCGCAACCATGGGTTGAAGAAACAGAAAAGAAGCATCACTTTCGTCGGCTTCAGCGATTAAATATCGACTATCTTCAAGCTTTGCGTTCCGATTCTCGCCTTTAAGTACCCCCCCAATGACATATGTGGGGTCTAGGTCAGCGGCCTGAAAAATACTGGCAATCAAACTCGTAGTGGTAGTCTTGCCGTGAGTACCAGCGACGGCAATACCGAATCGATAGCGCATCAATTCGCCAAGCATTTCCGCACGAGAAACTACGGGGATATGTCGTCTTCGAGCTTCAATAATTTCCGGATTCGAATTGGGAATGGCACTTGACATCACCACGACATCCGCACCATCGATATTTTCGACACTATGTTTGCTAACCACATGTACGCCGAGGTTGCTCAGACGATCAGTCGTCCAAGATTGAACTAGATCCGATCCACTGATTGCATACCCTTGATTTAGCAAAACTTCTGCGATCCCATTCATACCTGATCCACCTATTCCAACGAAGTGGATTTTTCTTACACGACGCATAGCGGGTATCGCGTGACCGGACGTACGATAGTGCGTCATGATCGCCCTTCCATCAGCACGGCTCTTCCAGAGCAGTGAAATTCCAGCCGCGCACGGCAGACCAGTCCGATCAGCGCAGAGCAAATGATCAAGCTATTTCCCCCGTAACTGACAAAAGGCAGAGTCAGCCCTTTCGTTGGCAGCACGCCAATATTGACTCCCACGTTCATTAATGTTTGTACGCCTAACAGTATTCCTGCACCGTATGCTAAGTAGCCACCAAAATACTGCCCGCCCTCTTGTAAGATATAGCCGGTCTGTATACAGCGTACTGCCAACAACAGAAGAAGCACCATCACGGCAACGGCACCTAAGAATCCAGTTTCTTCACCAATAACTGCGAAGATGAAGTCATTGTGCGCTTCTGGAAGATATAGCAACTTCTGTACTCCATCGCCTAGACCTAGACCCGTGTATTTGCCGCGCCCGAACGCGATAAGCGATTGAGTCAATTGGTAACCAGAGTCATACGGTGATGCCCAAGGATTAAGAAATGTAGATAGTCGATCTATACGATAAGCCTTTTGAGTAGCTAGAAGCGTCAGACCTGCCCCCCCTATAGCAGCTAGAATCGCCAAATCACGAAATCTTGCCCCTGCTACGAATATCAACCCTAGAGTCAACACTAGCAGAATGACTATCGCACCGTAATCAGGTTCTAGGTAAATCAATCCAGCTACTATCGACGCAGCAGCAAATGGAACAAGTACCCGAGCGGTGCCTTGGGAAACGAGATTTTGAACTCGAGTGAGATATCCAGCTAGATAAATTAAGAGCAGTAGCTTGCAGGCCTCCGACGCCTGCAACGTGAAAAGTCCTAAGTTGATCCAACGATAACTGCCTCCAGCTTTAAGACCGATAACTGGAAAAAATACTAGTATTGCCAGAACTATCGCTACTATCAACCAAATTCGATAGAATTTTTCCCACAGTTGAAGCGGAGTACAAACCATCACAATAAAAGTAGAAATCGCTCCTAGCATGTATATCGTGTGTCGTATTACATATAAGTCGTCCTTTGGACCCATTGCAACGGTGGCACTATTAACCGCAAGTAAGCCGATGACTAGCATTGTTGCCCATAGCAAAACAAGCCCGCAATCCAATCGACTCAGCACTAACGAAGTCCTCGTACAATCTTGCTGAATGCGGTGCCGCGTTCGCCGTAAGAGCAAAATTCGTCGTAACTGGCACACGCGGGAGAGAGAAGTACTATATCGCCTCGTGTCGAACTATCTCGTGCAAATTCAACGGCGTTCTTAAACGTGTCGAAGCGGTCTATAGGTACCAAGCCTTGGAGCGTTGATTCGATGATCGGTCCGTCCTGCCCGTAAAGGACAACTCGCTTAACGAACCGTCGTACGGGTTCTTTTAGGGGGGTAAAGTCGGTGTTTTTCCCATCGCCGCCGGCAAGAAGAATGACTCGACGTTTACAGCCTGCAACGCCAGCTATTGCCGCAACAGCGGACCCCACATTGGTCGATTTGGAGTCATTAATGTACGCTACCCCATCTTCAAGGCTCGACTCGATGGTTTGCGTTCGATGTGGTAAACCCGCGAACGTAGCGAGTACCGATTTGATCTTGGCTAGTGGCACGCCAGCTTGAAATGCTATAGCGGATGCAGCAACCGCATTAAAACGGTTATGCCGTCCTTTTATTGCGATGTCGCTTTCGTCAACCGATTGCCCGTTGATCACTATCCATCGTTCAGTAATTCTCCAATCAGCGTTGGCATTGATTGCTATGCCTGGAATCGAGTCGGGTGGTTTCGTACATGGCTCTTGTCCGTTGTAGATGGCGAAAGCGCAATCTCTATAAATACGACGCTTGCATGCCAAGTACCGTTCGACTGAACCATGCCGATCTATGTGATCTGCTGCAAAATTCAGCATGGCGGCAATTTCGAATCGGCAAGGATGAGTACGCTCTAATTGAAAACTCGACAGCTCCAGAAGGTAACCCTCAGAATCTGGATCGAGAAGATCCAATGCTGGCGTTCCGAGATTTCCGCCGTAGCGTATTCCAGACGATTCACACATCGCACCAGCTAGTGCCGTAGTCGTGCTTTTTCCATTGGTTCCCGTGACGGCATATACGGGAGCATTTGCGCGCTCCATAAACAGGTCTATGTCGCCTAAGACGGGAATCCCCAACTTTGTAGCGGAGCGAAGCAGATCATGATCCGATGCGATTCCAGGCGATGCGATGACTTGGGAGACGCCATCAAGGCGGTCCACGAAATTGACAGGACTGACCACTTCTATATCAGGGAAATCGCTTTTGATCACTCGTTCCGTTACTAAGGCATCACTAGTTCCTAAGCGCGTATCACTAACTAACAGTTCATAGTCGCGGCAAAGTAAGCGGATACAGGACAATCCGGTGATGCCCATGCCTAACACCATAACTTTTTCTTTGCTCATCGAAGCTTCAGTGTTGCCAGTCCGACTATGACCAAAAGCAGGCTAATGATCCAAAAACGAACGATGATCTTCGGTTCTGGCCAGCCCTTGAGTTCGAAGTGATGGTGGATTGGGGCCATGCGAAAGATGCGTTTACCCCAAAGCTTATATACCGCAACTTGAATCATGACCGACGCCGTTTCAAGCACGAACACGCCGCTCATAATCAACAGAACGATTTCATGGCGAATGATTACCGCAATTGTGCCTAACGCTGCACCCAAGGATAAGGCCCCAATATCCCCCATGAATATTTGGGCGGGGTACGCGTTAAACCAGAGAAATCCCAATCCCGCTCCAACCATCGCACCGCAAATGATCGTTATCTCTCCCGTTTCCGGGATATGCGGCAGCAACAAGTAGTCTGAGAACCCAGAGTGACCGACGAGGTACGCGATTAACCCGAGTGCTGCACTGATCATTACCACTGGAAGCAGTGCTAGTCCATCAAGTCCATCCGTGAAATTAACAGCATTGCTCATTCCCACGATCATCAAATAAGCAAGTGCGATGAATCCCACTCCTAACGATACGGAGATTTCTTTGAAGAATGGGATAATTAATTCCGTTTCTGCAGGACTTTGTGCGCTGAGGTAAAGAAACACGGCACCGGACAATCCGAAAATTGACTGCCAGAAGTATTTCCAGCTGGCGGACAATCCACGCTTTTCCGTCCTGCGTAGTTTTTGCCAGTCGTCAAATGCACCAATGATCCCGAACGCAACCAGCACAGCAAGTACCGTCCAAACGTATCTATTCTCTAAATCCCCCCAAAGCAATGTCGTGACGATAATCACAAGCAAGATCAAAGCACCTCCCATAGTGGGGGTATTCGCTTTATCTACGTGGCGATCAGGTCCATCGTCGCGAATAACTTCACCAATTTGGTACATCGACAAGCGAGAAATCATGATCGGCCCGATCAGCATAGAGAAAATCAAAGCCGTCGCTGTGCTAACTAGCGTTCTGAACGTGATGTATTCGAACACTCCGAATACCGAAATGAACGATGACAAGTAATCCGTTAGCCAGAGAAGCATCAGTAGACCTCTCCGATAAGTTCTGTAATCGTAGACCGATCACTGTATGCAATACGTTCACCCGCGATTTCTTGATAGTCTTCATGTCCTTTGCCTGCAATGAGTACTACGTCATCTTTTGAGGCCGCATGAATGGCCGACCTAATCGCTCGAGCACGGTCTTCAACGGTATGGACGATATCGGAAGCACTGAATCCCTGAAGTACTTCATCAATAATCGCAGTAGGGTTTTCGAATCGAGGGTTGTCTGACGTAACAATCGATTCATCTGCATACGTGGATGCTTGTTCGGCCATCAGAGGACGTTTGCCATGATCGCGATCTCCTCCGCAGCCGAAAACGCAAATCAACTTACCGTCAAAGTGACGGCGTAGAGTTCTTAAAGCATGCTTCAATCCATCTGGCGTGTGTGCGTAATCGATCACCACGGTGGGTGAATTCTTACCTTTCAGAACTTCCATCCGACCCGGAACGGAGGGAATGCGCCGCATTCGTTCGACGGCAACGGGGAAGTCGAGATAAAGACTAGCTGCTATACACAGTATGATTGCGGCATTTGAAACGTTGAACTCTCCAAGCATCGGCAACATGAAGTTTGAATTGCCCCAAGGCGTATTCCAGCTGCCGCTAATAGAGTTCGAAGAGAACGTTAGATTTGTCCATCGAATATCAGAATCGGTTGCGGACCCCGTAGTCATTACGGTCAGTCCTCGCGCTTTACAGTATTCTGTTAGATGCCTACCAAAAGTATCATCCACATTAACGGCGGCACATTTCAGCGATTCGAAACCGAACAGTTTCATTTTCTGTTGCCCGTATTCTTCCGTCGAACGGTGATAGTCAAGATGGTCGTGAGTTAGGTTGGTAAAAGCTGCACCCACGAAGCGAATCCCATTGACACGATGCTGAGCTAGTGCGTGAGAACTGACTTCTATCGCAATGCTCTTGACACCCTCATCACGCAATGTCGCCATGCGACGTTGTATTTCCACGGTGTCAACCGTGGTTAGACGAGTCTTCTGAAGATCGGGCGGGATGCCCCATCCCAACGTACCTAGGAACGCAGCAGATTCGAGAATATTTGCTAATCCATACGCCACCGTAGTCTTCCCGTTGGTTCCGGTGACGCCAACGCACGATATCGACTCGCTAGGATTGCCATAAAAGGCACTTGCTAGCTCCCCTCTTCGTTGTGCTAAGTTAGTTGTCACAATGCATGGAATTCCATCTGCAGTTGCAATCCAACGTTCAGCTAAGATTGCAACCGCTCCACGGTCAATGGCGGCGGGAATAAAATCGTGACCGTCAAACGTACTACCCTTGTACGCTAGAAAGAGATCACCTTTCTGGACCGTCCTGGAGTCCACGGACATTCCGCTAATGAGAAGGGCGGGCGCATGGCCAAGCCCTGGCAGCTGATCAAGCCGCATCGACTCCTCCGGGCTTTTTCGCAGAATCCGTTCCCGATAAACCAATTAAGTGGATCGCTTGGGTGACGACCTTGGAAAATATCGGTGCGGCAACGGTGCCTCCACCACGCAGTAATCCACTTGGCTCGGTAACTATCACCAATGTAACGATCTTGGGATTGTTGGCTGGCGCAATACCGATGAAGAACGCGATATGTCGATTGTCGTCGTACTGTCCGTCGGTCAGTCTTCGAACGGTTCCGGTCTTACCAGCAACCCGAATTCCTCTGACTCGTGCTGCTCCGGCCGTCCCATGCACCGTCACCACGTTTTCCATCATCGAAAGCACCGTCTGAACCGTTTTTGGGTCGAATACGCGGTAGTCCGGAACGCGATACTCATCTTTATAAATGCCTAATTCACGCCTTATGCCTCCCGTCGCAAGTGTGAGATAGCTTTGTAGCAATTGAACGGGCGATACCGTCAGCCCGTAGCCATACGCCAAAATCGCACGTCCAATTTGAGATGACAGTTTACTAGCGTCTATTTCTCCGATGTTTTCTCCAGGCAATCCAATGTTGGGTACATCCGAAAATCCAGCACGTTGCAGTGAATTGAAGACGGCGGCTTTGTGCAGTTCCCGCTCCAATTTCAAAATGCCAACTTGACTCGATTTAGCCAATACTTGAGTAAGTGAAAGCGTGCCGTAATTGCGTGGGTCTTCAATAACTTTCGATCCGATACGTATGCGTCCTGGGTTCGTATCGATCAAAGAACTCAATGAAAATTTTCCACTTTCCAATGCGGCGATCATGACAAATGGCTTTACGGTTGACCCTGGTGGATAGGAGTCGACTACGGCACGATTCCGCATCTTCGCAAAATCCCTGTGTCCAATGTCGTTGGGATTGTAGGAAGGGTAGTTAGTCATCACGAGAATGTCGCCGGAATCAACGTCGCACATCAACAAAGTCGCCGTGTCAGCACCATTTTTTGCGACGGCAGATTTAAGTTCGCTGTAAGCCAAATATTGCAAGCGGGCGTCAATAGTGAGAACGACGTCCCGCCCGTAAACTGGTAGTCGTTTATAACCTAGATCTCGAACTTTTCTGCCTCCCGGTGCTTGAAGTATGTATTGCAGCCCTGGTTTTCCAAGCAGTTCCTGATTTTTGTGGAATTCGACGCCTTCTTGGCCTTCGTCATCAATATTGGTTACACCAACAATATGTGCCGTGGGTTCGGCCATTGGGTAGTACCGGCGATAGTCAGCCCTCATCCGAACTGACTGGATATTCAGCGCACGAACGCGATCAGTGGTCTCTGGATTGAGACGACGCGCTAAATACAAAAATCGACTGTCTTTTGCATTTTCAATCCGGCTTGCAAGATTCTCCTCAGCAATATCTAGTACGTAAGCCAATCGAGTAACGTTATCATCCGAGATTGCATCGACTTGAGGGTCCAGCCATACGGATACCACTGGGGCACTTACCGAAAGTGCTTCGCCTCTTCGGTCGTAAATAATCCCTCGATGGACCGGGACCTCAATCGTTCGCATGGCGCGAGCGGCACCTTCTTGTTGGAGAAAGTCGCTTTCCCAGAAAACGAGAAACCCGAGCCTGCCGACCATCATCATCGTCACGATACCCAGCACCCCAACGACGAATCGATAACGCTTCTTATTCATGTGGTGCCTCATATTTCAACGTCGTAACCGTATCCGGAAACTCCATTGACAGATCTTTTTCCGCAATGCCGCGGATACGGTGGTAGGATGAGTACCGGCTTCGTTCAATCAAAAGCTGGCTAAATTCATCCAGTTCTCGATTACGCGTCTCACGCAGCTCCGTTAATTGCGTGTAGAGCGTCTGTCGCTTAACCGATTGTTCAGTCACGAGTATCCCGCTAATTACAGTACCGAGAAGTGCTACAACACCACACAGAAACCACGCTTGGTCGTGTGCGCTTTTGTTAAACCTTCTAGCAATGTGTCGACTAGATAGCACTTTCAATGGCCCGTAGTTGTGCGCTTCGAGCTCGGGAATTTCGTTGAATTTCGGCCTTACTTGGCTTGGCATTTTTTACGATGTATTTTGCGCAGCCTTTTAGCGTTCCTCGGAATGGAAGTCTCCGCGGTGTTTCAGGTTCCACCCAATTACGACATTTCCATTTGACAATGCGATGCTCAATACCGTGGAAAGTAACCACCGCCAACCGTCCACGAGAACTTAGAGCACCAAATGCAGCATCAACGCCGTTTTCCAGCTCTTCGATTTCGTTGTTGACCTGGATTCTCACCGCTTGAAAGACGCGCGTGGCTACGTGTTTCCTCAGATCGGGTCGTTTAATGCTTCTTTCGACTGCTGCCACGAGATCACCGGTAGTCTTCAGTGGGCGAGCATGCACGATTGCTTTCGCTATACAACGTGCATTTTTTTCTTCACCGTATCTGCGAAGGGCACTGGCTATACCCGGGATATCACTATTGTTTAGCCAATCGGATGCCGGATAGCCATGTTCAGGATTCATCCGCATATCTAATGGACCCGATTTCTGAAAGCTGAAACCTCGGCTGGGTTCATCTAATTGCATGGACGAAACTCCCACATCCATAACGATTCCAGCCACGGAGTCAATGTCCATTTGGGCTAATAACTCAGTTAACGAGCCAAACCGTCCGGAAAGAGGACGGACGCGTTTATCTTCAATTGAGAGATGACTGGCGATCCGAAAAGCGTGCGGGTCTTGGTCAAGTGCGATGAGATGTGCGTCTGGCCCGAGTCGCGAGAGCATTGCGCTGGCGTGACCACCGCTGCCGAAAGTGGCATCTACGTACGTGCCGTTCAGATCAGTTATGACTGCATCTACAACTTCGTTACACATCACCGGCTTATGTTCCATACGCATTTCCGCGGCAATATTGGAAGCCGTGCAGTTCGGCTCTGATTGAAGATGGAAAATAAGAAAGCTTGGGGCTAACTATTCGACCTATTCGATACCACCATACTAGCCATTGGTGGCACAGAACGAAAAATGGAATACAGCAGTACGTACCCCCCTCAACCGAGGGCAATTTTTTCCAGAGATATAGGGCAAAATCTCTGTCTCGGGCGAGCAAGGAGCTGTGTCGAGCAGCCGACGGCCCCGTCAGCTCTCGCGTATGAATATTTACTAGACCAGATCTTGACATCCTTGTCTCTGACATAGAACACGGCATCCAAGCCGGGCTGTGCATATATGCAAGGTCCATCCACGGACCAATCCACAAATTTGGACAACCCAAATACCCTTTCAAACAACAAGGGGACATTTGTGCCGTCTCTAACCCATCTCTACAGGCTACAGGTTATGTTTGCAAGACGCTACTGTCAATTATGTATATTTGAACAGTTATCATTTATACTCATCAAATCATGTTTGGTCTTAAGATGTGAAATTGGAGTCAGCCGATAAGCCGGGTTCTGTCGAAGGGCAATCATTCATCTGGGACACCCGTCACCGCGTGCCTCAAGCGGTCTACCCAAACCCGGCGCGGACCACACCATAGGGTTCCTATTTGACCTTGCTCCAGGTGGGGTTTGCCTAGCCGATGCTGTTACCAGCTACCGCGGTGCGCTCTTACCGCACCCTTTCACCCTTACCGCTTCCACTGTACGGAGAAGCGGCGGTTTGCTTTCTGTTGCACTTTCCGTAGGCTCGCGCCCCCCAGACGTTATCTGGCACCTCGTCCTATGGAGCCCGGACTTTCCTCCAGCTAAATCAGCCAGCGATTGCCTAGCCGACTCCAACGTCATCATACTAATCGCTCACGGACTTTAACTCTACTGCCCGCCGATATGCCGTGTTACGTGAACATAAGTCCATTTCCGACATCAACGATGCCACTCTGCTCACACTCAATTCTTTCAGAAGAGAACCGATCATCTTATCAACCAAGTACGCATCTCGTTCGACGTTGCTGCGTTGCAGTACACAAACCACCTCGCCTTTGAATGTTTGCGCGCGCGCTAGCTCTACAGCGATGTCGCTAACTGATCCAAAATACGTTGATTCATAGACTTTCGTCAGTTCACGCGCTATAAATATTTCTCTTTGTCCGCAGCCCAATTCATGCAAAATATTCAAGGTGCATACTAATCGGCGCGTAGATTCAAAGAAAACCAACGTAGAGGAACACATCGCGTATTCGTTCAGTTTCTTACGTCGTTCAGATTCTCGACTTGGCAGAAAGCCAACGAAGCGAAAATCCGTCAAGGGGATCGGGGAAATAGAAAGTACCGCAGTCAGCGCACTTGGTCCGGGTATGGGTAGGCAATGGACTCCATGTTGGTGGGCGGCCCGAATCAGTTCATAACCGGGGTCGGATATCAGCGGGGTACCAGCATCGCTAATCAGCCCAACATCTTCTCCCGACAGCAGAAGATCCATTGCTTGACTACTGGCCCGTGCTTCGTTGAACTTGTTCATGACGAGCAATCTTCGCTTAGGGAGATTCATAGAACCAATCAATTTGTTTGCGCGTCTCGTATCCTCACATACGATAATATCCACTAATTTCAATGCTGCTACGGCGCGTTCACTGATGTCCGATAAATTCCCAATGGGTGTTGCAATTACATACAAGTCGCCAGCATCAGGCATTTTTATTTCCATCTGTGTGATATCGCTGATTCTATTATTGTGGGGATGTTCCGGGAAAACACCGCGAGTGCCATCTTCGGATTCCATTTCTCAAAACCGAGGGAATCTTGACTACCCGTCATCCGACGGTTTTCTACAATGGCGTCAACGACAGCTCGGTGCTATACGGCATGCGCTACGGACTAACAATATCCAGCAGGCCCAACGACTGGCGAATCGACTTTATGCAAACAAGCTGAGACTGAATCAACTATCCGACGATGAGCATTTTGAGCTCCGAACGTTTCAGGTACGAATTCTGGCATATCGTGATATACAAAAAGCAATCCAGCTGTTTTCCAAACTGAAGCCGGTAACACGCCAACAGGTTGACTATCTACAGGCCGCTTTGATGGATCTTCAGCTGATAGCCGGCGATTATTCAAGTGCAGTGCATACGCTGGTTCGCTCTGCTACTAGGCCCGACACTGATCAAGAATCACTGTCCAACCGTATCTGGAATCTACTCGGCCGAGCGACGCTTTATGAATTGCCGACATTCATCGAACAGTCCGAAAGCGAGACGGAAAAGGCGTGGTGGGAGCTAGCGTACATTCATGCTGCAGCCATCACTCCAAGGGACTTTGAAATAGCTAGGGATACTTGGATTAGGAAAAATCCCAGCCATCTCGCGGTGAAATTTCCACCCAGAGCAATCGAGGATGCATTTGAGTATCCCCAATCGATCGCACTCTTGCTTCCGCTTTCCGGACCAATACGCACTGCAGCCACCGCAATCCGAGACGGCTTTTTGGCAGCGTACATTGCATCAGCCAACGTCAGTAGCTCCGTACATCAGCAAGTCCACATCTACGATACGACCGGTATCGATATAGGATTAGTCGTAGAGCAAGCAATTCTAGATGGCGCAAAGTCCATGGTCGGCCCACTGAGTAAGGAAAACGTGCGTCGCGTGCTAACCGCACCTCCAAGTATTCCTATGCTTGCGTTAAACCGCGTGGAAAATAGTACGAAGCACACTCCTGACGCCTCTAACATTATTCAAATGGCAATTGCCGTTGAAGATGATGCCCTTGCCCTTGCGCAAAGAATATCGGAAGAAGGCCTATCGGGGATTGTAGTGCTACGAGGTTCCGATGCATGGACTGCGCGTGCGGCTCAGGCGTTCGTTCGATTTCTGGACAACCAAGACTCGATCATCGATTTCGTAGAATTTGATGAAGTGAAAAACATTACCAAGATGATAGGTGATTCTTTTCGTACCGAAGTTAGTATGGCAAGACACGAAAAGCTAGAACAGATAACGTACCGAGAAATGTCATTCGTACCGCGACGGCGGAGAGACATGGATGGCATCGTCGCCTTTATCAATGCCACTGAATTCGATACCCTAGTCGCCGCCATTCAATTTCATTTTGCACACGATTTGCCGTTATTCGTTACGTCCGCGGCACTAAGATCACGTAACCTAGGTGACAATGCTGATGGGACCATGGTGCCAGTGATACCATGGCAAGTCTATTACACTACGAACCAAGCACGTATTCGTAACGCATTTCCACCGGCACGTGAAGAAATATCCTTGTATGCGCTAGGATTTGATGCGTACCGACTGATCAATTGGTGGAATTTACTGCAGTCGCGTGCCCGAATTTCCGGCGGCACTGGGCTGCTCACGTTAAACCCTGATGGGATAATTTCCCGGTCGTTGGTATGGGGTCAAGTTGAAAAGGGGGAGATTGTGCCTGTTCAAACGCAGCAGCGCATAATTACATTGAACTGATCATTAGAGAGCAAATGTAAAAATATGGCATTAAGTGCGTACACGGTTTTCGTTCAAACACCGTACCCGAACGCGATGCTGCTGGCATTCGCTAGTGCTCTCATTGCTTTGTGCGTTGGTTGCACGTCGACTTCGATCTCAGATCCGAACATACGCACACCTGGTACAAAAAAAGACGATAGAATCATTGAGCGATTGGTTGTCAAGGAAGTGAATAAAATCGGGCGTTACCGAAAGTCGGGAATCGTAAATGTTACATGTCACAACGGTTTGCTCTTGCTAACTGGGTACGTGATTTCCGATGCATTGAAACAGTCCGTCACTGAAATCGCACAACGGACGCCTGAAGTTCGACTCGTCAAGAATTATCTTGCGATGCATCCCGCGAGAACACTCGGACAAGTCACCTCCGACGTGCTAGGTAACACAGAACTTGCAAACCGCGTACGCTTCAAGCTGCAGAGCATTGAGGAAGTTGATCTGAAGCGCATGCGCGTTGTAGTTTATGCCAGCTTGGTTTATCTTATGGGCAGTGTCACACGAGAGCAGGGACAAATTTCTGCTGAAGCGGTAAGCAACCTTCGCGGTGTTCGTCGAGTTACGAAAATTTTTGACTACATTGACTAGCAGGCTATCACTTTTGTATTGAATGGTAGAGTGATTTCAGTTTGATCCGCGCGGAGGCGGTCGCGAATCGCCAGTCCGCCCGCAGAGCTTCGCGGTTGAGAAGACGACGGTTCAGGCATTGGCCGACCATCGCACTGATTTCCATTTCGGCCCTATTCAGCCAGCTGGAAACCTCTATTAACCTACAGACTTGTTATTATCTAAAAGAGATAATTATTAAAAAATCAAATACTTATATGGGGAATGATTTGTCAAAGTAGCAATAAATGCAATAAATAGAGGTGTCCATCTGCCGTGCTTGGGCGTGTAGTGGATCTCCAGACGCTCAGCGATGCGCCGCGCCTCGGCCGGCTCGTAGAACGAAGCCCGTAGCATGCATGTTTAAGTTGTTGTCCATGACCAGCACGATACGCTTATCCGGGTAGTCCTCGTCCACCAACCGTTGGATCTGCCGTGCCCAGTCGATTTTCGTGCGTCGCTTCGTTACGTCCACGCGTCGCCAACCTTCCAGTGGTGCGAACAGCATAAACAGGTTGCTCACACCGTTACGTTCGTACTCGTAGTCGTACGCCTCGGGCGTTCCGGGTTTGGCCGGCCGCGGAACCCGCACTTCCTTCACCTGCTACCGATTGGTCTCGTCCATGCACACCAACACCTCATCGTCCTAGTATTCCCGATGATACACCTCCAGGATGTCCTCCATGGCGTACGCAAACTGCGCATCCAACTTCGGGGGAATGCACTAGCATGGCTTCAACCACGGTTCAAGGTCGTTTTTTTGAGCGTACGACGAACCGTCTCCCGACTCACGCCATCCACGATCTCGCACTCCACCAAGCGATCCGCGAGCAAGCGCAACGACCACCGCGCGTATCCCTCCGGGGGATCGCCGCAGGCGATCGCCACCAGCCGAGCTTCCGCCTCCCCATCCAGGACCTTCGCCCGCCGGTTCAACTGCTCCTTCCGGTTCAGAGCCGCCTCCAGTCCCTCCTCCACATAACGCCGACGCACTCGCACCACCGTCGATACCCCAATACCCAGGGCCTCCGCAATCTCACCGTCCGTCCATCCGCCATCCTCCCGACATTCATCGCACTGCAACAGAATACGCCCATGCATCTGCTTCCGGGCTGATACCCGACCCTTCGTCGTTAGTGCCTTCAACTCTTCGCGTTCTTCTGCTGTTAACTTCACCCGATACCTCTTGCTAGTCATCCAGAACTCTCCTTGTTCATCGGGACACCCGAAAACACCCATAATACCCTACTAACCTATCAATTCAATGGAGGTGGGCTACTAGTAGACTTCCAATTCTAATAATACGTGTTTATAATGGTGGACTGGAAGGGGTTCTGGGATCAGGAGGATTCGATGCCGAAGCAATAACATGGTGGAGTTAGCTCAGGATGAGCGGGATGAGTTGGAAGCGGTGCTGAAGTCGAGCACGCGTCGTGCGGTGTCGGCGACGAAGCTGCAGCGTTGCACGGATTCGGTGCTGGCCGTCGGCGGAGCAGCGTGGGGGTGGAGCTGGGGGTGCCCGGCACTGACAGACGGGCAGGTGGTGGATGCGCTGGGGGTGACGGAGCGGACCTGCCAGCACGTGCGTCGGCGGGCGGTGGAGCAGGGTCCGATGGTGGCTCTGGAGCGCAGGCCAAGGCCGTTGCCTCCGGTGCCGAAGAAGTTGGATGGGGAGAAGGAAGCGCGTCTGGTTCAGGTGGCCTGTTCGGTTCCACCGGAAGGCCGCGTTCGGTGGACCGTGAAGATGCTGGCAGAAGAGCTGGTGCGACTTTGAAGTGGTCGAAACGATTTGCGGGGAGACCGTGCGGCAGGCGTTAAAAAAAACGGATTGAAACCATGGCGGCGGGAAATGTGGTGCATTCCGAAGAAGCAAAGCCATCCTTTCGTGGCCGGCATGGAGCGGGTGCTCAAGGTTATACCGGCGGCCGTACGACCCGCGGCATCCGGTGGTGTGCATGGACGAGATGAGCAAGCAGCTCGTGTCGGAAGTCCGCGAGAAGTTACCGGTACGCCCCGGGTCGCCGGAGAAGTACGACGCCCACTACCTCCGCCGGGGAGAATGCACGTGTGGATGTTCGGCGAGCCGCTGTCCGGCTGGCGGACAGTGGCTGTCACCAAACGGCGCACGACGTTGGATTGGGCGAAGCAAGTGCGCGCACTGGCGAATCTGCCGCGTTACCGGGATGTGGAAAGCATCACGCTGGTGTGCGACAACTTGGACACCCACAGCGGTGACTCGTTCTACGCCGCGTTCCCGGTGGCCGAAGCCAGTCGGTTGAACGACCGCATCCACTTGGTGCACACGCCGAAACACGGGAGCTGGCTGAACGTCGTGGAACTGGAGTTCAGTGCGTTGCACCGCCAGTGCCTGGATCGCCAGATCGAGAGCAGGGCTTTGGTCACGTCGGAAACGGCGGCCTGGGCCAAGGAGCGCAATCGCGAACAAACCGGGGTCGACTGGCAGCTCAGCGTCGACGACGCGCGCACCAAACTGAAGCATCTATACCCGAAAATTAAAACCAGTTAAACTACTAGTGTGCGAAATAGTCAGAAACTTAGTGTAAACACTCCCTAACTTACCCGTCGTCTTTATTTTACGATGCGCAAATGCGGTTTGCCGTTACCGTCCGGCCTTTTAATGCTGGACTGCGTATCAGATGCTATCAATACAGGCGTGCCACCATTGAAGGCCATCCCTTGACCGTTTTCCTTAGAAAATACCATAACGATGGCCGCTATTGGTGCAGATACGCGATAGTTGGAACCGTGGAACCGGGTATTGAAAGCGATATCGTCTTTGAGTTGGAAATTCCTAACTGCGTTGGCAGAAACGTTGAGGACAACATGCCCTTCTACGATGAAGGACTCTGGTACGACCACTCCCTCCACGGCGCAATCAATCACGATGTAAAGCGTACAACCGTTATCAACGATCCAGTTGATCATCGCGCTTATTAGGTACCGCTTTGGTGAGTTCACAGCGAATCCAGCTCACACGGTAAATGCCTGGATTCAAACCGTCGCATTCAATGAAACGTGCTAACTATGTCTACGTATGCATATCTTGTTCGTCATCCGTAAGACTACGCAAGAACGATTCCCTATTAAAGACTTCCTTCATATATCGGTGTATGCCACGCGTTTGTCGAACAGGAAGCTTGATCTTCATTAAGTCTATTCGCCATAGGATTGGAGCAACGCAACAATCAACCAGCGAAAACTCATCGCTCATGAAAAAGGTTTTGTCCATGAAGATGGGAGCCGCGTTTATAATGCTTTCGCGTAGTTCCGCGTGTGTACGCGCAAGAACAGTTTTGCGACCTTTTCCAGCTTTCAATAGATCCACCTTTGACGCCCAATCGTGTTCGACACGAAACAAGAGCAAGCGACTTCGACCCCGAGCAATAGGATATACGGGTAGAAGTGGCGGGTGTGGAAACCGTTCGTCAAGATATTCCATAATGACTGAACTATTGTATAGTACTAAATCGCGATCTAAAAGCGTGGGCAACGACCCGTACGGATTGATCTCGTAGAGTTCTTCTGGCACTGCACTTGGCTTAACGTCAACGGTGTCCACACTGATGCCTTTTTCGGCCAGAACCATACGTACGCGATGGCTGTAGTGGTCCGCCGGATCTGAAAAGAGCATCGTCGCTGAACGTCTAATGTCAAGATTCATAGGTACTAAGTGCCCAAATCAGGTTGAGTGTCTTTCAGTCCGTTCGCTAGAGGGGAAACGAATATCTTTCCAATATTCGCGGTTCAAGAAAAACGCCAGTATCCATAGGACGAACAGAAAACCTATGACATATCCCCCCAATGCCAATCTTTCCCGTCTTGTCGGCTCGCCCACGTAGGACAAGAAGTTCACAATGTCATAGGCCGTCTTATCGAATTCCTCAGGGGTATATGCACCCGTGCCGGGACGTGTTCCCAGCTCCGGACAGTTCTCCGGAGGAGTCATACCAAAAATGGCGGGAGCATCCAAAATATCTATGGGTTGTTTTCCTATGCAGATTTCATCTGCAATGCCCTGAAGGGGTAATAGCACGTGGGGCATACCGACGTTAGGGAATACCTTATTGTTCACGCCGAATGGTCTTTTCGGATCGACATAGAATGTCCGCAAGAAGTTATAGACCCATTCCGGATCACGGACTCTCGTAACCATCGTCAAATCCGGCGGCGGGGCACCAAACCAGACTTGAGATTGCTCAGGGTCCACGGATGAGCCCATCAAATCTCCAATTTTTTGACCCGTGAGTATCAAATACTCCGACATCAGATCGTGCGGAATGCCTAAGTCGTCCGCCGTTCTCTCGTACCGTTGAAAATTCAACGAATGACAGCCAAGACAAAAATTGACATATAGCGAGGCTCCGCGTTGTAACGACGCCTGATCGCTGAAGTCTGGTTTCATCGGGTCCATTTCCCAATTGACGTCGGCACCGAAAGCAACCATTGCCGGGAAATTAAAAACGCAGAATGCGAAATAAAAGGGAGTGCCGCGAATGATGCACTTTGCCGTTTGCTTCATTACGTAACCCGCTTTGGCTCTTCGCGTGTTGATTCAACCGTGGTATACCAAGGCATAAGTAGAAAATACGAGAAATAAACAATCGTGGTAATTTGTGTAACGGCAGTGGCAAACGGAGAAGGTGGGATCGTACCTAAATAACCAAGTACGATAAAGCTAACTACCAGCATTACAAGCATGAATTTTGACAGTAGTCCTTTATATCGGATGGAACGAACCTTGCTTCGGTCAAGCCACGGCATCGCCGCAGGGATCAGGATTGCTCCGGCCATAACCACCAAACCCCAAAATTTGGCGGGCAATCCCAAAAGCGGGAAAGTTGCCGCTCGAAGCATTGCGTAGAAGGGCGTATAGTACCAGACGGGGGCAATGTGTTCGGGAGTCTTTAACGGATTGGCTTGTTCGAAGTTTGGTTTCTCAAGGAAGTAGCCGAACATTTCTGGTAGCCAAAAAACGACCGCACAAAAAAGGATGAGGAATGCGACGATCGCTTGGAAGTCATGGACGGTGTAGTACGGATGAAAGGGCACCCCATCCAACGGAATACCATCTGTACTTTTGTACTTTTTAATGTCTATACCATCAGGATTGTTAGAACCGACACGATGCAATGCGACAACGTGAAGGAAAACGAGCCCTACCAGCATGAGCGGTAGAGCAATAACATGAAGCGCAAAAAATCGATTCAAAGTGATCCCCGAAAGTAGAAAATCACCTCGGATCCACTCCATCAAATCCGGTCCAATAATCGGTATCGCGCCAAACAGTGAGACGATGACTTGGGCACCCCAATACGACATGTTGCCCCATGGAAGTAAATATCCGAAGAATCCTTCTGCCATCAGTACTAAATAAATAGCGATCCCGATCAACCAAACCAATTCTCGCGGCGCACGGTATGAGCCATACGCTAGTCCTCGAAACATGTGCAGGTAGACCACAATGAAAAAAGCTGATGCACCTGTCGAATGTAGATATCGAATTAACCAGCCGTAATTAACGTCACGCATTATGTATTCAACCGATGCAAATGCACCATCGCTGCTAGGCACATACATCATCGTCAACCAAATTCCCGTGATGATTTGAAGCGCAAGAACGACGGTGGCGAGTACACCGAAGTAGTACCAAAAGTTTAAATTCTTTGGAGCGTAGTATTTTGATGCGTGTTCTTCGAATACCTTGGTTAGCGGGAATCTAGCGTCAATCCACGCCAGAGTACGCGAGCGAAAGCTGGGTCTGTTTGATGCTTCAGCCATTACGCGTTCTGCTCATCCATGCCAATTACAATGATGTTCTCAGATTCATAGAAATACGGTGGTACAAGCAGGTTATAGGGGGCCGGCCGATTTTTGACAACGCGGCCTGCGATATCAAAGGCAGAGCCGTGGCATGGGCAGAAGAATCCGCTCTTCCAATTTGCCGGGAATAGCCTCGGTTCTACCGCGGCGTAGTATTTGGGTGAGCAGCCTAAGTGCGTGCAGAGACCAACGTACACGCCTATTTCAGATTGGCGGGAACGCCAAGCGTTTTGGGCGTAGGGTGGCTGTTGCTCCACAACGAGTGATTCTGGATCAGCGAGGTCGTCATGGGTCCGTTTGAGCGTGTCTATCGCTTCCGGGGTGCGATGTACAACGAAAATGGGTTGTCCTCGCCACGCCGGAATAGGGCCAAGAATCTCACCCGGGTGCAGTTTTGAAATATCAACTTTTATAGGAGCACCCAATGCTCGTGCTAGCGCACTCGGCGTCCACGACTGCACAAAAGGCACTGCCGCGAACCCCGCACCCACGGCAGACACGGCGGAGGTAGCAATCAAAAAATATCGCCGTGTAACGGACGGTTCGTTAGGTAGCGAGGTATCGGTCAACTTCGAAGCTGCTTCTCTATCAAAAGTACAAAGGTAACATTAACAACGAATACGGACGAACAATTGCTGCTCAGAAATGACTTGTCTTTGTGCTATCGTTTCGAATACTGTGGTTTCTTACGTGCTTTGCGCAACCCCACCTTTTTTCGCTCAACTTCTCGAGCATCTCGCGTTAACAGTCCAGCTGCACGTAAAGGTTTTCGCAACCCCTCGTCGAAATCTACAAGAGCTCTCGCCACACCATGGCGTACTGCTCCCGCTTGACCTGATTCTCCACCACCTTTTACAGTGGCCGTAACGTCGAATCGCTCAGTGGTATGCGTGATTTCCAAAGGCTGTCGTACGATCATCCGCGCAGTTTCCCGCCCAAAATATTCATCCACCGGTTGACGGTTTATGAAAAGTTTCCCTATACCCGGACCGAGATACACACGCGCAGTTGACGTTTTGCGCCGCCCGGTTCCGTAATTTAATCGTGTTGCCAAGTTATTCCTCTTACTATTCAAACTCGTTCTTAGAGACTTAAGGGTCCGTATCTACCCTCTATCGTCAGTCGTTTCGGCTGCTGAGCCCCATGCGGATGTTCAGCACCAGCGTAAACCTTAAGCTTGCGGAAAACTGCACGACCTAGCGAATTGCGAGGAAGCATGCCTTTTACGGCTTTTTCAATAATTCGCTCAGGATGTTTCGTTCGAACTTCCTCAAGCGTTTGCGATTTTATCCCGCCCGGATACCCACTATGACGATAGTAAACTTTATTCTTTTCTTTGTTGCCCGTAACACGGATTTTCCCCGCGTTCACGACAATCACGTAATCACCAGTGTCGATATGGGGCGTGTATTCCGGTTTGTGCTTGCCGCGCAAGTACCGGGCAATCTCAGATGCCATGCGACCAAGCGTATATTCGGCAGCATCAATTACGTACCATCCATGCACGACGTCCTCACGACGTATGCTTATCGTTTTCAAGGGGCAACCAACTTATGAAAGATTGGAAGGTGTGTATAGTATGCCAGTGGGCGATTTTACACAATATGCTGAGCACTGACGTCAGCTTGTGCGTAAGTTCTGGTCATCGGAAAAGCCGTGTGGAATTCTCATGTCCTAGTTCGGAAAATCTAATTGAATTGCAGCATCCATGTGCGTTTCCATACCAAATAATAGAGGTCACTCATACGTTCGGGCTATTCGCATTCAATGGTATTCCGACTTGATCTTGGTAGCTCTGTAGCGTAGCAAGCGTACATTACTCTGTACTGTACCGCTGCATCTACAACACCGACAACGTAGGGCATGAGGAGGGCATGGCTCGCCTAAGAAATATCTCAATGGATCAATGGACGATCAAGCGTCAGCGGCGTTTCGGACGACATTCCACTTGTAACTCTACGCGACTTACTCGTCCTCTATTGATAGAAGTATCACGCGACAGAAAGATGTTTCATTGGACAGCTGATTCAATCAGCAAAGCTAGTAGACTACCAATTCCAATAATACGTGTTTATAATGGTGGACTGGAAGGGGTTCTGGGATCAGGAGGATTCGATGCCGAAGCAATACATGGTGGAGTTAGCTTAGGATGAGCGGGATGAGTTGGAAGCGGTGCTGAAGTCGAGCACGCGTCGTGCGGTGTCGGCGACGAAGCTGCGGCGTGCACGGATTCTGCTGGCCGTGACGGAGCGGACCTGCCAGCACGTGCGGCGGCGGGCGGTGGAGCAGGGTCCGATGAAGGCTCTGGAGCGCAGGCCTCGGCCGGTGCCTCCGGTGCCGAAGAAGCTGGATGGGGAGGAGGAAGCGGCGTCTGGTTCAGGTGGCCTGTTCGGTTCCACTGGAAGGCCGCGTTCGGTGGACCGTGAAGATGCTGGCAGAAGAGCTGGTGCGACTGACTTGAAGTGGTTGAAACGATTTGCGGGGAGAGCGTGCGGCAGGCGTTAAAAAAAACGAATTGAAACCATGGCGGCGGGAAATGTGGCGCATTCCGAAGAAGCAAGGCCATCATTTCGTGGCCGGCATGGAGCGGGTGCTTAAGGCATACCGGCGGCCGTACGACCCGCGGAATCCGGTGGTGTGCATGGACGAGATGAGCAAGCAGCTCGTGTCGGAAGTCCGCGAGAAGTTACCGGTACGCCCCGGGTCGCCGGAGAAGTACGACGCCCACTACCTCCGCCGGGGAGCATGCACGGTGTGGATGTTCGGCGAGCCGCTGTCCGGCTGGCGGACAGTGGCTGTCACCAAACGGCGCACGACGTTGGATTGGGCGAAGCAAGTGCGCGCACTGGCGAATCTGCCGCGTTCCCGGGATGCGGAAAGCATCACGCTGGTGTGCGACAACTTGAACACCCACAGCGGTGACTCGTTCTACGCCGCGTTCCCGGCGGCCGAAGCCAGTCGGTTGAACGACCGCATCCACTGGGTGCACACGCCGAAACACGGGAGCTGGCTGAACGTCGCGGAACTGGAGTTCAGTGCGTTGCACCGCCAGTGCCTGGATCGCCGGATCGAGAGCAGGGCTTTGGTCACGTCGGAGACGGCGGCCTGGGCCAAGGAGCGCAATCGCGAACAGACCGGGGTCGACTGGCAGCTCAGCGTCGACGACGCGCGCACCAAACTGAAGCATCTATACCCGAAAATTAAAACCAGTTAAACTACTAGCTCAAAGCCCTCAACAAAATCTGCCCGAAACTCAGCGGTCATTGAGAATCGCTTGTATGCGCAGCAATGCCTGATCGAATAATAACCCAGTATAATATATAACCCGATAAAAAGTTAAGATATTTGCACCGTAAGTAAGGCATCCCGATTTTCTCGGACGGGAACCACTAACGATCAGAAGGGATTCAAGCCACAGAAGTAGCAATGCAGTACCGTGAATTGATGCCTATGCCTCAGTCTGCTGGAGGGTGGTATTGTCTATGTATAACGCATATAACGTATCGATAAAGTGTTTGAACTTTTTCGTCCGTGAAAATCTACGTTGCGTTACTCATCCATGTACGTTCTCTCTCATGGAAAGGACGAATTCAGCACAACGCAAAAGCATACCCTTCTTTATTAAGGTTAAGAGGGCCGGACATACTTAAGCATCACCCTTGACCCATCTGCCAACGCATTCTTGAATCTGGGTCCCCAAGTTGGCCACTCACTGGCATATTTTCTGCCGAAGATATCCAATATTTGTGCGTGGATAGTCGAATCCTCCACAATATCCCCGATTCCATCAACAGTTGGTGCTATTTTATACGCTCTTTTACTACGTGTCCAAACACCGAAGTTGCCAACCCAAATACGAGCAGTCGTCAATCCTCTTTGTAATGCTTGAGCACGCCATGCATCGCTTGCTGTAACAACGTAAATGTCCGACTTGTAAACTACGAACCACACTTCCGCTTGGCATCGACTTTCGCCGCCATCGGCAAGCATGGGCGAAAGATAAATGAAGGGAGATGTTTCGAGTGCCGCAGACACATTCCCATCCGCCCGGACCCACACCGGGATCAAAGGAATCGTGGCGGTAGTCATCATAAACAAGCGTCGACTTATCATGCTGCTATCCTTACTTGAAATTCGAATATTGTTCCATTCAGACTCGTAATTGGTTTATGCCAATGGTTGTATCCGTTTAACTCTACTGCCATATAGGTAGGAGATCGCATGTATATCACTCGTGTGTATGCCAATAATTCTGAACGACACGAACGGTCTCATAGTGGAGGAGTGACTGGCAATCTAGCATTTGCAGTCGCTCCTTCCTTCAACGTCATTTGTTTAAATAAGAAAGAGGGTGTTGCAACGGTAATAGTCGCAATAGATTGTCCAAACTGAAAGGCCATGGATCTTGCACCGGGGGCAAAGGCTAAATGGTGAGCAGTGATCTCTTTCGATACGGCGTCTATTTCTTTGAAACTACTTGCATCTAAATTCGCAAATACGGTTGAGCCCAACAATTCCTCATCACCATTGAAAAAAACTTTGTATGCGGCGATCGGGGGTTGCAGCCTTGATGTTTCGCTTCCTCCGCTCATTATCATCGAGGTTGGATTGAATAAACCACTATTAGAAATGTCTTCGTATGGGTTCGAAATTCTTCGAACGATGATTCCGTAATCCTCACCTGCTTTTCGGGCTAACCGTACTAATCTTTTCTTAAGTTGCTTCTCACTCAGACCGCCGTGCGGTTCCACGACAAGATTGGTCGGCATCACGACCACTCCCTGCTGATTACCGGTACTCTGTAGAATTCCCTTGACGGGATTACGTCCCGATAGTAGTGCTTTGAGTAAACCTTTTTCTATAAGTAACGTTCTACGCGCTCGTACACCTCCATCATCAACTGCGTAACGTTCAGTTAACGGAACTCCCTTATAGGAATCAATAGTTGGGTCATCGAACATACTTAAAAACTGCGATCCGACTCGTTTACCGATTCTTGTCTGATAAGGATTCTCTAATGACTTCAACATTGGTTCAGCTTGTGGTTGGTCAATATCTGGAATACGGGACGCAATTAACTGCGGAGCGATAACTTGATTAATGTACTCCGCTGCCGCTTGTCCTTCAAACAATATTGGGCCTTCATACCGTCCGATGGATTGTCTTTCTTCAGCATCAACGCGAGTATCAAGGAGATCAAGCATATTGCCAATTTCCGTACTCATCGTAGCTACCTTAGGTAGGTCATCAATCGTGGGTCCAAAGTGACTTGTGAAATCACTTAATTCCAATCCGTTACGCGCCGCCTGGGCGACCGCCCAAGACTTGACTATCGAGTACGGTCGTACGCGTGTGAAGGAAGATCCCTCGCTGTTTACATAACGATCTTTTCGAATACTCGCCACGACCGCAACTTGGGAACGTCGGACGTTGGGTTGATTTTGAAATTCCTTGGATAGCTCTACGACGAGTTTCTTGACTCGGGCCGGTTCTAACGCCGGAATAGGCATCGATTCAACTGCTTCTTCTTCGAGTGGATTTTCTTTACTGAAATCAGAAACGCGCTGGTCTCTAGCTTTATCCACGAAGCTTGCTGTCTTTGCGGAAAACGCCCTCACGGCTTGTTTGTATACGGCATCGGTTGCTAGCCAAATTCCCCGGCGTAGATTGAGGTAATCGTTGTCAAGTGGCAAACTTTGGGTCGCTGACGCCCTCATCCAACTTAGCGAAAGACCTGGATTGGTGAACGTGAAGAAATTAGTGTTGTCGAACGCCGGAGTGCCGATTCGAACATGGGCGACAAGTGTACGAGATTTAAATTCGCTGATAGATGCCATGCCTCCAAGTGTTCCAAAGGACGATACTTCTTCGCGCTCCGTCACGAAGTAAGAAATAAAGTAGGGTTTTGCCGATCCCTCAAGCTGCAGCTGCTCCATTGATCTTTGTAGTTCATCCTTCAATGCTCGCATCAATACATCTTCATCGGCGAGTACGGACAGGCTAGTACTAGTTAAGACAAGATAGAAAAGAGCAAACCGTATATATTTCATTGCACGACCCCCTCATTATCCGTACCTAAATACGGCGGTGTTGCTTGTGGTCTTGGAAGTATCGGGAGTCGTTCTTGGGAATGTTCTTTTTTCTGTACTTCAACTTTATGGATCAAAATTGCTGGTGAGACGGCGGAAACGAGGATATGGCCCGACTCTGCACCGCATATCCCATTAAAAACTTCAGGATCTCCTCCTCCAGCTACAATTGAGCTGAACGAAGTGAGTGGAGTACCAACAAGATCAACGCCCCGAATCATTTCTTCTTTGCCATTGGGATAGACCCGGTAAACGACGACGGGAGTTACCTGAAAGGAATTCGGCAACGTTCTATTTGTTAAGGTGAACCCTCCTTGTATGTCTTCAAACCAAAGACCGAAAGGTTTTCCCGCCTCTTTGACGAGGTCAATTAACATGGACTTTAATTCTTCGAGTGATCGATCTTCCGACAACTCTACGATCAAATTCGATTGTCGTGAAACGGGCGCGTGACCAAAGTTTTTACGCCCATGCCCGTTTGATTGCGAGAATCCTGGTATCGGTGTGCGCGACATCAAAAATCTCTTGAGCACACCGTTTTCGATAACCGGTACGCGTCGAGCGGCCACTCCTTCGTTGTCAAAACGATAATGTCCGATAAGGTCAACATTGCCGTACGTCGTTAAGGTCGGATCAAAAACTACGGAAAAACTTGCTGGCAGAAGGCTTGTACCTAATTTTTTCTTGAACGTCTGACTATCGTCAGCACTTTTCAGTCTGTGTCCTTCCAACCGATGGCCAAGAATTTCGTGGAAAAATACACCACTCGCCATACCGGACAGGATCGCTGGTCCTGCATATGGATCGACGATTGGTGCAACGCGTAACGTAAGAAGATCATCAATCATTTTATCCACGGCTTTCAACACAGCCTCGTCTTCCGGCAATCCTTCTAACGTGAATGCGTTCCAATACATCGAACGTGGAAGATTCATGCCGTCATCAGCCTTAGTTTGTGCGCTTATGAGGAGCGTGTACGCCGGCTGTGATACGCGAATCGCTGAACCTTCAGTATTTACGTAATATCTTGTTTCGACATTTCCGCTAAGACCCGCCGTCATCGTAAGAATTTCCGGGTATTCCGCGAATTTCTTCGAATAGAGCTCCAACTTACGAGCGATCGTTTCGTAGTCGTAATCAAGCGGTACGATGGATTCTACAACTTGAACCTTGGGAGCGGTCGAGAAATCCCCGCTGGCGTCTTTTTCCATAACTCGGACTTGTATTTCCGTCCTTACTTTAGCTAGCTGCGAAACTGCTTCTCTATACTTGAGGTCCGTGTGGTACCAAAGCATGTGTTGCAGAGCATTAGCGTTATCAATAGGAATCTGTACGATCCGATTCGGATTGTATGAAAAGCCTCCTCCAGAAGTTAGAAGACGGGTATTGTCAAGATCATAGGCCCCTACGCGAAGATCAATGTCGAGATGTTGAATCTGCGTTTTGTTTTTCGATTGAACGGAACCGAAAGACGCCGAAACGGTAAAGGCACTATCGTCGGTAATTTCGTAACTAATGAAATACGGTGCGACTGGCTCATTGCGTAAAGCTTCAAAGGAGCGATGAAGTTCTGCTTGCATGGCACTGAGAGTCTCGTTCTCAGCTCGCGCTGAAAACGTTAACGTCACTGTTGCTATGACGACTAGTGCCGTTAATAAATCGTGGAATTTTCTGCACAGCATATATGCCTCACTAGCTAGCCGTAGATTCAACAATAAGTACCTTTACATAGAAGAGCTACTTAAAATGTAGCTATTAATATCAAGGTACTTTCTAGTTAAAATCAATTGTAAAATCATCCTCGAAACGTATTTTCGACCTTTCATCCAAGAATCGAAGACTTAAAATAGCGTAGATTGAATCTCTACTAGAAGGTCCCATCACCCTAGACAGTATCAACGAACAGACTCAGTACTGGAATGAATAGTATTCTCATAGTACTGCTTTGGTGGCTTCCGCGCCAATATCCGTTCACAGATAGACCTGCGACGTTTTGAAACAAGAGATGGCTTAGGGTGTCTGCAGAATCGGGACACGGGCGAGCTACGACACGAATAACGGGCGGTCTTAAGAAATACAAGCGGCCAGAATCGAACGATGACGGATGGGAAGGATAGGGTGGAGAATAAGCAACACGGAAGATGGGCTGAGGTTTTGAAAACGGCAACACAGTCGCATACGGGTGATGAGGGCTCTCTACTAGATATATCGTCAAGTTCTGGTCGCAACTCGCCGGTAGACACGTAGTACGTTTGCCATACGATCTTTAAGGAACGGTACCGAGTATTCGTTTCAATTTCGCTGCTGCTAAAATAAGTATTCTCTCCAGCTGATACTGCCAACGCTCATCCAATATAGATGAATTCTGCACCACTTTATACTGACGTTAACCCTCAGACATTTCAAACGGAGGTGGTGGAACGTTCGCAGCGACTTCCGGTGGTATTGTTGCTCTGGACGGATCAGGCGCAGCCGGCAGTGGATACGCGCAATACTCTGGAAAGGCTGGCTGGTGCATATCAAGGTAAATTTGCACTAGCACTCTGCGATGTGGCCAGACATCCGGTGCTCGCGCAACAATTGCGTATTTCTGCGATACCCAGTCTACGCGTTGTTCAAGGTGGAAAGATCACTGGCCAGCTCGAAGGACCGCAAGGAGAAGGGACGCTTCGACAGCTACTGGACCAGTTAACGCTGTCAAGTGGAGATAAATTGCGTGAGCAACTGTCCGCTCTGATCGAAGCGGAGGATTGGGACCGTTCCTCGGAACTGATTCAGCAGGCATTGAGTGAAGAACCTAATAATCCCCTATTCAAGGTCGAATGGGCGGATGTTCTGGTCCTGCGCGGAGACCTGGACGAGGCGCGCAAAGTGATTGCGACCATTCCTGAAGGCACGACTGAGAGGGAACGCCCTGCATCGAGACTTGAACTAGCGGAAGAGGCCTTAGGCATGGGGTCTATTTCGGATGCTGCTGAACGGATTGAGCGCGATGCCGGCGACCTTGAGGCGTGGTACATGCGTTCCGTACTTCTAGTCACAACCCGTCGTCGGTACGCCGAAGCCTTGGATAATGCTATGCACATTCTCAAAACGGATCGCACGTTCCGCGAGGACATCGGCCGCACGACAATGATACGCATCATGTCTTTGCTGCCAAAGGATTCACCACTTTCGCAGCACTATCGGCAGATGATGTTCGGCTTCATGCATTGAGCCTCCGCTTGTTGTGCCGGCTTGACCTTCGACCGAAATGACGACCTTCTAGCCCTTATTTCTCATAATAGATGGCTTGGGTGCGATGTATGTGCGTGTAAGTTGTTGACACCACGAAGTTGGTTGGGCTTTGCCGGGGGGAAGGGGATGGTAGCGGGGTGCGTTCGGACGGATGGGTGCGTTGGATGGCGAAAGGGGTGCGTTCGGGTCGGACGGAAGCGGGGCGCGTTCGGTGCTGGGTGCGATGCTGGCGGAAGCGGTGCGGACTTGTAGCATGCGCCTGGGCCCGTTTTGCGGACCGCCACGATCGGCGTGCAAAGCGGCGCATCCCGTGAAAGATGCTGTCTGTTTTCGACTGGATGATGAGCCATGCGGGTGAGCATGCGGCGGACGCCCCTATCGCACGCCCTTGGGTCCTGGTCTTGACGAGGCCCGAACGCTCCCCGACTGTCGGGAGGTTTCGCCCCCGGTGGCTGCGATGGCATGCGGATGAACGGAAAGGGATCCCGGTCTTTGAGGATGTCGTGTAACCGGTTGATATACGGAAACATATTCGATTTTTTGGGGGTTCTTCAAAAAAACACTTGCGTTTTGGCATGGGTTATGGCAATCTACGCTTGGTTAGATGGTCTCTGGTGCCAACGTGATGGATTTCCGAATCGAGAACGTGAAGTCGACCATCTTGGGTGGCACGCGACTGACCCGCCGTTGGATTGTGGACCTTCAGAAGACGGTGGCACGGTTTCCGGCACTGAGCCGCCATGAGTTGGCGTCCACCCTGTCGTCCACCCTGTCGTCCACCCTGTCGTCCACCCTGTCGTCCACCCTGTGTAGTCATCTGGGCTGGTTCACGCCGAAGGGTCGGGATCGATTGGGGTCCTGCAGGTCGCCGGCAGCCGTCTTGGCCCCGGAGGATGCTTTGGTCCGGCTCTGGCAGCGGCGGCGGCGCGTGCTGAACACGCTGGTGGTCGTACTGTGCATGTTCCGGTGGGTGTTCTGGAAGGGGCGTCCGGGATATGCGGCCACGCTGGCCGAAGGGTGGGCGCAACGCGGCCGATGGGGCCGGATGGAGGAGGGCACGGGATGAAGAGCAAGCAAAAGCGCGGCGCGGACCGGTTGGTGCGTCGGATGGCGAAAGGGGTCCGGCCGGCGCGGATGGAGGTGGACTGCAGTGGAGGCGAGCTGAGTTCCAACGGGGGCTCGGCACTGCTGATGATGCTGGCCGAGCAGGTCCGGCTGTTCGAGCGCGCCTCGGCATGTTTCACGGACCACCGGGACCCGTCCAAGGTGGCGCATCCGCTAGTGGCGTTGCTGGGGCAGCGGATTTTGGGTCTCGCGCTGGGCTACGAAGATGTGAACGATCACGACGAGCTGCGGCGGGACCGGCTCTGCTCTGTCCACGGCCATGGGGCGTGTGGAGTGTGCGCGTTCGGACTGCGAGCCGCTGGCCGGCAAAAGCACGCTGAACCGGATGGAGCTGTCGGCGAACGGGCGGGACCCGGCGAAAGCGCGCCAGATCACCGTGGATTTCGATGCGCTCGACGAGCTGCTCGTGGAGCTGTACCTGGTGTGGGGCGAGCGGGGCCAGATGCCGAAGCGGCTGGTGCTGGACATCGATGCCACGGATGTGGAACTGCACGGCCGGCAGGAGCACCGGTTCTATCACGGGTACTACCATGAATACTGCTACCTGCCGCGGCTGGTGTTCTGCAACGGCTGGCCGGTGCGGACGGAACTGCGCACGTCGAGCAGCGATGTGGCGGCGGGCGTGGTGGAGACGGTCGCGCCGCTCGTGGACCGGCTGCGGAAGCGATTTCCGCAGGTGCCGATCCTGATCCGCGCCGACGGGGCCTACTGCCGCGACGAGTTGATGACGTGGTGCGAGGCGCGGGGCGTGGATTACGTGCTGGGACTGCCGCGCAATGATCGGCTGAAAGACCGGGTCCAGCCGTTGATGGACGATCTGCGGGACCGGTTGAAGCGGGATCCGGACTATGCGCAGCAAGCGGTCCGCGGCTACCAGAGCTTCGACTATCGCACGCGCGACAGCTGGAGCCGCGAACGCCGCGTGATCGCCAAGGCCGAATGGCTGCCGGGACCACCGGTCGGCAAGGCCCATGTGCGACGGTCGGCGAAGCCCGGTACAACAGTCGCTTCGTCGTCACCTCGCTCCAGAAGCCCGACGCGCCGACGGTCTACGAAGAGATGTACTGCGCCGGGGTGAGGCCGAAAACTGGATCAAGGAACAGAAGAACGATCTGTTCCTGGACCGATGCTCCAGCAGCCTCTGGAACGTCAACGCACTCCGGCTCCGGATGAGCGCACTGGCCCATGCCCTTCATTGCATGATGAAGCGCCGGCTCGAGAACCTTCCGGTATCCGCCATGCTGCGCCGGAGCCGTCCATCGACGCTGCGCAAGTGCCTGTTCCAGATCCCGGTGCGCGTGACGGTGTCCACGCGGCGGATCCATCTGGCGTTCGGGTCCGCCTTCCCGTACTGGAAGGATTTCCGCTTGATCTGGGCCAGCCTGGCACCAACGTAAAAGCCCGGTGCAACCGGGTGCATGACGCTGGCGGCGGAGCGCGCCGACCTCCCCGCGCCCCAATGGCATTCGGTTTGAGAAAAGTCGATCTGCGCCTTTGAGGGTTTTCTATAACCCATTGATTGACTGGGACTTGTTTCTGTTTTTTGGAGTGTTCAAAAAAAGGGGTTACGTTGCGACATTTTTTTTGGCAAACTATGCTGTATGGAATTGTTTCGGACGGAAAGTGGATGGGTTCGAGAATCGTGGATCTGAAGTCGATCACATTTTGTGGCAGGCGGCTGACCCGCCGTCGGATTTCGGACATTCAGAGGACGGTGGAGCTGTTTCCGTCCTTGAGTCGCGATGAACTGGCTTCGGCCATCTGCAGTCATCTTGGCTGGCGGACGCCGAAGGGCGGGGAAAGCCCTGGATCCTGTCTACGGATGCTGCACGTGCACGTGATCCGGGGACTGCATGCGGTGTTCGGGATAAAGCGGAAAACCGGTGCCGACATCGACCATTTCATCCCCGGCGATCGAGAGGATGTGGTGATGGAGATCGCCCCCCGCAAAGGCACACTCGCCACCTGTGGTGCACACTGCCTTCGGCTGGTGAAATACCTCGTCGGCAAAACGGTCTTCATCCTCGGAACCACCCTGCTGGATTCGAAGCAATACACCATCCCGCAACTGGCGGAGCGGTATCGCGCAAGATGGGGCGTGGAAGAATGGTACAAGGTGTCCAAACAACGGATGGAGGTGGAAGACTTCCATGGACCAAGCGAGCGGGGAGTGAAACAGAAACTCTATGCCGGCTTCCCCCTGAACGCCATGACCCGGCGGTTCTCCGGTCACGGCGACCATCGATGGAACGAAAGCCCGCACGAACATGGCAAGCCGCGCAGGCAGACCCATTTCAAGCACGGACTGGCGATGGTGGCGGCCGACATCGAGAGCCCTGTTGCTGAAGCAGGCATCCGCGCTACAGGAAACGGTCACCCAGGTGGTTCGCGACATCATCCGATGCCGACAACGACTCCGGCCCGGCAGATCCTTCGAACGACGATCCCGAAAACCCGTGAAGATGTGGCAGCGAGGGAGAAGACTGCAAGCAAAAACTGCTGATTAACTCAACATAGGACTGGCATTCCATACAGGGGTGAAGGGCACTTCCTTAAACGAATGACAATGATCACTAAACGAATGCCATTGCCCCGCGCCCGGATGCTTAGCGATTCGCCGTCCCGCCCGCAAAAAGGTGGGGAAAACACTCGCATGCCCGCCCTCCGAAGCCTTTTCGAACTCGCGACGCGACATGCCATGCCCCGTACCCACCGCATCCCGTGAAAAACATCATTTTCGACTTGGTTATGAGAAATCTGGGCTAGATGCTACAAAAGCAGGCAATGCTTTCTATAAATCAATGAAAGTTAACGACAGCAGGTGCCAACTATTGATGCTTAGGGAAAACTTATACACAGTCCTCCATCGTTGCAGTATGGTTGTTTCGAGTGCTTTATGACAGTCATATTAATTGAAAATTTTTCGTAACTTATTGATTACACTTATTTTTCATACATCCGATATGGTGCAGAAGGGGCATGGGTAGTATTTACTAGCTGATGCTTATAAGCTTTGTTCTAAGTTATTCATATAGTTATTCACACCCTTAAATACACTAGGGAAGGTCTGAACAAGCTCGTTCAAGACCGGGAAATTGCTGATAGAGGCTGAGAATCTATCCGATGGGGCGTTTTGGCTGTGCCCTATCGCCTCTGGAGCTCGATTTCCTCCCGATTTCATCGCCTGACGCGATCTGCAGGCGGATTCATCCCGCGTCAGGTCGCTACGCGGCGGCCAGCAATCAGCAGATTAGTGAACCCCAGCAGCAACGCCAGCCGTTGCGTGTTTTTGGCCAGACCCCGATAGCGCACCTTGGCGTATCCGAAGTGCCGCTTCACGTACAGGAACGGATGCTCCACTTTGGCACGCTTTGGCACGCACTGAGGCCTTGCACTTCTCTCGCATCCTCGCAGGGTCGTCCGGTGCCAGTCGGCGGCGCACACCCGGACGCATCGCCACCTGCCAAGCTACCTTCGATCCCTGGAACTCCGGACGTTTGGCGATGCCTTGATATCCTGCATCGCCCCAAACCGTCGTCTCGCCTCCGTGTAACAGCCGGTGTGCCTGAGCCAGATCCGACGCATGGGCCGCCGTGGTGGCCACACTATGTGTCAGACCCGATGTCGCATCCACACCGATATGCGCCTTCATGCCGAAATGCCACTGGTTGCCTTTCTTTGCCTGATGCATCTCCGGATCCCGCTCCTGCCGCCGGTTCTTCGTTGACGATGGTGCCTCGATCAGGGTCGCATCCACGATCGTTCCCTGCTTCATGCGATGACCACAGGATGCCAGATGCGCGTTGATGGCTCCGAACAACCCCGCGCCCAGATCATGCTTCTCCAGCAAGTGCCGGAAGTTCAGGATCGTCGTCTCATCCGGCAGCGCATCCGTCAGTCGCAATCCCACAAACCGACGCACGGACTCCGCCTCGTAGAGCAGATCCTCCATCCCCGGATCACTCAGGTTATAGAACAACTGCACGCAATGAACCCGCAGAATCACGCCCAGCGGGTACGGCTGCCGACCGCAGCCGACCTTCGGATAGAACGGCTCGATCCGACCTTCCAGTCGTTCCCAGGGGATCAGTTGCTCCATCCGCTCCAGAAAGAGCTCCCGCCGTGTGCGACGCTTCTTCCGGTCGTATTCCAACTCCGCAAAGGTCAATTGCCCCATAACGGATCTATCCCATGCTCGAAGATTTTACCCATTATGCCAGATGTCGACTTATTCAGACCTTCCCTAGGACATGTTCACACTAATTTCAATGTGTTGCGATTAAAGGCGAGCGTATATTGTCACGAATAGGAATTAAGATTGACGATGTGGATTTGAATACTTAGGGGATGTCAGAAATTCCCTCAGGGCAATCGCATTTGAAATTTACTCGAGCTGCAGGGTGGCGCGAACCATGTCCAGGAGGAGAAGTCAAGGCATCGTGACTCGGAATACCGTGTTCAAGCCGCAGAAACTGACGCAGAAATCCCTCTTTCGCCCGGCCAAAGCACTCCATGTCCACGCATCCCTCGCCACCGGACAGTGCCGACAGCAGGGCAATCAGTAGCATCTCCTGCAAATCATGGCGCGTCGCGTTGCTTCGCCGTGGGTACTCAACTTCATGAAATAGCAGGAAAACATCCAGCATCCCGTTCTCCGTCCCTGGAATCGGCGACGGAGTCTGACACAAGCGGACACGACAATCAAACACGAAATTTCAAATGCGATTGCCCTGGCAATTCCCCGTATAGTTTAATTTAGACTTGGTGTCGGTCTTTCCGTGTTTTGGTACGGGAAATCGGCGTTTTCAGGCGTTCCACACAGCATTTCGTCGTGCATTGAGACGGGTTCCGGGTACCGATATTGCCTCCATTATCGCGAAACCCAATCCGGAAAGTCCAGACTAATAGCGGAGTTTGGGCTATACGGGAAATTGCTGGAACTCTGGTTACCGCTCCGAACCGAAAAACGGACCCATCTCGCACCGCTCATGCAATATTAGGGCTAGGAACCTCACCAGACCCCAGCAGCATCCGAAACTCCGCATCCCGCTCCAGACCAACCGCGACCAAGTAATGGTTGTGTATAAATTTGTCTGCAAAAACGAAAAACGGACTGTAACGACAGACGAATGGTTAGAATCTGATGTTTCATCGGGAATGTGGAGATGCCTGGACGCAATCCCGCGTCCAGGCGCGAATCATTCATTACACAATTTATCGAAAAGGAGCAAGAAATGATTCGAAAAGATTATACGCACGATGCCACGAAGAAGTCGGCATGCCATCCATCTGGCGGACGATGAGGAGTTTGTGAGGCGGCTGGTGCAGGAGACGCTCAACGAGGTTCTGGAGAGTGAGATGACGGAGTTTCTGGGAGCGGGCAAGAGCGAGCGGACGCGGACGCGTCAGGGCTACCGTTCCGGATACTACCGGCGCGATCTGACGATGAAGGTGGGCGAGATCGAACTGAGAGTTCCGCAGGAACGCAGCGGCCAGTTCAGCACGCGGGTGTTCGAGCGCTATCAGCGTTCGGAGAAGGCCCTGGTGGCGGTGCTGTCGGAGATGTATGTGCAGGGGGTCTCGACGCGTCGGGTGAGCCGACTGGCGGAGGGTCTGTGCGGTCACGAGTTTTCGCCGGCGACGATCTCGGCCATGGTGTCGAAGCTGGACGCGTCGCTGAAGGCGTTTGCGGAACGTCGGCTGGAGGAGGCGTATCCGTATGTGTTGCTGGATGCCCGGTATGAGAAGGTGCGTGAGGAGGGCTCGGTGCGTTCCCGGGCGGTGCAGATTGCCCTCGGGATTGACGGCGAGGGTCGGCGTCAGGTGCTGGCGGCGGAAGTGGCGAACCGGGAAAGCGAGGGGTCGTGGACGGCATTCCTGTCGCATCTGAAGGGACGTGGCCTGCGGGGAGTCGAGTATGTGGTCTCGGACCGTCATGAGGGATTGAAGCATGCGATCTCGAAAGTGTTGCCGACCGCGTTGTGGCAACGGTGCTGCGTCCATTTTCTGCGCAATGCCAGGGACAAACTGTCCCGGAGTGCTGATCCCGCGTGTCTGGAGGGTTTGAAACGGTTGTGGGGCTGTGAGCATGTCGGGGAGGCTCGTGAGGCACTGGGTGCCTGGGTAGCCCGTTGGGGCGATGAGAAAGGGTTTAGCAGGCTAGTGGAATGGGTCGAGGATCATGTCGAGGAGACGCTGACGGTGTATCCGGCTGCCTAGGGAACATCGCCTGCGGATGAAGTCCACGAACATGCTGGAGCGGTACAACGAGGATCTCCGACGGCGAACGCGTGTCGTCAGGATCTTCCCGAACGTGGAGTCCTGTCTGCGTCTGATCCTGGCACTTGCGGCGGAGACCCATGAGCGGTGGCTGACGGGGCAGCGTTATCTATATGGGCGGGTCTCCGCTCCCACTGGAAATTGCAGAAAATTCTTGACACAACTGTTCGAAGCCTTCCCGGCTATGCGTGCGCATCCGGTCTAAGCCATGACTTTCCAACGCCATGGATCGCCGATTCCACGCCCGTATGCCGCCGGCGTCGCGCCACGAACGATGCTGCACCTTCCCGGGCTCGGCTAGCCTCCGTGCCTCGCCCCTTCGCGGGCAACGCGACGTGCTCCAGCATCGCAGCCAGTTGCTGTTGGTTGGCGAGGCTGTGGAACCCCCGGTCGAAACTGCATCCGCGCAACTCCGGATACTGCACCCTGCCGATTACACACATCTTTCGCTTGACTTCATTTATCGGGTCGCTGCAAGTTTATAGACGTAGTCGGGACCTTGCTCTTGGGCGAGGTGGATGAGCCGCTGGTAGGCATCGGACTGGTGCATCAAGGCCACGTATCCCTTCCAGATCGTCTCGTATCCAGGAGGGTGATCGCTGCTGCTGCGGTTCTGGAAGCCGCCCAGCATGGCCGATGGCCAAGGAGGAGTGCCTTGCCAAGATCGTTGGGTGACGGGCTGCGTGGGCTCATCCAAGGCCAAGTCTCGCAACACACAACACGGAGTTGTGTCAAGAATTTTCTGCAACTTCCAGTGGGAGCGGAGACCCGACATCGAGCGGGAGAACATCATCCGCACTTTCGGAGCCCCGGTGGGCGGATGATCCGCCGTACATCTCCTAAATCAGCATGATCCCCTGAGCGGCGGATACCATCAAGTGGCTTAAACCCGTCGTAAAATGGGGTTCCCCCGCAGACACTAACTACAGGGGACCTCTATAAAATCGAGTTTTGACCGGGTAGCTTCCGACTATGGTGTTTTCTTGGTGATCTGATCTCACTCACTGCGTGTTTTAGGGAGTGAAATGGGCTGTTGGCCGACGATTTTCACGCGGTTCCCGATGTTTGGGCGCAATGCGGCCACGGCACTCAGCCAGCGGAAGCCGTAGCGGTCTGCAGGAAGGCGAACCGGCGCATGTTGTAGCACAGGTTGCACAAGCCGATCCAAGTGGCGGCACGCTGTTGCCCGATGCACCGCATCCGCGTCCGTTTCATCTCGTTGACCATACTACCGAACCCATGTTCGACGCGCACGCGGATCCGGGAACGCAGCCGATTGACGTACTTTTGATGCGTCGTCAGAGGGTGGTTGCGATAGCCCTTATAGTGGATGCGGCTGCGATGACCACGCTTCTTCAGCTCCTCCTCCAGGGCCTGTGAACGGTAGGCACCGTCGCCCCATACCCGGCCATCGTCCTTATCCGGTCGTAGGATCCGGGTGAGCACTTGGCTATCGTGGGTCGAGGCCGTCGTGGTCTCGTAGTTACGTACCAGTTTGTACTGGCGATCCACCGTCACATGGTTCTTGTAGCCATAGTGGCTCACTCCGTGCTTCTTGGTCCAGGTCGCCTCCACATCCTTCTGTGCCAGCTTGCGAGGCTGCTGCTTCCCATCCCTCGGGAACGTCACCTTGCTTCAGGGCGGCGTTCTCCTCGCGAGTGTTGCGTTGGCGTGGAATTTCCACCATCGTCGAGTCCACGATCTGGCCGCCCGTCAGCGCATACCCGGCTTCCCGCAACTGCGCCTCGAACGCCTCGAACAGCTCCTTTGTACGACCCGACGCCGCCAACCGATGACGGTACTTCCAGATCGTCTTCTGATCCGGAACCGTGCTCTCGTTCCGCAGCCCCACAAAACGCTTGAAGGAACGGCGATCCAGCAACTGGAACTGCAACTGGCGGTCGCTCAGCTGATAGTTCACTCCCAGCAGCAAAACTCGAAACATCGGCATCACGTCCCAGGACGGCCGACCTCGGAGCACCGCCTCATCGCTCTCCGAACGACCGAAAATCTCCCGTAGCAGCGGACGGAACGCCGCCCAGTCCACCACCTCAAGCAACTTCCTCAGGTCGTCAAACTCCCCGAGTGCCACATCCTGGTCTTCCCGTTCAAACAGGTTCGATCCGTTCAGCAAGGTTAGATCTCCGCAAAAATTCGAATAGTAGGACAGGAACTATGCCCAGTACGTCCCCTATACAATACGCTCTATCCACGAATAAATAGACATGCCTTACACTCTGATTTGTGAGCAGTGAAATGAATGTCAAGCGTATTTAATCAATCAGGATATAAAGATACGCCTCGTCAGCGTCGCCTGAACACCCTGTTTCGGTGTAAAGGCCACCTAAGTATCCTGCATTGGCGTCCCCTGAAGAGACCTGATAAGTGCCGTTCCCATTATCTGTAACCTTTCCAATATGCCTGAGAACATTCACGCAGATATCGATTCTCGAAATTCCATAGTAGTGCACTACAAAATTCTCACCAGTAGCACGGGGCCATGGAAACCCATCAATCCCCTGACCAAAAATATTCACTCCTTTGGCCAGCCCGCTTCCCCCAAAGTAAGGCTTCAGATCTTCTAAAGGAAGGATATCGATAGCAGAGTAATTACTCTTCGAAGCACGCTTGTATTTAACTGCAGCATGCCGCAATATTTCAATCTCGGCTACCACTGCTTGTACGTTTGCTTCGTCTTCGAGCATGGTGTATATGGCCCACACGCCGATCAGCACGCTCGCAATGATGCCGAACACTAACAGAATTTCGGCTATCGAATAGCCGTTGAGTTGGCCAGGGACGGATTCCCTTCTCTTTATTTGGGGAAGAATCATAGAAAACCTCGACAATCGTTTGCATATTCCTAAACATACCTACGACCTTATTACACCTTGGCGAAAGCGGGATAGCATGTCCCTCTTTAGCCCAGATATTGCATGAATAAGACAGCAAGGCTTCTTATAGATTCGATATCATTCAAGTAGTTAAAACAAATATCGAAGGAGACCTTGCTGTGACGAAATGTTACCAAAATACGATCCATTTTTCATCCGTGCAACGCCGCAAGGTGGAGGCCGAATTCAGCGGTGGTGCGATCACCAGTAACGGGGGTATTCCGCTGCTCGCGGAGGTGGACCGGCACTTGGGTCTTACGTGCTCGGTATCGAAGTACTTGGGGGATGCACAGCGTCAGGCTAGTTGCGAGCACCGTTTGCAAGATCTGCTCAGGCAGCGTGTGTATGCACTGGCTCTGGGGCAGGCATGAGGACTTGAACGATCACAGGGAGTTGCGCCACGATCCGGCCTTGCAGACGGCGACCTCCCGGCAGTCTGCGCCGTAGAAACGTGGCAGGCGATCTGGATTTGAGGATGGATAAGCGTATGCTATGCTATGATGCGATGCATCCTCCTTACTCTATGAGGGTAGACGACACGATGGGTACGAGTTATCGGCCTTACCATCCGGATCAACAGTTATTGCTTCCGGTCAACATGAGGGAGTGGCTTCCCGCCAGGGGATTTAGCCTACTTCATCAGCGATGTGGTGGATGTGGTGGATCTGCCGGCGTTTCATGCGCCCTATGAGGGGGACGGTCGTCGGAACCGGCCTTATCATCCGGCGATGATGATGAAAGTACTGCTGTACGGGTATGCGATAGGGGTGTACTCCTCGCGTAAGATCGCGGTGCGTCTGGAGCGGGATGCGACGTTTTAGATGCTGCTGGGGTCTGGTGAAGTTCCTAGTAGCCTACCGCTGTTGAATTGATCGGTTGGGTATTATTGGGTTTTCGGATGCCCCGATGGACCAAGCGGTTTTTGGATGATAAACAAGGATCGCGGACGCACGAATCAGATTGAATTCACTCTACCCATCGATACAAAAGTGATAGCCTACTAGTCATCGGACGATCTGTGAGTTTCGCCGTCGGTATCTGAAGGACGTGAAGCGGGTATTCGTGTCGGTGGTGCGGCTGGCTCGGAAAGTTGGGCTAGTGACGTTGGGGAAGGTCGCCATTGATGGTACCAAGGTTCAGGCGGATGCGGATCGGAATCGGTCGATGACGTATGGTCAGATGGTGGAAGAGGAGGGGCGTGTGGAAGAGGAAGTGGAGCGTCTGCTGGCGGCGGCCGGCGGCGGAAGCTCGGGATCAAGCGAAGGACGCGGAACACGGAGCGGAGGTGCGTGGCGATGAGTTGCCGGAGGCACTGCAGCGGCAGGAGGGTCGTCTGGCGACCATCCGTCAAGCGAAGGAGCGTCTGGGAGGAGCGGGAAGGCGCACCTTCGGGCACTCCGGGATCAGCAAGCGGTGCGGACATCGGGGTCGGACCGGGATCCGGAAGACGGGGAGGTCTACGTCCAGGATGACGGCGTTCCGGAGGATCATGTGGAAGGCAATGTCACCGACCCGGACAGTCGGATCATGAAGAGCGGAGCGGGCTGCTGGCAACAGGGTTACAATGCCCAAGCTCTGCGGTAGACGGCGAGGAGCAGTTGATCGTAGCGGCGGAGGTGTCGGCGGATGCCAACGATCACGGGAAGCTGAATGCGATGGTGGATGAAGTAGCCGTGGTAGCGGGCGAGCCGCCGGAGGCGGTGCTGGCGGATGCAGGCTACGCTAGCGAAAAGGAGCTGGCGCAGCTGAAAAAACGGAAGGTCGAGGGATACGTGGCCTTGGGTCGGGAAGGTCGGAGCGTACGTCGGACGGACTCGGCACGGCGTCCCGCCTCGGCGCGGATGGCGCAGCGTCTGACCAGCCGGGAAGGTCGTGCGGTTTATGCACAGCGGAAGTGGATGGCGGAAGCACTGATCGGCTGGATCAAGCACGTGATGGGTTTTCGCCGCTTCAGCGTCCGCGGACTGGAGCAGGTGCAAGGGGAATGGACGTTGGTCTGTCTGGCACTCAACTTGCGGCGGTTGAACGGGAGACTTGCGCCCTGTTGACGAGAACGGGACGGAAAATGCCGCAAAACCCGCAATAAGAAGCAAGAAAACCGCTCCCATGCGAGGGTTTGGGCCGCTTCTGGACGTTGCCTAAGGATTTTTGACGACTGTATGATGGAAATGCCGAAACTTACCTTGTCCAGCAAGTCCTACGGCGCAGACTGCCGGGGGATCGCCGCAGGCAGATCGCCACCAGCCGAGCTTCCGCCTCCCCCCCATCCAGAACCTTCGCCCGCCGGTTCAACTGCTCCTTCCGGTTCAGAGCCGCCTCCAGTCCCTCCTCCACACAACGCCGATGCACTCGCACCACCGTCGATACCCCAATGCCCAGAGCCTCCGCAATCTCACCGTCCGTCCGTCGGCCATCCTCCCGACATTCATCGCACTGCAACAGAATACGCCCATGCGTCTGCTTCCATGCTGATACCCACCCTTCGTCGTTAGTGCCTTCAACTCTTCACGTTCTTCCGCCGTCAACTTCACCCGATACCTCTTGCTAGTCATCCGGAACTCTCCTTGTTCATCGGGACATCCGAAAACACCCATCATATCCCTACTAACCTATCAATTCAATGGAGGTGGGCTACTAGTGCATCGTCTCATCATTATATTTATATTGCACTATGCAATGGTTCCAGCATGTCAAACTTTCTCCACCGGGTCTGTACTGGTGTTTCGTTCATCTCTCGGATGCCCGTTTCGATGCGCAGCTTGAGTTCTTCAAGAGAGTTCACTCGGATGTGTCGAAGCAATGTTCTTGCCATACGAGAGAATACCGTCTCGATCAGGTTTAGCCAGGAACCATGTTTGGGCGTGTGAACGTATTGAAAGCGGTTCGGGCGTGTTGCCAAGTACGCCCGGGTTTCCTTCGAGGTGTGCACAGCATGATTGTCCAGCACTATCCGAATGATGGCGTCCGGCGGGTAGTGCCGGTCGAGTTCCTGAAGCAACAGCACGAACTCCCGACTGCGGTGTCGTTCTGCGACTTGCGCAATCACTTCTCCACTATGCAGATCCAGAGCGGCTAGAATCGACAGCGTGCCGAGGCGTCGATATTCGGCATCGCGGCCCAGGCTCGCTCGCCGGTCTGGCTGGGGCGGCAAGTCCGGTGCCACCGTCGTCGCAATCGCTTGAACTCCCGGCTTCTCATCCACCGAAACGGTATGCACCGGCACACCCTCTAGCAATGGCCGATCGGAAAATCACCTCGAAAAAGTCTAATTGTTTGCAGATCAAATATTTGCACCTGACCCGGTAGACCGTCAAATAGTGTTCCCATGATCCAGTGAAACCCAACGCCCATGTACACAGTTCCTGCTCCGCGAAGGACACCGCGAGGGATCAAACGCTTTTCCAAGGTCGACCGCCTGCGCCGCGTGCTGCGCGACGAGCCGCAAAATCCGGCCGTCGCGCCGCTCCGGGTAATAGTCGCACCCGCTGGCCATGCGGCTTCCGCTTCTGCCACGATGGATTGGTTGGGCGCGTTCAGTATTCGGTGTACCGAGGCACGGCTAATGCGCCCAAGACGGGGATGGCGGGCGGATCTTCGGGTCCATGCTGCGCGATATACCGGGTCAGCTGAGGTAATCGTCCAAAGTTCCGCCGCCAGATCCATCCCGGCATCGGGTGGATCTCGGCTCTGCGATCCTGTTCGATGAGCGACGGCTGGCGGAGATCGCGTGCGGCTGGTCGTCTGCTGTAACCCGGCTGCGGTACAAGCGATGGACATCATCTGACCGCATTCACGTGCTTCAAGGTCGGCCTGGCCGATCTCGGGTGCCCCCGGACGATGAGGCAGATCTTTCAGGATCCGGCCGGCTTCCATGCCGGGCATCTGCGCGCATTCGCTTACGAGTATCCGCCGGGGACCATCCTCTGGACCCCGCATCGCCGTCCCCATCGGCCAAAGCCAATGCACTTGTAGATGATTGGCCGACTCGGTGTCCCGCGAGATTCGTTCCCAGTGGATCTCCACGATGGATCATGGCCCCTCCGCATAATGACCGTCAGCAGAATCCGAGCTCGGTTCGATTCAGTGCGCCCAAGACGGGGATGGCCGGCTTCGGGTCCATGCTGCGCGATATACCGGGTCAGCGAGGTAATCGTCCAAAGTTCCGCCGCCAGATCCAGATCCTTGGGCTGGGTACAAGCGATGGACATCATCCATTCACGTGCTTCCTGGCCGATCTCGGGTGCCCCCGGACGATGAGGCAGATCTTTCAGGCCGGCCGGCTTCCATGCCGGCAGCCAAGGCTTTGTCAATGCACTTGTAGATGATTGGCCGACTCTGTCCCGCGAGATTCTGGATCTCCACGATGGATCGCCCCTCCGCATAATGAAGCAGAATCCGAGCTCGGTTCGATTCACGTACCGGACAGGTTTGCGACCGGCTCAACCGCTCAAGTCGCCCGAGTTCGGCTTTCGACAGCACTAAAGACGCTCGCTTGCTGTAGTTTGGCATGATGGCAGACCCTCACGCACAGGATGCCCCATCTATGCTAAATGTTAGAGAATCAAATGTAAATGAATTTGGGAGACGGACTACTAGTATAGATTTTTTATACGTGTCAATCTTTACGGTTTATAGCTTTGAATTAGCTTACGCCGTATGTTCTTTGATCTCTTCCGGTTCAAATGCTGCGGCGACTGGGCCCAGTAAAGCCCCCGCCCATCGTGTTGAGGAGTTGGATTCGAGGGCTATTTTTGCGGTCATCGTCAACGGCACTGACAATACCATTCCAACGGTCCCGAACATCCATCCCCAGAGTATTAATGATAGAAATACAACGAGAGTCGAGAGCCCCAATATCCGACCCATAAACCTTGGTTCGATGACGCTTCCCATTACAATGTTGAGCACCATGTAGAAAACGGCCGTGAACAGCGCGTGCCAAAGACCAAGCTGTACCAGAGCAATGAGTACTGCAGGAGCCGCAGCTATAATGCTTCCAATATTGGGAATGTAGTTAAGTAAGAACGCCAAGAACCCCCAAAGTAGAGCAAAGTCTACGTCCATCAGCCACAGAAACAGCGATACAAGGACTCCGGTGCATACGCTAACGGCCGTTTTTATTGCGATATATTGATTGACATTCTCGGCGAAACGATCGAACCAAGTGAGGTCGGTTGCGTGACGCGACAATGCGTGCCTAAGCCGGCTGGGCAGGCTGGTCCCTTCTGCGAGAATAAAGATCACAGTGAGCATAATGAGAAATCCGTTGGAAAGTACGGCCCCAATTCCGCTCAGCATGTCAGAGGCAAGTTTCCAAGCTTGGCTAGGGTCGGCAAAAGCAAGAAGTTCCTCGTCGCTGAAGTTGATTCCAAAGTCCCGCAAAAAATCGAAAAGACCTTGAGTAATTCCGCCCAATCGTCTTTCGTAATACGCTTGCTGTCCGTAAAATTCTTGAATGGTTTGGGTTATTACTGCTCCAATACCCACGAGAGCGCATAACAAAACAACGACTACAATGGAAATGCCAATTCCGTTAGGTACCTTGTGCTGATGCAACCAACGAACGGGTGTTGCCGCAATTGTTGCGATAAAAATCGCAAGAAGGAATGGTACGACAATCGCCTCAGCAAACTTAACCCCAGCAATGATGACTATGCTCGCTGCAATGGCGAGTAGGATTTCAAAACTTTTGCGACGTTCGGTCATTCCCATTTGCGTTGATTGCGAAGACTGGGCAACTGGGTCCGCACTCTTTCGATTTCAGCCGGATCGATAATCCCAATCGCTATTCCATCTTGATCAGCTTCGCACTCAGCGATTACGTTACCCCATGGGCCCGCGATCAGTGCATGGCCAAACGACTGTCGATTGTCATGTTCATGAGGCCCGTACTGTGCGGGGGCTATGATATATGCTTGACACTCAATTGCTCGCGCCCGGAGAAGCACATGCCAATGATCTTTGCCCGTCGTCTTGGTGAAAGCAGCAGGTACCGCCAGAGCGACTGCGCCACGGTCGATCAAATCCTGATAAAGCCGTGGGAATCGTAAGTCGTAGCATATGCTTAAACCAAGTATCCCGAACGGAAGTTCAGTGACTGTAGCTTCAGTACCCGGAAGCGTATCCTCCGACTCCCGTAACCGCGTCCCATCAGCTAGGTCTACGTCAAACAAATGAATTTTACGGTACTTAGCCGCGACTTTTCCGTAGGGTGTAATATGAAGACAGGTGTTGTACGCCATCTTGTTACCCGCGTACTCTGGAAATCCGCCGGCAATCAAGTCAACGTTGTTATCTGTTGCAGCACGTATACATGCATCTAGTATGGGTCCCCCCGTATCCAACGATTCAAGCCATTTGTTGCGTACACAGTCTGGGCCAATAAAAGCAAAAGATTCAGGCAGGAATACAATCTCAGCGCCGGCATTAGTGGCTCGTCCGATGAGTTGCACGGCTGTTTCTAGATTTTGTTCTACATCGGCCGTTGCACACATCTGCACGATGCCAACGGTTGTATGACGAGGCACTGGAAAGTCCTTATTGAGTTAGTTGGTGAAAGGTAGCAATTAATCTACTTGCTTATGGCACTTTGATGAGGCGTCCGATAGCTTTTGCTTCACCGTTTCCAATTTCACGCAGATCGTAAGAATTGCAATGGCTTTTTCGATTTCTTCAACGGATACGAGAGTCGGTGCTATGCGGATATTGCAGTCGTTAGAATCTTTTCCGTACGGATAGGTAGCACCCGCGGGCGTTAGAATCAATCCGGCAGTCGCTGCGCGTGCTACAACCTTGCGTGCAAGGTTGGGCTTAGTATCAAGTGAAACGAAATAGCCGCCTTGCGGATTGGTCCACTGTGCAAGGTTTGTATTGCCTAAGTCGCGATCTAGTCCCCGCTGAACCGCCTCGAATTTAGGTCGTATGACTTCAGCGTGATGCTCCATATGTTGGCTTAATCCGCGTTGCAGAAATCTAGCGGTACGAAGTTGGTTGACTTTGTCGGGTCCTACAGTCATGACCGACAGGCGTTTTTCCAATGATTCGAGAATTGCATCAGATCCACCGACGAATCCAACGCCCGCTCCAGCGAACGTAATTTTAGAGGTGGAACCAAAGATAACCATACGATCTTCTGTACCTTGAGAAATGGCGTGTTCATATAAGGATTCGAGTTTGGCCGGAGTGCCGAAATCATGCATCTCGTACGCGTTGTCCCACAATACGTAAAACGGGTTCAAAGCAGACTGAGGTTTCAAATTCGGAAGGGAAGCGATTCGTTCAACAACTTCCGGCGAGTATATGCAGCCGGTTGGGTTAGAGTACTTCGGTACGCACCAGATGAAGCAACAGCTATCGTCCGTCTGTACGAGTCGTTCGACTTCATTCATATTAGGACCTGAGTCGCAAATTGGCACGTTTACCATACGGATACCGAAAGATTCAGTCAGCGTGTAGTGGCGGTCATAGCCGGGAACCGGACAGATCGCCGTAACTGAATCGAGCTGTTTGAGAGGATTGCCCGCTAGACCGTAATGCATTGCGGTGTCAATCGAGAGATGCATCAGTTGCAGACTGGAATTACCTCCTGCGATGATTTGGCTTGCATCGAGGTTTAGTAGCTGAGTACCTATTGCTCGAATTTCCGGAATACCGCGCAACCCGCCGCCGTAATTGCGGACGTCGGTACCGTCAGATGCCATGTAGTCTCCTTCGAGAATACCATCGATCTCGTTGCTTAAATCAATCTGATCCCATCCTGGTTTCCCACGCGTCAAATCGAGACTTAAGCGTTCACTTTTGAGTGCTTCTAATTGCTCCGTAAGCTCTCGTTCCAGCAATTCGCCATCTGTCGTTCCGGTTCGATTCCGTTCAAGTTTTGTCATCTGTTCAACTTCCGCTTTAGTGAAATAAGTCTCGTGGACTGCAGCCAAGAGGCTGTGAAGATTAGAAAAATCCGTTTCCCTATCGTCCAATTGGACGATTTTGCCTGACGGCCCGGTTTCTGAACCATTCCGACGTACTGTCCTTCGAAAAATATTACTCGACGGCAAAATTCCACACGGCCCGACTCGGTGTAGATCCATTCGGACGTAGATGAACCCCTTGGAAAGGTTTTCTTCCCATAATGGTTGGACATAGTCCAGCAGTCTGCGCCGTAGAAATATGAGCGCACATTTAGTAGGGCAAGTTTCCTGGAATATACCCACATTGAGGTACGTAATTTCTATCCTAAGCTGGCTGTGAGTTAGCTATCCTAGAAAATGTTCTGAAGTTTTTCTACGGTGCAGGTGCAGACTGTCAGGTTATCAGAAGTGGTGGAGGCCGCTCCCACAGCGGGGTTTTTCACCGCCACTAGGGATTTTCTAGCCTTTCTTGGCATTTTCTCTCCTTTGGGGTGGTTAGCTTTGTCGCTCCTGACCGTCAAGAAGATTCACTTTCGCAAGTTGCAGGCCGTGATATCAACTACATTGAACTTACTGGAGCTTGACATGCAATTGGGGAAGCAGGACGAAAACCGATTCCACCGTTGAATTTGATCGGGGATTTTGGAGGGGGAGTCTGGCATTCGACTCGTTTATGCAATGTCGGGAGCGGAAAGCAGTGGGTAAGGGACACGTTGTAGATTCCGCCATGTTTAACGGTGCAGCATCACTCCTCATGGCCATGTTTTCAGCATGGCCGCCGGACGGGCCCTTATCCCAAGCGTGGCTTGAGTATTCGACGGAGACCCTTTCAAGAGTTTCGAACGGTGTCGCGAGATGGTTTAAAAGGCGACAAGCTAAACTCGTCACGGCTCGCTCTCACGGGCACATCAATGCAAGTAGAAACGATAAAATTGCATTGGTCTACGACTTACCAGTCATGGACTGAATGGAAAGATTGACTTACCAAAAACTAACGAATGGTGTTTGAAGGAGAACCGCTATCAAAGTTTGCTGACAGATAGGTATCGGTATAGTTTTGTGAGCGTGTATCAAGAAACTCTAGTGCGTTATGGAATACAGATAGCAACTAACACTGCAGCTTTTTCACGATATCACTCACGGGAATGAGTGCTGTTTTTTCATTGCCAATACTGTACTCCACGCATCCTTTAGCCAGTGCCCGAGTGCCAACGGTTATACGTTTTGGAATTCCGATCAGGTCTGCATCCGCGAACTTGACACCGGGGCGCTCGTTTCGGTCATCTAAAAACACTGACATACCCCGTTCCATACAAGCCTGATAGATTTTTTCCGCTGCCGCTGACTCTTCAGATGACCGATCTTCTGACAATACGACGATATGTACGTCGCAGGGAGCAACGCTTGCCGGCCAATGCATGCGCTGACCGTCATATAACTGTTCTACTATAGCTCCCACAATCCGAGAAACACCAATCCCATAACATCCCATCAATGGTGTACGTCTCTTGCCCGCACTATCCTGTATCTCAATTCCCATTGCTTTGGTGTACTTATCGCCAAGTTGAAAGATATGACCGACTTCTATTCCACGCAAGAGACGGACGGGGCCGCTTCCATCTGGTGCCATCTCGCCCTCTTGGATGGTTCTGACGTCGACAACACGTTCAAGAGGAACGTCGCGCTCCCAATTAACGCCCTGATAATGGAATCCATCTTCATTTGCTCCGCAAACGAAATCACTCAGCGTCGACGCGCTTCGGTCAACGTAGATTGGCAGGTTCAAGTTAACTGGGCCAATAGATCCAATGCTGCAGCCTATAGTTGCTTGAATTTCTTTTTCATCGGCGAATTCAAAAGGGATCGCAACTTCGGGCAGACGAGCGGCTTTGGCTTCGTTGAGTTCGTGATCGCCGCGTAACGTCACCGCAACGAGACTTTTTCGACCTCGTAATACAAGTGTTTTTACAGTCTGTTTCGGATCGACGTTTAAAAAATGCGTAACTTCATTAATAGTAGAAACATCCGGCGTAGCCGTTCTTGTCATAGCTACGGCACCCTCCAATCGTGTACCAACGGTTGGTGCTTCCGCGCGTTCTACATTTGCGGCGTAATCGCTAGCCGGGCTATATGCAATGGCATCTTCACCGGATTCTGCAAGCACGTGAAATTCGTGGCTCTCCCCGTCTCCGATTGCGCCAGGGTCCGCTTCAACGACGCGAAACTCCAGTCCGAGCCTAATGAAGATTGCACAATATGCGTCATACAATGAACGATAGGTTGCGTCGAAAGATGTTTCATCTAGATGGAATGAATAAGCATCTTTCATAATGAATTCGCGTGCACGAAGCACTCCAAAGCGTGGTCGGATTTCATCACGAAACTTCGTACCGATTTGGTAAAGAATGCATGGGAGTTGACGGTAGCTGTTCACGGTTTTGCGAAATAGATCCGTTACAACTTCCTCATGCGTGGGACTCAAGCAGCAATCTCGTTCGTTTCGATCAACAAATCGTAGCAGATCACGCCCCATTACATTCCATCGCCCACTTTCGCGCCAGAGATCGGCCGTCTGAACGACAGGCATGAGGATTTCCTGAGCACCAGCACGGTTCATCTCATCACGGATGATAGCCTCTACTTTTCTCAGTACACTTACACCAAGTGGCATCCAAGTGAATAGACCGGAAGCTAGTGGGCGGATCATTCCGGCGCGAAGCAACAATCGGTGGCTTACAACCTCAGCGTCGGCAGGATCTTCGCGAAGTGTTGATACTAATACTTGGCTAGCACGCACGCGATTCGATTAGTAATAGCGCAGGCGGTAGGCAACAGACGCTAAAAGCGCAAAAAGCAACCTACCGCCTTAGCGAAAGCAGCATATCAAGTATGTGAGAGTATGAGATAACGAAAACGGCGAACACCGCAAAGAGCAGGCGGTTGACTGCCCCTAGGCGAGAGCTGGATTTCCACCAATCTATCTCGATTTTCTATCTCTTATCACCTGCCATTTGTTTAAGCCTCTTGAGTGCTTTTACTTTTGCTGACGGATGTGCACGTTTTGCAGCAATCGTAATGGGTTCACCTGAGGAAGGGTTACGACCAGTTCGTTTTTTGCGAGCAGGTACGATGTATCTTTCGATTTTCAACAAACCGAGCAAATTGAATTCGCCAGTAGCATCTTTGTGATTACGGACTGAGCGTTCGATCAAATTCTCAAGGCCGTTCAATACATCCAAGATTTGTTTTTTAGAAAGTTGTGTACTATCCGCCAAAGATTGAACGATCCCGGCTTTGTGCAACCTTTCTTTGATCACTGGAAGCCGTTTAGGTGCTGCAGCCTTCCTTGATGCAACCTTTGATGCAGCTTTTGGTGCGGCTTTTGATGCGGCTTTTGATGCAGCTTTTGGTGCGGCTTTTGATGCGGCTTTTGATGCAGCTTTCGGTTTAGTGGCAGTTCTTTTCGCTGCAGCCTTTCGAGTAGGCCGAGTAGCAGCTTTCTTTGCAGTGGGTTTCCTTGCCATGCCAAATTCCCTTCTCAATTGGTTGAAGATGGATAACTACGCTCTTTTGATGTCGAACTCTCGTTCACATCAGCGCATCTCGTTATTCTATACATAAATGGGCCTTGCCTTACAAGGAACACCGAACTCCTATGAATACAACTTATGTATGGCACTCGATCGTAATCGTATTACTTGCTATCTGCTGCCCGGAATCTTCGAAACGCTCGTAGGAGCAGAGTGCGATCCGTACTCCGTAAAATAACAGAAATAATATTGTCGACTGATATTCGTTCGTCTTTCTTATATCCTTATACGTTTCATTCAATCGAGACTGGAGGAGTCGTCTTTGCCAATTTACGAGTATCAATGCCAAGCATGCCCGTATCAGTTCGAGACCATGCAAAAGATGAGTGATACCCCCCTCACGAGATGTCCGGAGTGTGGAGCGAGGGAGCTACGAAAGCTTGTATCGGCGACTGCGTTCCGTCTGAAGGGAAACGGTTGGTACGAAACCGATTTCAAACCGGACAATAAGCGCAATGTTGTCGATAGTTCCTTAGATAGCTCATCGAACGAAAACTCAAAACAGCTCGTAAAAAACCCAAAGAGCGAAAAGAAATTGTCCGCTGAATCTAGTGTTTCTACCAAATCTAAATCGAATAGCGGGTCGAAAAAGTCGGACTCTACGTAGAAGTGATTTACCTTCCCGTGTAGTCGGCATAACCCTCGCTACTATTGTTAAGAAAGAGTTTTGTCAATGCGTACGCACTATTGTGGTGATCTGAATCGCGAGCACATCGGTATCGAAGTTGCACTTTCTGGCTGGGTGCATCGCAGACGAGACCACGGTGGAATTATTTTTCTCGATTTGAGAGATCGAAACGGGATTGTTCAAGTCGTATACGACCCCGATGGCGAAGAAAGCTTTGAAGTTGCCAATCGAGTACGAAGCGAATACGTTGTTAGCGTACGAGGGCGTGTCCGAGCACGCCAGGAAGGTGCTACGAATCCTGATTTGAAAACGGGAGAAATTGAAATACTCGGATCGGAACTAGAAATACTTAATACGGCTACGACGCCCCCATTTCCGCTTGATGAGCATGCACGTGTTGGCGAGGACACAAGGTTACGTTTCCGATATATCGATATTCGGCGACCGGAAATACAAGAGCGCCTTCACGTTCGAGCACGTGCAACTAGCATCATACGCGGGTTTTTTGACGCGGAAGGATTTTGGGATATCGAGACGCCAACGCTGACGCGTTCAACACCGGAAGGCGCACGCGATTACTTGGTTCCAAGTCGAACTCAGCCTGGCCAGTTTTTTGCACTTCCACAGTCGCCTCAGTTGTTCAAACAATTGTTGATGATTTCAGGTATTGATCGCTACTACCAGATTGCGAGATGTTATCGAGACGAAGATCTTCGACACGACCGACAGCCAGAATTTTCACAGATTGACGTTGAGGCATCATTTGTTGACGCAGAGCAGATCATGGACTTGATCGAACGTATGTTTCGTGAACTTTTTAAAGAAGTTCTGGGTGTGGAACTTGAGCAATTTTCGATCATGGGCTACGACGAGGCAATGGAAAGATTCGGTTCGGACAAACCTGATCTGAGAAATCAGTTGGAACTCGTGAGCGTAGATGACTTAGTCATGGATTCGGCGTTCGGTGTTTTTCGTAACGCAGCCGTTGATCAATCTTGTCGTGTTGCGGCATTGCGCGTTCCTGGAGCAGCAAGGCAACTATCGCGAAAACGGCTGGATGATCTTGTCATCTTCGTGCGCGGCTACGGTGCTAGTGGATTGGCTTATATAAAAGTCAATGACCGCGGAGCAGGAACGGATGGTCTCCAGTCGTCTATTCTTACATTTCTTGATACCAGGACTACGGACGCTATTCTTGACCGTACCGGAGCCGCAACGGGTGACATAGTATTTTTCGGTGCGGGTGATCGCTCGATCGTTGCGAAATCATTAGGAGCACTAAGACTGCGGGTTGGCAAGATACTCGGCTTGAATTCGGACGAATTTAAACCATGCTGGATTGTTGACTGGCCAATGTTCGAATTGTCGAATGAGGGTTATTTGAATGCGATGCATCATCCCTTTACGCGGCCAAAGTGCTCTGTGGAAGAGTTGTTGGCTGATCCGTTGTCGGCTCGTGCCGAAGCGTACGATGTGGTACTCAACGGTTATGAATTAGGTGGAGGGTCGCTTCGAATACACGACAGAAAACTGCAAATGGCGGTATTTAAAGCACTGCGCATGGAGCAGGAAGCCGAGATTAAATTTGGATTTTTATTGGACGCGCTCGAAAGTGGATGTCCACCGCACGGCGGAATTGCCATTGGCTTAGACCGATTGATCATGCTTTTGACCGAGACGGAATCGATTCGGGACGTCATTGCGTTTCCCAAAACGCTATCAACTACGTGTTTGCTAATGGATGCGCCAAATGAAATTGATCCGCATCAGTTAAATGAACTCCACTTGCGATTAAAGAGTTAAGAGTCATGGCGGGGCATTCCAAATGGGCGAATATTAAACACCGCAAGGCGCGACAAGATGCCAGACGCGCAAAAGTTTGGGCAAAGACGATACGCGAAGTTGTGGTTGCTGCGCGACTAGGTGGCAGCAGCATTGACGATAATCCGAGGTTGCGAGTGGCGGTGGATAGCGCACTAGCAGTTAACATGCCCCGGGACACAATAGATCGTGCGATTGCAAGGGGATCGGGGGGACAAGATGATGAGACCGTTGACGAGGTTATCTACGAGGGGTATGGGCCCGGAGGTGTGGCTATCTTGGTAGAGGTGATGACCGACAATCGTAACCGAACGGTAGCTGAAGTAAGAAATGTTTTTGCAAAGCACGAGGGTAGTCTTGGAACTGATGGTTCCGTCTCTTACTTGTTTCATCGGCGTGGCGTGCTGCACTTCGAACCGGGGGTAAACGAAGATGTAGTGATGGGGATTGCGTTGGATGGTGGTGCCGATGACGTTGAGAGCGACGAAGATGGATTAGTTACCGTGCTTACGACCCTTGTCGATTTTGGCGCAGTCGTGAACTTGTTTCGAGAACAGGGAGTAAAGCCGGCGCATACGGAAATTACCATGGTGCCATCTTCCATGAGCAATTGCGATGCTGAAACAACAATCAAGGTGATTGGGTTAATTGACGCACTCGATGAGCTTGATGACGTTCAGCGGGTATATTCCAACGGGGAATTTGAAAAAACTGCAATGGATTTATGACTCGAATCATGGGAGTTGACCCCGGGTCCCGCGTGACCGGATATGGTTTGATTGATGTATCGAGCCGCAAGATGCGGTACGTTACATGTGGTTGCATACACACAAAGTCGGTGTGTTTCCCCGAAAGACTGAAAGATATATTTCAGGGTGTCGAGCAACTCATTGCAAACTATCGTGTTGAGGCATTTGCGATTGAAAATGTGTTCGTATCTCGCAATCCAGATTCGGCACTGAAATTGGGGCAGGCTCGGGGAGCGGCGATTGCAGCCGGTGTGGTCTACAACTTGCCCGTCTCGGAGTATGCGAGCCGTAGTGTGAAACTTGCGGTCGTTGGTACCGGCCGAGCTACTAAAGAACAAATCCAGAAGATGGTAAAACTCATTCTTAGTTTGGACGGCGTTCCTGCGACGGATGCTGCTGACGCGCTGGCGATTGCGATTTGCCACGTTCACTCGACGCAGGCTTGCCTATGATTGGTCGCTTGTCTGGTCGCGTAATTGAGGTAGACGAAACTGTGCTGCTAATCGATGTCAATGGTGTTGCGTACGAGACGGCAGCGACTCCGGCACTGGTGGCTACTGCAGTCGAAGGATCAATGTGTACGTGCTATACACACTCGATTATTTCAAATGACGTGCAAACTTTGTTCGCATTCGCGTCGAAACCGGAGCGTGAAATTTTCCGTACATTGATCAAAGTAGGGGGCGTAGGCCCGAAGAATGCATATTCGATACTAGGCGGATTGTCCGTTGCAGATTTTGTGAGATGTATCGTCGACCAAAATATACAACGACTAGCAAAAGTTAAGGGGATTGGGCCGAAGACCGCACAGCGAATCGTACTTGAGCTCAAGGATCGGCTGGATTCATTACCAGCCCCATCTCAGGTGACTTCTGATTCGTCGTCGGGCGTTCTAGACGAAGCCCGGTCGGCACTAGCCGCGCTTGGCTACCGATCCAGTGACGTAGCGATGGCAATACGAAATGTGCCAGAAGGTAGCTTAGATCTTCAAGAAGTTATTCGTCTGACACTTCGACAGCTGTCGATGGGCTAATGGCTACTATCGAAAGTACTGTCGGCATCACATCAGCAGTGGCGTCAAGCAATGATATAAGTTGCGACGCTACGCTAAGGCCCACTACCTTTGATGAATTTACCGGCCAGCATGAAGTTAAAGCAAAACTTCGAATTTTCGTAGATGCGGCCATGCAACGGCGAGAATCACTCGATCACGCTCTCATTTTCGGACCGCCAGGTTTAGGTAAAACAACGCTTGCTCACATCATATCCAATGAACTAAAAGCCCCGATCAAGGTGACGTCCGGTCCGGTGCTCGAACGCAAAGGCGATGTAGCCTCGATTCTCACCAACTTGGAACCTAAGAGCGTATTGTTTATCGACGAGATTCATCGTTTGCTTCCAGCTATTGAAGAAATTCTGTATCCGGCGATGGAAGAGTACAAATTCGACATTATGATTGGCGAAGGCCCCAGTGCGAGATCCATCCGGATGGATCTTCCATCCTTTACGCTTGTTGGAGCGACAACACGAGCAGGTCTGTTGACGGCTCCTCTATACGATCGCTTTGGGATCGTTGAACGGCTTGAATACTACCAAGTTGAAGACTTGAAAGAAATTGTGTTGCGTTCTGCGGCAAGAATGAAAATAGATATAGACTTAGGAGGTGCTCGAGAAGTTGCCCGGCGCTCGCGTGGAACTCCTCGTATTGCTAATCGCTTATTGAGACGCGTCAGGGATTATGCTCAGGTCAGAGCGGATGGGCGAATTCATACGGAAATAGCTGATGCTGCTCTAACGATGTTCAACGTCGATAAGGAGGGGCTCGACACGATGGATACGCATCTGCTATTAGCCATCATGCAGAAATTCAACGGCGGCCCGGTCGGGTTGGAGTCACTCTCGGCGGCAATAGCGGAGGAGCGTGGAACAATAGAAGATGTCGTGGAACCATTTCTTATCCAACAAGGGTTTTTGATGCGAACACCGAGGGGGCGTGTGGCTACTCCACACGCGTGGAAACACTTGGGATTGACGAAACCGAGATCGGATGACGGTCAGCAACAACTTGACGTTTAGAAAAGATTTAGCCGTATATGAATGACCCACTGCCGATTTTTGATCTGATTATTAATGCAAGTTTCCTCGTTCAGGTAGTCATGGGGTTGTTGGCGGTCGCGTCCGTCGTTTCGTGGTCAATGATTGTTCAGCGGTGGATTTCGTTAAATCGTGCAAAAAAGGATTTACAGGAGTTCGAAGATTTTTTTTGGAGTGGCACGGATTTGACTACGCTTTATCACGACTTGTCCGCAACAAACGAACTTACGGGGATCGAGGCTATTTTTATCGCTGGTTTTCAAGAGTTCCAGCGATTGTCTGAACAAACGGGCGTGGGCCCTGACGCCATGATGCAGGGTGTTCAACGAGCGACGCGCGTTGCAGTATCCCGAGAGGCAGCCCAGCTCGAGAAACATCTTGGATTTCTTGCGACGGTTGGGTCAACCAGTCCTTACGTTGGATTATTCGGCACCGTCTGGGGAATCATGAACTCGTTTCGCAGCCTAGCGAATATGAGTCAGGCAACGCTTGCGTCCGTAGCACCAGGGATTTCGGAAGCACTGATTGCAACTGCAATGGGGTTATTTGCCGCCATACCCGCCGTCATTGGATTTAATCGCTTTTCTGCGCGGGCGGAGGTTCTTGTGAAATCGTACGAAGCGTTTGTTGATGAGCTCATTTCTATTCTTGTTCGCGCCGCACATGAAGGTGAAGACTAATGGCCATTCGCCGCCGACCGATATCGGAAATCAATGTCGTGCCTTACATTGACGTAATGTTGGTATTACTGGTCATCTTCATGGCCACTGCACCGTTACTTTCACAGGGCGTAGAAATTAATCTTCCCAAAAAACCATCGGACCAGTTGCCGAGGGAAGACGATCCGTTAATCGTTAGTATTCGAAAGGATGGGGTTATTTTTATCAATATTGGCGTGGAGAATCTTGATGAGGAAGGAACTCGCGTTACGATATTTTCATTAAAGGATCAAGTTACGAAAATCATTAATGTTCGTCCGGACCTGCCTATTTACATTCGCGCAGACGAAGATCTGGACTATGGTGCTTTCATCGGTGTAATGACTGTATTACAGCAATCAGGCGCGGAACGGGTTGGGTTGCTGACTGATCCGCCTGAAGTCTAATGTCACATCTGTTAAGAGAATACTCGGTACCGTTTCTAATTGCGATTATTGGGCATGCCATACTGGCTTTCAGCCTTCATAGAGGCTGGCATCTAGGCTTGACACCGAAAGAAATTGTGGAACCGAAAAGTATTCAGACTTCATTGATATTTCGTGAGAGGAAACACAATCGATCGTTGTTGCTCCCGAAAATAAACCCGTTGTACAGGTATCTAAGCCTGCACCAGAACCTGCAAAACCTGTGTCGAAGGAGCAACCTTTAAAAGAAATCAGGCCCAGTCAAAATCAAATTGATGAGCATCGCCAAGAATCTGAACGGCAGAAACGTATTACTCAAATCAGCGAGGAGGCATTTCAGCGACAGTTACAGGATGAAGCGGAATCTTTGCAGAGGGAAGCTATTGAGGATGCCAGTATTCAATACGTCAACAACATTTATGCTCAGATTGTTTCGTATTGGTCACGGCCGCCTAGTGCACGTAACGGTATGTCGGCCACGATTCGAGTCGAGCTCTTCCCGAACGGGACGTTGAACACGGCAAGCGTGAAACGTACAAGTGGTAACGAGGCGTTTGATCGTGCCGCGTTAGAAGCCATTCGCAAGGTGCCTTCGTTTTCCGTACCCGAGGATGCTGCGTTGTTCAACGCGCGTTTCCGTAGTTTCACGTTGATATTTAAACCAGAGGACCTGCTCCGTTGAAAATTATCGGTTCACTTGTGGCCATTGTGTTTTCGTTGCCAACCCTCGGGTTGGAAATTGTTATTGATCGCGGTACGGACAATCCGACCACAATCGCCGTAGTACCGTTTAGTGGTTCTGGCGGTGGGGAAATTTCAGCGACCGTGTCTTTCGACTTGTTTCGAAGCGGGCTGTTCGCCACGCTGAATCCCGACAACATGCTTTCGTTGCCTGCATCTCCTTCGGAAGTCGGTTATCGGGACTGGCGTATTCAGCAAATGCAATACTTGACCGTGGGTCGGATTTCATCGGATGGAAATTCGGTACGGTACCACTTAATAAGCGTTGATTTGGAGCGTGTGATGTTCAGTAGGGAAATTACGATAGGTGACACACCGCTTCGTGATATCGCGCATTACATAGCTGACGAAATATTTGAGGAAATTACTGGTGTGCCCGGTGCGTTTTCTACAAAAATTCTGTATGTCGCCGTTGAAAATGGGAGTTCGAAAAATCCGTTGTATCGACTGTTGCTTGCAGATAGTGATGGAGAACGGCCACGCGCTATTTTCGAGTCGGCACAGCCATTGCTAGGTCCAAGCTGGTCACCTGATGGAGAAAAAGTTGCTTACGTGTCGTTTGAACGTGGATCTTCCGCGGTATACGAGCAGGAACTGCTAACGGGCATACGTACTAAGTTAGCAGATTTCGAAGGTGTTAATAGTGCGCCCGCTTACTCGCCAGACGGAAAGACTCTTGCGATGGCATTGTCGCGAGATGGAAATCTTGAGATATACACAATGAATATCGAGTCACGTGCTCTCCGCCGGATCACTAGCCATTGGTCAATAGACACTGAACCGACGTGGGCCAATGATGGAAAGAAATTGATCTATACGTCGGACCGTGGCGGGCATCCTCAAATTTACGAAGTAAACTTGCGGACGTTAGTCTCAAAGCGGCTCACGATGGAGGGTGACTACAATGCGCGCCCGCAGATTCTCGCAGATGACAAGCATTTGGTCTTTGTACACCGTCGAAAAGGGCGTTACCACGTAGCATGGCAGCAAATTGGACGGCCTAATAGCATACGTGTTTTAACCGACAGTCAGTTGGATGAGAGTCCTTCGGTAGCACCGAATGGTTCCATGTTGATGTATGCAACTAAAGATGGTAGAAAAGGTATACTTGCGATCGTGTCAATAGATGGACAAGTTCGATTTAAGCTACCGTCGGATTCTGGTGATGTTATGGAACCAGCATGGTCGCCATATCTGCGAACGGCTGTCCAGTCGCGGTCTTTATGGAATATGGAGATGTAGATGTCCCCTCTGCCGTTGTTTAGTAAAATTATTATCCCATGTTTAAGTGCCGGCATTCTTACGGCATGCGGTGCTTGTCAGGTTTCTACTCCGATGCCAGCACCAGATCCAGCCCCAACGCCTACGCCGGTCATAGAACCTGCCCCAACGCCAGTTGAACCTACACCGAAGTCAACTGGTCCGTCGTTTGAATCCACACCTAGCGGCAAAATTATCATGGGCGTGGATAACCGACCAGTGAAGGCAACTTTTTACTTTGACCTAGATAAGGCCGTTATCGCGAGCAGCGACCTAAACATACTCAGTACGCATGCTGAGTTGCTCGTGGCCAATCAAAGTCAACATGTAGTTATTAAAGGCCATTGCGATGAACGGGGTACGCGCCAATACAACCTTGCGCTCGGAGAGCGACGCGCTAATGCGGTACGGGATTATCTAATATCGGAGGGAGTCAGCTCATCTCAAATCGATACGATAAGTTATGGGGAAGAAAAGCCGGTGGACAGTGCGTCAAACGAGACGGCGTATGCCAAGAATCGGCGTGCGGAACTACATTACCCATAATCCAATTTTGAGTGCAGTTGGTTGTTGCAACGATACTCTATGACAATTGAGCGAAGGGCGGTGACGGCCGTTATCGCCCTAGCGTCTCTATTGCTTTTGTTTACAGGCCATCTGTCAGCACAGGAGGCAACAACGATAGAGACCGATGCGGATATTGAAGAGACCATCACTGAGCAAGAAGATACTGCCATTTCGCAAGCGGCTACCGTTCCAAATCTTTATTACAAACAGCAGCGGATCGAAAACGAAGTACAAGCACTTACCGGGCGCATTGAAAAGCTGGAGTATCAGTTGCAGTACCTAACGCACCGACTTGAGGAAGTCTATATTGACCTAGACCGACGCATTCTTAACGTGGGTAACAAGGCGCAGATCGCATCAGATGCTATCGCGACAGCACCAGATGATACGGAAGCCGGCGTGTATCGTAACGCTTTTCAGCTACTTCAGGACAAGAGCTATTCTCAAGCTGGTGAGACTTTCGAAGCATTTATTTCCCGGTATCCCAATGCAGAGCGCGTGCCTGACGCTCTGTATTGGGTTGGGGAGATCAATCTTGAAAAGGACCCACCATCCTTAGAGAAAGCAAGGCAACAGTTCATGCAAATGGTCCGTCAGTACCCAGATCATTCTAAAACTCCAGAGGCACTTTATAAGCTCGCTTATATTTATCATCAACTTGGCGACACGTCTCAAGCACTAGAGTATCTTGACCGCGTGATCAATGACTACCCAAACGACACCGCGGCCAAGCTCGCGGAGCAACTTGCCGACGAGTTGCGTTGATTGCAAAATGAAACATTTGCGAGCTGGAGTTTCGGATTACACGGCAGCCATTCCCCGTATCGTTTCATTTTAGGCTTGACGTTGGTCTTTCCGTGTTTGGGTACGGGAAACCGACGTTTTCAGGCGGTTCAGGTTCACATGGCATGTTGTCAGTGCATTGAGACGACGGGCTTCAGGTGCCGATATGCGAGTTCCTTGATAGTTACAGGGCGGCATGGGCTGCCGATTACACCCATCTCCAGTTAAACTTCATTCATCGGGTCACAGCAGTTTATAGACGTAGTCGGGACCTTTCTCTCGGGCGAGGTGGATGCGCTCTCGTAGGCATCGGCCTGATGCACCAACAATGGCATTCGTTTAGTGAATTTTCCCATTCGGTTAAGGATTCGGTCTTGGGTTTTGGTTATCCGCTGATTTTTTATTCCGTTAGCGGACTGTCGTTGCCGGTGCCCAGTAATTTCCAGCGAGTTGTGAACTGCTGGTTTTAATAAGACTTTCGGCTGTTTTCGGCCCATGGTTTTCGCGAACTTTTGTCATTTTCCGGGCTGTATAAATTGGGGCAGGTCATCAAACTGGAGTGAAAAAATAGTTAAACTAAAGAAATGCTCACACATCTCTTGAACATACTGCCAGTATCTAGATATTTGCTCACTGGAAATTACTAGACATGGAGAACCGCCTCAAGGAACAGCAGCTGGACATCTCTATTTATTCCTGTTTTGACGAATCATTCTCTACATAAGCATTTGATTATTCAATAATTATCTGTTTTAGATAATAACAAGTCTGTAGGTTAATAGAGGTTTCCAGCTGGATCTCTTTGCCGATCGGGAATCCTGTCACCGCTTCTGGTACAACCAGTTCCCGGCAGTTGCTGTCAGCTTTGGCCTATGCCCTGATCGAGGGGTGGTGCCGCTTGGCACTTAGACGCACGGCACTCGCCACGGCCAGCCCGAAACCGCATCCGCCGCCTGACCTTGCTGCGAATCGGAGCTGTGGTGCTGCGCCATACTCGCCTGCTCCTGCTCAGCAGCACCTGCCCGCACCAAGAGTGGTTCCACACGGTCGCCGCTCCGCCTGGACACCTCCTGACCATCGCCGAGTGCTACCCCGGCACCGTTGACCAACTAACGGGGGTAAGGGGGAAGTGTGTCCAAAATCCGCAAAACCGCGCCCGGAACCACGGATCATGGGCGAAATGCGGACGTGGACACTCCGGTTACCGCTCCAAACCGAAAAACGGCCCCATCTCGCACTGCTCATACCATGCAATATTGGGGCTAGTCGTCCCCCAATATCCGTCATGTCTACCTCTCGGGACGCCCTCCCCCCCCCCCCCCGAAAGCGACCCGGAGAGCATTCTCAGTACTTGCTGAACCCTAGGAGCTGGATTATCCGCCGTAAGTATCCCCAATCGGTGTGATCCCCTGAGCGGCGGATACCATCACGTGGCTTAAACCCGTCGTAAAATGGCGTTTCCCACAGACACGAATTAGAATCCTTATGGTGGGCCGTCTGGGACTCGAACCCAGGACCAACGGGTTAAAAGCCCGGTGCTCTACCAGCTGAGCTAACGACCCCACCGATTAATGTTGCATTTTAAATGTCACGTTAATGCCTAACAAGGAATGCCTTATGGAAATGCGGTAGTAGTTTATGTGGGGTTGCGGGAAAAGTCGCTATGGTATTTCCACAACGGGATTGTTCCATTGATGAGTGGGTAACTACCATCACCGGTACCGTCAATAGGACGAGATATGTGCAATCGTACGTATTTGCTGGACAAGGTTGCTACGGCGGATATTGTAAAAGAAATTTCTAACTGGACTTTTGTGACTATATAAAGGCGAATCTTTAGCACGGATAGTCGAATCTTAGATGTGGCGTATGGAAGATGCAACCACTTTGACTAAATTGCTACATGTACAAAGCCGAATATACGGCCTTTCCCGAACTGGCACAGGAGCTGCCTACCATTCCATCAATCACTATAAGTCTGGAAACCCCGCATACTATGGGTGCAATGAGTTGAGTGCTGAATCTCGGATGCCCAAAGTACGGGATAAACAAAAGGATCTACGTTGTAGGACTAGCCCCAATATTGCATGAGCAGTGCGAGATAGATCCCTTTTTCGGTTCGGAGCGGTAACCAGGGTTCCCATGTCTGGCAGCGAAATACCTCCGTTACCGGTGGTCGCGCCGCCACTGCAGCTGAATTTGGCCTCCACCTTGCTGCGTTGCACGGATGAAAAGCGGATAGGATTTGGGTAACATTTCATCACAGCAAGGTCTTCTTCGATAGGTATCTGAGCTCATTGGATGATATCGAATTATAGGAGCCTTGCTGTTTTACTCGTGCATTATCCGGGCTAGAAGCCTGCATCGTAGAAATGTGGGAACACTCTTTAGTAGGACAAATTTCCTGAAATATATTTCACAGGATGTGTAATTTCTATTCCAAGTCAATTACGGCTTGGCTATCCTAAAAATTTTCTAAGTGCAGGCTCCCAGGTGAATCGTAATGGTGGTAGTTATCAGCCGAAGCTAGGCAACGGGTTGATCGGAGGCCATGATTCTTTTGTGGAAAGTACTGTTTCTCCAATTGCTTTGACATCCCATGCTCCTGCTGCCTCGTCTTGGAATGCGACCGTTGAGAGCTGCCACGAAAGCAAAGAAACCCGATTTCCAGCAACAAGCCACGTCCTGCCAGTGACTTCCTTGGCTTCATCCGTGCAGAGCCACACTACCATCGGTGAGACTTGTTCGGGTGGCAACTGGTCTTTAATCTCATCGGTAAAAATGTCCTCCGTAAGGCGTGAGAGTGCCGTGGGAGCTACAATATTTACAGTGACTCCATATTTCATCCCTTCTAGGTAAAGGCATCGAGCCATACCTGCAATACCTGCTTTGGCGGCACCGTAATTAGTCTGCCCAAAATTGCCAAGCAGGCCCGATGTGGAGCTCGTAACGATAATCCGACCACCTTCACCTTGGGCAAGCATTTGGTCATATGCGGCTTTGGTAGTGATATATGTACCTTTCAAGTGCACGGTAACAACGGTGTCCCACATTTCGTCGGTCATGTTCTTAAACGTTTTATCACGCAAGATCCCAGCATTAGCAATAAAAATATCTAGACGGCCAAAATTCTCGACCGCGCGTTGAACCATTGCTTGAGCATCATCTGGTATTGAGACGTTTCCATAATCAGCTACTGCCTTACCTCCAGCGTCAGTAATCTCCTGTACTACTAAGTCGGCCATGTTCGTGCCCGATCCGGTGCCATCTCTCGCACCCCCCAAATCGTTTACGACCACACTCGCGCCCTCTTGTGCGAGCAGTAATGCGTGTGTGCGGCCTAACCCTCCACCGGCACCGGTGACCAACGCAACTTTGCCATCTAATAATCCCATGACCTACTCCTTTAATATTTTCGCATTGAAGAAGTATGGCATTGTTCAGATGTTTGCTTTAAGTGCAATAGAAGGCGGTGGACTTAGATAAGTTATTTAGGAGTACTCATTACTTCTGTTAGCGGTTAGCCAGCGACGCCTATTGCATCATGTACCAACTCGCGCTTGTGGCATGGCGTAACCATGTTTGAGTGATCTACTCAAAGAGGCTATACAATTAAGACTATTTTCATGAGCAAGTAGCAATTGCAATCGAGGCTTCCAGCTACTGGTTTCAAGATACGGTCGCTGACTTTCTAAAACTAATCAATCAAATTTTGTCGGCATACCTTAAGTACATACTCCTTTCCTTAAGGGTTTTGCCCAAGCACTACTCCGTCAGACAAATGAATACTTTCGTGACCTATCCGACAAGATACTATGAAAGGCAGTCGATATCACGGTACATGCATTGCTAAAAGATGGCTATAAGAGTTGATACGGTGTGAGACTTTTTAGTTCAATAAACCGTAGGTTCTGGTTACGTAGGATGTACTACAGAACAACCACATTGTGTGTGTCGAGGAAAACTATGGTATGTCTCGAACATAATCCATACTCGTAGTCTTGTGGTTATGTTGCTTCGCGTGGTTTCGATATGTTATTTGTGAGGACGGAAGTGGGCGTAGAGACATACTTCACCTTCTGTATCCTCCAATCCGTGTTTCCTGTTAGTCTCATTCAACTTCATTCAAGGAACTCAATTTACTGGTAAGTACTGTAGTCATATTTTCCCATGCATACGGATAGGTGCCAATTCATCCTACTCGCCGTGGTAGATAAACACTGGCACTTTAATTTGGCTGGCACTATTTATTGGAGATCTTGAGATCAGCATATCGGTATCATTCCCAACGAATGTGAGAAGCAACCACAGGAGTATTATTTGGTATTGGCGGTCTACTTCATGCTGATCACGACGCGCACTCTAAAATTGCGTGCTCGTATCTCAGGTGATCAAATTCGTTTATCAGCCGTATGCCTCCATGTGTTCTCGCAAGAATCAGATGCTACGATCGTTTAAAAATCCGATTGCGCATAAAGTAGAAAAAACGTTATAGATAGCGATTATGCTTGAGGACAAGGAAAGTACTTGCTAGCGTAGTAGTTGAGCCTAGTCGATAAATCTTGCTCTATGAGTCTACTTAACATCCAGAAAGCTTTAATAAGCGTTTCCGACAAAACTAGCTTGATCTTGCTTTGCGAGGCTCTAGTGGACGCTTGTTGCGAGATTGTTGCTACCGGTGGGACTGCAAAGACGATTGAGGCAGCTGGAATACCCGTAACGGAAGTGACTTCGTACACGAAATTTCCGGAAATGATGGATGGTCGTGTGAAGACGCTGCATCCGAAAATCCATGGTGGAATTCTGGCACGACGAGGTATCGATGACGAAGTCATAAGGAACTATGGCTTAGTGGCGATTGATTTAGTAGTTATCAATCTCTACCCATTCGAGACCACGGTTGCCCGCGACGGATGTACGCAGAAAGAAGCGATAGAGAACATCGACATAGGTGGACCAGCATTAATCCGGTCAGCTGCCAAAAATCACCGCGATGTGCTTGTGATAGTCGATTCTAATGACTACCAAGAATTCTGCAGCAGACTAAGAGAAGGTTGTATTGATTTGGATTTCCGTTCACGAATGGCGGCAAAGGCATTCCGGCATACTGCCGCTTACGATGCTGCGATTGCCAAGTATTTTTCTCGCGAAGAACTTTTTCCAGAGAATCTAACTCTATGCTTCAAATGGCATGCAAATCTGCGTTATGGGGAAAACCCGCATCAAAAAGCCGCCTTCTATCTAGATGCGGAGAGTGCTCATGACCGGAGTGCCGTCATGCGGCAGTTACAAGGGAAGGATCTGTCGTTTAACAATATTGCGGATACGGATGCTGCGTTGGCCTGCGTTTTTGCTTTCGAGGAGCCCGCGTGTGTAATCGTCAAACACGCCAATCCTTGTGGCGTAGCTATTGGTGATTCACCGCTAAGTGCGTACAACGCAGCTTATGCCACCGATCCCACGTCAGCATTCGGTGGAATTATTGCCTTTAATCGTCCCCTCGACCGGGCGGTTATTCGGAAAATCATTGATCGGCAATTTGCCGAAGTCATTGCTGCACCTGGTGTTGACGAGGATGCAGTATCTGAGACTGCTCGCAAAAAGAACCTTCGAATATTGATCACGCCAGAGAAAGCAGTAGTCAGTAGTAGGTTTAGTTTTCGTCGCGTTGCGAGAGGTCTTCTGCTTCAAGAAAGCGATGACGTCCATCTTGACGAATCAGAATTGCGAGTCGTGACCGAAAGAGAACCAACGAAAACAGAGAGAGCAGATCTCAATTTCGCTTGGAAAGTCGCTTGTTTCGTGAAATCTAATGCCATTGTTTTCGCTCGGGATGGGAGAACAGTGGGAGTTGGTGCTGGACAGACGAGTCGTGTGGTAAGTGCAATGATTGCAAAAGTAAAGGCGGAAGAAGAAGGGTTAGATACGAACGGTGCGGTGATGGCTTCCGATGCCTTTTTCCCTTTTCGCGACAGTATCGACAAAGCGGCTGAGGCTGGTATTTGCGCGGTAATACAACCTGGCGGGTCGATACGCGACGATGAAGTTATCGCAGCAGCAAATGAATACGGCATATCGATGCTCTTTACTGGCATACGACATTTTCGACACTGAGGCACAATCAGAATGAATATTCTTGTAGTTGGCTCCGGAGGGCGCGAGCACGCGCTAGCGTGGAAACTTGCTCAATCGGATCAAGCAGGTACCGTTTTCGTTGCCCCTGGCAATGCGGGAACTGCGCTAGAGCCGGGGTGCCAAAATGTATCAATTTCGATAGGTGACTTCGCGGGGCTTGCGTCATTTGCAAAAAGGCAAAACGTCGAATTGACGATTGTTGGGCCGGAAGCACCGCTGGTTGACGGAATACGAGACTATTTTGACCAGCGGGGGTTACCGTGTTTTGCACCCTCGCGGCTCGCTGCTCAACTAGAGGGGTCGAAATCGTTCGCTAAGGAGTTTCTTCTACGGCACGGTATTCCCACCGCACATCATTTCGCAACGACTGACCTAGAAGATGCGATGGCCTATATCAAAAAACAGAGCACACCGATTGTTGTTAAAGCGGATGGTTTGGCGGCTGGAAAGGGTGTAGTGGTAGCTCAGTCGCATGCGGAAGCTATAGAAATGACCACTCAAATGATGAAAGGGCAACACTTTGGTCATGCCGGAGCAAAGGTCGTCATTGAGGATTTTCTAGCTGGTGAGGAAGCGAGCTTCATTGTAATTGCGGATGGTGAGCGCATATTGCCGTTTGCCAGTTCTCAAGATCACAAACCGGTTTACAACGGAGACAAGGGATCAAATACTGGGGGAATGGGAGCATATTCACCAGCACCTGTCGTGACTAAGGCAATTCATCAACGCATCATGACCGAGATTATTGAGCCCACGATTAGAGGTATGGCTGAAGAGGGAAATCCGTATCAAGGGTTTCTTTATGCTGGTTTGATGATTACGTCGGACGGGGCTCCCAACGTGATTGAATTCAATTGCCGATTTGGTGATCCGGAAGCACAACCGATCATGATGCGGCTTGAATCCGACTTGGTAGAGCTGTGTCTCAGTGCACTGGGGGAAGGGCTTGCTGATACTGCTATGCAATTTCTACCTAAAACCGCGTTAGGTGTTGTTATGGCGTCAGATGGATATCCTGGCGAATATCAGACGGGTATGTGCATAGAGGGGCTGAGTGCTGACTTGGCGGACATAAAAGTTTTCCATGCCGGCACCCAAACTCATGGCGATGGAACAATTGTAACTTCGGGTGGGCGCGTACTTTGTGTGGTCGGTTTAGGAAAAGACGTTGCACAGGCGCAGAAACGAGCGTACGAACGTGTAGCTATGATCAGTTGGGATGGCGGCGGAGGCGGTGCTTTTTATCGGACGGATATTGGTCATCGTGCGCTTGATCGTGAAGCGGTCATATAAACGACACTTGGTGTTACTTGAAATGGCATTTATATACTTGATACTGGCTTCCCTCACAACCTTACTAGAGATCCTACAAATGAAAGATCGTCTTAGATGGACCGCCATAGCTTTGCTGCTCGTCGCAACCACGTAGATCGCCGTGGACGAATACCTCTTCACGGAATGTGCTGAGGTCGGCCTGAAAATTTAATACTGAGTGGGAAGAGGAATATTCAGGTGGTCTGAGAGTGTCAGATTTTCCATGTATGAAATACGACGAAGATAGACAGTGGACTTCGTGAAGATGTCTTATTCCATCGGTCAAACAGGGGCTTTGAACGCTACGATAGCCGATTGACTGGAATTGACTGGAACAGGTCATACACGGAAAATCTGACACTCCCGGCGGTTTTCCTGGAATGGATGGCCATAGACGAAATCCAGATAAACGTCACGAAACGGACAAGCTTGCCCGGCGTCTACGGCGCGGATAGCAAGAAGCACATTCTTCGCGTCTTCCTCTTCGTCGACGATGACGATCTTCTCGGGACCTATCTATCGTTCCTACGAGATGAAACCCTCATCTGGTCGGGAGAGAAAATGATGGGATGGATTCATATAGGAGAGGACAGAGTCATCGTGAACTCCATTGAGGATCTCCCCGACGATTTCATCGACGAGCACCTCCGGCCGACATAAGGTTATTGCGACTAAAAAAGAACCGGTTGAGCCGGCTCTTTTTTATGAGTTGCCTCGTCATGGGGAAGCCGGTGTCAAGTATATAAATCCCCTTGAAATTGGTGCGTCTATCCTCGCCATTTCTCGCGTTGCTGGCTCAGTTGCAATCACGTGAAGAGATTTGGTCAAGATGGAGTATATATAGGTATAACGACAGGAGTTACACTACCTACTGATTGATGGAGGATTACTAGAACCTGATCGTTAAAGGTTGACTTTATCATTGCCGGTATTCCAAGCTGAGCCAGTCGTTTGCTTAGCATATTAGGAGCAAGGGGACGTGCTTGACGAATTTGTAGATCAAGTTATAGGTGTGGTCGACACTGGTTTGCGGACTTTGACGCAACGGGTAGATTCTTCGCGAATGCCGTTCAAGGAAAAGTCGGAATTGAGCGATGTAGAGCAAACAAAGTCCAGACAGTTACTGCGCGTAAATCATACTGGGGAGGTTTGTGCACAGGCACTTTATGAAGGCCAGTCTTTGACGGCTCGTTCTGATCGAGTCAGACAGATTCTGAAGAAGGCATCTGAGGAAGAGGAAGAGCATCTTGCGTGGTGTCGAAATCGACTTGACGAATTGGGGGGGTCTCCCAGTTTGTTGAACCCGTTCTTTTATTTTGCATCCGCTGCTTTAGGTGCAGCCACTGGGCTATTAGGGGATAAGTTGAGTTTGGGATTTGTGGAAGCTACGGAAGATCAAGTATGTGAGCACTTGGACCGGCATTTGGTGCAGCTTCCGGCCTCTGATGAACGCAGCCAAGCTATTCTTCGAAAAATTCGTGATGATGAGTCGCGCCACGGTGAGAACGCTCTAAAAAGCGGGGGCACGTCGTATCCTAGCTTCGTTCGAAATACGATGACGGTTCTGTCTCGCGTTATGACGGAAACTACCAAGAGAATCTGACATTAAGTGGAATTGAACCTATGCAATGGAATACTTGACAAATGCTTATCGGGCTGATATCGCTAGATCAAGTTCGGGTGATAGATCATTTGAATCACCGTACCCGCAGGATCTTTGCAGTAAAAACTTCTAGCACCGTCTCGATGTGTTTTGGGTCGGGCGACGATTTCCACATCCGCCTCGGCCATGTAATCAAACCACGCGTCGACGTCTTCTGGTGTTTTCAGAATAAATCCAATATGGTCGAGCCGCTGACCATCTGTACTTAGCTCTCCTGTAGCCCGATGCAAAGCTAAGTTGTCGGAACCTGACGATAAATAAACATTGTCGGCGTCCGGTTCCCAGTCGACGTTCAAATGCAAGATATCCGTATAAAAAGTTCGCGTCGCTTCGAAGTCGGACGCATAGAGCGCGACATGTCGCATGCCAGATGTTGGATTTGGTCGATCTAAGCTCATGTAGGGCTCGGAATTGCAAGGACTGATCAACTTTGACAATAGTGCGGTGAACACATCCAAGGTCGACCACATGTGGGTACTACGAAAGCGTTATTTATATCTTCAAATAGGCATTTTGCATTCCGCTGGTGGGTATCGTTGCCCTTAATAATATAGCAATGCAACATTGGAAGATGACTAAAATCGCCAAATTCGAGGATTGAGAGAATATCATCACTTAAATATAAAGACGGGATTTTTAGGTACAGTCCACGGCACAGTGTATTTAATCTAGAAAGGAATAACATAATTATGGGTTTCGCGCTCTCAGACATGCAACTAACCAGCTCCGCATTCGGAATTGGGGATGCAATTCCCTCAAAACACACCGGTGAAGGAGTAGATATGTCACCCGCACTTGAGTGGAGTAACGTTCCAGACGGCATAAATTCGTTTGCGATCATCTGTCACGATCCGGATGCACCGCTAGTTACTCCAGGCCAATACGGATACGTTCATTGGGTGCTCTACAACATACCGGGGGACGTTCGATCTCTCGAAGAAGGCTTGGAGATTGGTACGAAGGGTGTAAACGATTTCGGCAACGTCGGCTATGGCGGCCCGATGCCTCCCAATGGCCATGGAGTACACCACTATTTCTTTTGGTTGCTGGCGTTAAAGAATACGCCACAGCTAGAAAGTGGCTTATCAATGTGGAATTTACTAGAACGGATTGAGCAGAATGTTGTAGCAATGAATCGTTTGGTCGGCACGTACCAAAGAGATTAGGTGCGACTTTTCCGTCTATCTGATAGCAACTCGCGATAAACGGACTCAAGTTCGTCAAGCATCTTGCCAATAGTCATTCGTTCGGCACTTTGCCAGACCGGTTCAAAATTTTTCTTTGCGGCATCTAGATTTGCGACGACATAGTTGATGCGTGAGGCGAGATTTCGAGAATCTCGAGTACGGGCTATGTATTGGTCAGGAAGCAGATCTTGGGCGATACCAGTTGCGGTGGATACTACAACGCGTTTAGCTCTTAGTGCTTCAAGAATGACGTAGGAGAAGCCTTCTCGTCGCGAGGAGACAACCACGAGATCTGATTGGGATAACAGGACATCGATGTCGTCTCGATGTCCTAGGAAAGTCACACGATCGCTCAATCCGAGCAGCGATGCTTGAGACGTCAGACGAGAACGTTCCTTGCCGTCGCCAACGATCACCAAGGGAATTTCTACTTTTGCCCACGCATCAAGCAGGTCATCGAATCCCTTCACCGGAACGAGTCGTCCGATAGAAAGCGCGGAAATATCTCTTTTGTTAACCAATGCCATTAAAGACGGTTCGTTTGCATGGGTGGTCGATCGACCGTGCAACCAGCGAACTGACTCCAATTACACAGTCAAATTGATCTACAAATTTCGAAGCATCTCCGAGGTTGTGAAGCGTCAACACTGTTGGTGTTTTCCAGTGCTTTCTTGCTTGGGCAATAACCACTGCTGCTTTACGACTATGAACGTGAATGACGTCAGGTTTGATCTGTCTCATTTTCGATACGACACTCCGAACCAAAAAGGGGTTATACCGCCAATGGTCCAAATCGGCGTGATGAAATGCTACGCTTTCATCGAATAGCGGTTTGTGGATCGAGTGCGCTAAAACTGAAACGTCGTGTTTTTTTACAAAGCCGTTGGCGACATCGGCGACATGACGCTCCATACCGCCCGTTCCCGTTCCACCCATAACTAGGCAAATGTGAAGCAATTCAGACACAGAAAATGGGGTTGGCCCGTGTAGACGCAATAAAATATCGTATGAATAAGATGTTATTGTTTTATGAGTCCGTTTCGTGCGTTGATGTCTATTTTCGTCGAATCACGTGGATGCCTCTATTTATTGCTGTTTTGATAAATCATATATGGTATAAGTGCATGATCTTTAAAGATTATTTGCTTCGAATAAATAGAGGTGCCGTAGGTTAATAGAGGTTCCCATGTGTTAAAAATCTCGACATTGCTAAAGTAGGTGCGGTTGGGTTTCGTCTTCCGTCTTGACATAAATACGAAAAGCACTCACTGATCTAAAGTGTTAGGGCTTTATGTGCTACGTTACAAAGCAGATATGCAAGCACGAGCGGTTTGGTAGAAAGCCAATTCCACAACTCGTGTGCAAGTGGCTACGATCATCGCCGTCTCATTAATCAATGACGTCATGTGCTATAGGGCCAACGTGGATTCCAGTCACCTTGATTGTAATAGCCCATCTTTTGCACTTACTCGGTCTGCGACCCAACTGACTGCCCAATTATGGTCGAGGCGATGACCTCGGTAAACATCCGGTAAAGTTACTGCAACACTGCCGGGTATATCGACAACTTGGGGGTCGATTTCCATATCACTGAATACTCTATCTAATTTGTGTTGCGTACGCCATTGATAGAACCGGACGTTGGCTGGGATCTTCTTGGGTACAACTGACTGGCAGAAGTCGATCCCAGACGGTTGCGGGGCTAACGGGGTAGCGACCGTATGCATTTCTACGGGTTGTCGTACCGACAGTTTGTCGACAAGGGCAGAGACCAGTATCCCACCTTTATCGTGTCCCACGATGGTTAATGTTTCAACGTTTGGGAATTGTTTGATTGCCGTATCGATAGCACGGACGAGTTGCAGGGTTTCCGTAGAGGGGCATTGGTCGAAGTCCCAGCGGAAGAAGTGCGCCGCTGACGCTTCGTCGTCCATTGTTTGTAATGGATACACCCATTCATACCCTTGACTTCGCCATCCATGCACACCGATAAGAAGAATTGTTACTCCGTCCACGTCGGATTCTAGAAGATGTAAACCCAACTCGAGTTCCATTAACTTCACACCGGATTCCTTAACACCATCATTGGGATCAAGGTCATAAAGTACAGGAGTCACAACGTCAGAAGCACGGCTTACAAACGACGTTATGCCTAGTATGAAAACCGCAACGTATCGTATAGATTGAAAGAGTAGTCTTTCCACTTGTATTTGGAGTTTATGTTTCTAATCTACGAGTGCGGTCGGTGAGTATGGCTTAGTGAAGTTAATACGTTACTGGCGCTCATTTATGGCAGCAGGACGGTCTTCATGCCAGTACATAGGTGGTAGTGGTGTATCGTTCGGCCATACCTCGTCCAATGTATTTGCGTTGTAAATTACACCGTTCTTGATTATGTAAACGAGATTATCTGATGCGCGAATATCGTCCAATGGATTTGCGTTCAGTACAACCATGTCCGCGAGTTTTCCTACTTCTATCGTGCCAACGTCAGATGCAACTCCAATCATCTGAGCACCAATGCTCGTTGCGGCGCGTAGGGCTTCGTAATTACTGAAACCTCCAGAATGGAGTGCCCACAGCTCCCAGTGGTAACCTAATCCGTGCAATTGCCCGTGTGCGCCTACGCCAACCACACCACCTTCCCTAACGATCTTATGCGCCTGCGCAGCTACCCTTTGGAAGATATGCACATCTTCATGAAACCACTGTCTTCGCGTCGTTAGGGATTGTAATACCTGTGGTGGTATAAATCGCTGAAGCTTCCCGTCGTGCCGAGGAGACTCGCGCGAAAAGAAAAAATTTTCTCCGTGCGGCCCACCGTAGGTTACGAGTAAAGTCGGCGTATAAGCAATTTGCGAACGAGCTACAAGTTCGATGACGTCCCTATAAAGATCTAATACTGGAAAGTTGTGTTCATGCCCCGCGTATCCATCGATTACATGCGTGAGTCCAAGCTTCATGTCTAACGCCCCTTCGCTCGTTGGCATGAGATTTAGTTCTTTGGACGCCTGAAGCAGCCACTGTCGCTGTTTTCTGTTGCCAACTATGTACGACTTCACATTTCTCAAGTCGTAGTGTTCTTTATAACGCTTTAAAACGGCAAGTGCTTCTTTTTTCGATTTAAATCTATTGTCGCTAAATATTCCAGGGCCGGTGGAAAGTGTCCGTGGACCCAATACGAACCCGGCATCAATCAGGTCTTCGTATTCCAGTAAATCAACCGTCCCGGTTTGAACGTCAAGGGCAGTGGTCACCCCGTATGCAAGGTTTGCGAGGAAGGCCCAATTGGGTGCTCCCGTTACTGAACGAAGTACTGGGAAATGTGCATGCGTATCAACGTATCCTGGAAGAATGTAAAGCCCTGATACATCTATAGTTTCTATATTAGACGGTAATGCATTCCTAGCCGTTAAGGATTTAATGCGACCGTTTTCAATGAGTACAGCTAAGGAACTAATGACTTCGGGTTTATCAGAAACCATAGTAATGATCGTTCCGCCGGTGAGAGCGACTGATCTTGGGTGTACATAGCGTGGCTCATAAATTTTGATAGCTATCTTTTCAACTGATTCATGATCCTCCGGTTGTTCGGTAGGAGCGTCATCGTCCTCGATGGAATTCACGTCGTTTTCGTAGTTACGGTACCCTTCTTCACAATCACAGTCACCGATTTCGTCTTGCTCTGTATCGTTGGGTTCATCTCCCTGAGTATTGCTAGACGTTATGGAAGCGAGGGGCCGAATGTGGACCGTTTTACCAGCCGTCCAATGAATGCGAGATCCATCAGGGCTCCACCCGAGATCATCAGCCCCAACGTTCGTTAGTTTCACGAGTGGTAGAGTGGAATTGGAAACGGTTGTTTCAACTCCGGACTGTGATGTTCCCAATAGGCTGGTGATGTAGAGCTGGTCGGCTTGAATGGCTATGGCATGTTTACCATCAGGTGAAATGCGCATCGATGTTGCGGGTACGGGGTCATCGGCGTAGTAAATACCGGGCCCCTTCAAGACGAAGTGGTGAATAAGGTCCGTACCATCCAGTTTGAACGAAACCAGTCCTGAGGCACCGTATAGGTATATCCGATCGTGTTCCGGACCCCAGTGTGGCGAATGGAGGCCGCGTGCGGGACGGACCAAACGCACGTCCCGGTTGGACTTGGAAATGGCCACTAAATCAGTTCCCGCCACGTCGCCCCAACCATCTGTGCGATGTTGTCTTTCAAAACCAATGGCACGAAGCACGTATATTTGCTTTCCATCTTTCGACCAAACGGGTTCGGAGTAAAATGCCTTGTGCCGTGTTAAACGGATAGCTTTGCCTCTACCATTAGCTCGTGAAGACCAGACATGTCCACCGTAGTTCGTCCATGTCACGTACGTCACTTGCTTTCCGTCTGGAGTCCATGTGGGTTGTGCGGCAAATGTGTTTCTGTCTGAGATCGCAGTGATTTTTGGGGATTGGATGTCGTAGACGTAAACGCGAGCTAGTGCAGTAAACACCAACTGTTCCCCATTTGGCGACATCTCTACATCTCTAATCAATCGAGCATCTACCGGCCCGATGCCGAGACGGTACGGAAAGTAAAGACGAGGCCCTATTGCCTGCTCAACCTTTAACGTGAATGGTACGTTGCTGACTCTTTTCGAAGAAATATTGACTTTTTGGATTTTGCCGTCTTTCGTGAAGTAAACCGACTCGCCGTCAGGGGCGAAAGCGTAATTCGGAAGTAAATCTCTGGTAAAGGCTGATTCCTGCTCATCTCGTTGTACGGGGTAGACGAGCCATTCATCAACCCCCGTTTGAAAGTTGCGGATGCGCAAACCAGTTTTGGCATCAAAACGAGTTCCGTAAACCAGCGACTCCCCATTTGGCGAAAGTTCCGGGCGAAAAGCACTGCCTGCACTTGCAGTTACATAGTCCTCAGTACCAGTACGCAATTCGCGCCTGACAATCTGCCAAAGGGGAAGATACGCGTTGTATTCAAAACCGCCCCGCTTATGAGCATAGTAGAGATATTGACCATCAGGGCTATAGCTTGCACCCAGTGAATTTAATCGGTTAGGATGTGAGCCATTACCACCTCTTTCAGTAATTTGAACGCCTTTGCCACCATCGATATGGTACGCCCAGAGTTCAAAGGTTCGTTGACTCGAAGTGGTTTGTGATACAACGACATGCTGGCTGTCGGGTGACCATGCCGGTGAAGCAAATGCGGACATGTCGCTTCCGTGGGATAGTTTTTTTGCTCCCTTCCCATTGGTTCCAATGATCCAGAGTTCTTCGTTTCCGCTACGATCTGAGATGAACGCTATGCGCTTGCCATCCGGCGACCACACCGGCTGAAAGTCAAACATGGCACCGGCCGTTAGTGACTTGGCACTGCCTCCCTCGGAGGGCAGCAGATACAGGTCTCCAAGTGCTTCAATAACTAGAGTTTTACCATCTGGTGAGACATCAAGCGAAAGCCACGTTACCTCGCCCGTCTCGAACTCAATGGTTCGTTCAGGTTCAAGTGGCAGTCCCTCCACACTCACTGGTCTGATCGTGAGTAACAAAAGAATGAAGGGGCACAATAGTGGTGTTCCCATACGAAGTCTTTTACACATTAATTGATGGGCCATATGTAGCTTACTCTTCTGGAGTTCTAACTTCGTAAAATAACCTGAGAATCTCCTATATTGCTATATCCCAGTTCAGCTGATGAGATCGCCATGACGCCTCCATCTGCTTCAATTACAGTACAGACCTGTGGAATCTTTAATTACTGCAGTTCGGATAGTAGTAGTCGCATCTATTATGGTACTTATATTGTCGTGCTAGGCCAAGTAGCTTGACGTTCAATGGCCATCAGCTTGCAAGGTCTAATGCGACACGACGGTCGGGTAGCGAAAAGAACGATGCACTACAGGGGACGTTGTTTGTAGACATCGAACCCGACGGTTGAGGTACTGTGCATGGACGAGATAAGCAAGCAGCTAGTGGCTGAAGTCCGCGAGCAGCTGCCGGTACGCTGCGGGTCGCCGGAGAAGTACGACGACGCCCACTACCTCGGCCGGGGAACGTGCACCCGTTTGGATGTTCGGCGAGCCGCTGGCTGGCGGACAGTGGCCGTCACCAAACGGCGCACGACGTTGGATTGGGCGAAGCAAGTGCGCGCGCTGGCGAATCTGCCGCGTTACCGGGATGCGGAAACCATCACGCTGGTGTGCGACAACTTGAACACCCACAGCGGTGACTCGTTCTACGCCACGTTCCCGGCGGCCGAAGCCAGGTCGGGGCTGAACGACCGCATCCACTGGGTGCACACGCCGAAATACGGGAGCTGGCTGAACGTGGCGGAACTGGAGTTCAGTGCGTTGCATCGCCAGTGCCTGGATCGCCGGATCGAGAGCAGGGCTTTGGTCACGTCGGAAACGGCGGCCTGGGCCGAGGAGCGCAATCGCGAACAGACCGGGGTCGACTGGCAGCTCAGCGTCGACGACGTGCGCACCGAACTGAAGCATCCATACACGAAAATTAAATCTAGTTAAGCTACTAGATATCTCGTTCATCAACTTGGCGACGCCATTCCGTACTTTCTATTGCCAGTCATGCTTCAATTCCTAACGATGGGGCTTGCATTTTCCACCGGAACGAGATGGGGAACTTATGCGGTCGCGTTCCCGTTAGCCATGCCCTTGGCTTGGGCCGTAGCCGGGGCGAACAAGTTACCACACCCAGAGTTTTCATGACCTTATGTTTTGCCGCAGTAATGGACGGCAGCATGTACGGTGACCAATGTTCACCAATCTCTGACACTACGGTGCTGAGTTCAATGTGCACCGGCTGCGGTCTGATGGACCACGTCAAAACGCAGATGCCGCAGGCTTCGGTAGCGGTGGGTCTCGCCTCAATTACCTGGACTGCATTAGCGGTCGTCGCAGGATTTGATTGGTAGTTCTTACCAAACGGAGCGTCGAGTAGTTAGAGCCTCGAAAACACGAATTTACAATAACACGTACGTGTATCTACAATCATTAAATCACTCACCCCATGGTCAATTTTTAGCTCAACGACGTTTCAGCAAGAAGTATCCATGCCTTTAAGGTTAGTCGTGCTTATGCCCGAGACGGAACGAATTATTCGCTTGTGTCGATTTGCACTGTTGTTTGTTCGTGATCAATTAAACTCGACATGTGGTTCTCGTATCCGGAGAGTGCCGCCGGAGACAGTTTTGGAGAACCAAATCGCATAAGTGCGGACCAATAGGATTTGAAAACACCCGTTGTTCCTGATAAAAATTGGTTTGTCACTTCTATTCTCCTCACATGAGATACTAGGAGGCTATTGCTAATTAAGAACTAACCCGTAGTCCTGTTGCATATTTCGACAAAAAATGTGAGAATAAGTTTCGTGTTTTCAAGTTTACCTTTCTGTAGGCAAGTGCATGTCGCCGTTATAAGAGAACAGGATATTTAAGCCATCTTGCTCGACAATCACACTAAATTTATGAATATCTAACTCTATTTTCAGCATATTTAGTAGAGAGTCCTATTTTTGAGTATGGATGCTGATCCGCAAGGGGTGCACTGGTAGATCCAAAACATGCCAACTGGTGCGCTGCTATGCCTGCCCTACACTATTCTACTGCTTGATATCAGTAGCAAATAAAGATTAAGTTATGTCCACGAAGTTAGCACTTCTACTGACACCACTGGCTCTGTAGGTTTGTATGATTTTGTCTAGAAAGTCCTTTACGCCAAAATGTAGTCTATGACTAAATTTCAAAAAATGACTTGCAAATAGGGTGTAGTGTAGTTAGATCTTCCCACCATTCCTAACGGAAGTTCCATGATTGAGTCAGCTATTGTATTCTATCGATAATCAGGAAAATACCAATCTCCGGGTGGTAAAAAAACCTGCGTTGTACTGGGAACGGCTTATTCTGGGACATAGTTCTCCGCCAGTTTCAGAGCACATTTCTGTAGCGGTGTTGGCTCGGCTAGGGAAGGTCTGAACAAGCTCGTTCAAGACCGGGAAATTGCTGATAGAGGCTGAGAATCTATCCGATGGGGCGTTTTGGCTGTGCCCTATCGCCTCTGGAGCTCGATTTCCTCCCGATTTCATCGCCTGACGCGATCTGCAGGCGGATTCATCCCGCGTCAGGTCGCTACGCGGCGGCCCGCAATCAGCAGATTAGTGAACCCCAGCAGCAACGCCAGCCGTTGCGTGTTTTTGGCCAGACCCCGATAGCGCACCTTGGCGTATCCGAAGTGCCGCTTCACGTACAGGAACGGATGCTCCACTTTGGCACGCACTGAGGCCTTGCACTTCTCTCGCATCCTCGCAGGGTCGTCCGGTGCCAGTCGGCGGCGCACACCCGGACGCATCGCCACCTGCCAGGCTACCTTCGATCCCTGGAACTCCGGACGTTTGTCGATGCCTCGATATCCTGCATCGCCCCAAACCGTCGTCTCGCCTCCGTGTAACAGCCGGTGTGCCTGAGCCAGATCCGACGCATGGGCCCGCCGTGGTGGCCACACTATGTGCCAGACCCGATGTCGCATCCACACCGATATGCGCCTTCATGCCGAAATGCCACTGGTTGCCTTTCTTTGCCTGATGCATCTCCGGATCCCGCTCCTGCCGCCGGTTCTTCGTTGACGATGGTGCCTCGATCAGGGTCGCATCCACGATCGTTCCCTGCTTCATGCGATGACCACAGGATGCCAGATGCGCGTTGATGGCTCCGAACAACCCCGCGCCCAGATCATGCTTCTCCAGCAAGTGCCGGAAGTTCAGGATCGTCGTCTCATCCGGCAGCGCATCCGTCAGTCGCAATCCCACAAACCGACGCACGGACTCCGCCTCGTAGAGCAGATCCTCCATCCCCGGATCACTCAGGTTATAGAACAACTGCACGCAATGAACCCGCAGCATCACGCCCAGCGGGTACGGCTGCCGACCACAGCCGGCCTTCGGATAGAACGGCTCGATCCGACCTTCCAGTCGTTCCCAGGGGATCAGTTGTTCCATTCGCTCCAGAAAGAGCTCCCGCCGTGTGCGACGCTTCTTCCGATCGTATTCCAACTCCGCAAAGGTCAATTGCCCCATAACGGATCTATCCCATGCTTGAAGATTTTACCCATTATGCCAGATGTCGACTTATTCAGACCTTCCCTAGGCGGGTCCACCCTGCCGATTACACATATCTCCCGCTTGACTTCTATTTGTCGGATCGCAACATTTTATAGACGTAGTCGGGTCCTTTCTGCTGGGCGAGGCGGATGAGTCGCTGGTAGGTATCGGCCTGATGCATCAAGGCTGTGTATCCCTTCCAGATCGCCTCGTACCCGGGCGGGCTCGCTGCGGCGGTGACCGCCGCCGGCTGCCCAGGATCTCGGGCAGACCCATGCGCCACGCCACAGTTAATGCAGCTTCGACATGACCGCAGGGCGGAGACGAGATCCACTCGCCCGATTTTCGCGGCCGGCACCAACGGCTCGTCGCGCAGCACACGGCGCAGGCGGTCAATCTTGTCCGCCAGCACCAGCACCCAGGGCCTGAGATTGGCAAGGGTGTGCTTACACGATACGGCGACCTTCGCACCGGCCTTCACGAAGAAGAATGGTAGGGCGCGCGTTGCGTGCAATTGGGGACGGTTTCGACGTACATGGGCGTTGCCATTTCACTGAGGCATGGGAACAAATCGTATCTTTTTAGGAGTTTTCCGGTCTTTTGCATCGAAAAAATCAAGCCAAATCCATGATCTGAATAAATGCGACGCAGAAAAAACGTTCAGGATCTTCCGTCCTAAGAGTAATGGGACGAAGTAGGTAAGATCAACTATATCGAAATTCATATCGCACAGAGTGTGTAACTATCACCTTGAAATATCATACGATATGATCTATTAGTTCTCCCGATTACTGAAGATTCTTAACGACAGTCACCGTCTGCCGTTGAATAGGAAATCTATACTCGCCAATTTATCGATTGATCAAATCAGCTCACGTACCATAAAACACACCGGGGACAAATTAGTTCCAGAGCATCTACTCATGAGAGATGTCAATGAGACCCGGCTAGAACTCAGTACCGCAACTAATCATAAATTGTCGCGGTGCAATTAACTCATCCGAAGTCGAGCCGAGCCCAAACGCATCTGTAAACCGTGCATTTATCCCATCTTTATCGGTTGCATTGAACAGCATCACTGAGATGAACGATGACGAACCATGAGGTATTAAACGGGTTGTGAAATTTAATGTGTCGTAACTTTCTACAAAATCCGTGCTAGGGTTGTTAAACGATCGATGATGAAATTCTCCTCGGAAAGCGTATTGCACACTCCCCCTAAATTCACCCCAATCAGCGATCTCATGACCGTACCCTAGCGAAATATTCATCGTAAACCGTGGTACCTTGGCGAGATGATTGCCTTTGAGGTTTTGGATTGTGCTAGCTCGCGCCCTTTGAATCTCTGGGCCAAATAAGGGGAACCCTTCGCGTAGTAGCATATTAGTTATCGCGTCCGAGACAACATTATCAAGTGCGAAATGATCCTTCGAAATTTCTGTGTCTAACCACGCCATCTTGACGTCTAGATCCACTCTATTACCAAGAAAGGCAAGAGTTTCGATCTCAATTCCCTTGATCTCGGATTCCGGTACGTTGGCCACTCCTCCTTCAAAAACTTCTGGATCAGTTGCTTGATATTGTAAATTTTTATAGATGTACGTAAAAACTGCACCATTTACTCGCATTCTGCCTCGCACGAGGTCGGCCTTTAATCCGAGTTCAAAAACACCGACGATCTCAGCATCATAAGTTGGAAGCACAAGGATGGGCGCAATAACTGCTTCTCGTCCGTACGTCAGATTACTGCCACCTGGCTTAAATCCGTGTGTATACGATCCATACAGCATTGAGACGTCGCTAAGGTCATACTCTACTGCCAAACGACCAGTCATTTTCATGTTTGAGTTCGCAAGAAAGTCCGTGCCAGCTCGAGCATGAAAATTCATGACCACACTATCCACTTGGTCGTCGGTATAGCGAAAACCAGTAATGAAACGTGTATCCGTTAGTAATTCGTATTCTAGTTGAAAATAAAATGAGGCCGAATTGCGTTCTATCGTTCCATCGGAGATGAATCCGTAGTCTCCCATTTCGAAATTCTTTATTTGGTCTTCCGATACAGGATCAAACGTACCGTCGGAAGCAAGATCAATATATTCACGAAACACCAGATCTACGGAAGTATCCAAATAGAAAATCCCTGCAACCCAATCCACCTTCTCATAGCTAGATTCGTCGGAAACCAGTTGGACCTCATGAGTAATGGTTTTCAAGTCGTCGTCCTCCGGTGCGACAATGCTTGGGACTGGAGCCAACGGCCCTAGACTTTCTAGATCACTGCGATCATTGTCTCGCTCCACGAAGATCGAATCGTTCTGGTAGCTAGTAAGTGACTTCAAAAGAAACGACGAAAAATCCCAATCCAATACAACACTATAGAGTCGTGACTTCAACGCGTATTTGGATAAAGAATCTTGCGCGAGTTTTCGAGGATCTCTAGTGGTATCCACGATGCTTTTCTGAGCAGATCCGTTGATTTCTTCGTTGAAATACTGAGCCATGAAATGTACATCTAAAGTAGAAGTCACCTCCCACAGAGATTTAAACCGCACCGAAAGGCGGTCGGCATCGTCTAGCTTCTGACTTAGAGTCACATTTTCGCTAAAGCCCTCATGTCTATTCGAAGATGCAGAAGCTCGTATCGCAAAAGTACGACTCATTGGAACATTCATGGTAGCCTGCAACTTGAGCAGATCATAATTACCAATAGTTGTCGCTACTGATCCGAAAAGTTGATCGAAGGTAGGTGCAGCAGTGGTTACGTTAATTGCACCCCCTGCAGAGTTCTGCCCAAATAACGTACCTTGAGGGCCACGAATTACTTCGATGCGCTCTAGGTCCAGAAAGTCGGTTTGAAGAGAGAACGGTGAGGCAATGTAGATGCCGTCAAGATGATACGAAACGGAAGGATTCGCGACTATGTTTTGATTTGCTTCATGACCAACACCACGAATGGAGATTACTGTCCTAAAACCCTCGTTCTTAGCAATATTAACGCCGGGAGCGAGGGTATTAAGGTCTACGAATGAATCTAGATTTCGTTCCGCTAATTCTGAACTATCAACCACGCTTACTGCCTGTGACAACTCTTGCAGGCTCTCGCTACGTTTTTCGGCAGTAACGACAACCTCCTCAAGGGTAGAGATTCTCTCGCTATCTCTCCCTCCAAATACCGACACAGCACTTATTGTTAAGATAACTAAGTAAACCGTAACTGAGTATTTACGTTTACGCATCGGGAATCCACCGCTACCTAGGAAATATCAAAACTCCCCTATTACTTATATTATTAGAATCGAATCGGCAAGAAGTATATCCAACTCGATGCAGAAATACAAATATTGTGAAACAGCGCCGTACGCACAAGAAACCTGCGATCTACTTCGTCAGAAAGATGACGTTTTCGTTTTCTACTTCTTCCAAGCCCGAGAAAATAGCGAAAGCGTGTCGGGAATTGCAACTCGAGTTGTGGATTGAAGTAATTTCAATGCGGTACGGAGTTGTAAGATGGCGTTATTTAACAACGAATAAGATGCCGCCGTTTGATTAGCAATCTTGTAACGAAACGCTTCAAGTGTTACCGGCTCATTACAAGTGCATAGGTCTCGCTTGGTAGGGCTTCTAGCAGCTGGACACCTCTATTAACCTGCAGACTTGTTATGATCTGAAAGAGATATTTATTAAAATCAAATATTCATACAGGGCATGATTCGTCAAAATAGCAATAAATAGAGGTGTCCACAGGTACGCATGCGAGCCCGGCTGGACCGCGATCAGATAACGTATGTCCAACTCCTGACACTGCTGCAGATGCGGCCCGGTCTGCCGATTACACATAAGTACAGCTTGACTTCATATAGTGGCCGCTGCTGACCAGCCTGGCGATTGGCCGCACTCACCCGCTTGGGACGCGACCCCTCGGAACTGCCCGCCGAGACGATGCTCACCGACATCAAACTCACCGTGTTGCGAGACTTGGCCTTGGATGACCCACGCAGCCCGTCACCCAACGATCTCGGCAAGGCACTCCCTCCTGGCCATCGCCAATGCTGGGCGGCTTCCAGAACCGTCGCCGCAGGCAGCCGATCACCCTCCCGGATACGAGACGATCTGGAAGGGATACGTGACCTTGATGCACCAGTCCGACGCCTACCAGCGACTCATCCACCTCGCCTAGGAGCAAGGTCCCGACTACGTCTATAAGCTTGCAGCGACCCGATAAATGAAGTCAAGCGAGAGATGTGTGTAATCGGTAGGGCCCGGTCGCCGCCAACGCATCCCCTGCAATACCACCATCTTCAGGTGCGGATGTGCACGCCGCACCGCCGCGCCGGCAATCAATGGCATTCGGATTAGCGGAAAGGGATCCTGGTCTTTGAGGATGTCGTGTAACCGGTTGATATACGGAAAGATATTCGGTTCCTTTGGGATTCTTCAAAAAAATACTTACGTTTCAGCATGGGTTATGGCAATCTACGCTTAGTTAGATTATCTCTGGTGCCAACGTGATGGATTCCCGAATCGAGAACCTGAAGTCGACCACCTTCTGTGGCACGCGGCTGACCCGCCGTCAGATTGCGGACCTTCAGAAGACGGTGAAAATGTTTCCGGCACTGAGCCGCCATGAGCTGGCTGCCACCCTGTGCACTCATCTGGGCTGGTTCACGCCGAAGGGTCGGGATCGACTGGGGTCCTGTCTGCGGATGCTGGAGCAGCTGGAGGCCGGCGGCATCGTGTCGCTGCCGGCGAAGCGACCGGGATCGAGAACGGGAACCGGGGGTCGGAGACCGCGGCATACGAGTCGCTCGGATCCGGGCTCCGCCATAGAGTGCGGGTTGCAGGAGCTGATGCCGCTGGAACTGGAGGTTGTGGCGGAGGGAGAGGCCGTTGAGGAATGGAAGGAATTGGTGGATCGGCATCATGAGCTGGGTTACCGGCATCCGTTCGGTTGTTTCCTGCGCTACTGGCTGCGGGATCGTCGGGGTCGCAAGCTGGGCTGTCTGCTGTTTGAGGCGGGCACGACCCGGCTTCCCTGTCGTGACGCCTGGATTGGCTGGCGGGATCGGGATCGGGCGAAGCGGCTGAAGGGGGTGGTGAACAACTCCCGGTTCCTGATCTTTCCTTGGGTTCGGGTTCCGTATCTGGCCTCGAAGGCCCTGTCGATGGCGGTTCGGCGGCTGCCCGGGGGACTGGAAGGAGCGGCACGGCCTGGAGCCGGTACTGGCGGAGACCTTTGTGGATCCGGCGAAGTACCGGGGGACCTGCTACCGTGCGGCCAACTGGCAGTGCATTGGTCGGACGAAGGGACGCAAGGCGAATGCATCGGAGGCAGGCAGGACTCCGAAGGACGTTTACCTGTATCCGCTGACGAAAGACTGGAAGCAGGTGCTGCTGACCGGCTCCCGTCGATCCGGACGCCGTTCCCGCAGGTCGCCGGCAACAGTCTTGGCTCCGGAGGATACGTTTGTCCGGCTCTGGAGCGGCATCGTCGAGACGCTCGTGGGTGTCGCCAACCGGCATGACCGGCTCTGGCAGCGGCGGCGGCGCGTGCTGAACACGCTGGTGGTCGTGCTGTTCGTTTTCCGGCTGGTGTTCTCGAAGGGGCGTCCGGGATATGCGACCACGCTGGCCGAACTGTGGGGGCAGTGCCGGACGATGGGGATCGAACTGCCACAGCCGGCTCCGGTGTCGCCGTCCTCCATCTGCAGTGCCCGGGCCAGGCTGGACGAGCAGCTGTTCAAGACCTTGCACCAGGAAATCCTCAAGGTGGTTTTCGACGCCGAGGCACGACCCCGGCACGCACGGAAAGTCCGACCCGACACGGATCGGCGGTGGCAGGGGCATCGGGTGTTTGCGGTCGATGGAACCTACCTGAACCTGCCGCGGTAGACGGTGCCCATTATCCGCGCGGACTGTATCGGTGCATGAACTTCGGCTGGCATGGGACGCCGGTAGACGGTCTATGACCGGGGGCTACCCTATGAGATGCTGCACGCGCATGCGATCCGGGGACTGCACGCGGTGTTCCGGATGAAACGGAAAACCGGTATCGATGTCGACCGCTTCATCCACGGCGGCCGCCGGGATACGGTCATCGAGGTCGTTCCCCGCCAAGGCACGCTGACCCGACTACGCCGCAGGAACCCCGGAGCCGCCTTCGGCCCGCACCGCTTGCGGCTGGTGAAATATGCCGTGGGCGATACCGTCTTCATCCTGGGCACGACCCTGCTGGACCGGGACCAGTATTCCATCGAGCAGCTATCGGATCTGTATCACGCGAGATGGGGCATCGAGGAACGGTTGTGTATAAATTTGTCTGCAAAAACGAAAAACGGGCTGTAACGACAGACGAATGGTTAGAATCTGATGTTTCATCGGGAATGTGGAGATGCCTGGACGCAATCCCGCATCCAGGCGCGAATCATTCATGACACAATTTATTGAAAAGGAGCAAGAAATGATTCGGAAAGATTATACGCACAATGCCACGAAGAAGTCGGCATGCCATCATCTGGCGGACGATGAGGAGTTTGTGAGGCGGCTGGTGCAAGAGACGCTCAACCTGGAGAGTGAGATGCTGCACGCGCATGCGATCCCGGGACTGCACGCGGTGTTCCGGATGAGAACGAGAAAACCGGTATCGATGTCGACCGCTTCATCCACGGCGGCCGCCGGGATACGATCTGGATCGAGGTCGTTCCCCGCCAACGCACGTCTGATTCCTCCGACTACGTGGCCTGCGGGGAGTCGCCGCAGGAACCCCGGAGCCGCCTTCGGCCCACACCGCTTGCGGCTGGTGAAATATGCCGTGGGCGATACCGTCTTCATCCTGGGCACGACCCTGCTGGACCGGGACCAGTATTCCATCGAGCAGCTGTCGGATCTGTATCACGCGAGATGTGGTCTGGGGCATCGAGGAACTGTACAAGGTATCCAAACGGCTGATGGAGGTTGAGGACTTTCATGGGCAAAGCGCGCGCGGAGTGAAACAGGAACTGTATGCATGCTTCACCCTGATTACCATGACCCGGCTGTTCGCCAACCATGGTGAGGATCATGTGAACGGGGGGCTGCCGAACGACGGCAAGCCGCTGATGCAGACGAATTTCAAGCACGGACTTGCGGCGGTGGCGGCCAACATCGAGAGCCTGCTACTTCAGCATGCATCCGCCCTCCGGGAAACCGTGACTCGTATTGTCGGCGAGATCGTCCGGTGTCGGCAGCGGCTTCGTCCGGGTAGGGGTCCTATGAACGCCGATCCCGAAAACCGGTCGGAAAGTGGCAGCGAGGAAGAGGAGCACCGGCACCGGCAACTCGCTAACGGAATAAAAAATCAGCGGATAACCAAGGCCCAAGACCGAATCCTTAACCGAATGGCAAAATTCACTAAACGAATGCCATTGCGCCGGCAATAGGCGGCTGCCCGCCTGCCGCTCGCAGTCGTTCTTGGTCGCTCCATCGGACTTCAGGACCGGTTCCGGCACCAGCGGAACGACGACCGATGGCAACGGATGGACCGGTTCCAGACCCAGTTCCTGCATCAGCCGGCGAAGGTAGCGGACCCCGACCTCGCAATTCAACCTGCACCCAACGCTTGCCGTAGTACGGATGGCGTTCGTAGACCTCGCCGATTGCAACGCGCAGTGACGGTTCCGTTACCGGCCGCGGTCGTCGCCTGCGATCATCCGTTGAACGACCCACCGACTAGCAACTCGCACTGCCGTTGCACGCTCAGATTCGCCCCGGCCTCAATTATCGCCGTTCGCTCGGATCTAGCCAGAGTGCCAGCTTTTCCTGCAGAAAGTCGCGCTCCATGGTCAACTGCCCGATCTTGCAATGCAGCGCATCCGGCTCCGACGACGGCACCGAAGTCTTGCCCTTGCGCTCGAACACCGCGGCACCCTCGTCCAACAACTGCCTCTTCCACTGCTGGATCTGCGCGCGCCCACCGCCTGCAACTCGAACCGCGACGACAACTCCGTCATCGTCCGTTCGCCTTTCAGTGCTTCAATCGCCACCTTGAACTTGAACGCCGGCGAATGCCGTCGTCGGGGACCTTCCTCCATCGTTCTCATACTCCCTCTCTCGTGTCATCAAGAACCGAGAGATGTAGCTGAAACTACCCTGCAAAACTGTCCCATTTCCCCGCACCACTTCTGATAAAATCATTAAAGTTCATGCTAAAGTCTAGATAATGAAGGAGCGGTTCGATAGCCCGGATAAATTCATCAACTTAAAATTAAGTTATTCAATAATTCGATGTAAGGCCTTATAATCGCTGGTTAAGTGTGATGTGTATTATGGGCATCTCTATCGTTATTCGATGTAAATCATCCTTACATCATGAGGAATCATACACTTATATCGAATATGATTCCTCAAAATGCAATAATATAGAGGTGCCCTTGCGTACTTGGGTTATTTGCGAGATTCTGCCGAAGGTTAACGTGCTTTGTGCAATGCTCTTTTGCGTACGGAAAGTAGAAACCGGCGGCATCGTCATCTGTGGCCTTGCTTGTTGTATGACCACTTCCAATCTGTCCAGCTAGCAGGGGGATTTATATGAAAACCGAATCAAAAGTACACAAGGGACTCCTAAGCTCCGTTTGCGTGTCTATCGCAACATTTTTAGCACCTGCTCTATCGCTGGCGCAGGAGTCGCTCGTGGCTGGCGACGCATTCACTGAGGAGATTGTGGTAACGGCGCAGCGCGTACCGGAAAGTATCCAAGACGTGCCTATCGCTATGGATGCCTTTTCAGCCAACGTCATTGAGAATCGGCAAATCATCAACCCGTCTGATCTCCAATTGAATATTCCGAGCATGAACTTTACGGCAAATAATTTTGGCGGTTCGTCCATGACCATTAGAGGTATTGGAAGCATTGTGGTTGGCAGTTCGGGAGAGTCAGGGATCTCGACGCATGTGGATGAGGTTGCCTTGCCGATGAATCTCAATACTGAAGAGTTTTTTGATATGGAGCGCGTGGAAGTGCTTCACGGTCCTCAAGGCACGTTATACGGACGAAACGCGACGGGCGGGGCAGTTAATTTCGTGACGCAAAAGCCTGAGGTAGGCGTCTTAAACGGCTCACTCGACACGGAACTCGGTAGCTACAATCACATACGTACCAAAGGTATTTGGAACGTTCCTTTGGGCAAAAGAGTGGCTTTGCGCTTCGCAGGAATGTGGCTGAAACGGGATGGATATACCGAAAATCTCGCTTATGGACAAACCAACGCGGATGGCAAGAGGCTACCCGAAATTGATGAGAGCATTGACGGGCGAGATATTAACTCAGGGCGAATTTCGTTAGTTTGGGGTATTAGTGATCGGCTGAATCTACGACTCAAATATACAGCTTTCCATGAAGATGACGACAGAGCTCGGATTACCAATCAAATTTGTAAACGGAATGCGATACCAACTACAGGTTGTCTTCCCAATGAGTTTGGCTTAGAGACTGTTCACGTTAGTGCACATATAGCAGGTCTATTCACGGGCTTGAATGGTTTAATTCCACTCGGGACTGACGGTAGCGATCTAACTATGTACGACTACCCTCGACCTGAGATGAGCAGTTTGCGTGAGGTCCATACCGACTTCGACCCGATTTTCAAAGAATCCAGCGATAGCTTGAGCTATAGACTTCAATATGACATGGATAAAGCACAACTTAGCGTAATTGGAGTTTATTTGACGGGTGATCACAGATCATTGCAGGATTACCAGATGGACGTTGGCATTCGGTTTGGCGAATTTGCACTGAACCCCGGCGGTTTATGGCCAGTATCGGCACCCGCAGGTCAAGCTGGTGATGATTTTCGTGCAGATGGTCGCTGCAACATCCTTGAAGGTACGGGTGGGCTTGCTGGAGGGTGCATTTACAAACACAAATACAGGCATGCGTTCGGCTACGACCAGTCGGATACACATCTGGAATATCGGCTAGTGGAAGCCAAATTGAACACGGTATTGAATGGTTCATGGAACTATCTCGGTGGCGTCATTTTTACGAAGAATACTCGCAATACCGATTATCAAATATTTTTGAATGGTCTCGATATGGTTGCCTCTTATGGAGTACCCAGTCTTGGGAGTCCGCCGTTGTATCCTGGTTATTTCACGAACGCAACGCATCCCAACAACGGCATTGTGGATGACGGGTACTCGGTATTCGGTGAGACGTACTACGACGTCCATGACGATTTGAAAATTACGGTAGGACTAAGGTTCAACAGTGACAATCGTTCTCGAAGCGATACCAGCGTCCTCTTTGATGCGATCAGCCATTTAGCGATAGTCAATCAGGTACTCGCGGGAATAAAAGAACAAATTTCAGCGGCAACGGGAATACCGGTAGCTTTTATTCCAGACGAGGCTGCCGTTCAGACTCTGGCAAGATCTGGAGTTTTAGACCCGAGTGTTCTTGAAAACCTGGTGAGAGATAATGCTTACTGGTCACGAACAAGATTCCTTCTTATGGGGCCGCTTTGTCCCGTCATCGGCTGTGAAGTTCCGGAGGGAGCGTTGGAATCAGAGCGGCGGCTGGCAGATCACTACGGGGTTTCCGCAGAGCAATGGGATATGGCACTAAGAACGCCCGCGTACAGCAGGGAACGTATCGCTATCAGCAGCATCGTCGGAGCGGCGGCTGGGTTCGGTGAATCGCGCGCCTTGACGGGAAGTCCATCTTCTGTGTCCTATGAACAATTTAGCGGCCGCGCGGGTTTCCATTGGGAACTGAACGAGGATCAAATGATCTATGCATTCGTGAGCCAGGGCTACAAGCCAGGCGGTCTGAATGCTGCTATTCCGGTTGCATTTCAACATGTTTCATCGTTTGATTACGGCCCCGAAGAAATATTGGCGTATGAGGTGGGTACTAAAAATCTCTTACGCTTGGAGGAAGGTGACGTTCAGTTAAACGGGGCAGTATTTTTCTACAACTATACCGGGATGCAGACAACGCGGATTCGCAACAATTCCTCGATAACGGAAAATATTGACGCCACAATCACCGGTTTTGAAGTGGATTCGACGTGGACTTTTACATCCATGCCGGGACTCGTTGCAGATGCATCTTATACGTGGTTAAACGCGGAAGTTGGCGATTCCTCATCCATTGATCCAATCAATAGGACCGGTAATAATCCCGACTATGTTCTGCTGAACAATCTAGATGTGGGGGCGGGCCTTGGGATTAATTACATCGCGAAAGCATCGCAAATTACGAACGAACTTATTGCGGCGGCAGCAGCAAAGGGCGCAACTCTCCATCTTCCCCACGTCCTGCATCCTCCGAACGCTCAAGGCGTGGCGATCCCGTCATATTTCTCGCGGCAATTCCTGGTTGCCTCAGGGATTGAGGTCATGGATGGCATCCCAATCCATCTTGAGGGAAACAGGCTGCCGGCATCGCCCGAACACGCGTTCAAGATTGGCTCGGCCTATTCGTTAGACGTGGGGTGGTTGGATGGCATGCTTACCGTCCGCGGCGACTACATGTGGCAAAGCGAAATATTTTCGCGTGAATTCAATACCAAAGGCGATCGCATTGAAGCGTGGGGTCAGCTCAACGCATCAGTGATTTTCGAGAGTGGAAATGGGCGCGTTACGCTTAAAGGATGGATCCGCAATGTTCTTGACGATGAGAACGTAACGGGCATGTACCTGACCAGCGACACGTCGGGCTTCTTCCGCAACTATTTCCTCACGGAACCACGAATATTCGGCGTATCTGGCCGCTACAATTTCGGCATCTGATAACCGGGACTCAGTATACTTTCTCGGTATTCATTACATCTACCGGTCGTTTGTCGGCGGGTAGAGTGGTAATGAAAATGGTTAAATCTCCGCCAGCGATACGTTTCGGCTTGTATTGGATAAAGGTTGGAGTAGAGACCGTTTGAATGCCCTATGCACTTCAAAATACACGGGCTCTGCAACTCGATGCAGAAAAGGCATGATCCCTATTTAGCCTTATCCAACGGCCAACCACAATAATTCTCTATAACCTCGTCGATACGTATCATGATGCGGCGCGTTTCAGTCAGCGCAGCACAGATGCAACAGTAGTGGGTCACATCATCAAATGAAAGGATGCGGTTTTTACGATCCTTCAACCATTTCTCAGCTGGGCGGTAGCCCCCAATAGTGCAAGACCATGTTGCTGGCTCCACTCCTTCGAAATATTGCTCGCTATTGATCCATACGCGGCCTTGCTCCATTTTGGATGAAGGTGGCACATAACGTACCTTGCCCACCCGATCACCACCTTGGCTTGGAAAGGTGGGTAGGTCTGTGCCTTTGATCTCCATCAGGTGCAGAGAGGTGAGATCTTGGCCCAGGTTGACCAGTTTCGCGAACAGCGTACGATTGCTGGTCAGCGGGATGCGCGGAAAGTCCAACTTCAGAAAGTCAGCGTAACGTCGGCGATATTCCAAGCTGTGGAGTACAGCGTAAATGTAGTAAAGGACATCTTCAGGTCCGAATGTGGCTGAAAGATCGTTCGTGCCGTCGGCGACAAAATCAAGGCCAAGGGCGGCACACATTGTCTTGATGAAATGTGGGTTGAGATTCGGTTTGCGTTCATTGTCAAAACCCTCCCATCCTGACTCTGGATAGGTATTATAGAGGGGGAAAAGGTAGTTGATTTCTCTTGTCTTGTTCGAAATCGCGCAGGATTCGATAATTCTGCGAGTCACACCGCAAAGGCCCCACATTCTGTCCGACTGAGACTGTTGACGACAGGAAACCAGTCCAAGATTAGTGCCTGTAAGCATATGACGCATAACATTGGGACGTGGGCGACAAATAAAGCCGCCAGATCGTCCAGTGTACCATGTGAACCGCGTGTCAAACGGTCGATATAGGACGGGCGTAATAAACCGACTTGCATCAGGATGATCACATATATCCCGTTGCGCACTTGCTACTTTCCAATCGTTGGAATCCTTTCCAAGCGCAAACACATCCCTTGCGTTCTCGGCATCGCGTGCAATGAAATCATCTACAACCCTTTTCAGATCGTAGGAAGTCAATTGTATGGTAAATTTATCGCGCGCCGTGACAATTCCGACAGAATTGACAGGGAAAATATCGGTGAGTTTCCAACCCTTTTCATATTCATCCAAATTTGTTTCATCTATCGACTCAAACAGGTAGTATGGTGGCTTAGGTGCAAGTTCCATCCATGCAGTACTTTTGACATCGTGGGTGGCAAGCCAGTTATATTTACCACCGTTCGGCCCGGTTTCGCGTTTTCCCCAAAGATTTCCGCGGAACACACGAGCATATTTACCACCGGCATGTGAATGCTTAACAAAAAGGCCAATAGCAACCCCTTCCTTGATATCGAACACATTTTCATCTCTTCCTCCGTCAGGTACTCTCTCTCCTCTGTTTAAGTTGCCGTGGAGGTCGAGTATATAGATTTCGTTAAATGTCTTCATAAGGCTCTGGCGCATTCCACGAAAGGTGGGACTGTCGAGGTAGCTATTACTAGTCACGAAGCCGAGCAGCCCTTCGCCTGTACGTTCGATCCGCCATTGAGCGAACCGGATGAACTTAACATAATCGTTATTCAGCCACTTGGGGTTTTTCTCGCCGATTGATTGACCATCTACTTCGAAATAGCTACTGGTAGCATCGGTGCCTTCTAAATTTCTTAGTAATCCTCTGATCCATGCACCTTGATTGGCGGAATGACCGGAATAGGGCGGGTTGCCCAGTACCACCATCACCGGCTTCTCGCGCTTCACGGAATCCGCGCTAGCGGCCTCTCTAGCTATCTCGTGAGCAAACAGCATACCGGCAGTCTGCTCGTGTGGCTCCTCCAGCGTGTTGGTAAGGAAGACTCCGATACGTTGACCGTCCGGCATCTTAAACCCAGTATCCGTTCCGCCAATCTCAAGCGCGAGCTTGAGATGGCAGATCGCATAAGGTGCCATTAACAGCTCGAAGCCGAACAAACGCGGCAGGAGATGGTTCTGAACGTAGTTGGGCCAAGTACCACCTAGTCCCTTGCTCCAGATTGTGTCACGGATGCGGGTGATCACCTCTCGCAGGAAGGTACCTGTGCCCGCTGCCGGATCAAGAATCAGCACCGGGCACTCCTCGCAACCTGCTCCTACAGTTGCAGCGAGCCCGTCGGTAAGATAGAAACGGTCGCGTAAAAGCCGATCCAAACTGCGCACGATGTAGGAGACAACAGGTTCAGGGGTGTAGTAAACGCCACGAACCTCCCGCAGTTCTGGATCATAAGCAGTCAGGAAATCTTCGTAGAAATGTACCACTGGGTCTTCCCGTTGGGTGCGGCGGGATCCAAAATTGGCCATGATCGACTCCATATCGACCCGATTCAGCAACAATGCGAGATCGTCAATGATCCAAGCGATGCGATCGTCGATGCCAGGGCCGGCGATGCGGCTGAATACATCGCGCAGAAATGGCGTTGTGTCCGTGAAAACGGCAGATTGGCGCGTGAATGGCTGGGAATTCGCACCATGCAGACAACGTGCTGCGAATAGGCCGTAGACAGCGGTTTGAGCTTGCAGGTCCGCGAATGCCTTGTCAGATAAGCCGGCGATCAGAACATTGCGATAAGCTGTCAACATATCGTGTAACGGTCCCGAGCCGCTTTCGTCGCTGAGAATGCTTTCGATGGCGTTTCTCAACAACCTAGCTTTTGCAGCCATTCGCTTGGCAAGTTCGCGTGGGTCGGTAACCGTTGGTGGATCAACCGCAAGAAAAGCATCAGATAACGCTATGATGCTCTTTTCATTCCCTTCTTCGGAAGATATTTTGCCTTGACCGTCTATATATCCGAGTCGTGCCCTCTGGCGCAACTCACCATAGGCGTACCAGCGAAATTCCAGATAGTTGGTCAGGATAAGGTTGGGCAAGCCTGCTTTGTAGCGCGTCAATTGCTCGTCGGTTTCTATACGGTCCAGATTAGTACGGACATCCTTGCATTCAATATGACCTATCGGCACTCCGCAACGGTTGACAATAAAGTCCGGTGCACCACAGGCAACATGTGATGGCTCGTTGACAGCACGCACGGTACCGTCACCCAGCCCTTGGACGAGATCTTGTAACGCGGGGCGATAGCTGTGCTCAGTTGCTTGCCCCGTTGCCAGTACCTGCGAGATTGCGCGACGATAGGCACGAATCTCTCTGGTCGGGTTTCGGTCACTCATCCGACTTGCCCTACATCTACCCTCGCAGTCGTCAAATTCGCGTCCGTTCCCACCACTAATTCTATTGTGTTGTCTAACATAATGTCGTCACGCATGATCATATATGTATGCAAACTCCCGACCGGATTAACCGTCTTCAATGCATATACTATTATCATATCGAGTAAGACAAACTGTTACTGCTTGTAACACTCCTCATGGTATCGCCATTGTCCGAAATGCCACTATGCATGTACACTATGTCGGCATCGTGTAGCTTAAGCCGCATCATCTAGCTTGACTCGGTCCATCAGTGGCGCGACTAATCAGTTGTAATTCTTTATCGCTTCGCACCCCACGCTTATATCTCTGTGCGATGCAGCAACGGACATATCTGCGCCTTTGAGGGTTTTCCCCCCCCCCGTGCTGCATTGTGGACACATGTACGGAGACCACTGTTACGTTAGTCCCGATGACAGGGTGCCTTCAATCAGATTTCTCTTAGGTGCGAGCGAAGCCAGCTGGTAAGGTCGGATTCACTAATGCGTAAAAAGCCGCGGCACCTCTCATAACTTGGATTGCATGAAACAACACACTTCCTGAGTCCCGAAGCGGTACAGGACCCGCGACTATCGGCGATGCGGTTTTCAAGCTTCTTCCAAGGCGTACACGCTGTTTGAAAACACACGTCTTTCTCTACCCAAGTGGGTTGACGGCAATCTATTTGTTGAGTCCCGAAGCGGTACAGGCCCCGCGATCTATGACCGCGATGCGGTTTTCAAGCTTCTTCCAAGGCGTACACGCTGTTTGAAAACACACGTCTTTCTCTACCCAAGTGGGTTGACGGCAATCTATTTGTTGACCGCGGACCAGGGCGTCTGTCGATGGAACGGCTGCGTAAGATGATTGGTGTGATGTGTCGAACCATCGGGTTAATGCTGGGCTAGTTGCGCCGCACGATGGCGAATCGGGGGAACTGGACGACCTGGTCGGAACCCATCCGCAAGACTTCGCCATGGAAGTGGGTGACGCCCATGTCGGCAGGCGGTCGCGCGAGGGCAAACGGGCTCACGAATCGACGACGAAATGTTCCGGTGCTGGCGGCGGTGTCGACCGATGCCTCCGGTAACGCCGGTCGTCTAGTGATAGTCGAGGTGGGGCGCGGCGATGCGAACAACATTCGCAAGCTCAAGACGCGCGGCTGCAGTCTGGCGTGCCAGTTCGTATTGATGCGTGGCACAGTTACGCGACATGGACTGTGCGTCAACCAAGTAGTCGATGCTGCGCGGCAGACGCCGCCGGAGGCAATGGACGCATGGTCTCCTAAAAGTGCATGTCGCCATCAGCCAACCTCAAGCGTCTTTTGATGGTCACGTTTCATGACGTCAGCGGCACCAAACTGCAGAAGTATCTGGATGAATTCGTTTAACTGCTATAGCCGTCGCTTACCGGGAGCCACAATTGCCACATCGACTATGGAAAACCTTCACGCTGCATAACCCCGTACCTGTCCAAATTTTGCACATGTCACCAGGACATGCGGCAAGTATATGGATATGTATAGCTATACATATGATACGATACAAGCATAGACATGTGGACATAAATAATATTCTGTGCGCAAACAAATATTCGAATGATTACGAGCACTATTTTTGGCGATAGACCTGTTGAATTACTGCTCAAATGGTTCATTAACTATTCACTTGATACGATTGGAAGGTATATTTAATCAAGGTGAATTTATGAACATGTATGTAAAGGTAATCTTTAAGATCGCAAAATGGACAAATACTATATTTTGGATTAGTGGGGAAACGTGATGACGGATTCAGTACCTGCTGCAGCCGTCGCTAACGAGTTTCTGCAGCTGCAAGACAAAAACCCGGGTTCCTCGCATATTGACCCGATGAAACTTCAAAAGCTTATCTACTACGCACACTCATGGTCTCTGGCTGTATATGGTGAACCGCTTATTGAGGAGGACATTGAAGCTTGGTCATGGGGGCCTGTGGTGCGTAGTGTGTATCTTGAGTTTAAAGATTTTGGCAGTAAACCAATTGTAGCTAGGAAAGCACGTGCTGTAGAAATTGAGGTCAATCCCACCAAAACTACTAAAATAGGGTTTTCCGAACCCGAACTCTCCGATGAGACGCAAAAGGCTCTGGTGAGTAAGGTGTGAGATGTTCTCAAGGACTACACCGGTATACAGCTATCGAATTCCACTCACAATGTGGGAGAGCCTTGGAGAATTATCCAAGAGAACTTAAATCTTGATAGAAAACCAACTATTCCTAACGAACTAATAAAGAATGTATTTAAGGCAAAGATAAATGACGCCCGAGCTGGATCCACCGATAAAGAAGTTTGATCAGGATCTAGCTGACGCTCCTGATTCCTTCACCAAGGAAGAAATTCATGACTATACAGGAAGTAGGGTCCCTGGGCGTGTTCTTCGTATAGATTGGAGATGGACGATTTTGTGAATCCGACCCTATGTGGCTAGATAATGTTATTAGTTGGTTAGGCAGTGCATTTCTTGTAGTAGCAGGAGTAGCGATCGGAAAATCAATGGATAACAACTAGTGAGTGTTCACATTACTTGGTGTACGCTAGTTGTTCGATGTTGGCTGGACTTTAGGGAAGTCAGGCATGGAACTCACGGAACAGAAGTTTAAGAAGGTGTAGGCTGTGTTACTGCGCCTGCGAGGGGGATGTCGCGACCGACAACGGGCATACTTCAACGCGTTGTTGAATGTGTTGGAAAACAGGTGCAAGAAGGGGTGAGGTCGCCCGGCGCAGTTCGGGCATCGCAACCGGTGATCAAGTTCCGGTGCATGGATCGGGCCTACCAGAAGGGTGAGAATCACCAGTTGATTCAGTGGCCGGAGATCACTTCAGTCGTTCCGCTGAAGTGCAATCGGGTGAACCCTTGGCCGTACGATCGCAGACGTAATCGCAGACGTACTAGGTGCGAAACTAGCTGGAACGGCAGTTTCGCCGCGTGGTGGTGCGATACGACAAACTGGACATCATGTACCGAATGTTCATTATGCCTCGTATGTATGGTTGCTACTTTAATATTTAATGTGAACATACCCCCCTTAATCAACCCATCCATTCATTGACTAAATCTGAGGCTCCTAGTGCTTGGGCTTGCATTTGAATCAGCCACTTCATTAGCAACTAAGATTCGGCAAAAAGAAATTTCATGCGTCGAATTGCTGCGCATGTATTTTGATCGAGTGGATCGGTACAACGGTGAGCTCAACGCCATCGTTGTCGAGAGGCGTGATCAAGCTTTGAAAGAGGCCTACACGGCGGACGTGGCGGTAGCTCGCGGCGACTCACTGGGCCCATTTCATGGTGTTCCGATGACTGTCAAAGAATCCTACGATGTGGCTGGGATGCCGACGACTTGGGGCGCGCCATACCTCAAAGGCAATATAGCGGAGACGGACGCGCTTGCCGTACAGCGGCTGAGACAAGCTGGTGCGATCTTGTTCGGTAAAACAAACGTGCCGTTCTTGCTATCTGATTTTCAAAGCTACAACGAGATTTACGGTACAACCAACAATCCTTGGGACCTAACACGCTCCCCGGGAGGATCGTCCGGCGGATCTGCGGCCGCCTTGGCCGCAGGACTAACGGGGATCGAATCAGGTTCCGACATTGGCGGATCAATCCGGAATCCGGCACACTACAGCGGCGTATTCGGACATAAACCAACATGGAACCTGTTGCCACCTCAAGGCCATGCTCCGTCTGGAGTGAAGAGTGTTTCCGATCTTTCCGTAATAGGTCCGCTGGCTAGGTCCGCGGAAGATTTGGATGCGGCGGTACGGGTTATGGGAGGGCCTAATGAGATTGAATCTCGCGGACTGAGGCTACAGCTTCCTGAACTCGACAAACGGCTGAGCGATCTTCGCGTGGCGGTATGGCGAGACGACGAGATAGCTTCAGTCGATAGCGAAGTTTCGGAGCGCGTCGACATGGTAGCTGAAGCACTGAAATCGGCGGGTGCCGCCATAAATTACGAAGCGCGGCCATCTTTCACTGCGCGGCATAATCAAATGGTGTATCAATTTTTGCTGCAGGCGACCGCGTCATCTCGCATAACGGAGGATCAGTATCAACGCGCGTTGGAACGCGCTTCGCAGTTGGATGAGAACGATAAAAGTCATCGAGCCATGCTGAAGAGATCCCAGGTCGCGCGCTTCCGGGAGTGGACCGACTACAACGACAAACGCACGCGAATCCGCTGGGCGTGGCATGAGTTCTTTCGCGACTACGATGTTTTGATCACGCCAATCATGGCGACTCCGGCAATTAAGCACGATCATCGACCAATGAGTGAACGTTCAATTGAGGTAAATGACGAAAAACAGGATTACTTTCTGCAGATATTTTGGTCCGGATTGACAACTAACGCGTACCTTCCTTCAACCATAGTTCCGACGGGGCCAAATCGTGATAGTTTGCCCATTGGAGTGCAGATTGCGGGGCCGGAATATGGGGACTTGATTACCATTGGCGTTGCGAAGGAATTGGAGAAGCAAGGATTTGCATTTGTGGCACCACCAGACTATCAGTGAACGGAACTTGTGCGGAGGCGCATCCGAATATCGCGCTGATCAAATATTGGGGCAAGCAGCTGAATAGCCATAATTTCCCTACCGCCCCATCGTTATCCATTACGCTTGACACGCTAACGACGACGACTCGAGTGGAAGCGGCGGATACCGACCGGTTCCACCTGAACGGGGAATGCGTCCAGGAACCGAAGATTCTGAACTGGCTGACGGCATTTCGACGGGAATATTCAATTTCGCCAGTTGAGATTCAATCCACCAATAACTTTCCAACGGCGAGTGGATTGGCTTCTTCCGCATCGGGGTTCGCTGCGATGGTGACTGCTATTGACGCCGCGTTTGACTTGAAATTAAGCGACACAACAAAGTCGTCATGGGCGAGGCGAGGCTCAGGTTCCGCGGCGAGGTCTATATTCGGTGGATTCGTTACGCTTTCTGAGAAAGATGGAGATTGGATAGCTGAACAGCTGTTAGATTCGGAACGGTGGCCTTTAGAAGTGGTCATTGCCGTCACGTCGGATAGTCCAAAGCATGTCAGTTCGACGGAGGGGATGCTGCGGAGTCAGAAAAACATACATGCATACGCGCAATGGCTTCACAAAACTCGGATGGACTACGAACCTGCGACGGCGGCCGTGTTGGATAGGAATTTCGAAACGCTCGCGGAAATCTCGGAGTCTAGTTATCGAGCTATGCATTCTTTGATGGCCGCCGCGAGGCCGTCTCTGATTTATATGAACCCTACGACGAGAAAATGCATTGCCGTAGTTGAGCAGATGAAAACGCGAGGGATGCCGCTTTTTTGCACGGTCGACGCCGGCCCCCAGGTTAAGGTGATTTGTAACCACGGCTACGGGTCGGAAGTGGCGTCTCAACTTCGAAACACATCTGGAGTCCATAATGTCGTTAAGTGTGGCTTGGGAGATGGTGCACGAATCGTTAAACTCAGTTAGTTCAACGGCGCCTGGGAAGGTGGTGCTGAGTGGTGAATATGCAGTTCTTGCTGGCGCACCTGCAATCGTGGCTGCCGTGGGCCGTCGTGCTCGATGCGCGATGAAGATCCTGTCTTGCGGAGGATGGACCTTCCAAACGCATCGTTCCGATTGGTATTCACGTCATTCGCGAGAGGAGATTTGCAGTGAGTTGGAAGCGAATGATCCTGCAAATTTAGTACGAACCATAAACGTATCGGTCGAGTTGCCTGAGCACGCGGAAGTACTGATCGATACGAAAGCATTCTTTATGCGAAATAACAAACTAGGTATAGGTTCAAGCGCAGCCGCTCTCGTGGCAACGTATTCTGCACTGTCGTATATAGTTGAATCGCAACCGTCGTTTGAAGAAGTAAGAGACGCCCACGTTAGCTGGCAAGGCGGAAGGGGTAGCGGTGTTGATGTGGCGGCTTCGTGGTTCGGCGGTACGCTCCTGTATCAAAATGGGATGGCTCAGAGTGTTCAGCTTGCGCCTGAACTATGCTTTAGCTTTATCTTCACCCATACGAGTAGTAGTACGTTAGACAAATTAAAGAGGTTCCAGGACTGGCAAACTGAAAAGCCGTATCGAGAATTGACCAATTTAGTCGGAAAAGCTGAATCTGTGGTGAATTCCATTAGCGATGCGTCCGATTACCTTGGAACTATGAATATGTATATTGAAGCATTGCGAAGCATGGACCGTGCGTCTGAATTAGGTATTTGGGGATCGGGACATAACGAAGCGGCATTGGCTGCCGAGCACTTGGGTATCACTTATAAACCGTGTGGTGCTGGTGGTGGCGACGTCGGAGTCGGGATATCAACCGAACCAGATCGTAACACGATGTTTGAAGAGAGTGTGTTGGGCTTGGGTTTCACCGTGCTGGATTTAGCTATTACAAATAAAGGCGTTCAAGTTGAGAAAGTCTGAGAACGGTTCGCGTATACCGGGATTTTTCCAGCTTGATCTCGCGCAACGTATTGATGCGCTTGTTGAACATGGTCTGATCAACGAGTCGGAGGCACGGGCTCTCAAGTCCGGGTCGTATCAGTTAAAACCTCACGTAGCCGACCGCATGATCGAAAACGTAATTGGCGTGCTAGGCTTACCGCTCGGTCTAGGTTTGAACTTTCTAGTTAACGGGGAGGAGTTTGTCGTACCCCTGGCAGTGGAGGAACCTTCAGTTGTTGCTGGGCTGTCTGGGGCCGCGAAAACTGCCAGATCGGGAGGTGGTTTCACGGCAACCACAACGGACTTAATACTCATCGGTCAAGTGCAGGTTGTCGAATTGAACAACCCTGAGTTAAGTCGTGACCAATTGCTGGCTAAACGGGAGGATATTCTCAATCTTGCCAACAGCTTACATCCCAAAATGCTGGCGCGGGGTGGCGGTGCAAAGGACATCGAGGTACACGTACATGGACCCGATAATGAATCTGAGCAACCCATGCTCGTACTGCACTTGTTGGTGGATACCTGTGATGCCATGGGTGCAAATGTAGTCAATAGTATGTGCGAGGGAGTATCCAGCCTTGTGGAGGCAATCACTGGAGGCAAGGTGTTCCTTAGGATTCTTTCCAATCTTACCGATCGCGCGTTAGTTCGCGCGAGTGTTCGGATACCGACTGAACGGCTTGCGGTGCGCGGATATACCGGTGACAAGGTGCGCGATGGCATCATTCTCGCGAATGACTTAGCTCGAGTGGACCCGTACCGGGCTGCTACCCATAACAAGGGAATCATGAACGGCGTTGATGCAGTAGCGATTGCGACTGGTAATGATTTTCGGGCTATTGAGGCAGCAGCCCATGCTTACGCAGCGCGGGACGGTCGTTATCGGGCACTGACGCGTTGGTATAAAGATGAAGGTTTTTTGATCGGCGAGATCGTAATGCCCATGAAAGTCGGTACCGTTGGTGGATCGTTGGAGACCAATCCAACCGTGCGCATTAGCCACCGTCTGCTTGGGTCACCCGACGCGAAGACGCTTGCAAGCGTCATGGGGGCAGTAGGCCTTGCACAGAATTTTGCGGCACTTCGAGCATTGTCATCCGCGGGGATCCAACAAAATCATATGACGTTACATGCACGTAGCGTTACTACGGCTGCAAAAGTGCCCTCGGAACATTTCGATGCGGTGGTAGATGCACTAATCGAAGATGGCGATATCAAAATTTGGAAAGCTAGAGACATTCTTGGACGTGTAGAAGCTTCAATTCAAACGTTGAAGGAGGCTGAACCAAGGAGTTCGGCCAATGGTAAAGTAATACTTTTCGGTGAACACGCCGTAGTGTATGGGAGACCTGCACTTGCAGTACCAGTACCACTTGCCGTGGAGGCGCGTATAATCGACGCGGACTCAAAGACTCTTGTAATACCTCGTTGGGGCGTTGAACAGCGGATACCTGCGAAATCAGAAAATCCAAGGGGCGTCGCCGGCATCTTAGCTTTGCTACTTGAGCACCTCCAGCTTTCGCGTCGCAAAATGATCATTGAAGTCTTTCCAAACGTACCGCGTGCGATGGGATTAGGGGGATCATCAGCAATGGCCGTTGCCGTGATCCGCGCACTTTCAGATCACTATAAACTTGGACTGACCGATGATGCAGTAAACGATCTAGCGTTTCGTTGTGAGGAGGAGGTACACGGAACGGCATCGGGAGTGGACAACACTATCGCTACGTTTGGTGTACCAATATTGTTTCAAAGGTACGATGGCGAGAAATCTAGTCATCGCACAATACGCCCCGGTGTGAGGATTCCGATTGTAATCGGTATATCGGGCAAGGAAAGCTTGACTGCTAGCATGGTGGCTAAGGTAGCTTCAGCTCGAGACCGTCAAATGGGCCAATACGAAGCAATTTTCGATCAGATAGCAGAATTAACACGTCTTGGTACCGATGCGTTTGAAAAAGGCGATCTTCTGTCCCTTGGTGAACTTATGAATATGTGTCACGGTTTTTTAAACGGCATGCAGTTATCAACGCCGGAGCTGGAAGCCATGATTCATATTTCGCGAGCAAGTGGAGCAGCGGGTGCTAAAGTGACCGGGGCGGGGGGTGGCGGCAGTATTGTTGCAATTTGTCCGGAGCATCAAGACGACATTGTTGCAGCCATCGAGTCCGAAGGTTTTCGAACTTTGGCGTTTGAATTGCAATAAAGTAAATATGAGAGGTTAGAGATTTTGCGACTAGCTACATGGAACATTAACGGCATTAATGCACGAATGGCTTACCTCGAGTCATGGATTGAAGAGCGTAATCCTGATGTTGTTGGACTGCAGGAGTTAAAAATAGTCGACGAGGCGTTTCCCTCCACACGATTCCAAGAACTTGGTTACTACTCCGTTTCCCATGGTCAAAAAGCATGGAACGGTGTGGCGATTCTGAGCCGTCTTGCGATGAAGGCGACGCAGATTGGGCTTCCAGGCCAAGAAGAGAACGGATCACGATTGATTGCAGCGCAAATCGGCAATGTCCATTTCACTACGGTGTACTGCCCAAACGGAAAAACACTGGAACATGAGGACTTTCAGATGAAGCTCCGTTGGTTGGATTCTTTAGCTGATTATTGTGAAAACATAAAAAATCGGGGGACCGTGGTGGTGTGTGGTGATTTCAATGCTGTTCCAGCAGCTATAGACAGCCACATGGGCAAGGAAGGTGAAGGATTAATCTTTCATACGGACCAAGAACGAGCTAGATTGAGGCGGCTTTCCGATCTTGGATTGAAGGACCTTTACCGCGAGAAGAACCCCGATCAACAAGCTTTTTCGTGGTGGGATTATCGGGGTGGTGCGTTTCGTTTCGGCCGTGGGTTGCGGATTGATCTGATGCTAGGGAGTGAATCTTTTTTACAACAAGTAATAGGGATAACGATTGACCGTGACTTTCGCAAAAAGAAGGAAGGCATGACGGCTTCTGATCACGCACCGGTGTACGTGGACCTAGACTGACTTACGGTGGCCTCTATAAAATCCGATTCTGACTAGTAGTTTAACTGGTTTTAATTTTCGGGTATAGATGCTTCAGTTTGGTGCGCGCGTCGTCGACGCTGAGCTGCCAGTCGACCCCGGTCTGTTCGCGATTGCGCTCCTTGGTCCAGGCCGCCGTTTCCGACGTGACCAAAGCCCTGCTCTCGATCCGGCGATCCAGGCACTGGCGATGCAACGCACTGAACTCCAGTTCCGCGACGTTCAGCCAGCTCCCGTGTTTCGGCGTGTGCACCAAGTGGATGCGGTCGTTCAACCGACTGGCTTTGGCCGCCGGGAACGCGGCGTAGAACGAGTCACCGCTGTGGGTGTTCAAGTTGTCGCACACCAGCGTGATGCTTTCCGCATCCTGGTAACGCGGCAGATTCGCCAGTGCGCGCACTTGCTTCGCCCAATCCAACGTCGTGCGCCGTTGGGTGACAGCCACTGTCCGCCAGCCGGACAGCGGCTCGCCGAACATCCACACCGTGCATTCTCCCCGGCGGAGGTAGTGGGCGTCGTACTTCTCCGGCGACCCGGGGCGTACCGGTAACTTCTCGCGGACTTCCGCCACTAGCTGCTTGCTCATCTCGTCCATGCACACCACCGGATGCCGCGGGTCGTACGGCCGCCGGTATACCTTAAGCACCCGCTCCATGCCGGCCACGAAATGGTGGCTTTGTTTCTTCGGGATACACCACATTTCCCTCCGCCATGGTTTCAATTCGTTTTTTTTAACGCCTGCCGCACGGTCTCCTCGCAAATCGATTCGACCACTTCAAGCCGCACCAGCTCTTCCGCCAGCAGCTTCACGGTCCACCGAACGCGGCCTTCCGGTGGAACCGAACAGGCCACCTGAACCAGACGCGCTTCCTTCTCCCCGTCCAACTTCTTCGGCACTGGAGGCAACGGCCGAGGCCTGCGCTCCAGAGCCACCATCGGCCCCTGCTCCACCGCCCGCCGACGCACGTGCTGGCAGGTCCGCTCCGTTACCCCCAGCGCATCCACCACCTGCATGTCCGTCAGTGCCGGGCCAGCACCCCCCTGATCCACGGCCAGCAGAATCCGTGCACGCTGCAGCTTCGTCGCCGACACCGCACGACGCGTGCTCGACTTCAGCACCGCTTCCAACTCATCCCGCTCATCCTGAGCTAACTCCACCATGTATTTCTTCGGCATCGAATCCTCCTGATCCCAGAACCCCTTCCACTCCACTATTATAAACACGTATTGTTAGAACGGGTAGCCTACTAGGGATCTTCCGACTGCGGTGTTTTCTTGACTAATGCATCCTATGCACTGTGTGTTTTTCGGAGTGGAATGGGCCGTTTGCTTCCGATTTCCGTGACGTTCCCCAGAAATTTCCAGCGAACGAGTGTCCGGGCGATGGAAGTCGGTTCTGGGCGTGGTTGGAGGTGGTTTCCGTCCGGAATCGAGGCTTTTTGCGAGGGTTTGGCGGCGCAGGAGAGCGTGGGGGAAGAGCCCAAGGGATCCTCTCTGGTGCGCGGCGCGATGGTTGCTGCCCGGGCATCCGTTCGGGCATGTTCTGGCGGGGCGGGTTCGCGTAGGTGCGAATCGGAACTGGCACAGTTATGAAAGGGTCGAAGCTAAGCTTGCAAACTTGGATATTAGCAGTGTATCTTCTATCTACCAGCTTGAAAGGTCAGGCGAGCATGAAGTTACCACGGGACCTGGGAGTATCTCAGCCGACAGCGTGGTACTTGGCACATCGCATTCGGGAAAGTTGGGACGATGAACAAGGATTGTTAGCGGGTCCTGTGGAGGTTGATGAAAGCCACATGGGCAGGAAACAAAGGAATATGTCCAATGCTAAACGAAAGGAGTTGACTGGCCGTGGCTCGGTCGGCAAGACCGCTGTTATCGGGGCTAAGGACCGTGCAACCAACAGTGTTGCGGCAGAAGTGGTCGGGTCTACAGACTCGGATACGTTAGAACGATTTGTCATCGATCATGCGAACGCAGGTGCAACGGTTTACACCGGTGACGCCCCCGCTTACGACAACATTCCGTTTGAACACGCAACTGTCAAATATTCTGTAGCTGAATTTGTCCGAGATCAGGCCCATACAAATGGCATTGAATCCTTCTGGTTCATGCTCAAGCGCGGGCACAAAGGCATCTATCACAAGATGAGCGTGAAGCACCTGCATCGTTACGTGAACGAGTACGCAGGTCGACACAACCTGCGAGAGCACAATACCGAAGATCAGATGAGAAAGACGGTTAAGAATATGACCGGTAAGGAATTATGCTACCAAGATTTGGTTGCCTAGTATCTTGGACTGCAAACCTTTATTGAAATGGCCTGGTGGGAAGACGGGTGAAATTTCAGAGATTGCGCCCAGAATTCCTCCACATGACAGATATTTTGAGCCATTCTTCGGAAGGGGAAGCATATTCTTTAGCCAAATCAATAAGTCTTCCTATGTTAATGACTCGCATCATGACTTGATGATGTTCTATAAGTGCGTCAAAAATCAGGATGCGCACTTTTTTCTTTGCTTGACAACTTCATAGCTGATTGGAACCGACGAGCAGACGATCGACCATCCATCTATATGGAGATCAGGTCCCGATACAACAGCGCGAAGGAAGCCACTATTCAGAAAGCTGTGGACTTTTTATTAGGGATTATAAGGATGACTTGACAGATGCCGCACCGTGGATTGCTGGTTTCCTGAATAGCTTTTGCAATACAGGGTTTACCACATCATTAACATGTTTTCGTTGTGCTTTGCTGGCGGCTTTATTGTTCATACCAAAGAGTCTTTAACCTGTTCAATGGGAAGTATTGGATTATGCAAATGTACGACCCTGTGACAGTTGGCGCATAGAGGTCTTACTTCCCGGATTGCATCATCCAAGACCAGTTCCACTTCCCCCTCATATATAGGATTGAGGTGATGAATTTCAATGTAGTTTTCCCCGATATCTCCATAATGACTGTTAAATTCAAATGAACATGCACAGCACTCAATATGCCCGTTGCGTGTGTAGTGTTCGACCGCAGCATCCCTTAACTTTTTTGAACGCTTTCTTGCATGTTGCTTAGCTATTTCAATCACCCCACCTTCCGATATCACGGTTTCATCTGTCAGGACGGTAACTTTCTTTCCAGTGGCCATGCTAGTCAGTATCTGTTGTGTTTTCTCAAGCGGAAAAGAGAAAAGGGGGGCAAGGTCTGCTTTTTGATCATGGTATAGCTTTCTACCTTTATCAGTAATGGCAAAAGCAGTAGTTTGCCCGGTATGCTCTACTTCCACGGCCAACCCATATCTTGTAAGTGTATTGTGTGCTTTCAGATTTCTTACTTTTTGTGAAAAATGGTCATCGTTCCGCCCTGCCAAGATAGCTGAATCCTCGCCTGAAGGATGCAACAGGTCTCTTAGCAATCCTACCAGTTCACTCGTTGTCGCCATCCTTCTTGACGATAATATATAAAGAACAGGCAGTATTAGCTCGGTTTCAGATACTCGTGTCATAGTTGGTGATCAAAGCATGTTGCGCAGCACGGTTAAATCTTCCTTTGATGTTGAACTTATATTTTTTGTTATAAGTATGAATATTGAGCTTTTTAGATTTATAAAGTTTTTTTATCAAATCTGTATATTGCGTGACAAGCATGAACTTGCCTTTAAAATCCATTAGGTAGTCAGCGAGTCTCTTTTGGTCATCAACGTTGAAATCATGTTCGTTATATTTTGTAAATGAACAGTTGTAAGGTGGATCAACAAACATAAAATCATTCTTGCTAAATTTGAATCTCTTGGAGAAATCCTGAAAATCCACGTTGTGCAGTTCCAAGTTTTCAAACTTTTCCAAGACCGGAAGAGAGTTTAGATAATCTACTTTTTTCCGTATGTCTTTATCAACGTAAGCATAGCCAAAAGGAACGTTGAATTTCCCCCTTGAATTTAGCCTGAACATTCCCCCATAGGCGTATTCCCTAAGAATGAAAAAATCAACTGCCTTTTGAACGGTAGGTTTCTCGATGCTGTTATATCTTGCCCTTATTTCCATATATACAGACTGACGATCATCTGCACGGCGATCCCATTCATCAATAAAATTACTGAGTAATAAAAAGAAGTCTATGTTTTGACTTTTAACGCACTTGTAAAACATCATCAAATCATGATGAGAGTCGTTGACAAAAGAGGGTTTTTCAATACGTTTAAAGTAGACGCTTCCCCCACCGAAAAAAGGCTCAAAATATCTATTATGTGTTGGTATTCTGGGTGCTATCTCTGAAATTTCGCCCGTTTTCCCACCTGGCCATTTCAATAGGGGTTTGCAATCCAAAATATTTGCCCTTATGACACCAGTGTCTGGTAGGTTAAACGCTTACCGGAGGCTCCGACCATATCAACAATCTCCAACTGCTTTGCGGTTCTTGCAATCGCATCAAGGGAAGCTGCGATATGGAATATCTCGTTGCCAAGCTGAAAGATGAAGGATTAATCAATCTCTACGTAGCGTATCTTTGTGTAGCATTGTACATCATTCCCAATGGAATATCTAATATCGAAACTTGCCGCTTAACGAATCTTTCCAACCAGCAAATCGTAGGGAAGAGTTTTGCATTTCATGTTTAGTGCCATGTTGACCATCTGATCGATAGTGTCCAGTTCTCGAATGTTATGGCGTCCAACAAACTCGTTTACATAGCGTCCTAAATGCTTGACGCTCATAGTGTGATACACGCCTTGATACCCTCGTTTCAGCATGGCCCAGAACGATTCAACTCCGTTCGTGTGGGCAATGCCGTTGACGAATTCGCCAACTGAATGCTTGACGCTTTGATGCTCGAAGTCCATCATGCCTCAATAGGCTAGAGCATCATCTGTAAACATGGTTGCGCCAGCTTCCACCTTCGAAGAGATAACGCCGTGCAAGGTTTTCTTGTCGGTTTGCTCTACTGGGGTAGCGGTAATTTTATTGGATTCTCGTTCCTTGATGCCAACGACGGCGGTTTTCCCCACTGCGCCCCGTCCAGCCAGCAACTTCTTGCTTTTATGCTTAATTGCGTTCTTTTCCGCCTATGTAAGTCTCATCGACTTCAACTGTTCCAACAATCTTGTTTTCCAGATCGCTATTCCAAATCTCCCGAATTCTATGCATCATGTGCCATGAACATGGCTGACTGATTCCCAATTCCCGATGAATTTTCATGCTGGATACCCCCTTGAGATTGGTAGCCATCATGTACACGGCAGTCAGCCATTTTCGTAATGGGATCTTGCTTGATTGCATAGGAGTCCCAGTTTTGACTGAGAAATAGTTTCGGCAGTCGGAACACCAATACGGCATTGGCTTTTCATTCGGCACTTCTTTGGTTCTTTTGCTTCTGCAATGGCCGCAGATTCGACCTTCACTCCAGAATATATTCTCGAACCATTGTCGAGCGGAATCTTCGTTGGGAAACCGATCGAACAATTCAAGAACTGTCAGACCTACTCTATCCGACTTTCCTGGGGATTTGTGTTTTTCACGTTATTTCCATTCGTTATAGTAGCGTAATGATAACAAATAGAGCTGTATTTGTCAAGCCATCCTTATAATTCCCTTTTTATTCTAAGGGAATATGCGTATGGCGGAATGTTCAGGCTGAATTCCATGGGAGAATTTAACGCTCCTTTTGGGCATGCTTATGTCAAGAAGAACATACAAAAAAAAGTAAACTATCTGAGTTCAGATGCCATACTACAGAAATTTAAAAATCTGGAACTATACAATGTAGATTTTGAAGAGTTTTCTAAAAATTTCATATTCAACGAGCATGACTTCATGTTTGTTGACCCGCCCTATAACTGCATATTCACAAGATATAACGGACACAGCTTTGACGTGTCAGATCAGGAAAGGTTAGCTAGCTTCCTTCTGGATTTCACAGGAAAGTTTATGCTTGTCACGCAGTATACAGACCTGATGAGAGAACTTTACGATTCATCAAAAGTTAGTGTTCATACTTACGACAAGCAATACAGATTTAATATTAAAGGTAGATTTAACCGCGCTGTACAGCATGCCCTGATTATCAACTATGACCAGAATCTCGGAATCTGAATTAATACTCCCTGTTCTCTACATCCTGTCAAAAGCTAATGCGACAACGAGGGATTTAATACGGGAACTGATAAGATTGCTACATCCTACTGGAGAAGATTTGGAGATTTTAGAAGGGAAAAACGATGGTGGGTTTTCGCAAAAAGTAAGGAACCTCAAAGCTCATAAAACACTTACAAGGATGGAATTAGCCGAGGAAGGAGGTGTTCAGGGTGGAGCCAGTAATTTCCAGATAGTTGCTAACTGCTTGTTTTAATAGGATTTTTGACCCCCATGTTTTTCGCGAACTTTTGTCACTTTCCGGGCTGTATAAATTGGGGCACGTCATCAAACTGGAGTTGAAAAATTTAGTTAAATCAAAGAAATGCTCATCCATCTCTTGAACACACTGCCAGTATCCAGACATTTGCTCACTGGAAATTACTGCCGCCGAGGGTCGTGATGCCGACTGCGAGGGTTCCAGAAACTGACGGAGGTGATGGCTGGCATTCCGTCCCAAGACGACGTCTGAACAGACTGGAGCAAGGAGGCAATCACCGAGGCGACGGCTTGAGTCAATTCATCCCAACACCACTTTCAAACATATCTCGCATTCTTCTTGTGGTCAACGCCGTATCCAGCTCAATATGCCAGTTCGCCGATTCAGATTTGTTCCCAAGAACTCTTCCACGTTTTTCAGATTAAGAACGGTTCGTCCGCCACCACTGGCATCTTCGTCCACTAGAGTCGACGGCACATCCGCCCAATCGAATCTTTTGCGGCCAAATGCATCTTGTTGCTCCCAAACAATAATGCGATCTCCTTCAACCAACCATCCATCGAGAGTATCAGCTTCAGACTTTCTTCGTGCCGCCTCTCGCAATAAATTAGTCAACCTAGCTTTGACTCGATCATAGCGGTGTTCAGCATATTCCAACCAAGAAACAGCTTTGCACCAATGTGGCAGTGGTTCACTGGTGGTCTGCGCAAATATATTGCTCAGCACATCAGACGATAACCGCATCCAATCATCAGGCAGCATTTCATTGTCCAACCGATCCAACAACTTTAGAACAAATTTTCGATAAAGATTGGTCGTCAGACCATGTCGAACTTCTTGAACGCTTTCATGAAGACTTTGACGGAGCCGCTCGTTATGTGTCGGTAACGCCGTTCTCGTATAAATCATCAAACACCGTTTAACTACTTCATCCGGAAAAGAATGCGGATCGGCGTTCATGGATAGTAAAAAGCCAGGATATTCGTCGACGGGAGGTCGCGTCTCGTCTTTGATCATGTCGGTACCGTGACGACCAAAAGCATTCCGCCCTAAATCGTCAAAGACAACTGGATGTCGTTTATACGATTGCTGCAAACCACGAAGATTTTTTGTCGTAAACATACGTTTGTCGATAGAGTGAGAGGCACCCAACATGGACGTCATCAAGGTATCAACTAAACTCGTCTTTCCACAGTTCGATTTTCCAAATATGATGGCGAAAATCGGATATTTGATAACGTCAACGTCTCGTAGAAGAGCCAGTGATCTCATATCGCAAATAAAAGGAGAAAAATACAACCAGACCATTAAGACCCAGTAATTATCCTGCAACTGTTTGACGTTACCTTCAAACGAGCCCTCGTAATTCGACCAGAATTTCAATAGCAAAGCGGTATCACGTATAACGTCTTCCTCATTCACCTCCAACGAGTAGCGTTTGCTAGGTAGGATCATTTCCCTATTCGAGCGATCGATCGTCAGAAACCTCGTCTCGCTGTCTTCGGATGACTTGACGAAACTGATACGACGGATTGTTCGTTTAACGACTTCATCTATTATTTGTTTCCCATTCCGCATTGAAGGTATCGCCGCCGAGATTTTAGGCTTTAACACTTCGGCAATTTTCTCTATCCGCTCTACCTGCACCGGCATTGATAGATCGCCGTCTTGTGGCTGCGGTGCTTCGATGACGATAGCCCCGCCTTTCTTATCCATGACGGGTGTATCTGATATTTCGATTTCGGCATTTACGATTTTGTCTTTAGGCCATTCGACCTGATTGGACGCTTGATCTCTTATCTTGCAGAAAAGAGTGTAGTAATGATTCCAAGCATTTTCGTCGTTATCGAAAATAATGAGGGTTTCCGGCTGTTGCTCGGAAAAGGCCCGTTCAGAAAGATTAGCGGAACCCGTGATGACACGTTTTCGGCCGTCTGCATTTGACAGCAAATATAGTTTGGCGTGTGCTACGTGCTTTCTGAGTACCCAAAACGATGCTTTTCCATCATGGATTTGCTTAAGTATCCGAACATGCTGATCGTTATTTAGCCCTATAATCGCAGCACGCGTATCCTGAACGACTACTTTTTGAAATGCTAAAACGCTTCTGAAATCGTTCAGTATTGCTTCCGAGCCAAAGACACATTCGAATGATTGAAACGAGTAATGTTCAAGTATTCGTACTATGGCTTTCGCACTGACCGAATACGTTAAAACTTGCAGCTTGTCATATTCATCAAATAAATTCCAGCTGAATTTTCGCTCGCTTACAAATTGCGCATTGACAACACTAATTCCCGTGACGTCGTGAAAGAGCGACGTCCGTCCCTGAGATTCCGACTTGTCTTCCTCAAATGGTGTTGTCTTTTTCATAATTTAACTAATAAAATATCAAATTCACGTGGTTTAATTTAGTAAGATATTATCCTTTACGATTTGACTGACTTCGCATGTATGCTATCCGCCTTCACGATAGCAGCACTGAACAAACCTCCGAAATACCGCTGCTTTCTACGCCAAGCCAATTTTAATTGACTTCGTGGCATCTGTACGGACCACATTCACCAGCCCGTTCAGTGCCTACTCCTGCCCCGAACAGCAACCTTTCTCACCGTTTGCCTTCTCATCTTCTCCTTAACAAAGATTCATAAACTCTAGTTCTCTAATTACTAAAAGTTCAGTGACTGATCCAGTCGGAATCATGAATAGAGTAGTGTATTCCGACGACCGTAGATGATTATACTTGTGTTAACATGTCGCTATATTGAAACGCGTTTAAGCGTGAGCTTTAACGAATACAAATCCAGCACCTTGTCTAAATCAAATGGCTAAAACTACCATGTACATAAAGCGAACTACTTTAAAAACGTTCTTAGTGCTCGCACTTATGTGTATGAGCACCGCTCACGCTGAGATCGAAACGGCGGTCTTGCAGGTCATCGAAGGGAACGGCGTGCTGCCAAGTGGAAAGTTATTGGAATATTTCGCCGGTGCGAAGGGCTATTTAGCTGAGCCAGCTAGTCCAGGTTTGTATGGATCGGTCATCCTCATTCACGAATGGAATGGCTTAGTGGAGCGAGTCAAGCAAGTAGCTGATGCACTTGCCAACGAAGGTTATATCGCTCTTGCCGCGGACCTCTACTCAGGCCGGACGGGGTCGAACCGAGAGGAAAATATCGCTCTCGTAGAAGAGACGCTAGCGCAACCCGAAAAACTCATCGCGAATTTAAATGCCGCCGTAACCTATCTCAAGAACCGTCCAGCCTCGAACGGACACGTCGCCACTATTGGATGGTGCTATGGAGGAGGCGTAGCACTGTCTTTTGCATTAGGCGGTGAGCACCACGATGGAACGGCAATCTTCTACGGTCGTTTATTAGATGATCCGGACAAATTAGCTACACTTGATCACGAGATATACGGCACGTTCGCAGGACAGGATCGAAGTATCCCCGTTAGCCAAGTTAAGAGCTTTGTTGAAGCATTACGCAAAGCCGGCATTTCCAACGACGTTCACATTTACGATCCGGTCCAGCATGGGTTTTGGCTCTACGTTGAACGAGACACGGATACTAATCGGCAGCCGGCGGAACATGCTTGGAACCGTCTTCAAGGGTACTTGGGCCGAGTACTTTCCCCCGCAACGGAGTAAGCACTTCCCAGTTATCAAGGCATATATTGACGAGAGTACGCGCATCAACACATGACATTTTATATTACACGTATTTTATATATCTTCTCTACCAATTCCTGTGATACCATATGCTCTTGTTCACGTCCAGTGGGTACTCATCCGATTCCCGATGACAAAATTAAACGGTAGTGCCTTGGCCCAAAACCATTAAAGGGCATTTAGCTGTCGAATAGGCAAACAAGAAGGACGGCACCGGGTAGACCGAAGCGAGGAAATAATCAAGGCGGCGGCTTGAATCAACCCATCTCAATACCACTACCAGTCATAATCTCAGTATCTATCAGTCTACGACTGAAACACGCAGATTCTTGACTAGGTTACTAGAATCCGGCACTGATACCGAGACTAAAGGTGTGATCCGTCTTCGTCCGGTCCGACGGGGGATGCGTGTCATGATGTATATCAACTTGGGCATTAAGGTCAAAGCGATTATCTAGTCTCAATCGAAGACCTTCCGATCCATCAAATACCAATCCCCGACCTGCGGCTGGAATGGTCAACGTGCGCCCCATGTGGAAGATCTCAACCCGGCTGCCAAATAGCTTCTTGCGGTATTCCGTTGCAAAACGAAGTGCCGGATGCTGATCGCTAAGATTGACAAACGTCTCAGTGACGTAACTGATGCCGGCCTCAAACGTAAGCTTGCCTAACGAATGTTCCCAAAATCTATGACCGAGACCGCCAGCAAAGGCGGTACGTTTGTCGACATCTTTGAGCGGGTCACGGTAAAAATCAGTATTTAACGTAGAAAACCATTTCGGAGTCAGGAACCAGTGCAGCTGATGGTTGGCTGTAAATTGGTTTTGCCGAGTCTGTCCGTCTGCGACGTCGCGTTGGACCAGTATTCGTAATACATGTTCAGAACGTTTTTGGACGAACGTTGTTTCGGCGCGCACAGCATAGTTAAAGACGTCACTGTTCCCCGTAGCTCGAGCGAGCGATCCTGACAATCGACGGTCCCATCCGACCATGTCCCTCCAATCTTCAAGAGACCATGGGAGCCTTGCCAACTTAATCGCAGAGATATCCATACTAGCCTCGAATTTACCAACTCTCACGTTATTGGATCTATCAAAAATTTCAAATTTTTTATTGCTTTCAATGGTTTGTACCGCTTTCTGTTTAACGATGATATCACCCGCGTACTTCGTTTGAACTCTCACACGATTTCCCGATATGCCTATAACGTTTCCAGAAATGCAATCACCGTTGTTTAACACTATGGTGTCCGCCTGCGTAAATGGAGCGATAGATAACCACAGCAGAATTGCAGCTAAATGGGAGATTAACTTTGTTTTGGGATGCATGGATTCAATAAGACCATCTTATTTAGTGTCTGCGGGAAAACCCCATTTTACGACAGGTTTAAGCCACTTGATGGTATCCGCCTCTAAGCTCAACGCTACAAAGCGCAACACTCATGTCGCAGCGTTTTCGACGTTCCGAACCAGTTTTCAGGGATGTTTTAATCTTTTGCTAGATGTTTTGGCACCAGCGGATTATATCAATATGAATGATACGCCGCTTTTATCAGCTGCGACAATCAATACCGCACTCTCACGGTTCTATTCAGATATACCAGTGCCGTCCTATGCAAAAAATGAGCATTGTGGGCACCAAATTTAGTACTTATTAATGCTATTGTAGCTCAGTAGGATGTGATCTAAGAATACATCGTGACAAACCCAATGTCTTGCTTATCTTCTTTATGCGCGAACCTGCTAATCGTCGGTTGCCATGCTCCGGGCTGACGCGATGTGGGCCCGCCTGGAGGTTGCCAACGGGCGAAGAAGACAGAATAGGAGCGAAGCCGAAGCATCTGGTCGATTTTCCAAAGTCGAAATGCTTATCGGTTCAGTTTGAGATCTCGATCAACATCTTCGATGTTCCGAAGAAGACAATGAGGATAGTCCTTACCCTTACATAGGCCAGTTCAGATCTCCCTTATAATAAAATATGATAAGAAACCTATATTTATGATGTAAAACATCATGTGTGGACGCTTCAATACAACATCTGTTCCGTTAATCGAAATCTTTATGGACTTGGTTGGACAACCATACCCGGGGCAAGATGATTACAACGTTTCACCAACGCAAAATGTTTGGATAATTCGGCACGGAAAAGAAAATCCACGAGAAGTCGTTAATGCCAGATGGCGACTTATACCGTATTGGTCCAAGGAACCCAACACCAAGTACGCGACATTTAACGCCAGACATGAGTTTCTGGATAGATCTTCAGTATTTCATGTGCCGTTTCAATTTAAAAGATGTGTTGTGCCCGTCTCGGGTTTCTACGAATGGGCCAAGGTTGGTTTGGACAAGCAGGCGTATTACATTCGCTCAGCCGAAAATTCGGGACTGCTACTAGCCGGCGTTTGGGACCATTGGAAAAGTCGAGATTCTAAACAGAGTATCGAGAGCTTTGCGATAATCACGACGGAAGCTAACGCCCAATTATCATTTGTGCACCAGCGACAACCGGTGATGTTATCGCGTTCCGAAGCCTGTGAATGGATTGACCAAGATAGTAACCATGACGAACTTAAGTCATTGTTCCAATCTAGACTGCCGGTAGATTTATCGGTCATTCCGGTAAGTAGTTACGTAAATTACTCCAGCCACCATGGCGCAGAATGCATCAAGCCCATTGCTGAACCGGTCAATATTCCCCGTTCGGTAAGAAGTGATTAAGAGTCTCCAACAAGCTCTGGTAGCCTGCCTCCCTTGAATTGACAGGTTAGTAGGGTATTATGGGTGTTTTCGGATGCACCGATGAACTAGCCCGGATAATGCACGAGTAAAACGGCAAGGCTCCTATAATTCGATATCATTCAATAAGTTAAGATACATATCGAAGGAGACCTTGCGGTGACGAAATGTTACCCAAATCCCATCCGCTTTTCATCCGTGCAACGCAGCAAGGTGGAGGCCGAATTCATCTTCAGCGGCGGTGCGACCACCGGTAACGGGGGTATTTCGCTGCCAGACATGGGAACCCTGGTTACCGCTCCGAACCGAAAAATGGATCTATCTCGCACTGCTCATGCAACTATTGGGGCTAGCCAAGCCACGGCATCCTGACTTAGCTCGAGTTGATTGGCAGTTTACCTTGGTACTTGCGTCACATGTCATATGATATGATTCGGTTGCCTAAAGCCGCTGGTAGCGATATCATGATCTTCTGGCACGGGAAATGTGGAACAAATGAGGGGACTTATTAACAAAATTTCGATATTCACGATGACACAAAGCACTATCTTGTCTTTTGCACTGGTCTTAGTGAGTGGGTGTGCAACGGTCTACACTGCACCTGATTTCGTAGCCTACAAAGTGGACCATCGTAACGTCGCATTACTTCCCTTTAAGGTGACCATTGACCCAGCAAATAAAAGCAGGGGCGTTACGGCAGAAGAACTCGACATGCTCGAAGTCGAACAAGGTGAAACGTTCCAACGTGCTTTATATTCACAATTCCTCCAAGGTCAGCAAAAGGGGTGGTATACCGTCCAATTTCAAGACATTGATAAAACTAACGCTCTCTTGGCCCAAGCATTAAAATCGCGCACAAGTGAGAAGGATTTAAAGACACTAACGAAATCTGAGATATGCAAGATCTTAGAAGTTGACGCCGTCGTTTCGGGTCAGATGTCTCTCCCAAAACCCATAGGGAATGCGGCTGCGATTGCCCTTCGTTTTCTTGGTTCCTCCGGTGCTACAAATGAAGGACACATTAATATGACGATTCATGAACGGGACGAAGGGCAGTTACTTTGGAGTTACGAGCATGAAATCCAAGGCGAGTTATTTAGTTCGCCAAACCAACTCGCGAAAAAGCTCATACAGGGTGTAGCTCGAACCTTTCCCTACAGAATCCAGTGAACGCATTTGTTACTTATTATTCCAGCAATTCCCGTATAACCCAAACTCCGCTATTAGTCAGACTGGAGTACCCCTTTTTACGGCGAATGCACAGAGCGCATGAGCTACCTGCGCTGGTGTAGGACACCGGCTTCCCATTCTCGAACTCGCAACTTGGCCGTATCGAAAATTCTTTCGTAGTTTCCGGTAGTCACGAGGCGCATAGCTTCAGGCGACAGTTGACTCCATAGTTTATCTAAAATCATGTACGGCTTTACGTACGCTTCCCAGTTCTTGGGAGCAACGGCATCCGATCCAAAGAGAAATCGAGAGGGATGTTTGTTGATCAAACGAGCCCACGCCATAATGCTATTCTTGTCCTGCACCATGTACTCGTTTACCAAATCCCAAGAAATATCAAAGGCAACATGATTGTTGTCGGTTGTCTCCACCACGGCTTCGATCAAAGACACATGATCCGCGCTGGGTTTGACAAATCGCCCTAGGCCGGTGTGCGCCCAAATGATCGCCGTTTGCGGGTGCCTCTTAATGAGATTTAGTAAGTCCATGTAGTGATCCGGCGGTTCACCAGGTCGTACATTGTTAATATCGCAATGTATTACTGCGACCAGCCCAATCTCCTCGGCCGTTTCAAATATGCTATCCAATGCAGGGTTCAGTAGACTGGCGGCGTGTCCGGTCACCTTGGACGATACGAATTCTTTATGCACGCTGAATTCACCGATTCCGACAAAGACCCCCGGAAACGTCGTAAGAACCCGTCGTATATGATCGCTTGCATACATGTCCGTAGGGTTGAAGCCGGTTATCATCGGGTCGAACCGCTCTTTCTGTTCCGCCGAGAGAGACAGATAGTCTTTGGCGATTACCGCATCGACAAACGAGTAATAGTAAAGGGATGCTGCAGATCGAAGATAGTAATCCGGTGCTCGATTGCCGGATATCAAGTGGTCCCATTTTTGTTGTAGTGGAATTCCCATCACGGCGACACGGCCTATTCGCTCTTCAACGATCTCTAACAAGTCAGCGGACGAAATTCCCTTTTGAATGTAATTAGACGGATGATAATGGGCGTCGTGAAACATGACCTCTTCGGCTGCGTCCTGTTTCGAATCGGTCGCGAATACTGCAATTTGTATCGTGAAGCTGATCGCCACGGCCAGCGTGAAGACGGTATTTCTAATAAACATGCAAATTCTCGATTATCGTGTAGCTGCGAATTGTAAGTGCGGCTGGCAGCGTATGGGCTATGCGTCTACCAGTAATTTCCAGTGAGCAAATGTCTGGATACTGGCAGTGTGTTCAAAAGATGGGCGAGCATTTCTTTGATGTAACTAATTTTTCCCACTCCAGTTTAATGACGTGCCCCAATTTATACAGCCCGGAAAATGACAAAAGTTCGCGAAAACCATGGGACGAGAACAGCCGAAAGTCCTATTAAAACCAGCAGTTCACAACTCGCTGGAAATTACTGGTATCGGGAGATCTGCCACTTGTAACGATACGCGATATCAATCGTTAATCACAATATCGTGGGAGTGGATTAGCTCGCGCACCCTATCGAGGTTGGCAATCTTTACGTATTCCGGGAGATCTGAAGATTCTAAACCAGCTTTCTGAATGCTTTCCTCAGCCACATAAACCTCGGTTACGTCGTATGTAGGTAAAGCTGAGAGAGCAGCCTTGGTATCTTTGCGTCCGATGACGGACCCGTCACCGAAAAGTTGCCGTACGCCGTCGTCCAGAAACAATACCGACGTTCGCTGTTCAAATACGCCGCTTACGAGTATTGCATTGATCGTTTCGTTCGCGAGTGGACCCGGCGGGTTGCGTACTACGTAAAGAACGCTTTTCATGGGTAATGTTTGAAAGAAAATCGCCTATTTTCTAGTATGGAGACGATGTGCAAGGATATTCTGCCAGATTCCGATTATGCATGTCGATTGGTGCGATGTTGTCTCAAGCGTCACCGACTCAGTGGCTATCACGAGTACTGAAAGCGATGTAATGACACACAGGCGGCACTTGTGTTGTTGAGTAATGCTAGCCAAAGCTTTGATCTGACGAGATGGCGGCGGTCTACTAACAAAATTAACGTATACCTTTCCAAGTCCGTGAAATGAGATGAAGGTGTCTCACACAGATTCGTAGACCTCAGACAGGACGGGCAAGACACCCCGTTTGACTTTTTATTGAGGTACTCAAATATATATAGCCTCCAATTTATATATTTGCTATATGTTGCACAGAAGTCTTATAACAAAGTAGCGATGTGAGTGGATTCGGAAATTATATCGTTCAAGGCGAAACTCGCATATACGACAAGAGAATTTTACTCGCGGTAACTGGCTTGTCTCCGCAAATCGTAACCGAAACCATGTATGCGCTTGCGGTAAAGCACAAGGCAGCTGCCAACCGAAGTACACGTTTTAACGACTGAAGCAGGTGCCGCCATGCCACTGCAAGCACCAATCCAGGATGAGCGGATACTGACCTTCCAGCACCGTCAGGGGAGCCCCCAGCTCCACCGGCTTGCTGGCCTTGCCTTTCATGATCCAGCGCGTATGCGGTGCTCGAACAGCGGGAACAGTTTCTCCTCGTGCGGGATCGTCTCCCCCCTCTCCAGCACTCGCCACTGGATCTGATCCTGCAAACGCACCGAGCAGGCGTGAAACCAGCACCATCGCGACAGCTGCGCCGGTGACACCGAGTCTTCCGGCAATCCTGCCAGCACCTCCAGCGTGTCGCCCAGACGCCCCGTCAGATCCCCACACAGGGTCAACCACGACGCCACCGCCTTCGGGCGTCGGCGTGTGCACAACCGCGCGCGACTCCCCCGTTGATAGCCCTGCCGAACCTAGTTCCGCCAGTACTGCCCCTGCCGTCATCCCGACACCCCATGCGATCCGCAACAGACCGAAACCTCCGTCAGCAGCACCCGCATCGCATCCCACAGCAGGTTCACGTCCGTCTCTACCACGAATGAGTCAAGCCGACCGTCCAAGACAGTGCCAAGGGGCTTCCCCGCCACCGCATGGCCCTCCCCGCACCAGCAAGCGCGCATTCAACTCCCGCAGCAACGCCGGCGTCACCAGCGACACGTGGTCCTGCAACGTGCGAACCGAGAGTAGGTCCCATCATCCAGAAACCCATGCTGAAGCATCTGCCGAACCACCTTGTGATAGTTCACCAACTCTCCCAGACGGTCTCGTAGTCGCAGTTCAGCCCCTGCTTGAGTACTGCCATCACCAGAACCCGCCACAGCACCATCCCCGGCCGACCGTGCTCCGGATCCCGGTCCGCCGTCACGTGGCGGCGCAGTAACCAAATCCCCTTACTTTGTCAGGTAAGGGATCGTGGACCGTGGCCGCCTCCACCAGTCGACATGGTAATTTGTTCTTCCCATCAGCGACGATGGAAGCGGAAGGCGAACTCATCGAGATATTTCTGCAGACACTCCTTGGACACGCCATGAAAGGTTCCCATAAGGTATCGTTTCAGGTTCGAAATCATGCGGTGCACAACCGGCAGCGAGGTTTGATGCCCGCCACCTGGTGACATGGCCGAATGCACCGACGGTCTAGAACCCACGCCCGATCGTGGCCACAGGCCGGACACCGAAAACCCTCGCGCCAGCGGTGCGCGGCGATCGCTTCAAGACACGCTGCATCCGTGCTAATACCGGGACCGCCAAGTTAAAAAATCCGTCGTTTCCTGCTGCATCAAGGGATTTCATGCCAATCGTTAACATATGATTCACTATACATACACTGTTATAGAATCATAAGCACGTTCGCGATATTAGAGATTGTTAAACGTCACCAACTAGACCACGATAGATTTTGACAAGCTTGCGCGCGTCGAATGGGGCTTTGATGTATCCAAAACACGAGCCACCAGGCGCAAATATAACCAGATAGGGTGAATGTTGTAGTATGTAATCCTCGTCGGAGTCTGGGTCGCCAACTTTATTGAAAGAGACTCCTACTTCGTCAGCGAACGTACGAATCTTGTCCAAATCACCCGTCACGCCCACCAGTTCTTTTGATAGTTTGCGGAGATACGCTTGTAATACTTGGGGCGTATCTCGCTCTGGGTCCACGCTCACTAACACTAGCTGTAATTGAGAAGATAGTCGAGGATTTCCTAGTTCGTCAATCAGTGTCCGCGCTTTTTGGAATTTTCGCATTGTGGGCCCGCAAATGTGGGGGCAACTGGCATATCCGAAGAATGCAAAGGTCCATTGATCCTTTAACGACGTCTCGTCAAAAGTTTCGCCGTTGTGATCTAGAAGCTGCAAGGACGATATGGGATCGCTTTTGGGAAGGATTACGACGTCAAGAGACTGTAATGCTTCGTCCGACAATCGCCCATCGCCGACAGACGACAGCACGTATAGTCCAGCAATCAATACTATTGCTAATAAGATAAACCCTGCTCGGATCACCATAATTACGCACTCTCCAGTGCTCGTCGAATGGCGAAGTACCAGTATCCTGCAACAATGACACAACCGATCAGCAACCACTGGAACGCGTAGCCCCAGTGCTTGGCGGTGCCAAATTCAACTATCAACGGTGCTGCTATGAGAACTCCGGGGGAGTTCGCAGATAACCGAATCTCTTGAGCACGAGCGGTGCCTAGCTGAGCCATGCGACTGATGTTCAGTGAACGCATGCGAATGGGCCAATTATCATTACGTTCATAAAGTTGCATCGTATTTGTGGACGTTGGCCATACGACTCCCACAACTTTGATTTGGCTGGTTGGTGCTTCAAACTCAGGATTTGATCGTCTGTTCGACCCCATAGAGACCCAACCACGATTTAGTAAAAATGAGCCATAGTCAGTATCGAATACACCGAATACCCAATATCCGGGTCGTCCAAGGTGCTGTCTGTTCTCTATAAGGAAAGATCGATTAGCATCGAACGTTCCTACGAGCTCGACGCGACGGTAACTGTACTTTTCGCTAATTAGTCTTGGATTCGTTAACGGTGGTGCTGCTAGTTGTGATTTATACGTATCAAGTAGGTTGAGCTTTTCAAAACCTCGAGAAACTTGCCAAATGGATAGACATATTGTGGTGATAGTAGCGACGGCGACTTGAATCGCAAATGGCCATCCACGAGGAGGGGGTTTCATAATTTCAGGCGGCTCAGACTCTCGCGCAATTGAACTCGTCAAGAACGGATCGGCGATTCTGACAGCCTTCAGTTTTTTTTACTTGATAGTCCACGCGGTATACCCTCCCGTCAATCATTATATTTTGCTCATTGATCTCAAAATACACGAAGCCTTGTGTGCTACAGTTGGAACATATGGTGTCCGCGATAAGTCGCCGCACCATCATTGTTTTTTAGTGTGGCGAAGGACGGGGTCGGTATAGGGATGTATTCCTCTCCAATCGGATAAGCCTCTTCGTCCCGTTCTACAAGTATCCCAAAACCTTTAAACATCCCTTCAGCCGCCTTCGATACCAAGGTCAAAAATGGCATCAAGTCGTTCCACCGATAGTTTAAGTCGTAACGGAGGGCATCTCTAGTGATGCTTTCTGGTATTCATATAAATTTGTCTTTCCATCTGATGAAGTCGTGCTAGTCACTAATTCCTGACGATCCCATCAGGCCATCCAAGGTCATTAACTGGATGCCTTCAAAGAGCGATTGAAGTGAATTTGGTACGTCCGCAAGTGCAATTAACAACGTTCATGTGGATTCCCGGTCCTTGCAGGGGACTGATCACTCCTTGTACACGCCACCGATTTCCCAAGGCAAGTACATCCACGTCAGCAGCACTCCCGTTTAGACACTATAGATCATGCCAAAATCCGATACCGTCCCCGTATTTCCCCGTGTCGTAGGGAAGAAATCTGCCATCTACCCGTCGGAGCAAATTTACCAACCTTGACCGCCATCGGAATACTTGAGTCTTGAAGGGTTGCTAACAGCCCTTCATGGATAATTTTGTCACCAAGAAATTCTGTAGGTAAATTGTGAATTCGCAGCGAAAGACGCTTTTCTACGAGCTATCGGCAACCATGTACCGCTCTTGTGTTCATCGCAGCACTGCACCGGTAATAGCATTTCGGATACGACTCGGACGACGGTTTTTGCCAACATGTCCAGGTAGGATGTAGTCTATAGATTTTGCTAGCAGTCGAGCGACTTCGTTTTCGGTCATTGCTGGTGGAAAACCTGATCGATTCGCTGAGGTTGAAACGAGGACGCCGCCAAACGCTCTGCATAGTTGTCGAGCTTGCGGTGAACCTGGGACTCTGAATGCAATTGTTGTACGACCGCCGGTTATCCAATCTGGAAAGCGGTTCGTCGGTGCGACCCAAGTTTCCGGTCCAGGCCAGCTGGCTTCCACTTCACTGCGGCGGTTGAAATCAAGAGCGGATATTTCGGCGTTGAAGTCACCGGATTTACTACCGATCACGATCAACCCTTTATCGGACTTTCTTTGTTTAATACGCAAAATGCGACTGGTCGCATAGCGCGAAAAAGGATCGCACGCCAACCCCCAGACTCCCTCACACGCATGAGCTACTATGCCCCCCGAGCGGAGGATTTTGGCTGCTATGAGGATCTCTTTAGCGTGCACGGGCTATCAAGTTCGGATTGAAGTTTTTCGTTTTGTGTAAGCACTGTCACCCGATGGGTTTCGCGTTCCTTTCTTATACGATCCGCCAGGTCCTTGTTGTGCAAGGCAAGTACTTGAGCTGCTAAGTATCCAGCGTTTTTCGCGCCCGCCTTTCCTATCGCCAGCGTTGCTACCGGCACTCCACTAGGCATTTGTACGGTAGAAAGCAGTGCATCGAATCCAGATAACGGGCCGCCGTCCATAGGGACGCCTATGACCGGTTTCGTCGTTTGTGCCGCGACGGCTCCAGCAAGATGAGCAGCTAGGCCTGCAGCACATACGAATAGGTCGCATCCCCTTTCTTCGGCATCTCGGACGTAATGAGTAGTTTCTTTAGGTGTTCGATGCGCTGAAGTGACGCGAACTTCGTGCTCAATTTCGAAATCACTTAGTACCTCAACCGTTGATCTCATGACCGGCCAGTCGGAACTCGATCCCATCAATACGGCTACCCAACTCATTACTCGCCCTTTAGTTGAAACATGTGTACAGCTGTACCACCTACCAATACCTTGGATGAAGTGATTCGCTGTTTGCGGGTCCCGGGTCCCGTTACAACCAAGTCTAAAAAGCTTCGACAAATAGTCACGGATGCCTTTGATCCCTTACTATGGCAGATACTATGTACGAACTCCTACATACCTTACCATCTGTAGAAAGGCTCTTATTATAGGTAGGTTTTATGGATGAACGATCATCTCTGATGTTCTACACGCATCCAATGTCTCGCGGGCGCATTGTTCGATGGATGCTTGAAGAAGTAGAAGCGCAATATGAAACGGTAATTATGGACCTCGGCAAAAAAATTACCGACCCTGAATACTTGAGTCTCAATCCAATGGGTAAGGTTCCAACTATCGTGCACAATGGTACAGTTGTGACGGAGTGCGCAGCCATTTGTGCATACTTAGCTGATGTTTTTCCAGACGCCGGATTAGCACCTTCAATTTCAGAGCGCGGGACCTACTATCGTTGGCTTATTTTTGGTGTCGGCTGCTTGGAAGCAGCTGTAATAGACAAAACACTGGGTGTCGCAATATCACCCGATAATGAGAGCATGGTCGGCTATCGAAACCTGACGGCAACGTTAGATACGCTCGAATGGCAGCTGAAGCAGGCTCAGTATCTGACTGGCGATACGTTTTCCGCTGCAGATGTCTATGTTGGGTCACAGCTCAGATGGGGAATCGAGTTCGGAACTATAGATGGTCGTGCAGCGTTTGAGGAGTACGTTAAGAAGCTGAATGATCGACCTGCGGCTAAGCGGGCTGACGGAATTGACAACGAGCTGGCTGCGAAGATACGCAATGAGATCTAGCAGCATGACGCTATTGAATTGACCGGTTACTAGGATGCTGTTCGTGTCGTGTTGCCGGATGCACCGATGGACAAGAAGGGTTCTGGATGACTGCCAAGAGGTATCGGGTGAAGTTGACGGCGGAAGCACGCGAAGAGTTGAAGGCTCGAACGACACAGGGTCGGGTACCGGCGCGGCAGCATGCGCATGCGCATATTCTGTTGCCGTGCGATGAAGGTCGTCGGGAGGATGGCGGACGAACAGGCTGCGAGATTGCGGAGGTGCTGGACGTTGGCGTATCGACGGTGGCACGAGTGCATCGGCGTTGCGTGGAGGAGAGACTGGAGGCGGCTCTGAATCGGAAGGAGCCGTTGAACCGGCGAGCGAAGTCCTGGATGGGGAGGCGCCCGAAGCTCGGCTGGTGGCGCTCGCCTGCGGCGAGCCCCGGAGGGTTATGCGCGTTGGTCGTTGCGCTTGCTCGCGGGTCGGTTGACGGCGTGCGAGATCGTGGGTTCCGTGAGCCGGTTTGTCGCACGCTTAAAAACACGCTCGCAAACCATGGCTGAAGCTATGTTGGTGCATTCCGCCGAAGTCGGATGCGCACTTTGCGTGTGCCATGGAGAACATTCTGGACGTGTACCATCGCGGGCCTATCAGGACTGAAGAGGTGCTGGTGTGCATGGACGAGACCAGTCGGCAGCAGGTGAAGGGGAAGTACGGGTTCCACATCCGGCCGAGCCCGGAACGCCCGTGACGTTACGACTACGAGTATGAACGCAACGGCACACGAAAGTCCGATTGGGCACAGCAGGATGCAACGGCCGGTGGACGAGGACTCCCCGGATCAGCGTATCGTGCTGGTCATGGGATAACCTGAACATGCATGCTCCAGCCTCGCTCCACGAGGCGTTGGAGCCGGCCGAGGCGCATCGCCGATCGTCTGGAGATCCACTACACGTCTAAGCACGGCCGCTGGACAGGGCCAAGATGGAGATCAGTGCGATGGTCGGCTAGTGCCTGCACCGCCGCCTTCCCGACCGCGAAGCCCTACACCGCGAAGTCGATGCCTGGCAGGAACGAAGGAACCGCGAAGTCGTGCGCGTGAACTGGCGATTCACGACCGCCGACGCACGGATCAAACTAAAATCACTTTACCAGTTAGTACAAAAGTGATGGGCTACTAGTGCGTATTCAAGTTAATCTCAGGGTATCGACCACGTACGTGACATGATGAACGTTCAGTTGATGAAAGGATTCGATTCTAATCCGTTTGGATCGGGATTTAGCTTGGAAAGATCTATTGCGGTATCGGTGGGTTTTGTAGGATCGTTTGCGTGAAAGGCTCAGGAGCAATGATTTGGGACCTACCACTTCGCGTTTGGCATTGGCTGTTGGCGATATCGGTTTGCGTTTCTCTCTACACGGGATTATCTGGTGACCTTGATCTTATGACGGTCCATCAGTGGTCTGGGATTACCGTAGCTGGTCTTTTGATTTTTCGCGTTCTGTGGGGGATATGGGGTGGGATATACGCTCGCTTTCATTGGTATTTCACTACACCACGTAAGATTTTTAATCATTTTTTAAGACGACCCGCCCCTCAACCACACACCGCTCCAGGAATCGCATTGGTTGTGGTCTGGTTTATTGCATTGCTGGTACAGACGGCATCCGGCTTATTTACTACTGATGACATATTTACTGAGGGTCCGCTTGTGAGGTACGTGTCAAATACTTATGTCGAGTTAGGGACGAGCCTACATCGCGATGTATGGGTGGTAGTACTTGCAGCAGTGTGCATTCATTTATTGGCACAGTTGATTTATGGCGCAATGCTGCGCAATCCTCTGCCACTTTCTATGATTACCGGACGAAAATCGCTTGCAGTTCAATCTACGACAAACTATTGGGCTCGCGCGTTGATTTCGTTGAGTCTCGCTGGCGTTGTATTTATCTCACTTGCATACCTTATGGAATAGAGTTGCTCTGGCAGAACTATTCCTCGTCCGTGAGCGAATCTAGAGCGCGGATTATTAGAATTATTAATTGAAAGCAGTATTACCTTTGCTGAAGACAACTGATTACAGAACGTCAGTCTTCTCGATATTTATCGTGGCAGCCTTTGCACGATTGCCCAACAACTTTTACAGCGGTTCGGATAGTATCCATATCACTACTTGTTACAGCTTCTTGAAACTTTGCCGTGGATTCTTCGAATGCGTTAAGCGTCTCTGCAAAATCGTCCGGTTCTTCCCAGATTAAATCTAGTGCTTCGCCTCCCTGTGAGCCATCTGGAAATATATCGGGTGTTATTTTTGCAAGACCTGCCAAGGCATCCGCGTGAACTTGTAGATGTCCGGTGTGCGCAACTTTTTCTTGAAGAATCGCGGCGATGGATTTCATATGGGCACCGACTGCCTCCATAGTTTCATGGCGATAATCTCTGTCTTCTTCCGAGGCTGAAGCGCATAAGGCAATCGATATAAACGTGGCTAATGCAACTCTACGCACAGTTATGGCACCTAATCTAATAACGATTAATTTTAACAATCTGTGGGAGTTTGTCGAGATATAACCGAAAGTGGCGTTTGGGATGAATTGATCCATGCTGCTACCTCGATTATATCTTGGCTGATCGTCTCCTCGTTCTCGTCTGTTCGGATGCCGTCTGTGAAGGGGATGCCCGGCAGTCTGCGCCGTAGGACTTGCTGGATAAGGTAAGTTTCGGCATTTCCATCATACAGCCGTCAAAAATCCTTAGGCAATGTCCAGAAACGGCCCAAACCGTCGCATGGGAGCGGTTTTCTTGCTTCTTATTGCGGGTTTTGCGCCGTTTTCCGGCCCGTTCTCGTCAACAGGGCGCAAGTTTCCCGTTCAACCGCCGCAAGTTGAGTGCCAGACAGACCAACGTCCATTCCCCTTGCACCTGCTCCAGTCCGCGGACACTGAAGCGGCGAAAACCCATCACGTGCTTGATCCAGCCGATCGGTGCTTCCGCCATCCACTTCCGCTGTGCATAAACCGCACGACCTTCCCGGCTGGTCAGACGCTGCGCCATCCGCGCCGAGGCGGGATGCCGTGTCGAGTCCGGCCGACGTACGCTCCGACCTTCCCGACCCAAGGCCACGTATCCCTCGATCTTCCGTTCTTCCAGCTGCGCCAGCACCGCCTCCGGCGGCTCGCCCGCCACCACGCAGTCTGCGCCGTAGAAACGTAAGAATGCCCTTTAGTAGGAAAAATACCTAAAATACGTATTGATGAAGTATAAAATTCCCATTCTTAGTTTTTTACAAACTATCCATCCTAAAAATATATCAAAAATTTTCTACGGCGCAGACTGCACGGCTACCTCATCCACCATCGCATTCAGTTTCCCGTGATCGTTGGCATCCGCCGACACCTCCGCCGCTACGACCAACTGCTCCTCGCCGTCCACCGCAGCTTGTGCATTGTAATTCTGTTGCCAGCCCGCTCCGGTCTTCATGACCTGACTGTCCGGGTCGGTGACATTGCCTTCCACATGATCCTCCGGAACGCCGTCATCCTGGACGCAGACCTCGCCGTCTTCCGGATCCCGATCCGATCCCGATGTCCGCACCGCTTGCTGATCCCGGAGTTCCCGAAGGTGCGCCTCCCGCTCCTCCAGACGCTCCTTCGCTTGACGGATGGTCGCCAGCCGACCCTCCTGCCGCTGCAGTGCCTCCGGCAACTCATCGCCCCGCACCTCCGCCAATGGCATTCGTTTAGTGAATTTTGCCATTCGGTTAAGGATTCGGTCTTAGGCCTTGGTTATCCGCTGGTTTTTTATTCCGTTAGTGGGCTGTCGTTGCCGGTGCCCCCCTTCCTCGGTGCCACTTTCCGATCGGTTTTCGGGATCGTCGCTCATAGGACCGGCCCGGACGGAGCCGTTGCCGACACCGGACGATCTCGCCGACCATGCGAGCCACGGTTTCCTGGAGGGCGGATGCCTGCTGAAGTAGCAGGCTCTCGATGTTGGCCGCCACCTCCGCAAGTCCGTGCTTGAAATTCGTTTGCATCAGCGGCTTGCCGTCGTTCGGCAGACGTCCGTTCAAATGATCCTCGCCATGGTTGGCGAACGGCCGGGTCATGGTAATTAGGGTGAAGCAAGAGCATACAATTCTTGTTTCACTCCGCGAGGCAGGTTCAGGGAGGCTCCATCAGACTGCAAATACCCGATGCCCCTGCCACCGCCGGTCCGTGTCGGGACGGACTTTCCGTTCGTGCCGGGGTCGGCCTTCGGCGTCGAAGACTACCTTGAGGATTTCCTGGTGCAGGGTCTTGAACAGCTTCTCGTCCAGCTTGCCCCGGGCACTGCAGATGGAGGACGGCGACACCGGAGCCGGCTGTGGCAGTTCGATCCCCATCGTCCGGCACTGCCCCCACAGTTCGGCAAGCGTAGTCGCATATCCCGGACGCCCCTTCGAGAACACCAGCCGGAAAATGAACAGCACGACCATCAGCGTGTTCAGCACGCGCCGACGTCGCTGCCAGATCCGGTCATGCCGGTTGGCGACATCCACGAGGTTCTCGATTCGGGAATCCCTCAAGTTTGCACCAGAGACAATCTAACTAGTAGGCTACCCGTTCTAACAATACGTGTTTATAATAGTGGAGTGGAAGGGGTTCTGGGATCAGGAGGATTCGATGCCGAAGAAATACATGGTGGAGTTAGCTCGGGATGAGCGGGATGAGTTGGAAGCGGTGCTGAAGTCGAGCACGCGTCGTGCGGGGTCGGCGACGAAGCTGCAGCGTGCACGGATTCTGCTGGCCGTGGATCAGGGGGTCGCTGGCCCGGCACTGACGGACATGCAGGTGGTGGATGCGCTGGGGGTGACGGAGCGGACCTGCCAGCACGTGCGTCGGCGGGCGGTGGAGCAGGGTCCGATGAAGGCTCTGGAGCGCAGGCCTCGGCCGTTTCCTCCGGTGCCGAAGAAGCTGGACGGGGAGAAGGAAGCGCGTCTGGTTCAGGTGGCCTGTTCGGTTCCACCGGAAGGCCGCGTTCGGTGGACCGTGAAGCTGCTGGCGGAAGAGCTGGTGCGGCTGGAAGTGGTCGAATCGATTTGCGAGGAGACCGTGCGGCAGGCGTTAAAAAAAACGAATTGAAACCGTGGCGGCGGGAAATGTGGTGTATCCCGAAGAAACAAAGCCACCATTTCGTGGCCGGCATGGAGCGGGTGCTCAAGGTATACCGGCGGCCGTACGACCCGCGGCATCCGGTGGTGTGCATGGACGAGATGAGCAAGCAGCTCGTGGCGGAAGTCCGCTCGGCGCGAAATTTTCGGGCGTCTCATGCCGCCTCCCGCCATGCCTCGGATTCCGGTTCGGATGCGCGAACCACGCCGATCCGGCCATATAGATAACGCTGCCCCGTCAGCCACCGCTCATGGGTCTCCGTCGCAAGTGCCAAGATCAGACGCAGACAGGACTCCACGTTAGGGAAGATCCTGATGACACGCGTTCGCCGGCGGAGCTCCTCGTTGTACCGCTCCAGCATGTTCGTGGACTTCATCCGCAGGCGATGTTCCCTGGGCAGCCGATACACCGTCAGCGTCTCCTCGACATGATCCTCGACCCATTCCACCAGCTTGCCCAACCCTTTCTCATCGCCCCAATGGGTCACCCAGGCACCCAACGCCTCACGTGCCTCGCCGACATGCTCATGGCCCCACAACCATTTCAGACCCTCCAGACACGCGGGATCAGCACTCCGCGACAGCTTGTCCCTGGCATTGCGCAGAAAATGGACGCAGCACCGTTGCCACAGCGCGGTCGGCAGCACTTTCGAGATCGCATGCTTTAATCCCTCATGCTTTAATCCCTCATGACGGTCCGAGACCACATACTCGACTCCCCGCAGGCCACGTTCCTTCAGATGCGACAGGAATTCCGTCCACGACACCTCGCTTTCCCGGTTCGCCACCTCCGCCGCCAGCACCTGACGCCGACCCTCGCCGTCAATCCCGAGGGCAATCTGCACCGCCCGGGAGCGCACCGAGCCCTCCTCTCGCACCTTCTCATACCGGGGCATCCAGCAGCACATACGGATACGCCTCCTCCAGCCGACGTTCCGCAAACGCCTTCAGCGACGCGTCCAGCTTCGACACCATGGCCGAGATCGTCGCCGGTGAAAACTCGTGACCGCACAGATCCTCCGCCAGTCGGCTCACCCGACGCGTCGAGACCCCCTGCACATACATCTCCGACAGCACCGCCACCAGGGCCTTCTCCGAACGCTGATAGCGCTCGAACACCCGCGTGCTGAACTGGCCGCTGCGTTCCTGCGGAACCCTCAGCTCGATCTCGCCCACCTTCATCGTCAGATCGCGCCGGTAGTATCCGGAACGGTAGCCCTGACGCGTCTTCGTCCGCTCGCTCTTGCCCGCTCCCAGAAACTCCGTCATCTCACTCTCCAGCACCTCGTTGAGCGTCTCTTGCACCAGCCGCCTCACAAAGTCCTCATCGTCCGCCAGATGATGACATGCCGACTTCTTCGTGTCATTGTGCGTATAATCTTCCCGAATCATTTTTTGCTCCTTTGTCATAAATTGTGTCATGAATGATTCGCGCCTGGACGCGGTTCCGCGTCCAGGCATCTCCACATTCCCGATAAAACATCAGATTCTAACCATCCGTCTGTCGTTACAGCTCGTTTTTCGTTTTTGCAGATAAATTTATACATAACCTCCGTGATCCAGGTCCATTGGCATTCGGGTTTCCGGACCCGCTTCGGGGTGCGTTCCCGGCACTGCAGCACCGTCACCCGACGGTCGGACCGGGACGCACTGAGCGGGACGTCTTCTACCACTCGTAGCCGGCGGTCCACGGCGCGCCCCTCCTCGCTCGGGTCCGCAAACCAGTCCCGCCGAAGTGTCCTCCAGATGTTGGAACAGCACCGCATGGTCGTTCTCCCGCGCACCGATCAGGTACCGCAAGTTCAGACGCTCCAGCAGGTCAAGATGTGGTCCGTTGGAGGCCAGGCCGTCCTCCAGCACGATCACTTGCACATGCGGATGCTCCCGACGCAACGCTTCCAGAAACCGCTTCGAGGCATTGCGCTCGCAATCGTTCTTCGCCTGACCGTCCTGCCGGACGATCGGTTCCGGTGCTAGCGGGATCACGGCCCGACAGTCCAGATGCACGATCGCACCGGCCAGCATCTGATGGTGATAGGTGACCGTGCCGTTGCGGTGACGCCGCTCGCAGCAGTACTTGCAGCGCACGGCTCCCGATGCAAAAAAGCCCGTGCCGTCCAGCGACAACAGATAGTGGTGGCCGTACACCGCATAAGGCTTCAGCACCTTGCCTCGCTGCAGTTCGCGGAACAGCCGCCGGAAGACCGGGCGCAAGGCACGCGCCGGAACCCGGTCCAGACGCGTCCGCATCTGCGTGTCGCACGGCACCCGACCCACCTGATACAGCCCGCCGTAAATTACCCCGAACCCGTCCATCCGACCGCACCTCGCGGTCAAACTGCAGCAACGACGGGGACTTCAGACCGAACATCGCCACAGCCGACATCAAACAGTCGACCAGACGATAAGTGCGGACCGGCGTCCCGTCTTCAATCCGTTCAAAACACCGCCGACTCAACGTCAGCAGTCCCGCAGCATTCAATCGCTTGCGCATCGCTTGTCGAGGCATCCTTTCCTCCATGATCGGGTCGTAAACGGCTATCATAAACCATCACCTCAGACCACCAAAGTCTGCGAAAAATGACCAGACGCAGACGCTCAAACCCCCGCCAACTCCACCTTTTCACAGGAAGCGGGAATTGCTGTTGGGATTTCAGCATCTGTACGTGTCGTGTCGGGAGGAATTGGAAGCGTTACTGGGTTGCCATGTGACCGCGGATCGGGATCCGGAGAACGGTCGGCCGGGGATGACGCTCTGGCGGGTTCTGGTGATGGCGGTGCTCAAGCAGGGTTTGGATTGCGACTACGACGATCCCGCTCCTGCCCTTCGGGCGAGGGATCCGCAAACCGTCTGGGGGAGTTGGTGAACCATCACCAGGTGGTACGGAAGATGCTGCAGCATGGGTTTCTGGATGACTGGACGTACTCGGTTCGCACCTTGCAGGACAACGTGTCGCTGGTGACGCCGGCGTTGCTACAGGAGTTGAATGCACTGTTGGTGCGGGAGGGTTATGCGGTGGCGGGAAAGCCCCCTGGCACCGCCTTGGACGGTTGGGTTGACTCGTTCGTAGTGGAGACGGACGTGCATTACCCGACGGACGTGAACCTGCTGTGGGATGCGATGCGGGTGCTGCTGACGGAGGTTTCGGTCTGTTGCGGATCGCATGAGGTGTCGGGATGGCGGCAGGGGCAGTACTGGCGGAGCCAGGTTCGGCAGGGCTATCAACGGGTGAGCCGCGCGCGGTTGTGGTGCCGACGCCCGAAGGCGGTGGCGGCGTGGTTGACCCTGTGCGGCGATCTGACGGGGCGTCTGGGCGACACGCTGGAGGAGCTGGAAGGATTGCCGGAGGGCTCGGTGTCGCCGGCGCAGCTGTCGCGATGGCGCTGGTTTCACGCCTGCTCGGTGCGTTTGCAGGATCAGATCCGCCGTCGCGTGCTGGAAGGGGAAACGATCCCGCACGAGGAGAAGCTATTCTCGCTGTTCGAGCCGCATACGCGCTGGATCATGAAGGGCAAGGCCGGCCGGTGGAGCTGGGGGTTCCCCTGACGGTGCTGGAAGATCAACATCCGTTCAGTTCATCCTGGGTTGGCACTTGCAGTGGCATGGCGGCGATGTGGACGTGGCGGTTCCGCTGGTGGCGGCATGCCAGGCACAGTATCCGGAGTTGCGCGGATGCAGTTTCGACCGGGGGTTCCACAGCCCCGCCAACCAACAGCAACTGGCCGCGGTGCTGGGGCACGTCGCGTTGCCCGCGAAGGGGCGAGGCACGGAGGCCAGTCGAGCCCGGGAAGGTAAAGCATCGTTCGTGGCGCGACGCCGGTGGCATCCGGGCGTGGAATCGGCGATCCATGCGTTGGAAAGTCATGGCTTGGACCGGGTGCGCACGCAGGGCCGGGAAGGCTTCGAACGCACCGTGGGTATCTCGATCCTCGCAGCCAACCTGCACCGACTCGGACGCTTGCTGCAGCAACGGGCGGCGCGGCGGTCCCATCGCACGCACGCACCACCCTATCGAATGAAACTATATGGGGAATTGCTGGCGTCGTGGTGGAGACGCTCGAGACGCTAGTGGACCGGTTGCGGAAGCGATTTCCGCAGGTGTCGATCCTGATCCGCGCCGACGGTGCCTACTGCCGCGACGAGTTGATGGCGTGGTGCGAGGCGCGGGGCGTGGATTACGTGCTAGGGTTGCCGCGCAATGATCGGCTGAAAGACCGGGTCAAGCCGTTGATGGACGATCTGCGGGACCGGTTGAAGCGGGATCCGCACTATAGCGCAGCGAGCGGTCCGCGGCTACCAGAGCTTCGGCTATCGCACGCGCGACAGCTGGACCCGCGAACGCCGCGTGATCGCCAAGGCCGAATGGCTGCCGGGACAACCGATCGGCAACGCGGACGGGGAACCGGCCGGCAAGGCCGACGGCGGACCGGAGACCGGCGCGGAAGGCCCATGTGCGCCGATCCGGCGAGACCCGATACAACAGCCGCTTCGTCGTCACCTCGCTCCGGAAACCCGACGCGCAAACGGTCTACGAAGCGATGTACTGTGACCGGGGCGAGGCCGAAAACTGGATCAAGGAACAGAAGAACGATCTGTTCCTGGCCCGATGCTCCAGCAGCCTCTGGAACGTTAACGCACTCCAGCTCCGGCTGAGTGCACTGGCCCATGCCATCTATTGCATGATGAAGCACCGGCTCGAGAAGCTCCCGGTATCCGCCATGCTGCGCCGAAGCCACCCATCGACGCTGCGCGAGCGGCTGTTCCGGATCCCTGTGCGCGTGACGGTGTCCACGCGGCGGACCCATCTGGCACTCGGAGATCCGCCTTCCCGTACTGGAAGGATTTCCGGTTGATCTGGGCCAGCCTGGCACCGATGTAAAAGCCCGGTTCAACCGGGTTCATGACGCTGGCGGCGGAGCCTGCCGATTACACACATCTCTCGCTTGACTTCTATTTGTCGGATTGCAACAGTTTATAGACGTAGTCGGATCCTTTCTGCTGGACGAGGCGGATGAGTCGCTGGTAGGCATCGGCCTGATGTATCAAGGCTGTGTATCCCTTCCAGATCGTCTCGTACCCGGGCGGGGGATCGCTGCGACGGTTCTTGGAAGTCACCCGGCATGGCGATGGACAGGAGTGCCTTTTACCGAGATCGTTGGGTGACGGGCTGCGTGGGTCATCCAAGGTCAGGTTTCCGCAGCACGGTGAGCATCATCGTCTCGGCGGGATGTTCCTAGGTGAGCGCGTCCCAAGCGGGTGAGTGCGGCCAATCGCCCAGTACCCAACGCGCGCGGGGTCACGGTGCGCTGCAGGGCCTCGATCTGGCATCCGGTCTTGAGAGCAGCCGGAACCAGTCTTCGATGCGTCAGCGTAGACGATACCACTCCAGCATCTGCAGGTTGGTCAGCAGCCAGCCACTATGAAGTCAAGCTGTACTTACTGTGTAATCGGCAGGGCGGAGCGCGCTGGCCTCCCCGCGCCCGGATGCTCAGCGATTCGCCGTCCCGCCCTCCGAGACCTTTTCAAACTCGCGACGCGACATTCCATGCCCCGTACCCGACGCACCCCGTGAAAAACATTATTTTCGACTTGGTTATGAGAAATCCGGGTTAGTCACGTCGGAAACGGCGGGCCTGGGCCGAGGAGCGCAATCGCGAACAGACCGGGGCCAACCTGGCAGCCCAGCGTCGACGACACGCGCACCAAACTGAAGCATCTGTACCCAAAAATTAAAACTAGTTAGACTACTAGCTATCCGCCTCAAAAAATGAGCGTGCGAGATTCGTTGGCGCAATATGCAATATACCGTTGAAATCGTGTCTATTAATCAATCCTTATGTTCAGTATGTAAGCCCCTGAGGCACTTTCACATCCAGTGACACTGCCATCATACCACCCACAAAACCAGAGATGGTCTTGCCAGCCTCAATATAGGTATCTGCTGCCGTAGTCACCACGTCGTTGGCATCCTTTACCTCCTGTACATCCTTAACTTGGCCGAATTGATTGAGGATCTGACGGCAGATATCAATGTCACGAATCCCTTTGTATGCTACAGCCAGATCCCTATCGACAGATTAGAAGGCGTAGCAGTAATCTCCGTTCCAAATATATTCTGGCCGTTTGCTAGTCCGCTTTGCCCCAGATACGGTTTCAGTGCAGCCATGGTCGCACCAGCGTATTTGTTCTGCTTCCCCGGTGCGTATTTGTATTCATGAGCAGCCTTCTTGATCATCTGGATCTCGGCTATCGCCGTCTGCGCGTCAGACTTGTCGCCGAGCATGGTGTACATCGCCCAGACGCCAATCAATACGCCTGCAATGATCCCGAACACCAACAGGATCTCAGCTATCGAATAGCCATTTCGCCTGCGCTGGAGAAGACATTGATTTAGTTCTTTAAGCTGTTTTGTCATAACAGGGGTTTCTCCTGATCTATCTCTCATAGTTAAAGTTAGTCGTGTCGATACTCCATGGCCGTCTAAACTTTGATCTATGATAGATACCACACCCTCGCTGACTATACATGCTGGCAAGGCTATTTTTGACTTTGGATTTAGTAAAGCCGTCATATTCTTTCATATAGCACTCTATCAACATCAATAAAATAACCAAAGTATCGACTATTAACGATTATGAACAGATACCAACTTAATGACAAGCGCAATATAATGTAAATATTACTGGTAATATTTGCATAAATTATTATTTATTCCATCTTTCATCACAATAAAAATCGCCAAGCCGAGTAAGCAACATGACATTTTTTATTTACAGTTTCCATACTTTCCGACTGACCATGACGATACGATGCCACAGGGATCACTTTCCGCACATACTCGGGTAGGGTTCCCGCTACATCAGAGTGGGACGAAAGCCAGAAATTCCCTGTTCACGGGGAATTTCTGGAGATATAACCGAAAATAGTGTTTGGGGAGTCACGGGCATGGGCGGGTGTTTCAGCTCAGCCGTTCCTATAAATAATGTCTGTGCGAAAACCCTGACGATTCTACCAAAGCATTGATGATTGCGGCATGGGAGGGTATTTTGAGCTAAAATGCTGCGGGTGAAGATTGCCGTTGGAGGCGTTGAAATGGGCTTTTTTGGGGTTTTCAGAGGGGGGGGGGTCTGTGCGGATCTTCGTCGGGAGGGCAGCGATCATGAGACGTTTCGAGCACGCCTTACGGTTGGATGAGACGCCGGTCGGTGAGATCAAGATTAATTAACAGTTGTGTCAAGAATTTTCTGCAATTTCCAGTGGCAACGGAGACCCGGCCATTATAGATAACGCTGCCCCGTCAACCACCGCTCATGGGTCTCCGCCGCAAGTGCCAAGATCAGACGCAGACAGGACTTCGCGTTAGGGAAGATCCAATGGCATTCGTTTAGTGCATTTTGCCATTCGGTTAAGGATTCGGTCTTGGGCCTTGGTTATCCACTGATTTTTTATTCCGTTAGCGAGTTGCCGGTGCCGGTGATCCTCTTCCTCGCTGCCACTTTCCGGCCGGTTTTCGGGATCGCCGTTCATAGGACCTAGCCGGACGGAGCCGTTGCCGACACCGGACGATCTCGCTGACAATACGGGCCACGGTTTCCCGGAGGGCGGATGCATGCTGAAGTAGCAGGCTCTCGATGTTGGCCGCCACCGCCGCAAGTCCGTGCTTGAAATTCGTCTGCATCAGCGGCTTGCCGTCGTTCGGCAGACATCCGTTCAGATGATCCTCGCCGTGGTTGGCGAACAGCCGGGTCATGGCAATGAGGGTGAAGCATGCATACAGTTCCTGTTTCACGCCGCGCTCGCTTTGCCCATGAAAGTCCTCAACCTCCATCAGCCGTTTGGATACCTTGTACAGTTCCTCGATGCCCCATCTCGCGTGATACAGATCCGACAGTTGGTCAATGGAATACGGGTTCCGGTCCAGCAGGGTCGTTCCCAGGATGAAGACGGTATCGCCCACGGCATATTTCACCAGCCGCATGCGGTTCCGGGGTTCCTTCGGCGTAGTCTGGTCACCGTGCCTTGGCGGGGAACGACCTCGATGACCGTATCCCGGCGGCTGCCGTGGATGAAGCGGTCAACATCTCATAGGAATAGTAGCCCCGGTCGTAGATCACCACATCGTTCGCCGACAGCACGTTCAGGTGGGCCAGTGCCGCCTCGCGCTCATTTCTATGCGTATGCAGGTCGAAGTCGAGCGGTAGTCGGGACTGCAACCGGATACAGGCAACTCACCAGACCCTACGGATAGTGGGCACCGTCTACCGGCGTCCGCCAGCCTTCATGCACCAGTCCGCGCGGCAGGTTCAGGGAGCTTCCATCGACCGCAAACACCCGATGCCCATGCAATGGCATTCGTTTAGTGAATTTCCCCATTCGGTTAAGGATTCGGTCTTGGGCCTTGGTTATCCGCTGGTTTTTTATTCCGTTAGCGAGTTGCCGGTGCCGGTGCTCCCCTGCTTCGCTGCCACTTTCCGACCGGTTTTCAGGATCGCCGTTCATAGGACCTGCCCGGGCGGATCCGTTGCCGACACCGGACGATCTCGCCGACAATACGAGCCACGGTTTCCCGGAGGGCGGATGCCTGCTGAAGTAGCAGGCTCTCGATGTTGGCCGCCACCGCCGCAAGTCCGTGCTTGAAATTCGTCTGCATCAGCGGCTTGCCGTCGTTCGGCAGCCCCCCGTTCAGATGATCCTCGCCATGGTTGGCGAACAGCCGGGTCATGGTAATCAGGGTGAAGCATGCATACAGTTCCTGTTTCACGCCGCGCTCGCTTTGCCCATGAAAGTCCTCAACCTCCATTACCATTAGCTGTTTGGACACCTTGTACAGTTCCTCGATGCCCCATCTCGCGTGATACAAATCCGACAGCTGGTCGATGGAATACTGGTCCCGGTCCAGCAGGGTCGTGCCCAGGATGAAGACGGTATTGCCCACGGCATATTTCACCAGCCGCAAGCGGTGCGGGTCGAATGCGGCTCCGGGGTTCCTTCGGCGTAGTCGGATCAGCGTGCCTTGGCGGGGAACGACCTCGATGACCGTATCCCGGCGGCCGCCGTGGATGAAGCGGTCGACATCGATACCGGTTTTCCGTTTCATCCGGAACACCGCGTGCAGTCCCCGGATCGCATGCGCGTGCAGCATCTCATAGGCATAGTAGCCCCGGTCATAGACCACCACATCGTTCGCCGACAGCATGTTCAGGTGGGCCAGTGCCGCCCGCGCGCTCGTTTCCATGCGCATGCAGGTCGAAGTTGACCGGTAGTCGGGACTGCAGCCGATACAGGCAACTCACCAGACCCTGCGGATAATGGGCACCGTCTACCGGCGTCCGCCAGCCTTCATGCACCCGTCTGCGCGGCAGGTTCAGGGAGCTTCCATCGACCGACCGCAAACACCCGATGCCCCTGCCACCCCCGATCCGTGTCGGGCCGGACTTTCCGTGCGTGCCGGGACCGGCCTTCGGCGTCGAAGACCACCTTGAGGATTTCCTGATGCAAGGTCTTGAACAGCTGCTCGTCCAGCCTGGCCCGGGCACTGCAGATGGAGGACGGCGACACCGGAGCCGGCTGTGGCAGTTCGATCCCCATCGTCCGGCACTGCCCCCACAGTTCGGCCAGCGTGCTCGCATATCCTGGGCGTCCCTTCGAGAACACCAACCGGAAAACGAACAACACGACCATCAGCGTGTTCAGCACGCGCCGCCGCCGCTGCCAGAGCCGGTCATGCCGGTTGGCGACACCTATGAGCGTCTCGACGATGCCGCTCCAGAGCCGGACAAACGTATCCTCCGGAGCCAAGACCGCCACCGGCGGCCTGCGGGAACGGCGTCCGGATCGACGGGAGCCGGTCAGCAGCATCTGCTTCCAGTCTTTCGTCAGCGGATACAGGTAAACGTCCTTCGGAGTCTTGCCTGCCTCCGACGCACTCGCCTTGCGTCCCTTCGTCCGGCCAATGCACTGCCAGTTGGCCGCACGGTAGCAGGTCCCCCGGTACTTCGCCGGATCCACAAAGGTCTCCACCAGTACCGGCTCCAGGCCGTGCCGCTCCTTCCAGTCCCCGGGCAGCCGCCGAACCGCCATCGACAGGGCCTTCGAGACCAGATACGGAACCCGAACCCAAGGAAAGATCAGGAACCGGGAGTTGCTCACCACCCCTTCAGACGCTTCGCCCGATCCCGATCCCGCCCGCCAATCCAGGCGTCACGACAGGGAAGCCGGGTCGTGCCCGCCTCAAACAGCAGACAGCCCAGCTTGCGACCCCGACGATCCCGCAGCCAGTAGCGCAGGAAACAGCCGAACGGATGTCGGTAACCCAGCTCATGATGCCGATCCATCCGTTCCTTCCATTCCTCAGCGGCCTCCCCCTCCGCCACAACCTCCAGTTCCAGTGGCATCAGCTCCTTCAACTCACATTCTATGGCGGAGCCCGGATCCGAGCGGCTCGTATGCCGCGGTCTCCGCTCTCACTGGAAATCGCAGAAAATTCTTGACACAACTACGCCCCGAAAGCGAGCAGGAGAACATCATCCGCACTTTCGGAGCCCCACGGTGGGTGGATACCATCAAGTGCCTTAAGCCCGTCGTAAAATGGGGGGGGGGGCGCAGACACTATCTCACTGAATGATATCGAATTATAGGAGCCTTGCTGTCTTATTCGTGCATTATCTGGGATAGTCCGGCTTCACCCGGCAAAGCCGCGATGAACGTAGATGAACGTATATGCTGCAACCTAAGGAAACGCTACGATAACCACTAATCCTGTGCCACCAAGCATATCGCCGGGAATGTCACTTCACTGATAATCACGCAAAATACCGGAAGATTTAGTGCACATGTTACGTGTATGCTATAAGTACGATCTAGATGGCGTGCCGGCTTTATCAGAATTTTTTGCAACTTTATTGTTCATGTTCAAAGTGCCGATAGGAGAAAACTGATGGATGTAAGAGCCGCGGTCGCTTACAAAGCGGGACAACCACTTCAAATAGAAAACGTTCAACTTGATGGGCCTCGAGAAGGCGAAGTCCTTGTAGATATTCGGGCTACCGGAATATGCCACACTGATGCGTACACGTTATCGGGATCTGATCCCGAAGGATTATTTCCAACCATTCTTGGTCATGAAGGGGCCGGAGTAGTTGTCGAAGTAGGCACCGGCGTCAACAGCGTCGCGCAGGGCGATCACGTTATTCCTCTCTACACGCCAGAATGCCGGGAATGCAAGTTTTGTCGGTCGGGTAAGACCAACTTGTGTGGTGCCATTCGCACAACCCAAGGACAAGGGCTAATGCCCGACGGCACGTCCCGGTTTTCACACAACGGTGCAACCGTGTATCACTACATGGGTACGTCTACATTCTCGGAGTACACGGTCCTACCTGAAATTGCACTAGCCAAAATTCGAGAAGATGCACCATTCGATAAAGTTTGTTACATCGGATGTGGCGTAACCACTGGATTGGGTGCGGTCATTAACACGGCTAAAGTTGAACCTGGATCAAACGTTGCCGTTTTCGGACTGGGAGGCATCGGCTTAAACGTCATCCAAGGTTCACGACTGGTGGGAGCTGATCGGATCATTGGAATAGACATCAACCCATCGAGGCGAGAGCTGGCCGAGAAGTTTGGCATGACGAACTTCATAAACCCTTCAGATGTTGACGATGTTGTAGCCGCAATTGTCGACATGACGGATGGCGGAGTGGATTACTCCTTTGAGTGCATTGGAAACGTGCAAATTATGCGTCAAGCACTGGAGTGTTGCCACAAAGGGTGGGGTGAGAGCATAATTATCGGCGTGGCTGGTTCGGGCCAGGAAATTAGCACCCGCCCCTTCCAACTGGTAACTGGGCGTGTTTGGCGCGGAACGGCGTTCGGCGGCGCAAGGGGACGCACCGACGTACCCAAAATCGTCGATTGGTATATGAACGGCAAAATCAATATTGACGATCTGATCACGCACACGCTTAGTTTCGAAGACATCAACCGAGGTTTCGATCTCATGCACGCCGGCGAGTCGATACGATCGGTCGTCATCTACGACCAATAGCTAGAGCATCACGAATCTAAAAAACAATAGATGGATCGACAAGTTTGGCTGGATCAAGTGGTCGAGGACGCTCTCGAACCGGAGCTACCAATTTGCGATCCTCATCATCATTTATGGGATCATCCCAAGAGTCGCTATTTGCTCAATGAACTGCTGGAAGACATCGGCGACGGACACAATGTGGTATCTACGGTGTTTATGGAATGTGGCTCAATGTACAGTGCCGATAGCCCTGCACCAATGCGGCCTGTGGGTGAAACGGAATTCGCACATGGCATCGCTACAATGAGCACAAGTGGTGGATACGGTGAAACTTGCGTGTGCGTATCGATTATCAGTTTTGCGGACCTGACTTTGGGAGCGGCGGTAGGAGAGGTGCTGGACGCGCATATGGCGGCTAGTCCAAGATTTCGCGGAATCCGACACGCATCCGGATGGGATGCTAGTCAAGAGGTGCGTAACTCGCATACTTCACCGACGGAAGGAATGCTTGGTGATACAACATTCAGAGAAGGATTCGCAGAACTTGGCCGCCGCAATCTCACTTTCGATGCTTGGCTTTATCACCCGCAAATTCCTGAACTCACGGATTTAGCACGTGCGTTTCCCAATCAACTGATAGTTATCGATCACTGCGGTGGTCCGCTTGGCATAGGTCGTTATCAAGGTAAACGCGAAGAAATCTTCAACACATGGAAAGACGATGTTATTCAACTATCCAAGTGTCAGAATGTTGTTGCAAAAATCGGCGGATTGTTGATGCCGATCAACGGATTCGGTTTGCACAAACGTGACAAACCAGCGAGTTCACAGGAATTGGCCGATGCTACTGAACGATATTACATGCACATGATCGAACATTTTGGTGTTAACCGGTGTATGTTCGAGAGCAATTTCCCCGTAGATAAGGTGAGCTGCTCTTACACGGTGTTATGGAACTCGTTCAAACTTATCACGAGGGATTTTTCCGCTAGCGAGAAAGCGGCACTTTTTCACGACACTGCAACAGCGATCTATCGAGTAGAAACTTAATACACGGAAATTGCAGCAACCTGCCTCTTCTCCCGGCTATAAATTCTTAGCTGGCTTTTCAAAACTCTTTCATAATCGGATCTCAGCGAAGATCTGCTAACATGTCTACAACCCTTATCACACCATATGGATACCTCCATTTACTCAAAACAAGCGGAGGTAGATAATGCTTATATCATTAAAAATCATATACTTATATCGGGAATGATTCGTCAAAACAGCAATAAATAAAGGTGCCCATCTGTGTAAGTCTTCGCGATAAACAGCTAGGTATCTTGAAAGACGCACTATTATCGCTATATTTATTATGGGAATGATTAACTTAAGTGCATAGCATAGCGCAGTGATTTATTTTGTGAATTATATGACTAGACAGTGTGAATACTGGCAAATTTTACATGCTATTTTGGCTAACTCTGCTTAGTGTCCAGTCCTGGAAATCAATAGGCTAATGCGTTCAACTTTGGCAAGGATCAACTCGGCCGTCGCGGTCCAGACGAACGGACTGCAGGATTTATTATAGTCCTCGACAAACGCGTTGATCTTTTTTCGCAGTTGCGGGACCGAAGAGAATGACCCGCGACGGATGGCTTGTTGGGTGATGATGCCGAACCGCCGCTCCACCTGATTCAGCCACGAGGCGTAGGTCGGCGTGTAGTGGACGTGGTAGCGGGGACGTCTCGCTAACCACGCCTTGACGGTGGCATGTTTGTGCGTTGCATAGTTATCCACGATCAGGTGGATGTCCAGGTCCCTCGGGGACATCCTTGTCGATGTGGCGGAGGAAGGCCAGATAGTCCTGATGCCGGTGGCGGCGTTTGCATGGGCTACGGACCTTGCCGGTGACGATGTCGAGTGCCGCAAACAGAGTCGTCGTGCCGTGGCGTACATAGTCATGGGGCACTCCTGCGCGCGTAACCTAACAGTCTGCGCCGTAGAAACGTAGGAACGCTCTTTAGTAGGAAGGATCACCTAAAATACGTATTAATGAAGTATGAAATTTCTATTCTAAGTTGTTTAAAAACTACTCATCCTAAAAAATGTATCAAAAATTTTCTACGGCGCAGACTGCCAAGCCGATGGACAGCATCGGCCGGGTGTGGTCCAGTGCTTGTATCTGCGTCTTTTCGTCTACGCACAGCACCACGGCCTTGTCCGGCGGGCTGAGGTACAAGCCGACAATGTCGCGGACCTTCTCGACCAAGCACGGACCGTTGGACAGCTGGAACGTGCGTTGCCGATGCGGTTGCACGCCGAACAGGTCGAACCACCGTTGGACGGTGCTTTTCGACACGCCTGTTTGCGCCGCTATGGTCCGCACGCTCCAGTGCGCGCGGTGCGCGGGCAACGACTGCAAGGCCGTGTTCATGACCTCGGCCACCCGATCGTCGTCGTGTGTTCGCGGACGACCCGGGTGCCGCTCGTCGTGCAGCCCTTCGATCCCGTACTGCGCGTAGCGTTTGCGCCACTTCATCGCCGTGTTCTTGTTCAGAGTTACAACCGTTCGGCGATGGCGGTGCCCGGCTCCCCGTCCGCGCAACCGAGCACGGATCCGGGCGCGTTGTACCAACTGATGGGGCAAGGTGCGGGAGCGGGCCAAACTGCGCAAGTCGGCACGCTGTTGTTCATCCAGGATGATCGGGGTCGCGGGGCGTGGCATGATGTTCTCCTTGGGTAGCTGTCATACCACATTAATACACTAGCCGTAGCGTGTATAATTCCACTATCAGTCGAAAATGAATGGGATTATTTTGAGCTGGAATGCCTTGAGCGGAACAAACTCCCAGACGAACGCACTCTATTATGGCGATTGCTTGGATTTGGATTGAGGGGAAATCAAAGCGTTATTCGCCTTTAACGGCGTTTGTCTAGTCAGATATGTAAGTCCCAATCCTTGTGCACTCAAGCTAATAATTCCCTTTATTATTTATCCAGAGATCTATACTTAGTCTCTAGCTTACATGGTACAGTGCGCGTACGATCCTTGTTGATTTAATACATGTGATAACGATAGCTAACATTTTATATTTGTAACAATAGAGTCAAAATATCATGGTATACAATGCGCGACCAATCGTAAAAATATTCTGGCCCGTCTTCGCGATACTTACCGCGGCTTGTTCTTGGACCGCTTCCGCGGAACCCTTAGACAACGAGCTGCGAAAGCTACTAGAAACAAGTCCGCATATTCAAGCTGTATTAATGGCTACACAGGCTGCACAACGTGAAGTAGATGTTGCAAGGTCAGACTTTCTGCCAATTGTATATTTCCGTGCTGACCTAGGGCCAGAATTCATTGATACTCCTCAAAGCCGTCGCTTTCACAGTACTGGCCGTTCCGACCTTATACGAAAAACAGCGGGGCTTGGGATTAGTCAGCGGATTTTTTCTGGACATGGCCGTGCATCGAACTTGGCGGCAGCTCGAATTGGTGCCCAAATTGCGGACCTTAATCATAAATACACTACACAGGACACCATACATGCTGGTTGTGCTGCATATATTGATGTATTAGCTCAGTCCAAGCTTGTGAAATTGGCAATTGAGAATCAACAAGTCATTCAAACCCAAATGGGTTTGGAGAACGAGCGGGTCATCCGTGGTTCGGGCATGGCGGTTGACGTGCTGCTCGCTAAAGCGCGCCTACAGCTCGCTAGCGAGCGCCTCATTGCATTCAAGGGTGATTTACAAGCAGCCCAGATTCACTACAAGCGTATATTCAGTCATGAACCCGACATCAGAAACATGAATTATGTAAGCAACTTATCCGCATCACTTCCGAAATCGTTAGAAGATGGGATGACTCAGGCATTGAGTGAAAATGTAGATCTATTGGTCGCGACCCTGCAGCTCGAGCTCGCGGAAAAAGAACGCAAATCGATTGCGGCTGACAAATGGCCGGTTATAGACTTGGTAGGATCTATACGGTCTGAGAATGACTATGCTGCCCGAGAGGGACAAGGAGATGAGTATTCGGTGCTGCTCACGGCAAATTGGAGTCTGTTCGCAGGACTTCGAACGTACTCGAAAGAACACGCAGCGATTGCTCAACGGGAAAAACACCGGTTTGTGGTCATGGATATTCAACGCAGGATAGAGGAAGACGTTGAACGTGCCTTTGACGCGCTTGAGACTGCTCGGCAACGAGCTGAAATGTTACAAAACGCATACACGATCTCGGAAGAAGTATTTAGTGCTCGAGTGGCTTTACGTAAAGCTGGCAAAGACACGGCAATCAATGTCCTTGATGCGCGTTCGGAAACGTTTCAGGCTCGCATTAACTTGTATAGAGCAGAGGCGGATTCATATCTCGCAGAGCTAAAGCTGTTGTTAGCCATGGGGCGGCTCACCCCTGTCACCGTCGGCATTTAGCGATACGTTAGAAAAAAGTTCTAGGAACTGAGGTTGAGAACGCCACATCCGTATATGCTGTGACTACTTCAGTTCAGATACATACAACCCTTTCCAATCAGGTGGCGGCGGGTTCTTTTTAAGCGTTCTAATGCGGTTACGTATCAAATCGTAGTATTGCTGCATATCGGGAGTAGCTACTTGCAGTCTTTGTGCCAAATCATTTGCCAAGTTCCAATCCTGATTTCGATACGCGGTCAGCATGTCATTGTGCGTTTGTTGTTCTTCTTGGAAAGCTTGTGAAACGGCAAATTCCTTTCCACCCTTGAGGGTAAAAATACGCACACCTTGTGACTTTCCTTTCACGGCAATCAGATCAAGTTCAATGAATGCGAAATCCTCTGCGAGTTCCAGTGCGGTATCCTCACCTACTATGATTTCTGCGCCATAGATCTTGGACTGCCCTTCAAGACGGGAAGCTAGGTTTACGGCGTCCCCCAAAACCGAGTAGTCGAACCGCATATCGGACCCCATGTTGCCAACGACTACATAACCAGAATTTATGCCTATGCCGATCGCGAAGGGAACGGACAGCTTACTACCTGCCTCCGCTTCGCTGCCGTTCCTTTTATTTAATTCAACCACGGCCTTACTCATTTCAAGTGCAGCCGCACAAGCTTGATAACGATGGTGTTTTTCCGTCACGGGTGCGTTCCAAAACGCCATCACGCAATCACCAATGTATTTATCTATTGTTCCATTGTGCTCCAACACAACGTGTGACAAGGGCGTCAACAGCTGATTAATCAAGGCCGTAAGTTTTTCAGGGGCATCCTTAAGTTGTTCCGATAAGTTCGTAAAGCCTCGAATATCGCAGAACAGAATCGTCATTTCCTTAGTTTCACCACCCAACCTCACGGGCTGCTTCGCATTTGCGAGCTGGTCTACAAGAGCCGGTGAGACATACTGTGAGAAAGTCCCACGAATATATCGCTTTTCTTTTTGTTCTCTAAGATAGTTCGAAAATACAAGAAAACTGAGGATTATTAATACCGATACTCCAGGAAACGATGCGTCAAAAAGTGTACCGTGCCGATAGAAGAGAAACCATGACACACCAGTTAGACTAGCGACGGACAGCACGCTTACGAGTGCGGTCGTCCGAGCACCTAAAGCTGGCACCAGTAGAATCAGCAACAGATTGATTGACAATGTACAAAGAATTTCTAACGCATGAGTCCAACCCGGTCGCTTCAGAAAATTTTCACTCAGAATCATTTCAATTACTTGAGCATGAACTTCCACTCCCGGGACTACATCCCCCAGAGGAGTCACTCTAAGATCAAGAAGCCCCGCTGCAGACGTCCCAATCAGTACAATGCGATTTCGTAACAATTGAGCATCTATAGTGCCAGTCAAAATATCATGTACGGAGTAACTTCGAGAGTCGTCCCATGGTGAGAAATAGATCCATATTCGCCCAAGTGGGTCGGTGGGGATTATTACAGGATTTACGCGCAGGGCACTAATTCCCAGATTTGGCTTGGCTTTGATATCGATGGATTTTTGCCCGAGAGCAACACGAAGCACTTCGATCCCAAACGAGGAGAACACGGTTTCGCCAACAACTACTGCGGATGGAACCCTACGAATTACCCCGTCTCTTTCTGAAATCAGACTAATCACTCCTTGAGCTTTGCTCGCGGTTTCTAGTTCCGGAATGTTGCGCACCAGAAATGGGAAAGCAGGCAGGTAGTTGGTGACGCGACCGATAGTATTTACCGAGGTTTTGGGGTAAGGCGGCACTTCCCCTTTGGGAGTTTCATTGATAACGGACTGTCCTAGAACGGTGGGGGCTATTTCCAATTGTTTCGCGAAAACTGTGTCATTTCGTGGCAGCTTCTGCAGCTTTTCATAAGTAAGGTCATCTAACCCCGTCATAAAACGCGACGAATTTTCTGGAGATGTTCGGTCTCCTTCCGCGAACACTACATCGAAACCGATTGCTTTCACCCCAGCGTGATTTAATGCCAAAACTAACTGAGCGACTAGTGTACGAGGCCAAGGCCATTGACCGTACATTGAGAGACTCTTCTCATCAATGTCAGCTATCACGACGGGATACGGGGTAAGAGGAGGTCGGGGATGGAGCGTCTGATAAAAATCGAATATTCTGGTACGAACGGCTTCTACCGGTAACGGGTCCTGCCACTGAAGAAAAGATAACAAAGCTAAGAGAGTTACCGCGGGTAATCGACCTTTCATCAAGAGACGACTCCCTAATCTTACAAGTCGGTCACCAAGGCTTACCATCATCAGTGTTTTCTTACGCCTAAATTGGGAAATTCGATCGAATTCATCGGAATTCGGTTAATAATTTGAATTATGTTTGACTGGTACTTTGCAAAGATTGTTATCGAACATGCTTATGACTTTATCACAGATATGGTATGAGCGCGGCAGCATCCACTACTGATCTTGGTCGGACCATGGATCGCATCGTGGCTTTTTCAGGAACGATGTGCAACTGGTCTTCTTACCATCGACAATCGTGTCAAAAGGCGAACTACTCATCCATCTATTCTGTAACCGGCCGATGGCTTTCGGTCGTTTCTTGTTCGCACACCCGCTGGAAGATCGAGAACGAGACGTTCAACACGCTGAAGAACGTCCAGCATCTGTCGGATACTTTCGCCGCACTGATATGCTGCTGGCGTTCCTGCTCGCTGTGCAACGGCGCATCCGTGGCGTCGACATCCGGAACCAGACGGCCGCGGCACCATCGCATGCGCCCCACGAACTGGTCGAACAACGCCTGGTGCATCGCCATCGCCGTCTCCCGGTCGGCGCGCTGCTCCAGGCGACACAACGTCGACGGACTCGCCAGGGTCTCCATCCCGGAAGCCGCCGGCTGCAAGGCAGGATCGTGACGCAACTCCCCATGATCATTCAAGTCCTCAGGTCCCAGGGCCAGTGCATAAACGTGCGGTCTGAGCATGTCCAGCAGGCTATGCTCGCCCACAACTGGCCTGGCGCGTGCATTACCCAAGTGTCTCGACATCAAGCGGGCCAGACCCAACTGCCGGTCCACCTCCGCGAGCAGCAATGGCATTCGGTTTGAGAAAAGTCGATCTGCGCCTTTGAGGGTTTTCTATAACCCATTGATTGACTGGGACTTGTTTCTGTTTTTTTGGAGTGTTCAAAAAAAGGGGTTGCGTTGCGACGTTTTTTTTGGCAAACTATGCTGTATGGAATTGTTTCGGACGGAAAGTGGATGGGTTCGAGAATCGTGGATCTGAAGTCGATCACATTTTGTGGCAGGCGGCTGACCCGCCGTCGGATTTCGGACATTCAGAGGACGGTGGAGCTGTTTCCGTCCTTGAGTCGCGATGAACTGGCTTCGGCCATCTGCAGTCATCTTGGCTGGCGGACGCCGAAGGGCGGGGAAAGCCCTGGATCCTGTCTACGGATGCTGCACGTGCACGTGATCCGGGGACTGCATGCGGTGTTCGGGATAAAGCGGAAAACCGGTGCCGACATCGACCATTTCATCCCCGGCGATCGAGAGGATGTGGTGATGGAGATCGCCTCCCGCAAAGGCACACTCGCCACCTGTGGTGCACACTGCCTTCGGCTGGTGAAAAATACCTCGTCGGCAAAACGGTCTTCATCCTCGGAACCACCCTGCTGGATTCGAAGCAATACACCATCCCGCAACTGGCGGAGCGGTATCGCGCAAGATGGGGCGTGGAAGAATGGTACAAGGTGTCCAAACAACGGATGGAGGTGGAAGACTTCCATGGACCAAGCGAGCGGGGAGTGCAACAGAAACTCTATGCCGGCTTCCCCCTGAACGCCATGACCCGGCGGTTCTCCGGTCACGGCGACCATCGATGGAACGAAAACCCGCACGAACATGGCAAGCCGCGCAAGCAGACCCATTTCAAGCACGGACTGGCGATGGTGGCGGCCGACATCGAGAGCCCTAGTTGCTGAAGCAGGCATCCGCGCTACAGGAAACGGTCACCCAGGTGGTTCGCGACATCATCCGATGCCGACAACGACTCCGGCCCGGCAGATCCTTCGAACGACGATCCCGAAAACCCGTGAAGATGTGGCAGCGAGGGAGAAGACTGCAAGCAAAAACTGCTGATTAACTCAACATAGAACTAGTATTCCATACAGGGGTGAAGGGCACTTCCTTAAACGAATGACAATAATCACTAAACGAATGCCACCTCCGCGAGCAGCGGAATGCCCCCGTTACCGGTGATCGCACCGCCGCTGAATGCAGCCTCCATCTTACGGCGTTGCACGGATGAAAAGCGGATAGAATTCGGGTAACATTGCATCACAGCAAGCTCTCCTTCGCTAGATAACTTAACTACCTGAATGATATCGAATGATAGGGGCCTTGCTGTTTTATTCGTGTATTACCCGGGCTAGGTATGTAATTTCCAAACTTAAATCTTTACTATCCCTCAGGTGGGCGAGAGTTAAATGAGCTTGGATAAGATATTGTGGCAATAACTAAAATCTTAAATATCAGATGGCGATACTGGTCGATATTAGTATTCGTTGGTTGGATTGGGACCATTCCTATGGTTCTTTGGATGGGTAGCGTCGGTAGTTTGAGATATTACAACCAGAATAATTACGTCATCCTGTATGTGTATTTCTCGTTTTTCGCGCTCACGATACTGATACCGGGTCTTGCGACTGTCGTATTGCGACCGCACCGCGCAGCTGTCCGAAACGTTCCCGTGGCCGGGTCACTGAGTGCTTTTGCGCTCGCGATGATTGCTGGAGTGCCCATTTACAGTATCGTCTGTTTCTTCTTGGAAGCAAATCTAATTCAGAGTCTCAAAGGTTTAGTGCTATCGATCTTCGTTTTCGTTGGGAGTTTTGGACTCATCTTTCCTCTTGCTATCCCTATCGCAAGCTCAATTATCGTGTTCGCAACTATTACAAGGTCAGGGTCAATTTCCCGTGCTGCGTGGGGTGCGGCATGTTCGATAGGAACACTTGGCTGGGCAGCGGCCTATTTTGGAGGACTGTTCGTCTTCGGCTTGAGCGGCTTGCATTAGCCACCACTTATTTTCGAAATGTAAAATACCGTGCGCTATCCAACGCTTGGACAATGACATTGTGAAAATCGAATCTCCAGTGGTACACTCAAAGTTGGCTTGATGAAGGTCCAATTCATGCACACTGCGGGGCATACGCCGGATTCGCAGCAGTGAGGTGTCCAGCTATGTATGGTCGATTAGTGAATATTTTGATCAGAGGATGCCAAGACTTCCTCCCATGATGGACCCCTATACCGGCAAGGCTATGTCTCAAATTCTACGGATCAAACCTCGGTACATCAACCTTTTGCCTACTCATCCGTCAGCGATAAGAAGTCATCTGGCATCATATAGTGCTTATCTTACGGAAGGCAAACTCGTTGACGTAACGCTGAAAGTGCTTGAAACTGATTTGATGGAAGGTTCCCTTGTAGCTGCGCTTGAGCATGGCCCAGAAGGATTGGATACCGTGGGTATGCGCCATGTCGCGTACGAATTCATCCGCTGAATGACATACCGATTCATGCTGGTAATCGTACAAGCCGTGATAGGCACTGGAATCATCGGTATAGACGGTTAATCCTTGCTGTACCCGCTCGCGTATGAAATTTTGCAAAGTTGAACGCCGTCGTATCATTGATGACCTTTGCTTGCATTTGGACACCTCTATTTACTCGAGACAATGAGGAGTAAGCAATCCTCATATCATGACAAATCATACACTTATATCAGGCATGATTCGTCAAAATAGCAGTAAGATAGAGGTTTCCATTTTATTCGTCTTGCGGTCCACCATACCTATAACCGTTTTCTTACCAGCGGTTCCGCGTCCTGAGCGAAGTGTCTTATTTTCGTGTTTGTTACGCTTTTTACCGCCGAAATAGGCCTCATCTATTTCCACCGGGTCATGAAAAAATTCCGTTCCGGATTCCCATGCTTGGCGTAGTCGGTGAAGCAGAAACCACGCGCTTTTCTGAGTAATCTTTAAATCCCGATGAATCTTCATGCTGGACACGCCTTTGAAGTTTGTTGCGTATAGGTACATGGCCAAATACCCATTTACGCAAAGGTATTTTCGACTCTGCTAATATTGATCAGTGCGTACAGAAAAAACTCCCAGCATCCTTTACATCGTAGTGGCATCGGCCTAGTAGCCCCGGAGCATGCATAACTTCAATTGTGACCGCAATGTGGGCATATGATCCCATCTGGCCAGCGGCGAGCAATGAGCCAGCCGTTCGTAGCTTTTTCATCAGGGAACATGTCCATCAATTCGATAAGAGAAATACCCTCGCGATGATGCTTCCCAAGTGCTGTATATGCCATGTCGGTTCCTGCTACTCAACTAAATGCAACAATAGCTAATACGAAAAAGGTCAATGCGTACCGAAAATGTCAAAGACTTGGACACTTTGGCGACAACTCATGGGCTGATTGATACTCGCGTGCCTAAGCAAAAGGATTTTCTTCGTACCTATTCGGCTCAAGAAAGGTACAATCCCAAGCTTAGCGAGTTAAGGTAGATACCACATAGATAAAGATGACAGCAAGATGAGCGACTCAATTTCAAAAATATCCGAACAAATTGGGTTTGTGCTACTTGGACTAGTTTGCGTAGCAATCGCGGGAGGCGTTTTATGGACTCTGATCGCGATGTTATCGTCAGGTGAAGTACCTTTGCTGCTAAAGATCTTAATCTTAGTGGCGGCGGCCGGTGGCATACTGCTGGTGTTTGCGGTAGTTCGTCAGAGATTGATCGATAACAAAACTGATAGGTATAAAGATGTCGAGATGTAAACCATGTTGATAGTCACATCCGAGAGTATTGCCGGGAAGCGGATTGTCCGTACGCTGGGATTGGTGAAAGGCAGTACCGTCCGTGCTCGGCACATTGGACACGACATCATAGCGGGATTAAAGAATCTTATTGGTGGTGAGATTAGGGAGTACGGTAAATTGGTTGCGGAGGCGCGCGAGCAGAGTCTAGACCGTATGGTGGACGACGCCAGAGCAATGGGTGCTAACGCCGTTATCACAATGCGATTCTCGACTACCGTGATGATGGATGGTGCCGCAGAAATGCTTGCTTACGGCACGGCGGTTGTGGTCGAAGACACATGATCTCTTAATCGCTTTGGCCCTCGTCGTGGGAATAGTAGGGCACTCCCAAGCAGAGGACGGATTTTCTAAAACATGTATCCACGAGCATAGATGTTCCCATTTCAAGCCACCTGTGCTGATTGGAGTGACTGCGTTGAGCATGCGTTCGATAAATCCTGACACTCTAGTCGGGAAAGACTAAGACCGTTATATCAATGGATATTGATACGGTCAGCAAGCAGCGACGAATAAAGTAGCAAGCCATCTTGCCGTCTCATTACTCGTAGAGTCGTTTTTTGATCAGCAAGTCCTTCCATCGTATTTAAACGCTTCCTTTCGATTGACTACGGGAAAGTCCAAGCGAGTCAGTATCATGGATATAGGTATCTGACGTGACTTACGTACATGTGATTTTGTATTTGGTTTTTATGAGATTGTGAAAACGTGCATTGTCTATTACTGTCTTACTACACTGTGGTTGCCGGATACGCCCCCAAACTGAAACGTGGCCTTAATAGAAACAAAAGAAAACATCCGTCGGTACACCTAAGTCCTTGTTACGATTGTTAGATATAATTCAGTTAGTCCATGAGGATAAAAGGAGATCGAATCACTTTTTTACGCGTTGCATTATTCGGATAACGACGAGATTGGATCTGAACGTTACTTTCCCCAGTGAGTCCTATAAACTCATCGTGAATACAGAGGACGGTTGATACTTGTTCTTTGAACGTCCAGAGACAGGCCAACGGACTTTGCTCGTCAGCGTTCGGTTCACCGGAGATACTGCTCCGCGCGATACCACGGAATTATTTGAACTGGCAAAATCGGCGGGATTAGACCCGTTGCCCGTTGTGAAAGTCAAACGCGATCGGCCGCATCCTGGACTATGTATCGGAATCGGCAAAATCGAAGAAGTCGCGGACGTTGTGCGGGACGAAAACGTTCATCTTCTAGTGATTGACGGCGAAGTCACTGCAACTCAGCAACACAAGCTCGAATTGAGGCTATGCGTACGCGTGATTTCCCGAACCGAATTAATTCTTAAAGTGTTTGCGGACAGGGCGCGTACACGCGAAGGCAAGTTGCAGGTTGAGTTGGCCACGCTTAAGCATTTGCAAACGCATCTTGTTCGAGGATGGTCCCATTTGGATCGACAGCGTGGTGGTGTCAATCTTCGTGGTGTGGGCGAGACGCAGTTATCTATCGACCGAAGGTTGCTAGCTAGAAGAGTGTCCGTCATGGAACAACGGCTGGAGCAGGTGCGTAAGCAGCGTACTCAGCAACGCAAGCAACGCAGCCGATCTGATACTCCCACGGTGGCGTTGGTTGGTTATACCAACGCAGGTAAATCGACATTGTTCAATCATTTGTCAAGCGCATCAGTCTATGCGGATGATCGTTTGTTTGCGACATTGGATCCTACGATGCGCCGCATCAATCTTCCCGGATATGGGATCATCGTAATTGCCGACACAGTCGGTTTTATCCGTGATCTGCCTACTGATCTCGTGGACGCGTTCAAGGCTACACTGGAAGAAGTGTCTGAAGCCGACCTGCTCGTGCACGTCATTGATGCGTCCAACGATGACGTGGAGGCGGTTAGAGATAGTGTCCGTGCAGTACTCGACAAGGTCGGCGCTGATAATGTTCCAGTGCTGGAAGTGTTCAACAAGATTGATATCGTGAAAGGAACTTCATGCTTAAACTATCAGCGACTTTGCGTAAGCGCGCTGACGGGCTATGGGATCGAAGATTTGATTGAAAAAATTTCCAATCGGTTTGGAGTAACCCAAAGACCATTCTCAATACGCTTAGCTTCTTCAGAAGGACACATACGGTCATGGCTATATAGAATACGTGCAGTATTAGATGAAACAATTGAAGATGATGGCTCTTGGGCTCTAACCGTACGACTTGGAACGAAACAAGTTCGGCGTTTATTAGCCAATGAAGGTGTCGCGTTGTGTCGTACAAAATTAGAGAGGCCAAGTCTCTCAACGATCTAGAGGAATCATGTTATGGCGTGGAATGACGATGGAAAGAAAGGTGGTGATCCATGGGACGGGCAAAGCCCTCCCAATCTTGACGAAGCTTTGCGCAAGCTTCAACAGCGATTCAAAAGAATCTTTGGCGGCTCGGGCGGGGGGTCAAGCGGCGGCGGTGGCAGGCTATTTCGAATAAGTCCGGTTTCTCTGGTTGGGATACTAGTTGTTGTTGTGCTGGTTTATGCCGCATTTGGGGTGTATCAAGTTGACCAACAAGAACGAGGGGTGGTGTTCCGATTTGGCAAAGCGCAGAGTGAACTAAAGGAACCCGGCTTACGATGGAACTGGCCATTTATCGACGTTGTGGAGAAGGTCAACGTCACGCGCGTGAACTCCAGCGAACATTCCGGAACGATGCTTACCGAAGACGAAAATATCGTGGAGATCAACTTAGTGGTGCAATACGTGATATCGGACCCTGTGAAAAACCTTATTGAAATCCGCGAGCCTGAGAAAAGTCTTAAGCATGCTACGGAAAGTGCACTTAGACACGTCGTGGGAAGTTCAACGATGGATTCGGTTATTACGGAAGGTAGAGAGATTCTGGGTGAGGAAGTCGAACAACGGTTGCAGACGTACCTAAACCGTTACCAAACGGGCTTTCTGATTAGCAAAGTTAACCTTGACAGCGTTGGTCCTCCCGCGGAGGTGCAAGCAGCATTCGATGACGTGCAAAAAGCCAAGGAGGACGAAGTCAAATTCATAAACGAAGCGACGGCTTACGCTGAACAAATCGTCCCGAAGGCGCGTGGTGAAGCTCAACAGGCTATTGAATCGGCCAATGCGTATCGTGACCAGACGATTGCACGGTCCGAAGGTGAAGCAGATCGCTTCACGAAGCTGCTCAAGGAATATCAGCTCGCTAAAGACGTAACCAGAGATCGTTTGTATATCGGCGCGATAGAGTCCGTTCTGTCGAAATCCGGCAAAGTTCTGGTAGATATAGAAGGAGGAAACAACATCTTGTATTTACCACTTGACCAACTGCGGGGTCAGTCTTCGAGCACTAGGGATTCAAATTCTTCAGTACCGGCAACTCAATCTTCAGTTGATCGTGCAACGGACGCGATTCTTCGGAGGCTTCAAGAAAACATCCAAGCACATCGTCGATAGGAAGAGCGAAATGAATGTAAAAACTATTGTCTCGTTAGTGGTAGCAATCGTAGTCGTAGTCGTTCTCGCCGATACGTTCTATATAGTCCATGAGCGCGATCGGGTGTTAACCTTACGATTTGGGGCCGTTTCGGTAGCGGATGTTGATCCTGGAATACACGTCAAGATCCCCATCGCTGAAGAAGTAAAACGGTTCGATGGGCGGATTCTGACGCTAGATAGTTCGCCTCAGCGTTACTACACGGTTGAGAAAAAACCGTTAATCGTTGATTCGTTTGTCAAGTGGCGAGTCGGCAACGTCAGAAAGTACTACACCGCCACCAGCGGCGATGAATTGCGTGCTAACCGTCTGCTCACGGACCGTGTTAACGAGGGGTTGCGGAACCAAATCGGCAACCGCGATATGCATGAAGTCATATCCGGGGCACGGGATGAACTTATGCAGGAACTGACTCTGGACTTAAACGTCGTCATGAGTCAGGCGGCTGGAATTGAAGTAATTGACGTGCGCGTGAAAAAAATTGAACTACCGCCGGAAGTTTCTGACGCAGTGTTCTCTCGAATGAGCTCAGAGCGTGAAATCGAAGCCAAGCAGCATCGTGCTACCGGTGAAGAATTGGCGTTAGGTATCACGGCCGACGCAGATCGTCGGTCTGTCGTTATTGCCGCGGAAGCATATCGCGATGCAGAAAGAATACGCGGTGACGGCGATGCAGAGGCGGCCCAAATTTATGCGGCGGCTTACAATCAGGATCCGGAGTTCTACGAATTTTATCGAAGCATCGATGCTTATGTGCAGACGTTTGATGAGAACTCATTTATGGTGATTGATACATCAAGCGAGTTCTTCAAATATTTGAAGAAGAGCGAGGAATAAATCACGTTAAAGGAACGTACTTGTGTGGTGTAGCGTTTGGTGCTACACCGCAGTGTGTGCCCGCGTGTGAGACTGACATGTGCAGAACGGATTAGATGCCTAGTAGTGTCGTTATCGTCGGTACGCAATGGGGAGATGAGGGAAAAGGAAAAGCCGTCGACTTGCTTACCCGAGATGCATCCGCCGTTGTCCGTTTCCAGGGTGGTCATAACGCGGGGCATACGATCGTTACTAATTGTGAAAAAATCATCTTGCATCTTTTGCCTTCCGGTGCGATGCGCGAGGGCGTGGCTTGCGTCATTGCTAACGGTGTTGTGCTCTCTCCTGAAGCACTTCAAAAAGAAGTTGCCGATATTGAGGCTAGGAACATCTCAATACGCAATCGTTTGTACATTAGTCCGTCGTGCCAGCTTTTACTTTCATACCATGTTGCTTTGGATCAGGCGCGCGAATCTACTACGTCTGGGTCGCTGAGAATTGGAACGACGGGACGAGGTATTGGGCCTGCGTACGAGGACCGTGCTGGGCGTCGCGGGTTGCGTATCGGTGATCTTTTGTACGCGAAGGATTTTGACCATCGGTTGGAATCATCGCTTGCTTATCATAACTTCCTGCTTAGAGCCCGTTTCGGTGCTGCTGAAGTTGATTTAAACCGAGTTGCTGATGAACTTGACCAATTTAAGCAGTACGTAGAGCCGATGGTTCGAGACACCTCGGCACTGTTGCATGACCTGCGCGGCCGAGGGGAAAATATCGTCTTTGAAGGTGCCCAAGGAGCACTGCTCGATATTGATCATGGAACGTACCCATATGTAACTTCGACGCATACGATTTCGGGTGCAGCAACTGTGGGTGCGGGGATTGCACCGCGGGATATTGACTACGTCATGGGAATCGTGAAAGCGTATACAACACGCGTTGGCTTGGGGCCGTTCCCAACCGAGCTTTTCGGTGAAATCGCAAATCATCTATCCGTTCGAGGAGATGAGTACGGAGCATCTACGGGTCGTAAAAGGCGATGCGGTTGGTTGGATACTGTCGCGCTGCGCAAATCGGTACAAATAAATGGCGTTTCGGGTCTTTGCCTGACGAAACTGGACGTCTTGGACGGATTGCCGGAACTGAGGATCTGCATCGATTATTCGATGAAAGGGGAAGCAGCTGAAAAAGGGCGATTTGGTGCTGAGTACTACTCAGATATTGAGCCCGTTTACGAAGTATTGCCTGGCTGGGAAGAAAGTTCTACGGGTGCGCAGAAATTGAGGGATTTATCGAAAAATGCAATTGCTTACATTAAACGAATTGAGACGCTAGTAGGCGTGCCAATAGACATAATTTCCACGGGGCCTGACAGAGACCACGCGGTTGTACAACGTAACCCCTTTAGAATGTAAATTATAGAGGTTGGAATTTATCTCTCAAGGTCATTTCTTTCCTATAAAACGAATACGATGATGGACCCTAAACTGCTTGAGATTCTGGTTTGTCCCGTCAGTAGAACGTCATTGATATACAACAGAGAAACAAATGAACTGTGGTCTTACGCTAGTGGTTTAGCGTACCCCATTCGGGACGGTATACCCGTGATGATTGAAGCGGAAGCGCGTGAGCTGACCGATGAGGAACGAGAATCCTTCAAATAGGGGTATCTAAACAACCTAGGCAGTAAAGGAACTGCTTCCATCTTTGAGTGGGCGAAGTGCAGCACGGAACCTTTAAAGAAACGCAAGATATCACACTACGCGATCTGAACGCACCGCAAAGTACTCTTGATTGGGTGGGAATGGATGGTGTTTCCCAACCTTTTAAATTGCAGGATGGTACTGACGTCTACGATATCTTGAGCCAAGTGCAGGTCTACGTTGACCTCATCGACACGTTTGCGAAAGGTATACACATGTCCCGTTTATACGTAACGCTGGATAAGGAAATGAGGGCGGGTGTTCTGTCACCCTTAGCGGTAAGTCAGTTGCTTGAAGAGTTGCTGGCAACCCAGAAAGATCTTTCATCCAGGACGTTTGTTGCGTTTCGCTTCGATCATTATCTACGTCGTCGCGCCCTTGTTACTAACTATTCTGGGTGGAATAACTATCCCGTAGTAGTTCGTGGTTTGCTAAACGGAACGCTGAGCGTCGATATGGAGTTTTCTATTAACTATTCAAGTACGTGCCCGTGCTCGGCAGCGTTGGCCCGACAATTAATTCAGGAACAATTTAATAAGGATTTCGGTACTTCTGGATTTGTTGAAGCGGACGACGTAAAGGAGTGGCTTGGTACCGAAAAGGGCATTATGGCTACTCCGCACGGCCAACGCAGCATCGCGAAAATACGTGTTCGGATACCACATGACATGACCACGTTTCCACTAACGCAGCTTATCGATGATGTGGAACGGACGTTGGCGACGCCGGCACAGACTGCCGTGAAGCGCGAAGACGAACAGGAGTTTGCCCGCTTGAATGCTCAAAACCCAATGTTTTGTGAAGATGCGGGGAGAAAATTGAAGTCCGAGTTAGAAGCTAAGCCTTGGATAGAGGATTTTGTAATTCGAGTCGATCATCTTGAAAGTCTCCATGCACACAATGCTGTGTGCATAGTTGCGAAAAACATCAAGGGCGGATATAGGGCCACCCCTTAAAAAGGCGCAGCTAGATAGGCGTAGCTTCAACACAAATACTATGTTTTGCCGCGATATTCAAATCTGACTGGTTAAGTTTTCGGCCATCGTCTAAGGAAACGTTGTGATATACTGCATCTTGTGGGAATTGCATTAGGTACGCTTCAAGACATTCTCTGACCTCGGCAGAGTCGTGCTCGTAAACTTCGGTGCGATAGGTAGAAGTATGACCTTTGATTAAAAGGGTGGCAGTCGCACCGTTCCTGAGGTTACGCCACCAGTTAGTATTTTGAGTACTGAACAGCCTAATACGGTCGCCGTCGCGTAAGTAGCGGACGGGAGTCGTAAGGGTTTTCTCGGATTTCCTTCCCGTATACGTGATCAGCAAGATACTGTCGCTTACCACGAAATGCAGTGGAGATCCGAGTAAAAACGATACAAGTGGGTTGATATAAGCAAATAGCGATTCAGGTATTTTCATTGTACTAACCAGAGTATTGAGTAAGCACCTCGGGGCGTCACTGCGCTTTTAACATCTTGATAACGTAACGAAATCATCTTCAATTGTAACGGTGTTCGCTATAGACGGGCGTTGGTGCCGAAGAGAGGACTCGAACCTCCACGGGGAAAGTCCCCACTAGCACCTGAAGCTAGCGTGTCTACCAAATTTCACCACTTCGGCGTATACGGGATTGCGGTTATGACGATCGCTATTATATTAAGGCAAATCCAATTGATTCGCTTATGGATGGTATAAATTCATCTTTTAATAGCTTGCCACCATTGATCGCATCTAGCCATGATGATGCTGTAGTACGAACACGCTCTGGTTTGAAATTAAGGATCTCGTTTCAGCAAGCTTGGATTCATGAAGTCTCATTCTGAAAAACCGTATACCGTAGGTGTATTACGAAAGACCAAAGGGTCATGGCTAGTCGAACCTCTTGCTTCAGGTCTAGGGCCAGAAATCAAAGTGACTCCTGGTAAAAAATTCAATCCTGGCGATATTGTTGCTGCCCAAGGGACACAACTGGTTGACGGCGATTGGGTCGGACGGATTCAACGGGTGTTTCACCGAGACAACTTAGCTCAACTTACTGCAGACGTAATGCTGAGCGCGTATCAGATTCCTATTGAGTGGCCAAGTTCTTTTGCTAACGCCAAATTGCCGAGGAAAGTGGATGAAATAAAAGCGAAGGATCGAGAAGATCTGCGGTCCGTACCTTTTGTGACCATTGACGGGCCAGATGCGCGCGATTTTGATGATGCAGTGTACGCCGATTCCAGTGACGGTGGCTGGCGTTTACTCGTAGCAATTGCGGATGTCGCTCACTACGTAAAAAATGGTAGTGCGTTGGATATGGAAGCAATGAAGCGGGGTAATTCCGTGTATCTACCGGATCGGGTTATTCCTATGTTGCCTGAAGCCTTATCAAATGGCATCTGTTCTTTGAAACCTTTTGAAGACCGTCTTGTGGTGGTGTGTGAAATGCAGATAGCGCACGACGGCATCGTCACTTCGAGTCGTTTTTGCGAAGCACTAATCCGTTCGCATGCACGTTTGACGTACGCCTCGGTTTATGCATTCATCCATGGTGATGAATCAGCTGTTTCGCTCCCAGCTAACGCAAGGGCTTCACTAAAGCAACTACATAACGTGTATCGGTCGTTAAGGTCACGGCGCGACCACCGTGGGGCTCTGGATTTCGAAACCAATGAAATACGAGTGCTATTGCAGAATGGTGAACCTAAGGGAGTGATGCCAATCGAACGCAACGATGCGCACTGTCTTATTGAAGAAGCGATGATTGCTGCGAATGTTTGTGCGGCTCGATTTCTGATGGATCGCGGGGCAATTTCTCTTTATCGTGTTCATGATGAACCTGAACGGACGAAGTATTTAGATTTGCGTCGCACTTTGGCTTTGAGGGGCATTTCCATGCCGGAAGAAATCAAAGAACCTGGTGTGCTTCAAGCGGCAATCAATGCGTTATCTGGATCAAAAACACAGTTATACGTGTGGAAAATTCTTATATTACAATCACTTATGCAAGCTCGTTATGATCCGCGAAACGTTGGGCACTTCGGGTTGGCACTATCAGAATATACTCATTTCACGTCTCCGATCCGTCGTTATTCCGACCTTTTCATACACCGGCTGATTAAACGCAAACTCAGAAAGCAACGCATGACGAATGGTGATCTTCAAGAAGTTGTTCGTCTCGGTGATCATCTCTCGGAAACGGAACGACGAGCGACCGTCGTATCGCGAAAAGTTGATCGTTGGCTTATCTGCGAATTGCTCAAAGAAAGGTTGGGCGACGAGTTTTGGGGAACGGTTGGCACTGTATCTGAATTTGGACTGTTTATAAGCTTAGACCGGTACGAGGTAGCAGGCTTAGTTCATATCTCTAGGCTTGGCAATGATCATTTTGAGCGAATAGGAATGCAAATGGTTGGACGACGGACCGGTAAATCCTTCTCGCTTGGTGATCGTATTAAGGTTGTGCTAGTTGCGGTACAACCAGAACTTGGACGCGTTGATTTAGAACTTTTTGAAAACATGGACACGAGTCGTGTATCTCGGCTGTCGAAATCAAGACGTTATCGTCGTAGTCGTAGGTCTTCGCGGCCACGGCTATGAATCTAGTGGCTGTCTACGGTTTCCACGCGATTGGACATCATCTATCGAGCTTAAATACGAAGATTGATTGCTTATATCTTTCAAAAGATAGGAACGACAAACGAATTCAGGTGCTCGAGGCCACCGCACTGTCGGCGGGATGCTCAGTGGAGCGCGTGACTAGGCCGACGCTTGACCGCATGTCAGGTGGTGGACGGCACCAGGGTGCCATTCTCATGTGCGAGCCATACCAGCCGGCTAGCGAGCACGAACTTGATCTTCGATGGCCGAAGCTTGACAACCCATTGATCTTGGCTCTTGATGGAGTAGAGGACCCACGTAACCTTGGAGCTTGTTTACGAAGTGCCGATGCCGCTGGAGTGGATATGGTTCTTCTGCCAAGAAGCAGGACTGCACCTCTATCGGACGTAGCGTTTAAAGCCGCGAGTGGAGCATTGGAATCGCTTATGATCATCCATGTTGCCAATCTAGTTCGGCGACTAGATTGGTTGCGCAAAATGAACGTCTGGATTATTGGTACGGATGAACGCTCGGAAATCAACTACGTCAATGTCGATTTGACAAAACCTGTCGCGATTGTAATGGGTGGTGAGCAAAGAGGACTGCGAAGACTGACGAAGGACAAGTGCGACTATCTTGTTTCGTTTCCTATGCATGGATCGGTTTTGAGTTTAAACGTCTCCGTAGCGACTGGTATAGTACTTTATGAATGTATTCGGCAAAGGAATATGCAAAACTCATGAGCTTAGTTTTTAGCCGGTATGATCGTGCGACGTTTGGGAGATGAAGCATCGGCTGCGTGTAGCAAGACTTTGAGCATTTTTTAGGGCAACTCATTCATGACTGGCTCAGAATAAAGTTGCATACCTCATGAGCACAGACTTCAGAAAATTTGTTCTACTAAAAGGGTGCCCCACCACCATACCTATGAAGAGTGTCAGATTTTCCGTGTATGAGATGCAACGAAGATAGACAATGGACTTCGTGCGGATGTCTTATTCCATCGGTCAAACAGGGACTTTGAACGCTACGATAGCCGACTGACTGGAACAGGCCATACACGGAAAATCTGACACTCCCTATTTATTATCTATGACGTAGCCTCCTAGGCTGACGAAGTCTCTGGGTCGCATTCTATATACCTACGAGTGACACCAGCTCCTATTCTGCAGAGAATTTCGTAACTGATCGTTCCTGCTTTGATCGCAAAATCGTCCAAGCTTGTTTCGTATCCGAAAAGTTCTACGAAATCACCAACATGAAGTTCATCAACGTCCGTTGCATCAATTTGTACTAGGTCCATAGATACCCGCCCTACGATTGGCAGTCGTTTCCCATGGAAGGTAAATGATCCCCGATCTGATAACGACCGAAATAGTCCGTCTGCGTAACCAATTGAAACAGTGGCAATTCTAGTTTTCCGGTCGACTATTCCTACGGCACCGTAACCAATAGGCGTTCCCGGTTTCACGGTCCGCAGTGCAAGGACTTGCGCTTCGCATGAAGCTACCGTTCGCATTGGGTTTTCTTGGTTGACGAACGGATTGCCTCCGTAAAGTCCAATTCCAGGCCGCGTAATGTCGCCTTGATATGGCAGACCGTTCAATGTACCAGCGGAGTTTCCCATACTGGTCTTGGCAGTGGGAAATCGTTGTTGTGCGGTTTTAAATCGTTGTACCTGTTTTTTATTGAGCCAATGCGAAGGTTCATCAGCGCAAGCTAAATGCGTGATCAACAGTTCCACGGGAAAGTCATCAAGGCGAGGGTCCTTGATTTCTTCAACTGAAAGGCCAAGGCGATGCATGCCCGTATCAACATGCAGTGAAGCAGTCACGTCGCTATTTTGTGTCCATAGTTCCACTTGATCCATGGAGTTAATCACAGCAACAATGTTGTTCTCTGATAACAAACGGCAGTCGTCGCTGCTGAGCGGACCTGACAATGCATAAATAACCACATTGGCACCGACGGAATTGCGCAAATCTATTGCTTCCTGGCACGTTGTGACGAAAAAATGTTTGCATCCAACTTCGACCAGCTCGGCTGCGATTCGCGACATACCCATTCCATACGCATCCGCCTTTAGCACTGCACCCGCTTCACCATGCGAGGTTGCGACAAATAATTGGTAATTAAAACGTAACGCACCAAGGTCAATTTTCAGAATAGCTGGTTCCATTTATTTGAGAACTGGGTCAAATGGTGACGATATTAGAAGCGGTCTCAAAAATATCCAATAAGCAGTTAAGGTGCCTCTGGACAGCATGTTGGTCAAGGTGTATCAGACGGCACGGGGGCGTAGAAGACTCACGGCCAGTAGGGTCATCGGGAAGTTCCCGAGTCCCCCTGGGTGACGAAGGTTCGCATGATTGCGTAAGATGATCGGTATGCACTGGCGTTCTCGCGACCGGGTGGCGAGGCGGGCGATGCACCGTGGGATCGCAAACTGTTGTCGAAGATGCGGATATCCGCTGCGCACCTAGTCATGGACCGCACTTGTGAGGACGACGAGATGTAGAATCTGATTGAAAACAATGGGCATCAAGCCCGCAGCTCCGTCCAAACGCTAGTACAGGAGACCATAGTACAGCGACGCCCAGCATTACGGGAAACACAACGAGATAGAACATCCGTTCCGCCGACTGAAGGGATGTCGGCGGATATTCGCGAGATACAACAGGTGGGAGGCCGTTTTCACGTATATCATCATATTGTCCGCCGGGCGTCAGTAAAAAGCATCAGACGTTTGCTGCTGATCACTTTATTGCGATGTATAGCGTATCAAACGGTACTAGCTCAAGCAGGCCGTGTTATGGTGGAATACCGTATAGAAAATGGCTTTAGGCGTTAGGTGTGTTCATGGTGACGCCATCGGTCATGCGTTAGTGGGTACTACCGCAACTACGGCATTCTGGCCCAACGATACCTAGGCGTGACGGCAGATTTTACAATTGCCCTTTTAATCTTGCAGGTGAAACCGACACTGTTTCTACAACAACGGCATGTTGCTGTTGTAATGTATAGACTGACCGATCATGGCGGATAAAACTCAATACAAAAAATTGTGGTTTACGCTTGCGAGTGTCGTATCAGCTTGGACGTGCTTGTCTGCATGGAGTACTGATGTCAGTACTTTTTGTGAAACAGGGAGGTACGTACTTGCAGGCAACTACGATGGTGCTCGTCTGGGAAAGTGTGAGGTTGTGAGCCCAACCGAGGTTCGGCTACTCATACAACCGGAAGACGTCCCTCCGATTAATCCAAGTCCTTGGTACAGTTTCCACGTTCGTGCTTCTAGTAGTACTTCTGCAAATGAAGCCCTGGTTGTGACGTTGCACTACGAAACGTACGAGCATCGATATGTGCCAAAAGTCAGTAGAGATGGGATAACGTGGAGTACTTTACCTGAATCCGAAACTTTTATTGGTGAAGATGGCTCAGCGAAACTCATCGTAAAACCTGACGAGGAAGGTTTTTTTGTATCAGGGCAAGAAATCTTAAACAATGCGTCGTACGATGAGTGGGTAAGTACTCTTGTTGCAAACTGGCACGGTGCCGCCGTCTTGACGATTGGATATTCCGTTGCCCGCCGTCCGGTAACGGCGATCACGACCAATAGCGACGCTAATAAGTGGATACTGTTACTCGGACGTCAACATCCGCCGGAAGTGAGCGGTGCAATAGCCATGCGTCACTTCGTAGACCGATTAGCGGAGGTTTGGCGGCAATCTTGTTCGATCAATCAAAAAGAGTGTGCTTTTTTCCGTAATCACAACTTTGTAATTGTTCCCAATCTCAATCCGGATGGCGTCTCACTCGGACATTGGCGACATGGATTGGGATCGGTTGATCTAAATCGCGATTGGGGGCCATTTACACAACCCGAAACTAGTGCCGTCATTGCGTTAGTGGACCATCTCGTGTCAAGTGGAAAACATTTACGCGTAATGCTAGATTTCCACTCTACGCACAACAACGTGTTGTATACGCAAACCGACGAAGATCTGACTGACCCGCTAAACTTTGCCAGTTCGTGGATTGCTACGGCAATGGGCATTAATCCCGTAGCAGCGGGGTTTACGCGTGAGTCGCGCGAAGTTTCGGAGCAAGCGACGGCGAAAAATTACTTCTTCAGGCGATTCGGCGTCCCATCAATAACCTACGAATTGGCGGATGAGGCCGATCGTTGGTTTATTCGAGATTCATCCCGTGCCTTTGCTGACGCACTGATAGCTGAACTTGATGAGGAAGATGGTGCAACTCTGACGAATGAGTTTGTTCCATGTGAAGATTTTTTCTGCTTCTTAGTTGAAGCGAATAGGGCCTCACTAGTAGTACTCGCTGAGGAAAATCTGCTAAATCGAGATACAACGGCGACAATTGCTCGAGCGTTGCGACAGGCAATCGACGAGCAAGAACTTGCCGGTTCTGCAAGGCCAACAAACTATCTTGATTTGGAAGCGCGGCTGATTCAATTGGGTGGGCCAGAAGCGACGAACATTCATATCGGTCGTCCGAGACAGGACCTGCATGGTGTCGTGCGCAGAATGCTGATACGGGAACGCTGGCTTCGAGTTGCCGAGAGTATGCTTGAAGCGAGGAGAAGGTTCATTCAACGAGCGGAGGAGGAAGCAAAAACGGTTATTCCGGCATTTACGCATGGAGTGCCATCACAACCGACGACGTACGGTCATCAATTGCTTGCGTTCTCTGCGGCACTTAGCCACGATATTGCTCGACTGCGCGAAGGATACAATCGAGTCAATCGTAGTCCTTTCGGGTCGGCGGCTGGCAATACGTCGAAATTTCTGATCAATCGTCACCGACTTGCTGGCTTGCTTGGATTCCAAGGACCAATTGAAAACGCTTACGGTGCTAACTTTGTGGCTTCCGTCGACATGCGAATGGAACTTGCAAGTATTCTCAAGCTTTCTGCCACGACGATCACGCAATACGTAGAGAACGTACATTCGCAGCAACGCGATCCCATGCCTTGGATATACCTGGCAGAATCGAAAACCAGTGGCAGCAGCGTGCCACAGAAACGAAGTCCAAGACCGCTGGATCGCTTGAGAACCCGCGCGACGGAAGTGATCGGCTCAGCGGATACGATCTCTCTGCTCGCTCACAACGTTGATTCGGGCATGCATGACTATCGGTTGGTATCACCGGTACTAGACCTCGTAGATCTTAGTCTGAACATGCACGAACGGTACGCTGCGCTTGTGGCGTTTGTTGTGGTTGATTCAGAGCGTGCCCGTGCTGCGATCGACGAGAGTTTTGCTACTACAACCGAAATTTGTGATACCTTATTTCGTGAGTACGATGTTCCTTTTCGAACGGCGCATGGTTACGTCTCGGCACTGATCAAACTGGCAAGAGACAGCGATCGACATATTATCGATCTTTCTAATCAAGAATTACGGTCTGTTTACGTAAAGTTGACTGGTACAAAACTGCCTATTTCCGTTGACTCAATTCATCAATCCTTAAACGCGTCACAATTTGTAATGAAGCGCGTTGGCTTTGGAAGCCCGCAGCCTGACGAGATAGATAAAGCCGTTCAATCTCATCGTGAGTCTCTAATCGAAGACACGCGTTGGCTTGAGATGCAGAAAGCAGCACAAAACGACGCACGATGGAAACTCGATAAAGTTTTTGCGGAACTGAAAGTTCCCTTCGAGTGACGCATTAACTTATTTGCAACGGAAGTCCACGCGGGAACTGGTCATTATTCTATTGTCAACACGTAACAATGTGTATTACGCGAATCTAGGAGAGTCCTTTGAATATACATCGCAAACAGCATGCAATTCGAACACTGAAAGCTGCAATGGCGGTTGGGCTGGCTAGTACGAGTTACGCACAAGACACGGATCCGGAACAGGCTGAGGCGGAAGAGGCCATTGAGGAAATTATCGTTGTAGGTAGCCAGATTCGAGGAGCCGATATCAGCGGTAACTTACCGGTAACGGTTATTGATGCGGAGGATATAGAAGCACTAGGCGCGTCATCTGGCGATGAACTGTTTGAGATGTTGCCGGAACAGGGACAGAATTTCTTTAACGAAGAGGAAAACATTAGTGGTGGTGTGAACTCGGCTCGTGGCGATGTAGGTGCCTTCAATCTTCGTAATTTGGGTACGGGCAATACCTTGGTGCTACTTAACGGTCGTCGTTTAGTGAATGCAGCTAGCTACCAGACGGAAGAAGTGGGGGGGAGTTTTGTTCCGGTAAATACCGTGAATTCGAATACCATCCCCGTGTTCGGTTTGAAACGCATCGAACTTTTGAAGGACGGGGCGTCGGCTATATACGGGGCGGATGCCGTAGCTGGTGTCGTGAATACGGTGTTGGAGAGCGACCTTGAAGGCTTAATGCTTCGAGGTCAATTTGGTAGCTATAGCAACATTTCTCGAAACACGCGAGCAATCAATATCGAATGGGGCGCACTCTTCAATGAGGGTCGCACTAACGTCAGCATGCTCATTGAGACCTACGATAGAGGGCGAGTGAGTTCACATGAGGATGAGCGCTGGGCAGACAGCGATTTTCGGCGGCTAGTTCCGGAGAACTCCCCATGGAGTGATTCTCTCGCGTTCCGAAACAATAGCGCGAATTCTCTCTATGGACAGTTTGATGTTATTTCGAGCGTACGCGATATGGGATTAAGCGGTGAGTTCACTGATAGTTCGGGTGAATTTGAAGTTTATCCGGCCGGTGATAGCAGATGCCAATGGGAAATTAACGAATTTACGTGCGGTGCCGTTGATGGCCAAGGTACATATCGATACAACCTTAATGAGGTTCGTGATCTGTCTTCGGACTTAATGCGGAAAAGCGTCTTTCTCTACGTCAACCACGCTTTTGACAATGGCATGGAGCTATTTTCCGAGTGGCTGCACTACTCTTCGGGTTCTGAAATTTCGCGCCATCCTTCTACGCCATTTTCAAGCGTGAAACTTCGCGTTGCAGCGGAAAATTACTACAACCCGTTTGGACGGTGCGGTTCTCCCAACCGTCTTCCTGAGGAATTGATTCCGGACGTACCGTGCTCAGGTTTGACTCTTGAGATCGATAACTACCGATTTGCCGAGGTGCCTCGGATTGTGCAGAACGACGGTACGGTGGGGCGCATGCTTGTTGGGTTGCGGGGTTCATTGGGTGATTGGGATTGGGAGTCTGCAATCCTGAAGTCCGAAGCGAAACGCAAGGACCTGACGAGGAATCGAGTATCCAATATCCTTATCGTTGAGGCACTTTCTGACCCAACCGAGGCCGCCTACAACCCTTTCAGCGGGGGGGTTAACAGCAACATCGAGAGAGCGTTGGTCGACGTTGTGCGGCAAAACCAAATGGGGCTGTATCTATGGGACGCTAGACTATCCACTATAAATCTTTACAACCTGCCTGCAGGCCCCATGGGTGCGGTTATCGGATTAGAGGTCCGGAGAGAGGAATTTAGAGATGATCGTGACGATCGTCTCGATGGGACTATTATCTTTACTGATTTTCAAGGAAATACATATCCTTTCGTGAGTGACGTTGTTAATTCGAGCCCGACACCGGATGGCAGCGGTGCCCGTACCGTACGTTCTTTGTTTGCTGAACTGTATACGCCAATTATTTCGAGAGTTGACGCTCAAGTGGCGGCACGTTATGAGTCATTTTCGGATGTTGAAAATCCGTTGGTAGGGAAATTTGCAATCGGCTGGCGCGCTCACGATAAGATTCAATTGCGTGCATCATGGTCCGAAGCATTTCGTGCACCTAATCTCGTAACGATTAACGAGGAAATTGTTGCTCGTCAGAACACCCGTAGCGATTACGTTTGCGTGTACGCGGCTGAGCGAGGTGGCGATCCAGACCAGGACGTACTAGATTGCGTAAATTCGATTCAGCGCATCGCGCGGGGTAGTGCACTTTTAAAGTCTGAACGCTCAACCAATTACTCCTTGGGGACGGTAGTGGATGCTTGGGAAGATTTGACTTTTACTCTTGATTATTGGTCAATCGAGAAAAAAGACACTATAGGGTTGTTTGGTGAAGAGAATCACACCGTTTACGATCTACTATTGCGGCTGAATCATGGATCCGAAAATTGTGCCGCTGCGAACGGCAATCCTGCTATCGTTCGAAGCTCTGATATCGATTCGGATGTTGCCGAGATTTATCGAGCAGCTGGGTTGTGTCCCGTAGGCGACTTAGAGGTTGTCAGCGATCTATATGCCAACCTGGATACAAGGACTACCCGAGGATTGGACTTTGGTATTCATTGGGAAACTCAAACCGACTTTGGGAGGTTTAAAGTTCGGCTGCTCAGTACGTTTCTGCAAACTTTCGAACAAGAGCCAGGTGGCGTAGCTGCGGAGTTGGTAGCTGCGAAGGATGCTGGAATGCTACCAGCTAGTATTCCCGTTGCTGGCTTTGCTGATCTGATTGGAAGGGACGGCAACCAAGACGTAAAACAGACGTTGCTTGTCACTTGGCGACATAAACACATGGGAGCGTCCCTTTCCGGAACATACTTGGGAGATTTCTATCAGAACTCGCTGACTTTGGATGACGGTACTCGCTATTGGGTAGGTACGATGCGGGCATGGAATGCTAGTTCCGACTATCGTTTTGATTTGAATGAAGGTGAGCTAAGGCTTCGTGCAAGTATTCGAAATCTTTTCAACGAGCGAGCACCGCTTGCTGACCGGTACTTTGGTTTCCTTTCTGATGCTCATCGTGACTATGGGCGAAGTTTTTACTTGGAAGCGCGATTTGTCGTTGATTAACGAAATGATTTAACCATCGCATAGTTTTTGTGCGTGGTCCGTGTAACCGATTCCCGTTCACGCGTGAGATTTGTCGTTCATTCAACTGCGAATGATAGTGGATGCTTTAAACGGAACTGCCATGACGGGTTTTGATATAAGTCCAGTAATTCCAAAGGTTAGCGAGATGGACACTTCTATTTACTGCTGTTTTGACGAATCATCCCCTATAGTAAGTATATGATTTTTAAGAATTATCTATTTCAGATAAGAGCAAACCTGTAGGTTAATAGAGGTTTCCAGATTCAAGGTGGACTCACACTGGGAACACCTTGTCGGGACCAAGGTTGAGCGGTTTGAACGCCTTGTGCTGAAGGTTCGTTGATTTTGCGACCACGCTGAACGACGGGGGCTCGGCACTGCTGATGATGCTGGGCTGAAGGTTCGTTGATTTTGCGACCACGCTGAACGAGTGATCCGGACCCGTAGCCAAGCTCACGCGATTGAGGGTGCAAGGTCAGCCAACAAAGTGGTCATGGGCAAGTCATCGAAGTGGGGTTCCCATCTAGTTTCTGGCGCGTTGGGAGGTGCCCGTTTTCTGGACGGGAGAGGTGTGTTCCGCGCGAATGCGCTTGGGTTCACCGTCCTCGAACAGCAGCAGTGCCAGTTTCCAGCGCAGGTGCCATTCGACATGATAGACGAGGGTGCAAAGGAAGATATGGGTGCCGCGCATGATCGCTATCGTAAACGTACATCGGGCGGATCTCGAGGCAGCTGGGAACCTCTATGTATTGCTATTTTGATGAAGCATGCCTATATAAGTATTTGATTTTTAATAAGTATCTCTTGCAGATCATAACAAGTCTGCAGGTTAATAGAGGTGTCCATCTTTGAGAAGGTGCACCGACGTCCCACCCCGTTGTTGCGAGGGTGTCGAGGAATTTATACGTTACGAGAGGCTGTTTCCTTTTGAAGACCTAGTAGGGCGTCATTTTTGCTGGCGACAATTTTGGAGGCCTAGCACGAGGTTCAGGGCATTGAGTTTCTCGTCGATACTGTTCGATGGACATCATCCTGCATAGATATCCAATTATACGGATGTTTCCGTTTGGCAGACGCAAGACAACGCAATAAAGCAGCATTGTCCACGGTCCTTCCATGAGCATGTGCAGATTTCTTGAGGTTGTAGAGCAGCACCCTATATCCTGAGCTGTTCGCGCGTTTTTTCGTCCTTTAACAGGCGGATTCCAGTACCGCCGAATAACAGCACACCTATAGTATCAATGTATGTCCATAGTTGTTCATCTACTTCTTTGCCCAACACATGTCCTAAATAATTCCTCGTGTACCAAAGCAGGTACACGACCATGAGAAGGATTAGTGCGCGAGATAAAATCCAATCCAGCGGAGAATCTTCGCGTTTGTTGTAGCGGGCATATTGAATGTTGACAACAAATGCAATGAATAAGGCAGCCCATGCTAGGAGGTCTACACATGCCCAAAAGATGTCGGCATCGTACATGGTTGGATATAGCGGTATTAAAGACCAATGTGCACCGATGACAATGGCAACCAATGTGAGGTATACACCTGCAATTTTTATCAAAATATCCATTTGAATCCCCTATTTATTGCCGATTCATAGTTAGTTGGGTCTTAAGAACATCGTCAATGAGGTGAACTAAGCTCAAATCTAGTGGTTTTCACAAAAGCAATAATATGTAATAGTAGTGATTTGTTGGGTTGTAGTAAAGTAACCATCCTTAGAGTCGTAACCGAGGGCCGACAGTACAAGGGTCTAACACGGGTGTTCTCAGAAAGCACTGTTTATCTTAGCGGCTGTTGCTTCTTTTATCCCAAAAAACTTCCATGTCGTACTGATCGTAGCTTGTCAACCCACGAGCACCATGTCGAATTGACTTCTTTTGTACTTCTACGAATTCTCCGCTGTTTTTATTCGCTTCGGTACGGTGTGGTTCTTTCTGTGCGCCGCCGGAGCCGTGCGCGGATCCTGCTGCTGTGCGACGGACGAAGCGGGAGCGGATGGTGGTCTGCGGGACCAATGGCATTCGTTTAGTGATCATTGTCATTCGTTTAAGGAAGTGCCCTTCACAACTGTATGGAATACTAGTTCTATGTTGAGTTAATCAGCAGTTTTTGCTTGAAGTCTTCTCCCTCGCGGCCACATCTTCACGGGTTTTCGGGATCGTCGTTCGAAGGATCTGCCGGGCCGGAGTCGTTGTCGGCATCGGATGATGTCGCGAACCCACCTGGGTGACCGTTTCCTGTAGCGCGGATGCCTGCTTCAGCAACAGGCTCTCGATGTCGGCCGCCACCATCGCCAGTCCGTGCTTGAAATGGGTCTGCTTGCGCGGCTTGCCATGTTCGTGCGGGCTTTCGTTCCATCGATGGTCGCCGTGACCGGAGAACCGCCGGGTCATGGCGTTCAGGGGGAAGCCGGCATAGAGTTTCTGTTTCACTCCCCGCTCGCTTGGTCCATGGAAGTCTTCCACCTCCATCCGTTGTTTGGACACCTTGTACCATTCTTCCACGCCCCATCTTGCGCGATACCGCTCCGCCAGTTGCGGGATGGTGTATTGCTTCGAATCCAGCAGGGTGGTTCCGAGGATGAAGACCGTTTTGCCGACGAGGTATTTCACCAGCCGAAGGCAGTGTGCACCACAGGTGGCGAGTGTGCCTTTGCGGGGGGCGATCTCCATCACCACATCCTCTCGGTCGCCGTGGATGAAATGGTCGATGTCGGCACCGGTTTTCCGCTTTATCCCGAACACCGCATGCAGTCCCCGGATCACGTGCACGTGCAGCATCCGTAGACAGGATCCAGGGCTTTCCCCGCCCTTCGGCGTCCGCCAGCCAAGATGACTGCAGATGGCCGAAGCCAGTTCATCGCGACTCAAGGACGGAAACAGCTCCACCGTCCTCTGAGTGTCCGAAATCCGACGGCGGGTCAGTCGCCTGCCACAAAATCTGATCGACTTCAGATCCACGATTCTCGAACCCATCCACTTTCCGTCCGAAACAATTCCATACAGCATAGTTTGCCAAAAAAAATGTCGCAACGTAACCCTTTTTTTTGAACACTCCAAAAAACAGAAACAAGTCCCAGTCAATCAATGGGTTATAGAAAACCCTCAAAGGCGCAGATCGACTTTTCTCAAACCGAATGCCATTGTCTGCGGGACGGGGAGGTGGTTCGGGTTCTGGGCGTGGGGACTACGACCGTGGAGCGGATACGCAGGCGTTTCGTTGAGGAAGGACCTGGCGGCGGATGCTGCATACGCGTCCGTGGACGCGGTTCCGTTCCCGCAAGCTGGACGGCGAGGGGGGGGGGGGGGCGAAGCTGGTGGTGCGGCAGGTTCCGAGCCGTCGGACGGTCGTGCGGAGTGTGCCTTGGAATTGCTAGCGAACCGTCTGGTGGAGCTGTGCGTGGTGGACTCCATCGCCAAAGAGACAGTGCGTCGGACGCTTTAAAAACGATCTCAAGCCTTGGTCGAAGCAGTGCTGGTGCGTGCCGGCCCGGCACAGAACGCACGGACTTCGTCCACCGTATGGAGGATGTACTGGAGGTCTATCAGCGAGATTTCGGCGATGATGCGGTGCTCGTCTGCATAGACAAGATCAGCAAGCAGCAGGTGAAGGAAACGAGGAAGGCCATCTCCTGCAGCCCCGGGTCGGCCGCCGCGGTACGCCAGCGAGTACGAATGGCAACGGCGTCCGCTGCCTGTTTATGCTGTTTGCGCCGCTGCTGGGCTGGCGTCATGTGAAAGTGACCGAACTCGTCCGGGAGCTGCTGGACATCCACTTGCCGGCCCCAATGGCATTCGGTTTGAGAAAAGTCGATCTACGCCTTTGAGGGTTTTCTATAACCCATTGATTGACTGGGACTTGTTTCTGTTTTTTGGAGTGTTCAAAAAAAGGGGTTGCGTTGCGACATTTTTTTTGGCAAACTATGCTGTATGGAATTGTTTCGGACGGAAAGTGGATGGGTTCGAGAATCGTGGATCTGAAGTCGATCAGATTTTGTGGCAGGCGACTGACCCGCCGTCGGATTTCGGACACTCAGAGGACGGTGGAGCTGTTTCCGTCCTTGAGTCGCGATGAACTGGCTTCGGCCATCTGCAGTCATCTTGGCTGGCGGACGCCGAAGGGCGGGGAAAGCCCTGGATCCTGTCTACGGATGCTGCACGTGCACGTGATCCAGGGACTGCATGCGGTGTTCGGGATAAAGCGGAAAACCGGTGCCGACATCGACCATTTCATCCACGGCGACCGAGAGGATGTGGTGATGGAGATCGCCCCCCGCAAAGGCACACTCGCCACCTGTGGTGCACACTGCCTTCGGCTGGTGAAATACCTCGTCGGCAAAACGGTCTTCATCCTCGGAACCACCCTGCTGGATTCGAAGCAATACACCATCCCGCAACTGGCGGAGCGGTATCGCGCAAGATGGGGCGTGGAAGAATGGTACAAGGTGTCCAAACAACGGATGGAGGTGGAAGACTTCCATGGACCAAGCGAGCGGGGAGTGAAACAGAAACTCTATGCCGGCTTCCCCCTGAACGCCATGACCCGGCGGTTCTCCGGTCACGGCGACCATCGATGGAACGAAAGCCCGCACGAACATGGCAAGCCGCGCAAGCAGACCCATTTCAAGCACGGACTGGCGATGGTGGCGGCCGACATCGAGAGCCCTGTTGCTGAAGCAGGCATCCGCGCTACAGGAAACGGTCACCCAGGTGGTTCGCGACATCATCCGATGCCGACAACGACTCCGGCCCGGCAGATCCTTCGAACGACGATCCCGAAAACCCGTGAAGATGTGGCAGCGAGGGAGAAGACTGCAAGCAAAAACTGCTGATTAACTCAACATGGGACTGGCATTCCATACAGGAGTGAAGGGCACTTCCTTAAACGAATGACAATGATCACTAAACGAATGCCATTGCTTGCCGGCCCGGCGCGTGGTGCTGGTCATGGACAACTTGAACATCCACCGGCCGGCATGTTCTGTACGACGCTTGCGAACCAGCGGAAGCACTGCGCCTGCTGAAGCGTCTGGATATTCACCATACGCCGAAGCACGGCAGCTGGCTCAACATGGCCGAAATGGAGATCAGTGCGATGATCGGCCCATGCCTGAACCGTCGTCTGTCCGACCGCGAAACCCCACGCCGTGAAGTCGATGCTTGGCAGGAGCGAAGGAATCGCGAAGCCGTGCGAGTGGACTATCGATTCACGACCGCCGATGCACGGATCAAACGGAAACCACTCTACCAGTCAATACAAAAGTGACGGCCTACTTAGATATAAAATGCATATAACGAAGTTCGCAAGATGTCTCTTTTTCGAGCCGTAAGCTCGAGATATCCTGATTGTATAAGATTCTTAACCGAAGTTTTGCACGTACACGGATGTCCACAGACTGAAAAAGGATGAATGCCAATTCGTCGGCCGGCCATGCGTAAAAGTGCGGAATAGTTCCAATGTTAGTTGCAGTGAGCGTGAAGCTAGTGGCTGAGGACTGAGCGGGGAAAAGGCCACTAGCGGTTTTTAGTGGTAGATGATGAACAGTATGCTTCAAAAAGTCACGCTAGCCACGTGTGGAGTCGCTGCGATAGTTATAATCCTAGGGACATATACAAGGCTGGTGGATGCAGGATTAGGATGCCCAGACTGGCCAGGCTGTTATGGATTTTTGAGTGTTCCGACAGCAGTCGAGGAACTAAAAGCTGCTGAGTCTCTTTATCCAAATGCACCATTGGATTCTATGAAGGCGTGGGTGGAGATGGTTCATCGATATGCAGCTACTGGACTCGGTGCACTGGTACTTCTGATCTTTATTTTGGCTTGGCGTGAGAAGAGAAATCTCACTATCCCACTAAGCTTGGTTATTTTAGTTGTTGTTCAAGGAATATTCGGTGCTTGGACGGTCACGCTTAAACTCTGGCCACAAGTCGTAACTGCTCACCTATTGGGTGGCTTCATAACCCTCGCCTTGCTCTGGGCTTACACCATCAAAATTGGATCTTTCGCGGTAGAAACAGTACCCGGTTCGCTACGTAGGCACGCATACTTTGCGATTTCTGTTGTAGTTATTCAAGTGGCGTTGGGCGGATGGACTTCTTCTAACTACGCCGCGCTTGCCTGTCCAGACTTTCCTCTCTGTCATGGCAAGATCGTTCCGAAAATGGACTTAATTGAAGGATTTGATGTGTTTCGGGAAATAGGCCCGAATTATCTTGGAGGATGGAAACTTTCAAACGAAGGGAGAGTCGCGATACAAGTAGTGCATCGTATAGGGGCATTAGTCGTTCTTTTTGTGGTTGTCGCACTTGCGATTCGTTTACGTGGTGTATTGGGAAGAGTAGTAGGTGGTATTGTGGTCGCGCAGTTTATAGTTGGTATCGTCAACGTCTTATTGAACTTGCCACTAGTGGTTGCCGTCCTACATAATGCAATGGCAGCCGTGCTGTTGCTCGCGTTGATCACCGTAGTTTCGGCGGAAAGTTCCGACGAGTCAAACGTACATAAATTGTAAGGCTTGTATTCGAGTATAGTGCCATACGGAAGTGGCCGTCTTTCGCGTCTCAGTGCGTTTTCCGCGCTCGTAGCTCAGTTGGATAGAGTATCGGCCTCCGAAGCCGAAGGTCACAGGTTCGAATCCTGTCGGGCGCGCCACAACGTCTCCGGCTAGAGAATTTCGAAAGAGGCCATTCGAAAACTAACTCAATTCAGCAATCCGCCCTTATTTCTCAAACATGCCTATACCCTTACCGCACCATATGTCACATCCATACTTCGTAGCAACGACCGCGAACTGTGTCAGGTAACGGCATGTGTTGATTCGATGCTTCCAGTAGATCGAAACGTATGGTGCGATACGAGCACAGGCATGTTTCTCAAAAATAAAACAAGCTAATAATGCAAGTCAGAGATTGTTTATAAGCATAAGCAAGTAATTTATTTTCCACGCTTCGAGTTGCTGGAGGAATCAGTGAAATTTTTTGATGCCGTTGGAGCACCTAATCCACGCCGAGTACGAATTTTCATGGCCGAAAAAGGTATTGAATGTGAAATAGAACAAATCAATATCGTCAAAGGGGAAAATTTGTCAGATGATTTTTTGGTCATCAATCCCCGCGGACTGTTGCCGGTTCTTGTACTAGATGATGGCACGATTCTAACGGAGTCAGTTGCGATTTGTTTCTACCTTGAATCTATCTATCCTGACCCATCGCTGATGGGTAGAACTCCCATAGAGATTGCACATATTACCGCGCGTCAGCGAGAGATGGAATTCGACGGTCTTCTCCCAGCTGCTGAGGTGTTCCGTAACTCCTATCCAGGTTTTGCCAAACGAGGAATTGGGGGAAACGTCGGAGAAGTAGATGCCATCCCCGCGCTTGCTGACCGGGGAAGAGCATCATTGCTGCGTTGGTACCGTAGATTGGATGAGCACTTGGCACATGATCAGTTCATAGTAGGTGACAAATTTACTAATGCCGATATAGCGGCATTATGTGCTCTTGACTTCGCCACGAGTGCCGCACGAGTGCCGGTTTCGAACGAATTTAAGAATCTCAAGCATTGGCACGCAGAGGTATCCGCCCGGCCAAGCACTCAGATTGAACTTTAGCTCAGGAGCGCGAGTCCGCATTTTCAAAACAGACTTTGTCCGTATGGGGAGTTGAGCAATGACAAATATTTCAGGACCAGCGAGGGTCCGGTAGCAGTTAATGAGTGCCTTCAGAGTACATTGGACCTCATACGATAAAGAATCGTGTTGATGTGAATATTGTGTGCAGGGTTGCAGAGTGCGCCGCGGCCTGCGAAAAGACAAAGTGTTTACTTTTAGGAGATGGATGAAGCATGGTACAGGACCTGTGCGTGTTCATTTGTGTGATCTGTTCTAACGGAAGTTCCATGATTGAATCAGCATTGTGTATCCATTGGTAATCAAAAAAATACCAATCTCCGAGTGGTGGAAAAACCTGCGTTGTACCGGGAACGGCTTAATTTTGGGACGTGGTTCTCCGTCAGTAATTTCCAGTGAGCAAATGTCTGAATACTGGCAGTGTGTTCAAAAGATGGGTGAGCATTTCTTTGATTTAACTAAATTTTTTCACTCCAGTTTGATGACATGCCCCAATTTATACAGCCCGGAAAATGACAAAAGTTCGTGAAAACCATGGGACGAAAACAGCCGAAAGTCCTATTAAAACCAGCGGTTCACAACTCGCTGGAAATTACTGGTCTGGACCTCGCCTTCAGCCCTCCGAAATTACAGACGGCTAATACTGAATAGGTGGACAAGTAGGGTAGATATTCGATAGTTCTTGTCGCGCGGTATGATTTATCGTGAAGGTATTTGTTTCACCGCTCGCATTCCAGAGAGGAATTAGTTCGGCATCAGGTGCTGCATAAGTGAAATTGTTCGGAGACTTTTGCTGACTAGGTTTATGAGGGTCAACGGCGGTTCAGCCGTGGTAGGAAAGGATACTGCGACAAGCAATGCACAAAGGATTAAGCGTGCTGGCACTGTCGCGGCAACGGGATAATATGTTTTGACCCGATAAGAAGATGCGGCGGCTATTAGAGCCTGGCAGTCTTCCCGTTCTAACAATACGTGTTTATAATAGTGGACTGGAAGGGGTTCTGGGATCAGAAGGATCAGATGCCGAAGCAATACATGGTGGAGTTAGCTCAGGATGAGCGGGATGAGTTGGAAGCGGTGCTGAAGTCGAGCACGCGTCGTGCGGTGTCGGCGACGAAGCTGCAGCGTGCACGGATTCTGCTGGCTGTGGATCAGGGGGTCGCTGGCCCGGCACTGACGGACGGGCAGGTGGTGTATGCGCTGGGGGTGACGGAGCGGACCTGCCAGCACGTGCGTCGGCGGGCGGTGGAGCAGGGTCCGATGGTGGCTCTGGAGCGTAGGCCTCGGCCGTTGCCTCCGGTGCCGAAGAAGCTGGATGGGGAGAAGGAAGCGCGTCTGGTTCAGGTGGCCTGTTCGGTTCCACCGGAAGGCCGCGTTCGGTGGACCGTGAAGCTGCTGGCGGAAGAGCTGGTGCGGCTTGAAGTGGTCGAATCGATTGGCGAGGAGACCGTGCGGCAGGCGTTAAAAAAAACGAATTGAAACCGTGGCGGCGGGAAATGTGGTGCATTCCGAAGCAGCAAAGCCACCATTTCGTGGCCGGCATGGAGCGGGTGCTCAAGGTATACCAGCGGCCGTACGCCCCGCGGCATCCGGTGGTGTGCATGGACGAGATGAGCAAGCAGCTAGTGGCGGAAGTCCGCGAGAAGTTGCCGGTACGCCCCGGGTCGCCGGAGAAGTACGACGCCCACTACCTCCGCCGGGGAGCATGCACGGTGTGGATGTTCGGCGAGCCGCTGTCCGGCTGGCGGAGAGTGGCTGTCACCAAACGGCGCACGACGTTGGATTGGGCGAAGCAAGTGCGCGCACTGGCGAATCTGCCGCGTTACCGGGATGCGGAAAGCATCACGCTGGTGTGCGACAACTTGAACACCCACAGCGGTGACTCGTTCTACGCCGCGTTCCCGGCGGCCGAAGCCAGTCGGCTGAACGACCGCATCCACCTGGTGCACACGCCGAAACACGGGAGCTGGCTGAACGTTGCGGAACTGGAGTTCAGTGCGTTGCACCGCCAGTGCCTGGATCGCCGGATCGAGAGCAGGGCTTTGGTCACGTCGGAAACGGCGGCTTGGGCCAAGGAGCGCAATCGCGAACAGACCGGGGTCGACTGGCAGCTCAGCGTCGACGACGCGCGCACCAAACTGAAGCATCTATACCCGAAAATTAAAACCAGTTAAACTACTAGTAGCCCACCTCCATTGAATTGATAGGTTAGTAGGGTATGATGGGTGTTTTCGGGTGTCCCGATGAACAAGGAGAGTTCTGGATGACTAGCAAGAGGTATCGGGTGAAGTTGACGGCGGAAGAACGCGAAGAGTTGAAGGCACTAACGACGAAGGGTCGGGTATCAGCCCGGAAGCAGACGCATGGGCGTATTCTGTTGCAGTGCGATGAATGTCGGGAGGATGGCGGCAGGACGGTGGTGCGAGTGCGTCGGCGTTGTGTGGAGGAGGGACTGGAGGCGGCTCTGAACCGGAAGGAGCAGTTGAACCGGCGGGCGAAGGTTTTGGATGGGGAGGCGGAAGCTCGGTTGGTGGAGATCGCCTGCGGCGATCCCCCGGAGGGCTACGCGCGGTGGTCGTTGCGCTTGCTCGCGGATCCGCTTGGTGGAGTGCGAGATCGTGGATGGCGTGAGTCGGGAGACGGTTCGTCGTACGCTAAAAAAAACGACCTTAAACCGTGGTTGAAGCAATGCTGGTGCATTCCCCCGAAGTCGGATGCGCAGTTTGCGTACGCCATGGAGGACATCCTGGAGGTGTATCATCGGGAATACCAGGACGATGAGGTGCTGGTGTGCGTGGACGAGACCCATCGGCAGCAGGTGAAGGAAGTGCGGGTTCCGCGGCCAGCCGAAACCCGGAACGCCCGCGACGTACGACTATGAGTACGAACGCAACGGTGTAAGCAACCTGTTTATGCTGTTCGCACCACTGGAAGGTTGGCGACGCGTGGACGTGACGAAGCGACGCACGAAAGTCGACTGGGCACGGCAGATCCAACGGTTGGTGGACGAGGACTACCCGGATAAGCGTGTCGTGCTGGTCATGGACAACTTAAACACGCATGCTCCGGCTTCGTTCTACGAGGCGTTCGAGCCGCCGGCCGAGGCGCGGCGCATCGCCGAGATCCACTATACGCCCAAGCACGGCAGCTGGCTGAACATGGCCGAGATTGAGATCAGTGCGATGGTCGGCCAATGCTTGAACCGTCGTCTGCCCGACCGCGAAACCCTACGCCGTGAAGTCGATGCTTGGCAGGAGCGAAGGAACCGCGAAGCCGTGCGAGTGGATTGGCGATTCACGACCACCGACGCCCGGATCAAACTGAAATCACTTTACCTATCAATACAAAAGTGATGGTCTGCTAGCCTGCTGAGTGCGATTCGAGAACGTTCGATAAAGCATCAACGTCACCTACATACTTACCATCAAGCCATATTTGTGGTACCGTGACGGGGGTTCTGGAGCCTATTATCGGCTTGACGCGAGCTAACATCTCATACAGCGCACGGGGTTCCTTAATCACGTCGTAGTAATTCGTATCTATTCCCGCATGCGACAGCATGTCCTTCGCCTGACGGCAATGAGGACACGTTGATTTGCCGTAAACGTGGTTACCCTTCAGCGGAGTTTTGACAGCAGCATCCTCAATAACTGCCTGAATCAGTAAGCCGCGATTCAACGCGGTACCCTGCGACACTAGTTTCCCCTCAACCAAGACGATAGGGGCATGATAACCACCGATTAGCAATGGCTTCCACCACTGCGAGAGCCATTCAAATTGCTGGAAATCTACCTCAATGTCTCGTAGGTCAGTTTCAATGCAGTCTAAGATGACGTCTTCCGTGAGATTACATTCACCACAGGGGACCGTTATCTTGAATGGTCCCCATGAACCCGCCCAGTGGTAAAGGGTAATTTTTATGGATCTATGCATCTTCTGACCTCAGTGATGGAAACTGGTGTATTACGGATTTTGACAACAGCTAGCAACGAGCGTTGCGGATCATGCATTTTGTAGCCATACTTGGTGTAGCTACGACCGTAATCAAGCAACTTACGGGCAAAATTCCCGCCAGCTTACGTGTCACTAGACCGTGCAAACTCAAGAGGACCTTGATGACTAGTAGGTTACCAATTCTAACAATACGTGTTTATAATAGTGAACTGGAAGGGGTTCTGGGATCAAGAGGATTCGATGCCGAAGCAATACATGGTGGAGTTAGCTCAGGATGAACGGGATGAGTTGGAAGCGGTGCTGAAGTCGAGCACGTGTCGTGCGGTGTCGGCGACGAAGCTGCAGCGTGCACGGATTCTGCTGGCCGTGGATCAGGGGATCGCTGGTCCGGCACTGACGGACGGGCAGGTGGTGGATGCGCTGGGGGTGACGGAGCGGACCTGCCAGCACGTGCGTCGGCGGGCGGTGGAGCAGGGTCCGATGAAGGCTCTGGAACGCAGGCCTCGGCCGTTGCCTCCGGTGCCGAAGAAGCTGGATGGGGAGAAGGAAGCACGTCTGGTTCAGGTGGCCTGTTCGGTTCCACCGGAAGGCCGCGTTCGGTGGACCGTGAAGATTCTGGCGGAAGAGCTGGTGCGGCTTGAAGTGGTCGAATCGATTTGCGAGGAGACCGTGCGGCAGGCGTTAAAAAAAACGAATGGAAACCATGGCGGCGGGACATGTGGTGCATTCCGAAGCAGCAAAGCCATCATTTCGTGGCCGGCATGGAGCGGGTGCTTAAGGTATACCGGCGGCCGTACGACCCGCGGCATCCAGTGGTGTGCATGGACGAGATGAGCAAGCAGCTCGTGGCGGAAGTCCGCGAGAAGTTGCCAGTACGCCCCGGGTTGCCGGAGAAGTACGACGCCCACTACCTCCGCCAATGGCATTCGGATTAGCGGAAAGGGATCCTGGTCTTTGAGGATGTCGTGTAACCGGTTGATATACGGAAAGATATTCGGTTCCTTTGGGATTCTTCAAAAAACACTTACGTTTCAGCATGGGTTATGGCAATCTACGCTTAGTTAGATTATCTCTGGTGCAAACGTGATGGATTCCCGAATCGAGAAGCTGAAGTCGACCACCTTCTGTGGCACGCGGATGACCCGCCGTCAGATTGCGGACCTCCAGAAGACGGTGAGAATGTTTCCGGCACTGAGCCGCCATGAGCTGGCTGCCACCCTGTGCACTCATCTGGGCTGGTTCACGCCGAAGGGTCGGGATCGACTGGGGTCCTGTCTGCGGATGCTGGAGCAGCTGGAGTCCGGCGGCATCGTGTCGCTGCCGGCGAAGCGACCGGGATCGAGAACGGGAACCGGGGGTCGGAGACCGCGGCATACGAGTCGCTCGGATCCGGGCTCCACCATAGAGTGTGAGTTGAAGGAGCTGATGCCGCTGGAACTGGAGGTTGTGGCGGAGGGAGAGGCCGTTGAGGAATGGAAGGAATTGGTGGATCGGCATCATGAGCTGGGTTACCGGCATCCGTTCGGCTGTTTCCTGCGCTACTGGCTGCGGGATCGTCGGGGTCGCAAGCTGGGCTGTCTGCTGTTTGAGGCGGGCACGACCCGGCTTCCCTGTCGTGACGCCTGGATTGGCTGGCGGGTTCGGGATCGGGCGAAGCGTCTGCAGGGGGTGGTGAACAACTCCCGGTTCCTGATCTTCCCTTGGGTTCGGGTTCCGTATCTGGCCTCGAAGGCCCTATCGATGGCGGTTCGGCGGCTGCCCGGGGACTGGCAGGAGCGGCACGGCCTGGAGCCGGTACTGGCGGAGACCTTTGTGGATCCGGCGAAGTACCGGGGGACCTGCTACCGTGCGGCCAACTGGCAGTGCATTGGTCGGACGAAGGGACGCAAGGCGAGTGCGTCGGAGGCAGGCAGGACTCCGAAGGACGTTTACCTGTATCCGCTGACGAAAGACTGGAAGCAGGTGCTGCTGACCGGCTCCCGTCGATCCGGACGCCGTTCCCGCAGGTCGCCGGCAACAGTTTTGGCTCCGGAGGATACGTTTGTCCGGCTCTGGAGCGGCATCGTCGAGACGCTCGTGGGTGTCGCCAACCGGCACGACCGGCTCTGGCAGCGACGGCGGCGCGTGCTGAACACGCTGGTGGTCGTGCTGTTCGTTTTCCGGTTGGTGTTCTCGAAGGGGCGTCCAGGATATGCGACCACGTTGGCCGAACTGTGGGGGCAGTGCCGGACGATGGGGATCGAACTGCCACAGCCGGCTCCGGTGTCGCCGTCCTCCATCTGCAGTGCCCGAGCCAGGCTGGACGAGCAGCTGTTCAAGACCTTACACCAGGAAATCCTCAAGGTGGTCTTCGACGCCGAAGGCCGACCCCGGCACGCACGGAAAGCCCGTCCCGACACGGACCGGCGGTGGCAGGGGCATCGGGTGTTTGCGGTCGATGGAAGCTCCCTGAACCTGCCGCGCGGACTGGTGCATGAAGGCTGGCGGACGCCGGTAGACGGTGCCCATTATCCGCAGGGTCTGGTGAGTTGCCTGTATCGGCTGCAGGCCCGACTACCGGTCGACTTCGACCTGCATGCGCATGGAAACGAGCGCGCGGCGGCACTGGCCCACCTGAACGTGTTGTCGGCGAACGATGTGGTGGTCTATGACCGGGGCTACTATTCCTATGAGATGCTGCACGCGCATGCGATCCGGGGACTGCACGCGGTGTTCCGGATGAAACGGAAAACCGGTGTCGATGTCGACCGCTTCATCCACGGCGGCCGCCGGGATACGGTCATCGAGGTCGTTCCCCGCCAAGGCACGCTGACCCGACTACGCCGAAGGAACCCCGGAGCCGCATGCGGCCCGCACCGCTTGCGGCTGGTGCAATATGCCGTGGGCGATACCGTCTTCATCCTGGGAACGACCCTGCTGGACCGGGACCAGTATTCCATCGACCAGCTGTCGGATCTGTATCACGTGAGATGGGGCATCGAGGAACTGTACAAGGTATCCAAACGACTGATGGAGGTTGAGGACTTTCATGGGCAAAGCGAGCGGGGCGTGAAACAGGAACTGTATGCATGCTTCACCCTGATTACCATGACCCGGCTGTTCGCCAACCACGGCGAGGATCCTTTGAACGGGGGGCTGCCGAACGACGGCAATCCGCTGATGCAGACGAATGTCAAGCACGGACTTGCGGCGGTGGCAGCCAACATCGAGAGCCTGCTACTTCAGCATGCATCCGCCCTCCGGGAAACCGTGGCTCGCATGGTCGGCGAGATCGTCCGGTGTCGGCAACGGCTCCGTCCGGGCAGGTCCTATGAGCGGCGATCCCGAAAACCGGTCGGAAAGTGGCAGCGAAGAAGGGGAGCACCGGCAACGACAGCCCGCTAACGGAATAAAAAACCAGCGGATAACCAAGGCCCAAGACCGAATCCTTAACCGAATGGCAAAATTCACTAAACGAATGCCATTGCCCGGACACATCGCTGGCGAAGATTCGCGCGCTCCCCCCTCCCCTGAAACCCTCCAAAATACCCATTTCAACGCCTCCAACGGCAATCTTCACCCGCAGCATTTTCGCTCAAAACACTCTCTAATTCCGCAATTAAGCGCAAGATTTATTGGTGTTTTTGAAGTGTATCTTTTGATACAAATACAAGTTCCAGATAGTAAAATAGTCAACCAAATCCCTTTGATGGTTCGAATGGAGTCATAATTATCCAAATTAGGAGGAAACCTGCGATGGTAAAGCAGTTTAAAACGATCCTAGATCAATGTTCTCTTCGGTGCATTCGGCAACGTCGCTGGTCCGGGCATCGAAACTCTCCAACAGTTAAGTACACCGCCTTTCGAGATATAGCTTCCGGAAAGGCGGTCAGCATGAAATTCGCTACCAGAGTTGATCTGCGCCGACGTGGCGATAAGCAACTTTGGCCAGTCCCCCATGACTGGCCTAACACGACAACGCTACCCTCGGCATCAAGGATATGGTCCAAGGTTCACTGCCGGTGCCAATCTGGCGGGCACTGCGCATGGCCACTCTTAGCGTAGCGGCCCATCGGACCCCAGTGTGGGCGCGAACACGTATACCGCTCCTACCGACACTATGCTGGATTCGGGTGCCAACTACTATGTCCGTACCGATTGAAGGCTTCCAGGGCCACCTCAGGTTTACGGATTCCGACAGTGAGGATGGGAGAGGGCGTAGCGACTGGGCCATATCTGATAACAGTTATCAGCGGAACGGCGATTCGACCGGCAATATCAAGGGTTTGGAATTAATTTTAATTTAATTAATAGATAATTCTATGTATTATCTTTTTAATGATCACGTCTGTTTTAAATATTTAATTTTTAATTGATGCACGGGTTTTTACTTCGAATAAATAGAGACCCCTAGATTTTGTTATCTAATGAAGATTAAGGAAATAACATGAAACAATCTAGACGCTGTTTTTTGGGTGGAGTTACAGCCGCAACGTCGACGTTTTTGTTGGGCAGCTGTGTTGGACCTTATTCTGCCCGTTATGGGCATGAATCGTCCTATTTGAGTCAGATTTTGAAACCTGAGAACCACAATACGGTTTTCCATTGGAGCGATGTGGCTATGCAGCAGGTGCGCGACCAACGAATATTTACGCCGCGTGCCGCCTACAATTTCGGGCTTGCGACGGCATCCGGCTTCTTAGCTGCCAATGGTGTTATTCAATCCTATCAGGAGCCTTTTGGTATTGGCCCCGGACCAAAACATGCTGATCCAGAAGTAGCTTATGGGGTTGCGTTTGCCGTTGCCGCGGCAGAGGCCTTTCAACAGCCGTTTCTTTTCGAGCGTCGTGCCTTTCTCAGACAATTCCCTGGCAGTGAAAGTAAATCTCTTGGAATCGAATGGGGAAGGCATGTGGGCCGCAAAGTGCTGAAGATGCGTACGAACGACGGTTCCGAATCGAGCGAAGTCAATTATTTCCTTAACCGTTATAAACGGCGCACTGATTCTTTGAGATGGAGCCCAACGGGCCCATTTTATGGAGCCAGTCCGGCTCCAGCATTCTCTTCCTTCGGTCGATGTCTTTTTCCAGGCCATGGGATGATTAAGCCTTGGACGATGAAGAGCGGGTCGCAGTTTCGTGTAAAAGATTTCTATGACCCGGCAAGCCCCGAATTTGCGGCAGAATTCGACACGATTCGACGGCTTGGAGGGATGGATAGCACTATACGAACGGCGGACCAGTCTGAGATTGCATTGTTTTGGGAAGATGGGCCATGGGGTGCCACGGTGCCTGGCCATTTTATGTACGTCGCCATACAGCTCTTGCAAGACCGTCAGTTGAATTTCATTGATCTTGCTAGAGCGTTCGCTTTGATAGGAATGACTCAATGCGACGCGTCTATCTGTGCTTGGGACAGTAAATACCATTACGATATCGTGCGGCCGGAAACCGGCATACGTGTGCGTACGCCAGAATTTGGTAATTCTGACCCACGCGTGGTTCGGCAACCCAACTGGCACAGCTACATACCGACGCCTGAGTTTCCCGCGTATCCGTCCGGGCACTCGACCTTCGGTGCTGCAGCGGCCGAAATGATCGCACTCATTTATGGTCGTGACGGCATTTCTTTTTCAGGCCAATCGCCGGACCAAGTGCTTTGGCCACAATTACGGGGCGTTACACGCCATTGGACCAGTTTGACCAGCATGGCCGAAGAGAACGGCATGAGCAGGTTATACGGTGGAGTTCACTGGAGTATCGACAATACCGAAGCTTTGCGGGCAGGTCGTGCAATTGCGCGGCAGGCATTTAAAAACACATTTCCACCGAAGGTATGAAATCATGAGCAATTGCAAGGTAATGTCTCGTCTGAATATTCTAGGCCTCACCTTGGCGATCTTGTTCGTCTCCTCCACGCCATTGGCCTTGGCACAGACTATCTCATGGAATTATAACAAGCTGAGTTTGTTGGATAGTCCCATGGCGATTGAGGTTGGCGATGTAACGTTGTCAATTAAAGGATTGCTTGATACAACAAACTCTTACAGCATCAAGAACCACTATGATTCCACTCATGTGATAGGAAATGTTCAGCTCAGTTTACAAACGCAGCTGCCAAACCGCTGGCGTGTTGAGGCAGTCTACTATGGACAGATCGATAATGTTACTGAAGCGGAAACTAAAAAAGACTACGACTATACGGATAATGCCGCTTTGTCGATAGGGGGTGTATGGGGAGCAGTACTAGGAGGTAATGCTTCGAGTGCGGTACGCGACGATACGCGACGGTCGCGAGGTGTGGGTAACGGCTTGCTTATTTTTGATGATTTCTTCGGGGTCATCGAAAACGAAAACCTCGGTTATAAAGGAAGGTTCGGTCCCTGGGTGCTCACAAGCGTCATGGACGGGAATGGTGATTTCGATATTGGCGTAATGTCTCAGCGGCCGATGGGTAACAAGGATTACCGATTCACGGCTCGGACCTTGCATGGAACTTATAGCTCTAGTAGGCGGCGGGGGGGGGCAAGTCAGGAAGATCAAGCAATGTTTGACACAACGGCATTAGGCATGGTCGGCGAGCTCATTTATGGAAGTACCTTATTCGATCTAGGGATCGGTTACGAGCAGTTTAGGTCGAGCAATTTAGCTTTAAACCGTTGGTTTATTTCCAAGGGGATGCACGTAAAAGTTGGTGTGGTGAGTGCATCTCTTGAAGGACACTTTGGGCGCATTGAAGGGGATGATGAAGTTTCCGTGGCGTTCGGTGTTCAATACGATATAGCACGAGGTGTCTCTACGAATCTTGGGATTAACTACTGGAAAATAACGTCCTCACCGGAGGATATCGAATTTCTGGCCGCTAACGATTCTGAGGTTGTTTTTAGTATTAGATACGACTTCTAGTAGCTTAATTAGTTTTAATTTTCGGGTATAGATGCTTCAGTTTGGTGCGCGCGTCGTCGACGCTGAGCTGCCAGGCGACCCCGGTCTGTTCGCGATTGCGCTCCTCGGCCCAGGCCGCCGTTTCCGACGTGACCAGAGCCCTGCTCTCGATCCGGCGATCCATGTACTGGCGGTGCAACGCATTGAACTCCAGTTCCGCGACGTTCAGCCAGCTCCCGCGTTTCGGCGTGTGGCACCAAGTGGATGCGGTCGTTCAGCTGACTGCCTTCGGCCGCCGGGCAGTCTGCGCCGTAGAAACGTGGCAGGCGATCTGAATTTGAGGATGGATATGCGTATGCTATGATGCGGTGCATCCTCCTTACTCTATAAGGATAGACGAGCAGAAATTTCCAGCGAGCGAGTGTCCGGGCGATGGAAGTCGGTTCGGGGCGTGGTTGGAGGTGGTTTCCGTCCGGAATCGAGGCTTTTTGTGAGGATTGGGCGGCCAAGAGAGCATGGGGGAAGAGCCCGCGGGATCTCCGGTGCGCGGGCGGTTGCTGCCTGCCGGGCATCCGTGCGGGCAGGTTCTGGCGGGTCGGGTTCGCGCAGGTGCGGATAACGCTAGCGGTTCGGCGGTCCGGTCTGCCGATTACACATAAGTACAGCTTGACTGCTTATAGTGGCTGCTGCTGACCAGCCTGGCGATTGGCCGCACTCACCCGCTTGGGACGCGACCCCTCGGAACTGCCCGCCGAGATGATGCTCACCAACATCAAACTCACCGTGTTGCGAGACTTGGCCTTGGATGACCCACGCAGCCCGTCACCCAACGATCTCGGCAAGGCACTCCTCCTGGCTATCGCCGCCCATGCTGGGCGACTTCCAGAACCGCAGCAGCCGACCCCCTCCCGGATACGAGACGATCTGGAAGGGATACGTAGCCTTGATGCACCAGTCCGATGCCTACCAGCAACTCATCCACCTCGCCCAAGAGCAAGGTCCCGACTACATCTATAAACTTGCAGTGCCCCGATAAATGAAGTCAAGCGAGAGATGTGTGTAATCGGCAGGGTACGCCCGCTTACTTGTTGGATGGAAATGAGTAATACAAAGTCCCATTCAGCGAGTGAGTACTTAATTCCACTACATCCAACGAAACGTACTCGCGTCTGACGGGGTCAGCCAGTACGATTTAGCCGGTATGTCGCAACCATCAATCCAGCGAGAAGAACAATAAGCAACCCTGTGCCGACGAGTAGTGAATACCTATCTAAATACAAGATCGTATATAAGCTCGCGTAGAGCAAAATTAAAATGAAAGCTACCGTTCCCGTCACGCGAGCTAGCCCCGTTGCAGCAGCTACATAGCCAGTAGTCATTGCAGTAATCAGCACAGACGCCACTAGATATCCTCAACCGAATCCGATGTGCTCGGATAGCGATAGCAGCGTCAGAAAGAAGAGCACCAGGCCCACTCCCACCACACCGTACTGCACGTAGTGAAACTTACTGGTGCTCACCAACTCAACGCATAGAATGCCGACTAGCGTGAGCACTATGAACATGACCCCGTATTTGGTGCTACGGTGCACGGCGCGATAGGGAGTATCTGGCTGAAACGCCTTGAAACCCAACGCGCTATCGGAAGGACCGGTCAAGTCATGCAAAACCGCACCGGACCGTTTCGCTACCCAATCACCTACATCGCCTCGCGCACGATTAGTTTCATGCAGCCGAGGATCTATCGCTTGGGTGTACGTTTTGAAAATGCTCGGGAATCTAATATCGAACCCCTGGGTACTCCAGGTGGCTATAAACCCCTCCTCATTGACTTCTCGTGTGTGTCGGGCAGGGTGTCTCCTTGGAAGCTTGGGTGAGGCCATGTAGATGACATCACAACGTTCGTTTCGGTTGCTACCGGCACCACGCCGATTCGTTTCGTAGCGCGTAGCGTCATCAAGAACTGAAAGGCTGCGCTTGTGTCTTGACTGTTTAGAACAACTTCCGAGTGAATGCCGGGAGTGGCATTGTCAAACCCCGGTCCTGGAACAAGCTTGATACTTTCCTTGTTCCAGATTAGAGAACCCGACCGGATGCCTACTGAATCCGATACGCCGATGAACAAGGTTGTATCGTTGGTGTTTAAAGTGCCGTGATCAGCTTCCAGTTCTTCCAATTTATGGGCTGGGAATCGTCCGGTAGCAGATATGTCGACCGTAAAGACCGGTACCCCAAATATCCCCCGACTGCGAATCTCGTGGACTGCACGCAGCCGAATATTCAACGTAGCAGGTGCTATGAATACATGTTCTATCCTTCGATTGAATGCTTCGCTTTCATCTTCAGTGGCAGGTACTTCGTATGGAATCGTAAGTATTGGGCCGTAGATTCGTTGGCTGCCCGCCCATGATTGTGCAATGTCGTCTTCGACTTGCCTCTGAAATTGCTGACGATCGAAGATCAAACTCTGCACGAATAACAGGGGAATCAAAAGCCCTAAAATCATAACGATAACGATAAGAAATCGTAGCGTCACGGAAGATGCATCGAAACTCATAATCCTTTTAGACGGTTGAGTACTACTGGAAACTTCGGTGGAACAGTCGTCGGACATTGTCAAACCTCGTCATTTAATATAACCAAGGCGTCCACGCTTTATAGCCGAACTTTAGCAACTAGCGTAGGCCCCATCGACAAAGGGCTGCAAAAACCATCGTCAATGTAGCTGTTGATGAGACCCAAGAAATCGCCTCCATGGCGGGGAGATCCGCAGCCGTTCGAAGGCGAACTCATAGGCAGTAAGACGAAAGCATTGGCACTCACCCCTGAACGTAGGTCAGAACATTGCAAGGGGCACTGCACATCGCCGAGCGTCTGAAAATCTATCGCGCGCCGAAGCACGGCAGCTGGCTGAACATGGCCGAAATCGAGATCTGTGCGGGTGGACTGCCGGTTCACGATCGCCGACGTGCGGATCAAACTGAAATCGTTTTACTTATCAATATAAACGTGATGGCCTACTAGTCGATACGTATATGCAGTGCATAGTCCTGATCAGTAATTCTTTTGCAACCGGTAGTACCAACAGTACCATCAGCTATGTATCCTGAAATAGTTTCATCGACATCGATATAGAGATCCGTACTGGATGACCTTACCTTCCCGAAATATTCAAGAATTTGATGGCATATGTCCTTGCCGTGAACACTAGGGTAGGTTACATCAAGGTCCAGATTACCACTACTCGCTGCAATAGCGACCGTACCTCCAAACATGTTCACGCTGTCTAACAATACGTTCTGCCCTAAATACGACTCCAGGTTGCTGAGATCCGTGCCAACACTGGAGTATTTGTTCATGTGAATTGGTGCATTTTTGTAATCGTTGGCGGCTTTCCTAATCAGCTGAATTTCGGCTATCGCTGCTAGCGCGTCGGCCTCGTCTATAAGCACGGCGTACGTGGCCCACACGCTGGTCAGTATTATCGCTATGATGCCAAACACCAGCATGATCTCGGCTAGCGAGTAACCGTTCCTCCTGCACTGGAAAGAATACCGACCTAAGGTTTCAAATAGCTTTATCATAATAGGCTTCCTCTTGATTCATGTCGTTGTATAATTAATAGGCGTCTTATGGAGCCGTTGCTTTGTAGATAATCTGGCCATAGCCGTGTCCTCCAAGGACGCGGTGAAAGTGAATAAGACTCCTCCAATTCGGAGTTCGGAGCGGAAAACAAGAATAAAGACGCTGTACCTCGGGACCTCCGAAATCGGTGTCCCGGCCAGATTTGCGATTCGTGTACCCGGCGAGTTTGAAGTGTGCATCTATCTAATGTTAAGTGGAAAACGACGATAAAGGAAGAGGTAATAGGGGTGGTACTTATAAGCACAAGTTCAGTGTTATACGAAAGACCATGCCTCTTCTCCCCAATATGACCGATAGCATGTAGAACCGTGCTTCTATTCGCACCTGCTCCAACCCTCAATTGACTATGAAACCCACGTAACTCGTCTAGCCTCCCGTGAAGAGTTTCCAGAAGCCGAGAGTACTTGAACGTGGTGCCATACGCTCAGATGTTGAGAATGGTTTGAGCCAAGACATCCGATTGAGATGGATAGGTAATCGTATTCCATACGCGAAAGGCATCCCAATCGTGGAGAAAGGGTGAGGTCGTCGTATTCGACGATCATGGCGCATCGGCCCTTTGCCGACGGTCACGGTCAAGGACTTCTTGGAAAAGCCCAGCAATTCCCCGTATAGTTTCATTTTGGTCTTGACGTCGATCTTTTCATGTTTCGGTACGGGAAATCAGCGTTTTCAGACGGTTTGCACGGCATGTCGTTGTGTGTTGGGACGGGTTCCGGGTGCCGATATGCGGCGGGTCTCTTGACCGTCAGAGCGGCATGGGGCCTCGGGACATCCCGATCTTTTCATTGAGCGGGCGGCGGCGGTCGGCCGTCAGGACGTGTCGTAGGGAGGTACGCGGTGTAGATCCCGAGGGCGTGGCCGTACAGTTCCTGCCGGTTGCGGAAGGCTACCGCACAGAGACTGCTACGTAGATGTCCCCATGTCGCGGTTCGGATATAGCACTTGGCGAAGATCCGCTTCATGATGGGGCATGCCATTTCCAGCACCTGGTCGATCAGGAACGCCAGCAGCATGAGTGCGGCGAAAATATCCGACAGGTGCTGGGTTCCGTGTCCGAAGTTGTGTTCTAGGTATTGGACGTTCTTCAGCGTGTTGAATGTCTCGTTCTCGATCTTCCAACGACTGCGAGCCGCGCGGGCTAGCTCGCTGGCGTGGTCGGGGCGGACCGACAGATCCGTGAGACCCAAGTGAACTCCCGCCGCGCCGAACTCTGCAGCACCTGGACTTTCAGATCGGGGTTCGCAGCATTCAGTTTCACATCCGGCACCACCCGCAGCCGGCGGTCCCGCTCCTGACCCTCGGGCGAGGGATCCGCAAACCAGGGCGGCATCCGAGCGATCCAGCTGAGCCTGCAGATGCGGATGGTCGCCCGCGCGAGCCGCCGGCAGAAAGCGCAGTCCGTGCTCCTGAAGCAGCCGGATCTGTGGGAACCATGCGAGAACAGCCCATCGGCGATCACGATCCGTTTCATGCGTCGATAGAGCGAAGCCAGAACCAGACCCAGCCGGGTCCAGGCGCACCGTTCACAGTCGTTCTTGGTCGAGCCGTCCCCGTTGCGAACCGCCTCCACTGCCATCGGCAGCACCTGCCGCTGATCCGGATGCACCAGCACCAGCAATTCCCGCTTCCTGTGAAAAGGTGGAATTGGCGGGGGTTTGAGCGTCTGCGTCTGGTCATTTTTCGCAGACTTTGGTGGTCTGGAGCGATAGTTTATGATAGCCGTTTGCGACCCGATCATGGAGGAAAGGATGCCTCGACAAGCGATGCGCAAGCGATTGAATGCTGCGGGACTGCTGGCGTTAAGTCGGCGGTGTTTTGAACGGATTGAAGACGGGACGTCGGTCCGCACTTATCGTCTGGTCGACTGTTTGATGTCGGCTTTGGCGATGTTCGGTCTGAAGTCCCCGTCGTTGCTGCAGTTTGACCGCGAGGTGCGGTTGGATGGACGGGTTCGGGGTAATCTACGGCGGCTGTATCAGGTGGATCGGGTGCCGTGCGACACGCAGATGCGGACGCGTCTGGACCGGGTTCCGGCGCGTGCCTTGCGCCCGGTCTTCCGGCGGCTGTTCCGCCAACTGCAGCGAGGCAAGGTGCTGAAGCCGTATGCGGTGTACGGTCACCACTATCTGTTGTCGCTGGACGGCACGGGTTTTTTTGCATCGGGAGCCGTGCGCTGCAAGTACTGCTGCGAGCGGTTGTGTATAAATTTGTCTGCAAAAACGAAAAACGGACTGTAACGACAGACGAATGGTTAGAATCTGATGTTTCATCGGGAATGTGGAGATGCCTGGACGCAATCCCGCATCCAGGCGCGAATCATTCATGACACAATTTATCGAAAAGGAGCAAGAAATGATTCGGAAAGATTATACGCACAATGCCACGAAGAAGTCGGCATGCCATCATCTGGCGGACGATGAGGAGTTTGTGAGGCGGCTGGTGCAGGAGACGCTCAACGAGGTTCTGGAGAGTGAGATGACGGAGTTTCTGGGAGCGGGCAAGAGCGAGCGGACGCAGACGCGTCAGGGCTACCGTTCCGGATACTACCGGCGCGATCTGACGATGAAGGTGGGCGAGATCGAACTGAGAGTTCCGCAGGAACGCAGCGGCCAGTTCAGCACGCAATGGCATTCGGTTTGAGAAAAGTCGATCTGCGCCTTTGAGGGTTTTCTATAACCCATTGATTGACTGGGACTTGTTTCTGTTTTTTGGAGTGTTCAAAAAAAGGGGTTGCGTTGCGACATTTTTTTTGGCAAACTATGCTGTATGGAATTGTTTCGGACGGAAAGTGGATGGGTTCGAGAATCGTGGATCTGAAGTCGATCAGATTTTGTGGCAGGCGACTGACCCGCCGTCGGATTTCGGACACTCAGAGGACGGTGGAGCTGTTTCCGTCCTTGAGTCGCGATGAACTGGCTTCGGCCATCTGCAGTCATCTTGGCTGGCGGACGCCGAAGGGCGGGGAAAGCCCTGGATCCTGTCTACGGATGCTGCACGTGCACGTGATCCGGGGACTGCATGCGGTGTTCGGGATAAAGCGGAAAACTGGTGCCGACATCGACCATTTCATCCACGGCGACCGAGAGGATGTGGTGATGGAGATCGCCCCCCGCAAAGGCACACTCGCCACCTGTGGTGCACACTGCCTTCGGCTGGTGAAATACCTCGTCGGCAAAACGGTCTTCATCCTCGGAACCACCCTGCTGGATTCGAAGCAATACACCATCCCGCAACTGGCGGAGCGGTATCGCGCAAGATGGGGCGTGGAAGAATGGTACAAGGTGTCCAAACAACGGATGGAGGTGGAAGACTTCCATGGACCAAGCGAGCGGGGAGTGAAACAGAAACTCTATGCCGGCTTCCCCCTGAACGCCATGACCCGGCGGTTCTCCGGTCACGGCGACCATCGATGGAACGAAAGCCCGCACGAACATGGCAAGCCGCGCAGGCAGACCCATTTCAAGCACGGACTGGCGATGGTGGTGGCCGACATCGAGAGCCTGTTGCTGAAGCAGGCATCCGCGCTACAGGAAACGGTCACCCAGGTGGTTCGCGACATCATCCGATGCCGACAACGACTCCGGCCCGGCAGATCCTTCGAACGACGATCCCGAAAACCCGTGAAGATGTGACAGCGAGGGAGAAGACTGCAAGCAAAAACTGCTGATTAACTCAACATGGGACTGGCATTCCATACAGGAGTGAAGGGCACTTCCTTAAACGAATGACAATGATCACTAAACGAATGCCATTGGTTCAGCACGCGGGTGTTCGAGCGCTATCAGCGTTCGGAGAAGGCCCTGGTGGCGGTGCTGTCGGAGATGTATGTGCAGGGGGTCTCGACGCGTCGGGTGGGCCGACTGGCGGAGGATCTGTGCGGTCACGAGTTTTCGCCGACGACGATCTCGGCCATGGTGTCAAAGCTGGACGCGTCCCTGAAGGCGTTTGCGGAACGTCGGCTGGAGGAGGCGTATCCGTATGTGTTGCTGGATGCCCGGTATGAGAAGGTGCGTGAGGAGGGCTCGGTGCGTTCCCGGGCAGTGCAGATTGCCATCGGGATTGACGGCGAGGGTCGGCGTCAGGTGCTGGCGGCGGAAGTGGCGAACCGGGAAAGCGAGGTGTCGTGGACGGAATTCCTCTCGCATCTGAAGGGACGTGGCCTGCGGGGAGTCGAGTATGTGGTCTCGGACCGTCATGAGGGATTGAAGCATGCGATCTCGAAAGTGTTGCCGACCGCGTTGTGGCAACGGTGCTGCGTCCATTTTCTGCGCAATGCCAGGGACAAACTGTCCCGGAGTGCTGATCCCGCGTGTCTGGAGGGTTTGAAACGGTTGTGGGGCTGTGAGCATGTCGGGGAGGCTCGTGAGGCACTGGGTGCCTGGGTAGCCCGTTGGGGCGATGAGAAAGGGTTTGGCAGGCTAGTGGAATGGGTCGAGGATCATGTCGAGGAGACGCTGACGGTGTATCGGCTGCCTAGGGAACATCGCCTGCGGATGAAGTCCACGAACATGCTGGAGCGGTACAACGAGGAGCTCCGTCGGCGCACGCGTGTCGTCCGGATCTTCCCGAACGCGGAGTCCTGTCTGCGTCTGATCTTGGCACTTGCGGCGGAGACCCATGAGCGGTGGCTGACGGGGCAGCGTTATCTATATGGGCGGGTCTCCGCTCCCACCAGAAATTGCAGAAGATTCTTGACACAACTTCCGCCAGCCGGATAGCGGATCGCCGAACATCCACACCGTGCATGCTCCCCGGCGGAGGTAGTGGGCGGCGTACTTCTCCGGCGGCCCGGGGCGTACCGGCAACTTCTCGCGGACTTCCGACACGAGCTGCTTGCTCATCTCGTCCATGCATACCACCGGATGCCGCGGGTCGTACGGCCGCCGGTATACCTTGAGCACCCGCTCCATGCCGGCCACGAAATGATGGCTTTGCTTCTTCGGAATGCACCACATTTTCCACCGCCATAGTTTTAATTCGTTTTTTTTAACGCCTTCCGCACGGTCTCCCCGCAAATCGATTCGACCACTTCAAGTCGCACCAGCTCTTCTGCCAGCATCTTCACGGTCCACCGAACGCGGCCTCTTCCGGTGGAACCGAACAGGCCACCTGAACCAGACGCCGCTTCCTTCTCCCCGTCCAGCTTCTTCGGCACCGGAGGCAACGGCCGAGGCCTGCGCTCCAGAGCCTTCATCGGACCCTGCTCCACCGCCCGCCGCCGCACGTGCTGGCAGGTACCGCTCCGTCACCCCCAGCGCATCCACCACCTGCATGTCCGTCAGTGCCGGGCCAGCGCCCCCTGATCCACGGCCAGCAGAATCCGTGCACGCTGCAGCTTCGTCGCCGACACCGCACGACGCGTGCTCGACTTCAGCACCGCTTCCAACTCATCCCGCTCATCCTGAGCTAACTCCACCATGTATTGCTTCGGCATCGAACCCTCCTGATCCCAGAACCCCTTCCAATCCACTATTATAAACACGTATTATTAGAATTGCTAGCCTACTAGTGATAATTAATCTCATAGATGGGGCTGTAAGCTAATAAGCTTGTTTTAAGGCACAGGGTCACGATGTTCGTACATTCTATACTTCCACCGGCTTAAGCTTGGGCCAAGTATAAACAAACTACGAAAGATCAATTTATAGAAGGAAGGTTGCGGAAACTGTCTACCTACAATTAAAACCCAGTATTCAGGTAATACTTGCTATGAAATTTGTGAGAAAGATGCTACTATCATCAGTTGAAGTACTGAGGATGTAATTTGATTGATTAAGGTCTCTTTTTCTCCAAATCTTGCTTCATTTCGCCTTATCGAATTCTTTCGCTTTCCTCAATTCTTGCTGCACAACTCGAACTCACTAACTCAACTGGAGCAAACTACAAACAAGATGAAACATTCCAGATTAAAATTTGGCGGAATAAATGTCCTGCTGGCATGCTTTGGACTTTCTTTTTTGGCGGCGTGCGGGGGTGACGAATCCGACGGTCCGCAGCTGGAACTCTCGACGGAAGCGATTCAGACCACCTACGTTCTCGGCTCGGCACCGGCCGCCGCTCAGATTGCGCTGCGCAACATCGGCGATGAAGTGCTGACCTTTTCGCTAGGGGGGACCGCCTTCTGGGTGTCGGCCGCGAACGCGACGAGCGGGGAGGTCGTACCCGGGGGAGAAGCGATCGTTCAATTCACCCTGGAATGCTCGGTCCCGGGAGACGTTGCGGGAACGATCACGATCAGTGGAAACTTCGGCAGCGATGCAAGCGTTTCCGCGTCCTTGCGTTGCGAGGCACCTCCGGTTACGGTGGCACTGAATGAACCGATCCCCGACTCCGCAGGGCATCCGCGATTGAACGCGCAGAGCGAGATGCAGTGGAGCATCGCTTCGGCGTGGAGTGGGCAGCCTGCCGTGGACTATACCATCGTTTCCAGCAACGAGCTGGTGACGGTCGACCCGGCGGCGGGATCGGTGGGACTCGATGATACGGTAGTGGCGAGTTTGGACATCGCGTGTCCGGCTCCAGGCGATGAAGGCGTTGAATTACGCATTGCGGCGGGCGACGGCCTGTTGGATGCCGTCTGGAGCGTGGATTGCCAGGGCGGCAGCGGGGAAGTGCGGGGAGTTGTGCTGTATCAAGGCCCGATGGCGGTGCGGGAAGTGTACGAAGCAGACGATTCGGGAGAGAACGGTACGTTCACGACGAAAACGTTCACCGATTTGATACCCGGCCGCGACGGCGTGGTGACGGTGCGGGTGGAACATAAGACCGACTATCTGGGTGAACCGGCATTCAGTATCGTGGACGGAACGGATACTTCCCATCTGGTAGAAAGCGCGCTCCTGTCCGTGACCGGCCCGGACGAGAGTGATTCCGGGAACTACGAGACGGAGTTTATGTTTCCCGTGCCTAGGGACTTGTTCAAGCAAGACAGTGCCTTGCGGGCGGACATTGACGTGGACGGTTCAGATGAGGGGGCCTTCAGGGAACATGTTCTTGCTCTGGATGGCCTTTCATTCATGAATACTCCCTCGATTCGTATCCGACTCTTCCCACTGGAAAATGGTCGGGGCGTACCGGCGGGCCTAGAAGAAAAATTGGACGGTTTCATAAATTCGGTCACGAATTACATGCCAATAAGCAACATAGAGGAGATAACGATTGAGGATGTCGTAAAACTTACGGGAAATTGGGACCCTTTCCAAACCTTGGACTATCTTCAAGATCATTGGACAGAGAACGGGGAAGCAGACGAGTATTACCATGGAGTCTTCATTTATAATTTAAATGGGCTGCTTGGTGTAGCCTACCTTTCTGGCAATGTAGGTATGAGTGTGAACCCGGGGGGGCCGGAGGTGGATACAGTAGAGGACAACGGTACCTTTGCCCATGAGATGGGGCATAACTTCTCGCTTCTACATGCTCCGTGTGGCGGTCCGGCGCAAGTTGACCCGGACTACCCATACAGAGGCGGTCGTCTCGGCCCTCGTCGGGGGTGGAAGTTTATCGACAATCGTTTCATCGAGTCCAGGGAAACCTATTACGATCTGCAGACGTACTGCAGCCCCAGGTCCGTATCCGATTTCAATTTTGGAAAAGCCGCTCAATATCTATCAGGATTGGCAACAAGATTAAACGTGCAATCGCCGAAGGTGCTATCCAGCAACACGGGTGACTACGCTCCCTTGACCAGGACGGGTGAAAGGGCTCAGAGCCTGGCACTGACGGGAAACGTGGATGATCAGGGACAGTGGTCGTTCCGCAGAGCGGTGTACAGTAGCCGGATGCCCCTCCCGGTAGATTTACTGGAAGCACACAGTCATATTGTGACGCTTTTTGATGCGAACGGCACCGAAATTGCTACCCACTTCTTTTCACCTTCGGCCATCATTCACGGAACCGGTTGGGGATGGGGTATGCGGGTTGCGATGCCCGTGTCTCAGCCGGTAGAGTTGGCAGTAACCGACTTGGATGGTACGGAACTTTTGCGGGTTGAGCTTGAACTTTAAGAAACGTATATCGCAGAAAAGTTTCTAGCCCGCATTTCTCATAACCAAGTCGAAAATGATGTTTTTCACGGGATGCGGTGGGTACGGGCATGGAATTTCGCGTCGCGAGTTCGAAAAGGCTTCGGAGGGCGGGTACGCGTGTGTTTTCCCCGCCTTTTTGCGGGCGGGACGGCGAATCGTTGAGCGTCCGGGCGCGGGGAGGCCGGCGCGCTTCGCCGCCAGCGTCATGCACCCGGTTGCACCGGGCTTTTACGTTGGTGCCAGGCTGGCCTAGATCAACCAGAAATCCTTCCAGTACGGGAAGGCGGACCCGAACGCCAGATGGATCCGCCGCGTGGACACCGTCACGCGCACCGGGATCCGGAACAGGTGCTCGCGCAGCGCGTCGATGGGTGGCTCCGGCGCAGCATGGCGGATACCGGGAGGTGCTCGAGCCGGTGCTTCATCATGCAATAGAGGGCATGGGCCCAGTGCGCTCAGCCGGAGCCGGAGTGCGTTGACGTTCCAGAGGCCGCTGGAGCATCGGTCCAGGAACAGATCGTTCTTCTGCTCCTTGATCCAGTTTTCGGCCGCGCCCCGGTCGCAGTACATCGCTTCGTAGACCGTTTGCGCGTTGGGCTTCTGGAGCGAGGTGACGACGAAGCGACTGTTGTATCGGGCTTCGCCGACCGTCGCACATGGGCCTTCCGCGCCGGCCTCCGGTCCGCCGTCGGCCTTGCCGGCCGGTTCCCCGTCCGCGTTGCCGACCGGTTGTCCCGGCAGCCATTCGGCCTTGGCGATCACGCGGCTACCAGAGCTCCAGCTGTCGCGCGTGCGATAGCCGAAGCTCTGGTAGCCGCGGACCGCTTGCTGCGCATAGTCCAGATCCTGCTTCAACCGGTCCCGCAGATCGTCCATCAACGGCTGGCCCCGGTCTTTCAGCCGATCATTGCGTGGCAGTCCCAGCACGTAATCCACGCCCCGCGCCTCGCACCACGTCATCAACTCGTCGCGGCAGTAGGCCCCGTCGGCGCGGATCAGGACCGGTTGCGGAAATCGCTTCCGCAACCGGTCCACGAGCGGCGCGATCGTCTCCACCACGCCCGCCGCCACATCGCTGCTCGACGTGCGCAGTTCCGTCCGCACCGGCCAGCCGTTGCAGAACACCAGCCGCGGAAGGTAGCAGTATTCATGGTAGTACCCGTGATAGAACCGATGCTCCTGCCGGCCGTGCAGTTCCACGTCCGTGGCATCGATGTCCAGCACCAGCCGCTTCGGTATCTGGCCCCCGCTCGTCACACACCAGGTACAGCTCCACGAGCAGCTCGTCGAGCGCATCGAAATCCACGGTGATCTGACGCGCTTTCGCCGGGTCCCGCCCGTTCGCCGACAGCTCCATCCGGTTCAGCGTGCTTTTGCCGGCCAGCGGCTCGCAGTCCGAACGCGCACACTCCATCCGCCCCCCATGGCCGTGGACAGGGCCCGGTCCCGCCGCAGCTCGTCGTGATCGTTCACATCCTCGTAGCCCAGCGCGAGACCCAAAATCCGCTGCCCCAGCAACGCCACCAGCGGATGCGCCACCTTGGACGGGTCACGGTGGTCCGTGAAACATGCCGAGGCGCGCTCGAACAACCGGACCTGCTCGGCCAGCATCATCAGCAGTGCCGTGCCCCCGTTGCAACTCAGCTCGCCTCCACTGCAGTCCACCTCCATCCGCGCCGGACGGACCCCTTTCGCCATCCGACGCACCAACCGGTCCGCGCCACGGTTTTGCTTGCTCTTCATCCCGTGCCCTCCTCCATCCGGCCCCATCGGCCGCGTTGCGCCCACCCTTCGGCCAGCGTGGCCGCATATCCCGGACGCCCCTTCCAGAACACCACCCACCGGAACATGAACAGCACGACCACCAGCGTGTTCAGCACGCGGCGGCGCTGCCAGAGCAGCTCGTGCCGGTGGGCGACCTCCACGAGCGTCGCGACGATGCCGCTCCAGAGCCGGACCAAAGCATCCTCCGGGGCCAAGACGGCTACCGGCGACCTGCAGGACCCCAGTCGATCCCGACCCTTCGGCGTGAACCAGCCCAGATGACTGCACGGGGTGGACGCCAACTCATGGCGGCTCAGTGCCGAAAACCGTGCCACCGTCTTCTGAAGGTCCGCAATCCAACGGCGGGGCAGCCGCGTGCCACCCAAGGTGGTCGACTTCAAGTTCTCGATTCGAAAATCCATCACGTTTGCACCGGAGACCATCTAACTCAGCGTAGATTGCCATAACCCATGCTAAAACGCAAGTGTTTTTTGAAGACCCCCCCCAAAAAACGGATATGTTCCCGTATATCAACCTGTGACACGACATCCTTACAGATCAGAATCCCTTTCCGTTCATCCGCATGCCATCGCAGCCACCGGGGGCGAAACCTCCCGACAGTCGGGGAGCGTTGGGCCTCGTCAAGACCAGAACCCAGGGGCGTGCGATAGGGGCGTCCGCCGCATGCTCACCCGCATGGCTCATCATCCAGTCGAAAACAGCATCTTTCACGGGATGCGCCGCTTTGCACGCCGATCGTAACGGTCCGCAAAACGGGCCCAGGCGCATGCTACAAGTCCGCACCCCTTTCGCCATCCAACGCACCCATCCGTCCGAACGCACCCCGCTACCATCCCCTTCCCCCCGGCAGAGCCCAACCAACTTCGTTGCATCAACAACTTACACGCACATACATCGCACCCAAGCCATCCATTATGAGAAATAAGGGTTAGAGGTGTCCAAGTGGCTTAAACCCGTCGTAAGTCGTAAAATGGGGTTTTCCCACAGACACTAATTAGTCGGCTGCGACTGCAGGGTTTCCATTTCGAGACATCGCCCAAGGTTTCGCATCCTGTCGTTCACATCACAGTACTATAGTTCAGGTGCCCTTAGTACTACCTATTTGATTCATCGGATGTGAGTTTTAGCCTGTTGCAGCGTTTTCTCACGCGGTCCTCGATCATTCGGCAATATTCAGGGTTAATCTCGAACCCGATAGCACGCCTCTGGTGAGTAACCGCCACGTCTAGCGTGGTTCCGCTTCCTGCAAAGGGGTCTAGAACAACGCCTTTTACCGGACACGAAGCCAGGACCATACGTTCTATCAACTCAAATGGCTTTTGCGTTGGATGGTCTTCTCGTTCTTTGTGTATCCGGTGAAGCCTTGAAATAGACCAAACGTCCTTCGGATTAATGCCCTGTTCCAGCCATTTTTTGCCGATAAAAATTGATCTGCTTCGAGCTTTTTTTGTAACCGCGTCGTACGGTTGTCGAACGGAATCGAGATCAAAGTAATAATCTTTGGCATCCTTTACGAAAAAACCTATGTTGTCATGTACCGAAGAAAATCTTCGGGTCGTACCGCCCATGCTTGGTACCCGCCTGTCCCAGATAATCTCGTTCTTCATAACCAAATGTTGCTTAAGGAAGTGAAATATTTCGGGGGAGTACTGCCACGTCGCAAAAATGTACAAAGTACCATCGGGTTTTAGTTTTTTAATGCAAAGCAACAGCCACTTCTCAGTCCACTCGAGAAATTCTCGAGGCATTAACTTATCCGAGTCGTTCCCATAGTCTTTACCCAATCCGTATGGCGGGTCCGCAACCACCAAATCCACGGACTCATCAACAATGTCAAGCATACCCTCCAAGCAGTCTTGGTTATGTAGTTCAAACAATGCCACTAGAGAATACCAACTAGAACGTACTCATATTAAATTTCAAGGCGTCAACCATGCACGCGAACATAAGAAACGTTTGGTATACGATGTTCAGTGTCACAACGCGGCAAAAACTCTTGAGACGGTGAAAAAGCCGTCCCACTTGGTTTCGCAACTGGTACGTCTTGCGGTCGTACGACCAGGGGTGCACCCGACTGTACTTCGGCGGAATGACCGGAGTGATCCTCAATTGCCGAACCAACTGATGGGCCTCGCCATCCTCGCAAGCTCGGTCCATGTTATAGCACCTTGACCAAGGCACCATACAACACCCTATCTTAACGAACGACGGTAATAGATCAGGTACCAAAGCCGCCCAGTACCGTCGTGTCGTCCTTCAACCACCGGTTTCCACGAACGTGGGCCGTGCGCCAATGCCCGAATTGCGCCGACAGCCCCGTCATCTACTACACGCATCCGCTTTCCAACATGTGTATACGGCAAAACGCTTTACGGAACGCTCAGCGGTCAATCTTGGCGTTCCCTCGTGGGCGGTGGCGACGCAGGATCCACCTGCCCAGACTACTCTTCCGTGCGTCCCATGCCTGACTTTCTGGTCCAGCTAACATCGAACAACTATCGTACACCAAGTAATGTGAACACGTTCTAGTGTCTAAAAGACACTTTTTTATTCTCGAACATGGATACTGATACGCAATAGTATTCTGTTAGATGCCAACTACGCTTATGGGCACGCCACATGATGCCGTCTTGATGCCGTTTCCTCGATCGGTATCAGCACGAAATGGGGCCTCTGTCCAGATCCCTCGACACGGGGGGGGGGGGGCTTTATTGAAAGAACATAGAATACGTCAACGGCTTTAGATAACGCTTATCCACCTGTACTTTTCCGTTTGTGAGGAGTATTAGCAATCCCGTATATGAGTGTGCCGGATGGCCCTCGATCTACCCGTAGGGAACAAAAACTTTGCATGAACAAACCGTTACCGTCTCTTTAAAACCTGTCATCTATTCCGACGAAACTTGAAAGTATGCCACGAGATGAACGACGAATTCTTGCCTCAGTGCACTCCAGTACCCACATGAACCATGTTACTTGCCCAAAGACTTGCCAAAAGCCAAAGGAGATCCGTTTCTGGTACGAGGCGCAAGGCCCGCGCATGTTTTGGCCATCACTCAAATCCTCCTTGAGGATGCCAAACAGCGTGATCTTCCGTACACGGAATTTCTGACGGTCTCCGGTTTCTGAAGCCGAAGCGTCACCAGCACCGTATCGGATAAGCTCGAGATCTCAGATCAGCGGTTCCGACAACCCTAAGCCCCCCCCCCTAAACATACTTGTTCAGATCTTCCTTAAAGTTCATACGGAGGAAGTTGCTTGCAAACACGTTCCATACGCATCGGTCTGTATACGGGCAGTCCGCTTTTAAATGTAGGAAATGCTTCGCCTTGGATAAGTGGTAAAAGGTACCGCCTTGCTTTCGCTGTGATCCCAAAACCATTGCGCGTAATGAAGGACCTAGGCAACTTCCTTTCAGTGCTTACAACCGCCTTCAGTTTAACCGTGCTAGTTTGCCATTTGTATGGCCGTTCTTGAACTCTTTGCACGGTAATCATCACGCCACTGTCCCCAACCAATGCCCGTTCTACGGCACCGCGTCCAACTGCGTAGGCCTGTGCAACATCAGTAGCTGATGCAATATGCCTCGCCGACCGCTGCAAGTAGTCAGCAACCGCAAAATGATACTTAAGTCTCAAATCTTTCTGGATCATTGCAGCAAGTACGCTCCCCGCGCCTCCGAGTTGCACGTGTCCAAAGGAATCCATTTCCCCAAACTGCGATAGGAACTGGCCATCGGAATACCGCGTCCCTTCAGAAGCAACAATCACACAGTACCCATTGCGATCGATCACCGTTTTTATTTTCCTTATGAAGGTCTTACGTTCGAACGGAACTTCCGGAAAAAGAATCACGTGAGGAGGATCATCAGTCCCCTCCCCAGCTAAACCGGCTGCGGCAGCGATCCATCCGGTATGTCGGCCCATAACTTCCAAGATAAAAACTTTAGTAGACGTCTCGCACATGGATTTCACGTCTAAAGCAGCTTCACCAACCGAGACTGCGACATACTTAGCAACGGACCCGAATCCTGGACACGTGTCGGTTACAGGCAAGTCGTTATCAACTGTTTTGGGAATTCCAATGCACGTGACCGGATACCCAAATTTCTTCGAGAGCTGATCTATCTTGTTAGTGGTATCTTGAGAGTCCCCACCACCGTTGTAAAAGAAGTATCCAATGTTGTGCGCTCGAAATACATCAAATATCCGATTAGCGTCTTCGTCTTCTACAGACTCCACCTTCAGTTTGTAGCGACAAGACCCAAAGACGCCTCCCGGCATTTCCTTCAATGAGGCAATGACGGATCGACTTTCACGTCGCGTATTGATGAACTCCTCCCGAAGAACGCCTACGATACCATTCACCGCACCATAGACGCGTCCGATGCGGTCACGATGTTGGTTAGCAGTCTCAATCACTCCACAAGCGGTTGCATTTATTACCGCGGTAACGCCGCCCGATTGTGCATAAATTGCATTCCGCATAGTTCGCCGATCCTCGACCACCTTTAGTTTAGCTATCGCTGTGCAATTCTAATGTCCATTGCACCTCCGTTGATTGTTTGAACAAGCTCGGTGGCTATTCAGAACATCGTTAGCTATTATGAGTAAACGTAGAACATATGCGACAATTCACACATGACCCAAGATTTATTTGTTCTATGGCGCCTATGTACCTTGCGCGGCAATACGGGAAGCGTGCCGTATCACCCGACATTTCTCGCATTAATGGTAGTAGCAACGATGGCAACCGATGCGTTCTTTCGGGTGGTAAATGGCGAAGTACCGTCACTACAATCCATCTTGCAATCGCTTGCTAGTTACGCGGTCGTCGCTGTACTTGTCCGAATTGCTCTGCAATTCGTCGAGGAAGCACGGCGATTTATTCAAACATTTACAGCTTTCATGGGTACCGAGCTGATCTTGCATGTACTGCTACTCGCCTTCTTGATCATCATACCAAGTGCACTTTTTCAGATGATTGCCGTAGCGTTTAGCATTTGGCGCATAGTCATTTTTGGTGTCATTCTTCGCGACGCACTTAATCAATCGACTCCCATCGGTATTCTTTCTGCGTTCGCAATTCTGATCATTGCAACGCTTGCAAGCTATATTGCGTTTGGTCCTCCGCCACAGTGACCCAACGTTTATTTTTCCTAGGTGTTGGCGGGACACTCATGGGCAATCTTGCCATTATGGCTAAAGAAAAGGGATTCTTGATTGCAGGATCGGACGGGGAAATTTATCCACCGATGAACGAAAGACTGCGAGCGGTTGGCATCAAAGCGTTAAGAGGATTCGAAGAGAAATACTTCGAACCGAACCCCGATACCGTCATCATCGGTAATTCCAACTTGCCACGCGGTACGCAAAGTTTGGAATTCGTACTTAACAATGGCTTTCATTACATGTCCGGAGCTGAGTGGTTCGCTGCCGAAATTTTACGTGGCCGGCACGTAATCGCCATATCTGGAACGCACGGCAAGACCACAACCACAAGTATGGTTGCTTGGATCTTGGAATATGCTGGATTGGAGCCTGGATTTCTTGTGGGGGGTGCGCCTCTGAACTTCGATAGTTCAGCACGGCTCGGAGCTGGCAATTATTTCGTCGTCGAGGCAGACGAGTACGACACGTCTTACTTCGATCGACGATCTAAATTCCTGCACTATCGTCCTAATACTTTGATCATCAACAATATTGAATTCGATCATGCGGATATTTTTACTGACTTAGCAGCAATTCAGTATCAATTTCACCATCTGATACGGTCAATTCCCAATAACGGATCCATCATCGTCTCGGACGCCGACGAAGCAATCGAAGATGTGCTTAGTCAAGGCTGTTGGAGTCCGGTTTCTCGATACGGAATTGAGCAAGAACGTAGTCGACTCGATAAAGATAGTCCCGCATCAAGCGAATATTGGCGAGCGGATTCTATCGCGCCGGATGGATCTTCCTTCGTCGTTCTTCGCAATGATAATCGAATCGGAACGGTCAGCTGGGACATGATCGGCTCGCACAACGTCTCGAACGCACTCGGAGCGATTGTGGCGGCCTGCCACATAGACGTGCCTCCTGGGAAAGCGATCGAAGCTTTGTGCCGCTTCAAAGGCGTGAAAAGACGCATGCAACATTTTGCGACGCTTGGTTCATGTCGCTTCTACGATGACTTTGCACACCATCCGACGTCAATACGCGCCACTTTACAAGCACTTCGAAACCACGTAGGTACCGAGAAAATCTTGGCCGTCATTGAACCGAGAACGCACACGATGTCACTAGGATTTTTTCGAAAGGAACTAGCGAAGTGCTGCGGACACGCTGATGAAATCATCTGGTATCGAGATGAAAACATTAAATGGGACCTAGTCGGACTGACTCAATCTTGCGTCATCCCGTCATCCATCGCAGACGACATTGACGCACTAGTGGACCGGCTCTGTGTACCCCAATCCAGTCCCTGTCATATACTGATTATGAGTAACGGTGCGTTTGGCGGCGTCTATCGAAAAATTACTAACCGTTCACAAAATTAAGTTTACGAAATCCACATACAAATTCTCACTTTAAGAAGGGGCTACATCTTGCGAAAATTAATTATTGCAACGATCGTGTGCTGCGCTTCTGTAATGATATTCGCCGACGAGACATGGAGCCCATCCGTTCATGGTGAGTGGGAGACTTTGGAAGCGATCAATTATCTAGCCCCCGAACTTGCAGTCGAAGCAGTAAAACTGGTAAAGACTGGAAAAACCTACCGACTTGGGCGTTCTCACCGGTTGGGATTCTCCCGCCCACGCACGGCGCAAATTCGATATCGAAACGATCACGGATATTAAATTTTGATTCTCCCCCCTACGCACGGTGCAAATATGCGATAACAATATCGCAGAGTGGCGATGGGACCGGTACTCTGATGGTCACGAACCTAGCGACCATCAATGATGATCTGCTGATCACTTGGGTAAGTATTGGAAGTCAAATTGACGGTTTGGGCCACATAGATGTTAATCACACTTACTACAATGGTTTAAAAGCCGACGACTTCGTTAACCCTTATTTCTCATAATGGATGGCTTGGGTGCGATGTATGTGCGTGTAAGTTGTTGATACCACGAAGTTGGTTGGGCTCTGCCGGGGGGAAGGGGATGGTAGCGGGGTGCGTTCGGACGGATGGGTGCGTTGGATGGCGAAAGAGGTGCGGACTTGTAGCATGCGCCTCGGGCCGTTTTGCGGGCCGCTGCGATCCGCGTGAAAAGCGGCGTGTCCCGTGAAACATGCTGTTTTCGACTGGATGCTGAGCCATGTGGGTGAGCATGCGGCGGACGTGCGTATCGTACGCCCTTGGGTCCTTGTCTTGACGATGTCCGAACGCTCCGACTGTCGGCGGGCTGGTTGCCCCGGTGGCTGTGGCGCATCGTGCGGGTGCGCAGGATGTGCCTGGGCACCGTTGGCGCAACGCGGCCGATGGGGCCGGATAGAGGAGGGCACGGGATGAAGAGCCAGCACAAGCGCGGCGCGGGCCGGCTGGTGCGTTGGATGGCGAAAGGGGTCCCGTCCGATGCGGATGGAGGTGGACTGCAGTGGAGGCGAGCTGAGTTCCAACGGGGGCTCGGTACTGATGATGATGGTGGCCAAGCAGGTCCAGTTGTTCGAGCGCGTCTCGGCATGTTTCACGGATCACCGGGACCCGTCCAAGGTGGCGCATCCGCTGGAGGCGTTGTTGGGGCAGCGGATTTTGGGTCTCGCGCTGGGCTACGAGGATCTGAACGATCACGACGAGCTGCGGCGTGACCGGGTCCTGTCCACGGCCATGGAGCGAGTGGAGTGTGCGGCGCGTTCGGACTGCGAGCCGCTGGCCGGCAAAAGCACGCTGAACCGGATGGAGCTGTCGGCGAACGGGCCGGGCCGGGCGAAGGCGCGCCAGATCACCGTGGATTTCGATGCGCTCGACGAGCTGCTCGTGGAGCTGTACCTGGTTCAGGGCGAGCGGGGGCAGGACACCGAAGCGGTTGGTGCTGGACATCAATGCCACGGACGTGGAACTGCACGGCCGGCAGGAGCACCGGTTCTATCACGGGTACTACCATGCATACTGCTACCTTCCGCGGCTGGTGTTCTGCAACGGCTGGCCGGTGCGGACGGAACTGCGCACGTCGAGCGGCGATGTGGCGGCGGGCGTGGTGGAGACGATCGCGCCGCTCGTGGACCGGTTGCGGAAGCGATTTCCGCAGGTGCCGATCCTGATCCGCGCCGACGGGGCCTACTGCCGCGACGAGTGGATGACGTGGTGCGAGGCGCGGGGCGTGGATTACGTGCTAGGGCTGCCGCGTAATGATCGGCTGAAAGACCGGGTCAAGCCGTTGATGGACGATCTGCGGGACCGGTTGAAGCGGGATCCGGACTATGCACAGCAAGCGGGTCCGCGGCTACCAGAGTTTCGACTATCGCACGCGCGACAGCTGGAGCCGCGAACGCCGCGTGATCGCCAAGGCCGAATGGCTGCCGGGACAACCGGTCGGCAACGCGGACGGGGAACCGGCTGCCAAGGCCGACGGCGGACCGGAGGCCGGCGCGGAAGGCCCATGTGCGACGGTCGGCGAAGCCCGATATAACAGTCGCTTCGTCGTCACCTCGCTCCAGAAGCCCAACGCGCAAACGGTCTACGAAGAGATGTACTGCGACCGGGGCGCGGCCGAAAACTGGATCAAGGAACAGAAGAACGATCTGTTCCTGGACCGATGCTCCAGCGGCCTCTGGAACGTCAACGCACTCCGGCTCCGGCTGAGCGCACTGGCCCATGCCCTCTATTGCATGATGAAGCACCGGCTCGAGAACCTCCCGGTATCCGCCATCCTGCGCCGGAGCCACCCATCGACGCTGCGCGAGTGCCTGTTCCGGATCCCGGTGCGCGTGACGGTGTCCACGCGGCGGATCCATCTGGCGTTCGGGTCCGCCTTCCCGTACTGGAAGGATTTCCGGTTGATCTGGGCTAGCTTGGCACCAACGTAAAAGCCCGGTGCAACCGGGTGCATGACGCTGGCGGCGGAGCGCGCCGACCTCCCCGCGCCCGGATGCTCAGCGATTCGTCGTCCCGCCCGCAAAAAGGCGGGGAAAACACACGCATGCCCTCCCTCCGAAGCCTTTCCGAACTCGCGACGCGACATTCCATGCCCCGTACCCACCGCATCCCGTGAAAAACATCATTTTCGACTTGGTTATGAGAAATCTGGGTTAAAACAATGGGGCTAACCAAACTTTCCGTAGATAAATTACCGCCGATCGTTTCTCGAGGTGTCTTGATTGATATGGCCGTGCATTTTCTGACTGACGTGATGATGGAAAGTATGGTGTATAACAGCGCGGAAATCAAAACACGGGCTGCGGCCCAAGGAATATCGATTCGAAAAGGCGACGTCGTACTATTCCACACCGGCTGGCTTTCCCTGATGGGCGTGGACGGCGCAGAATACTTATCTTCTCAAGGCGTCGTAGCCGTTGGTTCCGACACGCGGGGGCTTGAAGTTACTCCTCACGAAGACTCTAACCTGACCTTCCCAGTTCATACCTTTTTATTAGCCAAGCATGGAGTCTACATTCTCGAGAATATAGACACGCGCGAGATTGCAGGTGACAAATCGGTTGTGTATAAATTTGTCTGCAAAAACGAAAAACGGACTGTCACGACAGACGAATGGTTAGAATCTGATGTTTCATCGGGAATGTGGAGATGCCTGGACGCGGAACCGCGTCCAGGCGCGAATCATTCATTACACAATTTATCGAAAAGGAGCAAGAAATGATTCGGAAAGATTATACGCACAATGCCACGAAGAAGTTGGCATGCCATCATCTGGCGGACGATGAGGAGTTTGTGAGGCGGCTGGTGCAGGAGACGCTCAACGAGGTTCTGGAGAGTGAGATGACGAAGTTTCTGGGAGCGGGCAAGAGCGAGCGGACGCAGACGCGTCAGGGCTACCGTTCCGGATACTACCGGCGCGATCTGACGATGAAGGTGGGCGAGATCGAACTGAGAGTTCCGCAGGAACGCAGCGGCCAGTTCAGCACGCGGGTGTTCGAGCGCTATCAGCGTTCGGAGAAGGCCCTGGTGGTGGTGCTGTCGGAGATGTATGTGCAGGGGGTCTCGACGCGTCGGGTGAGCCGACTGGCGGGGGGTCTGTGCGGTCACGAGTTTTCGCCGGCGACGATCTCGGCCATGGTGTCGAAGCTGGACGCGTCGCTGAAGGCGTTTGCGGAACGTCGGCTGGAGGAGGCGTATCCGTATGTGTTGCTGGATGCCCGGTATGAGAAGGTGCGTGAGGAGGGCTCGGTGCGTTCCCGGGCAGTGCAGATTGCCCTCGGGATTGACGGCGAGGGTCGGCGTCAGGTGCTGGCGGTGGAAGTGGCGAACCGGGAAAGCGAGGGGTCGTGGACGGAATTCCTGTCGCATCTGAAGGGACGTGGCCTGCGGGGAGTCGAGTATGTGGTCTCGGACAGTCATGAGGGATTGAAGCATGCGATCTCGAAAGTGTTGCCGACCGCGTTGTGGCAACGGTGCTGCGTCCATTTTCTGCGCAATGCCAGGGACAAGCTGTCCCGGAGTGCTGATCCCGCGTGTCTGGAGGGTTTGAAACGGTTGTGGGGCTGTGAGCATGTCGGGGAGGCTCGTGAGGCACTGGGTGCCTGGGTAGGCCGTTGGGGCGATGAGAAAGGGTTTGGCAGGCTAGTGGAATGGGTCGAGGATCATGTCGAGGAGACGCTGACGGTGTATCGGCTGCCTAGGGAACATCGCCTGCGGATGAAGTCCACGAACATGCTGGAGCGGTACAACGAGGAGCTCCGTCGGCGCACGCGTGTCGTCCGGATCTTCCCGAACGCGGAGTCCTGTCTGCGTCTGATCTTGGCACTTGCGGCGGAGACCCATGAGCGGTGGCTGACGGGGCAGCGTTATCTATATGGCCGGATCGGCGTGGTTCGCGCATCCGAACCGGAATCCGAGACATGGCAGGAGGCGGCATGAAACGCCCGAAAATTTCGCGCCGAGCGGAGACCCGCCCATATGGGCGGGTCTCCGATCCCACTGGAAATTGCAGAAAATTCTTGACACAACTGACAAATCTTGGGAATTCATGTTCGTGCTTGATCAACCTCGATTCGAAGGTTCGGTGCAGACGATCATTAATCCTGTAGCTATCCGCTAGCCATGGACCTGATTCCACAATCTGCGGAAGAAGTTCTGCAATTTGCTCAGTCTCAAGGATGGATCAGTGGGACTTTGGTAGCCGCCGAGCCGGCGGGTGAAGGTAATATGAACCGCACGTTACGTCTTACCACAAGCGACGGGTCGATTGTTTTAAAACAAGCTACTCCTTTCGTCGCAAAATATCCTCATATAGGGGCTCCACGGAATCGCGACCGTATTGAAGCGGCGTTCTACCGAGCAGTTGCAAATACCTCCGTGGCCGCTCAAATGCCAACATTTCTAGGACACGCTAGTGAGAATCATCTTTTAGCGTTTGAAGATCTCGGTCCATCGTCAGACTGCACAACCGCATACGTAGAATCCAACTTGGGGGCGAAGATGCCTTCGCTTGTAACTTGGCTCGGCGCACTCCATCAGATAACGGCCGAACCACCTGATTTCAACAATCGAGAGATGCGGGAACTCAATCACGAATATATCTTCATTCAGCCGTTTATTGCCAAAGACGAGAGTAGGCTGCAAAGTAAGGCGAAGCAGCTAGGAGAGTTGTACTTAGCAAACACAAACGGACCGCTTCTTCACGGTGACTTCTTTCCCGGCAGTTGGCTTAGTACTCCCAACGGACTCCGAATTATTGATCCAGAGTTTACCTTCCGTGGTCCGGTCGAATTTGATTTAGGCGTTCTACTCGCGCATCTAGTATTCGCTGGATCGTCATTCGAAATACTTCAGAACGTCTTAAGTTACTACGATTCGGGGTGTATTGTGGACGAATCCCTCATTCGGTCCTTCGCAGGCGTTGAGATTCTGCGAAGGCTTTGGGGCGTTGCCCAATTACCAACGCTTCCTATGGACCGGGCATCTGAATGGATCGAAACGGCAAAAAACATAGTATTAAACCCATGAAGGTGATCATTGACACCGATGTAGCAATGGGCGTCATCAGGAATGATCAACCAAGCGACGTTGACGATGCTTTTGCTATTGCCGGGGCTATCAACGCGTCCGCTATCAATCTCCTCGGAGTTACGACGGTTTCCGGTAATGCCCCTTTTGAAGACGTGAACCGAGTCGCCAACCAGGTTATACATCAAATGCGGGCGAACGTTCCGATACTGAAAGGCGCAAGTCATGCTAAGGCTATGGATTCCAACGATGCGGTGGAATTCATTGCTGAAGGGCTGGCAAAGACCCAATTGCATATCTGCGCCATTGGACCGTTAACCAACATCGGTCTGCTTGTACGCAAGTATCCGGAAAGGATCGTGAACATAGCAAGCATCGTGTTTGTAGGCGGTAGAAGTGTTGGACGCGAGTTTTACATCGGCAATAAGGGACCCGTAGGCGATTTCAACTTCGAACAGGATCCGGTTGCCGCTAAAATGGTGCTTGACACCAAAATACCGTTAGTTTTGGCTGGTTTCGAGTTAACTAGCCAAGTAACGTTGACGCGCGAACACGTACAACGATTGCACGACAACGCGTCGGAAACATGTACATACTTCGCCCAAGAGAGCAGCGCGTGGTTGGAATTCTGGATACGTGAATTCCACGAAGAAGGCTTTCATCCATGGGACTCGTCAGCTCTACATTGGTTGACCAATCCAGAATGGTTTACGTCCGAACGGCGAGGCGGGCGGATACGCACCGAAAGAGACGTTCCAAAACTGGAAACCGATAAGCACCTCCCTGATCGTGCCGTGATTTTTCTTACGGGATTCGAGCGGGGGTGCAAAGAGCGTTTTGCGAATGCGGTCGTAGCTGGCGTGTTCTAAAACCAATCCGACTCCGGTGTTGTAATTGAATTGTGTCCCGCTCGTATGGCGGCATCAAGCGTGCGAATCTTCGGCATGAGCTTTGCGAAGTAGAAATCTGCCAGTTTCTGCTTTCCTCGAGTACCGTCATCAGCCGTCTCCATTTTCACCCACAACCATCCGTAGATCACGTGACCCACTAAATCAAGATAGTCTACCGCGACCGCGCCCAGCAACTCTGGCGAGTGCGTGGACGAATCGATTATCCACTTTGTAAGTGAAAACAACAAATCACAGGATTCACGCACCACTTGCGAGTGCGAGTGTTCGGGCAGATCACCGATCATTTCCTCAATGACCTCCTTCAACGTTTGACCGCCGTCAGCAAGTACTTTTCTTCCGAGCAAGTCCATTGCCTGAATTCCATTAGTACCTTCATATATTTGAGAAATGCGGATGTCACGAACGATCTGCTCCATCCCCCATTCCCGTATGTATCCGTGACCGCCAAAGCACTGCTGCGCTAGCAGTGCACATTCCATTCCCCTATCGGTGATAAATGCCTTTGCGACTGGAGTAAGCAACTCAACAAAGCGAAGTGAACGCGCTCTCTTTTCTGCGGACTGAGCATGGACCGACCGATCTAAATGCAGTGCTACAAACAGAGAAAATGCTCGACTCGCTTCGTTGTAAGCGCGCTGAATGAGCAACATTCGTCTTACGTCACCATGTTCAATGATCGGATCAGCAGGCCCATCAGTATTTTTTGGGCCCGTGGCAGACCTGCCCTGCAAACGTTCTTTAGCGTACGCCGCCGCGGCTTGATACGCTCGTTCTGCTAGTCCTAATCCCTGGATGCCTATTGACAAGCGTGCGTAGTTCATCATCGTGAACATGTGCTTTAATCCCTCGTTAGGTCTACCAATCAGAAAGCCCGTCGCACCTTCATAATGAATCACACACGTGGCACTGCCGTGGATTCCCATCTTCTTTTCGATAGATCTACTCGACCAAGCATTACGTTCATTTACTTCACCATTCTCGCGAACTAGAAATTTCGGAACCAAGAACAGTGAGATCCCTTTTGTTCCGGCAGGTGAATCGGGAATCTTGGCGAGTACCAGATGAACGATGTTCTTCGCTAAATCGTGATCGCCACTGGTAATGAAGATCTTCGTGCCGGTCATTGAATACGTGCCGTCAGCTTGGGGCACGGCGCGGGTACGGATCATCCCCAAGTCGGTACCGGCATGAGATTCCGTTAACGCCATTGCCCCCGTACATTTGCCTTTGTACATTTGTGGCAAGTACGTTTCTCGAATGGACGGGTCCGCATGAGCATCTATGCAGTACGCCGCAGCGATAGTAAGTGCAGCATAGAGCCACAGATTGACGTTGCTCCCCCAGAACATCTCTTCAAGCCCGACAGTAACGACTTTGGGCAGTCCCTGTCCGCCGTAGCTAGGATTTCCATCAGTACCGAGCCAACCACCATCAACCATTGTGTTGAATGCATCTTTGAATCCCGCGGGAGCTAAAACCTCCCCCTCTCTCCAGTGAGCTCCTTCGGCATCAGCAGATTGATACAATGGGCTCATAACGCTAGCAACCATGTTGGCGCATTCCTGAAGAATGGTTCTTACAAGATCTTGATCCAAGTCTTGGACGTTTTGCTCAGACCTCCATTCCCGTTCGATATCCAAGACACCAAACAGAATAAACTCTAGGTTCTTTGTTGGAGGCGCGTAGTCCATCATAATGTGGATAAAATAATGATCAATAATATAGACGATATTAACGTCCAGATGATGAGAATGTGCAGTTGGCTCGAGAAAATTATACCGAGCCCGTATGGTTTTGATTCGCGTATTGAAGCAACACGAGCCGCCTTTCCTCTTCATCTAACGCTGTTAACTGTGACTCAAATGCTTGCCTGACGTTTGGTCTCATTCGCAAGGTTGTGTTTTTTCCATTCAAACGCTGATCCGCAATGGCATAGGTGGGGAACGGTTGCAATCCTTCATAGATTCGCCGGTCCACTTCTTTTGCTAAATCTTCTACGGACTCAAAAGTACCTTTGACTCTCTTAGCAAAAGCAACATGAACTCGTCCCTTGAATCCAACGATGCCTCGGATAATGCTCTGCAGATCTTCCCGTTCCGCCTTCTCGTATGCTCCGTCACGTTTCCGGATATGCAGTTCACGGGCTTTCTTTGGAGCACACGGGTCCAGCTCGTAGGACAACGTGCACGGTACGAGATCAACCCTTGCTAGCCACTCGCTCAGTGAATCCAGATCCCGCTTGTATGTAAGCATGAACATTTTGAAGATTGCAGGGTCCGTCCGGTCAAGGCCATCTTTTGCTCGCCCTTCCCTTTGTGCAATCCAAATAGATTCATTACTTTCCAATGTTCTACGTATATAGGATGATGTACGGCCCATCGCAGCGTAAAGTGATCGAGCGTCTTCGGCGTTACGAACTACGATAAAGCTTTTGTTCAGTCGCATGAACTCTGTCGCGAATCCATGCGAAAATAAATTATCTCCAACTGCCGTTTGTGTCGTTGGGAATTTATTTAGCCAAAGTGCGTAGTTCATAAAACATGTATCAAGAGTAATATCTCGATGATTTGAGATGAAAAGATGGGAAGCTCGCGGGTCTAGATGTTCTAGCCCCGAGTAAGTGAATCCATTTGTAGTCGTCCGCACCAACCGATGCATGTATTTTGCAATGAGCAACTGCAGGTCTTCGACGTTTTGTAGCCGAAAAGTTTTTGCACGCAGATACTGGCACATCGCCGCCTGAACCAAAGCAGGGCAATATTGATTCAACCTTGGCCATACAAAAGCAGAAACCGCTTGAGCGACAGCAGGATCTGCTATAAGCCGTCTTAGCCTGGGGATGAATTCGTCATCATGATACGGGCGAATGTCATCAAACGTATCCATAAACCGTTAAACGTAAAGAGATGTGACCCAAAATGAGGTTTGGAAGTGACGAACATGGGCGAATGTTTCCTCTCAGCCGTTGTATTTGCTTTCGTTAACAATCAACCAATCAGAAACACTACAATCGGCAAGAATAACATCATTTCAATGGAGGTGGGAGATTTAAGACGTGCTCGATGAGGCACCGATGAGATGGACGTTGGCCGTCCGGAAGTGGCTAGTAGCCCACCTCCATTGGATTGATAGGTTAGTAGGATATGATGGGTGTTTTCGGATGTCCCGATGAACAAGGAGAGTTCTGGATGACTAGCAAGAGGTATCGGGTGAAGTTGACGGCGGAGGAACGCGAAGAGTTGAAGGCACTAACCCTTATTTCTCATAATGGATGGCTTGGGTGCGATGTATGTGCGTGTAAGTTGTTGATGCAACGAAGTTGGTTGGGCTTTGCCGGGGGGAAGGGGATGGTAGCGGGGTGCGTTCGGGTCGGACGGAAGCGGGGCGCGTTCGGTGCTGGGTGCGATGCTGGCGGAAGCGGTGCGGACTTGTAGCATGCGCCTGGGCCCGTTTTGCGGACCGCCACGACCGGCGTGCAAAGCGGCGCATCCCGTGCAAGATGCTGTTGTCGACTGGATGATGAGCCATGCAGGTGAGCATGCGGCGGACACCCCTATCGCACGCCCTTGGGTCCTGGTCTTGACGAGGCCCGAACGCTCCCCGACTTATCGAAAAGGAGCAAGAAATGATTCGGAAAGATTATACGCACAATGCCACGAAGAAGTCGGCATGCGATCATCTGGCGGACGATGAGGAGTTTGTGAGGCGGCTGGTGCAGGAGACGCTCAACGAGGTTCTGGAGAGTGAGATGACGGAGTTTCTGGGAGCGGGCAAGAGCGAGCGGACGCAGACGCGTCAGGGCTACCGTTCTGGATACTACCGGCGCGATCTGACGATGAAGGTGGGCGCGATCGAACTGAGAGTTCCGCAGGAACGCAGCGGCCAGTTCAGCACGCGGGTGTTCGAGCGCTATCAGCGTTCGGAGAAGGCCCTGGTGGCGGTGCTGTCGGAGATGTATGTGCAGGGGGTCTCGACGCGTCGGGTGAGCCGACTGGCGGAGGGTCTGTGCGGTCCACGAGTTTTTGCCGGCGACGATCTCGGCCATGGTGTCGAAGCTGGACGCGTCCCTGAAGGCGTTTGCGGAACGTCGGCTGGAGGAGGCGTATCCGTATGTGTTGCTGGATGCCCGGTATGAGAAGGTGCGTGAGGAGGGCTCGGTGCGTTCCCGGGCAGTGCAGATTGCCATCGGGATTGACGGCGAGGGTCGGCGTCAGGTGCTGGCGGTGGAAGTGGCGAACCGGGAAAGCGAGGGGTCGTGGACGGAATTCCTCTCGCATCTGAAGGGACGTGGCCTGCGGGGAGTCGAGTATGTGGTCTCGGACCGTCATGAGGGATTGAAGCATGCGATCTCGAAAGTGTTGCCGACCGCGTTGTGGCAACGGTGCTGCGTCCATTTTCTGCGCAATGCCAGGGACAAACTGTCCCGGAGTGCTGATCCCGCGTGTCTGGAGGGTTTGAAACGGTTGTGGGGCTGTGAGCATGTCGGGGAGGCTCGTGAGGCACTGGGTGCCTGGGCCTGGGTAGCCCGTTGGGGCGATGAGAAAGGGTTTGGCAGGCTAGTGGAATGGGTCGAGGATCATGTCGAGGAGACGCTGACGGTGTATCGGCTGCCTAGGGAACATCGCCTGCGGATGAAGTCCACGAACATGCTGGAGCGGTACAACGAGGAGCTCCGTCGGCGCACGCGTGTCGTCCGGATCTTCCCGAACGCGGAGTCCTGTCTGCGTCTGATCTTGGCACTTGCGGCGGAGACCCATGAGCGGTGGCTGACGGGGCAGCGTTATCTATATGGCCGGGTCTCCGCTCCCACTGGAAATTGCAGAAAATTCTTGACACAACTGTGTTCAGCACGCGCCGCCGCCGCTGCCAGAGCCGGACCAAAGCATCCTCCGGGGCCAAGACGGCTGCCGGCGACCTGCAGGACCTCCATCGATCCCGACCCTTCGGCGTGAACCAGCCCAGATGACTACACAGGGTGGACGACAGGGTGGACGCCAACTCATGGCGGATCAGTGCCGGAAACCGTGCCACCGTCTTCTGAAGGTCCACCATCCAACGGCGGGTCCGCCGCGTGCCACCCAAGGTGGTCGACTTCACGTTCTCGATTCGGAAATCCATCACGTTGGCACCAGAGACCATCTAACCCAGCGTAGATTGCCATAACCCATGCCAAAACGCAAGTGTTTTTTTGAAGAACCCCCAAAAAATCGAATATGTTTCCGTATATCAACCGGTTACACGACATCCTCAAAGACCGGGATCCCTTTCCGTTCATCCGCATGCCATCGCAGCCACCGGGGGCGAGACCTCCCGACAGTCGGGGAGCGTTCGGGTCTCGTCAAGACCAGGACCCAAGGGCGTGCGATAGGGGCGTCCGCCGCATGCTCACCCGCATGGCTCATCATCCAGTCGACAACAGCATCTTGCACGGGATGCGCCGCTTTGCACGCCGGTCGTGGCGGTCCGCAAAACGGGCCCAGGCGCATGCTACACGTCCGCACCGCTTCCGCCAGCATCGCACCCAGCACCGAACGCGCCCCGCTTCCGTCCGACCCGAACGCACCCCTTTCGCCATCCAACGCACCCATCCGTCCGAACGCACCCCGCTACCATCCCCTTCCCCCCGGCAAAGCCCAACCAACTTCGTGGTATCAACAACTTACACGCACATACATCGCACCCAAGCCATCCATTATGAGAAATAAGGGTTAGGGATGTGCTCGCCACACGGCAGAGAACGAGATCGCTGAAAGGACATATGAGGTAGAACCGGTGATGGCGCACAACATTGAAGATCCCGTTCGGCGTGTCGCAGGCATCGACAGACAATGCCATGCGCCATCGGCTAAGACCATCACAACCGTAGCGCGTCAGATACTCTTTGAGATGCAATTCGAGCCTTTGTTGGCATCAATCGCCAAAGACAAACATTAGTTCTCAAAGCTTTTAAATGAAGAACAGACGTGACGTGCTGTGCACTTAAATTAATGATTCCCTAAGGTTTTGGGGTGTCAGTAATGACAAACAATTCATAACCGAAACCGTCCCAATTGTCATTTCCACATGTGCGGCTGTTGTTAGTCAGGTGTTAAGTGACGCTTTTGGAAATCGAGACCAGTGGACAGAATCGCCCACTGTTCGTTCCAGTCCTCTGAAGGCTTCGATTGAAAACCGCTGCGCACGAATTCCATGATTCTACCTTCGGCAACTGACACTATGAGTGACGCGGCCGCAGCGGCCGAATACGGATAAGATTGAGTACGGAGCACTAAATCGTCTCGAATGACTTCTCGCAATCTCGCTTCAAAATGATCGACAAACTGTCTCATGCGATCACGCAAGTGCGGCCGCTCTCCGAGCAACGCATCGCCGAGTAATAATCGGGCAAAGCCAGGATTGCATTCTATAAACAGCATTAGGGTAGCTACAATCGAATGGCATCGATCCCCTGGATCCGTCGTACCGGCGAGGATATCCTGTATTCGTTTGAGAACCGTCTCTTCCAAAAGTTTGATCAATGCTTCAATAATGTCCGCTTTACTCGAAAAGTGGCGGTAGATGGCCGATTCCGAGATTCCAACTTCAGCAGCTAGTGCGGCAGTAGTAACTCGTTCGCCACTCCGCGTACAAAGCATTTCAGTATATGTTCGAAGAATTTCTTCTTTTCGATTGACTTTCGGCACATCAGCTCCCGATTCTTTCAATGAGGATTCCGGGCCCACTATCCCGCAAATACCTTCAAGAGTAGAGCATGTGGAATGCGGCCATAAAAACATGTACGCTGTGCATTCCCGGTTTAACGGAATTAACTGCACGACAAATCTTTGAAAGCATACCTTCTTTAATCTTTCTTCGCAATTATTTCAACGATATATAGTTCATTTATGCCTATGACCTTATCACAGATTGGCGTGGGCGCAGTAACCAAATCTCCTTACTTTGTCAGGTAAGGGATCGTGGACTGCGGCCGCCTCCACCAGTCGACATGGTAATTGTCTTTCCTACCAGCGACGATTGAAGGGGAAGGCGCAGCAATTCCCCGTATAGCCCCAACCCCGCTATAGGTATGGGCTTTGCGCATTGGCTTTCGCGATAATAAGAGCGTAGGCTTATCGTTTGAGGGCGGATGATAGGTTAATATAGAGTTACCAGACAAACGAGGTATCCAAGGATGGGTGCGTTGAAGTTGCGCAAGGATGTGAGCAAGCCCGGTTTGCTGCGGGTGGTTCGTGAAGTTTTTGAGGGGGTCGTTGAGAAGGTTTGCGGGCGGAAGTTTTCCACCGGCGACTGTCTGATGTCGGGTCTGGCGGTGTTTCTGGAGAAGCACGCTTCGCTGCTGCAGTTTGATTTAACGAGGCACCGGCACTCGGTGGTGGAGATGAATCTGCATCGTCTGTACGGTCTGGCGCAGGTTCCCTGCGACACGACCCTGCGCCGTCGCCTGGATCCGATCTCGCCGGTGCGGTATCGGCGGGCGTTTCAGCAGGTTCTGCAACGCGCCCAGCGCGGCAAGGTGCTGCAGCGGATGTCGGCGTGGCGCGGTCATTATCTGGTAGCCGTGGATGGTACCGGCACCTTTTCCTCCCAGCGGGTTCACGGTCCGTGCTGTCTGCGGGCCCGGCACCGCAACGGTTCGACCACGTACTCCCATCAGCAGTTGTGTGCGGTGATGGTGCATCCGGATCAGCGGCAGGTGCTGCCGATGGCGATAGAAGCGGTTTGCAACGGGGATGGCTCGACGAAGAACGACTGCGAGCGGGGTGCCTGGGCCCGGCTAGTTCCGGTCCTGGCTTCGCTTTATCGGCGCATGAAGCTGATCGTGATTGCCGATGGGCTGTTCTCGCAGGGTCCCCAGATCCGGCTGCTGCAGGAGCATGGACTGCGCTTTCTGCTGGTGGCTCGGGCGGGCGACCATCCGCATCTGCAGGCTCAGATGGATCGTTCCGATGCGCCCTGGTTTGCAGATCCCTCGCCCGAAGGGCAGGAGCGGGATCGCCAGCTGCGCGTGGTGCCGGAGGTGGAACTGAATGCTGCGAACCCCGACCTGAAGGTCCAGGTGCTGCAGAGTTCGGAGCGGCGTGGCTCCGGCGAGGATGCGCGGCGGGCGTTCACCTGGGTCACCGATCTGCCGCTCAATCCGCATAACGCCAGCGAACTGGCTCGCGCGGCTCGCAGTCGCTGGAAGATCGAGAACGAGACCTTCAACACGCTGAAGAACGTCCAGTACCTGGAACACAACTTCGGACACGGAACCCAGCACCTGTCGGATACTTTCGCTGCGCTGATGCTGCTGGCGTTCCTGATCGACCAGCTGCTGGAAATGGCCTGCCCCGTCATGAAGCAAATCTTCGCCAAGTGCTATACCCGAACCGCAACGTGGGAACGTCTGCGCAGCAGTTTCTGTGCGGTAGCCTTCCGCAACTGGCAGGAACTGTACGGCCACGCCCTCGGGATCTACACCGCGTACCTCGCCTACGATACGTCCTGACGGCCGACCGCCTCTCCAGCTGCTCGATGAAGAAGGGATCGGGACGTCGTCCCGAGGCCCCATGCCGCCCTGACGGTCAAGAGACCTGCATATCGATGCCCGGAACCCGTTCCAACGCACGACGACATGCCATGCAAACCGTCTGAAAACGTCGGTTCCCCGTACCGAAACATGAAAAGACCGACATCAAGCCCAAAATGAAACTATACGGGGAATTGCTGGGGAAGGCGAACTCATCGAGGTATTTCTGCAGATACTCCTTGGACACGCCATGAAAGGTTCCCATAAGGTATTGTTTCAGGTTCGAGATCGTGTGGTGCACGACGGCAGCCAGGTTTGCGCGGCTTCAGGCGTAGCCCGGGCATCCAGTTCGTGGTCGGCACCGAGCATGCTCAGGTCGCTAAAGCCGTCGGAGCGGAGCTGCGCCGCTTGATCGATGCCCACTCCAAACTGCTTCACCGTCGCATGATCGACGGCCTGGGCTTTCAGAAAGCTGGCGGTGCCGTCATCGCTGACGCTCACCGCCAGCAACACCGGACGCTTGTTTTCGGAACCCCACCCGCGTTGTCCATAGCGACTTTTACCGCCTACCATGCAGTCATCCGCTTCCACCATGTCGGTCAGCAGATAGATCGCCGGACAACCACTTGGTCATCGGCAGACGCGTGTTCTCGAACAGCGTACCCGTCGTCGTCTCGGCGAGGTTTGATGCCCGCACTGGTGACATGGCCGAATGCACCGACGGTCTAGCACCCACACCTGATCGTGGCCACATGCCGGACACCGACAACCCTCGCACTAGCGATGCGCGGCGATCGCTTCAAGACACACTTCATCCGTGCTAAAACCGGGATTGCCAAGTTAAAAGAATCCGTCGTTTCCCGCTGCATCAAGGGACTCTATGCCAATCTTTAAAATATGATTCATTATACATACACTGTGATAGAATCATAAGCACGCAGTTCATTTAGAGCTTCGAGGGTACTGCCATGTTCGTAAAGAATACCGGGCGATTCGGCCAGAAGCGTTAGTTTTTCCATGTCGAGATGCTATGCAGCAAGTTCACGGTTTTCTCTGCAGTCGAATTTGTATTAGTGTTATACGACTTCCATCGGAACCAACGCCAGCAAGATTGAATCCCGTCAGTGAACCCAGCACCAAACCCTTGACTGCTGACATAGATTTCATTTTTCGCACGTGTATTCAAGTTGGCATCCTTTCCTACCACTTCTACTATCAACCATCCACTCGCGTAAGCTATTTCCCCTAACAAGTTCCCAATATTATTTGGACGATATTCATGGTAGCTGCATCAGTGATGTGTGCGCTATCTACGAATTTCGTAGGAATTCCAAGCCGCTTGATCAACTTGTCTATTTGAGTCCCACCATATGGATAACTACAAGATTCATTAACGCGGCATCTCAAGCAGATGTTCGTTTTAAACCTTTTTATCCACTGTTTCTTCACCGTACTTAGAGACGACGACTGCTGAGTTTTGAAATCTCTAAATATACGGCAGTGCATCTAATGGGGACGCGATCGACACCATGTAATTTTAATCATATGAGTATCTTTGGCAGCTGTAATGTGGGATCAATATTTGCTAGAGATTGGTATATGGATTGTTGAATCCGTCTCAATGCGGAAATGTTTTGAGCTTCAAATCGAAGCGAGAGCGTAGGTCCCGTATTGGAGGCGCGGACCAATCCCCATCCATCGGAGTAATCCAATCGTAGACCATCAACAGTGCTTCTATCCGCTCCGTCGAACTGACCCTGTTCTACTAGCGTTTTGACTATTTGGAACTTGGCGGAATCCGTAGTTGGAATACTAATTTCCGGCGTGCTAAAAATCTTTGGGAGGTTAGATGCCAGTTCGCTGTAATGTCGATCGGATGCCGATAGCAGCTCAATAATACGTGCAGCGCAATAGAGGGCATCATCAAATCCGTACCATCGATCACTGAAGTAAATGTGTCCGCTGAATTCTCCAGCTAGGGGAGCTCGGAGTTCGCGCGCGCGCTCCTTAATGTTAGAGTGACCTGTCTTCCACATCACAGGAACCCCACCAAATCTCTCAATTGTCGCTCGTAGGTTCCGCGAGCACTTAACATCAAATACCACACTCTCACCGGGATGCCGCTCCAGAATATCTTCACAAAAGAGCATTAACAGTTGATCGGGCCATACAATTGTTCCATCTGGAGTTACCGTCCCGATTCGATCGCCATCCCCGTCGAATGCGATCCCTATATCTGCTTTCTGTGAACGTACTGCCTCAATCAAATCTTCCAAGTTCTCAGGGATGATAGGATCGGGGTGGTGGTTTGGGAAACGACCGTCAAACTCACTGAAAAGAGCACAAACATCGCAGCCTAGATTCTTGAACAAACGGGGTGCAATTCCTCCGGTAGCTCCGTTTCCGCAATCAATAACAATCTTCAATTTTTTACGCAAACGGATTGATTTGTAGAATTGATTTTCGTACGAATCGCTGACATTAGCGTATTCCAGCTCGCCATTACCAGAATCAAAGTCTGCGATATCGACGCGCCTTCTGAGATCCTGAACGAATATTGGGGTTTTGCGTATGCCTTTGTAGGTGAATTTCAAGCCGTTGTATTCAGCTGCACAATGCGAACCTGTGATCATTACGGCAAAAGGAATATCCCAGTAACGGGTAGCAAAATACAGAATCGGCGTTGGTACGATGCCAATGTCTACGACATGGACTCCGGTATCCAATAATCCTTTGTGTAAAGCATTTCGTAGTGGCTCAGTGGATTCGCGGCAGTCGCCTCCAACGATAACACGCCGTTCATTGGCTCTACGAGACGTTGTCCCGAACGCTCGGCCTATGGAATAAACAGATTCTTCCGTAAGCGAATCACCAACGATTCCTCGAATGTCATATGCACGGAAAATAGACGCATCTAACACGGGGAGGTATTTCGCATATCGTTGGTGTTACCGTGTCTCATCATATGTTGGTCTGTCGTAATTGTTCATCGAACCAATGGATAAGATGTCTGTAGCTAGTCTGTCGTGGACTTCGTAGAAATCGAATCTTTCACCTCATGACAGATACCTGCAATTGTTGAAACTAGCTGTGTGGCTATGTTGGACTTGAGTCCTTTGGCGAAATGGATTTCTCCCGATTCGTGGATCAACGTAACTTCATTTCGTTCGCTATTGAATCCAATATCGTCTCTAGAGACGTCGTTGACGACGATCGCATCGAGATTTTTACGAACCCGTTTCTCTCGGGCAAATGCTAATGGATTATCCGTCTCTGCCGCGAATCCGACGATGTACGGACGATGATTCATCTCTGCAACACAACTCACGATGTCGTCGGTTTCTGTAAGAGTAAGTTCCATGATGCCTTCAGACTGTTCTATATGTCTTTTGATCTTGGTCGATTGCGGTGTTTGCGAGCGGTAGTCGGCTACCGCAGCAACCGCGAAAAAAACATCGGAAGTTGAGACGTGTGACATTACCGCATCCTTCATCTCGCTAGCGGTAATAACTGAAATGGTCTCTAATCCAAAAGGTGCCGGAAGAGCGGTGGGCCCGCTCACCAGAATGACTTCCGCCCCCGCATCCCGGGCAGCTTCAGCAATTGCGTAACCTTGTCGCCCGGAGCTGGAGTTCGAAATGTAGCGTACAGGATCAATCGGTTCTCTCGTCGGCCCAGCCGTTACAAGAACTTTGCTTCCATTCAAAAGACGGGGGGTGGACAACACGCTTGAAAGCAGGCGTTCGACAATTACTTTCGGTTCTATCATGCGCCCCGGTCCAAATTCTCCGCATGCTTGATCTCCGGTGTCGGGGCCAAATACTAATACACCATCCTCCTGTAAGAGGTGGAGGTTTCGTTGTGTAGCTGGGCGTTGCCACATTTGTTGGTTCATCGCTGGTGCTATGACGGTTGGTGCCGTGGTCGCCAAATAGATGGTAGTAAGAAGATCTGGAGCGGCCCCATGAGCCATTTCGGACATGAGGTTGGCTGTGGCAGGGGCGATTAGTAGTACGTCTAACCAGCGGGCCAGCTCGATGTGACTCATAGTACGTTCTGCCTCCACGTCCCAAAGATTCGTGCGAGTGCGTTGACCTGAAACCGCTGCAAGGCTGGTGGCTGTGACAAACTCCATCGCTGAATGTGTAAGTACAGGAACAACCTCCGTATCTTTCGCAATAAGTTGCCGCACAAGTTCTGGAGTCTTGTACGCGGAAATGCCTCCGCCGATGCCCAGAAGGATGTTTCTTCGTGTCATTGGACCAATATTCGATGCCGAGTGAGGTCGTCGTCGCTAGCCACAAACGCTGTATCACAGGCTATGCCTTCGTTGGAAGATTCAATAACCCCGATAAGACCATATTCACATGATAAAGCTACTTTTGCTGGAGTTGTGCAGATACTTGAATCCATGAGGCAGTTAACCATGAACCGTAGGAAATATGGGAACCTCTATTAATTCGCAATCCTTCATATTATCTAAAACAAATAATCTCTAAAAATCATGTAGTTACATACGGCATGATTCGTCAAAACGGCAATAATATTAGAGATTCCCAGATTGTGGATTATTAAGGCAATGCATTCATCCGATATCTTGTTGTGAAGCCTACCAATGCTGCGGAGAGTAGAAGAAATGTTCAGTAATGATGGGTACCGTATCCAAGAAGCATTATTAGATCTCTTGCAATATTCTTTGGTGCATCTCCGGCAGCGGAAATTCGCTGCGTGGTGAGAGTACCAGCAATTCCCCGTATAGTTTTAATTTAGACTTGGTGTCGGTCTTTCCGTGTTTTGGTACGGGAAATCAGTGTTTTCAGGCGTTTCACACAGCATTTCGTCGTGCATTTGAGACGGGTTCCGGGTACCGATATTGCCTCCATTATCGCGAAACCAAATCCGGAAAGTCCGGACTAATAGCGGAGTTTGGGCTATACGGGGAATTGCTGTGAGAGTACCTGGATTTGTTAGTCGACTCGAAACCTTCACGTTTTGGTTTCAGCTACCCTACACTCGGATGACGATATTGAGTTGCCGGGTAAGTTAGGGAGGTAAAGTAAATCCCAAATTAGTATAATTATAGGTTGGAATTTTGTGCATACCTTATGGTATAAGCCCGCCACTTTTTGCTAGGACACCGTCATGTCTCAGGTTTGCCAGGTCACTGGAAAACGTCCGATGGCCGGAAATAATGTTTCTCACGCTAACAACCACACGCGCCGTCGTTTTAAACCGAATCTTCATTACCACCGTTTTTGGTTAGAAGGCGAGAAACGATTTGTGCGCCTGCGCGTTTCGGCGGCAGGTATGCGTTTGATTGATAAGCGAGGAATCGATGCAGTAGTCGCAGACATGCGAAAGAGAGGAGTGAAAATCTGATGCGGGATAAAATCAAATTACTATCTTCAGCAGGAACAGGTCACCATTACACGACAACCAAGAACAAACGCACTACACCGAAGAAGCTGGAATTCAAAAAGTACGATCCTGTTGTTCGCAAACACGTCGTCTATCGCGAAACCAAGATTAGGTAGTTGCCGGAACTACCCGAAGTCGAAGTCACTCGGCTTGGAATTGCTGCTGCAGTAACAGGCAAATCTCTTCAAAAACTCGTTGTCTACGAACTGGATGCCGTGCGCCCTGCACGACTGCCTCGAGGCCTGCTCGGCGAAAAACCGTCTACTGTAGGTGCTGGCAGCAAGCTGCTGGATATTGAAAGACGAGGAAAGTATCTGCTGCTTAGGTTTGAGCGCGGAACGTTGGTCGTCCATCTGCGAATGAGCGGTGTTTTGAAACTTGTTGCACGCGATACCCCACCGTTACTACATGACCATGTTGATCTCGTGTTCGAGGACGATGTGGTTGTACGGTTTCATGACCCTCGGCGATTCGGCAGTGTGCAATGGGTGAAATGGAATATGAGCACGGGTGAAATGGATGATCGATTTTCAGACCACTTACTTGGCCCAGAGCCTTTTGATGACGAATTCAATGCCGAGAACCTGTTTGCTCAAACTAGGAATAGCAAACAAATAGTTAAGGCAATGTTAATGGACCAAACACGGGTCGCCGGTATTGGAAATATCTATGCGAATGAGGCGTTGTTCCGAGCAGGGATTCATCCGCAGACTGCCGTATCCATGATTAGTCGCTCACGATGGGTGAAGATTGTTGATGCTGTCCGCAGGACACTGATCGATGCTATTCAAGCTGGTGGCACGACCTTGAAAGATTACGGGTTTAAAAAACCAGATGCGAAGCCTGGCTACTTTCAGCGGCACTTGGATGTCTACGGTCGAGCTGGTGAACCTTGTAATCGTTGTGGAGCGGTATTAGTAGGCAAGTCAGTACAACAAAGACAGACAGTTTATTGCCCGAGATGCCAAAAGTAGCAGCAAGCTAATTCGGTTGCTTATCTGTCGGGATCCTTGTTCTCAATTTTTAAATACTCTGCTACAGCAGGATGAACGAAGTCAGAAACATCTCCGCCGAGTGACGCGATCTCCCGGACTCGAGTGGAGGATAGAAACGACCACTCGTGTGATGTCGGCAAAAGAACGTATTCGATCTCCGGTGCAAGTGTTCGGTTGATTTGGAGCATCTGGAATTCGTAATCGTAATCGGCGATGGTCCGCAACCCACGGAGAATGAATCTTGTATTTTTCTCGCGTACGAAGTCGACGAGAAGGCTGTTGAAACCTTCGATACGTACGTGGTCGCCGAAACAAGCCAGTGCCTGGCGGCACAGTTCAATGCGCTCCCGAAAGTGTGCATCGGTGTCTTTCTCGATTGACGTTCCAATCGCGACTATGACATGGTCGAAGATATGCAGCGCACGCTCCACGATGTTTGTATGTCCGTAGGTGATGGGATTAAAACTGCCTGGGTAGACGATTAGCGACATAATTTATCTTTACTTGGCATACTCTAGTTACAGTGCAAGGAATAGTAGCAAGAGCTACGATTTATCGTTAATCGGTTTCAGTAAATCGAATCTGACTTCACCAGCGGTGGAACTTCGAAAGATGTCAAACCCCTCTCTGGCCGGCGGAGACCGACGTGCGTATTCCACATAGAGCAACCCTTTTGGAGTCAGCATGGCGGGCACGAGATCCAGTGCGTCGCGATAAAGGCGAGGAGCTGAAAATGGCGGGTCCATGAACACAATATCCCAACGACAGCTACTTCGCTCCTTAAGCAGTGTGATGGCGTCTTTGCAATGAACTACGGCTTCCTCGGGCCGACATTTCAATTGCTCACAGACGCGTACGAGCTCATTGCAAGCCTTATTATCCCTATCGACGAATTCTACGCACTGCGCGCCGCGGGACAGTGCTTCGAGTCCGAGAATACCCGTACCAGCAAAGAGGTCAAGCACTTGGGCGTTTTCTAGTTTCCAAGATAGCCAATTAAATAAGGTTTCGCGAGCACGGTCGGGAGTCGGCCGAATCTCAGTATTGTTTGGTACGGTAATTTTCCGACCTTTCCATTTACCGCTGATAATTCGAATCCGTTTACGCAAAATAGGTACTGAAAATAAGAATAGACAACCGCAAGGATAATGCGATAGTGGAAACTAGCAACGCGCACCGCTCCATTAAGTTTGGAAAAGCACTAGCCGCAGCTCGCAAACACGTCGTAGCGGGATTAGGTGATCTGTTACTGGGCGAGCGTGAAATTGATCAAGCGGTGCTCAATCAACTGGAGGAAAATCTTCTGCGAGCGGACGTGGGAGTGAGTGTAACCTCTGACGTTACTGATCGTTTGGCCCAGCTGGTATCAAGAAAACAGCTAAACGACATACAATCGCTTAAGTCCATGTTGCGTACCCAGCTCTACGAAATAGCCAAATCCATGGCACGGCCATTTCAGATCGGGGAATGTCGTCCAACGATAATTCTCATGGTGGGAGTGAATGGTGTTGGAAAAACTACCACCATAGGCAAACTCGCAAAACGGCTACTGAATGAGCAGTATTCGGTACTTCTCGCCGCGGGTGACACGTTTCGGGCCGCAGCTAACGAGCAAATTCTAGCTTGGGGGACGAAGAATGGTGTACCAGTAGTGGCTCAATCTCAGGGCGCGGACAGTGCGTCGGTAATTTACGATGCCATACAGTCCGCCCAAGCTCGTAAAACGGATATCGTGATTGCGGATACTGCTGGTCGCTTGCAAGCAAACGTGGGTCTTATGGACGAACTTTCCAAAATCCGTCGCGTAATTAAACGATTCGATGAAACTGCTCCGCATCACACATTGCTCGTATTGGATGCTGGCGTTGGACGTAACGCACTATCTCAGGTACAGGAGTTCGAACGGGCCATTGGCTTGACTGGATTCGTTGTGACCAAATTCGATGGATCCGCCAAGGCGGGAATGCTTTTTGCGCTACCCACGGTGACGCAAGTGCCGGTGTATTTCGTAGGGTTAGGCGAGGGGCTAGATGATTTGCTGCCGTTCGATCCGCGAGTATTTGTAGATGCGCTGCTAACGCCGTGAGCGACGTTCAACTGATTAACGTGGGCAAGCGATTCCCCAACGGATATACGGCACTTCAGAATATAGGTCTTGAATTTGAAGAGGGAACGCTGACGTATTTGATCGGTCGGTCAGGTGCTGGAAAAACAACCATGCTTAATTTGATTGTCGGTACCATGGGTGCGACCGAGGGGCAAGTATTGGTAAACGGGATTGACGTGTGCTCTATGCGCAGACATCACCTAGCTTGGTACCGCCGAAACGTAGGATGCATCATGGAAGGCTACGGCCTATTGGATTATCGGCCGGTATTCGATAATGTAGCCATGCCGCTTTGGGTTGCAGGCTGGACGAAGAAAAATACGAAACGGCGAGTTGAGGAGGTATTAGAACAGGTCGGGTTACTCAACTGCGGGCCGATGGATACGAGGTGGCTTTCTCGAGGAGAACGGCAACGAGTTCTGATTGCTCGCGCATTTGTCAATGACCCTCAATTGATCCTTGCCGATGAACCCACGGGCAGCTTGGACTCGGAGCTTTCCGAGCGAGTAATGCGCCTATTGCAGCATATGAAGCGAAAAAAGAGAGCCATAATCATTGCGACCCATGATCGAGATCTTATTGAAGCCATGGGAGGGCGAATTGTGGTGTTGGATCGCACAGTTATTGACGTAATATCAGAACGTCGAATGTACGTAGGGGGCTCGAACAACGCGTCAGAATAGTAATTATGAAACATGGCCGCGACCTCGGCTGCCGGCTTTAGCAATTGTTCGCGATCATCTCCGGGCTTTCGGGGAGAGCGTCCAATTTATGACCTTGCACTGGATGTCGACCTTACTGGGCTGGTTTTTAATCGGTATTGCCTTGGTTTTACCTGCGTGTCTTTTCTTAACTCATGCCAATCTGTCAAACGCTGCTACTACATGGCGGGGGCATTCTGGTTTTACCGTTTACTTTTATCCTGGTACGCCCAGTGAGCATATCGATGTCGCGGCGGCACGCATGAAAAAATTCACAGCGATAGAATCAGTGCGTATTGTCACGGCGGAAGAAGCACTTCAAGATTTCATATTTTCATCCAACTTAGGCAAAGTTGCGAAGTCAATGCAAAAAAACCCTTTGCCAGCATCGGCGACTGTTGTGACAAAGGACTTGCCGATTGGAGGTTTAGAACCATTCGTACGACAAATTGAGAATTGGGATGGTGTTGAGGAAGTTGTAGTTGAGGAATTGTGGTTGAAAAGACTGAATGCGTTGCGTTCGATGGTGGGTCGATTGGGAGGAGTGTTTGGCATCGTACTCGGTGTAGGAGCGGTATTCATTTCGGCGGCTACCGTGAGAATGTCAATTGAGTACCGTTTAGCTGAAATTCGGGTTTTCGACCTGCTCGGCGGGGTAAACCGATTTTTAAAACGGCCCTTTATGTACTGTGGGATTTTATACGGCGTTGGCGGAGGAATCGTATCGGCGTTACTACTTTCGTTAGTTTCAGCACTAATAGCGGCTCCGATTCAAGAGTTGCAAGCAAGTTACGGCGAAACTATTCCACTGCTCGGAATCGATCCTGCTACCGTATCAGCTCTTATGATTGCGGGATGCGTTCTTGGCTGGGTTGGGGCATCGTACGAGTGCCGCAAACGCATCCGGATGATTCGGCAAGAGGAAGGCATTTCTTGAAGTTTGCGTTTATGCATTTTTAGGGAACATGCCTATGACCTTATTACACCTTGGTGAAAGCGGAATAGCATCGCCCTCTTTTGTTGTCGGGCAGTGGGGGATGGCAGTTTGCGGCTTCCAGCAGCCGGACACCTCTATTTACTGTTATTTTGACGAATCATGCCTGATATGAGTGTATGATTTTTAATGATATAAGGATTGCTTACTTCTCTTTGTCTCGAGTAAATGAGAGGTGTCCAATCGTATCTTTTTAGGAGTTTTTCGGCTTTTTGCATCGAAAAAGTCAAGCCAAATCCATGATTTGAATAAGTGCGGCGCAGAAAAAACGTTCAGGAACTTCCGGTCTACCGCTCGCAGGACCTGGAAGCGGAGCTGAAAGTATGTGGCCATTGCAGCCGCCCCCTGACGGCGCATCAGAAACAAGTTGACCGCCTGCGCTTCAAGGTCCGCGTGCATGTCGTCGAACACGTGTTCGGCAGCATGGTCAACGAGATGCAGCGGACGCGAATGTGGTGCATTGGACGACGACGCACTGCCACTGATCGGACTGTGCAACCTGTGTTACAACATGCGCCGGTTCACGTTTCTGAAGACGGTTGTTCACGTTTCGGACTTCCGCCGGCTAATGGCTGTGGTCGCATTGTGCCCCAAAATCGGGAACGGTATAAATCAGCCAAGCAAATCCCGAAGTCGAAAGCCACCTAGTGAAAGTTAAGATTTTATAGAGGCCCCAAAAGATATATATGTGAAAAGTTAACTGCATTCAGTCAAATGCTCTCAACTTATGACTCGGACTCCGCGAACCCATTTCAGCCCTTGACACACACCACTTGCTTGAGGGTATGAACGATTTCCACCAAGTCCCCCTGTGCCTTCATTACCGCGTCTATGTCTTTATAAGCCTTGGGCGTCTCATCAATCACCGCTTTATCCTTCCGGCACTCCACGCCAGTCGTATCCCGCTCATGATCCTCCAACGTGAATCGTTTTCTAGCTTCCGTTCGCGACATAATGCGTCCGGCTCCATGCGAACAAGATTCAAACGAGTCCACGCAGCCCTTTCCGCGCACAATGAACGACCGATCTCCCATTGATCCAGGAATAATGCCGAGGTCGTCTTTACGTGCTCGAACGGCCCCTTTTCTAGTCAGCCATACGTCCTCGCCAAAATGACGTTCCTTTTGCACGTAATTGTGATGGCAATCAACCACAAGCATCGTCTTATCAAACGGCTTTATTCGATGTCTAAGGGATTTGAGTACATGCATCATCATCAGCTCACGGTTTGCCCAAGCATACTGTTGCGCCCAAGATACAGCCATCACGTAGTCGTCGAAGATATCAGATCCCTCAGTCAAGTACGCAAGGTTCTCGTCCGGGAGATTGACGATATGTCTTCTCATATCTTGTTTTGCTACGTCAATAAAGTGAGTACCAAGCGCATTTCCAATCCCACGAGATCCGGAATGTAGCATGGCCCAAACACGTTGGGATTCGTCGAGACAGATTTCAACGAAGTGATTGCCGCCACCAAGCGTGCCAAGCTGATAGAGTGCCTTTTGGGAAGCTCGATGCATCCTCTTAGTGAATCCTTTCGACCTCATGGAATCCAGGACCTTATCCAAGCCCGTTACAAGTGAGGCGTTCTCTTTCCACATCTTGTATGTCTCAGCAGGAGGTTTCCGCCATTCTCTACGCCCTGCTGGAACACCTCGTTCAATATCATGACGGAGATCGTGAAGATTGTCGGGTAAGTCACTCGCGGTGAGCGACGTTTGAACCGCCGACATACCACAACCGATATCGACTCCGACCGCGGCGGGAATAATTGCACCTACCGTAGGTATAACCGAACCGATCGTCGCTCCTATACCAAAATGTACGTCGGGCATCAACGCTACGTGCGAATGGATGAACGGCAGGCTAGCGATGTTCTTAACTTGTTCTATTGCGGAAGCCTCAACCGGAATCCCGCGAGTCCAGGATTTGACCGGAACGCCACCCTCTATTGAATGCAATTCATATCCAACCTCGCCCACAATAAAGTCCTCGTACGCTAGGGAAAATAGTTCTACACCTATTGCAACACAACATCTTGATTCCGTTAATCTTGCGCCAAAAGCGTTCAAATCCCAGCTGATAAATTGCAATTCGCGTCATGGAAATCAATAGTCGATCCTGCTGGAGGCGTTTATCGGACAATCGATTCGAAAATCAGTTCCGGAACTACAACTTCCCATACTGGGTTTTCCACGGCATTTATGTATTCTGGTTCGGACCACTCTCGCTTACGCATTATTATCGCTAGAACTTTCGCCTCTCGGCAACGCATGCCGTCGGGCGGATTAAATTTTTTTGATAAGCGACATACCGTAACTCCATCGCTATTGTAAAGTTCCATCGGATTGGTCGTATCCCGTATATTCAATGATTTGCCAGGTGACAGTTCCTTAATCGCCTGATGAATCACGTCGTTGGAACTTTTGCGGCCAGCGAAGCTTAGATCCACGTCTCCGAGCGTGAGATTTAAGTACTGATATTCAATACCTAGGGGCGGTGGTGGAAGGTTCGTCTTCTGGAGATACAGTACTGAGCTATGACCACGCAGTGAATCCAAAAAACGATTATGATCACTATGTAGTCGTGCGAGTACTAAATTCTCGCGGGCACGCGTCATTGCGACGTAAAACAGTCTTCTGTGTTCGTCTGGATCCCGTGTGGTTCGACTCCAGCCGCCATCCAACACCACTACGTGATCAAACTCCAAGCCCTTTGCTCGGTGCGCTGTTAGCAGCAAAAGTCCGTGCCGTTTTTGGTGCGTATCTTTTCGCGTTTCCGCCAACCACTCCATTATGCATTCGACGGAGATTTCCTCTCCTCCCGTTTCCAGCCGAAGACTCTCTAGTACTTCTCCAAGTAAGCCGTTCCAAGGATTCTGTTTTCTCGTCGACAGCCACTCATTCAGCTCACTAGCCGTCACAAACTTTCCATTACGTTCTTTAAGCCACTGGACAAGATCTTGTGTCTCGCGCAGTTGCCAGAAACTGGGAATCTCTTCATATGCCATTAGTGCTGGAATTTCATGGATTTCACAATATGCACGAACGGGATTTAAGTATTTCCATTCTCGAGCAATCACTGCACATCTAGACCAGTCCCAATCTGCTGAGATCTCGGACATCCTCTGCAGTTCATTCATTGCATATTGTGCTTGAGCAGCCTTGTCACCCTTGGGCAAGATTCTGACCTTGCCCTTCCCAACTGGATCTATTCCTTCCCACTTACCACCATGCGGATGTTTACCGCGGTCCTTGTTTACTTGAATCGAATTGCTACCTTTCATCCTTCCCTTAGCGAGATGGATTACCGCATTTGAAGCGGCGACAATATGGTGTGTAGACCGGTAGTTTGCCGTGAGAAATAACTTTTGTGCTTTATAGTCTTGCTCGAATCGTCGAATGAATTCGACTGAAGCACCAGAAAATGCGTAAATATTCTGATCGTCGTCCCCAACCGCAAAAAGATTAAGTTTGCTATCGGGGTCGTTTAACGTGCGCCCAGCCAGTGCCGAAATCAAATCGTACTGTACTGAATCAATATCTTGGTATTCATCGACCAAGATCCACCGAAACCCTTTGAGCAGCCGACCGCGTTGTTCATCAGCGTCTTCTGGCAAAAGGTCCGCCCCATTCAAAAGATCTATAGCCGTACGCAACACATCTTCGAAAACCTCATCGTTTGGTTGTTCCATGCGATTGGCAAAAGTAAATCCAGCAAGTCTCATAGCCAATGCGTGACACGTCATAACCATGACACCTTTTGCATCATCGCCAATCAGCTCAGCTAGTCGACTTCGCACCTCAACCGCTGCATGACGATTGTAGGTAAGTGCTAAAATACTTTTGGGACGTTCACGTCTAGCACGAATAAGATAAGCAATGCGGTGGACCAACACCCGTGTTTTCCCTGAACCCGGCCCAGCAAGTACCAACACATTTTGATTTTTTCGAGCATCAGCAACAATGTTTTTCTGGGTGTGGTTTTTGAGATCCTCGACAATTTTTTGCCATGACTCCGGCGTCGTTTCTCGTTCGAGTTCTCTAGCGCGATTTGGAAGCCAGCGCGCCAAAAATGCTTCCTGGCTAAGATTGAAATAATCCATTGCCAGTTGTATGGCTTCGGTGGCCTTGGCTAAACCACGATTGGCGTATTCCTCCATGATATGGATCTGTAGTATTTGGCCTTGGTAGTAAAACTCAAGGGGCTGATAGTCAGTACGAGAGAAGCGTTGGTTTGTGCGCTGCAATTGAATCGCCATAGCCCGACGAAAAATAGCAAGCCCATGATTAAGGCGAACCACCTCCTGTTCATGCAACCACATCAGTGCTCGATCGATCAACTTTCGTGTGTTACGGACACCTTTTTGTTTAAGCAGCGGTTTAAGCAGCACATCGTTCTCAATCGCTTGCGCCAACTTCCCAAGCGTTGTAGTAGCTAGTAAGTCTTTACCCTTGGCAGTATTCTCCGGAATGCTCGCGAGCAAATGATCAAGTAGATGTTTTGCTGCACTACGACGTAACTCGGCAACCGTCTCTAGCGCACCCCACTCTCGCTGCAACGTAATGTATACATGCTCCGAGTCCCTTCTTCGAACCGACCAACTCGCAACTTCGCCCTCGCTACGACCATCATAAGCAATGCTGGACACAATTTGCCAAATCCTCTCAGGAAGCGGGTTCTCAATTCCTTGATTACGTAGCGTCTGTGTAGCCGCGCGCAAAAAGAACGGGCTGGTCTCACCGATATTCATGTCGGGAGCTAATTCCCGCATGTGCGTTATCAGAGCGATTTCCATTTCTTGCGCTTGATCGAAACGGGATTGCGATGAATCTTGAACACCTTTATGAACGAATGCGGTCAGTGCGGTGTCGTCGCTGACGATCCCGAGCAAATCAAGGTTGTACATGGCGTTGCGTACACCTTCAGGACTGAGACCAGTCCGATTCATCAGGTCGTCGGTACTGATTCCCTCGTCGGCATTGGCGTCAGTTAGTGCACGAACAATTTCCAGAAGCTCTCGTTGCTGTGTGTCAGGTATCGAGCGTCGTTTAAGTTTTTCACGAGCTGCTTCTACCGAACGTACCCTTAACGATGATGGGAACATCCGCGTTTGATTTTCTTCTCGATTGAGCAAATGAGATTCTTCAAGCCATGAAATAGCAGTTACGACGCGGGTATCGTCGGTGAGTTTATCTCGTTGAAAATCATGATCGATATCACCAAGCAGGACTTCCCCAGCAGTGGCTACCACTTCCCCTTTGGCTCGATCTCTGCGGCCCAAATTGCGCAAAGCTTTCCAAATTCCTTGGATTTCAGGTTGAGTCAGCCGCGAGCGCGCAGTCATACTGAACTGCTTTTCTACATCGTCAGTTGAATACATCAGAACACAGCGTGCGAATTCTTGATCTCGACCTGCGCGTCCAGCTTCCTGAAGGTAGTTTTCAAGAGAACTGGGTATGTCCGCGTGCAACACCAATCGAACGTTAGGTTTATCTATTCCCATTCCAAACGCATTGGTCGCGACTATTACTTTCAGTTCGCCGTCAATGAATTGCCTCTGTACATCCTTCTTCTGCTCGGGCTCCAATCCAGCATGAAAAAAGTCGGCGCGGACTCCCTTTGACTGAAGGTACTCCGTCACTTTCTCTGTCTGCCCTCGGGTCGCGCAATAGACAATAGCACCGCCGGTGTTGTCCTCCGGCCAACGCTCTTCCAGTACCGAATAGATATGTGGCAACTTCTGGCCGCCGGTCGTAGGTATCACCTCAAAAGATAAATTAGGCCGCCGGGCCCCGCCGTCAAATACCTCCAAATCAATACCTAAACGGTTCTTGAAAAGATCTCGAACCTCCTTAGCCACATCTGGTTTAGCAGTAGCGGTTAAGCACAACACTGGCGGTATCGGACCGCCGATCGCTTCTGTTTTTTCCTCGATAAAGCGAGCAACGTAGCGGTAGTCTGGCCGGAAGTCGTGGCCCCATGTCGAAATACAGTGAGCCTCGTCCAGCACCCAACCTCCGATTTCACGTTGCTCTAGTACCTTTCTAACTGCTCTATTTCGAAGTTGCTCCGGAGATATGAGCAGGATTGCGGCATTTCCCAATCGAACTTTATCTAAAGCATCAGCTCGTTCGGGCATGGTCAACATTCCATTGATGGCCACGCATGAATTAATGTTCTGACGTACTAGCCCCCTAACTTGATCTTCCATCAATGCCACAAGCGGCGAGATGACTACAGTTAGTGCCCCGAGCTTTTCGTAGCGGGATAGAGCCGGAATCTGATAGCAAATAGACTTGCCAGTACCAGTAGGCAGTATGCCCAGCACGTGTTTTCTAGCCATCGAATGTTCGACAATCGTCTGTTGCATCGATTTACCATCTTTGGTGGGCGGTTTCGAGCGATAATTTTCGTATCCAAACCATCGTTTTAGCTCTTTCCTTGCATTATGCTTTTCTGAACACCATTGGCAGACGACGTTGTTGCACCGGGTATCGCGCAGCTTACGAATTAAGTCGCTTGTTTCAGGAAATTGGAAAAGTACCCACGGCGGCACAACCGAGTTGGCACCGGATACCGAAATCCACGCCAACGCATAAGCCAGAGCCCATCCAGTCCGTTCCACGTCATTCATCACTGTATCAAGATGAGTGACGCACGCCGCGTTTTTAAGCAGTCCTTGAATTGCGAAGCTTGCTTCAGTTTCCGTCGGTCGCCGCGTCCGCCGAACATCGGCGAAAAAGACGTTAAATCCATCACTTGCCCGTTGAGTTGTCGTTAGCCAGTGCCACGCCATCAGAAGATTCGGGTCCGCTCTCTCGAACGCCTCTCGTTGTTCTTTGAACACGTCAAGCGCAAGTCGCGCATCAAGCTCGGGGTCGTTATACTCTACGCGTAGCAGTTGTGCGTCTTTGTAATGTTTGACAAGATGGTGATATGGATTACGAGGAAACGCGAGAGGTCCTAAACGTAACGTATCGATGACCGGTTTTTGTAGCAGCCTTAAATTGGGGTCAGCTTTTCTCAGATGCAAGAGATCAAAAGCAATAACGTTATGACCAAGAATGAAAGAAACGTCCGTCGATAGCTTGTCTAGTTTCTGAATTGCCTGATGCAGATTGCCGCCACGATACAGAACGTGCTGATCTGTATCAGCACGAACTGCTGCAAATGCGTGTATCCGACGATCTTTCTTGCCAACTTCCAAGTCTATAGAGACGCAATTTAACAAGGAGTATGAATTCTCGCGCGACAACATATTCTTGCGTACTATCTCACCACGCATGAGAGTTGAATCATAAGGGCACCTCTATGTATTGCATTTTGAGGAATCATATTCGATATAAGTGTATGATTTTTCATGATGTAAGGATGATTTACATCGATATAGATAGAGGTGCCCATAAGATACACTTCATATTGTGGCATGCGACTTCCATGCATGCGCTTTCGCGGGAGTTTGAGCCGACGGCGCAAACGACTTTAGCCTCGGTTGCAGGGATAAATCTGTGCGGGAAAGTGCGGCAAACTATTCAAGGCCAGTTCGAAAGAGCTTCGGCGAACACTACGACGAAGTGGAACTTAAGAACGACCAGCCGGCTATATTCGATAAGCATTGCTCGTTCCAGCTTATAAAATGGGATTCTCTGAATTTCGTCAAGAACAAGCTTATCGCTTCCTTTGTTCATGAACGTCGTCGACATCGTAGATTCTTGCGTGTCTTGTCCCTACAATACACGGTTATTCCGAGGTCGTATGTGGCATAATAAGCATCTAGATAGAAGGGCGTACTTGACTCGTCCGCCGCCGCGCTGCGACGGGGAGCGTAGGATGCCTAGTTTCTCCGTGTCCAGAAGGAGGAGTTAATGGCATGAACCATAAATTTGAAGTGTTGTCACTCGGTGCATTACTTACCGGCACCGTTTTGCTTACCGGTGCGTCAGCCAGCGCGGCTGACGAAGAAGAGATCGAAACCGTGACCGTCACCGGGTCGCGGATTGTGTACTCGCCGACCGATGGACCGCAACCGCTCACGGTTGTCACTCGAGAGGATATTGAGGCCTCGGGCCTGCTTTCCGTAGGCGATCTGATTCAGCGCCTACCAGTGCAAGGGTCCGGCATCAATCGTACTTACAACAACGGGGGTGACGGCTCGGTCCGCGTCGAACTCCGTGCCTTGGGTTCAGCACGTACGCTGGTACTTGTCAACGGCAAGCGTTGGGTAGCATCCGGCGAAGGCGCGAATGCGTCGATTGACTTGAACACCATTCCCATGGCATCAATCGAGCGCGTCGAGGTACTCAAGGACGGTGCGTCTGCGGTCTACGGATCAGATGCCATTGCCGGTGTCGTCAACATTATCCTGCGAAAGAACTATGAAGGCATTGAGTTCTCCCATCAGGGTGGCAATTTCGCGGCGGATGGTGGTGGCTCCGAACAGACATGGAGCGTCATCGGCGGGGGTGCCGCCGACCACACACGGTTCACGATGGGAGCAAGTTTAACCACCATTGACGCATTGTCGAACGCGGATCGGAGTGAGACCGCGGCTAGGCCGGCCAACGGCGGGAGCTCGGGCACGCCCCAAGGCCTATTCAGCTATGGAGGCATCTTCGAAGAATTTGACGGCTTCACGCTAATTGAGGGACAGGCGGGTACCGACCAAAGTCACTTCCGCGAGTGGGTCAACCCGGACGATCGGTTCAATTACAACCCGGACAACTACATTCAGACACCCAGTGAGCGGCGCAACATCTTCCTAAACGTTTCTTATGATCTTACGGACCAGATCTCATTTCTCTTTGACGCACTGTACCAAAACCGACTGTCGGACCAATTGCTCGCACCCACGCCTCTGTTCTGGGGTTTCAGTGCCGACGAAGGCATTGACGCTACCAACATCTACAACCCATTCGATATGACGTTTTGCGGTTTCTCGGGTACCAATAACCTCGGCGTCGACTGTGCGACTCTTGAGGAAGCAGTCGCCATCGGTTGGTTCGGGCGACGGATGGTGGAAGCCGGCAACCGCAATTTCCTGCAGGACATCGAAACCTTCCGGAGCGGATTTGGACTCGAGGGCACCCTCGACGATAGATGGAACTGGCTGGTTTACTGGTCTTGGGCGCAAAACAAGACATCTTCCACTACGGAAGGGCTGCTCAATACCGACGCCATCCGCAAGGCACTCGGGCCGGCGGATGGCTGCACCGCGCCGTGCGTACCGCTGAACATCTTCGGTGGCCAAGGTACGGACGCACAATATCTTGGCGAAGGCCTCTGGAGCGGTTCCGGCTCAATCACGGAAGAAATGCTGAACTATATAAGTTTCACCGCCCACGATACGGGCGGAAACGACATGAGGAACCTGACCGCACAGGTAACTGGGACGCTCATGGACCTTCCGGCTGGTTCAGTCGGAGTAGCGGTCGGCTACGAAATGCGTGAAGAGTCGGGATTCACGTCGCCTGATGCACTGATCGTCACCGGCGCGACTTCCGGCAACGCATCGCAACCAACCGATGGATCTTACGACGTTGCTGAGTACTTTGCCGAAATTGGCATACCCCTGCTCTCAGGTGCGTCTCTCGCCGAGTCTCTTGACCTCAACATTGCCATCCGCCACTCCGACTACTCCACGTTCGGCCGAACGACGAACGGCAAGTACAATATTATGTGGCGCCCTTACGGCTCTCTGCTGGTCCGTGTCACGGCTTCGAACGGCTTTCGAGCACCATCAATTCCTGGACTCTTCTTCGGACAGTCGGACAGCTATCCGGAGCTGCAGGATCCATGCGACGTCAGCTCACCAAATTTCACGGGGAACGCCGAAACTGGGGCACAGACCAACGCGCAATGCCGGCAGGACGGCGTGCCGGATGGGTTCATGCAACCCAACACTCAGATACGGATCACGGTTGGCGGGAATCCAGACCTCCAACCCGAGGAGTCGAAGAACTTCAGCTTCGGCGTGGTCTACCAACCCGATTGGCTAGATGGTTTTCAAGCCGAAGTGGACCTGTTTGACATCGAAATCACTGAGACAATCAGTGCGATCGGTGCTCAGAACATCCTTGAGCAATGCTATAGCGACACGCCCCAATACTGTGAACATGTTGATCGCGGTGCTGGCGGCTTCGTCACGGATCTACGCAACCTTGGTGTGAACGCAGGCAAACTGGAAGTGTCGGGTCTTGATATCGCTCTGTCGTGGGACGGCATCGACACCGATTGGGGTACTTTCGACTTAGGATGGGACGTCACGCGCTACGACACGTGGGACAGCACGGACGCCATCGGGACGCGCTTCACTGAAGTCGGATACGTGTTCGGCAGTTCGCGCAGCAACAACACCGATCTGCGCTCGACGAGCCACGTCTCGTGGACAGTGGGTCCATGGTCGGCCCGCTGGTCTCTGCAGTACATCAACGAGGCCAAGGGAGTTGCAAATACCTCGCCGAGTTACGATGCGGACGGGAATTATGATCCCGGCGATGAAGTACGGGTGCTCGACGCTACGATGTACCACGACGTCGTCGGTTCCTACCTATGGGAGCACGATGAGTTTAACGTCACATTTGCGGGAGGCGTCGACAACCTGCTTGATCAGGATCCGCCGTTCTTCCCCGAGTCATTCGCCAACGATTTTGACCCGGACTACCGGTCGTGGTCCAGTCGCTTCTGGTACGCCCGCGTCAAGGTGACCTTCAACTAGTGCATCGTCTCATAATTATATTTACATTTCACTATGCAATGGTTCCAGCATGTCAAACTTTCTCCACCGGGTCTGTACTGGTGCTTCGTTCATCTCTCGGATGCCCGTCTCGATGCGCAGCTTGAGTTCTTCAAGAGAGTTCACTCGGATGTGTCGAAGCAATGTTCTTGCCATACGAGAGAATACCGTCTCGATCAGGTTTAGCCAGGAACCATGTTTGGGCGTGTGAACGTATTGAAAGCGGTTCGGGCGTGTTGCCAAGTACGCCCGGGTTTCCTTCGAGGTGTGCACAGCATGATTGTCCAGCACTATCCGAATGATGGCGTCCGGCGGGTAGTGCCGGTCGAGTTCCTGAAGCAACAGCACGAACTCCCGACTGCGGTGTCGTTCTGCGACTTGCGCAATCACTTCTCCACTATGCAGATCCAGAGCGGCTAGAATCGACAGCGTGCCGAGGCGTCGATATTCGGCATCGCGGCCCAGGCTCGCTCGCCGGTCTGGCTGGGGCGGCAAGTCCGGTGCCACCGTCGTCGCAATCGCTTGAACTCCCGGCTTCTCATCCACCGAAACGGTATGCACCGGCACACCCTCTAGCAATGGCCGATCTCCTTGCAGAAACACCTCCCGGTAGACCGTCAGCACTTCCTGCATCTTTTCCTCAAAATCCGGGTCGCGCCGCTCCAGGTAGTAGCGCACCCGATGCGGCTTCCATTCGTGATCGTTCAGTATTCGGTGTACCGAGGCACGGCTAATGCGCCCAAGACGGGGATGGCCGGCTTCGGGTCCATGCTGCGCGATATACCGGGTCAGCGAGGTAATCGTCCAAAGTTCCGCCGCCAGATCCAGATCCTTGGGCTGGGTACAAGCGATGGACATCATCCATTCACGTGCTTCCTGGCCGATCTCGGGTGCCCCCGGACGATGAGGCAGATCTTTCAGGCCGGCCGGCTTCCATGCCGGCAGCCAAGGCTTTGTCAATGCACTTGTAGATGATTGGCCGACTCTGTCCCGCGAGATTCTGGATCTCCACGATGGATCGCCCCTCCGCATAATGAAGCAGAATCCGAGCTCGGTTCGATTCACGTACCGGACAGGTTTGCGACCGGCTCAACCGTTCAAGTCGCCCGAGTTCGGCTTTCGACAGCACTAAAGACGCTCGCTTGCTGTAGTTTGGCATGATGGCAGACCCTCACGAACAGGATACCCCATCTATGCTAAATGTTAGAGAATCAAATGTAAATGAATTTGGGAGACGGACTACTAGTACCGCATCGAACACTGAAATCAACCTAAAAGTCCGCGAAAACTATCGCATGCCAAGTCCCAAAACCCCTGCTATGACAGGGTCTTTTCATTCACGGGGAGTTTTTGCTGCTCTGGAGCGGAATCGTCGAGACGCTCGTGGGAGTGTCGCCAACCGGCATGACCGACTCTGGCAGCACCGTCGGCGCGTGCTGAACACGCTGGTGGTCGTGCTGTTCATTTTCCGGCTGGTGTTCTCGAAGGGGCGTCCGGGATATGCGACCACGCTTGCCGAACTGTGGGGGCAGTGCCGGCAGTCTGCGCCGTAGAAACGTAGGAATACTCTTTAGTAGGGAATATTAACTAAAATACGTATTAATGAAGTATGAAATTTCCATTCTTAGTTGTTTACAAACTATGCATCCTAAAAAATGTATCAGAAATTTTCTACGGCGCAGATTGCTGGAACCCGTCCCAACGCACAACGACATGCCGTGCGAACCGTCCGAAAACGTTGGCCTCCCATACCGAAACATGAAAAGACCGACGTCAAGCCCAAAATAAAACTATCCGGGGAATTGCTGCCATAAAATACACTGGATTGGCGAATAAATAGACATGCCTATAGTAAATAGGATTCGCCGAAGTTTTATGCTACGACGGGAGTTAACGCTTGTTAACGATCAGCGTATGTGCAGTTTGAGATAATAAGAACGTCTCGGCGCATTATAGGAACATCCCGCTTCCGTAGGATTGGCACCACCTACATATCCAGAGATGGTCTTGCCTGCTAGTAGTTCTACTGTTCCCTTACCTCCCTTAGCAGTCGGTTTACCGAGAAGTTCGCCAAAATGTTGCAGCACCTTCACGCAAAGCGCGTAGTCGCTGACGCCATCATAAACCAAGGCTACGCTCATGTTATCGTCGTTAACCCGGATTTCTCATAACCAAGTCAAAAATGATGTTTTTCACGGGATGCGTGGGGTACGGGGCATGGAATGTCGCGTCGCGAGTTTGAAAAGGCTTCGGAGGGCGGGGATGCGTGTGTTTTCCCCGCCTTTTTGCGGGCGGGACGGCGAATCGCTGAGCATCCGGGCGCGGGGAGGCCGGCGCGCTCCGCCGCCAGCGTCATGCACCTGGTTGCACCGGGCTTTTACGTTGGTGCCAGGCTGGCCCAGATCAAGCGGAAATCCTTCCAGTACGGGAAGGCGGACCCGAACGCCAGATGGATCCGCCGCGTGGACACCGTCACGCGCACCGGGATCTGGAACAGGCACTTGCGCAGCGTCGATGGACGGCTCCGGCGCAGCATGGAGGATACCGGAAGGTTCTCGAGCCGGCGCTTCATCATGCAATAGAGGGCATGGGCCAGTGCGCTCATCCGGAGCCGGAGTGCGTTGACGTTCCAGAGGCTGCTGGAGCATCGGTCCAGGAACAGATCGTTCTTCTGTTCCTTGATCCAGTTTTCGGCCTCACCCCGGTCGCAGTACATCTCTTCGTAGACCGTTGGCGCGTCGGGCTGCTGGAGCGAGGTGACGACGAAGCGACTGTTGTACCGGGCTTCGCCGACCGTCGCACATGGGCCTTCCGCGACGGCCTCCGGTCCGCCGTCCGCGTTGCCGACCGGTTGTCCCGGCAGCCATTCGGCCTTGGCGATCACGCGGCGTTCGCGGCTCCAGCTGTCGCGCGTGCGATAGTCGAAGCTCCGGTAGTCGCGGACCGCTTGCTGCGCATAGTCCGGATCCCGCTTCAACCGGTCCCGCAGATCGTCCATCAACGGTTGGCCCCGGCCTTTCAGCCGATCATTGCGCGGCAGTCCCAGCACGTAATCCACGCCCCGCGCCTCGCACCTCGCACCACGTCATCAACTCGTCGCGGCAGTAGGCCCCGTCGGCGCGGATCAGGATCGGCACCTGCGGAAATCGCTTCCGCAGCCGGTCCACGAGCGGCGCGACCGTCTCCACCACGCCCGCCGCCACATCGCTGCTCGACGTGCGCAGTTCCGTCCGCACCGGGCAGCCGTTGCAGAACACCAGCCGCGGCAGGTAGCAGTATGCATGGTAGTACCCGTGATAGAACCGGTGCTCCTGCCGGCCGTGCAGTTCCACGTCCGTGGCATCGATGTCCAGCACCAGCCGCTTCGGCATCTGGCCCCGCTCGCCCCACACCAGGTACAGCTCCACGAGCAGCTCGTCGAGCGCATCGAAATCCACGGTGATCTGGCGGGCTTTCGCCGGGTCCCGCCCGTTCGCCGACAGCTCCATCCGGTTCAGCGTGCTTTTGCCGGCCAGCGGCTCGCAGTCCGAACGTGCACACTCCACACGCCCCATGGCCGTGGACAGAGCCCGGTCCCGCCGCAGCTCGTCGTGATCGTTCACATCTTCGTAGCCCAGCGCGAGACCCAAAATCCGCTGCCCCAGCAACGCCACTAGCCCGGATTTCTTATAACCAAGTTGAAAATGATGTTTTTCACGGGATGCGTGGGGTACGAGGCATGGAATGTCGCGTCGCGAGTTCGAAAAGGCTTCGGAGGGCGGGGATGCGTGTGTTTTCTCCGCCTTTTTGCGGGCGGGACGGCGAATCGCTGAGCATCCGGGCGCGGGGAGGCCGGCGCGCTCCGCCGCCAGCGTCATGCACCCGGTTGCACCGGGCTTTTACGTTGGTGCCAAGCTGGCCCAGATCAAGCGGAAATCCTTCCAGTACGGGAAGGCGGACCCGAACGCCAGATGGATCCGCCGCGTGGACACCGTCACGCGCACCGGGATCTGGAACAGGCACTTGCGCAGCGTCGATGGACGGCTCCGGCGCAGCATGGCGGATACCGGAAGGTTCTCGAGCCGGCGCTTCATCATGCAATAGAGGGCATGGGCCAGTGCGCTCAGCCGGAGCCGGAGTGCGTTGACGTTCCAGAGGCTGCTGGAGTATCGGTCCAGGAACAGATCGTTCTTCTGTTCCTTGATCCAGTTTTCGGCCTCACCCCGGTCGCAGTACATCTCTTCGTAGACCGTTGGCGCGTCGGGCTTCTGGAGCGAGGTGACGACGAAGCGACCGGGATCGAGAACGGGAACCGGGGGTCGGAGACCGCGGCATACGAGTCGCTCGGATCCGGGCTCCGCCATAGAGTGTGAGTTGAAGGAGCTGATGCCGCTGGAACTGGAGGTTGTGGCGGAGGGGGAGGCCGTTGAGGAATGGAAGGAATGGGTGGATCGGCATCATGAGCTGGGTTACCGGCATCCGTTCGACTGTTTCCTGCGCCTACTGGCTGCGGGATCGTCGGGGTCGCAAGCTGGGCTGTCTGCTGTTTGAGGCGGGCACGACCCGGCTGCCCTGTCGTGACACCTGGATTGGCTGGCGGGATCGGGATCGGGCGAAGCGTCTGAAGGGGGTGGTGAACAACTCCCGGTTCCTGATTTTTCCTTGGGTTCGGGTTCCGTATCTGGCCTCGAAGGCCCTGTCGATGGCGGTTCGGCGGCTGCCCGGGGACTGGCAGGAGCGGCACGGCCTGGAGCCGGTACTGGCGGAGACCTTTGTGGATCCGGCGAAGTACCGGGGGACCTGCTACCGTGCAGCCAACCAATGGCATTCGGATTAGCGGAAAGGAATCCTGGTCTTTGAGGATGTCGTGTAACCGGTTGATATACGGAAACATATTCGACCTTTTTGGGATTCTTCAAAACAACACTTGCGTTTCAGCATGGGTTATGGCAATCTACGCTTAGTTAGTGTCTGTGCGAAAACCCTGACGATTCTATCAAAGCGTTGATTATTGCGGCATGGGAGGATGTTTTGAGCTAAAATGCTGCAGGTGAAGATTGCCGTTGGAGGCGTTGAAATGGGCTTTTTTAGGGGTTTCAGGGGGGTTCGGTGCGAATCTTCGTCGGGAGGTCGGCGATCATGAGACGTTTCGAGCATGCCTTGCGGTTGGACGAGGTGCCGATCGGTGAGATCAAGATCAACGTGAAGTCCCGGGACGACATTCCGGCGTTGTTGTTAGGATTGCAGCATCTGTACGTGTCGTGTCGGGAGGAATTGGAAGCGTTACTGGGTTGCCATGTGACCGCGGATCGGGATCCGGAGAACGGTCGGCCGGGGATGACGCTCTGGCGGGTTCTGGTGATGGCGGTTCTCAAGCAAGGTTTGGATTGCGACTACGACCGTCTGGGGGAGTTGGTGAACCATCACCAGGGTGGTACGGAAGATGCTGCAGCATGGGTTTCTGGATGACTGGACGTACTCGGTTCGCACGTTGCAGGACAACGTGTCGCTGGTGACGCCGGCGTTGCTACAGGAGTTGAATGCGCTGCTGGTGCGAGAGGGTCATGCGGTGGCGGGAAAGTTCCCTGGTGCCGCCTTGGACGGTCGGGTTGACTCGTTCGTAGTGGAGACGGACGTGCATTACCCGACGGACGTGAACCTGCTGTGGGATGCGATGCGGGTGCTGCTGACGGAGGTTTCGGTCTGTTGCGGATCGCATGGGGTGTCGGGATGGCGGCAGGGGCGGTACTGGCGGAGCCAGGTTCGGCAGGGCTATCAACGGGTGAGCTGCGCACGGTTGTGGCGTCAACGCCCGAAGGCGGTGGCGGCGTGGTTGACCCTGTGCGGCGATCTGACGGGGCGACTGGGCGTCACGCTGGAGGCCTTGGCAGGATTGCCGGAGGGCTCGGTGTCGCCGGCGCAGCTGTCGCGATGGCACTGGTTTCACGCCGAAGGAACCCCGGAGCCGCATTCGGCCCGCACCGCTTGCGGCTGGTGCAATATGCCGTGGGCGGTACCGTCTTCATCCTGAGAACGACCCTGCTGGACCGGAACCGGTATCCCATCGACCAACTGTCGGATCTGTATCACGCGAGATGGGGCATCGAGGAACGGTACAAGGTATCCAAACGGCTGATGGAGGTTGAGGACTTTCACGGGCAAAGCGAGCGCGGAGTGAAACAGGAACGGTATGCATGCTTCACCCTCAATTGCCATGACCCGGCTGTTCGCCAACCATGGCGAGGATCATTTGAACGGGGGGCTGCCGAACGACGGCAAGCCGCTGATGCAAACGAATTTCAAGCACGGACTTGCAGTGGTGGCGGCCAACATCGAGAGCCTGTTACTTCAACAGGCATCCGCCCTCCGGGAAACCGTGGCTCGTATGGTCGGGGAGATCGTCCGGTGTCGGCAACGGCTCCGTCCGGGCTGGTCTTATGAGCGGCGATCCCGAAAACCGATCGGAAAGTAGCAGCGAAGAAGGGGAGCACCGGCACCGGCAATCCGCTAACGGAATAAAAAACCAGCGGATAACCAAGGCCCAAGACCGAATCCTTAACCGAATGGAAAAATTCACTAAACGAATGCCACTGGGTGCCGCCCCGAGCGACACGCCGGAAACCTTGGTCTTTCGACCGCCAGCTGTATGCCCGCCGCCGCCGCAACAGAAGTGGAATGCCTGTTCGGCAGGCTCAAACGGTATCGCCGCGTGGGGACACGTTACGACAAACTCGACGTCATGTTCGCTGGGTTCATTTATCTGGCCCTGATATACGAAATGATTAGGAATTTAGTGTAAACACGCCCTAATCAATTAGTAAATTTAATGTAACATGGTTGGAATACGGCAATTTCTGACATCCTGATTCTCGGGGGTTTCGTCCTCCTACATAACCGTGTATTGCCTTACCTTCCGGAATACTGTACGCACCGGTCAATGCTCCGGGGGGATCTCCCGGTCTAATCGGTGGTCTGCGAAAAGGTTCGACTTCACCAAAGTGTTTCAAAATTTTCACACACATATCCATGTTACGAACTTCAAAATAAGTGAGTAGTATGAACGGATGATACAATGAAAAAATTGACCGTGTACGTACCGGACCAAGTGTTACGAAACCGCCAAAAATATTAGTACCGTAAGGACCGTTGACGCCGAGACCTTCACCTAAATACGGAGCGATGCGTGCCATAGATGTAGTATATGCCGGATAGCCGTTACCGTTTTCGGGTAATGATCTAAATTGAACCGCCGCACTCCGGATCATTTCAATTTCAGCGATTACCGATTTTGTATCCGATTCATCCGCCAGCATGGTGTACATAGCCCACACGCCGACCAATACACCCGCAATGATGCCGAACACCAACAGAAGTTCGGCTATCGAATAGCCGTTTGTGTGGCATAAAGGGGGGGGGGGTAGAGTATCCTGCCTCCCCTTACTTCTGTTTTCCGGGCGTTGGCTGCGTCTCCCGTTTTGCTTTGACAACTCTCTTGAGGCACTTGATTGAGAACACCTGTCACAAATTTGCATCGTGGAACTCTTCTCATATAAAAGATAAATAAAAGATAAAATCCGATTTTTACTAGGTAGCTTCCGACTGGGGAACTTTCTGGGCCGGTTCACCCCGTTCACTACATGTTTTTCGGAGTGGATCAATTTTCAAGCGCAACGCGACCACAGGCTTCAGCCGACGGTTCTTCGAAGGGATTTCAGCCAGTACGAACAGATCGAAACCTGAATGTTGCGCATATAAATACATCCCACCAACGAATAAATAGACATGCCTAGTGATTATGGATGGGTACCAATCTAATAGCAAGTACAATAAAATGTAAAGATTATTGGTAATACTTGCATGAAGTATTACTCATTCCATCTTCCATTGCAATAAAATTGCCAGATATGTCTATGCCGCGTAAGCCACGTGACATTTTGTATTTACAGTTCCATACTTTCCGAGAATACTCGGGTAGGGCTCCCGCTACATCCAGCAATTCCTGTATAGCCCAAACTCCGCTATTGGTCTGGACTTTCTAGCCTGGATTTCTCATAACCAAGTCGAAAATGATGTTTTTCACGGGATGCGTGGGGTACGGGGCATGGAATGTCGCGTCGCGAGTTTGAAAAGGCTTCGGAGGGCGGGGATGCGTGTGTTTTCCCCGCCTTTTTGCGGGCGGGACGGCGAATCGCTGAGCATCCGGGCGCGGGGAGGTCGGCGCGCTCCGCCGCCAGCGTCATGCACCCGGTTGCACCGGGCTTTTACGTTGGTGCCAGGCTGGCCCAGATCAAGCGGAAATCCTTCCAGTACGGGAAGGCGGACCCGAACCGCCAGATGGATCCGCCGCGTGGACACCGTCACGCGCACCGGGATCTGGAACAGGCACTTGCGCAGCGTCGATGGACGGCTCCGGCGCAGCATGGCGGATACCGGAAGGTTCTCGAGCCGGCGCTTCATCATGCAATGAAGGGCATGGGCCAGTGCGCTCATCCGGAGCCGGAGTGCGTTGACGTTCCAGAGGCTGCTGGAGCATCGGTCCAGGAACAGATCGTTCTTCTGTTCCTTGATCCAGTTTTCGGCCTCACCCCGGTCGCAGTACATCTCTTCGTAGACCGTTGGCGCGTCGGGCTCCTGGAGCGAGGTGACGACGAAGCGACTGTTGTACCGGGCTTCGCCGACCGTCGCACATGGGTCTTCCGCGCCGGCCTCCGGTCCGCCGTCGGCCTTGCCGACCGGTTCCCCGTCCGCGTTGCCGACCGGTTGTCCCGGCAGCCATTCGGCCTTGGCGATCACGCGGCGTTCGCGGCTCCAGCTGTCGCGCGTGCGATAGTCGAAGCTCTGGTAGCCGCGGACCGCTCGCTGCGCATAGTCCGGATCCCGCTTCAACCGGTCCCGCAGATCGTCCATCAACGGTTGGACCCGGTCTTTCAGCCGATCATTGCGCGGCAGTCCCAGCACGTAATCCACGCCCCGCGCCTCGCACCACGTCATCAACTCGTCGCGGCAGTAGGCCCCGTCGGCGCGGATCAGGATCGGCACCTGCGGAAATCGCTTCCGCAGCCGGTCCACGAGCGGCGCGACCGTTTCCACCACGCCCGCCGCCACATCGCTGCTCGACGTGCGCAGTTCCGTCCGCACCGGCCAGCCGTTGCAGAACACCAGCCGCGGAAGGTAGCAGTATGCATGGTAGTACCCGTGATAGAACCGGTGCTCCTGCCGGCCGTGCAGTTCCACGTCCGTGGCATCGATATCCAGCACCAACCGCTTCGGCATCTGGCCCCGCTCGCCCCACACCAGGTACAGCTCCACGAGCAGCTCGTCGAGCGCATCGAAATCCACGGTGATCTGGCGGGCTTTCGCCGGGTCCCGCCCGTTCGCCGACAGCTCCATCCGGTTCAGCGTGCTTTTGCCGGGTCCCGCCCGTTCGCCGACAGCTCCATCCGGTTCAGCGTGCTTTTGCCGGGTCCCGCCCGTTCGCCGACAGCTCCATCCGGTTCAGCGTGCTTTTGCCGGCCAGCGGCTCGCAGTCCGAACGCGCACACTCCACACGCCCCATGGCCGTGGACAGGACCCGGTCCCGCCGCAGCTCGTCGTGATCGTTCACATCTTCGTAGCCCAGCGCGAGACCCAAGATCCGCTGCCCCAGCAACGCCACTAGCGGATGCGCCACCTTGGACGGGTCCCGGTGGTCCGTGAAACATTCCGAGGCGCGCTCGAACAGCCGGACCTGCTCGGCCAGCATCATCAGCAGTACCGATCCCCCGTTGGAACTCAGCTCGCCTCCACTGCAGTCCACCTCCATCCGCCCCGGACGGACCCCTTTCGCCATCCGACGCACCAACCGGTCTGCGCCGCGCTTTTGCTTGCTCTTCATCCCGTGCCCTCCTCCATCCGGCCCCATCGGCCGCGTTGCGCCCACCCATCGGCCAGCGTGGCCGCATATCCCGGACGCCCCTTCCAGAACACCAACCGGAACATGTACAGTACGACCACCAGCGTGTTCAGCACGCGCCGCCGCCGCTGCCAGAGCCGGACCACAGCATCCTCCGGGGCCAAGACGGCTGCCGGCGACCTGCAGGACCCCAATCGATCCCAACCCTTCGGCGTGAACCAGCCCAGATGACTACACAGGGTGGGCGCCAACTCATGGCGGCTCAGTGCCGAAAACCGTGCCACCGTCTTCTGAAGGTCCACCATCCAACGGCGGGTCCGCCGCGTGCCACCCAAGGTGGTCGACTTCAAGTTCTCGATTCGGAAATCCATCACGTTGGCACCAGAGACCATCTAACCAAGCGTAGATTGCCATAACCCATGCTGAAACGCAAGTGTTTTTTTGAAGAACCCCCAAAAAATCGAATAGGTTTCCGTATATCAACCGGTTACACGACATCCTCAAAAGACCGGGATCCCTTTCCGTTCATCCGCATGCCATCGCAGCCACCGGGGGCGAGACCTCCCGACAGTCGGGGAGCGTTCGGGTCTCGTCAAGACCAGGACCCAAGGGCGTGCGATAGGGGCGTCCGCCGCATGCTCACCCACATGGCTCATCATCCAGTCGACAACAGCATCTTGCACGGGATGCGCCGCTTTGCACACCGGTCGTGGCGGTCCGCAAAACGGGCCCAGGCGCATGCTACACGTCCGCACCGCTTCCGCCAGCATCGCACTCAGCACCGCACGCACCCCGCTTCCGTCCGACCCGAACGCACCCCTTTCGCCATCCAACGCACCCATCCGTTCGAACGCACCCCGCTACCATCCCCTTCCCCCCGGCAAAGTCCAACCAACTTCGTGGTATCAACAACTTACACGCACATACATCGCACCCAAGCCATCCATTATGAGAAATAAGGGCTAGCGGATGCGCCACCTTGGACGGGTCCCGGTGATCCGTGAAACATGCCGAGACGCGCTCGAACAGCCGGACCTGCTCGGCCAGCATCATCAGCAGTGCCGAGCCCCCGTTGGAACTCAGCTCGCCTCCACTGCAGTCAACCTCCATCCGCCCCGGACGGACCCCTTTCGCCATCCGACGCACCAACCGGTCCGCGCCGCGCTTGGGCTGGCTCTTCATCCCGTGCCCTCCTCCATCCGGCCCCATCGGCCGCGTTGCGCCCACCGTTCGGCCAGCGTGGCCGCATATCCCGGACGCCCCTTCCAGAACACCCACCGGAACATGCACAGTACGACCACCAGCGTGTTCAGCACGCGCCGCCGCCGCTGCCAGAGCCGGACCAAAGCATCCTCCGGGGCCAAGACGGCTGCCGGCGACCTGCAGGACCCCAATCGATCCCGACCCTTCGGCGTGAACCAGCCCAGATGACTACACAGGGTGGACGCCAACTCATGGCGGCTCAGTGCCGGAAACCGTGCCACCGTCTTCTGAAGGTCCACCATCCAACGGCGGGTCAGCCGCGTGCCACCCAAGGTGGTCGACTTCACGTTCTCGATTCGGAAATCCATCACGTTGGCACCAGAGACCATCTAACCCAGCGTAGATTGCCATACCCCATGCCAAAACGCAAGTGTTTTTTTGAAGAACCCCCAAAAAATCGAATATGTTTCCGTATATCAACCGGTGACACGACATCCTCAAAGACCGGGATCCCTTTCCGTTCATCCGCATGCCATCGCAGCCACCGGGGGCGAAACCTCCCGACAGTCGGGGAGCGTTCGGGCCTCGTCAAGACCAGGACCCAGGGGCGTGCGATAGGGGCGTCCGCCGCATGCTCACCCACATGGCTCATCATCCAGTCGACAACAGCATCTTGCACGGGATGCGCCGCTTTGCACGCCGGTCGTGGCGGTCCGCAAAACGGGCCCAGGCGCATGCTACAAGTCCGCACCGCTTCCGCCAGCATCGCACTCAGCACCGAACGCGCCCCGCTTCCGTCCGACCCGAACGCGCCCCTTTCGCCATCCAACGCACCCATCCGTCCGAACGCACCCCGCTACCATCCCCTTCCCCCCGGCAAAGCCCAACCAACTTCGTGGTGTCAACAACTTACACGCACATACATCGCACCCAAGCCATCCATTATGAGAAATAAGGGCTAGGGCGGTTCAAACACAAAGGAGCACCATCGTAATGGCAAATAAAACCATCAATTTTAAAAACCCGTCGTGGATTGCAACATGGCTGGATACTGCATTGAAACACGAGGAGGAGAAGTATAAAAAATGTCCAGTAAAGCCGGATATTGTGCCTGAACACGAAGCTGCGCAGCGGCTGGGGCTATGTTATTGCTGGCTATTTCCTTGTTGAAGAGGCGTTCAAGGCACTTCTATACGTTCGCAGGAAGAGGGTGCCAAGAAAACATTCATTATCATCTCTATTTAACTTGTTAGACAATAACGATCAAGACACCGCTCCGTGAATACTATTCCGACTATCGGGCAACCATCGATGAGAAGGTAGGAGAGTTTCCTTTTGAGACCCTTGACGATTGCTTGGTAAATCTCGACGGTGACCCAGATAATAGCAAAGACGGTATCGGCTCCTTCGACTGGCGTTACTTTCTCATTGAGAAAAAACGATACAAGGAGATGCCAATAGTCAGCATTGATTACTTACACGAAATCACATACGGGGTATCGTAATCCTAGAACATGTGATACATGGTAATTGCGAACCGTCCCAATATGCGCATAGCTATCGGTTGAGACAGAAGTGCCTGCTGAAATACCGTGACTGGCTGACCGTCCGGATGAAATCTGACGGATGGAATAAACTCGGAGATAGATTGGAAATCCTGTGGGGGGCAGACTATCTCGGGTGCTACGATCTCTCTTTTTTCAAAGGTAAAGGGAGGAAAGACTATTTCTCCGAGATCCCAGACGATTTCGCGTTGCCGACGGAAGACAAGAGGAAGGAGATCGAAACTTCCGATGTCGAGGTAGGATTGCAGAGCATCGGAGTAGCCCGTCTTTCACGTTCGTCTGTCTAAAATGTAGAAGTTTTACACTAGATTTTGATTGACAGTCACTGCCATTAATCAGGTAACTGTCAGATCAAGTCTAAATTTCTACACTTAGACTTTGTTGTGAGTAAAACTTGGGCATATGATGGAGTGTTGGATATGAAAACATTATTACCCATTGAAGGAAATACCAAGCGTTTTCATGTGTCACGGTTTATCGCTCTGGTGGTGCAGTTGAAGTTTCTACCTACGCACTACTTCGAACAGTAGATATAGATTGCACTCTCTATGGAGAACAATCGAAGTCGGGCGATATTCTCCTGCCAAACGATAGGAAATTGTCGGTTAAGGGAGCGTTCACTGGCGGTTCGACCAACATTGTGAAATCCAAGCCTTTGCTGAAAACTTTTTAATGAATAACAGACGTAATATACTGTGCACCCAAGTTAATAAATCCCTATACAAAAGTCGGTCATCCGTTATGGCCCTCCCGCTATGGCACAGCTGGTGTTGCCAATTCGACGAGGCTCAAACTCCCTCCCTGGTTTCAGCAAGCACCAAATCGACTACCTGCTGCAATGCCTCCTCCCTGATATCTCCTTCCAAGCGACGTAGACGGTAAAGGTCAAGTTGACGGTCCGCACTGGTCCCCCCTCGGATGATGGTCAGTGCGTGGTGAATCTCGGCCTCGCAACCTAGAGCACGGGCGTCGGGTGCAAGCTTGTCGATGAGTTTGGCTGTATGGTCGTAGATATCTATTCGACTGTCACCGGATGTCCTGTTACCGAGAAAGGCAAAGACTCCATAGCGCTGTGCCATCCAGCGATCCTCAGCGATGAGCTCTGTGAGCGGTTCGGGTAGCATTGCACCTTCCAAGTTTCGGCGCATAAGCCACCGAATGAGGGATGCATAGAGTGCTGCGATGCTTACCGCTTCCTCAATGCGCGTACAGATGTCGCAAATTCGCATTTCCACCGTAGGATAGGTGTGGGACGGGCGAATGTCCCACCACAATTCGCTGCCGTCCCCGATAAAATTCATTCGCTGGTATTCGGAGACGAGCCGGTTGTATTCTTTCCAACTCTTCAGCGGATTAGGCATGCCTGTGCGCGGAAGACTACCCATGATCGTCAGCCGGTAGGACTTGAATCCAGTCTCGTGTCCGGCGTTAAACGGCGACGACGTCGACAAAGCATGGAGCAGCGGTAAATAGCACCGGATCGCTGTCATGACCCGTATGCGCATGTCCGCATCGCCGAAACCGGCATGAATGTGCATGCCTCCGACGACTTGGCGGCGCACAGTCTCTTGGAACGTGACTTCAAATTGAGCGTATCGGTCCCGCGGTGTGGGCGTCTGATCTCTCCAAACCGTGAAGGGATGGGTGGAGGCGGCCATCACAACGGCACCGTATTGTTCGGCCGCCTCGATGACGATCCGCCGGGTCTCGCGCAGTGCTGTACGTAATTCGTCTATCGAGCCGCAAACCCGACTATTGGTTTCGATCTGGGAGCGCAGAAACTCCCGTACGACCTTGTGGGCTCCACGGTTCTCGTCGCAGGTTTTGAAGATGCCCGGATCGGGGTCGGGGAGGAGATCGCGGGAAGCAGGATCGACGAGGAAGAATTCCTCCTCGATTCCGAGCGTGATCGAAAGATCCCCATTGTCTATGTTGCAAGTTACATCTGCAGGCAAAGGTCCATCGCTCATAGCTGTGAAGGTCCAAATAACATTCTGTCGAAGGTATGTATTCTATCTGGCCTCTTCTCGGCGATATCAGATTTCATTTTATACTGTCATGATAGAGGCGTACACAGATGAACCATGGGTTAAGCTTTCCTGCAGCCAATCAGAAAGCATCTCAAAAAGCACCGTAAACGCACCGAACACCTTGGCTGCTAAACTTCAGCAATGCGTGCTTGATGTGGGTGTCCTGACTTCAGTTCTACGCCGCTTGTGTGCCGAAACACTACAAGCATCATCACTATGATCTACGTTCTCGCCGACTAGCTCGGAAGATTTTTAAATTGATCTTTTATGTGGAAGTGTCATCGATACTCGCCAATGTAAAAAATAGTTATACACTTCCAAGAGCTAGCGTAATGTCTGTTCGTCCCTCTTTACAGCCGTAGTGCACCAGATACTCTTCGATGTAGAGCCCAAGTCTTTGCTGAAAACTTTTAAATGAATGACAGACGTAATATGCTGTGCACTTAAGTTAATAATTCCCTTTTTAAACTGAGCCACTACCGAGAATCAACAAAAATGGACTTCGACGAAATTCCTTTCTGATGCACGATCCTAGATCTGACTAATGTGTTTATGAGATCGGCATACATTGATGAAGAAGGCAACATCATATACATAAGAGTGCAAGTTCGGCGTACAGATCGTTGGGTTGTGTATGTGTACTCGGAGACCCAACGTAGGAATCCCCATTTTCATGTCCGGTGCACAGATGGTCGGGAGTGCTCCTACGATCTATCGGGAAATGTTCTAGCTCTGGGTCAATAGGACCAAAAGAGCACAAGATTGTACTTAAATAGTTGTTGGGGAGAGGTGTGCAGAATGTATTGGAGAAATGGAACGAATTGAATGATCGGAGATGGTGAGGCGACACGGCGAATGATGGAGGCTGAAAAACAGAAATCCACAAATTTTGTGTTTATTGCTCCTGAGGGCGATGAATTTCCCGCTCCGTTTGTGGAATTGCGTCGTGACCTAGAGTCTTATGGCATCAATACAGTCACGGTTCCATCAAGATTGGGTCCACAAGGGAGTATAGATCTTTTGGGATGGACCGTCTTTGTTGGCTTGATGCTGAAACCCTTTTTTACCGCAATGCTCTCAGAAATGGGAAAACAGGCAGGGAAGGATCTCTATTCACTATTGAAGAGCGGATGGGGTAATCTATGGTCAAGAATTGGTACGCCCACTGGCATATCGAAGGTTTCGGTGATCAACTCCAAGGGACCTGTCAGTGAATACTCGTTCACATTCTCTCTGATGGCCGAGTTTCGCTGGGGGCACGTGAACTGCTGTTCAGGGAGGAATACGAACTGGAAGAGTTCCATCGCGCCATGGAACTCTTTCTTGATTTAATGACGGCGTATTACTCTGGCAAAGCATTCCAGAACATAACACTTGATGAGGAGAAGGATTGCTATTACGGCAAGATCTGCATCAAATACGACAAGTCATCCGACAGTCTTCAAGTGGTAAATCCCTTCGCTCATCTAATAAGTAGTAAGAACATCAAGGCTCTGCGACGTGCGGAAGTGGCAAGAAGGCAAGTCAGAAGGTCCGACTGATTCTTTACCCGACACAAATGCAATTCATCTCGGAGAGTGAAAAGGAGAGCGATTGATGCTCTGTTGGTTCCAGTTTGTCGTAATGTTGTGGCATGTTGATTGCAACACTGATAAAGGTTGTGATCCAGCCGCTGATAGCGGTTCGAAATAACCATTTCTCCCGTTGTGATTTCCGGGTGCTTTCTGTTTTATAACTTATCTCTCTTGCTAAGAAATATTTTACTCAAAAAATTATAATACAATAAATAACTTTAATTTGGAACACTTGGGTAGTTTAGGTATATACATCCCAAAATGATGCTATTCTTAATCACGTTGGTGTTTCTTCTTGGTCATTGATGAAAACCAAATAATAACGGCTGGGCAGAAACGCCCATCCACATTCGTTACTTACAAACACCACTTTAGGACATATCTCAGAACAGTGCCAAGATCAATATCATACCTCCATTATCTTATGTTCAATCTACAACAACTACCAAAAATAGGGACGGACTGGGTGATTAGCATCGTGATCTTTCTTGTAAGTTTTGATGCTACTCTGTTACTCGCCAACGAAGTTCATGGTCGAAATGCCGTTATAGCAACCCGCTCATCGTTCGCCAGCGAATCTGGTATCGAAGTAATGCGTGCAGGTGGTAATGCAGTCGATGGAATTGTAGCTGCGACATTTACGCTTGCGGTCACCTATCCAGCCGCTGGAAATTTAGGTGGGGGAGGCTTCGCTGTTATCCGTCTAGCAGACGGAACGGTAATCTCCAACGACCATCGAGAAGTTGCTCCTTCCGGTGCGCATCGAGATATGTTTCTTGACGAAGACGGCAACTACAATTCGGCACTATCTCTTAGCAGTCATTTGGCATCCGGTGTTCCAGGATCCGTTGCCGGTTTGCTCGATATACACGAACGATATGGTCTTTTAGATCGAAAACAGGTCTTGAGGAAGGCAATATCTTTAGCAAGCAAAGGCTTTCCGCTATCACATGAAGTAGCAGAACAAATCGCATCGCGACGCGAACTTTGGCTCAAACACCCTTCAAGTGCCAGGATTTTTCTGAAATCGGATCGATCAGTGTATTCAACAGGAGAAATTTTCCGCCAGCCAGATTTAGCGAAAACGTTGGAACGCATATCCGCAGAGGGATGTTCTGGATTCTATGCGGGTGAAACCGCTAATCTAATTGCAGTTCAAATGGAACGGGGCGGGGGTCTGATATCCAAGGACGACCTTGCGAATTATGAATCCAAATGGAGAGTACCTATTCGATCTAGATATCGAGATTATGAAATTGTCAGCATGGGCCCGCCTTCCTCTGGTGGAGTATTGCTGGTTCAGATGCTGAATATGGTGGGAAAATACAACATTCGGGAGATGGGGTATGGAAGTGCGGATACTGTTCATTTAATGATTGAAGTTGAACGTCGAGCATTTGCCGATCGCGCCACGCATCTCGGTGATCCTGATTTTTACCCGGTGCCTATCGGAATGCTTATTAGTAAGCAGTATGCAAGATTTCGGATGGAATCCATAGTGATGGGTCGCGCTTCACTTTCTGAAGCTATAGGTCCTGGATCTGTCGAAAAATTTTCGGAGAGTTTGGAAACGACCCATTTATCGGTCATTGATAAAGACGGAAATGCAGTAGCACTTACAACAACACTCAACGGGGCGTACGGGAACGGTATCGTAGTAGAAGGAGCGGGATTCCTCTTAAACAATGAAATGGATGACTTCTCAGCCAAATCCAACGTTCCGAATATGTTTGGTTTGATCGGAGGCGAGGCCAATGCAATCGAACCAGAAAAGCGAATGCTAAGCTCTATGACGCCTACTATTTTGATGAGAGATGACGAGCCTTTACTGGTCACTGGTTCTCCTGGTGGACCAACAATCATTACGACGGTATTCCAGATTCTGTTGAACGTCATTGATCATGATATGAAGTTATCAGATGCGGTATCCAAACCTCGGTTTCATCATCAATGGCTACCTAATCGCGTTCGTGTGGAGCAACATGGTTTGTCTCCTGATACGATCAGGCTTCTTGAAGCACGTGGACACATAGATATTCAGCTGATGGGACGTGAAGCTGCCATTGGCGACGCCCACTCGGTTATGCGCAATGGTAAGGGTTTAGTAGGAGTATCAGACCCACGACACGGTGGGATAGCGGCGGCTTTTTGATAGAAGAGCTGCAAATCTCACGCTCGTTTAAGCAAAGTGGCACCGGTAAGGAAACGACACGAATCTATTGAACCCCATAGCACACGCAAGTGCTAATGCCACTTGGTGCAGCATTCTTCAGTATGACCTTGTGATTTGCAAACGAATAGAACTGTATCTGGTTGGGCTGTTGACTCAATTATGGGCATCTCTATTTAATCTGCAATCCTTCCACTATCCGAAATAATAATCTTAAAAAATCAAATAGTTACATATAGCATGATTCGTCAAAACAGCAATCAATAGAGGTGCCCATGTGCGATACGAATCAGTTACAAACTGTTGAAAACCGCCTCTATAGGTACTCAGCTTAAACGTTCTCAGCCGGTGCTTCTTCTCTTAACGTCGCGTCGACCAACGTGCCCAAATCACTAAGCAACTGCTCTAAACGGGACCTTGCTACAGCACTTACTCTCGTAATCCTTAGTTCGCGAGCTACTGCATGAACAGGGTCTTCATCATGCCTGTTAAGGGCCAGGTACACGCTTAGTTCCTCATCGGAAATGTCGTTAAAGAGACGCTTCTGGCCCTCGGTCTGAGGACGGCGGGCGATGTTGAATCCCTCGATATTCGCCTCTTTAGGCCAATAGAAAGTTAGACAGTTTCCCCTGGTCCTTGACGTGACCCTCTTGGCGAGTATGAGGAGCCGCTTTCTAATTCTATTCCCTGTGCGCTGGAAGTTGTGAGCGCACGACACACGTCTCAGTAGCATGGCCTCGGAAATCGGCCCCTCTATCAAGACGATCTCTTCGATGAGACGGGTTAGAACTCGATTGTAGCCATTCTCATAGAACTGGGATGGATTCAGGGCCAGTTCGCTGTCTTCAATTGAAAACTCCCTATAGGGGGCGTATCGCGGTCCTTCGTCAGGGGAAGCGTCAAATGGGTCCGGTAGGTCTGGTACCTCACTGGGCTGAAAGCCTTGTTCAGCCACCAAAGCTTCGGTTCGAGCTTCAGCGCGCTTTTTGACGGGGACTATGTGTTGCTGCTCGACCTCTACAACATCGTGATGTTCCTCTCTTGGTTCATCATCTGACGTCGCAATTTTCTCTCGAATAGCGGCGTCCAACTTATCGATGACGCCCCCTGGATCAACCCAGTAATCCAGTGACCAGACCCGAAGCAGGTCCCAACCTAATCTGGAAAGTACGTTCTCGCGTACCTTGTCGCGATCGCGGGCGGTCGCAGACCGGTGATAGGTCGCACCATCACACTCCACACCAACGAGGTACTTCCCTGGTGCCTCTGGATGCACAACTCCCAGATCTACACGAAACGGACCAACACCAATCTGGGTATGCACTGTCCATCCCTTATCTCTGAGGCGGTTTGCCACAGATTCTTCGAAGAAGGGTGAGTCATAGCCATCTAAAGACCGGCCTACATCCTCTCCGAGTGCAGTGGGGCCACGTTCCGCATAATCCAAGAACGCTTTCAAATCCGTGACGCCGCGGGCAGCGGTCCGAGTAAGGTCAATGTCGTTTGCAGTAATCGTGGAGAAGACGATCATTTCCTCCCGAGCTCTGGTTATCGCGACATTGAGCCTCCGGTGACCTCCCTCTTGGTTCATCGGTCCGAAGTTCATCGAAATTTTGCCGTCGTCTGCTCGACCAAAGGTGATTGAAAAAAGGATCACGTCCCTTTCATCCCCTTGGACCGATTCGAGATTCTTGACAAAAACGGGCTCCGACCTGTCGTCAGAGAAGTAGGCTTCAATCTGGGGATTTTTCCGGCGTTCATCATCCAGCATATTCTCGATCAGAGTCTGCTGCTGGCTGTTGAATGTTACGACACCGATGCTCTGTGCATCACCTTGGGACAGAAGACGGTCAACAACCTCGGTAACCAACGCCCGCGCCTCTTCGGGATTAATCTGACCTTTGCCACGTTGGTAAACACCGTCGAGCTTCATGAGCCTTACCGCCGTACTACTTGTTTCCGGAGCCGGAAAAGCTATGAGGTTACCGCCGTAATAATTGGCATTGGAGAACGCAATAAGAGCTTCATCTTTGGACCTGTAGTGCCAGTTCAAGTCGGCCTTTGGCATGTTGGCACCGAGCATCTCATCAAGGATGCTTTCAAGGTCCTCCTCAATGTCGCTCTCGTCCAGGTCGGGGTCCTGCTGACGACCAAAGAAATTAGTTGGCGGCATCTGATGGGGATCGCCCGCGACAACAGCTTGCTTGCCTCGAGCAAGAGTTCCAACGGCGTCCCAAACGGTGATCTGAGACGCCTCATCAAAAATGACCAGATCAAAATGCTTCGTAGCCGCTGGGAGATACTGCGCAACCGAAAGCGGACTCATCAGGACACATGGCGTAAGGGTTGGGAGGACGCTACTTGCCTCGGTGAACAATTGCCTAAGTGGCTTATGCCGCCTCTTTTTCTGAATCTCTCGCCGTAAGACCCCGAAGTCCGAAGTCCGCTTGACCTCCTCCTGGTCCGGAATCTGTCCGCAAACCTTGGCCTTTACATATTCGACTGCGAGTTCCTGTACTTTTTCATCGAGCTCTTTGAACGACTCGATTTGATCCTCGTGAACCGCCGAGGCGAAACTCTTGAGAACTGGCTCTGCATCGATTTTTTGGCTTGCCCACCAACGGGAATAGTTCGTTTCGAATGCCTCTTCGGTATGCTCAAGCGATATCAATCCGCCTTCCAGGGCTGTGACGAGACCACCTAGCCCGGCGGTCTGGGCTTCTCCGCGAATCTTCCTCCATGAGCACCAAGGGTTTAGAGACGACCGCTTCTCGATAATCGTCCCAGCAAGGTCTGCCCACTGATCCAGAGTTACCGACTGAGGGGTACCAGCCGCGGCGGAATTTGCCAGCTTGGAGAATTCATCCCTGGCCTGGTCAAAGTTTGCGAGTTTCTCCTCGAATGTTTGAGCTCGCCGATCAAGCAACGCACCTGGCGCAAGCACATCTGATGCCGTTTCAACAATCGGAGCCAATGTGCGTCGAAACTCGACCAAGCCATCAACCTGATCGGTCAACCCACGCATTCCTGAAAGCAAAGAAGCGGCGACATCGAGGCTATTGCCCAAGAAGTCTGCATCCGTAGATGATCCCGCGTACTTATAGATAACACTTAAATCATCCTTCTCTTGATCAATTTTATTGCCAAACTCTCTCATCCCTGAGAGAAGATCGAGATCCTTGTCCAAGTTCGGCTCTTGTTTGCCCGAAACTTCCTGGCGAAGGAGTTTGGTAGCCTTCCGACGCTTCAGCAGACTGCGTGGCCACCATGTCTGTTCGGCCTGAGCACGGAGAGATAGAGCTTCGTCCAGTGAAAGCCTTCGCCAAGCCTCATCGGAATACGGTACTGAAAGCTTCGATTCGTTCGATTGATATTTCCGAATGAGCTCCAAGGCACTTCGGCCAGCCCCAAGCCGTTCCGCTGCATGAGGCTCCAAACTCCAGTCCAATCGTTTGCCACCTGCCTCTCGCAGACCATTAGAAAGCTTCTGAAGCGCATTAAGCTTGTCTACATCATTCACTTCGACACTGAGTTTCAGTGCTTCAACAAATTCGCTGACGACTAACCTCAATGCAGCGATCGTCCCTGACAGCTGATTGGCAGATTCAACTATTTTTCGTTGCCAAGAGTTTGACCAATCATCGTAACCGATACCTGCAAGTGGATGGTTCTTGAAGTCATCAAGCTGGCCAGCTATGAGCTTGAGACGCCTTGCAAGTTCACGCAGTTCTTGAAGTTCGTCCTCAGAGTGCTGATTGGCCGTTTCGAAACTAATGTGCACTTCTGGAATGTGTACACCCTTTGCAGCTAGCCCGATGGCCATATGCACTGAAAGTCCACACCGATGTCTTTGATGAAGCACGTTAACGTAACCGTTCAGAGCGTCCCGGAGATTCTCCAATCTTGTGGTTTCTTCCTGCCACTCACTTTGAGTTTGTACTCCGGACGTTTCCCAAGCCTCCTTGAACTGCCTTAGCACTTCAATCTTGCGAGCCTTGTTCGAGTGCAGCTCAAGACAGAATGGCCCAAGGCCGACTTCTTTTAGGCGCCTGTAAACGACGTTCAGGGCGGCCTGCTTCTCCGAGACAAAGAGTACCGTCCTTCCAAGTGCCAGGTTGTGGGCAACCATGTTGGAAATAGTTTGGGACTTGCCCGTTCCAGGTGGCCCGATGATTACAAAGTCTTTACCTTCTCCCGACGCAACGACAGCCCTGGTCTGCGACGAGTCAGCCGGGAGCGGCAAGAACAGTTCACCGGGTGATTTGGTGGAATCCAGGTCGCCAGGCCGTATGAACGATTGACCTGATTTGTAAGGGTCTCGCGGCGTATCCAGCAGGTGTTTGACAACTGGATTACTTCGGAGATCGTCAGTGCGATCGACGAGATCTTTCCACATCAGGTACTTGGCAAATGAGAAAGTGCCTAGAGCCACATCCCCAATAACTTCAAAACCATCTTCGTCCCGTACTTCACGACGCACTTTGTCCCATATCCCTGGAACATCGATACCAGCCGCATCCGTTGAGAGTTCTCCGTCCAGGCCCTTAATGTCGAGATCAAAGTCTTCTCTCAACATCTGCAGCAAGGTTGTGTTGAACCGTGCTTCGTCATCATGACGAAGTAGCACCGGGGCCGAGCGAACCGATTTCCGCTTTAACTCCGCGGGCACCAGGATGAGGGGTGCTTTGAACATCTTTGTCGGGGCTTCTGGTCTTGACCAACGAAGGAATCCAATCGCAAGAAAAAGAGTATTTGCGCCGCCTTCCTCCATGTCAGACTTCGCTTTGCGGAAAAGCATTACCAGCCTCTGATCAAGTTTTTTGTCATCCGACCGCACGTAAACTTCATTCCGAATTAATCCTGACTTGATGAACTCGGCTTCAAGATCCCCAACGTTCCGTAGGCGATAAACGTTTTCGTCTCGATCGCCACCGCCGGTTGGATCCGGCAGCTCCAGCATTCTGATTCGTTTGCCGTCGGCAAGAAGGTCTTCCAGTTTCGCGGGGTCTGAGCAGAGCAAGTCTATCGAAGAGGCTGTGCTTCGGTGATTCAGAAGGGGGTTTCGGGCCGACAGGTCGAGTAGTTTCCTTTGCCATTGTTGAAGGCGTCCTTCCGGTGTTTGAGGTTTCTCCTCGACCTCTTGCTCAGAAAAGTCTGGCAATTCTGGTGGCACTTCAATCTCTGCTTCTCTGCTGGCGGACTCTTCGGGCTGTTCCGTTTTCGAGACGACAAGAGTGTCGACAAAGCTAAGGGGCCTGATCTTTTGGTCCCTGGCCCTTTGCAGATCGAGTATGTGGACGAACTTTTCTTCGTCATCGGCACCAAGTTGGGCGGCACCTCGTTTAATGGCATCTGAGAACTGCACCAGTGGGTTATGGGTGACTAGAGTTGTCTCGAATAAAACCATCTCGTTGAGCTGCAGTCGCTTCCGAACCGTTGCGGGGTCTTCTGTGATTGAGAATCGAAATTCTTCCGGTTGCAGCCATAGGCCAACGAAAGCGTGACCCTTCATCATCACCACGAGAGGTCGCAGATGCGATTGCTCGAGTAATGAGCAGAACAACATCGTGAGATCGAGACAGGTACCTACGCGGCTTTCCAAGATCATTGACGGAGTTCGGATTTTCTGCCCCGTCTTTTCGAAGCTTGCAGGCGGATAGATGTAGTTGATCCCGAGAGACCGAACGGCACTCCAGAGTGCTGATGCGATCTCCCAGACCCGGGTTCGTTTCTGAGACGCATATCCATCTATCGCGTCATCTTTCCCTGCCCTACGCAGAGCGTCAGCAGCCATACCGATAATCTTGTCCACGGCGGAATCATTGGGCATGGAAAACGAAGCGATGAGCTCGGGCATGTTCGCAAAGCCGCCCCACTCATTTCGCGCCAGGACCTCAACACCATGGGTCTTTGTCGCAATCACCTCTTCACCGCTGATAAGAGTAAAGGTCACTTGCCCCTTCATCGCTTCACGGAGATCCAAGAGATACTGACCGTTGATCGAGACATCTCGATCTGTAATATGGCGTTCGCTATGCACCCCTATCGTTGCGAAGGGCCAAGTCTTGTCTGAGACGAAATTTGGAGAGACGGACATCTGAAGTTCGCAACTGTCCAGTTCGATTCTGGTGTTGTTCCGAACCGTCAATTCGCGAATGAGTGGGACTGCGTTCTGATGACTAGCAAAGTTCACTTGCTCAGCGAGCGCAGCGATGATCCTGAAATCGTCTTGGTCCTGACGAGTCACTTCAGCCTGAGCGTCGACCATAAATCCCCCTCATACAAGGTTAACGAACTTATTCTGTGGCTTAAACAGCGATTATAAGATTTTGTCCACACCCATCGCTCGAAGCTGTTTGGACAGGTGCTCGGCGTAACAGAACTTACACCTATGGCTTATTTTTGTACAGCCGGTTACTGGATTCCGAGGAACTTCAGTTCATTCGATGGAGGGGCGAGCAGCCATGGTTATAAGTAATTCAAGATGCCGTATTTCAAAATGAGTTTGGCATGCATTGCAATGACCACTTTGTTCACCATAGAGCATTTTTTTATTTTAAGTATCGTTGTACTTCAGTAATTTACCTATATCAGTTCGATTAGGAATATCGGTACGATGAGCACCTTTGTAGAACACACCGACTTCACGTTGCATACGATCTTGTACTAGTTCAGCTGCTTTCTCTGAAATATCAATATCTACCCATTCCCTCTGTTCCAGATCTTCCGCTATGCAAGTCGTAGCACAACCACAAAACGGATCAAGCACTGTATCCCCTTTGTTACTACTTGCTAAAATAATGCGCTTCAGCAAAGTGAGAGGCTTTTGTGTTCGATAGGATGTACGTTCCTTTGACGATGGCATAATAGGTTGCATTACCCACCAGTCCTCAGGATGTTTGCCTTTGGGATTAGGTTGGTACCCTTCATAAACTTTGTTTTTTCGATAAGATTTATCATACCGACTTGGATTGGAAGAACTTACATCCTCTGAATTAAGGTAATCGGATATCGTCCACGTTAAAAATGACTTTTTCACCTCTGGAATATCGGAAAATGATGTCATGTTTTCTAGCGAAATCGTTCTTAGGAACACCTCCACCACGATAACACCAGACGATTTCATTTCGAAAATTCTTTTTACCAAAGATACTATCCATTAACAGCTTCAAATAATGGCTAGCGTTATGGTCACAATGTAAATAGATACTTGCAATCGGCTTTAGTAATCGCTTCATTTCCATAATACGTATAGCCATATTAGATCAGATAGGACATCATCGAGTCGCCATGAATTTCACGTGTTGTGGTTAATAAAGAATATAGTCCCGGATATTCGTATTTTATTTCTACATGCCACATTAATTTCACATCGTCCAATCCCCACGTATCTTTGAAAGCTGCACCAGCAGCCTTTGACCCTATTGGTGCAGCATAATTGGCATTGGAATTGAACGGAGGATCAAGGCAGATTAGATCGACTGCCTCGCTATTCATGCCACGCATGATGTCGAGGTTATCACCAGTCCATATAGTTTGATTGGACCAGTTAGGAGTTGTTTGCTTGTTTCTCATTATGATGAGATTAATTCTCGGTAAGTCAGTCGTTTGTCTGTGGAACGTTTAGCTATGGCCGTCATTTGTTGCTCAGTGTCCAGCGGTCGAGCATTGTGCCTACCCTCAAACTCTTTAACGTATCGGTTCAGATGTTTAACGGAAAATTGATGATAAATGCCATCATAACCTCGTTTAAGCAATGCCCAGTGGCTTTCAATTCCATTCGTGTGTGCTTGTTCTCGCACAAACTCCCCGACACTATGACAGACTGTTCCGTGTGGTCGATCTATACCTTGATACGATCTTGACTCGTCCGTGTATAACTGGGTATCCGATTGAGTGTTCTCTAGAACGAATTCCTGTAAGGTTTTGGAATCTGTAGATGATACTACTTGAGTTTTAATCTTGTTCGTTTTCCGGTCTTTCAATCCTGCTACAGCGGTCTTACCAATAGTTCCTCGGCCAGCGTGTAATTTCTTACTTGCGTGTTTGTTACTTTCTTTCCCACCTATGTAAGTTTCATCCGCTTCAACCGGCCCTGCCATTTTTGCAGTTTGATCGTCCCATGTTTCACGTATTCTATGTGCTAGATGCCATGCCGACTTCTGCGCAATCCCTAAATCTCTATGTAGCTTCATGCTAGATACTCCCTCGAGATTGGTTGAATAGAGATAAAAAGCCAATGCCCATTTGCTCAATGGCAATTTGGAGTCGTGCATGATCGTTTGAGTCTTTACACTGAAATTTGCTTTGCAGTTGATGCAATGAAATTGGCGGAGTTTCCTACTGGACTTGCGATTGGTTACCTGATCACTTTCGCAATAAGCACAGCGAATACCATGTGGCCATCTACGCTCTATGAGCCATGTCTCTGCATTGGTTTCGTTACCAAATTTCGAAGCAGCTTCAACTAGACTAATCCCTTTTCGATAGTGCTTACCAGGTGCTTTATTGCTCATATCACGTCTCCCTATTTATGGAAGAAATGTGCCACAGCACAACACCATTTCAACAAAAGTTTTGTAACAAATTGTTTCAAGGTTCTGATTTCATTTCTCATCGTGGTACACAGGTATATAATTCCCTTATCAAATCGCCATCGACGGAGTGTTCATAGGAGGAGAAGTCAAACACGAAAACAATCGTTGGATATGTGTAAAACCGTCAGGAAAATCTGGAGCTCACTGCATATCAAACTTCAATAAAGCCCCTAAACATGCTAAATACCCATACTTATTGGCTCACAAGTGGGAACAAAACCTTATACCACCATCAACCAGAATCTTCCGTAATCATAAATACGAGTGGCTTATAGGTACGTCAATCGGGATTGCTATAAGTAACCTCATAACCACTTCCTATCAAATCTTCAACTAAAACCCAAAAGATCTTAAAATGAAATTATCAACTAAGAAACTATGGTACATAGGTATATAAGTCCCAAATTTAAAGATACATTATTTTCGTCTTTTTCCACTTCAGTAATCTCTAATTGATTGTATGAGAATCACTAATCATGCTATCAGTTTCAGCAAGAACGATTTAGGGTTCCAACAGTCGCAGGGCTGATTTGTTAAAGCCATGTACAGAAGGTTCACTGCACCAAAGGAATCTAAGTTGACTAATGGTATCTTCCGCATGTGCAGGAAGTGAAAGCATTTGAATGACCGCCCTATCAATTTGCGCTCTTGTACTGTCGACATGGGCCTGACAAGCTGGAAGAAGGTTAGGAACAGCCAATCGGTCGAAGGCAGCTACAGCTTGTTCTAATTGATCGTCATTCAAAAAATCAAGCTGTGGGCAAGGAGTTATTTTGATGGCACCGACTTGAGACGTTGAACGTCCTGAATGAGTTCGCTGCCCCTGAGTCCAGTGCGTAACCATTCCAAATGTCGAGTTCGCCCAGAGCACGAATGCCTTTAACACCCGCTTGTCCCTATGATCCAAGGTTGTCCAAGATCTACCGCCTAAAGCTGGACGTTTAGTTGATGCGACTAGCAAACACTGTGATGTCCACCGCATGTTACGAGCGTAGAATGTGGTGCTAATTCTTTTTCTCATTTTCTCTCGATCTTTTTCAGATCCAACGTTCGCAACGGCTACGCCTTTGTGTGTCGGAAGTACCACCAATGTCCGTTGAGTCTTGCTATCCGCGTGCCATAAAGATCGATCAGCACCAATAGCGTCTTTAGGTTTAGTTATCTTGTGGATCTCGAATGCACCTATTGGTTCTGTACCCTGAATGTGCCCGATTAGATGATGAGTTGGCCCAACTTCGAATACATCTTCAACCCTTCCCATTTCGATACCGAAAGAATAGCTATTATTATCGATATACTTTACCTCTCCATTAATTAACGCTTCTGCCGCTAACGCTAGTTCAGCATGAGACACGCCAAGAGGACTCCACGACCCTCTAGGTGTGTTTGGTTCGAACACAACCACTTGGCCAAGTTCATCTTCACCTACGATGAGAGGTTTAGAAGTACCTACACCACTAAAACTTTCCATAGTTGAAGAAATAGCTCGAGCTATTTCCCCCGCTTCGCCGATTCGATTCGGAGGACTGAATAACGTCACACACTTAATGGGCGAAGGAGACCGCCGTTGATCCAGCCTGCGTCGTGTTGCCACGAGCAACATTTCTTCCATACCGGTGTCCGCAGAAAGTGCGTCTCTCCCAAGTGCCTTCCCACTAGTTACCGCAAGTACTCGTATGTCTTCAAACTCCACACGAATCATCTCACGTGTTATGGACCAAGAGTCAGCAAATGCAGCAGATAGAGGTAGCACAAAGCCGATGCGACCTCCTGGTCGAATCTTATTTTTCGCTAATGCCAAAAATGATGCGGCCATGCCAGCTTTATTGTTAACGCATTTATTTCGAACCTGTTTTCGCCACCGGACCTGGCACTTTTTTCTTTCTTGTTCACTCAATCCAGCAACGTCGAAAGCACTCTGTCCACCTCGTGTTCTCGAATATGGTGGATTCATTAGAATCCAATCGATACTGGCATCATCAATAACTACCACATGTTTCTTATTGTTTGATCCAGTAGATCTTCCTGCGGCAACTTTATCAAACAAATCACTCATTTCGCTTGTTAGCAGATATTCAAGCGCACCCGTCAGGCTAAGAGGTCCGCCGACCTCTAGCCACCCAATGCGCGTACCGCCGTACGGCTCTCCGGATCCAATGGCCGCTAAGGACGATGTTGTCAAGTGAGCGGCAATGGGACTAATATCAGTTCCCACTAACCCCTTTTCCATAGCCCCACGGTGGAGATCTTTGACACTTGTCAAAGTTCCACCCGCCTGTTCGTGAATGGAACAAACCCGTTTAAATCCTGCCCGAAGTAGAGTCCCTGTCCCACACGCCATATCCGCTATGCTATGACTACTAAATATATGTCCAGATTTCCATTCCTTATCGGTCAAGTCTTCAGTTCTAATGGTCATAGATGCAAGCAGTTCTGCAGTTGCGGGCTGCGTATAGAAAGCCGCCGCTTGCTTTTGGTCATCGCTAAGTTTTGGAAATAACTCTGCACCGACGTTTATATGTAAACCAAGACGAGAAACTTCAATTTTTTCTACAGCATCAACTAGTAGCTGAATCGCACTTGACGTAGCAAACGGGTCTACGCTAGTTGACTGTCGGAGTACCATAACGGCAGGTTCAAAAATCGACCTCCAATTCTTGTGCAAGATAGCCTGCCATACTTCTACGATTTCAGAAGGAACTAGATTTCCCCTGCTACCGAACGAAAGTGGAGGTATAGACGAAACACCTTGTATTGACAGTCGCTGTTGTGTTAATAGTGCGTTCAACCACAAAACCATGGTTGTGCGTAGCCCTTTCAATGGTGTTCTTTTGTGGACAAGCTCGGTAATTTTCTGTTGCCGCATTTCCGGTAATACCATTTCTAGTCGATCTGCCGCTTGGTTCACAAGTGTCGCTACCTCAGATGCAACTTTCTCGACAAATTCCTTTGGATTTGCTGCTACCGGAATCAAGTTGGCGATATCATAAATTGTTCCGGTGGCAAAGCCCGACGAAGGCCAGGTCCTATACATATCGTCGTCGCCGGCTCCAGCAGCACTCGGAACTTTTTGATGTATTGCGTATCTGAGCAACCCACCTGTAGCTAGTTCATCCGTAATTTGACTTCGACGTAGCGTTCGAAACCGTGCATCAATAGAAACAGCTACCGCGGTATTGATGGGCAATTTCCCTTTTTCAGTAAATTCACCCAATCGATTAGTTGCATCTAGATGAGCATCATGGCCGTCAAATGAGCTCTCAATCAACTACAGGTGGCGAACATGCATCCACTATTAGGATGTCTGGTCGGTCAGCTGGCTTACCCGCGAGGATGTTCGTTTGTTCTACGTGAACAGATCCTGGATCTTCTCTCCACGTTAACGTGGAATCGCGCAGAGCATCACCAAATGCTTCGTTAAAAGATATTTCAGTAGTACGGCTGCGAGAAGAAAAGTTAGTAGTCATGGGAACTACAACAACGAGTACTTCAAAACAATAGAGGTTGTCACGATGATCTGATCCAACTCCGCACAGTATTTCGTCTTGTTTTTTATAGCACCACTTTGGTCATCCAATGGCCGAGCACCTTTTTTATTCAAGACTCAAGCAGTGTGCACAGTATATGGCTTTTTTATATGGCTTTTTTCAAAGCTGATTTGATTCCTTCATATGCTCGTAAAAAACATTGTTAGCCACTTGCTTTCTTGAACTACCGCTACCTAAATCACTTATTTTAGCTAGTACCATAGTTACATAAATAAACACATGGCATGAGTTAAGGAGTTCTTGAGGTTTCCGAAGTATCAAAGGTCAAATTGAATAAATAATTCTAACCCTTATTTCTCATAATGGATGGCTTGGGTGCGATGTATGTGCGTGTAAGTTGTGGATACCACGAAGTTGGTTGGGCTTTGCCGGGGGGAAGGGGATGGTAGCGGGGTGCGTTGGCCCGTTTTGCGGACCGCCACGACCGGCGTACAAAGCGGCGCATCCCGTGCAAGATGCTGTTGTCGACTGGATGATGAGCCATGTGGGTGAGCATCTTGCAATTGGACACACATGACGATGTGAATTCATTCCTTCTGTTTCATGAGGAGGTAGATCCGCACGGCGGGTTTGAGCAGGACGTATCCCTGCCAGAGTTTGATGTTTCCGGGCAGGGGGTATCTTTTGGAAGGCTGGGACCCAGCGAGTCTTCCAATATTGATCACGGTTTGGCGAATGGTTTGGCGTTCGGGATCCGGAGTTTGATGTTTCCGGGCGTGGGATCCGAGGTCTTCGAGGAGCAGGTTCAGGGTCTCGATTTCTTCCCGGGTCAGCACCCGGATTGCGGGGCGGTCCGGTTCTGCCCGCGCGAGTCGATCGAGGTCGAACACCCGCCAGGCGGTGATGGCGTCGAAGGCCAGAGGCGAGCGTTCTCATGGAGAGGCCGCAGATGCCGCGAACACCCGCCAGGCGGTGATGGCGTCGAAGGCCAGGCATTTGCGCAGGTCGTCCGCGTGATCGAGGCGGCGCTCTTCGATGCGGGCACCGCTCTTGAGCACCTTGAAATATTCTTCGATGACCCAGCGTCGGCGATACCGTTCCAGTGCCTGGACGGCCTCTTGGGCATCTTGGAACGGGCGGGTGGACAGCAGCGCCCAGTGCAGGGGAGACGACGTGTCGGCAGGGGGATGGATTTCCGTGGCTGAGACGGCGTGCACGGTCTGTGGCGGGCGTTCCTTGCACCGGCGCGCGGGCAAGAGGTTGGCCCGGAGGCTTCGCACCTCCAGTCGGGCGGTGCGGGCGGCTCGCGCCCGGGCACCGCCCGAGGCAGGAAGATCGAGTTCGAGGATCGAGGACACCGGTTGCGATGCCAGGCATTCCCACAGGTCTGCCGGAGGATCTTCGGCCTCCGTCCGTGCCGTGCGCTTGGCACCGCGGGAGGAACGGAACAGCAGTTCCACGTCCAATCCCGCGGCGCTTTCCAGCATCGAGAACATGTCGGCTTCCCGGTCGCACACGGCGATCACGCGAGTATCGGGACAGGACTTGGCCAGTTCCGCGGCACAGTCCAGACCCGCCAACCAGCGTGTGCGCTCCGAGATCTCCGCTTTCTCCGGCGCCGGCGGCCGGAAGCGGGTATCCATTTCCAGCACGCCCAGCGGTCGCCCCGTCGGCGTGACGGCCAGCGTGAGATGCACGGGCAGCCCCTGCACGCCCTTTCCACCGCCTCCCAATTCCGCCAGCCCCTCGCTGGTCGCCAGCCCCGAATAGTTCAGCATGGTGGTGTCCTGCACCGCCAGCACCACCGGTTCCAGACGGCAGCGATCCACCGTGGACTGGCGATGTGCGTCCAGCACATGCTCCTCCGTGACACGCGCATTCGACAACAAGCGATAGGCTCCTTTCTGCTGTGCCGGGGTGGCAAACACCTGCGGCAAGGACAAGCCCGGACGATCGGCCCAGGCGCGCCCCATGTCCACCAGCCGCCGCCGCAGGCGCGCATCGCCCAGCGTGCGTGCGCCATATTCCCGATCGGCCCAGTCCGCCTGTATCGGCCAATGCCGGGATCCGCTCCACATTGGCAGCCGAGCCCCGGATTCCGCGCACAACTCTCGTCGCCAATGCCGCGACAGCGGATGCACCCAGACCGCCTTCGGAGACGTCCGGAACCCGCCCGGAGGACGACCGGAGGTGCGCCCCGCGCAACGCTGCCAGCCCGCCGCCCGATAGCACGTCCCGGCGCGGGACGGATCCACGTAAGTATACTCCAGAAGCGGTGCCGTTCCACGCGCTCGCCGCCACTCCGCCGCGAGCACCTTCGACGCCTTCGCGAGCACATGGGAAGCCAGGTTCGGTACCCGTACCCCGGGAAGAATCAAAAACCGCGACTGCCGAACCACCGCCTGCAAATGTGCGACCCGCGCGGCTTCCGACCAGCCGATCCAGCGATCCCGACAGGCCTGGTGCCAGCTCGCCGCCGACCATCTCACCCCGCCCAGGCGACCCTGGCGGCTCGAGACAATCCAGCAGTTCAGCGCAGCACCCGGACTGCGATCCCATCCCCGTGGATGATGCGTGTGCAGCAGGCGACGAAACGCCCCCACGTCCTTCGCCGCCACACGTCGCACCGAGACCTCGCCCAATGCCTCCAGCGCACAGTCCAACGCCAGGTCCGGATAGTCCGAAGCCGGTGCCCGGACCGATGCCACCGGACGCGCCGCCGGCAACGCCACCCCCAGATGCGCCGCCAGTTGCGGCAACGCCTTGCAGGCCGACGCGATGCACCACTCCCCCTGACGATTCCGCCAGTCTTCACGCTCGCAAATCCCCCGAGCCAGGGACCACCGAGTCGCCGACGGATCCCTCGACTTCTCCTTGAACCAAGCCAGCGAAGCCTCGCCAAAATGTCTCAGACCCAATTGCATGCAAATATAGTAAACATCACCCCCTCTCTTGTCCAATGGCATTCGTTTAGTGATCATTGTCATTCGTTTAAGGAAGTGCCCTTTACCCCTGTATGGAATGCCAGTCCTATGTTGAGTTAATCAGCAGTTTTTGCTTGCAGTCTTCTCCCTCGCTGTCACATCTTCACGGGTTTTCGGGATCGTCGTTCGAAGGATCTGCCGGGCCGGAGTCGTTGTCGGCATCGGATGATGTCGCGAACCACCTGGGTAACCGTTTCCTGTAGCGCGGATGCCTGCTTCAGCAACAGGCTCTCGATGTCGGCCGCCACCATCGCCAGTCCCGTGCTTGAAATGGGTCTGCTTGCGCGGCTTGCCATGTTCGTGCGGACTTTCGTTCCATCGATGGTCGCCGTGACCGGAGAACCGCCGGGTCATGGCGTTCAGGGGGAAGCCGGCATAGAGTTTCTGTTTCACTCCCCGCTCGCTTGGTCCATGGAAGTCTTCCACCTCCATCCGTTGTTTGGACACCTTGTACCATTCTTCCACGCCCCACCTTGCGCGATACCGCTCCGCCAGTTGCGGGATGGTGTATTGCTTCGAATCCAGCAGGGTGGTTCCGAGGATGAAGACCGTTTTGCCGACGAGGTATTTCACCAGCCGAAGGCAGTGTGCACCACAGGTGGCGAGTGTGCCTTTGCGGGGGGCGATCTCCATCACCACATCCTCTCGGTCGCCGTGGATGAAATGGTCAATGTCGGCACCGGTTTTCCGCTTTATCCCGAACACCGCATGCAGTCCCCGGATCACGTGCACGTGCAGCATCCGTAGACAGGATCCAGGGCTTTCCCCGCCCTTCGGCGTCCGCCAGCCAAGATGACTGCAGATGGCCGAAGCCAGTTCATCGCGACTCAAGGACGGAAACAGCACCACCGTCCTCTGAGTGTCCGAAATCCGACGGCGGGTCAGCCGCCTGCCACAAAATGTGATCGACTTCAGATCCACGATTCTCGAACCCATCCACTTTCCGTCCGAAACAATTCCATACAGCATAGTTTGCCAAAAAAAACGTCACAACGCAACCCCTTTTTTTGAACACTCCAAAAAACAGAAACAAGTCCCAGTCAATCAATGGGTTATAGAAAACCCTCAAAGGCGCAGATCGACTTTTCTCAAACCGAATGCCATTGCTCTCTTGTCAAGTGTGTCTAATTGCAAGGATACGGTCATCGAGGTCGTTCCCCTCCAAGGCACGCTGACCAGACTACGCTGCAGGAACCCCAGAACCGCTTGCGGCTGGTGAAATATGCCGTGGGCGATACCGTCTTCATCCTGGGCACGACCCTGCTGGACTGGGACCAGTATTCCATCGACCAACTGTCGGATCTGTATCACGCGAGATGGGGCATCGAGGAACGGTACAAGGTATCCAAACGGCTGATGGAGGTTGAGGACTTTCATGGGCAAAGCGAGCGCGGAGTGAAACAGGAGTTGTATGCATGCTTCACCCTGATTGCCATGACCTGGCTGTTCGCCAACCATGGCGAGGATCCTTTGAACGGGGGGCTGCCGAACGACGGCAAGCCGCTGATGCAGAGGAATTTCAAGCACGGACTTGCGGCGGTGGCGGCCAACATTGAGAGCCTGCTATTTCAGCAGGCATCCGCCCTCCGGGAAACCGTGGCCCGTATTGTCGGCGAGATCGTCCGGTGTCGGCAACGGCTCCGTCCGGGTAGGTCCTATGAGCGGCGATCCCGAAAACCGATCGGAAAGTGGCAGCGAAGAAGGGGAGCACCGGCAACTCGCTAACGGAATAAAAAATCAGCGGATAACCAAGGCCCAAGACCGAATCCTTAACCGAATGCCATTGCCCGCCGCCGCCAACTCCACCTTTTCACAGGAAGCGGGAATTGCTGCATAAACGGCAAGCATTTCATCTCCTGCCACCCTTGCGATATCTCGCAAGTCATCCAGTAAACTTTCTTGCAAACAGCATCTCCACAAGTTTTTGTACTACGATTGATCGTGTTTCTGTAATCTCTACGGACATATTTAAACAGCAATTCCCCATACTAAGCCTAAACTCCGCTATTCGTCTGGACTGTCTGGATGTAGCGGGCACTCTACCCCGAGTATTTTCGGACAGTGGTCCCTGTGGCATCGTATCGTTAAGTCGGAAAAGTATACAACTGTCATATAGAAAATATCACGTTGCTTACGCGGCATAGACATATCTGGCGATCTTAACTTGCGATAGAAGATGGAATAAATAATAATTTATGCAAATATTGCTAGTAATATTTGCATTATATTGTGCTTGTCATCAAATTTCTATCTATGTATAGTTAATATCTCAGCTGTTTTATGAATATGAATATGGGTTATAAGGTCGTGTCTATTGCCGGGTTTTGGTTGCTGGGCGTGAACTACCATCTGAGCGTGAGCGGCCGTCAGTTGCTGGATCGCCATTCGTTCCAGCATTTTGTGGGACTGATGAATAACCACGACGTTCCGGACCAAAAGATGGTCTGGAAGTACCCCCCCCCCTCCCCTAACGGCGCATCAGAAGCCACTCAACCGCCTACAATCTGGGGTCCGCGTCGAACATCTGTTCGACGGCATAGTCAACGAGATAGAAGCGAACGCGGGTGCGGTGCATCGGATGACGATGCGCCACCTCCTTCCTGAATCGTGCGGATGCATCTTGGCTCGTACAGATGGCGCAAATGCACTTCCGCCCCGACGTCAGACGCGCACCCGTCGAAAACTTCCGCCCGCAAACCTCCTCAACGACCAAATCAAAAACCTCCCGAAGCAGGCCGGGTTTGCTCACGCCCTTGCGCAACTTCAACGCATCCATCCTTGGATACCTCGCATGTTAAGTAAAACCATATGCTAAACCTATCCTCGATCCCCGGAGGATAGGTCCATGCCTCCATTATCGCGAAAGCCGATCCACAAAGTCCCCACTCGTAGCGGAGTTTGGGCTATACGGGGAATTGCTGGCGAGTCATGGAGGATCAACACGACTAACTCGCACGATAGATCAGGAGAAACCCACGTATATGACAAAGCAGTTTAAAAAACTGAATCAATGCCTCGTCCAGCGTAGGCGAAATGGCTACTCGATAGCTGAGATCCTGTTGGTGTTCGGGATCATTACAGGCGTATTGATTGGCGTCTGGGCGATGTACACCATGCTCGCAGAGGAATCCGCCGCCCGAACGGTGATAGCTGAAATCGAAATGATACGGAGTGCCGCAGTTCAGTACAAACATACTACAGGAGAGAATAAATACCTTTCCTTATCTTCTAGATGGCTTAATCAGTCGCCTTTAGTGCGCTATTTAGGACAAAGCGGACTAGCTGATGGACGCAATGTATTCGGTGAACTAATCTCTATATACTTGACCTTTCCGGTAAACGATCTTGTCATTGCTTATTCTGGAGTTCCTAGCTTCAGTATCTGCCGAAAGGTTCTCAGCCGTTTTGGAGTGGTTACAGACTTTCCTGGGTATGAGGCGATTGATATCCTCCCAGGGGACGCCATTTCAGGATACAAAGGTAGTGCCCGCGCTGAAACATCGTGCGAGCGAGAGACGCGGGGTTTGCGTCGTTATACCATAACTATCACCATAGACTAGTAGGCTACAAATTCTAACAATACGTGTTTATAATAGTGGACTGGAAGGGGTTCTGGGATCAGGAGGATGCGATGCCGAAGCAATACATGGTGGAGTTAGCTCACGATGAGCGGGATGAGTTGGAAGCGTGCTGAAGTCGAGCACGCGTCGTGCGGTGTCGGCGACGAAGCTGCAGCGTGCATGGATTCTGCTGGCCGTGGATCAGGGGGGTGCTGGCCCGGCACTGACGGACAGGCAGGTGGTGGATGCGCTGGGGGTGACGGAGCGGACCTGCCAGCACGTGTGTCGGCGTGCGGTGGAGCAGGGTCCGATGAAGGCTCTGGAGCGCAGGCCTCGGCCGTTGCCTCCGGTGCCGAAGAAGTTGGACGGGGAGAAGGAAGCGCGTCTGGTTCAGGTGGCCTGTTCGGTTCCACCGGAAGGCCGCGTTCGGTGGACCGTGAAGCTGCTGGCGGAAGAGCTGGTGCGGCTTGAAGTGGCCGAAACGATTTGCGGGGAGACCGTGTGGCAGGGGTTAAAAAAACGAATGGAAACCATGGCGGCGGGAAATGTGGTGCGTTCCGAAGCAGCAAAGCCATCCTTTCGTGGCCGGCGCGGAAGTCCGCGAGAAGTTGCCGGTACGCCCCGGGTCGCCGGAGAAGTACAACGCCCACTACCTCCGCTGGGGAGCATGCACGGTGTGGATGTTCGGCGAGCCGCTGTCCGGCTGGCGGACGGTGGCTGTCACCAAACGGCGCACGACGTTGGATTGGGCGCAGCAAGTGCGCGCGCTGGCGAATCTGCCTCGTTCCCGGGATGCGGAAACCATCACGCTGGTGTGCGACCACTTGAACACCCACAGCGGTGACTCGTTCTACGCCGCGTTCCCGGCGGCCAAAGCCAGTCGGCTGAACGACCGCATCCACTTGGTGCACACGCCGAAACACGGGAGCTGGCTGAACGTTGCGGAACTGGAGTTCAGTGCGTTGCACCGCCAGTGCCTGGATCGCCGGATCGAGAGCAGGGCTTTGGTCACGTCGGAAACGGCGGCCTGGGCCGAGGAGCGCAATCGCGAACAGACCGGGGTCGACTGGCAGGGCAGCTCAGCGTCGACGACGCGCGCACCAAACTGAAGCATCTATACCCGAAAATTAAAACTGGTTATACTACTAGGTGTGCTTGACATCAACGTCATGATTTCACAAGTCGGGGCGAAGAAATTAATTACGAGGCCAATGAACGCTCCGCGCTGAGCGAGGAATGGCTGAGACCACGCAGGAATAAAGGATTGGGACCGGAGACACAAAACTATGCGAGAAGGATGGTGGCACTCCGGGGATTCGTGTGCCAAGTAACACCACCGACCCCGAAAGTACAGAGTGCAATGATGAGGACAAGTAAGGTCTGCTAGCAATGTTACCGCGCGCAGGTTGAGTATGAACGGGGAAAAGCAGTTATTTAAAGCGAACCATGCGGCGGACATTGCACAAGTGCACCATTTGTTGCATAACGGTGAGTCGGCCTGGAGATACGGGATACCGCGGGACCGAGAAGCGTCCGGATCTCCGCGATGCGTGAGTGGAGTGACACATGGCAAGGCATTCACTGGTGGCTATAGTCAAGTCAGGCACGATAGGAGCTGATCGGACGGGTAAATTGGTTAGCGAACCGATCGACGATTGCGGCATTTCACGCTTTGCTTTGTGCGTCAGGGTGAGGGCGGAGTTTTGAGCGAACGAGAATGCCGTACCAGGGGCCTATGGCATTAAATGATCCATCCATAGTTATCGAAATTGAAAATGCACGCAAGTGCGTAAGGAGCTGAGCTGTTTATGATATCTTCCATATTAGATCTTGTTAAGCAACATCCGCGGGCTGCGCTTGGAGGCAGCCTTACATTGTGCTTGTGTATCGTATCGGTGTGTCTGTATCTGTATCGACCGTCGGAACGTACGTCGGTATTTGAAGGTATGGATCCTGCATCCGGCGGGGATTTGCAGGAGAAGGCTTTGCAGAGGGCCGTTGAGAGGAACGCGATGGAGGACCGGGGTCAGGCCCCCATGGTGGTGCGTTCCGTGAGTGCGCCGATAGAGGTTACGCGGGATGTTGAGGAGGACGGCGTAGCCAAGGATCGTGCGGCACCGGAAGGGTACTCTTATTTAGCGTCCGCCGACAATATGATCAAGGGCCGTCTGAGAGCGGACGAGCGCAAGCCGCGTTCTGAGGAGGGCGGTCGTAGCGAAGATTGGCTTAGATCTCCCGGGGCGGTTTACGAGCTGGTGCGTCTTGCGGGGGAAGCGCAACGAGATTGGGTGTTCGGCTGGATCCGACTGAGCGGTTATACACGGCCGTCCGACGTGGTGTTGCAGCTGGCGGAAAAGCGAGTGGAAGTGCTCGGGCCTTCGGGGAACCTGCTTCGAGCACGGCTACCGGCGGACATCCGCACGTTGCGGGAGATCGAGGATTTGCCGGGGATTGCGGGTCTCGGGGTACTGCCCGGCGAGCGCAAGATCATTGATGAGGCACTTTCTGCGAACGCCGCTCAGTACTCGATTCGGGATCGGGTTCCAGTCTTTATTACGTTGATGTCGGATGATGAGGACGGGCGGTGGCGTGAGACTCTGGAGGATCGGGGGGCGGAGGTCGGCCGGTTTGACCGTGCGACTCGTGCGTATGCGGCCAACGTCTTCTACGGGGACATAGAGGCGATCGTCGCCGCTGACTTCGTGCTGTCGATTGAGCAGGAGCGGCTGATCGAGCCGCTGCTGGCTTCCGCGGTGCCCGAGATGGGTGCGGACGGCGTGCGTACCTATAGCGGCGAGCGGGGGCTGTTTAGCGGTGTTACGGGAGCCAGCGTTCCGGTGGGCGTGCTGGATACCGGGCTGAACATCCATCATACGGATATTTCCACCCATCGATCCAGCGTATGCGGTGCAAATTTAGCTTCGCAACGGCAGGATATCGGAAATGGAGATCTGTGGTATGATATTGACCTTCACGGAACTCACGTTACGGGGGTTCTGGCTGGTAATGGATATACCGAAGCGCAGCATGCGGGAATATCTCCGGGAGTACAGCACATCCGTTTGGGAAAGGTGCTTTTTGCGGGGTTTGCTACGGCCTCGGACATTATTGAGGGTATAGATTACCTGGCGGAAGCCTCGAGCTGTATGCAGAATGGCCGGGAGTCGGCGGCAGTCAAGCCGCTGGTGGTCAACATGAGTCTGGGATCGTCTTCTTATTCCGTGCAGCCCGGGCTCGGCATATTGGAACGGAAGTTGGATTCCGTGGTCTGGAACGCCCATCAGCTGCACACGATTTCGGCGGGTAATAACGGCGAAATCGGTATTAATGTACTTTCCGCGGGCAAGAACGTGCTTTCGGTGGGAGCCAGCGTAGACGATGGGACGATAGCGGCCTACAGCAGTCACGGTCGGGGAATCCTCAATAGTGTTCGGGGAAGGCTTAAACCCAACGTGGTAGCAGTGGGCACGGACGTTCACTCGGTTTTGGGTTCGGGGAGCAAGGATCAGTACATCGCTCTGAGCGGCACGAGCATGTCGTCGCCGGCGATGGCGGGCATGGCGGCTTTGATGATGGATGCCGCCCCGGATTTGCAGAACCAGCCGGCGACGATGCGGGCCTATCTGATGGCCAGTGCCGTTCGTCCCGACGTGTGGCTGGATAACCCGGCGTGGTTTCCGCTGAACAACACCGACGGCATTGGCGTGATCCAGGAGGAGTACGGCATGGGCTCCGTATCGGCGCGGGTTGGCGTCTTGAACCGGGATAGCGAGGACGGGTGGACCACGGGGCATGCATCGGTGGTGCTCACGGACGGCGAATACGGCTACGTGGACGTCACCGTGCCGGAGGGTGCGGAGCGCCTGGACGTGGTGATGACGTGGGACGAGCCCCCGGCGGAAAGCGTATCGGACGTCGTGTTGAACGATCTGGATCTCTGGGTCGATGAGCATGCAGATTGCGAGGGTGGGGCCTGCGGCGAACATAGTTCGGCTTCGGCCATCGACAACGTGGAGTGGGTGATTATCCGGAATCCCCAGGCGGGCGTCTACCGGGTGAAAGCGATAGGCAATTGGGTTTATACGGACGAGGCGCGGGTCGGACTGGGATGGCAGATTATCCGGGGTCCGGCGGCTCCCGGGATTGATCTGGCGGTGGACAAGACGGTTCTGGAGGGCCGAGGGGTCCATGAGGTGGTGGCGACGTTGACGGTGGACGGATACGTGGCCAAGGGCGTGGATCTGCGCGTGAACTGCCGCGCCTCCGACGGGCACTCGGTTTGCAACGGATTGGATTACGATCCGGAGGATCCGAGTTCCAGCCCGCCGTGGTATCGCAATGCGCTCGTGAGCAGGGAAGACGGCACGCTGGTCAGCAGTTCCAGCAGGACGATCTATCTGGGTGAGTTGGCGGCGGGCGAGACGCAGGAGGTGAAATTGTACGTCTATTATGCAGGGGACGATGACAATGCGCGGATCACGCTGACCGCCAGTGCGTGGAACGTAGGTACCGGCGGTGCGGCTTCAGTTCTGTTGCGTCGTTCGGGGTCCGATGCCCCGATGCCTCCGGAGCCGGAGGTTCCGTCGCACAACAGTTTCCTGACAGCCAAGGTTCTGGAGGGTCTGTCGGGTTCGGAGCAAATCAACTTGGCTCTTGCGACTTCGGAGGCGGGCGAGTCCGAGTTGATAGTGGACACCGAGCAACTTTTCTACGATCCACCACGCCCTCGAGGATCTACTTGGTACGCTTGGACTCCGTCCGAGACCAGATTCGCGGTGTTTCGAATCGAACGGCCAGATGGCCTGGAGGATCCGCCGCGGACTGATCTTGATGTGTTTCAAGAGACCGGGAAAGGGGACAATCACTCGCTTGCCCGCTTACAAACGGTTGCTTCCAACGACGGGGGACGCGTCTCCTTTAAAGCTCAAGCCGCGAAGCACGAGACGTATTACCTGCGCGTTGCCGATTACGGCTCGTCCGTTCCGCTGACTCTGACGTGGGATAAACTGGAGCGTCCGGTCAACGACGGATGGCGGCACGCCATCGTCCTGGAGGGACAGAAGGGTAGCATTGCAGGAAACAATGGCGGTGCCACTTTGGAATACGGCGAATGGCCCTGGGGGATCACGGCGACGGTATGGTACCGTTGGACGGCACCGTCGGACGGAGCATGGTCGTTCGATGCGATAAAAGCCGGCGACCCGGAGAAGCAAACGGCTCACCACATTCTAGTGTATACGGGCGGAGACGTCTCGTCGCTTCGCACGGTCAGCGATTTTAGAAACATTGAGAATCCACCTCAATTTCCGGCCGTAGTTCAGGCCGTCCAGGGACAGATGTACCATGTATGCGTCGGCTCCCAGCTGCCTGAATTTGGCAGTGATCCGGGTGCATTTGACTTGATCTGGGAAGCAGTGGATCGGGAAGACCTAGAAGACGGTAGCGGGGTCACCAACGACAATCACGGCGATGCGGTATCTCTTGGAGGCAGTATTACGGGTTCCCAGACCATTCATCGCGATTTCGAGGCTCCTCCACCCATTTTGACGGTGGAACCTGATGAGCCGGAGGAGGCGGGAATATTCACCCGATGGTATCGCTGGACGGCACCCGAGACTAGGCGGTTTACGTGGTTGATCCAGGACCCGCGATACACGCTTGCTTCGCATTACCGCGTGGCGATCTTTGCAGGGGACTCGCTTGATGATCTGGACTTTGTGGGATCCACGGCCACATCGTCCGAAGCGGATGATTTGATCGAGTTCGTCGTTCCAATGAAGAAAGACCAGCACTACATGATCTCCGTCGGTTTCCCACCCCGCGATGTCGAAGTTATACCGGGTCAGGGCTTTGGTCGTTATAGGGACGTTTTAAGATGGGGCCCCACGCCGGAGAACGACGACTTCGACGACGCCATTGCGCTGAACGGCACAGAAGGTAGCGTGAGGTTCAGCCCTAACTGGGCCACCCGCGATGCCGGCGAGCAAGTCACGTCTTCGGTCTTAGGTCTTTCTTCCGATTCGATCTGGTACACGTACGAGGCGAATGAATCGGGATGGTACAAATTCTTCATTCCTGAAATCGATCCGATTCACACAAGCTTGGCCGTTTATCAAGCCATCGGAGGCGGGGGATTGCATTCCTTGCAAAAGGTGGTGATATCCTATCGTAATTTTGGATACGGTGATCAGCAGATACACGTAAAATTTTACGCGGAAGCGGGCTCTGAATATGTTCTGCGCGTGGCGCATGGGCGTAACGCACGTGCGCTTACAAATGAGGAATATGATCTCCGTTGGCAGGAAACCACAGCCCCCGTATGGATCAAGTACCTTGGCTACGTTCCCAATAGCGGCATGGACGTGCAAGGCTTTCCGGTGTCGTTTTCGGAAGTTGTCGACATGTCGTTCAACACTAGGGGCGATGCCCTGTACCTAGCGACCGACCATGCGGTAGTAGTGTATAAGCGCGACGTCAAGACGGGTGCATTGATGCTTGCTGATTCGCACAACGTTAATTCACCGCAGCATTTTCTGGGATGGGACGCTCATCGGACGCGCCTCCTGACTTATTGCACCGAATGGCAGGAGATGGTGCCAGAAGATTACGCCAATCTGCGGCTGAAGGCGGGCAGACGTTATTCGGTGGGGGCGGAAAGGAAAAATTGTTCCGGGACGATCGACGTGTTGATCGATGCCTCTAATCCTGACGAGCTGCTGCTGTACCGCGTTCACCAGAGCGGCGTGGATCTCTTCAGCATCCAGGAGACGACGGGCAATCTCAGGCATCTGGAATCTTTTGTTGCCGGTGAGCTGACGTTAGTTGACGCGGCCCTGTCGCCCCAAAGTGGATATCTGTATGGAGCCAATCTGGATTCGCTCGTTATATTCAAGAAGGATCCGGAAACCTCGAAGCTTACCCTGATTGATGCCGGTTATGATCTGGATCATTTGCATGCGCTTTCCATTGGCGACGACGGCAAGTATTTGTTTTCGCTTGAGAATCCAACTTGGCCGCATACCATCAAGGTCTTTAGTCTGTCGGACCCGGCGGAACCAATATTGGTAAAGCGATTTCGCAACGGAAATAATGCTCTCGAGTTTGATCAGTGTAAGAGTTCAGACGTCAGAAACGGAAGATACGCCGTCGAATTTTTCTGCAATCGGCGCTACTTTGCTATGGAGTACCATCCCGAAACGGAAGATATCGAAATAACAGATGTGATCGTAACAGGTTATCAGACTCGGTATGACAACCTTCCCCCTATACAGGCTGTCGCGAAAATCCTGGAACCCAGTCCCGACGGAGGCCATATCTATATGGCGTCAAGCAATCCAGCAAGACCTGGCATTCACGTGTTCGAGCGGGTGGGCAATACAATTGAAGTGCCTGAGGAGGTAGACGAAACTACGCGCTTCCGGCTTGATTTATTCGAGGTAGGGTTTGACACGGTTCAATTTGGTGCCTTTTATGCCTCGGGTGGGGACTGCGTTTACTTCAAAAAAGCCAAGTTTGATAACGTGAGTTATTCGATTGTTCGCTCTTGGTGGCAGGAACGGAGGAACCAGGACGCTCCGTGGGAGGACATCGCAGGAATGGAAGCCGAAGAGAAGTTGTGCTCGTATCGACCCGCCGCCGGGGCTGAATATCGATTAGCCGCTGATATAACCGTCGATTCGATAACGGGAAGGTACGCCAGCAACATTCTTGATTTGTAAGAATCGAGCGTATGACTGAAGCAATGCCGCCAACACGGGATGGTCCTTTAACAGATGTCGGTCTTGTAATTCATCATGCCGGCTCCATAAAGCTCAGTGTGTCGCGCAGTGGCTTACTGGCACATAGATTATGTTCGCTTAGGAGTCTGCGCCATAGATTGGATACTAGCCCGGATATTGCATGAATAAGACAGCAAGGCACCTACAGATTCGATATAATTCAAGTAGTTAGTGTCTGCGGAGAAACCCTATTTTACGACGGGTTTAAGCCACTTGATGGTATCCGCCGCTCAGGGGATCATGTTGATTTAGGAGATGTACGACCAATGGCATTCGTTTAGTGGATTTTGCCATTCGGTTAAGGATTCGGTCTTGGGCCTTGGTTATCCGCTGGTTTTTTATTCCGTTAGCGAGCTGTCGTTGCCGGTGCTCCCCTTCCTCGGTGCCACTTTCCGATCGGCTTTCGGGATCGCCGCTCACAGGACCTGCCCGGACGGAGCCGTTGCCGACACCGAACGATCTCGCCGACTATGCGAGCCACGGTTTCCCGGAGGGCAGATGCCTGTTGAAGTAGCAGGCTCTCGATGTTGGCCGCCACCGCTGCAAGTCCGTGCTTGACATTCGTTTGCATCAGCGGCTTCCCGTCGTTCGGCAGACGCCCGTTCAAATGATCCTCGCCGTGGTTGGCGAACAGCCGGGTCATGGCAATGAGGGTGAAGCATGCATACAGTTCCTGTTTCACGCCCCGCTTGCTTTTCCCATGAAAGTCCTCGACCTCCATCAGCCGTTTGGATACCTTGTACAGTTCCTCGATGCCCCATCTCGCGTGATACAGATCCGACAGTTGGTCGATGGAATACGGGTCCCGGTCCAGCAGGGTCGTTCCCAGAATGAAGACGGTATCGCCCACGGCATATTTCACCAGCCGCAAGCGGTGCGGGCCGAATGCGGCTCCGGGGTTCCTTCGGCGTAGTCGGGTCAGCGTGCCTTGGCGGGGAACGACCTCGATGGCGGTTGTGTATAAATTTAGGCTCTTATGTAGTCTTATGTTGAGAATGACTAACAAGCAGCTATAATATGCGCTGGTTCAATAGGTTGAGGAAAACCAATGGGTCCCCGCAAATTCAAGGAGATGCTAGACCAGATTCCCAGGCTGACCCCAGTGCAGAAGCAGAGGCTGATGCACGGGGTCCAGACATCGGTCGGGTGCGACGAACTGCCTGAACCCGTTCGTCAACGGGAAGCGGAGTTGGACCGATTGCGAGTATGTATGCATTGCGGTTCCTCAGGGGCGGTGCGTCACGGGAAGTCGGCAGGCTTGTGTCGATTTCGTTGCCGTTCGGCATCGTGCGGACGCACCTTTCACGCGCTGACTGGGACCCATCTTGCTGGCTTGAGGCACAAGTCGAAGTGGTCGGTATTCGAAGCGTGTTTGCGAGATCGGCTGACGCTGCATCAGTCAGCCGAGCGATGCGGGATCGCTTACCGAACCGCATTCTTGTGGCGGCATCGCTTGCTTGGCAAGCAGCAGAAAGGCTCGAAACTCCAAGGCATCGTGGAGATGGACGAGACCTACTTGCTGGAGAGCTGCAAGGGAGATCGCTCATTGACGGAGCGTCGCCTTCCGCGCGAGCGAGGAGGCAATCGTGGGCACCGGGGTCTGGTGTCGGACCAGCGACCTGTCTTGACGGCAGTGTCTCGCGGCGGGCCGACTTATATGGAAGCTCTCCCATCGACGGCGGGGACGCACATCGCTCCGGTCATGTCGGAATGGCTGGCCGAAGATGGCGTGTGTGTCACTGATGGACATCCCAGCTACGCCATGGCAAGCCGGAGCATGAACATGCACCAGGAAGTGGTTCGCGCCAACCGACGTGAAGCTCGCCGCGGGAGTTGGCATCTCAACACGGTTAACCAGCGTCACATGACCATGAAGCGATGGCTGAACCATCACCACCGCGGGGTCTCTACACGCTACCTGAACCACTACATGCACTGGTTGATGCGATCGGAATTCAAGCTTGAAAAATCGATTGAAGCGGACTTCCTTTCACCTCATTTGGCAAGCTATACACAAGTAGATACATAAGAGCCTAAATTTATCTGCAAAAACGAAAAACGGACTGTAACGACAGACGAATGGTTAGAATCTGATGTTTTATCGGGAATGTGGAGATGCCTGGACGCGGAACCGCGTCCAGGCACGAATCATTCATGACACAATTTATGACAAAGGAGCAAAAAATGATTCGGAAAGATTATACGCACAATGCCACGAAGAAGTCGGCATGCCATCATCCTGGCGGACGATGAGGAGTTTGTGAGGCGGCTGGTGCAGGAGACGCTCAACGAGGTTCTGGAGAGTGAGATGACGGAGTTTCTGGGAGCGGGCAAGAGCGAGCGGACGCAGACGCGTCAGGGCTACCGTTCCGGATACTACCGGCGCGATCTGACGATGAAGGCGGGCGCGATCGAACTGAGAGTTCCGCAGGAACGCAGCGGCCAGTTCAGCACGCAATGGCATTCGTTTAGTGATCATTGTCATTCGTTTAAGGAAGTGCCCTTCACTCCTGTATGGAATGCCAGTCCTATGTTGAGTTAATCAGCAGTTTTTGCTTGCAGTCTTCTCCCTCGCTGTCACATCTTCACGGGTTTTCGGGATCGTCGTTCGAAGGATCTGCCGGGCCGGAGTCGTTGTCGGCATCGGATGATGTCGCGAACCACCTGGGTGACCGTTTCCTGTAGCGCGGATGCCTGCTTCAGCAACAGGCTCTCGATGTCGGCCGCCACCATCGCCAGTCCGTGCTTGAAATGGGTCTGCTTGCGCGGCTTGCCATGTTCGTGCGGGCTTTCGTTCCATCGATGGTCGCCGTGACCGGAGAACCGCCGGGTCATGGCGTTCAGGGGGAAGCCGGCATAGAGTTTCTGTTTCACTCCCCGCTCGCTTGGTCCATGGAAGTCTTCCACCTCCATCCGTTGTTTGGACACCTTGTACCATTCTTCCACGCCCCATCTTGCGCGATACCGCTCCGCCAGTTGCGGGATGGTGTATTGCTTCGAATCCAGCAGGGTGGTTCCGAGGATGAAGACCGTTTTGCCGACGAGGTATTTCACCAGCCGAAGGCAGTGTGCAGCACATGTGGCGAGTGTGCCTTTGCGGGGGGCGATCTCCATCACCACATCCTCTCGGTCGCCGTGGATGAAATGGTCAATGTCGGCACCGGTTTTCCGCTTTATCCCGAACACCGCATGCAGTCCCCGGATCACGTGCACGTGCAGCATCCGTAGACAGGATCCAGGGCTTTCCCCGCCCTTCGGCGTCCGCCAGCCAAGATGACTGCAGATGGCCGAAGCCAGTTCATCGCGACTCAAGGACGGAAACAGCTCCACCGTCCTCTGAATGTCCGAAATCCGACGGCGGGTCAGTCGCCTGCCATAAAATCTGATCGACTTCAGATCCACGATTCTCGAACCCATCCACTTTCCGTCCGAAACAATTCCATACAGCATAGTTTGCCAAAAAAAATGTCGCAACGCAACCCCTTTTTTTGAACACTCCAAAAAACAGAAACAAGTCCCAGTCAATCAATGGGTTATAGAAAACCCTCAAAGGCGCAGATCGACTTTTCTCAAACCGAATGCCATTGGTTCAGCACGCGGGTGTTCGAGCGCTATCAGCGTTCGGAGAAGGCCCTGGTGGCGGTGCTGTCGGAGATGTATGTGCAGGGGGTCTCGACGCGGCGGGTGAGCCGACTGGCGGAGGATCTGTGCGGTCACGAGTTTTCGCCGGCGACGATCTCGGCCATGGTGTCGAAGCTGGACGCGTCGCTGAAGGCGTTTGCGGAACGTCGGCTGGAGGAGGCGTATCCGTATGTGTTGCTGGATGCCCGGTATGAGAAGGTGCGTGAGGAGGGCTCGGTGCGTTCCCGGGCGGTGCAGATTGCCATCGGGATTGACGGCGAGGGTCGGCGTCAGGTGCTGGCGGCGGAAGTGGCGAACCGGGAAAGCGAGGGGTCGTGGACGGAATTCCTGTCGCATCTGAAGGAACGTGGCCTGCGGGGAGTCGAGTATGTGGTCTCGGACCGTCATGAGGGATTGAAGCATGCGATCTCGAAAGTGTTGCCGACCGCGTTGTGGCAACGGTGCTGCGTCCATTTTCTGCGCAATGCCAGGGACAAACTGTCCCGGAGTGCTGATCCCGCGTGTCTGGAGGGTTTGAAACGGTTGTGGGGCTGTGAGCATGTCGGGGAGGCTCGTGAGGCACTGGGTGCCTGGGTAGCCCGTTGGGGCGATGAGAAAGGGTTTGGCAGGCTAGTGGAATGGGTCGAGGATCATGTCGAGGAGACGCTGACGGTGTATCGGCTGCCTAGGGAACATCGCCCCTGCGGATGAAGTCCACGAACATGCTGGAGCGGTACAACGAGGAGATCCGCCGGCGAGCGCGTGTCGTCAGGATCTTCCCGAACGCGGAGTCCTGTCTGCGTCTGATCTTGGCACTTGCGGCGGAGACCCATGAGCGGTGGCTGACGGGGCAGCGTTATCTATATGGCCGGATCGGCGTGGTTCGCGCATCCGAACCGGAATCCGAGACATGGCAGGAGGCGGCATGAAACGCCCGAAAATTTCGCGCCGAGCGGAGACCCGCCCATATGGGCGGGTCTCCGCTCCCACTAGAAATTGCAGAAGATTCTTGACACAACTTGCGGGTGCTGCTGACGGAGGTTTCGGTCTGTTGCGGATCGCATGGGGTGTCGGGATGGCGGCAGGGGCAGTACTGGCGGAGCCAGGTTCGGCAGGGCTATCAACGGGTGAGCCGTGCGCGGTTGTGGTGCCGCCGCCCGAAGGCGGTGGCGGCGTGGTTGACCCTGTGCGGCGATCTGACGGGGCGTCTGGGCGACACGCTGGAGGAGCTGGAAGGATTGCCGGAGGGCTCGGTGTCGCCGGCGCAGCTGTCGCGATGGCACTGGTTTCACGCCTGCTCGGTGCGTTTGCAGGATCAGATCTGCCGTCGCGTGCTGGAAGGGGAAACGATCCCGCACGAGGAGAAACTGTTCTCGCTGTTCGAGCCGCATACGCGCTGGATCGTGAAGGGCAAGGCCGGCCGGCCGGTGGAGCTGGGGGTTCCCCTGACGGTGCTGGAAGATCAACATCAGTTTATCCTGGGTTGGCACTTGCAGTGGCAGGGCGGCGATGTGGACGTGGGGGTTCCGCTGGTGGCGGCATGCCAGGCACAGTATCCGGAGTTGCGCGGATGCAGTTTCGACCGGGGGTTCCACAGCCCCGCCAACCAACAGCAACTGGCCGCGGTGCTGGAGCACGTCGCGTTGCCCGCGAAGGGGCGAGGCACGGAGGCCAGCCGAGCTCGGGAAGGTAAAGCATCGTTCGTGGCGCGACGCCGGCGGCATCCGGGCGTGGAATCGGCGATCCATGCGTTGGAAAGTCATGGCTTGGACCGGGTGCGCACGCATGGCCGGGCAGGCTTCGAACGCACCGTGGGTATCTCGATCCTCGCAGCCAACCTGCACCGACTCGGACGCTTGCTGCAGCAACGGGCGGCGCGGCGGTCCCATCGCACGCACGCACCACCCTATCGTTTGGCGGCCTAGCCCTTATTTCTCATAATGGATGGCTTGGGTGCGATGTATGTGCGTGTAAGTTGTTGATACCACGAAGTTGGTTGGACTTTGCCGGGGGGAAGGGGATGGTAGCGGGGTGCGTTCGGACGGATGGGTGCGTTGGATGGCGAAAGGGGTGCGTTGGATGGCGAAAGGGGTGCGTTCGGGTCGGACGGAAGCGGGGCGCGTTCGGTGCTGGGTGCGATGCTGGCGGAAGCGGTGCGGACGTGTAGCATGCGCCTGGGCCCGTTTTGCGGACCGCCACGATCGGCGTGCAAAGCGGCGCATCCTGTGCAAGATGCTGTTGTCGACTGGATGATGAGCCATGCGGGTGAGCATGCGGCGGACGCCCCTATCGCACGCCCTTGGGTCCTGGTCTTGACGAGGCCCGAACGGTCCCCGACTGTCGGGAGGTCTCGCCCCCGGTGGCTGCGATGGCATGCGGATGAACGGAAAGGGATCCCGGTCTTTGAGGATGTCGTGTAACCGGTTGATATACGGAAACATATCCGTTTTTTTGGGAGTTCTTCAAAAAAACACTTGCGTTTTGGCATGGGTTATGGCAATCTACGCTTGGTTAGATGGTCTCTGGTGCCAACGTGATGGATTTCCGAATCGAGAACTTGAAGTCGACCACCTTGGGTGGCACGCGACTGACCCGCCGTTGGATTGTGGACCTTCAGAAGACGGTGGCACGGTTTCCGGCACTGAGCCGCCATGAGTTGGCGTCCACCCTGTGCAGTCATCTGGGCTGGTTCAAGCCGAAGGGTCGGGATCGATTGGGGTCCTGCAGGTCGCCGGCAGCCGTCTTGGCCCCGGAGGATGCTTTGGTCCGGCTCTGGCAGCGGCGGCGGCGCGTGCTGAACACGCTGGTGGTCGTACTGTGCATGTCCCGGTTGGTGTTCTGGAAGGGGCGTCCGGGACATGCGGCCACGCTGGCCGAAGGGTGGGCGCAACGCGGCCGATGGGGCCGGATGGAGGAGGGCACGGGATGAAGAGCAAGCAAAAGCGCGGCGCGGACCGGTTGGTGCGTCGGATGGCGAAAGGGGTCCGTCCGGGGCGGATGGAGGTGGACTGCAGTGGAGGCGAGCTGAGTTCCAACGGGGGCTCGGCACTGCTGATGATGCTGGCCGAGCAGGTCCAGCTGTTCGAGCGCGCCTCGGCATGTTTCACGGACCACCGGGACCCGTCCAAGGTGGCGCATCCGCTGGTGGCGTTGCTGGGGCAGCGGATTTTGGGTCTCGCGCTGGGCTACGAAGATGTGAACGATCACGACGAGCTGCGGCGGGACCGGGCCCTGTCCACGGCCATGGGGCGTGTGGAGTGTGCGCGTTCGGACTGCGAGCCGCTGGCCGGCAAAAGCACGCTGAACCGGATGGAGCTGTCGGCGAACGGGCGGGACCCGGCGAAAGCGCGCCAGATCACCGTGGATTTCGATGCGCTCGACGAGCTGCTCGTGGAGCTGTACCTGGTGTGGGGCGAGCGGGGCCAGATGCCGAAGCGGCTGGTGCTGGACATCGATGCCACGGACGTGGAACTGCACGGCCGGCAGGAGCACCGGTTCTATCACGGGTACTACCATGCATACTGCTACCTTCCGCGGCTGGTGTTCTGCAACGGCTGGCCGGTGCGGACGGAACTGCGCACGTCAAGCAGCGATGTGGCGGCGGGCGTGGTGGAGACGGTCGCGCCGCTCGTGGACCGGCTGCGGAAGCGATTTCCGCAGGTGCCGATCCTGATCCGCGCCGACGGGGCCTACTGCCGCGACGAGTTGATGACGTGGTGCGAGGCGCGGGGCGTGGATTACGTGCTGGGACTGCCGCGCAATGATCGGCTGAAAGACCGGGTCCAACCGTTGATGGACGATCTGCGGGACCGGTTGAAGCGGGATCCGGACTATGCGCAGCAAGCGGTCCGCGGCTACCAGAGCTTCGACTATCGCACGCGCGACAGCTGGAGCCGCGAACGCCGCGTGATCGCCAAGGCCGAATGGCTGCCGGGACAACCGGTCGGCAACGCGGACGGGGAACCGGCCGGCAAGGCCGACGGCGGACCGGAGGCCGGCGCGGAAGACCCATGTGCGACGGTCGGCGAAGCCCGGTACAACAGTCGCTTCGTCGTCACCTCGCTCCAGCAGCTCGACGAGCCAACGGTCTACGAAGAGATGTACTGCGACCGGGGTGAGGCCGAAAACTGGATCAAGGAACAGAAGAACGATCTGTTCCTGGACCGATGCTCCAGCAGCCTCTGGAACGTCAACGCACTCCGGCTCCGGATGAGCGCACTGGCCCATGCCCTTCATTGCATGATGAAGCGCCGGCTCGAGAACCTTCCGGTATCCGCCATGCTGCGCCGGAGCCGTCCATCGACGCTGCGCAAGTGCCTGTTCCAGATCCCGGTGCGCGTGACGGTGTCCACGCGGCGGATCCATCTGGCGTTCGGGTCCGCCTTCCCGTACTGGAAGGATTTCCGCTTGATCTGGGCCAGCCTGGCACCAACGTAAAAGCCCGGTGCAAGTTGTGTCAAGAATCTTCTGCAATTTCTGGTGGGAGCGGAGACCCGCCCATATGGGCGGGTCTCCGCTCGGCGCGAAATTTTCGGGCGTTTCATGCCGCCTCCTGCCATGTCTCGGATTCCGGTTCGGATGCGCGAACCACGCCGATCCGGCCATATAGATAACGCTGCCCCGTCAGCCACCGCTCATGGGTCTCCGCCGCAAGTGCCAAGATCAGACGCAGACAGGACTCCGCGTTCGGGAAGATCCTGACGACACGCGTGCGCCGACGGAGCTCCTCGTTGTACCGCTCCAGCATGTTCGTGGACTTCATCCGCAGGCGATGTTCCCTAGGCAGCCGATACACCGTCAGCGTCTCCTCGACATGATCCTCGACCCATTCCACTAGCCTGCCAAACCCTTTCTCATCGCCCCAACGGGCTACCCAGGCACCCAGTGCCTCACGAGCCTCCCCGACATGCTCACAGCCCCACAACCGTTTCAAACCCTCCAGACACGCGGGATCAGCACTCCGGGACAGCTTGTCCCTGGCATTGCGCAGAAAATGGATGCAGCACCGTTGCCACAGCGCGGTCGGCAGCACTTTCGAGATCGCATGCTTTAATCCCTCATGACTGTCCGAGACCACATACTCGACTCCCCGCAGGCCACGTTCCTTCAGATGCGAGAGGAATTCCGTCCACGACACCTCGCTTTCCCGGTTCGCCACCTCCGCCGCCAACACCTGACGCCGACCCTCGCCGTCAATCCCGAGGGCAATCTGCACCGCCCGGGAACGCACCGAGCCCTCCTCTCTCACCTTCTCATACCGGGCATCCAGCAGCACATACGGATACGCCTCCTCCAACCGACGTTCCGCAAACGCCTTCAGCGACGCGTCCAGCTTCGACACCATGGCCGAGATCGTCGCCGGTGAAAACTCGTGACCGCACAGATCTTCCGCCAGTCGGCTCACCCGACGCGTCGAGACCCCCTGCACATACATCTCCGACAGCACGGCCACCAGTGCCTTCTCCGAACGCTGATAGCGCTCGAACACCCGCGTGCTGAACTGGCCGCTGCGTTCCTGCGGAACCCTCAGCTCGATCTCGCCCACCTTCATCGTCAGATCGCGCCGGTAGTATCCGGAACGGTAGCCCTGACGCGTCTTCGTCCGCTCGCTCTTGCCCGCTCCCAGAAACTCCGTCATCTCACTCTCCAGCACCTCGTTGAGCGTCTCTTGCACCAGCCGCCTCACAAACTCCTCATCGTCCGCCAGATGATGGCATGCCGACTTCTTCGTGGCATTGTGCGTATAATCTTTCCGAATCATTTCTTGCTCCTTTTCAATAAATTGTGTCATGAATGATTCGCGCCTGGATGCGGGATTGCGTCCAGGCATCTCCACATTCCCGATGAAACATCAGATTCTAACCATTCGTCTGTCGTTACAGCCCGTTTTTCGTTTTTGCAGACAAATTTATACACAACCCACCCGCATCGCATCCCACAGCAGGTTCACGTCCGTCGGGTAATGCACGTCCGTCTCCACTACGAACGAGTCAACCCGACCGTCCAAGGCGGTGCCAGGGGGCTTTCCCGCCACCGCATGACCCTCCCGTACCAGCAGCGCATTCAATTCCTGTAGCAACGCCGGCGTCACCAGCGACACGTTGTCCTGCAAGGTGCGCACCGAGTACGTCCAGTCATCCAGAAACCCATGCTGCAGCATCTTCCGTACCACCTGGTGATGGTTCACCAACTCCCCCAGACGGTCGTAGTCGCAATTCAAACCCTGCTTGAGCACCGCCATCACCAGAACCCGCCACAGCGTCATCCCCGGCCGACCGTTCTCCGGATCCCGATCCGCGGTCACATGGCAACCCAGTAACCCTTCCAATTCCTCCCGACACGACACGTACAGATGCTGCAATCCCAACAGCAACGCCGGAATGTCATCCCGTGATTTCACATTAATCCTGATCTCACCGATCGGCGTCTCATCCAACCGCAAGGCATGCTCGAAACGTCTCATGATCGCTGCTCTCCCAACGAAGATCCGCACAGACCCCCCCCCCCCTGAAACCCCTAAAAAAGCCCATTTCAACGCCTCCAACGGCAATCTTCACCCGTAGCATTTTAGCTCAAAATACCCCCCCATGCCACAATAATCAGCACTTTGATACAATCATCAGGGTTTTCGCACAAACACTAGTTAAATTATCTCTGGTACCAACGTGATGGATTCCCGAATCGAGAACCTGAAGTCGACCACCTTTTGTGGCACGCGGCTGACCCGCCGTCGGATTGCGGACATCCAGAAGACGGTGGAGCTGTTTCCGGCACTGAGCCGCCATGAGCTGGCTGCCACCCTGTGCAGTCATCTGGGCTGGTTCACACCGAAGGGTCGGGATCGACTGGGGTCCTGTCTGCGGATGCTGGAGCAGCTGGAGTCCTGCGGCATCGTGTCGCTGCCGGCGAAGCGGCCGGGATCGAGAACGGGAACCGGGGGTCGGAGACCGCGGCATACGAGTCGCTCGGATCCGGGCTCCGCCATAGAGTGTGAGTTGAAGGAGCTGATGCCGCTGGAACTGGAGGTTGTGGCGGAGGGGGAGGCCGTTGAGGAATGGAAGGAATGGGTGGATCGGCATCATGAGCTGGGTTACCGGCATCCGTTCGGCTGTTTCCTGCGCTACTGGCTGCGGGATCGTCGGGATCGCAAGCTGGGCTGTCTGCTGTTTGAGGCGGGCACGACCCGGCTTCCCTGTCGTGACGCCTGGATTGGCTGGCGGGATCGGGCGAAGCGTCTGAAGGGGGTGGTGAGCAACTCCCGGTTCCTGATCTTCCCTTGGGTTCGGGTTCCGTATCTGGCCTCGAAGGCCCTGTCGATGGCGGTTCGGCGGCTGCCCGGGGACTGGAAGGAGCGGCACGGCCTGGAGCCGGTACTGGCGGAGACCTTTGTGGATCCGGTGAAGTACCGGGGGACCTGCTACCGTGCGGCCAACTGGCAGTGCATGGGCCGGACGAAGGGACGCAAGGCGAGTGCGTCGGAGGCAGGCAGGATGCCGAAGGACGTTTACCTGTATCCGCTGACGAAAGACTGGAAGCAGGTGCTGCTGACCGGCTCCCGTCGATCCGGACGCCGTTCCCGCAGGTCGCCGGCAACAGTCTTGGCTCCGGAGGATGCGTTTGTCCGGCTCTGGAGCGGCATCATCGTCGAGACGCTCGTAGGTGTCGCCAACCGGCATGACCGGCTCTGGCGGCGGCGGCGGCGCGTGCTGAACACGCTGGTGGTCGTGCTGTTCGTTTTCCGGTTGGTGTTCTCGAAGGGGCGTCCAGGATATGCGACCACGCTGGCCGAACTGTGGGGGCAGTGCCGGACGATGGGGATCGAACTGCCACAGCTGGCTCCGGTGTCGCCGTCCTCCATCTGCAGTGCCCGGGCCAGGCTGGACGAGCAGCTGTTCAAGACCTTGCATCAGGAAATCCTCAAGGTGCTCTTCGACGCCGAAGGCCGACCCCGGCCCGCACGGAAAGCCCGTCCCGACGCGGATTGGCGGTGGCAAGGGCATCGGGTGTTTGCGGTCGATGGAAGTTCCCTGAACCTGCCGCGCGGACGGGTGCATGAAGGCTGGCGGACGCCGGTAGACGGTGCCCATTATCCGCAGGGTCTGGTGAGTTGCCTGTATCGGCTGCAGGCCCGACTACCGGTCGACTTCGACCTGCATGCGCATGGAAACGAGCGCGCGGCGGCACTGGCCCACCTGAACGTGTTGTCGGCGAACGATGTGGTGGTCTATGACCGGGGCTATTATTCCTACGAGATGCTGCACGCGCATGCGATCCGGGGACTGCACGCGGTGTTCCGGATGAAACGGAAAACCGGTATCGACGTCGACCGTTTCATCCACGGCGGCCGCCGGGATACGGTCATCGAGGTCGTTCCCCGCCAACGCACGCTGACCCGACTACGCCGCAGGAACCCTGGAGTCGCATTCGGCCCGCACCGCTTGCGGCTGGTGAAATATGCCGTGGGCGATACCGTCTTCATCCTGGGCACGACCCTGCTGGACCGGGACCAGTATTCCATCGAGCAGCTGTCGGATCTGTATCACGCGAGATGGGGCATCGAGGAACGGTACAAGGTATCCAAACGGCTGATGGAGGTTGAGGACTTTCATGGGCAAAGCGAGCGCGGCGTGAAACAGGAACTGTATGCATGCTTCACCCTGATTACCATGACCCGGCTGTTCGCCAACCATGGCAAGGATCCTTTGAACGGGGGGCTGCCGAACGACGGCAAGCCGCTGATGCAGACGAATTTCAAGCACGGACTTGCGGCGGTGGCGGCCAACATCGAGAGCCTGCTACTTCAGCAGGCATCCGCCCTCCGGGAAACCGTGGCTCGTATGGTCAGCGAGATCGTCCGGTGTCGGCAACGGCTCCGTCCGGGCAGGTCTTATGAGCGGCGATCCCGAAAAACGGTCGGAAAGTGGCAGCGAGGAAGAGGAGCACCGGCACCGGCAACTCGCTAACGAAATAAAAAATCAGCGGATAACCAAGGCCCAAGACCGAATCCTTAACCGAATGGCAAAATTCACTAAACGAATGCCATTGGTCGTACATCTCTTAAATCAACATGATCCCCTGAGCGGCGGATACCATCACGTGGCTTAAACCCATCGTAAAATGGGGGGGGGGGCGCAGACACTAACTAGGGCGTGTTTACACTGATCTCCTGATCACTTCGCACATCAGTGCCAGATAAATGAACCCGGCGAACATGGCGTCAAGTTTATTTATCGTAACGTGTCCTTACGCGGCGATACCACTTGAGCCTGCCGGACAAGCGTTCCACTTCATGGTGGCGGGCATACAGCTTGCGGTCGAACGATCACGGTTTCCGACGGGCCGTTCGGGATGAGGGACCACGGGCGTGGCACCCTATTCTTCCACCACCCGCCGCGTCTGATCGTCCTCATAGGCGGCGCGGTCCATCATCGGATGCTTCGGGTGCTTCAGACCGCTCTTCCGGAGCATCATGCCGATGCCCAGCGGACAGCGAGAAACTCCATGCCCAACGCTCGTCCAACACCAAGTAAATGAATCTTGGTCGTCACCCCTCCGCGCGAGTGTCCGATACTTTGCGGACCATTTTTTAGACCGCCTGTCCCATCCGCATGCACCTTTACTGAGGTGCTATCCAGCATCGCGATCTCGGTGCCCGAAGCTACCCCCCCCCCCGATCACGCAAACGCTCGAACACGGCCGCCAGTACCCCACACTCCGCCCAGTGGTTCCTCCATCTGGACGTACACCGTGTTCCAACAACGCCCATAGCACGCAGGCAGGCCGCTGCCAGAGGCAGCCGTGTTGCAAAACGTAAAGAATACCGTTCAGCACCCGCCGATGACCCCATCGGACCTTGCCGCAGGGCTTCGGAAACAGATCCCGTATCTCGTCAAATGGCTCTTCCGTAAGTTGCACGCCGACCTCTTGTCGAGTGCACCAGATCAAGAATCATACAACAGCATAGTGTCAACACGCCCATATCTGGCAATTTTATTACAATGGAAGATGAAATAAATAAGATGTAAATATTACTTGTAATATTTAAATCTTACCATTATACTTGTTATTAGGTTAGCACCCCATCTACAATTTTCAGGCATGTCTTCCGTTGAACTTGAGGAACTATCTTTTATCTCTCTTAAATTGCACGTAGGAACGGCACCTACAAGATGTGTCAAAACCTTTTAATCTCATGGAATAATTGATGATTGGTAGATTATTTATAAGGATGAAATTTTCATTCATAATCTTTGATCTGCACCCGTATGGGTGTACGACTATGCGCTCTAACAGATCCAAATTTAAGATAGTTCCTACCCTAAGAGACCTAGTTGCGATGTGCTGCGAAGCGGGTCTTGCCCCTCTGAATTGGGCCTTTTCAGTCTCTCGTGAAGGAACATTAGTATCCCGTGCGGTCCACGCGGACGCGGGTCTCCCGCCGTTCGAGCGGTGTCCCTCAGCCGTCCGTTCGGATGTCTGTTGCCTGGCAGGCGGTCCCAGTGCGGGTTCAGGAAGTATCGAAAGCGGGGGGCGGGGTATAACGAAATGCGACGGCCACTCGGTGAACAGGAGGAGAGGTGCTGTAGCTATAATCCTCTCCTCCCTCTTTTTTTATCTCGGCGGCAAACGCGCGCGGTACCGTGAAACGAATGGTTACTCAATAGCTGAAATACTCCTTGTATTCGGTATCATTGCGGGGGTGCTGGTCGGCGTGTGGGCCATATACACCGTACTCTCAGACGAAGTTGATACACAGGCGTTGGTGAACGATGTCCTGCTGCTGCGGGATGCCGCAATTCAGTTCAGGAATGCGGGAGGTACGAATAGTTACAAGCACCTCAGTGACTACCCCTACCCCTCCGCCGACGCTCTGAAGCCTTACTTAGGGCAGGGCAGTCTGAGAGACGGAGTGAATATTTTCGGTGGTGAGATTATATTCTACACTTGGGACCCTAATGATAGGGACCTTGGAGTGTTGTTCACAGAGATACCGACAATTGACCTTTGCGTAAGTGCTCTCAAGCACTTCGGGGAAGTTATAGATCATTATGACGATTCGTACAGTATCGCCCCAGAGAACACTATTCCAGGATTCGTGGGTGGCAATTGGGAGTCTATGGGGTGTGAAAAGTACTGGACTGGTGACGTGGACATGTATATCCGCATTGATTAGCAGAAATTCCTCGTGAACGGAATTTGGGTCTTTGCTCACAGTGCGTCCTGTGCAGGCCACGCGGACGCGGGCCTCCCCCCATTCGAGCCAATGGCATTCGTTTAGTGAATTTTGCCATTCGGTTAAGGATTCGGTCTTGGGCCTTGGTTATCCGCTGATTTTTTATTCCGTTAGCGGGCCGTCGTTGCCGGTGCTCCCCTTCTTCGCTGCCACTTTCCGACCGGTTTTCGGGATCGCCGTTCATAGGACCGGCCCGGACGGAGCCGTTGCCGACACCGGACGATCTCGCCGACAATACGAGCTACGGTTTCCCGGAGGGCGGATGCATGCTGAAGTAGCAGGCTCTCGATGTTGGCCGCCACCGCCGCAAGTCCGTGCTTGAAATTCGTCTGCATCAGCGGCTTGCCGTCGTTCGGCAGACGCCCGTTCAAAGGATCCTCGCCGTGGTTGGCGAACAGCCGGGTCATGGCAATCAGGGTGAAGCATGCATACAGTTCCTGTTTCACTCCGCGCTCGCTTTGCCTATGAAAGTCCTCAACCTCCATCAGCCGTTTGGATACCTTGTACAGTTTCTCGATGCCCCATCTCGAGTTGTGTCAAGAATTTTCTGCAATTTCCAGTGGGAGCGGAGACCCGCCCATATGGGCGGGTCTCCGCTCGGCGCGAAATTTTCGGGTGTTTCATGCCGCCTCCTGCCATGTCTCGGATTCCGGTTCGGGTGTGCGAACCACGCCGATCCGGTCATATAGATAACGCTGCTCCGTCAGCCACCGCTCATGGGTCTCCGCCGCAAGTGCCAAGATCAGACGCAGACAGGACTCCGCGTTCGGAAAGATCCTGACGACACGCGTTCGCCGGCGGAGCTCCTCGTTGTACCGCTCCAGCATGTTCGTGGACTTCATCCGCAGGCGATGTTCCCTGGGCAGCCGATACACCGTCAGCGTCTCCTCGACATGATCCTCGACCCATTCCACTAGCCTGCCAAACCCTTTCTCATCGCCCCAACGGGCTACCCAGGCACCCAGTGCCTCACGAGCCTCCCCGACATGCTCACAGCCCCACAACCGTTTCAAACCCTCCAGACACGCGGGATCAGCACTCCGGGACAGCTTGTCCCTGGCATTGCGCAGAAAATGGACGCAGCACCGTTGCCACAGCGCGGTCGGCAGCACTTTCGAGATCGCATGCTTTAATCCCTTATGACTGTCCGAGACCACATACTCGACTCCCCGCAGGCCACGTTCCTTCAGATGCGAGAGGAATTCCGTCCACGACACCTCGCTTTCCCGGTTCGCCACCTCCGCCGCCAGCACCTGACGCCGACCCTCGCCGTCAATCCCGAGGGCAATCTGCACCGCCCGGGAACGCACCGAGCCCTCCTCTCTCACCTTCTCATACCGGGCATCCAGCAGCACATACGGATACGCCTCCTCCAGCCGACGTTCCGCAAACGCCTTCAGCGACGCGTCCAGCTTCGACACCATGGCCGAGATCGTCGCCGGTGAAAACTCGTGACCGCACAGATCTTCCGCCAGTCGGCTCACCCGACGCGTCGAGACCCCCTGCACATACATCTCCGACAGCACGGCCACCAGTGCCTTCTCCGAACGCTGATAGCGCTCGAACACCCGCGTGCTGAACTGGCCGCTGCGTTCCTGCGGAACCCTCAGCTCGATCTCGCCCACCTTCATCGTCAGATCGCGCCGGTAGTATCCAGAACGGTAGCCCTGACGCGTCTTCGTCCGCTCGCTCTTGCCCGCTCCCAGAAACTCCGTCATCTCACTCTCCAGCACCTCGTTGAGCGTCTCTTGCACCAGCCGCCTCACAAAGTCCTCATCGTCCGCCAGATGATGACATGCCGACTTCTTCGTGTCATTGTGCGTATAATCTTCCCGAATCATTTTTTGCTCCTTTTCGATAAATTGTGTCATGAATGATTCGCGCCTGGACGCGGTTCCGCGTCCAGGCATCTCCACATTCCCGATGAAACATCAGATTCTAACCATCCGTCTGTCGTTACAGCTCGTTTTTCGTTTTTGCAGATAAATTTATACACAACCCGTTTGTCCGGCTCTGGAGCGGCATCGTCGAGACGCTCGTGGGTGTCGCCAACCGGCATGACCGGCTCTGGCAGCGGCGGCGGCGCGTGCTGAACACGCTGGTGGTCGTGCTGTTCGTTTTCCGGCTGGTGTTCTCGAAGGGGCGTCCGGGATATGCGACCACGCTGGCCGAACTGTGGGGGCAGTGCCGGACGATGGGGATCGAACTGCCACAGCCGGCTCCGGTGTCGCCGTCCTCCATCTGCAGTGCCCGGGCCAGGCTGGACGAGCAGCTGTTCAAGACCTTACACCAGGAAATCCTCAAGGTGGTCTTCGACGCCGAGGCACGACCCCGGCACGCACGGAAGTCCGACCCGACACGGATCGACGGTGACAGGGGCATCGGGTGTTTGCGGTCGATGGAAGCTCCCTGAACCTGCCGCGCGGACTGGTGCATGAAGGCTGGCGGACGCCGGTAGACGGTGCCCATTATCCGTAGGGTCTGGTGAGTTGCCTGTATCGGCTGCAGGCCCGACTACCGGTCGACTTCGACCTGCATGCGCATGGAAACGAGCGCGCGGCGGCACTGGCCCACCTGAACGTGTTGTCGGCGAACGATGTGGTGGTCTATGACCGGGGCTACTATTCCTATGAGATGCTGCACGCGCATGCGATCCGGGGACACGTTTTTGGTTGGTTGTGCGTTGGAGACCTGCCATGAGATGCTGCACGCGCATGCGATCCCGGGACTGCACGCGGTGTTCCGGATGCAACGGAAAACCGGTATCGATGTCGACCGCTTCATCCACGGCGGCCGCCGGGATACGGTCATCGAGGTCGTTCCCCGCCAACGCACGCTGACCCGACTACGCCGCAGGAACCCCGGAGCCGCATTCGGCCCGCACCGCTTGCGGCTGGTGAAATATGCCGTGGGCGATACCGTTTTCATCCTGGACACGACCCTGCTGGACCGGGACCCGTATTCCATCGAGCAACTGTCGGATCTGTATCACGCGAGATGGGGCATCGAGGAACGGTACAAGGTATCCAAACGGCTGATGGAGGTTGAGGACTTTCATGGGCATGGGCAAAGCGAGCGCGGCGTGAAACAGGAACTGTATGCATGCTTCACCCTGATTACCATGACCCGGCTGTTCGCCAACCATGGCGAGGATCATGTGAACGGGGGGCTGCCGAACGACGGCAAGCCGCTGATGCAGACGAATTTCAAGCACGGACTTGCGGCGGTGGCGGTCAACATCGAGAGCCTGCTACTTCAGCATGCATCCGCCCTCCGGGAAACCGTGGCTCGTATTGTCGGCGAGATCGTCCGGTGTCGGCAACGGCTTCGTCCGGGCCGGTCCTATGAACGGCGATCCCGAAAACCGGTCGGAAAGTGGCAGCGAGGAAGAGGAGCACCGGCACCGGCAACTCGCTAACGGAATAAAAAATCAGCGGATAACCAAGGCCCAAGACCGAATCCTTAACCGAATGGAAAAATTCACTAAACGAATGCCATTGATACCGCACCTGGCACGCCGCCACCAGCGGAACTTCCACGTCGTAGCCATGCCACTCCAAGTACCAATTCAGGATGAACGGATACTGATCTTCCAGCACCGTTAGGGGAATCCCCAGCTTCCACTGGTTCGCTGGCCTTGCCCTTCATGATCCAGCGCGTATGCGGCGGCTCGAACAGTGAGAACAGTTTCTCCTCGTGCGGGATCGTCCCCCTCCAGTACTCGCCGCCGGATCTGATCCTGCAAACGCACCGAGCAGGCGTGAAACCAGCACCATCGCGACAGCTTGCGCCAGCGACACCGAGCCTTCCGGCAATCCTGCCAGCACCCCCTCCAGCGTAATGCCCAGACGCCCCGTCAGGTCCCCGCACAGGGTCGACCGCGACGACGCCATCGCCTCTTCGCGAGCGGGGCGGTGCCATAACCGCGCGCCTCACCCCCTTGATAGCCTTGCCGAATCTGGCTCTGCCCAGTAATTTCCAGCGAGTTGTGAACTGCTGGTTTTAATAGGACTTTCGGCTGTTTTCGTCCCATGGTTTTCGCGAACTTTTGTCATTTTCTGGGCTGTCTAAATTGGGGCATATCATCAAACTGGAGTGAAAAAATTTAGTTCAATCAAAGAAATGCTCACCCATCTTTTGAACACACCGCCAATATCCAGACATTTGCTCACTGGAAATTGCTGGGCTCTGCCAGTCATGCCCCTGCCGCCATCCCGACACCCCATGAGACGCGCAACAGGTGAAAACCTCCGTCAGCAGCACCAGAAGCGCATTCAACTCCCGCAGCAAGGCCGGAATGTCGTCTCGTGATTGCACGCTGACCTTGATCTCATTGATCGGCGTCTCATCCAACCGTATGTCATGCTCGAAGCGACTCATGATCGGTACCTTCCCGGACGTATCGCTGGCGAAGATGCCCCCTGAAACCCTCAAAAATACTCATTTCAACGCCTCCAATGGCAATCTTCACCCGCAGAATGTTAGCTCAAAACACCCTCCAATGCCGCAATCATCAACGCTTTGATAGAATCGACAGGGTTGTCTCACAGACACTACATATACTGGTACATGCAGAATATGACAGCACCATATCTAGTTTATTACTGATACTTCAGGCTGATTTTTTACAAATGACCCTAGCACGATCTAGTTTATTACTGATACTTCAGGCTGATTTTTTACAAATGACCCTAGCCATCAGTAGAATACGCAGTTATATGATTATATTCGTCCTCAATAGTGCTTATGGATCAGTATTGAGTTCTTCTTACAATTCAAGGCTTTAAGTTGTCGTCGTGCTCGTGGATTCTAATCAGGTATGCATAATGCGCGAGCGTAAAGATATGGTTGCTTTGTATCGGAATGGATAGATAGTATAGATGTGCGAATCATTCGTCCGTTTCGTCAAAATGCATGGGTCCGGAAACGATTTTGTTATCATCGACAGCGTATCTCGTTTACCGAGATTGGACGAACGTCTGATACCGTCATGGTCCGACCGGAGGATGGGAATCGGTTTTGACCAGTTGTTAATTATTCATCCGCCGCGCATTCCCGGTGCTGATTTTCGCATGCAGATCTTCAATGCAGATGGTACTGAAGTGGAACAGTGTGGCGACGGTGCACGATGCGTCGCATTGTTCACGTTGCGAGAACGCCTCACACATAAGCGGAAGGTTGTACTAGAGGTAGATGGCGGATTAGTTACTACACACTACGTTGATGAGAAAGGACCTGGTACCGCACTGATCGAGGCTGAATTTGATGCGCCAGTCTTGCTCCAGGAAAAAACGCCATCTACGGGTAAATCAACGGTTTTATTCGAAACTTTGCAGCTTGATGGAAATTCTGCGGATACGGTGAGTGTCGTTAGGGTATCTATGGGCACCCCACATGCAGTGATACACGTGGACTCGATTGCTAATATACAGGTCCATCGTATTGGACTCGAGTTGCAGAGCCACAGTATGTTTCCTAATGGAACGAACGTTGAATTCATGGAGATTGTGCATAGAAAACGAGCTCGGCTGCGGATATTTGAACGAGGTGTTGGGGAAACACTAGCTTGCGGAACTGGTGCCTGCGCAGCTATGATAGTAGGCCGTTTAAGCAGAAAGCTTGACTCCAGAGCAGAGATCGAAATGCCAGGTGGTACCGTACAAGTGACTTGGGAGAGTATAGGAAAGGCAGTTAGAATAATGGGTGACGCCGTTTGGGTTTATGAGGGTGTGTTACCGCTATGAATGCCGTTCGTAATGTATTTGCTAGGCGGAGCGAACTGAGCGATCTCTCGGTCCGAAAGTACTTATCTGAGAATCCACAGTTTTTCGCACGCAATACGGATATTTTGTTAGATGCTCTAAGCAATGTAGAGAACTATCAAGTTTCCTCCGTTTCACTGATGGAACGTCTAGTACGTGAACTGCACACACGCAATACGGCACTCCAAAACGACCTTCAGACTCTTGTAGATATCGCTAAAGAAAATGATGAAGTTCTACGCCGTACGAAGAAGATTACACTTAGCTTGATTGAAGCCCAGAACTGGATAGATCTGGATGACATTATCAAGAACGGTCTGATTGAGGACTTTTTGATTGAACATGTCGTCCTTTTTACGGAATACCCAGCTATTGAGAATAGTACTAAGGGTAAGAAATTAATCTACATTCGGTTTCCGCCAAGTGAACGTACGAATGGCGAAGATATTCTGAAGCGATCCAGTCCATTTTGCGAAACTTGGCGGATGGAAGAGTTTAATTTTTGGTTTGGAAAAGGTGCAGTAACAACACCAGGGTCCGTGGCTGTCATTCCCATGATCGGGCTACGTTTTCGAGGAACTTTAATGTTTGGTTCTGCCGACCCAAACCGCTATGCGCAGTCGAAAGGTACGCTATTCCTTGAGCATATACGCGATGTCTTCGTCAAAACAATCGACCGAATTGTCGAATAATAACGATGGCTTAGTGGAACGAAACGAATTTGTCCAGTCGTTTCTCAACCATTTAATTATTGAACGTCGGTATTCTAAGAACACGATTTCGGCTTATCGCCGAGACCTAGAGAAATTTTTTCGAGAGTCCAATCTATCCGATCCGTGCGAGGTGAAAACGCTCCACGTACGCCAACATGTCTCGAGAATGAATGCTGGCAAAGCATCTGGCCGTTCGATTGCTCGAATGCTTTCGAGCTTGCGATCAATGTACCGCTTTCTCTTGAATCGTCGACTCGTAAGTCACAATCCCGCTGCCGGTGTACGCGCTCCTAAGAGGAGGTACTCTCTTCCAGTTGTCCTTGACGTTGATAAAGCAATACAGTTAGTCAGCAAAACGGGCGATTCAGCACTAGAAAAGCGAGACAGGGCCATGCTGGAAATCTTTTATTCAAGTGGTATCCGTTTGTCAGAACTTGTTGGTCTGGACGTTGGTGATATAGATTTCAGTAGTGGCCTAATGAACGTTACTGGTAAGGGCGGTAAGACCCGAGTTGTCCCACTGGGTTCTTATGCGATTGATGCGCTGAATGACTGGCTAGCTACTCGGAGCGAAATCAAGTACAACGCACCGCTATTTACTGGCAGAGGATTAAATCGAATCAGCCCGAGAACGGTGCAAGGGCGCGTGAAGAAGGCAGGAATAAATGCACTCGGATCCGATGTCATGCATCCACATCTATTGAGACATAGCGTTGCGAGTCACCTTTTGGAATCCAGTGGCGACTTACGGGCAGTACAGGAGCTGTTGGGGCACAAAGACATTTCGACAACTCAGATATACACGCATTTGGATTTTCAGCATTTAGCGAAGGTATATGATCGCTCACACCCACGAGCTGGGCGAACTTCAAACACCTTGAAATGACCATTCGTTTAATTACGTTCGATCTTGATCGTACCTTGTGGACTGCCGATGATGTGATTCACAGGGCAGAATTCAAGGCTCAAGAGTGGCTCGCAGAGCGAGTACCCACATATGGAAGTCTTACGAGGTGCGATCGCGAGGATATACGAGCACAGGTTTTAAAAACCCATTCCGATCCTGCTCATGACGTGACACGGCTCCGAATAGATTGTCTAAGTCAAGCATTGTTGATCTGCGGAAAATCGGATATTCAAGCCAAAGTTTTGGCGAAAGGGGCCTTTGCGGTCTTTATGGAGTGGCGTAATAAGGTTGAACTTTACGAGGGAGCACTAGAATCCTTGTATGCCCTTCGACATAAATACATACTAGCCTCACTTACTAACGGTAACGCAAATGTACAGGCTACACCGTTAAAAAGCTGCTTTAAATTTTCTCTATCGGCCGCGGATGTCGGCTCAGCCAAACCGGAATCGGCGATGTTTTTTGCTGCTCTATGTAAAACAGGGACTCAACCGCCAGACGCAGTGCACGTTGGGGATAACCCCGTTGACGATATTCAGGGGGCAACAAATGCCGGGATAAAGACCGTATGGGTTGATTTTGGTATATGGGGGCAGCAAGGCATCAAAGCGTCGGCGACGGTACATTGCTTGACGGATTTAGTTCCTGCGATAACTGCTTTGGACCGCGACCGATAGTTAGTGGGAATAATGGATAGTAACGGGCTGAATGTGTTCACATTAAATCTCAAGGTATTAGTCATGCACGTGAACATGATGAACATTGGATACACGATGGCTAGTTAGCAATTCTCCGTATAGTCCAAACTCCGCTATTAATCTGGACTTTCCGGATTGGGTTTCGCGATAATGGAGGCAGTATCGGTACCCGGACCCCGTCTCAATGCACGACGAAATGCTGTGTGGAACGCTTGAAAACGCCGATTTCCCGTACCAAAACACGGAAAGACCGACACCAAGTCTAAATTAAAATTATACGGGGAATTGCTGATGGCTAGTTTGTTGTATCGCGTGGCCACGCGGTGAAATCTCTTAAGGCGGCGAGCAGTCGTCCCACTTAGTTTCGCAACTAGTACGGCCCGTGGTTGTACGGCTGTGGGCATCCGACTGCACTGCGACGGAACGGCCAAAGTGAATCCTTGATTGCTGAAGCAAATATCGGGTCTCGCTGTCCTCCCGACACTCATCGCACTGCAACAGAATACGCGCATGCGGCTGCTTCCGGGCTGATACCCGACCCTCTTCGTCGTTAGCACCTTCAACTCTTCGCGTTCCTCTGCCGTCAGCTTCACCCGATACCTCTTGGTCGTCATCCGAAACCCCTCCTGGTTCATCGGTGCATCCTAAAACACTAATGATACCCTACTAACCTGTCAATTCAACAGAGGCAGGCTGCTAGCATAATGTTAATTATGAGTTATGTATGTATAATCCGATGAATTGCTCAGTGCCGCAGCCATGGAGTATTGAGTGTGGCCTATCACGGAGCCAGCCAGATATGATTAGGGCACTGTTAACCAAAGTTATAAGCGTTCTTCTTCTAATTATGATGTTAAAAGCCGCATTTGCAGAGGATGGCGAAATCGAAATCAGCGCAAGCGTTGCTCTCATGAGTGACTATGTATTCCGCGGTTATTCGCAGACGACTCGCGATCCAGCAATCCAAGGCGGATTTGATATCGATTTCGGAAATGGTTTCGCGATTGGGACATGGTCGTCTAATATCAATTTTGGTGATTCTTCAAGTCAAGAGATTGATCTGTACGCATCTTTCGGCAAAGAGATGAGTAAAACCATGTCGTGGAGTATGTCGTTTACTCAGTTCCGGTATCCAAGCGAGGGCGAGGCTCTGAATTATCAAGAATTTGGTTTCTCGCTAGGAATCAACGACCTCTCTATCGGGCTGATTTATTCGCCGGAGTACCTTGGTAATGGTGGTCCATCTTGGAATTACCCATATGCTGATTACTCCATACCACTGGCTGATATTTCGACTGTTGATTTACATATCGGAATCAACTTCGCCGAAGATGATTTTTTCGATGACGGTGACGAAGTAACAGACAGCTATATCGATTATGCTGCGACGCTTACTTATAGTGCTGCAACGGCTGATTTCAGCATCGGTATGGCTGGGTCAAGCAACAATGCTGGCAAATCTGCTGAACCGCATCTCATTATTGGAATATCTAAAAGCTTATGATATCAGGATCAAAACATCTATGAATCTATCAACAAATGACGTGTGTGGGCGTGCATGTCTTGGGGTCGCTTGAAAAGGCAGCGCACGAAGGTGGAGGCGTTGGACAATACCTTGATCAAGATTCACCCGAACGACGCGGATGTGCAAATAAGTAACGAACGGTAAGTCATCGGTCTCACAGCAGTCTGCGCCTGTAGAAAATTTTGGTATATTTTAGGATGGGTAGTTTGCAGAAAAATCAGAATAGAAATTTCATACCTCATTAATACGTATTCTAGGCTATCCTTCCTACTAAAGAGCATTCCTACGTTTCTACGGCGCAGACTGACAGGATGCATGGACGATGAAAATCCATTCGTAGCCCTCAGCGACCGCCATCTTGCAAGCCTAGTTCTAGTAGTCCTCCTCCTTTGAATTGAATTGTGGAGGCACTGGATGTTGGCGAATGGACGGTGGTGCGGGTGCGCCGGCGTCGCGTGGAGGAGGGATTGGAGGCGGCCCTGAACCGGCAAGCGAAGGTGCTGGATGGGGAAGCGGAAGCTCGACTGATGGCAATCGCCTGCGGTGACCCGGAGGGTTATGCGCGTTGGTCGTTGCGCTTGCTCGCGGGATTGGTTGGTGGAGTGCGAGATCGTGGATAGCGTGAGCCGGGAGCCGGTTTCGTCGTACGCTAAAAAACGACCTTAAACCGTGGTTGAAGCAGTGCTGGTGCATTCCCCCGAAGTTGGATGCGCAGTTTGCGTACGCCATGGAGGACGTCCTGGAGGTGTATCATCGGGGATACTAGGACGATGAGGTGCTGGTGTGCATGGACGAGCCCCATCGGCAGCAAGTGCAGAGAAGTGGCGGGTTCTGCGGCCCGGCTGAACCCGGAACGCCCGGGACGTACGAGTACGAACGCAACGGCGTGAGCAACCTATTTATACTGTTCGCACCACTGGAAGGTTGGCGACGCGTGGAGGGGACGGAGCGGACGCACGAAAGTTGACTGGGCGCAGCAGATCCAACGGCTGGGTGGACGAGGACTACCCGAATAAGCGTATCGTGCTGGTCATGGACCACTTGAACACGCATGCCCCGGCTTCGCTCTACGAGGCGTTCGCGCCCGGCCGAGGCACATCGCCGAGCGACTGAAAATCCACTACACGACCAAGCACGGCAGCTGGCTGAATAGGGCCGAAATTGAAATCAGCGCGATGGTCGGCCCATGCCTGAACCGTCGTCTGCCCGACCGCGACGCCATACGCCGTGAAGTCGATGCCTAGCAGGAGCGAAGGAACCGCGAAGCCGTGCACTGGCGATTCACGACCGCCGCCGCACGGATCAAACTGAAATCACCTTGCCCCTCAATACAAAAGTGATGGACTACTAGGATACAAAAAACAACTACCAATAGCGTTCCTCAGCGAACGAGGAGCTTGGGTTATTATTATGACCTAGTCGTTAGCAGTACAAGTCGGGAGCAACGCAATAGAGCACGAACGTACAACTAGTTGGTTATGGGAAATTCTACGCCCGATGACCCAATGGTTCTTTGAGCTATGTACTCTTTCGTTCTTCGTAAACTTGCTGGCACTCGCTGTCCCCATCTTCGTGTTGCAGGTATATGATCGAGTAGTGTTCTTCGCTGGAATGTCTACTTTGCAAGGATTGACCATCGGAGTTGTAGTAGCCATCGTTTTCGACTTTATTATTAGACAGGCGCGCTCAAGAATTTTGCAGCGAGCCGCACTCCGCGTAGACGTCCAAGTAGGACGCCGATTATTCTCGAAGATGTGGAGTCTCCCGCTTCGTATACTGGAAACCCTATCCGCTGCACAGTGGCAAACCATGCGTCGAGATGTAGATCTTATTCGCAATGTTCTGGGAGGTGCTCCATTATTGCAGTGCGTAGATCTGCCTTTTGCGATGATATTCGTTGCTGTTATAGCTTTCATAGCATCACCAGTTATTGGGATACTTCTCACGGCCGTCTTAGGCTTTGTGATGATCAGCGTCTTTTCTTCGCGAGCATTGACACGGGCATCAAGCGTGGAATTACAACAGGGAATTTCAAGAGATGCGCTGCTAACGGACATGATTTCCAGTCGAGTTAGTTTGAAGTCTCTCGATATGGGTAGAAGTTTTCAGCTAAAACTTGAAGATCTACATGGATCAGCCATCCTGCGTTCTCTAAAAAGAGGAGTACTCACGGATAGTTTCAGCAACTTGGGGCATTCCCTAACCATGCTGACTACAGTCGGTATGACGGTTATGGGTGCACTCGCTATATTGGATCAGAAAATGACGATTGGGTCTTTAATTGCAGCCAATATGCTCGCAAATCGAGTAACGATGCCATTCAATCAGTTGATACCGAGCTGGCGGGCTTGGGCTGGTTTTAGACAAGCTCATGGACGTCTTGGGGACCTATTCAACTTGCAGGATGAACGTGCCGCGACCGAGATTTCATTTCCGCGTCCTTCAGGTGTTTGCGTTGTAGAGTCGTTGAATTTTCGTTATGCAAGAAATCAGAACCCTGTAATTGCTGATTTGCATTTGGAGCTAAAGTCAGGATTCCACTGCATCGTAGGTCCTAGCGGTTCTGGAAAATCCACTCTGGTCAAATTACTTCAAGGGCTCTATACGCCGGATAGCGGGAGAGTCCTCCTTGACGGGGCCGATATCGCTCAGTTCTCTCGAACGGACCTGGCTCGTTGGACCGGTTACGTTCCTCAAGAAGCATCTCTTATTAGTGGCACGATTCGGGATAATATTGCTCGCAATGAGCCTGACGTACCGGATGAACAAGTAATGCAAGCCGCTAAACTAGTAGGCGTTCACGAATTTATTGTCGACACTGTTGATGGATACGCAACCAGTGTCGGCGAGAGTGGAAGCCAGCTCTCGGGTGGACAGCGACAACGACTAGCCATCGCGCGGGCACTGTTACACGACCCGCCTCTACTTTTGTTGGATGAACCCACCTCTAACTTAGATATTAAGGTCGAGCAGTATCTTTGCGGTGTCCTGTCGCGATTGGCTGCAAACCACACCGTCGTTGTCGTCACCCACAGCCAGGTACTTTTGTCCGCCTGTGAGACCATAATTGTAATGAGTGGAGGGCGAATCGTTGGAAAAGGACCGTCGAAAGAACTCATACCTCGGCTTTTCCCGCATGTTCAATAACCTTCCGCCATCGAATTTGGGAGTGGCCTATCGAATCCCGACTCGACCATATTGCTAGCAAGTTTCCAGTTCCGGGTTGGCGACTTCCGGCGACACTCGTTTCGCTAGCTATACTGAGTGCCGTTGTGTGGAGCATGGTGGCTCGACTGGATGAAGTCGCGGTTGCCGATGGCGAGCTCGTACCCCGTGGTCAAGTAAAAACGATCCAGCATCTTGAGGGCGGGATCATTGCAGATTTAGTGGTCAGTGAAGGGGATTCGGTACTAAAGGGAGACCCTTTAGTACTGCTCGACTTGACAAGTATCGGTGCCAGTGTCGAAGCCATCCAGGTCCAATTGGACGCACTTGAACTCAAGCGTGCACGGCTGCTCGCAGAGGCCAGCAATACCACCCCTGTGTATCCATCAAAGGTTTCCATTAGACGTCCTACGATTTTGGTTGCCGAGCAACGAAACTATAAGATTCGTCAAGATCAATTAAAAAGTTCTCTTGCCGTAGCACACGAACAATTTCGTCAACGACAATCGCAGGTGGATGAGCTGGCGGCTTTGTTGGATGGCATGAGAACTAGTCTCAAAATAGCTGATGAACATTTTGAACTCTCAGTCGCACTCTTGCGCGATGATCTGACTCCCAGAATGGAACATCTTAAGATCCAACGAGATCTCGAAGAATTGCGAAGCGCAATTTTACAGACGGAGTCGACCCTTATCCGCCATCGTGCGGCACTTGCCGAAGCGGAGGAGAAAGAACGTGAAATTGTTCTCGACTTTCAGCGCCTTGCAGCTGAAGACGTTGCAGAAACCGAAGTGCAAATCGCTAGTAAACAAGAGATCTTAACGGCAGTTCAAGATCAAGAGAGAAGGGCCGAAATTAGAGCACCGATTGATGGCTTCGTGCAAAATATGCGGCACCACACCCTTGGCGGAGTTATTCAACCAGGCGAACCCATCATGGATCTGGTACCCGTTGATAATAATTTACTGGTAGAAGTTCGCGTGGACCCGCGGGATATTGGTCATATTGAGAAGGGTATGAAGGCGACCGTGAAATTCTCCACTTACGATTTCATGCGGTATGGAGGCCTTGAAGGAGAGGTGATTAATGTAGCTGCAGATGCGAACACCGACCAACACGGGAGGCATTACTTTCGGATCTTTGTAGAAACAAGCGAGATCGCACTTGGTGCGGAGCAAGATCTCCTCCTTACTCCTGGCATGCGTGCTACTGTCGACATTCACACCGGTACCAAAAGAGTAGTAGATTACTTGATCGGACCGGTGATCAGATTACGTCATGAAGCGTTTAGGGAAAGATGAGAGGTATTATGAGCAAAATCGTCGACTCCGACAATCTAACTTCCGCATTTAAAACCGTCCAAGGGGTATTTCCTAAACTTGGCGAAGATGACGCGCGCAAGATCATAATGGAAGCTGATATATGCACGTATCCGACGGGTACTATCCTGTGTCATGAGGGACAGTATGAGAGCACATTCTATATAGTTGTATCGGGCGAAGTGGATATTACGGTCTTGCTTGATGATGGGCAAAAGCGTCACATTACTTGCCTCAGCGAAGGGCAGTTCTTCGGTGAATTGGCTCTGATTGAAAACAAGCATCGAACCGCCACCGTCACGACGACAAGAGAGACGCTGGTCATCCAACTATCAAAGGATCCCTTCCGAACTTTGCTACGTCGGCAACCGTCGGTTGCCATGGCCGTACTTGAGAAGCTTACTGCCAACCTCCGTGCAACCGATCAAGCTACGATATCTGATCTTTCTCGAACCAATGCGGAGCTCAGAACCGCCCTTGAAGAGTTGAAAGCCGCCCAAGCTGATATCGTTGCAAAAGAGCGAATGCAGCGCGACTTGGAAATCGCCGCCCAAGTACAAGGGTCCTTGCTACCAAACGAATTTCCAAAAATCCATGGCTGGTCTTGTTACGGCACCAACGTACCCGCTCGCACTGTGGGAGGAGATCTGTTCGATGTTTTGCGTATAGATGCGAACCACATTGGGATACTGCTGGCGGACGTTGCAGACAAGTCCGTCCACGCAGCGTTAATCATGGCCGTGGTCAAGACGTTAGTTCTTATTGAATCCAAACATAATCTGTCTCCGCGAGAAGTTTTGTTAAATGTTCACCGGGGACTAATAGAGGTAGCGGGTGATCGGAGGCTCGTAACCGCCGTATATGGAGTTCTAGATATAGCAAATGGAAAACTTCGCTACGCTCGAGCTGGCCATGATTTGCCATTGCTCGTACGAGCAAATGGTAAACACATTGAAAGTTTAGGGGCTGAAGGTCGCTTCCTTGGTGTGATTGATGAGCTGCATCTTGAAGAATCCGCCGTCACTATGGACCCGGGAGACACGTTGTGCTTGTATAGCGACGGTATTCCTGACGCCTGTAATGAGTCTATGAAGCCGTATGGAATGGAGCGCTTTGAACAATGTGTGATTCGGCACGCCGGCTTAGGGCCAAGGAATCTTTGTCATTCGATTCTGAACGACATATACAAGTACGAGAATAACGCCCTCCGTACAGATGACATGACTTTGTTTCTGATCAAGCGGTGGGATCAAGATTCGGCTGATTAATCCAGAATTGGCAGTACAGCGTAGGCAGACTGATAGCCCATATTTCAAAAATTGGAATCACGGAGAGGTACCTTGACAAGTATTTTGTTGGAGATTGCTGCCAACTTGTGCTATGCATACGCCTCGCATCTAATGGCTTTCGCACGTTTAGAATGCATGTAAGTGCTTAAACGGATTACAAGAAAGTTTTCATTGTGTCCAGATACCGTGTGATATTCCGCACAGCTTTGTCTTCATATCGTTTACGGAAGAAATCGGTGTAATAAAGTTGCGTACGAGCAAGTAGCCTATCTAGTAGAACTTTTTGTTGCCTATAGAACTCGGAGTCTGGAACATCTGCATGTTCTATTCGAATATTGTGGCTGTTATGTATAAACTCATCCCAGGACGATCCCAGACTTGAGAGATCAATATCCATCATCAATTCCTCGTCGCTGTTGCTTGGCTCCTGTTGGTGTGTGGTGATGTTAATCAGCCGGTATACTTTAGAACGGTGCTCTGCTGATCCCCTATCTTTTGCCTTGGTCAAAAAAAAATCAGCACTTTGCTGCTCGTTATTAGTGGGAGGAATGTTGTAAATCGCGTCATGGAACCAGAGGGCCATTTCGACTGAGGCTGGATCTATCATCAAAAACGAGGAGATATCGAAATTTTGCAAGCAATGTTCGATATGGGAAGGACTGTGATATCGTCTATGTGGCTGGTTATAAAGTTGGTTAAGTTCATCGAATACGGAGTCACCGTCGTCTCCAATGCGTCGCTTCCAAAGCTTGATGAAACGTGATCGGTCCATTTATGGCGTAGTTTTCGGTGATAGGATTAGGACGGTTCTGTTAAATAACTCATCTATAAAGGCATGAAGGTATATCGAAGTACAAGGTTTAACAAAAGGATTTATATACATGACTAGACCCGTGTACATCGATACTGTTCTGCGTAGGTGATCTCTCGTGAGCTTCATTGCGTATATCATATTGTCCATGCTTATGAAATTACAAGACAATCTTTCCGCTTTCCCGTCCGAATCAAAGTATTTAGTGTCTGTGAGAAAACCCTGCCGATTCTATCAAAACGTTGGAAATTACGGCATGGGAGAGTGTTTTGAGCTAAAATACTGAGTACCGTTGGAGGCGTTGAAATGGGTTGTTTTGAGGGTTTCAGGGGAGGGAAATCTTCGCTAGCGATGTGTCCGGCAGTCTGCGCTGTGGAAAATTCTGACACATTTTTAGGATGAATAGCTTATAAACAATTCAGAATAGGAATTTCACACTCTACTAATACGTATTTTAGGTTATCCTTTCCTACTAAGGAGCATCTCTACGTTTCTACGGCGCAGACTGCCGGGCCACCGTGCTGCTGCCTGCTTCTGTTGGCGTTCCTGCTCGACTCCCCGTTGCAAGAGTCGTGCTGCCCGCTGTTCCAAGCCGTGCTAGCGAAGGCCGGACACCGTTACACGCTGTGGGAACCATTGCGCCCGCACCTGAATCCTCATGCCGTCCCCCCCCCCCCCCCCAATGGCATTCGGATTAGCGGAAAGGGATCCTGGTCTTTGAAGATATCGTGTAACCGGTTGATATACGGAAACATATTCGGTTCTTTTGGGGTTCTTCAAAAAACACTTACGTTTCAGCATGGGTTATGGCAATCTACGCTTAGTTAGTGTCTGTGCGAAAACCCTGATGATTGTATCAAAGTGCTGATTATTGTGGCATGGGAGGGTATTTTGAGCTAAAATGCTACGGATGAAGATTGCCGTTGGAGGCGTTGAAATGGGCTTTTTTAGGGGTTTCAGGGGTGTTCTGTGCGGATCTTCGTTGGGAGAGCAGCGATCATGAGACGTTTCGAGCATGCCTTGCGGTTGGATGAGACGCCGATCGGTGAGATCAGGATTAATGTGAAATCACGGGATGACATTCCGGCGTTGCTGTTGGGATTGCAGCATCTGTACGTGTCGTGTCGGGAGGAATTGGAAGGGTTACTGGGTTGCCATGTGACCGCGGATCGGGATCCGGAGAACGGGAGGCCGGGGATGACGCTGTGGCGGGTTCTGGTGATGGCGGTGCTCAAGCAGGGTTTGAATTGCGACTACGACCGTCTGGGGGAGTTGGTGAACCATCACCAGGTGGTACGGAAGATGCTGCAGCATGGGTTTCTGGATGACTGGACGTACTCGGTGCGCACGTTGCAGGACAACGTGTCGCTGGTGACGCCGGCGTTGCTACAGGAATTGAATGCGCTGCTGGTACGGGAGGGTCATGCGGTGGCGGGAAAGTTCCCTGGCACCGCCTTGGACGGTCGGGTTGACTCGTTCGTAGTGGAGACGGACGTGCATTACCCGACGGACGTGAACCTGCTGTGGGATGCGATGCGGGTGCTGCTGACGGAGGTTTCGGTCTGTTGCGGATCGCATGAGGTGTCGGGATGGCGGCAGGGGCAGTACTGGCGGAGCCAGGTTCGGCAGGGCTATCAACGGGTGAGCCGTGCGCGGTTGTGGTGCCGACGCCCGAAGGCGGTGGCGGCGTGGTTGACCCTGTGCGGCGATCTGACGGGGCGTCTGGGCGACACGCTGGAGGAGCTGGAAGGATTGCCGGAGGGCTCGGTGTCGCCGGCGCAGCTGTCGCGATGGCACTGGTTTCACGCCTGCTCGGTGCGTTTGCAGGATCAGATCCGCCGTCGCGTGCTGGAAGGGGAAACGATCCCGCACGAGGAGAAACTGTTCTCGCTGTTCGAGCCGCATACGCGCTGGATCGTGAAGGGCAAGGCCGGCCGGCCGGTGGAGCTGGGGGTTCCCCTGACGGTGCTGGAAGATCAACATCAGTTCATCCTGGGTTGGCACTTGCAGTGGCATGGCGGCGATGTGGACGTGGGGGTTCCGCTGGTGGCGGCATGCCAGGCACAGTATCCGGAGTTGCGCGGATGCAGTTTCGACCGGGGGTTCCACAGCCCCGCCAACCAACAGCAACTGGCCGCGGTGCTGGAGCACGTCGCGTTGCCCGCGAAGGGGCGAGGCACGGAGGCCAGCCGAGCTCGGGAAGGTAAAGCATCGTTCGTGGCGCGACGCCGGCGGCATCCGGGCGTGGAATCGGCGATCCATGCGTTGGAAAGCCATGGCTTGGACCGGGTGCGCACGCATGGCCGGGCAGGCTTCGAACGCACCGTGGGTATCTCGATCCTCGCAGCCAACCTGCATCGACTCGGACGCTTGCTGCAGCAACGGGCGGCGGCGCGGCGGTCCCATCGCACGCACGCACCACCCTATCGTTTGGCGGCCTAGCCGTCCCCATCCTCAATATCCATCCTTCCCGCCCCTCGGGACGGACCCCGCACGCCCCGAAAGCGAGCAGGAGAACATCATCCGCACTTTTGGAGCCCCGATGGGCCGATTACCCGTCGTACATCTCCTAAATCAACATGATCCCCTGAGCGACGGATACCATCACGTGGCTTAAACCCATCGTAAAATGGGGTTTTCCCGCAGACACTAGTTAGATTATCTCTGGTGCAAACGTGATGGATTCCCGAAACGAGAACCTGAAGTCGACCACCTTTTGTGGCACGCGGCTGACCCGCCGTCGGATTGCGGACATTCAGAAGACGGTGGAGCTGTTTCCGGCGCTGAGCCGCCATGAGTTGGCTGCCACCCTGTGCAGTTATCTGGGCTGGTTCACGCCGAAGGGTCGGGATCGACTGGGGTCCTGTCTGCGGATTCTGGGGCAGCTGGAGTCCTGCGGAATCGAGTCGCTGCCGCCGAAGCGACCGGGATCGAGAACGGGAACCGGGGGTCGGAGACCGCGGCATACGAGTCGCTCGGATCCGGGTTCCGCCATAGAGTGCGGGTTGCAGGAGCTGATGCCACTGGAACTGGAGGTTGTGACGGAGGGGGAGGCCGTTGAGGAATGGAAAGAACGGATGGATCGGCATCATGAGCTGGGTTACCGGCATCCGTTCGGCTGTTTCCTGCGCTACTGGCTGCGGGATCGTCGGGGTCGCAAGCTGGGCTGTCTGTTGTTTGAGGCGGGCACGACCCGGCTTCCCTGTCGTGACGCCTGGATTGGCTGGCGGGATCGGGATCGGGCGAAGCGTCTGAAGGGGGTGGTGAGCAACTCCCGGTTCCTGATCTTTCCTTGGGTTCGGGTTCCGTATCTGGCCTCGAAGGCCCTGTCGATGGCGGTTCGGCGGCTGCCCGGGGACTGGAAGGAGCGGCACGGCCTGGAGCCGGTACTGGTGGAGACCTTTGTGGATCCGCCGAAGTACCGGGGGACCTGCTACCGTGCGGCTAACTGGCAGTGCATTGGCCGGACGAAGGGACGCAAGGCGAGTGCATCGGAGGCAGGCAGGACTCCGAAGGACGTTTACCTGTATCCGCCGCGTGCCACAAAAGGTGGTCGACTTCAGGTTCTCGTTTCGGGAATCCATCACGTTTGCACCAGAGATAATCTAACGTAAGCGTAGATTGCCATAACTCATGCTGAAACGCAAGTGTTTTTTGAAGAACCCCAAAAGAACCGAATATGTTTCCGTATATCAACCGGTTACACGATATCCTCAAAGACCAGGATTCCTTTCCGCTAATCCGAATGCCATTGGTTCAGCACGCGGGTGTTCGAGCACTATCAGCGTTCGGAGAAGGCATTGATGGCGGTGCTGCCGGAGATGTATGTGCAGGGGGTCTCGACGCGTCGGGTGATCCGACTGGCGGAGGATCTGTGCGGTCACGAGTTTTCGCCGGCGACGATCTCGAGCACGGTATTGAAGCTGGACGCGTCCCTGAAGGCGTTTGCGGAACGTCGGCTGGAGGAGGCGTATCCGTATGTGTTGCTGGATGCCCGGTATGAGAAGGTGCGTGAGGAGGGCTTGGTGCGCTCCCAGGCGGTGCAGATTGCCCTCGGGATTGACGGCGCGGGTCGGTGCCAGGTGGCCTGGCGGCGGAGGTGGCGGACCGGGAAAGCGAGGGGTCGTGGACGGGATTTCTGTCGCGTCTGAAAGAACGTGGCTTGCGGGGGAGTCGAGTATGTGGTCTCGGACAGTCACGAGGGGTTGCAGCATGCGATCTCGAAAGTGTTTCCGACCGCGCTGTGGCAACGGTGCTGCGTCCATTTTCTGCGCAATGCCAGGGACAAACTGTCCCGGAGTGCTGATCCCGCGTGTCTGGAGGGTTTGAAACGGTTGTGGGGCTGTGAGCATGTCGGGGAGGCTCGTGAGGCACTGGGTGCCTGGGTAGCCCGTTGGGGCGATGAGAAAGGGTTTGGCAGGCTAGTGGAATGGGTCGAGGAGCATGTCGAGGAGACGCTGACGGTGTATCGGTTGCCTAGGGAACATCGCCTGCGGATGAAGTCCACGAACATGCTGGAGCGGTACAACGAGGAGCTCCGCCGGCGAACGCGTGTCGTCAGGATCTTCCCGAACGCGGAGTTCTGTCTGCGTCTGATCTTGGCACTTGCGGCGGAGACCCATGAGCGGTGGCTGACGGGGCAGCGTTATCTATATGGCCGGGTCTCCGCTCCCACTGGAAATTGCAGAAAATTCTGGACACAATTAACGGAAAAAACCGGTATCGATGTCGACCGCTTCATCCACGGCCGCCGCCGGGATACGGTCATTGAGGTCGTTCCCCGCCAAGGCACGCTGACCAGACTACGCCGAAGGAACCCCGGAGCCGCATTCAGCCCGTACCGCTTGCGGCTGGTGAAATATGCCGTGGGCGATACCGTCTTCATCCTGGGCACGACCCTGCTGGACCGGGACCAGTATTCCATCGACCAACTGTCGGATCTGTATCACGCGAGATGGGGCATCGAGGAACTGTCAGCAATTCCCCGTATAGTTTCATTTTGGGCTTGATGTCGGTCTTTTCATGTTTCGGTACGGGGAACCGACGTTTTCAGACGGTTTGCACGGCATGTCGTTGTGCGTTGGAACGAGTTCCGGGCATCGATATGCAGGTCTCTTGACCGTCAGGGCGGCATGGGGTCTCGGGACATCCCGATCTTCTTCATCGAGCAGCTGGAGAGGCGGTCGGCCGTCAGGACGTATCGTAGGCGAGGTACGCGGTGTAGATCCCGAGGGCGTGGCCGTACAGTTCCTGCCAGTTGCGGAAAGCTACCGCACAGAAACTGCTGCGCAGACGTTCCCACGTTGCGGTTCGGGTATAGCACTTGGCGAAGATTTGCTTCATGACGGGGCAGGCCATTTCCAGCAGCTGGTCGATCAGGAACGCCAGCAGCATCAGCGCAGCGAAAGTATCCGACAGGTGCTGGGTTCCGTGTCCGAAGTTGTGTTCCAGGTACTGGACGTTCTTCAGCGTGTTGAAGGTCTCGTTCTCGATCTTCCAGCGACTGCGAGCCGCGCGAGCCAGTTCGCTGGCGTTATGCGGATTGAGCGGCAGATCGGTGACCCAGGTGAACGCCCGCCGCGCATCCTCGCCGGAGCCACGCCGCTCCGAACTCTGCAGCACCTGGACCTTCAGGTCGGGGTTCGCAGCATTCAGTTCCACCTCCGGCACCACGCGCAGCTGGCGATCCCGCTCCTGCCCTTCGGGCGAGGGATCCGCAAACCAGGGCGCATCGGAACGATCCAGCTGAGCCTGCAGATGCGGATGGTCGCCCGCCCGAGCCACCAGCAGAAAGCGCAGTCCATGCTCCTGCAGCAGCCGGATCTGGGGACCCTGCGAGAACAGCCCATCGGCAATCACGATCAGCTTCATGCGCCGATAAAGCGAAGCCAGGACCGGAACTAGCCGGGCCCAGGCACCCCGCTCGCAGTCGTTCTTCGTCGAGCCATCCCCGTTGCAAACCGCTTCTATCGCCATCGGCAGCACCTGCCGCTGATCCGGATGCACCATCACCGCACACAACTGCTGATGGGAGTACGTTGTCGAACCGTTGCGGTGCCGGGCCCGCAGACAGCACGGACCGTGAACCCGCTGGGAGGAAAAGGTGCCGGTACCATCCACGGCTACCAGATAATGACCGCGCCACGCCGACATCCGCTGCAGCACCTTGCCGCGCTGGGCGCGTTGCAGAACCTGCTGAAACGCCCGCCGATACCGCACCGGCGAGATCGGATCCAGGCGACGGCGCAGGGTCGTGTCGCAGGGAACCTGCGCCAGACCGTACAGACGATGCAGATTCATCTCCACCACCGAGTGCCGGTGCCTCGTTAAATCAAACTGCAGCAGCGAAGCGTGCTTCTCCAGAAACACCGCCAGACCCGACATCAGACAGTCGCCGGTGGAAAACTTCCGCCCGCAAACCTTCTCAACGACCGCCTCAAAAACTTCACGAACCACCCGCAGCAATCCGGGCTTGCTCACATCCTTGCGCAACTTCAACGCACCCATCCTTGGATACCTCGTTTGTCTGGTAACTCTATATTAACCTATCATCCGCCCTCAAACGATAAGCCTACGCTCTTATTATCGCGAAAGCCAATGCGCAAAGCCCATACCTATAGCGGGGTTGGGGCTATACGGGGAATTGCTGAGGAACTGTACAAGGTATCCAAGCGACTGATGGAGATTGAGGACTTTCATGGGCAAAGCGAGCGCGGCGTGAAACAGGAACTGTATGCATGCTTCACCCTCATTGCCATGACCCGGCTGTTCGCCAACCATGGCGAGGATCATTTGAACGGGGGCTGCCGAACGACGGCAAGCCGCTGATGCAGACGCATTTCAAGCACGGACTTGCGGCGGTGGCGGCCAACATCGAGAGCTTGCTACTGCAGCATGCATCCACCCTCCGGGAAACCGTGACTCGCATTGTCGGGGAGATCGTCCGGTGTCGGCAACGGCTCCGTCCGGGTAGGTCCTATGAACGGCGATCCCGAAAACTGGTCGGAAAGTGGCAGCGAGGAAGAGGAGCACCGGCACCGGCAACTCGCTAACGGAATAAAAAATCAGCGGATAACCAAGGCCTAAGACCGAATCCTTAACCGAATGGCAAAATGCACTAAACGAATGCCATTGCCCCCCGGCTGGCGCGAACGGTATCTGTTCACTGAGCGGCCGTCGCATGTCGTCATACCAGCCTTTGATACTTCCCCTGAACCCGCGCTGGGACCACATGCTAGCAACCTCCGAACGAACGGACAGCTGAAGGGTGCCGCTCAAACGGCGGGAATGCACGCGTCTGCCGTGGACCACACGGGACGCAATGTCTCTTCACGGGGAATTTCTGATCCAGTACGGATCTTGTGACACATTAGCGGTATTTTCTCTTGGCTAACTTGTTATCGAAAACCAAATAGTAACGGTTGGGCGAAAATACACACCCACATTCGTTACTTCTAAACACCATTTTCGGCTATATCTTAAACATGCTACCGCTTAGAATGTTAAAAACGACGGATACCCGTGCTAGCCTGTCGAAGTGAGGATTGCTACACAGATGATTAGAAGGATCAAGAATCCGAATCGCTTTTCCAATACGGTTGATTGTTGAGTGGACCTAAGTTCTCACCCAACTGAATGAGCACGCCATGCGAACTTTTAGGCGAGATAAAAGCATCCACTCCACCGTTCTCAATATCGAGGTGCCTGTCGACAACACGGACTCCAGCTTTCTCCAACGCATCTAATTTATCTTCGAGTCCCAGAGTTTGTAGCGTAATGTGATGAATGCCTTCACCGCGTTTCTCTAAGAACTTAGCAAGAAAGCTATCGGGATTAATAGGCTCAAGCAATTCAATGCAAAAACCATCTAAATCAAAAATTCCCAAACGAAAGTCGCCAGTTTGGTGATCTGTCAACGATCGGCATGTTGCACCTAGCACGTTTTCGAAAAATGTTCTTGCTTCGGCAATACTGTGCACCGCGATACCAATGTGGTCGAAACGACCAATAGGATTATGCGCCATTCAACCGGCTCCAATGCCATCAACAATCGGGTGAATTTGGTTCAAGCTGGAGGTATTCATATTCTTTACTTGTACTGCTCAAGGAACATACGCCTGTTTCGTCATTCTAAGAGGTTTCACCGCGCAGCGAGACGATACGACAAATGGAGAGTGTCAGATTTTCCGTGTATGAGATGCAACGAAGATGGACAGTGGACTTCGTGAAGATGTCCTATTCCATCGGTCAAACAGAGACTTTGAACGCTACGATACCCGATTAACCGGAACAGACCATACACGGAAAATCTGACACTCCCGACAAAAAAATGGGACATCGCGCACCGAATGCTTAGCACGTTCGCGTGCATGATTCGATGCCTTGAGATGGAATGTGCACATGTCCTAGTGAGCACTATAATTTCCTTTTGGAACCAGTATGATAAACAAAACAATGACTAGTGGAATATGTCGCGTCTTTCTATACGGAGCTTGGGTATTCCAGCTTGAAAGTCTTCCCTGTGGTCTTGTCAGTAATTAAAGCATCTCCATTCCAATATCGCTGTATTGTGTATTTAGAGTCATTGTGATATTTTGCAAGCGACTGCTCAAACTTTGACCTTCTAAACGAAATTACCTTAGTTTGAGCGTACAAATATAGCTTAATGGCAAAGCCCAGTAGTACGATTGCATACAATATGAAAGGTATAACGTCAAACACCGTGAAATCCCAATTTGGACCGCCAATGTTGTGATCTATGTTGCGGGGTGTGTTTCTTATGGATCGTCTGAGGCGTTAAACAACGGATGCCTCAACAAGGCACACGGAACATCAGCACCGGCGAGCCGGCGCAAATCTATCAAGGCCGAGAGTTCAACTCACCCGTCCTAGCAGCTCCTGAAGTGTTTTCCACAGTCCACCAGCTTGTTATCTCTCCCGAAGCATATCATCCCCTGCTTCACCCGCGACTGTATTGACCGCGGCGCAAACGAATTCATATCTCCAGTCTATCCAATTTCCCGGCTCTGATCTTCGTTAACTGGCGTAGCTATTGCAATTGCGTCGCATCGTTCAATGTCCGTCTTCGCCCCAACAGTCCCCGAATAAGTTCCAAATTATTTTTGAAGCCACATCAAAACCCTTGGAGTCGTCTAAATTTATGGAACATGCCTATGATCTTATTACACGCTAGTGATGTGCCAAGTAGCATTTCCCACGTATCTTGTCGGGCAACGGCGGATGACAGACAGCCGCTTCGAGCAGTCGAAACGGCAGTTCCGGCTCCCACCAGCGTCGATTGAAGCGGAAGGCGAATTCGTCGAGGTACTTCTGAAGGTAGCCATTGGACACGCCGTGGAACGTTCCCATCAGGAACCGCTTCAGGTTCGCTATCACCCGATGTACCAACGGCAACCACTCGTCCACCTTTGCTGCCGGTGTCGCTCGCGCCTCCAGATGATGGCTCGACCCCAGCACGCTCAATCCGGGAAAGCCGTCGGCATGGACCGTCGCCGTCGGATCGATCGCACCACCGAAGTCCGACACGCTGGCGTGATCCACGTGATCCACCGCCCGAACCTTCATGAACGTGGCCTGCGGCTTTTTCGTCGTGTCGGTCGAACCTACCGCCAACAGCACCGGGCGTTTGGTCCGCGATCCCCGTCCACATTGCTCGTCGGTGTCCGCTCCACCCACCAGACAGTCGTCCACCTCCACCAGTTCCTGAGGCAGATAGGCCAGATCTCGATCCGCCATCGCCGCCCGCAGCTTGTCCAGCATGCGCTGCGCTGTGCGCCAGCACACCCCGATCGTCTTGCGAAGCCGCTCCGCCGAAATGCCGCCCTGGTCCGTCGTCATCAAGTACATGGCCGCAAACCACTTCGTCAGCGGTACCCGGGTGTTTTCGAAGATGGTCCCCACCGTCGGGTACACCTGACGATCACAGCCGCAACACCGGCGAAGCTGGTGCCGCTGGTAGATCCACGCCCGATCATCACCGCAGTGGGGACAGCGAAAGCCACCCTTCCAACGATGTGCCTCGCAATGGCCTCCAGACAGCCCTTCTCCGTGCCGAAGCGTGCCTGCCAGGATAGAAAATCCATAGGTTCTTGCTTCATAACGAATCCTTTCTGTAAAATCTCTTGAGTATACAATTATACATGTCGTGTAATATGATCATAGGCATGTTATGGAAATACCCGCAATACTGGAATTGATCTGGCCCCAATATTGCATGAGCGGTGTGAGGTAGGTCCGTTTTTCGGTTCGGAGCGGTAACCAGGGTTCCCATGTCTGGCAGCAAAATACCCCGTTACCGGTGGTCGCACCGCCACTGAAGCTGAATTCGGCCTCCACCTTGCTGCGTTGCACGGATAAAAAGCGGGTGGGATTTGGGTAACATTTCGTCACCGCAAGGTCTCCTTCGATATGTATCTTAACTCATTGAATGATATCGAATTATAGGAGTCTTGCTGTTTTACTCGTGCATTATCCGGGCTAGCCCGCGCGACTCGCAGCCACTGGAAGATCGAGAACGAGACCTTTAACATGCTGAAGAACTAGGGCTACGAGTTGGAACACAACTTCGGGCACGGGCGGGCACCAGCATCTGGCCACCATGCTGTTGCTGGTGTTCCTGCTCGACCCGTTGCAGGAGTTGTGCTGCCCGCTTGTTCCAAGACGCACTAGCGAAGGCCGCGACCCTGCCGTTACGCGCTGTGTGTGGGAACCATTGCGCTTGCACCTGACTCTCATGCCGTTGTCCCTGGCTAAGCGTGAACGGTATCTGTTCACCGAGCGGCCGTCGCATGTCATCACACCAGCCATCGATACTTCCTGAACCCGCGCGTTGGGACCACCTGCCAAGCAACCTCCAAACAGACGGCTGAGGGGTACCGCTCGAACGGTGGGAGCGCACGGCGTCCGCGTCTCGTGGGCCGCACGGGACGCAACGTCCCTTCACGGAGGCTGAAAGAGCCGAATTCAGAGGGGTAAGACCCGCTTCGCGGCACGTCGCAACACCTCGATCGTCCGAAAGCCGTGAGCAAGACCCAAATTCCGTTCACGGAATAATTTTTTTCTGAACAAAGTGCTACGTTCCTATTTCTACGGTAATTTCTGACGCCACTACATCTGCAAAAGGCTGCGCCACCGCGGAGTACCCTTCTCCTGGTGCCAGACAAGCATTGCCATCGGATATCATGCGCTCAGCAAGGTCTACAGGTTGCCGCAATGGTTCCGACTCTTTGACTCCTAGTTCCGGGTCTTTTAGCGGATTGATGATTTCCAGCTCGTCCACGCGAGCATTTTCAAGCCGTGACGTTATTGCGTCTGAAGACAAATTTGCGACTGGATGATGTCCTGCTCCTGACCCCTGATCAGTACCACTTACAACAACTTTCTCAACTCCGATAGTTTGATCCACTCGTTCCAGATTCTCGATTTCAGATCCCTTGTCCGGCAATGGAGCCAAAGTCTCTGACTCGTTCATCGAACTTTCATCAAACGAGGCAAAATTAGGTGTATTCTTAGTTGCAGACAAGAAATCAAGTTGAGATGCGGAGTTGGCGGCCTCATCATCGTCGATTGCTCCCCCTGCCATAGAATACATACTTACGATCGAGCTAGATTCTCCTGGCCCCGGACCAGCACTATCTGAAACAGTATTCTTAGCTTCGACAGGTTGATTCGCCGGCTCGGAATCTTCGATTCTAGACTCCTCGGTTTGTGATAAAATGGAGTCACCTGACTCGTTCGTCAGAGGCTTGTAGCCTTCTACACCATCATCTTCGATATTTATCGTGACCGTTACTTCAGTGTCTATTGAATCATCCGATGCAGTGATCGTCAATGAAAAGGTCTCGGGTAGATTGACAGAGTCGCTGCCACTTCCTACATATGTAATCTGTCCATTTGAACTGATTTGGAACAGATTACTATTTGTTCCAGCAATCGAGTAGGTTATTATATCATCATTGTCGGGATCCGTCGCAGATACGGGGCCAACCGTGACAGGGGTTACGCTACCGTCCGCGTCCCCATCAAGCTCGAACTCGTACGCATCGGCCGCGAACACAGGTGCCTCGTTGACGTTGGTAACGTTCACCGTGACGGTTGCTTGCGACGACGTGTTCTCGTCGCTCGCCCGCACCGTCAACGTAAAGCTTTCACGCCCCCCCCCCTCAAAGTCCTCGCCGGTGCCGACGTAGGTGATAGCCCCGGTCTCGTCATTGATTGCGAACAGCCCGTCCCCGTTGCCGGACACTATCGAGTACGTTACCGTATCATTATCGGGGTCCGTCGCGGACACGGTGTCAACCGCAACGGCACTATTGCTCCCGTCCTCGTTTTCAGCGAGGGTGAACACATAATTCTCGTGCGAGAACACGGGGGGTTGGTTGCTGTCGTCGACGTCGGTGACATTTATCGTGACGGTTGCCTGCGTCGCGCGCTCTCCGTCGCTCGCTCGCACCGTCAATATGAAGGTTGTGTTATCAGATTCGAAGTCCTCGCCGGTGCCGACGTAGGTGATAGCCCCGGTCTCGTCATTGATTGCGAACAGCCCGTCCCCGTTGCCGGACACTATCGAGTACGTTACCGTATCATTATCGGGGTCCCTTGCGGATACGGTGCCAACCGCAACGGCGATGCTGCTCCCGTCCTCGTTTTCAGCGAGGATGAACGAATAATCGTCGTTCGAGAACACGGGAGGCTCGTTGACGTCGGTGACTCTCACTCTGACAGTTGTCTGCGTCGACAGGCTCCCATCGCTCACCCGCACCGTCAACGTGAATCCCGGATGATTTCCGAAGTGCTCGCCGCTGCCCACGTAGGTAATGGTGCCAGCACTGGCATTGATTTTGAACAGTCCGGAATTGTTACCGGATACTATCGAGTACCTCAGCGTACTATTGGCGTCGGGATCCGTCGCGGAGACCCTACCGATCGGAAGGGCGTGGTCGCTACCGTCAGCGTTTTCAGGAAGAGTAAACGAGTAACTGTCGGACGCGAACTCAGGTGCCTCGTTGACGTTGGTGACCTTCACCGTGACGGTCGTCCGCGTCGACAGGGTCCCGTCGCTCGCTTGCACCGTCAACGTGAAATTTGCGTTGTCGGCCTCGAAGTTTTCGCCGTTGCCCACGTAGGTGATGGCTCCGGTCTCATCATCGATTTCGAACATCTTGGCATCGTTGCCGGACACTATCGAGTACCTCACCGTATTATTGGCGTCGGGGTCCGTCGCGGACACGGTGCCAATCGCGATGGCATCATCGCTGCCATCGGTATTCTCAGCAAGAGTGAACGAATAGCCGTCGGACGCGAACTTAGGTGCCTCGTTGACGTCGGTGATGCTCACCGTGACGGTCGTCCGCGTCGACAGGTCCCCGTCGCTTGCCTGCACCGTCAACGTGAAACTTGCGTGGCCCTCGAAGTTTTCGCCGTTGCCCACGTAGGTGATGGCTCCGGTCTCATCATCGATTTCGAACATCTTGGCATCGTTGCCGGACACTATCGAGTACCTCAGCGTACTATCGGCGTCGGGGTCCGCTGCGGAGACTCTACCGATCGGGATAGCGTGGTCGCTGCCGTCAGCGTTTTCAGGGAAAGTAAACGCATAATTGTCGGACGCAAACTCAGGTGCCTCGTTGACGTTGGTGACGCTCACCGTGACGCTCGCCTGCGTCGACAGGGTCCCGTCGCTCGCCTGCACCGTCAACGTAAAATCTGCGTTGTCGGCCTCGAAGTTTTCGCCGTTGCCCACGTAGGTGATGGCTCCAGTCTCGGCATCAATGGCGAACAGTCCGGCATCGTTGCCGGACACTATCGAGTATCTCACCGTATTATCGGCGTCGGGGTCCGCCGCAGAGACTGCACCAACCGCTACGGCATCATCACTACCATCGGTGTTCTCAGCAAGAGTGAACACATAACTGTCAGACGCGAACTCAGGGGCCTCGTTAACGTCGGTGACCTCCACCGTGACGGTTACCTCCGTTGACAGGCTCCCATCGCTCGCCCGCACCGTCAACTCAAAATCGTCATGGCCCTCCTCGAAGTTCTCACCGGTGCCGACGTAGGTGATGGCTCCGGTCTCGGCATCGATTGCAAACAGCCCGGCCTCGTTGCCGGACACTATCGAGTATCTCACCGTATTATTGGCATCGGGATCCGTCGCGGAGACCGTGCCAACCGCTATAGTATCGTCATCGCTACCGTCGACGTTCTCAGCAAGGGCGAACGCATAACTGTCGGACGCGAACTCAGGGGCCTCGTTGACGTCGGTGACCTTCACCGTGATGGTCGCTTGCGTCGACAGGGTTCCGTCGCTCGCCCGCACCGTCAACTCAAAATCACCATGGCTCTCGAAGTTCTCACCGGTGCCGACGTAGGTGATGGCTCCGGTCTCGGCATCGATTGCAAACAGCCCGGCCTCGTTGCCGGACACTATCGAGTACCTCACCGTACTCCCGGCGTCGGGGTCCGTCGCAGAGACCATACCAACCGCCATGGCATCGTCGCTGCCGTCGGCGTTCTCGGCAAGAGTGAACGCATAACTGTCGGACGCGAACTCGGGCACCTCGTTGACGTTGGTGACGCTCACCGTGACGCTCGCCTCCGTCGACAGACTCCCATCGCTCGCTCGTACCGTCAACGTGAAATCTGCGTCGACGGCCTCGAAGTCCTCGCCGGTGCCGACGTAGGTGATAGATCCGGTCTCGGCATCGATTGCGAACAGCCCGGCCTCGTTGCCGGACACTATCGAGTACCTCACCGTACTCCCGGCGTCGGGATCCGTCGCAGAAACGCTACCAACCGCAACGACATCAGCACTGCCATCGGCGTTCTCAGCAAGAGTGAACGCATAACTGTCGGACGCAAACTCAGGCTTTTCATCAACGTCGGTCACCGTCACCGTGACGATCTTCTGCGTCGACAGGCTCCCATCGCTCGCCTGCACCGTCAGCTCAAACCCCTCGTGACCCTCGAAGTCCTCGCCGTTGCCCATGTAGGTGATGGCTCCGGTCTCATCATCGATTTTGAACAGCTTGGCATCGTTGCCGGACACTATCGAGTACTTCACCGTATTATTGGCGTCTGGGTCCGTCGCGGACACGGTGCCAATCGCGATGGCATCATCGCCGCTGCCATCATCACCGCTGCCATCGGTATTCTCGACAAGAGTGAATGAATAGCCGTCGTCGGACGCAAACTTAGGTGTCTCGTTGACGTCGGTGGTCTTCACCGTGACGGTCGTCTGCGTCGACAAGATCCCATCGCTCGCCTGCACCGTCAGCTCAAACCCCTCGTGACCCTCGAAGTTCTCGCCGGTACCCACGTAAGTGATAGCCCCGGTACTAGCATCAATGCTGAACAAGCCGTCATCATTGCCGCCTATGATCGAATAAGTAAGCACACTGTTGGCATCTGCGTCTTCGGCTACTATCGTACCGACGTTCACACCTTCAACATCGTCGACGGCGTTTTCTTCAATCGAAAAAGTATAGGACTCCAATGCAAACTCAGGCGCAGCATTAACCGTACCCGTTGGTTGATTGCCATCCGAACCCGAGGAGGAAGAACCTCCTGCACCCCCACCACCTCCAGTCTCCGAAGGATCGCCGCCTACCGATGGATCTACCGTTGTCGGCGGCGTATCACCTCCATTGGAGGACGATTGCGGTTGAACCGAAACCCCGTCAGCACCATTAACGCCATCATTTGCACCACTATTATTAGCATCGTCTCCGTCTGAACGCTTCTGTTCCTCCAAGATGGCGCGAATTTTATCGAGGGACTCTTGAAACTGAATATCCTCAAGCAACTTCTCAATGCGCTCGTCTCCCCCATCGTAAACGCTAGTGCTACCGGAAGGGGTGACCACCAGAAATTCTCCCGAATCATCCAACGTGTACTCATGGCCATCGGGCATTTTGACAACTATGGAACCGTCAACGAGCGTAATCTCTACCGTGCCGATGTTGTCAACCTCAACGACCAGCGTGGTTCCCCGAATCCCGATCGTGCCAACCAGTGCCCGAATGCTCACGTTCTCGGGGTCCGTCTTTCCGATCTCTCCAGTTCGGGTAGCCATGACCCCTTGCAGTATCGTAAGTGCGCTGATTCCTAAGCCTGTCTCCGGATCAAACACAAATTCGTCAAGCAACAGGCGACTGTTCTGCGACAGATTGATGGTCGTCCCATCGCTTAAAACAAGACCGAGCACGCCATCCTCGTCCGTTTCAATTAAGGAGTCCTGAAAAACCGAATCGCCTTCCACCAAAGTAACCACTACGCCTCCAGCAAGGGTCGCGGTCGCTCCCCCCTCAAGCAACACGACTTGACCAATCGGAGTACCTAGGCCACCTTCGGCTACGGACGACATCGCCTCCGCAATTGAGATAACTATATCGCTGGATACCACGGTGCCATCAGCACTAACGAGATCTGGTGGACTACTCAGATCAAAATAACCCTGAACGATTACGGTTGTACCGTCTGGGCCCGATAGGACCAAATCGTTGCCGACCTGCTCGTAATCGGCTACAAGAATTAAGTTGCCGTTCGGAATCAGAAAATTCGTTGAGCTACCGTCTACGGTTAAGATTGTTGTGGTCAATCGAGTACACTCCTCTCGTTTCTCGTTAACTATTAGGATGCAAACATGTACTTAAGGATCTTTAGTTGCGCCCTTCAAATTAATTAATCAAGATAACTAAAAATCAACAATCTGATGTACTAAATCGCATGTAAATTTTACAAATATTTTTTGCAAACATATTTATGTTTCTGATTTTGAGAGAAACGACATCGGCACCAGAAATTCCCCGTGAACAGAATTTGGGTCTTTGCTCAGGGCACTCGGACGATCGCGGTGTTGCGATGTGTTGCGAAGCGGGGCTTGCCCCTCTGAATTGTGCCTTTTCAGTCTCTCGTGAAGGAACATTGCATCCCGTGCGGTCCACGCGGACGCGGGTCTCCCGCCGTTCGAGCGGTGTCCCTCAGCCGTCCGTTCGGATGTCGTTGCTTGGCAGGCGGTCCCAGAGCGGGTTCAGGAAGTATCGAAAGCGGGTATAACGAAATGCGACGGCCGCTCGGTGAACAGATAGAATTCGCGCCAGCCGGGGAACGGCATGAGGGTCAGGTGCGAGCGCAACCGTTCCCACAGTGCGTACCGGGGTCCGGCCTTCGCTAGTGCGGCTTGGAACAGCGGGCAACACAATTCCTGCAACTGATTGATCAGGAACGCCAGCAGCATCAGTAGCATCAGCACGGTGGCCAGGATGCTGGTGCCCGTGTCCAAAGTTGTGCTCCAACTCGTAAGCCCTGGTTCTTCAGCGTGTTAAAGGTCTCGTTCTCGATCTTCCAGCGACTGCGAGCCGCGCAGGCCAGTTCGCTGGCGTTATGCGGATTGAGCGGCAGATCGGTGACCCAGGTGAACGCCCGCCGCGCATCCTCGCCGGAGCCACGCCGCTCCGAACTCTGCAGCACCTGGACCTTCAGGTCGGGGTTCGCAGCATTCCGTTCCACCTCCGGGACCACGCGCAGCTGGCGGTCCCGCTCCTGCCCTTCGGGCGAGGGATCCGCAAACCAGGGCGCATCGGAACGATCCAGCTGAGCCTGCAGATGCGGATGGTCGCCCGCCCGAGCCGCCAGCAGAAAGCGTAGTCCATGCTCCTGCAGCAGCCGGATCTGGGGACCCTGCGAGAACAGCCCATCGGCAATCACGATCAGTTTCATGCGCCGATAGAGCGAAGCCAGGACCGGAACTAGCCGGGCCCAGGCACCCCGCTCGCAGTCGTTCTTCGTCGAGCCATCCCCGTTGCGAACCGCTGCTATCGCCATCGGCAGCACCTGCCGCTGATCCGGATGCACCATCACCGCACACAACTGCTGATGGGAGTACGTGGTCAGAACCGTTGCGATGCCGGGCCCGCAGACAGCACGGACCGTGAATCCGCTGGGAGGAAAAGGTGCCGGTACCATCCACGGCTACCAGATAATGACCGCGCCACGCCGACATCCGCTGCAGCACCTTGCCGCGCTGGGCGCGTTGCAGTACCTGCTGAAACGCCCGCCGATACCGCACCGGCGAGATCGGATCCAGGCGACGGCGCAGGGTCGTGTCGCAGGGAACCTGCGCCAGACCGTACAGACAACGCAGATTCATCTCCACCACCGAGTGCCGGTGCCTCGTTACATCAAACTGCAGCAGCGAGGCGTGCTTCTCCAGAAACACCGCCAGGACGACCCGACATCAGACAGTCGCCGGTGGAAAACTTCCGCCCGCAAACCTTCTCAACGACCGCCTCAAATACTTCACGAACCACCCGCAGCAATCCGGGCTTGCTCACATCCTTGCGCAACTTCAGCGCACCCATCCTTGGATACCTCGTTTGTCTGGTAACTCTATATTAACCTATCATCCACCCTCAAACGATAAGCCTACGCTCTTATTATCGCGAAAGCCAATGCGCAAAGCCCATACCTATAGCGGGGTTGGGGCTATACGGGGAATTGCTGGGGGGGGGGGGGGGTAAGACGCGACCATGGCGTGCCATAGCATAGCACGAGCTATTAGTACCGATGCACTTGGGCACCTCTATTTACTCGAGGGAAAGAGAAGTAAGCAATCCTCATATCATTAAAAATCATACACTTATATCCAGCATGATTCGTCGAAGTGGCAATAAATAGAGGTGTCCAGCTGACACGGATCAAGAACTGCAATTTCCGATGCGTAGGGGATCGTGCCTAGTGATGATGGATGCAACGACAGTTTGCACCACTGGAACCGTGCGGTAGAGAAGGTGGCTATCGGATCAAGCCGATTCCACCAATTCTCGTTCGGGGAAACGTGCCAGAAGAACATAAACGACGCGGGGGCAACGACGGTACGGTACGTCGGGGCGAAGGCATAGGAGACGCAAGCGCGATGCCCTTCCCATGAGTTCCATAATGGCCTGCTATTCTACTGTAGTGTCAGCACACTCTAGTAGCCCACCTCCATTGAATTGATAGGTTAGTAGAGTATTATAGGTGTTTTCGGATGTCCCGATGAACAAGGAGAGTTCTGGATGGCTACCATAGAGGTATCGGGTGAAGTTGACGGCGGAAGAACGCGAAGAGTTGAAGGCACTAACGACGAAGGGTCGGGTATCAGCCCGGAAGCAGACGCATGGGCGTATTCTGTTGCAGTGCGATGAATGTCGGGAGGATGACGGACGGACGGACAGTGCGATTGCGCCGGCGTTGTGTGGAGGAGGGACTGGAGGCGGTGCTGAACCGGAAGGAGCAGTTGAACCGGCGGGCGAAGGTTCTGGATGGGGAGGCGGAAGCTCGGCTGGTGGCGATCGCCTGTGGCGATGGCGATCCCCCGGAGGGATATGCGCGGTGGTCGTTGCGCTTGCTCGCGGATCCGCTTGGTGGAGTGCGAGATCGTGGATGGCGTGAGTCGGGAGACGGTTCGTCGTACGCTAAAAAAAAGCGACCTTAAACCGTGGTTGAAGCAATGCTGGTGCATTCCCCCGAAATCGGATGCGCAGTTTGCGTACGCCATGGAGGACATCCCTGGAGGTGTATCATCGGGCATACCAGGACGATGAGGTGCTGGTATGCATGGACGAGACCCATCGGCAGCAGGTGAAGGAAGTGCGGGTTCCACGCCCGACCGAACCCGGAACGCCCAAGAGGTACGACTACGAGTACGAACGCAACGGCGTGAGCAACCTGTTTATGCTGTTCGCACCACTGGAAGGTTGGCGACGCGTGGACGTGACGAAGCAACGCACGAAAGTCGACTGGGCACAGCAGATCCAACGGTTGGTAGACGAGGACTACCTGGATAAGCGTGTCGTGCTGGTCATGGACAACTTAAACACGCATGCTCCGGCTTCGCTCTACGAGGCATTCGAGCCGGCCGAGGCGCGGCGCATCGCCGAGCGTCTGGAGATTCACTATACGCCCAAGCACGGCAGCTGGCTGAACATGGCCGAAATTGAGATCGGTGCGATGGTCGGCCAATGCCTGAACCGTCGTCTGCCCGACCGCGAAACCTTACGCCGTGAAGTCGATGCTTGGCAGGAGCGAAGGAACCGCGAAGCCGTGCGAGTGGACTGGCGATTCACGACCGCCGACGCACGGATCAAACTAAAATCACTTTACCCATCAATACAAAAGTGATGGCCTACTAGTTGTTCATCGTATCAAGAGCTTCTGTAAGGGAAGCGTAAACTGGAATAATCTTTTGAAAGTTGAGGGTTTCGAAAACTTCCTTAACTGAATCCGAAAGCGAACAAACTACAAGAAGACTGCCTCGCTTCCCAAGTTCCTTGGCTTTTACCAAAACATGTTGCAAGCCCATACTACAGATATAAGTAAGATTCTCGAAGTTCACTATTATGGCTTGGTCTTCGCTTCGGATTTCGGTATTTAATTCATCCTCAAACTTAGGAGCGTTTACGCCGTTAAGGCTACCTGCCACACTAATGATTAATGTCTTACCTTCGCGTCTAGCACTCATTTCAATGGTCACTTACTCAATTTTCCAGTTGAAGGATTGTATCATCACTGTCAATATGTTGGTAGATATTGTCGAAAAAATCGTGGAACAACTGTCGCGCACAATCGTGTCCTTACCTTCAATCTCCGCCAGTCTTTTTGGATCTCGTATCACCAATTCGGGTATCCAATCACGCATCTGAATGCGATGTTCGGCCTCTAGCTCTAGAGGAGCGCGATGGGGAGCCTCGGAACCGCAGATCAAGATCATGCTTACGTTCAATGAAGTGAGGGCCGCACTCAGTCAATCCGAAAATAGCGGTGAAATAAACCTGACACAGGCATTCCTTTGGAGCCCCTAGTAGGCTACCAGTTCTAACAATACGTGTTTATAATAGTGGATTGGAAGGGGTTCTGGGATCAGGAGGATTCGATGCCGAAGCAATACATGGTGGAGTTAGCGCAGGATGAGCGGGATGAGTTGGAAGCGGTGCTGAAGTCGAGCACGCGTCGTGCGGTGTCGGCGACGAAGCTGCAGCGTGCACGGATTCTGCTGGCCGTGGGTCAGGGGGGTGCTGGCCAATGGCATTCGTTTAGTGATCATTGTCATTCGTTTAAGGAAGTGCCCTTCACTCCTGTATGGAATGCCAGCCCTATGTTGAGTTAATCAGCAGTTTTTGCTTGCAGTCTTCTCCCTCGCTGTCACATCTTCACGGGTTTTCGGGATCGTCGTTCGAAGGATCTGCCGGGCCGGAGTCGTTGTCGCGGCATCGGATGATGTCGCGAACCCACCTGGGTGACCGTTTCCTGTAGCGCGGATGCCTGCTTCAGCAACAGGCTCTCGATGTCGGCCGCCATCATCGCCAGTCCGTGCTTGAAATGGGTCTGCTTGCGCGGCTTGCCATGTTCGTGCGGGCTTTCGTTCCATCGATGGTCGCCGTGACCGGAGAACCGCCGGGTCATGGCGTTCAGGGGGAAGCCGGCATAGAGTTTCTGTTGCACTCCCCGCTCGCTTGGTCCATGGAAGTCTTCCACCTCCATCCGTTGTTTGGACACCTTGTACCATTCTTCCACGCCCCATCTTGCGCGATACCGCTCCGCCAGTTGCGGGATGGTGTATTGCTTCGAATCCAGCAGGGTGGTTCCGAGGATGAAGACCGTTTTGCCGACGAGGTATTTCACCAGCCGAAGGCAGTGTGCACCACAGGTGGCGAGTGTGCCTTTGCGGGGGGCGATCTCCATCACCACATCCTCTCGGTCGCCGTGGATGAAATGGTCGATGTCGGCACCGGTTTTCCGCTTTATCCCGAACACCGCATGCAGTCCCCGGATCACGTGCACGTGCAGCATCCGTAGACAGGATCCAGGGCTTTCCCCGCCCTTCGGCGTCCGCCAGCCAAGATGACTGCAGATGGCCGAAGCCAGTTCATCGCGACTCAAGGACGGAAACAGCTCCACCGTCCTCTGAGTGTCCGAAATCCGACGGCGGGTCAGTCGCCTGCCACAAAATCTGATCGACTTCAGATCCACGATTCTCGAACCCATCCACTTTCCGTCCGAAACAATTCCATACAGCATAGTTTGCCAAAAAAAATGTCGCAACGCAACCCCTTTTTTTGAACACTCCAAAAAACAGAAACAAGTCCCAGTCAATCAATGGGTTATAGAAAACCCTCAAAGGCGCAGATCGACTTTTCTCAAACCGAATGCCATTGTTTCGCCATCCAACGTACCCATCCGTCCGAACGCACCCCGCTACCATCCCCTTCCCCCCGGCAAAGCCCAACCAACTTCGTGGTATCAACAACTTACACGCACATACATCGCACCCAAGCCATCCATTATGAGAAATAAGGGCTAGCCGTCTCCATCCTCAATATCCATCCTCCCCGCCCCTCGGGACGGACTCCGCACGCCCCGAAAGCGAGCAGGAGAACATCATCCGCATGCCATCGCAGCCACTAGGGGCGAAACCTCCCGACAGTCGGGGAGCGGTTCGGGCCTCGTCAAGACCAGGACCCAAGGGCGTGCGATAGGGGCGTCCGCCGCATGCTCACCCGCATGGCTCATCATCCAGTCGAAAACAGCATCTTTCACGGGATGCGCCGCTTTGCACGCCGGTCGTAGCGGTCCGTAAAACGGGCCCAGGCGCATGCTACAAGTCCGCACCTTTTCCGCCAGCATCGCACTCAGCACCGAACGCGTCCCGCTTCCGTCCGACCCGAACGCACCCCGCTACCATCCCCTTCCCCCCGGCAAAGCCCAACCAACTTCGTGGTATCAACAACTTACACGCACATACATCGCACCCAAGCCATCCATTATGAGAAATAAGGGCTAAGCACATCTGCCGCATAAATTTGGTTTCGTCGCTTCAACCATCTAACAGATGGTTGTTCTTCTATACGTAAAAGCTAACAACTTCATTAAAGGGGAGTTTTAGAATATCGGGTACCGTGGCATCCTTTTTGGGATAGCCAGTAACCAGTAACAGGAATGGCCGTTCACGCGATGGTCGCTCCAGAATTTGGTTCAAGAACCCCATGGGACTGGGAGTATGCGTCAACGTCGCTAATCCAGCATGGTGTAGTGCGGAAATCAAAAACCCTGTTGCAATTCCCACAGATTCTGGCATGTAGTAGTTTTTTACACGATTTCCACGTTTATCAACCCCATATCTTTCGAGAAAAATTGCAATTAGGACTGGTGCTTCCGTTAGAAATGGTTTGTGCTCGTCGGTACCTAACGGTTTTAGTGCTTCTAACCACTTGTCAGGTGCGCGTCCCGTGTAGAACTCTTTCTCTTCGGCTTCGGCACCCGCTCGAATCCGTTTTTTGGTTTCCGGGTCTCGAATCACCACAAATCGCCATGGTTGTCTGTTGGCACCACTCGGTGCTGAAGCCGCAGTCATTAATGCATTCTGAATTACTTCGTCAGGAACAGAGCGCGAGTCAAAGTCTCGTACAGTTCTGCGTCGCTGCATCTCCAAATGAAAATTCTGTGACCGGCTGATCATTTTATCCGGTTGATATTCATGGAAATCTAGTCTCAATCGACTTTCTCCTGTACCCATACGAGAGGTTACGTCCTTGATGCACCGCTCACGATACAGTACTCCGATGGGTTAACAAATGGCGAATGCGGCGTTGTAATTAGCTGGTGCATGGCAGTACGCCAAATGACCTTCACCTCAGACTACAGCTGCTACCGTAGTCTCGTCAATTTCGAATTCATTGCGAACTCTAGCTAGTGCTGCGTCATGCCTGAATCTCAGGATAGACAGTCTTGAGTTTACGGTGTACATAATCGTCCAGAACGGGCTTATTCTTAGTATTCAAGTCGCATCGTTAATCCTAACTCTTATCCATGACAATGCGCTAGTTGGCTCGCGTGATGGGTACGGATGACCTTCGCGAAAAATCCATAGAGGAAACTCAACAAATATCCCCAAGAAACGCGGTAGACGCCCTATGTGGCAGTTTCAAGCATGATGGGAATACTAATCCTTTAGGCCGGGAAAATGTCAAAATCCCCTGTAAGCACATATTGAAAGAAAATCTTCATTTGTTCCAAGTCGCACTAGCGAAGGCCGGACCCCGTTACGCGCTGTGGGAACGGTTGCGCTTGCACCTGATCCTCATGCCGTTCCCCTTGGCTGGCGCGAATTGTATCTGTTCACCGAGCGGCCGTCGCAGCATTTCGTCACACCAGCCTTCGATACTTCCTGAACCCGCACTTGGACCGTCTGCCAAGCAACTTTCGAACGGACGGCTGAGGGGTGTCGCTCGAACAGCGACTGTGCACGCGTCCGCGTGGGACCGCACAGGACGCAACATCCCTTCACGGAGGCTGAGCCGAATTCAGAGGGTTCAAGACCGCGCTTCGCGACACATCGGTCGTCCGAGAGTTGTGAGTAAAGACCAAAATTCCGTTCACGGGAAATTTCTGGTCGGAATCACTGCTAATCCGATTTCGTTTTGGCTTCGCGCGCCAAATTGACAATGGGCTGAAACCATCGTACAGAACTCGGTGTGAATAGTAGTACAACGCTAATGCACGCGACAAGCTTGGTTGTTACGTCTCCTAAGTTGATGTCGTGGATGGAATTCCAGCCAGTATCAGAATTTGCTATTCCCCAAACGAAAAACACAATAGTGAGAGCGATGGCATAGCGTACCCAACCTGCACCTGTAGCGATTGCCCAGGCACAAGCAATCCATAACATGATGAAAAATACTTGGCCACCGTTGTTTTCTATCTGTTCGGGAAAGACCGCCCACCACGCTATCAAAATAAGTGAGTTGAAAGCTAGCAGCCCGACAGCTATGTATACGGTAACCGGACATTGCTTAGGTAATGGCAATTTAGGATCAATAGTCATTTATGGGCACCTCTACTATTGCCTTTTCGACGGATCATGTCCGATATAAGTGTATGATCTTGAACGTTGTAAGGATTGTCTGCTTCGAATAAATAGAAGTGCCTTTATTATGTTAATCTATGGTTATACGATTTTAGCTTGAGCTGCTCGCAGGGAACGGGGCCATTTTATTCGTGTACTCGTTTTGGGTACGTAGTAGTGAACTGGTCTGAATCTTAGGATATAAATAAAGATCTCTAATGGTATGCACACATGCCGATAGCTAGGCAAGACATGTCGGGCAAATCTTCAGATACTATCTCTGTGGCTAACATCTCTGGCGTTAAAGTGGAGTTAAGCATTGCTAGGGCAGGGGCTCGTGCTTTTGCTTTCGTCATTGACTATTGTATTCGTTCTATTGTGGCTCTAACGCTCGTTTGGGTTGTGTGGATGTTAGCTCCTTATGATTGGGTTTTTAACCCTGAAAGTTGGAAGTCGGTGAAAGGCGATATGGTATTTTTCCTTGTTCTCCTGCCAGCAATGATGTCCTTTTTCCTCTATCACCCCGTTCTTGAATTTTTGATGAACGGTAGAACACCAGGCAAGCTTGTTGCGGGTATTCGGATTGTTCATCTTGATGGATCTTTGCCGACCATTGGTCCAATCTTGATTCGCAATGTTTTCCGACTTTTGGATAGCTTGCCGGGGTTGTACTTGGTTGGGCTGGTGGCTACATACTACACGCGGCATTCCGTCAGGGTAGGGGATCTTGCCGCTAACACGGTACTGGTTTACGAGGACCAGCACTTATCAAAACATGTGACAGCTACAAATACAGCTACAGCCGACAAGCTCTCGATAACTTTCGAGCAAATTAAAGCAGCTAAAAGTCTACTACATCAATGGTGTGAAACCGCGGAATTAGAACGCCAAGAGTCTGCACGCAAAATTTTGACGCAGCTGGAAGTTGAAATTCCTGTGGCTCCGACGGAAACATGGTTTCGTGAAGCACTAAACAATGTTCTCCCTAGGACAGGGTCGAGTTCGCCCACTTTGGAACAAGCTGAGATCGTGCAAGACTTACTCAACCGGTGGTCTCAAATTGCGCCTGCAAAACGCGACCAAATGGCGCAAGAACTGTTGTTGCGACTTGGAAAAAATGTTTCTCCAAGTGCCACCAGTGAGCGATTACGTAAAGAACTTACTGAATTGGCGTAAATCTTTAGCGACCTGTAGAATTGCGTATCATAAATACATGACGAACGGAACCGAGATTGAAAGAATGTCAACCGAAAGCAGACAGACCGTGGCTGAAATTGGTTGGGTGCAGTCGCGTGAGCCCCGGTGGGACTACGCGGACCAGCAAGCGCAGAAAATCGGGAGTAGCATCGACTTAACCACCGAGAAGGCTCTGGAAGCAGTACATCTTTATTCGGAGCTTGGACGAGACCTAGCCGTTGCTCAGCGTATTGCAGCAAGATCGCAAGTGACTCGAAGGTTGAGCAAGACCTATTTAAAATTACATAGCGTACTGTCTCGTCCGCCGCGATCCATTTGGCGGGGTCTGCAGAAATTGGTATTCAAAGATGTACCCGTCATTGCCGCAGGTCTACGAGTGCAAATTATTTGGTCTACGGCTGGCTTTTTGCTTGCTGCTGCGGCTGGATGGGCATTGGTAGTGCGTTTCCCTAGATTAGCCTTTCTGTTCGTATCAGAGGAAATGTATAACAGTGTGACACGAGGCGAGCTTTGGACGGACGGACTCCTCAATATAGTTCCGTCATCGGTACTTTCCTTTCAGATATTCACAAACAACATAGTCGTCACCCTTTCTATTGTTTGCGCGGGTGCCATCTATGGATTGGGAACCGCCTACATCATTGGCCTCAATGGAGCTATGCTTGGTGTGGTATTAGCGTTCACGGCGCAATACGGCATGGCGGGCGAATTACTTAAATTTGTTTACGCTCATGGGTTCGTGGAGTTAAGCGTCATCTGCATAGCGGGTGGCGTTGGAATTTCGATAGGTGAAGCTCTAGTGCGCCCCGGTCAAATGACGCGCACGGCGGCATTCGCGGAAGCTGCTAGTCGAGCAATCAGATTGCTTGGAGTGTGTGTTGTCTTTCTAATCGGGGCAGGTTTAATTGAGGGCTATATCTCTCCAGACCCGAGGTATTCGGAAGGTGTGCGTCTCTTAGTAGGTATTTCCTATTGGATCGTATTTATGTTGACAATCGTAGGCTTTTGGCAATGGAAAAAATCCCATACGACATTTAGACATGGTACTAAACGCGCCGTTGTGCTTTAACTAGACGGTAGTAGTTCATAACTCGACGTTCCAGTTCTCGTGGTTGGGTGATAAGTACGTGAGCACCCGCACGGTTTAGACTTTTAGCGTTTAAATGGATCTCTTGAATGTATTGGCGGGCGGCGAGGCTATGATAAGGGTCAAGCCATTCGTCGGAAAATTTCTCCGCTAAGGATTTCATATCCGCACCTAGCAAACTGGCAACCACGCAGAAGTGTTTCGGTGCCATCAATCGAATGCTTTTAGCCAAGGGGCTTCCTTTTGTTTGGCCGTACAAATTGGTCATTAGCACAATTAAACATCTCCTACGGGTAACGGTCCGCAACGATATTGCTCCTGCTACCAGGTCACTCTCCACGGGTTGCGACGAGAGGCGTCCCAAAGATTCTCTAATTTGAAGCACGGCGTCAATGCCACGTCGCGGCGGTACAATAGCTTGAGGAGTATCAGCAAGCGCGATCAAACCCACAAGGTCATCCTGCTGTACGGCACGTTCTGCAAATCGCGCGGCAACGTTCACGTAATGCCCGAATTGATCCAGCTCGTCGAAGTTAGTTCGGCTTGAACGGCCTATATCCAGCATTAACATAACTTCCAGATGCTGGTCCTCACTGAATACTCGAGTGATATGACGGCCGGTGCGCGCTGTTGCTTTCCAATCGACGGCATGCAAAGGGTCCCCTCGTTGATACTCTCTTAGTAGTAACAGTTCTTTCCCAGCACCCATGACAACGGTGTTGGATGTGCCCGTAGTGTCCGTTCCCTGGTTCTTTTCTTTGGCTTCAAGGGCGTCGGGCACGACGCGCAAGGGAATATCAACGTCTTGAGGAGAAGACCACCAGCAAAGTTGGAGTCTCCCCAATACCCGCATATACAAACGATTCCAGCTGTGCACGCCCAACTCACGAGGGAAAATTTCGATAACTTCAGTAACGGTTTCTCCCGGAGCTAGCAAGATTTTGCGCGGTTCCAGTGAATTGTCGAATGCTTCCGGCAATAGTGGGACGTAATTTATTCGGAGCGGTCGCCGGTTTAGATTTTTGAAATGCAGATTGACTGTACCTTTGCGTCCTAATCGTAGCATTCCCTCAGTATCAGCCATGATTGTTAGCCGGTAGTTACGTTGAATCGCCCACTCGTAGACGAGAGATAATGCCAATAACAACGCGGCGAGACGCCAGAATCCAGCGTAAGTACCGTCAGACCACTGATCGACTATCGCAAGTGCGATGATACCCGCCAGAAATACGTACGAGAGCTGTGAGAGATTCACTATGTCCTGTTTGCTTTAGCGCGGAACGGGGATGGCCTCAAGAATCCCGTTGCAGACTTGCTGAGTAGTTATCCCGCTGAGCATGGCTTCGGAATTGAGCATCAATCGATGTGTGATGACTAGATGTGCTACGGCTTTCACGTCATCCGGAGTCGTGTACTCCGCGCCGCGCAATGCGGACTCTATGCGAGCGCACCGAGCGAGTGCGAGCACGCCTCTACTCGATAATCCCAGCTCTAAATCTGCACTCAGCCGTGTGGCCGTAGCGATGTCCACGATATATTCCGCCAGCTCTTCCGCGAAATGAATCTCAGCCAAAGCGGAGCGAGCTTTACCCAATCTGACGTCGTCAATGATTGCAAGAGGACCATCAGCTAATTGCTGAGCATCGGGAAGGTTGTACTCACTTATGACTTTAGTTTCTTGTGCTTTTGGTGGATAGCTGACGGATGCCCGAATCATGAACCGGTCAAGCTGTGATTCCGGTAGTGGATATGTACCTTCGAACTCACGTGGATTTTGTGTTGCAACCACCACGAAATTTTGTGGTAGCGGGAACGTATTACGATCGATGGTGACTTCACGTTCTTCCATCGCCTGAAGCAACGCTGATTGTGTTTTCGGTCCAGATCGGTTGATCTCATCAACAAGCACTACATCGGCAAAAACTGGGCCTTCACGAAATTCGAAATCGCGTGTAGCGTCGTTGAACACGTGAACTCCGGTAATGTCGGTAGGCATGAGGTCCGCAGTTCCTTGGACTCGCTTAAATGAACCACCGATCGCGACAGCGAATGCTTTACAGAGCAAAGTCTTGCCGACGCCCGGTGGTCCTTCGAGCAGTAAATGGCCTCGAGCAATCAACGCAATGCACAATGCATGGACCGTGTCTTCTACTCCGAATACCGATTGCCCTAATCTTTCTTGTAATGCCACTTCTAGTGCGGCCGGTGTTGTCGTCACAGTTTTTTCAGTCATCTTGTTGACTCCCGAACTTGGAGTATCAAGTTGTTCAATTCCGTTAGGTCCACAGCGTATCCTAATTCAAGTTTCTCGTACATTGTCTGGAGTTTCTCTAGAGCGGCAGTATCGCGCGCTAACGAACGTACCGTCATCCATACATCTTCCGAAGAATAAGCATATTTAGTTTCGATTTCTTTCAGCCAGGTTGATATTATCAGGCGACCAATAGAGTTCTTTGATAATTTCCTTGCAAAAAATCCCCCAACCGATTTTACGAAGTCTTCTTGCCGCGCCAGCTGTTTGTGTTCACGGACAGGTGCAATTCGAGGAGATGTTCCGATAATGTATAAAAACCAAAGTAGCACTAGGAATCCCATGGAGGCATAGAGTCTCTTGTCTTTCCAAAACGCATCAACGTCGTAGATATCTCTCACTCCTTGGTGATAATCATCAAGAAGCACGGTTCCGTTCTTGGCGACATGTTCGTGAAGTAAGTTCTGTACAAATTTACGGTTGTCAGCGATTCCAATCGCTCGATTCGAAAGTAGTGAGGAGCTCGTAGAGAGCAAAATATGACCATGTTCTCTAGTAATTGACCACATCACGGGGTAAGTAGTTTCTTGACCGCTTGAATCGACTTCAATCCAGGCAAGTACAGAATAACCACCGTGTGATTGGACATCGATACTCAAGGTATGTAATCGCGCAGGCTGATCAGTGATACCGGCAAGCCTACCGACATCATTCGTGAGCGCGTTGATTACGTTAGGGTGGAATGCAAGTGTCTCTGGTCCGATTGCTTCACGATTAGTATAGAGAAAGCCCTTGCCTCTTTTTATTGGAACGATCTGACCACCGGTGATGTCGCGAATGTTTGCATGCAATGAGCGTGGTTTCGTGTTCATTGACCAGTTATGTATTTCGTTGATAGCGGCAAGAATAAGAACAGTATTGCCGCTTTCTACCCATTTCGTTAGGGCACGAAGTTCGTCTGACGTGGTAAATCCCTTAAATGGCATAGTAGTCACGAGAAGATTTCCAGTTTTTGATGATAGCTCAAGGTCCGTAAGCTCATTGAAATTGTGTCGATAAGAAACTGTCTCAACACTTTCGTGGTCTAGCCATTGCTTCAGTCCTGCGAGGCCATCCTTTTGAATGTCCAAGGTGGTTGGCATGCTTGGCGGTGGCTCGGGGAGCAGCACAATAATGCAAACGCCGAGAACGGCTATTGCGGTTAATCCCGTCTTTAATCGCTCCCACATGTGCTGACTCTATTTGCCGGGATCTAAAAGTATATTTCGTGCATCGGTTTCGATGTCGTGCACCTGCTCTGCAGAAGGTTGACATCCCCCATAGCGAATACGTTCCGCAGCCGCCGCAATCTTTTGCAGGATATTGCCTTTTTGCTGATCAAGTGTAGTACATGCCGATGCTATATCTCGGTGCGTGAGACTATCGCGCCAAACATTTGGGGACCGCTCGCTGAGTTTTAAAACAATCAGACGTAACAGAAATGCCGGCCGATCGCGAAATGCCACTTGATCGATTTGATCTAGAGTAAGCAGCTCTTGTACCTCAACCACGTTTGCAAAATCTTTTGTCGGAACGAGTTGCTTGCGGGAGAACGAACCTCTCTTCCTGTAAATCTCAACGGTAATTAGCATTACCGCAATTACTACCACGACGACTGCAATTGCCACAAAAATTTCGTTTGCGATTTTTCGATTAAGGCTTAGGAGTCCGTCATCAATCTCCATGTGTGGATCTAACCAATTTAGGAATCGATTCCACCATGCTTGAAGATATTCTTCCCAACTAACCGGATCAGGTCGTGCGCCAGGAATGTTGTGCAAAATTTCATCAAGCGTTGCTAAGTCGATCTCGTGAACATGCCGTGTTACACCTGTGTTGAGCCCGGAAAGCGTTTCGCTTTCGCTAAGTTCTTGTGCAGAAAGGGGGGCTTGTATTACGGTTATGAACGCTAGCAGAAATAGACGTTTAAGCATGTTTTCATTGCATTCCTTTTTACGTCAAAAGGGGTAGGCAGTTTAAGTACGTGAGATCTCCCAGGAACGTAATCAACGCAGAATTGAATCGATAATTTGAGAGTCTATTATTTTGCCTCAAAATTGGATCATAGTTAACCCCGATTAAGTCGCAGTTACGATTATGACTTCGCAACATACATAGTTTCATGATTAGTATTCCTTGTCCACCTCAATGTAGACATTTCCTTGAGTGCAAATTCAAAGTGGCTTTGGAAGCGGAAGGAGAACATAGTCCGATTGGAGTTTCCCGTGCGGTGGACCGACCGTTGCGAGGGAGTGTCATTCGTCAGCAGGATGCTCCGCGTTCATCGCGTTGGGTTTGGATAGCTAGCCACCTAGAACAGCAGATGGATGGTACTGCACCGGTAGGCACCGTCGGATGGGCCACTCACGGCGGCAACATGCTACTCTGACTGTCAAAAGTACCTGCGTATCGGTATGTAACTATACAGTAAAGAAAAAGGGGAGTATAGCACTAAAGCAGTTTTTGATTAAAGATTGAGCATTCTACAGTCGAATTTTCGCTCATGTTCATGTAAAAGAACGGACATACTATTATTAAAGATAAGGGATTATATACTTAAGAAGGCATCTTCCGCTATTAGCTTTTCGATGGGGTCAATTTCTGATCTTTCAACGGCTTATACGGTGTGTTAAGAAGGACGCGAGCTAATTGTTCCGCTCGCTGGTGAATCTCCAGAGAAATGGGGTCGATTAGAACTTCTGCTCCTTCTTCTCTTGTCTCAGTCGCTTCATTGTCAAATACACATACGCGATTGGATTCTTTTCTAGTCATAGCGTGCTTCTCCTCATTTTACTTACGATGTAGTTAATGTCTGGAAGAAAACTCGTGACTCTGGAATTTGGACCTAATTCTAATCATTTATGATGTACGATGACCTGCAGTCGTGGTACGTCCTGGTTCTGTAGCAGTTTCCAGGCCGTTGTCGTACCGGACCAGGATTTTGGCGGAATTGAGACTGGCACTTCTTGCCCTCCGTATCACACCTCAATTTAACTTTATGTCGTCGAACTCGTCACTACATCATATTTCATGATCATAGAAACTTTGCTAATGAATTCACATCGTCATAAAATAATTCCCTTATTTCCTTCGACACATTCTTCAAAAAATCTTTTTGATTAGCGTTTCGAAGTGATGATCAATACCTTAATCGTTAAGCGTACATTGAAAACCATCTAAGATGACTACAAGCGGCAGTCCAACATTCACGAGGGTATCATTCGGACTTTCAAGCAGGCTTATCCCCAACACATTGAATTGATGGCGATTTGGTCTCTTACTATGTAGCAACCTTGACTGTCCAGTGATATCCGTTCCTAATGATGAACTGAGTTCATGCTTGATTTCTTAACAAAGCCCATCGATCAGATTACCGTAAGTGACATTCAATCACTGATAAATCTTCGAGTCCAAGAAGACCAGTACATTGAGTTCAAAGGTTCTGGACGTGAATCAGATCGTAAGTACGTAAGAGATTGGCCATGGACGAAAGGCCAGCAAGAAATATCCGAAAAAGCTAGGAACAAGATACTTGAAGAAGCCGTAGCTTTCGCAAACGCCCAAGGCGGTGTGCTCTTCCTAGGCATTGAAGAATCTTCGTCAAGTCCGCCTGTCGCTGAATGTATTACACCCATTCCAAAGTGTGCTGATTTCGTCAAACGATTACAAAGCATTTTTATAAATTGCGTAGAGCCACGACTCATATTACCAGAGATACATCCAGTTGAAACCTGCGATGATGATAGGGGTGTCGTAATAATCCGTATCAACAAATCCAGGTTGGCACCTCATAGAGTTATCCCTACTAAATCCTGCCCGATCCGAAGAGCAGACCGATGTAATCATATGACTATGTACGAAGTTCAAGAGCTGACGCTTAACGTGACGCGTGGTTTAGTTCTCGTTGATCACATCTTCGCAGAGAGATCCACACAATTTCAGCAAGAATTTGGGCGACTTTCGACTCCAGAGGCAGCGTTTGGGATCCGTATGACAGCTGTTCCAGTTGACGACCAAGTACGCATAAATCGTGTGTACGAAAACGGGCAAATAATCCAAGACTTTTGTATGCCGAGTGTAGAGATACAATTCGAAGGGACTGGTCGAGATACTCAATACCTTATGGCACTATTTTTAGACTCCCGGGATCGAGCAGTGGTCAGGGGTGCAAGGCGTGAGCGCGTGAAGTTCCCGCCTTCATCCTCTGATCCAGATATGGATGTAATTATTTATTCGGAAGTTCGTTGTGATGGATTGATTGAAATCGGTTACATCTGCGCAAGTCAATTATTCCGTGACTCCAACGTTGATCCAGATTGGTTACTTGGGTTGTTTGCACACTTGTTAGGTTGGGTGGAAAAGTTACGCGAACATTCTTCTGGTGTCGGAGTGGAATACGCTATCGAAGTTGAAACTCGCTGCGTGGGCGATCAAATAGTTTATATAGGTAGTCGTTCCCCTCACAGTCAATACTACCAGACTCTCTTTCGAAACGAAGGACGTAGCGATGATCGGCTTAAGACATTGACATTTCCTCGACCACGCTACTCTTTTATGACCAATGAAGTCGTGAAGGATCTTCTCATCCTCTTTCAAAGAGATTTCTTGAATTCTGTCGGTCGCGATCCAAAGCCAGAACAGGAAATTTTTGATTTGCATATAACGTATTAAGGGGACCTCTATAAAATCGAGTTTTGACCGGGTAGCTTCCGACTATGGTGTTTTCTTGGTGATCTGGTCTTACTCACTGCGTGTTTTAGGGAGTGAAATGGGCTGTTGGCCGAGGATTTTCACGCGGTTCCTGATGTTTGGGCGCAATGCGGCCACGGCACTCAGCCAGCGGAAGCCGTAGCGGTCTGCAGGAAGGCGAACCGGCGCATGTTGTAGCACAGGTTGCACAAGCCGATCCAAGTGGCGGCACGCTGTTGCCCGATGCACCGCATCCGCGTCCGTTTCATCTCGTTGACCATACTACCGAACCCATGTTCGACGCGCACGCGGACCCGGGAACGCAGCCGATTGACGTACTTTTGATGCGTCGTCAGAGGGTGGTTGCGATAGCCCTTAATAGTGGATGCGGCTTGCGATGACCACGCCTCTTCAGCTCCTCCTCCAGGGCCTGTGAACGGTAGGCACCGTCGCCCCATACCCGGCCATCGTCCTTATCCGGTCGTAGGATCCGGGTGAGCACTTGGCTATCGTGGGTCGAGGCCGTCGTGGTCTCGTAGTTACGTACCAGTTTGTACTGGCGATCCACCGTCACATGGTTCTTGTAGCCATAGTGGCTCACTCCGTGCTTCTTGGTCCAGGTCGCCTCCACATCCTTCTGTGCTAGCTTGCGAGGCTGCTTCTTCCAATCCTCAGGAACGTCACCTTGCTTCAGGGCTGCGTTCTCCTCGCGAGTGTTGCGTTGGCGGGGAATTTCCACCATCGTCGAGTCCACGATCTGGCCGCCCGTCAGCGCATACCCGGCCTCCCGCAACTGCGCCTCGAACGCCTCGAACAGCTCCTTTGTACGACCCGACGCCGCCCACCGATGACGGTACTTCCAGATCGTCTTCTGATCCGGAACCGTGCTCTCGTTCCGCAGCCCCACAAAACGCTTGAAGGAACGGCGATCCAGCAACTGGAACTGGCGCTCGCTCAGCTGATCGTTCACTCCCAGCAGCAAAACTCGAAACATCAGCATCACGTCCCAGGACGGCCGACCTCGGAGCACCGCCTCATCGCTCTCCGAACGACCGAAAATCTCCCGTAGCAGCGGACGGAACGCCTCCCAGTCCACCACCTCAAGCAACTTCCTCAGGTCGTCAAACTCCCCGAGTGCCACATCCTGGTCTTCCCGTTCAAACAGGTTCGATCCGTTACCTGTGCGATCTTGGTATCAAGATCTTTACGATGAATTTGAAATCGCGCAACTACGGTGAAGACACGGCCGCAAGGCGTTTCACGATGCCTTTGCAGTGAACGCCGAATACGTTGTTGTGTTCATTTTCAAATCGTACGTCTATAAATCTTTTCCGCACTACAAGAGACGCGCAACTTTAAGCAAGATGATTGAGAAAAAGCATGAGTACATTCTACCTGCACACTTCGACAAAACACGGGTACCCACCCCAATTATTCGACGACATCCCGTGTCAAATAACTGAAGATTACCTACCAGCATAGGCCGCCTAATTCGTAGCGGAGAAGCGTGGAGTTAAACGATTTCATGGCAAGGCCTCTGACCTGTCTTTATCCAGCATGACATCCACCGTCGATGAAGTGGTGTTTGATGACTCCAACTCCAACAAGCATTACGTCATTGATTCAGCAGCTCTTGAATTCGGAACGAAGTGGAGCAAGGACAGCCAGCGATATGTCCATTCACGTCTACAACGACCTCCTTCCATTAACGCTGTTGTCTTGTCAATCCGTCGTCAGCGTCAGATCCTCGCCCATCTCGACGCAACATCGAGACGACGTGATCGCGGTGCCAAAACGGATTTGAATCAAGTTTCTATTCGTCAATTTTTTCAGTCCTACGGAACTGTTGCCAGTTTCTCGGTCACTTATGAATCCATTTATTTGCGTTTTCGATAGCTATAACCATTGCCCCATAGTGCTTTGAGTCTCCCATCTTGATTAGGCCGAGCAAGTCCTCAAGCACCGCTTTTGTTTCCCCTAGGAAGGTCTGAATAAGTCGCATCTGGCATAGTGAAATCTTCGAGCATGGGATAGATCGGTTATGGGGCAATTGACCTTTGCGGAATTGGAATACGATCGGAAGAAGCGTCGTACATGGCGGGAGATCTTTCTGGAGCGGATGGATCAGCTGATCCCTTGGGAACGACTGGAAGATCGGATCGAGCCGTGCTATCCGAAGGCGGGCTGCGGTCGGCAGCCGTACCCGCTGGGCGTGATGCTGCGGGTTCATTGCGTACAGTTGTTTGATAACCTGAGCGATCCCGGCATGGAAGATCTGCTCTACGAAGCGGAGTCCGTTCGTCGGTTTGTGGGATTACAATTGACGAATGCGCTGCCGGATGAGACCACGATCCTGAACTTCCGTCATTTGCTGGAGAAGCACGGTTGGGGCGAGGGGCTGTTTGAGGAAATCAATGCGCATCTGGCGGCGTGCGGCCATTGCATGAAACAGGAAACGATCGTGGATGCGACATCGGGTCTGACACATGGTGTGGCCACCACGGCAGCCCATGCATCATCGGATCTGGCCCATGCACACCGGCTGTTACATGGAGGCGAGACAGCGATTTGGAGCGATGCGCCCGGGGGTGCACCGCCGACTGGCATCGGACGACCCTGCGAGGATGCGAGAGAAGTGCAAAACCTCAGTGCGTGCCAAAGTGGAGCATCTGTTCCTGTACGTGAAGCGGCACTTCGGATACGCCAAGGTGCGTTATCGGGGTCTGACCAAGAATACGCAGCGACTGGCCTTGCTGCTGGGGTTCACTAATCTGCTGATTGCTGGCCGCCGCGTAGCGACCTGACGCGGGGTGAATCCGCCTGAATCCCGCTTCAGGCGATGAAATCGGGAGGAAACCGAGCTCCAGAGGCGGTGGGGCACAGCCAAAACGCTCCATCGGATTGATTCTCAGCCTCTATCAGCAATTCCCCGATCTTGAACGAACTTATTCAGACCTTCCTTAAGTGTGAAACCGTCGGTTTCCAGGTTTGAGGATGACCTCGCAGGCGCGTAAATTTGGTGTTTGTACAGCTTGGAATCAGTGGAGACAGTGTGTCGCTACCCCCGATACGTTGTCAATCCACCACTGCAAAGGCCCGATCCCATATGAGATATTGGAAAACATGTTGTCCTCAAATATCAAGCTCTTCGGATTGTCCGTAGAGTTCTTCAAGTGAGTCTTCCAACACTCTAAATCCGGTGCCATGATTTCTAGCACCTTTCGTCCCCTTGTCGTGAAGTCTCAAATCGATAATCACGTCGCCGTGTTGGATCTTTTTCTTCAATGCTCCCCGGGTTGGTCCGCCAGACAACAGTTTCGCATTGTGATAATTGAAGTGCTCAACCCCGTCTCGCATATCCACAAGAGCCTTGACCAACAACAGATTACCGACCTTTTCGTCGAACCGTTCAGAAACACCCGACAAACTCCATTCCAGCAAAATAGTTCGGTCTATATTGCTGGACACGCGAATACGTTCGTCATCCACTGAGAGACGAAGACCTCGATTGTTTGGGACTGTTCTCACACTTTGATACAATCCCATTCTGCCATTTTTGTCTTTGTTGCCATAACGTTTTATCGCATCCATCTGGTTCATTTTCCACGCTGTTCTGTTGAACGTAAACAACGTGGTCATCCCCATATGTTCTTCGCGGCGAGCCTTCAGTTCGAACGTTCCAAGATCTGGAAAATGAATGTTGTTTTCCTCGATACCGAGCAATGTTTCCAATGTATAGCCGACACCGGTAGGTCCCTTTCGCATAGTCTTCACAAAACCAATCTGTTTGATTTCGGCAAGCTTGGTCGTTATCTTTTCTTGTGTCCAATCCACTCAAGTGTTCCTCTGGCAAACAATGATGTACTCCAACGACATGGTCTCCGACTTGCATCCCGTGACATTGGTTGGGGAATTCTGCGACGGCATAACCTTATTGCTGATTTGCCTCACAGCTATCGAATCGACTGTCAGCCCCAATCCAGTCATGAAAGAGGCGGTGATCTGATCCATGGGAATCTTCTGATTCTTCACTGTCCGATTACCTACGACGAAGCACATGTAACCACTAGGCTTCACGCATTGCAAAATATTCATTAGAGCACGATGATAGCTGTTGAAGAAACGTAACACGTCCATCGCGCGTTTTGGATCAATCTTGTCTATGCGTTCGATGGTCTCCATCAGGACACCATGATTGCCAAGTTTCTGACAAATGTTTTTTCTGTTGCCCAGCGATAGCTTGTAGTAATCGTGATTTGTTTGAAAATCGGAAGCCAGGTCGCTCGTCCACTCGAAGCCAAAGCTGGTGTATTGTTCGTACGCCACTGTAGTGCCACTATCGCCATAGGGTGGAGACGTAAGAACCATGTCCGCCTTGATGTCATTGGGAACGTCGCTTTCAACATCCTGCAACATCAGTCTCGCGGACCGCCTCGGCAATTCGGTCTGCAGAAACACTTCGATCATCGCCTCCATGTGGGAAAGGAACAAGGGAAGAACCTCGTTTTTCATGCACATGCGTTTTGCTTCATGCATGCGATATCTCTTGAACTCGCCGTTCCTCGTGAACGACTGGTTACGACAGATAAGTGCAAAACAAGCAGTAAAGAAACTGGAATAACGGTAGCTCTTTCTCTTCAGGACATGTCGGATCCGTCCTAGATCGGTAACGATTCTAGGATCGTACCAAGTGTCGATGTTTCTGATACGAGGTACATCTACCGCCCTTTGTCTGATGATTGTTTTTCTCAAATCGCTGAATTCGCCTAGAAGCATCTCTTCGTCGTAAATCGTCGTCTTCGCCTTGGAAATCAATAGGGCGATTGGGTTGATGTCGAATCCAACCACATCATGTCCGTGCATAATTCCCTGTAGCAAAGTCACTCCACTGCCACAAAATGGATCTAGGATCACACTTCCAGACTCGACATATTTCTCAATAAAATAGTCGACTAGCAATGGATGCAACATGGCGGGATACGGATGTAACCGATGTCTGCCGCGGAGCAACGGCTCTCCTCGAAAGGAGAGCCGTTCACAATAAATCCTTGGATAGTCCCGAATGCTTAATTTCAACTGTTTGACAATATCAGCGTGAGGTTTGTACAAGGATTATACTGGATGATTATCCAGTTTCTGGGTGCGACTTCGTAGGTTCGTGCAAAGGTCGACCTGTTGATGCTAGATAGCCTCGAGAGTTCGGATAGTGTTCGTCTCTCGTTTCGCATTTTGGTCACCTCGATATGCTGATCCTTATTCAGTGCAAACGGTCGATGACCGCCCGATCTACCCCTAGCTCGAGCTGCTACAAGTCCTTCCATTATTCTCTGACGAATACGATCCCGCTCGAATTCCGCAATGACCGCAAACATGTGGAAGATTAGTTTGCTCTGCGGAGAATTGGTGTCGATCGATTCGTCCATCGACTGAAACTGCGCTCCCAAAGTATTAATTTTGGCTATCAGATCCAGCAGGTCCCACAACGATCTTGAAAGCCTATATAAGTTAATTACCACCACAGTATCACCTGGTCGCAGGTAGGTAAACAATTCTCAAGTACGGGTTGCTAGCGATCGTCGCCCGAACTTCGTTCCTGGTAGATCTTTTCGCCTCAATCTACGGTCGCGCCCCAGAGTCCAGACCGTTATCAGCGACAAGACTCCTATACATCAATCGTCTCCCAACCATGCGTGTCACCACGGTATTCATTTGATCAACCGTATCCCAATCACGGGTATTGTGCCTGCCTGCAAATTCATGAACATATCGGTGCAGATGCTTCGGGCTCATCTTGTGGAAGGTTCCGTGGTAGCCCCGCTTCAAAAGAGACCAGAATGACTCCACCCCATTGACATGCACCATCCCGTTTACGTACTCACTCACGCTGTGGTTGACGGTCTTGTGGTTAAGGCAGTCCCTCGTATGACGGGTTATCGTCAGTATAGATGCGAGTCCCTTCTGCCATACTGGATGTGACAAAACCCTGTAATGTCGTTTTCCTGATGTTAGGTACGACATCTGCTTTGATCTTTTTTGTTTTTCTATCCTTGACCCCTGCTACTGCCGTCTTGCCTACAGTCCCCCGGCCAGCGTTCAATTTCCTGGATGCGTGTTTGTTTCGTTCTTTTCCTCCCACGTAGGTTTCATCTGCCTCTCTACAGGGCCTTCAAACGGAGAGGCGTTGAAATCAAACGCCTCCCGTATCCGGTGCGCCATGAACCATGCGGTTTTTTGAGTGATGTTCAGATCTCTGTGCAATCTCATGCTGGATACACCTTTGAGACTGGAAACATGAAGATAGATCGCTATGGCCCATTTTTGCAGAGGCAGACGGGATGCTTCCATTGCTGTCTCCGTACGCATACTGAAATTCTTGCGACACACGCCACACCACCACCGAGACGGCTTGCCAGAAGGAGTCGGTTTCACCTTTTCGGTTGCATGACAGCGAGGACAGCAAAGATGCTCGTTATTCGTGCCCCATCGTATCGTTTCCAGCCACCGTTCTGCCGTTTCACTATCTGGAAACTTGGCGAACAAGTCCATTAAAGAAATCCCTTCCCGATGAGACCTCCTCGGAGATTTTCCAGTTTCTTTGTATTCTTTCGCTTTGCCGGGCATATTCAATCTTCTCAATATCTACTAATATGGAAATTTTAGATTGAGAAGTTTGCCTTGTCAAGTATATAATTGCCAAAGATAATATTCTCACGGGACTATTGAGGAATAAGTAATAGGCACCTCTATTTATTGTTGTTTTGACAAATTGTTATATAACTTATTGATTCTTAAGAATTATTTTTATGGTAATAGAGGTCCTGTAGATTTAATAGAGGTGCCCTAATGTTACTTATCACTTATCTTACTTTTGACGGTAACTGTCGAGAAGCGTTCGAATTCTACTCGGTCAATTTTCGGGACCGAGTTTCAAGTGTTCACAACATATGGTGAAGGGCTGCATGATATGCAAGTGTCAGAAGCTGATAAGGACAAGGTCATGCACGTTTCATTGCCCATCGGGTCCGGTGTATTAATGGGTAGCGATAACGTCGACTGTCATGGCCATGATAGCCCACCACTGGTAATCGGTAATAATTTTGCACTTTCTTATAGTACTGAGAGCAAGCAGCAGAGCGACGGCCTACTTGCCAAACTGTCCGAGGGAGGCTCAGTTACAATGCCAATAAGCAGGCAAAACTACATGACAAGTTTCATAACTCGCGCTAATGAAACGGGATGTCAACGCCATCAAAGATGCATGGCCTTTTTCGAGTTAATTGCAACGATGGGGCTGCTGAAGAACGATTACGCTACTTGACTGAATACGCGTACGGTAATTAGTGTCTGTGGGAGAACCCAGAAATTCTCCGTGAACGGAATTTGGGTCTTTACTCACGGTTCTCGGACGACCGTGGTGTTGCGATGTGCCGCGAAGCGGGTCTTGACCCTCTGAATTCGGTTTTTTCAGCCCCCCGTGAAGAGACGTTGCGTCCTGTGCGATCCACGCGGATGCGTGCGCTCCCGCCGTTCGAGCGATGCCCTTCAGCCATCCGTCCGTTCGGCGGTTGCTTGGCAGGCGCCCCAGCACGGGGTTCAGGAAGTGTCGAAGGCTGGTGTGGCGACATGCGACGGCCGCTCGGTGAACCGATACCGCGTTCGCGCCAGCCGGCCGGGGAACGGCATGAGGATCAGGTGCGAGCGCAATGGTTTCCACAGCGCGTAACGGGGTCTGGCCTTCGCTAGTGCGGCTTAGAACAGCGGGCAGCACAACTCCTGCAACGGGTCGAGCAGGAACGCCAACATCAGCAGCAGTGCGGTGGCTAGATGCTGACGCCCGTGCCCGAAGTTGTGTTTCAACTCGTAGCCCTAGTTCTTCAGCGTGTTCAAGGTTCCGTTCTCGATCTTCCAGCGACTGCGCGCCGCCCGGCAGTCTGCGCCGTAGAAAAATTTTGATACATTTTTAGGATGAATAGTTTATAAATAGGCTCTTATGTATCCATTTGTGTATAGTTTGCCAAATGAGGTGAAAGGAAGTCTGCCTCCATCGATTCTTCAAGTTTGAATTCCGATCTCATCAACCAGCGCATGTAGTGGTCCAGGTAGCGTGTAGAGACACCGCGGTGGTGATGGTTCAGCCATCGCTGCATGGTCATATGACGCGGGTTAACCGTGTTGAGATGCCAACTCCCGCGGCGAAGTTCACGTCGGCTGACGCGAACCACTTCCTGGTGAATGTTCAGGCTCCGGCTTGCCATTTCGTAGCTGGGATGTCCATCGGTGACACACACGCAATCTTCGGCCAGCCCCTTCCGACATTGCCGGAGCGATGTCCGTCCCCGCCGTCGACGAGAGGGCTTCCATATCAGTCGGCCTGCCGCGAGATGCTGCGCTGCCATCAAGACGGGCCGCTGGTCCGACACCAGCCCCTCGGCGTCCGCGATTTCCTCCTCGCTCGCGCGGAAGGCGACGCTTTGTTAAGGAACGATCTCCCTTGCAGCTCTCCAGAAAATAGGTCTCGTCCGACCTCCACGATTCCTTTGAGTCTTGAGCCTTTCTACTGCTTGCCAAGCAAGCGATGCCGCCACAAGAATGCGGTTCGGTAAGCGATCCCGCATCGCTCGGCCGACTGATGCAGCGTCAGCCGATCTCGCAAACACCCTTCGAATACCGACCACTTCGACTTGTGCCTCAAAGCCAGCAAGATGAGTCCCGGTCAGCGCGTGAAAGGTTCGTCCGCACGATGCCGAACGGCAACGAAATCGACACAAGCCTGCCGACTTCCCGTAACGCACCACCCCCGAGGAACCGCAATGCGTACATACTCGCAATCGGTCCAACTCTGCTTCCCGTTGACGAACTGGTTCGGGTAGTTCGTCACTCTTGACCGATTTCTGGACTCCGAGTATCAGTCTCCGCTTCTGCGCTGGGGTCAGCCTAAGAATCTGGTTTAGCATCTCCTTGAATTCGCGAGGACTCATTGGTTTTCCTCAACCCATTGAACTATCGCATAGTATAGCTGCTTGTTAGTCACTCCCAACATAAGACTACATAAGAGCCTATAAATAATTCAGAATAGAAATTTCATACTTTATTAATACGTATTTTAGATTGTTCTTCCTACTAAAGAGCGTTTCTACGTTTTTACGGTGCAGACTGCCGGGCGGACCGGAAGATCCGTGACCTAGGTGAACTCCCGCCGCGCATCCTCGGCGGAGCCACGCCGTTTCGAACTCTGAAGCACCGGGACCTTCAAGTCAGGGTTCGCAGCATTCAGTTCCATGTCCGTCACCACGCGCGACTGGCGGTCCCGATCCTGTCCCTCGGGCGAGGGACCCGCAAACCAGAGCGTATTCGAGCGGTCCCGCTGATCCTGCAGATGCCGAAAGTGCGGGTGCGTGACCGCGACTCGTCCGTGATGCTCCGTTCTTCGCTGGTGCCGCCGTACGTGTGCAAGGCCGGGAGCCTGTCGACGGCGGGCGGCCTAGCTGTACCTGAAGGGTGTGTCCAGCGGCCATATGCAGAAGGCTTGGCAGGTGCTGGTGGGAGCCCAGCCGAAACGAAAGGTTTTTCAGCGAGCACGGCGGCACGACTGAAGGCCGGCTGGGCAGAGGAGTACGAGAAGTTCCGGCGGAGCCGGCTGGCCCATCGGAGCTGAGTCCTCGACTTCTGGCCCGCGTTGCGCGAAATCTATCCGGAGGCCCGCGCGCAGTGCTGCTGGGTGCACAAGACTGCGAACGTCCTGAACCAGCTGCCGACACACGCGCAGAGCAAGGCCAAATGGGACTTGCGGGAGGATGATCTGGAATGCCGCCGGCGGTCGCGCCAGCATGCAGAGCGGGCGTTCGATGTTTTCCTGCGCCTGTACGGCGTGAAATACGGGAAAGCGGCGGCATGCTTGGCCAAGGATCGGAAGGTGCTGCTGACGTTCTACGACTTCCCCCGCCGAACACTGGCCGAGCATCCGCACCACTAAACCCGATCAAGCCAACCTTCGCCACCATCCGTTATCCCACGCGCCAGACGCGGAGCTGCATGACCCAAGTGGGTATGCTGCACGTGATCTGCAAACTGGGGCGGTGTGCGGAATAGCCGGTGGCAACGGTTGCGGGGATACCAGAAACTTGCTAAAGTCATCCAGGGCGTGCCGTTCCAGGATGGCTTGGAACGGCATCAACAGGATGGATCAACCTGCAGCGAAGAACCGGTTGCCGCTTGATGCCGTTGCCGCCGTGTACACCAGATTTGGCAAGAACTCCGAACTGGTCCCCCATACTGGCTCTCAAAAAACAGTCGACCGCTGCGTCAATCAAAATTTTAAAGTTAGTATCATGGCCCGACATTGCGAACCCATTAAGCCTAGAATCTAGGAACAAATAATCAAAGCCGTTTTTCCGTACTGTACATGAACGCTTTTCTCCTTAGTCAAAGGAGTGCGTATCTCGTGGAGAAAAAACACATCTAGAGACTCTCATAGAAAATTAAACTTGCTGGCTACGGTTGCATGCAGTATCCAAAAATGAAACCGATTCTCGCAAGATATACGTTCAAAACAATCTAAAATTGGTACTTACCTTTTGCATAATTGAATAACTTCTCGTGGAGATAGAAACTACAAGCATGGTTAAATCTACTATTATTGGTTGCGCTTTAGCACTTGCCACCTTTATATTAGCTGCGTGTTCAAGCGAAGAATCAGCACTCATTAGCCAAGAGCAAGAGAGTGCGACGGGACAACCGGCAAATACGCACCTGAAAATCCTTTACTGGCAAGCACCATCAACTCTTAACCCATACCTGTCCAGCGGCACGAAAGACAACGAAGCAGCATCCATGGTAATTGAACCACTAGCCAATTATGACGAAAACGGCGCAATGGCACCGGTATTAGCGGTGCAAATACCTACATTAGAAAACGGAGGCATCGCTGAAGATTCGAAAAGCATTACTTGGCAACTAAAGCCGGAGATTGTCTGGTCCGACGGGACTCCATTTACTGCACACGATGTCGTTTTCACCGGTGAGTATTGCAAAAATGAAGAACTGGGCTGTAGCTCCAAAGCAAATTTCGAAGACGTGGCGTATTTCGAAGCACTTGACGGTCTAACGGTGCGGATCACTTTTTCGACCATCAAACCTTTCCCTTACGGCCCATTCATCGGTGCCACATCGCCGATAATTCAAAAAGAGCAGTTTAAACACTGTCTCGGCCTGAGAGCACAAGAATGTACGGAGCAAAATTTCGGTCCCATAGGAACCGGGCCGTTCAAAGTTGACGAATTTCGTGCAAATGACGTGGTTTCCTATTCCGCGAACGAACTTTACCGCCAAGAAGATAAGCCTTACTTCAAAACTGCGGTCATTAAAGGAGGGGGCGATGCGGCTTCTGCAGCGCGTGCTGTACTGGAAACAGGAGAATTCGATTATGCATGGAATCTCCAAGTTGAACCAGAAATCCTCAATCAGATGGTTCAGGTAGGAAGAGGCCATATCGTAGCGGGTTTTGGTTCCCAAGTCGAGCGCATCATTGTTAACTTAACGAACAGTGGTACTTCACTAGATAAGGATCGCCGGTCGTTATATTTGGACGGTACTAATCCGCATCCATTTCTTTCGGACCCCAACGTGCGGCGTGCACTATCGTTGGCAATTGACCGTCAAGTACTGGTTGACGTGGGTTATGGACCCGCAGGTGAGGTGACGTGTAACGTACTTCCAGCACCTAAGATTTACGTCTCAACCTCGAACGATGGGTGTAAGACGCAGAATATTGAAAAAGCGAATCAACTCCTATCGGAGGCTGGATGGCTCATGGGTGAAGATGGTGTTCGGGTAAAGGATGGGGTTCGACTTTCCATTCTATATCAAACGTCGACCAATTCCGTTCGTCAAGCGAACCAGGCATTAATTAAGCAGATGTGGGCCCAGATCGGTGTAGAAACGGAGCTGAGAAATATCGACGGTGCGGTCTTCTTCGGAGGAGACCCGTCAAGCCCGGATACGTTTCAGAAATTCTACGCCGACGTCCAAATGTATACTAACAATTTTGATGGTATTGATCCGGAAAATTACATGCGTGGTTGGCTATGTTCCAAGATGCCTGGACCAGAAAATCAATGGATTGAAACGAACATACCTCGCGCTTGTTCTAGTGAGTACGATGAACTAGTTGCTCAGCTGTCGCAGACCGCGGATCTAAATACCCGTGCGGAGATAGCTAAGAGCATGAACGATATTATCGTAACCAATCACTGGATTATTCCCTTGATTCATAGAGCAAAATTATCGGCCATCTCTAACACGCTAAAGGGTGTACACATGAACGCGTGGGATTCTGAACTTTGGAATGTAGCCGACTGGCATCGTTGACACACACTCGTTGATACACACCACAAGCGTCCATATGAGATGAGGCTCTCGACTCATGCTTCGATATGTCAGTAAGCGACTGGCATTCGCAATTCCGACATTAATTGCAATCAGTTTTGTTCTGTTTGCACTGCTAGATCTCGCGCCGAATGATCCTACCGGACAATTGCCGCTAACCATTCCTCCGGAAGTTCGGGTACAGATTCGACAATCTCTGGGCTTGGACGAGCCATTCCATATCCGCTATTTCAAGTGGATGGAGCAGTTCTTTATCAACGAACCGCTAAACCTTGTAGAACGAACCTTTGGAATAGAAATAGGGGATTCGAGCTCGCGCTTGAGAGTACGTTCATGGGCTACACGAAGTCCGGTCGTTGACTTGATCGCAGAACGCATTCCACAGACGTTGTGGGTCGTCGGCTTATCGTATGTAGTGGGTATTTTTATTGCGCTTCCGATCGGCGTGATCTCTGCGTATAAGCAGTACAGTTGGTTCGATCAGATTGGAACGTTCATTTCCATGATCGGCTTTTCGATCCCGACATTTTTCACCGGTTTAGTAGTCATCATCATTTTTAGCGTGACGCTTTCTTGGCTACCATCTATTTACGATACGACACACGAGGTCACCGACTTCTCCAGTTTCTGGTTTCAGTTGAAACAGATTGCAATGCCCGTGTTGGTTCTTGCGTTCTATAACGCAGCCCAGCTCAGTCGTTTCATGCGAGCATCCGTTCTCGAGAATCTAAACCTTGACTACGTTCGCACTGCCCGGGCCAAAGGGCTTCGCGAACGGGCGGTCTTGGGATTGCACATTCTGCGGAACAGCATGATCCCCGTAGTTACAATGATTGCGCTCGGAGTACCCACGATATTTTCAGGTGCCATCATTACCGAGCAGATTTTTCGAATAAATGGATTAGGTCAACTGCTTATCGTTGCAATTCAGGGTGCAGATATACCATTAGTACAAACCCTAACGTTTCTATTCGCTGTACTAATAGTTTTATTCAATCTCATTGCTGATATTATATATAGTATTCTTGATCCGCGAATTTCTTATTCATCCTGAGATGATGGGCTGAGCAATGCATGCGGGAACGGGGAAAGCACATCTAGCGGGACAATCTGCATCACAATGGATTAATCTTTGGCATTCATTTAGAAGACATAAAATGGCACTAGTTGGTGTCAGTATTTTATTCTTGATCGTGGTCTCGGTTCTGATTGGCCCTTTTATGTACGGTACCGATCCTCAACTTCTAGATATCGGACAAAAAAATTTAGGCGTATCCTGGTCGCATCCGTTTGGCACCGATAACCTTGGACGCGATATGCTCGCCCAAGTACTCGCTGGAGGTAGAGTAGCTCTTGCAGTAGGCGTGGCTGCAATGCTGCTCTCATTAGTTCTCGGAACGGCAATTGGCGTACTAGCGGGTTTCTTCAAACCTCTAGATGGGCCACTCATGCGAATCACCGATTTGTTTCTCGCTCTCCCACTGCTCCCGCTACTACTAGTTATCATCATGTTGTTCAGAGACGCTCTTCGAGCTGCATTTGGCCCGGAAATGGGCATTTTCTTGCTAATTGTTTTTGTGATCGGGATTACGAGTTGGATGCAAACCGCCCGTATCGTGCGCGGCGACACCCTTGTGGTAAAGGAACGCGAGTTCGTCCTTGCTGCAAGGAGCGTTGGCGTATCTTCTTCTCGGATCATGATGCTACATATTTTGCCCAACATTCTGAGCCCTATCATGGTATCTGCGACTCTGGGTATCGCTAATGCCATCGTTACTGAATCCGCACTCTCGTTTCTTGGTCTCGGATTTCCTCCAGATTTTCCAACTTGGGGACGCTTACTTTTTGATGGTGCAAATTTCATCACCATCACTCCCGCACGGGTGATTTTGCCAGGGCTAGCCATCTCGCTAACTATTCTTAGCATCAACTACATCGGTGATGCTTTACGAGACGCCATTGATCCGCGCGTTAAGAATGAATTAAACGAGGCTTGAAACCTTACCTATTCGGCTTAGTAATGCAAGCTCCGTCAAGTTAGACCATCTTTCGGAAGTCAGGCTAACGCCAAGTATTTGATATTCCCTTGGTTCGATAGGGGCGAGAGTTCAAGATTCACTCCACGAGGTACTGCGACAAGGAGCGCGACGGTTTTTGGTGCCAGGCGGTCTAGCCCCAATATTGCATGAGCAGTTCGAGATGGGGCCGTTTTTCGGTTGAGAGCGGTAACCGGGGTTCCAACGTCCGCATTTCGCCCATGTTTCGTGGTTCAGGCACAGTTGGACATCTCTTCATTCGACTTGTTAGTAAAAAGTTATCAGGATAGGACAGCATAGGTAAATAGAGGTTCCCAGTTTTGTGGATTGTTGGACGTACCTCCCCCTTACCTCGTTTACCTCGTTGTTTGTCAACGTGCCGGGGCAGCACTCGGCGACGGTCAGGGAGGTGTCCAGGCGGGGAGCTGCGACCGTGTGGAACAACTCCTGATGCGGGCAGGTGCTGCTTAGCAGGAGCCGGATGCGGCGGGTATTGTGCAGCACCACCGCCCCGATCCGCAGCAAGGTCAGGCGGGCGGATGCGCTTCGGGCTTGGCCGTGGCGAGTGCCTTGCGCCGTGCGCTTAAGTGCCAAGCGGCGCACCCCTCCATCAAGGTATAGGCCAAAGCCGACAGCAACTCCCGGAACTGGTTGGACCAGAAACGGTGACAAGACGCCCGATCGGCAAAGCGATCCAGCTGGGAACCTCTATTTATTGCTGTTTTGACGAATCATGACCGATATAAGTGTATGATTTTTAATCATATAAGGATTGTCCACCTCCGCCTGCTTCGAGTAAATAGAGGTGTCCAGCTGGCTGACCTTGGAGGCGGTTACTCCATGTTCTCGCGTGCACAGTACATCCGGTCGTAGAGATAGCAGTCGGTCTGCGTCAGGTTGGTCACCACGAAGCGCGGATTGGATTCCAAGGTGGTATGCTCGGCCTTCACGGTCACCCGCCGCGCCCGGCCCCACATACGCACCCCATAGCTCACCGAACCGAACAGGCATTATTTCTGGCCCGTGGCGTCGACATCCAGAACCAGACGGACCGCGGCACCGTCGCATGCGCCCCCACGAACTGGTCGAACAACTCCTTATGAATGCCGTCGCCGCCTCCCGGTCAGCGTGCTGCTCCAGGCGACACAACGTCGACGGATTCGCCAAGGTCTCCATCCGGCAGTCTGCGCCGTAGACCGAAATGGTGCTTCCGTAAGTTGCATGCCGACCTCTTGTCGAGTGCACCAGATCAAGAATCATACAACAACAGTCAACACGCCCATATCTGGCAATTTTATTGCAATGGAAGATGGAATAAATAATATTTTATGCAAATATTACTAGTAATATTTACATTTTATTATACTTGTCATTAGATTAGCAACCTGTCTATAATCGTTAGGTATGTCTTTCGTTGGTCGCATGTATTTTATACGCAACCTTCGGGTTTCGGTCTGTTCGCTTAGCTGAATCCCTTCGAAGAACCGTCGGCTGAAGCCTGTGGTCGCATTGCGCCTAGAAATCGGAAGATTCTTGGTAAAAATCGGATTCTATATATCTTATACGAGGAGTTCCCTACGATGCAAATTTGTGACAGGTATCCCCAGGCAGGTGTCCCAAGAGATCTGTTTATAGGAGTATGATAGTGAATACAAGTGCCCCCCCCCCCCCCTCCTCTCTCCGCATGCGCGAGCTAATGTTGTAGCACGGATAACCGAGGTTTTTGATTCAATCCACGATTTTTGGGAAGCGACCGAAGAAGAAGCGGTCGCTGAGGAAATTGTGGCGCGAGGTCGCTTGACGCGACTGGCAACATGCCCGCTACAGGAGATGATCCTGTTGTTCCGGCACTACCGCCTGTTTACGATCCGCCATATCAACGATTTGGCGATTGTTCATTCTCGCTTACCGTTTGGACCTTTCAAAGCTTTCATGAGCACGGTGCTGTACGAAGAGTTTGGCATGGAAACAGACGGGGGGTTTGCGAACAATCATGTCGCGCTCTTAGACGCTTTCATGGTCAGTTTGGGGGCACCGAAGGAATTCTGTGGCAATCCTGATCTCGAGCTGCCGTCGAATGTGACCCTGCTCGACGATATCATGGAGAAAGCTAGAACGGAAAGCATCTACTATGCAGTCGGATTGCGTGGAATGGGGGCAGAATGCCTGTGTCAGGTCTATCTCACAGCAATTTTCGAACTAACCGAACAGAATCCACATTTCATCGAACGCAAGGACAAACTCGACTTGCGGTTCGAGCAGCTGCATCGCGGCCCTATCGAAGCCGAGCACCGCATTCAGATGCGAGACTGGATTGCTGAGTTGGTGTTACGCGACCCGCATAGGTTAGCGCAACTGAAAGAGGGGTATGGTCTTGCTCGACGGTCGTTCCACGATTTCTTCGACAACATTTACGATCACATCGACGACCCGTCGCAGAATAAGGGGTTGCCGACATGAATCTCGATACTAGCCGTGAAGATGAAGTGTTGACTGTCAACCTGAAAGGGCGAATCGATGGCAACAATCATCATGTGTTCGAAGCATCTCTACAACAAGAAATTACCGACGCCGACAAAGTGGTGCTCTTGGATTGCGAGGATCTCAGCTATATCAATAGCGCAGGTCTGCGTGCCATTCTGAAGGCTGCTAAGGTTCTCTGGGAACGAGACGGTAAATTGGCACTATGTGCGCTTTCGCCCTTAGTCGAGGATGTCATAACGATCGCTGGTTTCCACAAAATCATTCCGATACACGATTCCCGCGACGACCTACTCGCATCGCTTGATAGTTAACGCTCTGTGCTGTGCTCGGTTAAGCCAAACATTTACGTTGTGTAGAAACAACAGCTTGAAATAGACAACGGCCTCCGTTTCGGTTGGAGTCGCGAGATTTCAAACGGTGCGGATAGGTAAACTTGTTGACCTAAGTTAAGCCTAATGGGATTCTGCGGAACGTCGACCACTTTGCCTCTGCACTCGCAGTTCTAGTACTTGTTCTGCGAGTGCGGGGTGATGTGCTGACGATCATGTTGACCCGTATAGCCTTGACTCTCGGTCAAGAGATGGACATCTCTATTACTGCTGTTTTGATAAATCATATCCGACGTAAGTGAATGATTTTTAATGATATGAGGATTGCTTACCTCCGCTCACTATCCTAGGACCTTTCTCAGTCCTTCGCCGCGGACGTGGCACGTTATTTACCGTGCATCATCCCGTCCCTACTGCAGGCTCAATCATCACCACACCCGCGCGCAACGCAGATTATGTATGCTTAAAGTACCAAAAGTCCCAGACGACAGTATGTTAGCCGAGCAAAATGGGGATCGTTGTATCAGATACGACTTTATCCAACATGTAGGGCAATTGGTACTTCAATGTATTTCGTATGGCAATCGCAATTCCGGATACGGGATCAAAAATTCTGATTGCCAAACTGACTTCTTTTCTTAGGTGACTTTCCAGCAGTAACGGATACGCTATATAGATGGAAATCTCTATTAACCTACAGGACTTCTATTATTCGAAACAAATAGTTCTTGAAAACCAAGCACTTATATAACAATTCCCCGTATAGCCCAAACGTCGCTATTGGTTTGGACTTTCTAGATGATCTTTCGCGATCGATAATGGGAGCAAGGAGCTAACCTTTAAGACTCGAAGATAGGTTGAGCCTATAGTTTACATGGAGTACGAAGTATCTAAGGATGGATACGTTTAAGTTGCGCAAGGACATGAGCAAGCCCGGACTGCTTCGGGTGGTTCGGAAGGTTTTCGATCAGGTGGTCGATCTGGTTTCCGGTCGGGAGTTTTCCATCGGAGCGTGTCTAATGTCGGGTCGTCTGGCGATGTTTCTGGAGAAGCACGCCTCGCTGTTGCAGTTTGACCTATCGATGCGCGGGGATACGGTGGAGGAAGCGAATCTGCGACGTCTGTACGATCTTGCGCGGGTTCCCTGCGACACGACCCTGCGCCGCTGTCTGGATCCGACCTCGCCTGTGCAGTATCGGCGGGCGTTTCAGCAGGTACTGCAACGCGCCTAGCGCGGCAAGATTCTGCGTCGGATGTCGGCGTGGCGCGGACATTATCTGGTAGCCGTGGACGGCACCGGCACCTTTTCCTCCCAGCGGGTCCACGGTCCGTGTTGTCTGCGGCCCCGGCCATCGCAACGGGCTCGAACAACGGCCGCCAGTACCCCCCACTCCGCCCAGTGCCTCTCCCATCTGGACGTACACTGTGTTCCAACGCCCATAGCACGCAGGCAGACTAGTAGTTCGTTTCCGAAATACCGTCACACTCGGATCGCATCGTTTATTCCATAAGTCCACTTGAACACCACCGGTTCGGCGTTGATCCCATCGATGTAGCGTTCGAGACGTTCCTTGAGTTCGTCCGTCGAGGCGACACGGATTCCACGCAACACGGTTCTTGCCACTTTGCTGAAGAACGTCTCGATCAGGTTCAGCCACGATGCGTGCTTGGGCGTGAACACGAACTCGAACCGGTTGGGCACGCTGGCGAGCCAGGTGCGCGTTTCCCTGGAGAGGTGGACCGAATGGTTGTCGAGGATCAGTCGCAGCGTCATGTTTTTGGGATAGGCCTTGTCCAGGCCCCGCAGGAACTCGACGAACTCCCGGCTTCGATGCCGGTCCACGACGGCTCGGTCGCACATGCCCCGTGAGCAGGTCCATCCCTGCCATCAAGGTGACCGTGCCATGGCGCACGTACTCGGGGTCGCGGCCGACCGTGGCGTGCTCGCCCGGTACCGGCGGCCGGTCGGGCGAGGTCGTGCCGACCGCCTGACATGCCGGGCTTTTCGTCGTACGAGATGTAGGCCACGAGCGGTGCGTCCGAATCCTCCCCTCGCTCGCGGACCAGTGCCACTTCGCGATAAAAACACAGCACCTGCGCCATCTTCTCGTCGAACGCGGGGTCCCGCCGTTCCAGGTAATTAGGTGATCTTGTGCGGTCGCACCTCCTGATTGGCCAGGATCTTCGACACCGTTCCCGGGGCCACGCTCAACAGGTCCGGATGCCCAGCGTCCCGACAGCGCTTCCGAGCGTGCTCGGCCAGTCGTCGCACCGTCCACAACTCCTCGGCGTAACCCAGCTCCGCAGGCTTGCGGCACGCCAGAGCCACCAGCCAAGCGCGCGATCCCGCCAAGATCGTCGCCGGGCGACCCCGACGTGGCAGATCATCCAGTGCCGGCAAAGCACCCACGTCAAGAGCCTTGCGCACGCACCGGTATACCTTCGGGCGGTTCGTGTTCAGCGACCGCGCAATCGCCGAAATCGGCTCGCCGGCCACGTAGCCGAGCAGCAGTTTCGCACGTTCCACGCGCCGCGCCGACTCCGTTTGCGAACGGCTAATCCGCTCCAGTTCCAACCGCACACCATCGTCAATACGTAGCTCCGCTCGTTGTCGTTGAAAGGGCATCTTGTCCTCCCCAGATGACTATCCTTGTCTTTCGGAAAACCAAGTATACTAAATGCACCATGTATGATATATAGAAAACGAACTACTAGTAGGCTATCACTTTTGTATCGATGGGTAGGGTGAATTCAATCTGTTTCGTGCGTCCGCGATCCTTGTTTATCATCCAAAAACCGCTTGGTTCATCGGGGCATCCGAAAACCCAATAATACCCAACCGATCAATGCAACAGCGGTAGGCTACTAGTGCTAGGGGCAACCGTGTTGCAAAACGTAAAAAATTCCGTTCAACACCCGCCGATGACCCCACCGGACATTGCCGCGGGGCTTCGGAAACAGATCCCGTATCTCGTCAAATGGCTCTTCCGTAAGTTGCATGCCGAGCTCTTGTCGAGTGCACCAGATCAAGAATCATACAACTTGAACACCCACAGCGGTGACTCGTTCTACGCCGCGTTCCCGGCGGCCGAAGCCAGTCGGTTGAACGACCGCATCCACTGGGTGCACACGCCGAAACACGGGAGCTGGCTGAACGTTGCGGAACTGGAGTTCAGTGCGTTGCACCGCCAGTGCCTGGATCGCCGGATCGAGAGCAGGGCTTTGGTCACGTCGGCAACGGCAGCCTGGGCCGAGGAGCGCAATCGCGAACAGACCGGGGTCGACTGGCAGTTCAGCGACGACGGCGCGCGCATCAAACTGAAGTATCTATACCCAAAAATTAAAACTAGTTAAACTACTAGGCGGAACTGAAGTACGACTGGAAGAGGCGTGGGAGCAGGAACACCCAGACTCTGTTACTCGGCAAGAGACCGTCCATTTCGATTGTTTGGTTCGATATCTATGCATCAGCCTACGTGGGGCTAAGAGTTTCCATTATTGCCGCTCATCACGCGCCTCGAAATATGCACGCTCAGTAATGGCATGGTATCCGCGCATTTCCTCCAAGTACGAATAGTAAGAATCGGCAATAGATTTTGCTAACTCGTCATCGCCGATCGTTTCAAGTACGACATCCTTCGACAGAGACCGGAACTCACGCAGAATATCGTTTGGTAGCCTCCGCAGTTTGACGTCGTGATCTTCTACCAGCGTTTTCAATGCGGCAACGTTCCGTGCGGTAAATTCATCCAACATGTCTTGGCTCATTGCTTGGATCGCTACTTCCAGTATCTTTTGCAGATCGGGCGGTAATTCACGCCATGCCTCCGCATTAATAATGGTTTCAAGAGTCGTTCCCGGCTCATGCCATCCTGGATAGTAGTAGTACTCGGCAATTTCATGAAACCCGAACGCCAAATCGTTATACGGACCAACCCACTCAATCGCATCCACAACACCGGTCTGCAACGCCGTATAGATCTCCCCGCCCGGCAGGACCACGGGAACTCCTCCCGCCCTCTGAAGCACTGCACCTCCAAATCCAGGAATACGCATTTTCATGCCATTGAGGTCGTCAAGTGAACTCAATTCTTTGTTGAACCATCCCGCCATTTGCACGCCAGTGTTGCCAGATGCCATGGGAATCATGCCAAAGGGTTCATAAAGCTTGCGCCAAAGAGCTATTCCTCCCCCATATCGCAACCAACTATTCGTTTCCTGTGCGTTCATGCCGAAAGGCACGCTGGAAAACACCGCAGCCACCGGCAGCTTGCCGCGCCAGTAGTATGCTGCACCGTTTCCTATTTCTGCGGTTCCGCTTTCGACGGCGTCAAATACCTCAAACGCGGGGATCAATTCTCCCGCACCGTATACTTTAAGTTTCAGTCGACCATTTGACATCTCGTCAACCATCGTCGCCAACCGCTCGGGTGCCGTACCCAGCACGGGAAAATTTTTCGGCCACGTGGTGATTAGCTTCCACTCGAATGTCTTTTGGACGGGCGTCGCAGGCTCAGGAGGTGTCTCTGGCGTACAGCTCGCAATCAGTACGAAAAATGAAATAAGAAGTGTTCGTTTCATAATTTAATCCAAGGGTTGTAATTGCGAAGTGTCGGCAACAAACCATTTACGTCCAGCGGTCTTGAAGTTAATGTGAAGCTGGAACGACCTCAATCCTCTAATTTCAAGAATGACTCCCTCACCGAGTACCGAATGTCGCACTCGTTGGCCGATTCGGTAAGCACAATTGCGTTCAGTATTTCCAAAGGTATCTCGACTCCCGAGCGAGCGCGAGCTTGACGCGGATTTCGGGAAAGTATTTCGCACGCGTACGTAACGTACGAATTCTTCTGGAATTTCGTCGATGAAGCGGGATGGGGCTGTTCGTTCATGCTTTTTGCCGAAGCGCATCCTTTCCATAGCGTACGTTAGATACAGCATTTTCATACAACGGGTTATTCCGACGTAGGCTAGCCTACGTTCTTCTTCAAGCTCATGTGAAGACCCCGCCGAAATAGTACGCGATATCGGAAAAAGGCCTTCTTCCATACCCACGATAAATACTAAAGGAAATTCCAATCCTTTAGCAGAATGCAACGTCATTAAATTCACGCACGGACCAACCTCGGACTGATATTCGCCACTATCCAGCACCGCCTGATCCACAAATCGCTCTAGCTCATCAAATCCACTTGCACCACTCGGATTTGCCGGTTTCGGCACCCTTCCAGACTGAAATTGTCGACAAGCATTGAGCAGTTCGTTTAAGTTTTCTCCTCGCGCTTGCGCGCGTTCCGAGTTCTCCTCCGTGTGATACGCCCAGAGTCCGCTTTCATACACGCATAATTGAGCAATGGAGACTAAAGGTTGACCCTTGGCAAGTCTTGTGAACTCTTCTACCTTATCTATAAAACCAGCCAATGCCGTTCCCGACCGTTGCGTGAACGCGGCATCGGACAACCCATTAACAACTGCTTGCCAAAGTGGAATCCCCTTGTGCAGTGCTATTTCTCTGACGATCTCCAGTGTCCTATGACCAATCCCTCTAGGAGGAACGTTGACGATCCTTTCAAATGCAGTATCGGAGTTTCGATTGCAAATAAGCCGCATATAACCAAGAGCATTACGAATCTCCATACGGTCGTAAAACCTAAGCCCGCCATAAATTCGATACGGAATTCTGGCGTTCATAAATACTTGCTCAAGCTCCCTAGACTGGGCATTGGTCCTATAGAGAACAGCGATGTCGCTAGCACTATCGGCTCCATTACTATCGATCCAGTCATGAGTTACCTCAGCGATAAATTGAGATTCGTCACTCTCCGAATACGCGGGATAGATGCGTATTGGGATTGTCTCTTTTGACGCGGTCCAAAGCGATTTCCCGACACGTCTCGTGTTTTGAGCAATCAGAGCGTTTGCCGCATTGAGGATGGTACTGGTGGAACGGTAATTCTGTTCCATCCTAATGATCTGAGTGTTCGAAAAATCTCGTTCAAAATTACGGAAATTCGCAACTCGTGCTCCTCGCCACCCATAAATCGATTGGTCGTCATCTCCAACCCCCATAACGTGTCCAGTGGAACCTACGAGCATCCGCAACCACGCATATTGGATCGTGTTCGTGTCTTGGAGCTCATCAATCAAGATATGCTGGAACCTGTTGCGATAGTAGTCGAGAACGTCTGGTTTATTTAGCCACAGCTCGTGCGAACGCATTAGTAATTCGCCGAAGTCAACTAATCCGCTGATCGTACAAATGCGCTCGTATTCCGTATACACTCGCAGGTATATGTCCGTATTAGCGTTTCGTCGATGGGGTTCAATTTCGTGGCTACGACGGAATTCATCTTTTTGTCGGTTGATATACGTAGTGATATCTTTTGGTGAATACATCTTGTCGTTGATGTTTAAATCGTTTAGAACTCGTTTAACGAGTCGCTCCTGATCCGCCGCATCAAGAATCTCGAAATTCGCCGGCAGCTCTGCTTCCTCGTGATGAATGCGCAACAGACGATGTGCAATGCCATGAAATGTACCGACCCACATAGCCCTGCTAGAGAAACCGACCAATGACTCCGTGCGTCCACGCATCTCAGCGGCGGCTTTATTGGTAAAGGTAACGGCAAGAATGTTGGACGGGGACGCGATGCCGTTGGCGATCAACCATGCCATCCGGTGAACTAATAATCTAGTTTTTCCGGATCCTGCACCAGCAACCACGAGGTAATTGCCGACGGGGGCCGTTACAGATTCAAGCTGTCGATCATTTAATCCATCAAGAATACCGTCAAGCGATGCCGGCGTCGAGTCCGGCGAACTGCCAGCCGCATAGTGTTCACCAAATGCATAGTCGTCTGTCAATGCGAATTTCTTGCCGTTGAAACGTGGGTGGAGTCGTCTTCGTTGGCATTGTACGATGTCTGCAATGTACTATTAAAATGAAATTGACAATGTGTCAGCGAGCAACCAACAGGGCAGCAGTTTGTCAACGAGATCGCTATCCATCCCCAACCAATCCACTCCAACATTTGCAGCCGTGGGACCGACTCCGCTCCAACTGTAAACGACCGCCTTGAAACGGCATTAACAATTTATGCGGATTATGCGGAGACTGCATTAATAAACATCAACCGTTGGCGGTTTCAAGGATTTTGTAGTGCACGGGCTGATCGTCAATTTTAACCTGTTCGCGGTATTTCATTACGCCTGAGAGTGTGCGGCACTTCTTTTAGATAATTAACGAAATCGATCTGTCAACCGTTGATCGAATCGATGTGATTCACGAATTTGTTTTAGACGACAAGTGTGGCTTTAAGCAGTGATACATCAAATCACTGACCAACCTTGTCTTTTCACTTCTCACGATGATAGAGGGCACTAGCAATTCTCCAAGTCAGAATCAAGAGCATTGCCGTGGCATAATCAATTATGGGGTCAATATGGGAACCGGAATCCCCAACGATGGCGTGAAAGATACCAATTCAACTTCCCCCATGCGGATACTTATTCTGTACGTACTCTATCGCCATAGCACTACTTTTGTTGAACCCACGTTCTTCGTCTATTTACTTCAATTCCGCCCCGGGATTTTTTCGTCGGGGAAGGTGCACTGCGTGTTCTGCTGCGAGCAGTGTTGTAGTAGCAGTGCGGTCACCTGTCACCGTTAGATGCTGGCCGGAGCGATCGTGCATCCGGATCGTCAGGGAGTTAGCCCGCTGGCTCCGGAATTGACGGTCACCAGTACCTTGCGAATACGCTGGTGACCCTGATGATGCTGGCGTTTCTGATGGACCAGATTCAGCAGTTGTGCTGCCTGCGCTTCCAAGCCGCCCAACGTCGGCAGGGCAGTTATGCATCCCTGTGGGAAAAGATGCGCGGTGCGATCTGGCTCCTGGTCCTCCACAGCTGGGAACAGTTGTACGAAGCCCTCGCTGGTACGGGCCCCGACCGCGGTTCCGTAGACGACCCGATCCTGGTTCCCGTCCACCGTAGTGCAACGCGTCCTGCGCCTCCTGATCGCGGGCACCCCTCCGAGATCCGTCGACATGCGAACCGGGCATGCCTTGGTCCGCACAAAACCCCACGGTCCAATGCAGCCAAAACGTAGCTGGGTCACGCCGAACAAGGGCCTGAAACGATCCCAACGGATGGAAAACATCCATGGGCAGCCGCTCAAAACTTGCAGACACTGCTTTTCCACAGGAAGCGGGAATTACTGCTTCTTGTCCATGCTTCGTACCTCGTGTCATCAACTTGTTAAGTTATCTCATACACGTAAATTCTGGCAAACTCCACCGTGGGTATCTCGATCCTCGCAGCCAACCTGCACCGACTTGGACGCCTGCTGCAGCAACGGGCAGGTGCGGCGGTACCATAGCACGCACCACTCTATCGTCAGCAATTCCCCGTATAGCCCCAACCCCGCTATAGGTATGGACTTTGCGCATTGGCTTTCGCAATAATAAGAGCGTAGGCTTATCGTTTGAGGGTGGATGATAGGTTAATATAGAGTTGCCAGACAAACGAGGTATCCAAGGATGGGTGCGTTGAAGTTGCGCAAGGATGTGAGCAAGCCCGGATTGCGGCGGGTGGTTCGTGGAGTTTTTGAGGGGGTCGTTGAGGAGGTATGCGGGCGGAAGTTTTCCACCGGCGACTGTCTGATGTCGGGTCTGGCGATGTTTCTGGAGAAGCACGCCTCGCTGCTGCAGTTTGATTTAACGAGGCAGCGGCACTCGGTGGTGGAGATGAATCTGCATCGTCTGTACGGTCTGGCGCAGGTTCCCTGCGACACGACCCTGCGCCGTCTCGCCTGGATTCGATCTCGCCGGTGCGGTATCGGCGGGCGTTTCAGCAGGTTCTGCAACGCGCTCAGCGCGGCAAGGTGCTGCAGCGGATGTCGGCGTGGCGCGGTCATTATCTGGTAGCCGTGGATGGTACCGGCACCTTTTCCTCCCAGCGGGTTCACGGTCCGTGCTGTCTGCGGGCCCGGCATCGCAACGGTTCGAGCACGTACTCCCATCAGCAGTTGTGTGCGGTGATGGTGCATCCGGATCAGCGGCAGGTGCTGCCGATGGCGATAGAAGCGGTTTGCAACGGGGATGGCTCGACGAAGAACGACTGCGAGCGGGGTGCCTGGGCCCGGCTAGTTCCGGTCCTGGCTTCGCTTTATCGGCGCATGAAGTTGATCGTGATTGCCGATGGGCTGTTCTCGCAGGGTCCCCAGATCCGGCTGCTGCAGGAGCATGGACTGCGCTTTCTGCTGGTGGCTCGGGCGGGCGACCATCCGCATCTGCAGGCTCAGCTGGATCGTTCCGATGCGCCCTGGTTTGCAGATCCCTCGCCCGAAGGGCAGGAGCGGGATCGCCAGCTGCGCGTGGTGTCGGAGGTGGAACTGAATGCTGCGAACCCCGACCTGAAGGTCCAGGTGCTGCAGAGCTCGGAGCGGCGTGGCTCCGGCGAGGATGCGCGGCGGGCGTTCACCTGGGTCACCGATCTGCCGCTCAATCCGCATAACGCCAGCGAACTGGCTCGCGCGGCTCGCAGTCGCTGGAAGATCGAGAACGAGACCTTCAACACGCTGAAGAACGTCCAGTACCTGGAACACAACTTCGGACACGGAACCCAGCACCTGTCGGATACTTTCGCTGCGCTGATGCTGCTGGCGTTCCTGATCGACCAGCTGCTGGAAATGGCCTGCCCCGTCATGAAGCAAATCTTCGCCAAGTGCTATACCCGAACCGCGACGTGGGAACGTCTGCGCAGCAGTTTCTGTGCGGTAGCCTTCCGCAACTGGCAGGAACTGTACGGCCACGCCCTCGGGATCTACACCGCGTACCTCGTCTACGATACGTCCTGACGGCCGACCGCCTCTCCAGCTGCTCGATGAAGAAGGGATCGGGAGACGCGTCGTCGTCCCGAGGCCCCATGCCGCCCTGACGGTCAAGAGACCTGCATATCGATGCCCGGAACCCGTTCCAACGCACGACGACATGCCGTGCAAACCGTCTGAAAACGTCGGTTCCCCGTACCGAAACATGAAAAGACCGACATCAAGCCCAAAATGAAACTATACGGGGAATTGCTGGCCCCGATGCAGCTGCTGAAGCAGGTCCGTGACTGGAGAAGCTATGTCACAGCCCTACATCAGTGCGACATCTGGTGGAGCAATCGTCGTTCGTGGTCGGTCCTGGGCGAACAGCGCAGCTGGCGGGGAACCATCGAGGTTTTGCACGACGTGATACGACGGGAAGACTGGAGCGAACTCGGCGAATGTGACCGTCTTCGCCTCCTTGGTCTGACAAGCGGGGAGGACTTGGCGTTGCTCGGCCGCATGAGACGAATCGCCTTCAACACAGTTTTTGGTGCTAACCTAGGGACAATACAGACAATCGTACGCAACATTGCCAAGGCGAAAGACGCTGCCTTCCCTCAACTCGCATTTGATGCCTACGAGGCTCTTCGGGATGTCGATGGAGTCGGCGAAGGCATTGCGGACGAGGTTGCTTACGCTTGCCAGACCGGACCGTTTCATATCGTTAAACAATGCTTCGAGGGCTCGTCTGGCGGATTTCGTCGACCTCGCGCCCACCACCTTGGGGAAACCTAAAAACTACATCCGTCTTTTGCAAAGCATCTATATCCAGGAATGGTACCGTGAACCGACTCCGAGAAATGCCCATGAACGAACCATCTCTCGGATGCGTGCCACGTTGTTGGACTGTTTCGTTTACGATGATCAGGATTCTGGCTGACAACGGTTTTAAAGGCTCGTGCTCTTGTCGAGCCACTGACCATATCCAGATTTCAATTGCCGCCCACTCATTCGCGAATCAGGCAATACGCAAGCCCCTATGCGCTGCTGGAATTGTCAAAGTCAAGTATGCAGCGAATTTGGGCGCATCAGTCGCAAGGACAACGCCTACCACAAAGCACTACCCAGCCAATCGGACTGCATCCCTCCCGCTATAGCACCCTCAACCGTCTCTTCTACCTTCTTGATATTTTGTTTAATCTTGGTCGTTTCTTCGGTCAATGCCTTTGCAGAATGAGCTGGACACCTCTAAAAAAAGCATATGGAGGAGTTTGCGACGGATGTGCGGTTTTTCGGACGAATTGAGAGCCTTTGGGGGCAAAATGGGGTGCTATTGGGTGTTCCGCGAGCGGTTGGGAGACCGTGCGGATGGAATATAATGCCGTGGCTGCTCGACGTTGGTGGAAGATCAGATGCTGGCAGTTGTCAGCGAGATTTGACCATCCCGATCGTGGTGGCGGTACGTGGCAGCTGGGAACCTCTATTTATTGCCGTTTTGACGAAACATGCTCGATATAAGTGTATGATTTTTAATGATACAAGGATTGTCCACCTCCGCTTGCTTTGAGTAATAGAGGTGTCCAGCTCGATGGTGCGCACAAACAGCCCTATGTGCTACTTCTGGTGTGCGAAGCCGTGTTCCACGGGCGCGCGGATGGCCGACTTGCGGGCGTTGGACTTCGCGGTCCGCCGGGGCATCGCACGACCCGGCGACTTCCGTGATGGATGCGGGAAACCCTGCCTTGCTCGGTCTGACACCACACTTCGTTGGCTTGCGAGCGATAGGTCGTATCCACCCAGCAATCTGCGCCGTAGAAAAATTCTGGTATATTTTTAGGATGGATAGTTTTTAAAAAACTCAGAATGGGAATTTTATACTTCACTAAGTGCGTATTCTAGGTAATCTTTCCTACTAAAAAGCATTCCTACGTTTCTACGGCGCAGACTTCCGGGCTTGCCATCTCCGAAATATCCACCCTTTCTGCCCCTCGGGACGGACCCCGCACGCCCCGACATCAAGCTGGAGGACGTTATCCGCACTTGCCGAACCCATGCGATCAGTTCCATCCGCCGTAAGTATCCCAAATGGGCATGATCCCCCGTGAGGCGGATACCATCGAGTGGCTTAAATCCGTCGTAAAATGGGTTTCCCCCTCAGACACTATCTATAAGCTACATATGCACAGTACAGTAATGCTCCGTTATGGTGGCATTATTATGTTAATGGCGTAAGGCCGGTCGGAGCGATTACCCATTGTGCTACTTTGGCCATTTCCCTTTTGGCTTTCTTCTTTTTGCCAATTACTAGGCCATGGGCCGGTTCTTCAGGAAGGGGATCTCTTGCTACACGTTGTTGATTCTCGCGTGCAGTGCCAGCAGTTATTGCAGCGAGTGCAAAATCGTCATGACCGATTAAAACTTCATCAAGGTTACGGCCAGCATTTTCTAGTTCGTCTCTAAGAACGATAGACATTGGTGTGCCATTAGGATGGTCTTGAAATGATGCTGAAGATGGTCGCCAACGCTTCTGATTATCATCCCAGATTATGTGTACTGCGGGCTTGATTGGAACACGACGGAGTAGTTCGCACTCATCTCGTATGGTTGGGTCATCTTCCAAATCCGTATGGCTCATTTAACCCCTTATTCTTCCATGTTTGCACGCCGAGTTATCTGATCGATCAAGTTAGATAGTGGTTGGAGATTATGTACAGAGTAACTAGATGAATCGTCTTCGTACGGTTCAGTCTCACCCGTTTCATCTTCATACAATATGGAATAATTCTTGGAAGGTGTGATTTCAACTTCCAGATCAATCCCCAATTTATGCCACTCTAGTTGGATGCCCCCTAAAGGCGTAGGTACAATGGAAGGTGAAGGTGTTTTTTCTTCCATTACAGCAAGTAATACTTGAATAGCAGCTAAACCTGCATCTACGCTTATCCTATGTGCACCATATGAATCCCAGTTTTCTGCTAAAGCTAGTAGCGAATTGAGCGAGTTAACCACATCTAGGAGCCAAGAAGGCGGTCTGTCGTTAATTTTTATCCGGAATGTTTGAGCAGCAACGGATGATCTTTTTTCGCACTGTACTCTCCATATACGGCTTGACTGATCAAGTTCATCCGGGAATGTACTGAATGGAGAGCCGAACCATAGTGGTTCACTTGGAGTAGAGATGTACGAGTAATGTTCTTCTTGTTCTTGGTAGTATACTTCGGTAGCTGTCATCTTGTACGTCCCCAGAACTCGTGCATGGCAGGTGTCGTTATTGATGTAAATCCCCGAACAATCATTTCTCGTCCTTTATCCATAAAAGCTAGCACGCCTTTGCTATTTTGTTCATCTGGTACGCCACGTGCTGTGAGGCTTATGATGAATACTGGTTTGTTGTTGGATACGCTGAATGCTGGCTGGGCTGATATATGCAGCCTTCCCATTGGATTGTCCTCATGATTATTGAAAACATGTTGAGTGGCTATTCGAATACTCTCAGGCTCAGATAGGAAGTCATCACTGTATCGTGGTTTCCACATAGCCAGTACCTTGCCAAGCTGGCTGTGTGTCCCCCAAATGTCACTTGACTCAATATGATTGATATAGCTTATCTCACACTGATTCGGCTTGAATTCGCCTAATCTCTCATCCTGCAGAAATGTGCAGAATTCAGTCAATTCTTCTAAAAATTGTTCCCGAATACGTGCATACCGAGGATATTCATCCTCCAGTTTAATTTTCCGCCAGTTATGTGTAAACCGATCCAGTTGCACCTGTATCAGCTCTGAACCAGCTTCGTTCAAAAAACAACAACGGGGTACAGGAGGAACATTTGATATTTCTAACTGTGTTTTCGGTTGAGAAGGTGGTCCAAACCTTTCTACAACTGGATTAAGAAGCGAATGCTGCTCCGTTTTTGGAAAACGCTCACGAAATATTGACCACAATAGCCCAATTTGAGGAGCCTGTAAATTAGGTAGCGGATCGAACTGGATAGATATCGCGACTTCAGTGAGAGGTGGATTTTTAAAATCCGGCAATCCGCGGTCTAAACTAGCCACGTACTACCTTTTGGTAACAGAAAACATAGGTTCATAATCTGAACAACGGCATCTTTTCGTCAAGTATTACCAAAATCGTGAGAAATATAAGTACCAGCAACATAAAAATCAATTAGTTTGACAGTGCTAGACTGTGTAGTTCCATGACACTGGAAGTATCCCACAAACGTACATGTGTACCATGTCATAATGGCACTTCTTTGCCAGACGCTCCAGTTCTATCCATTGCGCTTAGGGTCAAGCACTGGAATAAGGATCGCGTGAATGGCTGCCATCATCTCTTTTCACCGCACCAACTCAGTATAGCCGAAAAGATGGAGCACTGGTCAACATTTCAAGCTCTTGATTGCCAAATCCACATTTTGTGAGAATTGAGCAATGTGAAAAGCACTTGTACTTTCCCGCATGAAGACCATCCACGACTCGATCGATCAATACTGGTAATTGCATATGAACAATTCTTTGACCTACCATACATACAAGGATGATCGATAGCCCACTAACTACCTTTATATCAATATGTTATAGGATTAGAATGATATATTGAAACATACCTATACCCTTATCGCACCATATGTCATGTCCAGTTTTCATAGCAACGATCTCGAACTGCGCCAAGTAGTGGCATGTGTTGATTCGCTGCTTCCAGCAGTCGAGCGTATGGTGCGATATGAGCACAGGCATGTATTGAAATATTCAGATAATTTGAGGTGAAATCGCAAAAGAGGACGATAACGCAATACATAGATGATTCTTGTCTCGCATTTCCCAATACGGAACGCGCGCGAGGTCACGGAATGCCTCATATAAAGTGAACGGGAAAACATTTGCGACGTATGCAGTCAACCATCATGGCGATGGGAAGTGGCTGAATATCTTCGCAGGCCTCCAACCAATGCTTGTAGATCTGGATCCCGAAACGTACTTCATCCCTCCCTATGCAGGGCAATCGCATTTGAAATTTACTCAAGCTGCAGGGCGGCGCGAACCATGTCCAAGAGGAAGTCCGTATTTCAACAGCGCGTTTGAACTTGCCGCGCATGGAATCTTTGTCGGGCTGCACCCGTCAGTCTGCGCCGTAGGACCTTGCTGGACAAGGTAAGTTTCGGCATTTCCATCATACAGCCGTCAAAAATCTTTAGACAACGTCCAGAGCGGCCCAAACCGTCGCATGGGAGCGGTTTTCTTGCTTCTTATTGCGAGTTTTGCGCCGTTTTCCGTCCCGTTGTCGTCAACAGGGCTCAAGTCTCCCGTTCGATCGCCGCAGGTTGAGTGCCAGGCAGACCAACATTCATTCCCCTTGCAACGGACACCTCTATTTACTCGAAGCAAGTGGAGATAGACAATCCTTATATCATTAAAAATCATATACTTATATCGGGCATGATTCATCAAAACGACAATAAATAGAGGTTCCCACCTGCTCCATCCCGCGGACACTGAAGTGCCGGAAACTCATCGCGTGCTTGATCCAGCCGATCAGTGCCTCCGCCATCCACTTTCGCTTCGCATAGACCGCACGACCTTCCCGGGCCGGGTCAGACGCTGTGCCATCCGTGCCGAGGCATGACGATACACGTAAATTCTGACACTCCCTACACGGGAAAACCTGACACTCTCCACCACACACACCTTGATGCGCATGGTCTTGCGTCCCGAGGGTTCGGCCGGGCGCGGAACTCGCACTTCCTTCACCTGCTGCCGATGGGTCTCGTCCATGCACACCAGCACCTCATCGGTCCTGGTAGGCTCGATGGTATATGTCCAGAATGTCCTCCATGGCGCACGCAAACTGCACATCCGACTTCGGGGAAATGCACCAGCCGAGCTTCCGCCTCCCCATCCAGAACCTTCGTCCGCCGGTTCAACTGCTCCTTACGGTTCAGGGCCGCCTCCAGTCCCTCCTCCACACAACGCCGACGCGCTCGCACCACCGTCGATACGCCAACGTCCAGGGCCTCCGCAATCTCACCATCCGTCCGCCCGCCATCCTCCCGACATTCATCGCACTGCAACAGAATACGCGCATGCGTCTGCTTCCGTGCCGATACCCGACCCTTCGTCGTGAGTGCCTTCAACTCTTCGCGTTCTTCCGCCGTCAACTTCACCCGATACCTCTTGGTAGTCATCCGGAATTTTCCTTGTTCATCGGGACATCCGAAAACACCTATAATACCCTACTAACCTATCAATTCAATGGAGGTAGGCTACTAGGTGTGAGCAACGACAATCTCGACAAGATATACAGTGCAGCCGATAATATGCTGCAGGAGGAGGATATCCTCACACTGCCGGATCGGTTCAATGAAGCATTCGCTTGCGACGGCTGGATCGCAACCGGATCGCTGTCCCCGAACACCATGAGGAACGCCCTGAGGCTCTACGAGTCGGGCAGAATACAGGAGGCGGAAGAAGAGTTACTCGCTTGGTTTCAGGAAGATAGAATCAATTTGTTTGCGATCATGCGGGCCAAGCAATTCAACAAGGCGGGAAAGCGGTGGGATCAACTAAGGGAAGCATTGAAATTGACATTTGAGGAGCGGTACTGGTCGGCAGTACCATTGATCCTGATCGCGTGTGACAGTTTCGCTTCAGACGTTTTGGGCACCAGTCCATTTGAAAAGAACGCTGATCTGACGGTATTCGATTCGATCGTAGGACATCCGGATTCGCTACAAACCCTCATTAAGCAGCTTGCCAAGGGCGTACAAAAATCATCAGATGAAGATATGACGTTACCGCTTCGACACGGCATTCTTCACGGACAATCGTTGGGCTATGCCAACCGCGTGGTATGCATGAAGGCATGGCTATTGATGATTGCCCTCGTCGATTGGGCGTGTGATAAAGCGAGCAAGAACGAATGCTTGAACACGAATCCAACGCTCGAACTAGTCTCATCGACTTTTAGCTATTCAGTCCCTAAAGTTGGAGCAGGACAAGCGTGAGATGGAAGCGTTCGAGCCCGTCGAAAAGACAGGGCTGTTCGATGACCGCCTTGACGAAAACTCGCCGGAACATGCGATCGTTGATTTCTTGGCTTGTTGGAAGCGTCAAAATTACGGAAAAATGGCCAAGCGGGCCATCAACATCACGAAACTCCCGATCAAGAAGCTGGCTGGCCAATTGCGGCCGGATGCGGAGTTGATCGAACTCACGGACTTTAATGTTCTTTCTGTTCGACAAAGTACGGTAGCGAGGGGCAGACGCGGTTGCTCATCTAGAAGGCCGTACGCTGAGAGGGGCAAGTTCAAGGAACGTTTGGAATCGTGGCGTTCAGGCACAACGAGGATGGCGACGTCGCAATGCTCATGGATCAAGGAAAGTGGTTGGTGCAACAGAATTTTATCTTTGATATCTTGAACGCACAAACACTTGAACAGAGGCGGAATCGAGAGCACTGATGGAAATTCACAGAGACCGCGCTAACCCGGATTTCTCATAACCGAGTCGAAAATGATGTTTTTCACGGGATGCGTGGGGTACGGGCATGGAATGTCGCGTCGCGAGTTTGAAAAGGCTTCGGAGGGCGGGGATGCGTGTGTTTTCCCCGCCTTTTTGCGGGCGGGACGGCGAATCGCTGAGCATCCGGGCGCGGGGAGGTCGGCGCGCTCCGCCGCCAGCGTCATGCACCCGGTGGCACCGGGCTTTTACGTTGGTGCCAGGCTGGCCCAGATCAAGCGGAAATCCTTCCAGTACGGGAAGGCGGACCCGAACGCCAGATGGATCCGCCGCGTGGACACCGTCACGCGCACCGGGATCTGGAACAGGCACTTGCGCAGCGTCGATGGACGGCTCCGGCGCAGCATGGCGGATACCGGAAGGTTCTCGAGCCGGCGCTTCATCATGCAATGAAGGGCATGGGCCAGTGCGCTCATCCGGAGCCGGAGTGCGTTGACGTTCCAGAGGCTGCTGGAGCATCGGTCCAGGAACAGATCGTTCTTCTGTTCCTTGATCCAGTTTTCGGCCTCACCCCGGTCGCAGTACATCTCTTCGTAGACCGTTTGCGCGTCGGGCTTCTGGAGCGAGGTGACGACGAAGCGACTGTTGTACCGGGCTTCGCCGACCGTCGCACATGGGCCTTCCGCGCCGGCCTCCGGTCCGCCGTCCGCGTTGCCGACCGGTTGTCCCGGCAGCCATTCGGCCTTGGCGATCACGCGGCGTTCGCGGCTCCAGCTGTCGCGCGTGCGATAGTCGAAGCTCTGGTAGCCGCGGACCGCTTGCTGCGCATAGTCCGGATCCCGCTTCAACCGGTCCCGCAGATCGTCCATCAACGGCTGGACCCGGTCTTTCAGCCGATCATTGCGCGGCAGTCCCAGCACGTAATCCACACCCCGCGCCTCGCACCACGTCATCAACTCGTCGTGGCAGTAGGCCCCGTCGGCGCGGATCAGGATCGGCACCTGCGGAAATCGCTTCCGCAGCCGGTCCACGAGCGGCTCGACCGTCTCCACCACGCCCGCCGCCACATCGCTGCTTGACGTGCGCAGTTCCGTCCGCACCGGCCAGCCGTTGCAGAACACCAGCCGCGGAAGGTAGCAGTATTCATGGTAGTACCCGTGATAGAACCGGTGCTCCTGCCGGCCGTGCAGTTCCACGTCCGTGGCATCGATGTCCAGCACCAGCCGCTTCGGCATCTGGCCCCGCTCGCCCCACACCAGGTACAGCTCCACGAGCAGCTCGTCGAGCGCATCGAAATCCACGGTGATCTGGCGCGCTTTCGCCGGGTCCCGCCCGTTCGCCGACAGCTCCATCCGGTTCAGCGTGCTTTTGCCGGCCAGCGGATCGCCGTCCGAACGCGCGCACTCCACACGCCCCATGGCCGTGGACAGAGCCCGGTCCCGCCGCAGCTCGTCGTGATCGTTCACATCTTCGTAGCCCAGCGCGAGACCCAAAATCCGCTGCCCCAGCAACGCCACCAGCGGATGCGCCACCTTGGACGGGTCCCGGTGGTCCGTGAAACATGCCGAGACGCACTCGAACAGCCGGACCTGCTCGGCCAGCATCATCAGCAGTGCCGAGCCCCCGTTGGAACTCAGCTCGCCTCCACTGCAGTCCACCTCCATCCGCGCCGGCCGGACCCCTTTCGCCATCCGACGCACCAACCGGTCCGCGCCGCGCTTTTGCTTGCTCTTCATCCCGTGCCCTCCTCCATCCGGCCCCATCGGCCGCGTTGCGCCCACCCTTCGGCCAGCGTGGCCGCATATCCCGGACGCCCCTTCCAGAACACCAACCGGAACATGCACAGTACGACCACCAGCGTGTTCAGCACGCGCCGCCGCCGCTGCCAGAGCCGGACCAAAGCATCCTCCGGGGCCAAGACGGCTGCCGACGACCTGCAGGACTCCAGTCGATCCCGACCCTTCGGCGTGAACCAGCCCAGATGACTACACAGGGTGGACGCCAACTCATGGCGGCTCAGTGCCGGAAACCGTGCCACCGTCTTCTGAAGGTCCACCATCCAACGGCGGGTCAGTCGCGTGCCACCCAAGGTGGTCGACTTCACGTTCTCGATTCGGAAATCCATCACGTTGGCACCAGAGACCATCTAACCAAGCGTAGATTGCCATAACCCATGCCAAAACGTAAGTGTTTTTTTGAAGAACCCCCAAAAAATCGAATATGTTTCCGTATATCAACCGGTTACACGACATCCTCAAAGACCGGGATCCCTTTCCGTTCATCCGCATGCCATCGCAGCCACCGGGGGCGAGACCTCCCGACAGTCGGGGAGCGTTCGGGTCTCGTCAAGACCAGGACCCAAGGGCGTGCGATAGGGGCGTCCGCCGCATGCTCACCCACATGGCTCATCATCCAGTCGACAACAGCATCTTGCACGGGATGCGCCGCTTTGCACGCCGGTCGTGGCAGTCCGTAAAACGGGCCTAGGCGCATGCTACAAGCCCGCACCGCTTCCGCCAGCATCGCACTCAGCACCGAACGCGCCCCGCTTCCGTCCGACCCGAACGCACCCCTTTCGCCATCCAACGCACCCATCCGTCCGAACGCACCCCGCTACCATCCCCTTCCACCGGCAAAGCCCAACCAACTTCGTGGTATCAACAACTTACACGCACATACATCGCACCCAAGCCATCCATTATGAGAAATAAGGGCTAGTGCGGCCCGGCTTGGAATAGCGGGCAGCACAACTCCTGCAACGGGTCGAGCAGGAACGCCAGCAGCATCAGCACGGTGGCCAGATGCTGGCACCCGCGCCCGAAGTTGTGTTCCAACTCGTAGCCCTGGTTCTTCAGCGTGTTAAAGGTCTCGTTCTCGATCTTCCAGCGGCTGCGCACACAGGCGTGCGCCCAATGGCATTCGGATTAACGGAAAGCAGCAATTCCCCGTGAATGAAAAGACCCTGTTATAGCAGGGGTTTTGGGATTTGGAATGCGGTAGTTTTCGCGGACTTTCAGGTTGATTTCGGTATTCGATGCGGTACGGGTGGTGCTACCATATGGTCATGGGCATGATGGAGTGCAGGCATGGAAGCGAGAGCGAGAGACTTGCGCAAGATGCGCAAGATGCGCAAGCACCTGAGTGCGCCGGGGCTGTTGGCCGTGGTGCGTGCGCATTTTGAGCGGATCAAGGAGCCGGGGCGGAGCTGCCGTCACACGCTGACGGACAACCTGATGTGCGGTCTGGCTCTGTTTGCGTTTAAGTATCCGTCGATGCTGCAGTTCGATGAGCGGCACCGCGGGGCAGCGGCGGATCCGGTGTTGCAGCATAATCTGGCACGTTTGTTATGGGGTGGCGACGGTTCCGTCGGACAGCAGTCTGCGTCGGCGGCTGGACCGGGTTTCGCCGTTGGCGTTGCAGCGGGTGTTCGGTCAGGTCTTCGAAATGGCGCGTCGGCACAAGGCCCTGATGGGTTTCCAGGCGTTGGGCGGGCATTATCTGCTGGCCGTGGACGGCACCGGGCAGTTTGCCTCGGAGCGGGTGCATTGCGAGACCTGTGGCGTGAAGCGGCACCGCGATGGTCGCGGGAGACCCGCGTCCGCGTGGACCGCACGGGATGCAATGTTCCTTCACGAGAGACTGAAAAGGCCCAATTCAGAGGGGCAAGACCCGCTTCGCAGCACATCGCAACACCGCGATCGTCCGAGTGTCCTGAGCAAAGACCCAAATTCTGTTCACGGGGAATTTTTGAATATACATCCATATCTCAATTAAAATTTGGTACCATTACTCACAATTTTTTCTTCGCAGTTTGATTGGAGGCTTGATATGAAAACATCTGGCAATGTCCCGTTCAGTGGCGTAGTACCTCGTTTTGTAAGAAATAAATGCTTTGGGTGGCGGCTTGTGCTGGGACTTGTCGGATCGTTGTTTCTAGCGGCATGCGGAAGTGACAAATCCTCCGGTCCGCAGCTGGAACTCTCGACGGAAGCGATTCAGACCACCTACGTTCTCGGTTTGGCACCGGTCGGCACTGAGATTGCGCTGCGCAACATCGGCGATGAACTGCTGACCTTTTCGCTAACGGGCCCCGCCTTCTGGGTGGCAGCCGCAAGCGCGACGAGCGGGGAGATCGTACCCGGGGGGGAAGCGACCATTCAGTTCACCTTGGAATGCTCGGTTCCGGGAGACGTTGCGGGAACGATCACGATCAGCGGGAACTTCGGGAGTGATGCGAGCCTTTCCGCGTCCTTGCGTTGTCAGGCACCTCCGATTACGGTGGCACTGAGCGAGCCGGTCCCTGACTCCGCCGGGCATCCGCGATTAAACGCACAGAGCGAGATGCAGTGGAGTATCGCTTCGACGTGGAGTGGGCAGCCCGCCGTGGACTATGACATCACCATCGTTTCCAGCAACGACCATGTTGTGACGGTTGATCCGGCATCGGGATCGGTGGAGCTCGATAGTACGGTAGTGACAAATTTGGACGCCGTATGTCCGGCACCGCGTGATCAGGACGTTGAATTACGAATTACGGCGGGCGACGGGCTGTTGGACACCGTCTGGGGCCTAGATTGCCAAGGCGGCAGCGGTGCGGTGCGACGAGTCGAGCTTTATCAAGGCCCGATGGCGGTGCGGGAAGTATACGAAGCAGACGATTCGGAGGAGGAGGGTACGTTCACGACGAGAACGTTCACCGATTTGATATCTGGCCGCGACGGCGTGGGGACGGTGCGGGTGGAACATGGGACCGACTATATGGGTGAGCCGGTATTCAGTATCGTGGACGGATCAAGTACGGCCCATCCGGTAGAACTCGAGATCCTGTCTGCGTCCGACCCGGACGAGAGTGCTTCCGGGAACTACGAAACGGAGTTTATGTTTCCCATACCTGGGCCTTTATTCGCACCGGAGAGCACCTTCCGAGCGGACATTGACGTAGACGGTTCGGATGACGGTCCCGCTAGGGAACACGTTCTTGCTATGAGTGATCTTTCGTTCTTTGATACCCCTTTGATGCGTATTCGACTTTTCCGCTTGGAAAATAACCAGGGCATACCAGAACTAGAAAGCCTTGATCCGTTTATGAACCCGATCATGAATTACATGCCGGTAGGCAGTGTAGAAATGACGGACGAAGGGGTTATTAGTCACGACTCCGGTACGGCATGGAACGCCTTTAGTGCCTTGAGTTCACTTCAAGATCATTGGATGGAGAACGCGGAAGCAGACGAGTATTACCACGGAATCTTCATTTTTAGGAGGGGTGACCCTGGCGGTGTCGCGCACCTTAGTGGACATGTAGGTCTCAGTCTGGACCCGTATAAATATCAAAATGGAAATCTTTTAGACGATTACCACATTTTTCCTCACGAAATGGGGCACAACTACTCACTTCGACATGCACCGTGCGGCGGCCCGGCGAACGTTGACCCGAACTACCCGTACGAGAACGCTCGTCTCGGTCCCCGTCGGGGGTGGAAGTTCATCGAAAATCGGTTCATCGACTCCAAGGAAACCTACTACGATCTGATGTCCTACTGTACTCCCGCATCCGTATCCGACTACAATTTTAAGAGAGCTGGAGAATACTTGGAGCAAGTGGGAAGACTAGCCGCACAGCAACCGCCGCAGGTGGTAGCCAGCAATACGAGCGATTACGTACCCTTGACCAGGACGGGCAAAAGGGCTCAGGGCTTGGCACTGACGGGTCATGTGGACGACCAGGGACAGTGGTCGTTTCGCAGAGCGGTCTACAGTGATCGAAACCCGCTCCCGATCGATTTGCTGGCAGTACACAGCCATATCGTGACGCTTTTTGACGTCAACGGCACGGAGATTTCCTCGCAGTCTTTCTCGCCTATGGAGATTGTCCACGGAACTGGTTTTGATTGGGGCGTGCGGATTGCGGTTCCCAACTCTCAGCCGGTGGAGTTGGTAGTGACCGACTTGGACGGTATTGATCTTTTGCGGAGCGAGTTTGAACTTTGAGAAACGTACCGCTGAAGAATGTCTAGGACTACATATTCGTTCGCGTTTTTGAGATCTTTCTTGACAAGATAGCTGTATGTGAATGAAATGGATTTCTCCTGCAATGGAAAATGGCTGGCTTCGGGGATTTAGCCAGCCATTTTCCGTGTTTTGGACCGCAGGCATCGTGGGCCTGCAAGGACCCGGTTTTATTGCTGCTCAACTATTGGAAGATAGGAGTACGGCGGTGGAAAGCGATGTGCAAGGAGTAGCTGAGTGCACCAGATCTGCGATATGGATATAGTTAGTGTCTGCGCGAAAACCCTGACGATTCTACCAAAGCGTTGATTATTGCGGCATGGGAGAGTGTTTTGAGCTAAAATGCTGCGGGTGAAGATTGCCGTTGGAGGCGTTGAAATGAGCTTTTTTGGGGTTTTCAGGGGTTCAGGGGGAGGGGATCTGTGCGGATCTTCGTCGGGAGGGCAGCGATCATGAGAGGTTTCGAGCATGCCTTGCGGTTGGACGAGACGCCGATCGGTGAGATCAAGATGAACGTGAAATCACGGGATGACATTCCGGCGTTGCTGTTGGGATTGCAGCATCTGTACGTGTTGTGTCGGGAGGAATGGGAAGGGTTACTGGGTTGCCATGTGACAGCGGATCGGGATCCGGAGAACGGTCGGCCGGGGATGACGCTGTGGCGGGTTCTGGTGATGGCGGTTCTCAAGCAGGGTTTGGATTGCGACTACGACCGTCTGGGGGAGTTGGTGAACCATCACCAGGGTGGTACGGAAGATGCTGCAGCATGGGTTTCTGGATGACTGGACTACTCGGTGCGCACGTTGCAGGACAACGTGTCGCTGGTGACGCCGGCGTTGCTACAGGAGTTGAATGCGCTGCTGGTGCTGGTGCGGGCAATGGCATTCGGATTAGCGGAAAGGGATCCTGGTCTTTGAGGATGTCGTGTAACCGGTTGATATACGGAAACATATTCGGTGCTTTTGAGGTTCTTCAAAAAACACTTGCGTTTCAGCATGGGTTATGGCAATCTACGCTTAGTTAGTGTCTGCGGGAAAACCCCATTTTACGATGGGTTTAAGCCACGTGATGGTATCCGCCGCTCAGAGGATCATGTTGATTTAGGAGATGTACGGCGGGTCATCCGCCCATCGGGGCTCCAAAAGTGCGGATGATGTCCTGCTGCTCGCTTTCGGGGCGTGCGGAGTCCGTCCCGAGGGGCGGGAAGGATGGATATTGAGGATGGGGACGGCTAGGCCGCCAAACGATAGGGTGGTGCGTGCGTGCGATGGGACCGCCGCGCCGCCCGTTGCTGCAGCAAGCGTCCAAATCAATGCAGGTTAGCTGCGAGGATCGAGATACCCACGGTGCGTTCGAAGCCTTCCCGGCCATGCATGCGCACCCGGTCCAAGCCATGACTTTCCAACGCATGGATCGCCGATTCCACGCCCGGATTCCGCCGGCGTCGCGCCACGAACGATGCTTTACCTTCCCGGGCTCCCGGCTGGCCTCCGTGCCTCGCCCCTTCGCGGGCAACGCGACGTGCTCCAGCACCGCGGCCAGCTGCTGTTGGTTGGCGGGGCTGTGGAACCCCCGGTCGAAACTGCATCCGCGCAACTCCGGATACTGTGCCTGGCATGCCGCCACCAGCGGAACGGCCACGTCCACATCGCCGCCATGCCACTGCAAGTGCCAACCCAGGATGAACACTGATGTTGATCTTCCAGCACCGTCAGGGGAACCCCCAGCTCCACCGGACGGCCTTGCCCTTCATGATCCAGCGCGTATGCGGCTCGAACAGCGAGAACAGTTTCTCCTCGTGCGGGATCATTTCCCCTTCCAGCACGCGACGGCGGATCTGATCCTGCAAACGCACCAAGCAGGCGTAAAACCAGCGCCATCGCGACAGCTGCGCCGGGCGACACCGAGCCCTCCGGCAATCCTTCCAGCTCCAGCTCCTCCAGCGTGTCGCCCAGACACCCCGTCAGATCGCCACACAGGGTCAACCACGCCGCCACCGCCTTCGGGCGCGTTGACGCCACAACCGTGCGCAGCTCACCCGTTGATAGCCCTGCCGAACCTGGCTCCGCCAGTACCGCCCCTGCCGCCATCCCGACACCTATTGTCGGCGAGATCGTCCGGTGTCGGCAACGGCTCCGTCCGGGTAGGTCCTATGAACGGCGATCCCGAAAACCGGTCGGAAAGTGGCAGCGAAGAAGGGGAGCACCGGCACCGGCAACTCGCTAACGAAATAAAAAATCAGCGGATAACCAAGGCCCAAGACCGAATCCTTAACCGAATGGCAAAATCTACTAAACGAATGCCATTGCTGGTGCGGGAGGGTCATGCGATGCGGTGGCGGGAAAGCCCCCTGGTGCCGTCTTGGACGCGGTCGGGTTGACTCGTTCGTAGTGGAGACGTAAGTTGTGTCAAGAATCTTCTGCAATTTCTGGTGGGAGCGGAGACCCGCCCATATGGGCGGGTCTCCGCTCGGCGCGAAATTTTCGGGCGTTTCATGCCGCCTCCTGCCATGTCTCGGATTCCGGTTCGGATGCGCGAACCACGCCGATCCGGCCATATAGATAACGCTGCCCCGTCAGCCACCGCTCATGGGTCTCCGCCGCAAGTGCCAAGATCAGACGCAGACAGGACTCCGCGTTCGGGAAGATCCTGACGACACGCGTGCGCCGACGGAGCTCCTCGTTGTACCGCTCCAGCATGTTCGTGGACTTCATCCGCAGGCGATGTTCCCTAGGCAGCCGATACACCGTCAGCGTCTCCTCGACATGATCCTCGACCCATTCCACTAGCCTGCCAAACCCTTTCTCATCGCCCCAACGGGCTACCCAGGCACCCAGTGCCTCACGAGCCTCCCCGACATGCTCACAGCCCCACAACCGTTTCAAACCCTCCAGACACGCGGGATCAGCACTCCGGGACAGTTTGTCCCTGGCATTGCGCAGAAAATGGACGCAGCACCGTTGCCACAGCGCGGTCGGCAGCACTTTCGAGATCGCATGCTTTAATCCCTCATGACTGTCCGAGACCACATACTCGACTCCCCGCAGGCCACGTCCCTTCAGATGCGAGAGGAATTCCGTCCACGACACCTCGCTTTCCCGGTTCGCCACCTCCGCCGCCAACACCTGACGCCGACCCTCGCCGTCAATCCCGAGGGCAATCTGCACCGCCCGGGAACGCACCGAGCCCTCCTCTCTCACCTTCTCATACCGGGCATCCAGCAGCACATACGGATACGCCTCCTCCAGCCGACGTTCCGCAAACGCCTTCAGCGACGCGTCCAGCTTCGACACCATGGCCGAGATCGTCGCCGGTGAAAACTCGTGACCGCACAGATCTTCCGCCAGTCGGCTCACCCGACGCGTCGAGACCCCCCTGCACATACATCTCCGACAGCACCGCCACCAGTGCCTTCTCCGAACGCTGATAGCGCTCGAACACCCGCGTGCTGAACTGGCCGCTGCGTTCCTGCGGAACCCTCAGCTCGATCTCGCCCACCTTCATCGTCAGATCGCGCCGGTAGTATCCAGAACGGTAGCCCTGACGCGTCTTCGTCCGCTCGCTCTTGCCCGCTCCCAGAAACTCCGTCATCTCACTCTCCAGCACCTCGTTGAGCGTCTCTTGCACCAGCCGCCTCACAAAGTCCTCATCGTCCGCCAGATGATGACATGCCGACTTCTTCGTGGCATTGTGCGTATAATCTTTCCGAATCATTTTTTGCTCCTTGTCCCTAAAGTTGTGTAATGAATGATTCGCGCCTGGACGCCCCTTAGTGCGTCCAGGCATCTCCACATTCCCGATGAAACATCAGATTCTAACCATTCGTCTGTCGTTACAGCCCGTTTTTCGTTTTTGCAGATAAATTTATACACAACCGAGACGTACGTGCATTACCCGACGGACGTGAACCTGCTGTGGGATGCGATGCGGGTGCTACTGACGGAGGTTTCGGTCTGTTGCGGATCGCATGAGGTGTCGGGATGGCGGCAGGGGTAGTACTGGCGGAACCAGGTTCGGCAGGGCTATCAACGGGTGAGCCGCGCGCGGTTGTGGTGCCGACGCGCGGCCGCCCGAAGGCGGTGGCGGCGTGGTTGACCCTGTGCGGCGATCTGACGGGGCGTCTGAGCGACACGCTGGAGGTTGCTGGAAGGATTGCCGGAGGGCTCGGTGTCGCCGGCGCAGCTGTCGCGATGGTGCTGGTTTCACGCCTGCTCGGTGCGTTTGCAGGATCAGGTCCGCCGTCGCGTGCTGGAAGGGGAAACGATCCCGCACGAGGAGAAGCTATTCTCGCTGTTCGAGCCGCATACGCGCTGGATCATGAAGGGCAAGGCCAGCCGGCCGGTGGAGCTGCCCCCCCCCTGAGCAATGGCATTCGTTTAGTGATCATTGTCATTCGTTTAAGGAAGTGCCCTTCACCTCTGTATGGAATGCCAGTCCTATGTTGAGTTAATCAGCAGTTTTTGCTTGCAGTCTTCTCCCTCGCTGCCACATCTTCACGGGTTTTCGGGATCGTCGTTCGAAGGATCTGCCGGGCCGGAGTCGTTGTCGGCATCGGATGATGTCGCGAACCACCTGGGTGACCGTTTCCTGTAGCGCGGATGCCTGCTTCAGCAACAGGGCTCTCGATGTCGGCCGCCACCATCGCCAGTCCGTGCTTGAAATGGGTCTGCCTGCGCGGCTTGCCATGTTCGTGCGGGCTATTCGTTCCATCGATGGTCGCCGTGACCGGAGAACCGCCGGGTCATGGCGTTCAGGGGGAAGCCGGCATAGAGTTTCTGTTTCACTCCCCGCTCGCTTGGTCCATGGAAGTCTTCCACCTCCATCCGTTGTTTGGACACCTTGTACCATTCTTCCACGCCCCATCTTGCGCGATACCGCTCCGCCAGTTGCGGGATGGTGTATCGCTTCGAATCCAGCAGGGTGGTTCCGAGGATGAAGACCGTTTTGCCGACGAGGTATTTCACCAGCCGAAGGCAGTGTGCACCACAGGTGGCGAGTGTGCCTTTGCGGGGGGCGATCTCCATCACCACATCCTCTCGATCGCCGGGGATGAAATGGTCGATGTCGGCACCGGTTTTCCGCTTTATCCCGAACACCGCATGCAGTCCCCGGATCACGTGCACGTGCAGCATCCGTAGACAGGATCCAGGGCTTTCCCCGCCCTTCGGCGTCCGCCAGCCAAGATGACTGCAGATGGCCGAAGCCAGCTCATCGCGACTCAAGGACGGAAACAGCTCCACCGTCCTCTGAATGTCCGCAATCCGACGGCGGGTCAGCCGCCTGCCACAAAATGTGATCGACTTCAGATCCACGATTCTCGAACCCATCCACTTTCCGTCCGAAACAATTCCATACAGCATAGTTTGCCAAAAAAAATGTCGCAACGCAACCCCTTTTTTTGAACACTCCAAAAAACAGAAACAAGTCCCAGTCAATCAATGGGTTATAGAAAACCCTCGATTCCACGCAACACGGTTCTTGCCACTCTGAAGAACCGATCAGGTTCAGCCACGATGCGTGCTTTGAACTCGAACCGGTTGGGCCCTGAGCGGCGGATACCATCAAGTAGCTTAAACCCGTCGTAAAATGGGGTTTCCCCGCAGACACTAGTTAGCCTGTAAAAAGCCCATTCCGCCAAAAGCCAACGAATTTCATATCGAGAATAGGGCTGATGCTTCCCTGCAAAGGCGCAGATCGACTTTTCTCAAACCGAATGCCATTGCCCCCCTGAGCGGCGGATACCATCAAGTAGCTTAAACCCGTCGTAAAATGGGGTTTCCCCGCAGACACTAGTTAGCCTGTAAAAAGCCCATTCCGCCAAAAGCCAACGAATTTCATATCGAGAATAGGGCTGATGCTTCCCTGAACCACTCACCAGCATCTGTGTGCAAGGGTGGTTAAACGTCCGCTGGATAAAAAAATCAAAAGCCAGGCATGGAACTCTCGGAAGAGCAGTTTCAGAAAGTGGGATGCGTTGCCGTACGTTCGAAACACATGTGCAAAAAGCAATACCCACTGGATACCTCTATTTACTCGAAGCAAGCGGAGGTAGACAATCCTTGTATCATTAAAAATCGTACACTTATATCGGATATGATTCGCCAGAACAGCAATAGATAGAGGTGTCCAGCTACTCCCGGCACATCGCCTTCCGCTGTAATTGCTATCTTCCATGGTTGAACGGTAATGGAGCAACTCTCCCAGGGTCCGCGACCTGCAAAACTTGGAAACCTCTATTAATAACCTACAGACTTGTTATTATCTGAAAGAGATAATTATTAAAAATCAAATACTTATATGGGGAATGATTCGTCAAAATAGCAATAAATAGAGATGCCCACTTGCAAAGTAGCTGGCTAAATGCTTAAAGCCAGCTACTTTACACCACAAGCGAAATCTGTCCCACTCGCACAGCCACCTTAGTCAAAAAAGACTCCAGAAGCCGCGGCGAACGCAACGTCGTTCCAGACGTTCTCTCTCGCAGTACGTCTCTCAAAGCTCAAGCTCAACCCGCAAAAACTCAATACCGTTCAAATCAGTTACTACCAACTCCACCGGCCGAGAGACAGGAACCGCAATCCGCACGCCCCAACCAAAACCGGTTCCGTGAACAACCTCCATGGGCGAGAAGGACTGCGAAGAAATCTCCATGCCGTTGACGTCGAAAAGCGTCACGATATGGCTGTGTACTGCTAGCGAATCGATCGGGAGCGGGTTCTGATCACTGTAGACCGCTCTGCGAAACGACCACTGTCCCTGGTCGTCCACGTGACCCGTCAGTGCCAGTCCCTGAGCCCTTTTGCCCGTCCTGGTTAAATGTGCGTAATCACTCGTATTGCTGGCTAGCACCTTTGGCGGTTGTTGTGCGGCTAGGCTTGCCAATTGCCCCAAGTATCGTCCAGCTTTCTTAAAACTGTAGTCGGATGTGAATCTAGGGCGGCAGTAGGACTGCAGATCGTAGAAGGTTTCCTTGGGTCCGATAAACCGATCTTGGAAAGAACTCCATACACGACGGGGACCGAGACGAGCGTTCTTGTACGGGTAGTTCGGGTCAACGCGCCCCGGGCCGCCGCACGGAGAATGTTGAAGTGAGTAGTTGTGTCCCATTTCGTGGGCGAAGGTATTAGCGTCTTCCTGGAGTGGCGAAGAATTTTGAAACAGATCCAAGCTCATCCCTACCTTTCCAGAAAGGTAGGCGATACCGGCTGGGTCACCACGTCTATAAATGAAGACCCCGTGGTAGTACTCGTCTGCTTCCGCGTTCTCCATCCAATGATCTTGAAGTGAACTCAAGGCATTAAAGGCGTTCCATGCCGTACCGGAGTCGTGATTAATAACCCCTTCAACCGTCATTTCTACATTACTTACCGGCATGAAATTCATGATTGAATGCATATAAAGATTAAGAGCTTGTGTATCTATGTTTGGTATACCCTTGTTATTTTCCAAGCGGAAAAGTCGAATACGCATCAAAGGGGTATCAAAGAACGAAAGATCACTCATAGCAAGAACGTGTTCCCTAGCGGGACCGTCATCCGAACCGTCTACGTCAATGTCCGCTCGGAAGGTGTTCCCCGGTGCGAATAAAGGCCCAGGCATGGGAAACATAAACTCCGTTTCGTAGTTCCCGGAAGCACTCTCGTCCGGGTCGGACGCAGACAGGATCTCGAGTTCTACCGGATGGGCCGTACTTGATCCGTCCACGATACTGAATACCGGCTCACCCATATAGTCGGTCCCATGTTCCACCCGCACCGTCCCCACGCCGTCGCGGCCAGGTACCAAATTGGTGAACGTTCTCGTCGTGAACGTACCCTCCTCCTCCGAATCGTCTGCTTCGTATACTTCCCGCATCGCCATCGGGCCTTGATAAAGCTCGACTCGTCGCACCGCACCGCTGCCGCCTTGGCAATCTAGGCTCCAGACGGCGTCCAACAGGCCGTCGCCCGCCGTAATTCGTAATTCAACGTCCTGATCACGCGGTGCCGGACATGCGGCGTCCAAATTTATCACTACCGTACTATCGAGCTCTACCGATCCCGATGCCGGATCAACCGTCACAACATGGTCGTTGCTGGAAACGATGGTGATGTCATAGTTCACGGCTGGCTGCCCACTCCACGTCGAAGCGATACTCCACTGCATCTCGCTCTGTGCGTTTAATCGCGGATGCCCGGCGGAGTCAGGGACCGGCTCGCTCAGTGCCACCGTAATCGGAGGTGCCTGACAACGCAAGGACGCGGAAAGGCTCGCATCACTCCCGAAGTTCCCGCTGATCGTGATCGTTCCCGCAACGTCTCCCGGAACCGAGCATTCCAAGGTGAACTGAATGGTCGCTTCCCCCCCGGGTACGATCTCCCCGCTCGTCGCGCTTGCGGCTGCCACCCAGAAGGCGGGGCCCGTTAGCGAAAAGGTCAGCAGTTCATCGCCGATGTTGCGCAGCGCAATCTCAGTGCCGACCGGTGCCGAACCGAGAACGTAGGTGGTCTGAATCGCTTCCGTCGAGAGTTCCAGCTGCGGGTCGGAGGATTTGTCACCTCCGCATGCCGCTAGAAACAACGATCCGACAAGTCCCAGCACAAGCCGCCACCCAAAGCATTTGTTTCTTACAAAACGGCGGGGTACTACGCCACTGAACGGGACATAACCAGATGTTTTCATATCAAGCCTCTAGTCAAACCATGAAGGAGATTTTTTGAGCAACGATATCAATTTTTAATTGAGACGTTAAAGTCGACGATATATTACGCTAAGTGATCGATTTTATTGAGAGCAAATTCCCCCAAGGCACGATACATGCCCCGTATGAGGAAATTTCAGAGGATTATACAGAAATTTCCCGTGAAGGGACGTTGCGTCCCGTGCGGTCCACGCGGACGCGTGCGCTCCCGCCGTCCGTTTGAAGGTTGTCTGGCAGGCGGTCTTAGCGCGTGTTCAGGAAGTATCGAAGGCTGGTGTGATGAAATGCGACGGCTGCTCGGTGAACAGATACAGTTCGCGCCAGCCGGGGAACGGCATGCGGTGACAGGACGCCCGATCGGCAAAGCGATCCAGCTGCTGCTTGAGGCGGTTCTCCATGTCCCCGCGCATCGATACATCCAACTGCAGCAGCGAGGCGTGCTTCTCCAGAAACACCGCTAGCCCCGACATCAGACACGCTCCAATGGCAAACTTCCGACCGGCAACCGGATCGACTACCGCACGAACCGCTTGAAGCAGACCGGGCTTGCTCACCTCCTTGCGCAACTTCAATGCACCCATCCTTGGATACCTCGTTGGTCTTGTAAACCCTATACGAACCTATCATCGATCCTCGGACGACAGGCCCATGCGCCCATTAAATTGCGAAAGCCCATCCACAAAGTCCAGACCAATAGCGGAGTTTAGACTATTATGAGGAATTGCTGTATATATTGGGAGTCGGAGGGCCAGTCGTGCACCAATTGGCGGATTGTCGCTTTTCCAGCGGACTTCCAGACCAAGTGCCTCTAAATAATTGACATTATGATGTGAGAACCGCGTATTTCTCGGTAATCAAGGGATTATCGGCGATTTGCAGGATAGCGACGGCTAAATCAAGTCTGCCCGCGAATATAATGTTCAAGGTGATCAATTTTTTCAGCCTGATCGTCAATGATCTCAGTGAACAGATCGCGAAGCGAAAGAATATCTACGACGACGTCGCCGTCGACTACTACTAGGTGTCGAATATGATTCGACTTCATGAGTTGTATGCATTCATCGATTCGGTTGGACTCCGTAACACTGACCACATCTCGCGTCATAATTTCTGAAACGCGGGTGCCCTTGGATGATCTACCTTTCAAAATCACTTTACGAGCATAATCTCGTTCGGAAATGATTCCGACTAGCTTCTTTTCTTGAATAACAGGCAATGCGCCTATATGGTGCTCGGACATTATTTTGATGGCTTTGTAGACGGTAGAGATAGGTGCTACGGACCACATACCATCTTGTTTTTTATGGTGCAGAACATCGTGGACGGTTTTCATCGCCTTTTATCTCCGCTCCGACTTGATCGATTGGCCCAAGTATAAAGTGTATTTTGCGTTATTTAGCTAAGCAGCACGCTGCATTTGACCAGTTTCCGGTGCCTGCCACACGTGTGGCGAATTGGGTGACCGATCGAATCGTTTGGCATAGCAGCTATAGGATACAGGCCTACGTCGTATGATTTGCGTAATGGGCTGACACTCTTGTCCGTTGACAAACTCCACAAATGGTTATCGAAGGGCGAATGCTGGGACGCGTCAGCTTCACGAATTATTTGGTAACGACTCCGGCCTGAAGAGATGAATTATGGAATCGTAGGTGCGAATAAACCACCGATCAGTTAAAGAGAGCCACTCGTTTCTTGGAATCGCAGATATATAAGGGAAACACGAGGAATATCTTTGAAAGTAACTTTGGGGTTTATCGTCGATCGGAATTTTCTTAGTTGTGAGCGTCTTTAGCGTCGGCAACCCCGTCAATTTAAGTATCTTTAAGGTTTGGGCTACGGTAATGAACGGATTAGATGAAAATTTAGGAACCTCTATTATTGCTATTTTGACGAATCATGCCCTATATAAGTATTCGATCTTTTAATAAATATCTCTTTCAGATCATAACAAGTCTGCAGGTTAATAGAGGTATTCATTTGATTGCGGTCACGCTATGGCATGCTACTGCTAGTTGTGTCGAGCGCAGTATTCCCGCTGTGCGATCAGTAGTCGGCCAACAACGGCCCTGAATAGTATGAGCGTGGTTATGGTTTTTAATTGATCAGTAGAATTAGTACTTGTAGTTGTCAGGCTTGAACGGCCCGTCTCGGTCGACGTTTATATACTTCGCTTGATCATCAGTGAGTTGTGTCACCACACCTCCAAAACCTTCAACCATCAGTTGTGCGACTTCTTCATCAAATTTTTTCGGTAGTACTTCCACGGACACCGGTGCGCGTTGATTTGGTAGTTGCTCAGCCCATTTTTGTTCGAACAAATACATCTGAGCTAGTACTTGGTTAGCGAACGATCCGTCCATGATGCGAGATGGGTGCCCCATCGCGTTGCCAAGGTTTACTAAGCGGCCTTCCGATAGAAGAATGACGTAGTCGTTACTGTCATCGCTACGGAAGACCTGATGAACTTGATCCTTGACTAATTCCCATCGCCAATGTTTTCGCATGTATGCCGTGTCGATTTCGTTGTCGAAGTGACCGATATTGCAAACGACGGCACCTCGTTTGATTGTTTGAAGCATGGCGGAATCACATACATTAATATTCCCGGTGCAGGTAACGACGAGATCGGTACTTCTCATGATCTGAGTGTTGATGTCATTTACGGAACCCATGTTCTTGCCGTCGCGATAGGGTGATACCATTTCAAACCCATCCATGCATGCTTGCATGGCGCATATGGGATCGATTTCCACCACGCGAACAATCATTCCTTCTTGCCTTAAGCTGGCCGACGATCCCTTTCCGACGTCTCCGTAACCGATAACAAGTGCCTTTTTACCGGCAAGCAACATGTCGGTTCCACGTTTGATGGCGTCGTTTAGACTATGGCGACAGCCGTACCGGTTATCGTTTTTAGACTTCGTGATGGAAGCATTTACATCAATTGCCGGGACTTTTAGCTTCCCTTGCTTGAGCATGTTATGGAGGCGATGGACACCAGTCGTGGTCTCTTCACTAATTCCGTTGATTCGTTCGAGCATGTGCGGGTATTGTTCGTGCACCATCAGCGTCAAATCTCCACCGTCGTCAAGCAGAATGTTTACATCCCAAGGTTCGTGGTTGACAAGAAGAGTCTGTTCAATGCACCAGTTGTATTCTTCTTCGGTCTCGCCTTTCCACGCGAACACGGGAACACCTTCAGCGGCAAGTGCGGCTGCAGCATGATCCTGCGTGGAGAAGATATTGCATGAGGACCAACGAACTTCCGCTCCGAGTGTGCGAAGCGTGCGAATTAACACAGCAGTTTGCACGGTCATATGGATGCATCCGACAATATAAGCACCGGCGAGCGGTTGCTGATCTGCATACTTGCGACGGAGCGACATTAACGCCGGCATTTCTTGCTCGGCAAGCGCGATTTCGCGGTTGCCGAAGTCGGCGAGCGTAATATCAGCTACGCGGTAGTCTTTCATATGCGTTCCTACTTGGATGTCATCTCGGTTCAGTGAGGTCAGTGTTGGGGCGCAAGCACCCAGATATTGTTGGTAATTGATCGTAGCTTAACGTATGGTGGCGTCGTTCAGATACAACAACGCTACGGTGCCATTCCCAATCGTGTCTTGGGACGCAACGGTTGAAGAGATTTTGCAAAATACCAGTTCCCAAATTTTGTACGGAATTGATTGGCATTTTCCGACGACTACCGTTGCGCAATGTACAAGCTGGACACCTCTATTTACTCGAAGCAAGCGGAGGTGGACAATTTTTTCATCATTAAAAATCATACATTTATATCGGGCATGATTCGTCAAAACAGCAATAAACAGAGGTTCCCAGCCTACCCGTTTGGTGAATTAGGTGAATTATACGGTTTGATGCATTTCATTTTTTTCGTCGCTCAAACCCGGTGGTTGTTTCGGTTCATCGTAGTCATGTTTGCTTTGCTACCGCTTGGGTGTGGGGAACGAACGAACTCCGAACCGAAAGAGCATCCTGGCAAGACGATCTACTTGAGGTATTGTCAAAGTTGCCATCAAGGTGGTGTTGCAGGCTCACCCACGTTCGGGGACAAGGAAGCGTGGCCCCCCCGCCTTACAAAAGGCAGAGACGAATTATTGAAACGAACCAGGGAGGGCATTCCACCGGGCATGCCGGCTAAAGGCTTATGCATGAGTTGTTCGGAACGGGAGCTTAGGGATGCGGTGGACTATATGATTCAAGCAGTAGAGCCGGACGACGAATCCTCCAAATAGTTGTACGTACAAATCATCAACAAAAAGCACTACGAAAATAGAAAACAATCAAGCGTGTGTCTTACGCGTGAAGGGTTCTGAGTTGGCATGATTGATGCTCTATTGGATTTAATAGGTACCTACGGCCTTATGCGGGTTGCCGTGAGCGCAGTAACCAATCCCTTTCCAGCGTCTGATCTTCCACCAACGCCGGGCAGCCGCGGCATGATTCCGTCCGCACGGCCACCAAACCGCTCACGGAACACCCCATAACACCCTTTTCCACTCCAAAAGATCTTAATCTGGCTGAAAAAACGCACACCCGTCGCAAATCTCTCCATAATTCCCTATTTTTAGAGGTATCCAGCTGGCTGAACATGGCCGAAATGGAGATCAGTGCGATGGTCGGCCCATGCCTGAACCGTCGTCTGCCCGACCGCGAAACCCTACGCCGTGAAGTCGATGCTTGGCAGGAGCGAAGGAACCGCGGAGCCGTACGAGTAGGGCTGGCGATTCACGACCGCCGCCGCGCGGATCAAACTGAAATCACTTTACCCTTCAATACAAAAGTGTTAGCCTGCCAGCTTACTTCGTACGATCCTTCCTTATCCGGAAGATTCATATTAGATCCGAAAGTGACGTTGCGATCCCAAGAAATGATAGGAACCCTACCACGTCGGTAATAGTAGAAAGAATGATTGATGAAGCCATTGCAGGGTCCTGGCCAAACCGAGCTAAGAAAGACGGGACAAGTGTGCCTGCAACACCGGCCATAGCGACCGCGAAAATCATTGATGCAAAAATTATTATCGACAACCCTAAGGACTGACTCCAGAAATAGATAGCTACCCCGCAGGCGATAGCAATCGCTACGCCATTGGCAATCCCGACGAGCAGTTCTTTCCATGCAACTTGGCGCCACTGACGGATGCTGATTTCGCGGAGTGCCAACCCTCGAATCATGACAGCCATCGCCTGGGCTCCGGCATTGCCGCTCTGACCCGCTACCAAAGGCAAAAGTACCGCGAGCGCGGTAAATGTGGCTATTAAATTCTCAAATACAGCGACCATTGCACAGGCAAGAAATGCAGTCACAAGATTTGCATACAGCCACGGCAGTCGCAATCGAACGGCATCCATAGGCCTAGACAAAACCCGCTCTTCTACACTTCCGCCCACCATGCGTTGTAAATCTGCTGCAGCATCGTCTTCCACGACATTGATGAGAACGTCATGGCGAACGATACCTAGAAGTTTTCCAGCATCGTCGGTTACGGGCAGTGTGTCGTCTCGGCATTCTTCAAGTATCTCCGCAATAGCATCTCGTGACGTGGCTGCATGTGCAGAAAATTCAATTGGACGAATGAGCTTCGATAGAGAATAATTTTCGTCGGCGAGTGCAAGGTCCTGCATTTCAACGCGCCCCTCTACGACGCCGTTATCGTTCACGACAAAAACAGACCTTTCGCGCGTCCTTGACTTTGTACGGATTTGATGAAGCGCGTCGCGCACGTTCATATCGGCGCGGATAGTGCAGACGGCAGAATCCATAAGGAACACTGCAGCATCGTCCGAAAATGTCAGCAAACGAATCAATTCGAGTTTAATATCTCTAGGAAGCTGCTCTAGTATCTGGGTGCGAAAATCCACCTTAAAGGCAAGCAAAATTTTTAATGCGAGTCGCGGAGGAAGCTGCGTGAGCAGATCAAGTTGAATGGAGCGGTTGAGATTTTCGAAGAGATAGATAGCGCGCGACGGCGATAATCGATCGAGAATTAACGATATTGATTGTGTAGGAAGCCCTGATGTTTCCGTTATCAATTCGTCATCATCGCAGGCTTCTATGATGCGTGTGGCTTCAGCTGGATATAAATCTACATAGGCTTGTCGTATGGCAGTTTCGGGAGACGATATCATCTTCGTACGTCTTGAAATATGGCGGGTAATTGCTTGAGTACGGAAAACAAAGCACTCAGGGATTCCAACGCAATGTGCATGTCTGGATGATTTTCTGGGCGTTTGTGATTTTCGACCCTGCCGAGCTGTTCCCGGCTCAGTATCCCGACCGCGCGCCCTTCGCGGTTGATAACGGGCAATCGACTAGTTTCAAACCAGGCGGGATGGTGAATTAAGCTATGAAGAGGTACGGTGGCAGGTAGCAGTTGGACATGTTTAACACAATCTCCCGTTGGCGTCTCGCCTGGTACCCGCAACATCTGCACGACATGTGCGAATCCTAGGACGCGATCTTGATCGTCGATCACTAGAACGGGATCAGGTTGCCCCATGTATTGTCCGATTTCTTGCAATGCTTCCTTCACGGGAGTCTCGTCTCGGATCCATTGAAAGTCCTTGTCCGCAGCAGACCCTGCAGTCCCGTCGGGTAGTAATAAGGTTTGGGAAAGGGTTTTACGGCGCACAAGGTCTTGGATATGAATAAGCACGGAGTGCCAACGATGAGACGGTACACGCTTGAGCAGTCTTACAGCATCGTCGATGTCGCTAGCATCCACCAGCTGTGCGATTCGTTCGTCAGTCCTCGATTCGAGGTACATCCGAACAAGTTTTTGAGGAAGTATTGTAATCACAGCTACCCTTTCGCGGGTGGGAAGGACATCTAATAGAGGTTTTATTTCTATCGCTGAAAAGCGCGATAAAACGACAGCAAAATCCTTCATATGCTCTGATGCAAAGCAACGGACTAGACTGGTGAGATGGAGAGGAGTATTACCGCTCACAAATCATCTAGCAAGCGAACAGACGCTGATCGAGAAAAACGGGATGCAGGAATAGTGACATGGCCTTCTTCGGTGCTCAAAACAAGCGCAGTATTTTTTATTTCTATTACGGTACCCTCGATTTCATCTATCCGCACCTTTTCGCCCGCATTGTACTGGTTGATTTCGCTTCGCGCGATTAGGTTCGCGATATGCTGGCGAGCGCCGAGTGCAAAGGCCAGCCCTAACGATGAGAGAAGCACAGTTAAAACAACTAAAACAAGAGTTGCAAAATACGATACGTTAACGCCAATATGTTGAACGCCAATGATTGCACCCAGCAATTCCCCGTATAGTTTCATTTTGGGCTTGATGTCGGTCTTTTCATGTTTCGGTACGGGGAACCGGCGTTTTCAGACGGTTTGCATGGCATGTCGTCGTGCGTTGGAACGGGTTCCGGGCATCGATATGCAGGTCTCTTGACCGTCAGGGCGGCATGGGGCCTCGGGACGACGTCCCGATCCCTTCTTCATCGAGCAGCTGGAGAGGCGGTCGGCCGTCAGGACGTATCGTAGGCGAGGTACGCGGTGTAGATCCCGAGGGCGTGGCCGTACAGTTCCTGCCAGTTGCGGAAGGCTACCGCACAGAAACTGCTGCGCAGACGTTCCCACGTCGCGGTTCGGGTATAGCACTTGGCGAAGATTTGCTTCATGACGGGGCAGGCCATTTCCAGCAGCTGGTCGATCAGGAACGCCAGCAGCATCAGCGCAGCGAAAGTATCCGACAGGTGCTGGGTTCCGTGTCCGAAGTTGTGTTCCAGGTACTGGACGTTCTTCAGCGTGTTGAAGGTCTCGTTCTCGATCTTCCAGCGACTGCGAGCCGCGCGAGCCAGTTCGCTGGCGTTATGCGGATTGAGCGGCAGATCGGTGACCCAGGTGAACGCCCGCCGCGCATCCTCGCCGGAGCCACGCCGCTCCGAACTCTGCAGCACCTGGACCTTCAGGTCGGGGTTCGCAGCATTCAGTTCCACCTCCGGCACCACGCGCAGCTGGCGATCCCGCTCCTGCCCTTCGGGCGAGGGATCTGCAAACCAGGGCGCATCGGAACGATCCAGCTGAGCCTGCAGATGCGGATGGTCGCCCGCCCGAGCCACCAGCAGAAAGCGCAGTCCATGCTCCTGCAGCAGCCGGATCTGGGGACCCTGCGAGAACAGCCCATCGGCAATCACGATCAGCTTCATGCGCCGATAAAGCGAAGCCAGGACCGGAACTAGCCGGGCCCAGGCACCCCGCTCGCAGTCGTTCTTCGTCGAGCCATCCCCGTTGCAAACCGCTTCTATCGCCATCGGCAGCACCTGCCGCTGATCCGGATGCACCATCACCGCACACAACTGCTGATGGGAGTACGTGGTCGAACCGTTGCGGTGCCGGGCCCGCAGACAGCACGGACCGTGAACCCGCTGGGAGGAAAAGGTGCCGGTACCATCCACGGCTACCAGATAATGACCGCGCCACGCCGACATCCGCTGCAGTACCTTGCCGCGCTGGGCGCGTTGCAGAACCTGCTGAAACGCCCGCCGATACCGCACCGGCGAGATCGGATCCAGGCGACGGCGCAGGGTCGTGTCGCAGGGAACCTGCGCCAGACCGTACAGACGATGCAGATTCATCTCCACCACCGAGTGCCGGTGCCTCGTTAAATCAAACTGCAGCAGCGAAGCGTGCTTCTCCAGAAACACCGCCAGACCCGACATCAGACAGTCGCCGGTGGAAAACTTCCGCCCGCAAACCTTCTCAACGACCCCCTCAAATACTTCACGAACCACCCGCAGCAATCCGGGCTTGCTCACATCCTTGCGCAACTTCAATGCACCCATCCTTGGATACCTCGTTTGTCTGGTAACTCTATATTAACCTATCATCCACCCTCAAACGATAAGCCTACGCTCTTATTATTGCGAAAGCCAATGCGCAAAGTCCATACCTATAGCGGGGTTGGGGCTATACGGGGAATTGCTGGATTGCACCAAGTATCACCATAGTGGTATATGCAACGTTCGATGCTGAGGCCGAGAATTCTGTATCGCTTATGCTCCTCCTAACGATATCCCGTAGCGTGATACCGACTACATGGCCCAAGCCAATAATTACCAATCCCACAACTAGCTTTGGAACGAATGTGATTACCGATTCCAAGTAGTCCCACCTTTCGCCTAAACTCAAAAGATTGAATGACCAGAAGACGGCAATAATCAGAATGGACCAGAATGCGAGGGGAGCAAGGCGCTGAAAGGCCGTACCAACAATCTTGACGTATCCCTCGGAACGGTTGGTCAGAGTCGTGCCGGATCTGCTTAGTAGTATCCTTGCGACTATGCCTGCGACAAATCCTAGGAGGAGAATTGCTGCGGCATCGATTTCAGGTGCAATGGCAGCACTACCGATAACCATTAGTGGTTCTGATTCAACGGTACTATTCATGGCTGGATTTTGAATCTATGGTTTCGGATTGTTTAGCTGACTAATATGCAAGTTACAACGGAGTGTCGTATTCGATTTTCGGTTGCTACCTTGGAGTTTTCTGTGCTTCGGTCGGTTAAATTATTGGTAAGTAACGGTGTTCTTAAATAAATATGGATGTTTCGTTAAATTTAAATGTAGGCCAACTAAGTGCGCGTCAACCGAGGTTATAGGCACCTCCGTACTTTGGCGCAGCCCCATTCGTACTGTGGGTTTTATTATAGCCTTATGAGTGAGGTCGCCAAAATATCACGCGACCTTGGGTAAGCGAGTGGTTCTACTCACCTTTGATCATATAGTCGATTGCTGACCTTAGCTCGCCGTCACTACAGTCCATACAGGTACCCATAGGAGGCATGAGGTTATTATTGAAGCCGTTTCGTGTGTTCTGTAATAGTACATCGTAACCTTTCTCAATACGTGGATTCCACGTTTCGGCTCCGACAAGCGGTGCATCTGACACTCCAGTAGCATGGCACACGGAACAATGTTTGTTGTAAATATCAATGCCGCTACGAGTTTCTGACCTAACGACAACTGCAGGAGCTGCAACGCCGCAATCTTCTCCTTTCAGGCAAACTTTACCGAAAGGCTTAAGACGGCCTTCGATAACTTCCCGAGCAGGATTATCTTCAACCGCATAAACCACCGCAGTTAGCAAAACTGCACTCAAGCAGGCGGAACAACGGTGAAATGCAAGCCTGACTCTCATGAGTTACTTCAACAGACTAGGAATGAAGAAGTGATTATATGAATTGTATTTGTGTGCTCCAATTCAGGCGGCATAGCCGTGCAATGTGCCAGTTGACGTCGGGTCTTTATTAGAAGAACCTTGCTGGAATCGATCAAGCACTTCTGGTTCGTTAGTAAGTAACGTTTCCCAAGATTTTTCTTTGATGTGGCCGTAGCCCTTAACCGTTTGATATAACTTCGCCCATTCCGTGGCTGCTTCGATATTGCTTTGAGTTAAATTTGCTATCACATAATGGAGTTTCTGCTCAAATCTCTGACGGATTACGCGTTCTAATTTCCTGTCGGCAGAGAATCGGAATATATCAAACACGCTTCCACGTAGGAAACGCAGTAATGCCAGCAGTTGAAATACTGGAATCGCCCAAGCTCCAATTGCGATCTTACGTTGATTACTTCGAGGTAACCAAGAAGGCGCAATGTGGAACTGCAGATTGAAACCACTTTCATATTGTGACCGCAACTCGGCCATGAAGCGGTCATGGGTGAGAAGGCGGGCGACTTCATATTCATCTTTGCAGGCCATCACGCGAAAGTAGCTTTGCGCAACCGTACGAGCAAATTTATGATTTTCTAAACCCAACGCACTTTGTGTTTTTGTGACGTTGTCTAAAGTTGACCGATAATATTCGGCGTACTTCGTGTTTTGGTAATCGCGAAGGAAGTCTGATCTGAAAGCAATTAACTCTCCGATCGACTTTTCCAGTGGCTGCATTGAGGGGGTTGAAGAATCGCTTGCATTGCTAGGCGTACTTTCAATGAATACCTGCGATCTTCCTAAACGGAACGCGGCAATATTCATTTCTATCGCGGTTCGGTTTAATTTCAACGCGTGTTCGATACTTGATGCACTCACGGGTATTAGACCGGATTGCCATGCATAACCAAGAAGGAAGATGTTGGTACAAGTCGTCGTTCCCAGCTGGGATTCGCAGATTGATTGTGCGTCGACTTTTCTGACGTTCTTAACTTGTTGCCGGATTAATGAGCTAAGCGATTCGGTCTCGAAATCTTCTTCACCACGAATCACGAAGTTCGCGGTTGCAGAAACATGGTCGTTCAAAAGAACGGAAGTCTTGGCAGCACTTACTTTTGCAAGTGCTTCTTTCGATGCCGCGACAACGGGGTCGGCCGCAATGAGAACGTCAGCCGTCGTATCTGCTATTTCCGTTCGATGTATCGGCTTTGTTCCAATACGCACATGGCTGAAAACCGCCCCTCCTTTCTGAGCGAGACCGGTCATATCGAGACTAAACACTTGTTTGTCTTCAATATGCGCTGCAACCGAAAGTACTTGACTAAGCGTGATGACGCCCGTTCCCCCCACGCCAGTAATAAAAATATCCGCATTCTCAGGGTATTGAACGACGGGAAGATCCGTTGGTAATTTGAAAGATTTGAAGTCTTTCTTGCGTAATTGTCCCTTTACACCTACGAATGAAGGACAAAATCCCTCGATACACGACAAATCTTGGTTGCATGAACTTTGGTGAATCCTTCGTTTCTCACCAAGCTCCGTTTTTATTGATTCGATCGCAACGCAGTTTGATACGACGGTACAATCGCCGCATCCTTCACAAACGGATTCGTTGATAACTACACGCATTGCCGCCTCATCCACTAGCCCACGCTTTCTTTTGCGTCGCAATTCGTTCGCACAAGGTTGGTCGTACACCAATACCGTTACTCCAGGGATATTGCGCAACGACTGTTGTATTTCATCAAGTTTTGAACGGTCGAATACTTTGAATGGGGCTTCACGATGTCGAGAGGGGTCGTAACTGACTACGCGCACATCGTTAACCCCTTCGGCTTTGATTTGAGTTACGAGGGATTCGACGGTCAAAGGACCGTCAATTGCTTGCCCTCCCGTCATAGCTACTGCGTCATTAAATAAAACTTTGAAGGTGATAGTCACACCGGCTGCGATAGCAGCGCGTATAGCCATATACCCGGAGTGGTAGTAAGTGCCGTCACCAAGATTGACGAAAATATGTTCTTGATTGGTGAAAGGAGCTTGCCCTATCCAGTTCACTCCTTCTCCTCCCATTTGGGTCGGCGTGAACGTTTCACGGTCCATCCAAAGCGCCATGTAGTGGCATCCAATTCCCGCATTGGCTCGGCTTCCTTTAGGAACTCTGGTTGACCTGCTATGGGGGCAACCCGCGCAATAAAGCGGTTGCCGCATAGCATTGACCGGCTGGGCGAGGTCCCCTGAGATTTCTTCCATAGTCGAAAATTGCTCAAGGGCTTTCGAATTGGGTACTGCGATATTGTTGTGCGACATTACGCGTGCCAGCGTTTTAACTAAGTCTGTTGCCGTCAGTACACCAAACGGAGAGATCAAGGGCTGGTTTTGTTGGTCCCGAGATCCAACTAATTGAGGTGCGTGAGCACCGTAAAGCACAGACTTGAGTTGCTTTTCTAAGAAGGGGCCTTTTTCCTCAAGGACCATTACTAGAGGAGAACGCGTACAATAATTGCGTATGAAATCCTCTGCGAGCGGCCAGATCATGCCAAGTTTTAGTATTTGGATTCCCGTTGCGCTCAACTCTTCTTCGTTGCTTATGCCAAGTAACTGGCATGCTTGCCACAGTTCTACGTAGGTTTTTCCCGAGGTGACAATTACGAGACGAGGATGGTGGGTAGCCCCCTCAACGCGGTTTATCGGATTAGCTTCCGAGAACGCTTCAATAAGAACAGTTCGTTCTAAACGCTTGCGTTCCAAGTCGTTGGGAGAGTGCTGCAGATCGATATGCAGATCGTTATCAAGATCCGGCTCGTCATATACGTGGCTGAAAATATCAATATTGAAATTTGTGGAACTATCAACCACTGGCGTCGTCACGAGCAGACCCGCCCAGGATCCACTATATCTTGACATAGCCCATCCAAATAGTCCGTACTCAATGATTTCTCCAACATACGACGGACTCAGTACTGGAATGGAAACATCACGAAGAACTCCCTGACTAGCACTCGGGAGCGTTGATGACTTGCAGGCGGGATCATCGCCAACCACAGCAAGTACGCCACCTAATTGACTAGTCCCGGCGGCGTTTGCATGTCGAAACACGTCAAGCGAGCGGTCCAAGCCGGGAGATTTCCCGTACCACATTCCGAATACGCCTTGGTATTTTGCACCAGGAAACAGCTCCGTTTGCTGAGTTCCCCAAACGGCAGTAGCAGCGAGATCTTCGTTAATACCTGGCTGAAATACGACATCCGCATTTTTATACAGTGCGTCGTTTTGCAGTATCGCGCGATCAAGACCGCCAAGTGGAGACCCGCGGTATCCGGTAACGTATCCGGCCGTATTCAAGCCACGGGCTTTATCCAATTTGTGTTGATCTAACGGAAGGCGAGCTAACGCTTGGATACCGCTCGTCCAGATTGCGCCACTCGTAGCAGTGAAACTATGCTCCAGCTCAAAATTTCTATACGGTTTATCTACTGGATGATCAAGGGTTTTCATGGAAAATATTGTAGCAAAAGATATATAGGATATACTTGTCTTTTTGCTCATATCGGGCTAAATTTGAGTATTATTCATCACTTATGGAAATAAGTTAGGAGAATCGTCCTAATGAACTTGGACAAAGTCGATTACCAAATCTTGCGCCAGCTGCAACAAAACTCTGACATCTCGATGCATGAGCTCGGTGCACGCGTAGGCCTTTCCCATACGCCTTGCTGGAGAAGGGTCAAGAAACTGGAAGACGAGGGCGTAATCAAAGGTGAGGTGCGTTTGCTAGATCCGGTGCGACTAGGGCTTCCCGTCAATGTATTCGTTAACGTAACTTTACGTAAACATCAAGAGAATGCGCTGACTCGTTTTGAAAATGCTACTTCAGAGATACCTGAAATCGTTGAATGCTATCTGGTGTCAGGGGATACCGACTTTTTATTACGAGTTATAGTTGCGGATGTTGCTTCCTACGAGCACTTGCTCAAATCGAAGCTCGTGCACCTTCCGGAAGTAGGAAACCTGAATTCTACATTTGCCATGCGGCAAGTTAAATACACGACGGAGCTACCGCTATCGCAACCATCTGAGAAGAGTAATAAAACGCAAGTTACTACATTCTAAAAATCCCGAATCTACTGCGTTCAGTGTTTATTAGTTGGCGTGCTGCAAAGGATAAAGCACTACCTAATATAGGACGCGTTTCAAGCGGGTCAATGATTCCATCGTCCCAAAGTCGTGCACTTGAAAAATATGGATGCCCTTCCCGTTCATATTGGTTTCGGATTTTGTTTATGAAGATTTTTTGTTCTTCATCGGACCAAGACTCACCCTGAGATTCGAGGTTGTCTCGCCTTACCGTTGCTAGTACGTGAGCAGCTTGTTCGCCTCCCATGACGGAAATTCTTGCGTTGGGCCAAACCCATAAAAAACGGGACCCGTAGGCACGCCCACACATAGCATAGTTTCCGGCTCCAAAAGATCCTCCAATTACGACCGTGAATTTCGGAACCTTTGCACACGCTACAGCCGTGACCATTTTGGCACCACTTTTGGCGATTCCTTCATTTTCGTATTTCTGACCGACCATGAATCCAGTAACGTTTTGCAGGAACAGCAACGGAATACCGCGTCGGTCAGCTAATTGAATGAAGTGAGCACCCTTTAATGCTGACTCGGAAAACAGGATACCGTTGTTCGCAAGTATCGCTACCGGTTGCCCATATATAGAAGCAAACCCACAAACCAACGTCTCACCGTACAGCACTTTGAATTCGTTGAATTGAGAGCCATCTATTAGTCGTGCGATAATCTCCCGCACGTCATAGGGCGTTCGGAGGTCTACTGGAACAATCCCGTATATTTGGTCAGTTGGATATTTCGGTTCGTCGTAATCTTGCTGGTCGATGGTGGCTCGATAAACCAGATGATACGAGTGTATCGCTTCGCGTGCCATTTCCAGGGCATGTTCGTCATTCGTAGCTAAATAATCGGTTACCCCCGACGTTCGTGAATGAATATCGCCTCCCCCGAGGGATTCTGCGTCGACGATTTCGCCCGTGGCCGCTTTCACTAAAGGGGGACCACCGAGAAAAATCGTGCCTTGATTTCTGACGATGATCGCTTCATCGCACATAGTTGGAACATAGGCACCACCCGCAGTGCAGGAACCCATGACTACTGCAATTTGTGGGATCCCCATCGCAGAAAGGTTTGCTTGGTTGTAGAAGATTCGACCGAAGTGATTCTTATCCGGGAATACATCGGACTGCCTAGGAAGAAACGCACCGCCCGAATCAACGAGGTAAATGCAAGGCAACTGATTCTCAGCTGCGATTTCTTGTGCTCTAAGATGTTTTTTTACGGTGATTGGGTAATAAGTGCCACCTTTGACCGTGGAATCATTGGCGACGATCATGCATGGCACCTCCTTAACGTATCCAATACCAGTGATGAGTCCCCCTGCCGGTAGCCAGTCGTCATATAGTTCGTATCCTGCAAACGCGCCTAGCTCTAGAAATACCGTGTTTGGATCAAGTAGGCGGTGAATGCGTTCGCGGGGAAGCATCTTTCCACGTGACGTATGCCTCGCTCGCGATCGTTCGTCACCACCGAGCGATATGCGATCAAGCAGCGCATGGAGATTTTTGTTAAGTTCTTCATGGTACGCTGTGTTAACGGCGAACGATCTGGACCGTACATCAAGTTGAGTTTGTATTATTGGCATGTTGTCTTTCCGCACCAAACTAACAGTTTTGCAAACCTAGGCGTAAGAGTTGGATATCAATCGAGAGAATTGACGTATTCCAACGTATCTTCCAGCGCACGATCAAACTTCGAGAAAAGCTCATCGATCTGGTTTTCCGTAATAATGAGTGGCGGGCAGAAAGCGATCGTATCTCGCAGTGGTCGTAAAATTAAGCCGTGCTCGCGACACTTCTGCATGCAAAAATCCCCGACGCGATGATCCAGACTGAACTGTTCCTTGGTATTGCGGTTCTTTACGAGTTCAATTGCACCTATTAGTCCGCAACCTCTCGCATCACCGACCAAGGGATGATCGGAATATTGTCTTATCCGCGATTGGAAAACTTTGCCCATCTGAGATGCGTGATTAAAAATATCTCGCTCTTCCATCAGTTGCAGATTGCGCAAGGCAACCGCTGCGCTGACGGGATGGCCGGTGTAAGTGAATCCGTGGCCAAAGATCCCTGATTTGTTTGTTGCATTGACGATAGGTTCGTACATGAACTTGGGAATCAATACCGCACTGATGGGCAGGTACGCACTCGAAAGTGCCTTGGCCAGACTCATGGTCGTTGGCTTGATACCCATCGTCTGGCAACCAAATGGGTTTCCCGTGCGTCCAAAACCGCAGATAATCTCGTCGTCAATGAAATGAATTCGATATTTGCGTAGGATAGATTGTATTTTTTTGTAATAGCCATCCGGCGGAATCACAACCCCGCCCACGCCAAGAATCGGCTCGGCAATGAATGCAGCGATGGTTTCTGGTCCTTCCGCTTGAATCAAATCTTCTAAATTGTTAGCAAGACGCGCAGTGAACTGTTCTTCCGTTTCACCTTCTAGTGCATTGCGATAATAAAAAGGAGAATCCGTGTGGAGTACACCAGGAATGGGCAAGTCGAAATTTTGATGGAATGCTGGTAGCCCCGTAAGACTGCCGGATACAATCGTAACTCCGTGGTATGCTCCGAGTCGGGAAATTATCTTTTTCTTTTGAGGTTTTCCAACGAGATTGTGGTAGTGCCACATAAGTTTAACTTGAGTATCATTGGCATCCGATCCGGATAATCCGAAGAATACGCGATCCGCATTGAACGGGACCAACTCTTTCAGTTTTTCTGCAAGCAATACGCTTGGTTCGTTCGTCGCCCCGGCAAAGAGCTGGGAATAAGAAAGTTTTTCCATCTGTTGACGACCTGCCTCAACTAGTTCTTCGACCCCGTAACCAAGAGCAGTACACCAGAGACCTGCCATGCCTTCTAGATATTGCTTGCCATGATTGTCCCAAAGGTAGACGTCTTTGGCTCGCATGTGCACCGATGGACCGCGTCGATGGTAATCAGCTAAATTTGTTGTTGGATGAAGCAGGTGCTTTAGATCGCGCATTTCGATCGAGTCTGGTGCGAACTCGTTATGTAACAAGTCTGCCATTAGTGGAAGGTTCTGATTTGGCAATCTGAGATACACACGGCGGTGCCGAGGCGAAAGGAAGGAGGAAAGATCCTCGACACTGCGTGCAAGAAATATGCTGGTTTACGCGCTACGCCGCGTCCAGCAACTCTATATCTATAGATGGGCAGCCAAGTGATACTGCGACCGCCGGGTGGTATATCGAACCGGCGTGGATGTTTAAGCCATCAGCAAAATGAGGATCTGATTGCAACGCTTTCTTCCAGCCAAGGTCAGCAATCTTTTGTACAAAAGGCAAAGTCGCATCGTTCAGTGCCAGCGTTGCCGTACGGGCAACGGCCCCGGGCATATTAGTAACGCAGTAGTGAACGACGCCATCAACGATAAACATTGGATGATCGTGAGTCGTGGGGTGACTCGTCTCGAAGCAACCTCCTTGATCAATTGAGATATCGACGATCGCCGCACCGTCAGGCATCCGTTCAATATCACTACGTGAGACGACCCTTGGAGCCGTGGCACCAGGAATTAATATCGCTCCAATAACAAGGTCTGCTTCTTCGACTAGTCCAGTAATCACTTCAGTTTCTGATGGTGCGACATCAATGGGAGCATCGAATTCATTCGGTAATTGTTCGACGCGTTTGGAGTTCCTTTCAACAATAGTAACTCGAGCACCGAGACCGAGAGCCATTTGTGCAGCATTAGTTCCAGCTATGCCACCACCTATGATGACGACATGTGCAGGCGGTACGTCTAGAACTCCACCAAGTAAAACTCCGCGGCCACCTGACGCCCTTTCAAGCGCGTGAGCACCTACCTGAATAGACATACGTCCGGCAATGGCACTCATCGGCATAAGTAATGGTAAACCTCCGATGGGAGAAGTTACGGTTTCATAGGCAATTGCCGTGGCCCCTGAGTCAAGGAGAGCTTCCGCTTGAGAACGATCGACGGCAAGGTGTAAGTACGTGAAAATTGTTTGACCTTCGCGCAAGTACGAACATTCCGTGGGATTGGGTTCCTTTACCTTGACGATAAGGTCCGCACTCCATGCATCCTCAAGAGTACCTATACGTGCTCCCACAGATACGTACATATCGTTATCGAAGCCTATGGCAATACTAGCATCTTTCTGTACCGTGACTTGGTGCCCTTGGTCAACAAGCTCAGCTACCGAGGAGGGCGTTAAACCAACTCGGTATTCATGAACTTTGGTTTCTTTGGGTACACCAATGTGCACGCTAGATCTCCAATCTGGCGATACGTCTGAATACATTACAGGTTTTTACAAGAAATTTGATTGCAAAATACGCGAAGGATATGCATTTGTATGCAGTATTATTTGAAAATGAAATATTTTATTGATGGAATATTCGAATATGGATCGTATAGATCGAAAGATATTGTATGAGTTACAGTTGGATGGTCGGATTAGCAATGTGGAACTTGCGTTGAGAGTGAATTTGTCGGAGTCGGCATGTCTACGTAGGGTTAAGCGATTGGAAGACAGTGACTTGATTCGAGGCTACGTTTGCTTACTGGATCAGTCATTAGCAGGATATCCCGACAACGTGTTCGTGCAAATCACTTTGGAAAGTCAACAAAGTAACGATCTCGCCACGTTTGAACGTGAAGTTATCAAACATCCGCAAGTCATGGAATGCCATATGATGTCGGGTTCATTTGACTATTTGTTGCACGTGATCGTTGCCGATGTTCGAGATTACGAGCAGCTGCATAGTCAACATCTTACGCGCTTGCCAGGCGTAGCTCGGGTCCAATCAAGTTTCGGACTGCGTACCGTGACCAAACGTACTGAAATGCCGGTTGCTACGGATGTTAGCGTATAGGTTTCGACGCTTAAGAAGCCAAGCAGTCTGCGCCGCAGGACTTGCTGGACAAGGTAAGTTTCGGCATTTCCATCATACAGCTGTCAAAAATCCTTAGGCAATGTCCAGAAGCGGCCCAAACCCTCGCATGGGAACGGTTTTCTTGCTTCTTATTGCGGGTTTTGCGCCGTTTTCCGGCCCGTTCTCGTCAACAGGGCGCCAGTCCTCCCGTTCAATCGCCGCAAGTTGAGTGCCAGACAGACCAATCGTCCATTCCCCTTGGGAAGGTCTGAACAAGCTCGTTCAAGACCGGGAAATTGCTGATAGAGGCTGAGAATCTATCCGATGGGGCGTTTTGGCTGTGCCCTATCGCCTCTGGAGCTCGATTTCCTCCCGATTTCATCGCCTGACGCGATCTGCAGGCGGATTCATCCCGCGTCAGGTCGCTACGCGGCGGCCAGCAATCAGCAGATTAGTGAACCCCAGCAGCAACGCCAGCCGTTGCGTGTTTTTGGCCAGACCCCGATAGCGCACCTTGGCGTATCCGAAGTGCCGCTTCACGTACAGGAACGGATGCTCCACTTTGGCACGCTTTGGCACGCACTGAGGCCTTGCACTTCTCTCGCATCCTCGCAGGGTCGTCCGGTGCCAGTCGGCGGCGCACATCCGGACGCATCGCCACCTGCCAGGCTACCTTCGATCCCTGGAACTCCGGACGTTTGTCGATGCCTTGATATCCTGCATCGCCCCAAACCGTCGTCTCGCCTCCGTGTAACAGCCGGTGTGCCTGAGCCAGATCCGACGCATGGGCCGCCGTGGTGGCCACACTATGTGTCAGACCCGATGTCGCATCCACACCGATATGCGCCTTCATGCCGAAATGCCACTGGTTGCCTTTCTTGGCCTGATGCATCTCCGGATCCCGCTCCTGCCGCCGGTTCTTCGTTGACGATGGTGCCTCGATCAGGGTCGCATCCACCATCCACGATCGTTCCCTGCTTCATGCGATGACCACAGGATGCCAGATGCGCGTTGATGGCTCCGAACAACCGCCTCGCCCAGATCATGCTTCTCCAGCAAGTGCCGGAAGTTCAGGATCGTCGTCTCATCCGGCAGCGCATCCGTCAGTCGCAATCCCACAAACCGACGCACGGACTCCGCCTCGTAGAGCAGATCCTCCATCCCCGGATCACTCAGGTTATAGAACAACTGCACGCAATGAACCCGCAGCATCACGCCCAGCGGGTACGGCTGCCGATCGCAGCCGGCCTTCGGATAGAACGGCTCGATCCGACCTTCCAGTCGTTCCCAGGGGATCAGTTGCTCCATTCGCTCCAGAAAGAGCTCCCGCCGTGTGCGACGCTTCTTCCGGTCGTATTCCAACTCCGCAAAGGTCAATTGCCCCATAACTGATCTATCCCATGCTCGAAGATTTTACCCATTATGCCAGATGTCGACTTATTCAGACCTTCCCTTGCACCTGCTCCAGTCCGCGGACACTGAAGCGGCGAAAACCCATCACGTGCTTGATCCAGCCGATCGGTGCTTCCGCCATCCACTTCCGCTGTGCATAAACCGCACGACTTTCCCGGCTGGTCAGACGCTGCGCCATCCGCGCCGAGGCGGGACCTGCCGATTACACATAAGTACAGCTTAACTTCTTATAGTGGCTGCTGCTGACCAGCCTGCAGTCTGCGCCGTAGAAACGTAGGGATGCTCTTTAGTAGGAAAGATCATCTAAAATGCGTATTAATGAAGTATAGAATTCCTGTTCTGAGTTATTTACAAACTATCCATCCTGAAAAATATACCAGAAATTTTCTACGGCGCAGACTGCCTGGCGATTGGTCGCACTCACCCGCTTGGGACGCGCCCCCTCGGAACTGCCCGCCGAGACGATGCTCACCGACATCAAACTCACCGTGTTGCGAGACTTGACCTTGGATGACCCACGCAACCCGTCACCCAACGATCTCGGCAAGGCACTCCTCCCAGGGCAATCGCATTTGGAATTTCGTGTTTGATTGGCGTGTCCGCTTGTGTCAGACTCCGTCGCCGATTCCAGGGACGAAGAACGGGATGCTGGATGTTCCCCTGCTATTTCATGAAGTTGAGGACCCACGGCGAAGCAACGCGACGCGCCATGATTTGCAGGAGATGCTACTGATTGCCCTGCTGTCGGCACTGTCTGGTGGCGAGGGATGCGTGGACATGGAGTGCTTTGGTCGGGCGAAAGAGGGATTTCTGCGTCTGTTTCTGCGGCTTGAACACGGCATTCCGAGTCACGATGCCTTGACTTCCCTCCTGGACATGGTTCGCGCCGCCCTGCAGCTTGAGTAAATTTCAAATGCGATTGCCCTGCTGCGGCCTGCCGATTACACACATCTCCCGCTTGACTTCTATTTGTCGGGTCGCAATAGTTTATAGACGTAGTCGGGTCCTTTCTGGTGGGCGAGGCGGATGAGTCGCTGGTAGGCATCGGCCTGATGCATTAAGGCTGTGTATCCCTTCCAGATCGTCTCGTACCCGGGCGGGCGATTGCTGCGACGGTTCGGGAAGCCGGGCCCGGCATGGCGATGGCTAGGAGTGCCTTACCGAGATCGTCGGGGGGCGGGCTGCGTAGGTCATCCAAGGTCAGGTTCCCGTAGCACGGTGAGCATCGTCCCGGTGGGCAGTTCCGGGGTGTCGCGTCCCAAGCGGGTGAGTGTGACCAATCGCCCAGCCCAGTACCCACCCAATGGCATTCGTTTAGTGAATTTTGCCATTCGGTTAAGGATTCGGTCTTGGGCCTTGGTTATCCGCTGATTTTTTATTCCGTTTTAGCGAGTTGCCGGTGCCGGTGCTCCCCTGCTTCACTGCCACTTTCCGACCGGTTTTCGGGATCGCCGTTCATAGGACCTACCCGGATGGAGCCGTTGCCGACACCGGACGATCTCGCCGACCATACGAGTCACGGTTTCCCGGAGGGCGGATGCATGCTGAAGTAGCAGGCTCTCGATGTTGGCCGCCACCGCCGCAAGTCCGTGCTTGAAATTCGTCTGCATCAGCGGCTTGCCGTCGTTCGGCAGCCCCCCGTTCAAAGGATCCTCGCCGTGGTTGGCGAACAGCCGGGTCATGGCAATGAGGGTGAAGCACATGCATACAGTTCCTGTTTCACGCCGCGTTCGCTTTGCCCATGAAAGTCCTCAACCTCCATCAGCCGTTTGGATACCTTGTACAGTTCCTCGATGCCCCATCTCGCGTGATACAGATCCGACAGTTGGTCGATGGAATACTGGTCCCGGTCCAGCAGGGTCGTGCCCAGGATGAAGACGGTATCGCCCACGGCATATTGCACCAGCCGCAAGCGGTGCGGGCCGAATGCGGCTCCGGGGTTCCTTCGGCGTAGTCGGGGAACGACCTCGATGACCGTATCCCGGCGGCTGTCGTGGATGAAGCGGTCGACATCGATACCGGTTTTCCGTTGCATCCGGAACACCGCGTGCAGTCCCCGGATCGCATGCGCGTGCAGCATCTCGTAGGAATAATAGCCCCGGTCATAGACCACCACATCGTTCGCCGACAACACGTTCAGGTGGGCCAGTGCCGCCGCGCGCTCGTTTCCATGCGCATGCAGGTCGAAGTCGACCGGTAGTCGGGCCTGCAGCCGATACAGGCAACTCACCAGACCCTGCGGATAATGGGCACCGTCTACCGGCGTCCGCCAGCCTTCATGCACCCGTCCACGCGGCAGGTTCAGGGAATTTCCATCGACCGCAAACACCCGATGCCCTTGCCACCGCCAATCCGTGTCGGGACGGGCTTTCCGTGCGGGCCGGGGTCGGCCTTCGGCGTCGAAGAGCACCTTGAGGATTGCCTGGTGCAAGGTCTTGAACAGCTGCTCGTCCAGCCTGGCCCGGGCACTGCAGATGGAGGACGGCGACACCGGAGCCAGCTGTGGCAGTTCGATCCCCATCGTCCGGCACTGCCCCCACAGTTCGGCCAGCGTGGTCGCATATCCTGGACGCCCCTTCGAGAACACCAACCGGAAAACGAACAGCACGACCACCAGCGTGTTCAGCACGCGCCGCCGCCGCCGCCAGAGCCGGTCATGCCGGTTGGCGACACCTACGAGCGTCTCGACGATGATTCCGCTCCAGAGCCGGACAAACGCATCCTCCGGAGCCAAGACTGTTGCCGGCGACCTGCGGGAACGGCGTCCGGATCGACGGGAGCCGGTCAGCAGCACCTGCTTCCAGTCTCTCGTCAGCGGATACAGGTAAACGTCCTTCGGCGTCCTGCCTGCCTCCGACGCACTCGCCTTGCGTCCCTTCGTCCGGCCCATGCACTGCCAGTTGGCCGCACGGTAGCAGGTCCCCCGGTACTTCGCCGGATCCACAAAGGTCTCCGCCAGTACCGGCTCCAGGCCGTGCCGCTCCTTCCAGTCCCCGGGCAGCCGCCGAACCGCCATCGACAGGGCCTTCGAGGCCAGATACGGAACCCGAACCCAAGGGAAGATCAAGAACCGGGAGTTGCTCACCACCCCCTTCAGACGCTTCGCCCGATCCCGATCCCGCCAGCCAATCCAGGCGTCACGACAGGGCAGCCGGGTCGTGCCCGCCTCAAACAGCAGACAGCCCAGCTTGCGACCCCGACGATCCCGCAGCCAGTAGCGCAGGAAACAGCCGAACGGATGCCGGTAACCCAGCTCATGATGCCGATCCACCAATTCCTTCCATTCCTCAACAGCCTCCCCCTCCGCCACAACCTCCAGTTCCAGCGGCATCAGCTCCTTCAACTCACACTCTATGGCGGAGCCCGGATCCGAGCGACTCGTATGCCGCGGTCTCCGACCCCCGGTTCCCGTTCTCGATCCCGGTCGCTTCGCCGGCAGCGACACGATGCCGCAGGCCTCCAGCTGCTCCAGCATCCGCAGACAGGACCCTAGTCGATCCCGACCCTTCGGCGTGAACCAGCCCAAATGAGTGCACAGGGTGGCAGCCAACTCATGGCGGCTCAGTGCCGGAAACATTTTCACCGTCTTCTGAAGGTCCGCAATCTGACGGCGGGTCAGCCGCGTGCCACAGAAGGTGGTCGACTTCAGGTTCTCGATTCGGGAATCCATCACGTTTGCACCAGAGATAATCTAACTAAGCGTAGATTGCCATAACCCATGCTGAAACGTAAGTGTTTTTGAAGAACCCTAAAAGAACTGAATATGTTTCAGTATATCAACCGGTTACACGACATCCTCAAAGACCAGGATCCCTTTCCGCTAATCCGAATGCCATTGAGTGTCCACCGCGCGCAGGGTCACGGTGCGCTGCAGGGCTTCGACCCAGCACCCGGTCTTGAGCAGCCGGAACCAGTCTTCGATGCGCCAGTGTAGACGATACCACTCCAGCATCTGCAGTCTGGTCAGCAGCCACTATAAAGAAGTTAAGCTGTACTTATGTGTAATCGGCAGACTGCGGCGGCAGGAGGGTCGTCTGGCGACCATCCGTCAAGCGAAGGAGCGTCCGTCTGGAGGAGCAGGAGGTGCACCGGCGGGTACTTCGGGGTCGGATCGGGATCCGAGGAAGATGGGGGAATCTGCGTCCAAGCTGGCAGCGTTCCGGAGGATCATGTGGAAGGCAATGTCACCGACCCGGACAGTCGGGTCATGAAGACCGGAGCGGGCTGGCAACAGGGTTACAATGCACAAGCTGCGGTGGCCGGCGGCGAGAGCAGTAGTTGTGTCAAGAATTTTCTGCAATTTCCAGTGGGAGCGGAGACCCGCCCATATGGGCGGGTCTCCGCTCGGCGCGAAATTTTCGGGCGTTTCATGCCGCCTCCTGCCATGTCTCGGATTCCGGTTCGGATGCGCGAACCACGCCGATCCGGTCATATAGATAACGCTGCCCCGTCAGCCACCGCTCATGGGTCTCCGCCGCAAGTGCCAAGATCAGACGCAGACAGGACTCCGCGTTCGGGAAGATCCTGACGACACGCGTGCGCCGTCGGAGCTCCTCGTTGTACCGCTCCAGCATGTTCGTGGACTTCATCCGCAGGCGATGTTCCCTAGGCAGCCGATACACCGTCAGCGTCTCCTCGACATGATCCTCGACCCATTCCACTAGCCTGCCAAACCCTTTCTCATCGCCCCAACGGCCTACCCAGGCACCCAGTGCCTCACGAGCCTCCCCGACATGCTCACAGCCCCACAACCGTTTCAAACCCTCCAGACACGCGGGATCAGCACTCCGGGACAGCTTGTCCCTGGCATTGCGCAGAAAATGGACGCAGCACCGTTGCCACAACGCGGTCGGCAACACTTTCGAGATCGCATGCTTCAATCCCTCATGACTGTCCGAGACCACATACTCGACTCCCCGCAGGCCACGTCCCTTCAGATGCGAGAGGAATTCCGTCCACGACCCCTCGCTTTCCCGGTTCGCCACTTCCACCGCCAGCACCTGACGCCGACCCTCGCCGTCAATCCCGATGGCAATCTGCACTGCCCGGGAACGCACCGAGCCCTCCTCACGCACCTTCTCATACCGGGCATCCAGCAACACATACGGATACGCTTCCTCCAGCCGACGTTCCGCAAACGCCTTCAGCGACGCGTCCAGCTTCGACACCATGGCCGAGATCGTCGCCGGCGAAAACTCGTGACCGCACAGACCCTCCGCCAGTCGGCTCACCCGACGCGTCGAGACCCCCTGCACATACATCTCCGACAGCACCGCCACCAGGGCCTTCTCCGAACGCTGATAGCGCTCGAACACCCGCGTGCTGAACTGGCCGCTGCGTTCCTGCGGAACTCTCAGTTCGATCTCGCCCACCTTCATCGTCAGATCGCGCCGGTAGTATCCAGAACGGTAGCCCTGACGCGTCTGCGTCCGCTCGCTCTTGCCCGCTCCCGGAAACTCCGTCATCTCACTCTCCAGAACCTCGTTGAGCGTCTCCTGCACCAGCCGCCTCACAAACTCCTCATCGTCCGCCAGATGATGGCATGCCGACTTCTTCGTGGCATTGTGCGTATAATCTTTCCGAATCATTTCTTGCTCCTTGTCTATAAGTTGTGTCATGAATGATTCGCGCCTGGATGCGGGATTGCGTCCAGGCATCTCCACATTCCCGATGAAACATCAGATTCTAACCATTCGTCTGTCGTTACAGTCCGTTTTTCGTTTTTGCAGACAAATTTATACACAACCGAGCAGTTGGTCGTAGCGGCGGAGGTGGCGGCGGATGCCAACGATCACGGGAAGCTGAATGCGATGGTGGATGAGGTAGCCGTGGTGGCGGGCGAGCCGCCGGAGGCGGTGCTGGCGGATGCGGGCTACGCCAGCGAAAAGGAGCTGGTGCAGCTGGAAGAACGGAAGGTCGAGGGATACGTGGCCTTGGGTCGGAGCGCACGCCGGCTGGACTCGACACGGCGACCCGCCTCGGCGCGGATGGCGCAGCGTCTGACCAGCCGGGAAGGTCGTGCGGTTTATGCACAGCGGAAGTGGATGGCGGAAGCACCGATAGGCTGGATCAAGCACGTGATGGGTTTCCGCCGCTTCAGTGTCCGCGGGGACTGGAGCAGGTGCAAGGGGAATGGACATTAGTCTGTCTGGCACTCAACTTGCGGCGGTTGAACGGGAGACTTGCGCCCTGTTGACGAGAACGGGACGGAAAACGGCGCAAAACCCACAATAAAAGAAGCAAGAAAACCGCTCCCATGCGACGGTTTGGGCCACTTCTGGACGCTGCCTAAGGATTTTTGACGTCTGTATGATGGAAATGCCAAAACTTACCTTGTCCAGCAAGTCCTACGGCGCAGACTGCCGGCACTGCCGAAGCTGCTGGACCTGCTTGACGTCCGACGATAGGCCCACGCCTCCATGATCGCGAAAGCCAATCCACAAAGTCCATACTTCATAGCGGAGTTTGGGTTATACGGGGAATTGCTGTCTTTGCATCTGATCCCCTCACCATCTAGAAGGGTGCGTGTTTTAGGTTGGTCCGTACAGGAAGCGGAGCTGAAGAGGCGGATACCAATCGGAGGTGTGAGTGTGAACGATTGCAGTCCGGGCGGTATGATCAGTTATTGAAATATGTCCTTTCATCGATTACTATTATGCCTTGGCGTACGTAAGCTTGCAATTAAATTGACTGACGGAGTCATCGGGATATAATCAAGGATCAAGCAGGTTTGTATTGTGGGAGTAGCTAGAATTAATAATTGAAAAATTAAAAAATATTCCAACGTGTAACGTGTACGATCAATCATGTCACATGTCAGTTAAGGAGATTGCTCTCCCGCTTCCGTCTCGAAAGTTTTCTGCTTATAGCTTATAAAGGGAGCAGGATGTAGGGGCATGGTGCTGTTACTCATTTACGCGTTGCGAGGCGAGGCGTCCCTGTTATTTATTCCTCAGCCTACCCTAATTCAAGTTATTAGTACGGTGGGAGCTAGCTGGGTGGGTCCATTAGCCAGAGGGGGATGGAATTTTGAGCATACTAGCATACTGTGTCAGAGGTTTTGGGATCATCTAGTGATTAATCCATCGTTATTTAAGTTTCACGCAAATGCGTTGTTTAATGCGTAAGGAGTTTAACTATTTATGTTATCTGTTGTATTAGACGTTGTATTAGACCATGTTAAAAAATCCCCACGGGCCGCGCTTTGGGGTACCTTTGTGCTGTGCCTGTGCGTGGTATCGGCGTGCCTGTACCTGTATCGGCCGTTGGAACATATATCAGTATCTGAAGATACGGCTTCCGTATCTGGCAGCGATTTGCGGGAGAAGGTTTTGCAGAGAGCCGTTGAGAAGAATGCGATGGAGAGTCGGGGTCAGGTATCCCCGGCGGTGCGGTCCGTGGGTGCGCCGATAGAGGTTGCGGAAGGTCTCGTGGCCAAGGATCGTGCGGCACCGGAAGGGTACGCTTATTTGGCGCCCGCTGACGATGTGACCAAAGGTCGTCTGCGAGCGGACGAGGAGCGCAAGCCGGTTTCCGAGAAGCGAAGTCATGACGTGGATTGGCTCGGTGCTCCGGGAGCGGTTTATGAGGTGGCGCGACTTGCGGAGGAGGCGCAGCGGGACTGGGCGTTCGGCTGGGTTCAGCTGAGTGGGTATACGCGGCTGCCCGACGTGGCGTCGCAGTTGGCGGAGAAGCAGGTGGAGGTGCTGGGGTCTTCGGGGAATCTGCTACGTGCCCGGCTGCCGGCGGACGTTCGCATGTTGGACGAGATTGGGGATCTGCCGGGGATTGCGGGTCTCGGGGTGCTGCCCGGTGAGCGCAAGATTCTTGATGAGGAGCTTTCCACCAACGCCGCGCAATACTCGATGCGCGATCGGGTTCCGGTCTTTATTACGTTGATGTCGGACGATGAAGACGGGCGATGGCGTGTGGCCCTGGAGGACCGGGGAGCGGAGGTTGGCGGGTTTGATCGTTCGACTCGCGCGTATTCGGCTAACGTCTTCTATGGCGATGTCGGAGTTATCGCCGCCGCTGACTTTGTGCTGTCGATCGAGCAGGAGCGGCTGGTCGAGCCGCTGCTGGCATCTGCGGTGCCCGTGATGGGCGCGGACGGCGTGCGTATGTATAGCGGTGAACGGGGGGTGTTTGACGGCGTGGCGGGTGCCGGCGTGGCGGTAGGCGTGCTGGATACCGGACTGAACATCCATCATACGGATATTGCCACCCATCGGTCCAGCGTATGCGGTGCAAATCTTGGCTCGTTTGCACAGGACGTCGGAGATGCGGATCTGTGGTATGACTTTCGTCTTCATGGGACGCACGTGACGGGGATCCTGGCCGGCAACGGATACACCGAGGCGCAACATGCGGGGGTAGCTCCGGGCGTGCGGCACATCCGTTTCGGGAAGGTGTTTGCTGGTTTCGGTGCTACGCTCGTGGACCTCATGGAGGGGGCGGATTATATGGCGGAGGCCACGAGCTGTATGCAGAATGGCCGGGAGTCAGCGGCGGTCAAGCCGCTGGTGGTGAATATGAGTCTGGGGACGCTTGGTGCCAGCGTGGCACAGGGGCGCGGCATACTGGAGCGGAAGTTGGATTCCGTGGTCTGGAACGCTCATCAACTGTACACGATTTCGGCCGGCAATTCCGGCGGGTACGGCATTAACGTACTTTCCACGGCCAAGAACGCGCTTTCGGTGGGGGCTAGCATAGACGACGAGACGATAGCGAGCTACAGCAGTCATGGTCGGGGGGTCATCAGTAGTGCTCATGGGAGGCTCAAGCCCAACGTGACAACGGTGGGTACGAGCGTTCATTCGTCTTTAGGTCGAGGCAGCAAGGATCAATACATCGCCCTGAGTGGCACGAGCATGTCGTCGCCGGCGATGGCGGGCATGGCGGCTTTGATGATGGACGCCGCCCCGGATTTGCAGAACCAGCCGGCGACGATGCGGGCCTATCTGATGGCCAGTGCCGTTCGGCCCGACGTGTGGCTGGATAACCCGGCATGGTTTCCGCTGAACAACACCGACGGCATTGGTGTGATCCAGGAGGAGTACGGCATGGGTTCCGTATCGGCGCGGGTCGGCGTCTTGAACCGGGATAGCGAGGACGGATGGACCACGGGGCATGCATCGGTGGTGCTCACGGACGGTGAATACGGCTACGTGGACGTCACCGTTCCGGAGGGGGCGGAGCGCCTGGACGTGGTGATGACGTGGGACGAGCCGCCGGCGGAGAGCGTATCGGACGTCGTGTTGAACGATCTGGATCTATGGGTCGACGAGCGTGCGGATTGCGAGGACGCGGCCTGCGGTGAACATAGTTCGGCTTCGATAACCGACAACGTGGAGTGGGTGATTATTCGGAACCCGCCGGCGGGCGTCTATCGGGTGAAAGCGGTGGGCGAGTCGGTCTATACGGACGAGGCGCGGGTCGGTATGGCGTGGCAGATTATCCGGGGCCCGGCAGCTCCAACGATTGATCTGACGGTGAACAAGGCGGTTCTGGAAGGCGGGGGCGGCCATGAGCTGGTGGCGACGTTGACGGTGGACGGATACGTGGCCAAGGGCGTGGATCTGCACGTGAACTGTCGCGCTTCCGACGGGCGTTCGGTCTGCAACGGATTGGACTACGATGCGGCGGATCCGCGTCCCAGCCCGCCGTGGTACCGCCATGCGCTCGTGAGCAGGGAAGACGGCACGCTGGTCAGCGGTTCCGGGAGGACGATTTATCTGGGCGAGCTGGCGGCGGGCGAGACGCAGGAAGTGAAGTTGTACTTCGCTTACGAGGGAGACGATGACAATGCGCGGATCACGCTGACCGCCAGTGCGTGGAACGCCCGTTCCGGCGGTACGGCTTCGGTTCTGCTGCGCCGCGCGGGTTCCGATGCCCCGATGGCACCGGAGCTGGAGATTCCGTCAAACGACAGTTTCTTGACGGCCAAGGTTCTGGAGGGTCAGTCGGGATCGGAACCAGTCAACTTGTCCCTTGCGACTTCGGAAGCGGGCGAGTCCGAGATGATAATGGACCCTGGTCAGTTATTCTACGACCCCCGGCGGCCGCGAGGGTCCGTCTGGTACGCCTGGACGCCGTCCGAGACGCAACACACTGCGCTGCGGGTCGATCGGCCGGCCGATTTGGAGAATGCGCCGCGGACTGGCCTTGCCGTGTTCCTGGGAACCGGGGACGGGGTCAACCGCTCGCTCGCCAATTTGCGGGAGGTTGCCCGCAGCGACAGTGGCAGTGTGTCTTTGAAGGCCTCGGCGAGCAAGACTTACTACTTGCGCGTCGCAGATAGAGGTTCGTCTGTTCCGTTGACCCTGACGTGGGATGAGCGAGAGGAGCGTCCGGCCAACGACGGATGGCGTCAGGCCACCGTCCTGGAGGGCCAAGATGGCAGTGTTGAGGGGAATAATAGCGGTGCCACTTTGGAATACGGCGAATGGCCCTTTGGGGTCACAGCGACGGTATGGTACCACTGGACGGCACCGTCGGACGGGGCGTGGACGTTCGATGCAGTAAGGCGCAGTAATCCGGAAAAACAGACGGGGCACCACATCTTTGTGTATATGGGCGAGGACGTCTCGTCGCTTCGCATAGTCAGCGATTTTAGAAACATTGAGGACGCGTCTCGATTTCCCGCCGTGGTTCAGGCCGCCCGGGGACAGACGTATCGTATAGCCGTCGGATCCCCGCTGCCTGAATTCGGCATCGATCCAGGTGCATTTGATTTGATCTGGGAAGCGGTGGACTTGGAAGATCTGGAAGACCGCAGCGGGGTTACCAACGATAATCATGGTGATGCGGTGTCTCTCGTCGAGGGTGTGACGGGTTCCCAGGTCATTCATCGCGATTTCGAGGCTCCGCCTCCCATTTTGACGGTCGAGCCTGATGAGCCGGCGGAGGCGGGAGTATTCACCCGATGGTATCGCTGGACGGCACCCGAGACGAGGCGGTTTACGTGGCTGATCCAGGACCCGCGATTCACGGATGCCTCGCATTACCGCGTGGCGATCTTCGAGGGGGATTCGCTTGACGATCTGGACTTTGTGGGATCCACGGCTACATCGTCCGAAGTGGATGATCGGATGGAGTTCGTCGTTCCGATGGAGAAGGACCAGCACTACATGATTTCCGTTGGCTTCCCGCCCCGCGATATCGAAATTATACCGGGTCAGGGCTTTGGTCGCTATAGGGACGTTTTGCGTTGGGGTCCCACGCCGGAGAACGACGACTTTGACGACGCCATTGCGCTTAACGGCGCACAGGGTAACGTGACGTTCAGGACTCACTGGTCCACGCGCGATGCCGGCGAGCAAGTCACGGCTTCGGGTTCGTTTAGTACTTCGGATTCGATCTGGTACACGTACGAGGCGGATAAATCGGGATGGTACGAATTTTACATTCCTGAAATCAATCAGCGTCTCACGGGCTTGGGCGTTTACCAGGCCGTGGGGGACGGGGGATTGCATTCCTTGCAAAAGGTGGTGTTATCCCATGATGACCTGTCGATAGTCGGACGGCGGACGTTCGTCAAATTTTACGCGGAAGCGGGTACTCAATATATTCTGCGCATAGCGCATGGATTTAATGGACATCCGGTTACTGGTAAGGAATATCAGCTCCATTGGCGGGAAACCGAAGCCCCCGTATGGATCAAGTACCTTGGTTACGTGCCCAATAGCGGCATGGACATGCAGGGCTTTCCGGTGTCGTTTTCGGAAATTTTTGACATGTCGTTCAACACCAGGGGCGATGCCCTGTACGTAGCGAGCGAACATGCGATGATCGTGTACAAGCGCGACGTCAAGACGGGGGGGCTGACGCCCGCGGCTTCGCACGACCTTGATTCGCGGCAGCATTTTCTGGGATGGGACGCTTATCGGACGCGCCTTCTGAGCTACTGCACTGAATGGCAGGAGATGGCACCGGAAGATTACGCCAATCTGCGGCTGAAGGAAGGCAGGCATTATGCGGCGGGAGAGGAAGTGGAGAACTGTTCAGGGACGGTTGACGTGCTGATCGATGCTTCTCGCCCCGATGGGCCGCTGTTGCACCGCGTCCACCGGAGTGGCGTGGACATTTTCAGCATCCAGGAGGGGACGGGCAATCTCAGCCATCTGGAATCCCTGGTTTCGGAGGATCTGGGCTTGGTCGACGTGGCCCTGTCGCCCCAGAGCGGATATCTCTATGGAGCCAATCTGGATTCGCTGGTTGTCTTCGAGAAGGATCCGGAAACCTCGGAGTTGACGCTGATCGAGACCGACTATGATGTGGATCATCTGCATGCGCTTTCCGTTAGCGATGACGGCAGGTATTTGTTTGCGCTGGAGAGTAGAAGTCGGCCGCATACTGCCAAGGTCTTCGACCTGTCGGCCCCGTCGGAACCAGCATTAGTGGGAGAATTTCTCGACAGCAATCGTGTCGCTGGATTTGGCACGTGCAAGGTTGCGGATTTCAGAAACGGACGATACGCCGTCGAATTTTTCTGCGATCGGAGCTACTTTGCCATGGAGTATCGTCCCGGAGCGGGCAATGAAGATGGCGTCATTGAACTAACGGATGTAGGTGTATCAGGTTGGCGGACTCGCTATGACAACCTGCCACCTCTAGGGGGTGCCGCAAAAGTCCTGGAAGCCAGTCCTGACGGAGGTCATCTCTATATGGCGTCAAGCGATTCGACCAGGCCTGGTATTCACGTGTTCGAGCGGGTGGGTAATACGATTGAAGTGCCTGAGGAAGTAGACGAAACCACGCGCTTCCGGCTTGATCTGTTCGAGGTGGGGTTTGACACGGTTCAATTTGGAGCTTTCCATGCTTCGGGTGGCGACTGCGTTTCCTTCCGAAAAGTCACGTTCGAGGACGTGAGTTATTCGATCGTTCGTTCCAGATGGCAGGAACGGAGGAACGCGAATGCCCCGTGGGTAGATATTGCGGGAACGGAAGCCGAGAAGAATCTGTGCTCGTATCGACCTGGCGGTAGTGCTGAATATCGGTTAGCCGCCGATATAACCGTCGACTCGATAACCGGAAGGTACGTCAGCAATACTCTTGATCTGTAAAGCATCGAGCGTATGACCGAAGCAATGCCGCTAATTCAGGCCAAGAATTAGCGGCATGCGGCGCAGACTGTGAGGACGAAATGAAATGACCGATCTGCGAAATGAAGCGAGAGAGACCGAGCGAACTATGCAGTCTGCGCCGCAGGACTTGCTGGACAAGGTAAGTTTCGGCATTTCCATCATGCAAAGCAAGGAGATCCGTCAAAAATCCCTTAGGCAACGTCCAGAAGCGGTCCAAACCATCGCATGAGAGCGGTTTTCTCGCTTCTTATTGCGTGTTTTGCACCGTTTTCCGTCGCGTTTTCGTTAACAGGGTGCAAGTCTCCCATTCAACCGCTGTAGGTTGAATGCTAGACAGACCAACGTTCCTATTCCCCTTTCACCTGGACACCTCTAAAAGCAGGGAATATGGAGGGATTTGCGGACGGGACGGATATGCGTTTTTTCAGCCAGCTCAAGAGCCTTTCGGAGTGGGAAAGGGGGTTATTGCAGTAATTTCCAGTGAGCAAACGTCTGGATACTGGCAGTGTGTTCAAAAGATGGGTGAGCATTTCTTTGATTGAACTAAATTTTCTCACTCCAGTTTGATGACGTATCCCAATTTATACAGCCCGGAAAATGACAAAAGTTCGCGAAAACCATGGGACGAAAACAGCCGAAAGCCCTATTAAAACTAGCAGTTCACAACTCGCTGGAAATTACTGGGCTTATTGGGTGTTCCGCGAGCGGTTTGGTGGCCGTGCGGACGGAATCATGCCGCGGCTGCCCGGCGTTGGTGGAAGATCAGATGCTGGAAGTTGTAGGCGAGGTTGATCAGTGCCCGATCTTGGTGGCGGCCACGGAAACCCGATGGTGCGGACGAACAGCCCCATGCGCTGCCTTCTGGTGATGGATGCGAGAAACTAGGCCTTGATCGGCCAGCCAAACGCTTCGTTGGCTCGCGAACGATAGGCCGTATCCGCCTCCAGACCTCCGGTGCCGAATTATCACCGGTGACCAGATGACGCACAGCATCGCACCGTCATGGCAGGAGGCATCGGTCACCGCCGAGTGGCGGATGAAGCCGTAGGTCCGGTCCATCGAGACATGGTTCTTGTAGCCAAAGATCGGGGTCGTAATCGCCGTCAGGCACCGCGTCGTCTTGCCTGGCCCGGATTTCTCATAACCAAGTCGAAAATGATGTTTTTCACGGGGTGCGTTGGGTACGGGCATGGGATGTCGCGTCGCGAGTTTGAAAAGGCCTCGGAGGGCGGGAATGCGTGTGTTTTCCCCGCCTTTTTGCGGGCGGGACGGCGAATCGCTGAGCATCCGGGCGCGGGGAGGCCGGCGCGCTCCGGCGGCGGTGTCATGAACCCGGTTGAACCGGGCTTTTACGTTGGTGCCAGGCTGGCCCAGATCAACCGGAAATCCTTCCAGTACGGGAAGGCGGATCCGAGTGCCAGATGGATCCGCCGCGTGGACACCGTCACGCGCACAGGGATCCGGAACAGCCGCTCGCAGTTGTGTCAAGAATTTTCTGCAATTTCCAGTGGGAGCGGAGACCCGCCCATATGGGCGGGTCTCCGCTCGGCGCGAAATTTTCGGGTGTTTCATGCCGCCTCCTGCCATGCCTCGGATTCCGGTTCGGGTGCGCGAACCACGCCGATCCGGTCATATAGATAACGCTGCCCCGTCAGCCACCGCTCATGGGTCTCCGCCGCAAGTGCCAAGATCAGACGCAGACAGGACTCCGCGTTCGGAAAGATCCTGACGACACGCGTTCGCCGGCGGAGCTCCTCGTTGTACCGCTCCAGCATGTTCGTGGACTTCATCCGCAGGCGATGTTCCCTGGGCAGCCGATACACCGTCAGCGTCTCCTCGACATGATCCTCGACCCATTCCACTAGCCTGCCAAACCCTCCAGACACGCGGGATCAGCACTCCGGGACAGCTTGTCCCTGGCATTGCGCAGAAAATGGACGCAGCACCGTTGCCACAGCGCGGTCGGCAGCACTTTCGAGATCGCATGCTTTAATCCCTCATGACTGTCCGAGACCACATACTCGACTCCCCGCAGGCCACGTTCCTTCAGATGCGAGAGGAATTCCGTCCACGACCCCTCGCTTTCCCGGTTCGCCACCTCCGCCGCCAGCACCTGACGCCGACCCTCGCCGTCAATCCCGAGGGCAATCTGCACCGCCCGGGAACGCACCGAGCCCTCCTCTCTCACCTTCTCATACCGGGCATCCAGCAGCACATACGGATACGCCTCCTCCAGCCGACGTTCCGCAAACGCCTTCAGCGACGCGTCCAGCTTCGACACCATGGCCGAGATCGTCGCCGGTGAAAACTCGTGACCGCACAGATCTTCCGCCAGTCGGCTCACCCGACGCGTCGAGACCCCCTGCACATACATCTCCGACAGCACGGCCACCAGTGCCTTCTCCGAACGCTGATAGCGCTCGAACACCCGCGTGCTGAACTGGCCGCTGCGTTCCTGCGGAACGCTCAGCTCAATCTCGCCCACCTTCATCGTCAGAGCCCGCCGGTAGTAGCCGGAACGGTAGCCCTGACGCGTCTGCGTCCGCTCGCTCTTCCCCGCTCCCAGAAACTCCGTCATCTCACTCTCCAGCACCTCGTTGAGCGTCTCTTGCACCAGCCGCCTCACAAAGTCCTCATCGTCCGCCAGATGATGACATGCCGACTTCTTCGTGTCATTGTGCGTATAATCTTCCCGAATCATTTTTTGCTCCTTTGCGATAAATTGTGTCATGAATGATTCGCGCCTGGACGCGGTTCCGCGTCCAGGCATCTCCACATTCCCGATAAAACATCAGATTCTAACCATCCGTCTGTCGTTACAGCTCGTTTTTCGTTTTTGCAGATAAATTTATACACAACCTCGAGGAGGAGACGCTGACGGTGTATCGGCTGCCCAAGGAACATCGCCTGCGGATGAAGTCCACGAACATGCTGGAGCGGTACAACGAGGAGCTCCGCCGGCGAACGCGTGTCGTCAGGATCTTCCCGAACGCGGAGTCCTGTCTGCGTCTGATCTTGGCACTTGCGGCGGAGACCCATGAGCGGTGGCTGACGGAGCAGCGTTATCTATATGGGCGGGTCTCCGCTCCCACTGGAAATTGCAGAAAATTCTTGACACAACTTCCGCTTGATCTGGGCCAACCTGGCACCGACGTAAAAGCCCGGTGCAACCGGGTGCATGACGCTGGCGGCGGAGCGCGCCGACCTCCCCGCGCCCGGATGCTCAGCGATTCTCCGTCCCGCCCGCAAAAAGGCGGGGAAAACACACGCATGCCCGCCCTCCGAAGCCTTTTCAAACTCGCGACGCGACATTCCATGCCCCGTACCCCACGCATCCCGTGAAAAACATCATTTTCGACTTGGTTATGAGAAATCCGGGCTAACGGTGCGTCACGGGATGGAGATGCTAGTCCACAATAAGCGGCCTGACGGCGTGAACAAGAAATCTCTTGGGCGGCTCAACAAAGAGAAGACAAGGAACAACATCTGGGCCTACGCAGTAGGACTTCACGGCACAACATCGGACAGAATCGCATTTGAACATCCGGCAATATTCCCTGAGAAACTGGCAGAGGATCATATCCTCTCATGGTCGAATGCAGGCGACTTAGTGTTCGACCCCATGTGTGGGTCAGGAACTACATGCAAAATGGCATATTTGAATCAACGAAACTACATTGGGGTAGATATTTCAGCGGATTACGTCGAAATAGCCAGACAAAGATTGAGTACTTGTGAAAATGCCGCATAGATGGGTCGTTTGTCCAGAGGGATATGGGTTTCCTTATGAGGCAGGCAAACCAAGCGTACGTCTTAGAAGATTCAGACCTTATTCGGTTGGTTTGGTGGAATGTATTCAAGACGGCCAAATGGCAGGGCAATCGTATTTGAAATTTACTCAAGCTGCAGGGCGGCGCGAACCATGTTCAGGCGGAAGTCAGTGCTCCAGCCAGCGCGTTTGAGCTTGCCGCGCATGGAATCTTTGTCGGGCTGCACCCGGCAGTCCGCGCCGTAGAAACGTAGGAACGCTCCTTAGTAGAATAAATTATCCCAAATGTGTATTAATGAAATATATAGTGTCCATACTGAGTTGTTTACAAACTATCTACCCTAAAAAATGTGCTAGAATTTTTCTGCGGCGCAGACTGCCGGGAGGCCGCCGTCTGCACTGCCGGGAGGCCGCCGTCTGCACTGCCGGGAGGCCGCCGTCTGCAAGGACGGATCGTGGTGCAACTCCTCGTGATCGTTCAAGTCCTCCTGTTCCAGGACCCAACGCATACACGCGCTGCTTGATCAGATCCTGTAGATGGTGCTCGCCAACTGGCCTGACGCCGTGCATCCCCCAGGTATCTCGACTCGACACCGAGCGGGTCAGACCCAACTGCCGGCCCCACCTCCGTGAGCAGCGGAATACCCCGTTACCAGTGATCGCACCACCGCTGAATGCGGCCTCCACCTTGCGGCGTCGCACGGATGAAAAGCGGATCGGATTTGGGTAACATTTCGTCACAGCAAGGCTTCCTTGGATATCAATGTAACTCACTGAATGATATCGAATGATAGGAGCCTTGCTGTCTTATTCGTGCATTATCCGGGCTAGCTCGCTAAGCGTAACCGGACGGATCTTTTTATAATGACTCTAGTAAATCGTTAATCAGCTTTCGATGCTTATTAACAGTATCCGTGAGAGACAGATTCGCTTAGGGAAGGTGGCTCTTATCCAGTAATTTCCAGTGAGCAAATGTCTGGATACTGGCAGTGTGTTCAAGAGATGGATGAGTATTTCTTTGATTTAACTAAATTTTTCAACTCCAGTTTGATGACGTGCCCCAATTTATACAGCCCGGAAAGTGACAAAAGTTCGCGAAAAAAATGGGGCGAAAACGGCCGAAAATCCTATTAAAACAAGCAGTTAGAAACTTGCTGGAAATTACTAGCTCTTACCCTTGGAAAGCCGTTCGCGTAGGCAACGTCGTGCATCTTCGATACCAATTCCGTGAGTAACTGAAAAAAGAACAACGGTGGCGTTGTGATTGTTCGCTAGTACTGCTTGAACCTTAAACAATACTTGCTTACGTGCACCGAATTTCAGTTTGTCGGATTTGCTTAGTAGCACTACGAGCTGAACGTTCTTATGATTACTCCATTGGATAAACTGTTCGTCCATTGGCTTCAGTGGATGACGCACGTCCATGATTAAAACAACAGCCGTTAGGTTCGTTCTTTTCTCTAAGTAATCGTCAACTGCCTTGCTCCAGAACTTCCGACTGGAACGAGAAGCACTAGCATAACCATAGCCGGGCAGGTCGACTAGTCGTCCCCCTTCAGTAACCGAAAAAAAGTTGATCATCTGAGTCCGCCCGGGCTTTTTGCTAACGCGTGCTAGATGCGGAACTCCGGTGAGAGCGTTTAGTGCACTCGATTTGCCAGCGTTGGAACGTCCTACGAACGCGATTTCCGCAACGTCGTCGTTCGGACAAAGCGCGTAGGTAGGTGCGCTCTTAAGAAAAATAGCGTGAAGTGAAGTACCAAGAGACACGAGAACTCGACCAGCAGACCAGGTTGTGCCGTTGCTTCGCTAGGATATGGCGGATCATGACATGAATCCCATCGGAGCTTTTCGCGATTCTGGCGAATAGAAACGGCGCACGTTGGGGAATATGTAGTCAAGGTCGGTCGGACTTACTCCAAACCAAAGTGCGAGTTCGGAGAAGTACTCTTCGACCGCGGTAGTCGGTGCGTATATCCCTCGTCCGACATCCAACGGACTATTCTTAGCGATCAGTGGATAGTCGCCATACATTTGTCCGCCCCTTACGTCGCCTCCCATCACAAAATGATGTCCACCCCAACCGTGGTCCGACCCCTTGCCACTTGGGGTGAGCGTGCGTCCGAAATCCGAAATAGTAAACAAGGTCACATCATTGAACGTGCCAAGCTCAACCATTGCATCGCGAAATGAACCCATTCCCGCACTAATCCAAGTCAACATTTTTGCTTGATTATTTAATACCTCGTCGTGATGGTCCCAGCCTCCCACGCGTACAAAAAACGTCTGTCTATTCGAGCCAAATGCTTTCCTAGCTGCGATTACGCGAGCAATCTGTCGCAAACTCTTAGAAAAGTGATGATCGGGAAAATCGGTTTGTATTTCCGGCGACGTTCGTATTGCTCTGACGAATTCCTCTTGCGTTTCAATTGCCGCCCGTACACGTAGCGAATGCTCGCGGCGTAGCAAATGGTCGTGGACTACATCCAACGTTCCGTCGACTTGTCGTTTGTGGAACGGGCCATAGTTACTATCGCCGTTCATGAATATTTTTTGAGACCCGTCCCCCTCGGCGCAAATGCAGTGTGGCACTACGTTGTGACTGCTCTGAAACAGATTTGAACCGCTCAGAGATATGTTTGTAGGTATGCCGTTATCGGTGTTCAATCCATACAGGTCCACTATACGGCCAGCCCAGCCCTGCGAACATTGATCACCGGATAGCGATGTCTGCCATTGCGCGATTTGATCCGAATGAGAAAACAACCCGGCTGGTACGCGGGCGATGCCTGCTTCTACGGCTTGCGTGTCCATGGGCCCTATCAGAGTTCCTACGTTTGACACGATTGCAAGCTCTCCTCTAGTGTAAAGGTCAACGACTTCAGGCATTCCAGGGTGAATTGCGTAATGACGGCCAGCTTCGGTTGTACCGGGCAACGGTAGAAGGCTAGAAGTATCAAGAGCTATGCCTGAGCGAATAGCGCGATATTCATCCAACTGATCTTGGTCATTGGGAACGACCATGTTGTAGCAGTCATTGCCACCGGCGAGCAGTACGCATACCAATGCGCGATACCTACTTCCGTTGGTAGCAGAGGCCCTTTGTGCAAGACCTAGGCTCAGCGGTGTGCTAGATATCGTCGCAGCTGCGATACCGAGTTCACACGTGTGCGTCAAGAAATTGCGACGAGAGAACATTCATTCAGTGGTTGCATGATCAGGAAAGTCACTGCAGGTAGCATGCCGTACCCGATTCACCGGATAGTTTGGATGTTATTTTAATAGCCATGTTTCTGTACATATGAAGTCGCGCAAATGTCAGTACTACATCCAATCGATTCAACAACGTACCAAGCCTCTTTGCCCCGGAGTTCGGACTTTGTAATCGGGCATGTCGACGTTAGACGGCTAGAAGCTAATGAGTTATCAAGAGGTAAATTATTATAGTACATGTTTGGGTTAATTAAGTTCATCACACCAACCACAATATTAGTATTAGTGGTATTGCTGTGGAAATCTGAAATCCCCAAATTGTCAATTCTGTGTTGGTGACTGCTCCGTGAAAGAATGTGTCGGAAGAAAAAATGAGGTGGACAAGTAGTCCTCGTAGGTAGCTGATGAACGAGATACGACAGTCGGCAGATCACACGTCACGTATTGCAAAGATAGCCACCATTGGATTTCGCATGAAACTGACGAGCGAACGCAAGCGGACGAATTGTGGGTGCCTCTAAAAGTTTACTGAACGGATCGCACACTTCAGGAGACAGACCATTTCCGTAGTATCGCCGAACGCACATCCATTAAATAAATGCTTCTATCCGATTCTGCGGCCCGTGCATTGTTGCTATTTTATAAAGATGATCATGCCGATTTTATGGACGATATTGGTATAGTGCCGTGATGTAGTTCCATCTAATCGCATTCGGCTTGCGACCGTAATAGAGTACATTGTTATAATCTCCGCTTGGAGATTTCAGGTTTTTGCCGTCAATCATTACTAGGCCTAGCTACGTGATGTTGGCGTGCCTGCTGTTTAACGGGGTATCCATGTCTTGTTTTTCGCCGCGATCACGATTTGACGTCATGAATCTTTTGCTTGCTTTTTCAGGAGCTCTGATAGCCTCAGGTGTGCCGCACTACGCGGAACAACTGGTCGGTGATCCTGTGAAAGGGGAAACGCTCACGGCATCTTGTGTAGCTTGCCATAGCGAAGATGGCAACGCAGTAATTCCCGACTATCCCAATCTCGCTGGACAAAACGAAAGATACTTAGCAGAGCAGATGCGCTTGATCAAATCGAACGATCGTCCTATTGCCGTCATGGTGGGTCAGCTGGATTCAATGAGCGATCAAGATATGCAAGACGTTACGGCTTACTACGCTTCTTTGCCTGGCAAGATTGGCCAAGCTGAAGCGGAAAATCTGGAACTTGGTGAATTCATATATCGCGGTGGGATTATGAAAAAAGGCGTGGCCGCCTGCATCTCTTGTCACGCTCCCGATGGCCAGGGCAATCGACTCGCGGGATTTCCACGCGTGTCCGGACAACCCTTTGGATACACGGTCCTACAGCTGAAAGCGTATCGAGAAGGACAACGGACCACCGATGAAATGTACAACGGAATGATGCGAGATATTGCTGCAAATCTTACCGACATGGAAATTGAAGCAGTTGCGAACTACATCGTTGGTCTTTATCAAAACGTAGAAGATTAGCAGTTACATTACCAACTATTTCAAAGGCTCGTGTATGAGAATGAAAAGGATTTGCGCATACTTTACTAACTCTAACGGCCGTTCAGCAATCATGGTTGCCGTTGCGACGTCTCTGTTTGCAATAAGCGTAACTGCTCAGGAGTATCAAGAGGGCGTACATTATGAGCGGGTGCCCATCCCGCAGCTAATAGATGGCGACATGATTGAGGTCGTTGAGATCTTTTCGTGGGGCTGCATTCATTGTTTTAGGTTAGAGCCCAGTATCAAGAAGTGGCGCACACGAGTACCAGAAGACGTTACGTTTCGACGTATACACGCAACGTTTGGACTGGGATGGGATGCGTTAGCTAAGGCGTTCTATACTGCGGAGTCCTTGGGCGTTATAGACAAAGTGAGTGATCCGATATTTCGCGCCATCCACGAATCCGGCCTCGACATGGCTCAAGAGGAGAGGCTTGCTCGAGTTTTCGAAAACATAGCCAGAGTAGATTCGAATACATTCATTTCGACTTACCGTTCATTCACGATGCAGCGACAGATGAACGAAGGAGTAGCGCGTACGCGTATCTTCGGTGTTATGGGAGTACCTTCTCTCGTCGTTGACGGGAGATTTCTAGTTTCGATTTCCAACGACGTTGGATCGGGGCAACTGCTTCCAATTGTCGACTTCCTTGTTGATAAAGTTCGAAACGAGCGAGAAGCTAGTGAAACCGGTGATCCGTGACGTAAACGGAGGGGTGTAGCGAAGTGATCGCCGCAGTACCGGCTTCGCTTTTAGCACCATTTCTGGCCCAAAGGTAGCGATCAGGGTGTATTGGACTGGTAGAACGATACGATTTCATAATTTAGATCTTACACGTCAAAAATCGAGTATTGGTTTGTCGTGCGGATGGATGATACTGTGGCACTATCCCCGGGGAAGATTAAATTCCCCTTATCTACATAATAGCTGTACAAGATTGAAAGCAGAATTGGGTCATAAGAAGCGCAAGACGAATGTTACAAATTCAAAATCAACTGTTTTGTTATCGAATCTGGAGAAGAATCTTTTGAGCGGGATGTCAATCGTAACATACCTCTTACATTCGTGCTCTGAATTAAATTGAACGCTGCGTCTCAGCATGAATAGTTTCCGCCCGCTTCTTCAGTGATAAGCCAGTGTTCTCGAATCCGCGCCGTATGGCCTTGGCAAATAACAATTCGACTATTGGCACCAGCCATCCAGACATGATGTCCGTCGTGTAATACATACATGATCCGTCGTCGATCTCTTTGATGTGTTGATGCTTCAGTGCGGTCAACAGGCTTCGACTTCCGAAATCTGAACCCCATGCAATCAATCTTTTCGGCTGGATATCGCGTACCCACTCCGTCAAATTCAATCTCAATGGGCCCAAAATCACACGCATTTTTACCGGAGAACCAACCTGGAAGTCAGTCTTAAGTTGCGGTGTGAATGGGTTCCATAAACTGTAATCCTTATCATTACAGAGAACATCCCATACCACTGGCACTGGTGCCTTGATTACGACCGGTTCCGATTCCACAACGAATTTAAACATGTTGTATTACTGAGTATGTGTTATAGATTTCAACCACTTTTCGGATTCATCCCATAATCGTTTCGATATAGCCGCATCCTGTGCAGTCTTCGCCGGTTCAGCTTTCGCACAACGAAAGAAGTATCTCCCTCCCCCAAGTTGATTCTTGGTAGCACACATTATCGTTGTCTGTGCACCATGATGAGGAGGCAGGAGCACGAGACGCTCCAATATTCTCGCAAGTTTTTCAATCCGTTTTAATCTCGGGTCGTGTTCAAAATCCGAATGCGTCAAGTTGGTCCATGCCGAACCGGGATGTAGCACATAGGAATGGACATGTTCCTGAAAATATCGCCGGTGCAGTTCAAAGCTGAGGTGAATCAGGGCGAGTTTCGACCGGCCATAGGCCCTCCATGAGCCGTATTTACTGGTATCGTTATAAATAGCCAATCATTTCGAGCTCGATCGTGTAGATGTGACGATACGTTAACGACGCGTGCTTCCCCAAACTGCTCTGCTGTGTTTCGAAGCAATGGCGGGAATCGATATGTCAAATGGAAGGTTCCGAGGTAATTGGTTCGCCAATGAATTTCCGTACCGTCAACGACAAGAACTGGAACTTTACGGCACGTAAGCACATGCCGATGCGTGCCAGCGTTATTGATCAGTACATCTAAACGGCCGTTGTGAGTGTCTGCGTACCAGTCCACAAATTGTTTCACGCTTTCTACGTCACAAAGGTCCATCTGGCGCAGGTAGATTCTGCATTTGTTGTTCCGGGTTTGTCGGGCAGTGGTTATCAAAGCTTGTTGGGTAGTCTCAGACGGATGCAATACAGTAGCTGTGACATTTGCACCCCACTTAGCGAGAGTGGTTGTTGTATCGAATCCAAGCGACCCAAGGGAAGCACCTGTCACAATGATATTTTTGCCCGCCATATCCACGGGATCTGCAACGGGTTTAGGAGTGAATAGACGGGATAGGTGCAAGCAGACTTTCCGAAAATCTTGCGGCATTAAAGGAAATCTTAGTCGATTGTTATTGGATTATTTCGGTGAATAGTTAACTGGCTTGAAGGAAGCACTCCACTGCGCAAATGCAACTTCAAGTATGTGGCGGTGTATAGGAATTGCTTGCTCGCCTCCCACAGTTTGCGTCCATATTCCACATCGCACGCCACGGGTGAAGGTTCTTTGATTTGCATCATGTGCATTTATAGGTACCGGTCGTTTTTCTAGTTGCATCAGCACAGCAGAGATAAATGACGGGACTCGTGGCTCGTTCAGCGAATTGAAAACTTAGTTCATCAGCGGATAGATTAAGCCTTCATTCGGGATGTTTCCCTGTTTCTTCTGTATTCATGCTCGTTTTGTTTGCTTCCAGTCCAGTTTTGGAAACGTGAATGAAGTCACTCAACCGGGATTGAGTAACGCTTCCTGTATTCAATGAAGTCTCTCTCAACTTTCTCCTGTGTCAGTCCGAAACTCTCAAGAGTGTAATACGTGTCGACCGAACTGAAATTGTGGCTGGGATCGGACGATACCAAGGGCATCTGATTGAGCCGTTTCTCCAAAATTAATGCCTGCTGTGGAATAAATCCGCTGAAGCTGTCGTAGCGGATCTGTTAACAAATCGTGGTACTGGACATCCACGAATCTTCCATTTTTCGCGTGTTCACGTATTTGGGATGTTGTCTTGATTATCCGCTTCATCTTTCGCGTCCAGTGCAAAGCAATTTCGAAAGGCCGAACTGTATCACTGAATATTCCTACTGCATGTGCCACCATACTGCAAAACGATCCTACCGTCTTCTGTGGGTCTTGATGCGTCTGCACTATCGTCGCGGAGGGGAAAACTTTAAGCAACACATCCAGATATTCCATATAGTGCGGTGACTTCAGGGCCCAGTATTTTGTCGGCCACTGCCACTGCAGAATTTTCAAGACGTCGCGAAAGTAGGAATATGCTTTCATATGATCTCGACGCTCCAGCCACGCCGAGTAACTTGGCACGCGAAACATGGCTTCCGCAGACTGACTCATGAAGCAGAGATCAAGAAGGATCACGTCTTCCTCGGGAGCTGCGTGATCTATCGGATGGATAGATACGAAATCTGGGGATAGATAAGAAAGAGCCTGTTTCGCCCACTTGGCTCTGCAAACTCGTGAACGAGGATTTCGCATCCGTCCTATTGAACTCGGCACGGGAGACAAAACCTCCCACGCGTAGGTTCCGCGGATCTCTGGATGTCCATCGATCAGACGATGTAACAACGTCGTGCCAGTTCTCTGAAGACCTACAATGAAAATGGCGTTGCTTAGATTGGAATCAAGCAGTTCTGGTCGACGAGTTAGCAGATCTTGAATACGGAGTCGCGTTATCAACGCGGATGTGATCCTTGCTTTTTGAATCAGGCTGCCAGTCAAGTTGAGATTCGCTTCCTTATTAAGTGACTGTACAAGGTGATGTAGTGGCTCAAGAAACCATTCATCACCAAAGTCCTCAAGTCCGCTCGAACGGCAAGCACTGACAATCATCCTATCTACCTGATAACTCGCTCCAACGACGAAGTGATCCAACGTTTCGGCCGAGGCTGTTTAATAGCTGGATCGGAAATGGACGATACGGGTTGGTGTAGTTTGTGCTGGTTGCCCGGTTACATTTGTTCATGGGTCTATTTGTATTCTGACTTGGAATACATCTCTTGAAGTTTCACTACCGTTGTTTTAGGTTCGGGATTTGCTTTGGCTTTGACCCAGCGGAAACACATCGTTCCACAAGAATGGCCTGCTGTATCAAGCCAGTTCGGCAGCTCTGGGTCTTCATGCGCCACAATTATTCGTACCGATCCATTTTCGTGATATGTGGCAAGATGATTATTTATATGGATTCTATAGAAACGATAGTCGAGAGACTCCATCCAATAGTTGTTTAGCTGAAAATTCCAGTACTCGCAATCGGGTGGTACTACCTCTATGACCAATGCCTCGTCTGGTTGTAATGCCCAGTGGCTGTGGTAGTACCAAATGTTTGGATCTCCCCCGGCCGCATTTGAGACTTCCGGATTAAACAGCGGAAGCTTATTACTGTGTTTCTTGAAATCTCGAGCCCACTTAGCAAACAACACGGTGGATCCAGCAACCAAGGTACTTGTAGATTTCAGTCCTTCATCCAATCGTTTGGCTGTCAGGGATGACACCCTCTCCTCTTCAGTTGAAAGGTTTGTTCGTTCAATGTGAAGCTCGGCTGGGACTTCAGAACTTCGATCCATAAAGGTTTGCCGAACTATCAGAGTGCCCGTTTCCGGTGTCATTGGCAGCCAGTTCTTTTCATGCGGGGTACAGCATTAGTACCAGTTCGAAATAACCATCATCTCGGATCCCAATTTCGCTCGCCTCCAAGTATCCGGTAGGAGGTAACCCTCCACCCTTACCATAGTGGCCCTTTTGGGTACCCCAGCTTAGGTATTTCACCGTGTTCCGATAGCCGGATAGTTTGTACTCGAAATGCCCGTTTATCGCATGGGTCGGCGTGTTCAACAAATGCCATGAGTCCAGTTCGAACAAGACGTGTGAGGTATCTATACCCCTCAGCCTGATTGAACGGGTCACGAGGGGCACCTGGAAAAGATAGGGCTGCGCCTGCACTCTTCAGCGTGTCACAAAACTCGTCCCACGACTGTCCACTGACTACTCTCTGTGTAGTTAGATCGTCCTCCGTCTTGCCCCGAACCTTCCAATAGAACAATGAGGTTTTGCGAAAAATTGAAAGAAGACGAACGGCAAGTTTTGGCATGTCGGATTAAACGATATTTTGTCAGGTGGGAACTGCGCGAGTTCTTGTGATCATTGGATGCTGTTTAAAATCTCAAGTGACTGTAGCATCATCAAGGAGACTTAGAAATCTATTGAGAAGCGGACTTGCATAAAGACAACTATTCTTGGAGTGCTCTCAATAAGGTCTTGTTTTATTTATTCGGTGGGCGTAGGGCGGTTCGTGAAATTTTCATCTGGCCTTGCATTCACGTCATGGTATGAAAGTAAGCAATGGGAGCAAGCCAAAGCGCGTGCGTTCCACCAGTTCGGAGATAGTCGTTCGGTGACTAGAAGGCAAATGTCCAATAACCTGATCGTTGCCACTCGCGGATCATTGACCGCTCCATTCGGGGTGAGAACTACCGCCTGTTGAATCCCAAGCTGTAGATCGAAGTAGAACCAAGACCGAAGATATCTTAGCTCGTGGATTTGTGCTTGGCGTTGAACCACCAAGTTCGAAGAAATTGCACCACTACATCCGCTGACTCGTTGGCCGATAGTTCTGTGGTATCGATACGCAATTCTGGGTTTTGCGGCTGCTCATAAGGAGAATCGATGCCTGTGAAATTCACGAGATCGCCTTTGCACACTTTCGCGTATAGCCCCTTCGGGTCCCGAGCCTCGCAAATATCGATTGGTGTATCAACAAAAATTTCGACAAACTCCCCGTCTGCCATCATGTTCCTAGCCATATGACGTTTAGACCGAAATGGGGAGATGAGGGCAACGATGACGATCAACCCTGCATCGGCCATTAGCTTTGCGACTTCGGCGACCCGACGAATGTTTGCCACCCGATCCTGATCTGTAAATCCAAGATCTTTGTTCAGCCTATGTCGGACGTTGTCACCATCAAGGAGGTAGATATGCTTTCCCATGGCTGAGAGTTTCTGTTCCAGTCGATCAGCGATTGTTGACTTGCCGACCCCCGACAATCCAGTCAACCATAAGACGCAAGGTTGTTGGCCAGTGGCGCGTGCCCGTGTCGCCTTCTGGATTTTCATGTTGTGCCAGGTAACGTTACTGGCGCGACGAAGTGTGAAACGGATCACGCCAGCACCGACGGTCGCGTTGGTGAATCTATCGATCAACACAAACGCACCTGTCTGGCGATTCTCGCTGTATGCATCGAACGGGACGTTGCGGTCAAGATGAATTTTGCAATACCCGATCTCGTTCAGTTCGAGTTTCTTTGCAGCTAAGTGTTCCAAGGTCTCGACATTTGATTCGATGGGTTAAATCGGTTACTTGGGCTATTGCTGATGCACTTGCGAACTTAATCAAGTACGGCCTTTCAGGCAGCAACGGGTTAGAGTCCATCCAGATCAGATGAGCCGAGAACTGGTCGGAAACTTCTGGCCCCAAATCCGGACTGGCAATTATGTCACCACGGCTGATGTCGATTTCATCGGCCAATACCAGTGTAATCGCTTGGTCGGGTAATGCCTTTTCAAGATTGCCCGAGGGACCAAGAATGCGTTCGACAGTCGACTGTTGGCCCGACAGGCCGGCGACGACGGACATACCGCATTCGACATAGCCGGAAGCTATAGTGCCGCTGAAACCTCGGAAATCGGAATGTGGACGATTGACCCACTGTACTGGTAAACGGAATGTGCTAGACCACCCGTCTTGGTGAACTGCGACGTTCTCAAGCAATTCCATCAGCGTCGGACCTTTGTACCAAGGTGTATCGCCGTGGGTAGTAAAGACATTCTCACCGGTCAGTGCAGAGAGAGGTACTGCATTTACCTCTTCAATTCCCAATTTGCGTGCGAACATTCCGTACTCGTAATCGATCGCCAAAAATACATCTTTGTCGTAGTCGATCAAGTCCATTTTGTTAACAGCGAGGATCACCTGACGGATACCCATGAGGGAGACGATATAACTGTGACGACGGGTCTGAGTCAGGATATTCTTGTTGGCATCAACTAGAATGACAGCGAGGTCAGCGTTCGATGCTCCCGTGACCATGTTGCGCGTGTACTGTTCATGGCCGGGAACGTCTGCAGCAATGAACTTGCGTTTATTCGTTTCAAAATAGCGATAAGCTACGTCGATGGTGATGCCCTGTTCCCGTTCTGCCTGCAAGCCATCGACTAGTAAGGCGAGGTCTACCGCATCTCCTTGGGTGCCGTATATTTGGCTTTCTGATGCGGTGGCGAAGAACTGGTCTTCGAAAACCGTTTTGGAATCATATAACAACCGGTCAAGAAGCGTTGATTTACCGTCGTCCACGGAACCGTAGAGGATAAACCGCAGCTGTTGCTTCTCCTTCTGGGAAGCAAGAAAGGCATTGATATCGTCGACCGCCATGGAGAAGGCACTTCCCGACATCTGCGTCAAAAATACCCCTCCTGCTTCTTTCTCTCCATAGAGCCGATCTCGTCTCTGTCGATGGCCCTACCCTCCCTTTCAGATGTGTGGCTTTGCAACAATTCCAGGATGATGTCTTGAATAGTAGCAGCACCGGATTCGACTGCGCCAGTCAGAGGATAACAGCCAAGAGTACGGAAGCGGACCAACATCTCCATAGGTTTTTCACCGGGTTCGAGGAGCAGGCGATCATCATCAACCATGATCAATAGATCGTTCCGTTTCACGATCGGACGCTTGGCAGCGAAGTAAAGCGGTACGATGGGAATGTCTTCACGGTATATGTACTGCCAGACATCGAGTTCGGTCCAGTTGGACAGAGGGAATACGCGTACATTCTCGCCGGGTGCAATGCGTGTGTTGTACAAAGTCCAGAGTTCCGGTCGCTGTCTCTTCGGGTCCCAGTGATGTGAACTGCTCCGGAAAGAAAATATCCGTTCCTTGGCGCGTGACTTCTCTTCATCGCGTCGAGCACCGCCATAGGCTGCATCGAAGCCGTATTTGTTCAACGCTTGTTTAAGTTCCTCTGTCTTCATCACGTCAGTGTGCACCTGAGAGCCATGACTAAACGGACCGATACCCCTCTCAACACCTTCTTGGTTGACGTGGACAATAAGATCGAAACCCAAACGTTTTGCGGTTTCGTCGCGAAACCGGATCATTTCCTTGAACTTCCAGGTCGTGTCAACATGCATCAGTGGAAACGGTGGCATACCGGGCGCAAATGCTTTCAGGGCTAGGTGAACCATCACTGATGAATCCTTTCCGATGGAATACAGCATCACAGGATTTCGGAATTCCGTGACCACTTCCCGGATGATGTGAATACTTTCAGATTCCAGTCGATCTAGGTGGCTAATCTGCGCTGGGGTCGACACGTTTTCCATTTACCACTCAGAGTCTGTTGAACAATCCACGATTGGGTCCGGCAGATGGTGTGTCAGACGAGTTGCGGCACCCAACTTGAAACAACATGTGCAATCTGATTCCGGGATTATGTATAACCAACGCTCGCCTTTGGTATCAGACCTGAATGATTCAGAACTGTTTCTTTTGTTGAAGAATGTTTGAGTCTCTTTAGTAGCAACTATTGCATTTCGGACCAGTTCGTGGGCACGCGTATGTTCATACTTGTGAGCCGGTGTGTTGATAATTTCAGTAAACGGTGGAGCACTAATCGATCGGACGATGTCTTCTGGACGGACATCTTCGTAGAGCGTAGTGCGCTGTCTTGGTGTTCGTTCGGCTTCCTTGATAATCGGCACGTTTCGTCAGGAGGCGTTTCTTGTCCGTGCCGGATGCCAGTCGCGCGTGAAATACTCTCATTCATTAACGTTCCGCCTAAGTCATTGCATCCAACGTTCAAGGCCGCTTGGAATTCCAGTTGACCAAACTTCACCCAACTGGTTTGAATGTTCGTAATTCGTAATATGTGGGTGAAGTGCAAGCCTTGATACGGCGTAGATCAACATTGTTTCTCTAAATGTTGGGCCTTGCGCGCTTCTCCCTTAAGATACAGAGTGCATAACGGATTTTCTGACGGTATCAACAAGAGGACGCTGGGCAGGCTGAAAAGGAAAAATTTCGTACCAGAGAAGCACAAAGAAAATTCAAAGCGGTAGAAGGTCAAGGGAAGTATCGTATAGAGAAAGTCGTTAGAAACTGTTAATTTATCAACTTGCATACATAAGCCCTTTATCTTACGTAGTAAGGATTCTGACATCAGTTATCTATTACTTTAGCGTCATTTGTGAAATAGATTCACGGGCCGAAAACGATTTGCTGGGCTACTATTTAATTTGAGACTAAATTGTGCGACTGCCGACGTGATCGTTGATTAAAGGAACGAATGTTCCATGGAACAGGTAGGCGAGGTTCAGATTCATGCTTCTAGACAGGAAGTGTGGGCGGCACTAACCGACACAAACGCACTTAAATCTTGTATCAAAGGCTGTGATTCAATGAGTCGAGACGCTCATAGCTTTCAAGCAAAGGTCACTGCCAAGATAGGCCCAATTAGAAGTAAATTCGCCGTAGAAATGAAGATGATCAACGTAGATGAGCACAATAGCTATACGCTAGATATCAGAATTAAAGGTGGAGCAGCTGGTTTTGGGTCAGGTCGTGCCGATGTTCGACTGGAAGATCAAGATGGAGGAACACGTCTCGTTTATCAAGTTCAAGGACTAGTGGGAGGGAAACTCGCACAGATCGGTTCGCGGCTGGTTAAATCCGTTGGAAAAAAATTCGCGGATGATTTTTTCGGCAATTTCTTGAAACTTTGGGAGTGCTAAGGGTTAAGTCAAAGGAGGTATAACTTGGATCTCAATTTCACTGTAAACGGCACACGACACACGTTGGACGTGCCAGATAACGCGCTGCTTGTCGACGTACTTAGAGAGAATTTGTACCTCACCGGAACGCACGTGGGTTGCGATACTAGTAGTTCGTTTTCTATATATCATTACATGGTGCATTTAGTATACTTGGTTTTCCGAAAGACAAGGATAGTCATCTGGGGAGGACAAGATGCCCTTTCAACGACAACGAGCGGAGCTACGTATTGACGATGGTGTGCGGTTGGAACTGGAGCGGATTAGCCGTTCGCAAACGGAGTCGGCGCGGCGCGTGGAACGTGCGAAACTGCTGCTCGGCTACGTGGCCGGCGAGCCGATTTCGGCGATTGCGCGGTCGCTGAACACGAACCGCCCGAAGGTATACCGGTGCGTGCGCAAGGCTCTTGACGTGGGTGCTTTGCCGGCACTGGATGATCTGCCACGTCGGGGTCGCCCGGCGACGATCTTGGCGGGATCGCGCGCTTGGCTGGTGGCTCTGGCGTGCCGCAAGCCTGCGGAGCTGGGTTACGCCGAGGAGTTGTGGACGGTGCGACGACTGGCCGAGCACGCTCGGAAGCGCTGTCGGGACGCTGGGCATCCGGACCTGTTGAGCGTGGCCCCGGGAACGGTGTCGAAGATCCTGGCCAATCAGGAGGTGCGACCGCACAAGATCACCTATTACCTGGAACGGCGGGACCCCGCGTTCGACGAGAAGATGGCGCAGGTGCTGTGTTTTTATCGCGAAGTGGCACTGGTCCGCGAGCGAGGGGAGGATTCGGACGCACCGCTCGTGGCCTACATCTCGTACGACGAAAAGCCCGGCATGCAGGCGGTCGGCACGACCTCGCCCGACCGGCCGCCGGTACCGGGCGAGCACGCCACGGTCGGCCGCGACCCCGAGTACGTGCGCCATGGCACGGTCACCTTGATGGCAGGGATGGACCTGCTCACGGGGCATGTGCACCGAGCCGTCGTGGACCGGCATCGAAGCCGGGAGTTCGTCGAGTTCCTGCGGGGCCTGGACAAGGCCTATCCCAAAAACATGACGCTGCGACTGATCCTCGACAACCATTCGGTCCACCTCTCCAGGGAAACGCGCACCTGGCTCGCCAGCGTGCCCAACCGGTTCGAGTTCGTGTTCACGCCCAAGCACGCATCGTGGCTGAACCTGATCGAGACGTTCTTCAGCAAAGTGGCAAGAACCGTGTTGCGTGGAATCCGTGTCGCCTCGACGGACGAACTCAAGGAACGTCTCGAACGCTACATCGATGGGATCAACGCCGAACCGGTGGTGTTCAAGTGGACTTATGGAATAAACGATGCGATCCGAGTGTGACGGTATTTCGGAAACGAACTACTAGTCAATGTGGGAGTTGTACCGTTCACGTGAACGGTAGATCGGTTAAGTCGTGCACTTTACTTGCGGGACAATCGGAAGGTTCCGAAATCACAACGATCGAAGGCATTGGCACTCGAGATAAATTACATCCAATGCAAGAAGCATTTCGGGAACATCATGCGCTGCAATGTGGTTTCTGTACGTCTGGCATGATCATGAGTGCCATTGATCTCGTTAACACAAATAAACCACTTGATGAGAATATGGTTCGAGAAGGGTTGGAAGGTAATTTCTGTCGTTGTACGGGATACCACAATATTGTGAAAGCGGTATTAGCTGCTCAAGAACGGATGTAGGAGGGGGCATATGCCAAGTGAAACAGGTATCGGAGTGTCGGTAAAACGCAAAGAAGACGCTCGCTTTATTACCGGTACTGGTCGGTATACAGATGATATAAACGAAGTGGGCCAAACTTATGCTGTTTTTGTTCGTTCTCCTCACGCAAGAGCGTGGATTCGATCGATAGATTCGAGTGCAGCCATGGCAATGGAGGGCGTGGTTGCAGTATTTACGGGATCTGACTTGGCAGCGGACGGCATTGGTGATTTGCCGTGTGGATGGTTAGTTAAGTCAAAGGATGGTTCCGACATGATGTCGCCGGCCCATCCACCGCTCGCAACCGAAACCGTCAATTATGTAGGTGAACCATATGCGCTAGTGATCGCGGAATCATTGCAGACGGCACGTGATGCTGCTGAAGCCGTGGTTACAGACTTTGAAGAGCTCGCAGCGGTTGTCGGCACCTCGACAGCGACTCAAAGCGAGCAAATCCATGCAAACGTCCCGAATAACCAAGCGTACGATTGGGAGCTTGGAGACAAGGCAGCGACAGATGAAGCATTCGCCAACGCGGATCACGTGACTACGCTTGATATCGTTAACAATCGATTGATCCCAAATGCTATAGAACCTCGAGCCGCATTAGGGACGTACGATGATGCGTCCGGCGTGTATACGCTTTACACTACCTCTCAAAATCCGCATGTGGAGCGACTGATTTTGGCCGCTTTCGTCAACGTCGCTCCAGAAGCAAAACTACGAGTTATATCTCCTGACGTCGGTGGGGGATTCGGATCGAAGATTTTCGTTTATGCTGAAGAGACCGCCGTGATATGGGCGGCGGGTAAAGCAGGACGGCCGGTGAAGTGGCGGGCCGACCGCTCGGAATCCTTCCTTGCCGACGCACATGGCCGAGATCACGTCACGAAAGCACAATTGGCGTTAAAGTCGGACGGTACATTCCTTGGCTTGCGAGTAAAAACGATAGCCAATATGGGGGCGTATCTGTCGACTTTTTCATCAAGTATTCCTACTTATCTCTACGGCACGTTGCTTGCGGGGCAATACAAGACACCGGCAATTTACGTGGAAACCCAGGCCGTTTTCACAAACACTGCGCCCGTAGATGCGTATCGTGGAGCGGGAAGGCCAGAAGCGGCTTACGTCGTGGAACGGATTGTCGAAACGGCAGCTCGGGAAATGGGTATGGACCCTGTTGAGCTACGAAGAAAAAACTTCATTCAACCGGAAGATTTCCCCTATGAAACCCCCGTCGCACTCACTTACGATACGGGCAACTATGAGGCGAGTCTTGACCGTGCGATGGAGATCATGGACTACGCCGGCTTTTCCTCGAGACGGGATCAATCGGAATTACGAGGTAAAAAACGAGGTATTGGATTCTCGTGCTACATTGAGGCGTGCGGTCTAGCACCATCTCAAGTAGCCATGTCGCTCGGTGCCGGTATTGGCTTATTTGAATCTGCGGAAGTACGCGTCGACGTAACGGGCTCAGTAACGGTGCTGACCGGATCACATAGTCATGGTCAGGGGCATGAAACAACGTTCGCTCAATTGGTGTCCGACCGCCTCGGTGTACCGTTCGACAGTGTTGAAGTTGTTCATGGTGACACCGGCCGGTCCGACTATGGACTTGGTACGTATGGATCGAGGTCACTTGCCGTGGGAGGTTCGGCGATTGTCAAAGCAATGGACAAAATCGCGGCGAAGGGGAAGAAAATTGCCGCACATCTGATGAAGACTACGGACGACAAGATCGAATTTAGCGACGGTAAATTCTCTGTTATCGATTCAAATGATTCACGTACGTTTGCCGAAGTTGCATTCGCAGCGTGGATGCCGGGCGATTACCCGCTCGATGTATTAGAGCCGGGTTTGTCGGAGAAAGCGGTTTATGATCCTTTGAATTTCACGTTCCCAGCGGGAACGCATATTTGCGAGGTTGCGATTGATCCTGATACAGGAGAGACGAAAATCCTTCGTTTCGTTGCGGTTGACGATTTCGGTCACGTTATCAATCCGATGATCGTAGAGGGGCAGGTTCACGGGGGGCTTGCACAAGGCATTGGACAAGCACTATTAGAACATGGTGTGTACGATGAATCGGGCCAATTGCTTTCTGGATCGTATATGGATTACACGATGCCAAGAGCGTCGGATCTTCCCAATTTTGAGGTCGACACCACGGTGACCCCATGTACCCATAATCCGCTTGGTGTTAAAGGATGTGGTGAGGCCGGAGCGATTGGTGCAACGGCAGCTGTGATGAATGCGGTTACAAGTGCTTTAGGTGTAGTAGACGTGCCAATGCCCGCATCGCCAGAAACCGTGTGGCGCATAGCGCGAGGAGAATAGTAGCTATGTATAAATTTGAATATTGTCGAGCTGTGTCCGTCGAAGAAGCGTTGCAACTCAAATCGTCGAGTTCCAACGCGATTTATTTGGCGGGGGGCATGACGATGGTTCCGACGTTGAAGCAACGTCTAGCTTCACCAGAGCGTGTCATCTCATTGGACGCCATATCGAATTTTGCAGGTATTGTCGTGCAAGATGGGTCCGTTTCGATTGGTGCGGGTACGCGCCACGCCGAAGTTGCAGCAAATGATTCCATTCCAGCACTTGCTAATTTAGCTTCGCGGATCGGAGATGCGCAAGTTCGCAATTGTGGAACGATAGGAGGGTCGCTAGCTAACAATGATCCCGCGGCTGACTATCCTGCAGCGGTATTAGGTTTGGGAGCTACACTTCATACTTCAAATAGAACAATCTCAGGTGATGATTTCTTTCTCGGGCTGTTCGAGACGGCGTTGGGAGATGATGAGTTGATTACGAGCGTGAGTTTCTCGATTCCCAAGGAGAGCGGCGTATGCCAAGTTTCCCAATCCGGCTTCTCGGTACGCCGTTGTAGGTGTAATGGTTGTGGAATGTTCGGACGGAATTCGTGTTGGCGTGACGGGAGCAGCAGCTTGTGCATATCGCCAGAGTGACTTTGAAAGTGCACTGAATGAGAATTTTTCTGAAAGATCTCTCGATGATATAGATATAGATGGTAGTGATTTCAATTCAGATATTCATGCGTCTGCAGAATATCGAGCACATTTAGTAAAACTTATGACACAACGAGCCGTGGCAAGTTTGAGCAGCTAATCAGAATCGATGGAAGCGTGACGCGTATCTTCAGGTTGTTGAAGATACGAAGGTTCGTTAAGCTCAAGGGGTCTGCACAATTTGAACGGACTCGAATCAAGGTCGTCAATTGCTAATCAGCGAGGTAATCGACAATCATTGTTTCGACATGCCCGTGCGATCGGTTGGCAGCGATTGAGAACATCAAACTTATCCATGTGGTTACGTTGTGAAATGTTGTAGTACACACTGAAAATATATTGTTTTCCTTTAGGCGCGTGCCTAGGTGTGTTGCAATTCGTTACCTATGAACAGCTGACGGTGAATTGAGGGGGTGAGCTGGACGGATAAGACGTTCTTTATAGCGGACGATCTGTACATGACGTGTGGAATGAACAGTGAATCGACTGATTGGCCCTACTTGCCCCGTCGTTTAATTCGAAGTCAACCAAGCAAGGAGGATGCGAATAGGTGGTTCAAAGCCAGAAAGGTTCGGGGCAGATGTAAAATCGAGGAAGCCTTTGATTCAAAGACTAAATTTACAGTGCCGTCAGCTTTCCTACATAATTCCCTTTTATTTCGTGCTCTTACTTTAATGTGTCGTACTAAAAGCGAGGAGAGCGTTATGAAAGACGTACGAGAATAATTATCCCTAAGTTTAGCACGTACTAAAACCATGGCTGAAACTCCAGAAGCTCCAATGATTGCAAGCGACGATTGGGAGATCGAACAGCAAGAATGGCTGGAATCACTCGCTGGTGTCTTTAGAGAACGCGGAGGCGACAGGGCAAAGCAGTTGCTTAATTGTCTACAGCATGAAGCTTTGCGGCAAGGCATGGTGCTTGCGGATGTCGCGATGAACACTCCCTACAAGAATACGATTCCGCTGTCCGAGCAGTCGGAATATCCTGGTGATATCGCTATCGAATCGCGCATTGAGAACATTCTGCGATGGAATGTGGCGGCGATGGTATTGCGCGCATACGACAGTGGCTCCGGTGTCGGTGGTCACATCGCAACGTATTTTTCCGCATCCACGATGATGGAGGTTGGTTTTAACCACTTCTTCCGCGGGCCAGAACAGGATTGCAATAGTGATCAAGTACATTTTCAAGCACATGCTGCTCCAGGGGTTTACGCGCGCGCATTCTTGGAAGGTCGGCTTGATGAAACTCACTTGCAAAACTTCCGGCGGGAGCTTGCACCCGGTGGAGGATTGCCGTCTTACCCTCATCCGCGGCGCATGCCGGATTTTTGGCAGATGCCAACGGCAAGCATGGGGTTGTCGACTCCATGTGCGATTTACCAAGCACGTTTCGTTAAGTATTTGGAAAATCGCGGTTTGAAGCCAAGAAGCAATGGAAAGGTCTGGGCGTTCGTCGGTGACGGCGAGTCCGATGAGCCGGAGGTGCTGGGTACGATCAATATAGCATCACGCGAAAAACTCGACAATCTGGTTCTGGTAGTCAACTGCAATTTGCAACGACTTGATGGACCAGTTCGGGGCAATGGAAAAATCATTCAAGAGCTTGAGCGAACGTTTCGCGGTGCGGGATGGCACGTCATTAAGGTGATCTGGGGTGGCGAGTGGGATGCCATACTGGAGCGGGACGTTGAAGGTATTCTGCAGCAGCGTATGGAACGGGCGGTTGATGGTGACTACCAAATGTATACGGTCTCGCCTGGTAACGTGGTGCGCGAACATTGGGTGAAGGGGGATCCAGTACTGCGCGAATTGATGAGCAGTCTAACTGACGAAGAGCTATGTACGATTCGAAGGGGCGGCCATGATCATCGAAAAATTTACGCGGCGTACAAGTACGCAATGTCGGTAAAAGACAAACCTTGCGTAATTTTGACCAAGACGGTGAAAGGTGACGGTTTAGGACCAACGGGTGAAGGGCGCAACACGGTTCATCAGAAGAAATATTTGACCTCTGACGAACGGCATGAGTTAGCTAAGCGATTCGGCATTCCACTAAGTAGCGAGGACATTGAGAAAGCTGTTTTCTATCGTCCTCCTGGTGACAGCGAAGAAATTCGATATTTGAAGCAGCGACGGCGGCAGTTGGGAGGTGCCTTACCCGTACGAAGCGTTCGCTGTCCGAGACTTTCTCCGCCACCGCTAGCGTTCTTTCAAGATATGATTGGCGGTTCCGGGGAACGGCAAGTGTCGAGCACCATGGCAGTGGTTAGGATGCTGCAAAGGCTGTTACGAAACGAAGAAATCGGTCGGTACATCGTTCCAATCGTTCCGGATGAAGCACGTACATTTGGCATGGACGGCATCATCTCGCAAGTGAGCATTTACTCTCCTGAGGGACAAAGATATCAACCAGTTGATGCTGGGACCATCGCACCGTACCGGGAAGCAAAAGACGGGCAAATACTTCAAGAAGGTATTTGCGAGACGGGTGCGATGGCTTCTTTCCTTGCGGCGGGAACCGCATACGCACATCACGCACTACCAATGATTCCATTCTACATCTTTTATTCCATTTTTGGATTTCAGCGCGTTGGCGATATGATCTGGGCGTGTGGGGATATGATGTGCAAGGGTTTTCTGCTTGGAGCTACTTCTGGTCGCACTACACTGAACGGGGAGGGCGTTCAGCACCAAGATGGACATTCGCACATAGTAGCCGCCACAATCCCCAACCTAATCAGCTATGATCCAGCATTTGCTTATGAGATCGCGGTAATCGTGCGGGACGGCATTCGACGGATGTATGAAGAGCAGGAAGATATATTCTACTATATAACCTTAACTAATCAAAATTACGTTATGCCTTCAATGCCTGGGAATGTTGAGGAAGGGATAGTGAAGGGAATGTATGCGTACCGCTATAGGAAAAATGCAGATGTGAATCTAATGGGGAGCGGCGCGATCATGAATGAAGTACTCACTGCGGCCGATGAACTTGAATCGCTTGGGAAATGCGTAAGTGTTTGGAGTGTAACCAGTTATAACGAGCTGGCAAGACAAGGTGCGCGTGTGGAACGTCAACAACTGCTGCAGGTTGGTAAATCTGAGGAACGACCGTACGTCGAAGAGCTGACTGAGGGAGAAACAGGCATCTTTGTTGCGGCATCGGACTATCTCAAGTCACTGCCACTGTCCATAGCTCGTTGGCTACCGGGGGTATTCGCAGTACTTGGGACCGATGGATTCGGTCTGTCGGAATCTCGAGAATCGTTACGCGACCATTTCGAAGTCTCTTCTGCTTGGATCGTTTTTGCAGCACTTTCCACATTGACGAGAGCCAACAAAGGTTCTACACAGGATGCGTTCAACTATGCGGAGAAATCTGGATTGAATTTATCTCAACGCGCCGCTGCGGATCAGTAAGTGTTCTCGTGCGGTACGAGAGTTCATATCACTGGCTATAAACCGTGCCTGTAGAGTCATCTTGATGCGAAAACTGCTATTACGATTGAGTGGTGATCTTACGATTAATGAAAAACTAAAGCACGGATAGGAATCTACGGCGCGGAAAGTTTAAAATATTCCAAGATGATTAATTTGCAACAGGCTCAGAATCAAAATTACGCACCTCATGAGCGCATACTACAGAAAATTTGTCCTACTAAAGAGGGTATTTTTACCTTTCTACGGATCAGATTCCCAGCTATTTATAAAAATGAACAGCTGCTCTGATGCAGCAATTCCCCGTATAGTTTCATTTTGGGCTTGATGTCGGTCTTTTCATGTTTCGGTACGGGGAACCGACGTTTTCAGACGGTTTGCACGGCATGTCGTTGTGCGTTGGAACGAGTTCCGGGCATCGATATGCAGGTCTCTTGACCGTCAGGGCGGCATGGGGTCTCGGGCGGGACATCCCGATCTTCTTCATCGAGCAGCTGGAGAGGCGGTCGGCCGTCAGGACGTATCGTAGGCGAGGTACGCGGTGTAGATCCCGAGGGCGTGGCCGTACAGTTCCTGCCAGTTGCGGAAAGCTACCGCACAGAAACTGCTGCGCAGACGTTCCCACGTTGCGGTTCGGGTATAGCACTTGGCGAAGATTTGCTTCATGACGGGGCAGGCCATTTCCAGCAGCTGGTCGATCAGGAACGCCAGCAGCATCAGCGCAGCGAAAGTATCCGACAGGTGCTGGGTTCCGTGTCCGAAGTTGTGTTCCAGGTACTGGACGTTCTTCAGCGTGTTGAAGGTCTCGTTCTCGATCTTCCAGCGACTGCGAGCCGCGCGAGCCAGTTCGCTGGCGTTATGCGGATTGAGCGGCAGATCGGTGACCCAGGTGAACGCCCGCCGCGCATCCTCGCCGGAGCCACGCCGCTCCGAACTCTGCAGCACCTGGACCTTCAGGTCGGGGTTCGCAGCATTCAGTTCCACCTCCGGCACCACGCGCAGCTGGCGATCCCGCTCCTGCCCTTCGGGCGAGGGATCCGCAAACCAGGGCGCATCGGAACGATCCAGCTGAGCCTGCAGATCTTACGATTAATGAAAAACTAAAGCACGGATAGGAATCTACGGCGCGGAAAGTTTAAAATATTCCAAGATGATTAATTTGCAACAGGCTCAGAATCACGGCTACCAATAATGACCGCGCCACGCCGACATCCGCTGCAGCACCTTGCCGCGCTGGGCGCGTTGCAGAACCGCTGAAACGCCCGCCGATACCGCACCGGCGAGATCGGATCCAGGCGACGGCGCAGGGTCGTGTCGCAGGGAACCTACTACAGAAAATTTGTCCTACTAAAGAGGGTATTTTTACCTTTCTACGGATCAGATTCCCAGCTATTTATAAAAATGAACAGCTGCTCTGATGTACGATCACACATGCTTGACTTGGTATTTACAGGTCTTGTGTCTTGTATGGACGACGGGTATAGTGAGTAAAGGCACCCAATTTTATGCCATACATAACATGCGGTGGCTCGTTCGAGTAATCACTTGCGCGGTGCGTTGCTCATTTCACCGACCGTGCTTGCTGAAGGAGCAGAAACAAGACTTTCACCGACGTCTAAAGGGTCGGATCTACAAGGTCCGGATATCGTATTGATCGAGCAAAAGGATAAGCAAGTTTACGAATACCGCCAAAACGGCAAACTCATGGCAATTGGAGTTCGGCGGCATCGTGTCGCTGCCGCCGAAGCGACCGGGATCGAGAACGGGAACCGGAGGTCGGAGACCACGGCATACGAGTCGCTCGGATCCGGGCTCCTCCATAGAGTGCGGGCTGAAGGAGCTGATGCCGCTGGAACTGGAGATTGTGGCGGAGGGGGAGGTCGTTGAGGAATGGAAGGAACTGATGGACCGGCATCATGAGCTGGGTTACCGGCATCCGTTCGGTTGTTTCCTGCGCTACTTGCTACGGCATCGTCGGGGTCACCCGCTGGGCTGTCTACTGTTTGAGGCGGGCACGACCCGGCTTCCCTGTCGTGATGCTTGGATTGGCTGGCAGGATCGGGATCGGCGAAGCGTCTGAAGGGGGTGGTGAGCAACTCCCGGTTCCTGATTTTCCCTTGGGTTCGGGTTCCGTATCTGGCCTCGAAGGCCCTGTCGATGGCGGTTCGGCGGCTGCCCGGGGACTGGAAGGAGCGGCACGGCCTGGAGCCGGTACTGGCGGAGACCTTTGTGGATCCGGCGAAGTACCGGGGGACCTGCTACCGTGCGGCCAACTGGCAGTGCATGGGCCGGACGAAGGGACGCAAGGCGAGTGCATCGGAGGCAGGCAGGAGACTCCGAAGGACGTTTACCTGTATCCGCTGACGCAAGACTGGAAGCAGGTGCTGCTGACCGGCACCCGTCGAACTGGACGCCGTTCCCGCAGCAGGTCGCCGGCAACAGTCTTGGCCCCGGAGGATGCTTTTGTCCGGCTCTGGAGTGGCATCGTCGAGACGCTCGTAGGTGTCGCCAACCGGCATGACCGGCTCTGGCAGCGGCGGCGGCGCGTGCTGAACACGCTGGTGGTCGTGCTGTTCATTTTCCGACTGGTGTTCTCGAAGGGGCGTCCAGCAGTCTGCGCCGTAGAAACGTAAGAAGGCTCTTTAGTAGGAAAAATAACCTAGAATACGTATTAATAAAGTATGAAATTTCTATTCTGATTTTTTACAAACAATCCATCCTAAAAAATATACTAAAAATTTTCTACGGCGCAGACTGCCGGACGATGGGGATCGAACTGCCACAGGGGCTAGGCCGTCCCCGTCCTCAACATCCATCCTTCCCGCCTCTCGGGACGGACCCCACACGCCCCGACATTGAGCAGGAGAAATCATCCGCACTTTCGGAACCTCGGTGGGCGAATGCTCCGCCGTCAATCTTCTAAATCAGCATGATCCCCTCCCCTGAGCGGGGGATGCCATCACGTGGTCTAAACCCGTCGCAAAATAGGGTTTTCCCGCAGACACTAAATAATAATTTATGCAAATATTACTAATAGTTTTTACATCATATTACGCTTGTCATTAGATTGGCACCTAACCATAATAATTGATAGTTAATACTTCAGACTATTTATCGATGTTGATCGAGTGCTATATGAAGGGTATAACAACAGGGTATAACAACAGGGTATAACAACTTTACTAAATCCAAAGTCAAAAATAGCCTTGCCAGTGTATAACCAGTGAGAGTGCCGTATCTATCGTAGATCAAAGTTTAGATGGTCATGGATATCAACACAGCTTACTTTAACGGTAGATAAGGAGAAACCCTGTTATGGCAAAGCGGTTTAAAAAAGCAAATCAATGTCTTCTCCAGCGTAGACGAAATGGCTACTCGATAGCTGAGATCTGGTTGGTATTCGGGATCATTGCAGGCGTATTGATTGGGGTCTGGGCGATGTACACCATGCTCGGCGACAAGACTGACGCGCAGTCGGCGGTAGCGGAGATCCATATGCTCGTGCAGGCTGCTTATGAATACAAATACGCACCGGGGCAGAAGAACAAATACGGGGGTGCGAACATGGCTAAACTGAAACCGTATCTGGGGCTAAGCGGAATAGCAAACGGTCAGAATATATTTGGAGCGGCGATTACTGTTACGCCACACACTAGTAATACGAATCTAAAAGTGGCATACCCGGGGGTTCGTGATCTTGATATCTGCCGTCAGATCCTCAACCAATTCGGCCAAGTTAAGGATGTACAGGAGGTAAGGAATGCCAACGACGTGGTGACTACGGCAGCAGATACCTATATTGAGGTGGCACGGCCATCTCTGGCTATGTGGGTCGTGATGATAGCAGTGCCACCACTGGATGTGAATCTGGAGGAGACACTTACACACTGAACGTAACGATTGATTAATAGACACGATTTCGTCGGCGAACCTCGCGCTTATTTTCATATTTTGGGCGGATAGCTAGTAGTTTAGCTGGTTTTAATTTTCGGGTATAGATGCTTCAGTTTAGTGCGCGCGTCGTCGACGCTGAGCTGCCAGTCGACCCCGGTCTGTTCGCGATTGCACTCCTCGGCCCAGGCCGCCGGGAATGCGGCGTAGAACGAGTCAGCACTGTGGGTGTTTAAGTTGTCGCACACCAGCGTGATGGTTTCCGCATCCCGGGAACGCGGCAGATTCGCCAGCGCGCGCACTTCCTGCGCCCAATCCAACGTCGTACGCCGTTTGGTGACGGCCACCGTCCCCCAGCCAGCCAGCGGCTCGCCGAACATCCACACCGTGCATTCTCCCCGGCGGAGGTAGTGGGCGTCGTACTTCTCCGGCGACCCGGGGCGTACCGGTAACTTCTCGCGGACTTCCGACACTAGCTGCTTGCTCATCTCGTCCATGCACACCACCGGATGCCGCGGGTCGTACGGCCGCCGGTATACCTTAAGCACCCGCTCCATGCCGGCCACGAAATGGTGGCTTTGTTTCTTCGGGATACACCACATTTCCCGCCGCCATGGTTTCAATTCGTTTTTTTAACGCCTGTCGCACGGTCTCCCCGCAAATCGGTTCGACCACTTCAAGCCGCACCAGCTCTTCCGCCAGCATCTTCACGGTCCACCGAACAGGCCACCTGAACCAGACGCGCTTCCTTCTCCCCGTCCAGCTTCTTCGGCACCGGAGGCAACGGTCGAGGCCTGCGCTCCAGAGCCATCATCGGACCCTGCTCCACCGCACGCCGACGCACGTGCTGGCAGGTCCGCTCCGTCCACCCCCAGCGCATCCACCACCTGACCTGCCCGTCTGTCAGTGCCGGGCCAGTGCCCCCCTGATTCACGACCAGCAGAATCCGTGCACGCTGCAGTTTCGTCGCCGACACCGCACGACGCGTGCTCGACTTCAGCACCGCTTCCAACTCATCACGCTCATCCTGAGCTAACTCCACCATCTATTGTTTCGGCATCGGGCCCTCCTGATCCCAGAACCCCTTCCGGTCCACTATTATAAACACGTACTGTTAGAACGGGCAGCCTATTAGGGGCGTAACCGGGCTTGTTTGTGGGGGGCTATCTGGTAAGCCCAGTGAATGTCACGCATACAACAGAAGATCTGGATGCGATGGCGCGATATCACTCAGATCCGGGAGTCTGCGGCGCAGACTCCCTAGATCTAGGCCTTTCTGCAGCAATTCCCCGTATAGTTTTAATTTAGACTTGGTGTCGGTCTTTCCGTGTTTTGGTACGGGGAATCGGTGTTTTCAGACGTTTCACACAGTATTTCGTCGTGCATTGAGACAGGTTCCGGGTACCGATATTGCCTCCATTATCGCGAAACCCAATCCGGAAAGTCCAGACTAATAGCGGAGTTTGAGCTATACGGGGAATTGCTGACCTTTCTGCAGTGCTGGGGTTTCTATTCTCCAATTAGAGAAGTAACGGACTGACGCCCAAGTTTACTGCCCACCTTATTCTTCTTTCCTTGGACGACCGACCGGACGCGGCGGCGCGTGGTGCGAAAGAACTGAGTGCCACGCTCGTGGTTGCCACCCCGAACGATACGTCGGAAACCGTGGTCGTGTGACCGCAAGCTGTACGCCCGCCCCGCCGCAACGAAGTGGAACGCCTGTTCGGCAGGTTCAAGCGGTATCGCCGCGTGGGGCCGCGTTACGACAAACTCGACTTCATGTTCGCCGGGTTCATCTATCTGGCTTGGCACTGATTTGCGAAATGATCAGGAATTTAGTGTAAACACGCCCTAATCCTAAATTACCGTAGTAGGCGTGGAAGAACCAGTCTTCCTGCTCGCCGTGTCACGGTGTATCCGTGGCGTCGATATCCAGAACCAGACGGGGGGGGGGGGGGCAATGGCATTCGGTTTGAGAAAAGTCGATCTGCGCCTTTGAGGGTTTTCTATAACCCATTGATTGACTGGGACTTGTTTCTGTTTTTTGGAGTGTTCAAAAAAAGGGGTTGCGTTGCGACATTGGGAGGAAAAGGTTTTTTGGCAAACTATGCTGTATGGAATTGTTTCGGACGGAAAGTGGATGGGTTCGAGAATCGTGGATCTGAAGTCGATCACATTTTGTGGCAGGCGGCTGACCCGCCGTCGGATTGCGGACATTCAGAGGACGGTGGAGCTGTTTCCATCCATGAGTCGCGATGAACTGGCTTCGGCCATCTGCAGTCATCTTGGCTGGCGGACGCCGAAGGGCGGGGAAAGCCCTGGATCCTGTCTACGGATGCTGCACGTGCACGTGATCCGGGGACTGCATGCGGTGTTCGGGATAAAGCGGAAAACCGGTGCCGACATCGACCATTTCATCCCCGGCGATCGAGAGGATGTGGTGATGGAGATCGCCCCCCGCAAAGGCACACTCGCCACCTGTGGTGCACACTGCCTTCGGCTGGTGGAATACCTCGTCGGCAAAACGGTCTTCATCCTCGGAACCACCCTGCTGGATTCGAAGCAATACACCATCCCGCAACTGGCGGAGCGGTATCGCGCAAGATGGGGCGTGGAAGAATGGTACAAGGTGTCCAAACAACGGATGGAGGTGGAAGACTTCCATGGACCAAGCGAGCGGGGAGTGAAACAGAAACTCTATGCCGGCTTCCCCCTGAACGCCATGACCCGGCGGTTCTCCGGTCACGGCGACCATCGATGGAACGAAAGCCCGCACGAACATGGCAAGCCGCGCAGGCAGACCCATTTCAAGCACGGACTGGCGATGGTGGCGGCCGACATCGAGAGCCCTGTTGCTGAAGCAGGCATCCGCGCTACAGGAAACGGTCACCCAGGTGGTTCGCGACATCATCCGATGCCGACAACGACTCCGGCCCGGCAGATCCTTCGAACGACGATCCCGAAAACCCGTGAAGATGTGGCAGCGAGGGAGAAGACTGCAAGCAAAAACTGCTGATTAACTCAACATAGGACTGGCATTCCATACAGGGGTGAAGGGCACTTCCTTAAACGAATGACAATGATCACTAAACGAATGCCATTGGGGGGGGGGCCGCGGCGCATGCGCCTTCACGAACGACTCGAACAACGCCTGATGCACCGCCACCGCAATCTCCCGGTCGTACGTTGCTTCAGGCGACACAACGTCGACAGGATCGCCAAGGTCTCCGTCCGGGAGGTCTCCGTCTGCAAGGCCGGATCGTCGCGTAACTCCTCGTGATCGTTCAAGTCCTCATGCCCCAGAGCCAGTGCGTACACGCGCTGCCTGAGCAGGATCCTGCAAACAGTGCTCGCTCCAACTGCCCTTGACGCTGTGCATCCCCAAAGTACTTCGATACCGAGCACGTCAGACCCAAGTGTTGGTCCACCACCGCGGAGCAGCGGAATATCCTCGTTACCGGTGATCGCACCACCGCTGAATTCGTCCTCCACCTTGCGGCGTTGCACGGATGAAAATCGGATTGTATTTTGGTAACATTTCGTCACAGCAAGGTCTCCTTCGATATTGAATATAACTGATTGAATGATATTGAATTTATAGGATCCTTGCTGTCTTATTCGTGCATTATCCGGGCTAAAGCGATATTGAAGTTACACTATAAATGATTTGTTGGAACATGAAAGGGATTCGACAGGAAGTTCAGGTGGGATTCATGGACGAGTGGTATTCGGTCAATTAGCACGCTTCTCTCGGTTTAACGCGGCCGCGTCAAGTGTGGACCACCGCCAAGTGCTTGATGTCATTCTTTATGTACTGGAGGATGGATACAAATGATGTCGCCTGCCGTCGTCATGGTGGTTCGCTCAAAATACAAAGCAGACTCGCAGCATTCTCCTAACTAGTGTCTGCGGGAAAACCCCATTTTACGATGGGTTTAAGCCACGTGATGGTATCCGTCGCTCAGGGGATCATGTTGATTTAGGAGATGTACGACGGGTAATCGGCCCATCGGGGCTCCAAAAGTCCGGATGATGTTCTCCTGCTCGCTTTCGGGGCGTGCGGGGTCCGTCCCGAGGGGCGGGAAGGATGGATATTGAGGATGGGGACGGCTAGGCCGCCAAACGATAGGGTGGTGCGTGCGTGCGATGGGACCGCCGCGCCGCCCGTTGCTGCAGCAAGCGTCCGAGTCGGTGCAGGTTGGCTGCGAGGATCGAGATACCCACGGTGCGTTCGAAGCCTGCCCGGCCATGCGTGCGCACCCGGTCCAAGCCATGGCTTTCCAACGCATGGATCGCCGATTCCACGCCCGGATGCCGCCGGCGTCGCGCCACGAACGATGCTTTACCTTCCCGAGCTCGGCTGGCCTCCGTGCCGCGCCCCTTCGCGGGCAACGCGACGTGCTCCAGCACCGCGGCCAGTTGCTGTTGGTTGGCGGGGCTGTGGAACCCCCGGTCGAAACTGCATCCGCGCAACTCCGGATACTGTGCCTGGCATGCCGCCACCAGCGGAACCCCCACGTCCACATCGCCGCCATGCCACTGCAAGTGCCAACCCAGGATGAACTGATGTTGATCTTCCAGCACCGTCAGGGGAACCCCCAGCTCCACCGGCCGGCCGGCCTTGCCCTTCACGATCCAGCGCGTATGCGGCTCGAACAGCGAGAACAGTTTCTCCTCGTGCGGGATCGTTTCCCCTTCCAGCACGCGACGGCGGATCTGATCCTGCAAACGCACCGAGCAGGCGTGAAACCAGCGCCATCGCGACAGCTGCGCCGGCGACACCGAGCCCTCCGGCAATCCTTCCAGCTCCTCCAGCGTGTCGCCCAGACGCCCCGTCAGATCGCCGCACAGGCTCAACCACGCCGCCACCGCCTTCGGGCGTCGGCACCACAACCGCGCACGGCTCACCCGTTGATAGCCCTGCCGAACCTGGCTCCGCCAGTACTGCCCCTGCCGCCATCCCGACACCTCATGCGATCCGCAACAGACCGAAACCTCCGTCAGCAGCACCCGCATCGCATCCCACAGCAGGTTCACGTCCGTCGGGTAATGCACGTCCGTCTCCACTACGAACGAGTCAACCCGACCGTCCAAGGCGGTGCCAGGGGGCTTTCCCGCCACCGCATGACCCTCCCGTACCAGCAGCGCATTCAATTCCTGTAGCAACGCCGGCGTCACCAGCGACACGTTGTCCTGCAACGTGCGAACCGAGTACGTCCAGTCATCCAGAAACCCATGCTGCAGCATCTTCCGTACCACCTGGTGATGGTTCACCAACTCCCCCAGACGGTCGTAGTCGCAATCCAAACCCTGCTTGAGCACCGCCATCACCAGAACCCGCCACAGCGTCATCCCCGGCCTCCCGTTCTCCGGATCCCGATCCGCTGTCACATGGCAACCCAGTAACGCTTCCCATTCCTCCCGACACGACACGTACAGATGCTGCAATCCCAACAGCAACGCCGGAATGTCATCCCGTGATTTCACATTAATCTTGATCTCACCGATCGGCGTCTCATCCAACCGCAAGGCATGCTCGAAACGTCTCATGATCGCTGCTCTCCCAACGAAGATCCGCACAGAACACCCCTGAAACCCCTAAAAAAGCCCATTTCAACGCCTCCAACGGCAATCTTCATCCGTAGCATTTTAGCTCAAAATACCCTCCCATGCCACAATAATCAGCACTTTGATACAATCATCAGGGTTTTCGCACAGACACTAACTCTCCTAAACACGGGATGGGGTGATTAGCCGATTTGTATTTGCTATTTGCATAGGTGCTGCTATTTGGTGCGCGACTACCATTCTGACGTGGTCGCAACTAACAAATGGGGTACATGACGAATCTTATCAAGGGGTGAAATACGCCCGAAGAAATTTTATATAGAATCCCTCAACGTAATTCCTAATATAAAGCCACGCAAGGGGATGTTGACGTTATTGAATTAGAATCTTTAGCAGCCAAGTCCCGCTCAAGACGAAAAAATGTGCCTCTACTCCTTGCTCATTTCGGAAGAAGTGCAAGCTTTCGTCGCTATGTTTTTCAAATTCCGAACAAGCTTTGATGAGGTTTGCGTAGATGGTTTTTCGAGAATTTCCCCTAGCCACTGAAATTCTTAAAGCTCTGCACCGGATTGAGAGCACTCTTTCGGAAAAGGCATGATGTCCGTCATTACACCACTTTCGCATTTCGACATTGAGACCGCCGTTGCAGCTTACGACATTGGGGAACTTGTCGATTTTTGTCCGACCACCGAAGGTATCGAAAATACAAACTACTTTATCCGGACTCGAAGCTCGCAAGACGGGAGTTTGGATGAATTTGTACTTACGCTGATTGAACCCGGTAGCGGCCCTGATCCGGAGCGTAAGCTCATGAAGCGGATACTAGATCAATGTGCTGACGGTGGTCTTCCGGTTGCACCGATTATTCCTGATACATATGGGCATTATTGGGCAAAATTGGACAACCGAGTCATGTTACTCACACGCCGACTTCCTGGTGCGCATATTAATGAGCCGAGTGCAGATAACTGCGCAGCTATGGGGCGATTCTTAGCACGCATGCATACGGCGACTGCTGGACTACATAGAGAAGCCCACGACTACATTAGGTCTGCTCCGTGGCTTCAAAAACAGTCTGCAAGGGTGATGCATTACTTGAGTTTTTTTAACCAAGAACTGTTGCTACGATCCGTGGAGGCCGTGGATTCGCTTCTGCAAAGAGGGGATGTAAACCGTCTGCCACAGGGAATCATTCACGGTGACTTATTTCGAGACAACGTGTTGTTCAATCAGTACGGTCTATCTGGCGTAGTTGACTTTCATCACGCCGCGCGAGGCTTCCAGATTTACGACCTCGCCGTAATGCTCAATGACTGGTGCTGGACCGGCGAAAAGCTTGATGAAGATAAAGGACTGGAAATACTCCGCGGGTACCATAGTCTCCGTCCATTACAGCATGGAGAAATTACGTTTCTACCTATTTTTCTTGTGTATGCTGGAGTTTCATTCTGGCTATCGCGGCTTCTAGTGGCTTGTGCTGATCACTCAACTCAACAGCCCCGGGTAAAGGATCCCGATGAGTTTTGCAATATTGTGTCGCGTCACGTGCGGGTGCCGTTTCGTCTGGACTCGCGAGCTCTTGACTAGCCGTTCTATTTGCGTGTGCGGAGTAGCAGGAGCATAAATTGTGCGTTGCGGTCGCTCCAACAATTTCCATACTCAAATCCAGCATCCTCAGCGAGTAAGATGAATTCGTCCAGAGAGTATTTGTATGAGTGTTCCGTATGAATGCGCTCTCCTTCCTTAAGCCGAAATGTCTGTCCGTTGAGTGAAACCAACTGATCGACGGTGCTGACTAGATATATCTCAATCCGGCCGAGTTTTTTGTTATAATAAGATAGATGTTCGAATTCTGATGTATTAAAATTGGTCCCGATACGCGCATTCAGATGATGTAGCAAGTTTAAATTGAACGCCTTTGTAACGCCGCTTTCGTCGTTATAGGCGGCGTTGAGCGTATTTGTAGATTTTTTGGTATCTACTCCTATCAGTAATCTTCCACTGAAACCGACCGTATCACGAACGCGCCGTAAAAAAAGTCTAGCATCTGATGGTTCAAAGTTGCCTATGCTTGAACCGGGAAAATAACCAACCAAATTGTGATGCGTGTTCTTGACCGGGATTTCGAGTGGTTTTGTGTAATCGGCGCACACCGGATAAACGTTCAAATTGGAATAGTCTTTAAAGATCAAACGAGCATTGGTGACTAGATGATTGCGCGAAATGTCAATCGGGATATAGGACAGTGCGTCACATGCATCTAGCAAGATCCTGATTTTTCTACTATCACCACTCCCATATTCAATCAGAGAAAGTTCAGGCCCAAGCGCGCAGGCAATTTTTGAGATGCTGTTTTTTAAGATACCAATCTCGGCCCGCGTGAGGTAGTATTCGGGCAATTCAGTTATTTGCTGAAAAAGATCTAATCCTCTAGTATCGTAAAAGTACTTGGATGAAAGTTTTTTCCGTGCGCCGCTCAGTCCATTAAGGACTTCTAAGATCACGTCTGGAAGCGTGGGATTTCTATCAAAAAATTCGAACTCCGGCTCGGAGTTGACATTATTGGAAATCACGTACTAACCGGATGCCCGAAAACTGCCATCGGTCTTTTGCGTAGAAAAAATTGCGGTAGGTATTCCGTGCGTGGTTTATAGGCGTTACGCATGCGCTGCCTCTAAGCACGTACTGATTAGACATGAACTTGCTGTTGTATTCTCCCAACGCGCCTTCAAGTGGTTTATGCCTTGGGTACGGAAGATATGCCGAAAGGGTCCATTGCCAGCAATCACCGTGTAACTGATCGATTTTCTCCTGACTTTGCGCGGGTGCAGGGTGCAATTTCGTTTCGTGTGGGATAACGGAATCGACTTGATTGGCGGCTGACTCCCATTCGTATTCCGTGGGAAGTCTCGCGCCCGACCATTTCGCGTACGCATCCGCTTCGTACAGGCTTAAGTGCGTCACGGGTGCATGCTCATCTAAATTGCGCTCCCCAAACAATGTGTATTCGCGCCACGTTCCGTCTCTGCGAGTCCAATATTCGGGCGATTCCCACTGGGAGATTTGCCGTTCATTCCACCCATCAGAAAGCCATAAGCTAGGAGTATCGTAACCGCCATCGCTGATAAACTCGAGGAACTCTCCGTTGGTGACGAGTCGGCTACCGATCTTAAAAGGTGGTAACAGTACTTGATGCTTTGGAGTTTCATTATCAAAGCAGAAACTTCCAGTATCGCTTTCGATTCCGATTTCTGCTACACATGCGGGCATTTCTAAAAACTTCATCGGAGCTGCCATTCGGGCGGTAGATTCAGCTTGCTGTCTATACGCCGGCCGTAGTGGGTTATGACCTAGGTTAAATTTCAAATCCGTAAGCAGCAGCTCCTGATGTTGCTCCTCGTGGTGTAAGCCGAGTATTACTCGCGATTTTGCGTCTTCATCCAATACGGCACTAATTAGCGCAATCATGTGCTCGTCAACGTATTGTCGGTATCGGTATATCTCTTCCACCGTCGGGCGTGACAAGTTCCCTCGTTGCGGTCTGGGATGCCGTGCTCCTATGCTTTCGTAGTAAGAATTGAAAAGGAACGCAAACTCATCGTGAAAGACTTGATATTCCTGCATATAAGGTTTAAGCAAAAAAGCCTCGAAAAACCATGACGTGTGTGCTAGATGCCACTTCGGAGGACTCGCGTGTTCCATTGGCTGAACACCATAGTCGTCGATTTCAAGTGGCTGGCAAAGTAGCGAAGTTTGATTGCGAGTCAGCTCGTACGACGAAATGAGCCCCTCAGCATCGGGGATAGATTGCTGCATGGAAAGATTTGGGAGTCTCTATTTATTGCTGTTTTGACGAATCATGTCCGATATCAATGTATGATTTTAATGCTATAAGGATTGCTTTCCTCTGCCTGTTTCAAGTAAATAGAGGTGTTTATTTGTTATACGTTGTCGTATTAATCTCGGGAAGCTGACAGGATAAAGGACGTTAGCGGGATTTGCAATTTTCGGTCTCTAACGGTCATATTTCAATGGGTTCGATTTGTCAGTATTACTCGTTGAGAGGCCACGGCAATCAAAGGAGGTTTCCCCCTTTTTGCTTCTTTGCGGCAGTCCTTAACCCAGATTTCTCATAACCAAGTCAAAAATGATATTTTTCACGGGATGCGGTGGGTACGGGGCATGGAATGTCGCGTCGCGAGTTCGAAAAGGCTTCGGAGGGAGGGCATGCGTGTGTTTTCCACGCCTTTTTGCGGGCGGGCGGGACGGCGGACGGCGCATCGCTGAGCATCCGGGCGCGGGGAGGCCGGCGCGCTCCGCCGCCAGCGTCATGCACCCGGTTGCACCGGGCTTTTACGTTGGTGCCAGGCTGGCCCAGATCAACCGGAAATCCTTCCAGTACGGGAAAGCGGACCCGAACGCCAGATGGATTCGCCGCGTGGATACCGTCACGCGCACCGGGATCCGGAACAGGTGCTCGCGCAGCGTCGATGGGTGGATCCGGCGGCAGCATGGCGGATACCGGGAGGTGCTCGAGCCGGCACTTCATCATGCAATAGAGGGCATGGGCCAGTGCGCTCAGCCGGAGCCGGAGTACGTTGACGTTCCAGAGGCCGCTGGAGCATCGGTCCAGGAACCGATCGTTCTTCTGTTCCTGGATCCAGTTTTCGGCCGCGCCCCAGTCGCAGTACATCGCTTCGTAGACCGTTTGCGCGTTGGGCTTCTGGAGCGAGGTGACGACGAAGCGACTGTTGTATCGGGCTTCGCCGACCGTCGCAGATGGACCTTCCGCGACGGCCTCCGGTCCGCCGTCGGCCGGTTCCCCGTCCGCGTTGCCGACCGGTTGTCCCGGCAGCCATTCGGCCTTGGCGATCACGCGGCGTTCGCGGCTCCAGCTGTCGCGCGTGCGATAGCCGAAGCTCTGGTAGCCGCGGACCGCTCGCTGTGCATAGTCCGGATCCCGCTTCAACCGATCCCGCGGATCGTCCATCAACGGCTGGACCCGGTCTTTCAGCCGATCATTGCGTGGCAGTCCCAGCCTGCCGATTACACATAAGTACAGCTTGACTTCTTATAGTGGCTGCTGCTGACCAGCCTGGCGATGGGCCGCACTCACCCGGCTTGGGACGCGCCCCAGGAACTGCCCGCCGGCCGGGACGATGCTCACCGACATCAAACGCACCATGTTGCGAGACTTGGCCTTGATGCACCAGTCCCCAAATGCCTACCAGCGACTCATCCACCTCGCCCAGCAGAAAGGACCCGACTATGTCTATAACTATAACGCTATTGCGGCCCGACAAATAGAAGTCAAGCGGGAGATGTGTGTAATCGGCAGGTCCCAGCACGTCATCCACGCCGCGCGCCTCGCACCACGTCATCAACTCGTCGCGGCAGTAGGCCCCGTCGGCGCGGATCAGGATCGGCACCTGCGGAAATCGCTTCCGCAACCGGTCCACGAGCGGCGCGATCGTCTCCATCACGCCCGCCGCCACATCGCTGCTCGACGTGCGCAGTTCCGTCCGCACCGGCCAGCCGTTGCAGAACACCAGCCGCGGAAGGTAGCAGTATTCATGGTAGTACCCGTGATAGAACCGATGCTCCTGCCGGCCGTGCAGTTCCACGTTCGTGGCATCGATGTCCAGCACCAGCCGCTTCGGCATCTGGCCCCGCTCGCCCCACACCAGGTACAGCTCCACGAGCAGCTCGTCGAGCGCATCGAAATCCACGGTGATCTGGCGCGCTTTCGCCGGGTCCCGCCCGTTCGCCGACAGCTCCATCCGGTTCAGCGTGCTTTTGCCGGCCAGCGGCTCGCAGTCCGAACGCGCACACTCCATCCGCCCCATGGCCGTGGACAGTGCCCGGTCCCGCCGCAGCTCGTCGTGATCGTTCAGATCCTCGTAGCCCAGCGCGAGACCCAAAATCCGCTGCCCCAGCAACGCATCCAGCGGATGCGCCACCTTGGACGGGTCCCGGTGATCCGTGAAACATGCCGAGGCGCGCTCGAACAGCTGGACCTGCTCGGCCAGCATCATCATCAGTGCCGAGCCCCCGTTGCAACTCAGCTCGCCTCCACTGCAGTCCACCTCCATCCGCGCCGGACGGATCCCTTTCGCCATCCGCCGCACCAACCGGTCCGCACCGCGCTTGGGCTGGCTCTTCATCCCGTGCCCTCCTCCATCCGGCCCCATCGGCCGCGTTGCGCCCACCGTTCGGCCAGCGTGGCCGCATATCCCGGACGCCCCTTCCAGAACACCAACCGGAACATGAACAGCACGACCACCAGCGTGTTCAGCACGCGCCGCCGCTGCCAGAGCTGGACCAAAGCATCCTCCGGGGCCAAGACGACTGCCGGCGACCTGCAGGACCCCAGTCGATCCCGAGCCTTCGGCGTGAACCAGCCCAGATGACTGCACAGGGTGGACGCCAACTCATGGCGGCTCAGTGCCGAAAACCGTGCCACCGTCTTCTGAAGGTCCGCAATCCAACGGCGGGTCAGCCGCGTGCCACCAAAGGTGGTCGACTTCAAGTTCTCGATTCGGAAATCCATCACGTTGGCACCGGAGACCATCTAACCAAGCGTAGATTGCCATAACCCATGCCAAAACGTAAGTGTTTTTTTTGAAGAACCCCAAAAAAACGGATATGTTCCCGTATATCAATCTGTTACACGACATCCTTACAGACCAGAATCCCTTTCCGTTCATCCGCATGCCATCGCAGCCACCGGGGGCGAAACCTCCCGACAGTCGGGGAGCGTTCGGGTCTCGTCAAGACCAGGACCCAAGGGCGTGCGATAGGGGCGTCCGCCGCATGCTCACCCGCATGGCTCATCATCCAGTCGACAACAGCATCTTTCACGGGATGCGCCGCTTTGCACGCCGATCGTGGCGGTCCGCAAAACGGGCCGAGGCGCATGCTACACGTCCGCACCGCTTCCGCCAGCATCGCACTCAGCACCGAACGCGTCCCGCTTCCGTCCGACCCGAACGCACCCCTTTCGCCATCCAACGCACCCATCCGTCCGAACGCACTCCGCTACCATCCCCTTCCCCCCGGCAAAGCCCAATCAACTTCGTAGTATCAACAACTTACACGCACATAAATCGCACCCAAGCCATCCATTATGAGAAATAAGGGTTAAGTCCTCAGTGATATTTGCAGCGATCTTGAAGAATCTACGTTGCTATTCAGGACGTGACCGTAGTACTAATTGAACCCAGTAAGTACGACGTCGCTACGATTAATACAAGCAAGCATTGTCATGTTTCTGTAGCCGCGCTTCCTCGCGTCCCGACAATAGAGGCCTCGGTGAAACTTACGGAAAATCATTCGATTGGACTAAAGTTGGCTGTTGGTGCATTCTGCCGATTACACACATCTCTCGCTTGACTTCATTTATCGGGTCGCTGCAAGTTTATAGACGTAGTCGGGACCTTGCTCCTGAGCGAGGTGGATGAGTCGCTGGTGGGCATCGGACTGGTGCATCAAGGCCACGTATCCCTTCCAGATCGTCTCGTATTCGGGAGGGTGATCGCTGCTGTGGCGGCGGTTCTGGAAGTCGCTCAGCATGGCGATGGCCAGAAGGAGTGCCTTGCCGAGATCGTTGGGTGACGGGCTGCGTGGGTCATCCAAGGCCAAGTCTTGCAACACGGTGAGCTTGATGTCGGTGAGCATCGTCTCGGCGGGCAGTTCCGAGGGGTCGCGTCCCAAGCGGGTGAGTGCGACCAATCGCCAAGCTGGTCAGCAGCATCCACTATAAGAAGTTAAGCTGTACTTATGTGTAATCGGCAGGGTGCATTGGGCAGCATCACCCGGCAGTCTGCGCCGCAGGATTTGTTAGGCAAGGAAAGTTCCGGATGACCAGCAAGGTGTATCGGGTGAAGTTGACGGCGAAAGCATGCTAGTAGGATTCCTATTCTAACAATACGTGTTTATAATAGTGGACTGGAAGGGGTTCTGGGATCAGGAGGATTCGATGCCGAAGCAATACATGGTGGAATTAGCTCAGGATGAGCGGGATGAGTTGGAAGCCGGTGCTGAAGTCGAGCACGCGTCGTGCGGTGTCGGCGACGAAGCTGCAGCGTGCACGGATTCTGCTGGCCGTGGATCAAGGGGGTGCTGGCCCGGCACTGACGGACATGCAGGTAGTGGATGCGCTTGGGGTGGGGGTGGACCGGAGCGGACCTGCCAGCACGTGCGTCGGCGTGCGGTGGAGCAGGGTCCGATGAAGGCTCTGGAGCGTAGGCCTCGGCCGTTGCCTCCGGTGCCGAAGAAAGCTAAAGCTGGATGGGGAGAAGGAAGAGCGTCTGGTTCAGGTGGCCTGTTCGGTTCCACCGGAAGGCTGCGTTCGGTGGACCGTGAAGATGCTGGCGGAAGAGCTGGTGCGGCTTGAAGTGGTCGAATCGATTTGCGGGGAGACCGTGCGGGAGGCGTTAAAAAAAACGAATTAAAACCGTGGCGGCGGGAAATGTGGTGCATTCCGCAGGAGCGAAGCCACCATTTCGTGGCCGGCATGGAGCGGGTGCTCAAGGTATACCAACGGCCGTACGACTCGCGGCATCCGGTGGTGTGCATGGACGAGATGAGCAAGCAGCTCGTGGCGGAAGTCCACGAGAAGTTACCGGTACGCCCCGGGTCGCCGGAGCAGTACGACGCCCACTACCTCCGCCGGGGAGAATGCACGGTGTGGATGTTCGGCGAGCCGCTATCCGGCTGGCGGACGGTGGCTGTCACCAAACGGCGTACGACGTTGGATTGGGCGCAGCAAGTGCGCGCACTGGCGAATCTGCCGCGTTCCCGGGATGCGGAAACCATCACGCTGGTGTGCGACAACTTGAACACCCACAGCGGTGACTCGTTCTACGCCGCGTTCCCGGCGGCCGAAGCCAGTCGGCTGAACGACCGCATCCACTTGGTGCACACGCCGAAACACGGGAGCTGGCTGAACGTTGCGGAACTGGAGTTCAGTGCGTTGCACCGCCAGTGCCTGGACCGCCGGATCGAGAGCAGGGCTTTGGTCACGTCGGAAACGGCAGCTTGGGCCAAGGAGCGCAAATCGCGAACAGACCGGGGTTGACTGGCAGCTCAGCGTCGACGACGCGCGCACCAAACTGAAGCATCTATACCCAAAAATTAAAACTGGTTAGACTACTAGCTGGTTATTTATGGTCAAGGAATAAAGAAGTATACTACCTTGTCATTTTCCAATTTTGGAATATACGGCCTTGAATTTGTAGTGTATGTCGTTGTCCGGATAGGCTTTCCTTAATATTCAAACCATATCGTCTGTCTCGACTTTTATCCACGACGTTCACGGAAAATCGCTGGATTTTTGAACATGAACATCGCCACACCGGACATCAACATGTCCGCTAGCGTGGACTCGTTTCATAGACTAATTCCATATATGATGCGAATCATAACCATTATTACCCATATCCAAAAATAGATGGCAAGGTATTTGGGCTGTTTGTCGTTACGGGTACTAACTATAGGTGCACTTCACATAAACAAGTGCAAACGAAATCTAGTTCAAGTGCCTGATATGACTAATAAATATATTCTATATCAGATACTTACTGTTTCTAATCAGGAAAAGACTGATCAACGGCGAACACTGGAAAATGGGTGAAACATGTCGAAATTCCCACTGCGCTTATTCGAACGACGACACTCCCTCTAAATTACTCGTCTCAAAAACCTTCTACCGTCGCGAAGGGAATTGATAATGGAATGCCTTATGATCCCTGTGAATCGGAGAAAGCTAATTTCTGGCCGATCCGTCCTCTAATCGATTCAATTTCAGTACGGAGTGCCTCGGTATCGATGGTCAGCATTTGACGATCACGCATGAGTACTTGCCCATTTACGATTACTGAGGTGACATCTTGCGGATGGGTTGTATAAACAAGGTTGGAAATAACGTCGTACAACGGTAGTTGATGTGCTTCGCGGATATCAATCTGAATGATGTCGGCTTTCATGTCGGGTCGAATGACACCGATTTGTTGATCAAGACCAATAGCTTTTGCGCCCTGATTGGTAGCCATTTCCAGTACTTTCTGAGCCGGCAGTGCTTCTGGGTCCATAGTCGTAACTTTCTGAAGATATGAAGCAAGACGCATCTCTTCCCATAGATCAAGAGCATTGTTGCTTGCCGAACCGTCGGTGCCAAGACCGACTGCGACCTCGGCACTGAGTAAATTCCTAATAGGAGCAATTCCGCACGCTACTTTACAGTTGGATGTGGGGTTGTGGATAACTCCTATATGCTTTTCAGCAAGCAACGCAATGTCGGTTTCATTCGGCCAAACAACGTGTGCCGCTATTAATGGGACATCTAAAAATCCCACCGAATCCAATACTTCCGTGGGAGTCGCTCCATATGTCGATTGTGAGTATTCCTGTTCGAACTGCGATTCGGCGAGATGCGTA
>CBDBHT010000007.1:0-1453947 GCA_965205965.1 Candidatus Azotimanducaceae bacterium
TGTTACATTAAATTTACTAATTGATTAGGGCGTGTTTACACTAAATTCCTAATCATTTCGTATATCAGGGCCAGATAAATGAACCCAGCGAACATGACGTCGAGTTTGTCGTAACGTGTCCCCACGCGGCGATACCGTTTGAGCCTGCCGAACAGGCATTCCACTTCTGTTGCGGCGGCGGCGGGCATACAGCTGGCGGTCGAAAGACCAAGGTTTCCGGCGTGTCGCTCGGGGGCGGCACCCAGTGGCATTCGTTTAGTGAATTTTTCCATTCGGTTAAGGATTCGGTCTTGGGCCTTGGTTATCCGCTGGTTTTTTTATTCCGTTAGCGGATTACCGGTGCCGGTGCTCCCCTTCTTCGCTGCTACTTTCCGATCGGTTTTCGGGATCGCCGCTCATAAGACCAGCCCGGACGGAGCCGTTGCCGACACCGGGACGATCTCCCCGACCATACGAGCCACGGTTTCCCGGAGGGCGGATGCCTGTTGAAGTAACAGGCTCTCGATGTTGGCCGCCACCACTGCAAGTCCGTGCTTGAAATTCGTTTGCATCAGCGGCTTGCCGTCGTTCGGCAGCCCCCCGTTCAAATGATCCTCGCCATGGTTGGCGAACAGCCGGGTCATGGCAATTGAGGGTGAAGCATGCATACCGTTCCTGTTTCACTCCGCGCTCGCTTTGCCCGTGAAAGTCCTCAACCTCCATCAGCCGTTTGGATACCTTGTACCGTTCCTCGATGCCCCATCTCGCGTGATACAGATCCGACAGTTGGTCGATGGGATACCGGTTCCGGTCCAGCAGGGTCGTTCTCAGGATGAAGACGGTACCGCCCACGGCATATTGCACCAGCCGCAAGCGGTGCGGGCCGAATGCGGCTCCGGGGTTCCTTCGGCGTGAAACCAGTGCCATCGCGACAGCTGCGCCGGCGACACCGAGCCCTCCGGCAATCCTGCCAAGGCCTCCAGCGTGACGCCCAGTCGCCCCGTCAGATCGCCGCACAGGGTCAACCACGCCGCCACCGCCTTCGGGCGTTGACGCCACAACCGTGCGCAGCTCACCCGTTGATAGCCCTGCCGAACCTGGCTCCGCCAGTACCGCCCCTGCCGCCATCCCGACACCCCATGCGATCCGCAACAGACCGAAACCTCCGTCAGCAGCACCCGCATCGCATCCCACAGCAGGTTCACGTCCGTCGGGTAATGCACGTCCGTCTCCACTACGAACGAGTCAACCCGACCGTCCAAGGCGGCACCAGGGAACTTTCCCGCCACCGCATGACCCTCTCCTCGCACCAGCAGCGCATTCAACTCCTGTAGCAACGCCGGCGTCACCAGCGACACGTTGTCCTGCAACGTGCGAACCGAGTACGTCCAGTCATCCAGAAACCCATGCTGCAGCATCTTCCGTACCACCCTGGTGATGGTTCACCAACTCCCCCAGACGGTCGTAGTCGCAATCCAAACCTTGCTTGAGAACCGCCATCACCAGAACCCGCCAGAGCGTCATCCCCGGCCGACCGTTCTCCGGATCCCGATCCGCGGTCACATGGCAACCCAGTAACGCTTCCAATTCCTCCCGACACGACACGTACAGATGCTGCAATCCTAACAACAACGCCGGAATGTCGTCCCGGGACTTCACGTTGATCTTGATCTCACCGATCGGCACCTCGTCCAACCGCAAGGCATGCTCGAAACGTCTCATGATCGCCGACCTCCCGACGAAGATTCGCACCGAACCCCCCTGAAACCCCTAAAAAAGCCCATTTCAACGCCTCCAACGGCAATCTTCACCTGCAGCATTTTAGCTCAAAACATCCTCCCATGCCGCAATAATCAACGCTTTGATAGAATCGTCAGGGTTTTCGCACAGACACTAACTAAGCGTAGATTGCCATAACCCATGCTGAAACGTAAGTGTTGTTTTGAAGAATCCCAAAAAGGTCGAATATGTTTCCGTATATCAACCGGTTACACGACATCCTCAAAGACCAGGATTCCTTTCCGCTAATCCGAATGCCATTGGTTGGCTGCACGGTAGCAGGTCCCCCGGTACTTCGCCGGATCCACAAAGGTCTCCGCCAGTACCGGCTCCAGGCCGTGCCGCTCCTGCCAGTCCCCGGGCAGCCGCCGAACCGCCATCGACAGGGCCTTCGAGGCCAGATACGGAACCCGAACCCAAGGAAAAATCAGGAACCGGGAGTTGTTCACCACCCCCTTCAGACGCTTCGCCCGATCCCGATCCCGCCAGCCAATCCAGGTGTCACGACAGGGCAGCCGGGTCGTGCCCGCCTCAAACAGCAGACAGCCCAGCTTGCGACCCCGACGATCCCGCAGCCAGTAGCGCAGGAAACAGTCGAACGGATGCCGGTAACCCAGCTCATGATGCCGATCCACCCATTCCTTCCATTCCTCAACGGCCTCCCCCTCCGCCACAACCTCCAGTTCCAGCGGCATCAGCTCCTTCAACTCACACTCTATGGCGGAGCCCGGATCCGAGCGACTCGTATGCCGCGGTCTCCGACCCCCGGTTCCCGTTCTCGATCCCGGTCGCTTCGTCGTCACCTCGCTCCAGAAGCCCGACGCGCCAACGGTCTACGAAGAGATGTACTGCGACCGGGGTGAGGCCGAAAACTGGATCAAGGAACAGAAGAACGATCTGTTCCTGGACCGATGCTCCAGCAGCCTCTGGAACGTCAACGCACTCCGGCTCCGGCTGAGCGCACTGGCCCATGCCCTCTATTGCATGATGAAGCGCCGGCTCGAGAACCTTCCGGTATCCGCCATGCTGCGCCGGAGCCGTCCATCGACGCTGCGCAAGTGCCTGTTCCAGATCCCGGTGCGCGTGACGGTGTCCACGCGGCGGATCCATCTGGCGTTCGGGTCCGCCTTCCCGTACTGGAAGGATTTCCGCTTGATCTGGGCCAGCTTGGCACCAACGTAAAAGCCCGGTGCAACCAGGTGCATGACGCTGGCGGCGGAGCGCGCCGACCTCCCCGCGCGGAGAAGGCCGTTTGAAACGGTTGTGGGGCTGTGAGCATGTCGGGGAGGCTCGTGAGGCACTGGGTGCCTGGGTAGCCCGTTGGGGCGATGAGAAAGGGTTTGGCAGGCTAGTGGAATGGGTCGAGGATCATGTCGAGGAGACGCTGACGGTGTATCGGCTGCCTAGGGAACATCGCCTGCGGATGAAGTCCACGAACATGCTGGAGCGGTACAACGAGGAGCTCCATCGGCGCACGCGTGTCGCAGGATCTTCCCGAACGCGGAGTCCTGTCTGCGTCTGATCTTGGCACTTGCGGCGGAGACCCATGAGCGGTGGCTGACGGGGCAGCGTTATCTATATGGCCGGATCGGCGTGGTTCGCGCATCCGAACCGGAATCCGAGACATGGCAGGAGGCCCGCCCTCCGAAGCCTTTTCGAACTCGCGACGCGACATTCCATGCCTCGTACCCCACGCATCCCGTGAAAAACATCATTTTCAACTTGGTTATGAGAAATCCGGGCTAGGTCTAGCACGCCACTCATAGACGTACAATAACATCTTGATTGTGCTATTGTCCCATCAAAGGAAGGTACATGTCGAACGATCAGAAGAATGCCCAGAACTCTAGCAACAAACAAAGCAGAACTCGTTTCGCGATCACCGAAATTATCATCGCCGTGGTGATCATTGCAATACTGGTTGCATTTATATTGCCAGTATACCTCAACTATGATACAGCTGTCGATGACTCATGGGAAGTATTAACGTTACGAACGCTCACTACGCTTGAAGCAGTACAGAAAGACCTGCATTCGCGAACGGGCGCATACGGAACGGGCGAGTTCAATCGAGTCGAAGAAGTATTTACGCTCGAGGAATCTACCGGATGGGCACCCAGTATCGAAACGAATACTGCATACCGCGTTGAAATTGTAAAAAACGGAGTAGCATACCGCGTCATCGCTGTTAGCAAAAATGGTACAACGCTTTGTCGCATTTATCCCGGTGCAAAGCCGTGTAATGGATAGCGTCCTAATTCTTATCGCGGTCGATTTCATACAGCCTACGTTACGAACTCCAATACCTACTCCGTGAAAAGGCTTCGGCCATAAAGTGCGAAGTAGGATGACGCATGCGACGTATAGTTCAGCTTCGGCTCATTTCAACGTGACACGGCAACCTTATGGCTTTACCACCAGATCCTACGGAGGACAACCACCCTTCCTTTGCATGATCCGAATAGCCCAGAGCCGCATCCAGCGAACTCCTGAACTTCTCAAAATCAACCACTCGTTCCAAGATCTCCAGAGGGTCATCCGTCGCCGACAGTCGACGCCGACGGTCCGGAAGTCCAAACAAGTCCGCGAGATTCATTCTTAATACCTTCCAAAGGGGTGCCGGAAAATGGACGGATAGATCAGCATAGGTTAATGGATATTTTCAAATATATCCACCTATTTTATTGCTATAGTAGTATTAAAAACTATGATGGGTGTCAATATTACTAAGAAATTTTTCATCATACCATCCTTGTTATCGATTTGATATCTGACTATAGTATACATCTGATAGTTAATAATTGGGGTGTTATGAGGAGCATAAAAGTATTATAATGGTTCTATCCGAAAATGGTTCTCACCGACCGTCCTTGATGCAAGATGTGGATTTCAAAGGTTTCGGAGAGTACCTTCAATGCCAATTAACAGAAGGCTTATTTTGTCCATTTCTTCACCGTCGCTGGACGGCACGATTGTTGCCGGATCATTTGCAGCAGGTAGAGAGTAGCAGCTCCGGCCCGGTAAGACAGTCTAAACTGAGATTAAGGCAGTGCGTTGACTATCAACCAATTTGAAAACTACTAAGTTAAATTGATCAGGAGATAGCCTGTCATGACAAAGAAATTTAAAAAGTTAGATCCATTCCTCTTCCAGCGCAAGCGGAACGGCTACTCGATAGCCGAGATCCTGCTGGTATTCGGCATCATTGCGGGCGTATTAATCGGCGTGTGGGCCATGTACACCCTGCTCGGCGATAAAGTCGACGCACAGGCCGCGATAGCCGAAGTTCAGATGCTCAAGAAAGCCGCCCACGAGTACAAGTATGCACCAGGGAGGGAGAACAAATACACGGGGGTGACCATAGCTGAACTGAAACCGTATCTGGGGCAAAGCGGAATAGCAAACGGTCAGAATATATTTGGGACGGCGATTACTGTTGCGCCAGGAAATAGTGATAGGGACCTCCAAGTAACCTACCCCGGCGTTCGCGATCTCGACATATGCCGGCAGATCCTCAACCAATTCGGGCAAGTTAAAGACAAAATGACCACGGTGATGATGGTTACTAACCCTTATTTCTCATAATGGATGGCTTGGGTGCGATGTATGTGCGTGTAAGTTGTTGATACCACGAAGTTGGTTGGACTTTGCCGGGGGGAAGGGGATGGTAGCGGGGTGCGTTGCGGACGGATGGGTGCGTTGGATGGCGAAAGGGGTGCGTTCGGGTCGGACGGAAGCGGGGCGCGTGCGGTGCTGAGTGCGATTGCTGGCGGAAGCGGTGCGGGCGTGTAGCATGCGCCTGGGCCCGTTTTGCGGACCGCCACGACCGGCCGGCGTGCAAAGCGGCGCATCCCGTGCAAGATGCTGTTGTCGACTGGATGATGAGCCATGTGGGTGAGCATGCGGCGGACGCCCCTATCGCACGCCCTTGGGTCCTGGTCTTGACGAGACCCGAACGCTCCCCGACTGTCGGGAGGTTTCGCCCCCGGTGGCTGCGATGGCATGCGGATGAACGGAAAGGGATCCCGGTCTTTGAGGATGTCGTGTCACCGGTTGATATACGGGAACATATTCGATTTTTTGGGGGTTCTTCAAAAAAACACTTGCGTTTTGGCATGGGTTATGGCAATCTACGCTTGGTTAGATAGTCTCTGGTGCCAACGTGATGGATTTCCGAATCGAGAACTTGAAGTCGACCACCTTGGGTGGCACGCGGCTGACCCGCCGTTGGATGGTGGACCTTCAGAAGACGGTGGCACGGTTTCCGGCACTGAGCCGCCATGAGTTGGCGTCCACCCTGTGTAGTCATCTGGGCTGGTTCACGCCGAAGGGTCGGGATCGATTGGGGTCCTGCAGGTCGCCGGCAGCCGTCTTGGCCCCGGAGGATGCTTTGGTCCGGCTCTGGCAGCGGCGCGTGCTGAACACGCTGGTGGTCGTACTGTGCATGTTCCGGTGGGTGTTCTGGAAGGGGCGTCCGGGACATGCGGCCACGCTGGCCGAAGGGTGGGCGCAACGCGGCCGATGGGGCCGGATGGAGGAGGGCACGGGATGAAGAGCCAGCCAAGCGCGGCGCGGACCGGTTGGTGCGGCGGATGGCGAAAGGGGTCCGGCCGGCGCGGATGGAGGTGGACTGCAGTGGAGGCGAGCTGAGTTCCAACGGGGGCTCGGCACTGCTGATGATGCTGGCCGAGCAGGTCCGGCTGTTCGAGCGCGTCTCGGAATGTTTCACGGACCACCGGGACCCGTCCAAGGTGGCGCATCCGCTAGTGGCGTTGCTGGGGCAGCGGATCTTGGGTCTCGCGCTGGGCTACGAAGATCTGAACGATCACGACGAGCTGCGGCGGGACCGGTCCCTGTCCACGGCCATGGGGCGTGTGGAGTGTGCGCGTTCGGACTGCGAGCCGCTGGCCGGCAAAAGCACGCTGAACCGGATGGAGCTGTCGGCGAACGGGCGGGACCCGGCGAAAGCGCGCCAGATCACCGTGGATTTCGATGCGCTCGACGAGCTGCTCGTGGAGCTGTACCTGGTGTGGGGCGAGCGGGGCCAGATGCCGCAGCGGTTGGTGCTGGATATCGATGCCACGGACGTGGAACTGCACGGCCGGCAGGAGCACCGGTTCTATCACGGGTACTACCATGAATACTGCTACCTGCCGCGGCTGGTGTTCTGCAACGGCTGGCCGGTGCGGACGGAACTGCGCACGTCGAGCGGCGATGTGGCGGCGGGCGTGGTGGAAACGGTCGCGCCGCTCGTGGACCGGCTGCGGAAGCGATTTCCGCAGGTGCCGATCCTGATCCGCGCCGACGGGGCCTACTGCCGCGACGAGTTGATGACGTGGTGCGAGGCGCGGGGCGTGGATTACGTGCTGGGACTGCCGCGCAATGATCGGCTGAAAGACCGGGCCCAACCGTTGATGGACGATCTGCGGGACCGGTTGAAGCGGGATCCGGACTATGCGTAGCGAGCGGTCCGCGGCTACCAGAGCTTCGACTATCGCACGCGCGACAGCTGGAGCCGCGAACGCCGCGTGATCGCCAAGGCCGAATGGCTGCCGGGACAACCGGTCGGCAACGCGGACGGGGAACCGGTCGGCAAGGCCGACGGCGGACCGGAGGCCGGCGCGGAAGACCCATGTGCGACGGTCGGCGAAGCCCGGTACAACAGTCGCTTCGTCGTCACCTCGCTCCAGGAGCCCGACGCGCCAACGGTCTACGAAGAGATGTACTGCGACCGGGGTGAGGCCGAAAACTGGATCAAGGAACAGAAGAACGATCTGTTCCTGGACCGATGCTCCAGCAGCCTCTGGAACGTCAACGCACTCCGGCTCCGGATGAGCGCACTGGCCCATGCCCTTCATTGCATGATGCAGCGCCGGCTCGAGAACCTTCCGGTATCCGCCATGCTGCGCCGGAGCCGTCCATCGACGCTGCGCAAGTGCCTGTTCCGGATCCCGGTGCGCGTGACGGTGTCCACGCGGCGGATCCATCTGGCGTTCGGGTCCGCCTTCCCGTACTGGAAGGATTTCCGCTTGATCTGGGCCAGCCTGGCACCAACGTAAAAGCCCGGTGCAACCGGGTGCATGACGCTGGCGGCGGAGCGCGCCGACCTCCCCGCGCCCGGATGCTCAGCGATCCGCCGTCCCGCCCGCAAAAAGGCGGGGAAAACACACGCATGCCCGCCCTCCGAAGCCTTTTCAAACTCGCGACGCGACATTCCATGCCCGTACCCCACGCATCCCGTGAAAAACATCATTTTCGACTTGGTTATGAGAAATCCGGGCTAACACAACACTCCAGATTGAGGCCGGCAGTACCATTTCCGGATACGTAGGCGGTGATGATACCGAAACTGGTTGTACAAGAAATACTATTAATAGTACCCATGATCTGAACATCCTTATCGACTAGCCCCAATGTCGCATGAGCAGTGCGAGATGGGGCTATTTTTCAGTTCGGAGCGGTCACCAGGATTCCGACCTCTGCATGTCGCCCATGATTCGATGTTCAGGCACAGTTTTGCAGATTATTGTGGATATCCCTCCTCTTTACCCCCATTGTTGGTCAACGCGTCGTGGCAGGCACTCGGTGACGATCAGGAGGTGTCCAGGCAATGGCATTCGTTTAGTGATCATTGTCATTCGTTTAAGGAAGTGCCCTTCACTCCTGTATGGAATGCCAGTCCCATGTTGAGTTAATCAGCAGTTTTTGCTTGCAGTCTTCTCCCTCGCTGTCACATCTTCACGGGTTTTCGGGATCGTCGTTCGAAGGATCTGCCGGGCCGGAGTCGTTGTCGGCATCGGATGATGTCGCGAACCACCTGGGTGACCGTTTCCTGTAGCGCGGATGCCTGCTTCAGCAACAGGCTCTCGATGTCGGCCGCCACCATCGCCAGTCCGTGCTTGAAATGGGTCTGCTTGCGCGGCTTGCCATGTTCGTGCGGGCTTTCGTTCCATCGATGGTCGCCGTGACCGGAGAACCGCCGGGTCATGGCGTTCAGGGGGAAGCCGGCATAGAGTTTCTGTTTCACTCCCCGCTCGCTTGGTCCATGGAAGTCTTCCACCTCCATCCGTTGTTTGGACACCTTGTACCATTCTTCCACGCCCCATCTTGCGCGATACCGCTCCGCCAGTTGCGGGATGGTGTATTGCTTCGAATCCAGCAGGGTGGTTCCGAGGATGAAGACCGTTTTGCCGACGAGGTATTTCACCAGCCGAAGGCAGTGTGCACCACAGGTGGCGAGTGTGCCTTTGCGGGGGGCGATCTCCATCACCACATCCTCTCGATCGCCGGGGATGAGATGGTCGATGTCGGCACCGGTTTTCCGCTTTATCCCGAACACCGCATGCAGTCCCCGGATCACGTGCACGTGCAGCATCCGTAAACAGGATCCAGGGCTTTCCCCGCCCTTCGGCGTCCGCCAGCCAAGATGACTGCAGATGGCCGAAGCCAGCTCATCGCGACTCAAGGACGGAAACAGCTCCACCGTCCTCTGAATGTCCGCAATCCGACGGCGGGTCAGCCGCCTGCCACAAAATGTGATCGACTTCAGATCCACGATTCTCGAACCCATCCACTTTCCGTCCGAAACAATTCCATACAGCATAGTTTGCCAAAAAAAATGTCGCAACGCAACCCCTTTTTTTGAACACTCCAAAAAACAGAAACAAGTCCCAGTCAATCAATGGGTTATAGAAAACCCTCAAAGGCGCAGATCGACTTTTCTCAAACCGAATGCCATTGGGTGTCCAGGAGGGCGGGAGCAGCAACCGTATGGAACAACACTCCTGATGCGGGCAGGTGCTGCTTAGCAGGAACCGGATGCGGCGGGTATTGCGCAGCACCACCGCACCGGTCCTCAACAAGGTTAGCCGGATGCGGTTCGGGCTGGCAGTGACGAGTACCGTGTGTCTCTAAATACCAAGCGACGCAATCCCTCCACCAAGGTATAGGCTAAAGCCGACAGCAACTGCCGGAACTGATTGGACCAGAAACGGTGACAGGATGTCCGATCGGCGGAGAGATCCACCTGCTGGTCCTTGAGGCGGTTCTCCATGCCCCCGCGGGCGTCCCGTAGATCACCGAACCGAACTGGCATTGTCCAGGAGTGTCGGATTTTCCGTGTATGGCCTGTTCCGGTTAATCGGCTATCGTAGCATTCAAAGTCCCTATTTGACCGATGGAATAGGACATCTTCACGCAGTCCACTGTCTATCTTCGCCGCATCTCATACGCGGAAAATCTGACACTCTCCTGTTTTTTCCTGCCCGTGGCCCCGTAATCCCGCGCAGCACGTTCGGGCAACGCTCCCGCCTTCCGGTGCTGGCGGGGGTTCCTCGCCATTCCCACGATATAGCGCACGCCATGCGCTTCGCACCACCGCAGCATCCGCCATCATCGGCAAAAGGCACTGTCGCCGCGCAACACGAGCTCCACCTGCGGCCAGCCCCGCTCGCAGCACCTTCACCAGCCATGACAGCATCGCCCAGGCAGGACGACGCGCCGCGTCGTTTCAGCTCGGGCGCAAGTCATTCACTAGCAGGTGCCGGTCGCAGACTGCCAGGGTTCAGCAAGTACGGAGGGTGCTCTCCCGCTCTTTCGGGGCGGACATGACGGACATTGGTGGGGGACGGCTAGGCCGCTAGACGATAGGGTGATGCGTGCGATGGCGCGCCATCTGTTGCCGCAGCAGGCGTCCGAGCCGATGCAGGTTGACTGCGACGATCGAGATGCCGACGGTGCGTTCGAACCCCTCCCGGGCATGCATGCGCACCCGGTCCAGGCCATGGCATTCCAACGCATGGACCCCGCCGATCCCAAGGCCCGGATGCCGTTGTCGCCGAGCCACGAACGAGGCCTCACCCTCCCCGGAAGCCTGCGCCGTAGAAACGTAGGAACACCCTTTAGTAAGCAAGATCACCTAAAATATGTATTAATGAAGTATACATTTTATATTCTGAGTTGTTTACAAACTATTCATCCTAAAAAATGTATCAGGATTTTTCTACGACGCAGACTGCCGGACGTATTGCTGACGAAGATTCGCTCCGACCCCTCTGAAACCCTCAAAACAACCCATTTCAACGCCTCCAACGGCAATCTTCACCCGCAGCATTTTAGCTCGAAACACCCTCCCATGCCGCAATCATCAACGCTTTGATAGAATCGGCCGGGCTTTCTCGCAGACACTAAATACACGTTCATGCGCCCACGTCACAGTAGTCTTCGATCGGTAAGCACAGGATTACTGTTCCTGTCAATACTGGTATCAAATGGCCTTTCCGCTCAAATAATTGAAGAAGTCATCGTAACGGCGCAAAAGCGACCACAAAGCCTTCAGGAGGTCGCCGTTTCAGTAGGAGCTATGGATGATAGAATTATAGGTAACCTTCTGTCCGGCGACGCTACTATTCTAGATTTAGCAGGTCGCTCGCCTAGTTTGTATGCTGAAAGTTCTAATGGAAGACTGATCCCTCGACTCTATATCCGAGGGCTTGGTAATACGGACTTTGATATCAACGCATCCCAACCCGTCTCGTTGATATACGACGACGTAGTTTTAGAAAACCCCGCACTAAAAAGTTTTCCGCTATTCGACATAAAAAGTGTGGAGATTTTGCGCGGACCTCAAGGTTCTCTCTTTGGCCGTAATACCACGGGTGGCATTGTCAAAATCGAATCCTATAAGCCGGGAGTAACACGAGAAGGCTATGCTTTGACAAGCTTCGGACAACGCGGATATAAAAAGATCGACGTAGCGTACGGAGGGTCAATCATCCATGACAACACGATTACGGGTAGAGCTGCATTCCGCTTCCAGAGCATGCGAGATTGGGTCGATAATTTAGCACCCGGGCACGAGATTCAGAACGCTACAGGTGGATATCAGGAGTTGGCCGGTCGTGTTCAAATTTCGTGGCAACCCAATAATCGTTTTAGTGCACTGTTGAACGTTCACGGGCGTAACCATTCTGACGGTTCACCGACATTGTTTTACGCTAACGTGATTAAGAAGGGGACTTCTGAACTAGCAAGTGGGTTCGATCGCGAGAAGCTATACCAAGATGCCGTACTTTACAGTTCACAGCATCAGCGGATGCGCGGGGTCACTACGACCATCCGCTACTCGTTTGATCGCGTTAACTTGACGTTCATCTCGGGCCGTCATGCAATCCCCCAAAATATTTCACGAGGTGACGTCGATGGCGGTTACGGGTCCGTATTTGCAGGCGTCTTACCAAGCGGACCCGAACCAGGAATCCCATTCGATGCTCAAACTTCCGATGCTCTTACCGATCACCAGCAGGTTACGCAGGAATTTCGAGTGGAAAACCTTTCGCACGAAAGTAGATTTCAATGGCGCGTCGGAGCATATCGATTTTCAGAAAAATTCAAAATCGAAACGATTAATTACGACTCAGTACTCTCACCTGGTTCGCAAAATGGGTTTGTTCACCAAATCCAAAAGACCGTTGCATGGGCACTATTCGGTACCGTTGACCTTCATTTCACGGATCGACTAACGACCAATTGGGGCATGCGTTATTCAAGTGATAGCAAGGATTTCACGTCGGAACGGACTCAGTCACCACTGTCGTCTTTCGGTGTTGGTCCAATTGGTCCACTAACCGTTGAACCGAGTGATAGTGTATTTACTGGCGACGTATCTTTCCTCTACGAAATCAATCCAGAAATCAACCTATACGTGCGCTTTGCTCGTGGCCATCGCGCTCCTTCGGTCCAAGGACGACTACTGTTCCAAGATATGATTTCCGTTGCTGACACGGAGATTAATCATTCGCTTGAGATTGGACTCAAAGGACTCTATCTCAACAGGCGTATGCAGCTAAATACCAGTTCATTTCTCTACCAAATTTCCAATCAGCAGCTGACTAAGGTGGGCGGACCGGAAAACATCAATCAACTCATCAACGCGGATCGCACGTTGGGGCACGGCTTCGAAACGGAGCTTGATCTATACCTCAATGAAAACTGGTTATCCAGCATAGGCGTCAGCTACAACTCAACACGTATTGACGATCCCGGTTTATCTGTTAACGGCTGTGGTTCCGCGATGCTGCTTCTAGGTTGCACAATAACTGATCCGCAATTGCCAAATGGGGAGTTTTCCATTGACGGGAACTCTCTCTACTACGCACCTGAATGGATGGCGAATGTTCTCCTACGCTTCGATAAACCGTTTCGCAACGTGATTATATTCTTCCAAACCGACTGGATGTGGCACAGCGACCATCGTTTTACGCTTTATGAAAGCGAGGAATTTCGCGATGACGGGGTTTTGGAAGGTGGAGTAAGACTCGGCATGACCACAGGAGACCAAAAACTTACCTGTGCTATCTATGGTCGGAACATAACCGACGATACGTCTTTAGTTGGAGGCGTGGATTTCAACAACCTCACCGGCATGATCAACTCACCGAGAGAGTGGGGATTGGATGTAAGACGAAAATTCTAATCTGTACGCTATTTAACGTTTTTTGGTAGAGGAACGGTGTGGTGTAGCAGCAATTCCCCGTGAATGAAAAGACCCCGTCATAGCAGGGGTTTTGGGACTTGGAATGCGATAGTTGTCGCGGACTTTTAGGTTGATTTCGGTGCTCGGTGCGGTCCTGGTTGCACTACCATATGGCCATTGGAAGATGGAGTGCCCGCATGGAAGCAACACCGAGAGACTTGCGTAAGGTGCGCAAGCACCTGAGTGCGCCGGGGCTGTTGGCCGGGGTGCGCGAACGTTTTGAGCGGATCGAGGAGGCGGGTCGGTGCTGCCGTCACACGCTGACGGACAACCTGATGTGTGGTCTTGGCTCTGTTCGCGTTTAAATATCAGCCGATGCTGCAGTTCGATGAGCGGCACCTCGGGGCGACGACGGATCATGGCGTTGCAGCATAATCTGGCGCATTGGTACGAGGTGGCGTCTAAGAATGTTTAAGAGTCGCATCTATACTGAATCAGCGACTTGATAACATCGGCGTGTTTCCCACTCACTTTCATGTATTCAATAAGGTCGTCTAATCGGGCGACGCTAGCAATCGGAACACCGAGGCGAGATTCAAGCACCTCAGCAGCATTTGCCGATGGGTCTTCTATACGATCTTGGCGATCAAAAGCCACCAATACACCGAGCAGAGTCCCTCCGGCATTAGCGATAATTTCCGCCACTTCGATCTTGGTGGCTCCATCGCTCAGCACATCATCAATAACCAACACACGTTCGCCGCCTAATGCGGCTCCAATTAGTTCACCGCCCTCTCCATGTCCCTTCGCCTCTTTGCGGTTATATGCAATGTCCACTTCCATCCCAGTTGAACCCAGTGACACAGCAGTGGTTACAACCAAAGGGATTCCCTTATACGCAGGTCCAAAAAGCACAGTGGGCGAAAGAGATAATTCTTCGATACGAGCAGCATATGCATCGCCCAATCTTCTAATTGCCACTCCGCTTGAAATGTTGCCCAAGTTGAAAAAATATGGACTGGGACGACCTGATTTCAGTACGAAATCGCCAAACCGTAGTACCGATTGATCAATCATGTCGTCAAAAAAAGCCGACCTTATTTCGCTCAATTTCCAATTACCTTTCGCTGTATCAAGAAAATCTCATCGATCGCGCTCTCAGCAAGCGACAGCATTGTATCTAGACGTTCACGGGGAAACGCTTCGAGTTCGGCGGTTCCCTGGATCTCAATGAATCCCGCACCTTCCTTCATGACGACGTTCATGTCAGTATCAGCGATAGAATCCTCCGCGTATTCCAAGTCGACGACCGGCTGCCCTGCTACTGCGCCTACCGAAACTGCTGCTACCAAACCGTTAAAGGCACTTGGCGAGATCTGCTGTAACGCATCGTATAAGGCTACGCACCCTCCAGTGATGGAAGCGGTGCGTGTACCTCCATCAGCTTGAATTACGTCGCAATCAATCCTGATGGTTATTTCCCCTGTTTCGTCCAGATTTGCAGCCATACGAAGAGCGCGGCCAATAAACCTCTGGATCTCTACAGTTCTACCAGATTGTTTCCCGCGACTCGCCTCTCGGTCGGTGCGCGTATCCGTCGCGCCTGGCAACATGCCGTACTCAGCGGTGACCCATCCTTTTCCGGTATTCCGAAGAAATCTAGGCACGCTTGTATCGATCGTTGCGGTGCAGATCACCCGCGTATCGCCAAATTCAACTAACACTGATCCCGCAGGGTATTTGACGAAATTTCGCGTTATTTGAATGGGACGGATTTGATCAAATGGGCGAAGGTCGGGTCGGTTAGCGAAAATAGCGCGTACTCCCACGATGAACGGTTAATGCAAAGAAGCCATTATAAGAGGTTAAAATCTCTCGAATGATTGCGAGCATGACGGCATTTGCCCGGGTTGGGCACGACAACTTCACGTGGGAACTGCGGTCTATCAACAATCGATCCATTGACGTTTCGTTCAATCTACCCAAAACCCTCTCCGCGGCCGAACCCTCGTTGCGCGAGATCGTACGCAGATCCATACATCGTGGTCGAATAACGGCAACGCTCCACATTTCGGACGTTGCAACGGAGCAGCCTCAACGAGTCGATACTGCCCGTCTCACTAACCTTTTTAGAAATGATCCGTGAGGTCCAACGCAACGTACCCGACATGGCCACGTTGGATCTAATGGAATTGATACACTGGCCCGGTATTTTAGTTAGTGCACCCGGTAATTGTGACGAGCTGGTCAATCTGGTGACGTCAAAATTCGCCGACGCGATTCAGCAGCTTAAATTGCAACGAGAACGCGAAGGTGCAGAATTGGAAAAGGTGTTGAGATCTAAAGTTGCCGAAATCGAATTGATCATTCGTCAAGTCCGGGAAGATGGACAATACCAGTCTGATCTCGTTCGCGCTAGGCTACAGGAACGCCTAGCAAAACTCAATGCGACGGTTGATGTTGATCCCGCTCGTCTTGAGCAAGAAGTTGCCATGTACGCTCAGCGCTCCGATTTCAATGAGGAGCTAGATCTGCTAAAGCTGTACGTAGGCGAGGTCTGCGATTGTCTTAAAAGCGATGGACCTCACGGCCGAAGGCTGGATTTCCTTGCTCAGGAGTTGGGGCGGGAAGCTAACACCCTAGCATCGAAGGCCATACATCATAAATGTTCACTACTTGCCGTTGACCTCAAGGTTCTTATCGACCAAGTACGCGAACAGGCTCAAAATATCGAGTAATTGATTTGGAAGGACCTTGCTCTGGCCGAGTGTTCGTTGTCACTGGACCATCTGGCGTTGGTAAAACATCGCTGGTTCGCGCTCTGATCGAACTCGACGATCGTCTCGATTTTTCCATTTCGCATACTACACGACCGCGCCGGGTCTCCCTATACGACGTTACCGCCTATCATTTCGTAACGGACGAGGAATTTGAAAACCTCGAAAAAGACAGTCAATTTCTGGAATACGCGACAGTTTTTGGATATCGATACGGAACGAATAAATCGTGGGTGGAGGATGAGCTTTGCCAAGGCCGATATCCCGTGCTTGATATAGATTGGCAAGGTGCGGCACAGGTACGAAAGTCAGGTATCCCTGCAACCAGTATTTATATCCTGCCTCCGACCTATGAAGAGCTGGAACGCCGACTGAGATCGCGCAGGGAGGATTCGGACGAAATAATTGCCCATCGAATGTCGGAGGCACTTGAACAAATATCGCACTACCACGAGTTTGATTACGTTATCGTCAACCGAGAGCTTAACGAATCTTTGTACGAATTGCGCGAAATCGTGAATGCCGTGATGACTGGTTATCAGGGAACCGTGAAAGATCAAACCAGCGTTGCAAGGGGCCTCCTCGCACGTAAGCAGTAGTTTGAGATATTAAAGTTGCTCCTTAACGGCCAGTGTAGTCTATAGCTGGTCGAGATTCTAGCTAGGGGAGATGTGGTTTTTAAGTAGAGAGGCGACGCCGTTTTGCGTTTCAATCCGCTCCCCCGATCATATTAAAGAAAATAGGTAGTCGAAAATACTCCCTTTACGGTAGAATGCTAATCCTATGCTATGTTGGGGGACTTATGGCCCGCATTACCGTCGAAGACTGTTTGGAACACGTCGACAATCGCTTTGAGCTGGTTTCCATCGCGGCTCGGCGCGCCCGTCAAATATATAAATATGGCGCGGAACCACTAGTGCCCGAGGAAAATGACAAAGCCACGGTAATCGCACTCCGTGAAATCGCTACCGGAACGTTGACTGAAGAGGTACTTAACAAGAACGATCCATTTGGAGACAGTCAGGATATTAACTGGTCGCTGAATGCTCGCTTAGCTCGGCAAGCATTACCCTCACCCGGACGCATGGAAGACGATGGGCGACTCGGTCGAGGAGATGAACCCGACAGCGATTTCTAGATCATATTTTCAAGATCAGCTCGCAAAGCGCGCAAGACAAGATGAGTTCGCGGCACCGCTTGCACCTAAAGATCTAGCTCAGCGTCTGCAGTACTTGCCTAAGCAGCAGATTGACGCGGTCATTGCTGCCAGCGAGTTCGCGACCGGCGTGCATCACGGACAACAGCGGCGAACGGGCCACTCCTACATCACTCATCCGCTGGCGGTCGCAAACATCCTCGCATCCATGCGTATGGATCATCAGTCGATTATGGCCGCGCTGCTTCACGATGTACTCGAAGATACCCACGTTGATAAGGAAACCCTGACGAAGCACTTCGGAAAACAGGTGGCAGAAATTGTTGACGGTGTATCCAAGCTCGAACTCATTTTTGAGAGCCATATCGAAGCCCAAGCCGAGAATTTTCAGAAATTGGCGATTGCGGCGGCACGCGACCCGCGTGTCATTCTCGTCAAACTTGCCGATCGCCTCCACAACATGCGAACTATCGGCGTCATGCCCGATGAATCACGCCGGCGTATTGCGCGGGAAACGCTTGATCTATATGCCCCCCTCGCGTACCGACTCGGTATATACGACATGATGATTCAATTGCAGCACCTCGCCTTTGAAGCACTTTATCCACTACGTTCTGATCGTCTTGCCCGCGCAGTTGCCACGGAAACCCAAAAACGTCAGAAAACTCGTCAAAACATTGAAAGGGCAATCATTAACTGCTTAAAGCGTGAAGACGTTGAAGCACGGGTTGCCTATCAGGAAAAGCATCTGTATTCCGTATACATGATTATGAGGGACAAGCGCGAACCGCTCTCCGACATAATGGATGTGTTAGGGTTTCGCGTCGTTGTCGATTCCCCGGACGCTTGCTATCGCGTTCTGGGAGTCTTGCATACGCTTTACAAACCTAGACCAGGCCAATTCAAAGATTACATCGCCATACCTAAGGTCAACGGATATCAAGCGTTGCATACAACGCTTGTCAGTGATCGAACGGTGTCGCTTGAAGTTCAAATCTGCACCGAAGCCATGGACGTCGTGGCGCATGACGGCATTGCAAAGCGGTCACTGTACGAATCCAGAGGAACGAGAATTGAACGCAGTAACACGCGCACCCATGCATGGATACAAAGCATTGCCGATCTCCAGCAAATCGCCGGAAGTGCCACCGAATTCCTGGAACACCTCAAAACGGATTTGTTTCCCGAAGAGGTCTACGTATTCACACCGACGGGGGAAATTCTGTCCCTGCCGCAAGGATCATGCGCCATTGACTTTGCGTACGCTATTCACACCGACATCGGTAACCGTTGCCTATCCTGCCGAGTAAACCGCAAGATTGTTCCCTTATCGCGCCCGTTGGAATCTGGGGAGACCGTCGAAATTACTACTTCGCCCGACGCCCGACCACGCCCAGATTGGTTGAATTTCACGGTTACCGCACGGGCTCGCACTGGTATTCGCGATGCGCTGCGAACTCAGCAATCATCTGAATCGATTGAACTTGGCAGACGATTATTAAATCGTTCCTTGTCCCTAGCGAACACCTCCGTCGACTCTCTTGACTGGCGACGACTACGAAAGGTATTTCGCGAGTTTCACGTACGTAAACGTACCGAACTCTTCGAAGAGATCGGCATTGGCAATCTTATGGCGTACGTGGTTGCTCAGCGTCTACTTGCAGCCGACAACCCGAACTACGAAGCCGTGCATGTCGATAGTGAGGGGCCTGTGGCCATCCAAGGCGGGGAAAGCCTCGTCATAACGTTTGCAACGTGCTGTAGACCCATACCCGGTGACAGCGTCGTCGGACATATAACCGCTGGCCGAGGATTAGTCGTACACAACGAAGCTTGCAAAAACACCACCGTGGTAGCAAAGAAGTCTCCGAATGAGCTGATACCTGCACGGTGGAGCGAATCGCCGCACGGGGAATTTAATACTCTCTTGAACCTAACGGTCACGCGTCGCAAAGGTGTACTCGCCGAACTTGCTGACGTTCTCAATTCCGTGGATGCTGGGATCAGTGACTTCACCATTACGGAACGCTCATTAGACGTTTCCGTAATCAGCGTTACAATATCTGTTTGTAATCGCGATCACGTCGCACAAGTGATCCGCCGCGTTCGAATGCTTTCATCAGTGATTACGGTTGTGCGTCAGATCAACTGACCTTGCCATGCCTAAAATTCAAATAGAAACCGCCAACGCGCCCGCGGCTATCGGTCCATATTCGCAAGCGGTGCAAAGTGGTCGGACTATTTATCTCTCAGGACAGATTGGCCTTGATCCGAACACAATGGAGCTGGTCAGTACGTCGTTTGAAGACGAAGCTAAACGGGTGTTCGTAAACCTCGCGGCGATAACCGAAGCGGCGGGGTGCTCGCTTGATGACGCAATTAAATTGACGGTTTATCTTACGGACCTAGCGAATTTCGATGCGGTAAACAAGATCATGACGGAAACCCTAGCAAAACCTTACCCGGCACGCGCCGCAATTGGTGTGGCTGCGTTGCCACGAGGAGCACGAATAGAAATTGATGCGATACTAGTTCGCAGCGACTAAGTTTGGCGAGAGCATGTCGGACTCCGAACCAGTATCGACGATACGCGGCATAGGTCCAGACAACACAAAACGTCTCGCGAAACTTGGGATTGAGACTCGTCTTGATCTTGTATTGCATCTGCCTTTTCGTTACCAAAATCGAAAAGAAACTACGCCACTGGGTTCCCTGCGAGCGGGCGAAGAGTACTTGGTCGTCGGCCAAATCACTGAGGTCACGTCGGATTCACGCGGTCGTAGATCACTCTTTGTAAGAATCCGTGACGACACCGGGCAGCTTTCGATGCGACTGCTACATTACAGCTCCAGTCAAGAACGGTCGTTTGAAAAGGGAAGGTGGGTACAGCTGTATGGAAAAGTTCGCATGGGTGGTCGGGGGACGGAAATGATCCACCCGGAATATAAGGTTTCACGTGAGCGCGTGCAGCCCAATCCAGAATATCGCCCAGTGTATCCCTTGACGCAAGCTATCTCACAGGCGCGCTTGCGTCATTGGATCAGCAAGGCGTTCATTGACCTGCAGCTGCTACCAGCTTATTCGTATAACAGCTTGACGTTAGCACAAGCCCTGCAGGTAGTGCACCGCCCCGACGTGCATCAAAATCTGATGGACGTCAATGTCGCTAAGCGACGCATCGCTTTTGACGAACTACTTGCGTTCCAGCTCGTTCAAAATAAAAGAACCGTCGTACGTAGACAACAACGCACGGGACCAGTACCGTCCCGCGAGCAACTAGGACGCCAGCTGCTAAATCTGCTTGACTTCGAACTGACCAACGCCCAAAAACGCGTAACTACCGAAATACTCAACGATTTTGCAACGCCCACCCCGATGTACCGTCTGCTCCAAGGCGACGTCGGATCTGGCAAAACGGTGGTCGCCGCCTTCGCGGCTATACGAGTCGCTGAAAACGGTCGACAGACCGCAATTATGGCCCCTACGGAGTTACTGGCTGAACAACACTTCGAAACGTTTAACGAATGGCTTCCGCCTTTAGGCATCAATATCGGACTCCTTACCGGTAGGCTCACTGAGAAAGAGCGCCGACTACGTCGCGAGGCCATATCTAGCGGCGATGATTTGGTGGTTATAGGTACCCACGCGCTTTTTCAAAAGAGCGTAACCTTTAAAAACCTAGGTCTCGTGATTATCGACGAGCAACACCGCTTTGGCGTTCACCAACGAATGTCACTACGAAATAAGGGCCAGTACCCTCACCAACTGGTGATGACCGCTACCCCCATCCCTCGGACCTTGATGATGACGCTTTATGCCGATATGGACGTTTCGAAGTTAGATGAGTTGCCTCCTGGACGAAAGGCCGTTCGAACTTCAATCCATTCCAAGCTCCAACGCGAAGCACTGATCGCGGGTGCAATGCGAGAAATACGCCGAGGTCGACAAGTTTATTGGGTCTGTGTTTCGATTGAATTCGGCGACGACGCGGACGAATTTTCAATCAGCTCAGCAGAGAATGCGTTGCACGAATTGCAGCGAAAATTACCGGATGCGCGAGTTGGAATGGTGCACGGAAAATTACGCGCAGAGGTTAAAAACGACGTCATGAGCCAATTTCGCGATGGAAAAATTGACCTGCTGGTTGCCACGACGGTCATAGAGGTGGGCATTAACGTACCTAACGCTTCGCTTATGGTGATCGACAACGCCGAAAGACTCGGATTAGCTCAGCTGCACCAGCTGCGGGGACGAGTCGGCCGCGGAAGCCAAAGAAGTTATTGTTCATTAATTTATGATCCAGATCTGAGTGATCTTGCCAGGGAACGTCTTGATCGATTTCGCTCTACCAATGACGGTTTTGAGATTGCTGAATTGGATCTTCAATTACGCGGAGCGGGTGACGTGCTTGGCGTAAGACAGTCCGGAGAACAGAACTTCAGGGTTGCTGAAATCTGGCGCGACCGCGATCTTTTGGCAGACGCCGCTGCAGTTGCTACTAAACTAGCGGAAGAAGATCCGGACTTGGCGATAGACGTAGTCGCCACATGGTCGCCTAGAGAGCGGGACTATGTCACCGCTTAACCAGAGTACTATGCCACTATCAGTAATTTCCAGTGAGAAAATGTCTGGATACTGGCAGTGTGTTCAAGAGATGGGTGAGCATTTCTTTGATGTAACTATTTTTCACTCCAGTTTGATGATGTGTCCCAATTTATACGTCCCGGAAAGTGACACAAGTTCGCGAAAACTATGGACCGAAAACAGCCGAAAGTCCTATTAAAACCAGCAGTTCACAACTCGCCGGAAATTACGGTCCCACTACTTGATTGGCAGACCCTAATTTGGTGCTGCGGGCGTCACGTGTGGCAATACAAAAGGATTCATTCAACCTATTTCGATCATCTCGAAGTCTTCTTTACCTGCGCCGCACTCAGGGCATACAAAATCTATGGGAACATCATCCCACGACGTTCCCGGAGCAATACCATCCTCTTCGAATCCTTCTTTTTCGTCGTATATCCAACCACAGACTACGCACTGCCACTTACGCATGAAACTTCGACTCAGCTAAACAAGGAAAGAAGTGAAAAGAACTACACGTTTATCATAATGGAATTTGAATAGTAGATTCATGATTTTTGCTCGATGAGTATTTCAAGAGCCGATGTGGCCGCTCGTATAGAGCTGATGCGATTGAATCGACCAGTGGGAACGCTCCTTCTACTTTGGCCGACCTTAGCCGCGCTTTGGCTTGCACAACAAGGCGTACCCTCCATTCGCGTCCTGCTTGCGTTTGCTGTCGGCACGCTCGTTATGCGCACTGTCGGATGTATTGCAAACGACATCGCCGACCGCGATGTCGACCCGCACGTACGGCGTACCGCACGTAGACCATTAGCCGACGGCCGCGTTTCAGTACGAGAAGCCTTCATTTGGCTGGCCGTTTTTCTTGCTCTCGCATTAGTCATTGTAACTACCCTGAACGCAACGACTCAATGGATGGCCGTAGCTGGTGTTGCCATTGCATTGATCTACCCATTACTGAAGCGGTGGACTCACTTGCCCCAATTATGTCTTGGTATCGCGTTCAGCTGGGGTATTCTCATGGCGTTTACGGCTATACGGGAAACGATACCCGTCTACGGATGGACGTTCTTCTTAGCAAGTTTCTTCTGGATCGTAGCCTACGATACCCAGTACGCCATGGTCGACCGCGAAGACGATTTGCGCATAGGCATGAAATCCACCGCAATATTGTTTGGAAAGTGGGACGTTCTCATCATCCATTTGCTCATGATCGCGATGTGCGCATTACTTCTCACTACGCATAATCTCGCGGACATGCAACTCTTCTCTATTGTCACGATCGGTATTGTATTTATCTGTATCTATCAATATCAGCTGATCAAAAGACGGACCCCCAGTGATTGCTTCAACGCGTTTCGTTCCAATGTTTGGATCGGGTTTGTAATGTTTCTTGCCGCGGTTCTGGAATATCTATGATCGGTAAACTTGAACGGTTTATGGAAGCGGTCGGAGTTGGCATATGTTGGTTGGTCCCGTTAATGGCATTCGTTACATGCGTTATTGTCGTTCTTCGTTACGGATTCGGCGTGGGCATTATATTTCTGCAAGAGTTAGTGACATACTTCCACGCTATATTCGTGATGCTCGGATTATCGTACACGCTGAAACACGATGCTCACGTTCGAGTTGATCTTATTTACTCGCGGTTGCCAAGTCGACGAAAACTTTGGACCAATCTGCTGGGACATCTTGTGCTGATGCTACCCGTTGCTATCACGATCATCGTCTTCAGCTGGAGATACACCATTAATTCATGGCTCGTCTTTGAGGGTTCCGCCGAGGTCGGCGGAGTGCCCGCGGTGTTTTTATTAAAGACGCTCATTCCAGCTGGGGTCGTACTACTGATCTGGCAAACGCTTATCGAAATTGTTAAGACCGTTAACGGACTCCGCGAAATGATGCGTGCTTGAATTTGTTCCGTTTCTAATGTTCGCGGCAGTTTTTGCCGCCTTGCTTGCAGGTTACGCCGTCGCGCCTACCATCGCCGGCGTTGCGTTGATTTTCGCAGCCATCGGTGTATCGGTCGGCATCTTTGACCCACGGGATTTCGGATTTCTTCCAAGCCGATTGTTCGGGATAATCTCGAACCAAACGCTCATAGCCATCCCTCTCTTCATCTTGATGGGTATGACGTTGGAGCGTTCTCGCATCGCAGAGTCATTATTGGACAACATCTCCGCCCTTTCTGGCGCGCTTCGAGGAGGGTTAGGCGTGGCCGTCGTGTTAGTCGGCATGCTGATGGCTGCTAGCACGGGTATTATCGGTGCCACGGTCGTGACGATGGGGCTGCTATCTCTGCCAGTAATGCTCCGGCAGGGATACGATCCCAAACTGGCTGCGGGAACCATTGTCGCAACCGGCACGTTGGGGCAAATTATTCCGCCTTCTATCTCCTTGGTACTACTTGGCGACGTGCTATCCAGTGCCTATCAGCAAGCTCAGATGGGGCAAGGCGTCTTCTCGCCTAAAACCGTGTCCGTTGGAGACCTATTCGCTGGTTCGTTGATTCCAGGCGTTCTTCTTGTAGTACTGTACATCCTTTACATACTAACGAAAGGACTATTTCAACCGGAGCGGGCTCCCGCCGCAATGGTTAAACGTGGAAAAGGCTTCTACGGCCGGTTGATCAAAGGACTTGCTCCTCCGCTGGTGCTTATCGTTGCCGTTCTTGGGTCTATTCTCTTTGGTTTCGCCACGCCAACGGAAGCAGCGGGCGTGGGAGCAACGGGTGCGTTGGCGTTGGCGTATCAGGCACTGAATTTCAAGATGCTCCACGAAATCTCAATTGCAACGCTTAAAACGACCGCGATGGTGTTTTTCATCCTCATCGCGGCTTCGTTCTTTTCGCTAGTTTTTCGCAGCTTTGGCGGCGACGTCGTCGTGCATGAGTTGTTCCACAACATGCCGGGCGGGTTAGTTGGTGCTGCCGCAATGGTGATGATCGTGATCTTCCTTCTGGGCTTTGTATTGGATTTCATCGAAATTACATACGTTGTTGTGCCCATCGTCGGTCCCATTCTGCTAGCCATGGGTATGGACCCCATACTTCTTGGCGTCGTAATAGCGGTAAACCTGCAAACGTCATTCCTCACGCCGCCGTTCGGTTTCGCGTTGTTCTACCTGCGTGGAGTCGCTCCCGACTCGGTGACAACGCACGATATCTATCGTGGGGTTATCCCATTCATAGTATTGCAGCTCCTCTTATTGTTGGTTCTATTCGCTATACCAGGCTTGGCAACGTGGTTGCCATCTCAACTCTAATTCATCGTCTCATTTACTTCTCATTACTTCGATTCCGTAAGTTCACTGCAACACGACCGGATTGACGTGGTTCGTCAGGAACTTCATGCGGAATCAGTCCCCACCGCGCGCGGTGTCGGCATAGCGCACTGTCAGAACCTATCGCCCACAGCTATCAGTCCCCACCGCGCGCGGTGTCGGCGCAATCACCGCGTCGTCAGCATCGTACAGCGTAGTAGCGACGTATCGCCTCGAGGCGGATGCCGGGAACCAAAGATAGCTCGTTACATTGCTTATTCCAGAATTAACGTACTACAATTAGACTATTATTCATCAATACACAAGTACTTGTTTGGTACACCCGGTCACGATATAAGGCTGTCGTAATTTCCGACTTTGCCCGCCACCGAGTGCACGCTCATTTGTAGTCCGCCACACGGGGATGGCAATGTCATGAAAACCGGTGCTGTCCAAAATAAAATTACTAAAATATAGATGCAATATACTTGCTAGGAGGGAAACGCATATATGAATAAATCCAAGCTCGAATACATTTGGTTGGACGGTTACGTTCCCACCCAAAGCCTACGAAGCAAGACTCGCATTGAGAGCGATTTCGATGGCAAGATCGAATCGTGTCCTATGTGGGCTTTTGACGGAAGTTCGACGGAACAGGCGGACGGAAGCACTTCTGATTTACTACTAAAGCCGGTTGCAATCTACCCCGACCCCGGCAGAAACAACGGTTACCTCGTTATGACGGAAGTCTTGAACGCGGACGGTACTCCTCACGAATCTGACGGCCGTGCCACTATTGAAGATGATGACGAGGATTTCTGGTTTGGGTTCGAACAAGAGTATTTCCTGTGGGACCCCGTACAGTCACGTCCGCCAGGATTCCCAGCAAACGGTTTCCCTCGCCCACAAGGTCCTTATTACTGTTCCGTAGGTGCCGCCAACGCGTACGGGCGTCAATGCGTTGACGAACATTTAGATCTCTGCCTCAATGCCGGTATCAATGTCGAAGGTATTAACGCCGAAGTAGCCGCTGGACAATGGGAGTTTCAAGTATTCGCAAAAGGCGCAAAACAGGCGGGAGACGAAACTTGGATAGCTCGCTATCTCGCAGAGCGTAATGCTGAAAAACACGGCTGGGGCATTAACTGGCATCCTAAGCCTCTTGGTGATACCGACTGGAACGGTTCTGGCATGCACGCTAACTTCTCCAACGGCACCATGCGTGAAACTGGAGATGAAGGGGTTTTTACCAAGATTTGTGAGGAATTTAGCAAAAACATCCGTCGGCACATTGACGTTTATGGCGCAGACAACGAGCGACGACTCACTGGGCGACATGAAACACAATCAATAGATACCTTCTCGTACGGCCTATTCGACCGTGGTGCTTCCATTCGGATTCCAGTAGCCACGGTTGAGGCTGGCTGGAAGGGGCGTTTGGAAGATCGTCGACCTGCATCCAACGCTGATCCGTATAAGGTTGCATCAACAATCATTAAAACTACGAAAGAGGCTCTCGCGTAGGCATCTCATAGCCTCGTTCCACGCACGCGTACAGGCCGACCGTCTACGCGGACGGACGGTCCGTACGCGTCAGCTGTTGATATATCTTGGGGAATTAATATACCTGGCTAGACTCTAGATATGGGGAAGAGCCCGTTTAAGGGCGTTCTACGGGTTGTAAAGTCATTGATTGGGGTCTTTGTGAATCAGTTCGAGTGAATGCCGCTGTGCCGCGCGTTGGAACATCGACCGGAAGGTTTGATGAAGCCTCCTTTTATCACCCGGTGGCGTAGTGCTCGGCGATAAGCAGGTTTGAGGAACCCCAGCCTGCCGATTACACACATTTCCCGCTTGACTTCTATTTGTCGGGCCGCAACAGCGTTATAGTTATAGACGTAGTCGGGTCCTTTCCGCTGGGCGAGGTGGATGAGTCGCTGGTAGGCATTTGGGGACTGGTGCATCAAGGCCAAGTCTCGCAACATGGTGCGTTTGATGTCGGTGAGCATCGTCCCGGCGGGCAGTTCCGGGGGCGCGTCCCAAGCCGGGTGAGTGCGGCCCATCGCCAGGCTGGTCAGCAGCAGCCACTATAAGAAGCCAAGCTGTACTTATGTGTAATCGGCAGACCCCAGCAGTCTGCGCCGTAGAATAATTTTTGGTATATTTTTTAGGATAGATGGTTTGCAAACAACTCAGCATGGAAATTTCATACTTCATTAATACGTATTTTAGGTGGTCTTTCCTACTAAAGAGCATTTCTACGTTTCTACGGTGCGGACTGCCAGGAGCAGGGCAGGTCCGCTGGCGCACGGCACCGTCCGTTGATGCCTGCGACACGCCGAACGATCTCTTCAATGTCGTATACCATACACCGGTTCGACCCATATGCTTTTCAACTATCTCGTTCTCTTCCGTGTGCCAGCAATTCCCCGTATAGTTCAAACTCCGTTATTCGTCTGGACTTTCTAGATTATCTTTCGCGATAATGGGAGCAGAGAGCCTAGCCTTTAAGACTCGAAGATAGGTTAGCATATGGTTTACATAGAGTGCGAGGTACCCAAGGATGGATGCGTTGAAGTTGCGCAAGGATGTGAACAAGGCCGGTCTGCTTCAGGCGGTTCGAACGGTTTTCGATCAGGTGGCCGATCCGGTTTCTGATCGGAAATTTTCCATCGGAGCGTGTCTGATGTCGGGTCTGGCAGTGTTTCTGGAGAAGCACGCCGCGCTGTTGCCGTTTGATCTATCGATATGTGCGCGGGGATACGGTGGTGGAAGCGAACCTGCGCCGTCTGTACGGTCTGGAGCAGGTTCTCTGCGACACGGCCCTGCCGCCGTCGCCGGATCCGATCTCCCCGGTGCACATTCAATGGCATTCGGATTAGCGGAAAGGGATCCCGGTCTTTGAGGATGTCGTGTAACCGGTTGATATACGGAAAGATATTCGGTTCTTTTGGGATTCTTCAAAAAACACTTGCGTTTCAGCATGGGTTATGGCAATCTACGCTTAGTGTCTGTGCGAAAACCCTGATGATTGTATCAAAGTGCTGATTATTGTGGCATGGGAGGGTATTTTGAGCTAAAATGCTACGGGTGAAGATTGCCGTTGGAGGCGTTGAAATGGGCTTTTTTAGGGGTTTCAGGGGTGTTCTGTGCGGATCTTCGTTGGGAGAGCAGCGATCATGAGACGTTTCGAGCATGCCTTGCGGTTGGATGAGACGCCGATCGGTGAGATCAAGATTAATGTGAAATCACGGGATGACATTCCGGCGTTGCTGTTGGGCTTGCAGCATCTGTACGTGTCGTGTCGGGAGGAATTGGAAGGGTTACTGGGTTGCCATGTGACCGCGGATCGGGATCCGGAGAACGGGAGGCCGGGGATGACGCTCTGGCGGGTTCTGGTGATGGCGGTGCTCAAGCAGGGTTTGAATTGCGACTACGACCGTCTGGGGGAGTTGGTGAACCATCACCAGGTGGTACGGAAGATGCTGCAGCATGGGTTTCTGGATGACTGGACGTACTCGGTTCGCACGTTGCAGGACAACGTGTCGCTGGTGACGCCGGCGTTGCTACAGGAATTGAATGCGCTGCTGGTACGGGAGGGTCATGCGGTGGCGGGAAAGTTCCCTGGCGCCGCCTTGGACGGTCGGGTTGACTCGTTCGTAGTGGAGACGGACGTGCATTACCCGACGGACGTGAACCTGCTGTGGGATGCGATGCGGGTGCTGCTGACGGAGGTTTCGGTCTGTTGCGGATCGCATGAGGTGTCGGGATGGCGGCAGGGGCAGTACTGGCGGAGCCAGGTTCGGCAGGGCTAAGCAACGGGTGAGCCGTGCGCGGTTGTGGTGCCGACGCCCGAAGGCGGTGGCGGCGTGGTTGACCCTGTGCGGCGATCTGACGGGGCGTCTGGGCGACACACTGGAGGAGCTGGAAGGATTGCCGGAGGGCTCGGTGTCGCCGGCGCAGCTGTCGCGATGGCGCTGGTTTCACGCCTGCTCGGTGCGTTTGCAGGATCAGATCCGCCGTCGCGTGCTGGAAGGGGAAACGATCCCGCACGAGGAGAAACTGTTCTCGCTGTTCGAACCGCATACGCGCTGGATCGTGAAGGGCAAGGCTGGCCGGCCGGTGGAGCTGGGGGTTCCCCTGACGGTGCTGGAAGATCAACATCAGTTCATCCTGGGTTGGCACTTGCAGTGGCATGGCGGCGATGTGGACGTGGCGGTTCCGCTGGTGGCGGCATGCCAGGCACAGTATCCGGAGTTGCGCGGATGCAGTTTCGACCGGGGGTTCCACAGCCCCGCCAACCAACAGCAACTGGCCGCGGTGCTGGAGCACGTCGCGTTGCCCGCGAAGGGGCGAGGCACGGAGGCCAGCCGAGCTCGGGAAGGTAAAGCATCGTTCGTGGCGCGACGCCGCCGGCATCCGGGCGTGGAATCGGCGATCCATGCGTTGGAAAGTCATGGCTTGGACCGGGTGCGCACGCATGGCCGGGCAGGCTTCGAACGCACCGTGGGTATCTCGATCCTCGCAGCCAACCTGCACCGACTCGGACGCTTGCTGCAGCAACGGGCGGCGCGGCGGTACCATCGCACGCACGCACCACCCTATCGTTTGGCGGCCTAGCCGTCTCCATCCTCAATATCCATCCTTCCCGCCCCTCGGGACGGACTCCGCACGCCCCGAAAGCGAGCAGGAGAACATCATTCGCACTTTTGGAGCTCCGATGGGCGGATGACCCGTCGTACATCTCCTAAATCAACATGATCCCCTGAGCGACGGATACCATCACGTGGCTTAAACCCATCGTAAAATGGGGTTTTCTATATATCGTTACATGGTGCATTTAGTATACTTGGTTTTCCGAAAGACAAGGATAGTCATCTGGGGAGGACAAGATGCCCTTTCAACGACAACGAGCGGAGCTACGTATTGACGATGGTGTGCGGTTGGAACTGGAGCGGATTAGCCGTTCGCAAACGGAGTCGGCGCGGCGCGTGGAACGTGCGAAACTGCTGCTCGGCTACGTGGCCGGCGAGCCGATTTCGGCGATTGCGCGGTCGCTGAACACGAACCGCCCGAAGGTATACCGGTGCGTGCGCAAGGCTCTTGACGTGGGTGCTTTGCCGGCACTGGATGATCTGCCACGTCGGGGTCGCCCGGCGACGATCTTGGCGGGATCGCGCGCTTGGCTGGTGGCTCTGGCGTGCCGCAAGCCTGCGGAGCTGGGTTACGCCGAGGAGTTGTGGACGGTGCGACGACTGGCCGAGCACGCTCGGAAGCGCTGTCGGGACGCTGGGCATCCGGACCTCAATATCCATCCTTCCCGCCCCGGGAACGGGACGGACTCCGCACGCCCCGAAAGCGAGCAGGAGAACATCATTCGCACTTTTGGCACGACCTCGCCCGACCGGCCGCCGGTACCGGGCGAGCACGCCACGGTCGGCCGCGACCCCGAGTACGTGCGCCATGGCACGGTCACCTTGATGGCAGGGATGGACCTGCTCACGGGGCATGTGCACCGAGCCGTCGTGGACCGGCATCGAAGCCGGGAGTTCGTCGAGTTCCTGCGGGGCCTGGACAAGGCCTATCCCAAAAACATGACGCTGCGACTGATCCTCGACAACCATCACCTCTCCAGGGAAACGCGCACCTGGCTCGCCAGCGTGCCCAACCGGTTCGAGTTCGTGTTCACGCCCAAGCACGCATCGTGGCTGAACCTGATCGAGACGTTCTTCAGCAAAGTGGCAAGAACCGTGTTGCGTGGAATCCGTGGCTTAAACCCATCGTAAAATGGGGTTTTCCCGCAGACACTAGTTAGTGTTTGGCAGAAAACCCCTGATTTCCAGTCTGTAGATGGTATTGAAAGAGCGTTCGTCCGTTTCAGAACGCTCGATTGGGTAGCGTGGTGTGGTTCTGAGGTGGTTGGAGTGCTTGATTGGGGTGCGTAGAGGCTTCCCGTCCAGCTGCGGGACAAGAGTTTCCTGCCCGTACAGGTTGTCGGGAGGTTGAGCCTGCTGTTGCGGAGCGGATGCCGAGGGGTCAGGCTGCCTGGAGCAGGGCTCGGGAGCGACGTCGCTCCCGCTTGCGATCCCGGGCCAGCAGCAGCGTGCCTAAACGATGGAGGTTGGCTGCCAGAATCGCCAGGGCCACCGTTCGGGCAAAGCCTTTCCGTCCGTGCGTTCGGATCCGATCCAGACCATGGCTTTCCAGGTGGTGGATCGCCGATTCCACCGCCGGATGCTGGTGGCGGGCCGCCGCGAATCGGGCCTCCCGCTCGCGTGCTTTCGCTATCGGCGACAGCCGACCTTGGGCAGGCAAGGCCGCCACCTCCAACATCTGCTCCAACTGGCTCCGGTTGGAGGGACTGTAAAAGCCCCGGTCGAAGCTGCAGACCGTCAACTCCGGATAGCGTTGCTTGCAAGACTCCACCAGCGGGATAGCCGAATCCACATCGCTACCCTCCCACATGATCAATGGCATTCGGTTTGAGAAAAGTCGATCTGCGCCTTTGAGGGTTTTCTATAACCCATTGATTGACTGGGACTTGTTTCTGTTTTTTGGAGTGTTCAAAAAAGGGGTTGCGTTGCGACATTTTTTTTGGCAAACTATGCTGTATGGAATTGTTTCGGACGGAAAGTGGATGGGTTCGAGAATCGTGGATCTGAAGTCGATCACATTTTGTGGCAGGCGGCTGACCCGCCGTCGGATTGCGGACATTCAGAGGACGGTGGAGCTGTTTCCGTCCATGAGTCGCGATGAACTGGCTTCGGCCATCTGCAGTCATCTTGGCTGGCGGACGCCGAAGGGCGGGGAAAGCCCTGGATCCTGTCTACGGATGCTGCACGTGCACGTGATCCGGGGACTGCATGCGGTGTTCGGGATAAAGCGGAAAACCGGTGCCGACATCGACCATTTCATCCCCGGCGATCGAGAGGATGTGGTGATGGAGATCGCCCCCCGCAAAGGCACACTCGCCACCTGTGGTGCACACTGCCTTCGGCTGGTGAAATACCTCGTCGGCAAAACGGTCTTCATCCTCGGAACCACCCTGCTGGATTCGAAGCAATACACCATCCCGCAACGGGCGGAGCGGTATCGCGCAAGATGGGGCGTGGAAGAATGGTACAAGGTGTCCAAACAACGGATGGAGGTGGAAGACTTCCATGGACCAAGCGAGCGGGGAGTGAAACAGAAACTCTATGCCGGCTTCCCCCTGAACGCCATGACCCGGCGGTTCTCCGGTCACGGCGACCATCGATGGAACGAAAGCCCGCACGAACATGGCAAGCCGCGCAGGCAGACCCATTTCAAGCACGGACTGGCGATGGTGGCGGCCGACATCGAGAGCCCTGTTGCTGAAGCAGGCATCCGCGCTACAGGAAACGGTCACCCAGGTGGTTCGCGACATCATCCGATGCCGACAACGACTCCGGCCCGGCAGATCCTTCGAACGACGATCCCGAAAACCCGTGAAGATGTGGCAGCGAGGGAGAAGACTGCAAGCAAAAACTGCTGATTAACTCAACATAGGACTGGCATTCCATACAGGGGTGAAGGGCACTTCCTTAAACGAATGACAATAATCACTAAACGAATGCCATTGCCCACATGATCCGGTAGTCGAGAATGAACTGATGCTGGTCTTCTATCACCGCCAAGGGCACCCCCAGCTCGACCGGTCGACCTGCCTTGCCTTTGCTGATCCAACGGGTGTGTTCCTCAAACACGGAAAAAATCTTCTCCGAGGCCGGAATGGTCTCCCCCTTCAACACCCGACGCACGATCTGGTCTTCCAGACGGGTTCCCAGCGACACCAGACGGCGGAGTTCGGATAGGTCCACTGAGGACATGGCCAATTGATCCAGGGTCGTAGCAATCCGCTGCCGTAGCTGTCGACAACCGGACAGGTATGCCTTCACTCCTTGCGGATCCCGCTTCCACCGTCGGGACGTGCATACTCGTTGAAACCGATGCCGCAGTTGCCTTTCCAGGTGCCTCCGTTGACGCCAGCCTGCCAACCCCTGCGCCTTGGCCAACTTCGAGCAGACACGCACCGCCACCCGGGTCGCATCCCACAACAGACCCCGATCGGTCGGAAAGCGAACGTCGGTCTCCACCACAAACGAATCACAGCGAGCGGACAAGCCGCCTCCAGACTCTTTTCGCACCACCTCGTGTCCGGTCGATACCACCAGTTCCCCCACCGCACGAAGCAACTCCGGCCTCAGCAGCGAGACGTTGTCGATCAGCGTTTGACGGTGGTACCGCTCCCCGCCAAAACGGGAATCCCCCAGCATCTCCCGAAGGGTCCCATGCTGGTTCACCAACTCGTGCAAGCGATCCCAGTCGCAGTTGAGACCCTCCTTCAACACTGCCAACACCAGCATCGACCACAACGGCATCCCCGGACGCCCGTTGCCCAGATCCCGATCCGACCCCAGTGCCGATTCCAACCATTCGAACAGCTGCTTCCGCATACGCAGGTCACCGTACACCGCCTGCAATCCCCGAAGCACCACCGGAATGTCATCCCGTGACTTCAGATCCAACTGGATCTTCTCAATCGGAACCTCTCCAAGACGTATTTGTTGCTTCCCTCGTTCCCAATCACGCATGCCCGACTACCGCTCCTTTTTCCACGAAGATGGGGGGAAATCCCCCAAAAACACCATGAAACCCTTGAGATTCTAACCAATCGGCCTCTTCTTCGCAAACCTTAAAAACCTGAAGATACCCTGGATTCAAGGACTTTACGTAGCATAAAGAGTTTCCTGCCAGACACTAAATAGGAGTCTACGTCGCAGGATTTGTGAGACAAGCGAGTTCTGGCATTTTCGCTATCGTTACGAATCCCTTATGGAACGTTCAGAAGCGCGTCGGACTACCGGATAGGTGGTACTATCAAACATTTTCCCGTTTTACATCTCGTACCCGTCAACAAGTCACTGTTAGCGACCCGTGTTGATGCATCCGTCGCCATCGGTCGGTCCGCTGGTGCTGGAACCGGTCCTGGAGTCCGATGGAGCGACCAGGAACGACTGCGAGCGGCAGGCGGCAAGCCGCCTATTTCCCGGTGGTGCGCGGCGTTGCGCATCCACACCTGAAGATGGTGGGGTTGCAGGATGCGTTGGCGGCGACCGGGGCGCATCTGCAGCAGTGTCGGGAGTTGGACATGCGTTATCTGATCGTGGTCAAGCCGGGCTCGCATGCGCACCTGTTCGACTGGGATCGGTGCGGGAGACGCGAGCGAGTGGTTCGCGGACGATAGCGAGGGAGGGCATAAGCGTGCGGCCGGCAGCTGCGGCTGGTGTCGTGTCGGACGTGCCGCTCAACGCCACCCACCGGGACACGGTGCGTGTGACGGTTTTGCAAGTGCGTGGGAGACGCCGCCCAAGGGTCGCACCTCGGGGCAGACGCGGACATGGATGTGGGTCACGGGCCTGTGCCGCTAGACCCGGCAGTTTGCGCCGTAGAAAATTCAGGGTTGTGTATAAATTTGTCTGCAAAAACGAAAAACGGACTGTAACGACAGACGAATGGTTAGAATCTGATGTTTTATCGGGAATGTGGAGATGCCTGGACGCAATCCCGCATCCAGGCGCGAATCATTCATGACACAATTTATGACAAAGGAGCAAAAAATGATTCGGAAAGATTATACGCACAATGCCACGAAGAAGTCGGCATGCCATCATCTGGCGGACGATGAGGAGTTTGTGAGGCGGCTGGTGCAGGAGACGCTCAACGAGGTTCTGGAGAGTGAGATGACGGAGTTTCTGGGAGCGGGCAAGAGCGAGCGGACGCAGACGCGTCAGGGCTACCGTTCCGGCTACTACCGGCGCGATCTGACGATGAAGGTGGGCGGGATCGAACTGAGAGTTCCGCAGGAACGCAGCGGCCAGTTCAGCACGCGGGTGTTCGAGTGCTATCAGCGTTCGGAGAAGGCCCTAGTGGCGGTGCTGTCGGAGATGTATGTGCAGGGGGTCTCGACGCGTCGGGTGAGCCGACTGGCGGAGGATCTGTGCGGTCACGAGTTTTCGCCGGCGACGATCTCGGCCATGGTGTCGAAGCTGGACGCGTCGCTGAAGGCGTTTGCGGAACGTCGGCTGGAGGAGGCGTATCCGTATGTGTTGCTGGATGCCCGGTATGAGAAGGTGCGTGAGGAGGGCTCGGTGCGTTCCCGGGCGGTGCAGATTGCCATCGGGATTGACGGCGAGGGTCGGCGTCAGGTGCTGGCGGCGGAGGTGGCGAACCGGGAAAGCGAGGTGTCGTGGACGGAATTCCTGTCGCATCTGAAGGAACGTGGCCTGCGGGGAGTCGAGTATGTGGTCTCGGACAGTCATGAGGGATTGAAGCATGCGATCTCAAAAGTGCTGCCGACCGCGCTGTGGCAACGGTGCTGCGTCCATTTTCTGCGCAATGCCAGGGACAAGCTGTCGCGGAGTGCTGATCCCGCGTGTCTGGAGGGTTTGAAACGGTTGTGGGGCTGTGAGCATGTCGGGGAGGCTCGTGAGGCACTGGGTGCTTGGGTAGCCCGTTGGGGCGATGAGAAAGGGTTTGGCAAGCTGGTGGAATGGGTCGAGGATCATGTCGAGGAGACGCTGACGGTGTATCAGCTGCCCAGGGAACATCGCCTGCGGATGAAGTCCACGAACATGCTGGAGCGGTACAACGAGGAGCTCCGCCGGCGAACGCGTGTCATCAGGATCTTCCCTAACGTGGAGTCCTGTCTGCGTCTGATCTTGGCACTTGCGACGGAGACCCATGAGCGGTGGCTGACGGGGCAGCGTTATCTATATGGCCGGATCGGCGTGGTTCGCGCCTCCGAACCGGAATCCGAGGCATGGCGGGAGGCGGCATGAGACGCCCGAAAATTTCGCGCCGAGCGGAGACCCGCCCATATGGGCGGGTCTCCGCTCCCACTGGAAATTGCAGAAAATTCTTGACACAACTAAGCGTTGCTCGAACGTGCGGTGCAGGCTTACCAAGCCACGGGCGAGAAACAACGCCTGTTCGGTTCGGTGCGCTACGGGGCACACACGTGGGACCGGGAGCTACGAGTGATCGTGAAAGCCGAACATACCGCCCGGGGTTCCAATCCGCGCTTCGTGGTCACCAACTTGCCGGGGACCGACGACTATCCGACAGCTACTGTCGGCCTCTACAACCGAGTGTACTGCGCACGCGGGGACATGGAGAACCGCCTCAAGGATCAGCAGTTGGATCTCTTTGCCGATCGGACGTCTTGTCACCGTTTCTGGCCCAACCAGTTCCGGCAGTTGTTATCGGCTTTGGCCTATACCTTGATCGAGGGGTTGCGTCGCTTGGCACTGGAATGCACGGCACTCGCCACGGTGCCGCCGGTCCGAACCGCATCCGCCTGACCTTGCTGCGGGTTCGGGGCGGTGGTGCTGGAGGCAATACCCGGCGCATCCAGATCCTGCTCAGCAGCACCTGCCCGCATCAGGAGCTGTTCCATACGGTCGCCGCCCTCGCCTGGACACCTCCTGACCATCGCCGAGTACTGCCCCGGCACGTTGACAAATAACGGAGGTCAGGGGGAGGTGTGTCCGCCGTCCGCAAAAACCGTGCCGGAACCACGGATCATGGGCGAAATATGGACGGTGGAACCCTGATTACCACTCCAAACCGAAAAACGGACCCATCTCGCACCACTCATGCAATATCCGGGCTACTAGCCTATCCGCCCACAAAAACATGAGCGTGTGAGATTCCGTTGGCGCAATATGCAATATACCGTTGTTGAAATCGTGTCTATTAATCAATCAGCACGTTCAGTATGTAACTCCCTGAGTCATCTTCACATCCAGTACTACTTCCACCAGTACCACCCACAAAGCCAGAGATGGTCTTACCCACCTCAATATAGGTATCTGCGGCAGTAACAACTTCGCCATTCGAGCCTATCACCTCCTCTACATCCTCAACTTGGCCGAATTGGTTGAGGATCTGACGGCAGATATCAAGGTCACGACCCCCCCCCCCCCAATGGCATTCGTTTAGTGATCATTGTCATTCGTTTAAGGAAGTGCCCTTCACCCCTATATGGAATGCCAGTCCTATGTTGAGTTAATCAGCAGTTTTTGCTTGCAGTCTTCTCCCTCGCTGCCACATCTTCACGGGTTTTCGGGATCGTCGTTCGAAGGATCTGCCGGGCCGGACTCGTTGTCGGCATCGGATGATGTCGCGAACCACCTGGGTGACCGTTTCCTGTAGCGCGGATGCCTGCTTCAGCAACAGGGCTCTCGATGTCGGCCGCCACCATCGCCAGTCCGTGCTTGAAATGGGTCTGCCTGCGCGGCTTGCCATGTTCGTGCGGGCTCTCGTTCCATCGATGGTCGCCGTGACCGGAGAACCGCCGGGTCATGGCGTTCAGGGGGAAGCCGGCATAGAGTTTCTGTTGCACTCCCCGCTCGCTTGGTCCATGGAAGTCTTCCACCTCCATCCGTTGTTTGGACACCTTGTACCATTCTTCCACGCCCCATCTTGCGCGATACCGCTCCGCCCGTTGCGGGATGGTGTATTGCTTCGAATCCAGCAGGGTGGTTCCGAGGATGAAGACCGTTTTGCCGACGAGGTATTTCACCAGCCGAAGGCAGTGTGCACCACAGGTGGCGAGTGTGCCTTTGCGGGGGGCGATCTCCATCACCACATCCTCTCGATCGCCGGGGATGAAATGGTCGATGTCGGCACCGGTTTTCCGCTTTATCCCGAACACCGCATGCAGTCCCCGGATCACGTGCACGTGCAGCATCCGTAGACAGGATCCAGGGCTTTCCCCGCCCTTCGGCGTCCGCCAGCCAAGATGACTGCAGATGGCCGAAGCCAGTTCATCGCGATTCAAGGACGGAAACAGCTCCACCGTCCTCTGAATGTCCGAAATCCGACGGCGGGTCAGCCGCCTGCCACAAAATGTGATCGACTTCAGATCCACGATTCTCGAACCCATCCACTTTCCGTCCGAAACAATTCCATACAGCATAGTTTGCCAAAAAAAATGTCGCAACGCAACCCCTTTTTTGAACACTCCAAAAAACAGAAACAAGTCCCAGTCAATCAATGGGTTATAGAAAACCCTCAAAGGCGCAGATCGACTTTTCTCAAACCGAATGCCATTGGCTCGCGCGGAAGGCGACGCTCCGTTAATGAGCGATCTCCCTTGCAGCTCTCCAGAAAGTAGGTCTCGTCCATCTCCACGATGCCTTTGAGGTTTGAGCCTTTCTGCTGCTTGCCAAGCAAGCGATGCCGCCACAAGAATGCGGTTCGGTAAGCGATCCCGCATCGCTCGGCCGACTGATGCAGCGTCAGCCGATCTCGCAAACACGCTTCGAATACCGACCACTTCGACTTGTGCCTCAAGCCAGCAAGATGGGACCCAGTCAGCGCGTGAAAGGTTCGTCCGCACGATGCCAAACGGCAACGAAATCGACACAAGCCTGCCGACTTCCCGTGACGCATCGCCCCTGAGGAACCGCAATGCGTACATACTCGCAGTCGGTCCAACTCCGTTTCCCGTTGACGAACGGGTTCAGGCAGTGCGTTGCACTTGACCGATGTCTGGACCCCGTGCATCAGCCTCTGCTTCTGCACTGGGGTCAGCCTGGGAATCTGGTCTAGCATCTCCTTAAATTTGCGGGGACCCATTGGTTTTCCTCAACCTATTGAACCAGCGCATATTATAGCTGCTTGTTAGTCATTCTCAACATAAAACTACATAAGAGCCTAGAAAATATCACATTGCTTACGCGGCATAGACATATCTGGCGATCTTACTTGCGATGGAAGATGGAATAAATGATAATCTATACAAATATTGCTGGTAATATTTGCATTATATTGCGCTTGTCATTAAGTTTGCATCTATGTACAATTTTTGATAGTTAATATCTCAGCTGTTTTATGAATATGGGTAAAGGTCATGTCTATTGCCGGGTTTTGGTCGCTGGGCGTGAACTACCATCTGAGCGTGAGCGGCCATCAGTTGCTGAATCGCCATTCGTTCCAGCATTTTGTGGGACTGATGAATAACCGCGACGTTCCGGACCAAAAGACGGTCTGGAAGTACCCCCCCCCCCCCCCCCCCCCTCCCCTAACGGCGCATCAGAAGCCACTCAACCGCCTACAATCTGGGGTCCGCGTCGAACATCTGTTCGACGGCATAGTCAACGAGATAGAAGCGAACGCGGGTGCGGTGCATCGGATGACGATGCGCCACCTCCTCCTGAATCGTGCTGATGCATCTTGGCTCGTACAGATGGTGCAAATGCGCTTCCGCATCCACCGATCAAATTGCAGCAGCGAGCCGTTCTGCTCCAGAAACACCGCTAGCCCCGACATCAGACACGCGGCCCGTCGAAAACTTCCGCCCGCAAACCTCCTCAACGACCGAACCAAAAACCTCCCGAAGCAGGCCGGGTTTGCTCACGCCCTTGCGCAACTTCAACGCATCCATCCTTGGATACCTCGCATGTTAAGTAAAACCATATGCTAAACCTATCCTCGATCCCCGGAGGATAGGTCCATGCCTCCATTATCGCGAAAGCCGATCCACAAAGTCCACACGCATAGCGGAGTTTGGGCTATACGGGGAATTGCTGACCGTTCCCTTAGTCCCTATCAATTTCCTTGGCGGGTATCCATCTTTGAATTCATCAGGCGGAACAGGAAGAAGCCCGTCATGACCAAGCGATTGGATAACCCATCAGTCAAGGTGTCTTCCGCCCAAGGGAATGGCTACTCGATAGCCGAACTCCTGATAGCACTCAGCATCTTTGTGGGGGTATTAGCTGGCGTGTGGGGCACGTACACCATGATCTCCGAGGAGGCTGAGGTGAGGACGATACTAGCCGAGATACGGCTGCTGCAACAAGCTGCACAGCGGTACAAGAAGGAACATGGTGGATACCAACGGTATAGTAGAATATCCTATACGGGTCTGCACAACCTTAAGCCTTATTTGGGTAGCACCAATTCTGGTTTAAGGGCTGGAGTTAATTATCGGGGAAATGCAATCCTCATGTGGGGCAGGCCACAGGACACACCCAAACATCTGGGATTCTACTACTACATGGGTGGTCTTGATGGAATCAGGATGTGTGAACGTCTTATTGAGCATTTTGGAAAAGAGACTGAATCCGGCCCATACGGTTATCTCAAAATCACCCCGGGAAAAGCGATTGATGGATTCGTAAGTGTTCCTGATGATCCGGGGGGTGCAGGTTGCAGCCAGTATTTTGGTTTAGGTCTGACCTTTGAGTAGATCATGCTAACAGCCTGCGGTCACAGAAAATTTTGAGAATATTTTTGAGAATAACCAATTTACAACTGACTTGAGATAGAAATTACATACCTTACGAATACATGTTTCAGGAAGTGTGCTTATGATGCTATCGCAATACGTGTATAACGAACCATATACTTTGATGATTGGAATAGAGAGTGCCTTGAGGCGAACACCGAGCACTGCTGGCGCGACGGTTTCCGATACTAGTAGGTCATCACTTTTGTATTGATGGGTAAAGTGATTTCAGTTTGATCCGTGCGTCGGCGGTCGTGAATCGCCAGTCCACTCGCACGGCTTCGCGGTTCCTTCGCCCCTGCCAAGCATCGACTTCACGGCGTAGGGTTTCGCGGTCGGGCAGACGACGGTTCAGGCATTGGCCGACCATCGCACCGATCTCGATCTCGGCCATGATGTTCAGCCAGCTGCCGTGCTTGGGCGTGTAGTGGATCTCCAGACGCTCGGCGATGCGCCGCGCCTCGGCCGGCTCGAACGCCTCGTAGAACGAAGCCGGAGCATGCGTGTTGAAGTTGTCCATGACCAGCACGATACGCTTATCCGGGTAGTCCTCGTCCACCGACCGTTGGATCTACCGTGCCCAGTCAACTTTCGTGCGTCGCTCCGTCACGTCCACGCGTCGCCAACCTTCCAGTGGTACGAACAGCATCAACAGGTTGCTCACGCCGTTACGTTCGTACTCGTAGTCGTACGCCTCGGGTGCTCCGGGTTTGGCCGGCCGCGGAACCCGAGCTTCCTTCACCTGCTGCCGATGGGTCTCGTCCATGCACACCAGCACCTCATCATCCTGGTATTCCCGATGATACACCTCCAGGATGTCCTCCATAGCGCACGCAAACTGCGCATCCGACTTCGGGGGAATGCACCAGCATTGCTTCAACCACGGTTTAAGGTCGTTTTTTTTAGCGTACGACGAACCGTCTCCCGACTCACGCCATCCACGATCTCACACGCCACCAACCGATCCGCGAGCAAGCGCAACGACCACCGCGCGTAGCCCTCCGGGGGATCGCCGCAGGCGATCGCCACCAACCGAGCTTCCGCCTCCCCATCCAGAACCTTCGCCCGCCGGTTCAACGGCTCCTTCCGGTTCAGAGCCGCTTCCAGTCCCTCCCCCACACAACGCCGACGCACTCGCGCCACCGTCGCTACGCCAATGCCCAGGACCTCCGCAATCGCACCGTCCGTCCGTCCGCCATCCTCCTGACATTCATCACACTGCAACAGAATACGCCCATGCGTCTGCTTCCGGGCCGATACCTCTTGCTAGTCATCCAGAACTCTCCTTGTTCACCGGGACATCCGAAAACATCCATCATACCCTACTAACCTATCAATTCAATGGAGGTGGTCTACTAGCACCAAGCCCGACATGAAACTATACGGGGAATTGCTGTGGAAAAAGTAACAAACAACGGCCTGAAAGTCAATGATTTGTCCTCGCTAGTAGGTCATCACTTTTGTATTGATGGGTGAAGTAATTTCAGTTTGATCCGTGCGTCGGCGGTCGTGAATCGCCAGTCCACGCGCACGGCTTCGCGGTTCCTTCGCTGCTGCCAAGCATCGACTTCACGGCGTAGGGTTTCGCGGTCGGGCAGACGACGGTTCAGGCATTGGCCGACCATCGCACCGGTCTCAATCTCGGCCATGTTCAGCCAGCTGCCGTGCACGGATACACCACCTCCAGCTCGCGTTCCGCAAACGCCTTCAGGGACGCGTCCAGCTTCGACACCATGGCCGAGATCGTCGCCGGCGAAAACTCGTGACCGCACAGACCCTCCGCCAGTCGGCTCACCCGACGCGTCGAGACCCCCTGCACATACATCTCCGACAGCACCGCCACCAGGGCCTTCTCCGAACGCTGATAGCACTCGAACACCCGCGTGCTGAACTGGCCGTTGCGTTCCTGCGGAACTCTCAGTTCGATCTCGCCCACCTTCATCGTCAGACCGCGCCGGTAGTATCCGGAACGGTAGCCCTGACGCGTCTGCGTCCGCTCGCTCTTGCCCGCTCCCAGAAACTCCGTCATCTCACTCTCCAGCACCTCGTTGAGCGTCTCCTGCACCAGCCGCCTCACAAACTCCTCATCGTCCGCCAGATGATGACATGCAGACTTCTTCGTGTCCTTGTGCGTATAATCTTCCCGGATCATTTTTTGCTCCTTTTCCATAAGTTGTGTCATGAATGATTCGTGCCTAGACGCCCCTTAAGTGCGTCCAGGCATCTCCACATTCCAGGGAACGATGAAACATCAGATTCTAACCATTCATCTATCGTTACAGCTTGGATGAAACATCAGATTCTAACCATTCATCTATCGTTACAGCCCGTTACAGCCCGTTTTTCGTTTTTGCAGACAAATTTATACACAACCAAATTCAGGTACATTTTTTAGGATGGATAGTTTGTAAACAACTCAGAGCAGAAATTCCATACTTCATTAATACGTATTTAGGTTATCTTCCCTACTAAAGAGCGTTTCTACGGCGCAGACTGCAGGGCTACGAGTTGGAACACAACTTCGGGCACGGGTGCCAGCATCTGGCCACCGTGCTGATGATGCTGATGTTGTTGGCGTTCCTGCTCGACCCCAGTTGCAGGAGTTGTGCTGCCCGCCGTTCCAAGCCGCACTAGCGAAGGCCGGACCCCGTTACGCGCTGTGGAAACCATTGCGCTCGCACCTGAGACCCTCATGCCGTTCCCCGGCGGGGGAGCTAGCGCGAATGGTATCAGTTCACCGAGCGGCCGTCGCATGTCGTCATACCAGCCTTCGATACTTTCTGAACCCGGGCACTGGGATCGCCTGCTAGGCAACCTCCAAACGGACGGCTGAGGGGCACCGGTGCCCCCCTCGAACGAACGGCGGGAGCGCACGCGTCCGCGTGGGACCGCACACGGGATGGGGGCTGAAAAGCCGAATTCAGAGGCTCAAGACCCGCTTCTTCGCGGCACGTCGCAACACCTCGATCGTCCGAGAGTCGTGAGCAAAGGCCCAAATTCCGTTCACAGGGAATTTCTGTGATCTCATTGACCCTCACACCGTTGGGAGCTTTGTACGCATCATTAACGGAGCCTGACGAAAACCATTCCTATCAGCCAGATTGATTTCTGCATGCCAACGATGTAAAATTCGTATTCTGTGTCAGTTGGCGATAGTGTGAAGAGTTAACTACTTTTACGGCTTGCTGAAAGCTGCACTCATCACGCACGGTTACTTCACTTGCGCTTAGGAATGAAAGATCAGAAATATAGATGTTTTTATCTCATATGTGTGGGAATAAACTGAATTATGGGATGGTATGATATAATTTTGACTACTCGTGGATTCCCCGTACATTCGGGGATAGACCTGATGATAATTTGAGATATAATCTTTATACTATGGATTCCCCGTACATTCGGGGATAGACCTTGAAACATTAATATAATCCTTTTAAATGAAGATGATTCCCCGTACGTACGGGGATAGGCAATCCCAAAGGCACTGATGTGTTAATTACCATTGAACAACTTTAGCCACTTCATTTATACTTTCAATTATATATGTATATGATACATGAAAGTATATAGAAATAACAGAAAAATATTTATTTTATCGCAAGAAATCAGTATCAGCAATTCCCCGTATAGTTCTATGTCGGGCTTGACGTCGGTCTTTCCGTGTTTGGGTACGGGAAACCGACGTTTCAGACGGTTCACATGGCATATCGTCGTGCATTGAGACGGGTTCCAGGTGCCGATATGTGGGGTCCCTTGACCGTCTGTCAGGGCGACATGGGGCCTCGAGACGTCCCGATGATGGGTTGATCCATCTCGAGAGGCGGTCGGTCGTCAGGACACGTATCGTAGGCGATGTACGCGGTGTAGAACCCGAGGGCGTGGGCCGTACAGGTGCTGGATTCCGTGTCCGGAGAGTTGTGTTCCAGGTACTGGACGTTCTTCAGCGTGTTGAACATCTCGTTCTCGATCTTCCAGCGGCTGCGAGCCGCGCGGGCTAGCTCGCTGGCGTGGTCCGGATCAAGCGGCAGATCGGTGACCCAGGTGAACTCCCGTCGCCCGCCCTCGGCGGGATCCCCGCCGTTCCGAACTCTGCAGCACCTAGACCTTCAGATCGGGGTTGGCGGCGTTCCGTTCCACGTCGTGCACCACGCGCCGGCGACGATCCCGTTCCTGACCTTCGGGGGAAGGATCGGGAAACCAGGGCGCATCCGCGCTCTCCAGCTAGACACCTCTATTAACCCGCAGACTTGTTATGACCTCAAAGCGATATTTATTAAAAATCAAATACTTATATAGTGTCTGTGCGAAAACCCTGACGATTGTATCAAAGCGTTGATTATTGCGGCATGGGAGGGTATTTTGAGCTAAAATGCTACGGGTGAAGATTGCCGTTGGAGGCGTTGAAATGGGCTTTTTTAGGGGTTTCAGGGGGGTTCTGGGTTGTGTATAAATTTGTCTGCAAAAACGAAAAACGGACTGTAACGACAGACGAATGGTTAGAATCTGATGTTTCATCGGGAATGTGGAGATGCCTGGACGCACTTAAGGGGCGTCTAGGCACGAATCATTCATGACACAATTTATTGAAAAGGAGCAAGAAATGATTCGGAAAGATTATACGCACAATGCCACGAAGAAGTCGGCATGCGATCATCTGGCGGACGATGAGGAGTTTGTGAGGCGGCTGGTGCAGGAGACGCTCAACGAGGTTCTGGAGAGTGAGATGACGGAGTTTCTGGGAGCGGGCAAGAGCGAGCGGACGCAGACGCGTCAGGGCTACCGTTCCGGATACTACCGGCGCGATCTGACGATGAAGGTGGGCGAGATCGAACTGAGAGTTCCGCAGGAACGCAGCGGCCAGTTCAGCACGCGGGTGTTCGAGCGCTATCAGCGTTCGGAGAAGGCCCTGGTGGCGGTGCTGTCGGAGATGTATGTGCAGGGGGTCTCGACGCGTCGGGTGAGCCGACTGGCGGAGGGTCTGTGCGGTCACGAGTTTTCGCCGGCGACGATCTCGGCCATGGTGTCGAAGCTGGACACGTCCCTGAAGGCGTTTGCGGAACGTCGGCTGGAGGAGGCGTATCCGTATGTGTTGCTGGATGCCCGGTATGAGAAGGTGCGTGAGGAGGGCTCGGTGCGTTCCCGGGCAGTGCAGATTGCCATCGGGATTGACGGCGAGGGTCGGCGTCAGGTGCTGGCGGCGGAAGTGGCGGACCGGGAAAGCGAGGGGTCGTGGACGGAATTCCTCTCGCATCTGAAGGAACGTGGCCTGCGGGGAGTCGAGTATGTGGTCTCGGACAGTCATGAGGGATTGAAGCATGCGATCTCGAAAATATTGCCGACCGCGTTGACCGCGTTGTGGCAACGGTGCTGCGTCCATTTTCTGCGCAATGCCAGGGACAAACTGTCCCGGAGTGCTGATCCCGCGTGTCTGGAGGGTTTGAAACGGTTGTGGGGCTGTGAGCATGTCGGGGAGGCTCGTGAGGCACTGGGTGCCTGGGTAGCCCGTTGGGGCGATGAGAAAGGGTTTGGCAGGCTAGTGGAATGGGTCGAGGATCATGTCGAGGAGACGCTGACGGTGTATCGGCTGCCTAGGGAACATCGCCCTGCGGATGAAGTCCACGAACATGCTGGAGCGGTACAACGAGGAGATCCGACGGCGAACGCGTGTCGTCCGGATCTTCCCGAACGCGGAGTCCTGTCTGCGTCTGATCTTGGCACTTGCGGCGGAGACCCATGAGCGGTGGCTGACGGGGCAGCGTTATCTATATGGCCGGGTCTCCGCTCCCACTGGAAATTGCAGAAAATTCTTGACACAACTCGGGGCGGGGAGGATGGATATTGAGGATGGGGACGGCTAGGCCGCCAAACGATAGGGTGGTGCGTGCGATGGGACCGCCGCTCCGCCCGTTGCTGCAGCAAGCGTCCGAGTCGGTGCAGGTTGGCTGCGAGGATCGAGATACCCACGGTGCGTTCGAAGCCTTCCCGGCCATGCGTGCGCACCCGGTCCAAGCCATGACTTTCCAACGCATGGATCGCCGATTCCACGCCCGGATGCCGCCGGCGTCGCGCCACGAACGATGATTTACCTTCCCGGGCACGACTGGCCTCCGTGCCTCGCCCCTTCGCGGGCAACGCGACGTGCTCCAGCACCGCGGCCAGTTGCTGTTGGTTGGCGGGGCTGTGGAACCCCCGGTCGAAACTGCATCCGCGCAACTCCGGATACTGTGCCTGGCATGCCGCCACCAGCGGAACCAGCCACCGTCCACATCGCCGCCATGCCACTGCAAGTGCCAACCCAGGATGAACTGATGTTGATCTTCCAGCACCGTCAGGGAACCCCCAGCTCCACCGGCCGGCCTTGCCCTTCATGATCCAGCGCGTATGCGACTCGAACAGCGAGAACAGTTTCTCCTCGTGCGGGATCGTTCCCCCTTCCAGCACGCGACGGCGGATCTGATCCTGCAAACGCACCGAGCAGGCGTGAAACCAGTGCCATCGCGACAGCTGCGCCGACGACACCGAGCCCTCCGGCAATCCTTCCAGATCCTCCAGCGTGTCGCCCAGACGCCCCGTCAGATCGCCGCACAGGGTCAACCACGCCGCCACCGCCTTCGGGCGTCGGCACCACAACCGCGCGCGGCTCACCCGTTGATAGCCCTGCCGAACCTGGCTCCGCCAGTACTGCCCCTGCCGCCATCCCGACACCCCATGCGATCCGCAACAGACCGAAACCGCCATCACCAGAACCCGCCAGAGCGGGTCATCCCCGGCCGACCGTTCTCCGGATCCCGATCCGCTGTCACATGGCAACCCAGTAACGCTTCACATTCCTCCCGACACGACACGTACAGATGCTGCAATCCCAACAGCAACGCCGGAATGTCATCCCGTGATTTCACGTTCATCCTGATCTCACCGATCGGCGTCTCGTCCAACCGCAAGGCATGCTCGAAACGTCTCATGATCGCTGCCCTCCCAACGAAGATCCGCACAGAACCCAGTTGTGTCAAGAATTTTCTGCAATTTCCAGTGGGAGTGGAGACCCGCCCATATGGGCGGGTCTCCACTCGGCGCGAAATTTTCGGGTGTTTCATGCCGCCTCCTGCCATGTCTCGGATTCCGGTTCGGGTGCGCGAACCACGCCGATCCGGTCATATAGATAACGCTGCCCCGTCAGCCACCGCTCATGGGTCTCCGCCGCAAGTGCCAAGATCAGACGCAGACAGGACTCCGCGTTCGGAAAGATCCTGACGACACGCGTTCGCCGGCGGAGCTCCTCGTTGTACCGCTCCAGCATGTTCGTGGACTTCATCCGCAGGCGATGTTCCCTGGGCAGCCGATACACCGTCAGCGTCTCCTCGACATGATCCTCGACCCATTCCACTAGCCTGCCCAACCCTTTCTCATCGCCCCAACGGGCTACCCAGGCACCCAGTGCCTCACGAGCCTCCCCGACATGCTCACAGCCCCACAACCGTTTCAAACCCTCCAGACACGCGGGATCAGCACTCCGGGACAGCTTGTCCCTGGCATTGCGCAGAAAATGGACGCAGCACCGTTGCCACAGCGCGGTCGGCAGCACTTTCGAGATCGCATGCTTTAATCCCTCATGACTGTCCGAGACCACATACTCGACTCCCCGCAGGCCACGTTCCTTCAGATGCGACAGGAATTCCGTCCACGACACCTCGCTTTCCCGGTTCGCCACCTCCGCCGCCAGCACCTGACGCCGACCCTCGCCGTCAATCCCGATGGCAATCTGCACCGCCCGGGAACGCACCGAGCCCTCCTCTCTCACCTTCTCATACCGGGCATCCAGCAGCACATACGGATACGCCTCCTCCAGCCGACGTTCCGCAAACGTCTTCAGCGACGCGTCCAGCTTCGACACCATGGCCGAGATCGTCGCCGGTGAAAACTCGTGACCGCACAGACCCTCCGCCAGTCGGCTCACCCGACGCGTCGAGACCCCCTGCACATACATCTCCGACAGCACGGCCACCAGTGCCTTCTCCGAACGCTGATAGCGCTCGAACACCCGCGTGCTGAACTGGCCGCTGCGTTCCTGCGGAACCCTCAGCTCGATCTCGCCCACCTTCATCGTCAGATCGCGCCGGTAGTAGCCAGAACGGTAGCCCTGACGCGTCTGCGTCCGCTCGCTCTTGCCCGCTCCCAGAAACTCCGTCATCTCACTCTCCAGCACCTCGTTGAGCGTCTCTTGCACCAGCCGCCTCACAAAGTCCTCATCGTCCGCCAGATGATGACATGCCGACTTCTTCGTGTCATTGTGCGTATAATCTTCCCGAATCATTTTTTGCTCCTTTGTCATAAATTGTGTAATGAATGATTCGTGCCTGGACGCGGTTCCGCGTCCAGGCATCTCCACATTCCCGATAAAACATCAGATTCTAACCATCCGTCTGTCGTTACAGCTCGTTTTTCGTTTTTGCAGATAAATTTATACACAACCCATGGCTCATCATCCAGTCGACAACAGCATCTTGCACGGGATGCGCCGCTTTGCACGCCGGTCGTGGCGGTCCGCAAAACGGGCCCAGGCGCATGCTACACGTCCGCACCGCTTCCGCCAGCATCGCACTCAGCACCGCACGCGCCCCGCTTCCGTCCGACCCGAACGCACCCCTTTCGCCATCCAACGCACCCATCCGTCCGAACGCACCCCGCTACCATCCCCTTCCCCCCGGCAAAGTCCAACCAACTTCGTGGTATCAACAACTTACACGCACATACATCGCACCCAAGCCATCCATTATGAGAAATAAGGGCTAGTAGGCTACCCGTTCTAACAATACGTGTTTATAATAGTGGACTGGAAGGGGTTCTGGGATCAGAAGGATCAGATGCCGAAGCAATACATGGTGGAGTTAGCGCAGGATGAGCGGGATGAGTTGGAAGCGGTGCTGAAGTCGAGCACGCGTCGTGCGGTGTCGGCGACGAAGCTGCAGCGTGCACGGATTCTGCTGGCCGTGGATCAGGGGGTCGCTGGCCCGGCCCTGACAGACGGGCAGGTGGTGGATGCGCTGTGGGGGTGACGGAGCGGACCTGCCAGCACGTGCGTTGGCGTGCGGTGGAGCAGGGTCCGATGAAGGCTCTGGAGCGTAGACCTCGGCCGTTGCCTCCGGTGCCGAAGAAGTTGGACGGGGAGAAGGAAGCGTGTCTGGTTCAGGTGGCCTGTTCGGTTCCACCGGAAGGCCGCGTTCGGTGGACCGTGAAGATGCTGGCGGAAGAGCTGGTGCGGCTTGAAGTGGTCGAAACGATTTGCGAGGAGACCGTGCGGCAGGCGTTAAAAAAAACGAATGGAAACCATGGCGGCGGGAAATGTGGTGTATCCCGAAGAAACAAAGCCACCATTTCGTGGCCGGCATGGAGCGGGTGCTCAAGGTATACCGGCGGCCGTACGACCCGCGGCATCCGGTGGTGTGCATGGACGAGATGAGCAAGCAGCTCGTGGCGGAAGTCCGCGAGAAGTTGCCAGTACGCCCCGGGTCGCCGGAGAAGTACGACGCCCACTACCTCCGCCGGGGAGCATGCACACGGTGTGGATGTTCGGCGAGCCGCTGTCCGGCTGGCGGACAGTGGCTGTCACCAAACGGCGCACGACGTTGGATTGGGCGGAGCAAGTGCGCGCACTGGCGAATCTGCCGCGTTCCCGGCGGCCGAAGCCAGTCGGTTGAACGACCGCATCCACTTGGTGCACACGCCGAAACACGGGAGCTGGCTGAACGTTGCGGAACTGGAGTTCAGTGCGTTGCACCGCCAGTGCCTAGATCGCCGGATCGAGAGCAGGGCTTTGGTCACGTCGGAAACGGCGGCCTGGGCCAAGGAGCGCAATCGCGAACAGACCGGGGTCGACTGGCAGCTCAGCGTCGACGACGCGCGCACCAAACTGAAGCATCTATACCCGAAAATTAAAACTGGTTAGACTACTAGGGCGTATTGACACTATGTTGTTGTATGGTTCTTTGGGATCTGGTGCACTCGACAAGAGGTCGTCATGCAACTTACAGAAGTACCAGTCGTCATGCAACTTACAGAAGTACCAGTCGTCATGCAACTTACAGAAGTACCAGTCGTCATGCAACTTACAGAAGTACCAGTCGTCATGCAACTTACAGAAGTACCAGTCGTCATGCAACTTACAGAAGTACCAGTCGTCATGCAACTTACAGAAGTACCAGTCGTCATGCAACTTACAGAAGTACCAGTCGTCATGCAACTTACAGAAGTACCAGTCGTCATGCAACTTACAGAAGTACCAGTCGTCATGCAACTTACAGAAGTACCAGTCGTCATGCAACTTACAGAAGTACCAGTCGTCATGCAACTTACAGAAGTACCAGTCGTCATGCAACTTACAGAAGTACCAGTCGTCATGCAACTTACAGAAGTACCAGTCGTCATGCAACTTACAGAAGCACCATTTGACGAGATACGGGATCTGTTTCCGAAGCCCCGCGGCAATGTCCGATGGGGTCATCGGCGGGTGTGCTGGGCGGGGGGGGGGGGGGGGGTATTGGCGGCCCGGCCGTGCTCGAGCGTTTGCGCGATCGGGGTCTGGTAGCTTCGGGCACCGAGATCGCGATGCTGGGTAGTACCTCGGTGCAGGTGCATGCGGATGGCGACAGGTGGTCTCAAAAAACGGTCCGCAAAGTATCGGCCGCTCGCGCGGAGGGCTGACGACTAAGATTCATCTACTGGCGTTGGACGATCGTCGGGCATGGAGTTTCTCAGCGCTCGCTGTTTGCTGGACATCGGCCGCTCGCGCGGAGGGCTGACGACTAAGATTCATCTACTGGCGTTGGACGATCGTCGGGCATGGAGTTTCTCAGCGCTCGCTGTTTGCTGGACATCGGCATGATGCTCCGGAAGGTCGCTGCTCCAGAAGAGCGGTCTGAAGCCCCCCGGAAGCATCTGATGATGGACCCTCCGCCTAATGAGGACGATCAAACGCGGGGGGGGGGGGGGGGGGCTTGCAATTGGACACACATGACGATGTGAATTCATTCCTTCTGTTTCATGAGGAGGTAGATCCGCACGGCGGGTTTGAGCAGGACGTATCCCTGCCAGAGTTTGATGTTTCCGGGCGTGGGATCCGAGGTCTTCGAGGAGCAGGTTCAGGGTCTCGATTTCTTCCCGGGTCAGCACCCGGATTGCGGGGCGGTCCGGTTCTACCCGTGCGAGTCGATCGAGGTCGAACACCCGCCAGGCGGTGATGGCGTCGAAGGCCAGGCATTTGCGCAGGTCGTCCGCGTGATCGAGGCGGCGCTCTTCGATGCGGGCACCGCTCTTGAGCACCTGGAAATATTCTTCGATGACCCAGCGTCGGCGATACCGTTCCAGTGCCTGGACGGCCTCTTGGGCATCTTGGAACGGGCGGGTGGACAGCAGCACCCAGTGCAGGGGAGACGTGTCGGCAGGGGGATGGATTTCCGTGGCTGAGACGGCGTGCACGGTCTGTGGCGGGCGTTCCTTGCACCGGCGCGGGGGCAAGAGGTCGGCCCGGAGGCTTCGCACCTCCAGTCGGGCGGTGCGGGCAGCTCGCGCCCGGGCACCGCCCGAGGCAGGAAGATCGAGTTCGAGGATCGAGGACACCGGTTGCGATGCCAGCCGTTCCCACAGGTCTGCCGGAGGATCTTCGGCCTCCGTCCGTGCCGTGCGCTTGGCACCGCGGGAGGAGCGGAACAGCAGTTCCACGTCCAATCCCGTGGCGCGTTCCAGCATCGAGAACATGTCGGCTTCCCGGTCGCACACGGCGATCACGCGAGTATCGGGACAGGACTTGGCCAGTTCCGCGGCACAGTCCAGACCCGCCAACCAGCGTGTGCGCTCCGAGGTCTCCGCTTTCTCCGGCGCCGGCGGCCGGAAGCGGGTATCCATTTCCAGCACGCCCAGCGGTCGCCCTGTCGGCGTGACGGCCAGCGTGAGATGCACGGGCAGCCCCTTCACGCCCTTTCCGCCGCCTCCCAATTCCGCCAGCCCCGAATAGTTCAGCATGGTGGTGTCCTGCACCGCCAGCACCACCGGTTCCAGACGGCAGCGATCCACCGTGGACTGGCGATGTGCGTCCAGCACATGCTCCTCCGTGACACGCGCATTCGACAACAAGCGATAGGCTCCTTTCTGTTGTGCCGGGGTGGCAAACACCTGCGGCAAGGACAAGCCCGGACGATCGGCCCAGGCGCGCCCCATGTCCACCAGCCGCCGCCGCAGGCGCGCATCGCCCAGCGTGCGTGCGCCATATTCCCGATCGGCCCAGTCCGCCTGTATCGGCCAATGCCGGGACCCGCTCCACATGGGCAGCCGAGCCCCGGATTCCGCGCACAACGCTCGTCGCCAATGCCGCGACAGCGGATGCACCCAGACCGCCTTCGGAGACGTCCGGAACCCGCCCGGAGGACGACCGGAGGTGCGCCCCGCGCAACGCTGCCAGCCCGCCGCCCGATAGCACGTCCCGGCGCGGGACGGATCCACGTAAGTATACTCCAGAAGCGGTGCCGTTCCACGCGCTCGCCGCCACTCCGTCGCGAGTGCCTTCGACGCCTTCGCGAGCACATGGGAAGCCAGGTTCGGTACCCGTACCCCGGGAAGAATCAAAAACCGCGACTGCCGAACCACCGCCTGCAAATGTGCGACCCGCGCGGCTTCCGACCAGCCGATCCAGCGATCCCGACAGGCCTGGTGCCAGCTCGCCGCCGACCATCTCACCCCGCCCAGGCGACCCTGGCGGCTCGAGACAATCCAGCAGTTCAGCGCAGCGCCCGGACTGCGATCCCATCCCCGTGGATGATGCGTGTGCAGCAGGCGACGAAACGCCCCCACGTCCTTCGCCGCCACACGTCGCACCGAGACCTCGCCCAATGCCTCCAGCGCACAGTCCAACGCCAGGTCCGGATAGTCCGAAGCCGGTGCCCGGACCGATGCCACCGGACGCGCCGCCGGCAACGCCACCCCCAGATGCGCCGCCAGTTGCGGCAACGCCTTGCAGGCCGACGCGATGCACCACTCCCCCTGACGATTCCGCCAGTCTTCACGCTCGCAAATCCCCCGAGCCAGGGACCACCGAGTCGCCGACGGATCCCTCGACTTCTCCTTGAACCAAGCCAGCGAAGCCTCGCCAAAATGTCTCAGACCCAATTGCATGCAAATATAGTAAATCATCACCCCCTCTCTTGTCAAGTGTGTCCAATTGCAAGGGAGGGGGGGGGGGGGGGGGGAAGGACTGGGTGCCACGCCCATGGTCCCACCCCGAACGCCCCGTCGGAAACCATGGTCGTTCGACCGCAAGCTGTATGCCCGCCGCAACCAAGTGGAGCGACTGTTCGGCAAGCTCAAGCGGTATCGCTGCGTGGGGACGCGTTACGACAAACTCGACCTCATGTTCGCCGGGTTCATCTATCTGGTACTGATTTGCGAAATGATCAGAAATTTAGTGTAAACACGCCTTAGTGTGACGCCCTTCCTATTCCATGCATGGCACCGGATTCCATAAACCATAGTGCATAAGCAAGTCCAATCCCCACGAGAAGCGCGAATATAAGCTTACCGTGATCATGACTATGGAAATGGATTTCCGGTAGTAAATCGCTGAGGGAGATACAAAGAAAGGCACCCGCCGCGAACGCCAACGCATATCCAATTAATACTTCTAGCTGCAACGCATTGAATGTCCCCACAAACCAGAAAGTCAGTACCGTAATCAATGGACAGAGCAAAGCGAAGCCTATATTCGTTAGAAGCCGAGTGCGTGGACTGTATCCAGCAGCATTCATCATTCCAATAATTGAATAGGCATCAAGTGGTTTGTGCAATAGGATCGCCAAGAAAACACTAAGCCCTGCAACCATAGTGCCACTCTCATAGAGCAACCCTGCTTGAATGCTGACACCTAAAGCCATGCCTTCAGTTACAGTGTGCACACTTAAACCTGAAACAATTCCGATCAAACTTTGCGATTTTAACTCTCCTTTTTTGTACGCGTGATGATCATAAAGACCGTTTTCTTCTTCGCTGAAATTGTGCTGATGGAAGTGGAAAATATGGAGAAAAAAAACCAGTACGACGATCCCGAGCACCATCCACGTCATGGCTTTTTCTACAGCGTCGTCTCCAGGAATACGCTCAAGACTATGAGGAAGCAAATGGAACATGGCGATCCCTAATATGAAACCCGCCACGAGACTCATAATCATTTGTGTCCGCGTATGCGTCATCTTGCCGAGAGTCGGCAATCGTCCACTCATATAGGCCACGCCAAAAAGCGCGATGCTGTATATCAGTAGAATCAACAGAGATTGGGCATTAAACATTGCAGCAAGTAATTGTTACACTAACTAGGGATCGTATAATTATCGCTAATGAGTTATGTATACCCGAAACTTCACGCACACAAAGTATCGGTATACCCTCCATACAAAGGCTTGCTTGTTGGAAACGATGACCTTGACGTTACCAGATAAAACTGTTTCCCATTTCCCGCCACAGCATGGCTACCTATTACATTCGGTGTGCTTTGAACCGCTATTAGCTTGTTCCAGCTGGCATGACTGTGTGCTTGAAAGTTGGCGGTAGAAAAGAAGCACTGACTGGTGGACAACCTGTGTGTCGGATATCTTCCAAAACGCATTTATTGTTTCTCAGCGGGACTGGTATGACCTTGATCAGCTCTACGCTGTTCAATCCTACCATGCGCTATATGACCCGGTCTTTCATCGAACAGTTCATCGGTGTGCTATTCTGGATCTACTTAGTGCAAGTCGTTAGTTTAGTAGTCATTCCAGATCAAAGATCGTTTCTAACCACACCCTAATGATGACTGCGAGTTTTGAAAATGTAATGATAAATGTAGCGATCATCAGAACAGCATTTATCTTACAGGATATTAAGTTGGTGCCTCCCGGCAGTCTGCGCCGTAGAAACGTAGGAACCCTCTTTGGTAGGAAGGATAACCTATGAAATACGTATTAATAAGGTATAACATTCCCGTTCTGAATTGTTTATGGACTATTCATCCTAAAAATGTATCGGGATTTTTCTACGGCGCAGACTGCCGGACAAACCACTAAAGTAGGGAACTGAAGTTTCACTCGATCTAACTTTCTTGATAGCCATTTATCCGCAACACATGAACAGCGACAACTGCCGCTTTATCGCGTCTGCTCCAAACTGCTTCACCGTAGCATGGTCGACATGATCGGCAGCTTGAACTTTTAGAAAGCCGGCTTTGCTGTGTCGTTCTTTGCAAATTCTACTGATAAATACTGACAAATTTGTACTAGATTCTGTTAAAAATTTCCCTATAATGCTTATCTGCATTTTAGCTGTTGTTAGCCCGGATTTCTCATAACCAAGTCGAAAATGACGTTTTCACAGGATGCGCTGCTTTTCGCGCGGATCTGCAGCAGTCCGCGAAACGGGCCGGGGCGTATTCCAAAAATCCGCACCTCTTCCGCAAGCATCGCGCTCAGCACCGACCGCGTCCCGCTTCCATCCGGCCCGGACGCACCCCGCCGCAATACCCTTCCCCCCGGCAAAGCCCAATCGGCTTCGTTGTATCAACAACTTAAACACACATAAATCGCATCAAAGCCATTCATTATGAGAAATAAGGGTTAGAAATTATAAGGTATATAAGGTACAAGACAGGGTATGGTAGGTCTCTTTCAAGAACCCTTTGTCAGGGATTTTCGGTGAGGGTGCTAGGATATCGAGTACGACGACGATTTTGCTCCCTCTCCGTGGTTGGCTGTCTTTTGCATACGGAATACGATTGCTTATTCCTACTCAATCGTATGTCTTGGTCTAATCCATTCTCAACATCTAAACTGTGTACATCTGGCACGACAGTATAATGAACATTGAAGAGAAGAAGCGTCATTTTTGTATGCATGACACTTGGAACACTCTCCCGTTGAGATACACACCTAAAACCCGGGAGGAACATAAATCTGACCGGGGCACTAATTTCGGAGAGCCTTGGAAGCACCTCCGCCTCTATTTCCTATTCATCATTTTCATTCAAAATGAAGGGAACCTATTCCGCTGATTTCTTGAGCGGTATAGCCGTTGTTGGATCATCTGTAACATAGTATCTCCATCGAACGGCCATTGTAACTATCAACATATCATATTAACCAAATAGATCAGGAGGAAACCTGTGATAACAAAACAGTCTAAAACGACCCTGGATCAATGTTCCTTTCAGCACCGACGGGACGGCGGTCATTCAATAGCCAAGGTCCTGTTAGTACTTGCTATCGTTGCGAGCGTATTGGTCTTCGCGCAAACCATGTACATAGTGTATGGTAACGAATCTGACATACAGACGGCAATAACCGAGATTAGGATGATCCAAAATGCCGCCAACGAGTTTAAATTCTCATCGAAGCCAGAAGGGCACCAATATACGAATATTGGAACGAATCTCAGTAAACTGAAGCCGTATTTGGAGCAAAACAGACTGTCGAACGGCCGAAATGTGTTTGGGGGCTTGATTGCCATTGCAGCGACGAATACTGACAGGGATCTTGATGTAATTTACCCTGACGTTCACGATATCGGCATATGCCGAGAAATCCTGGAGTATTTCGGGCAAGTTAATAAAAGCGGTGTCACGTACGTAGATGCAAAAGGGAACGTCGTAAGTCAGAAAGACGAGCTCTATATCGATTTTGGCGAAACGATTCTGGGATACATAGGTGGCGACACTCATGTTACTGGTTGCCAAAAAACAGCTCATGGAAACTACGAACTGCACATCCGCATTGACTAGTAGTTTAACTGGTTTTAATTTTCGGGTATAGATGCTTCAGTTTGGTGCGCGCATCGTCGACGCTGAGCTGCCAGTCGACCCCGGTCTGTTCGCGATTGCGCTCCTTGGCCCAGGCCGCCGTTTCCGACGTGACCAAAGCCCTGCTCTCGATCCGGCGATCCAGGCACTGGCGGTGCAACGCACTGAACTCCAGTTCCGCAACGTTTAGCCAGCTCCCGTGTTTCGGCGTGTGCACCAGGTGGATGCGGTCGTTCAGCCGACTGGCTTCGGCCGCCGGGAACGCGGCGTAGAACGAGTCACCGCTGTGGGTGTTCAAGTTGTCGCACACCAGCGTGATGCTTTCCGCATCCCGGTAACGCGGCAGATTCGCCAGTGCGCGCACTTGCTTCGCCCAATCCAACGTCGTGCGCCGTTTGGTGACAGCCACTCTCCGCCAGCCGGACAGCGGCTCGCCGAACATCCACACCGTGCATTCTCCAGTTGTGTCAAGAATCTTCTGCAATTTCTGGTGGGAGCGGAGACCCGCCCATATGGGCGGGTCTCCGCTCGGCGCGAAAATTTCGGGCGTTTCATGCCGCCTCCTGCCATGTCTCGGATTCCGGTTCGGATGCGCGAACCACGCCGATCCGGCCATATAGATAACGCTGCCCCGTCAGCCACCGCTCATGGGTCTCCGCCGCAAGTGCCAAGATCAGACGCAGACAGGACTCCGCGTTCGGGAAGATCCTGACGACACGCGTGCGCCGACGGAGCTCCTCGTTGTACCGCTCCAGCATGTTCGTGGACTTCATCCGCAGGCGATGTTCCCTAGGCAGCCGATACACCGTCAGCGTCTCCTCGACATGATCCTCGACCCATTCCACTAGCCTGCCAAACCCTTTCTCATCGCCCCAACGGGCTACCCAGGCACCCAGTGCCTCACGAGCCTCCCCGACATGCTCACAGCCCCACAACCGTTTCAAACCCTCCAGACACGCGGGATCAGCACTCCGGGACAGCTTGTCCCTGGCATTGCGCAGAAAATGGACGCAGCACCGTTGCCACAGCGCGGTCGGCAGCACTTTCGAGATCGCATGCTTTAATCCCTCATGACTGTCCGAGACCACATACTCGACTCCCCGCAGGCCACGTCCCTTCAGATGCGACAGGAATTCCGTCCACGACACCTCGCTTTCCCGGTTCGCCACCTCCGCCGCCAACACCTGACGCCGACCCTCGCCGTCAATCCCGAGGGCAATCTGCACCGCCCGGGAACGCACCGAGCCCTCCTCTCTCACCTTCTCATACCGGGCATCCAGCAGCACATACGGATACGCCTCCTCCAGCCGACGTTCCGCAAACGCCTTCAGGGACGCGTCCAGCTTCGACACCATGGCCGAGATCGTCGCCGGTGAAAACTCGTGACCGCACAGATCTTCCGCCAGTCGGCTCACCCGACGCGTCGAGACCCCCTGCACATACATCTCCGACAGCACGGCCACCAGTGCCTTCTCCGAACGCTGATAGCGCTCGAACACCCGCGTGCTGAACTGGCCGCTGCGTTCCTGCGGAACCCTCAGCTCGATCTCGCCCACCTTCATCGTCAGATCGCGCCGGTAGTATCCAGAACGGTAGCCCTGACGCGTCTGCGTCCGCTCGCTCTTGCCCGCTCCCAGAAACTCCGTCATCTCACTCTCCAGCACCAGCAATTCCCCGTATAGTTTCATTTTGGGCTTGATGTCGGTCTTTTCATGTTTCGGTACGGGGAACCGACGTTTTCAGACGGTTTGCATGGCATGTCGTCGTGCGTTGGAACGGGTTCCGGGCATCGATATGCAGGTCTCTTGACCGTCAGGGCGGCATGGGGCCTCGGGACGACGTCCCGATCCCTTCTTCATCGAGCAGCTGGAGAGGCGGTCGGCCGTCAGGACGTATCGTAGGCGAGGTACGCGGTGTAGATCCCGAGGGCGTGGCCGTACAGTTCCTGCCAGTTGCGGAAGGCTACCGCACAGAAACTGCTGCGCAGACGTTCCCACGTTGCGGTTCGGGTATAGCACTTGGCGAAGATTTGCTTCATGACGGGGCAGGCCATTTCCAGCAGCTGGTCGATCAGGAACGCCAGCAGCATCAGCGCAGCGAAAGTATCCGACAGGTGCTGGGTTCCGTGTCCGAAGTTGTGTTCCAGGTACTGGACGTTCTTCAGCGTGTTGAAGGTCTCGTTCTCGATCTTCCAGCGACTGCGAGCCGCGCGAGCCAGTTCGCTGGCGTTATGCGGATTGAGCGGCAGATCGGTGACCCAGGTGAACGCCCGCCGCGCATCCTCGCCGGAGCCACGCCGCTCCGAACTCTGCAGCACCTGGACCTTCAGGTCGGGGTTCGCAGCATTCAGTTCCACCTCCGGCACCACGCGCAGCTGGCGATCCCGCTCCTGCCCTTCGGGCGAGGGATCTGCAAACCAGGGCGCATCGGAACGATCCAGCTGAGCCTGCAGATGCGGATGGTCGCCCGCCCGAGCCACCAGCAGAAAGCGCAGTCCATGCTCCTGCAGCAGCCGGATCTGGGGACCCTGCGAGAACAGCCCATCGGCAATCACGATCAGCTTCATGCGCCGATAAAGCGAAGCCAGGACCGGAACTAGCCGGGCCCAGGCACCCCGCTCGCAGTCGTTCTTCGTCGAGCCATCCCCGTTGCAAACCGCTTCTATCGCCATCGGCAGCACCTGCCGCTGATCCGGATGCACCATCACCGCACACAACTGCTGATGGGAGTACGTGGTCGAACCGTTGCGGTGCCGGGCCCGCAGACAGCACGGACCGTGAACCCGCTGGGAGGAAAAGGTGCCGGTACCATCCACGGCTACCAGATAATGACCGCGCCACGCCGACATCCGCTGCAGTGCCTTGCCGCGCTGGGCGCGTTGCAGAACCTGCTGAAACGCCCGCCGATACCGCACCGGCGAGATCGGATCCAGGCGACGGCGCAGGGTCGTGTCGCAGGGAACCTGCGCCAGACCGTACAGACGATGCAGATTCATCTCCACCACCGAGTGCCGGTGCCTCGTTAAATCAAACTGCAGCAGCGAAGCGTGCTTCTCCAGAAACACCGCCAGACCCGACATCAGACAGTCGCCGGTGGAAAACTTCCGCCCGCAAACCTTCTCAACGACCCCCTCAAATACTTCACGAACCACCCGCAGCAATCCGGGCTTGCTCACATCCTTGCGCAACTTCAATGCACCCATCCTTGGATACCTCGTTTGTCTGGTAACTCTATATTAACCTATCATCCACCCTCAAACGATAAGCCTACGCTCTTATTATTGCGAAAGCCAATGCGCAAAGTCCATACCTATAGCGGGGTTGGGGCTATACGGGGAATTGCTGCTCCAGCACCTCGTTGAGCGTCTCTTGCACCAGCCGCCTCACAAACTCCTCATCGTCCGCCAGATGATGACATGCCGACTTCTTCGTGGCATTGTGCGTATAATCTTTCCGAATCATTTTTTGCTCCTTGTCCCTAAAGTTGTGTCATGAATGATTCGCGCCTGGACGCCCCTTAGTGCGTCCAGGCATCTCCACATTCCCGATGAAACATCAGATTCTAACCATTCGTCTGTCGTTACAGCCCGGTTTTCGTTTTTGCAGATAAATTTATACACAACCCATTCTCCCCGGCGGAGGTAGTGGGCGTCGTACTTCTCCGGCGACCCGGGGCGTACCGGCAACTTCTCGCGGACTTCCGACACGAGCTGCTTGCTCATCTCGTCCATGCACACCACCGGATGCCGCGGGTCGTACGGCCGCCGGTATACCTTAAGCACCCGCTCCATGCCGGCCACGAAATGATGGCTTTGCTGCTTCGGAATGCACCACATGTCCCGCCGCCATGGTTTCAATTCGTTTTTTTTAACGCCTGCCGCACGGTCTCCCCGCAAATCGTTTCGACCACTTCAAGTCGCACCAGCTTCTTCTGCCAGCAGCTTCACGGTCCACCGAACGCGGCCTTCCGGTGGAACCGAACAGGCCACCTGAACCAGACGCGCTTCCTTCCCCCCGTCCAACTTCTTCGGCACCGGAGGCAACGGCCGAGGCCTGCGCTCCAGAGCCTTCATCGGACCCTGCTCCACCGCCCGCCGACGCACGTGCTGGCAGGTCCGCTCCGTCACCCCCAGCGCATCCACCACCTGCATGTCCGTCAGTGCCGGGCCAGCACCCCCTGATCCACGGCTAGCAGAATCCGTGCACGCTGCAGCTTCGTCGCCGACACCGCACGACGCGTGCTCGACTTCAGCACCGCTTCCAACTCATCCCGCTCATCCTGAGCTAACTCCACCATGTATTTCTTCGGCATCGAATCCTCCTGATCCCAGAACCCCTTCCAATCCACTATTATAAACACGTATTATTAGAACTGGTAGCCTACTAGGCGTATTTAGCTTTATTTTCATCGCTGCGCGAAACAGAGCGAGGTCAATAATACGACTGTGGTGTCTCGTTTTCGTAGATGCACCAAGAGGAATATCTTTTTTATCGTCGTCGCTTCAGTGGCTTCGCAGATTAGCTGGATTTTCCAATCTCTCGTGCTGACACCGTTCAGGGCAAGGCATCCCGTTTTTTGCGTAGCCTAGCCATGCAACAATTCCCCATATAGCCCAAACTCCGCTATTGGTCTGGACTTTGTGGATTGGGTATCGTGATAATGGGAGCATGGGCCTGTCGTCCGAGGATTGATGATAGGTTCGTATAGGGTTTACAAGGCCAACGAGGTATCCAAGGATGGATGCATTGAAGTTGCGCGAGGAGGTGAGCAAGCCCGGTCTGCTTCAGGCGGTTCGTGCGGTTTTCGATCCGGTGGTTGATCCGGTTGCCGGTCGGAAGTTTGCCATTGGAGCGTGTCTGATGTCGGGGCAATGGCATTCGTTTAGTGATCATTGTCATTCGTTTAAGGAAGTGCCCTTCACCACTGTATGGAATGCCAGCCCTATGTTGAGTTAATCAGCAGTTTTTGCTTGCAGTCTTCTCCCTCGCTGCCACATCTTCACGGGTTTTCGGGATCGTCGTTCGAAGGATCTGCCGGGCCGGAGTCGTTGTCGGCGATCGGATGATGTCGCGAACCCACCTGGGTGACCGTTTCCTGTAGCGCGGATGCCTGCTTCAGCAACAGGGCTCTCGATGTCGGCCGCCACCATCGCCAGTCCGTGCTTGAAATGGGTCTGCCTGCGCGGCTTGCCATGTTCGTGCGGGCTTTCGTTCCATCGATGGTCGCCGTGACCGGAGAACCGCCGGGTCATGGCGTTCAGGGGGAAGCCGGCATAGAGTTTCTGTTGCACTCCCCGCTCGCTTGGTCCATGGAAGTCTTCCACCTCCATCCGTTGTTTGGACACCTTGTACCATTCTTCCACGCCCCATCTTGCGCGATACCGCTCCGCCAGTTGCGGGATGGTGTATTGCTTCGAATCCAGCAGGGTGGTTCCGAGGATGAAGACCGTTTTGCCGACGAGGTATTTCACCAGCCGAAGGCAGTGTGCACCACAGGTGGCGAGTGTGCCTTTGCGGGGGGCGATCTCCATCACCACATCCTCTCGATCGCCGGGGATGAAATGGTCGATGTCGGCACCGGTTTTCCGCTTTATCCCGAACACCGCATGCAGTCCCCGGATCACGTGCACGTGCAGCATCCGTAAACAGGATCCAGGGCTTTCCCCGCCTTTCGGCGTCCGCCAGCCAAGATGACTGCAGATGGCCGAAGCCAGCTCATCGCGACTCAAGGACGGAAACAGCTCCACCGTCCTCTAAATGTCCGCAATCCGACGGCGGGTCAGCCGCCTGCCACAAAATGTGATCGACTTCAGATCCACGATTCTCGAACCCATCCACTTTCCGTCCGAAACAATTCCATACAGCATAGTTTGCCAAAAAAAATGTCGCAACGCAACCCCTTTTTTTGAACACTCCAAAAAACAGAAACAAGTCCCAGTCAATCAATGGGTTATAGAAAACCCTCAAAGGCGCAGATCGACTTTTCTCAAACCGAATGCCATTGGATGTCGGCCCCCCCCCCTTGCAATTGGACACACATGACGATGTGAATTCATTCCTTCTGTTTCATGAGGAGGTAGATCCGCCCGGCGGGTTTGAGCAGGACGTATCCCTGCCAGAGTTTGATGTTTCCGGGCAGGGGCTGTCTTTTGGAAGGCTGGAACCCAGCGAGTCTTCCAATATTGATCACGGTTTGGCGAATGGTTTGGCGTTCGGGATCCGGAGTTTGATGTTTCCGGGCGTGGGATCCGAGGTCTTCGAGGAGCAGGTTCAGGGTCTCGATTTCTTCCCGGGTCAGCACCCGGATTGCGGGGCGGTCCGGTTCTACCCGTGCGAGTCGATCGAGGTCGAACACCCGCCAGGCGGTGATGGCGTCGAAGGCCAGGCATTTGCGCAGGTCGTCCGCGTGATCGAGGCGGCGCTCTTCGATGCGGGCACCGCTCTTGAGCACCTTGAAATATTCTTCGATGACCCAGCGTCGGCGATACCGTTCCAGTGCCTGGACGGCCTCTTGGGCATCTTGGAACGGGCGGGTGGACAGCAGCGCCCAGTGCAGGGGAGACGACGTGTCGGCAGGGGGATGGATTTCCGTGGCTGAGACGGCGTGCACGGTCTGTGGCGGGCGTTCCTTGCACCGGCGCGCGCGGGCAAGAGGTCGGCCCGGAGGCTTCGCACCTCCAGTCGGGCGGTGCGGGCGGCTCGCGCCCGGGCACCGCCCGAGGCCGGAAGATCGAGTTCGAGGATCGAGGACACCGGTTGCGATGCCAGGCATTCCCACAGGTCTGCCGGAGGATCTTCGGCCTCCGTCCGTGCCGTGCGCTTGGCACCGCGGGAGGAACGGAACAGCAGTTCCACGTCCAATCCCGCGGCGCGTTCCAGCATCGAGAACATGTCGGCTTCCCGGTCGCACACGGCGATCACGCGAGTATCGGGACAGGACTTGGCCAGTTCCGCGGCACAGTCCAGACCCGCCAACCAGCGTGTGCGCTCCGAGATCTCCGCTTTCTCCGGCGCCGGCGGCCGGAAGCGGGTATCCATTTCCAGCACGCCCAGCGTGAGATGCACGGGCAGCCCCTGCACGCCCTTTCCGCCGCCTCCCAATTCCGCCAGCCCCTCGCTGGTCGCCAGCCCCGAATAGTTCAGCATGGTGGTGTCCTGCACCGCCAGCACCACCGGTTCCAGACGGCAGCGATCCACCGTGGACTGGCGATGTGCGTCCAGCACATGCTCCTCCGTGGCACGCGCATTCGACAACAAGCGATAGGCTCCTTTCTGCTGTGCCGGGGTGGCAAACACCTGCGGCAAGGACAAGCCCGGACGATCGGCCCAGGCGCGCCCCATGTCCACCAGCCGCCGCCGCAGGCGCGCATCGCCCAGCGTGCGTGCGCCATATTCCCGATCGGCCCAGTCCGCCTGTATCGGCCAATGCCGGGATCCGCTCCACATTGGCAGCCGAGCCCCGGATTCCGCGCACAACTCTCGTCGCCAATGCCGCGACAGCGGATGCACCCAGACCGCCTTCGGAGACGTCCGGAACCCGCCCGGAGGACGACCGGAGGTGCGCCCCGCGCAACGCTGCCAGCCCGCCGCCCGATAGCACGTCCCGGCGCGGGACGGATCCACGTAAGTATACTCCAGAAGCGGTGCCGTTCCACGCGCTCGCCGCCACTCCGTCGCGAGTGCCTTCGACGCCTTCGCGAGCACATGGGAAGCCAGGTTCGGTACCCGTACCCCCGGAAGAATCAAAAACCGCGACTGCCGAACCACCGCCTGCAAATGTGCGACCCGCGCGGCTTCCGACCAGCCGATCCAGCGATCCCGACAGGCCTGGTGCCAGCTCGCCGCCGACCATCTCACCCCGCCCAGGCGACCCTGGCGGCTCGAGACAATCCAGCAGTTCAGCGCAGCGCCCGGACTGCGATCCCATCCCCGTGGATGATGCGTGTGCAGCAGGCGACGAAACGCCCCCACGTCCTTCGCCGCCACACGTCGCACCGAGACCTCGCCCAATGCCTCCAGCGCACAGTCCAACGCCAGGTCCGGATAGTCCGAAGCCGGTGCCCGGACCGATGCCACCGGACGCGCCGCCGGCAACGCCACCCCCAGATGCGCCGCCAGTTGCGGCAACGCCTTGCAGGCCGACGCGATGCACCACTCCCCCTGACGATTCCGCCAGTCTTCACGCTCGCAAATCCCCCGAGCCAGGGACCACCGAGTCGCCGACGGATCCCTCGACTTCTCCTTGAACCAAGCCAGCGAAGCCTCGCCAAAATGTCTCAGACCCAATTGCATGCAAATATAGTAAACATCACCCCCTCTCTTGTCAAGTGTGTCCAATTGCAAGGATCACGGCCCGGCAGTCCGGATGCACGATCGCACCGGCCAGCAGCTGATGGTGGTAGGTGACCGTGCCGTCGCGGTGACGCCGCTCGCAGCAGGACTGGCAGCGCACGGTACCCGATGCAAAAAAAAGCCCGTGCCGTCCAGCGACAACAGATAGTGGTGGCCATACACCGCATACGGCTTCAGCATCTTGCCTCGTTGCAGTTCGCGGAACCGCCGCCGGAAGACCGGGCGCAAGGCACTCGCCGGAACCCGATCCAGACGCGTCCGCATCTGCGTGTCGCACGGCACCCGACCCTCACCTAGTACAGCCGCCGCAGATTACCCCGAACCCGTCCATCCAACCGTACCTCGCGGTCAAACTGCAGCAACGACGGGGACTTCAGACCGAACATCGCCACACCCGACATCAAACAGTCGACCAGACGATAAGTGCGGACCGACGCCCCGTCTTCAATCCGTCCAAAACACCGCCGACTTAACGTCAGCAGTCCCGCAGCATTCAATCGCTTGCGCATCGCTTGTCGAGGCATCCTTTCCTCCATGATCGGGTCGTAAACGGCTATCATAAACCATCACCCCAGACCACCAAAGTCTGCGAAAAAGGACCAGACGCAGACACTCAACCCCCCGCCAACTCCACCTTTTCACAGGAAGCGGGAATTGCTGCCCGCACTCTATGGCGGAACCCGGATCCGAGCTGCTCGTATGCCGTGGTCTCCGGCCCCCGGTTCCCGTTCTCGATCCCGGCCGCTTCGGCGGCAGCGACACTATGCCGCCGGACTCCAGCTGCTCCAGCATCCGCAGACAGGACGCCAGCCGATCCCGACCCTTCGGCGTGAACCAGCCCAGATGACTGCACAGGGTGGCAGCCAGCTCATGGCGACTCAGTGCCGGAAACAGTACCACCGTCTTCTGAATGTCCGCAATCTGACGGCGGGTCAGCCGCGTGCCATAGAAGGTGGTCGACTTCAGGTTCTCGATTCAGGCATCCATTACGTTTGCACCAAATTACCATTTAACCAAGCATAGATTGCCATAACCCACGCTAAAACGCAAGTGTTTTTTGAAGAACCCCAAAGAAACCTAATATGTTTCCGTATATCAACCTGTTACACGACATCCTCAAAGACCAGGATCATCCCTTTCCGTTAATTCGAATGCCATCGCATGCGCACCCCGTAGCTCACCAAACGTGTTGGTTCCGAAGACTCCATACGTGTTTGAGTACCTTCGCGTCACTTGATTTCCCGCGTAATCGCTTATTAGCGAGTGCTTGATCCCATCGTATCCACCGTCGTGCATTCTCTACGACCGGCCGCCTCCCCTCCCCCTCTTGGAGCAACAGGATTCCCGTGATGACTCGCTCAACGCCCGTGCCGTCGGCGAGCACGGTATACATGGCCCATATTCCGATCAGTATCCCGCTATGATGCCAAAAACCAGTAAGACTTCCGCTATCGAATAACTGTTACGTTGCTTTTCCATCATGTCGCTTTATCCATGTCTTTACGGGCCTCAACTACTCTATGATCAAAATCAAACTCGCCTGTCCCCGAGAGTCACAAGTACATCCGGAACCCCACTCGTCGTTACCGCCGATAAAGCCGCTGAACGTTTGACCGGCCGGTATATATTGAATGGGTGTGCCTCCGCAATCATGGCTTAGTTCGTCCACTTCACCAAAGGACTTCAACACTTGCGTGCACGCTTGGTAGCTGAGCAATCCGGAATATACGAGATGAGCATGCCCCGGGGCACTTTGGGATGGGAATAATAGAGCGGGTGAACCGATGTGATTAGTCAGGATTCCCCGGGCATCCGCCTGAGAGAGGGGGCTTTGACCTAAATAGGGTGTTATTCCTTTTCCTGTTCCTATGCCGTTGTAGGAATTGCCGTTGGCTGCTTTATAAGCACGTGTGGCCTCCTTGATCATCCATACTTCTGCGACCGATCTTTTAGTGCCCGCGTCCTCCGAAAGCATAGTGTACATGGCCCACACGCCGATCAGCACGCCAGCTATAATGCCGAACACCAACAGAAGTTCGGCTATCGAATAGCCGTTTGTGTGGCATAAGAGGGGGGGGGGGGTAGAGTATCCTGCCTCACCTTAACTTCTGTTTTCCGGGCGTTGGCTGCGTCTCCCGTTTTGCTTTGACAACTCTCTTGAGGCACTTGATTGAGAACACCTGTCACAAATTTGCCTTGCATCGTGGGTCTCTTCTCATATAAAAGATAAATAAAAGATAAAATCCGATTTTTACTAGGTAGCTTCCGACTGGGGAACTTTCTGGGCCGGTTCACCCCGTTCACTACATGTTTTTCGGAGTGGATCAATTTTCAAGCGCAACGCGACCACAGGCTTCAGCCGACGGTTCTTCGAAGGGATTTCAGCCAGTACGAACAGATCGAAACCTGAATGTTGCGCATATAAATACATCCCACCAACGAATAAATAGACATGCCTAGTGATTATGGATGGGTACCAATCTAATAGCAAGTACAATAAAATGTAAAAATTATTGGTAATACTTGCATGAAGTATTACTCATTCCATCTTCCATTGCAATAAAATTGCCAGATATGTCTATGCCGCGTAAGCCACGTGACATTTTGTATTTACAGTTCCATACTTTCCGAGAATACTCGGGTAGGGCTCCCGCTACATCCAGCAATTCCTGTATAGCCCAAACTCCGCTATTGGTCTGGACTTTCTAGCCTGGATTTCTCATAACCAAGTCGAAAATGATGTTTTTCACGGGCTGCGTTGGGTACGAGGCATGGAATTTCGCGTCGTAAGTTTGAAAAGGCTTCGGAGGATGGGAATTCGTGCGTTTCCACGCCTTTTTGCGGGCGGGACGGCGAATCGCTGGGCATCCGGCGGTAATTTCCAGTGAGCAAATGTCTGGATACTGACAGTGTGTTCAAAAGATGTATGAGCATTTCCTTGATTCAACTAAATTTTCTCACTCCAGTTTGATGACGTGCCCCAATTTATACGGCCCGGAAAATGACAAAAGTTCGCGAAAACCATGGGACGAAAACAGCCGAAAGTCCCACTAAAACCAGTAGTTCATAACTCGCTGGAAATTACTGGGCATCCGGGCGCGGGGAAGGCCGGCGCGCTCCGCCGCCAGCGTCATGAACCCGGTTGAACCGGGCTTTTACGTCGGTGCCAGGCTGACCCAGATCGACCGGACATCCTTCCAGTACGGGAAGACGCCCGAACGCCAGATGAATCCGCCGCGTGGACACCGTCACGCGCACCGGGATCCGGAACAGGCACTCGCGCAGCGTCGATGGACGGCTCCGGCGCAGCATGACGGATACCAGGAGGTTCTCGAGCCGGTGCTTCATCATGCAATAGATAACGTGGACAGTGCCCGGTCACGCCGCAGATCGTCGTGATCGTTCAAATCCTCGCAGCCCAGCGCGAGATCTGAAATCCGCTGCCCCAGCAACACCACCAGCGGATGCGCCACCTTGGACGGGTCGCAGTGGTTCGTGAAACACTTCGAGACGCGCTCGAACAGCCGGACCTTCTCGGCCAGCATCATCAGCAGTGCCGAGCCCCGTTGGAACTCAGCTCGCCTCCACTGCAAGTCCACCTCCATCCGCACCGGACGGCCCCCCTTCGTCATCCGACGCACCAGTCGGTCCCGCGCCGCACTTTTGCTTGCTCTATCCCGTGCCCTCCTCCATCCGGCCCAATCGGCCGTGTTGTGCCAACGCACATCCTTCGCACCCGCACGATGAGCCGCAGCCACCGGGGGCGAAACCTCCTGGCAGTCGGAGCGTTCGGGAATCGTCAAGACAAGGGCCGAAGGACGTGCGATATTGGCGTCCGCTGAATGCTAACCCGGATGGCTCACAATCAAGTCGAAAACAGCATTTTCACGGGATGTGCCGCTTTTCGCGCGGATCGCAGCGGTCCGCGAAACGGGCCGAGGCGCATGCTAAAAGTCCGCATCTCTTCCGCAAGCATCGCACCTATCCGTCCGAACGCATTCCGTCGCAATCCCCTGTCCCCCAGCAAAGCCCAATCAGCTTCGTTGTCTTAACAACTTAAACGCACATACATCGCACCAAAGCCATTCATTATGAGAAATAAGGGTTAAAATCAACATATTCCGAAGGAGATTGTTTACTTGATTTGGGGCCGTGTATCAATTCCGTTGCTTGAGAGACAACACTCCAAGGTGTCTCTCGAGTTATTTGCTCGGAATTCTTCAACCTTAAGATCTGATTGCCTTTTTCCCGAGTACCTTGTATCCAAGTACACGACTTTGCACCCGTAAACGGAGCATTTTTCCCGGACAACTGATTAAAACTAATACTGAATACCCCACCATGCCTACTACCCTTTTCTCGAATTACTTTTCGGAATTTGGACCAACTCTCAGCTATAGTGGACGCATAATTCAAAACCCATGCTGATTTCTGACCAATATCTACGAGGTAATTTTCAGCACATCTAATTACAAAGATCGCACCAATATCGAAACTTGTTGCGTGCTTACCTCCCATCCAAATATGTAACTTCTGCGCCAAATCCTCAAATGCTTCTTTTCTAGGACTTACTTGTATCTCATTGACCCTAACCCAAGGCGGATTGGCTAATATGCGATCGACTTTCCTGACTGCCAATAACGACGGTGAAATACTGTTGAAAATGTGGTACCGCCACACACCATTACCTTCCTCGCCGCATATCTCGCTTAGCGTGTTGAAGGCATTATGGAGTGCATCTTTTGATTCATCAGATAAATTCTCTTCAAGACTTGTGGGAAAGTTATTTTGGTTATTAGCCTCTTCTACAAATTGACGTATGTCCGTTCCGAATGATGACCGGTGAACGAACTCTTTTGGTAGTCCAAATTGTCGTCGCTTCGTAGGAGAATGGAAAATGTATCGGTAACCGCTTTCTCGCTTGTTGTACCTGAATAGATTTATACCCCAATCGACCAAAAGTGAATCGCCTTGCCAAACTTGCAATTCCTGCTCAGCATCAAGAAGTTGCGGTCTAGGGAGAGATCGCAATAAGGTAGCCTTCGAGAACTCAATGGCAACAGGATGAATATCAATGCCGTGGACCAGCTTCATGATCACCATTGATTTCTCTTTTGGCGTCACACCAGAACTGCTCAATTCTTTGGCTTTCAGTATTTTTTTGGCTGAATGGTAGAGGAAAGTTCCTGATCCACAAGCTGGGTCCAGTACACCTATGCCTTTTAGAGATTCCGTTGTTGCAGCACCACGTACTACTCTTAGAGCCTTGGCAACCGATTTACGCACCCATTCATCATCAAGTATTTTTTCCGCGAGCATTTCGGCGACCCAATCCGGTGTGTAATACTCACCGTAGATCTTACGTTGCGTTTTCGGAATAATGGTTTGGTACAAAGTTCTCAAAACATCCTTTCTACGACGCTTCCAATCGTAAGCATCCGCGAGGCTTTGAATGGAGTGCAACCACTCCTTACCTTCATTGCCGTTTTTAGATATCCAGTTGATATAACCATCAGACAGGCGTTCTGTACGTACACTTTCGTCTGATTGATCAGGGTCTATCAAAGTATTCGTTACAGAACGAGCAATGGCCACCAGAAAACAGTGCTTTATAAACATCCTTGAAGCCACTTCGCCATCATTAGGCATCATTCCCGATGCTTGTATGATTTGTCCCCAAAGTTTCTTTTGAGTTTTGGCGTGCCTCAGGTGTTTGCACTTATTCCAAAGCTCGTCAAGTGCGCTCTCATATGTCTCAAATATACTGGAGGGGTCTCTCGGAATTAGAGGCTTTCCACATTCTTCTCCCTGAATGGAGGCTTTTAACAACGAACGTATCTCGTTGGGTTGCGACTTATAGGTTAAGTGCCTGTGGCGTTCTTTAATGTCGGAATCGTGTTGAAGATCAGACGACCATTGGTATACCCAATAGTCACTACCATCCGTAAGTATTCCTGTCCAATTTAAACTACTAGTCAGTTGAAGATCGAGTTCTTCACTTTCAGCCCTACGTTGCGCTAAAATATAACGCTTAAGTTGCTCAAATTGTGTTTCGCCATATCCAGATACAGCGTCTGGACCTGCTTTCCCCGGTGCTTTACACTCAATTAGCACACGGTGCAACGGTAGGAACACATCGACTGGACCATCTCCTGTTTCCCACTCGGTTTCAGTGGTATTGATATCCCCAATGCTGTTGCAAGCATTGGCGAGGCAAATCTTTATTCTGTCTTCTTTCCCTTTGTGTTTTGATGCTTGTTCTAAAAAATCAATGTCCATATTGCTAGATACGTCTACAAATAGGTTTTATTCGAAATGGCTCCGTCATCGCTTCGTTGCAACACAACCCTTCTACGCCTCGTGTTTCCTTGTTTAGCACCGGCCTGCTTCATCACATCTTACACTGCCCCCTGGCAATCGACCTGCTGATCCCGAACGTCTGAGAGCCAGCTCGCCATACGAATAAACAAGCCCAACACCATTTCAACAGCGTCTGTTGCTGGTACTCGGTCATACGCATATACGCATGTCTTCTTTGATCAGCTCACGTCTTCACCCGCGGATCAGAGAGCGTCCGTCTTACCCAACATGGACTCGTCAGTCGCATCAAGTGCGACAATGATCAATCTCAGCAGTCCACAGTTGGCAGGTCACAACCGGCCCCTAAGGCGCAAATATCTTAACAACATTAACATTGCCTGCAATTACAGTCACTCACCATCGGCTCCACTCGCTTTTCCCATGAATATCTGATCAGCCGACCTGATCTGCTCCAGGTTGCTTGATCTGGATATTCACATTCCGACAGAGTCGAGCCTTCGTAAACTGGTGTTCGCTAAACAGCATGCGGTTGAAAGATGGTGGGATCTTGTGACTCCTGACAAGCATGTTCCATTATGCTACGACCGCGTCACGGTATTGCCGCCGCTAGACACTTGGATAACCGAATCATGTTGGTATCGTACCCCTCTGATATTCAGACACACTGAGAAACATGGTCATGCCATCTCTATAGGTGGTGACGACTACATCCCTAATATTAACTCATCCCAGTTCGGCTTCTTACTTTCTTGAAGCCTCTTCAGTATCCCTCTACGGCACAAATCCTGGCCTGATGATATCAATTCCAAACTTTTTGCTACGTCATTGGGTTCCCTGGCATGGATAAACTTCGAAGCATGACTGTACACTGCTCGGAGTGTTTTGCTGTAGGTGTAGCGGTCTTCAAAACTATCACCCAAATGCCACGCAGCATAGGTCGCGAGACGAAAGCACTTTTCTGAGCCATCAATTTCGTATAGTGCTTCTAACGCGATGCGTAGATCAATGAGTGCATCTGATGTGGACAACCCGTAGCACTTCGACCTTGCCCACCGATAAATCGCCAAATTTAAATTCTTCCCAGTATCTCCGTTTGAATAACGCATGCACTGAATTTCCCGCGCCATGTTCAAATTTTCTCTGGGAACGCCGGAACGAAAAGTCTTACGACTGCCTCTTAAAGGATAGTGAAACGCATCCAACTCTCCATAGTTCGTCCACGCTGTCCGCCAGCCAACATAGCCATCACAAGCTAGGGACAGAGATTCGCAAAAACTGTTGAATTGTATGCACTCAATAATGCCCGGGACCATGATAATCTGGAGAGAGTGGGAACATCTATACTGGTCAGATGATAAGCCCGGGATTGGAAGAGAAGCCTCCAATTTATTATGCCCCGCATCCAAGTTAGTACTTTCTTCCTTTTTCGACGCATTATAAAGTGCAGGTTTCAGCTTACAATCCATGGACAGCACGATATTACCAAGATAGTCTCCCGTCGTCGCTGCTGGATCATGTGGCAAGGATGCCGGAAGATCTTCGGGTGTCATGGGTAGTTTAGAAAGCTGGATCCCTTCCGGTAGTTCTATTGGCTCGTCGATATCTAGACCTTCTAACAACACGCAGTGTCGGTAGTGCAAGGAACCTTCTTGTATCCACTCAAAAAGTAGTTCTACTACACGCTTGGCATCTAGCTTGGCGGCACCCGTTATCAGGACCTTGGCGTACTCGATAATACTCAGATAGGACCAAGTGCCGGAACCGCGCAGCAATCCCAATAAACCGCTTCCCACTTGTCCTGTTTCGGCTTGCAGGAAGTCAGCGAGGGCCACTTTGAGCTTGCACACAAAATCTTCCATATGCTCATCATGGATCTGTAGTTTCCAGTCCCCCATAAGCCTCCAATCATCATTCCATCTTCTGTTTTGATATTTTTCTCTCAAAACATCCGGTGTAATTGTTCTTTGATGAGGGGCAATGAATTCGCTATGCTTCAAGCATTCTTCAAGACTTTGTATTAGTTCCTGCATGAAAATTTGCTACGCTCCTAGTTGCTTAGACTTACTCAGTTCAATGCTCCCATCGCAGAACTGGTCCTCATGGTTGGCAACTGTGCATTATCTAGGAATCTGCGTCGTAGGGAAGGTAGTAATACCCCTCTAGCAGAACAAATTATCTGAAACATGCTTGCTCACTTATCACATGTGTATAGAGAGGCCGTGGATGCATGGCTTCCCAAGGTGCACATCGCCAATCGCTAACCTCAAGCGTGTCTGGATAGGCACGTTTCATGGCGTCAGCGATGCCCAACTGCAGAAGTATCTGGACGGATTCGTCTATCGTTACAACCGCTGCTTCTGGCAGTATGCGTCGCAGAAAAATCCAGCACACTTTTCAGGATGAATAGTTTGTAAACGATCCAAGATAGTATTTATATACTTCATTGATGCGTATTTTTGAGAATCCATCCTACTAAAGAGCGTGACCTACGTTTCTACGGCGCAGACTGCTGGAAGTCGCGATGGCCATATCGACTATTGCAAACCTACATGCTGCACAACCCCGTACCCGCCAAAATCTTGTAAACGTCAACGACCGAGTTTGCGACGGTCATCTTCCTCAATCAGTATATTAACCAGATTGAACGTCGAATCGAAGTCATCTACAGGATGTCCATCAGTTTCTAATGCGTCTGAAAACAACGATTTGAAAATATCCCTCCAAGCAACGAAATACTTCATGCAATGTTTCTTGGTTCCTATGATTTGACCATAGGGACCACACAGCAATGCATGGGTTGGTCGGCTTCGCCCCCCACTAAAGGTCTTGGCCTTGGTTATTTGGTCTTGGTTCAGTGTTACCAATGTGAGCGGATATTTGCGGCGGCGTGGCATATTGGGAATTTGGTGTCTTTACACAGATACTATCAAAAACAGATAGTTGTGTCAAGAATTTTCTGCAATTTCCAGTGGGAGCGGAGACCCGCCCATATGGGCAATGGCATTCGTTTAGTGATTATTGTCATTCGTTTAAGGAAGTGTCCTTCACCCCTATATGGAATGCCAGCCCTATGTTGAGTTAATCAGCAGTTCTTGCTTGCAGTCTTCTCCCTCGCTGCCACATCTTCACGGGTTTTCGGGATCGTCGTTCGAAGGATCTGCCGGGCCGGAGTCGTTGTCGGCATCGGATGATGTCGCGAACCACCTGGGTGACCGTTTCCTGTAGCGCGGATGCCTGCTTCAGCAACAGGGCTCTCGATGTCGGCCGCCACCATCGCCAGTCCGTGCTTGAAATGGGTCTGCCTGCGCGGCTTGCCATGTTCGTGCGGGCTTTCGTTCCATCGATGGTCGCCGTGACCGGAGAACCGCCGGGTCATGGCGTTCAGGGGGAAGCCGGCATAGAGTTTCTGTTGCACTCCCCGCTCGCTTGGTCCATGGAAGTCTTCCACCTCCATCCGTTATTTGGATACCTTGTACCATTCTTCCACGCCCCATCTTGCGCGATACCGCTCCGCCAGTTGCGGGATGGTGTATTGCTTCGAATCCAGCAGGGTGGTTCCGAGGATGAAGACCGTTTTGCCGACGAGGTATTTCACCAGCCGAAGGCAGTGTGCACCACAGGTGGCGAGTGTGCCTTTGCGGGAGGCGATCTCCATCACCACATCCTCTCGATCGCCGTGGATGAAATGGTCGATGTCGGCACCGGTTTTCCGCTTTATCCCGAACACCGCATGCAGTCCCCGGATCACGTGCATGTGCAGCATCCGTAGACAGGATCCAGGGCTTTCCCCGCCCTTCGGCGTCCGCCAGCCAAGATGACTGCAGATGGCCGAAGCCAGTTCATCGCGACTCAAGGACGGAAACAGCTCCACCGTCCTCTGAATGTCCGAAATCCGACGGCGGGTCAGCCGCCTGCCACAAAATGTGATCGACTTCAGATCCACGATTCTCGAACCCATCCACTTTCCGTCTGAAACCATTCCATACAGCATAGTTTGCCAAAAAAAAACGTCGCAACGCAACCCCTTTTTTTGAACACTCCAAAAAAACAGAAACAAGTCCCAGTCAATCAATGGGTTATAGAAAACCCTCAAAGGCGCAGATCGATTTTTCTCAAACCGAATGCCATTGCCCATATGGGCGGGTCTCCGCTCGGCGCGAAATTTTCGGGCGTTTCATGCCGCCTCCTGCCATGTCTCGGATTCCGGTTCGGATGCGCGAACCACGCCGATCCGGCCATATAGATAACGCTGCCCCGTCAGCCACCGCTCATGGGTCTCCGCCGCAAGTGCCAAGATCAGACGCAGACAGGACTCCGCGTTCGGGAAGATCCTGACGGCACGCGTTCGCCGTCGGAGCTCCTCGTTGTACCGCTCCAGCATGTTCGTGGACTTCATCCGCAGGCGATGTTCCCTGGGCAGCCGATACACCGTCAGCGTCTCCTCGACATGATCCTCGACCCATTCCACTAGCCTGCCAAAACCTTTCTCATCGCCCCAACGGGCTACCCAGGCACCCAGTGCCTCACGAGCCTCCCCGACATGCTCACAGCCCCACAACCGTTTCAAACCCTCCAGACACGCGGGATCAGCACTCCGGGACAGTTTGTCCCTGGCATTGCGCAGAAAATGGACGCAGCACCGTTGCCACAACGTGGTCGGCAACACTTTCGAGATCGCATGCTTCAATCCCTCATGACTGTCCGAGACCACATACTCGACTCCCCGCAGGCCACGTTCCTTCAGATGCGACAGGAATGCCGTCCACGACCCCTCGCTTTCCCGGTTCGCCACTTCCGCCGCCAGCACCTGACGCCGACCCTCGCCGCCGTCAATCCCGATGGCAATCTGCACCGCCCGGGAACGCACCGAGTCCTCCTCACGCACCTTCTCATACCGGGCATCCAGCAACACATACGGATACGCCTCCTCCAGCCGACGTTCCGCAAACGCCTTCAGGGACGCGTCCAGCTTCGACACCATGGCCGAGATCGTCGCCGGCGAAAAATCGTGGCCGCACAGACCCTCCGCCAGTCGGCTCACCCGACGCGTCGAGACCCCCTGCACATACATCTCCGACAGCACCGCCACCAGGGCCTTCTCCGAACGCTGATAGTGCTCGAACACCCGCGTGCTGAACTGGCCGCTGCGTTCCTGCGGAACTCTCAGTTCGATCTCACCCACCTTCATCGTCAGATCGCGCCGGTAGTATCCGGAACGGTAGCCCTGACGCGTCTGCGTCCGGCTCGCTCTTGCCCGCTCCCAGAAACTCCGTCATCTCACTCTCCAGAACCTCGTTGAGCGTCTCCTGCACCAGCCGCCTCACAAACTCCTCATCGTCCGCCAGATGATGGCATGCCGACTTCTTCGTGGCATTGTGCGTATAATCTTTCCGAATCATTTCTTGCTCCTTTTCGATAAATTGTGTCATGAATGATTCGCGCCTGGATGCGGGATTGCGTCCAGGCATCTCCACATTCCCGATGAAACATCAGATTCTAACCATTCGTCTGTCGTTACAGTCCGGTTTTCGTTTTTGCAGACAAATTTATACACAACCAAACAGATTGCTTAAAGCACGCTAGTAGGCTGCCCGTTCTAACAATACGTGTTTATAATAGTGGACTGGAAGGGGTTCTGGGATCAGGAAGATTCGATGCCGAAACAAATACATGGTGGAGTTAGCTCAGGATGAGCGGGATGAGTTGGAAGCGGCGCTGAAGTCGAGCACACGTCGTGCGGTGTCGGCGACGAAGCAGCAGCGTGCACGGATTCTGCTGGCCGTGGATCAGGGTGTCGCTGGCCCGGCACTGACAGACGGGCAGGTGGTGGATGCGCTGGGTGTGACGGAGCGGACCTGCCAGCACGTGCGTCGGCGGGCGGTGGAGCAGGGTCCGATGAAGGCTCTGGAGCGTAGGCCTCGGCCGTTGCCTCCGGTGCCGAAGAAGCTGGACGGGGAGAAGGAAGCGCGTCTGGTTCAGGTGGCCTGTTCGGTTCCACCGGAAGGCCGCGTTCGGTGGACCGTGAAGATGCTGGCGGAAGAGCTGGTGCGGCTGGAAGTGGTCGAAACGATTTGCGAGGAGACCGTGCGGCAGGCGTTAAAAAAAACGAATTGAAACCATGGCGGCGGGAAATGTGGTGTATCCCGAAGAAACAAAGCCACCATTTCGTGGCCGGCATGGAGCGGGTGCTCAAGGTATACCAGCGGCCGTACGACCCGCGGCATCCGGTGGTGTGCATGGACGAGATGAGCAAGCAGCTCGTGGCAGAAGTCCGCGAGAAGTTGCCGGTACGCCCCGGGGTCGCCGGAGCAGTACGACTCCCACCACCTCCGCCGGGGAGAATGCACGGTGTGGATGTTTGGCGAGCCGCTGTCCGGCTGGCGGACAATGGCTGTCACCAAACAGCGTACGACGTTGGATTGGGCGAAGCAAGTGCGCGCACTGGCGAATCTGCCGCGTTCCCGGGATGCGGAAAGCATCACGCTGGTGTGCGACAACTTGAACTGAACACCCACAGCGGTGACTCGTTCTACGCCGCGTTCCCGGCGGCCGAAGCCAGTCGGTTGAACGACCGCATCCACTTGGTGCACACGCCGAAACACGGGAGCTGGCTGAACGTTGCGGAACTGGAGTTCAGTGCGTTGCACCGCCAGTGCCTGGATCGCCGGATCGAGAGCAGGGCTTTGGTCACGTCGGAAACGGCGGCCTGGGCCAAGGAGCGCAATCGCGAACAGACCGGGGTCGACTGGCAGCTCAGCGTCGACGACGCGCGCACCAAACTGAAGCATCTATACCCGAAAATTAAAACCAGTTAAACTACTAGCTGATTTCCCAGACTTCATAGGGACCATCTCATTGTCGTTGACATAAAGTTTGCACGCCACTAGCGTTTACACGAATGTCCGATCCCAACACTCCAAAAGCAACCGCCGCTGCCAGAGCCGGTCATGCCGGTTGGCGGCACCTGCGAGCGTCTCGACGATGCCGCTCCAGAGCCGGACAAAAGCAGCCTCCGGAGCCAAGACCGGCACCGGCGGCCTGCGGGAACGGCGTCCGCATCGACGGGAGCCGGTCAGCAGCACCTGCTTCCAGTCTTTCGTCAGCGGATACAGGTAAACGTCCTTCGGAGTCCTGCCTGCCTCCGATGCACTCGCCTTGCGTCCCTTCGTCCGGCCAATGCACTGCCAGTTAGCGGCACGGTAGCAGGTCCCCCGGTACTTCGCCGGATCCACAAAGGTCTCCACCAGTACCGGCTCCAGGCCGTGCCGCTCCTTCCAGTCCCTGGGCAGCCTCCGAACCGCCGTCGACAGGACCTTCGAGGCCAGATACGGAACCCGAACCCAAGGGAAAATCAGGAACCGGGAGTTGTTCACCACCCCCTTCAGACGCTTCGCCCGGTCCCGCCCGCCAATCCAGGCGTCACGACAGGGAAGCCGGGTCGTACCCGCCTCAAACAGCAGACAACCCAGCTTGCGACCCCGACGATCCCGCAGCCAGTAGCGCAGGAAACAGCCGAACGGATGCCGGTAACCCAGCTCATGATGCCGGTCCATCCATTCCTCAACGGCCTCCCCCTCCGCCACAATCTCCAGTTCCAGTGGCATCAGCTCCTGCAACCCGCACTCTATGGCGGAACCCGGATCCGAGCGGCTTGTATGCCGCGGTCTCCGCCCCCCGGTTCCCGTTCTCGATCCCGGCCGCTTCGCCGGCAGCGACACGATGCCGCAGGACTCCAGCTGCTCCAGCATTCGCAGACAGGACCCCAGCCGATCCCGACCCTTCGGTGTGAACCAGCCCAGATGACTGCACAGGGTGGCAGCCAGCTCATAGCGGCTCAGTGCCGGAAACAGCTCCACCGTCTTCTGAATGTCCGCAATCCGACGGCGGGTCAGTCGCGTGCCACAATTAAGGTGGTCGACTTCAGGTTCTCGATTTGGGAATCCATCACGTTTGCACCAGAGATAATCTAACTAAGCGTAGATTGCCATAATCCATGCTGAAACGCAAGTGTTTTTGAAGAATCCCAACAGAACCGAATATCTTTCCGTATATCAACCGGTTACACGACATCCTCAAAGACCAGGATCCCTTTCCGCTAATCCGAATGCCATTGCCCCCTTGGGCGGCGTCTCCCGCACTTGCAAAACCGTCACGCGTACCATGTCCCGGTGCTTGCAATTAGACACACTTGACAAGAGAGGGGGTGATGTTTACTATATTTGCATGCAATTGGGTCTGAGACATTTTGGCGAGGCTTCGCTGGCTTGGTTCAAGGAGAAGTCGAGGGATCCGTCGGCGACTCGGTGGTCCCTGGCTCGGGGGATTTGCGAGCGTGAAGACTGGCGGAATCGTCAGGGGGAGTGGTGCATCGCGTCGGCCTGCAAGGCGTTGCCGCAACTGGCGGCGCATCTGGGGGTGGCGTTGCCGGCGGCGCGTCCGGTGGCATCGGTCCGGGCACCGGCTTCGGACTATCCGGACCTGGCGTTGGACTGTGCGCTGGAGGCATTGGGCGAGGTCTCGGTGCGACGTGTGGCGGCGAAGGACGTGGGGGCGTTTCGTCGCCTGCTGCACACGCATCATCCACGGGGATGGGATCGCAGTCCGGGCGCTGCGCTGAACTGCTGGATTGTCTCGAGCCGCCAGGGTCGCCTGGGCGGGGTGAGATGGTCGGCGGCGAGCTGGCACCAGGCCTGTCGGGATCGCTGGATCGGCTGGTCGGAAGCCGCGCGGGTCGCACATTTGCAGGCGGTGGTTCGGCAGTCGCGGTTTTTGATTCTTCCCGGGGTACGGGTACCGAACCTGGCTTCCCATGTGCTCGCGAAGGCGTCGAAGGCACTCGCGACGGAGTGGCGGCGAGCGCGTGGAACGGCACCGCTTCTGGAGTATACTTACGTGGATCCGTCCCGCGCCGGGACGTGCTATCGGGCGGCGGGCTGGCAGCGTTGCGCGGGGCGCACCTCCGGTCGTCCTCCGGGCGGGTTCCGGACGTCTCCGAAGGCGGGTCTGGGTGCATCCGCTGTCGCGGCATTGGCGACGAGAGTTGTGCGCGGAATCCGGGGCTCGGCTGCCAATGTGGAGCGGATCCCGGCATTGGCCGATACAGGCGGACTGGCCGATCGGGAATATGGCGCACGCACGCTGGGCGATGCGCGCCTGCGGCGGCGGCTGGTGGACATGGGGCGCGCCTGGGCCGATCGTCCGGGCTTGTCCTTGCCGCAGGTGTTTGCCACCCCGGCACAGCAGAAAGGAGCCTATCGCTTGTTGTCGAATGCGCGTGTCACGGAGGAGCATGTGCTGGACGCACATCGCCAGTCCACGGTGGATCGCTGCCGTCTGGAACCGGTGGTGCTGGCGGTGCAGGACACCACCATGCTGAACTATTCGGGGCTGGCGACCAGCGAGGGGCTGGCGGAATTGGGAGGCGGCGGAAAGGGCGTGCAGGGGCTGCCCGTGCATCTCACGCTGGCCGTCACGCCGACGGGGCGACCGCTGGGCGTGCTGGAAATGGATACCCGCTTCCGGCCGCCGGCGCCGGAGAAAGCGGAGACCTCGGAGCGCACACGCTGGTTGGCGGGTCTGGACTGTGCCGCGGAACTGGCCAAGTCCTGTCCCGATACTCGCGTGATCGCCGTGTGCGACCGGGAAGCCGACATGTTCTCGATGCTGGAACGCGCCGCGGGATTGGACGTGGAACTGCTGTTCCGCTCCTCCCGCGGTGCCAAGCGCACGGCACGGACGGAGGCCGAAGATCCTCCGGCAGACCTGTGGGAATGCCTGGCATCGCAACCGGTGTCCTCGATCCTCGAACTCGATCTTCCTGCCTCGGGCGGTGCCCGGGCGCGAGCCGCCCGCACCGCCCGACTGGAGGTGCGAAGCCTCCGGGCCGACCTCTTGCCCCCGCGCCGGTGCAAGGAACGCCCGCCACAGACCGTGCACGCCGTCTCAGCCACGGAAATCCATTCCCCCTGCCGACACGTCTCCCCTGCACTGGGCGCTGCTGTCCACCCGCCCGTTCCAAGATGCCCAAGAGGCCGTCCAGGCACTGGAACGGTATCGCCGACGCTGGGTCATCGAAGAATATTTCAAGGTGCTCAAGAGCGGTGCCCGCATCGAAGAGCGCCGCCTCGATCACGCGGACGACCTGCGCAAATGCCTGGCCTTCGACGCCATCACCGCCTGGCGGGTGTTCGACCTCGATCGACTCGCGCGGGCAGAACCGGACCGCCCCGCAATCCAATGGCATTCGGTTTGAGAAAAGTCGATCTACGCCTTTGAGGGTTTTCTATAACCCATTGATTGACTGGGACTTGTTTCTGTTTTTTGGAGTGTTCAAAAAAAGGGGTTGCGTTGCGACATTTTTTTTGGCAAACTATGCTGTATGGAATTGTTTCGGACGGAAAGTGGATGGGTTCGAGAATCGTGGATCTGAAGTCGATCACATTTTGTGGCAGGCGGCTGACCCGCCGTCGGATTGCGGACATTCAGAGGACGGTGGAGCTGTTTCCGTCCTTGAGTCGCGATGAACTGGCTTCGGCCATCTGCAGTCATCTTGGCTGGCGGACGCCGAAGGGCGGGGAAAGCCCTGGATCCTGTCTACGGATGCTGCACGTGCACGTGATCCGGGGACTGCATGCGGTGTTCGGGATAAAGCGGAAAACCGGTGCCGACATCGACCATTTCATCCCCGGCGATCGAGAGGATGTGGTGATGGAGATCGCCTCCCGCAAAGGCACACTCGCCACCTGTGGTGCACACTGCCTTCGGCTGGTGAAATACCTCGTCGGCAAAACGGTCTTCATCCTCGGAACCACCCTGCTGGATTCGAAGCAATACACCATCCCGCAACTGGCGGAGCGGTATCGCGCAAGATGGGGCGTGGAAGAATGGTACAAGGTGTCCAAACAACGGATGGAGGTGGAAGACTTCCATGGACCAAGCGAGCGGGGAGTGAAACAGAAACTCTATGCCGGCTTCCCCCTGAACGCCATGACCCGGCGGTTCTCCGGTCACGGCGACCATCGATGGAACGAAAGCCCGCACGAACATGGCAAGCCGCGCAGGCAGACCCATTTCAAGCACGGACTGGCGATGGTGGCGGCCGACATCGAGAGCCCTGTTGCTGAAGCAGGCATCCGCGCTACAGGAAACGGTCACTCAGGTGGTTCGCGACATCATCCGATGCCGACAACGACTCCGGCCCGGCAGATCCTTCGAACGACGATCCCGAAAACCCGTGAAGATGTGGCAGCGAGGGAGAAGACTGCAAGCAAAAACTGCTGATTAACTCAACACAGGACTGGCATCCCATCAGCAATTCCCCGTATAGTTTCATTTTGGGCTTGATGTCGGTCTTTTCATGTTTCGGTACGGGGAACCGACGTTTTCAGACGGTTTGCATGGCATGTCGTCGTGCGTTGGAACGGGTTCCGGGCATCGATATGCAGGTCTCTTGACCGTCAGGGCGGCATGGGGCCTCGGGACGACGTCCCGATCCCTTCTTCATCGAGCAGCTGGAGAGGCGGTCGGCCGTCAGGACGTATCGTAGGCGAGGTACGCGGTGTAGATCCCGAGGGCGTGGCCGTACAGTTCCTGCCAGTTGCGGAAGGCTACCGCACAGAAACTGCTGCGCAGACGTTCCCACGTTGCGGTTCGGGTATAGCACTTGGCGAAGATTTGCTTCATGACGGGGCAGGCCATTTCCAGCAGCTGGTCGATCAGGAACGCCAGCAGCATCAGCGCAGCGAAAGTATCCGACAGGTGCTGGGTTCCGTGTCCGAAGTTGTGTTCCAGGTACTGGACGTTCTTCAGCGTGTTGAAGGTCTCGTTCTCGATCTTCCAGCGACTGCGAGCCGCGCGAGCCAGTTCGCTGGCGTTATGCGGATTGAGCGGCAGATCGGTGACCCAGGTGAACGCCCGCCGCGCATCCTCGCCGGAGCCACGCCGCTCCGAACTCTGCAGCACCTGGACCTTCAGGTCGGGGTTCGCAGCATTCAGTTCCACCTCCGGCACCACGCGCAGCTGGCGATCCCGCTCCTGCCCTTCGGGCGAGGGATCTGCAAACCAGGGCGCATCGGAACGATCCAGCTGAGCCTGCAGATGCGGATGGTCGCCCGCCCGAGCCACCATCAGAAAGCGCAGTCCATGCTCCTGCAGCAGCCGGATCTGGGGACCCTGCGAGAACAGCCCATCGGCAATCACGATCAGCTTCATGCGCCGATAAAGCGAAGCCAGGACCGGAACTAGCCGGGCCCAGGCACCCCGCTCGCAGTCGTTCTTCGTCGAGCCATCCCCGTTGCAAACCGCTTCTATCGCCATCGGCAGCACCTGCCGCTGATCCGGATGCACCATCACCGCACACAACTGCTGATGGGAGTACGTGGTCGAACCGTTGCGGTGCCGGGCCCGCAGACAGCACGGACCGTGAACCCGCTGGGAGGAAAAGGTGCCGGTACCATCCACGGCTACCAGATAATGACCGCGCCACGCCGACATCCGCTGCAGTACCTTGCCGCGCTGGGCGCGTTGCAGAACCTGCTGAAACGCCCGCCGATACCGCACCGGCGAGATCGGATCCAGGCGACGGCGCAGGGTCGTGTCGCAGGGAACCTGCGCCAGACCGTACAGACGATGCAGATTCATCTCCACCACCGAGTGCCGGTGCCTCGTTAAATCAAACTGCAGCAGCGAAGCGTGCTTCTCCAGAAACACCGCCAGACCCGACATCAGACAGTCGCCGGTGGAAAACTTCCGCCCGCAAACCTTCTCAACGACCCCCTCAAATACTTCACGAACCACCCGCAGCAATCCGGGCTTGCTCACATCCTTGCGCAACTTCAATGCACCCATCCTTGGATACCTCGTTTGTCTGGTAACTCTATATTAACCTATCATCCACCCTCAAACGATAAGCCTACGCTCTTATTATTGCGAAAGCCAATGCGCAAAGTCCATACCTATAGCGGGGTTGGGGCTATACGGGGAATTGCTGGCATCCCATACAGGGGTGAAGGGCACTTCCTTAAACGAATGACAATGATCACTAAACGAATGCCATTGCCCCGCAATCCGGGTGCTGACCCGGGAAGAAATCGAGACCCTGAACCTGCTCCTCGAAGACCTCGGATCCCACGCCCGGAAACATCAAACTCCGGATCCCGAACGCCAAACCATTCGCCAAACCGTGATCAATATTGGAAGACTCGCTGGGTTCCAGCCTTCCAAAAGATACCCCCTGCCCGGAAACATCAAACTCTGGCAGGGATACGTCCTGCTCAAACCCGCCGTGCGGATCTACCTCAAGGTCCCGGTGGGTGTGGTTGAGCGGCACATCCGATACTAGCCGCAGCTGCCGATCGCATGCTTGGCCCGCCTCGCTATCGTCCGCGAACTACTCGCCCGCGGCACCCGCACCGATCCCGTCGAACAGGTACGCATGCGAGCCCGGCTGGACCGCGATCAAATAGCGCATATCCAACTTCCGACACTGCTGCAGATACGTCCCGGTCGCCGCCAGCGCATCCTGCAACACCACCATCTTCAGGTGCGGATGTGCACGCCGTATCGCCGCCCGCTGTTCGCAGTCGTTCTTGGTCGCACCATCAGGCTTCAGAACCGGTTCCGGTGCCAGCGGAACGACGACCGATTGCGACGGATGCACCAACACGGCTGCTAACAACTGGTGGTAGTACGTCATGCGACCATCGCGGTGCCGCTTCACGCAACAGGTATCGCAATGCACCCGCTCCGAGGCAAACTGCCCGGTGCCGTCCACGGCCAGCAGATAATGCCCACCCAACGCCCGGAAACCCGTAAGGGCCTTGTGCCGCCGAGCCACTTCGAAGGCCCGACCGAACACCCGCTGCAACGCCAACGGCGAAACCCGGTCCAGCCGCCGACGCAGACTGCTGTCCGACAGAACCGTAGCCACCCCATACCAACGTGCCAGATTATGCTGCAACACCGGATCCGCCGCTGCCCCGTGCTGCCGCTCATCGAACTGCAGCATCGACGGATACTTAAACGCAAACAGTGCCAGACCGTACATCAGGTTGTCCGCCAGCGCGTGACGGCAGCTCCGCCCCGGCTCCTTGATCCGCTCAAAATGTGCGCGCACCACGGCCAACAGCCCCGGCGCACTTAGGTGCTTGCGCATCTTGCGCAAGTCGCTCGCTCTCGCTTCCATGCCTGCACTCCATCATGCCAATGACCAATATGGTAGCACCACCAGTACCGCACCGAACACCGAAATCAACCTAAAAGTCCGCGAAAACTTTCGCATTCCAAGTCCCAAAACCCCTGCTATGACGGGATCTTTTCATTCACGGGGAATTGCTGGTTCCAAGTACCGATATTGCCTCCATTAATCGCGCCACCCAATCCGGAAAGTCCAGACTAATAGCAGAGTTTGGGCTATACGGGGAATTGCTGCAGCTTGGGCTGCCCCGGCTAAAAAGACTGGAAAGTTAAGGGGCAGTGATGTAAAATTAGCAATAAGCGAATAGTCTCTTGCTGAGCTAATACGGTGCGTGTACAGTCGGCGCGTGCAATACAAGCGACATGGGGCACGAGCTGCATAGTAACCACTACACTGTCTTGCGATTATAGAAAATTGGTTGCCTGCACGAAAGCCCTCAAGCGTTGGAATTGAACGGCACAATACCTCCTATTTATCGGCGATGTTGTCATAGAACTCGACAGCACGCACATAAGAAGTATCTTTAGATTGCTTGTAAGTGCAAGAGGTTAGGATACGATTGAATGTAACAATAGATAAGTGGTAAGGGATGTATTGAAACGAGTTCTCAACAGGTTGCTAGCGACGGTAGATATGTTTCACGTGAAACATAAGAGAATGAGAACGGCACATAATTGATGCGAGTACAACATTTAGATTAGGTTTGGAATTTTATGCCTATGGTGAAAAACAGACTGGGTTCTGACGCATATACGTCTGACAATATTAAGGTATTAAAGGGGTTGGAGGCGGTTCGCAAACGACCGGGAATGTTCATTGGCGATACCGAAGACGGTACTGGACTGCACCACATGGTGCAGGAGCTTGTCGATAATTCTATTGATGAGGCATTGGAAGGTTACTGCGATGAAATTGAGGTGGCACTTCATCCCGGGCACGCAGTTACCGTTAGTGATAACGGACGTGGAATTCCCGTGGATGAACATGAAGAGGGCGTTTCTGCAGCGGAAGTAATAATGACCACTTTGCACGCAGGTGGTAAATTTGACGATGACAGCTACAAAGTTTCGGGTGGATTGCATGGTGTAGGATTGTCCGTTGTGAACGCACTCTCCGAGTTTTTCAGACTGGAAATTAGACGGGATGGCAAGGTCTACGAACAGACGTATCGCAATGGAGTACCACAAAAACCATTGGAAATTGTGGGAGATACTACACGACGGGGTACAAGCTGTTACTTCGAGCCGTCGGTGGAGACATTTGGTAGCATTGAATTGCGCTATGAGACTTTAGCTACTAAACTTCGAGAGCTCGCGTTTCTGAATTCTGGCATCTGTATCCGATTGAAAGAAGAGCAGACGGGACGTGAGGATTCGTTTTCGTACGATGGAGGATTGAAGGAGTTCGTTAGCTATTTGAATACCGGTAAGAATACGCTTCATGACGTGATCCACTTTGCGGAAGCTGATGAAGACGGGCTCGGTGTAGAAGTGGCGATGCAATGGAACAGTGGATTCCAAGAGCATGTTCTTCCGTACTGCAACAATATTTATCAGTCTGATGGGGGAACGCATCTATCGGGGTTTCGTTCCGCGCTAACGAAGACGCTAAACAACTACATTGATCGGGAGAATCTAGCTAAGAAAGCGCAGATTCAAACCACTGGCGAGGACGCACGAGAAGGGCTTACTGCTATAGTTGCAGTGAAACTTCGAGATCCTAAATTTTCATCCCAAACTAAAGATAAACTCGTATCGAGCGAAGCTAAGGGTGCAGTTGAGCAAAAAGTTGGAAGTAACATTGTCGCGTACCTTGAAGAGAATCCGGCGGATGCGCGGGCAATTGCAATGCGCATGATTGAAGCTGCACGTGCTAGAGAAGCTGCGCGTAAAGCCCGTGATCTCACGCGGAGAAAAAATGCTTTGGATATAGGTGGGCTACCGGGTAAACTTGCCGACTGTCAAGAAAAAGATCCTGCTTTTTCAGAACTTTACCTTGTTGAAGGGGACTCAGCAGGTGGATCGGCTAAGCAAGGCAGAGACCGTCGTACACAAGCGGTTTTGCCACTTCGTGGCAAAATTTTGAATGTCGAAAAAGCGCGCATTGATAAAATGTTATCGTCTCGGGAAGTTACAACGCTTATAACGGCACTGGGGTGCGGACTTGGAGTAGAAAGTGGTGGAAGCCAGTTCAATGCCCATGCACTTCGATACCATCGAATTATTATCATGACTGACGCCGACATAGACGGCTCTCATATTCGGACGCTGTTGTTGACGTTTTTCTACCGGCACATGGTTGAGTTAATTGAACTCGGATACATTTACATAGCACAGCCTCCGCTGTACAGGGTAAAGAAGGGTCGTCGTGAGCAATATATGAAAGATGATGCAGAACTTGAAGACTTCTTCCTTCAATCTGCGTTAGATGGCGCAGAGGTTTACATTAATGCGAACGCGCCGGCAATGCCATCGGAAGTGGTTGAACAACTTGCTAGAGACTGTCGTGATACGACACAACGATTGGAGGCACTAGGTAGAGTGTATCCAGTTGATATAACAAAATCTTTAATGGAAGTCCCAGCACTGAGCATTGGAATGATGAGTGATGAGGACTTAATGCGTGAGTGGATACAGCAGCTTGCTGTAGTGCTCAATGATCACGAAAGCAGTTATGATGTGGAGTTGCATTATGACCGCGAGCACAGCATCTATTTGCCGAGAATAATTTGTACTAGGCGACATTTTCAGGAGACTACGGTTCTTGACAAAGCTTTTCTAGATTCAGGTAATTACCGAAGAATTCAAGCAACGGCTAGTCGCATAGCTAATCTCTTTGAGATAGGGGGATATGTAAAGCGCGGCGATCGAACCTACGAACCTAATGGGTTTCCTGATGCTCTGAATTGGTTGCTAGCAGAAGCTAGACGTGGTGTAGATTTGCAACGATATAAAGGGCTAGGAGAAATGAACCCGGAACAGCTATGGGAGACCACGATGGACCCGTCCGTTCGACGTATGCTGAAAGTAACCGTGGAGAACGCTAGTGCTGCTGACACACTATTTTCAACTCTTATGGGGGATGACGTCATACCGCGCCGAGCATTTATTGAGGAACATGCCTTGTCCGTTGCCAACCTCGACATCTAGACGGCTTAAATTTTTGAGTAGAAATTAGACGCTCAACCAAGGATTTCCTGTTTTTTCAAGCATGGGTCTATCTCCTGCATATTTTCAAGTAGCCAATTTTCAGAGAGAGACAAAATCTCTTTCGCGGACTTGCCCTTTGTATCGATTCGTGGGGAGATGCGTACGTTGATCACACCAGAATGCTTAATAAACTTATTTACGGGCCAATATCGCCCTGCGTTATGTGCGATAATGAAAACTGGCATTTCCGTCACGGCTGCAAGCATGGCACCACCTGGTTGAAACTTAGAAGTTCCGCCTGACGCAATCCTTGTTCCTTCGGGAAAGAGTGATACCCATACACCTTGGTTAAGCCGAACGCGACCGTCTTCAATCAGTTTTCGTAGTGCCGAGTGAGGCTGTGCTCGGTTAATGGCTATCGGCTGCGTTATGGAGAATGCCCATCCAAAGCACGGGATCCAGAGCAAACTTTTCTTGATTACAGTTGTTTGTGGTGTTACAAGCGTTTGAATGAATAACGCATCCCAAGTGCTTTGATGCTTGACGAAAAGGATGCCGGGGCCGGTTTCAAGGTTTTCCTTACCGGTAATTTTGCATCGAATATTGCAAGTAATGCGGAGCCACCATAGTACAAACCTGGTCCAAATGCCAATCACGTATGCAAACCTCGCACGATATGGCAGCAGAAGACCAGTAAGAGTTGCAAACAGCCCCCATATTATGATCGAGCTAATATAGCCCATATAGAAAAGCAAAGCTCGAATGGCTAAAACCATAATAGCGATGGCTCCTGTTAGCCGCGCCAATACCTGGGTGCCACTAGAACTAACAGCGTGAAAATTTCCAGTCGACCAAGTAGCATCGCTAAAATCAGTGTCCATTTTGTTGCAGATGGTATCGATTGGTAATTTAGTGCGACTTCTCCAAGACCAGGGCCAAGATTGTTGAGGCATGCACCCACCGCAGAGACAGCCGTCAGAAAATCCATTCCGCTGGTCGCAAGGGTCGTGAGTACAAGTATTACTAAAATCGCGAAATAGACTGCAAAAAACCCCCAAACGGCGTCAACGACGCGATCCGGAACGAGGCGACCATTAAGTTTAATATGGAATACGCCTCTTGGATGGATTAATCGTCTAATTTCCCGTATTCCCTGCCTAAAAATGAGTAATATTCGATAGACTTTAATTCCGCCAGCAGTCGAGCCTGCACATCCGCCCACGAAGGCTGCAAATAAAAGCAATACGGGAACAAATAGAGGCCACTTCGCGTAATCAGACGTGGTGAATCCGGTCGTTGTCGCAATGGAAACAGAGTGAAAGATACCCTCACGAAGAGAATTACCAGTTTCAGCCCCATATAAGAAGAGAAAAGATAGGACAACGACTGTTACGGCAAAAATAAACCTTATGTATAGACGCACTTCGTCGTCATTTTTATATAACTTCAATTTCTTATCGTGAATAATCGCGACGTAATGCAGACCAAAATTGATGCCTGAGAGCAACATGAATACAACTGCAATGCTTTCAATGAAGATGCTGTCAAAGAAACCAATGCTCTGATCGTGGGTTGAAAATCCACCGATTGCGACCGTTGAAAACGCGTGACATATAGCATCAAACAGACTCATACCAGCAATCCAGTAGCAGACCGTACATATAGCAGTCATGCCTATGTAGATAGACCACAGGACCTTTGCAGTTTCCGCAATTCGAGGCTTGATCTTCCGGTCTTTCACGTTACCGGGTATTTCTGTACGGTAGAGTTGCATCCCGCCCACGCGCAACATGGGAAGGATGGCCACTGCAAGAACGATGATGCCCATGCCTCCCAGCCATTGAAGCTGTTGGCGATAGAACAGTATTGAGCGCGGAAGTTCGTCAATTCCAGTCAGCACGGTGGCACCGGTCGTTGTCAACCCAGAGAAGGATTCGAATGCTGAATCCGTAAAGGTTTCCGTCGCGCCGGATGCCAGCCAAAGAGGGATTGCACCGCACAACCCCAAAATAATGTAAAAAAGAACAGTAACAAGAAAGCCTTCGCGACTATGTAGTTCGCTGCCCCGCTCGTACGCAATACAACAAATCAGCCCCACCGCCATAGTTATTCCGAATGCGGCACCGAATGTTGGGATCGTTGATTCGCCGTAGATTAAGGCTACAAAGATGGGCACAAGCAGCGTTAGGCTGAAAACCACGAGCAGAATACCTGTGATTCCAACAACTGCACGATAATGCATCAGTAGTAGTTAAGTCCAACTTGAAACATTTTTTCAACGTCTACTAAATGCTTCTTATTTATAATAAGAACTATGACATGGTCCTGATCCTTAAGCTGTAAATCAGTACGGGGCATCAATACGTTGGAGTTCCTAACAACGGCACAAATACTAGTCCCTTTGGGCAGGGAAAGCTCACCAAGTGATCTTCCAATAACTTTACTTTCATGTTTCTCGCCGTGAAGTACTACTTCCAAAGCCTCGGCACCACCTCGGCGCAACGTATGAACTCTCCCAATGTCTCCGTGGCGTACGTACGTAAGAATTCGACTCGTTGTTGCTAGCTGAGGCGAAATGGCAACGTCTATAGCACCCTGTGGTATGAGGTCAATGTAGGTTGGCTTGCCTATTAACGTGAGTACTTTCCGTACTCCCAGCTGCTTGACTAAGAGCGATGACATGATATTGACTTCATCGTCATTGGTAATTGCACAAAAAGCGTCGGTATCCTCAATACGCTCGTCTATAAGTAAATCTTTATCCGTCGCATCTCCTCGTAGCACAGTTGCCTTTAATAATCGCGAGCTGGCCAACTCGGCTCGCCGAGGATCGGCCTCAAGTACCTTTACTGAGCTGAATTCTTTTTCGACGGCGAGAGCGAGACTTTGTCCAATATGCCCGCAACCAGCAATTATGATTCGCTTGAAAGGCCGCTCGTCGTGCTGGAACTCACGTCTGACGGCGTCTACTTTGTCCGCAGCAGCAATAAGGTATACTTCGTCGCCAGCTTCAACGGTCGTGCTACCGTCGGGTACAATTCCTTTGGATTCGTGGAAAATCGCGGCGATATGCGCGCGTTCGGCAAGATGGTCTCTAAGGTCCTGCACCATACGGCCAACGAAAGGTCCTTTATCATCAGCGCGAATGCCCACTAGCTGAACGAGGCCATCTGCAAAATCCAAAACCTGCAGTGCGCCAGGATGGTGTAGCAGTTGCATGAACTGTTGTGTGACCAGCTGTTCTGGATTGATTAGCAAGTCGATAGGCATGCTTTCATCTTCAAATAGCGGTGGGTCCGTGTTCGTATAGGCCGTAGAGCGAAGTCGCGCAACTTTTCTGGGAGTGTGAAACAGCGTCCATGCGACTTGGCAGGCGACAATGTTTACTTCATCGCTTCCAGTGACCGCTATCAGCATGTCCGCATCATCTACTTCTGCTTCTTCAAGCACATTGGGAAGAGAAGCGCGTCCGGTAACCGTACGTATATCGAGCCGCTCTTCCAACTCGGCTAATCGTTCACGGTTACTGTCGACGATCGTTATGTCGGCGGACGGTTCATTAACGAGATGCTCAGTGAGTGATCCACCGACGCGACCTGCACCTAAGATGACGACCTTCATACGATGATGGTTACCGTATTTTTCTCAGTAGAGCGTAGTAAAAGCCATCTGGACCATCCTTTTCTGGCAGCGATTGCCGTCCAAACGGCGTAGCATAGCCCCATGCGACCTCGATCGGCTCAATTATGGCGTCGTCAGTTCCGTTGCAAAATATTTTAACCACCTCGTCGTTTTCAGCGGGTAGAATTGAACACGTGCAGTAGAGCAATTTTCCACCCGCGGCAAGCATACGCCATAAATTGCGGATGATTTTGATCTGAAGTGCGTGAAGTTCACGAACGTTGTTTGGCGAAATATGTAGCTTAATGTCGGGATGTCGACGAAGTGTACCTGTACCAGTACATGGAGCGTCGACAAGAATCCATTGAAAGTGTTCGCCGTCCCACCAGTCCGCGCGTGTCGCGTCACCTTGCTTGATATCAACGGCTATACCGAGACGGGCGGACTCGTCTACAAGCCATTCCGTTCTTTTAGGTTCTATATCGATTGCTTGAAGATTGGCATTCGGAAACCTTTGCAGAAGGTGTAAAGCTTTGTTGCCCGGTGCCGCGCACGCGTCAAGAACGCGATCGAAATAGCGAAGGTCAATTAAATGTGCCACGCGCTGCGCTGCTTCATCTTGGACGGAAAACACACCGTCCTCATAACCCGGGAGGCGATGAGCGGATATCGGCCGGTCCAAGATAAATGTTTCTTTCAAAGATCCTTGGCGAAAGGCAATATCTTGGCTAGAGAGTACATTAGCGAACGATATGCCGTCAGAAACTCGTGGATTTATCCTTAGCGTCATTGGTGCACGCGTCTTCATAGTTTCAAGAATCGCGGTCGACTGGTTCGAATAAGACTCTCTGATCGTCCGCAGCAGCCAAACCGGCACGTCGAACTTTGCCGTATCAGACTTTGGAGATGCATTGACGTCGAATTTGCGAAGCACTGCGTTAATAAAGCTAGTCGCCCATGGTTTTTTCAACGCACGGGCTGCGGCAACCGTTTCATGAATTGCGGCGTGTGCCGGAGTGCGCATGTGTCTGAGCTGGTACGCGCCGACTAACAACAAACACCAAAGAACTCGATCTTGGGGCCTTAATTTTCGCCGGAGAACCTCGTTAAGTGTCTCGGAGAGCGAGTAGTAATTTCTAGCGATACCGTAACAGCACTCGAAAATCAGTTCCTTGCCCGTCGATTCTTGAGCGAGGGACAGCGTACGTTCTAGTGATTGGCCATTTAGCACTCTTAGCAATATTCGTGCGGCAGAAGCACGATAGTTATATGACATCGAAGTGGATTCCATCTCCAATGATGTATGGATACCCATTTGCAACAACATGAGCGGGTACCCTAGTTCCTTTCCCTCTGTTGAGCTGAACAATATCTAGCTGGAGTCCATCCTTTCCGCAACCAACGATGTAGTTTTTTCCTGATTTCGTAATTCGCCCCGGTTCGAATTTCCCCCTAACAACGGAAGCTTGCAGTATGCGAATGCGCGTGCCGCCGATTGTAGCGAATGATGCCGTGCGACAGCCGAAAGCTCGCACCTGTCGCTCGATATAAGTCGCGTCGTCGGCCCAGCGAATGCGGCTTAAGTGGCTTTCTATCTTCGGCGCGTACGTGATCCCTTCGCTAGGCTGGAGAGTTGGATCAACTAGAATCCCCTTTTTGAGCTCATTGAGCACAGAAAGCAACGACTCCGCTCCCATGTCTGCTAATCGCAGCGCGATCTCGTTTGAAGATTCCGTGCCGGAAAGTGGCAATTCACGCTGACGATAAACTGCTCCGGCATCCAATTCTTTTTCGACGCGCATGATCGATACACCGGTTTGCTTATCACCGGCGAGAATCGCATGTTCAATCGGGGCCGCACCTCGCCAACGCGGCAATAATGAGGCGTGAACGTTGATGCATCCATGTGTCGGGCCATTCAAAATCGAATTCGGAAGCAATAGTCCAAACGCCGCTACGACAAGTACATCGAGATCGGATACCAGAGTGTAATGATCGCTAAGACGGGCTGGGGAGCGGACATCGATACCGAGTTCTTCCGCTTGTTGTTGGACGGGGCTTGGAGTTGTTTTGCCACGGCGACCCTTAGGTCGTGGAGGCTGAGTAAGTACGCGCATCACGCTATACCCGGACGTAATGAGCCGGTTCAGGACAATCACCGCAAACTCAGGTGTTCCGGCAAACCCTATACGCATGACGCAAAACTCAGGCCGTGGCGCGAAACTTGGACAGTATTTTTCGTATGCGAGATTGTTTCAGGCTGGATAGATAATCAACGAAAAGACGGCCTTCTAGGTGGTCCACTTCATGCTGAATGCAAACCGCCAGTCGACCATGTGCTTCAAATTGATTTTCTTTCCCGCCGGAACCAAGGGCCCGGACGCGGATCTGTTCGTATCTTTTGACGTTTTCGAAAATTCCAGGAACCGAGAGGCATCCTTCGGTACTAGTTATGTCGTTTTCCCCTTGACGTTCAAATTCGGGGTTTATAAGTATCATTGGTTCGTCGCGTTTTTCGGATACGTCAAGGACGATCACGCGCAGTGGGACGTTAACTTGGACAGCCGCTAATCCGATTCCGTTTGCCGCGTACATCGTTTCCAGCATATCTTCGGACAACTTCGTGATTTTCGGTGTAACGGCCTCAACGGATTGCGCCTTTCGCCGGAGCTTTGGATTTGGAAATTCAAGTACGTCGAGTACTGCCATGGTGAGATTGGGTCAGTCTATTCGTAAGGATGATTTAATTAGTACAACGTAACACAAGTCATAGCATTCTTTGAAGCTCGGTATTACTAATTACGGTTTAGTGCTTGTGTTTGATAGGGCGAACGCGAACCATTTAGCTAACGTGAGCGTGATTTCAACAGGGTTGTGCCGTAATGGTTCCTCTAGCTACTATCCGTAAAAATCAATATGTCAAAAGCTACCCTAATATTCGGTATATTATGGTATGCATCTACACGCTTCGGATGGTTACGCGGTAAGCCCCTGCTATTGTTCTCTAAAACATCTTCTCACCTCAAGATTGATCGTCACTATCGTCCGTCGATGGCGATTAGGGGGGACTCTTTCGCTTGTCTATTTCTTCTTACAACCAGTAGGCTAGCTCTCTTGGTATGATTCTTCTATTCCCGTACGGATATGGTTGGCGATACCTACGGGGTCCGTGCTCACTAAGCCCAATCTTCGGGTGGGCGGAGTCCAACTGATTGTGTAATAAACTCGAAAAATGAAAATTGCTCGCCGAATAGGTTTAATTCTGCTCGGGCTTCTTGTCGTACTAGTGCTGACAGTAGCTACCTTCAAGATCATTGGTGAACCGTTCGTGACGTTCTCCGGTCACGCACTTAAAGGCATTGTGCGGGATGCTCCGGAAACATGGGAGCAAACCCAAGGAATTTGGACGGTTCAATTAGAAACAAGGCGGGAATCACCATATTCTGTCAACCTTTGGGGTGTTTATATTGAAGATCGTTTCTATATTACCGGCAACCCCGACTCGACGTGGGTTAGTAATCTTAATAGGGATGCTCACGCTCGACTTCGAGTTGACGGGATTCTCTACGAAGTTAAAGCGGAGGCCGTCACATCCGGTGAAGAGCGTAAGGCGGTGGCGAAAAGAATTGTAGAAAAGTACAAGTGGGAGGACTACGCGGACAACGCGACAAATCGATCGGTATTCAGATTGACCGCTAGGTAAATTGTCACATCAGATCAGTGTTTTCTACACAGTGGACATGGTTGCCGAATCTTCTCTCCCTCAGCCGGTTACTTCTTAGCTTCGTATCAGCGTATGCGATCCTTACAACTAGTTGGATATTGGCTGCAAGCGTATTCGTGATTGCGGTCGTTAGCGACTTTGTTGACGGTATATTGGCTCGACTGCTCCATGCGGAGTCCCGCATAGGAAATCTGCTGGACCATGGATCGGACGCGCTCTTCGTCGTTTGCTCGGTAGGAGCACTCAGCGTTTTGGGGATCATACCTTGGTTACTGGCACCGCTGATTGCAATAGCGTTTATCCAATACGTCGTTGATTCACGCATACTTAACAAGCACTCGCTCCAGCCTAGTTTACTAGGCAAAGTTAATGGCGTCAGTTACTTCATTGTCATTGGTATTGCCGTTTCTCAGCAAGCGTTATCACTTAATTTTCCTCCACTAGTCCTGGCGACATGGGGTGGATACGCATTGATTGTAACTACTATCGCGTCGATGATCGACCGGATAGTAGGTGCCGTGTCGTCATCGTCAGAGCAATAGGTGCCAACCAATACGATTCGAATGGATACGGCGGACCTCAACCAAAGACCATGAGAGCGGGCTGGCTCTAGATTTAACTAGCAACGTCGGATTTGGAATGTTTTTCTTCGAATAGTTCTTTATTTGCTTTTGGCAAGAACAAAATACCGATAGCTGCATTGAATAGCACGAAAAACGTGTGCATAACTAAGCTGAAAGCCCCAACCTCGGGGTAGTCTGGAAATAGAACGGTCCAGAGCAGCAATGCACCGGCATGAAAGGGCAGGGGCAGTGCGGTGGCAAGAAAAATCAACGGCAGAATTGCGAGCAGTTGGCCCGTATTAGCTTCAACTTGAAATAAATTCAGTGCGATCGTGTAGACAAACACGGCCCCGATAAGATTGGGTGCTTTGAATAATACTGTCAGCACGTAGTGCTGGATCTTCGCTTCTCGGAATGACCGCAGTACCGGCACGTTACGGAGTTTAAGTTTGGGGAACAGGTACCCTCTGAAGTAAGCGATATGTATAGGCAGGTACACCGCTGCTACCATAAAAACCGCGGGCAAAATGAGATCAAGCCTAAGTATTTTTGATGCTGCTTCAACATCTTCGAAATATAAGAACATTCCAACCGATGCGAACATCAGCAACTGGCAGGTTTCGAGCATGGCGAGAAAGATCATTGTCGAAAGTGCCTGCCATCCGGGAACTTCGTGTCTTTTTAGCAAATAGAGCGTCATTGCTCCTTTGCCGGCTTGTTCGTTCACCAATGAGAGGATATATGCGCTAGCACGAATAGGTAGCACGTCTTTAAGTTTGATCGTTGGTACGTTGAACCAGCGAATGGTTCGCCACGTTACATGAGCGTCGACGCAAAAGAAAAAGATCGAATAAGGAATCATCGTCGCCAGCCATATAAGCCAATCTGCGTTTCCGAAGAATCGGACTAAGTATGTTAGAGCGGTAATGCCTTCGCTCGCTGCAGCCATGTCCAGCTTGCGATACGCTAAGTAAAAGCATCCGGCCGCGAGCAGCCATGTACTGCATTTAAAAAGTGCCCGCAGCAATTTGTTGGTATTCGTTGGTGCTGTCTCAGGTATATCTGCCATGGCCGTTCTCTGACTGATTCATTCAATAAGTTTTTGGAATGTAGCGGATGTATTGCGCCATACTGGAGTGATCTTCGACTGAACTCTTGGATCTATACCGATTTCGCGTTATTTCGAACGATGTCGTCTTCACGTTAGTGATAGTAGATATTGGGATGATGCGGACAAGTTCTTTCACTGGGTTTGACGTGGAGTAGAAAAATATAAGTACTGTTGCTTAGGTCTGCTTGGAAGGGCTAAAGCTATTGAAATGGATTCCAACCGCTTGAACGAAATCAGGTTGAGACGACCGTTCAGTGCTAATACTAGGGGCGTACTGCCGCAAATGTACTATTTTAAGTCAGGTTTGCTGCGGATATGGGGCGTCACAATGGATCTGACGGAAGAGTCATTAGAGAGCGGATCAAGAAGTACTTGCTGAAACCACGAGGTAACGTCAGATGGGATGGTTGGACGGCGTTGAACGGGATGCCTGACATGCTGGCGCAGGGATGCCGATGGCGGGCGTGGCATCTTTGCCGGCGGCGTGCTACGAGAGCTGGAACTCGTTATCCCAGCGCATGCACCGATGGTTAAATTCAGGGCTTTAGGGAAAAATTTCCAAGAGTTGGAGCATCTCGGCATTCACCCGAGATGGAGAAGGCTACGCTTGTTGCGAACCACGTCCTCTTTCTGATATTTCCCGCGCTGGGCACGCTGCAGCACCTGCTGGAACGCCCGCCGAATGTGCACCGGGGGAAGATCGGATCCGGCGACAGCGGCAGGGCCGTGTCGCAGGGAACCTGCTCCAGACCGTACAGACGGCGCAGGTTCGCTTCCACCACCGTATCCCCGCGCACATATCGATAGATCAAACGGCAACAGCGCGGCGTGCTTCTCCAGAAACACTGCCAGACCCGACATCAGACACGCTTCGATGGAAAATTTCCGATCAGAAACCGGATCGGCCATCTGATCGAAAACCGTTCGAACCGCCTGAAGCAGACCGGCCTTGTTCATATCCTTGCGCAACTTCAACGCATCCATCCTTGGGTACCTCGCACTCTATGTAAACCATATGCTAACCTATCTTCGAGTCTTAAAGGCTAGGCTCTCTGCTCCCATTATCGCGAAAGATAATCTAGAAAGTCCAGACGAATAACGGAGTTTGAACTATACGGGGAATTGCTGGCACACGGCAGAGAACGAGATAGTTGAAAAGCATATGGGGCGAACCGGTGTATGGTATACGACATTGAAGAGATCGTTCGGCGTGTCGCAGGCATCAACGGACGGTGCCGTGCGCCAGCGGACCTGCCCTGCTCCTGGCAGTCCGCGCCGTAGAAACGTAGAAATGCTTTTTAGTAGGAAAAACCACCTAAAATACGTATTAATGAAGTATGAAATTTCCATGCTGAGTTGTTTGCAAACCATCTATCTTAAAAAATATACCAAAAATTATGGGAATTACTAACTTAAATAAACAAAGCCGTTGACATTGCCCTTCGCTATCACTTAAAATAAACAGGGATTTGCAGAGGACGACTGCCTGTGACGAACAGTTCCACGATGGGAGAGCTGGAGTTCCTTAACTGGATCGGGGACGAGGAAAAAGCCGTCGAGTTCTTCGAGTCGCGACGCTGGCCGCACGGTAGATTTTGTCCCGAATGCGGAAGCTTGGACACCTATGCGCACACGTCCCGCAAGTGCTACTACCACTGCAAGGATTGTCGAAAGCAGTTCTCCTGCAAGGTGGGCACGGTCATGGAATCGTCGCGAATACCCGTTCGGGAATGGCTGTGGGTCATGTACAAGATCAGCGTGTCGCGCAAGGGCATATCCTCGCTGCAGCTCGCCAAGGAGCTGGATCGGCCACAAAAGACGACCTGGTACATGCTCCAGCGCATCAAGGAGGCGTGTGGCAACAAGGAGCCGCTTCTGTCGGGGGTTGTGGAGGCCGACGAGAAATACGTCGGAGGCAAGGAATCCAACAAGCACGAATCCAGGAAACGCAATCTGGGTCGGGGATCTGTAGGCAAGCAACCCGTACTGGGGATGCGCGAGCGCGAGGGAGACGTCGTGGCTTTGCCCGTGCCTTCAACGGATGCGAACATGGTTCAGGGACAGATCCACGATCATGTGGTGGATGGCAGCACGGTCTACACGGACGAGCACGGTGCCTATGCGCCCCCCCCCCCCCCCCTGGATGGCTTGTCCTACAATCACGAGACGGTGAAGCACAAGGCCAAGGAGTTCGTTCGCGGCGACCGACGTTCACACCAATTCCATAGAAAGCACATGGGCCATCCTCGAGCGCACGATCATGGGAGTTCACCATCACATATCGGTGAACCATCTCAAGAGATACCTGAACGAAGTATGCTATAGACTGAACGAGGGCAACGTGGAGGTCCACGTCAAGGATCGAGTGAGCGCACTCTGTCTCATGTGTGCAGGAGTTACCCTACCATGGAAGAAGCTGACAGGAAGCCGCCGAAGGAGTTCTTCCAGCTTGTCGACGCCATAGCCAGGCGTCCCGCTCCCAAGCGCAAGAACCAGTCGCGCAAGACGGAGAAGTCCATGCGGTCAAGCAGGTGTCCACCCGAGACTCCCTCGGAAGATTAGCACTCGCTCGTGACGTAGCGGAAATCCGCAACTTCGAGCACAAGTGGACAAGGGATGCGACCCTATTCGCTTCAGTTTCTCTCTGCCTGAAGCACTTGATGTTTATTTAAGTTAGTAATTCCCATATTTTTTGTGGTGTCAAGGATTTGGAAATCTGTTGGTACGGTTTAGGTTACTTCATAGGACACGATGCTGGTTTTCAGCCCCATAATTTGGTAAAGAGCCGCCGCGTCGCTCACAGCAGAAGGAATAACGTCGCGGTGTCAGGGGTTTTTAACGCACTCGCAGATCGTAAACGTCCACGTTACATTACATTCTGGTGTGTGATTTTCAGACTTTTGAGTTACACGATCTAGATGAGTGCGAGTCTACGTCCTTCTCTCGGATCTACCAAGTCACATCGAGGTTTTTCGCTATAATGTCAGAAGAACTCCTTCGGCGGCTTCCTGTCAGCTTCTTCCATGGTAGGGTAACTCCTGCACACATGAGACAGAGTGCGCTCACTCGATCCTTGACGTGGACCTCCACGTTGCCCTCGTTCAGTCTATAGCATACTTCGCGTTCAGGTATCTCTTGAGATGGTTCACCGATATGTGATGGTGAACTCCCATGATCGTGCGCTCGAGGATGGCCCATGTGCTTTCTATGGAATTGGTGTGAACGTCGCCGCGAACGAACTCCTTGGCCTTGTGCTTCACCGTCTCGTGATTGTAGGACAAGCCATCCAGTCCCGCATAGGCACCGTGCTCGTCCGTGTAGACCGTGCTGCCATCCACCACATGATCGTGGATCTGTCCCTGAACCATGTTCGCATCCGTTGAAGGCACGGGCAAAGCCACGACGTCTCCCTCGCGCTCGCGCATCCCCAGTACGGGTTGCTTGCCTACAGATCCCCGACCCAGATTGCGTTTCCTGGATTCGTGCTTGTTGGATTCCTTGCCTCCGACGTATTTCTCGTCGGCCTCCACAACCCCCGACAGAAGCGGCTCCTTGTTGCCACACGCCTCCTTGATGCGCTGGAGCATGTACCAGGTCGTCTTTTGTGGCCGATCCAGCTCCTTGGCGAGCTGCAGCGAGGATATGCCCTTGCGCGACACGCTGATCTTGTACATGACCCACAGCCATTCCCGAACGGGTATTCGCGACGATTCCATGACCGTGCCCACCTTGCAGGAGAACTGCTTTCGACAATCCTTGCAGTGGTAGTAGCACTTGCGGGACGTGTGCGCATAGGTGTCCAAGCTTCCGCATTCGGGACAAAATCTACCGTGCGGCCAGCGTCGCGACTCGAAGAACTCGACGGCTTTTTCCTCGTCCCCGATCCAGTTAAGGAACTCCAGCTCTCCCATCGTGGAACTGTTCGTCACAGGCAGTCGTCCTCTGCAAATCCCTGTTTATTTTAAGTGATAGCGAAGGGCAATGTCAACGGCTTTGTTTATTTAAGTTAGTAATTCCCAAAATTATTCTACGGCGCAGACTGCTGGGGTTCCTCAAACCCGCTTATCGCCGAGCACTACGCCACCGGGTGATAAAACGGAGGCTTCATCAAGCCTTCCGGTCGATGTTCCAACGCGCGGCACAGCGGTATTCACTCGAACTTTTTTCACAAAGACCCCAATCAATGACTTTACAACCCGTAGAACGTCCTTAAACGGGCTCTTCCCCATATCTAGAGTCTAGCCAGGTATATTAATTCCCCGAGATATATCAGCAGCTGACGCGTACGGACCGTCCGTCCGCGTAGACGGGTCCGTACGCGTGCGTGGAACGAGGCTATGAGATGCCTACGCGAGAGCCTCTTTCGTAGTTTTAATGATTGTTGATGCAACCTTATACGGATCAGCGTTGGATGCAGGTCGACGATCTTCCAAACGCCCCTTCCAGCCAGCCTCAACCGTGGCTACTGGAATCCGAATGGAAGCACCACGGTCGAATAGGCCGTACGAGAAGGTATCTATTGATTGTGTTTCATGTCGCCCAGTGAGTCGTCGCTCGTTGTCTGCGCCATAAACGTCAATGTGCCGACGGATGTTTTTGCTAAATTCCTCACAAATCTTGGTAAAAACCCCTTCATCTCCAGTTTCACGCATGGTGCCGTTGGAGAAGTTAGCGTGCATGCCAGAACCGTTCCAGTCGGTATCACCAAGAGGCTTAGGATGCCAGTTAATGCCCCAGCCGTGTTTTTCAGCATTACGCTCTGCGAGATAGCGAGCTATCCAAGTTTCGTCTCCCGCCTGTTTTGCGCCTTTTGCGAATACTTGAAACTCCCATTGTCCAGCGGCCACTTCGGCGTTAATACCTTCGACATTGATACCGGCATTGAGGCAGAGATCTAAATGTTCGTCAACGCATTGACGCCCGTACGCGTTGGCGGCACCTACGGAACAGTAATAAGGACCTTGTGGGCGAGGGAAACCGTTTGCTGGGAATCCTGGCGGACGTGACTGTACGGGGTCCCACAGGAAATACTCTTGTTCGAACCCAAACCAGAAATCCTCGTCATCACCTTCAATAGTGGCACGGCCGTCAGATTCGTGAGGAGTACCGTCCGCGTTCAAGACTTCCGTCATAACAAGGTAACCGTTGTTTCTGCCGGGGTCGGGGTAGATTGCAACCGGCTTTAGTAGTAAATCAGAAGTGCTTCCGTCCGCCTGTTCCGTCGAACTTCCGTCAAAAGCCCACATAGGACACGATTCGATCTTGCCATCGAAATCGCTCTCAATGCGAGTCTTGCTTCGTAGGCTTTGGGTGGGAACGTAACCGTCCAACCAAATGTATTCGAGCTTGGATTTATTCATATATGCGTTTCCCTCCTAGCAAGTATATTGCATCTATATTTTAGTAATTTTATTTTGGACAGCACCGGTTTTCATGACATTGCCATCCCCGTGTGGCGGACTACAAATGAGCGTGCACTCGGTGGCGGGCAAAGTCGGAAATTACGACAGCCTTATATCGTGACCGGGTGTACCAAACAAGTACTTGTGTATTGATGAATAATAGTCTAATTGTAGTACGTCAATTCTGGAATAAGCAATGTAACGAGCTATCTTTGGTTCCCGGCATCCGCCTCGAGGCGATACGTCGCTACTACGCTGTACGATGCTGACGACGCGGTGATTGCGCCGACACCGCGCGCGGTGGGGACTGATTCCGCATGAAGTTCCTGACGAACCACGTCAATCCGGTCGTGTTGCAGTGAACTTACGGAATCGAAGTAATGAGAAGTAAATGAGACGATGAATTAGAGTTGAGATGGCAACCACGTTGCCAAGCCTGGTATAGCGAATAGAACCAACAATAAGAGGAGCTGCAATACTATGAATGGGAGAACCCCACGATAGATATCGTGCGTTGTCACCGAGTCGGGAGCGACTCCACGCAGGTAGAACAACGCGAAACCGAACGGCGGCGTGAGGAATGACGTTTGCAGGTTTACCGCTATTACGACGCCAAGAAGTATGGGGTCCATACCCATGGCTAGCAGAATGGGACCGACGATGGGCACAACAACGTATGTAATTTCGATGAAATCCAATACAAAGCCCAGAAGGAAGATCACGATCATCACCATTGCGGCAGCACCAACTAACCCGCCCGGCATGTTGTGGAACAACTCATGCACGACGACGTCGCCGCCAAAGCTGCGAAAAACTAGCGAAAAGAACGAAGCCGCGATGAGGATGAAAAACACCATCGCGGTCGTTTTAAGCGTTGCAATTGAGATTTCGTGGAGCATCTTGAAATTCAGTGCCTGATACGCCAACGCCAACGCCAACGCACCCGTTGCTCCCACGCCCGCTGCTTCCGTTGGCGTGGCGAAACCAAAGAGAATAGACCCAAGAACGGCAACGATAAGCACCAGCGGAGGAGCAAGTCCTTTGATCAACCGGCCGTAGAAGCCTTTTCCACGTTTAACCATTGCGGCGGGAGCCCGCTCCGGTTGAAATAGTCCTTTCGTTAGTATGTAAAGGATGTACAGTACTACAAGAAGAACGCCTGGAATCAACGAACCAGCGAATAGGTCTCCAACGGACACGGTTTTAGGCGAGAAGACGCCTTGCCCCATCTGAGCTTGCTGATAGGCACTGGATAGCACGTCGCCAAGTAGTACCAAGGAGATAGAAGGCGGAATAATTTGCCCCAACGTGCCGGTTGCGACAATGGTTCCCGCAGCCAGTTTGGGATCGTATCCCTGCCGGAGCATTACTGGCAGAGATAGCAGCCCCATCGTCACGACCGTGGCACCGATAATACCCGTGCTAGCAGCCATCAGCATGCCGACTAACACGACGGCCACGCCTAACCCTCCTCGAAGCGCGCCAGAAAGGGCGGAGATGTTGTCCAATAATGACTCTGCGATGCGAGAACGCTCCAACGTCATACCCATCAAGATGAAGAGAGGGATGGCTATGAGCGTTTGGTTCGAGATTATCCCGAACAATCGGCTTGGAAGAAATCCGAAATCCCGTGGGTCAAAGATGCCGACCGATACACCGATGGCTGCGAAAATCAACGCAACGCCGGCGATGGTAGGCGCGACGGCGTAACCTGCAAGCAAGGCGGCAAAAACTGCCGCGAACATTAGAAACGGAACAAATTCAAGCACGCATCATTTCGCGGAGTCCGTTAACGGTCTTAACAATTTCGATAAGCGTTTGCCAGATCAGTAGTACGGCCCCAGCTGGAATGAGCGTCTTTAATAAAAACACCGCGGGCACTCCGCCGACCTCGGCGGAACCCTCAAAGACGAGCCATGAATTAATGGTGTATCTCCAGCTGAAGACGATGATCGTGATAGCAACGGGTAGCATCAGCACAAGATGTCCCAGCAGATTGGTCCAAAGTTTTCGTCGACTTGGCAACCGCGAGTAAATAAGATCAACTCGAACGTGAGCATCGTGTTTCAGCGCGTACGATAATCCGAGCATCACGAATATAGCGTGGAAGTATGTCACTAACTCTTGCAGAAATATAATGCCCACGCCGAATCCGTAACGAAGAACGACAATAACGCATGTAACGAATGCCATTAACGGGACCAACCAACATATGCCAACTCCGACCGCTTCCATAAACCGTTCAAGTTTACCGATCATAGATATTCCAGAACCGCGGCAAGAAACATTACAAACCCGATCCAAACATTGGAACGAAACGCGTTGAAGCAATCACTGGGGGTCCGTCTTTTGATCAGCTGATATTGATAGATACAGATAAATACAATACCGATCGTGACAATAGAGAAGAGTTGCATGTCCGCGAGATTATGCGTAGTGAGAAGTAATGCGCACATCGCGATCATGAGCAAATGGATGATGAGAACGTCCCACTTTCCAAACAATATTGCGGTGGATTTCATGCCTATGCGCAAATCGTCTTCGCGGTCGACCATGGCGTACTGGGTATCGTAGGCTACGATCCAGAAGAAACTTGCTAAGAAGAACGTCCATCCGTAGACGGGTATCGTTTCCCGTATAGCCGTAAACGCCATGAGAATACCCCAGCTGAACGCGATACCAAGACATAATTGGGGCAAGTGAGTCCACCGCTTCAGTAATGGGTAGATCAATGCAATGGCAACACCAGCTACGGCCATCCATTGAGTCGTTGCGTTCAGGGTAGTTACAATGACTAATGCGAGAGCAAGAAAAACGGCCAGCCAAATGAAGGCTTCTCGTACTGAAACGCGGCCGTCGGCTAATGGTCTACGTGCGGTACGCCGTACGTGCGGATCGACATCGCGGTCGGCGATGTCGTTTGCAATACATCCGGCAGTGCGCATAACGAGCGTGCCGACAGCAAACGCAAGCAGGACGCGAATGGAGGGTACGCCTTGTTGTGCAAGCCAAAGCGCGGCTAAGGTCGGCCAAAGTAGAAGGAGCGTTCCCACTGGTCGATTCAATCGCATCAGCTCTATACGAGCGGCCACATCGGCTCTTGAAATACTCATCGAGCAAAAATCATGAATCTACTATTCAAATTCCATTATGATAAACGTGTAGTTCTTTTCACTTCTTTCCTTGTTTAGCTGAGTCGAAGTTTCATGCGTAAGTGGCAGTGCGTAGTCTGTGGTTGGATATACGACGAAAAAGAAGGATTCGAAGAGGATGGTATTGCTCCGGGAACGTCGTGGGATGATGTTCCCATAGATTTTGTATGCCCTGAGTGCGGCGCAGGTAAAGAAGACTTCGAGATGATCGAAATAGGTTGAATGAATCCTTTTGTATTGCCACACGTGATGTGACGCCCGCAGCACCAAATTAGGGTCTGCCAATCAAGTAGTGGGGCAGTAATTTCCGGCGAGTTGTGAACTGCTGGTTTTAATAGGACTTTCGGCTGTTTTCGGTCCATAGTTTTCGCGAACTTGTGTCACTTTCCGGGCCGTATAAATTGGGACACATCATCAAACTGGAGTGAAAAATAGTTACATCAAAGAAATGCTCACCCATCTCTTGAACACACTGCCAGTATCCAGACATTTTCTCACTGGAAATTACTGATAGTGGCATAGTACTCTGGTTAAGCGGTGACATAGTCCCGCTCTCTAGGCGACCATGTGGCGACTACGTCTATCGCCAAGTCCGGATCTTCTTCCGCTAGTTTAGTAGCAACTGCAGCGGCGTCTGCCAAAAGATCGCGGTCGCGCCAGATTTCAGCAACCCTGAAGTTCTGTTCTCCGGACTGTCTTACGCCAAGCACGTCACCCGCTCCGCGTAATTGAAGATCCAATTCAGCAATCTCAAAACCGTCATTGGTAGAGCGAAATCGATCAAGACGTTCCCTGGCAAGATCACTCAGATCTGGATCATAAATTAATGAACAATAACTTCTTTGGCTTCCGCGGCCGACTCGTCCCCGCAGCTGGTGCAGCTGAGCTAATCCGAGTCTTTCGGCGTTGTCGATCACCATAAGCGAAGCGTTAGGTACGTTAATGCCCACCTCTATGACCGTCGTGGCAACCAGCAGGTCAATTTTCCCATCGCGAAATTGGCTCATGACGTCGTTTTTAACCTCTGCGCGTAATTTTCCGTGCACCATTCCAACTCGCGCATCCGGTAATTTTCGCTGCAATTCGTGCAACGCATTCTCTGCTGAGCTGATTGAAAATTCGTCCGCGTCGTCGCCGAATTCAATCGAAACACAGACCCAATAAACTTGTCGACCTCGGCGTATTTCTCGCATTGCACCCGCGATCAGTGCTTCGCGTTGGAGCTTGGAATGGATTGAAGTTCGAACGGCCTTTCGTCCAGGAGGCAACTCATCTAACTTCGAAACGTCCATATCGGCATAAAGCGTCATCATCAAGGTCCGAGGGATGGGTGTAGCGGTCATCACCAGTTGGTGAGGGTACTGGCCCTTATTTCGTAGTGACATTCGTTGGTGAACGCCAAAGCGGTGTTGCTCGTCGATAATCACGAGACCTAGGTTTTTAAAGGTTACGCTCTTTTGAAAAAGCGCGTGGGTACCTATAACCACCAAATCATCGCCGCTAGATATGGCCTCGCGACGTAGTCGGCGCTCTTTCTCAGTGAGCCTACCGGTAAGGAGTCCGATATTGATGCCTAAAGGCGGAAGCCATTCGTTAAACGTTTCGAAGTGTTGTTCAGCCAGTAACTCCGTAGGGGCCATAATTGCGGTCTGTCGACCGTTTTCAGCGACTCGTATAGCCGCGAAGGCGGCGACCACCGTTTTGCCAGATCCGACGTCGCCTTGGAGCAGACGGTACATCGGGGTGGGCGTTGCAAAATCGTTGAGTATTTCGGTAGTTACGCGTTTTTGGGCGTTGGTCAGTTCGAAGTCAAGCAGATTTAGCAGCTGGCGTCCTAGTTGCTCGCGGGACGGTACTGGTCCCGTGCGTTGTTGTCTACGTACGACGGTTCTTTTATTTTGAACGAGCTGGAACGCAAGTAGTTCGTCAAAAGCGATGCGTCGCTTAGCGACATTGACGTCCATCAGATTTTGATGCACGTCGGGGCGGTGCACTACCTGCAGGGCTTGTGCTAACGTCAAGCTGTTATACGAATAAGCTGGTAGCAGCTGCAGGTCAATGAACGCCTTGCTGATCCAATGACGCAAGCGCGCCTGTGAGATAGCTTGCGTCAAGGGATACACTGGGCGATATTCTGGATTGGGCTGCACGCGCTCACGTGAAACCTTATATTCCGGGTGGATCATTTCCGTCCCCCGACCACCCATGCGAACTTTTCCATACAGCTGTACCCACCTTCCCTTTTCAAACGACCGTTCTTGACTGGAGCTGTAATGTAGCAGTCGCATCGAAAGCTGCCCGGTGTCGTCACGGATTCTTACAAAGAGTGATCTACGACCGCGTGAATCCGACGTGACCTCAGTGATTTGGCCGACGACCAAGTACTCTTCGCCCGCTCGCAGGGAACCCAGTGGCGTAGTTTCTTTTCGATTTTGGTAACGAAAAGGCAGATGCAATACAAGATCAAGACGAGTCTCAATCCCAAGTTTCGCGAGACGTTTTGTGTTGTCTGGACCTATGCCGCGTATCGTCGATACTGGTTCGGAGTCCGACATGCTCTCGCCAAACTTAGTCGCTGCGAACTAGTATCGCATCAATTTCTATTCGTGCTCCTCGTGGCAACGCAGCCACACCAATTGCGGCGCGTGCCGGGTAAGGTTTTGCTAGGGTTTCCGTCATGATCTTGTTTACCGCATCGAAATTCGCTAGGTCCGTAAGATAAACCGTCAATTTAATTGCGTCATCAAGCGAGCACCCCGCCGCTTCGGTTATCGCCGCGAGGTTTACGAACACCCGTTTAGCTTCGTCTTCAAACGACGTACTGACCAGCTCCATTGTGTTCGGATCAAGGCCAATCTGTCCTGAGAGATAAATAGTCCGACCACTTTGCACCGCTTGCGAATATGGACCGATAGCCGCGGGCGCGTTGGCGGTTTCTATTTGAATTTTAGGCATGGCAAGGTCAGTTGATCTGACGCACAACCGTAATCACTGATGAAAGCATTCGAACGCGGCGGATCACTTGTGCGACGTGATCGCGATTACAAACAGATATTGTAACGCTGATTACGGAAACGTCTAATGAGCGTTCCGTAATGGTGAAGTCACTGATCCCAGCATCCACGGAATTGAGAACGTCAGCAAGTTCGGCGAGTACACCTTTGCGACGCGTGACCGTTAGGTTCAAGAGAGTATTAAATTCCCCGTGCGGCGATTCGCTCCACCGTGCAGGTATCAGCTCATTCGGAGACTTCTTTGCTACCACGGTGGTGTTTTTGCAAGCTTCGTTGTGTACGACTAATCCTCGGCCAGCGGTTATATGTCCGACGACGCTGTCACCGGGTATGGGTCTACAGCACGTTGCAAACGTTATGACGAGGCTTTCCCCGCCTTGGATGGCCACAGGCCCCTCACTATCGACATGCACGGCTTCGTAGTTCGGGTTGTCGGCTGCAAGTAGACGCTGAGCAACCACGTACGCCATAAGATTGCCAATGCCGATCTCTTCGAAGAGTTCGGTACGTTTACGTACGTGAAACTCGCGAAATACCTTTCGTAGTCGTCGCCAGTCAAGAGAGTCGACGGAGGTGTTCGCTAGGGACAAGGAACGATTTAATAATCGTCTGCCAAGTTCAATCGATTCAGATGATTGCTGAGTTCGCAGCGCATCGCGAATACCAGTGCGAGCCCGTGCGGTAACCGTGAAATTCAACCAATCTGGGCGTGGTCGGGCGTCGGGCGAAGTAGTAATTTCGACGGTCTCCCCAGATTCCAACGGGCGCGATAAGGGAACAATCTTGCGGTTTACTCGGCAGGATAGGCAACGGTTACCGATGTCGGTGTGAATAGCGTACGCAAAGTCAATGGCGCATGATCCTTGCGGCAGGGACAGAATTTCCCCCGTCGGTGTGAATACGTAGACCTCTTCGGGAAACAAATCCGTTTTGAGGTGTTCCAGGAATTCGGTGGCACTTCCGGCGATTTGCTGGAGATCGGCAATGCTTTGTATCCATGCATGGGTGCGCGTGTTACTGCGTTCAATTCTCGTTCCTCTGGATTCGTACAGTGACCGCTTTGCAATGCCGTCATGCGCCACGACGTCCATGGCTTCGGTGCAGATTTGAACTTCAAGCGACACCGTTCGATCACTGACAAGCGTTGTATGCAACGCTTGATATCCGTTGACCTTAGGTATGGCGATGTAATCTTTGAATTGGCCTGGTCTAGGTTTGTAAAGCGTATGCAAGACTCCCAGAACGCGATAGCAAGCGTCCGGGGAATCGACAACGACGCGAAACCCTAACACATCCATTATGTCGGAGAGCGGTTCGCGCTTGTCCCTCATAATCATGTATACGGAATACAGATGCTTTTCCTGATAGGCAACCCGTGCTTCAACGTCTTCACGCTTTAAGCAGTTAATGATTGCCCTTTCAATGTTTTGACGAGTTTTCTGACGTTTTTGGGTTTCCGTGGCAACTGCGCGGGCAAGACGATCAGAACGTAGTGGATAAAGTGCTTCAAAGGCGAGGTGCTGCAATTGAATCATCATGTCGTATATACCGAGTCGGTACGCGAGGGGGGCATATAGATCAAGCGTTTCCCGCGCAATACGCCGGCGTGATTCATCGGGCATGACGCCGATAGTTCGCATGTTGTGGAGGCGATCGGCAAGTTTGACGAGAATGACACGCGGGTCGCGTGCCGCCGCAATCGCCAATTTCTGAAAATTCTCGGCTTGGGCTTCGATATGGCTCTCAAAAATGAGTTCGAGCTTGGATACACCGTCAACAATTTCTGCCACCTGTTTTCCGAAGTGCTTCGTCAGGGTTTCCTTATCAACGTGGGTATCTTCGAGTACATCGTGAAGCAGCGCGGCCATAATCGACTGATGATCCATACGCATGGATGCGAGGATGTTTGCGACCGCCAGCGGATGAGTGATGTAGGAGTGGCCCGTTCGCCGCTGTTGTCCGTGATGCACGCCGGTCGCGAACTCGCTGGCAGCAATGACCGCGTCAATCTGCTGCTTAGGCAAGTACTGCAGACGCTGAGCTAGATCTTTAGGTGCAAGCGGTGCCGCGAACTCATCTTGTCTTGCGCGCTTTGCGAGCTGATCTTGAAAATATGATCTAGAAATCGCTGTCGGGTTCATCTCCTCGACCGAGTCGCCCATCGTCTTCCATGCGTCCGGGTGAGGGTAATGCTTGCCGAGCTAAGCGAGCATTCAGCGACCAGTTAATATCCTGACTGTCTCCAAATGGATCGTTCTTGTTAAGTACCTCTTCAGTCAACGTTCCGGTAGCGATTTCACGGAGTGCGATTACCGTGGCTTTGTCATTTTCCTCGGGCACTAGTGGTTCCGCGCCATATTTATATATTTGACGGGCGCGCCGAGCCGCGATGGAAACCAGCTCAAAGCGATTGTCGACGTGTTCCAAACAGTCTTCGACGGTAATGCGGGCCATAAGTCCCCCAACATAGCATAGGATTAGCATTCTACCGTAAAGGGAGTATTTTCGACTACCTATTTTCTTTAATATGATCGGGGGAGCGGATTGAAACGCAAAACGGCGTCGCCTCTCTACTTAAAAACCACATCTCCCCTAGCTAGAATCTCGACCAGCTATAGACTACACTGGCCGTTAAGGAGCAACTTTAATATCTCAAACTACTGCTTACGTGCGAGGAGGCCCCTTGCAACGCTGGTTTGATCTTTCACGGTTCCCTGATAACCAGTCATCACGGCATTCACGATTTCGCGCAATTCGTACAAAGATTCGTTAAGCTCTCGGTTGACGATAACGTAATCAAACTCGTGGTAGTGCGATATTTGTTCAAGTGCCTCCGACATTCGATGGGCAATTATTTCGTCCGAATCCTCCCTGCGCGATCTCAGTCGGCGTTCCAGCTCTTCATAGGTCGGAGGCAGGATATAAATACTGGTTGCAGGGATACCTGACTTTCGTACCTGTGCCGCACCTTGCCAATCTATATCAAGCACGGGATATCGGCCTTGGCAAAGCTCAGCCTCCACCCACGATTTATTCGTTCCGTATCGATATCCAAAAACTGTCGCGTATTCCAGAAATTGACTGTCTTTTTCGAGGTTTTCAAATTCCTCGTCCGTTACGAAATGATAGGCGGTAACGTCGTATAGGGAGACCCGGCGCGGTCGTGTAGTATGCGAAATGGAAAAATCGAGACGATCGTCGAGTTCGATCAGAGCGCGAACCAGCGATGTTTTACCAACGCCAGATGGTCCAGTGACAACGAACACTCGGCCAGAGCAAGGTCCTTCCAAATCAATTACTCGATATTTTGAGCCTGTTCGCGTACTTGGTCGATAAGAACCTTGAGGTCAACGGCAAGTAGTGAACATTTATGATGTATGGCCTTCGATGCTAGGGTGTTAGCTTCCCGCCCCAACTCCTGAGCAAGGAAATCCAGCCTTCGGCCGTGAGGTCCATCGCTTTTAAGACAATCGCAGACCTCGCCTACGTACAGCTTTAGCAGATCTAGCTCCTCATTGAAATCGGAGCGCTGAGCGTACATGGCAACTTCTTGCTCAAGACGAGCGGGATCAACATCAACCGTCGCATTGAGTTTTGCTAGGCGTTCCTGTAGCCTAGCGCGAACGAGATCAGACTGGTATTGTCCATCTTCCCGGACTTGACGAATGATCAATTCGATTTCGGCAACTTTAGATCTCAACACCTTTTCCAATTCTGCACCTTCGCGTTCTCGTTGCAATTTAAGCTGCTGAATCGCGTCGGCGAATTTTGACGTCACCAGATTGACCAGCTCGTCACAATTACCGGGTGCACTAACTAAAATACCGGGCCAGTGTATCAATTCCATTAGATCCAACGTGGCCATGTCGGGTACGTTGCGTTGGACCTCACGGATCATTTCTAAAAGGTTAGTGAGACGGGCAGTATCGACTCGTTGAGGCTGCTCCGTTGCAACGTCCGAAATGTGGAGCGTTGCCGTTATTCGACCACGATGTATGGATCTGCGTACGATCTCGCGCAACGAGGGTTCGGCCGCGGAGAGGGTTTTGGGTAGATTGAACGAAACGTCAATGGATCGATTGTTGATAGACCGCAGTTCCCACGTGAAGTTGTCGTGCCCAACCCGGGCAAATGCCGTCATGCTCGCAATCATTCGAGAGATTTTAACCTCTTATAATGGCTTCTTTGCATTAACCGTTCATCGTGGGAGTACGCGCTATTTTCGCTAACCGACCCGACCTTCGCCCATTTGATCAAATCCGTCCCATTCAAATAACGCGAAATTTCGTCAAATACCCTGCGGGATCAGTGTTAGTTGAATTTGGCGATACGCGGGTGATCTGCACCGCAACGATCGATACAAGCGTGCCTAGATTTCTTCGGAATACCGGAAAAGGATGGGTCACCGCTGAGTACGGCATGTTGCCAGGCGCGACGGATACGCGCACCGACCGAGAGGCGAGTCGCGGGAAACAATCTGGTAGAACTGTAGAGATCCAGAGGTTTATTGGCCGCGCTCTTCGTATGGCTGCAAATCTGGACGAAACAGGGGAAATAACCATCAGGATTGATTGCGACGTAATTCAAGCTGATGGAGGTACACGCACCGCTTCCATCACTGGAGGGTGCGTAGCCTTATACGATGCGTTACAGCAGATCTCGCCAAGTGCCTTTAACGGTTTGGTAGCAGCAGTTTCGGTAGGCGCAGTAGCAGGGCAGCCGGTCGTCGACTTGGAATACGCGGAGGATTCTATCGCTGATACTGACATGAACGTCGTCATGAAGGAAGGTGCGGGATTCATTGAGATCCAGGGAACCGCCGAACTCGAAGCGTTTCCCCGTGAACGTCTAGATACAATGCTGTCGCTTGCTGAGAGCGCGATCGATGAGATTTTCTTGATACAGCGAAAGGTAATTGGAAATTGAGCGAAATAAGGTCGGCTTTTTTTGACGACATGATTGATCAATCGGTACTACGGTTTGGCGATTTCGTACTGAAATCAGGTCGTCCCAGTCCATATTTTTTCAACTTGGGCAACATTTCAAGCGGAGTGGCAATTAGAAGATTGGGCGATGCATATGCTGCTCGTATCGAAGAATTATCTCTTTCGCCCACTGTGCTTTTTGGACCTGCGTATAAGGGAATCCCTTTGGTTGTAACCACTGCTGTGTCACTGGGTTCAACTGGGATGGAAGTGGACATTGCATATAACCGCAAAGAGGCGAAGGGACATGGAGAGGGCGGTGAACTAATTGGAGCCGCATTAGGCGGCGAACGTGTGTTGGTTATTGATGATGTGCTGAGCGATGGAGCCACCAAGATCGAAGTGGCGGAAATTATCGCTAATGCCGGAGGGACTCTGCTCGGTGTATTGGTGGCTTTTGATCGCCAAGATCGTATAGAAGACCCATCGGCAAATGCTGCTGAGGTGCTTGAATCTCGCCTCGGTGTTCCGATTGCTAGCGTCGCCCGATTAGACGACCTTATTGAATACATGAAAGTGAGTGGGAAACACGCCGATGTTATCAAGTCGCTGATTCAGTATAGATGCGACTCTTAAACATTCTTAGACGCCACCTCGTACCAATGCGCCAGATTATGCTGCAACGCCATGATCCGTCGTCGCCCCGAGGTGCCGCTCATCGAACTGCAGCATCGGCTGATATTTAAACGCGAACAGAGCCAAGACCACACATCAGGTTGTCCGTCAGCGTGTGACGGCAGCACCGACCCGCCTCCTCGATCCGCTCAAAACGTTCGCGCACCCGGCCAACAGCCCCGGCGCACTCAGGTGCTTGCGCACCTTACGCAAGTCTCTCGGTGTTGCTTCCATGCGGGCACTCCATCTTCCAATGGCCATATGGTAGTGCAACCAGGACCGCACCGAGCACCGAAATCAACCTAAAAGTCCGCGACGACTATCGCATTCCAAGTCCCAAAACCCCTGCTATGACGGGGTCTTTTCATTCACGGGGAATTGCTGCTACACCACACCGTTCCTCTACCAAAAAACGTTAAATAGCGTACAGATTAGAATTTTCGTCTTACATCCAATCCCCACTCTCTCGGTGAGTTGATCATGCCGGTGAGGTTGTTGAAATCCACGCCTCCAACTAAAGACGTATCGTCGGTTATGTTCCGACCATAGATAGCACAGGTAAGTTTTTGGTCTCCTGTGGTCATGCCGAGTCTTACGCCACCTTCCAAAACCCCGTCATCGCGAAATTCCTCGCTTTCATAAAGCGTAAAACGATGGTCGCTGTGCCACATCCAGTCGGTTTGGAAGAATATAATCACGTTGCGAAACGGTTTATCGAAGCGTAGGAGAACATTCGCCATCCATTCAGGTGCGTAGTAGAGAGAGTTCCCGTCAATGGAAAACTCCCCATTTGGCAATTGCGGATCAGTTATTGTGCAACCTAGAAGCAGCATCGCGGAACCACAGCCGTTAACAGATAAACCGGGATCGTCAATACGTGTTGAGTTGTAGCTGACGCCTATGCTGGATAACCAGTTTTCATTGAGGTATAGATCAAGCTCCGTTTCGAAGCCGTGCCCCAACGTGCGATCCGCGTTGATGAGTTGATTGATGTTTTCCGGTCCGCCCACCTTAGTCAGCTGCTGATTGGAAATTTGGTAGAGAAATGAACTGGTATTTAGCTGCATACGCCTGTTGAGATAGAGTCCTTTGAGTCCAATCTCAAGCGAATGATTAATCTCCGTGTCAGCAACGGAAATCATATCTTGGAACAGTAGTCGTCCTTGGACCGAAGGAGCGCGATGGCCACGAGCAAAGCGCACGTATAGGTTGATTTCTGGATTGATTTCGTAGAGGAAAGATACGTCGCCAGTAAATACACTATCACTCGGTTCAACGGTTAGTGGACCAATTGGACCAACACCGAAAGACGACAGTGGTGACTGAGTCCGTTCCGACGTGAAATCCTTGCTATCACTTGAATAACGCATGCCCCAATTGGTCGTTAGTCGATCCGTGAAATGAAGGTCAACGGTACCGAATAGTGCCCATGCAACGGTCTTTTGGATTTGGTGAACAAACCCATTTTGCGAACCAGGTGAGAGTACTGAGTCGTAATTAATCGTTTCGATTTTGAATTTTTCTGAAAATCGATATGCTCCGACGCGCCATTGAAATCTACTTTCGTGCGAAAGGTTTTCTACTCGAAATTCCTGCGTAACCTGCTGGTGATCGGTAAGAGCATCGGAAGTTTGAGCATCGAATGGGATTCCTGGTTCGGGTCCGCTTGGTAAGACGCCTGCAAATACGGACCCGTAACCGCCATCGACGTCACCTCGTGAAATATTTTGGGGGATTGCATGACGGCCCGAGATGAACGTCAAGTTAACGCGATCAAACGAGTAGCGGATGGTCGTAGTGACCCCGCGCATCCGCTGATGCTGTGAACTGTAAAGTACGGCATCTTGGTATAGCTTCTCGCGATCGAACCCACTTGCTAGTTCAGAAGTCCCCTTCTTAATCACGTTAGCGTAAAACAATGTCGGTGAACCGTCAGAATGGTTACGCCCGTGAACGTTCAACAGTGCACTAAAACGATTATTGGGTTGCCACGAAATTTGAACACGACCGGCCAACTCCTGATATCCACCTGTAGCGTTCTGAATCTCGTGCCCGGGTGCTAAATTATCGACCCAATCTCGCATGCTCTGGAAGCGGAATGCAGCTCTACCCGTAATCGTGTTGTCATGGATGATTGGCCCTCCGTACGCTACGTCGATCTTTTTATATCCGCGTTGTCCGAAGCTTGTCAAAGCATAGCCTTCTCGTGTTACTCCCGGCTTATAGGATTCGATTTTGACAATGCCACCCGTGGTATTACGGCCAAAGAGAGAACCTTGAGGTCCGCGCAAAATCTCCACACTTTTTATGTCGAATAGCGGAAAACTTTTTAGTGCGGGGTTTTCTAAAACTACGTCGTCGTATATCAACGAGACGGGTTGGGATGCGTTGATATCAAAGTCCGTATTACCAAGCCCTCGGATATAGAGTCGAGGGATCAGTCTTCCATTAGAACTTTCAGCATACAAACTAGGCGAGCGACCTGCTAAATCTAGAATAGTAGCGTCGCCGGACAGAAGGTTACCTATAATTCTATCATCCATAGCTCCTACTGAAACGGCGACCTCCTGAAGGCTTTGTGGTCGCTTTTGCGCCGTTACGATGACTTCTTCAATTATTTGAGCGGAAAGGCCATTTGATACCAGTATTGACAGGAACAGTAATCCTGTGCTTACCGATCGAAGACTACTGTGACGTGGGCGCATGAACGTGTATTTAGTGTCTGCGAGAAAGCCCGGCCGATTCTATCAAAGCGTTGATGATTGCGGCATGGGAGGGTGTTTCGAGCTAAAATGCTGCGGGTGAAGATTGCCGTTGGAGGCGTTGAAATGGGTTGTTTTGAGGGTTTCAGAGGGGTCGGAGCGAATCTTCGTCAGCAATACGTCCGGCAGTCTGCGTCGTAGAAAAATCCTGATACATTTTTTAGGATGAATAGTTTGTAAACAACTCAGAATATAAAATGTATACTTCATTAATACATATTTTAGGTGATCTTGCTTACTAAAGGGTGTTCCTACGTTTCTACGGCGCAGGCTTCCGGGGAGGGTGAGGCCTCGTTCGTGGCTCGGCGACAACGGCATCCGGGCCTTGGGATCGGCGGGGTCCATGCGTTGGAATGCCATGGCCTGGACCGGGTGCGCATGCATGCCCGGGAGGGGTTCGAACGCACCGTCGGCATCTCGATCGTCGCAGTCAACCTGCATCGGCTCGGACGCCTGCTGCGGCAACAGATGGCGCGCCATCGCACGCATCACCCTATCGTCTAGCGGCCTAGCCGTCCCCCACCAATGTCCGTCATGTCCGCCCCGAAAGAGCGGGAGAGCACCCTCCGTACTTGCTGAACCCTGGCAGTCTGCGACCGGCACCTGCTAGTGAATGACTTGCGCCCGAGCTGAAACGACGCGGCGCGTCGTCCTGCCTGGGCGATGCTGTCATGGCTGGTGAAGGTGCTGCGAGCGGGGCTGGCCGCAGGTGGAGCTCGTGTTGCGCGGCGACAGTGCCTTTTGCCGATGATGGCGGATGCTGCGGTGGTGCGAAGCGCATGGCGTGCGCTATATCGTGGGAATGGCGAGGAACCCCCGCCAGCACCGGAAGGCGGGAGCGTTGCCCGAACGTGCTGCGCGGGATTACGGGGCCACGGGCAGGAAAAAACAGGAGAGTGTCAGATTTTCCGCGTATGAGATGCGGCGAAGATAGACAGTGGACTGCGTGAAGATGTCCTATTCCATCGGTCAAATAGGGACTTTGAATGCTACGATAGCCGATTAACCGGAACAGGCCATACACGGAAAATCCGACACTCCTGGACAATGCCAGTTCGGTTCGGTGATCTACGGGACGCCCGCGGGGGCATGGAGAACCGCCTCAAGGACCAGCAGGTGGATCTCTCCGCCGATCGGACATCCTGTCACCGTTTCTGGTCCAATCAGTTCCGGCAGTTGCTGTCGGCTTTAGCCTATACCTTGGTGGAGGGATTGCGTCGCTTGGTATTTAGAGACACACGGTACTCGTCACTGCCAGCCCGAACCGCATCCGGCTAACCTTGTTGAGGACCGGTGCGGTGGTGCTGCGCAATACCCGCCGCATCCGGTTCCTGCTAAGCAGCACCTGCCCGCATTAGGAGTGTTGTTCCATACGGTTGCTGCTCCCGCCCTCCTGGACACCCAATGGCATTCGGTTTGAGAAAAGTCGATCTGCGCCTTTGAGGGTTTTCTATAACCCATTGATTGACTGGGACTTGTTTCTGTTTTTTGGAGTGTTCAAAAAAAGGGGTTGCGTTGCGACATTTTTTTTGGCAAACTATGCTGTATGGAATTGTTTCGGACGGAAAGTGGATGGGTTCGAGAATCGTGGATCTGAAGTCGATCAGATTTTATGGCAGGCGACTGACCCGCCGTCGGATTTCGGACATTCAGAGGACGGTGGAGCTGTTTCCGTCCTTGAGTCGCGATGAACTGGCTTCGGCCATCTGCAGTCATCTTGGCTGGCGGACGCCGAAGGGCGGGGAAAGCCCTGGATCCTGTCTACGGATGCTGCACGTGCACGTGATCCGGGGACTGCATGCGGTGTTCGGGATAAAGCGGAAAACCGGTGCCGACATTGACCATTTCATCCACGGCGACCGAGAGGATGTGGTGATGGAGATCGCCCCCCGCAAAGGCACACTCGCCACATGTGCTGCACACTGCCTTCGGCTGGTGAAATACCTCGTCGGCAAAACGGTCTTCATCCTCGGAACCACCCTGCTGGATTCGAAGCAATACACCATCCCGCAACTGGCGGAGCGGTATCGCGCAAGATGGGGCGTGGAAGAATGGTACAAGGTGTCCAAACAACGGATGGAGGTGGAAGACTTCCATGGACCAAGCGAGCGGGGAGTGAAACAGAAACTCTATGCCGGCTTCCCCCTGAACGCCATGACCCGGCGGTTCTCCGGTCACGGCGACCATCGATGGAACGAAAGCCCGCACGAACATGGCAAGCCGCGCAAGCAGACCCATTTCAAGCACGGACTGGCGATGGTGGCGGCCGACATCGAGAGCCTGTTGCTGAAGCAGGCATCCGCGCTACAGGAAACGGTCACCCAGGTGGTTCGCGACATCATCCGATGCCGACAACGACTCCGGCCCGGCAGATCCTTCGAACGACGATCCCGAAAACCCGTGAAGATGTGACAGCGAGGGAGAAGACTGCAAGCAAAAACTGCTGATTAACTCAACATAGGACTGGCATTCCATACAGGAGTGAAGGGCACTTCCTTAAACGAATGACAATGATCACTAAACGAATGCCATTGCCTGGACACCTCCTGATCGTCACCGAGTGCCTGCCACGACGCGTTGACCAACAATGGGGGTAAAGGGGAGGGATATCCACAATAATCTGCAAAACTGTGCCTGAACATCGAATCATGGGCGACATGCAGAGGTCGGAATCCTGGTGACCGCTCCGAACTGAAAAATAGCCCCATCTCGCACTGCTCATGCGACATTGGGGCTAGTCGATAAGGATGTTCAGATCATGGGTACTATTAATAGTATTTCTTGTACAACCAGTTTCGGTATCATCACCGCCTACGTATCCGGAAATGGTACTGCCGGCCTCAATCTGGAGTGTTGTGTTAGCCCGGATTTCTCATAACCAAGTCGAAAATGATGTTTTTCACGGGATGCGTGGGGTACGGGGCATGGAATGTCGCGTCGCGAGTTTGAAAAGGCTTCGGAGGGCGGGCATGCGTGTGTTTTCCCCGCCTTTTTGCGGGCGGGACGGCGAATCGCTGAGCATCCGGGCGCGGGGAGGTCGGCGCGCTCCGCCGCCAGCGTCATGCACCTGGTTGCACTGGGCTTTTACGTTGGTGCCAGGCTGGCCCAGATCAACCGGAAATCCTTCCAGTACGGGAAGGCGGACCCGGAACGCCAGATGGATCCGCCGCGTGGACACCGCCACGCGCACCGGGATCTGGAACAGGCACTTGCGCAGCGTCGATGGACGGCTCCGGCGCAGCATGGCGGATACCGGAAGGTTCTCGAGCCGGCGCTTCATCATGCAATGAAGGGCATGGGCCAGTGCGCTCATCCGGAGCCGGAGTGCGTTGACGTTCCAGAGGCTGCTGGAGCATCGGTCCAGGAACAGATCGTTCTTCTGTTCCTTGATCCAGTTTTCGGCCTCACCCCGGTCGCAGTACATCGCTTCGTAGACCGTTGGCGCGTCGGGCTCCTGGAGCGAGGTGACGACGAAGCGACTGTTGTACCGGGCTTCGCCGACCGTCGCACATGGGTCTTCCGCGCCGGCCTCCGGTCCGCCGTCGGCCTTGCCGGCCGGTTCCCCGTCCGCGTTGCCGACCGGTTGTCCCGGCAGCCATTCGGCCTTGGCGATCACGCGGCGTTCGCGGCTCCAGCTGTCGCGCGTGCGATAGTCGAAGCTCTGGTAGCCGCGGACCGCTCGCTGCGCATAGTCCGGATCCCGCTTCAACCGGTCCCGCAGATCGTCCATCAACGGTTGGACCCGGTCTTTCAGCTGATCATTGCGCGGCAGTCCCAGCACGTAATCCACGCCCCGCGCCTCGCACCACGTCATCAACTCGTCGCGGCAGTAGGCCCCGTCGGCGCGGATCAGGATCGGCACCTGCGGAAATCGCTTCCGCAGCCGGTCCACGAGCGGCGCGACCGTTTCCACCACGCCCGCCGCCACATCGCTGCTCGACGTGCGCAGTTCCGTCCGCACCGGCCAGCCGTTGCAGAACACCAGCCGCGGAAGGTAGCAGTATGCATGGTAGTACCCGTGATAGAACCGGTGCTCCTGCCGGCCGTGCAGTTCCACGTCCGTGGCATCGATATCCAGCACCAGCCGCTTCGGCATCTGGCCCCGCTCGCCCCACACCAGGTACAGCTCCACGAGCAGCTCGTCGAGCGCATCGAAATCCACGGTGATCTGGCGCGCTTTCGCCGGGTCCCGCCCGTTCGCCGACAGCTCCATCCGGTTCAGCGTGCTTTTGCCGGCCAGCGGCTCGCAGTCCGAACGCGCACACTCCACACGCCCCATGGCCGTGGACAGAGCACGGTCCCGCCGCAGCTCGTCGTGATCGTTCACATCTTCGTAGCCCAGCGCGAGACCCAAAATCCGCTGCCCCAGCAACGCCACTAGCGGATGCGCCACCTTGGACGGGTCCCGGTGGTCCGTGAAACATTCCGAGGCGCGCTCGAACAGCCGGACCTGCTCGGCCAGCATCATCAGCAGTACCGATCCCCCGTTGGAACTCAGATCGCCTCCACTGCAGTCCACCTCCATCCGCCCCGGACGGACCCCTTTCGCCATCCGACGCACCCACCGGTCCGCGCCGCGCTTTTGCTTGCTCTTCATCCCGTGCCCTCCTCTATCCGGCCCCATCGGCCGCGTTGCGCCCACCCTTCGGCCAGCGTGGCCGCATATCCCGGACGCCCCTTCCAGAACACCCACCGGAACATGCACAGTACGACCACCAGCGTGTTCAGCACGCGCCGCCGCCGCTGCCAGAGCCGGACCAAAGCATCCTCCGGGGCCAAGACGGCTGCCGGCGACCTGCAGGACCCCAATCGATCCCAACCCTTCGGCGTGAACCAGCCCAGATGACTACACAGGGTGGACGCCAACTCATGGCGGCTCAGTGCCGAAAACCGTGCCACCGTCTTCTGAAGGTCCACCATCCAACGGCGGGTCAGCCGCGTGCCACCCAAGGTGGTCGACTTCAAGTTCTCGATTCGGAAATCCATCACGTTTGCACCAGAGACTATCTAACCAAGCGTAGATTGCCATAACCCATGCCAAAACGCAAGTGTTTTTTTGAAGAACCCCAAAAACATCGAATATGTTCCCGTATATCAACCGGTGACACGACATCCTCAAAGACCGGGATCCCTTTCCGTTCATCCGCATGCCATCGCAGCCACCGGGGGCGAAACCTCCCGACAGTCGGGGAGCGTTCGGGTCTCGTCAAGACCAGGACCCAAGGGCGTGCGATAGGGGCGTCCGCCGCATGCTCACCCACATGGCTCATCATCCAGTCGACAACAGCATCTTGCACGGGATGCGCCGCTTTGCACGCCGGTCGTGGCGGTCCGCAAAACGGGCCCAGGCGCATGCTACAAGTCCGCACCGCTTCCGCCAGCATCGCACTCAGCACCGAACGCGCCCCGCTTCCGTCCGACCCGAACGCACCCCTTTCGCCATCCAACGCACCCATCCGTCCGAACGCACCCCGCTACCATCCCCTTCCCCCCGGCAAAGTCCAACCAACTTCGTGGTATCAACAACTTACACGCACATACATCGCACCCAAGCCATCCATTATGAGAAATAAGGGTTAGTAACCATCATCACCGTGGTCATTTTGTCTTTAACTTGCCCGAATTGGTTGAGGATCTGCCGGCATATGTCGAGATCGCGAACGCCGGGGTAGGTTACTTGGAGGTCCCTATCACTATTTCCTGGCGCAACAGTAATCGCCGTCCCAAATATATTCTGACCGTTTGCTATTCCGCTTTGCCCCAGATACGGTTTCAGTTCAGCTATGGTCACCCCCGTGTATTTGTTCTCCCTCCCTGGTGCATACTTGTACTCGTGGGCGGCTTTCTTGAGCATCTGAACTTCGGCTATCGCGGCCTGTGCGTCGACTTTATCGCCGAGCAGGGTGTACATGGCCCACACGCCGATTAATACGCCCGCAATGATGCCGAATACCAGCAGGATCTCGGCTATCGAGTAGCCGTTCCGCTTGCGCTGGAAGAGGAATGGATCTAACTTTTTAAATTTCTTTGTCATGACAGGCTATCTCCTGATCAATTTAACTTAGTAGTTTTCAAATTGGTTGATAGTCAACGCACTGCCTTAATCTCAGTTTAGACTGTCTTACCGGGCCGGAGCTGCTACTCTCTACCTGCTGCAAATGATCCGGCAACAATCGTGCCGTCCAGCGACGGTGAAGAAATGGACAAAATAAGCCTTCTGTTAATTGGCATTGAAGGTACTCTCCGAAACCTTTGAAATCCACATCTTGCATCAAGGACGGTCGGTGAGAACCATTTTCGGATAGAACCATTATAATACTCTTATGCTCCTCATAACACCCCAATTATTAACTATCAGATGTATACTATAGTCAGATATCAAATCGATAACAAGGATGGTATGATGAAAAATTTCTTAGTAATATTGACACCCATCATAGTTTTTAATACTACTATAGCAATAAAATAGGTGGATATATTTGAAAATATCCATTAACCTATGCTGATCTATCCGTCCATTTTCCGGCACCCCTTTGGAAGGTATTAAGAATGAATCTCGCGGACTTGTTTGGACTTCCGGACCGTCGGCGTCGACTGTCGGCGACGGATGACCCTCTGGAGATCTTGGAACGAGTGGTTGATTTTGAGAAGTTCAGGAGTTCGCTGGATGCGGCTCTGGGCTATTCGGATCATGCAAAGGAAGGGTGGTTGTCCTCCGTAGGATCTGGTGGTAAAGCCATAAGGTTGCCGTGTCACGTTGAAATGAGCCGAAGCTGAACTATACGTCGCATGCGTCATCCTACTTCGCACTTTATGGCCGAAGCCTTTTCACGGAGTAGGTATTGGAGTTCGTAACGTAGGCTGTATGAAATCGACCGCGATAAGAATTAGGACGCTATCCATTACACGGCTTTGCACCGGGATAAATGCGACAAAGCGTTGTACCATTTTTGCTAACAGCGATGACGCGGTATGCTACTCCGTTTTTTACAATTTCAACGCGGTATGCAGTATTCGTTTCGATACTGGGTGCCCATCCGGTAGATTCCTCGAGCGTAAATACTTCTTCGACTCGATTGAACTCGCCCGTTCCGTATGCGCCCGTTCGCGAATGCAGGTCTTTCTGTACTGCTTCAAGCGTAGTGAGCGTTCGTAACGTTAATACTTCCCATGAGTCATCGACAGCTGTATCATAGTTGAGGTATACTGGCAATATAAATGCAACCAGTATTGCAATGATCACCACGGCGATGATAATTTCGGTGATCGCGAAACGAGTTCTGCTTTGTTTGTTGCTAGAGTTCTGGGCATTCTTCTGATCGTTCGACATGTACCTTCCTTTGATGGGACAATAGCACAATCAAGATGTTATTGTACGTCTATGAGTGGCGTGCTAGACCTAGTCGATTTTCCGCGATGCTACGACCTTTTATACTTAGCAGCAATTCCCGTTTCCTGTGAAAAGGTGGAGTTGGCGGGGGTTTGAGCGTCTGCGTCTGGTCATTTTTCGCGGACTTTGGTGGTCCGGAGGCGAGATCGTTGTCGCCGACCCCCCCCCCCCAATGGCATTCGGATTAACGGAAAGGGATTCTGGTCTTTGAGGATTTCGTGTAACAGGTTGATATACGGAAACATATTCGTTTTTTTGGGGGATCTTCAAAAAACACTTGCGTTTTAGCATGGCTTATGGCAATCTACGCTTGGTTAGATTATATCTGGTGCCAACCTGATGGATTCCCGAATCGAGAACCTGAAATCAACCACCTTCTGTGGCACGCGGCTGACCCGCCGTCAGATTGCGGACATTCAGAAGACGGTGGCCCTGTTTACGGGCTCTGAGCCGCCATGAGTTGGCTTCCACCCTGTGCAGTCATCTGGGCAGTCTGCGCCGTAGGACTTGCTGGACAAGGTAAGGTTTTCGGCATTTCCATCATACAGCCGTCAAAAATCCTTAGGCAACGTCCAGAAGCGGCCCAAACCGCCGCAAGTTGAGTGCCAGACAGACCAACGTTCATTCCCCTTGCACCTGCTCCAGTCCCCGCGGACACTGAAGCGGCGAAAACCCATCACGTGCTTGATCCAGCCGATCGGTGTTTCCGCCATCCACTTCCGCTGTGCATAAACCGCACAACCTTCCCCGGCTGGTCAGACGCTGCGCCATCCGCGCCGAGGCGGGACGCCGTGCCGAGTCCGTCCGGCGTCCGCTCCGACCTTCCCGACCCAAGGCCACGTATCCCTCAGACCTTCCGTTCTTCCAGCTGCGCCAGCTCCTTTTCGCTAGGGCGTGTTGACACTATCTTGTTGTATGATTTTGATCTGGATCATTCGACAAGAGGTCGTCATGCAACTTACGGAAGAGCAATTTAACGAGATACAGGACTTGTTCCCGAAGCCCCGGGGGAATGTTCGATGGGGTCATCGGCGGGTACTCAACGGTATTCTGTACATTCTGAAACACGGTTGCCCCTGGCGCAGCCTACCTGCGTGTTATGGGCGTTGGAACACGGTGTACGAGTTGTGTCAAGAATTTTCTGCAATTTCTAGTGGGAGCGGAGACCCGCCCATATGGGCGGGTCTCCGCTCGGCGCGAAATTTTCGGGCGTTTCATGCCGCCTCCTGCCATGCCTCGGATTCCGGTTCGGAGGCGCGAACCACGCCGATCCGACCATATAGATAACGCTGCCCCGTCATCCACCGCTCATGGGTCTCCGCCGCAAGTCCCAAGATCAGACGCAGACAGGACTCCGCGTTCGGGAAGATCCTGACGACACGCGTTCGCCGGCGGAACTCCTCGTTGTACCGCTCCAGCATGTTCGTGGACTTCATCCGCAGGCGATGTTCCCTGGGCAGCCGATACACCGTCAGCGTCTCCTCGACATGATCCTCGACCCATTCCACTAGCCTGCCAAACCCTTTCTCATCGCCCCAACGGGCTACCCAGGCACCCAGTGCCTCACGAGCCTCCCCGACATGCTCACAGCCCCACAACCGTTTCAAACCCTCCAGACACGCGGGATCAGCACTCCGGGACAGTTTGTCCCTGGCATTGCGCAGAAAATGGACGCAGCACCGTTGCCACAGCGCGGTCGGCAGCACTTTCGAGATCGCATGCTTCAATCCCTCATGACTGTCCGAGACCACATACTCGACTCCCCGCAGGCCACGTTCCTTCAGGTGCGACAGGAATTCTGTCCACGACCCCTCGCTTTCCCGGTTCGCCACTTCCGCCGCCAGCACCTGACGCCGACCCTCGCCGTCAATCCCGATGGCAATCTGCACCGCCCGGGAACGCACCGAGCCCTCCTCACGCACCTTCTCATACCGGGCATCCAGCAACACATACGGATACGCCTCCTCCAGCCGACGTTCCGCAAACGCCTTCAGGGACGCGTCCAGCTTCGACACCATGGCCGAGATCGTCGCCGGCGAAAATTCGTGACCGCACAGATCCTCCGCCAGTCGGCTCACCCGGCGCGTCGAGACCCCCCTGCACATACATCTCCGACAGCACGGCCACCAGTGCCTTCTCCGAACGCTGATAACGCTCGAACACCCGCGTGCTGAACTGAGCGCTGCGTTCCTGCGGAACCCTCAGCTCGATCTCGCCCACCTTCATCGTCAGATCCCGCCGGTAGTAGCCGGAACGGTAGCCCTGACGCGTCCGCGTCCGATCGCTCTTGCCCGCTCCCAGAAACTCCGTCATCTCACTCTCCAGTACCTCGTTGAGCGTCTCCTGCACCAGCCGCCTCACAAACTCCTCATCGTCCGCCAGATGATGGCATGCTGACTTCTTCGTGACATCGTGCGTATAATCTTTCCGAATCATTTTTTGCTCCTTTGTCATAAATTGTGTAATGAATGATTCATGCCTGGACGCGGTTCCGCGTTCAGGCATCTCCACATTCCCGATGAAACATCAGATTCTAACCATTCGTCTATCGTTACAGCTCGGTTTTCGTTTTTGCAGATAAATTTATACACAACCGTGTACGTGCAGATGAGGTGCTGGGCGGAGCGTGGGGTGTTGGCGGCGGTGTTCGAGCGTTTGCGCGATCCGGGGTCTGGTCGCCTCGGACACCGAGATAGCGATGCTGGACAGCACCTCGGTGAAGGTGCATGCGGATGGGACGGATAGTCTAAAAAAAACGGTCCGCAAAGTATCGGCCGCTCGCGCGGAGGGCTGACCACCAAGGTGCATCTGCTGGCGTTGGACGATCGTCGAGCGTGGAGTTTCTCGCTGTCCGCCGGGCATCGGCACGATGCTCCGGAGGGTCGCCGGCTGCTCCAGCCAATGGCATTCGGATTAGCGGACAGCGCAGGGTCCTGTCACAGGGAAACCTGCGCAAAACCGTACAGACGGCGCAGATTCGCTTCCACACACCGTATCCCCGCGCATCGACACATCCAACGGCAGCAGCGAGGCGGTGCTTCTCCAGAAACACCGCCAGGCCCCCCCCCCCCCCCCCCCGACATCCAATGGCATTCGGTTTGAGAAAAGTCGATCTGCGCCTTTGAGGCTTTTCTATAACCCATTGATTGACTGGGACTTGTTTCTGTTTTTTGGAGTGTTCAAAAAAAGGGGTTGCGTTGCGACATTTTTTTTGGCAAACTATGCTGTATGGAATTGTTTCGGACGGAAAGTGGATGGGTTCGAGAATCGTGGATCTGAAGTCGATCACATTTTGTGGCAGGCGGCTGACCCGCCGTCGGATTGCGGACATTTAGAGGACGGTGGAGCTGTTTCCGTCCTTGAGTCGCGATGAGCTGGCTTCGGCCATCTGCAGTCATCTTGGCTGGCGGACGCCGAAAGGCGGGGAAAGCCCTGGATCCTGTTTACGGATGCTGCACGTGCACGTGATCCGGGGACTGCATGCGGTGTTCGGGATAAAGCGGAAACCCGGTGCCGACATCGACCATTTCATCCCCGGCGATCGAGAGGATGTGGTGATGGAGATCGCCCCCCGCAAAGGCACACTCGCCACCTGTGGTGCACACTGCCTTCGGCTGGTGAAACACCTCGTCGGCAAAACGGTCTTCATCCTCGGAACCACCCTGCTGGATTCGAAGCAATACACCATCCCGCAACTGGCGGAGCGGTATCGCGCAAGATGGGGCGTGGAAGAATGGTACAAGGTGTCCAAACAACGGATGGAGGTGGAAGACTTCCATGGACCAAGCGAGCGGGGAGTGAAACAGAAACTCTATGCCGGCTTCCCCCTGAACGCCATGACCCGGCGGTTCTCCGGTCACGGCGACCATCGATGGAACGAAAGCCCGCACGAACATGGCAAGCCGCGCAGGCAGACCCATTTCAAGCACGGACTGGCGATGGTGGCGGCCGACATCGAGAGCCCTGTTGCTGAAGCAGGCATCCGCGCTACAGGAAACGGTCACCCAGGTGGGTTCGCGACATCATCCGATGCCGACAACGACTCCGGCCCGGCAGATCCTTCGAACGACGATCCCGAAAACCCGTGAAGATGTGGCAGCGAGGGAGAAGACTGCAAGCAAAAACTGCTGATTAACTCAACATAGGGCTGGCATTCCATACAGGGGTGAAGGGCGCTTCCTTAAACGAATGACAATGATCACTAAACGAATGCCATTGCCCCGACATCAGACACGCTCCAATGGCAAACTTCCGACCGGCAACCGGATCAACCACCGGATCGAAAACCGCACGAACCGCCTGAAGCAGACCGGGCTTGCTCACCTCCTCGCGCAACTTCAATGCATCCATCCTTGGATACCTCGTTGGCCTTGTAAACCCTATACGAACCTATCATCAATCCTCGGACGACAGGCCCATGCTCCCATTATCACGATACCCAATCCACAAAGTCCAGACCAATAGCGGAGTTTGGGCTATATGGGGAATTGTTGCATGGCTAGGCTACGCTACGCAAAAAACGGGATGCCTTGCCCTGAACGGTGTCAGCACGAGAGATTGGAAAATCCAGCTAATCTGCGAAGCCACTGAAGCGACGACGATAAAAAAGATATTCCTCTTGGTGCATCTACGAAAACGAGACACCACAGTCGTATTATTGACCTCGCTCTGTTTCGCGCAGCGATGAAAATAAAGCTAAATACGCCTAGTAGGCTACCAGTTCTAATAATACGTGTTTATAATAGTGGATTGGAAGGGGTTCTGGGATCAGGAGGATTCGATGCCGAAGAAATACATGGTGGAGTTAGCTCAGGATGAGCGGGATGAGTTGGAAGCGGTGCTGAAGTCGAGCACGCGTCGTGCGGTGTCGGCGACGAATCTGCAGCGTGCACGGATTCTGCTGGCCGTGGATCAGGGGGGTGCTGGCCCGGCACTGACGGACATGCAGGTGGTGGATGCGCTGGGGGTGACGGAGCGGACCTGCCAGCACGTGCGTCGGCGGGCGGTGGAGCAGGGTCCGATGAAGGCTCTGGAGCGCAGGCCTCGGCCGTTGCCTCCGGTGCCGAAGAAGTTGGACGGGGAGAAGGAAGCGCGTCTGGTTCAGGTGGCCTGTTCGGTTCCACCGGAAGGCCGCGTTCGGTGGACCGTTAAGTTGCTGGCAGAAGAGCTGGTGCGACTTGAAGTGGTCGAATCGATTTGCGGGGAGACCGTGCGGCAGGCGTTAAAAAAAACGAATTGAAACCATGGCGGCGGGACATGTGGTGCATTCCGAAGCAGCAAAGCCATCATTTCGTGGCCGGCATGGAGCGGGTGCTTAAGGTATACCGGCGGCCGTACGACCCGCGGCATCCGGTGGTGTGCATGGACGAGATGAGCAAGCAGCTCGTGTCGGAAGTCCGCGAGAAGTTGCCGGTACGCCCCGGGTCGCCGGAGAAGTACGACGCCCACTACCTCCGCCGGGGAGAATGGGTTGTGTATAAATTTATCTGCAAAAACGAAAACCGGGCTGTAACGACAGACGAATGGTTAGAATCTGATGTTTCATCGGGAATGTGGAGATGCCTGGACGCAATCCCGCATCCAAGCGCGAATCATTCATTACACAACTTTAGGGACAAGGAGCAAAAAATGATTCGGAAAGATTATACGCACAATGCCACGAAGAAGTCGGCATGTCATCATCTGGCGGACGATGAGGAGTTTGTGAGGCGGCTGGTGCAAGAGACGCTCAACGAGGTGCTGGAGAGTGAGATGACTGGAGTTTCTGGGAGCGGGCAAGAGCGAGCGGACGAAGACGCGTCAGGGCTACCGTTCTGGATACTACCGGCGCGATCTGACGATGAAGGTGGGCGAGATCGAGCTGAGGGTTCCGCAGGAACGCAGCGGCCAGTTCAGCACGCGGGTGTTCGAGCGCTATCAGCGTTCGGAGAAGGCACTGGTGGCCGTGCTGTCGGAGATGTATGTGCAGGGGGTCTCGACGCGTCGGGTGAGCCGACTGGCGGAAGATCTGTGCGGTCACGAGTTTTCACCGGTGACGATCTCGGCCATGGTGTCGAAGCTGGACGCGTCCCTGAAGGCGTTTGCGGAACGTCGGCTGGAGGAGGCGTATCCGTATGTGCTGCTGGATGCCCGGTATGAGAAGGTGAGAGAGGAGGGCTCGGTGCGTTCCCGGGCGGTGCAGATTGCCCTCGGGATTGACGGCGAGGGTCGGCGTCAGGTGTTGGCGGCGGAGGTGGCTGAACCGGGAAAGCGAGGTGTCGTGGACGGAATTCCTGTCGCATCTGAAGGGACGTGGCCTGCGGGGAGTCGAGTATGTGGTCTCGGACAGTCATGAGGGATTAAAGCATGCGATCTCGAAAGTGCTGCCGACCGCGCTGTGGCAACGGTGCTGCGTCCATTTTCTGCGCAATGCCAGGGACAAGCTGTCCCGGAGTGCTGATCCCGCGTGTCTGGAGGGTTTGAAACGGTTGTGGGGCTGTGAGCATGTCGGGGAGGCTCGTGAGGCACTGGGTGCCTGGGTAGCCCGTTGGGGCGATGAGAAAGGGTTTGGCAGGCTAGTGGAATGGGTCGAGGATCATGTCGAGGAGACGCTGACGGTGTATCGGCTGCCTAGGGAACATCGCCTGCGGATGAAGTCCACGAACATGCTGGAGCGGTACAACGAGGAGCTCCGTCGGCGCACGCGTGTCGTCAGGATCTTCCCGAACGCGGAGTCCTGTCTGCGTCTGATCTTGGCACTTGCGGCGGAGACCCATGAGCGGTGGCTGACGGGGCAGCGTTATCTATATGGCCGGATCTCCGCTCCCACCAGAAATTGCAGAAGATTCTTGACACAACTGGAGAATGCACGGTGTGGATGTTCGGCGAGCCGCTGTCCGGCTGGCGGAGAGTGGCTGTCACCAAACGGCGCACGACGTTGGATTGGGCGAAGCAAGTGCGCGCACTGGCGAATCTGCCGCGTTACCGGGATGCGGAAAGCATCACGCTGGTGTGCGACAACTTGAACACCCACAGCGGTGACTCGTTCTACGCCGCGTTCCCGGCGGCCGAAGCCAGTCGGCTGAACGACCGCATCCACCTGGTGCACACGCCGAAACACGGGAGCTGGCTAAACGTTGCGGAACTGGAGTTCAGTGCGTTGCACCGCCAGTGCCTGGATCGCCGGATCGAGAGCAGGGCTTTGGTCACGTCGGAAACGGCGGCCTGGGCCAAGGAGCGCAATCGCGAACAGACCGGGGTCGACTGGCAGCTCAGCGTCGACGATGCGCGCACCAAACTGAAGCATCTATACCCGAAAATTAAAACCAGTTAAACTACTAGTCAATGCGGATGTGCAGTTCGTAGTTTCCATGAGCTGTTTTTTGGCAACCAGTAACATGAGTGTCGCCACCTATGTATCCCAGAATCGTTTCGCCAAAATCGATATAGAGCTCGTCTTTCTGACTTACGACGTTCCCTTTTGCATCTACGTACGTGACACCGCTTTTATTAACTTGCCCGAAATACTCCAGGATTTCTCGGCATATGCCGATATCGTGAACGTCAGGGTAAATTACATCAAGATCCCTGTCAGTATTCGTCGCTGCAATGGCAATCAAGCCCCCAAACACATTTCGGCCGTTCGACAGTCTGTTTTGCTCCAAATACGGCTTCAGTTTACTGAGATTCGTTCCAATATTCGTATATTGGTGCCCTTCTGGCTTCGATGAGAATTTAAACTCGTTGGCGGCATTTTGGATCATCCTAATCTCGGTTATTGCCGTCTGTATGTCAGATTCGTTACCATACACTATGTACATGGTTTGCGCGAAGACCAATACGCTCGCAACGATAGCAAGTACTAACAGGACCTTGGCTATTGAATGACCGCCGTCCCGTCGGTGCTGAAAGGAACATTGATCCAGGGTCGTTTTAGACTGTTTTGTTATCACAGGTTTCCTCCTGATCTATTTGGTTAATATGATATGTTGATAGTTACAATGGCCGTTCGATGGAGATACTATGTTACAGATGATCCAACAACGGCTATACCGCTCAAGAAATCAGCGGAATAGGTTCCCTCCATTTTGAATGAAAATGATGAATAGGAAATAGAGGCGGAGGTGCTTCCAAGGCTCTCCGAAATTAGTGCCCCGGTCAGATTTATGTTCCTCCCGGGTTTTAGGTGTGTATCTCAACGGGAGAGTGTTCCAAGTGTCATGCATACAAAAATGACGCTTCTTCTCTTCAATGTTCATTATACTGTCGTGCCAGATGTACACAGTTTAGATGTTGAGAATGGATTAGACCAAGACATACGATTGAGTAGGAATAAGCAATCGTATTCCGTATGCAAAAGACAGCCAACCACGGAGAGGGAGCAAAATCGTCGTCGTACTCGATATCCTAGCACCCTCACCGAAAATCCCTGACAAAGGGTTCTTGAAAGAGACCTACCATACCCTGTCTTGTACCTTATATACCCTATAATTTCTAACCCTTATTTCTCATAATGAATGGCTTTGATGCGATTTATGTGTGTTTAAGTTGTTGATACAACGAAGCCGATTGGGCTTTGCCGGGGGGGAAGGGTATTGCGGCGGGGTGCGTCCGGGCCGGATGGAAGCGGGACGCGGTCGGTGCTGAGCGCGATGCTTGCGGAAGAGGTGCGGATTTTTGGAATACGCCCCGGCCCGTTTCGCGGACTGCTGCAGATCCGCGCGAAAAGCAGCGCATCCTGTGAAAACGTCATTTTCGACTTGGTTATGAGAAATCCGGGCTAACAACAGCTAAAATGCAGATAAGCATTATAGGGAAATTTTTAACAGAATCTAGTACAAATTTGTCAGTATTTATCAGTAGAATTTGCAAAGAACGACACAGCAAAGCCGGCTTTCTAAAAGTTCAAGCTGCCGATCATGTCGACCATGCTACGGTGAAGCAGTTTGGAGCAGACGCGATAAAGCGGCAGTTGTCGCTGTTCATGTGTTGCGGATAAATGGCTATCAAGAAAGTTAGATCGAGTGAAACTTCAGTTCCCTACTTTAGTGGTTTGTCCGGCAGTCTGCGCCGTAGAAAAATCCCGATACATTTTTAGGATGAATAGTCCATAAACAATTCAGAACGGGAATGTTATACCTTATTAATACGTATTTCATAGGTTATCCTTCCTACCAAAGAGGGTTCCTACGTTTCTACGGCGCAGACTGCCGGGAGGCACCAACTTAATATCCTGTAAGATAAATGCTGTTCTGATGATCGCTACATTTATCATTACATTTTCAAAACTCGCAGTCATCATTAGGGTGTGGTTAGAAACGATCTTTGATCTGGAATGACTACTAAACTAACGACTTGCACTAAGTAGATCCAGAATAGCACACCGATGAACTGTTTGATGAAAGACCGGGTCATATAGCGCATGGTAGGATTGAACAGCGTAGAGCTGATCAAGGTCATACCAGTCCCGCTGAGAAACAATAAATGCGTTTTGGAAGATATCCGACACACAGGTTGTCCACCAGTCAGTGCTTCTTTTCTACCGCCAACTTTCAAGCACACAGTCATGCCAGCTGGAACAAGCTAATAGCGGTTCAAAGCACACCGAATGTAATAGGTAGCCATGCTGTGGCGGGAAATGGGAAACAGTTTTATCTGGTAACGTCAAGGTCATCGTTTCCAACAAGCAAGCCTTTGTATGGAGGGTATACCGATACTTTGTGTGCGTGAAGTTTCGGGTATACATAACTCATTAGCGATAATTATACGATCCCTAGTTAGTGTAACAATTACTTGCTGCAATGTTTAATGCCCAATCTCTGTTGATTCTACTGATATACAGCATCGCGCTTTTTGGCGTGGCCTATATGAGTGGACGATTGCCGACTCTCGGCAAGATGACGCATACGCGGACACAAATGATTATGAGTCTCGTGGCGGGTTTCATATTAGGGATCGCCATGTTCCATTTGCTTCCTCATAGTCTTGAGCGTATTCCTGGAGACGACGCTGTAGAAAAAGCCATGACGTGGATGGTGCTCGGGATCGTCGTACTGGTTTTTTTTCTCCATATTTTCCACTTCCATCAGCACAATTTCAGCGAAGAAGAAAACGGTCTTTATGATCATCACGCGTACAAAAAAGGAGAGTTAAAATCGCAAAGTTTGATCGGAATTGTTTCAGGTTTAAGTGTGCACACTGTAACTGAAGGCATGGCTTTAGGTGTCAGCATTCAAGCAGGGTTGCTCTATGAGAGTGGCACTATGGTTGCAGGGCTTAGTGTTTTCTTGGCGATCCTATTGCACAAACCACTTGATGCCTATTCAATTATTGGAATGATGAATGCTGCTGGATACAGTCCACGCACTCGGCTTCTAACGAATATAGGCTTCGCTTTGCTCTGTCCATTGATTACGGTACTGACTTTCTGGTTTGTGGGGACATTCAATGCGTTGCAGCTAGAAGTATTAATTGGATATGCGTTGGCGTTCGCGGCGGGTGCCTTTCTTTGTATCTCCCTCAGCGATTTACTACCGGAAATCCATTTCCATAGTCATGATCACGGTAAGCTTATATTCGCGCTTCTCGTGGGGATTGGACTTGCTTATGCACTATGGTTTATGGAATCCGGTGCCATGCATGGAATAGGAAGGGCGTCACACTAAGGCGTGTTTACACTAAATTTCTGATCATTTCGCAAATCAGTACCAGATAGATGAACCCGGCGAACATGAGGTCGAGTTTGTCGTAACGCGTCCCCACGCAGCGATACCGCTTGAGCTTGCCGAACAGTCGCTCCACTTGGTTGCGGCGGGCATACAGCTTGCGGTCGAACGACCATGGTTTCCGACGGGGCGTTCGGGGTGGGACCATGGGCGTGGCACCCAGTCCTTCCGATGCCCCCCCCCCCCCCCCCCCCGCGTTTGATCATCGTCCTCATTAGGCGGAGGGTCCATCATCAGATGCTTCCGGGGGGCTTCAGACCGCTCTTCTGGAGCAGCTGGCGACCTTCCGGAGCATCATGCCGATGTCCAGCAAACAGCGAGCGCTGAGAAACTCCATGCCCGACGATCGTCCAACGCCAGTAGATGAATCTTAGTCGTCAGCCCTCCGCGCGAGCGGCCGATACTTTGCGGACCGTTTTTTGAGACCACCTGTCGCCATCCGCATGCACCTGCACCGAGGTACTACCCAGCATCGCGATCTCGGTGCCCGAAGCTACCAGACCCCGATCGCGCAAACGCTCGAGCACGGCCGGGCCGCCAATACCCCCCCCCCCCCCGCCCAGCACACCCGCCGATGACCCCATCGGACATTGCCGCGGGGCTTCGGAAACAGATGACGACTGGTGCTTCTGTAAGTTGCATGACGACTGGTGCTTCGTGCAAATGGTGCTTCTGTAAGTTGCATGACGACTGGTGCTTCTGTAAGTTGCATGACGACCTCTTGTCGAGTGCACCAGATCCCAAAGAACCATACAACAACATAGTGTCAATACGCCCTAGTAGTCTAACCAGTTTTAATTTTCGGGTATAGATGCTTCAGTTTGGTGCGCGCGTCGTCGACGCTGAGCTGCCAGTCGACCCCGGTCTGTTCGCGATTGCGCTCCTTGGCCCAGGCCGCCGTTTCCGACGTGACCAAAGCCCTGCTCTCGATCCGGCGATCTAGGCACTGGCGGTGCAACGCACTGAACTCCAGTTCCGCAACGTTCAGCCAGCTCCCGTGTTTCGGCGTGTGCACCAAGTGGATGCGGTCGTTCAACCGACTGGCTTCGGCCGCCGGGAACGCGGCAGATTCGCCAGTGCGCGCACTTGCTCCGCCCAATCCAACGTCGTGCGCCGTTTGGTGACAGCCACTGTCCGCCAGCCGGACAGCGGCTCGCCGAACATCCACACCGTGCATGCTCCCCGGCGGAGGTAGTGGGCGTCGTACTTCTCCGGCGACCCGGGGCGTACTGGCAACTTCTCGCGGACTTCCGCCACGAGCTGCTTGCTCATCTCGTCCATGCACACCACCGGATGCCGCGGGTCGTACGGCCGCCGGTATACCTTGAGCACCCGCTCCATGCCGGCCACGAAATGGTGGCTTTGTTTCTTCGGGATACACCACATTTCCCGCCGCCATGGTTTCCATTCGTTTTTTTTAACGCCTGCCGCACGGTCTCCTCGCAAATCGTTTCGACCACTTCAAGCCGCACCAGCTCTTCCGCCAGCATCTTCACGGCCCACCGAACGCGGCCTTCCGGTGGAACCGAACAGGCCACCTGAACCAGACACGCTTCCTTCTCCCCGTCCAACTTCTTCGGCACCGGAGGCAACGGCCGAGGTCTACGCTCCAGAGCCTTCATCGGACCCTGCTCCACCGCACGCCAACGCACGTGCTGGCAGGTCCGCTCCGTCACCCCCACAGCGCATCCACCACCTGCCCGTCTGTCAGGGCCGGGCCAGCGACCCCCTGATCCACGGCCAGCAGAATCCGTGCACGCTGCAGCTTCGTCGCCGACACCGCACGACGCGTGCTCGACTTCAGCACCGCTTCCAACTCATCCCGCTCATCCTGCGCTAACTCCACCATGTATTGCTTCGGCATCTGATCCTTCTGATCCCAGAACCCCTTCCAGTCCACTATTATAAACACGTATTGTTAGAACGGGCAGCCTACTAGCCCTTATTTCTTATAATGGATGGCTTGGGTGCGATGTATGTGCGTGTAAGTTGTGGATACCACGAAGTTGGTTGGGCTTTGTCGGGGGGAAGGGGATGGTAGCGGGGTGCGTTCGGACGGATGGGTGCGTTGGATGGCGAAAGGGGTGCGTTCGGGTCGGACGGAAGCGGGGCGCGTTCGGTGCTGAGTGCGATGCTGGCGGAAGCGGTGCGGACGTGTAGCATGCGCCTGGGCCCGTTTTGCGGACCGCCACGACCGGCGTGCAAAGCGGCGCATCCCGTGCAAGATGCTGTTGTCGACTGGATGATGAGCCATGGGTTGTGTATAAATTTAGGCTCTTATGTATCTACTTGTGTATAGTTTGCCAAATGAGGTGAAAGGAAGTCCGCCCCCGTCGATTTTTCAGGCTTGAATTCCGATCTCATCAACCAAGCGCATGTAGTGGTCCAGGTAGCGTGTAGAGACGCCGCGGTGGTGATGGTTCAGCCATCGCTTCATGGTCATATGACGCTGGTTGAACCAGCAATTCCCGCTTCCTGTGGAAAAGCAGTGCCTGCAAGTTTTGAGTGGCTTCCCCTGGATGTTTTCCATCCGTTGGGATCGTTTCGGGCCCTTGTTCAGCCTGACCCAGCTACGTTTTGGCGGCGTTGGGCCGCGGGGGTTTGTGCGGACCAAGGCATGCCCGGTTCGCATGTCGACGGATCTCGGAGGGATGCCCACGATCAGGAGGCGCAGGGCGCGTTGCACTATGGCGGACGGGAACCAGGATCGGGTCGTCCGGAACCGCGGTCGGGTTCTGCACCAGCGAGGGCTTCGTACAACTGTTCCCAGCTGTGGAGGATCAGGAGCCAGATCGCACCGCGCATCTTTTCCCGCAGGGATGCGTAACTGCTCTGCCGACGTTGGGCGGCTTGGAAGCGCGGGCAACACAACTGCTGGATCTGGTCCACCAGAAACGCCAGCATCATCAGGGTCGCCAGCGTATTCGCAAGGTACCGGCGACCGTGACCGTAGTTGTGTTCCAGACCGTACCCCTGGTTTTTCAGCGTGTTGAAGGTCTCGTTTTCGATCTTCCAGCGACTGCGCACCATCCGTGCGGTCGCCGGTGCCTCAGCTCGGGTCACCGGCAGATCCGTGATCCAGGTCCATTGGCGTTCGGGGTTCTTGACCCGCTTCGGGGTGCGTTCCCGGCACTGCAGCACCGTCACCCGACGGTCGGACCGGGACGCACTGAGCGGGATGTCTTCTACTACCCGCAGCCGGCGGTCCACGGCGCGCCCCTCCTCGCTCGGGTCCGCAAACCAATCCGCCGAAGTGCCCTCCAGATGCTGGAACAGCATCGCATGGTCGTTCTCCCGCGCACCGATCAGGTACCGCAAGTTCAGACGCTCCAGCAGATCCAGATGCGGTCCGTTGGAGGCTAGGCCGTCCTCCAGCACGGATCACTTGCAAATGCGGATGCTCCCGCCGCAACGCTTCCAGAAACCGCTTCGAGGCATTGCGCTCGCAATCGTTCCTCGCCTGACCGTCCTGCCGGACGATCGGTTCCGGTGCCAGCGGGATCACGCCCCGGCAGTCCGGATGCACGATCGCACCGGCCAGCATCTGATGGTGATAGGTGACCGTGCCGTTGCGGTGACGCCGCTCGCAGCAGTACTTGCAGCGCACGGGCTCCCGATGCAAAAAAAGCCCGTGCCGTCCAGCGACAACAGATAGTGGTGGCTGTACACCGCATACGGCTTTAGCATCTTGCCTCGCTGCAGTTCGCGGAACAGCCGCCGGAAGACCGGGCGCAAGGCACGCGCCGGAACCCGGTCCAGACGCGTCCGCATCAGCGTGTCGCACGGCACCCGATCCACCCTGGTACAGTGCCGCCGCAGATTACCCCGAACCCGCCCATCCAACCGCACCTCGCGGTCAAACTGCAGCAACGACGGGGACTTCAGACCGAACATCGCCAAAGCCGACATCAGACAGTCGACCAGACGATAGGCGCGGACCGACGTCCCGTCTTCCATCCGTTCAAAACACTGCCGACTCAACGCCAACAATCCTGAAGCATTCAATCGCTTGCGCATCGCTTGTCGAGGCATCCTTTCCTCCATGGTCGGGTCGCAAACGGCTATCATAAACCATCGCTCCAGGACCACCAAAGTCTGCGAAAAATGACCAGACGCAGACGCTCAACCCCCCGCCAACTCCACCTTTTCACAGGAAGCGGGAGTTGGAATCTCAACACTGTTAACCAGTGCCATATGTGACCATGAAGCGATGGCTGAACCATCACCACCGCGGTGTCTCTACACGCCACCTGGACCACTACATGCGCTGGTTGATGAGATCGGAATTCAAGCCTGAAAAATCGATGGAGGCAGACTTCCTTTCACCTCATTTGGCAAACTATACACAAGTAGATACATAAGAGCCTAAATTTATCTGCAAAAACGAAAAACGAGCTGTAACGACAGACGGATGGTTAGAATCTGATGTTTCATCGGGAATGTGGAGATGCCTGGACGCGGAACCGCGTCCAGGCACGAATCATTCATTACACAATTTATGACAAAGGAGCAAAAAATGATTCGGGAAGATTATACGCACAATGACACGAAGAAGTCGGCATGTCATCATCTGGCGGACGATGAGGACTTTGTGAGGCGGCTGGTGCAAGAGACGCTCAACGAGGTGCTGGAGAGTGAGATGACGGAGTTTCTGGGAGCGGGCAAGAGCGAGCGGACGAAGACGCGTCAGGGCTACCGTTCTGGCTACTACCGGCGCGATCTGACGATGAAGGTGGGCGAGATCGAGCTGAGGGTTCCGCAGGAACGCAGCGGCCAGTTCAGCACGCGGGTGTTCGAGCGCTATCAGCGTTCGGAGAAGGCCCTGGTGGCGGTGCTGTCGGAGATGTATGTGCAGGGGGTCTCGACGCGTCGGGTGAGCCGACTGGCGGAAGATCTGTGCGGTCACGAGTTTTCACCGGCGACGATCTCGGCCATGGTGTCGAAGCTGGACGCGTCGCTGAAGACGTTTGCGGAACGTCGGCTGGAGGAGGCGTATCCGTATGTGCTGCTGGATGCCCGGTATGAGAAGGTGAGAGAGGAGGGCTCGGTGCGTTCCCGGGCGGTGCAGATTGCCATCGGGATTGACGGCGAGGGTCGGCGTCAGGTGCTGGCGGCGGAGGTGGCGAACCGGGAAAGCGAGGTGTCGTGGACGGAATTCCTGTCGCATCTGAAGGAACGTGGCCTGCGGGGAGTCGAGTATGTGGTCTCGGACAGTCATGAGGGATTAAAGCATGCGATCTCGAAAGTGCTGCCGACCGCGCTGTGGCAACGGTGCTGCGTCCATTTTCTGCGCAATGCCAGGGACAAGCTGTCCCGGAGTGCTGATCCCGCGTGTCTGGAGGGTTTGAAACGGTTGTGGGGCTGTGAGCATGTCGGGGAGGCTCGTGAGGCACTGGGTGCCTGGGTAGCCCGTTGGGGCGATGAGAAAGGGTTGGGCAGGCTAGTGGAATGGGTCGAGGATCATGTCGAGGAGACGCTGACGGTGTATCGGCTGCCCAGGGAACATCGCCTGCGGATGAAGTCCACGAACATGCTGGAGCGGTACAACGAGGAGCTCCGCCGGCGAACGCGTGTCGTCAGGATCTTTCCGAACGCGGAGTCCTGTCTGCATCTGATCTTGGCACTTGCGGCGGAGACCCATGAGCGGTGGCTGACGGGGCAGCGTTATCTATATGACCGGATCGGCGTGGTTCGCGCACCCGAACCGGAATCCGAGACATGGCAGGAGGCGGCATGAAACACCCGAAAATTTCGCGCCGAGTGGAGACCCGCCCATATGGGCGGGTCTCCACTCCCACTGGAAATTGCAGAAAATTCTTGACACAACTGGGTTCTGTGCGGATCTTCGTTGGGAGGGCAGCGATCATGAGACGTTTCGAGCATGCCTTGCGGTTGGACGAGACGCCGATCGGTGAGATCAGGATGAACGTGAAATCACGGGATGACATTCCGGCGTTGCTGTTGGGATTGCAGCATCTGTACGTGTCGTGTCGGGAGGAATGTGAAGCGTTACTGGGTTGCCATGTGACAGCGGATCGGGATCCGGAGAACGGTCGGCCGGGGATGACCCGCTCTGGCGGGTTCTGGTGATGGCGGTTTCGGTCTGTTGCGGATCGCATGGGGTGTCGGGATGGCGGCAGGGGCAGTACTGGCGGAGCCAGGTTCGGCAGGGCTATCAACGGGTGAGCCGCGCGCGGTTGTGGTGCCGACGCCCGAAGGCGGTGGCGGCGTGGTTGACCCTGTGCGGCGATCTGACGGGGCGTCTGGGCGACACGCTGGAGGATCTGGAAGGATTGCCGGAGGGCTCGGTGTCGTCGGCGCAGCTGTCGCGATGGCACTGGTTTCACGCCTGCTCGGTGCGTTTGCAGGATCAGATCCGCCGTCGCGTGCTGGAAGGGGGAACGATCCCGCACGAGGAGAAACTGTTCTCGCTGTTCGAGTCGCATACGCGCTGGATCATGAAGGGCAAGGCCGGCCGGTGGAGCTGGGGGTTCCCTGACGGTGCTGGAAGATCAACATCAGTTCATCCTGGGTTGGCACTTGCAGTGGCATGGCGGCGATGTGGACGGTGGCTGGTTCCGCTGGTGGCGGCATGCCAGGCACAGTATCCGGAGTTGCGCGGATGCAGTTTCGACCGGGGGTTCCACAGCCCCGCCAACCAACAGCAACTGGCCGCGGTGCTGGAGCACGTCGCGTTGCCCGCGAAGGGGCGAGGCACGGAGGCCAGTCGTGCCCGGGAAGGTAAAGCATCGTTCGTGGCGCGACGCCGGCGGCATCCGGGCGTGGAATCGGCGATCCATGCGTTGGAAAGTCATGGCTTGGACCGGGTGCGCACGCATGGCCGGGAAGGCTTCGAACGCACCGTGGGTATCTCGATCCTCGCAGCCAACCTGCACACCGACTCGGACGCTTGCTGCAGCAACGGGCGGAGCGGCGGTCCCATCGCACGCACCACCCTATCGTTTGGCGGCCTAGCCGTCCCCATCCTCAATATCCATCCTTCCCGCCCCGAGTTGTGTCAAGAATTTTCTGCAATTTCCAGTGGGAGCGGAGACCCGGCCATATAGATAACGCTGCCCCGTCAGCCACCGCTCATGGGTCTCCGCCGCAAGTGCCAAGATCAGACGCAGACAGGACTCCGCGTTCGGGAAGATCCTGACGACACGCGTTCGCCGTCGGAGCTCCTCGTTGTACCGCTCCAGCATGTTCGTGGACTTCATCCGCAGGGCGATGTTCCCTAGGCAGCCGATACACCGTCAGCGTCTCCTCGACATGATCCTTGACCCATTCCACTAGCCTGCCCAACCCTTTCTCATCGCCCCAACGGGCTACCCAGGCACCCAGTGCCTCACGAGCCTCCCCGACATGCTCACAGCCCCACAACCGTTTCAAACCCTCCAGACACGCGGGATCAGCACTCCGGGACAGTTTGTCCCTGGCATTGCGCAGAAAATGGACGCAGCACCGTTGCCACAACGCGGTCAACGCGGTCGGCAATACTTTCGAGATCGCATGCTTCAATCCCTCATGACTGTCCGAGACCACATACTCGACTCCCCGCAGGCCACGTCCCTTCAGATGCGAGAGGAATGCCGTCCACGACCCCTCGCTTTCCCGGTCCGCCACTTCCGCCGCCAGCACCTGACGCCGACCCTCGCCGTCAATCCCGATGGCAATCTGCACTGCCCGGGAACGCACCGAGCCCTCCTCACGCACCTTCTCATACCGGGCATCCAGCAACACATACGGATACGCCTCCTCCAGCCGACGTTCCGCAAACGCCTTCAGGGACGTGTCCAGCTTCGACACCATGGCCGAGATCGTCGCCGGCGAAAACTCGTGACCGCACAGACCCTCCGCCAGTCGGCTCACCCGACGCGTCGAGACCCCCTGCACATACATCTCCGACAGCACCGCCACCAGGGCCTTCTCCGAACGCTGATAGCGCTCGAACACCCGCGTGCTGAACTGGCCGCTGCGTTCCTGCGGAACTCTCAGTTCGATCTCGCCCACCTTCATCGTCAGATCGCGCCGGTAGTATCCGGAACGGTAGCCCTGACGCGTCTGCGTCCGCTCGCTCTTGCCCGCTCCCAGAAACTCCGTCATCTCACTCTCCAGAACCTCGTTGAGCGTCTCCTGCACCAGCCGCCTCACAAACTCCTCATCGTCCGCCAGATGATCGCATGCCGACTTCTTCGTGGCATTGTGCGTATAATCTTTCCGAATCATTTCTTGCTCCTTTTCAATAAATTGTGTCATGAATGATTCGCGCCTGGATGCGGGATTGCGTCCAGGCATCTCCACATTCCCGATGAAACATCAGATTCTAACCATTCGTCTGTCGTTACAGTCCGTTTTTCGTTTTTGCAGACAAATTTATACACAACCCAGAACCCCCCTGAAACCCCTAAAAAAGCCCATTTCAACGCCTCCAACGGCAATCTTCACCCGTAGCATTTTAGCTCAAAATACCCTCCCATGCCGCAATAATCAACGCTTTGATACAATCGTCAGGGTTTTCGCACAGACACTATATAAGTATTTGATTTTTAATAAATATCGCTTTGAGGTCATAACAAGTCTGCGGGTTAATAGAGGTGTCTAGCTGGAGAGCGCGGATGCGCCCTGGTTTCCCGATCCTTCCCCCGAAGGTCAGGAACGGGATCGTCGCCGGCGCGTGGTGCACGACGTGGAACGGAACGCCGCCAACCCCGATCTGAAGGTCTAGGTGCTGCAGAGTTCGGAACGGCGGGGATCCCGCCGAGGGCGGGCGACGGGAGTTCACCTGGGTCACCGATCTGCCGCTTGATCCGGACCACGCCAGCGAGCTAGCCCGCGCGGCTCGCAGCCGCTGGAAGATCGAGAACGAGATGTTCAACACGCTGAAGAACGTCCAGTACCTGGAACACAACTCTCCGGACACGGAATCCAGCACCTGTACGGCCCACGCCCTCGGGTTCTACACCGCGTACATCGCCTACGATACGTGTCCTGACGACCGACCGCCTCTCGAGATGGATCAACCCATCATCGGGACGTCTCGAGGCCCCATGTCGCCCTGACAGACGGTCAAGGGACCCCACATATCGGCACTTGGAACCCGTCTCAATGCACGACGATATGCCATGTGAACCGTCTGAAACGTCGGTTTCCCGTACCCAAACACGGAAAGACCGACGTCAAGCCCGACATAGAACTATACGGGGAATTGCTGATACTGATTTCTTGCGATAAAATAAATATTTTCTGTTATTTCTATATACTTTCATGTATCATATACATATATAATTGAAAGTATAAATGAAGTGGCTAAAGTTGTTCAATGGTAATTAACACATCAGTGCCTTTGGGATTGCCTATCCCCGTACGTACGGGGAATCATCTTCATTCTAAAAGGATTATATTAATGTTTCAAGGTCTATCCCCGAATGTACGGGGAATCCATAGTATAAAGATTATATCTCAAATTATCATCAGGTCTATCCCCAACTGTACGGGGAATCCACGAGTAGTCAAAATTATATCATACCATCCCATAATTCAGTTTATTCCCACACATATGAGATAAAAACATCTATATTTCTGATCTTTCATTCCTAAGCGCAAGTGAAGTAACCGTGCGTGATGAGTGCAGCTTTCAGCAAGCCGTAAAAGTAGTTAACTCTTCACACTATCGCCAACTGACACAGAATACGAATTTTACATCGTTGGCATGCAGAAATCAATCTGGCTGATAGGAATGGTTTTCGTCAGGCTCCGTTAATGATGCGTACAAAGCTCCCAACGGTGTGATGGTCAATGAGATCACAGAAATTCCCTGTGAACGGAATTTGGGCCTTTGCTCACGACTCTCGGACGATCGAGGTGTTGCGACGTGCCGCGAAGAAGCGGGTCTTGAGCCTCTGAATTCGGCTTTTCAGCCCCCATCCCGTGTGCGGTCCCACGCGGACGCGTGCGCTCCCGCCGTTCGTTCGAGGGGGGCACCGGTGCCCCTCAGCCGTCCGTTTGGAGGTTGCCTAGCAGGCGATCCCAGTGCCCGGGTTCAGAAAGTATCGAAGGCTGGTATGACGACATGCGACGGCCGCTCGGTGAACTGATACCATTCGCGCTAGCTCCCCCGCCGGGGAACGGCATGAGGGTCTCAGGTGCGAGCGCAATGGTTTCCACAGCGCGTAACGGGGTCCGGCCTTCGCTAGTGCGGCTTGGAACGGCGGGCAGCACAACTCCTGCAACTGGGGTCGAGCAGGAACGCCAACAACATCAGCAGCATCAGCACGGTGGCCAGATGCTGGCACCCGTGCCCGAAGTTGTGTTCCAACTCGTAGCCCTGCAGTCTGCGCCGTAGAAACGCTCTTTAGTAGGGAAGATAACCTAAATACGTATTAATGAAGTATGGAATTTCTGCTCTGAGTTGTTTACAAACTATCCATCCTAAAAAATGTACCTGAATTTTCTACGGCGCAAACTGCCGGGTCTAGCGGCACAGGCCCGTGACCCACATCCATGTCCGCGTCTGCCCCGAGGTGCGACCCTTGGGCGGCGTCTCCCACGCACTTGCAAAACCGTCACACGCACCGTGTCCCGGTGGGTGGCGTTGAGCGGCACGTCCGACACGACACCAGCCGCAGCTGCCGGCCGCACGCTTATGCCCTCCCTCGCTATCGTCCGCGAACCACTCGCTCGCGTTTCCCGCACCGATCCCAGTCGAACAGGTGCGCATGCGAGCCCGGCTTGACCACGATCAGATAACGCATGTCCAACTCCCGACACTGCTGCAGATGCGCCCCGGTCGCCGCCAACGCATCCTGCAACCCCACCATCTTCAGGTGTGGATGCGCAACGCCGCGCACCACCGGGAAATAGGCGGCTTGCCGCCTGCCGCTCGCAGTCGTTCCTGGTCGCTCCATCGGACTCCAGGACCGGTTCCAGCACCAGCGGACCGACCGATGGCGACGGATGCATCAACACGGGTCGCTAACAGTGACTTGTTGACAGGTACGAGATGTAAAACGGGAAAATGTTTGATAGTACCACCTATCCGGTAGTCCGACGCGCTTCTGAACGTTCCATAAGGGATTCGTAACGATAGCGAAAATGCCAGAACTCGCTTGTCTCACAAATCCTGCGACGTAGACTCCTATTTAGAGGATGATGCGCTAGCCAAGAGCCCGTCTTAGACGATGATGCACACTACAAATTCAAGACCCTACACCCTAAAATCAAGAAATGGCAAAACACTAGTAGCCCACCTCTATTCAATTGACAGGTTGGTAGGGTATTATGGGTGTTTTCGGATGTCCAGATGAACAAGGAGAGTTCTGGATGACGACCAAGAGATAGCGAGTAAAGTTGATGGCGGAAGAACGCGAGGAGTTGAGGGTGCTAACGGCCGAACCCGGAACGCCCGTGACGTACGATTACGAGTACGCACGCAACGACGTGAGCAACCTGTTGATTGTGATTCGCACCGCTCTTGGAAGGCCTGGAGGCGCGTTGGAGGTGACGAAGCGGCGCACGAAAGTCGACTCTGGGCGCAGCAGGTCCAACGGTTGGTGGACCTGGACTACCCGGACAAGCGTATCGTGCTGGTCATGGATAACCTGCGCACGCATGCTCCGGCTTCGCTTTACGAAGCATTCGAGCTGGCCGAGGCGCGGCGCATCAGCCGAGCGTCTGGAAATCCACTACACGACCAAGCACGGCCGCTGGACACCTCTATTTATTGCTATTTTGACGAATCATTTCCCATATGAAGTATTTGATTTTGGCTCTTATGTATCTACTTGTGTATAGCTTGCCAAATGAGGTGAAAGGAAGTACGCTTCAATCGATTTTTCAAGCTTGAATTCCGATCGCATCAACCAGTGCATGTAGTGGTTCAGGTAGCGTGTAGAGACCCCGCGGTGGTGATGGTTCAGCCATCGCTTCATGGTCATCATGTGACGCTGGTTAACCGTGTTGAGATGCCAACTCCCGCGGCGAGCTTCACGTCGGCTGACGCGCACCACTTCCTGGTGCATGTTCAGGCTCCGGCTTGCCATGGCGTAGCTGGGATGTCCATCGGTGACACACACGCCATCTTCGGCCAGCCATTCCGACATTACCGGAGCGATGTTCGTCCCCGCCGTCGATGGGAGAGCTTCCATATAAGTCGGCCCGCCGCGAGACACTGCCGTCAAGACAGGTCGCTGGTCCGACACCAGACCCCGGTGCCCGCGATTGCCTCCTCGCTCGCGCGGAAGGCGACGCTCCGTTAATGAGCGATCTCCCCTTGCAGCTCTCCAGAAAGTAGGTCTCGTCCATCTCCACGATGCCTTGGAGTTTCGAGCCTTTCTGCTGCTTGCCAAGAAAGCGATGTCGCCACAAGAATGCGGTTCGGTAAGCAATCCCGCATCGCTCGGCTGACTGATGCAGCGTCAGCCGGTCTCGCAAACACGTTTCGAATACCGACCACTGCGATTTGTGCCTCAAGCCAGCAAGATGGGTCCCAGTCAGCGCGTGAAAGGTGCGTCCGCACGATGCCGAACGGCAACGAAATCGACACAAGCCTGCCGACTTTCCGTGACGCACCGCCCCTGAGGAACCGCAATGCGTACATACTCGCAATCGGTCCAACTCTGCTTCCCGTTGACGAACGGGTTCAGGCAGTTCCTCGCACTTGACCGATGTCTGGACCCCGTGCATCAGCCTCTGCTTCTGCACTGGGGTCAGCCTGGGAATCTGGTCTAGCATCTCCTTGAATTTGCGGGGACCCATTGGTTTTCCTCAACCTATTGAACCAGCGCATATTATAGCGGCTTGTTAGTCATTCTCAACATAAAACTACATAAGAGCCTTGATTTTTAATAATTACATCTTTCAGATAATAACAAGTCTGTCGGTTAATAGAGGTGTCCAGCTGACTGAACAGGGCCGAGATTGGGATCAAGGCGACGGTCGGCCAGTGCCTGAACCGTAGCCTTTCCGATCGCGAAGCCGTGCGGGTGGATTGGCGATTCACGACCGCTGACGCGCGGATCAAACTGAAATCACTTTACCAGTCAATACAGAAGTGATAGTCTGTACTAACCTTTAAGCACACACTCAAATCCTCCGCGCATTCGAACTACTTACTGGGGGTCTTAGTAAAAGCATTCCATATCCGTAGGCTTTGTATCGGCCAACCCCCTTTTTCACGGCTTCTTTGAATCCATCTACCTCATCAACACACAAATCACCGTGAACAATTGCATCAGGTCCTTCAACGGCACGCCCTTTACCAAATAGGGCTCTACTCCTACAGAAACTGGTTAATCGGAAGTCAAGCACCGTGGCAAAAGGACGAATGCGCTCTGCAAACCAGCTTCGGTATATATCTTCACGGCTCGTCTTAATCGAATGCTGCATTTTGTCTTGATTTGGACTACTGAATTCAAGTTTCAAAATATGAGATACAAACGCGTCAACCTCCGAATGAGCTTTATAGAGCTTATTCCTACTCGAATCGTAGATATCCGAAAAGAGCCGTCGTATGGGACGAATTCGTATATCAAACCCCAAAATCTTCCCCTGATCGAAATCTACATACATCGGTTTGGTCATGAGAGCGTCCAAGTCGAGTACGCCTACACAATCGGGAGTGGCGTAACTTTCCCACTTCTCCCTTAAGTTGTCGGAGTCGAACTCGGAATAGCCATACAGAGACGCCAACGCTCTTCGTTCAGACGCGAACAACCGAAATGGTTGTATCACTCGTCTGCCGAAAGCTTCTGTTAATAGGGTATGCAAACCAAATCCACTATCGATATGCCCTGCCCCCAAAGATGAACGGATACCCACCCAACGATTGAACTGTCTCATGTCTATCGGAACGTGTAGTATATGAAGTGTCACGCGGTACTCCTCTTAGATATTTCGCCATGACACACCGCACGCGACCCACCATGCAGACCTGTACGCCAGTTCCTTTCATCCGTGATATTTTCAACGTGTACTCCTGTTGGTTCTTCTACCGAAAATGGCCACATTGCACGATAAATACTCTGGTGACCATAGGTATTCACGGTCTCCTGCAAGGCGGCATGAGTATTAGGTGCTTCAACCCAACCGAGCAAGATTCTTGAAGACGGCAAGCAAGACTTGCGTCCAATAAAAAGCGTGCGGAATGGAAATTCAAGCGCGTTCGCGACGTCATCTAAAGTTGGCGATAATTCATCAGGGTCGAGTCGAAAAACCCCCAGAGCTGCCAAATCCGATATGTATGTTCGCCATCGTTGATGGGATCCGATATAAGTATTAGTCCCTCCCCCACGTTTTGCAGGCTTACCGTGGGTAGTCCACATTTTATCGTTTTTGTCGAGCTTTACGGTTTGATAGTCGACAAATAATCTCTCGCCGGCGTTAGTCTCCTGACAAATTCCAAAAATGAAGCGCGATTGAAGCTCTTGGTGTTGACTACGCATACTTCTATGCCAACCTAGCGCGTTTGCAACCATTCCAGTCAACATCGACTTGGCGGTGAAAAGTCGTGTAACGCCGTACGCGTCAATCGCCTCTCCGCCGAATGCACCAAAGGGGGTACGCAGCTGACACGATAGCCAGCGCATTAGGTTTCACCCGTTGCGATGACCTCTGCAGCCCAATCGGCGAGTCCCTTGAGTGGCAGCGGTTCTGCGCTTGGAACAAGCCGTCCATTTATGCTGAATGAACGGCGTTCTTCTCGACAATCATATATGTGGTCTAACTTTTCGACGAAGTTATTGACGGCGTCTGCTGCGGCATCTAATCCACTGGCGACCGGTGTGCGGAAGGCCTCCGCTAAACTCCTCGGTTGTCGACTTCCCGCCTCAACCAACATCCAACTTGCGTAATCGTAGGGTGCAGTGGAACCCAGTTTTACGCTGGGGGCAACTGTTGCGATTAGATGTACCAGACGCCGCACAACCTCTCCCGCCAATTCATATTCGTCTGGTAGATTCTGCAAGAGCATACCGCGATCAACTACAGCATAGCCGTAGAACAAGCCCGAGGTTAGTTCAGTTTCCCCGATATGATCTACCCCGGTATACTCCCTCATATCCTGAAGATCATCAACTACTGCGAAATAATCGCTCTCGCTTTCTTCTTCGTGTACTGTAAACGAGTGAGCAACATGTAACGCGGCATCTATGTTTGCATCCGGATCTGCGGTAACCATTCTTCCAAACAACGCAGATTCAATCCCACCCGGAAGACGACAAGCATTTCGCATGGCTCTCATGTTTTCTTTGAACGTTTTGCTCCAATTTCTCGTTGCTGCCTTTACCGCCTCAAGCGAACCATCGCCGCTGCTAGCAAGGGATGTAGCCTGATCTATCAAATACTTGATTTCAGGTGTGCCGAGCAGCAGCGGTTGTCTACTGGACTTCTGTCCACCTTTCTCTCCGTAGACTACCTTCTGTATCGCCGAATCGATTGCATCCAAAACGTCCTTAGGAAACTGATTCCTCAATGGACCGACCACCTTGCGGGTTATAATTTCACGAGATCGCACGGCTCCTTCAACGCCGTCGATTTTTAGCAGTGAATTAGCATCGTTCGCAGTACGCCAGTGTCGTTTGAGGCACTGTGAAGAAATTCGTGTACGAATGTAGCCCCCATAGGATAGCCGCTTAGCCAACCCACTATCATCTCGATTCAGCAGCACCGCAGGGTACCCATGGAGTGTGTGTATTTGTAAGAATTTAATCTCAGCCATTAGGGAACAGCCACTTCGGCTACCTTGACCACCTCGGCATCTACCTGAGCATCTATTTCTTCATAGTTTTTTGCACGGAAGTACTCGCGAGCGATCTGATAATTGGCTGGTTCGCTCCCGTACAGTACAAGCCTTGCAAGCGTTCGCATATCCAATTGAGCGCAATTGGCGGCTACTAGATGTCGACAAAGGCGAATTGCGAGTTTTCGTTTCATGTTTAGTGGTGCATTAAGCAAATGTGCTAGACGCAATTCCGATATTCTTGCGTTACGCATAGCCCTACCGAATGGCACTCCTTGGGTATGTGCGATTTCGACATGCATCGCACGGTCAGCGGCATTAGAAGATTTAGGCGTTAGTATTGCGATACATTGAATTAACACACGGTATCCTTCTTCCTGGCTCGGTTGCAGCTGATGGTCAAGTTGTGCTATCAGTCTCCAGAATGCCGCCGAGCCCGCACCTGTCAAAGATCCTCGCCTCAGCTGTGATAGTGCCCCAGAGGATAGCCGGGCGACTGACACCGCAAGAAAATATACGGCCTCGTCTAGATCGAATTCCTGACTAGTTGAGATGGTTGTTTCATATGTTGCTTGCATTAGTCATTCCCCACGAATATTTCAGGTTGGTCGACGAATATGCTTCGAGAGCCTCGAAGTTTCCCCCAGAATGCGCCCATAGACTGTACCCTAGCTCTATATCTGCTAGCAGCCGACGAGGGAACGCCACGAATCGCTTGTACAAGCAATCGCTTAGCGACTGCGATCAGGTCTTTCGAAAATTCTGCTCGCAGTTTTCGCTTACTTTCCTCGTTCTTAGCCTGAAACCGTCTATCAAGCGAAATAAAGAATAATGAATCGACATATTCGTCAAAGAATTTTGTATAAAGGGATGCAGGTGTGTAATCAGTTGGTTTGATTTTTGCCGTGCGTTTTCCCCCGGATGCGGCAATAGCAATCCCAAATCTCAAAGCATTTCCTACTTCCTGCGTTTCAACGAGTTGGTCTTTGCAGAGGTCCGCAAGTGTCTTTCGGGTGTTTGGTCGTAACAAAGCTTGGGCAGTCGTCGGCGACAAGATAATATCGCTCCGTTCATGATACCCATGAGTCTTGCCTTGCCCACCAGCGACTCCTCTCGCAACCACACGCCAATCCCCCGTTATTGCTTCTGGTATAGCCATCGCTGGTGGAAGTTGCCAGACATCCGTAGCCGTAAGCAGCTCGGCCATTTTCCAGTATGGGAACCCGTTAATCGATATGGAGAGTGCTTTCCCGTCGCTGGTATCCACCGGTGTCCAGAAGTCCCCAATATCTCCATGTGCACTTTTTGCATTTATACACGTCTTTTTAGTTACAGCTTTTCTTGCCACTATTCTGCCGTTTACGGCGGTAAGGCGGACTAACCTACATACTTCAACGAAATGAGGGTCCAGTACATGTAGATCCAACTGTGTGTTCCCATCCCACGCATTTAGCCAAAGTAAGGATAGTTTGGCTTCAGCATTTGGATCGTAATAGAGCGTGTATTTTTCCAACAATGCATTAAGAGACTCATAGAGCCTTGTAATATCGCATCTTATGTGTTTACCTATATTCCCATCAGCTGGTGCTAGTCCCAAACAGGGACGTGTCGAAAACCCTCCGTTCATACGTGCGATACCATAGTTTCCCGCGCCGAGAACCCCAGCCATCGTCTGCAAGTTAACCAAAGTGAAAAGCCAATCTTCTAGACCGTACTGTGTGGCAGTGTCTTGTTTTAGATCATGGTTTTTAGCCGTTACCAGTACATCAAAGCTATCCGGCGTCTCTACGACATTCTTGTACCGTTTAAAATCGCCGACGACCGGTGTTTGCATGAATGCCGGCTTAGACAATTTCGATACAATTAACTCCCAAGGCTCATCGTTTGGAAATCCTTGAGTTAGATGCCGAATGATCTCAAGCCATGCACTTTTTTCTTCAGGAATTTCTTTGGTATCAGTTTTTCTCAGTGCAATAGTCGCCAATTGCACGAGAAATGCATGCCATGCATGCCTTTGGTGAGGTCTCAGATTTGTAAATGCCAAGACCGAGTCAGTCATCAACGATTCAAATACTTGTGGTAACGTTACCTTCTCAGTTTTACCTTCAACGGTTCGAATCGAGATCAGTGGGTCGTACAAGAGATTGTGCATGATGTATCGATTCCTCCTCGTTGTAGTGTAGTGTGGTGTATGGGCGAGAGAAATTTATCTACTGGTGACCTTCTTCACTAAACGGCACCACGCTTACAGCTTACAAAGTTACAAAGCAAAGCAAAAGTTATTTACCTATAAGTTACAGTTACCACCCTCCACTAACTGTAAGCGACCCTCAACTTCTCTTAAGTGTAGCTATCGTCTATTCAGCTTTGCTGGCAATTCTTTTCACCTTATTCTCTGAACGACTATCCGTTAGCACATACTTGTCTTTCTGATTCCGGGGTAATGTAACCTATTGTGAATTATTAAAAGTATTGTCTATTCAAAATGGATAGTCAATGAGAATCACATGCAAAATTTACCATTAATTGATGTATGTTAACACTTCGGCACAACGATTTGTTAGAACATGGAAAAGGTGCCAGTAGGAAGTCACGATGGAACTCATGTACGAGCAACATACGATTATCAACCTGCTTTCCCTGATTTCGGGACGGTAACGTCCCGCAGAACCATCGCCCGGTCAGAAATTCCCCGTGAACGGCATTTGGATCTTTGTTCACGACTTTCGAACGATCGAGGTGTTGCGATGTGCCGCGAAGCGGGGCTTGACCCTCTGAATTCGGCTTTTTCAGTCCCCCGTGAGGGGACGTTGCGTCCCGTGCGGTCCACTCGGACGCGTGCGTTCCCGCCGTTCGTTCGAGCGGTGCCCCTCAGCCGTCCGTTCGGAGGTTGTTTGCCCTGGCAGGCGGTCCTAGCGCGAGTTCAGGAAGTATCGAAGGCTGGTGTGACGACATGCGACAGCCACCGCTCGGTGAACAGGTGCCGTTCGCGCCAGCCGGGGAATGGCATGAGGGTCCGGTGCAGCAATTCCCCGTATAGTTTCATTTTGAGCTTGACGTCGGTCTTTCCATGTTTTGGTACGGGAAACCGGCGTTTTCAGGCGATTCACATGGCATGTCGTCGTGCGTTGAGACGGGTTCCGGGCACCAATAAGCGGATTCCTTGACAGTCCAGGGCGGGGCATGGGGTCTCGGGGCGTCCCGATGTTGATTCAGCTCGACAGGCGGCCTGTCGTCGGGACGTATCGTAGACAATGTACGCGGTGTAGATCCCGAGGGCGTGGCCGTACGTCCGCTAGTTGCAGAAAGGCTACCGCAGAGAAACTGCTGCGCAGATGTTCCCACGCCGCGGTTCGGGAGTGGTATTTGGCGAAGACCTGCTTGGTGACCGGACAGCCCAGTTCCAACACCTGATCGATCAGGAACGCCAGCAGCATCAGCGCAGCGAAACTACCCGACAAGTGCAGGACCCCGTGCCCGAAGTTGTGTTCCAACTCGTAGCCCTGGTTCTTCAGCGTGTTAAAGGCTTCGTTCTCAATCTGTCAGCGACTGCGTGCACAGGCGTATGCCTCGATCGCGGTGGCCCGGCAGCAATTCCCGCTTCCTGTGAAAAGGTGGAGTTGGCGGGGGTTTGAGCGTCTGCGTCTGGTCATTTTTCGCAGACTTTGGTGGTCTGAGGTGATGGTTTATGATAGCCGTTTACGACCCGATCATGGAGGAAAGGATGCCTCGACAAGCGATGCGCAAGCGATTGAATGCTGCGGGACTGCTGGCGTTGAGTCGGCGGTGTTTTGAACGGATTGAAGACGGGACGTCGGTCCGCGCCTATCGTCTAGTCGACTGTTGATGTCGGTTGTGGCGATGTTCGGTCTGAAGTCCCCGTCGTTGCTGCAGTTTGACCGCGAGGTGCGGTCGGATGGACGGGTTCGGGGTAATCTACGGCGGGCTGTATCAGGTGGGTCGGGTGCCGTGCGGCATGCAGATGCGGACGCGTCTGGACCGGGTTCCGGCGAGCACCTTGCGCCCGGTCTTCCGGCGGCTGTTCCGCGAACTGCAGCGAGGCAAGATGCTGAAGCCGTATGCGGTGTACGGCCACCACTATCTGTTGTCGCTGGACGGCACGGGCTTTTTTGCATCGGGAGCCGTGCGCTGCAAGTACTGCTGCGAGCGGCGTCACCGCAACGGCACGGTCACCTATCACCATCAGATGCTGGCCGGTGCGATCGTGCATTCGGACTGTCGGGCCGTGATCCCGCTGGCACCGGAACCGATCGTCCGGCAGGACGGTCAGGCAAAGAACGATTGCGAGCGCAATGCCTCGAAACGGTTTCTGGAAGCGTTGCGTCGGGAGCATCCGCATGTGCAAGTGATCGTGCTGGAGGACGGCCTGGCCTCCAACGGACCGCATCTGGATCTGCTGGAGCGTCTGAACTTGCGGTACCTGATCGGTGCGTGGGAGAACGACCATGCGATGCTGTTCCAGCATCTGGAGGACACTTCGGCGGACTGGTTTGCGGACCCGAGCGAGGAGGGACGCGCCGTGGACCGCCGGCTGCGGGTGGTAGAAGACGTCCCGCTCAGTGCGCCCCGGTCCGACCGTCGGGTGACGGTGTTGCAGTGCCGGGAACGCACCCCGAAGCGGGTCCGGAAACCCGAACGCCAATGGACCTGGATCACGGATCTGCCGGTGACCCGAGCCGAGGCACCGGCGACCGCACGGATGGTGCGCAGTCGCTGGAAGATCGAAAACGAGGCCTTCAACACGCTGAAGAACCAAGGGGTACGGTCTGGAACACAACTACGGTCACGGTCGCCGGTACCTTGCGAATACGCTGGCGACCCTGATGATGCTGGCGTTTCTGGTGGACCAGATCCAGCAGTTGTGCTGCCCGCGCTTCCAAGCCGCCCAATGTCGTCAGGGCAGTTATGCCTCCCTGTGGGAAAAGATGCGCGGTGCGATCTGGCTGCTGATCTTCCACAGCTGGGAACAGTTGTACGAAGCCCTCGCTGGTACGGAACCCGACCGCGGTTCCGGACGACCCGATCCTGGTTCCCGTCCGCCATAGTGCAACGCGCCCTGCGCCTCCTGATCGCGGGCATCCCTCCGAGATCCGTCGACATGCGAACCGGGCATGCCTTGGTCCGCACCAGACGCCGCGGCCCAACGCCGCCAAAACGTGTCTTGGTCACGCCGAACAAGGGACCGAAACGACCCCAACGGATAGAAAACATCCAGGGGCAGCCGCTCAAAACTTGCAGGCACTGCTTTTCCGCAGGAAGCGGGAATTGCTGGTGGCCCGGCAGTCTGCGCCGTAGAAACGTAGAAACATTTTAGTAGGAAGAATTATCTAAAATGCGTACTAATGAAGTATAAATTTCCATTCTGAGTTATTTACAAACTATCCATCCTAAAAATGTACCAAATTTTTTCTACGGCGCAGACTGCCGGGTCAGCGGCAGGTCCGTGACCCACGTTCACGTCCGCGTCTGCTCCGCGGTGCGACCCTTGGGTGGCGTCTCCCGCAGCTGCCGGTCGCACGCTTGGCCCTCTCCTCGTTATCGCCCGCGAACCACTCGCCCGCGGCACCCGCTCCGACCCAGTCGAACACAGGTACGCATGCGAGCCCGGCTGGACCGCATAGGACGCAACAGTCCCTTCACGGGGGCTGAAAAAGCTGAATTCAGAGGGTCAAGCCTCGCTTCGCGGCACATCGCAACACCTCGATTGTCCGAAAGCCGTGAGCAAAGACCCAAATTCCGTTCACGGGAAATTTCTGCCGAAAGGTCTTCAGGGAACGCAACGATGGTGCAGAACGCCTGTCCCGACATCCTTTCATGACGGATTACTTATTGTATTTAGTGTATGTAAGAAGATACTGGATATCAGAATTGATTAAAAATCAATCATCTGATCCGCTAAATCGTATGCAAAATTTATATATAAATTTTGCATACGGAAATCTCTCAGTCAGTATGCATCATAGCCCTTGTTTACACAATCCCAAACCGCCTACAGCGATGCGCATTGGCAAGTCACCGACAGATTCACATGTACGAATTGACTAGACGAACGTGGGTGATTCACTACACCCCCTCATTACGTATCTATTAGTGTGTTCTAAACAGGAATATGAGTATAGAAATTAACCAAAAATCAATAACCTAATTCATTAAATCACATGCAAATTTTACATATATATTTTGCAAGATCATTTTTATTTCTAGGCATTAAACTAGATGGTGAGGCAAGAATATTGAAACCTATTGCAAGCGTATTGATGTAGAGGCAGTGGTCTCCATGCAAGAAATAAGACACAGCAATAAGATATTACTATCCATTTTCCTAAAAAGCGACCAGCGCGTGAAGAGTAAAGAGGCTACCTCATATCATCCAATCTTTTCACTCTATAGAAATAATTTGAAGTGCTGGTCTGTGTTAAGCGTGCTTCGCCTGCTTTTTTTCAAACCTCACGACAGACGGGCAAACAACCACGAAAAAGCTCACTTCTTCACCAATATGCGCTTGTTGGACAAATATTGAAGAACGATAGATGATAGTTTATAAACATCAACATCGGCTGGATGGGCCACTGTTTGAAAATCGATTGGGAAATCTCGTAAGCCTCACCGATATACGGGATCAGATTGTACGGGGCAAGAGCGTACGAGTACTCAACAGCCGTACGAATGAGGACGTTACACAATCCATACTGCTCAAAATCATTTCGTACGATTTGGATGATGAATCTGGCGGTAACTATCTATTGAACCGTGAACTGGAAGATCTGATCCGAGACAGTGCACGGTCCTCCGAATTCAACGAAGTTTCAACTCTTGAATCGGCATTCGATATTGATATTCTCTTAGCGTGGATGAACTATATAGAAGAGTATGGAGATGTTTGGTCTGGGGATTTTGGACGGCGATATTACGCGCGGGGATATACGTACCTGATCGGCAACATTTTGGTGTACCACTGGAAGCGGCAACCCATTGAAATTGAAACTGCAATTGCACTGTTAGAGCAAGGATCTCGAAAAACAAGGTTGGCACGTCTGAAGAATTTGATCGGTGAGGGATGGATTACCAAAACGCAACATGCTGATGACCGGCGAAGAACAGTGATTCAACCAACGGAGGAAATGCAATCGCTTGGCAGGTTACATATAGCACGGACTTTAGTGCAAGCTATCACGACACTCAAGACGGTCGTGCATTTCAACACGAATGTGCAGTCGATTATCGACGTAGTGGAAAGGAAAAACGATGGGAGCATTGATCAAACACATCTACTGCCTTGGGCAGAGTGCTTGATGTCTTACGCCGATAGCTGGGCAAAACATTTCGGTGGAGAATTTCCTAAATTGGAATACGTGAGCCTATTCACTCAGGTGGTTCTTTCGAGCTGGAAAAATGAATTTCTAATGTTCGATAAACTAAGTACACACATAAAAGTGGGCTCCCCACGAACTCATAAATCACAGATTAATAGAGGCATCAAATTGAATTTGATCAGAAGGTCGAAACTGAGGACCGACCGGAGAATCTCCGTCTATTCGCCGAGACCAAAACTGGAGCACCTTGTTCGATCATACCACACTCAAACACTGGGAAGATTTATATCTCTCGTTGAGAAATTGCCGTCTAGGTAACCAATGTTTTTTAGAACATTCCTCTGACCTTATCTCATGTAGTGTACAATTGTGCATGTTAATGTTTGGACGGGAGCGACTCACTATGAACCCATGGACTTTCTGACTTGGCAGGAGCGATTGGGCACGGAACAGGCGTGTCTTGGCAGCCCTTGCCAAGTACTGCTGGCGGGACGGCTTTCGCTGTCTGCATTGCGGTTCATGATCAAGCCTGGATCCTCCACCTCCATCGTCGGTGTCTGCGCGGTTGTCGTCGTTGCGGTCCATCAAAACCTCGTCCACCGCCGGCACGTAGTCCTGACGCGTCTTCGTCCGGGCTCGCTCTTGCCCCCGCTCCCAGAAACTCCGTCATCTCACTCTCCAGAACCTCGTTGAGCGTCTCCTGCACCAGCCGCCTCACAAAGTCCTCATCGTCCGCCAGATGATGGCTTGCCGATTTCTTCGTGGCATTGTGCGTATAATCTTCCCGAATCATTTTTTGCTCCTTTTCGATAAATTGTGTAATGAATGATTCGCGCCTGGACGCGGGACTGCGTCCAGGCAGATCCACATTCCAAACAAAACATCAGATTCTAACCATTCGTCTGTCGTTACAGTCCGTTTTTCGTTTTTGCAGACAAATTTATACACAACCATCCCCCCCCCCCCCCCCCGATAGCCCGCCTCGCCCAGCACCTGCTCAAAGGCCGGCAGCAAATCCTTCATCAGTACCGGCGGCTTCCGTTAGCCGCTCACGGAAGACCCAGATCGTGTTGCGATCCGGGGTCGGCGGCCCATCTGGTCCGCCAGCCAGGACGTGAGATGGGCAAGGGTGCACTTAACGATACGCCAGCCTTCGCGCCGGCCTTCACGAAGAAGCATGGTAGGGCGCGCGTTGCGATTGGGGACGGTGTCGACATCCATGGGCGTTGCTATGCACTGATGCATGGGAACAAATCGTATCTTTTTAGGAGTTTTTTCGGCCTTTTGCATCGAAAAAATCAAGCCGAATCCATGATCTGAACAAATGCGGCGCAGAAAAAACGTTCAGGAACTTCCGCTACAGCTTTGTACTCAATGCTGTACCACATCAATGATGGAAGTTATAACGGGGTTGGGAATATTTATCAGCTGCTATCCGCTTGGGAGTACGGTTACGGATGGGTTCCATAGAACAAGCGCAACCTCCAGTTCTCGACTCTGCCGAGACCTTCCTTCTCTACGTCTACAACGCGTAACGTCCACGTTCCGTTTGCTCTCTCGCCGTAGAAAGCATTGGAGAGCAACACCCAATCCGTTATTCGGTCATTCCTCGCAAGGAACGTACTGAATACGGGATTTAAGACGCTTTCCGTTCCAGATGGAGAAACTAAGTGAATGCCGAGATCCGTTTGTGAACGGTGTGAAATACTAATTCTCAGCATGACCTGTTCGATGTTGGCAGTATTCGAAATACCCGATACTGAAGTTTTCAGTTCGACACCAGCACCATTGTAGTCTGGTACGTTACCTCCCGGCCCTTGGTCTAACCAGCCAGTGTCGCGAAAAGCACCTAAACTACCCGGAACATGGTTTTCAGCAAACGAGATTGCCTCATCAAGGCTGACGGCACCAAAGCCGTACCAATTGTGAAAAGCATATCCTGCTGAGTTCTCCACCCAAGGCAACTGGAGTCTATAAAGCGTTCGATTAATCATGATTTCACTAGCTTGGCGATCCGGATCAATTCTTCGTGCTGTTTTAGCTAGTATGTGTCGTATGTCGCGCCACGTGAACATCGGGTTTGCTTCCAACAGTACGGCAACCGATCCAGTAACATGAGGTGCAGCTGCTGACGTTCCGTTGAAAGTACTTATGTAGTCCCCGTCTGGATTGCTTTCGGGTTCCTTGGCTAATCCCCAGTCCAGGAGAGTCTCGTATCCAATTTCACGGCCAGCTTGATCTGTCGTAACCGTTGCGGGATTCGTAATCCCCCATTGACCAGACGGCGCACTGATCCATAGATTGCTTCCGACACTAGAGTACGAAGATCTCATATCTGAGGCGTTAAATGCGCCCACTACAATAAGATACGGGAGATTGTTGAGCGCGTCACCGTTAGATCCTGCACAGCCAATCTCTTCGTTAGCTAGATGCTTTGTACTAAGGCAATCGTCGAATGCGTTACCAGCGGCTTTTATATAGAGGGCTCCGCGACCGGCGCGTAATGATTCCGTGCCTGCACGGAAGAGTGACCATTCATCTGGGGACGCGTTAAATTGAGATGGAGTGAAGCTCCAGCTCATGTTATAGACGTCAACGTTGTTTGCTTCCGGTGCTGGGCTTGAGCCGCCAAGCGAGCCAAAGTACGAAGCAGGTGCTCCGCTTTGCGCTGATAAAAAATTGTATCCGCGCAACAGTACATTAGGCGCAACTCCTCGTACACCTATACCGTTTTCATCTACGGCCGCGATGATTCCAGCAATACTCGTGCCGTGGTCACCGGTACTTTCTGGGTTGAATGGATCACGTGGATTTGCGCGATACCATGGTCTCGAAGAATCGCGGGTGGTGGCGAAATTGTAGGATTTGCCCTCTTCAACATTGTCCGCTAAGTCTGGGTGGCAGATTTCCAATCCCGTATCGACGATGGCGACGCGGACACCGTTGCCGGTTGGCCCATTCGTGAGCGTATTTTCCATATGCAAATCGGCTCCCGCTACACCGCCTCGACTGGCGAATGCAGATTGTCCGGTGTTGCGAATCGTCCATTGGTGGGCAAAAAGAGGATCGTCGCCAGATGTTGCAGTACGGAATGGTGGCTCACAGCTTACGATAGCGTGGCCCTCTGAATCAGTACGAAAACCCCAATAAGATGAATTGTTGTAAGCGAGCGATTCGTTACCTACGGGTTGAGCATGCACGATTCCGTAATAGATATCACCTGGGGCGTACGCGGAGTTGGGTAGGATCTCCTCTAGCCAACCGGTGGAGAATCCAGAATTAAGCGGAGGCACGTTATTGACGGCCCAAGTTGTTCCCCCAACGTCACGCAGGGGAGAAGTATGAAACGAGAGCGAGACAGTTGTCGCAGGCGATGGGGCCGTACCGTAATTAGCTACGATGTATCGTACGGCAATGCCATCGGCACGCGGCTGCATATTGGAAAACGTTCGGAGCTCAGGTCGTTTGACAGCCTTGGCGGGTGTAACTTCGTTGTTATTGGCATCCACGATTCGGACGGTGGTTGACGAAGGTTCAGCAATTCGAATGTTGCCGCGTACTTGGGATATACGGATCTCAGCTCCCTCATCACCCTCAAGGAGCCAATCGCGCACGGGTTGTAGCGAGATTGATGCGCTGGTTTGGCCGGAAGGGAATATGACGCTCTGTCGTTCGAGCAGATAATCTGCACCACTCACTGCCGCTCCCGAGGCGGACAAAGTGACCTGAACTTCTGTATCAGGACCACGGTCAAGTGAAACAAGGATAGCAACATTGTCTGTTGAATCCTCTCGAATCTGATCGTGCGAAGTACTTATCGTTGCCAGCACTGGATTGTCCAGAGGCTGAGATGATTCAGAACTATCACCGCAGGCGGTTAGTACTCCGGTTAGAATTCCAGTAATCGCGAATCTAGTTAGGAATTGCAATTGGCCGTTCCACTTGGATTCGTACATCGGTTATAGCATCAATGTTGTTCAAGCGAGATGCTAAGGAGTTTAACGTTTCGTTGTCGGCGACTTCAATCAAGGCGAAGCCCAGTTTTGGGAACGCAGCTCCTCGTTTGGCACCCGATTCCTGCACCACTGAATCCAGCTTGGAGTAGTCTTTCATCGTGATGCGCAGGCTTGTCGAGAGTCGTACCCACTTTCCAGCACTTAGATTTAATGCCAGTCTCGGCATTTTTTCTTTGGTAGGGATCCATACCATTTCCGTCTTGTCATTGATAACAGCTTGGTAGCGTATGAACGTTCCGTGGCGTTCAGCAGACACTAGATGCGAATCCTGTTTCCAAGTTCGTTCTTTACCGTCACCATTGTGCGGGACGATCCAATACATTCTCCCGCTCGTATCCCGCAAGCGGGTCGCATCATTTTCTTTGGTTGGCTCCGCAATATGGGTTAGTGCAAACAACATGGATACGCACAATGCTAGTATTCTACTTTTCATGTTGTTTCGCTACGTATAGGAAGGGCTGTTCTGGTCGTAGAGGTAGCGGGCAATATGCTTATATCCGCCACGCCGCGTTTGCATAACATTCTATAATTCTAAAACTTCTTCTGCTGACTATCCAGAGTGGCAAAAGTTCAGCGGGCGTTTCATTTTTGCGAACTGCCCTTCTTTCAAGCATATGGTTAGCCGGGTCCATGCCCCCCCCCCCCCCGACTGGAAGTACTGGAGATCGTAGTGTTGTCGTAGCCCGTCAACGGCATCTGGTGGTGGAATCAGGTATTCACCACTGGGGAGCCATAGTCTGGATACGGCAAATGCTCCTTGCCTGGATCCGCAAGTAGGGAAACAACGCAAGGAGAGAGCACTGCTCAAAGCGGTCTGACGCGTCCTCTATTCTTTCAGAAGCAGAAAGTCAATCCTCCAGCACTGCTCAAAGCGGTCTGACGCGTCCTCTATCCTTTCAGAAGCAGAAAGTCAATCCTCCAGCGACGGATTGACACATACCACAACTTTAAGGTCCGTTCTCTTATCCGGAGATGTCTCACGACAGTGTCTATCGGTTGCTATCGTATATTGGGTACTGTCTGAATTGATACTTAAGGGCGGTAGCGTTTGGGAGGTTGCGGGTTGTTTGCCGGATTGGTGTCATGCTTAGCCATCTTCATGACTATTGGGCCGCCAACCAAGAGTTCTAAGTCTTGCTCCAACGCATCGGCCTTATTCCTTGCGTAGACTTCTTCACCATCCACGTAAATGGTAAAGGCCTTGACGTACTTTGCCTTCTTGGCTGGGTTATTGATTGTAGCCTTCGTCCAAGCATAAAGCGGGTAGTGCTCAATACCACGTTGTTCTGCTTCAGCGCAATATCTGTCAAATACATCGTACTGGCACTTCAATACGGCATTGTGCTTATCAAGGATCTCGTTGAGCGGCTTTAGACTTGGGTCGTCAGTTCCTGACCGTGCCGCTGCGACGGCTTCATCCGCGAGGTTGATCCTTACTTGGTATTGCCATTGTTCGGTATCCCGGGATTGGGAGTCAAGGGTATGTTCGGTCAAGGTATTACCTCCAGATTTCGTGTCCACGGTTCCTCCGCACCGACTTATATCGCTATAGCCGTGTCTTTTATTCTGGAGAGTTGATTGGATGGGTAAGTGAGAGGGCCGGAGATGGCTCAAAGACATTCTAGTAGAGCGTTGCATGAGAGTACATGAAGTCGAGGCTTGTTCTGCATTCCAATTCCGGATTCCTCGATGCTACCAGACCATCCTTGATGGTGACTCTCGAGCTTTTGTAAGCGTCCTTGTAGAGCTGCTAGGACCGAAGATGTAGGCATTGGGTCATCGGGATGAGTCAATCAGGTTATCCTGCTTTATCCCAATTAAGATCAATTGCGGGAAAGATATATATGGGCAGCTTGCCGTCTAGTCGAGCGTGTACGCAGCGTGGACAAGACACTCCTCCACCTTGGCCAACGAAACCTCTTGCGATTCATCCACTAGAATGATAATGCCATCGCCGCTACATAGAGCACTTGGGCTTGGGTTGGTGTCTACTACACCATTACGTACGAACCCCAACGGTACTCCGGCATTGCTCTTCACGAAACCTACTACTACGTCTTGCCACTTCAAATCTTGAAACGGCGCGTCAAATCGGGCAAGGCGGTCGCTTGCGTGCGTGAACAAATTCTCGAGTACCTGTTCCGTACCTGGTGCTACGAGAGCACGCACTATCAACTCCGGATAGGCGCGGACTGGACGTACTACTGTCGTAGCTCCGACGGCCAGAATACGTTTACGATTGACATCGTCCACCACTTCGGCAACGATCACGGGACCTCTGACGTTGACGTCCTTGATCATCTTTTGTATCCGACTGAGGATGTCGAACGTATGGGCGTCGCACCGGGCATCGGTGGTTTCATCGGCGATGATGATCACGCAACGTGCACTTGTTACATTTACCGTCGCCATGTTCTCGGAATTCTCAGCAACTCCGTTGTAATGCGTGACACCTACATCGATCAGGGCCGTGAGCAGGCCCTCGGAATAATGAGTCGTGAGAAGCTGGACCGGTATGTCGGCCATTGAGGGAGTTTGGCGGACCTGATCGACAAGCCGAAGCAAGTAAGTGTCCGTATCTTGGGCTGGTACGTTAATGACAAGTAAGTGATCTTTCATGTCTTTCCAGTGGTACTCGCCCCGCCTGCGGCGTTCGCGGGACAGTGCCCGGTAGTCGAACACGTCCGATGCCGCTTGGGCGAGCAGGAAGATCCCGAACACGTACATGCACACCACGGTAGCGAGTCGACCCACGGGCGTAGTTGCATATACGTCTCCGTAGCCCACAGTGGTAGCGGTGGTAATTGTGACCCAGAGGGCATCATTGAGGCTGAGTCCTTCCGTGGCCATCATCGCAATAACGTGTAAGACGAAGAGAATTGTGAACAGAGCGAGGACGCGAATCAGCCGTTGCCGGATAGCTTCGGCGACGTTTCGTGTGAAACGCAAATACCTGCGTCGTTTGAACCAGAGGGTAATCATCAAAGCAGTCCGAGCGGCTAGATGGATCTGTCACGTGAGTGTAAGCGTCCACTAACTGTCCGGCAATTCATCGCCGCTTTTATGTCCTTCCAAATACTCGCTCATTTCGTCCATAACTCGGTGCCTCAAAATATTAGGATCTACAACCGACTCCCCGTAACGGGCTGCAAGATTCTGCAGGTCATCCTTGCCAAAGGACAGGCTGATACGCGGGCGCTGAATCTTCCCGCAAGATAGACCTACGATCTTTCGAACGTAATCGGAGTAGCTCAAATCGGCGTCGGCCGCCGCTATTCTGATACGGTGCATGAGTGATTGCTTGAACTCGAAGTGTAGTTGTATTTTTTCAAGTGCGCTGCGCTCAGGCTGAAATCGCGAGCTTTGGGTAGGGATAAGGTCGTCCTTAACTTTGGAGTATCTTACTGGAGACCCTGCTAATTGGACCTTGGCGTGGTACCCGCGTGACATCTGTATTTCAGCTCTTGCGGGACCCTTCGCCGGGCCACATTGATTCGATCACGTCAGAGTTGCAATGGACTTCCAACGAGACTTCCGTTTCACCGTCTCCATAAATCTCCACGCTCATTCCAAATTGACTGGAACCATCCTCGCACTCGTGATAGCGCAGTTCCTCGCCTTCGTTGTCGGAGATCTCTTTGCCCCTGCAGTCTCGATCGTGGTAGTAGCCTTCCGCTGACTTTTTGGTTTGGGTGTAGCGGTCACCGAGCCAGCCGTCGTATTCCGGCAACCGGTTGACTAGAGAGATCTCAGCGAAGTCTTCCTCCCACAAAGTGGCAAATTCCTGCTCATCAAAAATATTGAGTACATCTGATCTAGGAGCAACCCGTGAGAGATACAATTGATTTGGTGAGGTCTCCTTAAAAACCAAGAAAATGCGATCTCCGTTGGGTCCGTCAAGCGTTAGTTGAGGGTATAGTCCGTCATCGTATTCGTAGGCGGCTACCGACGAGATCTCAAAAGTTTGTCCTTGCAGGCTGGGGGGCAGTACGAGACGGTGCTTGAACGTGATCAAATCGCCGGACGTCAGATCACCCGGACTGGAAATACGACGTTGCTCATTAGTCTTGCCAAAGTGGGAACGCCATAACTTGCGAAACACTACGCTCTCTACCCTGCTTGTTTTGCCTTTAACCGCGCAAGTACGTCGCTTGCGCTACCGGACGAAGAGGGGCCGATTCCTTTAGCCCGGAGTTTCGCATCCAAGTCGTCGCTACTTTCTTTTTCTTCTAGCCATTCGCCCGCTTCCATGCTGTCTTTCCAGCCCTGTTGCTTGGTCTTGACGCGTTCGAGTGCCTCAGAAACTCGGTGTGAGCTTGATCCGGTTGCAGCGAAGTTCTTGGATACACTGGTAGTTGCACGCTGGAGTTCCTCCATGGTACGCACCTTTTCCAGCTCCCTTTTGTTTTTCTGGATCGTGCGCTCGCGGGCCTTGATCATGGCGTGGATCTTGTTCACCTCCGTATCCAAGGCACTCTGTTCGGTTCGTTTCTCGTTTCGTTCTGCCTCGAGTTCGGCAATTCGTTCTGCGGCCTCGGTAGCGAGAGATTCCTCGCCCACGTTTAACGCCGAGACGGCCTTTCGCTCGTAATCGGAGATGTCGGCGTCCAGCGTCGTTATCTCGCGCTTGAGCTGTATTTCCCCGCTCTTCAAACGGGTCAAGCTTTGCTTGGCTTTGTCTATGGCGGTTTCAGCGTCGCGGATTTCCTGCTCCAAAATGCGCAGGGCGTTGGCGTCGACGATGGCTTCGCCAACCTCGGTTGCTCCGCCGCGAATCGCGGTCATCATGTCTCGTAACACACCCATGTGAAAACTCCTTCTCTAGTAGAGTTGATTGTTTGATGATCGATCAGTTCAAGAGATGCTCAATGGTTTCGAGCACGTCGACGGTGTTTTCCGCTTGCACTTCTAATTCATGAGCGATCATCTCGAACTGCGTGGACAGTGCCATGGCTCCGAACAGGATATAAGTAGATCCTTGTAAACCAATGGACGAGAGAGGTACCGTGGGACTTAGGTGGAGAAGCGTCTTGTTGACCTCATCAATCTTGTCTGCTTGGACCTCCTCCACAGTGAACAGCGGAGTGACGGAAATCAACTGCGTATCCGTCCGTGTGAGGTGCATGGGGAATTCGTCGGCGTTGGAACACGCAACTTCGAGGATGTTGTCTTCAACTATAGCGTCGAACGTAGTGCCGTCTTCGCCAACGTGTTCATTGAGGCGGAAGGCCAAGTCATCCAATGTCATCATTCTCTAGACTCCCAAGCTAGTGTTTGGTTGCCTCTCGATTTTCACGAAGAGGGGGTATTGTGAAAAGAATGACATATTATGTCCAATGGAATGAACTCGTCAATACGCTCTTACAGCTGGACACCTCTATTTACTCGAGACAAAGAGAAGTAAGCAATCCTTATATCATTAGAAATCATACACTTATATCAGGCATGATTCGTCAAAATAGCAGTAAATAGAGGTGTCCAGCTACATCGGTGTGTCAAGGAATGGAATTTGTCGGCTGTACGTAGAAAACGCCTCGATGTATTCGCCATGCCTCTTGGTGGTAGTTGTAAGTGGCATGACTACCGAGTCGATTGACGAGAATCTCATCTAGGTCTGCGTAATACTGCTTCGGAAAAAGAAAGGCCGCTGTGATGTGTTCGGTATTCAGCAGGCCATCGGGCGTCTTCGTTTTGCCTGCTTTGGAGATTCGTACTGAGGCGGGATAGCCTCGTATCGTTCCAATACTCCAGCCCCACTGCCCGAAACTTGGTACGTTAGTGTGATATTGTTCAGTCTGAAATCCCACGTGCGAAAGTGTCTTGCCGATGGACAAGAACGCATCTTTCGCATGAAATGGAGAGGTTGACTGAGTCACGAACACGCCGTCCGGTGAAAGAATCTGCTTGATGCGTGCGTAGAAATAGTCGCTGTATAAACGGTTCAAATCCGGATGGGCCGGATCGGGGAGATCAGCCACGATCACGTCATACCGGACTTCCGCCTCCGCAAGATTCTCTACTTCAATGAACGCATCTCCCTCTATGACATCAACGCGGGGATCGAAGAAAGAACGATCGTTCACGGCCATGAGTGCATTGCTTAAGTACTCGGGTGCTGACGTATCTTTTCCGCGAAATAGTTTGAGCAGCTGTGGGTCGATGTCTATCAGGGTTACGGAGTCCGGATTCCAACGCAGTAGGTCTCGCAGTGCCAATCCATCACCTCCGCCCAGAACAAGTACGCGCTCGCGCCTGTAAGCAGCAAGCATTGCTGGAGTCGTGAGATATGAGTGATAAATCCGTTCGTCGTTCGAAGCAAATTGTAGGCGACCATTAATGTAGAGACTCAAGATGTCAGGCTTGCCAGCAGAAATATGACGCTTCGTGATCACTACGTCTTGGTGGGGCGTCTGGAGGTGATACGCGACACGATCTTTGAATAATGTATCGCCGAGGTGCATCGTCCATTTGGTGCCGAACATGGTTAGGATAAGAAGTACTACTGCCAAAAACGCATGTCCCATCCAGAGGAAGAAAGTAGGGCGAAGTTCGGCTCGGTAGGTCACTAGGAAGAAGATTCCCACAAGGATGTTTACCGTAGCAGCACCGACTGCGGCGTACATAATGGGTAGCTTCATACAGACCAGTACCCACAACGCTGCGCCTATACCAGCTCCGATATAGTCGGCACCGTACATGGTCCCGATATTGTGTTCCAAGTGTCTGGCATGCACGCGCTCTCGAATCCGGGCGATAAGTGGAATCTCCATCCCGATTAGAAAACCGATAACGAAACCTACGACGAACGGTAACGAGCGTGTCGCAAGTACAAGAGATTGAAAAAAAGCACCTTCGAAAGTCCCAAAGACGTCCAGGTTGTAAACAGAGTGAAGCCACTCTGGCAGGGAATAGGCGAGTGCTACGGCTGCGGACAGCACTAATACGGAAGTTCCTCCGAGAATAGCAATGGACAGTTCAAGCCACACGAATCCTCGGTATATTTTTACGACCCACTTGGCGGCGAAGGCACCGATTCCCATCGCTACAATCATGAGACCAATCATGGCGTAAATGACTGCCTCTACCGTTCCAAGCGTACGGCTGGCGTAGTGAGCCAAGAGATATTCGTAGACGAGTCCACACGCGGCAACAAGACATATAGCTCCGATAAGTAGCGTGTCGTGCAGGCGTAGGAACTTGGATGGTTCCGCAGTCTTCAGGATCTAGTCCTCGTAAATCTTATCTCTAGACAGTCGGAGATACCCGACTTGTACCCGTTTCTTGTAAAAATGGATTCCTCTATTTTATTGCTGTTTTGACGAATCATATACGACATAAGTGCATGATATTTAAAAACTATTTGCTTCGAATAGATAGAGGTACCGTAGGTTAATAGAGGTTCCCAAATGTGGCAGACGGGACCGCTTTCTCCCGTTTCAATGTTTTCCTGTGCAACTAATTAATCGATCAGCCGGCTATAGCTCTGATGATCAAACCAATGCCGACAAATACTGCAGCTTCAATTGTCGCGATGCCGATATTTTGTTGGTTGTCAACCTCTTCGACTACGTCAATACCAGCCAGGAATGCCCACTGCGCCAACATGGACAGAGCTAACAATACGATGGCCAAGATGATCGCCCAAACAAGCCATGCCACGTATGCCATCCAGGCGGTGGCATCTGCACCCGTAATGAATTCGACCATGCCCCCCGCCGAAGACGATGCCAAGGCTGCGCCCAGAAGATGTCCAGCATAGCGCACTGCAAGCGCAGTATTTCCTCCTTCTATGGCCTTTTGCCACGCTTCTCCGTCGTGTCGTTTGGCATAGATGATCGATCGTGTCCTAGTCACGGCAAGGACTACGAGCTGGGAGAGCAGGAAGACGATTACAAGTGATGTCAGACTTTGAACTAGGCCACCGTCCGCCCAATTCATTGCGCCGTGAATCAGGATACTGAGGGCCACGAGATTCGCTGCTTGTACGACGCCTGCGGCGCAATTGCCGGATTTAACCTGCTCCTTTACCGAGAATTTGTGAAATACGACCAAGTCGTTTATCACAATGCCGACTTTGAGCATAAGAAGTCCGACGACTGCATAGATGACGACGACCTTCAGTTCGGTGAGAAACATCAAGGCTGGATCCCCGGATGCCGCCGCGGCGAGGATCAATGCCACTGCCAGCGTTCCGCCGCCAAGAACTATACCGAATGCGAAGTTATCTTTTTTCGCCAACTCGTCTCGGGTATCTACTTCGAACAACAGCCCCGAGCCGAATCGAAGAGCACACATGGCCGCAATGGCTACCGCCAAATCCAGTGCCACGATGCCCCAGATCCAAAAGTTCATCGAATTGATCATGGTTGACTCCTCGGGAAAATTTTCTCTCTCGGATCTGTGGACATGTTTACTTACCCCGGCTTGGACCTCGGGATCCTCCACTTCCAAAGCCCCGGAACGATCCAAGGCCGCTTGGTTTACTTGTAGATGCGAACTTAGCTCTGGCAACGGAAGTCGAAGCCCCCATGCGCTTCTTTGCATACGGACTTCGGAAAGTCCTACCCGCTGAAGAGAATTTGCGTCGCGCGGTCGACTCTACTTGCGATTGTCGTTGACTGGCTTGAGGTGAAGTGTAGCTGTTTCTACCATAGTCATGGTAGTAACTGTAGTCGCGCCTGGAAGCCCAATCGCCGTAGCCTATGCGCGGACCTCCGAATAAACCTCGCAGTAGAGCATATTGGCCGTACCACACCCAAAAGGAGGAGCCACCACTGCCCGTGCGCCACGTGCCATAGTTGGGATTGCCTACCAATTGGCTCCCTGGACCAAAGTTTTCCGCACCGTTTGCTACTTTCGAGGCGGTTGCCGAGATAGAGTCTACTCGCTGAAGAGTGCCGCCAGAGAGGTCTGCAAGGACATTGAGAGGATCTGCGAGTGCGCGATCGAATTCCAACGTGTCTGATGCATCCAAGAGATTGGTTAGTTCCGACGCTAGTTGGGAGCTTTGCTGTTCTATCTCTGACTCTGAACGATCCAGAATATTGCGAACAGCCTTGAGGCGTGTTTCAAGGTTGGTGTATAGCGTGCCTTGGCGCGTGGCCTCTTTTTCAAGAACACGAGCTATACCGCTCAAGTCGGGTTTACTCGCACGGACACTCTGAGAGTACATTTTGATGAGGGCAGCGTTACGTAGCGAATCCTTGTCAAGTTCTGCACCCAGCCGGGTAATGGAAGATTCGGCATCGGCGTATGAGTCAAGCATGCGGTCTTTTACGCTGAAACCGCATCCGAAGAGACTCAGTGCAACTACCAACAAGATGGCGGAACTAGTCGCAGCTCCCACGCTATCGGAGTACGTAATCCCGAGGCCGACAGGGCCGGGACCTAGAGGCACTTTCTTGTGAAGCATGAAGGTTATGGCTTTCTTCCAGCGTCGGGTGCGATAGGTCGGTCAATGGCTTTCACCCTTACATGTTCACCCGGATTGGCATCTGCGATGACAGCCGCAGCTGCATCTGCATCGCAGTCACCACACATGAAGATGTCAAAGGCAGCGTACTGCTGCTCTGGCCATGTGTGCACCGCGATGTGAGATTCGGCGAGAAGGGCCACACCTGTAACTCCAGCATCATTACCGAAAGCGTGCATGTGGCAGGATAGAACCTTTGCACCGCCTGCAGCCGCAGCGCGACAGATCAACCCTTCAAGTGCTTCCGCATCTTGGTTGGACTGGGTTCCATAACATTCGATCAGGAGGTGTCGACCAGTACCGAATTTCGACATTCCGACCTATATCCTTTGACTGACTGAGAACGCGACATCAGGGGGGACATGATACATAAACACACATTCTTGGTCAATTGAGGATGGATCCAAAGATCAGGTTAGGGATTGGGCATCAATGATTGGCTAATTCGTGACGATTAGCTGAACCAAGCAGGGAAACAGGTAGTTCGGTCTTCTTTCCAGTCTCCATCTGGGCAACTTATACCGTGAAGATGTAACGACAAAACCGACTAATTACTTCACTTGGATTTGAAAGCGTTGCGACGGATTCGTATGTTGAATCCAATGGAAGGGATTTTCGGCGCACACTATCATGCCCATTGCAGGCATGCCCATTGCAGGAGTACTATCCATTTACTCAACTGAGATCGCCGTCCGCAGTGTAGAAGAACAGTTCTTTATTTATGCAGCCGGATGGACAATCTTCCCACCCTCGCATGCGGCACCGTGCATCTTCCAGGTATCTCGACACCGAGCGGCGTCAGTCCTTGACCCCGCCGGCCCACCTCCGCGAGTAGCAGAATACCCCCGCGTTACCGGTGATCGCACCGCCGCTGAATGCGGCCTTCACCTTGCGGCGTTGTACGGATGAAAAGCGGATGATCGGATTTGGGCAACATGTCGTCACGGCAAGATCTCCTTCGATATCGGCTCAACTCATTGAATGATATCGAATGATAGGGGCCTTGCCGTCTTATTCACGCAATATCTGGGCTAAATATGGCCGAAATCAGGATCCATGTGATGGTCGGGCGGTGCTGAACTGGCGATTCACGACCACTGGCGCGCGAGTCAAATTAAAATCGCTTTACCCCAAACAAACGTGACAACCTACTCGCCCCATTCTGGTGTCCGTTTGACTGCCGCGCTATCAACTTCACTCTGATTTGTGAAGCAATGAGATTAGATGAGCGTCAAGCGCACTCAGTCCATTGTGATATACAGATACCCGCCGCCAATCCCGTCGAGTTCGCATCCCGTGTCGTAAATGTCGCCACCTACGTATCCTGAAATGGTCTTCCCTAGTTCGATCTTGAACTCTTCCGCCGACACCTCGGTAACCTCTCCAAAACGCTCAAGAACCCGCCGGCATATCTCTATGCTCGGGATGCCAGCATACTCTATGACAAGATCTTCGCCAGCAGGATATGGTTCGAGGTAGATACTAATCTGCTCCCCGAAAATATTCTGTCCGTCGGACAAGCCGCTCCCCCCAAGGTAAGGCCTCAGTGCCGAGATGATATCGTCGGCCAAAGCAAGGGGCTGGAGGGTGGAGTAATTATTAGTTTCCGAACCGGCCTTGTATGTAACTGCGGCACTCTGCAGCATTTGGACCTCGGCTATCACTGCCTGTACATCGGAGTTGTCTCCGAGCAGGGTGTACATGGCCCACACGCCGACCAGCACGCCCGCAATGATGCCGAACACCAACAGAATCTCGGCTATTGAATAGCCATTCTGCATGGCATGACGAGATGAGATACCCATTCTATAAATTTTCATCATTTTATCTATTTGCATGACCCAAGCTCCGATCATGCATAATTACCATTTCTTGATTTGTCACGGCTTGTCCCATCAGATATCATATAGATATTTTATGCTATTCCCAATGGAAATTCAATGTAAAAGGCATGTCTATTTATTCGTGGATAGAGCGTATTTTATAGGGGACGTACTGGGCATAGTTCCTGTCCTATCTATTCGAATTTTTGCGGAGATCTAACCTTGCTGAACGGATCTAACCTTGCTGAACGGATCGAACCTGTTTGAACGGATCGAACCTGTTTGAACGGGAAGACCAGGATGTGGCACTCGGGGAGTTTGACGACCTGAGGAAGTTGCTTGAGGTGGTGGACTGGGCGGCGTTCCGTCCGCTGCTACGGGAGATTTTCGGTCGTTCGGAGAGCGATGAGGCGGTGCTCCGAGGTCGGCCGTCCTGGGACGTGATGCCGATGTTTCGAGTTTTGCTGCTGGGAGTGAACTATCAGCTGAGCGACCGCCAGTTGCAGTTCCAGTTGCTGGATCGCCGTTCCTTCAAGCGTTTTGTGGGGCTGCGGAACGAGAGCACGGTTCCGGATCAGAAGACGATCTGGAAGTACCGTCATCGGTGGGCGGCGTCGGGTCGTACGAAGGAGCTGTTCGAGGCGTTCGAGGCGCAGTTGCGGGAGGCCGGGTATGCGCTGACGGGCGGCCAGATCGTGGACTCGACGATGGTGGAAATTCCACGCCAACGCAACACTCGCGAGGAGAACGCAGCCCTGAAGCAAGGTGACGTTCCCTAGAACCTTTGCACCGCCTGCAGCCGCAGCGCGACAGATCAACCCTTCAAGTGCTTCCGCATCTTGGTTGGACTGGGTTCCATAACATTCGATCAGGAGGTGTCGACCAGTACCGAATTTCGACATTCCGACCTATATCCTTTGACTGACTGAGAACGCGACATCAGGGGGGACATGATACATAAACACACATTCTTGGTCAATTGAGGATGGATCCAAAGATCAGGTTAGGGATTGGGCATCAATGATTGGCTAATTCGTGACGATTAGCTGAACCAAGCAGGGAAACAGGTAGTTCGGTCTTCTTTCCAGTCTCCATCTGGGCAACTTATACCGTGAAGATGTAACGACAAAACCGACTAATTACTTCACTTGGATTTGAAAGCGTTGCGACGGATTCGTATGTTGAATCCAATGGAAGGGATTTTCGGCGCACACTATCATGCCCATTGCAGGCATGCCCATTGCAGGAGTACTATCCATTTACTCAACTGAGATCGCCGTCCGCAGTGTAGAAGAACAGTTCTTTATTTATGCAGCCGGATGGACAATCTTCCCACCCTCGCATGCGGCACCGTGCATCTTCCAGGTATCTCGACACCGAGCGGCGTCAGTCCTTGACCCCGCCGGCCCACCTCCGCGAGTAGCAGAATACCTCCGCGTTACCGGTGATCGCACCGCCGCTGAATGCGGCCTTCACCTTGCGGCGTTGTACGGATGAAAAGCGGATGATCGGATTTGGGCAACATGTCGTCACGGCAAGATCTCCTTCGATATCGGCCCAACTCATTGAATGATATCGAATGATAGGGGCCTTGCCGTCTTATTCACGCAATATCTGGGCTAAATATGGCCGAAATCAGGATCCATGTGATGGTCGGGCGGTGCTGAACTGGCGATTCACGACCACTGGCGCGCGAGTCAAATTAAAATCGCTTTACCCCAAACAAACGTGACAACCTACTCGCCCCATTCTGGTGTCCGTTTGACTGCCGCGCTATCAACTTCACTCTGATTTGTGAAGCAATGAGATTAGATGAGCGTCAAGCGCACTCAGTCCATTGTGATATACAGATACCCGCCGCCAATCCCGTCGAGTTCGCATCCCGTGTCGTAAATGTCGCCACCTACGTATCCTGAAATGGTCTTCCCTGGTTCGATCTTGAACTCTTCCGCCGACACCTCGGTAACCTCTCCAAAACGCTCAAGAACCCGCCGGCATATCTCTACGCTCGGGATGCCAGTATACTCTATGACAAGATCTTCGCCAGCAGGATATGGTTCGAGGTAGATATCAATCTGCTCCCCGAAAATATTCTGTCCGTCGGACAAGCCGCTCCCCCCAAGGTAAGGCCTCAGTGCCGAGATGATATCGTCGGCCAAAGCAAGGGGCTGGAGGGTGGAGTAATTATTAGTTTCCGAACCGGCCTTGTATGTAACTGCGGCACTCTGCAGCATTTGGACCTCGGCTATCACTGCCTGTACATCGGAGTTGTCTCCGAGCAGGGTGTACATGGCCCACACGCCGACCAGCACGCCCGCAATGATGCCGAACACCAACAGAATCTCGGCTATTGAATAGCCATTCTGCATGGCATGACGAGATACCCCCCCCCCTACTACTTTCATCCTTTGGTCCATGCGTTGTTCCATACGTCGATATATGCAAACCTTACATACATTATCGATTCTTTCATCTGTCATGACTGACCTCTCGCAGCGGCTAAGTATCATGTAGATATTCTATCTTTTTCTCAAACACTTATCTAATGCATAATTTACCATAAAAATATGTCGCCTATCTACAGCAATTCCCCGTATAGTCGGGCATCTCCATTTGCTCCTATTTGACGAATAATACCAATATAAGTATCTAATTCTTAATAATTATCTCTTTCAGATAATAATAAGCCTGTGGGTAAATAGCCAGAAATTCCCCGTATAGTTTCATTTTGGGCTTGATGTCGGTCTTTTCATGTTTCGGTACGGGAAACCGACGTTTTCAGACGGTTTGCATGGCATGTCGTCGTGCGTTGGAACGGGTTCCGGGCATCGATATGCAGGTCTCTTGACCGTCAGGGCGGCATGGGGCCTCGGGAGACGTCCCGATCCTTCTTCATCGAGCAGCTGGAGAGGCGGTCGGCCGTCAGGACGTATCGTAGGCGAGGTACGCGGTGTAGATCCCGAGGGCGTGGCCGTACAGTTCCTGCCAGTTGCGGAAGGCTACCGCACAGAAACTGCTGCGCAGACGTTCCCACGTTGCGGTTCGGGTATAGCACTTGGCGAAGATTTGCTTCATGACGGAGCAGGCCATTTCCAGCAGCTGGTCGATCAGGAACGCCAGCAGCATCAGCGCAGCGAAAGTATCCGACAGGTGCTGGGTTCCGTGTCCGAAGTTGTGTTCCAGGTACTGGATGTTCTTCAGCGTGTTGAAGGTCTCGTTCTCGATCTTCCAGCGACTGCGAGCCGCGCGGGCCAGTTCGCTGGCGTTATGCGGATTGAGCGGCAGATCGGTGACCCAGGTGAACGCCCGCCGCGCATCCTCGCCGGAGCCACGCCGCTCCGAGCTCTGCAGCACCTGGACCTTCAGGTCGGGGTTCGCAGCATTCAGTTCCACCTCCGGCACCACGCGCAGCTGGCGATCCCGCTCCTGCCCTTCGGGCGAGGGATCTGCAAACCAGGGCGCATCGGAACGATCCAGCTGAGCCTGCAGATGCGGATGGTCGCCCGCCCGAGCCGCCAGCAGAAAGCGCAGTCCATGCTCCTGCAGCAGCCGGATCTGGGGACCCTGCGAGAACAGCCCATCGGCAATCACGATCAGCTTCATGCGCCGATAAAGCGAAGCCAGGACCGGAACTAGCCGGGCCCAGGCACCTCGCTCGCAGTCGTTCTTCGTCGAGCCATCCCCGTTGCGAACCGCTTCTATCGCCATCGGCAGTACCTGCCGCTGATCCGGATGCACCATCACCGCACACAACTGCTGATGGGAGTACGTGGTCGAACCGTTGCGATGCCGGGCCCGCAGACAGCACGAACCGTGAACCCGCTGGGAGGAAAAGGTGCCGGTACCATCCACGGCTACCAGATAATGACCGCGCCACGCCGACATCCGCTGCAGCACCTTGCCGCGCTGGGCGCGTTGCAGTACCTGCTGAAACGCCCGCCGATACCGCACCGGCGAGATCGGATCCAGGCGACGGTGCAGAGTCGTGTCGCAGGGAACCTGCGCCAGACCGTACAGACGATGCAGATTCATCTCCACCACCTTAGCCCGGATTTCTCATAACCAAGTCGAAAATGATGTTTTTCACGGGATGCGTGGGGTACGGGGCATGGAATGTCGCGTCGCGAGTTTGAAAAGGCTTCGGAGGGCGGGCATGCGTGTGTTTTCCCCGCCTTTTTGCGGGCGGGACGGCGAATCGCTGAGCATCCGGGCGCGGGGAGGTCGGCGCGCTCCGCCGCCAGCGTCATGCACCTGGTTGCACTGGGCTTTTACGTTGGTGCCAGGCTGGCCCAGATCAACCGGAAATCCTTCCAGTACGGGAAGGCGGACCCGGAACGCCAGATGGATCCGCCGCGTGGACACCGCCACGCGCACCGGGATCTGGAACAGGCACTTGCGCAGCGTCGATGGACGGCTCCGGCGCAGCATGGCGGATACCGGAAGGTTCTCGAGCCGGCGCTTCATCATGCAATGAAGGGCATGGGCCAGTGCGCTCATCCGGAGCCGGAGTGCGTTGACGTTCCAGAGGCTGCTGGAGCATCGGTCCAGGAACAGATCGTTCTTCTGTTCCTAGATCCAGTTTTCGGCCTCACCCCGGTCGCAGTACATCTCTTCGTAGGCCGTTGGCGCGTCGGGCTTCTGGAGCGAGGTGACGACGAAGCGACTGTTGTACCGGGCTTCGCCGACCGTCGCACATGGGCCTTCCGCGCCGGCCTCCGGTTCCCCGTCCGCGTTGCCGACCGGTTGTCCCGGCAGCCATTCGGCCTTGGCGATCACGCGGCGTTCGCGGCTCCAGCTGTCGCGCGTGCGATAGTCGAAGCTCTGGTAGCCGCGGACCGCTCGCTGCGCATAGTCCGGATCCCGCTTCAACCGGTCCCGCAGATCGTCCATCAACGGTTGGACCCGGTCTTTCAGCCGATCATTGCGCGGCAGTCCCAGCACGTAATCCACGCCCCGCGCCTCGCACCACGTCATCAACTCGTCTCGGCAGTAGGCCCCGTCGGCGCGGATCAGGATCGGCACCTGCGGAAATCGCTTCCGTAGCCGGTCCACGAGCGGCGCGACCGTTTCCACCACGCCCGCCGCCACATCGCTGCTCGACGTGCGCAGTTCCGTCCGCACCGGCCAGCCGTTGCAGAACACCAGCCGCGGAAGGTAGCAGTATTCATGGTAGTACCCGTGATAGAACCGGTGCTCCTGCCGGCCGTGCAGTTCCACGTCCGTGGCATCGATATCCAGCACCAGCCGCTTCGGCATCTGGCCCCGCTCGCCCCACACCAGGTACAGCTCCACGAGCAGCTCGTCGAGCGCATCGAAATCCACGGTGATCTGGCGCGCTTTCGCCGGGTCCCGCCCGTTCGCCGACAGCTCCATCCGGTTCAGCGTGCTTTTGCCGGCCAGCGGCTCGCAGTCCGAACGCGCACACTCCACACGCCCCATGGCCGTGGACAGGGCCCGGTCCCGCCGCAGCTCGTCGTGATCGTTCACATCTTCGTAGCCCAGCGCGAGACCCAAGATCCGCTGCCCCAGCAACGCCACTAGCGGATGCGCCACCTTGGACGGGTCCCGGTGGTCCGTGAAACATTCCGAGGCGCGCTCGAACAGCTGGACCTGCTCGGCCAGCATCATCAGCAGTACCGATCCCCCGTTGGAACTCAGATCGCCTCCACTGCAGTCCACCTCCATCCGCCCCGGACGGACCCCTTTCGCCATCCGACGCACCAACCGGTCCGCGCCGCGCTTTTGCTTGCTCTTCATCCCGTGCCCTCCTCTATCCGGCCCCATCGGCCGCGTTGCGCCCACCCTTCGGCCAGCGTGGCCGCATATCCCGGACGCCCCTTCCAGAACACCCACCGGAACATGCACAGTACGACCACCAGCGTGTTCAGCACGCGCCGCCGCCGCTGCCAGAGCCGGACCAAAGCATCCTCCGGGGCCGGGGAAGACGGCTGCCGACGACCTGCAGGACCCCAATCGATCCCAACCCTTCGGCGTGAACCAGCCCAGATGACTACACAGGGTGGACGCAGCAATTGGGCGGGTCCCGTATAGTTTCATTTTGGGCTTGATGTCGGTCTTTTCATGTTTCGGTACGGGGAACCGACGTTTTCAGACGGTTTGCACGGCATGTCGTCGTGCGTTGGAACGGGTTCCGGGCATCGATATGCAGGCCTCTTGACCGTCAGGGCGGCATGGGGCCTCGGGGAAAACTCGTCCCGATCTCTTCTTCATCGAGCAGCTGGAGAGGCGGTCGGCCGTCAGGACGTATCGTATCGCGCCGGGCGAGGTACACGGTGTAGATCCCGAGGGCGTGGCCGTACAGTTCCTGCCAGTTGCGGAAGGCTACCGCACAGAAACTGCTGCGCAGACGTTCCCACGTCGCGGTTCGGGTATAGCACTTGGCGAAGATTTGCTTCATGACGGGGCAGGCCATTTCCAGCAGCTGGTCGATCAGGAACGCCAGCAGCATCAGCGCAGCGAAAGTATCCGACAGGTGCTGGGTTCCGTGTCCGAAGTTGTGTTCCAGGTACTGGACGTTCTTCAGCGTGTTGAAGGTCTCGTTCTCGATCTTCCAGCGACTGCGAGCCGCGCGGGCCAGTTCGCCGGCGTTATGCGGATTGAGCGGCAGATCGGTGACCCAGGTGAACGCCCGCCGCGCATCCTCGCCGGAGCCACGCCGCTCCGAGCTCTGCAGCACCTGGACCTTCAGGTCGGGGTTCGCAGCATTCAGTTCCGCCTCCGGCACCACGCGCAGCTGGCGATCCCGCTCCTGCCCTTCGGGCGAGGGATCTGCAAACCAGGGCGCATCGGAACGATCCAGCTGAGCCTGCAGATGCGGATGGTCGCCCGCCCGAGCCACCAGCAGAAAGCGCAGTCCATGCTCCTGCAGCAGCCGGATCTGGGGACCCTGCGAGAACAGCCCATCGGCAATCACGATCAACTTCATGCGCCGATAAAGCGAAGCCAGGACCGGAACTAGCCGGGCCCAAGCACCCCGCTCGCAGTCGTTCTTCGTCGAGCCATCCCCGTTGCAAACCGCTTCTATCGCCATCGGCAGCACCTGCCGCTGATCCGGATGCACCATCACCGCACACAACTGCTGATGGGAGTACGTGGTCGAACCGTTGCGATGCCGGGCCCGCAGACAGCACGGACCGTGAACCCGCTGGGAGGAAAAGGTGCCGGTACCATCCACGGCTACCAGATAATGACCGCGCCACGCCGACATCCGCTGCAGCACCTTGCCGCGCTGGGCGCGTTGCAGTACCTGCTGAAACGCCCGCCGATACCGCACCGGCGAGATCGGATCCAGGCGACGGCGCAGAGTCGTGTCGCAGGGAACCTGCGCCAGACCGTACAGACGACGCAGATTCATTTCCACCACCTTGTGCCGGTGCCTCGTTAAATCAAACTGCAGCAGCGAGGCGTGCTTCTCCAGAAACACCGCCAGACCCGACATCAGACAGTCGCCGGTGGAAAACTTCCGCCCGCAAACCTCCTCAACGACCCCCTCAAAAACTCCACGAACCACCCGCAGCAAACCGGGCTTGCTCACATCCTTGCGCAACTTCAACGCACCCATCCTTGGATACCTCGTTTGTCTGGTAACTCTATATTAACCTATCATCCACCCTCAAACGATAAGCCTACGCCTTTATTATTGCGAAAGCCAATGCGCAAAGTCCATACCTATAGCGGGGTTGGGGCTATACGGGGAATTGCTGGGGTGGACGCCAACTCATGGCGGCTCAGTGCCGGAAACCGTGCCACCGTCTTCTGAAGGTCCACCATCCAACGGCGGGTCAGCCGCGTGCCACCCAAGGTGGTCGACTTCACGTTCTCGATTCGGAAATCCATCACGTTGGCACCAGAGACCATCTAACCAAGCGTAGATTGCCATAACCCATGCCAAAACGCAAGTGTTTTTTTGAAGAACCCCCAAAAAAACGAATATGTTTCCGTATATCAACCGGTTACACGACATCCTCAAAGACCGGGATCCCTTTCCGTTCATCCGCATGCCATCGCAGCCACCGGGGGCGAGACCTCCCGACAGTCGGGGAGCGTTCGGGCCTCGTCAAGACCAGGACCCAAGGGCGTGCGATAGGGGCGTCCGCCGCATGCTCACCCGCATGGCTCATCATCCAGTCGACAACAGCATCTTGCACGGGATGCGCCGCTTTGCACGCCGGTCGTGGCGGTCCGCAAAACGGGCCCAGGCGCATGCTACACGTCCGCACCGCTTCCGCCAGCATCGTACTCAGCACCGAACGCGCCCCGCTTCCGTCCGACCCGAACGCACCCCTTTCGCCATCCAACGCACCCATCCGTCCGAACGCACCCCGCTACCATCCCCTTCCCCCCCGGCAAAGCCCAACCAACTTCGTGGTATCAACAACTTACACGCACATACATCGCACCCAAGCCATCCATTATGAGAAATAAGGGTTAGTGCCGGTGCCTCGTTACATCAAACTGCAGCAGCGAGGCGTGCTTCTCCAGAAACACCGCCAGACCCGACATCAGACAGTCGCCGGTGGAAAACTTCCGCCCGCATACCTCCTCAACGACCGCCTCAAAAACTTCACGAACCACCCGCAGCAAACCGGGCTTGCTCACATCCTTGCGCAACTTCAACGCACCCATCCTTGGATACCTCGTTTGTCTGGTAACTCTATATTAACCTATCATCCATCCTTAAACGATAAGCCTACGCTCTTATTATCGCGAAAGCCAATGCGCAAAATCCATACCTATAGCGGGGTTGGGGCTATACGGGGAATTGCTGGTAAATAGCAGTAATTTCCAGTGAGCAAATATCTGGATACTGGCAGTGTGTTCAAGAGATAGCTGATCATTTCTTTGATTTAACTAAATTTTTCAACCCCAGTTTGATGACGTGCCCCAATTTATACAGCCCGGAAAGTGACAAAAATTCGCGAAAAAGATGGGGCGAAAACGACAGAAAATCCTATTAAAACAAATAGTTAAAACCTCGCTGGAAATTACTGGGCAATATAGAGGTTCCCAGCTGATCCTGTAGATGCGGATGGTCGCCTGCTTGAGCCGCCAGCAGTAATCGAAGTCTGTGCTCTTGAAGCAGCCGGACCTGGGGACCCTGCGAGCACAGCCCATCGACGATCACGATCAGGTTCATGCGTCGATAGAGCGAAGCCAGTACGGGGGATCGGCCTTTTCAGACATGCCATACGGTACTTCGTCGTGCGGTAGGATGGATTCCGGGTATCGATACTGCCCTTACTTTAACGCGAAACCCAATCCGGAGAGTCCAGACTAGTAGGCTATCACTTTTGTATTGATGGGTAAAGTGATTTCAGTTTGATCCGTGCGTCGGCGGGCGTGAATCGCCAGTCCACTCGCACGGCGTCGCGGTTCCTTCGCTCCTGCCAAGCATCGACTTCACGGCGTAGGGTTTCGCGGTCGGGCAGACGACGGTTCAGGCATTGGCCGACCATCGCACTCTGCCGATTACACATAAGTACAGCTTGACTTCTTATTTTGCATTTGGCATGCTTGCCGTGTGTATTCTTCGGTATCGATCCGCTCCACGTTGCAGTCTCCTGTCGGGCTGGAGCGCATCCGGTCGTTGCTGGCCTCCGGATCGCTTGCCGGTCGGACTGCGATGGCACGGCGGGTCTGCCAGGAATTCGGCTTCCTGGACCCGCGTGGCGAGCCGCGCACGGCGAGCTGCCTGAGTTGTGTCAAGAATTTTCTGCAATTTCCAGTGGGAGTGGAGACCCGCCCATATGGGCGGGTCTCCACTCGGCGCGAAATTTTCGGGCGTCTCATGCCGCTTCCTGCCATGTCTCGGATTCCGGTTCGGGTGCGCGAACCACGCCGATCCGGTCATATAGATAACGCTGCCCCGTCAGCCACCGCTCATGGGTCTCCGCCGCAAGTGCCAAGATCAGACGCAGACAAGACTCCGCGTTCGGAAAGATCCTGACGACACGCGTTCGCCGTCGGAGCTCCTCGTTGTACCGCTCCAGCATGTTCGTGGACTTCATCCGCAGGCGATGTTCCCTAGGCAGCCGATACACCGTCAGCGTCTCCTCGACATGATCCTCGACCCATTCCACTAGCCTGCCAAACCCTTTCTCATCGCCCCAACGGGCTACCCAGGCACCCAGTGCCTCACGAGCCTCCCCGACATGCTCACAGCCCCACAACCGTTTCAAACCCTCCAGACACGCGGGATCAGCACTCCGGGACAGTTTGTCCCTGGCATTGCGCAGAAAATGGACGCAGCACCGTTGCCACAACGCGGTCAACGCGGTCGGCAACACTTTCGAGATCGCATGCTTCAATCCCTCATGACTGTCCGAGACCACATACTCGACTCCCCGCAGGCCACGTCCCTTCAGATGCGACAGGAATGCCGTCCACGACCCCTCGCTTTCCCGGTTCGCCACTTCCGCCGCCAGCACCTGACGCCGACCCTCGCCGTCAATCCCGATGGCAATCTGCACCGCCCGGGAACGCACCGAGCCCTCCTCACGCACCTTCTCATACCGGGCATCCAGCAACACATACGGATACGCCTCCTCCAGCCGACGTTCCGCAAACGCCTTCAGGGACGCGTCCAGCTTCGACACCATGGCCGAGATCGTCGCCGGCGAAAACTCGTGACCGCACAGACCCTCCGCCAGTCGGCTCACCCGCCGCGTCGAGACCCCCCTGCACATACATCTCCGACAGCACCGCCACCAGGGCCTTCTCCGAACGCTGATAGCGCGCTCGAACACCCGCGTGCTGAACTGGCTGCTGCGTTCCTGCGGAACTCTCAGTTCGATCTCGCCCACCTTCATCGTCAGATCGCGCCGGTAGTAGCCGGAACGGTAGCCCTGACGCCGTCTGCGTCCGCTCGCTCTTGCCCGCTCCCAGAAACTCCGTCATCTCACTCTCCAGAACCTCGTTGAGCGTCTCCTGCACCAGCCGCCTCACAAACTCCTCATCGTCCGCCAGATGATGACATGCAGACTTCTTCGTGTCCTTGTGCGTATAATCTTCCTGGATCATTTTTTGCTCCTTTTCCATAAGTTGTGTCATGAATGATTCGTGCCTGGACGCCCCTTATGTGCGTCCAGGCATCTCCACATTCCCGATGAAACATCAGATTCTAACCATTCATCTATCGTTACAGCCCGTTTTTCGTTTTTGCAGATAAATTTATACACAACCCGGATGGGGGAGGCCACGGGATGAAGAGCAAGCAAAAGCGCGGCGCGGACCGGTTGGTGCGTCGGATGGCGAAAGGGGTCCGTCCGGCGCGGATGGAGGTGGACTGCAGTGGAGGCGAGCTGAGTTCCAACGGGGGATCGGTACTGCTGATGATGCTGGCCGAGCAGGTCCGGCTGTTCGAGCGCGCCTCGGAATGTTTCACGGACCACCGGGACCCGTCCAAGGTGGCGCATCCGCTAGCCCAGATTTCTCATAACCAAGTCGAAAATGATGTTTTTCACGGGATGCGTGGGGTACGGGGCATGGAATGTCGCGTCGCGAGTTCGAAAAGGCTTCGGAGGGCGGGCATGCGTGTGTTTTCCCGCCTTTTTGCAGGCGGGACGGCGAATCGCTGAGCATCCGGGCGCGGGGAGGTCGGCGCGCTCCGCCGCCAGCGTCATGCACCCGGTTGCACCGGGCTTTTACGTTGGTGCCAGGCTGGCCCAGATCAAGCGGAAATCCTTCCAGTACGGGAAGGTGGACCCGAACGCCAGATGGATCCGCCGCGTGGACACCGTCACGCGCACCGGGATCTGGAACAGGCACTTGCGCAGCGTCGATGGACGGCTCCGGCGCAGGATGGCGGATACCGGAAGGTTCTCGAGCCGGTGCTTCATCATGCAATGAAGGGCATGGGCCAGTGCGCTCATCCGGAGCCGGAGTGCGTTGACGTTCCAGAGGCTGCTGGAGCATCGGTCCAGGAACAGATCGTTCTTCTGTTCCTTGATCCAGTTTTCGGCCTCACCCCGGTCGCAGTACATCTCTTCGTAGACCGTTGGCGCGTCGGGCTTCTGGAGCGAGGTGACGACGAAGCGACTGTTGTACCGGGCTTCGCCGACCGTCGCACATGGGCCTTCCGCGATGGCCTCCGGTCCGCCGTCGGCCTTGCCGGCCGGTTCCCCGTCCGCGTTGCCGACCGGTTGTCCCGGCAGCCATTCGGCCTTGGCGATCACGCGGCGTTCGCGGCTCCAGCTGTCGCGCGTGCGATAGTCGAAGATCTGGTAGCCGCGGACCGCTCGCTGCGCATAGTCCAGATCCCGCTTCAACCGGTCCCGCAGATCGTCCATCAACGGTTGGACCCGGTCTTTCAGCCGATCATTGCGCGGCAGTCCCAGCACGTAATCCACGCCCCGCGCCTCGCACCACGTCATCAACTCGTCGCGGCAGTAGGCCCCGTCGGCGCGGATCAGGATCGGCACCTGCGGAAATCGCTTCCGCAGCCGGTCCACGAGCGGCGCGACCGTCTCCACCACGCCCGCCGCCACATCGCTGCTTGACGTGCGCAGTTCCGTCCGCACCGGCCAGCCGTTGCAGAACACCAGCCGCGGCAGGTAGCAGTATTCATGGTAGTACCCGTGATAGAACCGGTGCTCCTGCCGGCCGTGCAGTTCCACGTCCGTGGCATCGATGTCCAGCACCAGCCGCTTCGGCATCTGGCCCCGCTCGCCCCACACCAGGTACAGCTCCACGAGCAGCTCGTCGAGCGCATCGAAATCCACGGTGATCTGGCGCGCTTTCGCCGGGTCCCGCCCGTTCGCCGACAGCTCCATCCGGTTCAGCGTGCTTTTGCCGGCCAGCGGCTCGCAGTCCGAACGCGCACACTCCACACGCCCCATGGCCGTGGACAGAGCCCGGTCCCGCCGCAGCTCGTCGTGATCGTTCACATCTTCGTAGCCCAGCGCGAGACCCAAAATCCGCTGCCCCAGCAACGCCACTAGCGGATGCGCCACCTTGGACGGGTCCCGGTGATCCGTGAAACATGCCGAGGCGCGCTCGAACAGCTGGACCTGCTCGGCCAGCATCATCAGCAGTGCCGAGCCCCCGTTGGAACTCAGCTCGCCTCCACTGCAGTCCACCTCCATCCGCCCCGGACGGACCCCTTTCGCCATCCGACGCACCAACCGGTCCGCGCCGCGCTTTTGCTTGCTCTTCATCCCGTACCCTCCTCCATCCGGCCCCATCGGCCGCGTTGCGCCCACCCTTCGGCCAGCGTGGCCGCATATCCCGGACGCCCCTTCCAGAACACCAACCGGAACATGCACAGTACGACCACCAGCGTGTTCAGCACGCGCCGCCGCCGCTGCCAGAGCCGGACCACAGCATCCTCCGGGGCCAAGACGGCTGCCGGCGACCTGCAGGACCCCAGTCGATCCCGACCCTTCGGCGTAAACCAGCCCAGATGACTACACAGGGTGGACGCCAACTCATGGCGGCTCAGTGCCGGAAACCGTGCCACCGTCTTCTGAAGGTCCACCATCCAACGGCGGGTCCGCCGCGTGCCACCCAAGGTGGTCGACTTCACGTTCTCGATTCGGAAATCCATCACGTTGGCACCAGAGACCATCTAACCCAGCGTAGATTGCCATAACCCATGCCAAAACGCAAGTGTTTTTTTGAAGAACCCCCAAAAAATCGAATATGTTTCCGTATATCAACCGGTTACACGACATCCTCAAAGACCGGGATCCCTTTCCGTTCATCCGCATGCCATCGCAGCCACCGGGGGCGAGACCTCCCGACAGTCGGGGAGCGTTCGGGCCTCGTCAAGACCAGGACCCAAGGGCGTGCGATAGGGGCGTCCGCCGCATGCTCACCCGCATGGCTCATCATCCAGTCGACAACAGCATCTTGCACGGGATGCGCCGCTGCACGCCGGTCGTGGCGGTCCGCAAAACGGACCCAGGCGCATGCTACACGTCCGCACCGCTTCCGCCAGCATCGTACTCAGCACCGAACGCGCCCCGCTTCCGTCCGACCCGAACGCACCCCTTTCGCCATCCAACGCACCCATCCGTCCGAACGCACCCTGCTACCATCCCCTTCCCCCCGGCAAAGCCCAACCAACTTCGTGGTATCAACAACTTACACGCACATACATCGCACCCAAGCCATCCATTATGAGAAATAAGGGCTAGTAGCGTTGCTGGGGCAGCGGATCTTGGGTCTCGCGCTGGGCTACGAAGATGTGAACGATCACGACGAGCTGCGGCGGGACCGGGCCCTGTCCACGGCCATGGGGCGTGTGGAGTGTGCGCGTTCGGACTGCGAGCCGCTGGCCGGCAAAAGCACGCTGAGCCGGATGGAGCTGTCGGCGAACGGGCGGGACCCGGCGAAAGCGCGCCAGATCACCGTGGATTTCGATGCGCTCGACGAGCTGCTCGTGGAGCTGTACCTGGTGTGGGGCGAGAGGGGCCAGATGCCGAAGCGGCTGGTGCTGGACATCGATGCCACGGACGTGGAACTGCACGGCCGGCAGGAGCACCGGTTCTATCACGGGTACTACCATGAATACTGCTACCTTCCGCGGCTGGTGTTCTGCAACGGCTGGCCGGTGCGGACGGAACTGCGCACGTCGAGCAGCGATGTGGCGGCGGGCGTGGTGGAGACGGTCGCGCCGCTCGTGGACCGGCTGCGGAAGCGATTTCCGCAGGTGCCGATCCTGATCCGCGCCGACGGGGCCTATTGCCGCGACGAGTTGATGACGTGGTGCGAGGCGCGGGGCGTGGATTACGTGCTGGGACTGCCGCGCAATGATCGGCTGAAAGACCGGGTCCAACCGTTGATGGACGATCTGCGGGACCGGTTGAAGCGGGATCCGGACTATGCGCAGCGAGCGGCCCGCGGCTACCAGAGCTTCGACTATCGCACGCGCGACAGCTGGAGCCGCGAACGCCGCGTGATCGCCAAGGCCGAATGGCTGCCGGGACAACCGGTCGGCAACGCGGACGGGGAACCGGCCGGCAAGGCCGACGGCGGACCGGAGGCCGGCGCGGAAGACCCATGTGCGACGGTCGGCGAAGCCCGGTACAACAGTCGCTTCGTCGTCACCTCGCTCTAGGAGCCCGACGCGCCAACGGTCTACGAAGAGATGTACTGCGACCGGGGTGAGGCCGAAAACTGGATCAAGGAACAGAAGAACGATCTGTTCCTGGACCGATGCTCCAGCAGCCTCTGGAACGTCAACGCACTCCGGCTCCGGATGAGCGCACTGGCCCATGCCCTTCATTGCATGATGAAGCGCCGGCTCGAGAACCTTCCGGTATCCGCCATGCTGCGCCGGAGCCGTCCATCGACGCTGCGCAAGTGCCTGTTCCAGATCCCGGTGCGCGTGACGGTGTCCACGCGGCGGATCCATCTGGCGTTCGGATCCGCCTTCCCGTACTGGAAGGATTTCCGCTTGATCTGGGCCAGCCTGGCACCAACGTAAAAGCCCGGTGCAACCGGGTGCATGACGCTGGCGGCGGAGCGCGCCGACCTCCCCGCGCCCGGATGCTCAGCGATTCGCCGTCCCGCCCGCAAAAAGGCGGGGAAAACACACGCATGCCCGCCCTCCGAAGCCTTTTCAAACTCGCGACGCGACATTCCATGCCCCGTACCCCACGCATCCCGTGAAAAACATCATTTTCGACTTGGTTATGAGAAATCCGGGCTAGGCGTACCACGTCTGGAGTTCGATGCACCCCGCGCGTCCCGCAGCAACCTCCAAGTCGGGACGCTGGCTACGCGGGCTGGAAGCCTGTGCCGAACTCGCCGCCGAGATCGGCAACGTTCCCCTGATCAGCGTCATGGATCGAGAAGGGGACTTCTTCGAACTGTTTCGGCAACCCCGATCCCGGGTCGAGTTGCTGGTGCGCGCACAGCACAACCGCCGTCTCGGCGACCAGCTGCCGAAACTGTTCGACCGGATGCGAGCCGCACCGGCGCAGGTGCGGGTCGAGCTGTCGCTGGACCGGGTCTCCGCCCGCGGCGGCGCACACCGCGGACGGAAAGTCCGTATCGCCCGGCTGGCGGTGAAGTGGCGGCAGGTGGAAGTGCCTTCGCCGCGCCGCAACGAACCGGCGGTCACCCTGTGGGCGGTACATGCCATCGAGAACCCACCGCCGCGGGTAGCCGCACCCGTGGAATGGCTACTGCTGACCAGCCTGCCCGTGACCGACCGCCAGCAGGCCCTGCAGGTGCTGGAGTGGTATCGCCTGCGCTGGCGCATCGAAGATTGGTTCCGGCTGCTCAAGACCGGGTGCCGGGTCGAAGCCCTGCAGCTGCGACAAGCCGAAAGCCTGCAGCGCGCCGTGACCCTGCGCGCGGTGATCGCCTGGCGATTGGCCGCTGGAGCTCCGATGGGCGGATGACCCGTCGTACATCTCCTAAATCAGCATGATCCCCTGAGCGACGGATACCATCACGTGGCTTAAACCCGTCGTAAAATGGGGGTCCGCAGACACTAGCTAAGTTAAGATAGCCCCTCAGCTGGTATCGCCGCACCGTGAATAGGGTCTGCAGCACTTGATGCCAAGAACAGAACGATTTTTGCCATGTCGACCGGTTTTACCCATTTTGAAAAATCTGCTTGGGGCATATCGGCTCGATTGCGTTTCGTGTCAATGATACCAGGTAATATACAATTCACGTTGATACCGTCGGATTTTAGCTCCTCCGATAGGCTTTCCGTAAGTCGAATCACAACGCTCTTTGAAGCCGAATATGCGGCCATCGAACCCACTCCTCGCACACCGTTGCGAGCCCCGACGTTAATAATTTTCCCGTCGCCTCGAGCTTGCATTCTCGGGACGGTCGCGCGTACCGTGTTAAGAACCGTCCTCGCATTTAAATTCATCATGAAATCCCACGTCTCGTCGCTGGTATTGGAAACTGAATCCCCCATGACAAAACCACCCGCAATATTTGCCAGCACATCAATACGACTAAGTTGCTCAAGCACTTTCTGAGTCTCATTAGGATCTATCAGATCAACGACTACTGAGGCATAAACTGCCTCCATGGCAACGATATCTAACCCAACTACGTCTGCGCCGTTCTGATGGAAAGCATCTGCAACGGCTTGACCCAACGTACCAGCTGCTCCAGTAACCACAACCTTTTGACCATCAAATTTGCTCACTTGGCTTCTCCAAAACTCTCTTTATTATGACACGTTCATCTTACGCGAAAGTTGCTAAATGCCTCGCAGTAACCGTTAACTGGACTTACTGGCCGTAGTGCACCCTATGGTGCTTCCATCTCCGCAATGCTCCGTTTAAATTGCCTCTTTCTTTTTTGCGCGCACAACATGTATACAGCAATTCCCCGTATAGCCCCAACCCCGCTATAGGTATGGACTTTGCGCATTGGCTTTCGCAATAATAAGAGCGTAGGCTTATCGTTTGAGGATGGATGATAGGTTAATATAGAGTTACCAGACAAACGAGGTATCCAAGGATGGGTGCGTTGAAGTTGCGCAAGGATGTGAGCAAGCCCGGATTGCTGCGGGTGGTTCGTGAAGTATTTGAGGGGGTCGTTGAGAAGGTTTGCGGGCGGAAGTTTTCCACCGGCGACTGTCTGATGTCGGGTCTGGCGGTGTTTCTGGAGAAGCACGCCTCGCTGCTGCAGTTTGATTTAACGAGGCACCGGCACAAGGTGGTGGAAATGAATCTGCGTCGTCTGTACGGTCTGGCGCAGGTTCCCTGCGACACGACTCTGCGCCGTCGCCTGGATCCGATCTCGCCGGTGCGGTATCGGCAGGCGTTTCAGCAGGTACTGCAACGCGCCCAGCGCGGCAAGGTGCTGCAGCGGATGTCGGCGTGGCGCGGTCATTATCTGGTAGCCGTGGATGGTACCGGCACCTTTTCCTCCCAGCGGGTTCACGGTTCGTGCTGCCTGCGGGCCCGGCATCGCAACGGTTCGACCACGTACTCCCATCAGCAGTTGTGTGCGGTGATGGTGCATCCGGATCAGCGGCAGGTGCTGCCGATGGCGATAGAAGCGGTTTGCAACGGGGATGGCTCGACGAAGAACGACTGCGAGCGGGGTGCCTGGGCCCGGCTAGTTCCGGTCCTGGCTTCGCTTTATCGGCGCATGAAGTTGATCGTGATTGCCGATGGGCTGTTCTCGCAGGGTCCCCAGATCCGGCTGCTGCAGGAGCATGGACTGCGCTTTCTGCTGGTGGCTCGGGCGGGCGACCATCCGCATCTGCAGGCTCAGCTGGATCGTTCCGATGCGCCCTGGTTTGCAGATCCCTCGCCCGAAGGGCAGGAGCGGGATCGCCAGCTGCGCGTGGTGCCGGAGGCGGAACTGAATGCTGCGAACCCCGACCTGAAGGTCCAGGTGCTGCAGAGTTCGGAGCGGCGTGGCTCCGGCGAGGATGCGCGGCGGGCGTTCACCTGGGTCACCGATCTGCCGCTCAATCCGCATAACGCCAGCGAACTGGCTCGCGCGGCTCGCAGTCGCTGGAAGATCGAGAACGAGACCTTCAACACGCTGAAGAACGTCCAGTACCTGGAACACAACTTCGGACACGGAACCCAGCACCTGTCGGATACTTTCGCTGCGTTGATGCTGCTGGCGTTCCTGATCGACCAGCTGCTGGAAATGGCCTGCCCCGTCATGAAGCAAATCTTCGCCAAGTGCTATACCCGAACCGCAACGTGGGAACGCCTGCGCAGCAGTTTCTGTGCGGTAGCCTTCCGCAACTGGCAGGAATTGTACGGCCACGCCCTCGGGATCTACACCGCGTACCTCGCCTACGATACGTCCTGACGGCCGACCGCCTCTCCAGCTGCTCGATGAAGAAGATATCGGGATGTCCCCGAGGCCCCATGCCGCCCTGACGGTCAAGAGACCTGCATATCGATGCCCGGAACCCGTTCCAACGCACAACGACATGCCGTGCAAACCGTCTGAAAACGTCGGTTCCCCGTACCGAAACATGAAAAGACCGACATCAAGCCCAAAATGAAACTATACGGGGAATTGCTGACATGTATATGAGTCATATTCCATGATAGAAATCCATAACGCTGAATAACTTGTCCGCAACATATTTCGTTGCATTTGCAGCATCGTTAGTCAACGTTCCGTCCATGGACTACCAACACCAGTTGGGAAAGGTTTCGCTCTGTTGTCTCCAACTATAGTTGCCAGAGCCTATGAAGTTAGGCTGGAACGAAACCGACAATTAACTTTGTTTAACCATCCTATGGCACGAGTCGGGTATTTGAAAAAACGCAGTACGCACGGAATTTGAGACGTGCCTCTCAGATGCTTTTCCAATTAGCTGTCCGCAAATTCGCATAAAAAATTTTCAAGTTGCTTGCTTTTAGATGATTTCCAATCTCAAACATCAGCGCACGAGTATATAAAATAAGGCTCTTATGTAGTCTTATGTTGGGAGTGATTAACAAGCCGCCATAATATGCGATAGTTCAATGGGTTGAGGAAAACCAATGAGTCCTCGCGAATTCAAGGAGATGCCAAACCGGATTCTTAGGCTGATCCCAGCGCAGAAGCGGAGACTGATGCTCGGAGTCCAGAAATCGGTCAAGAGTGACGAGCTACCCGAACAAGTTCGTCAACGGGAAGCAGAGTTGGCCCGATTGCGAGTATGTACGCATTGCGGTTCCTCAGGGGTGGTGCGTTACGGGAAGTCGGCAGGCTTGTGTCGATTTCGTTGCCGTTCGGCATCGTGCGGACGAACCTTTCACGCGCTGACCGGGACTCATCTTGCTGGCTTGAGGCACAAGTCGAAGTGGTCGGTATTCGAAGCGTGCTTGCGAGATCGGCTGACGCTGCATCAGTCGGCCGAGCGAGGAGGAAATCGCGGACGCCGAGGGTCTGGTGTCGGACCAGCGGCCCGTCTTGACGGCAGCATCTCGCGGCGGGCCGACTGATATGGAAGCCCTCTCGTCGACGGCGGGGTCGGACATCGCTCCGGCAATGTCGGAAGGGCTGGCCGAAGATTGCGTTTGTGTCACCGATGGATATCCCAGCTACGAAATGGCAAGCCGGAGCCTGAACATGCACCAGGAAGTGGTTCGCGTCAGCCGACGTGAACTTCGCCGCGGGAGTTGGCATCTCAACACGGTTAACCAGCACCATATGACCATGAAGCGATGGCTGAACCATCACCACCGCGGTGTCTCTACACGCTACCTGGACCACTACATGCTCTGGTTGATGCGATCGGAATTCAAACTTGAAGAATCGATTGAGGCAGACTTCCTTTCACCTCATTTGGCAAACTATTACACAAGTGGATACATAAGAGCCTAAAATAACTAACAGTTTGTGACGTTATAATTTTAATTTAAGAAAGATTCATGATTTAAAGAAGTACTAAACGCGAGTTTTATAGATAAACAACTAAACTTTGTCGCTGTTAGACCGTATCCCGCTAGATGAAATATCCATGCGGAAGTCGTGTTCACTAACGCCTTCACAAATTTCTCGTAATGACGGGGGCAAGTCTATCTTATCCAGCGAATAGAAGAAGCCATCAATGTTTCGACCAAATACTAAGAATCGAATCTCAATCGAATTCATACGTTTAATCGCTTTATCTCGAGCCTCTAAACTACCGTTTCCGTAATACTTCGCCTGCGCGATGCGTTGCATCGTGTCAGCACCTACAACGAACGTGCAACGCCCATTGTTCAATGCAATCGCTTTTTCAAGAAAAGTAGGCGTATTCGTCAACACTAGCTCGTTCGGGACGAATTGGGCACACCTTTCGTTAATCTCAATATAGTCCAGTGATAACTTATCGGCGTTGCATACGCACAGTTCATATTGCACTTTTGCTGAAAGCCTTCGCTCCGCGATGACTTTCATTCGTCGATGCCCGTCATGCAACGGATCGAACGCGCCGGAAAGAAACACGGTCTCTTGTACACCGACAGTAGCTTGCTTCTCCATCAACAACGCACAAATCTCCTCAGAACCTTCCGCAATACGGTCCTTCGTGAAATAGTTGACGGTGGGTAGTCCATACACTTGTAAGATCTTAGCAAGTGCAACGTTAGCCACGTATCGCTCCTCGCCTAAACGCGAACGAGATCCTTTATCAAGCTGCATTGACCAAGAATAGGTTGTATCCGATGTTTGCATTGCAATATGGGCTCGGTGACTTCCCCGCTTTTCGTCCAAAGATCGAAGACTCGCAGTAATCGCAAAACCAAAGACATCATTGATTGGGCGGATTCGGCGAGCCTTGGAAAACGCATGCATGGCCATTTGCCGAGCCGTAGATTCCAAACAAGCTTGAGCAGGCGCATCTCCCAGTAATTCGGTTAGCGAAGCATTGCTGTATGGGACTCGTGCTTCGAGTACCGTTGCCGATGCTCCCGGTTCCGTCAATAAATCAGAAAGCAGAAGAGACCCGCCTCCAGTAATGTAGAACACGCCGGCATGATGCATGGCATGAAGAGTTTTTACAGTCACTCGCCGAGCAAATTACGCACTGTGGCAATGAACTCATCAAACTGATCGTGATGACACCAATGACCGGCATTCGTGATTCCATGCATTCTAACGTTCTTGGATGCATGCACGCGCCCGTCAAGATCTGGATTAGGGATCCAAGATTCTTTGCCGTAAATCCAAAGTATCGGGCACTCAATTCGTTCGAACAAACTCCACAATTCGTCTGAATCGAGTCCAATCGGCAAATGTACTCGAACGTAATTATCGAATTTCCAGCTGTACGTGCCGTCTTCGTTCTGATTGCTGCCATGAATTGTTAAATGGCGTGCCTGTTCTTCCGAAAGATGAGGGTTTTCCGATTGCATTCGCCGAAACGCGTCTTCAAGGGTTGCATAACGCCTTGGCATGCGGCCAGAAATCCTCCGCAAATTTTCAACCCAATGACGTAATTGCTCATGAGTATCGTGGCCGAGCGAATACCTCGAATCATGCAGAAGGGAAGGTAGTATTCCTTCAACTACTACTAGTTTATTCACAAGTTCCGGGTACAGACCCGCATATAGCCAAGAGATCACCGCACCTAATGAATGGCCCACGATCGCGACCGGATTAGCTTTGATCTGTTTTACCAGCTGAGCAATATCATAAACGTAGTCAGCGTAGCTATAACCACCTCCAAGCGTCCATTGGGAATCTCCGTGACCGCGTAGGTCTGGTGCTATAACGTGATAACGACCTCGTAAGGATTCAGCAACCCAATCCCAGTTGCGGCAATGATCGCGGTTGCCGTGAATGAGCAATAATGCAGGTGCACTTTCATGTCCCCAGTCAATGTAATGTAGCCGTAAACGCTGAGAGAAATAAATGTGAGAAGTCGGGGAACCTTTAAGCATTCTTGTATTTTAGACAGTAAACATTAGCGATTCCTAAACATTGGCCAACAGTATGTTTAACGTTTATTCCGTGGCATCCAACTCGAAGACTCGACGCATCAAACAACAGCGTCAGTTTTTTATGCGTGTTAAACTTCCGTAGCTGATGACTCGCTTTCTCTTGAGTCCTCGAATCACCATACCACAACGCAGGGAGAGCACTTCATCATGGCTGATGTCGTAATTGTCGATAGCGTCCGGACAGGCCTCGCAAAGTCATTCAGAGGCAGTTTTAATTTAACGCGTTCCGACGACATGTTGGCACATCTGATTGATGCACTACTGGACCGCAACGGTAAAGTTGCACCGGAAGAAGTTGAAGATGTCGTGGTTGGTGCCGCGAGCCATGTTGGGGAACAAGATGGGAATTTAGCCCGCCTCGCTGTCGTGCTTTCGCAATTGCCAATCACCACCGCCGGCATGACTATCAACCGTTTCTGTTCATCGGGATTACAGTCGATCGCGATTGCCGCGAATCAAATTGCGTCCGGACAAACGCAAATAGCTATGGCGGGTGGTGTGGACAGCATCTCCATGCGCAACCGCCAAACGCCGAGCGATGGTGAGAAGAACAAGCGTTTCATCGAAGAAAAGCCAGCTATTTTCATGGCCATGGGCAACACGGCCGAAGTTGTGGCTCGGCGATACCAAGTCACGCGCGAATCGCAAGATATCTATGCTTTACAAAGCCAGCTTCGATACGCCAATGCTCAAGCCAACGGTTGGATGAAAGAAGAAATCGTGCCAATGAATGTCACTATGCTCAAGGTGGACAAAGAAACCGGCGAAACTAGTGAAGAGCAAATTGTCCTCGATAGAGACGAGTGCAACCGTCCCAACACCACCATGGAAGGCCTATCAGGTCTCGCCCCTACATTTGAAGAGGGCGGCACCGTCACGGCAGGTAACGCGTCTCAGCTATCTGACGGAGCGTCCATGACGCTACTGATGAACGCTGATCGCGCAACGCAGTTAGGGATTGAGCCAATGGGCATCTATCGCGGATTTACTGTGACAGCATGCGAACCCGACGAGATGGGTATCGGTCCAGTTTTTGCGGTACCAAGATTGCTTGAGCACGCCGGTATCGATCAAGACGACATTGACCTTTGGGAATTGAATGAGGCATTTGCCAGTCAATGTGTATATTGCCGCGATGAACTCCATCTGGATAACGAACGTTTCAATGTCAATGGCGGCAGTATCGCAATAGGCCATCCATTCGGTATGACCGGCTCTCGTTGCACGGGAACGGTTCTCCGCGAATTGAAGCGACGTAATAAAAAGTACGGTGTTGTTACGATGTGCGTCGGAGGTGGCCAAGGTGCAGCCGGTCTATTCGAATGCACATAAGTCCATTTTCGCAGTCTAAATTCCCGTTAATGTGTTTACTTTAACTGAAGGAGATTGTATCTCCTGAAGAAGGGATGGGATGGCCTAGCAGTTGATCGCGCTGCACCGCGAAGCTGCTTTTAGACACCTTGAAGCACCGTTTCATGGCTGGTCCAGCCAGCGGCCTTAGCTGCACGGTTTGCCTCGCTAGCGGCTGTAATACATATATACCCTTGCAGCACCTGGCGAACACTTTCCCCATTTCACGCAGCAGCGACACATTGACGTGCTCTTAGCTGCCTAGAAGTCTGCACCGCACACGGAAGCTGCCGCGAAAGACGTATGGTATTCGGCTCACGCTGATGACGCGGAATTTAGCCCAAATGCGCGCGCGTGAACTCTCAGACTCCCTGCGGAAGAATCTACGATTGCTTGAAAATCAAGCTGCATAGCTTTTGCTAGTATCCGATCTTCTGGCACCCGATGCAGCCCGCTCGGCACCAGTAAGTACGCTTCTACGTCAGTCCCGCCCCCATCAGTCCAACCGCCATGCCGATCCAGTATCACAATTCAGTTCAGGGGCACTTCAAGATAACTTTTGAATCATGGGTATCAGTCGGCCCACCCACTCACAACAATTGGGGCAACTTCAGTCTTGCCGGTTCTTATCAAGCACAACGGCCGGGGCGTCTCTTAACAAGAAAACTCACGCGGCAGTTCATTTGAATAACTTGTCGTAAAATTCAAAGTCTGTAGAACGAACACGCTGTTACGTGTCGAGCCCATTTTATGAACGAATCGAACGCCCGTCTGTTAATCGTTGACGACGACCCGGAGCTACGGGATTTGCTCGCCGAGTTTCTTAATAAGCACGGATACGTAGCTCACACCGTCGATGGTGGCGCAGCAATGGATCAAGTAATGGCCAAGTCGCCGTCTTATGACTTACTTATTCTTGATTTGATGCTACCAGGTGAAGGCGGTTTGGAGATCGCAAAACGACTCAAGCAGAAAGTGGATATTCCAATCATTATTCTTTCCGCACTAGGAGAAGATGTTGACCGCATCATTGGATTGGAGGTCGGTGCCGATGATTACATAGCTAAGCCGTTTAATCCTCGCGAACTTCTTGCGCGCATTCGTGCAGTCATGCGACGTGTTTCACGAGCTTCGACATTTAATCTTTTGGAATCAAACTATCGTTTTGGCGAATTCAATCTCAATGTTCTATCCCACCGTCTACTACGAAATGATGAGGACGTCCCCCTCACTTCGGGAGATTTCGATCTGCTGAATATTCTGGTTCAGAATTCCAATAGAGTTATGGACCGAGATCACATCCTCGACTTGCTGACCGGCAGCGAACGTTCACCTTTCGATCGAAGTATCGATGTTCGTATTACGCGATTGCGAAGCAAGATCGAGCCGGATCCGTCGTCTCCTACCTACATTAAAACGATCTGGGGTAAAGGCTACATGTTCTGCCTGCACGCCGTGTAATGGCTGCACCTGGTTCGCTGCTGGTGCGAACCAACGCGGTTCTTGGTGTCGCCGCGTTTGCGATAGCAATAACTGCCATACTCTCGTTGAACGCAATTGTCACCGCGCCGATATCGAACCGTGCGGCGGCGGACAAAGCGGCACTACTCGTACTAACCGCACAGTCGTGGATGGATTTAGAACCTGATCATCGCCCCGACTTCGAATTGGATCTTTTGATTAACCACGGCTTGATAATCAATGAAGAGCCGATAAATCTTCCACTTGTCGATCAGAACGACGGGTACTACGAACGCCTCAGCCACGAAGTGGAACAGCGCGTCAAGCGGCCTATCACACTTATGGAAGCAGACGACTTGCTTTGGGCCATAGTTCCAACGGAGGACGGAAACACTCTCCAGATCGGCTTTGCTTCGGAACTGCATGACGTAGAACAGGTATATGTCGGGATTGTCGTGCTGGTGGTCGGGGTGTTCGTCGTGCTGCTTACTTCATTCATAATTGTGGGCCGGATCGCCAAACCATTGGTTACTGCCGCGAATGCCGCGTCGTCTTTCCGAGGTTCCGGTGAATACACGCAGCTGCCCGTTGAAGGCCCGCGGGAGTTAAGGTCACTCGCGGAAAACTTCAACCAGATGGCACAGGATATTTCGAATCTGATTTCTAACCGGACCATTCTTCTAGCTGGTATTTCTCATGACCTGCGTACGCCGTTGACTCGACTGCGGATCGCACTGGAATTAATTTCAGACCAAGTGCCAAAAGATCATTTAAATCGCATGGAGCGTAACTTAGAGACGATGGAAGAGCTAATCAGCGATGCCATGCAGTTTGCGCGAGGTATTCACGAACCGAGCGAGCATGTTGAGTTCGCAAATTATCTTCGAAGCGTCATAGCGGACTTCGACAGCACTCTGCCATTGACATGGCAGGGCAACGAAAACCTCGTCATATCGTTAACACCGGGAGCTTTGCGCCGAGTACTCATAAATCTCATGATGAACGCTCGGCAACATGCCAAAGATGTTGAGGTGCATGTTAATGTACGTGAAAAGGACCTGGACATACACGTTATTGACTCTGGGCCAGGTATACCTGAGAAGGACTACGCACGTATTTTCCAGCCTTTCTTCAAGTTAGACAATTCTCGAAGTGCCTCCTTTGGAGGAAGCGGATTAGGATTGGCGATCGTTGCACAACTTTGCCAGACTCACGGCTGGAAAATTAATGTAGGACAAAGCAAGGCCGGGGGAGCTGACTTTTGTCTAACAATTGCTCGGAATTAACACGGTCCCTTCCGTTTTGTCGTAGACAGATTCACGATATTCGCACCTGAGGCTTACGTGCGTTGAAACAAATTGAAACGAAAAAGCCGCTGCTCGAAATGAAATCAAAACGTTACGACAGCACAATTAATTAGTGCCTGTGGGAAAACCCCATTTTACGACGGGTTTAAGCCACGCGATGGTATCCGTCTCTCAGAGGATCACAGCCATTCCCTCAGATACACCGAACACTACAGCCGCTGACCAGCAGCTTGGTAAGATCGGTCAGTCTTCCCATCACGTTTCTACGACGCCAACTCCCAGTTCGCACCATGATCGCTGGTGGGTTATCAGCAACAGTAGTGCTGGATCAATCCCTCAATGACACGCTGTGCAGGGACCAAACGATCTCGGTCCAAGTACTCGTCGGGCTGATGTGCCTGATCGATAGACCCCGGGCCGAAAATCGCGGTTTCCATTCCGAGATCGCTCAGAAAAGGGGCTTCTGTGCCAAACGCAGCAGTTGTTGAGGAATAGCCTGATAATGCTTCAAGCGTCTTTATCAATTCCCCTTCTCGCGATGTTTCGTAAGGTGGAAGCGATGGAAAATTTTGGGTTACCGAAATTGAGATCCCGATAGTATCTGCAACGCTCTTTAGACGAGCTGACAATTCGCTCGCGGTATTGTCTATGTCCATGCCTGGTAACATGCGGATATCAATTTCAAGCACCGCTTTTGCACAGATCCGCTTGGGGCAATCTCCAGCGTGCAGGCAACCCAAATTGATCGTCGGGTAGCGGACGTCAAAGGCCTCATCTTTATATCGCTGTCTGAGTTCAGTACGAAACTTTAGTACGGCACCCATAATTTCATGCATGCCTTCTAGCGCGTTCTGCCCCAAGCTCGGATTCGAAGCATGCCCTGATGCACCGTCCAACTGAATACGCAGAATAAGTATCCCTTTATGAGCGTAGATAGGGCGCATGCTCGTAGGTTCTCCAATAACCGCGGCCTCGGCTTTGGGTTTCCCCAACCGTGCAAGATGCCGAGCCCCAGCCATCGTCGTTTCTTCGTCGGACGTAGCAACAATCGTCAACGGTTTCTTCAGCCGGTTTGGACACAGATTTCGCGCAGCCGAAAGTGCAACTGGAAAGAATCCCTTCATATCGCACGAGCCAAGTCCGTAGAGGCGTCCCTCCGATTCCCAAAGTTCGAACGGATCTACGCTCCAGTGATCTTCATCGCAGGGCACGGTGTCGGTATGTCCAGCTAAAACTAACCCATCTTCGCCCTCACCTAAGGTGGCGATCAGATTGGCTTTCCCCGGTTTGTCCGGAAGCGGCAAAACTTCGACCGTAAATCGTATAGATTCCAACCAATTGCCGAGAAGATTAATGACTTCTTGATTGTCCTGATCTAGCTCGGGTGCACTGCAACTAACTGATGGAAGTGCTACCAGCTCCCTCAGCATGGTTTCTATCTCAGGTAACACCTCAATCAACCTTGTTCAAGATAACTTGGGGGTGTGCATGGTATATCGAAAGTCTTAATATAGACACATATATATCGATTCGTTAGGTTGAATTTCTATTTCAGTTGTAAATAAAATCTATTCGACCCAATGGTAGCTCTGGTAGTGCGATAATTCGAGCCGAGTACGAATGGAGGGTAAATGCCAATCAAAGAAAAAGAAACTACATTCGCGAATCGGGAAGGCGTGATCTGGCAGGACGGAGAATTGCGCAAATGGAGCGAAGCCAAAGTGCATGTCTTGACCCATACGCTGCACTACGGCGTTGGTGCATTCGAAGGCATACGGGCGTATGATACTCCGAAGGGGCCGAGTATTTTCCGACTAAAAGACCATACGAAACGACTATTCAATTCGGCCCGAATTTTACGTATACACCTTCCCTACACGGAAGGTGAACTTAATCATGCGCAAATCGAAGTCCTAAAGGCGAACGGTCTGCGTGAGGGATACATCCGCCCAATAGTATTTTACGGCTCAGAAGCAATGGGCCTACGCGCAGAAGGGTTATCCGTGCATGTCGCCATAGCATGCTGGCCGTGGCCTAACTACATGCATGCTGATGCTCGTAGCAAAGGCATTCGCGTACAGACTTCTTCCTATACGCGCCACCATGTCAATATCACGATGTGTAAAGCAAAAGCGGTAGGGAATTACACTAATTCCATATTGGCACTATCGGAAGCCCAAGATGGTGGATATGACGAAGCATTATTACTCGACAATGAAGGTTACGTCACTGAAGGCAGTGGCGAAAACATCTTTGTCGTAAAAAGTGACGTCATTCATACTCCAGAACTTACTTCCTGTCTTGACGGTATTACACGGGATACGATCTTGGTATTCGCGCGCGAACTCGGCTTGGAAATACGGGAGAGGCGCATTACCCGAGACGAGATCTACATTGCCGATGAAGCCTTTTTTACGGGGACTGCAGCCGAAGTTCTACCTATTCGTGAACTAGACAATAGAGTCATTGCAGATGGCCAGCGAGGGCCGATAACACACACTTTACAGGCAACCTATTTTGATCAAGTTCAAGGACGACGCAGCGAACACCAGGAGTGGCATACGCTGGTTAACTGACAGTATTCGTCGAAAAGTCAAATCCAACTTCAGTATTTGCGCCGTCCGCCTCCTGGCAATGATTTGAATCTGCGGTGCACCCAGAGATATTGCTCAGGACATGTGCGAATCGTACGCTCAATAACCCGATTCAAGTGGGCAGCATCAGTAATTACGTCTCCGGATGGGTAATCCTCAATTGGGTCTAACCGTATAGTCCATGTTTGGGTCCGGTCGTTTCGGAAATGACTCATGAACAGTACGGTAGCTCCTGTTCGCGACACAATTCGTGATGGGCCGTCAACGGTTGCAGCCTCTTCCCCAAAAAAGGGTACGAATACGGATCGTTTATGGCCCATGTCTTGGTCGACTGCCAGCCAAACTGCGTTTCCCGCGCGCAACCTCTTGATTGCCGATAGGAGAAATTCAACCTCAATCGTTTGACGGAATCTCCGCTTTCGAGATTTGTCAGCCAGGAAGTTTACTAGCTCATTTTTGCTTCTTCGATAGACGCAGTCGAACGCACAACGATCAGCAATTACCGCTCCAGCCAGTTCAAGTGTCAGCAAGTGTGCACCAAGTACTAGGACCCCTTTTTGCTCTCGAAGCGCATTCTCAAGCAGCTCCAGTCCGACTATCTCAGTACGCTTAACGATTCTCCGTAAGTTTCTCATCCAAACGAACGCGATTTCCGCGACCATGACGCCGTGCGCTTCCATAGAACGAAGGACGAGCGTATCAAGTTCCTGCCCGCTTAGTTCTGGAAAACAAATACACAAATTCTTTCGGAGTATTTTGGCGCGACGTTTCGCCAGTCTCAGAATGAGTCGTCCTAAACGTCTGCCTATCCAAAATTGAATCGAGAAGGGCAGAAACGTGAGGAGGTAGAGGGCGGCTATGACGCTCCAACCGATCCAATAACGTGGCATCCATAACGTAGCATGCTTCGTCTCAGACATTAACTTATTCAAATCCCCTCAGTACGAGAGTAGAAAGAATTCAGATACGAGAGTCGTAGCCCTCTCCACGAATCGTGAGTCATACTAATTTAGTGCGACCTTATATGCTCCGAATACTCTCGACTGACCTGTAGAGCCTGCTTGAAACAAATGTGATCGCCACCATATTTAGTGGCGTTAATATAAACCTGACATAGACGCGTACGTATCACCGATGAGAAAACATGGAATTCCGTGACTATTACAAAATACTCGGCGTTGGCCGTGATGCAAGCCAAGAAGATATACAAAAAGCATATCGACGACTCGCTCGAAAGTACCATCCCGATGTAAGTGACAGTTCGGACGCTGAACAACGTTTCAAGGAAGTAGGCGAAGCGTACGAAGTACTGAAGGATCCAGAGAGGCGAGAAGCGTACAATCAGCTAGGCTCCAATTGGCAAGCTGGTCAGTCGTTTCGACCGCCGCCGAAGTGGAGTACACAATTTCATTCCGATCAAAAGTTTAGTCATGAAAATCAATTCAGCGATTTTTTTCAGAGTTTATTTGGAGATGAGCGATTCGATCCGCCGCCGCACTTTCGCCAACAAAGAAACCAGCGCGCCGAATTGCAAGTTACTCTCGAACAACTGGTATCCGGACAACCAATTGACCTCATCATTTCATCAGGTACAACGGGCGACCCTCCTAAACGGCTTAATGTGAAAATCCCCCGCGGTATTTCAGCGGGTGAAAGTTTTCGTTTAAAGGGCCAAGGTAGAGATAACTCCGATCTTTACTTAACGCTTCGCATTCGTCCACACCCTCGCTTTCATTTAGAAGGCAAGGACACTTATAGCGAAGTCGGAATTGCTCCTTGGGAGGCCGTGCTTGGAACGGAAATCCGTGTAGCTACCCTCCACGGCGATGTAAATCTGACCGTACCCGCTGGAACCACACAGGGCAAAAGAATGCGCCTCCGTGACAAAGGATTGCCCGGGGGACACCACTATGTGACTTTCCGTATCGAAGTACCGCAGCACGTTTCGAAAGATGAGCGGAAAGTTTACGAAAGGCTTGCCCAGTTATCTTCATTTCAACCGCAACGATGAAGTCTTGGAAATGATATACCTTACCGGCCATGCCGCCATTGAGTTTAATCCAAGCGGAAAGGCTACTTCATAGTTCTCAGAGTACAGGCGACACGGGATTTTCAATGGAGCTTGTTGGTGCCCATCTGCGCGGAACGGCACTATCCAATCAGGTACGTAACTCCCAAATCGTCCTAACCTTTATCTCATCGATAGCGGCAGCGATGGATGCTGAATCTTTGCTCCAGGGCCAATGCCTAGACGTAGAGCCAAACCTGCGTTCGTTTCCAATACTGCACGGCAAGGTATATCGGCTTTGATCCTTTCAAGCGAGCGAGGTTTGGTATCGCGAACAACTTGAACCACTGTTCCATCGTCTTTGATAAACCACATATCAAGCGAAATCAAAGTGTCTTTCATCCACATAGAAATACGACCGTCCTCCGGAAATACGAATAACATCCCTCGGTCCAGCGGCATCCAACGAACATGCATTAATCCGCGAGCCAGATCTTGCGGTTCTGAAACGGTTACAACCGATAAGGTTCCAGTAGCTCCATCGCTAGTTCTAAATTCAAGAGGAGTCAACTGACCTAGATAGATGGGAGACTGAATCTGCGCCCATGCGGTAATTGCTATTATCGGTGAAATTACGGCACACACCGCAATCAAGTAACCGCTTAGCTCGATATCACATTTTCGAATAGTTAGCGTCTGTGGGGAAACCCCCATTTTACGACGGGTTTAATCCCAATATTGCATGAGCAGTGCGAGATAGGTCCGTTTTTCGGTTCGGAGCGGTAACCAGGGTTCCCATGTCTGGCAGCGAAATACCCCCGTTACCGGTGGTCGCACCGTCGCTGAAGCTGAACTCGGCCTTCACCTTGCTTGCGGCGTTGCACGGATGATAGGATCCTTGCTGTTTTACTCGTGCATTATCCGGGTTAAGCCACGTGATGGTATCCGCCTCATCAGGGGACCACGCCGATTGGGGATAATCACGGCTCCCAATAGGCGTTTGTGAAGTGTGTAATTTCTATTCCAAGCCAGTCTCGAATTGATCATTCTAAAAACACTCTAAAAATTTTCTGCGACGTAGGCTGCGGGGATAGGTATCAAGGAATCCTTTAGCCAACGACTGTCGAGACGCTTGATTTTACAAAATCGCGCACGCGCACGCTTCATGTCTACGAGCTTTCGCTTACCTGTATCCGCTGACGAAAGACTGGAAGCAGGTGCTGCTGACCGGCTCCCGTCGATCCGGACGCCGTTCCCGCAGGTCGCCGGCAACAGTCTTGGCTCCGGAGGATACGTTTGTCCGGCTCTGGAGCGGCATCGTCGAGACGCTCGTGGGTGTCGCCAGGTTGTGTATAAATTTGTCTGCAAAAACGAAAAACGGGCTGTAACGACAGACGAATGGTTAGAATCTGATGTTTCATCGGGAATGTGGAGATGCCTGGACGCAATCCCGCATCCAGGCGCGAATCATTCATGACACAATTTATCGAAAAGGAGCAAGAAATGATTCGAAAAGATTATACGCACAATGCCACGAAGAAGTCGGCATGCGATCATCTGGCGGACGATGAGGAGTTTGTGAGGCGGCTGGTGCAGGAGACGCTCAACGAGGTTCTGGAGAGTGAGATGACGGAGTTTCTGGGAGCGGGCAAGAGCGAGCGGACGCAGACGCGTCAGGGCTACCGTTCCGGATACTACCGGCGCGATCTGACGATGAAGGTGGGCGAGATCGAACTGAGAGTTCCGCAGGAACGCAGCGGCCAGTTCAGCACGCGGGTGTTCGAGCGCTATCAGCGTTCGGAGAAGGCCCTGGTGGCGGGCGGTGCTGTCGGAGATGTATGTGCAGGGGGTCTCGACGCGTCGGGTGAGCCGACTGGCGGAAGATCTGTGCGGTCACGAGTTTTCACCGGCGACGATCTCGGCCATGGTGTCGAAGCTGGACGCGTCGCTGAAGGCGTTTGCGGAACGTCGGCTGGAGGAGGCGTATCCGTATGTGCTGCTGGATGCCCGGTATGAGAAGGTGAGAGAGGAGGGCTCGGTGCGTTCCCGGGCGGTGCAGATTGCCCTCGGGATTGACGGCGAGGGTCGGCGACAGGTGTTGGCGGCGGAGGTGGCGAACCGGGAAAGCGAGGTGTCGTGGACGGAATTCCTCTCGCATCTGAAGGAACGTGGCCTGCGGGGAGTCGAGTATGTGGTCTCGGACAGTCATGAGGGATTGAAGCATGCGATCTCGAAAGTGCTGCCGACCGCGCTGTGGCAACGGTGCTGCGTCCATTTTCTGCGCAATGCCAGGGACAAGCTGTCCCGGAGTGCTGATCCCGCGTGTCTGGAGGGTTTGAAACGGTTGTGGGGCTGTGAGCATGTCGGGGAGGCTCGTGAGGCACTGGGTGCCTGGGTAGCCCGTTGGGGCGATGAGAAAGGGTTTGGCAGGCTAGTGGAATGGGTCGAGGATCATGTCGAGGAGACGCTGACGGTGTATCGGCTGCCTAGGGAACATCGCCTGCGGATGAAGTCCACGAACATGCTGGAGCGGTACAACGAGGAGCTCCGCCGGCGAACGCGTGTCGTCAGGATCTTCCCGAACGCGGAGTCCTGTCTGCGTCTGATCTTGGCACTTGCGGCGGAGACCCATGAGCGGTGGCTGACGGGGCAGCGTTATCTAGTATGGCCGGGTCTCCGCTCCCACTGGAAATTGCAGAAAATTCTTGACACAACTGTGTCGCCAACCGGCATGACCGGCTCTGGCAGCGGCGGCGGCGCGTGCTGAACACGCTGGTGGTCGTGCTGTTCGTTTTCCGGCTGGTGTTCTCGAAGGGGCGTCCGGGATATGCGACCACGCTGGCCGAACTGTGGGGGCAGTGCCGGACGATGGGGATCGAACTGCCACAGCCGGCTCCGGTGTCGCCGTCCTCCATCTGCAGTGCCCGGGCCAGGCTGGACGAGCAGCTGTTCAAGACCTTACACCAGGAAATCCTCAAGGTGGTTTTCGACGCCGAGGCACGACCCCGGCCCGCACGGAAAGTCCGACCCGACACGGATCGGCGGTGGCAGGGGCATCGGGTGTTTGCGGTCGATGGAAGATCCCTGAACCTGCCTCGCGGACGGGTGCATGAAGGCTGGCGGACGCCGGTAGACGGTGCCCACTATCCGCAGGGTCTGGTGAGTTGCCTGTATCGGCTGCAGGCCCGACTACCGGTCGACTTCGACCTGCATGCGCATGGAAACGAGCGCGCGGCGGCACTGGCCCACCTGAACGTGTTGTCGGCGAACGATGTGGTGGTCTATGACCGGGGCTACTATTCCTATGAGATGCTGCACACGCATGCGATCCGGGGACTACACGCGGTGTTCCGGATGAAACGGAAAACCGGTATCGATGTCGACTGCTTCATCCACGGCGGCCGCCGGGATACGGTCATCGAGGTCGTTCCCCGCCAACGCACGCTGACCCGACTACGCTGCAGGAACCCCGGAGCCGCATTCGGCCCACACCGCTTGCGGCTGGTGAAATATGCCGTGGGCGATACCGTCTTCATCTTGGGAACGACCCTGCTGGACCGGGACCAGTATTCCATCGACCAGCTGTCGGATCTGTATCACGCGAGATGGGGCATCGAGGAACTGTACAAGGTATCCAAACGGCTGATGGAGGTTGAGGACTTTCATGGGCAAAGCGAGCGCGGCGTGAAACAGGAACTGTATGCATGCTTCACCCTGATTGTCATGGCCCGGCTGTTCGCCAACCATGGCGAGGATCGTTTGAACGGGGGGCTGCCGAACGACGGCAAGCCGCTGATGCAGACGCATTTCAAGCACGGACTTGCGGCGGTGGCGGCCAACATCGAGAGCCTGCTACTTCAGCAGGCATCCGCCCTCCGGGAAACCGTGACTCGTATTGTCGGCGAGATCGTCCGGTGTCGGCAACGGCTCCGTCCGGGTAGGTCCTATGAACGGTGATCCCGAAAACCGGTCGGAAAGTGGCAGCGAGGAAGAGGATCACCGGCACCGGCAACTCGCTAACGGAATAAAAAATCAGCGGATAACCAAGGCCCAAGACCGAATCCTTAACCGAATGGCAAAATCCACTAAACGAATGCCATTGCCCCGCGCCCGGATGCTCAGCGATTCGCCGTCCCGCCCGCAAAAAGGCGGGGAAAACACACGCATCCCCGCCCTCCGAAGCCTTTTCGAACTCGCGACGCGACATTCCATGCCCCGTACCTCACGCATCCCGTGAAAAACATCATTTTCGATTTGGTTATGAGAAATCCGGATTAGAAGTTTTTACCGTATAATTCTTGACTGACGGGCATGCATAGCTAATGCACAAGCCATATTGTTCGATAATCAACTTTGAGAATTAATGAAATACTTTAAACTTAGATTGCACACCCTACCCTTGTCTCTCGTTGCGGCTATATGCTGCTTTACTATCGCAAACATATCCTTGGCACAGGAACAATCTGAGGTCGCTGTTGTTGAGGCAGATGGTGCGATTGAAGAAGTTTTCGTAGTTGGTTCCAGACGACGTGATCGTTCTGCTGCTGATTCGCCTGTCCCCGTCGATGTAATTTCTGGCGATGAATTCCTCGCCCATGGGAATACCGACATGGACGAACTAATTGCCGCCTTGGTTCCCTCGTACACCGTTGCACAAGAACCGATTAGTGATGCGGCGACATTCATCCGTCCAGCAACTTTGCGTTCCCTGCCACCGGATGCCACACTTGTGTTGATGAACGGTAAACGGCGTCATAGGGCCGCCGTTATTGCTTTACTTGGCGCGGGCATTTCTGGAGGCTCGCAGGGGTCGGATTTATCGGCCATACCCGCGATAGCACTCGTCCGACTAGAGGTACTTCGGGATGGAGCATCCGCACAATATGGTTCAGATGCTATCGCTGGCATTATGAACTTCGTGCTCAAAGAAGACAGTTACGGTTCCATGCTGGATGTTAAGATGGGTAGTTATTACGAAGGCGATGGCGGTGCAGCGGCCGTCGCCGGCAACGTTGGGCTACCCCTTAGTGATCAGGGATTTGCAAATCTCAGCTTCGAGTGGAAAGAAGCCGAGCCGACCAGCCGTAGCGCACAACGCGGAGATGCGCAGGGATTAATAGATGCTGGTAACCCGTACGTTAGACAGCCTGCAGCCCAAATATGGGGAGCACCTCGTATTTCCGATGACTTGAAACTAGTTGGTAATTTTGGCTTGGATCTCGGAAACGAGAGCGAAGCCTACGCTTTCGGAAATTGGTCCGGGCGTCAAGTAGAAGGAGGGTTCTATTACCGAAATCCGCACACTAGAGGGGGCGTGTTCCGCGGCGATACGGTTCTTGGAGATGATGGAGTAACGATGGTACCAACCGTAAAGGTAGCTGACCTTACGGGCGACATGTCTGGAAACTGCCCTGTCGTACGCATTATTGATAATAGGCCAGATTTTGAGGCGTTAGATAAGATAAGGAACGACCCAAACTGTTATTCCCTCATTGAGAAGTTTCCCGGCGGATTTACGCCCCAATTTGGCGGTTTCATTGACGACATTGGCTTGGCAGCGGGAGTTAGGGGACTACTGGATAATGGTTGGTATTACGACATAAGTGCTACAGCGGGTAGAAGCCATGCGCTGTTTTATATCTATAACACCATCAATCCTCAACTACTTTCGTTACGCAATGACATTCCGACGTATTACAACGCCGGTACCTATACGGAAACTGATCGTGTATTTAATATTGAAGCGTCGAAACCCGTTCCGCTGGATTCTGGATGTGTAATCAATGTTGCCGCAGGACTCGAATACAGAGACGAAACTTTTCGTATCGGCAACGGTGATCCTAATTCATTCGTTATTGATCCCAACCTTGCCGCGCAAGGTTTTGGTATTGGTTCTAACGGTTTCCCGGGATTTCAGCCCGGAGACGCGGGAGAGAACACCGTAAAGGCCTTTGGTGCCTACGTTGACGTGGAATCTGATATAACTACCGACTTGCTTCTCGGCGGAGCATTGCGTTACGAAAGTTACGCTGACTTTGGTAATACGCTAGATGGAAAGATTTCCGCCAGATACCAAATTGCTCATAACTTGGCAGTCCGCGGCGCAGTAAGTACCGGATTCCGAGTCCCCACGGCGGGGCAAGCAAGTCTGCGCAACGTTACGACGGAGTTTCAGGGTGGTTTTCTTGCGGACATTGCAACCTTGCCACCAACTAATCCGATCGCACAACAAAAAGGAGCTACCGCACTCACTCCCGAAGAATCGGTCAATGTAACGTTTGGTGCCGTGTTCGATGTCGGTATACTCGACGTAACTGTGGATTACTACAACATTGAAATTACGGATCGTATTTCTTTCACAAGCAGATTTACGTTGACTCCAGAAGATATAAGGGCTTTGCTGGAAATTGGCGTGTCCGATGCCAGCAGCTTTAGTTCCGTCCGATTCTTTTCCAACGAGCAGACCGTAGCAACCTCTGGTATTGATTTGGTGGCAAGTCTGCTATTTGACTTGGCTGGCGGCGCATCAACTTTAACAGCGGTTGCAAACTTCTCCAGCGTTGAGCTAACTGCGTTCAATCCAGAATTCACGAGTGAAAATCGAAAGCTACAAATTGAGCGAGGCCGCCCCGATTCAAGATTCACAGTGACTTGGAATCATACACAAGGGAAATGGGATTTCCTGGCGCGTACGCGTTATTACGGTGAGTTCTACGATGCTCCAACCAACGACGCGTCAGTATCTTTTTACCCCGAACCGGCCATGTTGTTCGACCTAGAGGCGAGCGTTGCAGTCAAGGATTCGATTTCAGTACTATTCGGTATCAGGAACGTATTCGATGAATACCCGTCTACCAATCCTCAAGGCGAAGTAGCTGGCTTAATTTATCCCGAACAATCGCCATTCGGATTTAATGGCGGGTATTACTATCTGCGAACGACATGGCGGACACATTAAAACAGGCCGTAATTTGGGCGGCGGCGCGCTATACGGGGAATTGCTGGCACAGAGGCTAGCCGAGAGCCCGGGGGAGGGGGAGGCTTCGTTCGTGTGGGTGCCCGCGGTGGGCCGGCAGCGGCATTAGACTATCTGCTGACCGGCATGATGGGATAGTGGATGACTGCGGTAGGCGGGTAAAAGCCGCCAGGGGGCAACGCGCCGCGCGCGCGGTTCCCGAAAACAAGCGTACGGTGTGGATGGCGGTGAGCGTCAGCGGTGGTGGCACCGCTAGGCTTTTCTGAAAAGCCTAGGCCGTCGATCATGCGACCGACGGTGAAGCAGTTTGGAGCGGGCATTGATCAAGCGGTGCCGCTCCGCTCCGACGGCTTTCGCGGGCCTGAGCATTCTCGGTGCCGATCACGAACTGGATACCCGGGCTACGCCTCCGGAAGCAGCACAAAAACCTAGCCGCCGGTCGTGCACCAGCACGATCTCGAACCTCAAACGATACCTTATGGGCAACCTTTCATGGCGTGTCCAAGGAGTGTCTGCAGAAATATCTCGATGAGTTCCCCTTCCCCTTCAATCGTCGCTGGTGGAGGCGGCCGCGGGTCCACGATCCCTTACCTGACAAAGTAAGGGGATTTGGTTACTGCGTTCACGCTAATCTATGATAAGATCATAGGCATATTCAAATTATTATATTAATATTGAAGAACTTTTTCGCCAAGGTGAAGTCATAAGATAAATCCGTTGATTTATTTAAATGAACAAAGGCAAAGGGGTAGTTTCTAAATTACGCCTGATTATCAAAGGTTGTGGTGCCATGTGGTATAAGTATAACGATTTAATATCTATTTTATACCAGATAGTTGAGACGTACGTGGTTTTCAAGTCGTAGTAGGGTATTAATTGCGCCAGTATAGTATAGTATATTATATATTATTAGAAGCTATTTAACTATGCCGTGAAGATCTTAGCTTAGTAAGCCTAGAGGTGTTAGTGTTAGCATGGCAAATGAAACAGCTTTACTTGAAGTATTTCAAGAGTTGCATTTGGAGTGTAGTCCAGCAGATCGCTCGATTCTGCGCTTAGCAGTTCGACAATACGCCAGCGGTCCTTGGCGCGGAGCGGATTATATTGAGCAACATCTTCGGGAGTCGCCCCAAGTAGTTAATGACATTATTGCATTCAAGCGTGACGAAACGGAGGATATTCGTAGTGCAGAACTAACCCTTTGGGAAACGCCGAACGGATGCTACGTCAGCAATATTTTACCTATGGAAGGGCAAACTTGGCTCAATATTCATTGTTACAATAACATATTAAATGACTTTATTGAGAGAGTGATCTTCCCCGCACAGAGGACTGTAAAATTCAATGCTGACCTTAATCCAAGAAATCAGTCCATCTCCGATTGGAGCTCGGATGAAGCAGCGAGTTGTTTACGTGACTTTTTAGGTACGTTTAATTGGGAAAATGTACTAGACCACCCACTTGATGAAGAAAAATGGCGTCGTTTTATAGTCGCCGTGCATACGAGTCGGGGTATGCTGGATGGACACTTATTACGCCGCTGGTTAGTGGAAGTTGAGAAACTGTCGCCGAAAATCGCTTCTAACCTTGCTCGTCACTATGGACATGCCCGAGACTTGCTAAAAATGTACGATGGTCCAGCTCAATACTACCATTGAATTATCTGTAGTAGAAATAGATATTAAGGAAGGTCTGAATAGGCCTGTTTTGTGACTGTCATCGGGTCATCGGAGCCGGGCAACTCTATTTATTGTTGTTTTGACGAATCATATCCGATACAGCAATTCCCCATATAGCCCAAACTCCGCTATTGGTCTGGACTTTGTGGATTGGCTTTCGCGATAAATGGGAGCATGGGCCTGTCGTCCGGGGATCAATGACAGGTTCGTATAGGGGGGGGGTACAAGACCAACGAGGTATTCAAGGATGGGTGCATTGAAGTTGCGCAAGGAAGTGAGCAAGCCCGGTCTGCTTCAAGCGGTTCGTGCGGTTTTCGATCCGGTTCGGTTGCCGGTCGGAAGTTTGCCATTGGAGCATGGAGGGTTGAAGGCGAGGTCCGGAAAATCGACGGAAATCTTAGGGAGTATCTTTTCTCCCTCACGTCGCTGGGTTCTCGTAAAAACGTCAAGCAGGAACAGATGGGTTATTGGATTCATTTTTTATAACGCTCTAACTGTACGCGTAGCGGCAAAGCGTTATCCCATGAGGTCAATCATAAGCATCAAGAATAGTTTGATTAGGGCGTGTTTACACTAAATTCCTGATCATTTCGTATATCAGGGCCAGATAAATGAACCCAGCGAACATGACGTCGAGTTTGTCGTAACGTGTCCCCACGCGGCGATACCGCTTGAGCCTGCCGAACAGGCGTTCCACTTCGTTGCGGCGGGCATACAGCTGGCGGTCGAAGGACCAAGGTTTCCGGCGTGTCGCTCGGGGCGGCACCACGGGCGTGGCTCCCAGGTCTTGCACCACCCGCCGCGTCCGGTCGTCTTCATACGCACGGTCCATAATCACGTACTTCGGGTGCTTCAGACCGCTCTGCTGGAGCAGCCGGCGACCCTCCGGAGCATCGTGCCGATGCCCGGCGGACAGCGAGAAACTCCACGCTCGACGAGCGTCCAACGCCAGCAGATGCACCTTGGTGGTCAGCCCTCCGCGCGAGCGGCCGATACTTTGCGGACCGTTTTTTTTAGACTACCCGTCCCATCCGCATATACCTTCACCGAGGTGCTGTCCAGCATCATCGCCATCTCGGTGTCCGAGGCGACCAGACCCCCGATCGCGCAAACGCTCGAACACCGTCGCCCAACACCCCACGCTCCGCCCAGCGTCTCATCTGCACGTACACCGTGTTCCAAACGCCCATAACACGCAGGCAGGCTGCGCCAGGGGCAACCGTGTTTCAGAATGTACAGAATACCGTTGAGTACCCGCCGATGACCCCATCGAACATTGCCCCGGGGCTTCGGGAACAAGTCCTGTATCTCGTTAAATTGCTCTTCCGTAAGTTGCATGCCGACCTCTTGTCGAATGATCCAGATTAGAATTATACAACAAGATAGTGTCAACACACCCTAGTTTAGGGCTTATATACGTGACTAGACAATGAAGTTTCAAAGTTAAATTCAAGCTGGTTTAGGTTTAGGTAAAGCATTTTTCTCGTTCAGAGAAGGTGAGCGTTTGGTGGTGCTGATGGGTATGGTCGTGCGGGCTTGAACAACGACCGTCCGATTTTTCATGATGTTCGAATGGCTATCACTCTTCGCTGACGTGAACGTAACACCTTGTGAAGCACTGGATGTCGAACGAACGATATGGCTAGCCCTTATTTCTCATAATGGATGGCTTGGGTGCGATGTATGTGCGTGTAAGTTGTTAATACCACGAAGTTGATTGGGCTTTGCCGGGGGGAAGGGGATGGTAGCGGGGTGCGTTCGGGTCGGACGGAAGCGGGGCGCGTTCGGTGCTGAGTGCGATGCTGGCGGAAGCGGTGCGGATGTGTAGCATGCGCCTGGGCCCGTTTTGCGGACCGCCACGACCGGCGTGCAAAGCGGCACATCCCGTGAAAGATGCTGTTTTCGGCTGGATGATGAGCCATGCGGGTGAGCATGCGGCGGACGCCCATATCGCACGCCCTTGGGTCCTGGTCTTGACGAGGCCCGAACGCTCCCCGACTGTCGGGAGGTTTCGCCCCCGGTGGCTGCGATGGCATGCGGATGAACGGAAAGGGATCCCGGTCTTTGAGGATGTCGTGTAACCGGTTGATATACGGAAACATATTCGATTTTTTGGGGGTTCTTCGAAAAAACACTTGCGTTTTGGCATGGGTTATGGCAATCTACGCTTGGTTAGATGGTCTCTGGTGCCAACGTGATGGATTTCCGAATCGAGAACGTGAAGTCGACCACCTTGGGTGGCACGCGACTGACCCGCCGTTGGATGGTGGACCTTCAGAAGATGGTGGCACGGTTTCCGGCACTGAGCCGCCATGAGTTGGCGTCCACCCTGTGTAGTCATCTGGGGCTGGTTCACGCCGAAGGGTCGGGATCGATTGGGGTCCTGCAGGTCGCCGGCAGCCGTCTTGGCTCCGGAGGATGCTTTGGTCCGGCTCTGGCAGCGGCGGCGGCGCGTGCTGAACACGCTGGTGGTCGTACTGTGCATGTTCCGGTTGGTGTTCTGGAAGGGGCGTCCGGGACATGAGGCCACGCTGGACGAAGGGTGGGCGCAACGCGGCCGATGGGGCCGGATGGAGGAGGTCACGGGATGAAGAGCAAGCAAAAGCGCGGCGCGGACCGGTTGGTGCGTCGGATGGCGAAAGGGGTCCGGCCGGCGCGGATGGAGGTGGACTGCAGTGGAGGCGAGATGAGTTCCAACGGGGGATCGGCACTGCTGATGATGCTGGCCGAGCAGGTCCGGCTGTTCGAGCGCGCCTCGGCATGTTTCACGGACCACCGGGACCCGTCCAAGGTGGCGCATCCGCTAGTGGCGTTGCTGGGGCAGCGGATTTTGGGTCTCGCGCTGGGCTACGAAGATGTGAACGATCACGACGAGCTGCGGCGGGACCGGGCTCTGTCCACGGCCATGGGGCGTGTGGAGTGTGCGCGTTCGGACTGCGAGCCGCTGGCCGGCAAAAGCACGCTGAACCGGATGGAGCTGTCGGCGAACGGGCGGGACCCGGCGAAAGCCCGCCAGATCACCGTGGATTTCGATGCGCTCGACGAGCTGCTCGTGGAGCTGTACCTGGTGTGGGGCGAGCGGGGCCAGATGCCGAAGCGGCTGGTGCTGGACATCGATGCCACGGACGTGCAACTGCACGGCCGGCAGGAGCACCGGTTCTATCACGGGTACTACCATGAATACTGCTACCTGCCGCGGCTGGTGTTCTGCAACGGCTGGCCGGTGCGGACGGAACTGCGCACGTCGAGCAGTGATGTGGCGGCGGGCGTGGTGGAGACGGTCGAGCCGCTCGTGGACCGGCTGCGGAAGCGATTTCCGCAGGTGCCGATCCTGATCCGCGCCGACGGGGCCTACTGCCGCGACGAGTTGATGACGTGGTGCGAGGCGCGGGGCGTGGATTACGTGCTAGGACTGCCGCGCAATGATCGGCTGAAAGACCGGGTCCAACCGTTGATGGACGATCTGCGGGACCGGTTGAAGCGGGATCCGGACTATGCGCAGCAAGCGGTCCGCGGCTACCAGATCTTCGACTATCGCACGCGCGACAGCTGGAGCCGCGAACGCCGCGTGATCGCCAAGGCCGAATGGCTGCCGGGACAACCGGTCGGCAACGCGGACGGGGAACCGGAGGCCGGCGCGGAAGGCCCATGTGCGACGGTCGGCGAAGCCCGGTACAACAGTCGCTTCGTCGTCACCTCGCTCCAGAAGCCCGACGCGCCAACGGTCTACGAAGAGATGTACTGCGACCGGGGTGAGGCCGAAAACTGGATCAAGGAACAGAAGAACGATCTGTTCCTGGACCGATGCTCCAGCAGCCTCTGGAACGTCAACGCACTCCGGCTCCGGATGAGCGCACTGGCCCATGCCCTTCATTGCATGATGAAGCGCCGGCTCGAGAACCTTCCGGTATCCGCCATGCTGCGCCGGAGCCGTCCATCGACGCTGCGCAAGTGCCTGTTCCGGATCCCGGTGCGCGTGACGGTGTCCACGCGGCGGATCCATCTGGCGTTCGGGTCCACCTTCCCGTACTGGAAGGATTTCCGCTTGATCTGGGCCAGCCTGGCACCAACGTAAAAGCCCGGTGCAACCGGGTGCATGACGCTGGCGGCGGAGCGCGCCGACCTCCCCGCGCCCGGATGCTCAGCGATTCGCCGTCCCGCCCGCAAAAAGGCGGGAAAACACACGCATGCCCGCCCTCCGAAGCCTTTTCAAACTCGCGACGCGACATTCCATGCCCCGTACCCCACGCATCCCGTGAAAAACATCATTTTCGACTTGGTTATGAGAAATCTGGGCTAGACACTAACTCCATCGTAAGTAGAGAGAAAGGAGCAGAAGTTCTAATCGACCCCATTCCTCTTGAGATTCATCAAAAAGCGGAACAACTGGCTCGTGCCATTTTCAACATGCCGTATAAGCCGTTGAAAGATCGGAAATTAGCCCCATTGAGAAGATGACGGTGAATCTTGCCTTCTTAAATATATAATTTCCAAATCAATTGTTCACATTCGTAATACATAATTCAAGCAGTTAATGTTTCCCAAGTGCCTCGTTTGCCTTCGAAGCCTCTGACCACTAAGGACATTTGATCGATTGTGTCGCAGCTTCGAGCATTATGATGTCCTACGAATTCACCGATATAGCGATGAAGATGTTTAACACTAATGTGATGGTACGTACGTGCCATGGTAACCGCTCTTAAGTAGTGAGCAAAATGACTCAATGCCATTGGTGTGTGCCAAATCCCGCACAAACTCACCGACCGAACGATGTACAGTTTCATGCTTCATCGGCAATCCCTCACCTCATACGCGGAGTGCTCATCGGTATAAATAGTTGATTCTCCGGACACGCTGTTCAGGATGAACGTTTGAAGCGTTCTTCCATCGGTGGCATCAACGACTTCGGCGGATACTTCGTTTGTGGATCGGTCTTTTGTTCCAATAACAGCGGTCTTGCCAACAATTCCGCGTCCTGCATGAAGTTTCTTCGACTCATGCTTGTTGCTCTCTTTCCCGCCTATATAGGTTTCGTCAGATTCAATCTCACCCGACAATTCCTTGCTGCCAATCATCCCGCCTTGACGAATTTTCTGTGCCATCATCCATGCCATTTTCTGAGTCACGCCTATATCGCGATGCAATTTCATAGACGACACGCCTTTAAGACTGGTAGAAAGCATGTAAATAGCTATTGCCCATTGACGTAACGAAACCTTGCTTCGATGCATGACGGTTCCAACTCGAACCATGAAATACTTGCGACAATCAGGGCAATGGTAAGACAGCGGATTGGTCGTCAGGGAATTTTTCGAACAACTGCATCAAAGTGAATCCTTTACGCTCGCTTCTGCCTGATGCCTTTTGTGTCATTTCCCTTATCTCATTGATTCAGCAGCGTCTAATTACCTACATTAAATATTTTACGTATCAAGGATAGTTTCGTTTGAAACTTCATTGTCTAGTCACGTATATAAGTCCCATTAGTTTCAGGCCGTGAGTAAAAAGTGGGGACAGGGTCAGTATTAACTCTGAATAACGTTGAGCACGGTCCCTTACGATCAATTTGTAAGGTCCGAGAATCTACTATGCAATCCATTGTGACAGTTGAGGATGTCCCAATCTGACTTTCGAAGCCTATAGATCAAATAATATAGAAGAGATCTTAGAATGAGGGATGAGGGAGTATGTCACTCACAACCGAAGTGTGTTCATTGACGGCGAAAACGGCGTATTTCTAATACTTATGAACGACTCGGGTTCGTGCCTGTGAAGCGTAACCAGATTATTCTGCTAACGACTGCGGTAATCGCAATTGTCTTGTTCTTTGTATTCGACCTTCACCGCGTTATCGCCCTGGAAAACTTTCAGGCGCATCGTGAAATCATACTGAATTTCTATCGTGACAATCCCACGGTCACCATTATCGGATTTGCGGCACTCTATATTGCAATGGCCGGCTTGTCATTGCCTAGTTCCGTGATTCTCACCATGATAGCTGGAGCAATCTTTGATTTTCTGGTAGGCGTTATCGTGGTTTCATTCGCGAGCACGATTGGAGCTTCGGTAGCATTTTTACTGACGCGCTATCTGCTTCGAGATATGGTTCAAACTAAGTTCGAGAAGCAACTCAAACTTATCACCAAAGGCATAGAGAAAGACGGAAAGTTTTATCTATTTGCCTTGCGGCTGGTGCCAGCCGTCCCATTTTCTGCAGTCAATATTGCCATGGCACTTACACCGATACGGCTTTGGCCCTTCTATTACGTGAGTCAAATAGGCATGCTAGCGGGTACTATCATCTATACAAATGCAGGCAGCCAAATAGGCCAACTGGAATCAATCGTGGGTATTTTGTCGCCTACACTGATCATCTCGTTCGTTCTTTTAGGTATTTCCCCGCTGCTGACGAAAAAGGGGCTGGATTTTTATAGATCCAGATTCCGCGAATAACTTACGGTCCAAATAGCGAAGAACCCTCAACTTCTATATGGATCTATGGGGCAGTTGGAAAAATGCCAGTAGCCACAACATGGGAGTTCCTTGAAGTGTTCCGCAAGGGTTCCCTATAAGCATGGTGAAGACTAGGAAAACATCGACATAAACGATGAGGAATGTGCAAGAAGTGGGTATATACCCAGCAATTCCCCGTATAGTTTCATTTTGGGCTTGACGTCGGTCTTTTCATGTTTCGGTACGGGGAACCAACGTTTTCAGACGGTTTGCACAGCATATCACCGTGCGTTGGGACGGGTTCCGGGCACCGATATGCGGGTCTCTTGACCGTCAGGGCGGCATGGGGCCTCGGGACGTCCCAATCTTTCATCAAGCGGGGGAGGTGGTCGGCCGTCAGGTCGTATCGTATCGTAGGCGATGTGCGCGGTGTAGATCCCGAGGGCGTGACCGTACAGTTCCTGCCAGTTTACGGAAGGCTATCGCACAGAAACTGCTGCGCAGACGTTCCCACGTCGCGGTTCGGGTATAGTACTTGGCGAAGATCCGCTTCATGACGGGGCAGGCCATTTCCAGCACCTGGTCGATCAGGAACGCCAGCAGCATCAGTGCCGCGGAAGTATCCGACAGGTGCTGGGTTCCGTGTCCGAAGTTGTGTTCCAGGTATTGGACGTTCTTCAGCGTGTTGAATGTCTCGTTCTCGATCTTCCAACGACTGCGAGCCGCGCGGGACAGCTCGCTGGCGTGGTCGGGGCGGACCGACAGATCCGTGACCCAAGTGAACTCCCGCCGCGCATCCTCGCCGGAACCCCGCCGTTCCGAACTCTGCAGCACCTGGACCTTCAGATCGGGGTTCGCAGCATTCAGTTCCACATCCGACACCACTTGCAGCCAGCGGTCTCGCTCCTGCCCCTCGGGCGAGGGATCCGCAAACCAGGGCGCATCCGAGCGATCCAGCTGAGCCTGCAGATGCGGATGGTCGCCCGCGCGAGCCGACAGCAGAAAGCGCAGTCCGTGCTCCTGAAGCAGCCGGATCTGGGGACCATGCGAGAACACAGCCCATCGGCGATCACGATCCGTTTCATGCGTCGATAGAGCGAAGCCAGAACCGGAACCAGCCGGGTCCAGGCGCACCGTTCACAGTCGTTCTTGGTCGAGCCGTCCCCGTTGCGAACCGCTTCCACTGCCATCGGCAGCACCTGCCGCTGATCTGGATGCACCAGTACCGCACACAACTGCTGATGGGAGTACGTGGTCGAGCCGTTGCGATGGCCGGGCCCGCAGACAGCACGGACCGTGGACCCGCTGGGAGGAAAAGGTCCCGGTGCCGTCCACCGCTACCAGATAATGGCCGCGCCACGCCGCCGCCATCCGACGCACAGGACCTTGCCGCGTTGGGCGCGTTGCAGTACCTGCTGAATACGCCCGCCGATACTGCACCCAATGGCATTCGTTTAGTGATCATTGTCATTCGTTTAAGGAAGTGCCCTTCGCCCCTGTATGGAATGCCAGTCCTATGTTGAGTTAATCAGCAGTTTTTGCTTGCAGTCTTCTCCCTCGCTGCCACATCTTCACGGGTTTTCGGGATCGTCGTTCGAAGGATCTGCCGGGCCGGAGTCGTTGTCGGCATCGGATGATGTCGCGAACCACCTGGGTGACCGTTTCCTGTGGCGCGGATGCCTGCTTCAGCAACAGGGCTCTCGATGTCGGCCGCCACCATCGCCAGTCCGTGCTTGAAATGGGTCTGCCTGCGCGGCTTGCCATGTTCGTGCGGGCTTTCGTTCCATCGATGGTCGCCGTGACCGGAGAACCGCCGGGTCATGGCGTTCAGGGGGAAGCCGGCATAGAGTTTCTGTTTCACTCCCCGCTCGCTTGGTCCATGGAAGTCTTCCACCTCCATCCGTTGTTTGGACACCTTGTACCATTCTTCCACGCCCCATCTTGCGCGATACCGCTCCGCCAGTTGCGGGATGGTGTATCGCTTCGAATCCAGCAGGGTGGTTCCGAGGATGAAGACCGTTTTGCCGACGAGGTATTTCACCAGCCGACGGCAGTGTGCACCACAGGTGGCGAGTGTGCCTTTGCGGGGGGCGATCTCCATCACCACATCCTCTCGATCGCCGGGGATGAAATGGTCGATGTCGGCACCGGTTTTCCGCTTTATCCCGAACACCGCATGCAGTCCCCGGATCACGTGCACGTGCAGCATCCGTAGACAGGATCCAGGGCTTTCCCCGCCCTTCGGCGTCCGCCAGCCAAGATGACTGCAGATGGCCGAAGCCAGTTCATCGCGACTCAAGGACGGAAACAGCTCCACCGTCCTCTGAATGTCCGCAATCCGACGGCGGGTCAGCCGCCTGCCACAAAATGTGATCGACTTCAGATCCACGATTCTCGAACCCATCCACTTTCCGTCCGAAACAATTCCATACAGCATAGTTTGCCAAAAAAAATGTCGCAACGCAACCCCTTTTTTTGAACACTCCAAAAAACAGAAACAAGTCCCAGTCAATCAATGGGTTATAGAAAACCCTCAAAGGCGCAGATCGACTTTTCTCAAACCGAATGCCATTGATACTGCACCGGGGAGATCGGATCCAGACGACGGCGCAGGTTCGCTTCCTCCACCGTCTCCCCGCGCATCGATAGATCAAACTGCAACAGCGAGGCGTGCTTCTCCAGAAACACGGCCAGGACCCCCCGACATCAGACACGCTCCGATGGAAAACTCCCGACCGGAAACCGGATCAACCACCTGATCGAATACCTGCCGAACCCCCCGAAGCAGACCGGGCTTGCTCACGTCCTTGCGCAACTTCAACGCCCCCATCCTTGGATACCTCGTTTGTCTGGTAAACCCTATATTAACCTATCATCCATCCTCAAACGATAAGCCTACGCTTTTATTATCGCGAAAGCCAATCCACAAAGTCCACACTCCTAGCGGAGTTTGGGCTATACGGGGAATGGCTGTCTACGGCGCAGACTGTCAACGCCTGCCGGCCACTTTCGCCGCACCGATGCTGCTAGCGTTCCGGATCGACCAAGTGCTGGAAGTGGCCTGCCGGTCATCAAGCAGATCTTCGCTAAGTACTACACCCGGACCGCGGCATGGGAACGTCTGCGCAACAGTTTCCGTGCGGCGGTCTTTGACCCAACTGGCAGCAGCGGTACAGCCACGCCCTCAGGATCCACACTGCGCACGCCGTCTACGATACTGCCTGAAGGTAAACCTGAGCCCTGAGATGGATCATCATCGGGATATCCCAGAGGTCCTGACCGTCAAGGGAGCTACATATCGGTAGGCGGAACCTGTTTCCACGCACGACAAAACGCCGTGTGAAAGCCGATTCCTCGTACCGAAACACGGCAAGACCGACGCCAAGCCCAAAATGAGACTATACGGGGAATGGCTGCCCTCCCATTAGAGGACCAATGATATTGCAGTGTTAAGTGTTACGGTTCTTTCTTATTTGACTTCTCGCTAGAGTCTTTTTTACGTCGTTTCGGTCGAGATATACCGAAGGTGCCGCGGACAATCTTGCCGCGCCGTGTACGGATGTCACCTTTCCCCATAAATTGCCACGATACCGGTTAAAGAGAAACATATTTTACTTCCTATAACCCCCAACAATCCATGTCGCTTGCAAAAAGCACGCGACGATCAAATCTTGCTTTGATTATATCAAGCGTCTTAACTTCGTGACCAAAGGTACGCCATCCCCTCCCCCCAAGTACAATAAACCGGACGTTTGCGCGTTCAGCGATACTGCCGATTTGTGATGGTACCAACGATCCTTTTCTTGGCGCACCCACCGTACTGTCAGGTATTGAATGGGTGAATATCAGCATGTCGGCATCCTTTGCGAAATCTGCGATGATGTCTTTTTGGTTATTGAAGTCGCCTGCGAATACAACGGAATGTTCAGCCGTGTCTACTCGCCACGCTAAGGAGGGGACGTCGTGATGATTTACAGGAACCGCGGAAAGTTCGAAATTTTCGGTACCAAATCCTGACCAGCGAGAACGGCCAATAGCTGTAACGTCGCGTAGTCGAATTTCGTAGCGGGCTGGTGAGCGAGACGAAAGGAAAGGATGAAGGTGCGAGTAAGCACCATCAGGGCCAATTAGCTTGTTTACGAGGTCTTTGAAAGAGGGATACGCGGTATTGCCATCGGGACCAAGCATATAAAGATTTGAATTACGCCTAAGTAGACTGGAACCAACGATTAAGGCGGGTAAATCAGACGTCTGATCAACCAGTACTCGCGGTATGAGCACAACTTCGAGATCTCGGAAATCTACTTCACTCGAATCGAATCTCAGTGCAGTACCAGGACCGGCCCCGACGAGAACGCGTGCTTTATCGTCGATCAGAATCAAATAACCTGGAGAGCTGCGGTCATTGTCCAAGGAAAGGTCCCCAGAACCCAATACATATACCCATACGCCGCTGTCACCACAGTTTAACGGTGAAGCAACGACAATTGCATTAACGGTCGTCATAATTATGACGGTCAGAACGGCAAGAATGCGCTTAGGTGATTTCATCAATAGAACTTAAAAAAGACACAGATTCCGCTTCGTCGGGCATTCTCCAATCGCCGCGGGGTGAAAGGCTGATAGTACCTACCTTGGGACCTGGCGGCATGGTCGTGCGTTTAAATTGTTGCGAAAAAAATCTCGTGAACAACAATCGCAGGTATTTCTTGATTTCGTCGCTGGTGTAATCGGCACCGAAGGCTACCTGCGCCAGTTTGTAGATTTTCAAGGCGTCCGAACCGTGTCGGAGATAGTGGTAGAGAAAGAAATCGTGCAGTTCATAAGGTCCAATTATCACTTCGGTATGCTGGGATATTTCACCATCATCATGAGGCTTTAGTTCTGGTGTAATTGGAGTAGCGGCTATTCGTTGTAGTACTTCGCTAAGGGCACTAGAAGAGCGATGTTTCGCATACCAGCGAACAAGGTATGCGACCAATGTCTTTGGTACGCTGGCATTGACGTTGTAGCTCGACATGTGATCAGCGTTGAATGTACACCAGCCTAGGGCAAGTTCGGACAAATCTCCAGTTCCGACAACGATTCCGTCTACTTTATTTGCCTCATCAAACAAAATTTGCGTACGTTCTCGAGCTTGTGCATTTTCGTAAGTGACGTCTGGCGAACCGTCGTGTTCCAAGGCACTTAGATGCTGATCCAGTGCTGCTGAAATCGGTATTGTCTTAACGCTTACGCCAGTACATTCTGAAAGCAATCGTACGGAATCCAAAGTGTGTTGTGTCGTTCCTGGCCCCGGCATTGTTAATGGGTCGATGGCTTGGATTTCTAGATCAAGCAACTTCAGAGCATCGCAGCAAACCAAGAAGGCTAGAGTTGAGTCCAATCCACCCGATAATCCTATAACCAAGCGTCTTGCTTTAGCCGCCATCATTCGCCTGGCTAACCCCGCCGTTTGTATGGCGAAAATCTCGTTGGCGCGAGCATCTATCTCCGTCTCGTCTTGCGGTACAAACGGATGTTTTTCGATGACTCTAGTAGTGGTACGGACAACCGGCTTTATCTGCAAATCTTTGACGGTGGCAGAATGATTACGGCTTGTCTGTGCGAAAGTAGTATTGAATGCTCGTTCATGATTTAGCCGTCGCCAGTCGAAATCTACAATCAGCGATGGGGTGTCCCACTTAAACCGTTCTGATTCTGCAAGCAAATGCCCGTTTTCTGCAGCTAGCAAGTGCCCCCCGTAGACTGCGTCTTTGGTTGATTCGGTGATTCCAGCACCAGCGTATAGATATCCCGAAATTGTCTTCGCGCTCTGCATGCGTACTAAATCGCGCCGATAGTCCGCTTTACCGATTAACTCCGTACTCGCGGACGGGTTGAGTAGTATCGTAGCCCCGGCTAGTGCGTGTTCTACACCCGGGGGCCTAGGTGCCCAAAGGTCCTCACAGATCTCGATAGCGAAATGCGTTGCTCCAATCTTGAATAGCTGATTAGGATTGATTAGGAAATTTCCGCGCGAATAGTCACAAATAACATTAATCTTTTCGCCGGAAGCGAACCAGCGCTTTTCGTAGAATTCCCGATAGTTCGGATGCACGGATTTGGGCACTGATCCCTGAATCATTCCGTTTGAGCAGATAAAAGCACAGTTAACCACGCGACCGTCCATCAATCGGTAAGGAGAGCCAACGACTAGTGCCGCTGATTTAGTTTTACTAGCTAGCCACTCAAGAGACTTGCTCGACCGGTGCAATAGGTCGTCAGTATGGAATAGATCCTCACAGCTGTAGCCGGTTAGCGATAGTTCAGGGGTAAGCACGATTGAGCATTCTTGGGATAAGAGCTGCTGGTAGTGTTCAAGAATATTTTGGGCGTTCGCCATTGGGTCCGCGAGCGAAATCGCAGGAGCTACGGCGGCGACCCGTAAAAAACCAAAATCTGCAAAATTCATTGTGGGTAGTGTAGACGGTACAATCGCTGAATCATCGTATTCGCCTTATCCTTAAAAAGGAGAGATAGTGAATTTCGAATTTTCCGAAGAACAAAGTCTGCTTCGCAATCAGGTGAAAGGGTACTTGGACGAACATTGTCCGCTATCCGCAGTACGAAAAATACTGGAAGGAGACGCGTCCTATGATAAGCATTTGTGGAAAGGCGTGGCAGAAATGGGCTGGTTGTCTGCAGTTATTCCAGAAACGCAGGGTGGTTTGGGGCTCAGTTACTACGAACTTGCCGTCATTGCTGAAGAATTGGGGCGTTGCCTCGCTCCGATCCCATTCTCGTCGTCGGTGTATCTAGCGACTGAAGCTTTGCTTCTCGCTGGTACGAATCAGCAAAAGCAAGCATGGTTGCCAAAACTAGCTTCCGGAGAAGCTATTGGAACGTTTGCATTTGGTGAAGAAGCGGGTCGCGTGTCAGAAAAACAAATCTCGACAGTAGCAAAAGACGGAAAGTTAAGTGGATCTAAAGTTCCCGTTCCAGATGGTGATGTTGCACATTTCGCGGTGGTTGCTGCGAGGGAATCGGATGGCTCCGGCATTTCCTTGTACATCGTGGATCTTGCCGATACTGAAAGAAAATCCGTTCATACCATTGATTCTTCGCGCGCTCATGCTGCTTTGGTACTTAAAGATACGTCGGGTGAACTTCTCGGTGGTGTGGGCGACGGTTTTAGCTTAACGAACCGCGTCTTCAATCGAGCGGCGGTACTCTTTGCGTGGGAACAAGTTGGCGGATCTGAAGCCGCGTTGGATCAGGCGAAAAATTATGCGATGGAGAGATATGCATTTGGACGCCCAGTCGCTGGGTTTCAGGCCATCAAACATAAATTGGCTAACGTCTACGTTAAGAAGACGCTCGCTCGCTCGAACTGCTACTACGGGACGTGGGCACTGGCCAACGATGCTGCTGAGCTTCCTTTGGCTGCTGCTACCGCACGAGTGAGTGCCATACAATCGTACTACTCTGCTTCAAAAGAGAACATTCAAACTCACGGCGGCATGGGTTTTACGTGGGAATTTGACTGCCAGTTCTACTACCGACGCGCCAAGCTGTTATCGGTCAATATTGGTAGCGAGGGATGGTGGCAGGACAGGTTGATCAGTGCGTACGAACAAACCAACACGACATGTCCTGCTTAGAGTAGATCTTAGGGGAGTAATATGGATTTCGATGACACACCAGCGGAGGAAAAATTCCGGGCGGAGGCGAACACTTGGCTCACAGCGAACGTTCCAACGGACGAGGAGTTGGATGGCCTGGACGAAATACAGCGCAGTAAATTGTGGCAGAAACGAAAGTTCGACGCGGGATGGGCGTGCATTCAGTGGCCTAAAGAGTACGGTGGTCGTAGCGCAACGGCGATTGAATCGGTGATCTGGAATCAAGAAGAAAGCAAGTTCAGCGTGCCGGCGGGTATTTTTCTCATTGGGCAGGGAATGGCTGCTCCAACGCTCATGCGCTGGGCCGCTGAGGAACAAAAACGATACTACCTACCTCCGTTGGCATCCGGAGAACATATTTGGTGTCAGTTATTCAGCGAACCTGCATGCGGGTCTGATCTTGCTGCAGTTTGCACGAGGGCAGAGAAAGATGGTGACAAGTGGGTGGTCAACGGTCAGAAGATCTGGACGTCAGGCGCACATTACAGCGATTACGGCATTCTTATAGTTCGCACGGACCCGGGTGTTCCTAAGCATCAAGGGCTGACGTATTTCTTTCTCGATATGAAGTCTCCTGGAATCGTAGTGAGGCCCATTCGGCAAATTTCGGGTAGTGCTGATTTTAATGAGGTGTATTTCGCCGATGTTCGTATTCCAGATAGCCAGAGACTTGGTAAAGTGGGTCAGGGTTGGCAGGTTGCTCTCACGACGTTAATGAACGAACGCGCGGCAATCGGAGTTGGAGACGACGGAGTTGGGTTCGATCAAGTATTTCGTCTGGCGCAACGAATCACGATTAACGATCGCCCAGCGATTGAAGATACAAACGTTCGAGCCAAGCTGGCTACGTGGTATTGCCAAGAGGCGGGATTGAGGTACACCAGCTACCGGTCATTGTCGGTGCTGTCTCGCGGCGAAACTCCCGGTCCTGAAAACTCTATTGGAAAGCTTGTCGGGGCTTCGAAGTTGCAGGACATGAGTTCATTTGCAATGGACCTTTTGGAACTTGCTGGCGCAGTACAGGATCGTGAATTCGCGATTGATGAAGGACTCTATCCAAGTACATTCATGAATGCTCCGGGTAACCGCATTGCTGGTGGTTCGGATGAAATCATGCTCAACATTTTGGCTGAACGTATTCTCGGAATGCCACAGGACGCTCGTCCCGACAAGGGGATTCCATTCAACGAAATTCCGACGGGAAGCAACAATTGATAAGCGTAATCCCATTATCCAGTTAAGCTGATATGTGTTGAAGACTTTCTTCGGTTTGTTTAACGTATGTGTTGCGGGAAATGGGTAGTTTTTTGGTGTGCCAAGTCATAATCCAGTGAACATGCCATCATTGGAAATGATTGAATTCCATTGCGTTTCAATGGATTGATCGAAAGCCCAAGTTTTGCTGATGTGACTCGAACTTGATGACATAACGCACATTCAAATTTCCAAGGTAGTGCTGTAGAAATTCATTTGCGATATTTGAACGAAGCAATGCTGATGTTGGAGGGTACGATGGATATCTAATCGATGAAGAATGGAATATGCTGGATATCAATTTTTTAACCATCCACTTGCAGGTACACCGTTTGGTACAGCATTTGATCTGTGTCTGATCTTGATGGCGATAGCGTGGCTATTGTCCGTGATAACTCGTGAATACTCTTGGGTTGATCGGTTGTGGTCAATCTGTCCGGTAATCTATTGTTTTATCGTTGCAGCAAGTGTTGGTTTTGATGCGCCACGTTTAAATCTCATGTTGATTCTCGTATCACTTTGGGGAGGTCGTCTCACGTTCAACTATGCGCGCAAAGGAGGTTTTTGGAAAGGAGGTGAAGACTATCGATGGGGCGTTATCCACGACAAAATCGGCGAATTCAGATTTCAAGTGGTGAATATCCTGTTTATTACATTCGGACAGATGCTCATAGTTTGGTTGTTTACTGCTCCAGTGCATCAGGCATGGCTAGGACGCGATACGTCGCTTATTTGGATTGATGGAGTATCTGTAACCTTGTTTTTGGTATTCTTTGTTGGTGAAGTCATCGCTGACGAGCAAATGTGGGCGTTTCAACAGAATAAGAAACGGAAGACTGCGGCGGGCGAGGAAATTACGCAACCATTTATCAAGACCAGACTTTTTGCTTACTGTCGTCATCCGAATTATTTTTGCGAGATAAGCATGTGGTGGGTGTTCTATCTCTTTGCCGTTGCGGCTACGGATCAGTGGTTGCACTGGTCTGGACTCGGTTTCATTGTACTAACGCTGCTTTTCATTCCTTCTTCAAGGTTAGGGGAGTCGATTTCTTTAGGGAAATACCCCACCTATCGGGAATACTAGGAATCGACCTCACGGCTAATTCCATTTACGCGGATAGGCTGCTTGAAAAGTGCATCATGACGAATCAAGTGGACTGAAAGCTATAGTTAGCGCAAACGCGAATTAGGACGTGTAGGCATGATTGATTAACGGTACGTAACGGGTACGGTTCGGGGTGCATAGATTCTGTTGAAGGTGGATGTCGGCAAGCCGGCATGAACAGATCGACGGATTGCGGATGTTTTTCGTGTGGCACCAAGACGGTGGAGAACGGCAGCCAGCATTGGTGCTGGAAGGTATAAGGCGACACTAGAACTGATCCGCTCAGTTGGACATCTCTATTTATTGCTATTTTGACGAATCATACCTATATAAGTATCTGATTTTTAATAAGTATCTCTTTCAGATCATAACAAGTCTGCAGGTTAATAGAGGTGTCTAGTTGACTTGTTTATATAGGAGAGGCCGCCCACGTCGCGCTGGTCAATTGATCCTGTTCCATTTGAGGGTGAACGCGTAGGAGGAACAGTTCATCATTTATTGATGTGAGAAATGCAAGTCGTTGACGCTAAATTTTGAATTCGAAAGGTTGATGGGAATCGTGGACCTTCAGCTTATCTACTGGTTAGATTGTCGGAATACGAAATCAACAACCCGCAAATGATAGATCCGGTGTCGTCAATCATAATTGTAAATCGTCGATTACTATGGAACAGTACTAACTCAGCGATATCTATCTATGAAATATCTATCTAGGGGTATACTCTGCTTGTTTCAATTATTGATCTTATGTCATACCTCATACGGCTCAAGTCGGTCTCCACACTCGCGAGAATCTATTTCGCTCTTATAGTATGCAGGACCGGATTGCTGCTCCTGAGTGGAATCCTATTGCATGGCTGTGCAACGCTTTCCAAAACTGAGTGCATCTATGGTGATTGGGAAAATCTAGGAATTGAGGACGGCATTAAAGGAAGTCCTGCAACTCAGGTTTCCGTCTATCGACGAGAATGTGCCCGCCACGGCGTTGTACCAGACTACCATGCCTATGAAGAAGGTCGCCAAGAGGGATTGAAGCGTTACTGTCAAGCGAGTAATGGATACATTGAAGGCCGGTCAGGCCGGACTTATAAAAATGTCTGTCCTAGTAGCTCAGCATCAACCTTCTTGAGTGGATATCAGCTTGGTAGAGAACTTCACGTTGCTAAACATGATATCGAAACAATTCTAAGCCAGATTACAGGGAATCGCTTCAGGATTGAGCAACTCGATGAAAAAGTAGATAGCTTTGAGTACGATATTATAAACGACGAGGGACTCAGCAGAGAGGACACGCAACGAAAGCTACAGCGAATCAAACAAATTCAAAAGGAAATTGGGAGACTTGAAGCAGACATAGACATGCTTCAAGATAAACGGATTGACGCGATTGTTCGATATCGAGAGGTCGTGCGAAATAACCGATCCATGGGATACATGGAGACAGCAGAATACTGATTTCCGGTAAATCCCCATATTCGCGAGTCCTAGTAGTCTAACCAGTTTTAATTTTTGGGTATAGATGCTTCAGTTTGGTGCGCGCGTCGTCAGACGCTGAGCTGCCAGTCGACCCGGTCTGTTCGCGGTTGCGCTCCTTGGCCCAGGCCGCCGTTTCCGACGTGACCAAAGCCCTGCTCTCGATCCGGCGATCCAGGCACTGGCGGTGCAACGCACTGAACTCCAGTTCCGCGACGTTCAGCCAGCTCCCGTGTTTCGGCGTGTGCACCAAGTGGATTCGGTCGTTCAACCGACTGGCTTCGGCCGCCGGGAACGCAGCAGATATTCGCCAGCGCGTGCACTTGCTTCGCCCAATCCAACGTCGTGTTCCGTTGGGTGATGGCCACCGTCCGCCAGCCCGGAAAGTGGCCTGGGCCGAGGAGCGCAATCGCGAACAGACCGGGTCGACTGGCAGCTCAGCGTCGACGATGCGCGCACCAAACTAAAGCATCCATACCCGAAAATTAAAACTTGTAAAACTACTAGTTTATATATTGCTATCCAAGAACGCGGCCAACTGCGATTTTGATAATGCTCCTACTTTTGTTGCTTCAACTTGGCCTTGGCGGAACAGCATTAACGTGGGAATACCCCGCACTCCATATTTGGGCGGGGTTTTAGTGTTTTTGTCAATATCGATCTTACAAATTTTGACGCGCTCCGTATATTCATTTGCGATTTCTTCGAGTATTGGAGCGATCATTTTGCATGGACCACACCACTCTGCCCAATAATCTACCAGTACTGGACCTTCTACGTTTAGGACATCATCTTCCCAGCTCGCATCGGTAACATAATGTATATTTTCGCTCATTCCGTTCTCCAAAAATGACCACTTAATTCTAACACCACAGTGCCATCGTTTCGTCTACATAGTGTCTGTGGGAAAACCCCATTTTACAACGGGTTTAAGCCACGTGATGGTATTCGTCTCTCAGAGGACCATGCCGATTGGGGATACTTACGGCGGATAATCTGGTCACCAGGGTTCAGCAAGTACGGATGATGTTCTCCGGCTCCCTTTCGGGGCGTACGGGGTCCGTCCCGAGGGGCTGAAATGACGGATATTGGGGGACAGCTAGGCCGCTAGACGATAGGGTGGTGCGTGCGACGGCGCGCCATCTGTTGCCACAGCAAACGTCCGAGCCGAAATGCTGGTTGGCTACGACGATTGAGATGCCGACGGTGCGTTCGAACCCCGCCCGGCAGTCTGCGCCGTAGAAACATAGGAATACTCTTTAGTAGGAAGGATTACCTAAAATGCGCATTTATGAAGTATAGATTTCTCATTCTAAGTTATTTGCAAAGTATCCATCCTAAAAAATATACCAAATTTTTTCTACGGCGCAGACTGCCGGATAGTGCACGAGTAAAACAGCAAGGCTCTTATAATTCGATAGCATTCAATGAGTTAAGATACATATCGAAGGAGACCTTGCTGTGACGAAATGTTACCCCAATCCCATCCGCTTTTCATCCGTGCAACGCCGCAAGGTGGAGGCCGAATTCAGCTTCAGCGGCGGTGCGGCCACCGGTAACGGGGATATTTCGCTGCCAGACATGGGACCCCTGGTTACCGCTCCGAACTGAGAAACGAATCTATCTCGCACTGCTCATGCAATTATTGGGGCTAGACATCCTAAAAATTTCTGCGACGCAGATTGCCGGATGCCGTTGTTGCCGCTCCACGAACGAGGCCTCACCTCCCCGGGCTTCGACTGGCCTCCGTGCCACGCCCTTTCTCCAGCCAATGGCATTCGTTTAGTGATCATTGTCATTCGTTTAAGGAAGTGCCCTTCACTCCTATATGGAATGCCAGTCATATGTTGAGTTAATCAGCAGTTTTTGCTTGCAGTCTTCTCCCTCGCTGCCACATCTTCACGGGTTTTTGGGATCGTCGTTCGAAGGATCTGCCGGGCCGGAGTCGTTGTCGGCATCGGATGATGTCGCGAACCACCTGGGTAACCGTTTCCTGTAGCGCGGATGCCTGCTTCAGCAACAGGGATCTCGATGTCGGCCGCCACCATCGCCAGTCCGTGCTTGAAATGGGTCTGCCTGCGCGGCTTGCCATGTTCGTGCGGGCTTTCGTTCCATCGATGGTCGCCGTGACCGGAGAACCGCCGGGTCATGGCGTTCAGGGGGAAGCCGGCATAGACTTTCTGTTTCACTCCCCGTTCGCTTGGTCCATGGAAGTCTTCCACCTCCATCCGTTGTTTGGACACCTTGTACCATTCTTCCACGCCCCATCTTGCGCGATACCGCTCCGCCAGTTGCGGGATGGTGTATCGCTTCGAATCCAGCAGGGTGGTTCCGAGGATGAAGACCGTTTTGCCGACGAGGTATTTCACCAGCCGCAGGCAGTGTGCACCACAGGTGGCGAGTGTGCCTTTGCGGGGGGCGATCTCCATCACCACATCCTCTCGATCGCCGGGGATGAAATGGTCGATGTCGGCACCGGTTTTCCGCTTTATCCCGAACACCGCATGCAGTCCCCGGATCACGTGCACGTGCAGCATCCGTAAACAGGATCCAGGGCTTTCCCCGCCCTTCGGCGTCCGCCAGCCAAGATGACTGCAGATGGCCGAAGCCAGTTCATCGCGACTCAAGGACGGAAACAGCTCCACCGTCCTCTGAATGTCCGAAATCCGACGGCGGGTCAGCCGCCTGCCACAAAATCTGATCGACTTCAGATCCACGATTCTCGAACCCATCCACTTTCCGTCCGAAACAATTCCATACAGCATAGTTTGCCAAAAAAAATGTCGCAACGCAAACCCTTTTTTTGAACACTCCAAAAAAACAGAAACAAGTCCCAGTCAATCAATGGGTTATAGAAAACCCTCAAAGGCGCAGATCGACTTTTCTCAAACCGAATGCCATTGCATGCGAACCGGGCATGCCTTGGTCCGCACAAAACCCCACGGTCCAATGCAGCCAAAACGTAGCTGGGTCACGCCGAACAAGGGCCCGAAACGATCCCAACGGATGGAAAACATCCATGGGCAGCCGCTCAAAACTTGCAGACACTGCTTTTCCACAGGAAGCGGGAATTGCTGCTTCTTGTCCATGCTTCGTACCTCGTGTCATCAACTTGTTAAGTTATCTCATACACGTAAATTCTGGCAAACTCCACCGTGGGTATCTCGATCCTCGCAGCCAACCTGCACCGACTTGGACGCTTGCTGCAGCAACGGGCGGAGCGGCGGTCCCATCGCACGCACGCACCACCCTATCGTTTGGCGGCCTAGCCGTCCCCATCCTCAATATCCATCCTTCCCGCCCCTCGGGACGGACTCCGCACGCCCCGAAAGCGAGCAGGAGAACATCATCCGCACTTTTGGAGCCCCGATGGGCGGATGACCCGTCGTACATCTCCTAAATCAACATGATCCCCTGAGCGGCGGATACCATCACGTGGCTTAAACCCATCGTAAAATGGGGTTTTCCCGCAGACACTAACTAAAGCGTAGATTGCCATAACTCACGCTAAAACGTAAGTGTTTTTTTGAAGAACCCCAAAAAAACCGAATATGTTTCCGTATATCAACCTGTTACACGACATCCTCAAAGACTAGAATCCCCTTCCGTTAATCCGAATGCCATTGGGGATAAGGGGAGGGTATGTCCAAAATCCACAAAACTGTGCCGGAACCACGGATCATGGGCGAAATGCGGATGTGGGAACCCCGGTTACCGCTCCAAACTGAAAAACGGACCCATCTCGCACTGCTCATACGATATAGGGGCTAACGTGATTCGACCGACCGGAAAAAGTGGTTTTAGCGCGGATTTTGTGTGATCGGGGATCGCGCTCAATGATGGGCGAACGAAAATTTCTCTACGCTCTAATTCCCCGGCTCTGGTCATCGGATGCGAAATATCCTTTCCGCCCCAGAGTACTCTTTGTAGGTAAAGGTGCGAACGCGGTGGAGTTTGCGGCCGTATTCCCGTCGACAATGCCAAGCCGAATGGCCTTGCTGGAAACCTTGGAAGTTCCGGTGGGGGAAACGAACGGCACTCGTTCTGATTAACGTCCGGCAATCAGCTCAAGTTTGCAATTCATCCAGCAGCTCTGCGAGTAGCCCCATGCCAGCACCCCAGCCCTTGTCCATGCCGTCCATTGCGGCGGCAAAACAGGCAATCTCAACCTCTTTCGCTTCATGTGGCACCCAGGTCAGATACATCTTGGTCTGATGATCGCCATCTTCCTCAAACGTCACCGTAGTCAGAAGCACCCGCGGCCAGTCAGCCATCATAGGATTTGGAATGATATTCCAGTCCGCATCCGAAACAGAGTGCAACCAGACCAGCCGCTTGGGCGGAGTCACTTCGGTGTACTCAACCCGTTGATAGTTGGAATTGTCGCCCCATTGCATTTCTCCGAGCCACAGCCCGCCGGGTTTCAAGTCAAGGCGATGGATAATCGTCTTCACTCCCGGTCCATACCAGCGCGGCAATAGATCCGGATCGGTCCAGGTACTCCACACCAGCTCACGCGACGCATCAAATACTCACTCCAGCACATAAGACGGCAAATCATTCATCTTTGGCCTCCTTCGTCTCAGCCTTTTTCAAGAGAATTATATAATGGTTTGTCTGAACCAAATCAGATCGTCGAAATCAGGCTGTCAAATAATGTTGTAGCAGCGTTCAAAACAGAAGTAGCCAAGTGGAATGTACGGTTAAACCAGCAATTCCCGCTTCCTGTGGAACAGCAGTGCCTGCAAGTTTTGAGTGGATGCCCCTGGATGTTTTCCATCCGTTGGGATCGTTTCGGGCCCTTGTTCAGCGTGCCCCAGCTACGTTTTGGCTGCGTTGGACCGCGGTGTTTGGTGCGGACCAAGGCATGCCCGGTTCGCATGTTGACGGATCTCGGAGGGATGCCCACGATCAGGAGGCGCAGGACGCGTTGCACTACGGCGGACGGAAACTAGGATCGGGTCGTCCGGAACTGCGGTCGGGTTCTGCACCAGCGAGGGCTTCGTACAACTGTTCCCAGCTGTGGAGGATCAGGAGCCAGATCGCACCGCGCATCTTTTCCCACAGGGATGCGTAACTGCTCTGCCGACGTTGGGCGGCTTGGAAGCGCGGGCAGCACAACTGCTGGATTTGGTCCATCAGAAACGTCAGCATCATCAGGGTCGCCAGCGTATTCGCAAGGTACGTACTGGTGACCGTGACCGTAGTTGTGTTCCAGACCGTACCCCTGGTTTTTCAGCGTGTTGAAGGTCTCGTTTTCGATCTTCCAGCGACTGCGCGCCATCCGTGCGGTCGCCGGTGCCTCGGCTCGGGTCACCGGCAGATCCGTGATCCAGGTCCATTGGCGTTCGGGTTTCTTGACCCGCTTCGGGGTGCGTTCCCGGCACTGCAGCACCGTCACCCGACGGTCGGACCGGGACGCACTGAGCGGGACGTCTTCTACCACCCGCAGCCGGCGGTTCACGGCGCGCCCCTCCTCGCTCGGGTCCGCAAATCATACCGGGCATCCAGCAACACATACGGATACGACTCCTCCAGCTCGCGTTCCGCAAACGCCTTCAGGGACGCGTCCAGCTTCGACACCATGGCCGAGATCGTCGCCGGCGAAAACTCGTGACCGCACAGACCCTCCGCCAGTCGGCTCACCCGACGCGTCGAGACCCCCCTGCACATACATCTCCGACAGCACCGCCACCAGGGCCTTCTCCGAACGCTGATAGTGCTCGAACACCCGCGTGCTGAACTGGCCGCTGCGTTCCTGCGGAACTCTCAGTTCAATCTCGCCCACCTTCATCGTCAGATCGCGCCGGTAGTAGCCGGAACGGTAGCCCTGACGCGTCTTCGTCCGGCTCGCTCTTGCCCGCTCCCAGAAACTCCGTCATCTCACTCTCCAGCACCTCGTTGAGCGTCTCCTGCACCAGCCGCCTCACAAAGTCCTCATCGTCCGCCAGATGGATCGCATGCCGACTGCTTCGTGGCATTGTGCGTATAATCTTCCCGGATCATTTCTTGCTCCTTTTCGATAAATTGTGTCATGAATGATTCACGCCTGGCCGCCCCTTATGTGCGTCCAGGCATCTCCACATTCCCGATAAAACATCAGATTCTAACCATTCGTCTGTCGTTACAGTCTGTTTTTCGTTTTTGCAGACAAATTTATACACAACCGACTGCACGCGGTGTTCCAGATGCAACGGAAAACCGGTATCGATGTCGACCGCTTCATCCACGGCGGCCGCCGGGATACGGTCCTTGCAATTGGACACACATGACGATGTGAATTCATTCCTTCTGTTTCATGAGGAGGTAGATCCGCACGGCGGGTTTGAGCAGGACGTATCCCTGCCAGAGTTTGATGTTTCCGGGCAGGGGGTATCTTTTGGAAGGCTGGGACCCAGCGAGTCTTCTAATATTGATCACGGTTTGGCGAATGGTTTGGCGTTCGGGATCCGGAGTTTGATGTTTCCGGGCGTGGGATCCGAGGTCTTCGAGGAGCAGGTTCAGGGTCTCGATTTCTTCCCGGGTCAGCACCCGGATTGCGGGGCGGTCCGGTGTTCTGCCCGCGCGAGTCGATCGAGGTCGAACACCCGCCAGGCGGTGATGGCGTCGAAGGCCAGGCATTTGCGCAGGTCGTCCGCGTGATCGAGGCGGCGCTCTTCGATGCGGGCACCGCTCTTGAGCACCTTGAAATATTCTTCGATGACCCAGCGTCGGCGATACCGTTCCAGTGCCTGGACGGCCTCTTGGGCATCTTGGAACGGGCGGGTGGACAGCAGCGCCCAGTGCAGGGGAGACGACGTGTCGGCAGGGGGATGGATTTCCGTGGCTGAGACGGCGTGCACGGTCTGTGGCGGGCGTTCCTTGCACCGGCGCGCGGGCAAGAGGTTGGCCCGGAGGCTTCGCACCTCCAGTCGGGCGGTGCGGGCGGCTCGCGCCCGGGCACCGCCCGAGGCAGGAAGATCGAGTTCGAGGATCGAGGACACCGGTTGCGATGCCAGGCATTCCCACAGGTCTGCCGGAGGATCTTCGGCCTCCGTCCGTGCCGTGCGCTTGGCACCGCGGGAGGAACGGAACAGCAGTTCCACGTCCAATCCCGCGGCGCGCGTTCCAGCATCGAGAACATGTCGGCTTCCCGGTCGCACACGGCGATCACGCGAGTATCGGGACAGGACTTGGCCAGTTCCGCGGCACAGTCCAGACCCGCCAACCAGCGTGTGCGCTCCGAGATCTCCGCTTTCTCCGGCGCCGGCGGCCGGAAGCGGGTATCCATTTCCAGCACGCCCAGCGGTCGCCCCGTCGGCGTGACGGCCAGCGTGAGATGCACGGGCAGCCCCTGCACGCCCTTTCCACCGCCTCCCAATTCCGCCAGCCCCTCGCTGGTCGCCAGCCCCGAATAGTTCAGCATGGTGGTGTCCTGCACCGCCAGCACCACCGGTTCCAGACGGCAGCGATCCACCGTGGACTGGCGATGTGCGTCCAGCACATGCTCCTCCGTGACACGCGCATTCGACAACAAGCGATAGGCTCCTTTCTGCTGTGCCGGGGTGGCAAACACCTGCGGCAAGGACAAGCCCGGACGATCGGCCCAGGCGCGCCCCATGTCCACCAGCCGCCGCCGCAGGCGCGCATCGCCCAGCGTGCGTGCGCCATATTCCCGATCGGCCCAGTCCGCCTGTATCGGCCAATGCCGGGATCCGCTCCACATTGGCAGCCGAGCCCCGGATTCCGCGCACAACTCTCGTCGCCAATGCCGCGACAGCGGATGCACCCAGACCGCCTTCGGAGACGTCCGGAACCCGCCCGGAGGACGACCGGAGGTGCGCCCCGCGCAACGCTGCCAGCCCGCCGCCCGATAGCACGTCCCGGCGCGGGACGGATCCACGTAAGTATACTCCAGAAGCGGTGCCGTTCCACGCGCTCGCCGCCACTCCGTCGCGAGTGCCTTCGACGCCTTCGCGAGCACATGGGAAGCCAGGTTCGGTACCCGTGCCCCGGGAAGAATCAAAAACCGCGACTGCCGAACCACCGCCTGCAAATGTGCGACCCGCGCGGCTTCCGACCAGCCGATCCAGCGATCCCGACAGGGCCTGGTGCCAGCTCGCCGCCGACCATCTCACCCCGCCCAGGCGACCCTGGCGGCTCGAGACAATCCAGCAGTTCAGCGCAGCGCCCGGACTGCGATCCCATCCCCGTGGATGATGCGTGTGCAGCAGGCGACGAAACGCCCCCACGTCCTTCGCCGCCACACGTCGCACCGAGACCTCGCCCAATGCCTCCAGCGCACAGTCCAACGCCAGGTCCGGATAGTCCGAAGCCGGTGCCCGGACCGATGCCACCGGACGCGCCGCCGGCAACGCTACCCCCAGATGCGCCGCCAGTTGCGGCAACGCCTTGCAGGCCGACGCGATGCACCACTCCCCCTGACGATTCCGCCAGTCTTCACGCTCGCAAATCCCCCGAGCCAGGGACCACCGAGTCGCCGACGGATCCCTCGACTTCTCCTTGAACCAAGCCAGCGAAGCCTCGCCAAAATGTCTCAGACCCAATTGCATGCAAATATAGTAAACATCACCCCCTCTCTTGTCAAGTGTGTCTAATTGCAAGGGTGAGCATGCGGCGGACGCCCCTATCGCACGCCCTTGGGTCCTGGTCTTGACGAGGCCCGAACGCTCCCCGACTGTCGGGAGGTCTCGCCCCTGGTGGCTGCGATGGCATGCGGATGAACGGAAAGGGATCCCGGTCTTTGAGGATGTCGTGTAACCGGTTGATATACGGGAACGTATTCGATTTTTTGGGGGTTCTTCAAAAAAACACTTGCGTTTTGGCATGGGTTATGGCAATCTACGCTTGGTTAGCCCTTATTTCTCATAATGGATGGCTTGGGTGCGATGTATGTGCGTGTAAGTTGTTGATACCACGAAGTTGGTTGGGCTTTGCCGGGGGGAAGGGGATGGTAGCGGGGTGCGTTCGGACGGATGGGTGCGTTGGATGGCGAAAGGGGTGCGTTCGGGTCGGACTTGTAGCATGCGCCTGGGCCCGTTTTGCGGACCGCCACGACCGGCGTGCAAAGCGGCGCATCCCGTGCAAGATGCTGTTGTCGACTGGATGATGAGCCATGCGGGTGAGCATGCGGCGGACGCCCCTATCGCACGCCCTTGGGTCCTGGTCTTGACGAGGCCCGAACACGCTCCCCGACTGTCGGGAGGTTTCGCCCCCGGTGGCTGCGATGGCATGCGGATGAACGGAAAGGGATCCCGGTCTTTGAGGATGTCGTGTCACCGGTTGATATACGGGAACATATTCGATTTTTTGGGGGTTCTTCAAAAAAACACTTACGTTTTGGCATGGGTTATGGCAGTCTACGCTTGGTTAGATGGTCTCTGGTGCCAACGTGATGGATTTCCGAATCGAGAACTTGAAGTCGACCACCTTGGGTGGTACGCGGCGGACCCGCCGTTGGATGGTGGACCTTCAGAAGACGGTGGCACGGTTTCCGGCACTGAGCCGCCATGAGTTGGCGTCCACCCTGTGTAGTCATCTGGGCTGGTTCACGCCGAAGGGTCGGGATCGATTGGGGTCCTGCAGGTCGCCAGCAGCCGTCTTGGCCCCGGAGGATGCTTTGGTCCGGCTCTGGCAGCGGCGGCGGCGCGTGCTGAACACGCTGGTGGTCGTACTGTGCATGTCCCGGTTGGTGCGTCGGATGGCGAAAGGGGTCCGTCGTCCGGCGCGGATGGAGGTGGACTGCAGTGGAGGCGAGCTGAGTTCCAACGGGGGCTCGGCACTGCTGATGATGCTGGCCGAGCAGGTCCGGCTGTTCGAGCGCGCCTCGGCATGTTTCACGGACCACCGGGACCTGTCCAAGGTGGCGCATCCGCTAGTGGCGTTGCTGGGGCAGCGGATTTTGGGTCTCGCGCTGGGCTACGAAGATGTGAACGATCACGACGAGCTGCGGCGGGACCGGGCTCTGTCCACGGCCATGGGGCGTGTGGAGTGTGCGCGTTCGGACTGCGAGCCGCTGGCCGGCAAAAGCACGCTGAACCGGATGGAGCTGTCGAGTTGTGTCAAGAATTTCCTGCAATTTCCAGTGGGAGCGGAGACCCGCCCATATGGGCGGGTCTCCGCTCGGCGCGAAATTTTCGGGCGTTTCATGCCGCCTCCTGCCATGTCTCGGATTCCGGTTCGGATGCGCGAACCACGCCGATCCGGCCATATAGATAACGCTGCCCCGTCAGCCACCGCTCATGGGTCTCCGCCGCAAGTGCCAAGATCAGACGCAGACAGGACTCCGCGTTCGGGAAGATCCGGACGACACGCGTGCGCCGACGGAGCTCCTCGTTGTACCGCTCCAGCATGTTCGTGGACTTCATCCGCAGGCGATGTTCCCTAGGCAGCCGATACACCGTCAGCGTCTCCTCGACATGATCCTCGACCCATTCCACTAGCCTGCCAAACCCTTTCTCATCGCCCCAACGGGCTACCCAGGCACCCAGTGCCTCACGAGCCTCCCCGACATGCTCACAGCCCCACAACCGTTTCAAACCCTCCAGACATGCGGGATCAGCACTCCGGGACAGTTTGTCCCTGGCATTGCGCAGAAAATGGACGCAGCACCGTTGCCACAACGCGGTCGGCAACACTTTCGAGATCGCATGCTTCAATCCCTCATGACTGTCCGAGACCACATACTCGACTCCCCGCAGGCCACGTCCCTTCAGATGCGAGAGGAATGCCGTCCACGACCCCTCGCTTTCCCGGTTCGCCACTTCCACCGCCAGCACCTGACGCCGACCCTCGCCGTCAATCCCGATGGCAATCTGCACTGCCCGGGAACGCACCGAGCCCTCCTCACGCACCTTCTCATACCGGGCATCCAGCAACACATACGGATACGCCTCCTCCAGCCGACGTTCCGCAAACGCCTTCAGGGACGCGTCCAGCTTCGACACCATGGCCGAGATCGTCGCCGGCGAAAACTCGTGACCGCACAGACCCTCCGCCAGTCGGCTCACCCGACGCGTCGAGACCCCCTGCACATACATCTCCGACAGCACCGCCACCAGGGCCTTCTCCGAACGCTGATAGCGCTCGAACACCCGCGTGCTGAACTGGCCGCTGCGTTCCTGCGGAACTCTCAGTTCGATCTCGCCCACCTTCATCGTCAGATCGCGCCGGTAGTATCCAGAACGGTAGCCCTGACGCGTCTGCGTCCGCTCGCTCTTGCCCGCTCCCAGAAACTCCGTCATCTCACTCTCCAGAACCTCGTTGAGCGTCTCCTGCACCAGCCGCCTCACAAACTCCTCATCGTCCGCCAGATGATGGCATGCCGACTTCTTCGTGGCATTGTGCGTATAATCTTTCCGAATCATTTCTTGCTCCTTTTCGATAAATTGTGTCATGAATGATTCGCGCCTGGATGCGGGATTGCGTCCAGGCATCTCCACATTCCCGATGAAACATCAGATTCTAACCATTCGTCTGTCGTTACAGTCCGTTTTTCGTTTTTGCAGACAAATTTATACACAACCAGCTGTCGGCGAACGGGCGGGACCCGGCGAAAGCGCGCCAGATCACCGTGGATTTCGATGCGCTCGACGAGCTGCTCGTGGAGCTGTACCTGGTGTGGGGCGAGCGGGGCCAGATGCCGAAGCGGCTGGTGCTGGACATCGATGCCACGGACGTGGAACTGCACGGCCGGCAGGAGCACCGGCTCTATCACGGGTACTACCATGAATACTGCTATCTGCCGCGGCTGGTGTTCTGCAACGGCTGGCCGGTGCGGACGGAACTGCGCACGTCAAGCAGCGATGTGGCGGCGGGCGTGGTGGAGACGGTCGCGCCGCTCGTGGACCGGCTGCGGAAGCGATTTCCGCAGGTGCCGATCCTGATCCGCGCCGACGGGGCCTACTGCCGCGACGAGTTGATGACGTGGTGCGAGGCGCGGGGCGTGGATTACGTGCTGGGACTGCCGCGCAATGATCGGCTGAAAGACCGGGTCCAACCGTTGATGGACGATCTGCGGGACCGGTTGAAGCGGGATCCGGACTATGCGCAGCAAGCGGTCCGCGGCTACCAGAGCTTCGACTATCGCACGCGCGACAGCTGGAGCCGCGAACGCCGCGTGATCGCCAAGGCCGAATGGCTGCCGGGACAACCGGCCGGCAACGCGGACGGGGAACCGGCCGGCAAGGCCGACGGCGGACCGGAGGCCGTCGCGGAAGGCCCATGTGCGACGGTCGGCGAAGCCCGGTACAACAGTCGCTTCGTCGTCACCTCCTCGCTCCAGAAGCCCGACGCGCCAACGGTCTACGAAGAGATGTACTGCGACCGGGGTGAGGCCGAAAACTGGATCAAGGAACAGAAGAACGATCTGTTCCTGGACCGATGCTCCAGCAGCCTCTGGAACGTCAACGCACTCCGGCTCCGGATGAGCGCACTGGCCCATGCCCTTCATTGCATGATGAAGCGCCGGCTCGAGAACCTTCCGGTATCCGCCATGCTGCGCCGGAGCCGTCCATCGACGCTGCGCAAGTTCCTGTTCCGGATTCCGGTGCGCGTGACGGTGTCCACGCGGCGGATCCATCTGGCGTTCGGGTCCGCCTTCCCGTACTGGAAGGATTTCCGCTTGATCTGGGCCAGCCTGGCACCAACGTAAAAGCCCGGTGCAACCGGGTGCATGACGCTGGCGGCGGAGCGCGCCGACCTCCCCGCGCCCGGATGCTCAGCGATTCGCCGTCCCGCCCGCAAAAAGGCGGGGAAAACACACGCATGCCCGCCCTCCGAAGCCTTTTCGAACTCGCGACGCGACATTCCATGCCCCGTACCCCACGCATCCCGTGAAAAACATTATTTTCGACTTGGTTATGAGAAATCCGGGCTAGCCCGGATATTGCATGAGTGATGCGAGATGGTACCGTTTTTCGGTTTGGAGTGGTAACCAAAACTCATGACCGCATAGACCCTCCGCTAGCCGGCTCACCCGACGCGTCGAAACCCCATGCACATACATCTCCGACAGTTCCACCACCAATGCCTTCTCCGGACGCCGATAGTGCTCTCGAACAAACCCGCGTGCTGAACTGACCGCTGCGTTCCTGCGGAACCCTCAGTTCGATCTCTCCCACCTTCATCGTCAGATCCCGCCGGTAGTATCCGGAATGGTAGCTCCGACTCGTCTGCGTCCGCTCGCTCTTGCCCGCTCCCAGAAACTCCGTCATCTCACTCTCCAGCATCTCGTTGAGCGTCTCCTACACCAGCCGCCTTATAAAATTTCATTGTCTGTCAGATGATGGCATGCCGACTTCTTCGTGGTATTGTGCGTATAATTTCCCCGAATCATTTTTCGCTCCTTTTCCATAAGTTGTGTCATGAATGATTCGTGCCTGGACGCCCCTTGTGAGTCCAAGCATCTCCACATTCCCGATAAAACAACAGATTCTAACAACTCGTCTATCGTTACAGCCCGGTTTTCGTTTTTGCAGACAAATTTATACACAACACTTACTTTCGTGCAATATTCGGGCTAGATGTGTTCCAGTTCGGTGGTGCGCGAGGGTCCTGCTTCGTGGTCGCGAGTCGTTCAGAAAGGGTCACTTGCGGGTGTACTGGCAAGCAGATTCCCAAGTCGATTGTTTTCACATCACCAGCGGAGGGACACGCATTCAGCCTTTATGAGTATTTTTCGTCGGCTTCGTGGCTGTCTGAAGTTTGTGAGTCTCTTTGGGCAGTGCCTCGCTGTCCATTCGTTTCATTCTTCACCGGAAACACTCTCGTGCTCGATACCTTCAGAGGTCGTGGTCGGCTAGACGGATATCGGGTCGCGCAGGAGTGCCAGCAATTCGTCAGCCGTCAGCCGCGCGGCGGTATCCGCGCCTTCAAGCAGACGGTCGGCCAAATCCCGCTTGTGGCGGTGCAACTCCACAATCTGTTCTTCAATCGTGCCCTTCGCGACCAGCCGGTACACGGTCACGGGGCGAGTCTGGCCTATCCGATGAACGCGGTCCGAAGCCTGATCTTCGACCGCGGGATTCCACCACGGATCCATGTGGATGACATAGTCCGCGGCGGTCAGATTCAATCCAGTTCCTCCCGCTTTCAGCGAAATCAGAAAGACGTCACCTTGCCCGGCCTGAAAGTCCGCTATCCTTTCGCGGCGGGCTTTCTCGGGAGTGCCGCCATCCAGATACTGATAGGAAATGCCACGCTTTTTGAGATACTCCTCGACGAGCTTGAGATGCTTGACGAACTGCGAGAACACCAGGGCCTTGTGACGGTTTGCCAGCAATTCATCGAGAGTGCTCCCAAAGGTCTCAAGCTTTGAACTCTTGGGAGCGTCGTCGGGCGAGTCGTGCACGAGTTTGGGATTGCAGCAGGCCAGTCGAAGCTTGGTCAGATGCGCGAGAAACTGAAAGCGGTTGCTTTCCGCGAGCGTCGATTCTTCATCACTGGCCATCAGCTGCTCTACGGCCTGTCGTCGCAGCACCTCATACAGCGCGGCTTCTTCCGCTGACAAATCGACATGCAGCGTGATCTCGGTGCGCTCAGGCAGTTCATCTAGCACTTCCGACTTGAGCCTTCGCAGAATGAAGGGGGCAATGGCGCGCCGCAGTCGTCCTCTCGCGTCTTCGTCGTCGCCGCGTTCCACGGGCTCGGCAAATGTCTTGGAAAACCTCGCGCGGGAACCCAGCAGTCCGGGATTCAGAAACCTGAAGAGCGAGTGCAGATCCATCAGATTGTTCTGCATTGGCGTGCCAGTGGTGGTGAGCCGGAAGTTCGCGACGATCCTGCGCGCCGCTTGGGCGCGTTTGGTGGTGGGATTCTTGATGGCCTGAGCTTCATCCAGCACGACGCTGTTCCAAGTGATCTTTTCCAATTGGCCAATGTCGTTCTGAAGCAGTCCGTAGGTAGTCAGATAGAGATCGAACGGACCGGCGTCAGACAGAAGCGCATTCCGGGTCCGGGTGCTTCCGGTGCAGGTCTTGACGTTCAGAGTTGGAGCGAACCGGCGCGCCTCGTCGACCCAGTTCGCGACCACGGAGGTGGGAGATACAACCAGTGATGGTCCCGATGGAGCGCGGTCCAGCAGCACCGAAAGTGCCTGGACGGTCTTGCCAAGTCCCATGTCGTCCGCGAGGCATGCTCCGGCTCCCCAGCGGCTGAGCCGCGCCAGCCATCGATAGCCATCGACCTGGTAAGGACGAAGCTCGGCCTGCAGGGTGCTTGGCAGACTCGGTTCGAACGATTGCGCGGATTCCAGATTCTTGCGTAGCGTTCGCCAGCCCTTGTCGGCCTTGAATGTGGTTTCCTCGAAGAAACTGTCAAGCGAAACGGCGGCCAGCGGGTGCATCCGCATCGCACCGGATGGCTGGGGCGTGGACAGGCTTTCGAGATCGCAGAGCTGTCGTCTGAAGTTGTTGGATAAAGCCAGAAACTGCCCCTTCCGGAGTTCAAGAAAGCGAGAGCCGGGAGAAGCGTGAAGGAGGTCGAACAGCTGCTTCAGATCCAATACCGTCTGTTCATCCACGGCCAGCTTTCCTGACGCCTGCAGCCATTGATCCGCGGTCTTCAGCGAAAGAGACAGCGACGATGCCCAACGATGCGCAACGATCTCGAAGGGCTTGCCTCGCGGCCACTTGCATCGAACTTCCGCGATGTGGAGCTGCTCCAGCAGTTCAAGACAATCTTCAGGTTGGTAAAGCAGCAGAGGAGCTGACTCGCTGGGTCTGGATAAAAGCAGCGGACACTTTTCCATCAATCGAGATGCCGCGTCCAGTTCGGCTTCAAGATCGCGATGCCCCTGAATGTCGATGCCATCCTGCCGGGCGAATAGAATGCCACCGCCGTGCCCAGGTTCGAAAACGGTTCCGGTTCCGGGAATCGGTTCCACCACCAGAGCCACCGAGAGACCATCATGAAATGGCTCGAGACGCACCCAGGGTTCAGCGTCCGCGGTGACTTCGGTGATTCCGCTGACCGACCCCGCGCTGCTCTGCACCCGGACCTCAGCGGTCATCGTGGAAACCGACTCCAACAGCCGTGATTTCTGCTCGACGGGAATCTTGAGACCTTTAGGCGGAATGAGCTCGAACAACGATCTATGGAAGTTGGTGAAACGAATCACTTCAATCCGGCCACCTGAGGCTGTCGGAATCTCGTATTCAGTGTCGGCGTCCACTGGGCGAGGTTCAATGGTTACGATGACATGGTGCTTTTCATCCCGGTCAACTCGCAGTTCAGGTTCCACACGCACGATCTCGACTGGATCGCCTACGTCATCAATTACGTGGGGGTGACCTGCCAAAGCGTAAATGCCGCTGGTTCCAAGCGAATAATCGTTGACGTACCATCCAGTGTGTTGTTCGATTTCGGCCGCGGCCGCCACATCCTCGTCGCGAACAAATTTCATGGTCCTGATCTCCTTTGCCAGGCGTTTCAGGGCCACCTTGCGACCTTTGCTCCACTTGCCGTTTCTGTACCCAGTCTGCAGGATCGGACTTGCGCGACCGTAAATCGAGCCAGTGCTGACTTGCCATACAAGACGCTTTTCAGACTCGACTGAAGCAGAACCTGCTTTGCCTTGTTTAATCTTGGCATCGTAGGCGAGGTGCTCGATCGCCTTTAAGGACCATTCCCATGCGGGCGCGGTACCCTCTAAAATCGCCAGAGTCTTTGTACCCAGCACGGCGTGTAGGTCCGCGGCATCGCGGCGATCGGTCCCTTCCGGGAGAACGCTTTCATTCAGGTGATTAAATACCGCAGCACATTCTGCCTCGATCCAGCGAAAGCCGTTGATCTTCGCTCGATGACGAAAATTGCGCAAGGCCATCAGCCACTGGTCGCTCACCGTCGTGGCATCGAAACCGAGCCAGTACTTTCTGAAGCCGTTACAGAGCAGGCGAAGACAGGGATACTTGAAAGGACTGTCGTGGATTCCCTTTCGGGATTGCGCGCTCAGAGCGTCCGCCACAAGAAAAAACTCCGTAGTGCTGGAGCACTCCAGTCGACGGAACGCCGTAGCCAAATCCCGCAGCAATGCATGTGACTCCGGTTTATTGAGACGAACGAGCGCGAACAAGGAAAGCGCGAAGGAGCGGTGATCCGGGAATACGATTCGCCTGCGAGTTCCGGCTTTTTCCGCGGCAATCGCTGCATTGATATGATGGCTGGCAGTTTGATTATCCCCGGTCAGCATTGCGATCAGAGCTTTAATTGAGGCAATTCCCGTTCTTGCCAGCTTGCTGCTAAGGCTCTCTTCGGACAATTCCTCATATACGGCTTCCGCTTCCTTGAACTGCCCCTGCAGGACGCGGATGAATGCGATGCTTGAAGCGTGGAGCGTGAAATTGGAACTAAGCTCCTGGCAGGCACTGATCACCGTTTCCGGTGGTGCCGCGGTCTCGATCACATGCAACAGGCTGGCTGAAAGTGCCGTGTCGTGGTACTCGGCTGGAAGCTTTAAAACCAGCTTGCAGTCAAACGGTTCCGCAAGGATTCGCCAATCATCCTGCCCAATTCTTGCCTCTTCCAAGAATTTGGGGATTCCGTCAGATTTACCCCTGAGAAGTGCGTAGCGAAACTCCGCTTTGGAGAGTTCCTCTTTTCCATCGAAACTGTAGGAGTAGGCGGTGCGGTTTTGTCTCTTGTATGCTTGGAGGAAGCTGTAGTGGCGATTGTTGTCTGCCGACTTTCTAGCGAGGCCAGCATCCCATTCAGAAATAGCGTGCACGATTGAATACTTGGAATCACCGTGTCGAACGCATATGCCCGCGTCTATAAGTTCATTGACTATCTCATGGATTTTGGTTTGGGTCGGGGACCTATTGTTGAATCGCAAGCCGACAGACTTCAGCAACTCTGTCATATTGGGCACATTCGCACCGCTGGGGGCAATTGCGCCGAAGCCTTGTGCTACGAACTGTGCTTCCGGAGTCAACGCGTCGTATGGATCTAAAACTTTCATAGTCGCCTCAAGTTGAACTCATCAGACTCTGGAAAGCGCACACGGCCAAGAAATATAAAGAAAGACAAATGACTTTCGACAGAACCTCTCACAAGACGAATTACGCAGAGAACAGGATTTCGCTGGACACTCTATTCTACACGCGCAGTGTCAAGGTAATGCAATAGCGGAACGATTGTCATTTAGAGATTCTTAGTTAGTGTCTGCGGGAAAACCCCATTTTACGATGGGTTTAAGCCACGTGATGGTATCCGTCGCTCAGGGGATCATGTTGATTTAGGAGATGTACGACGGGTAATCGGCCCATCGGGGCTCCAAAAGTGCGGATGATGTTCTCCTGCTCGCTTTCGGGGCGTGCGGGGTCCGTCCCGAGGGGCGGGAAGGATGGATATTGAGGATGGGGACGGCTAGGCCGCCAAACGATAGGGTGGTGCGTGCGTGCGATGGGACCGCCGCGCCGCCCGTTGCTGCAGCAAGCGTCCGAGTCGGTGCAGGTTGGCTGCGAGGATCGAGATACCCACGGTGCGTTCGAAGCCTGCCCGGCCATGCGTGCGCACCCGGTCCAAGCCATGGCTTTCCAACGCATGGATCGCCGATTCCACGCCCGGATGCCGCCGGCGTCGCGCCACGAACGATGCTTTACCTTCCCGAGCTCGGCTGGCCTCCGTGCCGCGCCCCTTCGCGGGCAACGCGACGTGCTCCAGCACCGCGGCCAGTTGCTGTTGGTTGGCGGGGCTGTGGAACCCCCGGTCGAAACTGCATCCACGCAACTCCGGATACTGTGCCTGGCATGCCGCCACCAGCGGAACCCCCACGTCCACATCGCCGCCATGCCACTGCAAGTGCCAACCCAGGATGAACTGATGTTGATCTTCCAGCACCGTCAGGGGAACCCCCAGCTCCACCGGCCGGCCGGCCTTGCCCTTCACGATCCAGCGCGTATGCGGCTCGAACAGCGAGAACAGTTTCTCCTCGTGCGGGATCGTTTCCCCTTCCAGCACGCGACGGCGGATCTGATCCTGCAAACGCACCGAGCAGGCGTGAAACCAGTGCCATCGCGACAGCTGCGCCGGCGACACCGAGCCCTCCGGCAATCCTTCCAGCTCCTCCAGCGTGTCGCCCAGACGCCCCGTCAGATCGCCGCACAGGGTCAACCACGCCGCCACCGCCTTCGGGCGTCGGCACCACAACCGCGCACGGCTCACCCGTTGATAGCCCTGCCGAACCTGGCTCCGCCAGTACTGCCCCTGCCGCCATCCCGACACCTCATGCGATCCGCAACAGACCGAAACCTCCGTCAGCAGCACCCGCATCGCATCCCACAGCAGGTTCACGTCCGTCGGGTAATGCACGTCCGTCTCCACTACGAACGAGTCAACCCGACCGTCCAAGGCGGTGCCAGGGAACTTTCCCGCCACCGCATGACCCTCCCGTACCAGCAGCGCATTCAATTCCTGTAGCAACGCCGGCGTCACCAGCGACACGTTGTCCTGCAAGGTGCGCACCGAGTACGTCCAGTCATCCAGAAACCCATGCTGCAGCATCTTCCGTACCACCTGGTGATGGTTCACCAACTCCCCCAGACGGTCGTAGTCGCAATTCAAACCCTGCTTGAGCACCGCCATCACCAGAACCCGCCACAGCGTCATCCCCGGCCGACCGTTCTCCGGATCCCGATCCGCGGTCACATGGCAACCCAGTAACCCTTCCAATTCCTCCCGACACGACACGTACAGATGCTGCAATCCCAACAGCAACGCCGGAATGTCATCCCGTGATTTCACATTGATCTTGATCTCACCGACCGGCGTCTCATCCAACCGCAAGGCATGCTCGAAACGTCTCATGATCGCTGCTCTCCCAACGAAGATCCGCACAGAACACCCCTGAAACCCCTAAAAAAGCCCATTTCAACGCCTCCAACGGCAATCTTCACCCGTAGCATTTTAGCTCAAAATACCCTCCCATGCCACAATAATCAGCACTTTGATACAATCATCAGGGTTTTCGCACAGACACTAGTTAACTGGTCTACTTCCTTAGATTATCCTAAATGTTAGTATTAAAGTGAATGTCGTTAACCCGGATTTCTCATAATCAAGTCGAAAATGATATTGTTTCACGGGATGCGTTGGGTACGGGCATGGGATTTCGCGTCGCGGGTTCGAAAAAGCTTCGGAGGGCGGGAATGCGTGTGTTTTCCACGCCTTTTTGCGGGCGGGACGGCGAATCGCTGAGTATCCGGGCGCGGGGAGGCCGGCGCGCGCCGCCGCCAGCGTCATGAACCCGGTTGCACTGGGCTTTTACGTCGGTGCCAAGCTGGCCCAGATCAACCAGAAATCCTTCCAGTACGGGAAGGTGGACCCGAACGCCAGATGAATCCGCCGCGTGGACACCGTCACGCGCCCAGGGATCCGGAATCGCTTCGTAGACCGTTTGCGCGTCGGGCTTCCGGAGCGAGGTGACGACGAAGCGGCTGTGGTATCGGGTCTCGCCGATCGGCGCACATGGGCCGTCCGCGCCGGCCTCCGGTCCGCCGTCAGCCTTGCCGCCCGGTTCCCCGTCCGCGTTGCCGATCGGTTGTCCCGGCAGCCATTCGGCCTTGGCGATCACGCGGCGTTCGCGGGTCCAGCTGTCGCGTGTGCGATAGCCGAAGCCCTGGTAGCCGCGAACCGCTCGCTGCGCATAGTGCGGATCCCGCTTCAACCGGTCCCGCAGATCGTCCATCAACGGCTTGACCCGGTCTTTCAGCCGATCATTACGTGGCAGCCCTAGCACGTAATCCACGCCCCGCGCCTCGCACCACGTCATCCACTCGTCGCGGCAGTAGGCCCCGTCGGCGCGGATCAGGATCGGCACCTGCGGAAATCGCTTCCGCAACCGGTCCACGAGCGGCGCGATCGTCTCCACCACGCCCGCCGCCACATCGCCGCTCGACGTGCGCAGTTCCGTCCGCACCGGCCAGCCGTTGCAGAACACCAGCCGCGGAAGGTAGCAGTATGCATGGTAGTACCCGTGATAGAACCGGTGCTCCTGCCGGCCGTGCAGTTCCACGTCCGTGGCATCGATGTCCAGCACCAACCGCTTCGGTGTCCTGCCCCCGCTCGCCCTGAACCAGGTACCAGCTCCACGAGCAGCTCGTCGAGCGCATCGAAATCCACGGTGATCTGGCGCGCCTTCGCCCGGCCCGGCCCGTTCGCCGACAGCTCCATCCGGTTCAGCGTGCTTTTGCCGGCCAGCGGCTCGCAGTCCGAACGCGCACACTCCACCCGCTCCATGGCCGTGGACAGGACCCGGTCACGCCGCAGCTCATCGTGATCGTTCACATCCTCGTAGCCCAGCGCGAGACCCAAAATCCGCTGCCCCAACAACGCCTCCAGCGGATGCGCCACCTTGGACGGGTCCCGGTGATCCGTGAAACATGCCGAGACGCGCTCGAACAACTGGACCTGCTCGGCCACCATCATCATCAGTACCGAGCCCCCGTTGGAACTCAGCTCGCCTCCACTGCAGTCCACCTCCATCCGCATCGGACGGACCCCTTTCGCCATCCAACGCACCAGCCGGCCCGCGCCGCGCTTGTGCTCGATCTTCATCCCGTGCCCTCCTCTATCCGACCCCATCGGCCGCGTTGCGCCAACGGTGCCCAGGCACATCCTGCGCACCCGCACGATACGCCACAGCCACCGGGGCAACCAGCCCGCCGACAGGTCGGAGCGTTCGGACATCGTCAAGACAAGGACCCAAGGGCGTACGATACGCACGTCCGCCGCATGCTCACCCACATGGCTCATCATCCAGTCGAAAACAGCATGTTTCACGGGACACGCCGCTTTTCACGCGGATCGCAGCGGCCCGCAAAACGGCCCGAGGCGCATGCTACAAGTCCGCACCTCTTCCACCAGCATCGCACTCAGCACCGACCGCGGCCCGCTTCTATCCGACCCGAACGCACCCCGCTACCATCCCCATCCCCCCGACAAAGTCCAATCAACTTTGGTGTATCAATAACTTACACGCATATAAATCGCACCCAAGCCCTCCATTATGAGAAATAAGGGTTAACACGGATCATGGGTGAAATACGGACGTTGGAACCGCGGTTACCGCTCCAAACCAAAAAACGGTCCCATCTCCCGCACTGCTCATGCAATATTGGGGTTAGGCCGTTCCACAGCCGTCATACCTCCGCGAGGAGCGACGTCAGCTCGCGCAGACCGATCACCTCGATTCCTTCACCCTTAGGGTACCGATCGTCGCCCGAATACACGACGAAGGAGCACTCCAGATTGAGGTCTTCCCGCGCGTGGTGGAATCCCTTGTCGAGCTTCGGCGCGAGGCCGCGCTTGATTTCGACCGCCCACAGCTTTCCGCCTGGTATCTCCAGTATCAGGTCGATTTCAGCACCGGCGGCCGTTCGATAAAAGTACGTCTTCACTCGCTCCGGTGCCGCGCCAAGCAGGTTTTCCAGTACGAACCCTTCCCAGCTTCCGCCGGCGACCGGGTGACCCAGCACTGCATCCCAATCATCGAGGCCGAGCAGCGCGTGGACGATGCCGCTGTCGCGTACATAGATCTTCGGAGATTTCACCAGACGCTTGCCGACATTGGCGTGGAAGACAGACAGGCGCCGCACCAGCAGTAGATCGACAAGCAGGTCGAGATAGCGGGTGACCGTTTTGCCATCGACGCCGAGGCTACGCGCGAGCTGAGCCGCGTTGAGCATGCCGCCCTGCACATGGGACAGCATGGTCCAGAATCGACGCAACGTTTCCGCCGGCACGCGCGGTCCGAGCTGCGGGATATCACGTTCCAGGTATGTGCGTATGAAATTCTCCCGCCAGACCGCGCTGGCTCCGTCGCTCTCTGCGAGAAAGCTGTCGGGGAAGCCGCCCCTGATCCAGAGTTTCTCGCGCGCATCGCCATCGACTTCGAGCACGTTGAATGCCCCCAACTCGACATAGGCAATGCGGCCAGCTAGGGTTTCGCCTGACTGCTTGAGCAGATCGATCGACGCCGAGCCCAGCAGCAAGAATCGACCTGCCCGGATATCGCGGCGGAGCCCTTTGTCGATGAGGCCGCGAAGTGTCTGAAACAGCTCCGGCATTCGCTGGACCTCATCCAAGATTACCAGCTTGTCTTCATGGCCAGACAGATAAAGGGCGGCATCGGCCAGCTTCTCGCGGTCTGCCGCGTTCTCAAGGTCGAGATAGACGCTTGGTCGTTCTTCGGCGATAAGCTCGGCCAGCGTGGTCTTGCCCACCTGGCGAGGTCCGAGCAGAGCCACCGCCGGAAACTGATCTAACCGGGCGCGAACGATCTGCGATTTATGGCGCGATATCATGCTTGTAAGTATGGCATACCATGCTAGAAATGCAAGGATATTTGAGAGGCATGTCTATTTATTTTGATAAAGAATTAGATTTTCATGGCCCTTTACTCTTTATCGGGATCATATCAGCAATTCCCCGTATAACCCAAACTCTGCCATGAGTATGGACTTTGTGGATTAGCTTTCGCGATAATAAAAGCGTAGACTTGTCGTTTGAGGATGGATGATAGGTTAGTATAAGGTTTATCTGACAAGTGAGGTATCCAAGAATGAAGGCGTTGAAATTGCGCAAGGACATGAGCAAGCCCGGGCTGCTTCGGGAGGTTTTCGATCTGGTGGTCGATCCAGTTTCCGGTCGAGAGTTTTCCATCGGAGCGTGTCTGATGTCGGGTCTGGCGATGTTTCTGGAGAAGCACGCCTCGCTGTTGCAGTTTGATCTATCGATGCGCGGGGATACGGTGGAGGATAGCGAATCTGCGCCGTCTGTACGGTCTTGCGCGGGTTCCCTGCGACACGACCCTGCGCCGTCGTCTGGATACGGTCTCGCCAGTGCAGTGTCGGCTGGCGTTTCAGCAGGTACCGCAACGCGCCCAGCGCGGCAAGGTCCTGCGGCGGATGTCGGCGTGGCGTGGTCATTATCTGGTAGCTATGGACGGCACCGGCACCTTTTCCTCCCAGCGGGTCCACGGTCCGTGCTATCTGCGGGCCCGGCATCGCAGCGGCTCGGTCACGTACTCCCATCAACAGTTGTATGCGGTGCTGGTGCATCCGGATCAGCGGCAGGTGCTGCCGATGGCGGTGGAGGCGGTTCGCAATGGGGACGGCTCGACCAAGAACGACTGTGAGCGATGTGCCTGGACCCGGCTGGTTCCGGTCCTGGCTTCGCTCTATCGACGTATGAAACTGATCGTGATCGCCGATGGGCTGTTCTCGCAGGGGACCCAGATCCGGCTGCTTCAGGAGCACGGACTAGTTGTGTCAAGAATTTTCTGCAATTTCTGGTGGGAGCGGAGATCCGCCCATATGGGCAATGGCATTCGTTTAGTGATCATTGTCATTCGTTTAAGGAAGTGCCCTTCACCCCTGTATGGAATGCCAGTCCTATGTTGAGTTAATCAGCAGTTTTTGCTTGCAGTCTTCTCCCTCGCTGCCACATCTTCACGGGTTTTCGGGATCGTCGTTCGAAGGATCTGCCGGGCCGGAGTCGTTGTCGGCATCGGATGATGTCGCGAACCCACCTGGGTGACCGTTTCCTGTAGCGCGGATGCCTGCTTCAGCAACAGGGCTCTCGATGTCGGCCGCCACCATCGCCAGTCCGTGCTTGAAATGGGTCTGCCTGCGCGGCTTGCCATGTTCGTGCGGGCTTTCGTTCCATCGATGGTCGCCGTGACCGGAGAACCGCCGGGTCATGGCGTTCAGGGGGAAGCCGGCATAGAGTTTCTGTTTCACTCCCCGCTCGCTTGGTCCATGGAAGTCTTCCACCTCCATCCGTTGTTTGGACACCTTGTACCATTCTTCCACGCCCCATCTTGCGCGATACCGCTCCGCCAGTTGCGGGATGGTGTATTGCTTCGAATCCAGCAGGGTGGTTCCGAGGATGAAGACCGTTTTGCCGACGAGGTATTTCACCAGCCGAAGGCAGTGTGCACCACAGGTGGCGAGTGTGCCTTTGCGGGGGGCGATCTCCATCACCACATCCTCTCGATCGCCGGGGATGAGATGGTCGATGTCGGCACCGGTTTTCCGCTTTATCCCGAACACCGCATGCAGTCCCCGGATCACGTGCACGTGCAGCATCCGTAGACAGGATCCAGGGCTTTCCCCGCCCTTCGGCGTCCGCCAGCCAAGATGACTGCAGATGGCCGAAGCCAGTTCATCGCGACTCAAGGACGGAAACAGCTCCACCGTCCTCTGAATGTCCGCAATCCGACGGCGGGTCAGCCGCCTGCCACAAAATGTGATCGACTTCAGATCCACGATTCTCGAACCCATCCACTTTCCGTCCGAAACAATTCCATACAGCATAGTTTGCCAAAAAAAATGTCGCAACGCAACCCCTTTTTTTGAACACTCCAAAAAACAGAAACAAGTCCCAGTCAATCAATGGGTTATAGAAAACCCTCAAAGGCGCAGATCGACTTTTCTCAAACCGAATGCCATTGCCCATATGGGCGGGTCTCCGCTCGGCGCGAAATTTTCGGGCGTTTCATGCCGCCTCCTGCCATGTCTCGGATTCCGGTTCGGATGCGCGAACCACGCCGATCCGGCCATATAGATAACGCTGCCCCGTCAGCCACCGCTCATGGGTCTCCGCCGCAAGTGCCAAGATCAGACGCAGACAGGACTCCGCGTTCGGGAAGATCCGGACGACACGCGTGCGCCGACGGAGCCCCTCGTTGTACCGCTCCAGCATGTTCGTGGACTTCATCCGCAGGCGATGTTCCCTGGGCAGCCGATACACCGTCAGCGTCTCCTCGACAGGATCCTCGACCCATTCCACTAGCCTGCCAAACCCTTTCTCATCGCCCCAACGGGCTACCCAGGCACCCAGTGCCTCACGAGCCTCCCCGACGTGCTCACAGCCCCACAACCGTTTCAAACCCTCCAGACACGCGGGATCAGCACTCCGGGACAGTTTGTCCCTGGCATTGCGCAGAAAATGGACGCAGCACCGTTGCCACAACGCGGTCGGCAACACTTTCGAGATCGCATGCTTCAATCCCTCATGACGGTCCGAGACCACATACTCGACTCCCCGCAGGCCACGTTCCTTCAGATGCGAGAGGAATTCCGTCCACGACCCCTCGCTTTCCCGGTTCGCCACTTCCACCGCCAGCACCTGACGCCGACCCTCGCCGTCAATCCCGATGGCAATCTGCACTGCCCGGGAACGCACCGAGCCCTCCTCACGCACCTTCTCATACCGGGCATCCAGCAACACATACGGATACGCCTCCTCCAGCCGACGTTCCGCAAACGCCTTCAGGGACGTGTCCAGCTTCGACACCATAGCCGAGATCGTCGCCGGCGAAAACTCGTGACCGCACAGACCCTCCGCCAGTCGGCTCACCCGACGCGTCGAGACCCCCTGCACATACATCTCCGACAGCACCGCCACCAGGGCCTTCTCCGAACGCTGATAGCGCTCGAACACCCGCGTGCTGAACTGGCCGCTGCGTTCCTGCGGAACTCTCAGTTCGATCTCGCCCACCTTCATCGTCAGATCGCGCCGGTAGTATCCGGAACGGTAGCCCTGACGCGTCTGCGTCCGCTCGCTCTTGCCCGCTCCCAGAAACTCCGTCATCTCACTCTCCAGAACCTCGTTGAGCGTCTCCTGCACCAGCCGCCTCACAAACTCCTCATCGTCCGCCAGATGATCGCATGCCGACTTCTTCGTGGCATTGTGCGTATAATCTTTCCGAATCATTTCTTGCTCCTTTTCAATAAATTGTGTCATGAATGATTCGCGCCTGGATGCGGGATTGCGTCCAGGCATCTCCACATTCCCGATGAAACATCAGATTCTAACCATTCGTCTGTCGTTACAGTCCGTTTTTCGTTTTTGCAGACAAATTTATACACAACCCAGCTACGCAGATACGTGGCACTTACTCCTGGCATATGACGAAGGATGGATGGACCTGCCGCCGAGCGCAAAGCCGGTCAGCAGCGCACTCAACTATGAGTGTGTCGTCAGGGACGACGGTTATTGAGTTTAAAAGTGACCTGATGATCAAGGGTGAAGCGTCGAAATTCTTTGGAAATCCACGTGGTGAGGTACTGCGAGGCATTCTCGGCAACATCGAGCAGACCATGTTTGGCGAGCCACTCTATCGCTCCCGCGAAGAAAAGTCGGGGCATCTGCTCTATTTTATGGTGAAGGATCACCCTTCTATTGATGGCAACAAGCGCATCAGCTTGCTGTTGTTCCTGCTTTATCTGAAGCAGAAGGGAGTGGTGCATCCGCCCAATCCGCAAGGTCTGACTGCGCTCACTCTTTTCATTGCTGACAGTGCACCTGCTGACAAGGACCTGATAATCCGGCCCATTGCCAATCTTTTGGATTTGGGCAGATGAACACCTTCGCCGAATCCGATGTTGAACGGGCCGCTATTGATTGGCTTTCGACTCAAGGTTGGTCCACGGCCCACGGACCGAATATCGCACCAGATGCTGAAAATTCGGGACGTGTCAATTACGGCGAGTCCATCCTGCCTTTTCGGTTCCGTAATGCTTTAACCCGCCTCAATCCCAACCTTCCAGCAACTACCCTTGACGATGCATTCCGTCAGCTCACGTGTCCAGAGGGGGCGACGCTTGAAGCTCGGAACCGCTACTTCCACCGTATGCTCGTAGATGGTGTAACCGTCGAGTACCGGGGTAACGACGGATCGATACGGGGAGGACAGGTCCGGATTATCGATTTCAACAACCCTGCCAGCAACGACCTGTTGGCCGTCAACCAGTTTCACCGTCGTTGAAAACAAGCACGAGCGTCGACCCGACATAGTACTGTTCGTCAATGGACTACCTCTCGCCCTGATAGAACTCAAGAATCCTGCGGACGAAAATGCAACCATCTTGACTGCCTGGTCACAGCTTCAGACTTACAAGTCCGAGCTGCCTTCACTTTATGCCTTGAATGCTGCCTTGATAGTTTCAGATGGAGTTGAGGCTCGCATGGGCACTCTTACCGCTGGATGGGAATGGTTCAAACCTTGGCGTACGATTGCAGGAGAAACGTTGGCTGATTCGCGGCTGCCTCAACTGCAGGTAATGCTTGAGGGCGCATGTGAACCCGGAAGATTTCTCACACTTGTCCGCGACTTCATCATATTTGAGGATGACGGCGGCTCATTGTTCAAAAAGATGGCGGGATACCATCAGTTCCACGCCGTCGATATTGCAGTAGTCGAGACTATGCGCGCAGCCGAATTGCGACAGTCGGTGGATTTTGGCATCAACCTCGAACCCCCTCACTCGACCAGAAAAACGGGCGGTGCAGCGGGAGATCGACGCATCGGTGTCGTGTGGCATACACAAGGATCAGGCAAGAGTTTGACCATGGCGTTTTACGCCGGACGCATCGTTCGCGAGCCGGCCATGCAAAACCCCACTGTGGTGGTGCTCACCGATCGGAATGATCTCGACGATCAGCTGTTTGGCACGTTCGCACGCTGCCAGGACCTGTTACGGCAGCCACCCGTTCAGGCTAGAAGCCGGTCTGATCTGCGTGCCAGACTCGCAGTCGAATCAGGAGGAGTAGTATTCACGACCATTCAGAAGTTTTTCCCAGATCCTGAAGCACACGGCGACAGACATCCGATGCTGTCCAATCGCCGCAATATAGTAGTCATCGCTGATGAAGCCCATCGAAGCCAATACGACTTTATCGACGGATACGCAGGCCACATGCGCGATGCGCTTCCCTATGCCTCATTCGTCGGTTTCACCGGGACTCCTATAGAACTTCAGGACGCCAATACGCGTGCCGTGTTTGGCGACTATATCAGCATCTACTTTATCAGGCGTGCAGTAGAAGACCGAGCAACCGTCCCGATCTACTACGAGAGCCGACTTGCCAAACTGGAACTGGAGGAGAGTGAACGTCCCAATATTGATCCTGATTTTGAAGATGCTACTGAAGGCGAGGAAGTTGAGCGCAAGGAAAAACTCAAAACCAAATGGGCGCAACTCGAAGCACTGGTCGGTGCAGAGAAGCGGCTATCGCTCATCGCCAAGGATATCGTCTCGCACTTCGAATGCCGTATCGAAGCTATGAAGGGAAAGGCAATGATCGTCTGCATGAGCAGACGTATCTGCATTGAACTTTATGACGCATTAATTCACTTGCGTCCGAACTGGCATCACGAAGACGACGACTAGGGACGCATCAAGATCGTGATGACTGGTGCTGCCTCCGATCCCCCGGAATGGCAGCCCCACATTCGTAACAAGTCTCGACGGGAGGTATTAGCGAGAACCGCTTCCGCGACGAAAACGATCTCTTTCAGGTCGTGTTGGTGCGAGACATGTGGTTGACTGGTTTCGACGCGCCGAGCTTGCACACCATGTATGTCGACAAACCAATGCGCGGCCACGGACTGATGCAAGCAATCGCGCGCGTAAACCGAGTCTTCAATGACAAACCGGGCGGCCTCGTTGTCGACTACCTGGGGCTTGCATACGAACTCAAGAAGGCTCTCGCGACTTACACCGAAAGTGTGTGTGTGGGGGGGGGGGGGGGGTCGGGAAAAACCGCCGTTGATCAGGAAGAAGCAGTAGCGGTGATGTTGGAGAAGTACGAGGTTTGCTGTGGACTGTTCCATGGCTTTAACTACTCCAAGTGGCCGGAAGGCATGTCGACGGAACGTATCAGCTTATTGCCGGCAGCACAGGAATACATACTGGCACAGGAGAACGGTAAAGAGCGTTGCTTGAAGGCGGTACAGGACCTTTCCCGAGCTTTTGCACTCGCCGTACCGCACGAAGACGCGATGCGTATCCGTGATGATGTAGCGTTTTTTCAGGCAATTCGATCCGTACTAGCTAAACGTGGCGAAGAGAAACCGCGACCAAAGCAAGAACTGGACCACGCTGTTCGCCAGATCGTCTCCCGGGCCGTGGCAGCGGAAGAGGTCATCGATATTTTTGCGGCCGCTGGTTTGAAAAAGCCAGATATCTCAATTCTGTCCGAAGAGTTCCTCCTTGAGGTGCAAGGCATACCCCAGCAAAACCTTGCAATCGAGTTGTTGCAGAAGTTGTTGAAAGGGGAACTCGCTGTCCGACGCCGGAAAAATGTCGTCCAGGCCCGATCTTTTGCCGAAATACTCGAGCGGACTCTACGCCGCTATCAGAACCGTGCAATAGAGGCAGCGCAAGTAATCGAAGAGCTAATCCAGCTCGCTCGCGATCTGAGGAATGCCAACGCACGTGGAGAAATGTTAGGGCTGTCAGAGACGAGCTCGCGTTCTACGACGCGCTTGAGGCCAACGACAGTGCTGTTCAGGTACTAGGGGACGACACTCTGGTCGATATCGCTCGCGAATTAGTGAATACGGTACGGACGAATATCAGCATCGACTGGACACTGCGGGAAAATGTCCGCGCCCACCTCCGGGTTCTGGTGAAACGCATCCTTCGTAAATACGGCTACCCACCTGACAAACAAGAGAAAGCGACATTGACCGTGCTCGAACAAGCAGAGGTGCTATCCGCGAACTGGACGGTGTGATTAGCATGTTGTGATCCCGATCAGTATAGGTTGCTTCATGCGCAGCCGCATCTGATTTTCCCGATTCTGAAACAATAGCGGACGATGTGCTGTCAGCCGACGAAATTTGTGAAATTGCATTTGAAAGAACGGCTTCAGGGCGATATCGCACGTCAGTCAGCATTGCTGAGATCGAGCAGTGAGTGCCCTTGCGCACTAGTAGCTATGCTGGAACTTGAAAATAGGAGGCTGTCGAAAGCTACTCTAGCTCGTTGTACTCATTAACGACATGCTATAGCGACGCAAAGCATCCCCAGGGTCCGTAACCCCCATAATTCCAGATAAAATAGCTATTCCTGCCGCACCCGCGTGAATACATTCTTTCACACGAGCTGGCGTAATTCCTCCCAACGCAAACACGGGTAATTTCGTCGCCTCAACCATTTCTTTTAACCACTTCAGCCCCCTCGGCTCTGAGTTTTTCCAAGTTGACAGAAAGATAGGTGAGCATACCAACACATCAGCACTGAGTGACTCGGAGTGTCGTTGGACTACTTCAAGGGAATGGACTGCGACCGATCGAAACAATGGTGAAGATATCGGACAAAATCTGTGGATCTGAGATTCGCGGATGTGGAATCCATCAAACCCGAGATGAACAGCCATCGTTTCCGAACCGTTCAACACGACCGGGATTCGCACATTCACTGATCGAATCACATCTAATGCTCGCTGCGCGGTATCTTCAAGTTCCGAGTCCTCGACTGATCTCGCACGGATTTGAAAAATCACAACATTCTCGTCCGCGGCAAGTGCAGCTTGATTAATTCGCTCCAGCCAGACTTGTTGGTCACCAACCAAATCCAAATCGGCGATGACCATAAGTCTAAAGCTCCGGCAGAACGCGACAGTCGACATCCGAAGCCTCTAAATGCATCCATCCAAGATGTGGCGGAATTTACGAGCCTGCTTCTCAAGATCATCCGCTAGTACGACTGACGACAATACTGCAATACCCCATGCACCAGCTTGCATTACCTGCTCTACTTTACTCACCTCAATACCACCAATTGCAATAACTGGTTTTGGACAGTTTGCGCAGACATTCCTAAAGTTTGTGATACCTAGTTCTGGTGCCGGATTTTTCTTCGATTTTGTCCCAAAAACTGGTCCCACTCCCAGATAGTCAACATTCGCACGCCATATTTCTTGTGCCTCGTCGTAGGAATTGGCCGTCCCGCCAATGAAGACTTCATCGCGTAACAAATTCCGTGCCGCGGCTGGAGACATATCTCGTCGACCGAGGTGTACTCCGTCAGAATTCACATGAGCCGCGAGTTCTACACGGTCATTGACAACTAAGGAAACATGCGCCTTCTGACATATCTCTTTGAGAACGCTCGCCACGGCAAATAGCAGATCCTGAGATAGATCTCTTTTTTCGCGATATTGGACCGCGTCGGCACCACCATTGACTGCACACTGTGCAATATTTTGATGAGTACGGCATGGTTGAATCATCTCGTCAGTTATCACATGCAGACGAGGTACCGGGCAGATCACTGCTCACCTTGTGCCGCAGCTGTGTGGAAGTGATTCAAAAACCAAAACCCATCCGTCGTCGGATAAGCCTGTCGAATCGCCTCAGTAATGTATTGCTTCGCTCTCGCGACGGCATCCTCCAGCTTGCATCCCGATGCCAAAAAACATGCTATCGACGAGGCGTAGGCACATCCCGTCCCGCGTGGGGATCGTCCTTCAATATAGTCTGCTTGATAAGATCTACATGCGTCGTTCGAGACTAAAAGATCTGTTCCAGGTGCATCTCTCAGGTGTCCTCCTTTGACTAATACCGAATTAGTACCGAATTCAAGAAGGCGGCATCCTGCTCTTTTGGCTTCTTCGATTGTGTGGACGCTCATTGAAGTGAGCAACTCAACTTCATTTATGTTTGGCGTAATAACAGTTGCGTAAGGTCCCAGCAGCCTGAGCTGTGTTGCGATAGCGGTCGAATCAGCTAGTCTTTTCCCTGATGATGCTACCAATACTGGATCAAGGACAAACGGATAACACCGGTGTTCTTTGATCTTCGCAGTAATAACTTCAACGCATCGTTCGCCAGGAATCAAACCGCTTTTAATTGCACCTAGATTTTCTTGGGCAAGTGCAGCACTGAGCTGAGCTGCAAGCACGTCGCTGCATACTTCTTCGATAGCGGTGACTGTGCGGTTGCTTTGTGCCGTCACGCAAGTAAGTGCTGTTAAAGTATGAAATCCGAGGGATGTGATCGTCTTAATATCATTCTGAATGCCTGCACCGCCAGAACTATCAGATCCACCGATAGCTAGAATATTAATTTGAGTAGATTGATTCAAACCGCAATTTCTATGAGCACTTGTTTACCGCATACAGCACATTGGAGTATAAAACTTGAAGATCGCTACCCAACAAACTCACAGATCTGTCTTGGATTTACTACGCTAGCAATTGAAATTGAATTAGTCATGCTTAATAGTTGTACTGACACTGTTATGAGCATAAATGGTCTGATAATTTATAGTTGCACTTTTATGCCGGAAAATAGTAATGAAAGAACCATTTAAAACTGATTTAGAAACCATCCGCTTACGGGCTCGATCGAACATGGCTGAAGGTGCGGTGACCGAAGCGTACCTAGCCGACCGCGAAAGAGTGATTGTAGTACTCAATGAAGTTTTAGCTACAGAAATCGTTTGTATTCTACGTTACAAAAATCACTATTACATGGCTACTGGAATTAACGCAGGGCCAGTCGCAGCTGAATTTCTTGAGCACGCCAACGAAGAACAGATGCATGCGGACTGGGTGGCTCAACGGATCACACAGCTGGGGGGAACACCAAATTTCAATCCCGAAGGATTGGCAACGCGAGCACATGCCAAATATGCAGAGGGGGAAACACTTCAAACTATGATTGAAGAGGACCTAGTCGCTGAGCGTATTGCGATCGAAACTTATTCTGAAATTATCCGGTGGTTAGCAAATGACGATCCTACAACTCGTCGCATCATTGAAGACATACTCAAAATGGAAGAGGAACATGCTGACGATCTTGCAGGGTTGCTGAGTACGCTCGACAGCTAAATGGTACTTATTCAGGGACCGGATGATCTCTCAGTGCCCTAGCCCTTATTTCTCATAATGGATGGCTTGGGTGCGATGTATGTGCGTGTAAGTTGTTGATGCAACGAAGTTGATTGGGCTTTGCCGGGGGGAAGGGGATGGTAGCGGGGTGCGTTCGGACGGATGGGTGCGTTGGATGGCGAAAGGGGTGCGTTCGGGTCGGACGGAAGCGGGGCGGACGTGTAGCATGCGCCTGGGCCCGTTTTGCGGACCGCCACGACCGGCGTGCAAAGCGGCGCATCCCGTGCAAGATGCTGTTGTCGACTGGATGATGAGCCATGTGGGTGAGCATGCGGCGGACGCCCCTATCGCACGCCCTTGGGTCCTGGTCTTGACGAGGCCCGAACGCTCCCCGACTGTCGGGAGGTTTCGCCCCCGGTGGCTGCGATGGCATGCGGATGAACGGAAAGGGATCCCGGTCTTTGAGGATGTCGTGTAACCGGTTGATATACGGAAACATATTCGATTTTTTGGGGGTTCTTCAAAAAAACACTTGCGTTTTGGCATGGGTTATGGCAATCTACGCTTGGTTAGATGGTCTCTGGTGCCAACGTGATGGATTTCCGAATCGAGAACTTGAAGTCGACCACCTTGGGTGGCACGCGGCTGACCCGCCGTTGGATGGTGGACCTTCAGAAGACGGTGGCACGGTTTCCGGCACTGAGCCGCCATGAGTTGGCGTCCACCCTGTGTAGTCATCTGGGCTGGTTCACGCCGAAGGGTCGGGATCGATTGGGGTCCTGCAGGTCGCCGGCAGCCGTCTTGGCCCCGGAGGATGCTTGGGTCCGGCTCTGGCAGCGGCGGCGGCGCGTGCTGAACACGCTGGTGGTCGTACTGTGCATGTTCCGGTGGGTGTTCTGGAAGGGGCGTCCGGGATATGCGGCCACGCTGGCCGAAGGGTGGGCGCAACGCGGCCGATGGGGCCGGATGGAGGAGGGCACGGGATGAAGAGCAAGCAAAAGCGCGGCGCGGACCGGTTGGTGCGTCGGATGGCGAAAGGGGTCCGTCCGGCGCGGATGGAGGTGGACTGCAGTGGAGGCGAGCTGAGTTCCAACGGGGGATCGGCACTGCTGATGATGCTGGCCGAGCAGGTCCGGCTGTTCGAGCGCGCCTCGGCATGTTTCACGGACCACCGGGACCCGTCCAAGGTGGCGCATCCGCTAGTGGCGTTGCTGGGGCAGCGGATCTTGGGTCTCGCGCTGGGCTACGAAGATGTGAACGATCACGACGAGCTGCGGCGGGACCGGGCCCTGTCCACGGCCATGGGGCGTGTGGAGTGTGCGCGTTCGGACTGCGAGCCGCTGGCCGGCAAAAGCACGCTGAACCGGATGGAGCTGTCGGCGAACGGGCGGGACCCGGCGAAAGCGCGCCAGATCACCGTGGATTTCGATGCGCTCGACGAGCTGCTCGTGGAGCTGTACCTGGTGTGGGGCGAGCGGGGCCAGATGCCGAAGCGGCTGGTGCTGGACATCGATGCCACGGACGTGCAACTGCACGGCGGCAGGAGCACCGGTTCTATCACGGGTACTACCATGCATACTGCTACCTTCCGCGGCTGGTGTTCTGCAACGGCTGGCCGGTGCGGACGGAACTGCGCACGTCGAGCAGCGATGTGGCGGCGGGCGTGGTGGAGACGGTCGAGCCGCTCGTGGACCGGCTGCGGAAGCGATTTCCGCAGGTGCCGATCCTGATCCGCGCCGACGGGGCCTACTGCCGCGACGAGTTGATGACGTGGTGCGAGGCGCGGGGCGTGGATTACGTGCTGGGACTGCCGCGCAATGATCGGCTGAAAGACCGGGTCCAACCGTTGATGGACGATCTGCGGGACCGGTTGAAGCGGGATCCGGACTATGCGCAGCGAGCGGTCCGCGGCTACCAGAGCTTCGACTATCGCACGCGCGACAGCTGGAGCCGCGAACGCCGCGTGATCGCCAAGGCCGAATGGCTGCCGGGACAACCGGTCGGCAACGCGGACGGGGAACCGGCCGGCAAGGCCGACGGCGGACCGGAGGCCGGCGCGGAAGACCCATGTGCGACGGTCGGCGAAGCCCGGTACAACAGTCGCTTCGTCGTCACCTCGCTCCAGAAGCCCGACGCGCCAACGGTCTACGAAGAGATGTACTGCGACCGGGGTGAGGCCGAAAACTGGATCAAGGAACAGAAGAACGATCTGTTCCTGGACCGATGCTCCAGCAGCCTCTGGAACGTCAACGCACTCCGGCTCCGGATGAGCCGCACTGGCCCATGCCCTTCATTGCATGATGAAGCGCCGGCTCGAGAACCTTCCGGTATCCTCCATGCTGCGCCGGAGCCGTCCATCGACGCTGCGCAAGTGCCTGTTCCAGATCCCGGTGCGCGTGACGGTGTCCACGCGGCGGATCCATCTGGCGTTCGGGTCCGCCTTCCCGTACTGGAAGGATTTCCGCTTGATCTGGGCCAGCCTGGCACCAACGTAAAAGCCCGGTGCAACTGGGTGCATGACGCTGGCGGCGGAGCGCGCCGACCTCCCCGCGCCCGGATGCTCAGCGATTCGCCGTCCCGCCCGCAAAAAGGCGGGGAAAACACACGCATGCCCGCCCTCCGAAGCCTTTTCAAACTCGCGACGCGACATTCCATGCCCCGTACCCCACGCATCCCGTGAAAAACATCATTTTCGACTTGGTTATGAGAAATCCGGGCTAGCGTCGCTTGATCACTGGAGCTGGACTCGTAAGTACGCTATTTGGCGTATAGCTTGAATTAGGGAATTCTATACTTGATACCGGCTTCCTCATGACGAGTCGACGCATAAAAAAAGAGCCGGTTGAACCGGGCCTTTTTTAGTCGCAGTCACCTCCGTTGGCCGGAGGTACTCGTCGATGAAATCGTCTGGGAGATCCTCAATGGAGTTCATGATGACTCTGTCCCCCCACTCTGTGAATCCATCCGATGATGTTCTCTCCCGACCAGATGAGGGTTGCATCTCGTAGGAACGACAGATAGGTCCCGAGAAGGTCGCTATCGTCGACGAAGAGGAAGACGCGAAGAATATGGGAACCTCCATGTATTGTTGTTTTGACGAATCATGCCCGATAAGTGTATGGTTTTTTAATCATGTAAGAATGATCCACCTCCGCTTGTTTCGAGTAAATGGAGGTGTCCATATGCTGCTTGCCATTCGCGCCGTAGACGCCGGCCGAGCGTAGCTGTTTCGTGACGTTTATCTGGATCTCGTCTATGGCCATCAATGCCAGACCGCCTGAATATTCCTCTTTCCATTCAGTATAAATTTTCAGACCGACCTCAGCACATTCCGTGAAGAGATCCTCGTCCGCGGCGAGCTACGTGGTTGCGACGAGCAGCAAATCTATGACGGTCCATCTAAGGCGTTCTTTCATTTGTAGGATCCCTAGTAAGGTTTTGAGGGAAGCCGGTATCAAGTATATCAATCCCTAAATATAAGGCGTCTTGGACTGTTACACCGGCATCTCGTAGACAATTTTCTCCGGTTTAGAGGGATGTTTTACCGAAAATCATCGGCAAACATTTTCTATGTGAAGTAACCGGTACCGTGCTCCGGGCTGTCTCCCAACGAAGCATTGGTTGTAAACGGATGATTCAGGGTAACGAATTCGCATTCTGTCTAACGACGTAAAAAATTGAGATACTACAATCTCTTACAGACCTGGGAGATTGACCCCCGACACTGCCAAAGCGTAGAACCGGAAGATCTGAACTGCAAAGGAACCTTTCTAAATATTAGCACTCTAATATGGGGAGTGCTAAAATTGCACTATTGGTATTGGAGATTTCAATGTCGACGGATGTTTTGTCTATGAGTAGTCTGTTGCCCGGAAGCGACTTGGCCTCGTATATTCGTACGGTCAATGCTTTGCCTATTTTGAGTGCAGAGCAGGAAAAAGAATTAGCGACACGTTTCTACGAAGACGAGGACTTGGATGCAGCGCGCGAACTGGTGCTCTACCACCTGCGGTTCGTCGTGCATCTAGCGTACGGATACCGCGGATACGGATTGCCGGAAGCAGACATCATCCAGGAAGGTAATGTTGGACTGATGAAGGCTGTCAAACGATTCAATCCCAATGTTGGGGTACGATTGGTCACTTTTGCGGTACATTGGATCAAAGCTGAAATTCATGAATACGTGATGCGAAATTGGCGCATCGTCAAGGTTGCTACCACAAGGGCACAGCGCAAATTATTTTTCAATCTACGTAGTAAAAGAAAATCACTCCAGTCATTGACATCCGAAGAAATTCACGCTATCGCAACAGATCTCGGAGTGAAGCCAAAACACGTTCGTCAGATGGAAGGACGACTAGACGCAAGGGATGTGGCATTCGACGGTTTGACGGACGAAGACGAAGCAACGTGGACCCCCGCGGCAGTGCTGGGCGATGACAGCCAAAACCCTGAACGGGTAGTTATGGAAGAGGATTGGTCCAACCATGTCCAAGCAAAGCTAAGGGCAGCACTAAAGGCATTGGATACTCGAAGTAGAGACATCATCAAAGCACGTTGGCTTGATGACAGTAAAGCAACTCTGCAGGACCTGGGTGAAAAGTACGGGATCTCTGGAGAGCGCGTTCGGCAGATAGAACAGAACGCAATGAAAGAAATTCAGCAGATGTTAGAAGCAGCGTAGTTCAATGCACGGGTCCTAGTGGACTTCACAGTGGTTCAGGTTGAACACACAACTGCCCAAAGCAGCATTCACTATTAGGCGTGTCTACATTCGCAACCATAGGCGAATGACTGATGCGCAATCGCGAGCGTACAAGAAGCTTGATACTTACCAGCTGAAAGACAGCCAAAACCTCGTTTCCGAGTTTGGTCGAGAAGGACCGGTTGTAGCTGAAGTCGGTTTTGGCATGGGCGAGAGTTTGATTCGATTCGCGGCAAGTCATCCTGACTGGAATTGCATTGGAATTGACCTTTATCGCCCTGGAATAGGTGCTGTAATCCGGCAGTGCGAGATACAAGAAATAAAGAACTTACGGATTGCGCCAACTGACGCGGTTAGTTTCCTTGAACGGATACCTGATTTAGCCCTGCAACTGGTATTGATTTTCTTCCCAGACCCATGGCAGAAGAAGCGACATCACAAGCGACGCTTAATTACTTCAGAATTTGGCGAACTCGTAGCAACAAAACTCGACCGCGATAGCCAGCTATGCATCGCTACAGATTGGGGGGCCTACGCTGAACAGATAGGCAAAGCATTAGCAAGTGTAGGAAGTCTGGTAGGGGGCATTTCGCAAAGATCTCACTTTCGTCATGAGACTCCTTACGAAGCGAAAGGCAAGAATCTTGACCACGATATCGTTGATTTCAGATATGTTCGCATATAGCTGGAACCTCTGAATAGGCTTGGTTGGACTATGCCTTTTCCAGCCGTTGGTCAGGAATCATCTGGCCTGCACAAGGTACTGGATGTGTCCGAACTGACATCCATAACGTTTTTCAATTATATACGTACATTCAGGATGAGCGGATTTCAAGACGCTGGTGGCAAAGCCCGCACTTCATGATAACTGAGCCATTAATAATCGTTCGGTGCAGCAGGCTCACGCGCCGCGACAGCTTCCGTGCCCGCCCTAACAGCGTCCCTAGGCACTATCGAGTACTATAATGATTGTCCTAGTTCACGTATGAAATGCAACCATGTCCTTCCCACGTCCTAATGGTCATCACGTCATTACACCGGGGGCTTCTGTTCCCAACGCCGGCGGCGTCCTTAAGTTTGTCGAGCAGGCGTTCGGCGGCAAAGTGGTTGAACGCTACGACGGACCTGGTGACTCCATTGCCCATGCCGAAATCATGCTCGGTGACTCGGTGGTGATGTTCGGCAAACCCATGCCCGGTGATGACCCTATGCCGGCTTCTCTGTCATTCTATGTCGACGATGCCGATGCGGTGGATGCAAACTACCTGCGAGCATTGGATGCTGGAGCAACATCTGTGGCAGAACCTACGAATCATTTCTACGGCTACCGCGCTGCAACCGTGAGGGACATCGGCGGCAATCGCTGGACCATCTGTGCCGTGGTGGAACAGCTGACTGATGAAGAGATCAACCGTCGCATGACTGCGATGATGAACGCTTCCTGACGAGACCTGCAACCTTGATCGTAGCATAGTAGTGATCAGTTTTGTAGAGTCTACAGGTTGATATTTCAGTCACTCACGACAGGGTGAGCTACCCAAAGTTAAGATTGTGTGAGAATGACTACTTCTCAAGCGAAGGTTTGTCCATTATTTTGTCTACATCTTTGATTTCAGTAAATCTATTGACAACTGAATCTAGGTGCTTGTATCCACGCTCCGTCAACTGCAATCGATCACTCTGCATAAGTCGCCAATCTACCAACTCCTCAACAACATTCCGAATAACCTTGAACTTCAAGCCTGTAGAAATGCAAAAGTGAGTGCGATCTATGCCTTGTTTAAGTCGCAGGACGTTCATCATGTACTCAACTGGAAGCTGATCGGTCGGCACCTTCATACGTTCTATTGGCTTGCCAGTCAAGTATGCACTTGGCTGTTTCGGTTGAGCAGTACGAATCACAGTGCCTTCCACCGTGTACTTTCCATGTGCTCCAGCCCCAATTCCTAGATAGTCCCCGAACTCCCAATAGTTGACATTGTGCCGACACCACTTCTTATCTCGGGAAAACGCTGACACTTCGTACCTTTCAAAGCCACAAGATTCGAGAACAGAGTGTCCACGTTCACTCATATCTGCTAGATAGTCAAGCGACGGCAGTTTTGGAGGTTTTTTAGCAAAGCCTGTATTAGGCTCTATCGTCAATTGATACCAAGAAAGGTGCTGAGGATTCAGTTCAATGGCCGTTTCCAAATCATGTACTGCTTCATCAATGGATTGGCTAGGAAGCCCATACATTAAATCTACATTAACACTGTCAAATCCTGCACTGACTGCTTCAGTGATAGCTTGAACAGACTCATCCGCAGAATGGATCCGCCCTAGGACCTGCAATTGCCTTTTACAAAAAGATTGAGTACCTATAGAAACCCGCGTGATGCCCGCATCCCGATATCTTCGAAACTGATCTCGTTCCATCGTGCCGGGATTCGCTTCCATGGTGATTTCCTTGGCATGAACTAATGCAGGATGTTCCAGCAGTCGAGCAAATGATGATGGCTGAAATAGACTCGGTGTTCCGCCTCCGAAATAAACTGTCGATATAGGTTCCTTAATGCCAACGAGTTGATTACCGAGGTCATCCAACAGTCGATTGATATAGGCTGCTTCGTCAAATCCACCTCGTACCGCATGCGAGTTGAAATCGCAATATGGACATTTTCGAACACACCACGGTAAGTGCACATATAGGCCTAACATTATCAGTTAAACAAATCACTAATCTTAAAGCGCATAAGTCTACTCATAGAACATTGATCTCTTTTAACTGCCGCATGAGATCCGCAACAGCCATGCCCCGATGACTGATCTTGTTTTTCACGGAAGAATCCAATTCTGCGGCGGTCTTGCCCATACAGTCCACCAGGAAATATGGGTCGTAGCCAAATCCGTTAGTACCTCGAGGCTTGCTTGTAATAGCTCCGTGCCAAGTGGCGGTGGCAACTATGGGTAACGGGTCGGTATCGCTTTGCATAAGCACCGATGTCGCAGCAAAAAACGTCATTCTGCGGTTGTCATAGTCAGGAATATCAGACAACGCATCGGATAGTTTTCTATTGTTCTGATCATCACTGGCGTCCAACCCAGCGTATCGTGCCGAGCGGACCCCCGGTTCACCCTTCAAATATGGAACTACCAATCCAGAATCATCAGCCAGAGCCGGCAAACCTGAAATTTTGGATGCATGTTTTGCCTTCAGCAACGCGTTTTCCATAAACGACATTGCTGTTTCTTCAATTGCTTCAATCCCAAATTCCGCTTGTGCATGAAGATGAACGCCAAGCGGAGCAAGCAACGCATGCAGCTCGCGAAGCTTTCCACGATTGCAAGATGCGAGAACGATATCTTTCATACAAATGCCATCACGCGGAAATTGAATACTGCAAACCTTAGCCAGCTAAGTCGAGGCTGAACAGATACTGTCTGAAACCCTTATGAGTTCTACACTGCTTATATGACTTAAATTTTGTGGTATAACTTCTGAGAAAAGCGAAGCTGCTCTCTGCCGTGGGCAAATTCAATATCCACCTCGAACCGTAATGTCTCCTCATCATCGAATAGAAAAGTCGCGTACCGATACATCGAAACACCTTCTTTAATAGTCTGAAAATTCAATATCATCTCCTGTCCTAGCAGATTTTTATATTGTCCGGTAACCAAGATATCTGAGGGGGTTTCGTCTGGATCAAGTACTGTGATTATGATTACTGCGCGGGGTTCACTCCTTACGATCCCATATTTTTCTGCTTGTTCAGGCTTGAGGAACGTTGAATTGAAGACGCTATAGTGAACGGTCCAATCTTTGTATTGAACCGACTGCTCCGCAGTGGCAATTGCTGCAACAAAAAGCAATAAGAATCCAAACGTGTGTTTCATTTTGACGATCTAGTCAGCAAAAAACAGTAACCCGAGTAAATCAGGAAAACATACCAGTATTGCTCTGCCACAATATGAACCGTCTATTACCAAGTGACCAATTATCCCAACACTTTCCTGTTGGCAGAGTATTTCACAACTACTGTACACGCAAAGATAGATGTTCGGTGTGCTATATGACCCTCATAAGCAAGATATTCAGAGACTGATACCCACAACCGCACAATATGACCTAGATTTTGACAAGTCCAACGCCAAGCGTTCGATACAGACACAATGTGTCTTTCTCCAATTTGCAGCGACAGTTTGTAACACTTCGGTCAGCAAGTGGTTCGGGAACGGGGCCAAAGGTCGAACACGGCATACATCTCCTACGACGAAAAGTCCGACATTCAGACGATTGGCAACACGGTTCCGGACCTGCTGCCGGTTCCTAGCCGGCATGCAGCGATCCCTAGGACCACGAATACGTACACCATGGCATCAGCTACGCTGATGGCGGGCATGAACTTGGTCACGGGTTATGTGCATTGGGCGGTAGTGGACCGGCATCGCGGCCGGGAATTCGTCAATGCTTGCGCCAGCTGAACATCTCTATTTATTGCTATTTTAACGAATCATTCCTTATATAAGTATTTGATTTTTAATAATTATCTCTTTCAGATAATAATGAGCCTGTAGGTAAATAGAGGTTCCCACCCGCATGAACGTCTACCCCGAGGCGATGACCTTGCGTCTGACCCTAGACAACTATTTAGCCCATGTCTAACAGGAAGCAAGCAATGACCTCGCCACCGTGCCGAATCGGTTCGAGTGCATCTTCACCCCCAAACACGCGTCCCAAGGTTGAATGTAATCGAAGCCTTCTTTAGCAAGGTCGCACGTACGGTAATCTTGCCGTCGTCCGACGTGTCGCATCGAAGCACTACGACTCTATCCATATCTGAGTCGTCATCGCTTAATGCGTGTACGCTCATAGCTAACCCCAGTAAGATCAACGCAGCAACTGTTAGACCTGCCCGTTGCAAGTTCATATTGAGTAATGGCTGGCTTACTATAAGCTAACATCAATTTCTTCTATCAGAACGCTTGGCAGCTATCAAAATTCTTACATGAATTGCGCGCGCAATGCAATGGAGAGAACCATCCAATGTGGTTATTTCATCGAACGGTATGAGCAAAGAAGAAAGTAATTTGGTCTCCATGTTCCATAAGAATTAGTGTTTCGTTCCCAAATATGACTAGCATCTGAATCATGTGCGAGCTGCGTTCGCTGAATTCCATAAATCTATTGGAATACAACCAGACCGACGTTGCATTCGTCGATGTATCAGCCGATCCGGTGTCGTTGTACGCGATAGAAGCTATCAGCGGCGTACGAACGAACATTCCTTGTCTCCTTATTAGCATCCATTCTTAGCGGGGAAAGCGGGTGGACCACACCATGGACCCGCTAGAAACAATGGTTTTGAAAACGTAGTACTAGTGCCTCACGTTTGGCCGGTTATTACCTACTACATGCAACGCGCTTAATAATACTCACCTAGAACAATAGTCGGCTTCAAAATCACAACCCGCCCAACATAGCTTTCAATGGCGGCAGGATGAATTGTCGTATCAGCATAAATGCAAGCATTACCACCATCGGCGATAGATCTAGTCCGCCCATTGGAGGAAGCCATTGAGAAATCTTCTGCAGCAATGGGTCGGCGAGACTTCGAGCGGCAAGTAACCCCGGACTGGCGGAGTGTGGTGCGAACCAGCTAGCAATAACCACGATAAAAATCGCTATTGCAAATATCCACAGCACAGAGTCGATGGCCTCATAGAAACCCAAACCAAGGCTTTTCAGGACGACGGACGACATCCCCATGCCCGTAGAATATAAGGCATAAACAACCGCATAGGAAAGACTGGCGACGAGTATCGAAGGAAGATCAATACGCGAGCTGCGGGGCAGAATTGAACGGATTGGCTTGAGCAATGGGTCCGTGATTCTCACCACGGCACCCGTTAAAGGATTATAGGCATCTGTTTTCACCAGCTGAAATACAAATCTGCACAAACACAAAATCGCAAAAATACGCAGTGCGAATGAAATTATTACAACAAACAGATTAGTTACATCAGTCACGACTGCTAAATTCCTCTGCAAGTTCCTTTGATCGTTGGTAAGCGGCGTTCACCGCGTTCTGAATCGACGAATAGACGGCAGCATTTTCCAGCTGAGCAATTCCTCGTTCAGTTGTCCCACCCGGCGATGTTACATTGCAACGCAATTGCTGTGGTGAATCCGACAGCGTTACGGCCATTTTGGATGCTCCAACCGCCGTTTGCACTGTCAATCGACGAGCGTCTTCGAGTTTCAAACCCAAACCACGGCCAGCTTCGATCATTGCTTCCAGCATATAAAACAAGTACGCAGGGCCGCTTCCAGATAGAGCGGTGACAATATCAAGGTCATCGTCATTACGAAACCATATGGTCTCTCCCACGGAGGATAACACGCGCTCCGCCTGCATTTTTTGAGCCTCCGTCACCACGTCGTTTGCAATCAAACCTGTAATCCCCTCGCCAAGTAATGCAGGCGTATTAGGCATGCAGCGAATAATCGCTGAACTTCGACCCAACCAATTCTCAAGCAAGGAGAGTGGTACGCCGGCAGCTACCGAAACCACTAGCTTCTCGCCCAAGAGCGGAACCAACGGCTTTACAACTGCCTCAAGCACCTGTGGTTTTACGGACAATACCACGATATCCGCGTTACGGACCGTAACCGCATTATCCGTATCCGTTAGTACCGTACTACCGTCGAATCTCGTCAGCTGATTCACGTCCGGGTCAGAAACCAAGACGGTTGCTCCATGAGATGAGGCAGCGAGGCCGATTGCCAACGCGTATCCCATATTCCCACCGCCAATAATGGCAATTCGTTCACTCACGCTCTTAGTCCGAACAATGCAGTACCAATCCGAATCATCGTCGATCCTTCGACTATCGCCCCCTCAAAATCCGATGACATACCCATGGAAAGCGTATCCCACCTTGGTCTAGCAATACTCGCTACTTCATCAAAACAGGCTTTCAACCTAGCAAAAGAATCTCGTGTATCGCTAGTTTCCTTACCGGGCTTCGGGATAGCCATTAATCCCCTAAGGCGCAGATTGGACAACGTCATGACATGTGCAACAAGCTTACCTACTTGATTAATTGGGACACCAGCTTTCTGAGGTTCCTCATCGATATTTACCTGAATGCATATATTTAATTTCGAATTCGGCTGCGACATTGCCCGAGCCACATCCAATCGATCCGCAATACGCTGACGATCAACCGATTGAACCCAATCGAAGTTTGTTGCTATTTCTCGAGTCTTGTTCGACTGTATGGCTCCAATGAAATGCCATTCCACTTCTGGGCCTCGCACTGAATTGATTTTCTCACGCGCTCCTTGTACAAAATTTTCGCCGAATCTGGTCAGTCCCAGGTCAGCTGCCTGTTGCACCTCAACTGAGAGGCGCGTTTTGGTTACCGCGATCAACGTTATTTCTTCTGGATTTCTATGTGCGGCACTTGCCGCCAATGCAATATTGCTCCGTACTCGATTGATGCGCTTCTTCATCAAGCACCCAGCTGAAGATTCGTGCGTTTTATCCGGGTGCAAACTAAGCCACGTCTCCGCTATGACACACGCCGCCACGGCATGGTCAGGTCGAGTTTGTCCGGTTCTTGAAGACGCCTCGTAAGTCGATAACCGCTCGTCGGAGAGTTGGACGGGCAAGTTGAACCACGAAGCAAGCTTTTGCCCGAACTCCCTAGCGGCATCTGACATCGCCGAACCGGAATCATCCATGTTCAGTGGTAACCCAACCACAAGCATTTCCGGATGCCATTGATCGATTATCTGCGCGAGTGCACCGCGACACTGTTTCTGATTGTTAACACTGACGGTTGTCAGTGGAGTCACCACCCTAGAACCGATATTTGCGGCAGCTACCCCGATGTGCCGTTTGCCATAGTCGAATACCAGAGCAGACACAAGGATCTTACGCCTCACCGCAGCCAGAAGCCATCATGCGGAAGTCAAATCCTAATGCACTTGTCGCTCGTTGTATGCGTTTTTCGTACGGCTCATCAAACAGTACGGTGCGATCCGCGGTACACGTCAACCAAGTACTCACGGAAAGTTCATTTTCGAGTTGACCGGGTCCCCACCCCGCATAACCGAGTGCGACCATGTATTTTTCAGGTCCTCTGCCCTCGGAGATCGCTTCAAAAAGATCAAACACCCGCCCACCGTTGACATCAGCGGTCAGTGCAAGACCATGTCCGAGATCCAGACTTTCCGCCGTATCAACGTCGGCCGAATGCAAGATGAGTGGCCTCGACTGCATAACGGGGCCACCTTCCATGACGTTCATGTACGGATCAATATCCGCCTTTAACTCTGCATATTCCAAAATTTCTTTCAAAGTTATCGGCGACGGGCGATTGACTACGATCCCGAATGCCCCATGTTCATCATGGCGGCAAATATAAGTCAACGTATTCGCAAAATACGTACCGAGCATGTCGGGTAGTGCTACCAGAAATTGATTGTTGAGAAACTGGGACGTCATCATCTAACTACTAGCAATAGCGATCATCAGCTTGGAAATAAAGTGCTTTTTCTGAATTGCCAAGTACGCACTATTTCGAGTGTATCGGTATTTTGCGCATCTTCGCAGGAAATGGCGCATACGGTGCCGCAAGCTGAACTATTCGCACCGCGGCATCATCCAATGCCCTGTAACCAAATGATTCAATAATCCGTACATCCAGCAGCCGGCCATCGCGGGAGATAGCAGCTAGCAACCTCAATGTTCCGTACTGACTCTTTTCCGAAGCTTCTTGTGGATAGTTGAGTTGTCCAACGCGCTGAACTTTGCGCACCCACGCATCAAGATAGTACTTCTCTTCAAATCCCCTGATGGAATTTGGTGTCATTCTACGAATGCGAGTCGGTCGACTAGTGCGATCATCGCTCATCCCGATTCGTGCGATTTCCGCAGCTATATCGGAAATATTTTGTCGCGCATATTGGGACCGCTGAGATTGTAAAACCGCAATTGATGATTCGGACGAAGGAAGGAATTGCAGTGGAATATCTGAATCCAACGTTTCGATTTCGAAGGAAGCCTTTTGTTCTACGGTAATTTCACCGACATTGACTGGCGCATCTTTCGTTAATTTCGGATAGGTACTAATTGCGCCTAAGTCAGTAAATTCAACTAAGATAGCTTCTATAGTCGACAACGAATCAACTGCTTGGCCTGGTGCCAACATCGCTAACGAAAGTAAAGTGGCATGCACGAACGATGAGGTTGCTATCGCAACTATCCAAGTAACGCGGGAATTACGGAGTATTTTCACCTCAACCGCTCACTAATGGCATCCATCAGCATACCAGCGATATCTAAGCCGAACTGAGTATCAAGTTCACGAATACATGTAGGACATGTTACGTTCACTTCCGTCAAATAATCGCCAATTACGTCTATGCCAGTAAATATAAGACCACGACCGCGTAATTCTACTCCCATACTATTAGCTATTTCGGCATCTCGGTCCGAGAGGGGGCACCCAACTCCAGTTCCGCCGGCCGCCAAATTACCTCGAGTTTCTCCGTCCATTGGAATGCGTGCCAGCGCGTAAGGTAGCGGCTCGCCATCAATAAGCAGAATACGCTTATCGCCGTTTACAATTTCTGGAAGGTATTTCTGTCCCATGATCTGTTGCTGACCATTGTGCGTCAGCATTTCCAGAATCGCTCGTAGATTGGGATCGTCCGCCCGCATCCGGAACACGTTTTTTCCACCCATGCCATCCAGTTGTTTGTACACTACATCTTGATATTCCACATGAAAGTCCAGCAATACATCATACCGTTGCGATACAACCGTTGGCGGCATGAACTCTGCAAATTCCGTCGCAAAGTACTTTTCATTACAGTCGCGTAGGCTGTCCGGACGATTCACCACCACCACGCCATTTTTCGCTGCACCTTCAAGAAAATACGTCGAATAGATATAATCCATATTGAATGGCGGGTCTTTGCGCATCATGATGACGTCAAACTCACTCAGGGAAGAACACTGTTCATCGCCTAGTTCAAACCAATCCCCGCCTGCCCTTTTAGAATCTATCCCTTGCACGAAGTTTTCGTTTAAGCGAAGAGACCGCGAGAATGCCATTGGTTCACTCTGCTTCCACATCAAATCGCGCTGCTGAAGGCAGCACACTTCCCAGTTACGCATCTGCGATGCGCGAATCATTGCGAGTGTCGAATCCTTCTTGAGGTCTAGCACCTCAATAGGATCCATGAGAAAAGCTATGCGCGTCATACTTGACAATAATCATGATTTTCGTCATGGATTCTAGTACCGTCATATCGGTCCCAAGCTATACAAAGCTGCAAGAATGCTTTGTCGTCTATACGTGACATGAGTTATTTAATTGACCTGTACTGACCCAAATAAGCGTCTGGCATGCGTAGTTTCTTTAAGCTATCGATAGCAATGATTCAACCGCCCAATTCGTCCCCCACGATACTTCAGTAGTAACTTCCGGCATTACGCTAGTTCCTCAAGTTGTTAAGGCAATTATCCTATCGATCATATCCCACTATTGCTTCACCGCCATTATCCGCATAACTATATTAAGAGCACTTCTACTTAATTGCCTTTTTGACGAATGGTATTCGATATAAGTGTATGATCTTTAACGTTGTAAGGATTGTTTGCTTCGAATAAATAGAGGTGCCTTTAATTTTTTGGCACGTGCATCGACATCATAAGACCATCCACAAGTGCATCTAAAATAACCGCTTTAATGGATAATTTGATTGCTAATTCGACAAGACTTACGCTATGACTGAGGAGTTGTGTCCCATCGAACGTTCGCCGGAACCGCACGAGTCAGCGGTTGAGCATTTCCAAAGAACACTCGTTTCGTTTCATGTGGCTTTAGCCAACTGGAAGTTAGACTGCCAGGATCCAAATCGAACACGACAGATATTGGGTACATTCGCTGTTCTAAGAAAGCTCGCTGTCGAATACCAAGCGACACATCTTCAAGAAATTTCCTGGGCCGTCAGTAATCTCTTCAACCGCATCCTAGATGGAACAGTTTCCGTCAGTCCCGAAATTGTCGATTTATTAGACGACATCGCAGATTTCATCAACTATGCTTGGAATGCGTTTGGAACAAGGACGGAATCTCCCGACACCGAGCGCGTCGATTTGCTCCTCGAGCGAGTAGACCTTGCGGCATCGGGCGGATTCGCCAATGAAGATGATTATGAACCGCTTCAAAAAAATGAAGAACCTATTGATCCAATATGGACTGCAAACAGAGCAAAGGATCAGGAAGTTTACAAAACAAACAGAGAAACACAACGGTTCGAAGCCATATCAGATGTTTCTAAATCGCCAGACGAGCGTCTAGCATCGGGTCAAAGACTTATAGAAACAACCATTCGAATAAATCTCGTCAGTCTAGCTATCTCCCGTGCGACGGCTTCTCTCGATACTTTTAACGAAACCTTTGCAGACGCCTTGAATACCCCTATAGGACAACTGACGAGTGTCAGCAATCAGCTTAAAGACGTATCGACACAACTGAATGTATCCTTGCTTACGTCTTCAAGCATTTCACTACAATCGATAGCACATGACCTTAAGGAGCACATATCCGAAATACGCATTGTGAATCCAGCCCTTAGCCAGCTTGATATTCAAGTCAGCGAAGGGTATATGGACAGTCTGCTCTACTCAAGGATTCGTGCTACTCTCACGAAACTGGCAGAACACGTATGTGCCAACAGCAAAAGGTATTCTGTATCCTCGGATGAGCTTAACGGCAACAGGGATGCATTACTTCACATTAACATTCGCATTGAAGCTTCAGATGTAGTTTTTGAATTTGTTGAAAATCAATCACCTATTCATATCGAAGCTCTTAAGACAGACGCAATTTCGTTCGGTATCCTGTCTCAAACACACGATCTTATTCTTGATGAATCGGCCGAATTTATATTTTCTGCGAGATTTACATCCGAGTGGCCTAGTGTAACTGACCTTCACACGCCAATCGAAGGGGTAGGTGGGCGTATAGCTATAAATTGCAAGTCGATTGGGACTCTGAATATTCAAATCAAAGTGCCCCAATGGGCAGTAGTTGTCCCTGTCCTGCCATTTCAAGTTGACGGCGATGATTATGCAATTAGCACCGACATAATTCAATCCACATTACCCGGCAATACTGACTGCTTTGACGTCACCACTAAGCGTCTGATTACAAATGGTTACACGTATGACGTATGGTCATTGAACGATAGTTGCCCCAATACAGATCAAAACGGCACTTTCGTCCTAATATCAGCTAATAATCAGCACTTAGCTGTAAAAGTGGATCATATAGAACCTGAGGAATGCATGATATCGCCGTTGGGTATTACGCGGCTTGGAGGTTTCTATGGCGGATTTTTGCGGACAAGTGGGAAAGTTTGCGTCCTATTAAATCCCATTCATTTGAAAACGTTGGATCGCGACGCGCCACATCTACTTGGATCTAGAAGATATGTCTTAGTACTTGACCCTGTAAGCGCACGCGGAACGTTAGTCACTCAGATCCTACTCAAAAATGAGATGGAAGCTGACCTTGCCCTTGATGTCGTTGACGCGTCGAGAATCCTCCAAGAGCGACTACCTCACGTAGTGCTAGTTGCTAACGATGCGTTGCGGAATGAGGTATTCAAAATGCTCCATAAGGTTTCACGCTCCCATCAGCGTCGTCATCCAGTACGCGTAGTAGTACTTGGCACCGACACCGGAATTGCTAAAGCTGGAGAGGCTACGACTGTCACAACTGCAAACGGAAAAGATTTAATCAAATCCTTGCGGAAGATCATAAATCATATATGAATTGGCTTGTCGTTCATTTAGGTTCACCTTTACCGTAAAACCAGTGAAAATCATTCTTCATGCTTAGCATTTATCGCATGTTTCGATGACGTATATAAGATTTTAGCAAGTACGGGTTTGTGCAACATGGAGGCTTTTATCAGCCGATGTGGCAATTGCGACGCTTAGGCAGTCTGCGCCGTAGAAAATGTCCAGAACATTTTTTAGGATAATCAACCTATAACTTTCTTAAAATGGAAATAGTGTGCCTAATAAATGCGTATTCTGGAAAATTTATCCTAAACAAGATGCTCTCACATTCCTAAGACGCTGACTTCATAAGGTCTGTTGTCACTATATCGAGTGCATCAGCAATGAGTGCCAACATGATGAAGAACACAGCATTTCGCCGTATAGTTTTATTTAGGCTTAGTGCCGGTCTTTTCGTGTTTTGGTACGGGAAATAGGCGGTTTTAGGCGTTCCACACAGCATTTCGCCGTACGTTCGTGCGTTGAGACGGGTTCCAGACAGCAATTCCCCGTATAGTTTCATTTTGGGCTTGATGTCGGTCTTTTCATGTTTCGGTACGGGAAACCGACGTTTTCAGATGGTTTGCACGGCATGTCGTCGTGCGTTGGAACGGGTTCCGGGCATCGATATGCAGGTCTCTTGACCGTCAGGGCGGCATGGGGCCTCGGGACATCCCGATCCTTCTTCATCGAGCAGCTGGAGAGGCGGTCGGCCGTCAGGACGTATCGTAGGCGAGGTACGCGGTGTAGATCCCGAGGGCGTGGCCGTACAGTTCCTGCCAGTTTGCGGAAGGCTACCGCACAGAAACTGCTGCGCAGACGTTCCCACGTCGCGGTTCGGGTATAGCACTTGGCGAAGATTTGCTTCATGACGGGGCAGGCCATTTCCAGCAGCTGGTCGATCAGGAACGCCAGCAGCATCAGCGCAGCGAAAGTATCCGACAGGTGCTGGGTTCCGTGTCCGAAGTGGTTGTGTATAAATTTGTCTGCAAAAACGAAAAACGGGCTGTAACGACAGACGAATGGTTAGAATCTGATGTTTCATCGGGAATGTGGAGATGCCTGGACGCAATCCCGCATCCAGGCGCGAATCATTCATGACACAATTTATTGAAAAGGAGCAAGAAATGATTCGGAAAGATTATACGCACAATGCCACGAAGAAGTCGGCATGCCATCATCTGGCGGACGATGAGGAGTTTGTGAGGCGGCTGGTGCAAGAGACGCTCAACGAGGTGCTGGAGAGTGAGATGACGGAGTTTCTGGGAGCGGGCAAGAGCGAGCGGACGAAGACGCGTCAGGGCTACCGTTCTGGATACTACCGGCGCGATCTGACGATGAAGGTGGGCGCGATCGAGCTGAGGGTTCCGCAGGAACGCAGCGGCCAGTTCAGCACGCAATGGCATTCGTTTAGTGATCATTGTCATTCGTTTAAGGAAGTGCCCTTCACCCCTGTATGGAATGCCAGTCCTATGTTGAGTTAATCAGCAGTTTTTGCTTGCAGTCTTCTCCCTCGCTGCCACATCTTCACGGGTTTTCGGGATCGTCGTTCGAAGGATCTGCCGGGCCGGAGTCGTTGTCGGCATCGGATGATGTCGCGAACCACCTGGGTGACCGTTTCCTGTAGCGCGGATGCCTGCTTCAGCAACAGGGCTCTCGATGTCGGCCGCCACCATCGCCAGTCCGTGCTTGAAATGGGTCTGCCTGCGCGGCTTGCCATGTTCGTGCGGGCTTTCGTTCCATCGATGGTCGCCGTGACCGGAGAACCGCCGGGTCATGGCGTTCAGGGGGAAGCCGGCATAGAGTTTCTGTTTCACTCCCCGCTCGCTTGGTCCATGGAAGTCTTCCACCTCCATCCGTTGTTTGGACACCTTGTACCATTCTTCCACGCCCCATCTTGCGCGATACCGCTCCGCCAGTTGCGGGATGGTGTATTGCTTCGAATCCAGCAGGGTGGTTCCGAGGATGAAGACCGTTTTGCCGACGAGGTATTTCACCAGCCGAAGGCAGTGTGCACCACAGGTGGCGAGTGTGCCTTTGCGGGGGGCGATCTCCATCACCACATCCTCTCGATCGCCGGGGATGAAATGGTCGATGTCGGCACCGGTTTTCCGCTTTATCCCGAACACCGCATGCAGTCCCCGGATCACGTGCACGTGCAGCATCCGTAGACAGGATCCAGGGCTTTCCCCGCCCTTCGGCGTCCGCCAGCCAAGATGACTGCAGATGGCCGAAGCCAGCTCATCGCGACTCAAGGACGGAAACAGCTCCACCGTCCTCTGAATGTCCGCAATCCGACGGCGGGTCAGCCGCCTGCCACAAAATGTGATCGACTTCAGATCCACGATTCTCGAACCCATCCACTTTCCGTCCGAAACAATTCCATACAGCATAGTTTGCCAAAAAAAATGTCGCAACGCAACCCCTTTTTTTGAACACTCCAAAAAACAGAAACAAGTCCCAGTCAATCAATGGGTTATAGAAAACCCTCAAAGGCGCAGATCGACTTTTCTCAAACCGAATGCCATTGGTTCAGCACGCGGGTGTTCGAGCGCTATCAGCGTTCGGAGAAGGCACTGGTGGCCGTGCTGTCGGAGATGTATGTGCAGGGGGTCTCGACGCGTCGGGTGAGCCGACTGGCGGAAGATCTGTGCGGTCACGAGTTTTCACCGGCGACGATCTCGGCCATGGTGTCGAAGCTGGACGCGTCGCTGAAGGCGTTTGCGGAACGTCGGCTGGAGGAGGCGTATCCGTATGTGCTGCTGGATGCCCGGTATGAGAAGGTGAGAGAGGAGGGCTCGGTGCGTTCCCGGGCGGTGCAGATTGCCATCGGGATTGACGGCGAGGGTCGGCGTCAGGTGTTGGCGGCGGAGGTGGCGAACCGGGGAAGCGAGGTGTCGTGGACGGAATTCCTGTCGCATCTGAAGGAACGTGGCCTGCGGGGAGTCGAGTATGTGGTCTCGGGCAGTCATGAGGGATTAAAGCATGCGATCTCGAAAGTGCTGCCGACCGCGCTGTGGCAACGGTGCTGCGTCCATTTTCTGCGCAATGCCAGGGACAAGCTGTCCCGGAGTGCTGATCCCGCGTGTCTGGAGGGTTTGAAACGGTTGTGGGGCTGTGAGCATGTCGGGGAGGCTCGTGAGGCACTGGGTGCCTGGGTAGCCCGTTGGGGCGATGAGAAAGGGTTTGGCAGGCTAGTGGAATGGGTCGAGGATCATGTCGAGGAGACGCTGACGGTGTATCGGCTGCCTAGGGAACATCGCCTGCGGATGAAGTCCACGAACATGCTGGAGCGGTACAACGAGGAGCTCCGTCGGCGCACGCGTGTCGTCAGGATCTTCCCGAACGCGGAGTCCTGTCTGCGTCTGATCTTGGCACTTGCGGCGGAGACCCATGAGCGGTGGCTGACGGGGCAGCGTTATCTATATGGCCGGATCGGCGTGGTTCGCGCATCCGAACCGGAATCCGAGACATGGCAGGAGGCGGCATGAAACGCCCGAAAATTTCGCGCCGAGCGGAGACCCGCCCATATGGGCGGGTCTCCGCTCCCACCAGAAATTGCAGAAGATTCTTGACACAACTTCCGAAGGTTGTGTTCCAGGTACTGGACGTTCTTCAGCGTGTTGAAGGTCTCGTTCTCGATCTTCCAGCGACTGCGAGCCGCGCGAGCCAGTTCGCTGGCGTTATGCGGATTGAGCGGCAGATCGGTGACCCAGGTGAACGCCCGCCGCGCATCCTCGCCGGAGCCACGCCGCTCCGAGCTCTGCAGCACCTGGACCTTCAGGTCGGGGTTCGCAGCATTCAGTTCCACCTCCGGCACCACGCGCAGCTGGCGATCCCGCTCCTGCCCTTCGGGCGAGGGATCTGCAAACCAGGGCGCATCGGAACGATCCAGCTGAGCCTGCAGATGCGGATGGTCGCCCGCCCGAGCCACCAGCAGAAAGCGCAGTCCATGCTCCTGCAGCAGCCGGATCTGGGGACCCTGCGAGAACAGCCCATCGGCAATCACGATCAACTTCATGCGCCGATAAAGCGAAGCCAGGACCGGAACTAGCCGGGCCCAGGCACCCCGCTCGCAGTCGTTCTTCGTCGAGCCATCCCCGTTGCAAACCGCTTCTATCGCCATCGGCAGCACCTGCCGCTGATCCGGATGCACCATCACCGCACACAACTGCTGATGGGAGTACGTGCTCGAACCGTTGCGGTGCCGGGCCCGCAGACAGCACGGACCGTGAACCCGCTGGGAGGAAAAGGTGCCGGTACCATCCACGGCTACCAGATAATGACCGCGCCACGCCGACATCCGCTGCAGTGCCTTGCCGCGCTGGGCGCGTTGCAGAACCTGCTGAAACGCCCGCCGATACCGCACCGGCGAGATCGGATCCAGGCGACGGCGCAGAGTCGTGTCGCAGGGAACCTGCGCCAGACCGTACAGACGACGCAGATTCATTTCCACCACCTTGTGCCGGTGCCTCGTTACATCAAACTGCAGCAGCGAGGCGTGCTTCTCCAGAAACACCGCCAGACCCGACATCAGACAGTCACCGGTGGAAAACTTCCGCCCGCATACCTCCTCAACGACCGCCTCAAATACTTCACGAACCACCCGCAGCAAACCGGGTTTGCTCACATCCTTGCGCAACTTCAACGCACCCATCCTTGGATACCTCGTTTGTCTGGTAACTCTATATTAACCTATCATCTATCCTCAAACGATAAGCCTACGCTCTTATTATTGCGAAAGCCAATGCGCAAAGTCCATACCTATAGCGGGGTTGGGGCTATACGGGGAATTGCTGGGTTCCAGATACCGATACTGACCCCATATATCGCGAAACCCAATCCGGAAAGTCTAGGGCCTGTTGACATCCATGCCACCATCCATCGCGAATCTCAAACGATGTCTTTTCGGCACGTTTCACGATGTCGACAAACTCCAGAAACACCTCGATGAATTTGCCTATCGCTACAGCCGTCGCTTTTGGGAACCGCAACTGCCCTATCAGTTGTTGGCCATCGCCGCACCGCATCAACCTTCTACCGGCAAAACACATGTACGCCCAGTCCAACCTACAACTGCGACAAGTGTATAAGCATGTTAGGATATTTTATTCGGCATTAAGGGCTTCCTTGCCGAGATTCTCTATCGCCTTGAGTGTTTCAAATATATCGTTCCATGTTGTCGAATGGTTAAGGATACAGATTCTAAGCGAGAATTTGCTATGAAGCATAGTTGAAGAGATAAACTTGCTATCTTCCCAAAAGAGTCTCGCTAATACGATTCTGTTAATTTTCTCAACTTTTTCCTCGCCTCGAGTTTCGTTCTTTGGATTGACTTGAAAACAGACTATACTTAAAGACACCGGCAGTATGAGTTCCAGTATCGAACTATTCCTCACGTACTCTTCTGCCTGTTGAGCCAGCTCCACACCCCTCGATATAGCACTACGAAAAGCAGGCATGCCAAAGGTCTGAATAGATAACCATATTTTTAATGCTCTTCCAGAACGGCTCAGTTGCAATCCCCGGTCTGAAAAATTGGGATGATTGGCACCCCAAAGAGTATCTTGTAAAATGTCATGCTTAATGGTAAATGCGTCCTCAAGAGTTTTTACATCCTTAACCCGGATTTCTCATAACCAAGTCGAAAATGATGTTTTTCACGGGATGCGTGGGGTACGGGGCATGGAATGTCGCGTCGCGAGTTCGAAAAGGCTTCGGAGGGCGGACATGCGTGTGTTTTCCCCGCCTTTTTGCGGGCGGGACGGCGAATCGCTGAGCATCCGGGCGCGGGGAGGTCGGCGCGCTCCGCCGCCAGCGTCATGCACCCGGTTGCACCGGGCTTTTACGTTGGTGCCAGGCTGGCCCAGATCAAACGGGAATCCTTCCAGTACGGGAAGGTGGACCCGAACGCCAGATGGATCCGCCGCGTGGACACCGTCACGCGCACCGGGATCCGGAACAGGCACTTGCGCAGCGTCGATGGACGGCTCCGGCGCAGCATGGCGGATACCGGAAGGTTCTCGAGCCGGCGCTTCATCATGCAATGAAGGGCATGGGCCAGTGCGCTCATCCGGAGCCGGAGTGCGTTGACGTTCCAGAGGCTGCTGGAGCATCGGTCCAGGAACAGATCGTTCTTCTGTTCCTTGATCCAGTTTTCGGCCTCACCCCGGTCGCAGTACATCTCTTCGTAGACCGTTGGCGCGTCGGGCTTCTGGAGCGAGGTGACGGCGAAGCGACTGTTGTACCGGGCTTCGCCGACCGTCGCACATGGGCCTTCCGCGACGGCCTCCGGTCCGCCGTCGGCCTTGCCGGCCGGTTCCCCGTCCGCGTTGCCGACCGGTTGTCCCGGCAGCCATTCGGCCTTGGCGATCACGCGGCGTTCGCGGCTCCAGCTGTCGCGCGTGCGATAGTCGAAGATCTGGTAGCCGCGGACCGCTTGCTGCGCATAGTCCGGATCCCGCTTCAACCGGTCCCGCAGATCGTCCATCAACGGTTGGACCCGGTCTTTCAGCCGATCATTGCGCGGCAGTCCCAGCACGTAATCCACGCCCCGCGCCTCGCACCACGTCATCAACTCGTCGCGGCAGTAGGCCCCGTCGGCGCGGATCAGGATCGGCACCTGCGGAAATCGCTTCCGCAGCCGGTCCACGAGCGGCGCGACCGTCTCCACCACGCCCGCCGCCACATCGCTGCTTGACGTGCGCAGTTCCGTCCGCACCGGCCAGCCGTTGCAGAACACCAGCCGCGGAAGGTAGCAGTATTCATGGTAGTACCCGTGATAGAACCGGTGCTCCTGCCGGCCGTGCAGTTCCACGTCCGTGGCATCGATGTCCAGCACCAGCCGCTTCGGCATCTGGCCCTGCTCACCCCACACCAGGTACAGCTCCACGAGCAGCTCGTCGAGCGTATCGAAATCCACGGTGATCTGGCGCGCTTTCGCCGGGTCCCGCCCGTTCGCCGACAGCTCCATCCGGTTCAGCGTGCTTTTGCCGGCCAGCGGCTCGCAGTCCGAACGCGCACACTCCACACGCCCCATGGCCGTGGACAGGGCCCGGTCCCGCCGCAGCTCGTCGTGATCGTTCACATCTTCGTAGCCCAGCGCGAGACCCAAAATCCGCTGCCCCAGCAACGCCACCAGCGGATGCGCCACCTTGGACGGGTCCCGGTGGTCCGTGAAACATGCCGAGGCGGGCTCGAACAGCCGGACCTGCTCGGCCAGCATCATCAGCAGTGCCGATCCCCCGTTGGAACTCAGCTCGCCTCCACTGCAGTCCACCTCCATCCGCGCCGGACGGACCCCTTTCGCCATCCGACGCACCAACCGGTCCGCGCCGCGCTTTTGCTTGCTCTTCATCCCGTACCCTCCTCCATCCGGCCCCATCGGCCGCGTTGCGCCCACCCTTCGGCCAGCGTGGCCGCATATCCCGGACGCCCCTTCCAGAACACCCACCGGAACATGCACAGTACGACCACCAGCGTGTTCAGCACGCGCCGCCGCTGCCAGAGCCGGACCCCAAAGCATCCTCCGGGGCCAAGACGGCTGCCGGCGACCTGCAGGACCCTAATCGATCCCGACCCTTCGGCGTGAACCAGCCCAGATGACTACGCAGGGTGGATGCCAACTCATGGCGGCTCAGTGCCGAAAACCGTGCCACCGTCTTCTGAAGGTCCACCATCCAACGGCGGGTCAGCCGCGTGCCACCCAAGGTGGTCGACTTCAAGTTCTCGATTCGGAAATCCATCACGTTGGCACCAGAGACCATCTAACCAAGCGTAGATTGCCATAACCCATGCCAAAACGCAAGTGTTTTTTTGAAGAACCCCCAAAAAAACGGATATGTTTCCGTATATCAACCGGTTACACGACATCCTCAAAGACCGGGATCCCTTTCCGTGTTCATCCGCATGCCATCGCAGCCACCGGGGGCGAAACTTCCCGACCAGTCGGGGAGCGTTCGGGCCTCGTCAAGACCAGAACCCAGGGGCGTGCGATAGGGACGTCCGCCGCATGCTCACCCGCATGGCTCATCATCCAGTCGACAACAGCATCTTGCACGGGATGCGCCGCTTTGCACGCCGGTCGTGGCGGTCCGCAAAACGGGCCCAGGCGCATGCTACAAGTCCGACCCGAACGCACCCCTTTCGCCATCCAACGCACCCATCCGTCCGAACGCACCCCGCTACCATCCCCTTCCCCCCGGCAAAGCCCAATCAACTTCGTGGTATCAACAACTTACACGCACATACATCGCACCCAAGCCATCCATTATGAGAAATAAGGGTTAACCATAAGGCACCCCGTCTCGTACGGTTGAAAGAACCATTTGTGCCCATCTAGCACGATCGAATCCGCACGTTCAATACCGGATAAGAGTTTTTTGCCTCTTTCTGTAACAACCGCGAAACCGCCGTATGCAGCATCGACATGCATCCAGATTCCTTCATTTTCACAGATATTCGCGATGTCGTACAGGAAGAGTCAATAGAGCTTGTGCTACTTGAGCCAGCATTAGTAGCAGCTACCAAGATCGGGTTATATCCTGCTGATTTATCCTCAGTTATAGAGTGAGCCAGAGCCTCCGTATCAATACGGAACGTAGCGTCGGTCTCAATCATGCGAATGCGCTCCGGACGAATGCCAATTATCTTCGCGGCCCGCACTTGAGCCGAATGACTTTGATCACTCATGTAGACTGTAGCGTTTTCAGGGTGCCCGGCGGCTTCACGAGCAGCTACGAAAGCATTCGAACTCGCTGCTGAACCTCCCGCTAGTTAATAACCCCCCTCCAGAGTCGGGATATCCAAGCCATTCTCGAAATCAGCCGGTTACCGTCAGTTCGACTTGGCTCATTCCGCTCGCGATCAACCAACTGGCTTGATTGATATTAAACCCACCAATCAAAAAGTCTGCCAAGATACCCGGCCAAGTAGGGTAATTTGGAATAAATCCAAATGAACGAGGATGGTCTAATCGTAACCCCTTCGGAAGAATTTCTTTTGCAGCATCTTCAATGACTTTCAAAGCTGGTCTTCCATTTTCTGGGGGCACTTCCACAAACCGGTCAACTAACTCCGAACGAAAATTACCATCCCAAGCATTGACGTCAGGAAGTGTCTTAATACTTTCCACGACAAGCTCAGCTGTTCTTCACGCAAGTTCGAGCATATGTTCGCGAGACATTGTGAGTCCGTTTCGAACGTCGCGAGGATTATGATTTGAGCTGGCAGTCTGCGTCGTAGAGAATTTGGGGGACATTTTTAGGATATCTAGTGTCTGTGAGGAAACCCCATTTTACGACGGATTTAACCCGGATAATACACGAATAAGACAGCAATCAATAGAGGTGTCCAGGTACTTAAGTTACCTATCGAAGGAGACCTTGCCGTGACTCAATGTTGCCCGAATTTCATCCTATGTTCATCCTTGCGATGCCGCAAGGTGGAGGCCGCATTCAGCGACGGTGCGATCACCGGTAACGGGGGTATTCCGTTGCTCGCAAAGGTGGGCCGGCAGTTGGGTCTGACCCACGCGGTTCGCAGTCGCTGGAAGGTCGAGAACAAGACGTTCAACACGCTAAAGAACGTCCAGTACCCTGGAACACAACTTCGGACACGGGAACCCAGTACCCTGTCGGATACTTTCGCCGCACTGATGCTGCTAGCGTTCCTGATCAACCAAGTGCTGCACCCGCATCGCGACGTGGGAACGTCTGCGCAGCAGTTTCTGTGCGGTGCTCTTCGAAACAAAACTGGCAGCAACTGTAAGGCCACGCCCTCAGGCTCTACACCATGCAAATCGCCTACGATACGTCCTGACGGCCGACCGCCTCCCGAGCTGGATCAAATCCATCATTGGGACGGGACCCGAGGTCTCATGCTGCCCTGACTGTCTAAGAGACTCGCATATCGGTGCCTGGAACCCGTCTCAATGCACGACGACATGCCATGTGAACCGCATGAAAACGTCGGTTTCCCGTACCAAAACACGGAAAGACCGACGTCAAGCCCAAAATGAAACTATACGGGGAATATTGCTGTGTTCAGTTCCACGTCGTGCACCACGCGCAGCTAGCGACCCGTTCCTGACCTTCGGGGAAGGACCGGCAAACCAAAACGCATCTGCGCGATCCAGTTGCGGCTGCAGGGCCGGACGCTGCGCGCTTCACTGCCGACCGTCGGACACCAGTTTCAGCCTTCAGACCAACACCCGTACCGGCTTGCAAACCGGTACCGAGGACTTAAATGACGTTCACAGGGAATAGCTGATGAATGAATTGCGTCCCGATACTTTTGCAGTTTGGCACCGCTAGACACTGTGGAACGTACCCATCAAGAAACGCTGGAGATTGCCGAGGGCACCCCCCTCACATTTGTTGAGCAAGGGGTCGTGCATCGCAGCCACCAGCACCAATCGGAACGGCAATTGCCCTTCTCACCAGCGACAACCGCTTCAAGTTACGCTCCATCCGTACCAAAACAACGGTCTGCTAGTAGTTTAACTGGTTTTAATTTTCGGGTATAGATGCTTCAGTTTGGTGCGCGCGTCGTCGACGCTGAGCTGCCAGTCGACCCCGGTCTGTTCGCGATTGCGCTCCTTGGCCCAGGCCGCCGTTTCCGACGTGACCAAAGCCCTGCTCTCGATCCGGCGATCCAGGCACTGGCGGTGCAACGCACTGAACTCCAGTTCCGCAACGTTCAGCCAGCTCCCGTGTTTCGGCGTGTGCACCAAGTGGATTCGGTCGTTCAACCGACTGGCTTCGGCCGGCGGGAACGCGGCGTAGAACGAGTCACCGCTGTGGGTGTTCAAGTTGTCGCACACCAGCGTGATGCTTTCCGCATCCCGGTAACGCGGCAGATTCGCCAGTGCGCGCACTTGCTTCGCCCAATCCAACGTCGTGCGCCGTTTGGTGACAGCCACTGTCCGCCAGCCGGACAGCGGCTCTCCGAACATCCACACCGTGCATTCTCCCCGGCGGAGGTAGTGGGCGTCGTACTGCTCCGGCGACCCGGGGCGTACCGGTAACTTCTCGCGGACTTCCGACACTAGCTGCTTGCTCATCTCGTCCATGCACACCACCGGATGCCGCGAGTCGTAGGGCCGTTGGTATACCTTGAGCACCCGCTCCATGCCGGCCACGAAATGGTGGCTTTGCTGCTTCGGAATGCACCACATTTCTCGCCGCCACGGTTTTAATTCGTTTTTTTAACGCCTGCCGCACGGTCTCCCCGCAAATCGTTTCGACCACTTCAAGCCGCACCAGCTCTTCCGCCAGCAACTTAACGGTCCACCGAACGCGGCCTTCCGGTGGAACCGAACAGGCCACCTGAACCAGACGCGCTTCCTTCTCCCCGTCCAGCTTCTTCGGCACCGGAGGCAACGGCCGAGGCCTACGCTCCAGAGCCTTCATCGGACCCTGCTCCACCGCCCGCCGACGCATGTGCTGGCAGGTCCGCTCCGTCACCCCCAGCGCATCCACCACCTGCATGTCCGTCAGTGCCGGGCCAGCACCCCCCTGATCCACGGCCAGCAGAATCCGTGCACGCTGCAGATTCGTCGCCGACACCGCACGACGCGTGCTCGACTTCAGCACCGCTTCCAACTCATCCCGCTCATCCTGAGCTAACTCCACCATGTATTTCTTCGGCATCGAATCCTCCTGATCCCAGAACCCCTTCCAATCTACTATTATAAACACGTATTGTTAGAACGGGTAGCCTACTAGGTCAAAAAGTCGTTCGTTCCCTGCTGCATTTAAGACACTCCATTCCAATCATCAAAGCATGCTTCATTATACTACGATAGAATCACAAGTGTATTAATTACTAATACAATAGTGTGATTTCTCACGTATCATGTGCATACATTATATACAGATGGAGTGAATGGATTCGTGCGACCACAATCTATGAAACTATGAACGCACCATCTCTCCTCGCATAGTCTATCCCCGCATAGACGGGGCATTCATCATCATTTCTTTATCGTTTTTTTACATTATACGGTCTATCCCCGCATGGGCAGGGAATCCTATCATGTCTATGAGAGATTGAAACATATCTTTAATGAATGTGCAGAACTTTATCACATCTTAAGCGATAACGGAATAATAAGAACGATGCTTCTATCGGGTAACAGGATCTATGCCTAAAGCCTCAGCAAACGTCATATCTATCTCAACAACATGCAGTCCTAATTCCCTTTCTCTCTTTAATCATTCTATCTCCTAAGCTTCTCACCTCCGTCGCATTACTTTTCCAGATCTTAGCACTCCTACCACCACTAGCGTGCACGGTTTGATATTCTCGATGCACACTTCACTCTTGTACTTGTATATTGTCAGAAATTTCCAGCGGACGATGGAAGTCGGTTCGGGACGTGGTTGGAGGGGCGTCTAGAATCGAGGCTTTGTTGCGAGGATTTGGCGGCACGGCAGTCTGCGCCGTAGAAAAATTCTGGCACATTTTTAGGATGAATAGTTTTTAAATAACTTAAGTATAGAAATTACATACTTCATTAGTGCGCATTTTAGAATATTTTCCCTACTAAAGAGGGTTCTTACGTTTCTACGGCGCAGACTGACGGAAGAGCGTGGGGGAGGAGTTCGCAGGATCTCCGATGCGCGGGGCGATTGCTAGCCCGGGCATCCATTCAATGGCATTCGGATTAGCGGAAAGGGATCCTGGTCTTTGAGGATGTCGTGTAACCGGTTGATATACGGAAAGATATTCGGTTCTGTTGGGATTCTTCAAAAAAACACTTACGTTTCAGCATGGGTTATGGCAATCTACGCTTAAGTTAGATTATCTCTGGTGCAAACGTGATGGATTCCCGAATCGAGAATTTGAAGTCGACCACCTTCTGTGGCACGCGGCTGACTCGCCGTCAGATTGCGGACCTTCAGAAGACGGTGAAAATGTTTCCGGCACTGAGCCGCCATGAGCTGGCTGCCACCCTGTGCACTCATCTGGGCTGGTTCACGCCGAAGGGTCGGGATCGACTGGGGTCCTGTCTGCGGATGCTGGAGCAGCTGGAGGCCGGCGGCATCGTGTCGCTGCCGCGGCGAAGCGGCCGGGATCGAGAACGGGAACCGGGGGTCGGAGACCGCGGCATACGAGTCGCTCGGATCCGGGCTCCGCCATAGAGTGTGAGTTGAAGGAGCTGATGCCGCTGGAACTGGAGGTTGTGGCGGAGGGGGAGGCCGTTGAGGAATGGAAGGAATGGGTGGATCGGCATCATGAGCTGGGTTACCGACATCCGTTCGGCTGTTTCCTGCGCTACTGGCTGCGGGATCGTCGGGGTCGCAAGCTGGGCTGTCTGCTGTTTGAGGCGGGCACGACCCGGCTGCCCTGTCGTGACGCCTGGATTGGCTGGCGGGATCGGGATCGGGCGAAGCGTCTGAAGGGGGTGGTGAACAACTCCCGGTTCCTGATCTTCCCTTGGGTTCGGGTTCCGTATCTGGCCTCGAAGGCCCTGTCGATGGCGGTTCGGCGGCTGCCCGGGGACTGGAAGGAGCGGCACGGCCTGGAGCCGGTACTGGCGGAGACCTTTGTGGATCCGGCGAAGTACCGGGGGACCTGCTACCGTGCGGCCAACTGGCAGTGCATTGGTCGGACGAAGGGACGCAAGGCGAATGCATCGGAGGCAGGCAGGACTCCGAAACCTGTATCCGCTGACGAAAGACTGGAAGCAGGTGCTGCTGACCGGCTCCCGTCGATCCGGACGCCGTTCCCGCAGGCCGCCGGTGGCGGTCTTGGCTCCGGAGGATACGTTTGTCCGGCTCTGGAGCGGCATCGTCGAGACGCTCGTGGGTGTCGCCAACCGGCATGATCGGCTCTGGCAGCGGCGGCGGCGCGTGCTGAACACGCTGGTGGTCGTGCTGTTCGTTTTCCGGCTGGTGTTTTCGAAGGGGCGTCCAGGATATGCGACCACGCTGGCCGAACTGTGGGGGCAGTGCCGGACGATGGGGATCGAACTGCCACAGCCGGCTCCGGTGTCGCCGTCCTCCATCTGCAGTGCCCGGGCCAGGCTGGACGAGCAGCTGTTCAAGACCTTGCACCAGGAAATCCTCAAGGTGGTCTTCGACGCCGAAGGCCAACCCCGGCACGCACGGAAAGTCCGACCCGACACGGATCGGCGGTGGCAGGGGCATCGGGTGTTTGCGGTCGATGGAACCTACCTGAACCTGCCTCGCGGACTGGTGCATGAAGGCTGGCGGACGCCGGTAGACGGTGCCCATTATCCGCAGGGTCTGGTGAGTTGCCTGTATCGGCTGCAGGCCCGACTACCGGTCGACTTCGACCTGCATGCGCATGGAAACGAACGCGCGGCGGCACTGGTCCACCTGAACGTGCTGTCGGCGAACGATGTGGTGGTCTATGACCGGGGGCTACTATTCCTATGAGATGCTGCACGCGCATGCGATCCGGGGACTGCACGCGGTGTTCCGGATGAAACGGAAAACCGGTATCGACATCGACCGCTTCATCCACGGCGGCCGCCGGGATACGGTCATCGAGGTCGTTCCCCGCCAACGCACGCTGACCCGACTACGCCGAAGGAACCCCGGAGCCGCATTCAGCCCGCACCGCTTGCGGCTGGTGCAATATGCCGTGGGCGATACCGTCTTCATCCTGGGCACGACCCTGCTGGACCGGGACCAGTATCCCATCGAGCAACTGTCGGATCTGTATCGCGCGAGATGGGGCATCGAGGAACTGTACAAGGTATCCAAACGGCTGATGGAGGTTGAGGACTTTCATGGGCAAAGCGAGCGCGGCGTGAAACAGGAACTGTATGCATGCTTCACCCTGATTACCATGACCCGGCTGTTCGCCAACCATGGCGAGGATCATTTGAACAGGGGGCTGCCGAATGACGGCAAGCCGCTGATGCAGACGAATTTCAAGCACGGACTTGCGGCGGTGGCGGCCAACATCGAGAGCCTGCTACTTCAGCAGGCATCCGCCCTCCGGGAAACCGTGGCTCGTATTGTCAGCGAGATCGTCCGGTGTCGGCAACGGCTCCGTCCGGGCAGGTCCTATGAGCGGCGATCCCGAAAACCGGTCGGAAAGTGGCAGCGAAGCAGGGAAGCACCGGCACCGGCAATCCGCTAACGGAATAAAAAATCAGCGGATAACCAAGGCCCAAGACCGAATCCTTAACCGAATGGAAAAATTCACTAAACGAATGCCATTGGGCATCCATTCGGGCAGGTTCTGGCAGGGGCTGGGTTCGCGCAGGTGCGGAAACGCTAGCGGTCCGGTGGCCGCTAAGACGACCCCGTCAGCTCGGGGCGGTGTGGCGGTAGCGGTACAACCGGCACAGATTCGCTTCCACCACTGTATCCCCGCGCATCGATAGATCAAACGGCAACAGCGAGGCGTGCTTCTCCAGAAACACCGCCAGTCCCCCCGACATCAGACACGCTCCGATGGAAAACTTCCGACCGGACACCGTATCGAAAACCGCGCGGACCACCTGAAGCAGACCCGGCTTGCTCACCTCCTTGCGCAACTTCAACGCATCCATCCTTAGATATCTCGTACTCCATGTAAACCGTATGCTAACCTAGCTGGAAACCTCTATTAACCTACAGACTTGTTATTACCTGAAAGGGATAATTATTAAAAGTCAAATACTTATATAGGACATGATTCGTCAAAATAGCAATAAATAGAGGTGTCCAGCTGCGAGCCTTAAAGGCTAACTCCCTGCTCCCATTATCGCGAAAGATCATCTAGAAAGCCCAGACCAATAGCGGAGTTTGGGCGACGGGAGTTCATCTGGGTCATCAATCTTCTGCTTGATCTAGACCACGCCAGCGAGCTAGCCCGCGCGGCTCGCAGTCCGCTGGAAATAGCCTGCCTCGTCATCCAGCATATGCATCGTTAGTCATCAGCCCTCCGCGCGATCGGTCGATACTTTGCGGACCGTTTTTTAGATAGACCGTCCCATCCGCATGCACTTTCACCGAGGTGCTGTCCAGCATCATCAGAATGATACAACAAAAATCATGGCAACACGCCATTAGTAATCATAGGGTAGCCACGTTCCGTCGTGGTATTTCTTTTCGGTCAACTGCCTAAAAACAATGAGTACTAGATTCAGATATGACTCAGAAGTGTACATATCCTGAATTACAAGTGATTTTTATTGAATGGGTCATGATGATATTTCAAGATTAATGTGGAACGATATATGTCTAAATTAATACTGTTTCTGTGATTTTGTAAATCCGCTTGATTAGAACCAACGGGCAATCCTAGTCTGTAGGATAAAAAGATTTTACACCAGTTGGTGCTTATAAGGAGATATCTGTGCATGTTGAGTTTGGCTAAAATGCTGGTCTTCTTACCTGACGATGCATTCGAATCCTTAAAAGAGCGGCCCACTTGGATACCTCTACTGTTGATATTGCTTGTCCTTGGTTCGATTTCAGAAGGTTTTATTGCAAGTCATGTGGATATACCCGAGGTACAGAGCTTTTCCCTGCAACAGTATATTGCAACCTTCACCGATGTTTCAGATTTTCGGGATGCGTTGGATGAAGAACTCACTATTCAAATCGAAATAGCTAGTCCAGTAGCAATTTATATTATATCGTATATCTTGTTATTGATTGTGCTGACTTCTTACTTTCATCTCACGACCTTAAAAAAATATCCAGAACTTACTACCAAGCATTGGCTCGCACTCGTTTCGTGGGCGAGACTGCCGCTAATACTAAGTATTGCCATTGCGCTTTATGGTGAAGCTATCGGCGAGGACTCAACACGACTATGGCTTTCCCTGGCGTCATGGCTACCGTCCAACATAATCTCCGACCATTTTACGCCATTGGCACAACAAATTGATGTGCCCATGCTGTGGTCCATTTTTCTCATGGTGACAGGATATCGAGTCTACACCGATGTCTCTGCCTTGAAATCTGCCATAATCGTGTTAGCCCCATACGTCGTTTTCATGGGTTCATGGGCATTCTTATTGATGGGGGTTGCGAAGATCGGCATACAGTTCTAGCGTGCATTTAGAATCCAATATAAATGGACTGCTTAACAGATATAACTACCCGAAAGAGTAACGTGCGGTACGTGGAACCTCTGCGATTTTAAATCCTGCGGAGCGGCGGCGGACTCAGACGCAGCACCATCACCTACGCTGCTTGTTGCTCGCCCGTCCAGCACGAAACCCCGACGAACGTTCTCCACCGTCTGGTGACGACACGAAAGCACCTCCGCAATCCGTTGGTCCATCCACGCCGCCCCTCCACATCAGCCTTCAGCGAAATCTGCGCTCGTCGAACCACTTGACTCGACACGCTGAGCCTGCTTGATCTTATCGCGGCAGGTCCGACGTTCCCATTTCGTCAAGCGGACGATATAGTGCTTCTTCATCAAAACCCTCTGTGGTTTCAGTAGCTCCTTTCAATTATCCCATCTCAAACCGTATCACCAATCCTAAATATTATCTCTGACGGTGCACTAAGCAATCGGAGTTCAAATCAAGGGTGCCTTATAATGAAATAAGGACTCCAAGTACCATCAGAATACTAATTCAATGGCAACACAACAGCCAAGTCATTTAACTGCCGATTATCCGATATACCTTCATTGCCGGGCCAAACGCCCATTCCTACTGTGAACCTAAATACTGCCACACTGCAATGATAGCTGACTAGACCATACAAGTGAAAGAAACAAAGAGAGCAGGTGGACGTTGTCAGCCCGAATGGACTCTATATACCAGCAGTCGCCACCCGAGAGATTTCTCGGACACCGCGTAGTAGCAATTGGGTAGCACGGGATTAAGACGTAGTGATTGCGCGGTTAGTTTATTTCCCGGAGACGCTGTACGATGACGGCGACACATGGCGGGCCATGCTATGCCCATTGGCTAATTTAACACTTAGCTAAAATGTGCTATAGCCTCAAAACAAAATCCCATCGTAATCTGACGGGCTGCAACTGCAGAGTCGCCTTCATCACTATTTGCCTACCCCAAGCCGTGAAACTATCTCGACCACTAATTTAGACCTATTGAGCGTATAAAAGTGAATACCTGGCGCACCTTGGTCCAGCAGTCTTTCACAAAGATCGGTTACCACATCTATGCCAAATGTAATAATCTCACTTTCGTCGTTGGCAAGATCTGCCAACCGTTGTTGAATCCAACGCGGAATCTCCGCACCACATTTGGAAGAAAAATTGACCAACCATTCGTAGTTGGTTATGGGCATGATCCCTGGCACGATCGGTACATTGATATCCGAAGTACGGCAACGAACCGTGAAATATTGGTACGCTGCAATATTATAGAAATACTGAGTAATGCACCCATCAGCACCAGCATCAATCTTCTCCTTAAGGTGTTGAATGTCCTCCGTTGCCGAAGCCGCATCAGGATGTACCTCAGGATACGCTGCCACATGAATCTTGAACTGATCACCGTACTCTCGCTTCACGAATTGGACCAGCTCTCGTGCGTGACGTACATATACAGACGGTCCTAACCTAGGTTGGATATCTCCTCGCAATACTACTAAGCGGTCGATACCTAATGCTACGTATCGATTGAGCAATGTCTTCATATCCGATTCTGTATTCTCCCCCCACGACAGGTGGGGAATGGCGTCTAATCCTTGATCACGCAACATCGAGATCGTCTCAAAAGTGCGTTCCTTGGTTGACCCGCCAGCACCATAAGTAACTGAGAAAAACGACGGGGTCCATTCGTTGAGTCTGTGTGCCGTACGTAATAGCTTAGCTTGACCTTCCCCCGTTTTCGGAGGGAAGAACTCGAAACTAAGCTGAAGATCAGTCCAGTTCATGATTAGGTCGCAGCATCAGCTGGACGTGAATTCAGGCGGTAATCAGGTCGACCCTATCGGTGTTTTCCCATGTATACATGGATTCGGTACGACCAAAATGTCCGTACGTGGCCGTGTTGCGATAGATTGGCCGTTTTAAACTAAGCATATCGATAAGCTCCTTCGGACGAAAGTCGAAATGTTCATGTACTAGCCGCACGATTCGCTCATCTTCGATCTTGCCCGTACCGAAAGTATTAACGGATATCGATGTCGGCTCTGCCATACCAATTGCATAGCTGACTTGAATTTCGCATTTCTTGGCTAGACCAGCCGCAACAATGTTTTTTGCCGCGTAACGAGTAGCGTACGCTGCCGAACGATCTACTTTCGTCGGATCTTTGCCCGAAAATGCTCCTCCTCCGTGATGTGCCATACCCCCGTACGTGTCCACGATGATTTTTCTACCAGTCAATCCAGCATCGCCAAGCGGTCCGCCAATTTCGAAATTACCCGTTGGGTTGATATGAAACTTCGTTTCTGACGATATCCAGTTACTCGGAATCACTGGTTTAATGATTTCTTCTTGTACCGCCTCTTCCAAGTACTTCGACGAAATTCCCTGCACGTGCTGCGTAGAAATTACAATGGTATCAACGCCAATAGGGATACCACCCTCGTAACGGAGTGTGACTTGGCTCTTGGCATCGGGTCTCAGAAAATCCAGTGTTGTCCTTCTTACATGAGCCTGACGGCGCATCAGCCTGTGCGCGTACGTTATTGGTGCCGGCATAAGTACATCAGTTTCACTAGTAGCGTAACCAAACATCATTCCCTGATCACCAGCACCCTGTTCCTTTTCATCCGTTTCATCTACTCCCTGTGCAATGTCTCGAGATTGCCCACCGAGAATGTTGTAAACCTTTATCGTTGCAGGGTCACAGCCGGTAGCGGCATCGTCGTATCCAACATCTGCTATGACCTCTCGCACAATCTGCTCAACATCCACTACCGCATTCGTGCGTAGCTCCCCCGCCAATACAACGGTCTGTCCCTTGATCAACGTTTCACAAGCAACTCTTGACTCTGGATCCTGTTCCAAAATAGCGTCAAGCACAGCATCAGATATCTGATCCGCAAGCTTGTCGGGATGCCCATCAGATACTGATTCGGATGTAAATACGCGGAAATTCGACACAGGATTCACCGAGACTAGCGGCGCATTGTAATATGCGTATAACATTGAGGGTAGCTTTTAGCAAGTTGTGCTAAGAATTTAGCATCGACAATTGCGATCGGTAGTAGACGCGTCAGCACATTACAAAGAAAATAGCAACCTTGTATCCGCAGCAGATTCTCGTATGACCACTCAAAGAGAACGAGCGAATGCTATCCGAGCACTTGCTATGGACGCCGTAGAAAGGGCCGAGTCCGGCCATCCGGGAGCTCCCATGGGCCTGGCAGATGTCGCCGAAGTCTTGTGGCGCAGGTTTTTGCACTTCAATCCCAAGGATCCTCATTGGTGGAATCGCGATCGGTTCGTACTTTCCAACGGTCATGCATCAATGCTTCAGTATGCCGTGCTTCATTTGACTGGATACGACGTATCTATTGACGATATTAAGAACTTCCGGCAGCTGCATTCAAAAACGGCGGGACATCCCGAGTACGGTGATTGTCCCGGTGTAGAAACCACAACCGGACCTCTAGGACAAGGATTAGCCAACGCCGTCGGTATGGCATTAGCTGAGAAATTACTCGCCAAGGAATTTAATCGCAGTGGGCTGTCGGTTATCGATCATCGTACATGGTCCATCGTTGGTGACGGCTGCCTAATGGAAGGAATCTCACACGAGGCTGCGTCGCTTGCTGGAACTTTGAAACTTGGAAAGCTAAATGTCATTTACGATGACAACGGTATTTCAATTGACGGCGAAACCAAGAATTGGTTTACGGAGGACGTCGCCGCTCGGTTTGAAGCATATCACTGGCACGTCGTCCGCGACGTGAACGGACACGACTCCAATGCAGTCTCAGATGCATTGCAGCAAACCGTCGATACTAACGATCGTCCGAGTCTCGTTATTTGTCGAACGATGATTGGCTACGGTGCGCCGAGGAAACACGGGACGGCGGACGCGCATGGTGCTCCACTAGGCAGTGATGAGGTTGCAGCTACACGCAAAGCATTAGCGTGGAAAAATGATCCGTTCGATATTCCCGCGTCAATCTACAAATCCTGGGACATGTCTGAAGTTGGAAATGAGTACCAATCTGCATGGAGTGCTACTTTCAAGGAATACTCAGAAAACTATCCTGAGCTTGCACGAGAATTGACACGTCGGATGAACGGCGAACTACCTAAAGATTGGGACTCTGGTCTCATGCACCTCGCCCGCAATGCACAGCGAAATCTTGAACCCATCGAGACGCGCAAAGCATCCGGTGCATGTCTGGATGAGATAGGTCCCCAACTACCAGAACTGCTTGGCGGCTCGGCCGACTTGACAGGGTCGAACAATACGCGATGGAAAGGTGCCGGTTGGCTGTCCGAGGGAGGTCGGTATCTCAACTACGGGGTACGTGAATTTGGCATGACGGCGATAGCAAACGGAATCTTTTTACATGGTGGCATGTTGCCGTATACCGGTACATTCTTAGTGTTCATGGAATACGCGCGAAATTCAGTTCGCTTAGCTTCGCTGATGGGTCTACGACAAATATTCGTATATACGCATGATTCCATTGGCTTAGGCGAAGACGGCCCCACGCACCAGCCCGTGGAACAGCTGACCAATCTTCGTACGACTCCCAATATGTCCGTTTGGCGCCCCTGTGACGCCGTAGAAACGGCCATTGCGTGGAAAGCGGCGATTGAACGAATGGATGGCCCCACCGCTTTAGTACTCACCCGACAGAAAACATCTCCACAATCGCGTGATAACGTGACTTTTAACGCTATACAACGTGGCGGTTACATCTTAAGAAAAGAAAAGAAAGAACTCGATTTGATACTGATCGCAACCGGATCAGAGGTGGAAATTGCCGTCAAAGCGGCTGAAAAACTTACCGCTGAGGGTCGGAGTATTCGCGTTGTTTCGCTACCTAGTACTGACATTTTTCTTTCTCAACCAAGGGAATATCGAGAGTCGGTGCTTCCCTCAGCGGTTCGAGCACGCGTTGCCGTGGAGGCCGCACATCCAGATTATTGGTACCGTTTCGTTGGCTTGGATGGAAAAGTAGTTGGAATCAATCGATACGGTGTTTCCGCTCCCGGACCCATTGCAATGAACGCTCTGGGGATACATGTAGACGCGGTCATCGATGCGGCAAATCAGGTACTCGCTTAGAACATGCAATTGTCGCGGTTGTCTGATATCTCGGTGGCGGGGAGACGAGTATTTATTCGATCCGATTTAAACGTTCCGATTCACGACGGGGTAATTACCAGTGAGTGGCGTCTTCACGCTTCGCTACCAACTATTCAAAGATGTCTCCGCGAAGGTGGGCAAGTTATCGTTGCATCGCACTTAGGCCGTCCCAAAGCAGGACAGTACGACGAAGCATTCAGCCTAAAACTCGTTGCGAAACGACTTGGCGAACTGCTAGGTCAGCCCGTTAAATTTGTTGCCAATTGGCGAGATGTTCGTGAATTTGAAAACGTTCCACTGGCCATGCTTGAGAATGTTCGTTTTGAACTTGGCGAAAAAAGCGACGACGTTGAACTCGCCAAAGAGTATGCGTCTTTATGCGATCTGTTCGTGATGGATGCATTCGCCACCGCTCACCGCGCTCACGCATCAACACATGGTATAGCGTTTCAAGCACCAGACGCGTGCGCTGGATTGCTTGTGATAAACGAGATCCGTGCACTATCTCAAGTAATAGACAATCCTAAGCGTCCTATGGTCGCCATCGTTGGTGGAGCTAAAGTTTCGACAAAAATTGAAGTCCTAGACCATCTAAGCTCACTGGCGGATCAGATTATTGTCGGTGGCGGAATGGCTAATATCTTTCTTGCTGCGGCTAAGTTCCCCATCGGGAAATCGTTGTACGAAGAAAATCAACTGAGAACCGTCGAAGAAATTTTGAACAAAACAGACATCCCATTGCCCGTCGATGCAATGGTCGCATCTTCCATAGGTTCCGATGCTACCGCGTATCTACGATTAGTAGAGGATGTAAGAAGCGACGAGATAATCGTCGATATTGGGCCGGAAACTGCTCGTCAAATAGCGGCGGTTGTGAAATCTGCGAGTACTGTCCTTTGGAATGGACCGATGGGTATTTTCGAATACGACCAGTTTGGTGAAGGTACGCGAGTCGTCGGAGAAGCTATTGGAGAATCAGATGGATATTCACTGGCCGGTGGTGGTGACACGCTAGCCGCAATCGACAAATACAACCTATCTGATCAGATTGATTACATCTCTACCGCCGGCGGTGCGTTCCTTGAGTTTATAGAAAACAGACCGCTACCTGGAATCGAAGCATTGAGGTGTTAAGTTAAGGAAATTATATCTTCAAATGGCCGAAATACCTTTACGTGTAGACATCCCGTAACCGGAAACGTTATACGGTCGTACTGACCAATGCCCCGGCAGTCTGCGCCGTAGAAAATTTTTGGTATATTTTTTAGGATGGATAGTTTGTAAACAACTCAGAATAGAGATTTTATACTTCATTAGTATGTATTTTAAGCGATCTTTCCTACTAAAGAGCATGCCTACGTTGCTACTACGGCGCAGACTGCCAAGTGAGCGCAAAAACGTAAGACCCTCAACACCCCATTCAGCATCGCATGATGATCATGGTAGAAGAGCCAACCCGGACCGCTGTTATGCTACTGTCATCTTAGACAACAGCGGCCTAATCACCGTCTACTATTTGGAAAACCTTATTAACCTACAGAACCTCTATTTATTCGAAGCAAATAGTCCCTTAAGATCACGCACTTATATATCGGATAGATTTATCGAACAGCAATAAACAGAGGTGTCCACTTGTCTTGTAACATCTCGCGTTCGGGTATCCGAAATTCCTGAGACTTCAATCTATTTCTGAGCTTGTTTTTAGAACATTGCTTTTCAGTACGACATAGTCTGTCGCTTGCTTTGATTTAATGACACGATAACTGGTTAAAATATCAACGTAAGGAAAGACATACTATGGAGACTACTGGCACACCTAGACTCTCTATTTGTCAGCGATTTCTCAACTGTTTGACGGGCAAACGAATATTCGTTGATGGCCGACTGTATATGACCCGCTGGCACATCCGTGGAGATGGTAGTGGCAAAGGGTGGGAACTCTACGTCCACCAGCTCCAGCAACCTGATAGCTACAGATGGTTGCACAATCATCCGTGGTCGTGGTTCCTCACCTTTGTCATATCCGGTGGATATGAGCAAGAGATCCTAGACCTTGACACCAACGAAAAAAGAAAACAGCGAATATCAGGATTTAGTCTTTTTCGAGGGCAACGCAAGTACCATTCGATTCGAAAACTTCCGAAAGGAAACGCGTGGACACTGGTGATCGTGCCTCCGAAAAACGGATACATTTGGGGTTATTGGAACGAGGATACTAACGAACATGTACCGAATGAGTCGGTTATAGACGCGTCAACCTACACAGTTGAGTTCGGACCGCACCAAACGATGGCTAATCACCCCGGTCAGTAGTAACTGACTGGTTCCTTCATTAGGAGTCTGCGCCGTAGAAGTGCAACAATTCCCCGTATAGTTCGATTTTGGGCTTGCGTTGGTCTCTCCGTGCTTCGATACGGGAAATCAGCGTTTTCAGGCGTCTCAACCTGCCGATTACACATAAGTACAGCTTATAACCTCTTATTTTATATTCTGTTCCAGCAGCACCGATCCTGGGTCGACCTGCTGGTACACGCACAGCACAACCGCCTCTCGGCGGGCGCGCACGCCACAGACGGAAAGCTCACACCGCCCGGTGGGTGGCGGCAGGTGAATTGTGGCCTTCACCGTGCCGTAAAGAACCCGCCGTGCTGCGGGACCTGAACCCTGGACGGGGACCCGCACAGCCCTCCCCCCGACGATCTCGGCAAGATACTCCTGGCCATCGCCGCGCTGGGCGGCTTCCAGAACCGTCGCAGGCAGGTAGAAATTACTGCAATTTAATCGTCACTGTCACCGCTCATCTCTTCAACGATATCCCACTCAGGCATCAGTACAAATTCCGGATATGCTTCGATTCCTAGCTCAGCTACGTCTTGGCCCAGCCGCTCGACAGAGGAGGTAACCCGTAACCCAATAGTTTTTTCTATGGCAAACCAAAGAATAATCGAACACACCGAAACGAACATACCGATAGCAAGAATGCCGACAACTTGGATCGCAAAATTGCCGCCAGTAGTTATGCATACCGCAAGCGTGCCCCAAACTCCAGCAACCAAGTGCGCAGAAACTGCTCCAACCACATCGTCAACCTTAAGTATCTCCAAGCCCTTTATAGCTAAGACGCACAATATACCCCCGATTGCACCAATTAAAATAGCCCAATAGTGGTCAACGAAATCTGGACCAGCCGTTACGGATACAAGCCCCGCAATCGCACCATTCAATCCAGCAAGCAAATCGACGCGACCTAGAACTGGCTTTGCTATCGCAATAGCAGCCAAAACCCCAGCAGCACCAGCAATTGCCGTATTCGTAATCACATGGCTCATAGCTACGGCATCAGCCGCAGTTCCCAAGGCGAGTTGAGAACCTCCGTTAAATCCAAACCAGCCTAACCAAAGGATAAAGACACCGAGTGTAACAATAGGTACGTTTGATGGCGGTGTAGTTCTAACACTGCCGTCAGGTCGGAATTTTCCCAATCGAGGCCCAATCATAATTGCCCCCACGAGAGCAGCCCATCCACCCGTAGAGTGCACGATCGTCGAACCGGCAAAATCTTTAAATTCATAGGAAGAAAGCCAGCCTCCTCCCCACGTCCAAGATCCTACGACCGGGTAAATAAATGCAGTCAGAATCATGATAAAAAGAAAGAAGGACCACAGCTTGACACGCTCAGCGAGTGTTCCAGAGATAATTGACGCCGTGGTTGCGACGAACACCATCTGGAAGAACCAGTCAGACATCGTCGAGTTCCCTTGTTCGATAACACTTGCAGCAACGTCTTGACCATTCAGTAATGCGATCTCTGCGTCCGACGAACCATAAAAGAAGGTAAACGAACCGATCCAACCATCCACGTTGGTATACATGAGGTTGTAGCCGATGATGTAATACATCAGTGCAGCAATCGAGAACAGCCCGATATTTTTAAGGCAGATCATGGAAGCATTCTTGGTTCGCACTGACCCTGCTTCAAGCATCGTGAAACCAGCGCACATCCACATAACGAGCGCGCCCCATAATAAGTAGGAAATCGAGTTGAATACGAATTGAGACTCGGCATCGACTCCCGCGAATGCATGGACCGAGAGCAGCCCAAACGCCACACTAATGATGGCTAAAACACGTCGGCGCGCGGGTCTGCCCCATCTAAGAATATTAGCCATCTGTAAATAAACCTCATATCAGTTGTGGTGGCTACTAAAGATAGCAAAAAAGACGTCATTTAAACTGCCGAACGCAAGATTTCTATCGGAAATATTTCCATTACTTTCACTTATCTTTCTCCATATAGATCAATGTATCGTTAGTGACTTATGAAAATTGACTTGCTGGACGGTAAGTGTTTTAAACTACCCGCTCAGCCGGTTTGGGTCGGCAATCATTCTCGATATCTAGATCTAGCTGATGATTGACAACCCCCTACTATTCAGCAAGTGAATATCGCTGCACTTTGATTGCAATCTTCATAGAGTGTGCAGTCCATGAGCTACAGTATGAAATAGCGCATACGTAAAAGACGTCAACCATCAGTCAACACCAAACCCATTCCCGTGAATCGTAGTGTGATAGCGTCCAAGCAGGATGGAGATTGTTAGTTCCCGCTTTACTGTTTCCGGGCAGTCGAATACCGGCCACTCCTGTATAGTATTACGTTACTGAACGGCAGCGACTTTATCAAAACGTGGCAGCAGATTGTATTTTCTCGGTGCGGGGGGATTTCTCAAACGTTGCTCAGACAATTCCAAATATCTTTCCTCAATGTCGTAGCCGACGCACAAGCGCTTATTGCGAAGCGCAACCAGTGCAGTTTGACCGCTTCCCAGAAACGGGTCGAGTATCTCATCACCCTCTTGCGAATAAAGCAGCACCAAACGCCTTACCAATTCTTCCGGGTATGGACAAGGATGATCTATTGTCTTGGGTGGGACCGGTGCGATATGCCAGACGTTATTTGCAATGTCGCGCTTGAACAGCTCATCTATATCCAATGTTTTCTGCATTCCACGTCTAGGCTCGCCTGACTTCCTGAAGATTAGAATGTATTCCGTCATTATGTTCGGATAGTAATAGCCGGGATTTGGCTTTTGTATGAAGGATCCAGCGCGTTTTACGCCGCCAGTCACTTTGTTCCATACGATGTCTTGATGAAACTCCCAACCTATCCTGTTCACGCGTTCCGTAATCAGCATTGGTGTTGGATAGTGTCTACCCTTGTGTAATATCGTTCCAACTACGATTGCGCAGAACCCGCCCTCAAGCGTTGCGCGAAGCACGTTCTTGAACACTTTCTCAACGTTCTCCAAGTACTCTTCAAAGGTTCCCCCGAACGCTTGATAGTGGCGATTGCGATGCCAAGCATCCTGACCTTGACTGGAATGAACGTCGTAATCAATCGCGTTCCAGTAAGGCGGCGAAGTAATGGTAAGTGCGATTGAATTGTCCGCGCATTGCTGCAGTTTCAAAGCGGATTGATGATAGAACCTGTAACCTTCGCCCTCGTAAATCCCCTTTCGCCTCTCGCGCGATTGAACTACTGCCTTGTCGGCACCTTCAGGCTCCAGTTGGAATTGAATTTGTGTTTGTGCCGTATTCATTGAACCAACTCCTTTCCTTTATAAGCCAAGACCTCTGCTGAATGTACCATACAACTGTCTACATTGAGTCTACGGTACCAAGCCTACTTACCTAAACGTCTGCCCGGAAACCCGTCCACAATTGAGGCAAAGATGCTTGGTACTCAACTAACATGTCCACGATACGTTCCATGATTGGATGCCCGCATATCTAATCATCAATACAGGTTGCTCACCTTACCACAGCATTAGCATATAAAAATGGGAAGGACTGCCTTTTAAGTTTCATTGCTCTCGCGGGCGTTCAGTGCAAAATGTTGATTTTCTATTAGATAGCTAAACTAAAAATGCTAGATTCGTTTTCTAAATGGAACACGCTTTCTTAAGGGATTTTGCACAGTGCTCCGACGGGCTTCCTGCTCCGCACCACCGGTTACGCCTCAATCTACCCGGTACGCTCCCGCTTCAGGAATGTCCCTACTCTGTGAAATGGGGATAAATCGTTCCTGAGTCACTTCCGGGCACCCCTATTAAATCTACAGTATCTCTATATACCATAAAAATAATTCTTAAAAATCAATAAGTTATATATAACAATTGGCTCTTATGTATCTACTTGTGTATAGCTTGCCAAATGAGGTGAAAGGAAGTCCGCTTCAATCGATTTTTCAAGCTTGAATTCCGGATCGCATCAACCAGTGCATGTAGTGGTTGATGTAGCGTGTAGAGACCCCGCGGTGGTGATGGTTCAGCCATCGCTTCATGGTCATGTGACGCTGGTTAACAGTGTTGAGATGCCAACTCCCGCGGCGAGCTTCACGTCGGCTGACGCGCACCACTTCCTTGTGCATGTTCAGGCTCCGGCTTGCCATGGCGTAGCTGGGATGTCCATCGGTGACACACACGCCATCTTCGGCCAGCCATTCCGACATTACCGGAGCGATGTTCGTCCCCGCCGTCGATGGGAGAGCTTCCATATCAGTCGGCCCGCCGCGAGACACTGCCGTCAAGACAGGCCGCTGGTCCGACACCAGACCCCGGTGCCCGCGATTGCCTCCTCGCTCGCGCGGAAGGCGACGCTCCGTTAATGAGCGATCTCCCTTGCAGCTCTCCAGAAAGTAGGTCTCGTCCATCTCCACGATGCCTTGGAGTTTCGAGCCTTTCTGCTGCTTGCCAAGCAAGCGATGCCGCCACAAGAATGCGGTTCGGTAAGCGATCTCGCATCGCTCGGCTGACTGATGCAGCGTCAGCCGATCTCGCAAACACGCTTCGAATACCGACCACTTCGACTTGTACCTCAAGCCAGCAAGATGGGTCCCGTCAGCGCGTGAAAGGTTCGTCCGCACGATGCCGAACGGCAACGAAATCGACACAAGCCTGCCGACTTTCCGTGACGCACCGCCCCTGAGGAACCGCAATGCGTACATACTCGCAGTCGGTCCAACTCCGCTTCCCGTTGACGAACGGGTTCAGGCAGTTCGTCGCACTTGACCGATGTCTGGACCCTGTGCATCAGCCTCTGCTTCTGCACTAGCCCTTATTTCTCATAATGGATGGCTTGAGTGCGATGTATGTGCGTGTAAGTTGTTGATGCAACGAAGTTGGTTGGGCTTTGCCGGGGGGAAGGGGATGGTAGCGGGGTGCGTTCGGACGGATGGGTGCGTTGGATGGCGAAAGAGGTGCGTTCGGGTCGGACGGAAGCGGGGCGCGTTCGGTGCTGGGTGCGATGCTGGCGGAAGCGGTGCGGACGTGTAGCATGCGCCTGGGCCCGTTTTGCGGACCGCCACGATCGGCGTGCAAAGCGGCGCATCCCGTGCAAGATGCTGTTGTCGACTGGATGATGAGCCATGCGGGTGAGCATGCGGCGGACGCCCCTATCGCACGCCCTTGGGTCCTGGTCTTGACGAGACCCGAACGCTCCCCGACTGTCGGGAGGTTTCGCCCCCGGTGGCTGCGATGGCATGCGGATGAACGGAAAGGGATCCCGGTCTTTGAGGATGTCGTGTAACCGGTTGATATACGGGAACATATTCGATTTTTTGGGGGTTCTTCAAAAAAACACTTGCGTTTTGGCATGGGTTATGGCAATCTACGCTTGGTTAGATGGTCTCTGGTGCCAACGTGATGGATTTCCGAATCGAGAACTTGAAGTCGACCACCTTGGGTGGCACGCGGCTGACCCGCCGTTGGATGGTGGACCTTCAGAAGACGGTGGTACGGTTTCCGGCACTGAGCCGCCATGAGTTGGCGTCCACCCTGTGTAGTCATCTGGGCTGGTTCACGCCGAAGGGTCGGGATCGATGGGGGTCCTGCAGGTCGCCGGCAGCCGTCTTGGCCCCGGAGGATGCTTTAGTCCGGCTCTGGCGGCGGCGGCGGCGCGTGCTGAACACGCTGGTGGTCGTACTGTGCATGTTCCGGTTGGTGTTCTGGAAGGGGCGTCCGGGACATGCGGCCACGCTGGCCGAAGGGTGGGCGCAGGTTGTGTATAAATTTGTCTGCAAAAACGAAAAACGGACTGTAACGACAGACGAATGATTAGAATCTGATGTTTCATCGGGAATGTGGAGATGCCTGGACGCAATCCCGCATCCAGGCGCGAATCATTCATGACACAATTTATCGAAAAGGAGCAAGAAATGATTCGGAAAGATTATACGCACAATGCCACGAAGAAGTCGGCATGCCATCATCTGGCGGACGATGAGGAGTTTGTGAGGCGGCTGGTGCAGGAGACGCTCAACGAGGTTCTGGAGAGTGAGATGACGGAGTTTCTGGGAGTGGGCAAGAGCGAGGAGCGGACGCAGACGCGTCAGGGCTACCGTTCCGGATACTACCGGCGCGATCTGACGATGAAGGTGGGCGAGATCGAACTGAGAGTTCCGCAGGAACGCAGCGGCCAGTTCAGCACGTGGGTGTTCGAGTGCTATCAGCGTTCGGAGAAGGCCCTGGTGGCGGTGCTGTCGGAGATGTATGTGCAGGGGGTCTCGACGCGTCGGGTGAGCCGACTGGCGGAGGGTCTGTGCGGTCACGATTTTCGCCGGCGACGATCTCGGCCATGGTGTCGAAGCTGGACGCGTCCCTGAAGGCGTTTGCGGAACGTCGGCTGGAGGAGGCGTATCCGTATGTGTTGCTGGATGCCCGGTATGAGAAGGTGCGTGAGGAGGGCTCGGTGCGTTCCCGGGCAGTGCAGATTGCCATCGGGATTGACGGCGAGGGTCGGCGTCAGGTGCTGGCGGTGGAAGTGGCGAACCGGGAAAGCGAGGGGTCGTGGACGGAATTCCTCTCGCATCTGAAGGGACGTGGCCTGCGGGGAGTCGAGTATGTGGTCTCGGACCGTCATGAGGGATTGAAGCATGCGATCTCGAAAGTGTTGCCGACCGCGTTGTGGCAACGGTGCTGCGTCCATTTTCTGCGCAATGCCAGGGACAAACTGTCCCGGAGTGCTGATCCCGCGTGTCTGGAGGGTTTGAAACGGTTGTGGGGCTGTGAGCATGTCGGGGAGGATCGTGAGGGCACTGGGTAGCCCGTTGGGGCGATGAGAAAGGGTTTGGCAGGCTAGTGGAATGGGTCGAGGATCATGTCGAGGAGACGCTGACGGTGTATCGGCTGCCTAGGGAACATCGCCTGCGGATGAAGTCCACGAACATGCTGGAGCAGTACAACGAGGAGCTCCGTCGGCGCACGCGTGTCGTCAGGATCTTCCCGAACGCAGAGTCCTGTCTGCGTCTGATCTTGGCACTTGCGGCGGAGACCCATGAGCGGTGGCTGACGGGGCAGCGTTATCTATATGGCCGGGTCTCCGCTCCCACTGGAAATTGCAGAAGATTCTTGACACAACTCGTCAACGCACTCCGGCTCCGGATGAGCGCACTGGCCCATGCCCTTCATTGCATGATGAAGCACCGGCTCGAGAACCTTCCGGTATCCTCCATGCCGCGCCGGAGACGTCCATCGACGCTGCGCAAGTACCTGTTCCAGATCCCGGTGCGCGTGACGGTGTCCACGCGGCGGATCCATCTGGCGTTCGGGTCCGCCTTCCCGTACCGGAAGGATTTCCGCTTGATCTGGGCCAGCCTGGCACCAACGTAAAAGCCCGGTGCAACCGGGTGCATGACGCTGGCGGCGGAGCGCGCCGACCTCCCCGCGCCCGGATGCTCATCGATTCGCCGTCCCGCCCGCAAAAAGGCGGGGAAAACACACGCATCCCCGCCCTCCGAAGCCTTTTCAAACTCGCGACGCGACATTCCATGCCCCGTACCCCACGCATCCCGTGAAAAACATCATTTTCGACTTGGTTATGAGAAATCCGGGCTAGCGTTAGATCCTGGAATGGCGTGCGAATACTACTTTCAATCTTATTATCAAGCACTTCCAGTTTTCACGTCCGCATGAGTTTGTATGTGGAAATTTCCGAGGCTATAATAATTATTCATTAATTATATCAATTAGATATGTGTACATTTAGTTTCGATTGGTACATACTTCAATTTTACTTGCTGACCAGAATCCAATGAGACCAGAAAACATAGAAATTATCGTCCACCTCAATCGCGTGCTGAAGAATGAACTGACGGCTATTAATCAGTACTTCGTGCATGCAAAAATGTTTGAGAACTGGGGGTTGCATCGAATTGCTGGATATGAGCACAACGAATCCATAGACGAAATGAAGCACGCAGATAAACTTATTGAAAGAATTTTGTTTTTAGAAGGGTTGCCGAATTTACAGAACCCCGGGAGTCTTCATGTGGGGGAAGATACGGAAGAAATGCTTGAGTGTGACCTTCGACTGGAAATGGAAGCGTTGCCCGTCATTAAAGAAGCTATCGCGTATTCTGAATCTATAAGTGATTTCGTCAGCCGTGAACTGTTCGAAAACATTCTTGAATCAGAAGAAGAGCATGTTGATTGGCTGGAGACTCAGCTGGACCTTATAAAACGTGTCGGGCTACAGAATTATCTTCAAGAACAAATGCATGGTTGATGATGGGTAGATGTTGTACTACGCATTAATTGCACATCACTTTGTGATGCAGTAGCTCGTGGCCGCACTCATGAAGTGCATCTTGATCTTTCGCGCCCCATCGGAATGATGTTATCCTTGATCATTGTGGTCTTTCCTCTTGATTTGTTGTTCGTGGAAAACCCAATAATAACGGCTGAGCGGAAACAGCTGCCCACATGCATCACTTCCAAACACCACTTTCGGACATGTCTTTGTCCATTACGGCTTTTACTAACAAGATAATGCAACAGTCACTATATGCGATATAAGTATATGATTTTTAACGTTGTAAGGATTATTTGCTTCAGATAAATAGAGGGGACCTAATTTCAGTAGCTACCGGTGAATCCAGGAACAAATTATCAATGTCGGGTTAGAGATTTATAACCGGAATCCTTGCACATGACTCAGGTGCTTGGTGTCGTCCCCAATAAATCATTAATATAAAAAGACAGCCAGCAATCACGGTAATCGTAGTAATCCAAAGCAGGGATGACATCGGGTTTGAGATGAGATGGCCAATTTGATAGCAAAGAACAGCCGCAGCATAAGCAACCGCTATACTCCAAGCCGTACTAAATGCGGCCCAAAAGGATCCGAGCTCTTTATATATTACTCCTATAGTCGCAACGCACGGCATATAGAGCAATATGAAGAGGAGATAGCTAAATGCTCCTAAATCACCATGGAATAGATTCTGCATTGCGGTAACGGTATTAATTTCTACTTGTTGCTGCTGTGCTGCTTTCTCTAGTGTCTCCGCTTCATCAAACCCAAGCCCCAAAGGGTCCAACAAAGTACCAGCGATGTCCGTGAGGTTTGCTGGGACAGTCTTCACTGCTTCGACGACGCTTCTACCCAAGTTAAAATTCCCCGGTGCTTCCTCCACCGGAGTGTAAAGTGCATCTAAAGTACCGACGACGACCTCTTTTGCGAACATTCCAGTAAATATGCCTACGGTTGCCGGCCAATTTTCGTCGTCAATACCCAGCGGATAAAAAACTGGGGTAATCGTCCGTCCAATTTCAGATAATACCGAATTTTTTCGATTTTCGTTGCCGAATGTGCCGTCGGTACCTATGGAATTTACGAAGTTCAGTACGACCACAACGAGCACGATTGCCTTTCCAGCGCGAACGACGAAACCCTGTAGTCGATGCCACGTATGTGTTAGGACGCCGCGTAGCGTGGGTAGGTGGTAAGGCGGTAGCTCAAGTACAAACGGGCTGCTAGTTGACTCAGCTAAAAGGTAGCGTCGTACGGTCCAAGCTGACAGCATCGCGATTATGATACCGATTAAGTAAAGTGCAAAAACAATATTCTGTCCATGTACGGGAAAAAACGCCGTTGTAAAGAGCACATATACAGTCAATCGAGCACCGCACGACATATAGGGAGCCATGATCGTGGTTAATATACGGTCACCACGATTTTCCATAGTCCTAGTTGCCATGACTGAGGGTACGTTGCAGCCGAAACCGATGATAAGTGGAACAAATGATTTGCCAGGTAGGCCGAGTCGCAGCATCAATCGATCAAGTATGAATGCAACGCGCGTCATGTAGCCCGTGTCTTCTAATAGTGCAAGAAATAAGAATAGGCATGCAATTACGGGTATAAACGTTCCAACGAGTTGAACTCCTCCACCGACACCATCCGCGAGTAGCGCGGTCAACCAAGGCCAAGCTCCAAGTTTTTCGAGAATCGCCCGAGGCATTTCTACGAATATCGCCGTACCTCCCATGTCGAAAAGGTCTATGAATGCCGATCCGACGTTGATCGTTACTAGGAACAGCAAATACATGACAAATAGGAAAATCGGAAAAGCTAGGTATCGATTCAACAGGACGTTATCGAGGCGCGAAGCAAATGACCGAGAGTCCTCCATGTTCGATATCGATGTCTCGACAATCTTATCGATGATTCTGTATCGGGTATGAACATCTATGGCTTCTCTTCTTTGACGGCTTTGCGCAGAACTGATAGCAGTTGCAATTTTTTCAATGCCTTTGCGTCTATTCGCGATCATCGGAATCACGGGACAACCAAGTTGCTGTTCCAAGGTGTTGTAGTCAACTGTTAATCCAAGTCGCTCGGCTGTATCGATCATATTCACGACTACGATCGCGGGATAGCCTGTTTCTAATAGCTGCGTTGTTAAGAACAATCCTCGGGAGAGACTACTAGCGTCTACAATGTTTATGATTAGGTCAGGAGATTGGTTATGGAGGTAGTCTATGCTGATTGCTACGTCGTCTGATGGAGAATCATCTGTCTTTTCAAGGCTGTATAGGCCGGGAAGATCTACAATTTCAGCTTCTTCACCATCAATCTGGTAGGCCCCAACCTTTTCTTCAACTGTAACCCCGGGCCAATTTCCGACGTGTTGTTTGGCTCCGGTTAGCGCGTTAAAAAGAGTCGATTTTCCACTATTGGGATTCCCCGTTAGCGCGATCCTTTTCATAGCTGTGTGACAACTTCGATTCTAAGAAGCTCTCCTTCAATTTTTCGAAGTCCTAGGTTATATCCCCTGACTCGTACTTCAATCGGGTCGCCAAGAGGTGCTATTCGATTAATGGTGAACGATGTGCCCGGCACTAGACCAAGGCTCTGTAACTTGTCGGCAAGTGGACCCGTTCGGTGGTAACCGACAATACGAGCTGATTCACCGACGCTCATCAAGCTAAACATACTCATATGGCAATTATAAACCATACTAGTAATTATTCGCATTACCAATTTGATTTTTACTTTTACTAATGACTCGTAGATCCATCACTGGCCATAGTCATATTTTGCGTACGTACAAAACAAGCTCGTGGTCGACAAGCTCAACACCGTGTTCTTTTGCAATATCCTCTTGTAGATTTTCGATTTGTTCGTTAACAAATTCCGTGACTTCTCCCGTGTCAATATTAACCATATGATCGTGGTGGCTTCCGCCCGCAAGCTCATATACTGCATACCCATCATCGAAATTGTGTCTATCAACAATCCCAGCAGCTTCGAACTGCATAAGTACGCGATAAACCGTCGCTAGGCTTATTGATTCGTCCGTGGCGATCAGGTTCTTAAATACCTGCTCCGCTGACAGATGATGCGGTTCAGCTTCTTCTAGCACTTCAAGAACCTTCAATCTAGGAAGTGTGACTTTTAGTCCTGCTTTTTTTATCTCGGCTCTTGTCATTTGGCTACCTCTCAGGGATTAGGGGAATAAGTTAGATGAGTACGTTAACAATAAGGCATGTCTACTTATTCGTTGATCCAGTGTATTTTACGGGGAACATTCGGACTTTGGTCCGGTCGTACGGGCCGAATTCCTTCGGAGGGTCTTGATGAACGGTTGCGACGTTCCGGACCAGGCGCGATCTGGAAATATCGCGATCAGTTGGCGAAGTCGGGACGCACGAAGGAGTTGTTTGAGACGTTCGAGACGCAGCTGCGGGAGACCGGCTATGCGATGACGGGCAGTCCGATCGTCGACTCGAAGATGGTGGAGGTTCCAAGCCAAGCGCAACATCCGTGAGAAGAATGCGCGGTGCTGAAGCAAGGCAGAGGTTCCCGAAGCATGAGAAGGAGTGTCCCTACGCAAGTTGAAGCAGAAGGAGGTGGATGCGATATGGACGAAGAAGCACGGGGTGAACCACTTTGGTTGCAAGAACTACGTGACGGTGGATCGCAAGGATAAACTGGTGTGCAACTACGAGACCACGGCGGCATCGACCCGCGGCAGCTAGGTTCCGTGTAAGGTGCTGCGACCGGGCCAGAACGATGGCCGGGTATGGGCCGACAGTGCATACCGCTTGCAGGCCTTGGAGGAAGATCTGAAGGTGCACGGCCATCGCCGCCGCATCCACCACAAGGGCTATCGCAACCGCCCTCTGACGGCGTATCGGAAAAAAGTCAACCACCTGCGCTCCCGGCAGTCTGCGCCGTAGAAACGTAGGAACGCCCTTTAGTAGGAAGGATTACCTAAAATGCGTATTTATGAAGTATAAATTTCCATTTCGAGTCATTTGCAAACTATCCATCCTAAAAAATGGGACTTATATACCTGTGTACCATAGTTTCTTAGTTGATAATTTCATTTTAAGACCTTTGGGATTTTAGTTGAAGATTTGATAAGAAGTGGTTATGAGGTTACCTATAGCAATCACAATTGACGTACCTATTAAGCCACTCGTATTTATGATTACGGAAGATTCTGGTTGATGGTGGTATAAGGTTTTGTTCCCACTGGTGAGCCAATAAGTATGGGTATTTAGTGTGTTTAGGGGCTTTATTGAAGTTTGATATGCAGTGAGCTCCAGATTTTTCTGACGGTTTTACATATATCCAACGATTGTTTTCGTGTTTGACTTCTCCTCCTATGAACACTCCGTCGATGGCGATTTGATAATATAGGTACGTTTCTGGCTCTGCTTGGGATAGATGAGCTGAGAACATTTCGACTCTTTTGCCTTTATAGACGAGTCTTCCTCGTTTTTCTTTTTCCAGTTCTTTTTTATACCCTTTAATTGTTGTTCTACCTTTTGCAATTCTCGTTTACACATAAAATAGTATATTTCTCAAAGTTATTGCTTTACTAAAACTAGCGTGGTACACAGGTATATAAGTCCCTAAAAAATGTACCAAATTTTTTCTGCAGCGCAGACTGCCGGGTCTGCGTGCGCGTCGAACATGTGTTCGACAGCATGGTCAACGAGATGAAGCGGACGCGGATGCAGTGCATCGAATGACGACGCGTCGCCCCCACCTGGATAGGGCAGTGCAACCTGTACTACAGCATGCGCCGGTTCGCGTTCCTGAAGACGGCTGCGGCTTCCGCCGGTTAAGTCCCGTGACCGCATTGCGCCCGAAAATCGAGCACACATCGCCCATTCCACTCCAAAGGACACGCAGTGAACGGGATGAATCAGCCAAGGGAATCCCGTAGTCGGAAGCTGCTTGGTTAAAATCGAATTTTATAGAGGTCCCCAATAGTAAAAAAGAGCATCAATTTAACACGTTGCGAAAACTCACTGCTGCTTTCAGAGTTTCATATCGAGGCTATGCTGCTTTGTGTATAAGAAGATATTAATACCCCTTAGTTCTATAAATATTGGGCTCGTTGGCGACAGTATTGCTAAGAAGCTGGCTGCTTACCGATCAATACAATATAGATTGAGCTTCGCTTCAATCCACAACATAATAGCTAGAAAATGACTGGATGGTTGATCGAGATACTAAAGCGTGGGATGGATCAATGAACAGCTTGCTCTTCGTAGTAGCGTCCTGAAGAGAGTGACTTTTTTTACTCGCTTTTCCCGCATGAGTAAGCCTAGCAAAGCAAAAAAGATTACTCGAATACGATGTGGTGGATTGTCAAATGTATTGAATATTTCGTAGCATGGTCTAACTTTTACTATCGTGGTGTATGCGATTTCGCATTAGGCCAGCTCTATTTATTGCCTTTTTGATGAATCATGTTCGATATAAGTGTTTGATTTTTAACGTTGTAAGGATTGTTTGCTTCGAATAAATAGAGGTCCCCATTAGATATATCCCAACCTAGTAATTCTCCGTATAGTTTTAATTTAGGCTTGGTGCCGGTCTTTCCGTGTTTTGGGTACGGAAAACCGGCGTTTTCAGGCGTTCCACACGGCATTGCGTCGTGTATTGAGACGGGTGCCGGGTACTGATATTGCCCCACTAATCGCGAAACCCAATCCGGAAGGATCCAGGCTAATAGCGGAGTTTGGGCTATACGAGGAATTGCTTATCCCAACCCTACTGGCGATGGAGGAACTCCAAGCTATCAGCTTAAGTTAGGTATAGGTCTAGCAAGCGATGTGCTTGTGAAGACGCAGACGAGATGTTACGGTCCCTTTCAGGCGGAAGAGCGGCGAAAGATGGCATGGAATGGTGTATTTCAGTAGCAGTGCGGTTCCAATTAGGTCACAGCACATGGTGTCAGACTCTATGTTTATGCTAATGATGGTTTCTTGCTTGACTGAATACTAGACAGATCAAGGGAGATATGTATTGGGATTGTGTCGAGCACGCTGAATCAGCATCATCTGAAACGATCGACTAGCTACACATATCCGAGGAACATTAGAATAAACTATTGTATTGAGTGATGTCGGGACACTTGACATGGCTTTCTTTCTTTGCTAGAGGATGTATAACAAAAGCCCACGGAGAAACAGGAAGGTGTTGGGAGCATAATATTACGGTTTATTTTTGCCAATCGATCACTGTTTAATCCAGAGTGGTACTACGATTACGCGTTAGGTAAACGCTGCTAATACCGTCGACGTAAATTAAATATGTTCTACGACTAAATTTTAGGTCAGTGGTTATCTGTGTCATATTTACTTGAAGTAGAAGATCTATGCGTGAATTTCGGCGCAGATGAGGCCGTTCGGGGCGTGTCGTTCAATATTGAACAAGGAGAAACCATTGCGCTGGTTGGCGAGTCGGGATCGGGTAAGTCAGTAACAGCTCTGTCCATTCTTCAACTTCTACCGTATCCGTTAGCCCATCATCCCAGTGGCAGCATCCGTGTAGATGGCGTGCAGGTCATGCATGCTGACAAGTCAACATTGCTCGGCATCCGGGGTGGTTTGGTGAGCATGATTTTTCAAGAACCCATGACTTCATTGAATCCTCTACATACTATTGCGAGGCAGGTAGGTGAATCACTGGTTGTTCATAAGAGATTATCGCGACGAGAAGCACGGCTACAAACCCTAGAACTCTTGGAACATGTGGGTTTGCAAGATGCTGCACAGCGATTGAATGCTTATCCCCATGAACTTTCGGGTGGTCAGCGTCAACGCGTGATGATCGCAATGGCATTAGCCAATGAACCCAAGTTGCTTATTGCGGACGAGCCGACGACAGCCCTTGATGTAACTATTCAAGCTCAGATATTGGAACTACTTCGGAATCTCCAGAAGGAAATGGGCATGGCGATGTTGCTAATCACGCACAACCTCGGCATCGTTAGGTCGATGGCGAAACGTGTCTATGTCATGACGGATGGTCTCATTGTCGAAGAAGGTGAAAACCACCAAATATTTAATGACCCACAGCACAGCTATACGCGGCATCTCCTTGATGCCGAGCCATCGGGTGAGCCGGCACCTGTCGATGAGACTACAGCAGCTGTCACCGATGCTCAACAACTGACAGTTAAATACCCTATCGGTAAAGGTTGGTTTGGAGCGAGACGATATTTCACTGCGGTTCGTGATGTCAATGTCGTAGTTCGTGCTGGCCAAACTGTTGGTGTGGTGGGCGAATCAGGTTCCGGTAAAACAACATTAGGTATGGCAATGCTACGTTTGTTGACTAGCGAAGGTCGGATCAGGTTCGAAGGCAGAGAAATCCATAATATCAAAGGCAAACCGCTAACGCGTTTGCGCAAGGATATGCAGATCGTTTTCCAAGATCCTTACGGTAGTTTGTCACCAAGGATGACGGTGCAGCATATCATTGAGGAAGGGTTAAAAGTTCACTATCCACAACACTCTAAAATTAAACGTCGTGAGCTTGTTGAGAAGGTACTGATGGAAGTCGGTCTGGACCTAGCATCCATGAGCCGATATCCGCATGAGTTCTCGGGAGGGCAACGCCAAAGAATCTCGGTTGCTCGCGCGATGGTGTTAAAGCCGAAATTCGTTGTGCTTGACGAACCTACTTCAGCACTCGATATGTCTGTGCAGGCACAAATAGTTAACTTGCTGAGAGTTCTTCAGCGAAGACACAATTTGGGCTATCTCTTTGTCAGTCACGATTTGAAGGTCGTGCGAGCCCTAGCGAACTGGCTAATCGTTATGCGTGACGGATTGATTGTCGAACAAGGTCCTGCTCGTACAGTATTTGAGAATCCGGCAACAGAGTACGCCCGGGCATTATTCAATGCCGCATTGGATATGAAAGTTGACTCTGAGTTCGTGAAACAGTAGACGGGCAGTGCTCCAGCAATTCCCCGTATCGCCCGGACGCAGCTATGAGTCTAGATTTTCTGGGTTAGGTTTCGCGGTTGATGGGAGCAGGCAGGTATCCTGTAGGGATCGGAGATTGGTAGCATATGGTAGCATATGGTGTATGGAATACGAGGTATCTTAAGGGTGGATGCGATGAAGTTGTGCAGGGATATGAGCAAACCCGGACCGCTTCAGGTGGTTTGAGAAACTGTCGAGCAGATTGCCTACGACACGACTCTGCGCCGCCCGTCTGGATCCGATCTCGCCGGTGCGGTTTCGGCGAGCGTTTCAGCAGATGCTGCGGTGTGGCTGGCGGTTTGATGTTGAGGATGGATATGCTTATGCTGCCGTCCGGCGGTCCGCGACGTAGAGGAGTACTCTTTAAGGATTAATTTCTTGGAATGTGCCAGCATGAGGTGTGTAATTTCTATTCTAATCTAGCTGGACACCTCTATTTATTGCTATTTTGACGAATCATCCCCTATATAAGTATATGATTTTTAAGAATTACCTAGTTCAGATAATAGCAAACCTTGTAGGTTAATAGAGGCTTCCAGCTGTAGGTTATTTATCCTAAAAAATGTTCTGAAATGTTTCTACAGCGCAGACTGCCGGCACCCCCTCCTTATCTATTACGGTAAGCGACGCGATGAGTACGAGTTACCGATCTTACTATCCTGGTGCTTGATCATTTCTTAGTTTTAAGATATGGAGTTTTGAGTTTGCAGCGTGCATCGTCGATCTTATATTTGTCAATCGACGCCGCGCCGCTGGTCGTTGACGTCGCTCGACCAAGCCTTGATTTCGGTTCGCAGTTTCTCGAGATCGCCGATACGACGACTGTGGAGACACAGACGCGTCAACGCACTGAGTTCGTTCTTCGCGATGTTCAGTCCACTCCCATGTTTCGGCGTGTGGTGGAAGAACTGATTGAAGAAGGACTGCTTCCATCGGCTCAGTTTGCTATTGCGAGACAAGAGGAAATGGCTTATTTCAAGACATTAGGCGGTGCTTCTAACAATTCACTGTACTACGTCTTGTCTTGTACTCAGGTGATGATGCCCGAAGCGACATGGTTGTTATTCGAGTCAGGTGAGTTGAATCGCGGTGATGTTGTCTCCGATATCGTGCCGGAGTTCGGTATCAACGGGAAAGAAACAATTCAGCGTAGAACATTTATTTCTTCACACGGTCGGATTTCCACAAGTACCTTTTTGTCCTCTGGATTGGGATGTTCGGGAGAAGCGGTTAAAGAGATTTCGTGATTGGTACCTAAATTGGCCAGTTGGAGAGAAATTTGAGTACCACCCAGTGTCTTCAATGTGGAGACTTGCTGAAATCATCGAACGTATTTCTGGAATGCACTTCTGTGATTTCATTCGTAATTGTATAATTGGCTCCTTGGGACTGGAAGATTTTTTCTTGGGATTGCCAGATTCGGAGAGTGGGCGAGTTACAGAGATCGTGCACTGTGGTGATTCATTGACCAGTGAAAATTTCGTCCGATTGGGCGTTCCAGAGAGCCACCGGCCATGGAAGTAACTGAAGATGCCATTTTGCTTTTTTTAATCGGCCTGAGGTGTGTGCCGTTGTCATCCCGGGAGCGGGTGGCATAATGACGGCCGCGTCAATGGTGCTCTTCTACCAAGAACCACTTCACGGTGTAGCATAAATCGTGGGAGGGTGTAGGAAGAAACAACATTGATGATGGCACGTACCGTAATCAGTAGCGAATATAGAGATTTGTTGTCAGAAGACATTCTAGGGCGTGTTTACACTAAATTCCTGATCATTTCGTATATCAGGGCCAGATAAATGAACCCAGCGAACATGACGTCGAGTTTGTCGTAACGCGTCCCCACGCGGCGATACCGCTTGAGCCTGCCGAACAGGCGTTCCACTTCGTTGCGGCGGGCATACAGCATGGCGGTCGAAGGACCAAGGTTTCCGGCGTGTCGTTCGGGGCGGCACCACGGGCGTGGCTCCCAGGTCTTGCACCACCCGCCGCGTCCGGTCGTCTTCATACGCACGGTCCATAATCACATACTTTGGGTGCTTCAGCCCGCTCTGCTGGAGCAGCCGGCGACCCTCCGGAGCATCGTGCCGATGCCCCGGCGGACAGCGAGAAACTCCACGCCCGACGATCGTCCAACGCCAGCAGATGCACCTTGGTGGTCAGCCCTCCGCGCGAGCGGCCAATACGAATTTTTCATTCGCAGCACTGTCATCCGCGCGAGCGGCCAATACGAATTTTTCATTTGCCCGTGAACTACTGTCAGCCCTCCGCGCGAGCGGCCAATACTTTGCGGACCGCCAATACTTTTTTTTTAGACTGCCCGTCCCATCTGCATGCACCTTCACCGAGGTGCTGTCCAACATCGCTATCCCGGTGTCCGATGCGACCAGACCCCGATCGCGCAAACGCTCGAACACCGCCGCCAACACCCCACGCTCCGCCCAGCGTCTCATCTGCACGTACACCGTGTTCCAACGCCCATAACACGTAGGCAGGCTGCGCCAGGGGCAACCGTGTTTCAGAATGTACAGAATACCGTTGAGTACCCGCCGATGACCCAATGGCATTCGGTTTGAGAAAAGTCGATCTGCGCCTTTGAGGGTTTTCTATAACCCATTGATTGACTGGGACTTGTTTCTGTTTTTTGGAGTGTTCAAAAAAAGGGGTTGCGTTGCGACATTTTTTTTGGCAAACTATGCTGTATGGAATTGTTTCGGACGGAAAGTGGATGGGTTCGAGAATCGTGGATCTGAAGTCGATCACATTTTGTGGCAGGCGGCTGACCCGCCGTCGGATTGCGGACATTCAGAGGACGGTGGAGCTGTTTCCGTCCTTGAGTCGCGATGAGCTGGCTTCGGCCATCTGCAGTCATCTTGGCTGGCGGACGCCGAAGGGCGGGGAAAGCCCTGGATCCTGTCTACGGATGCTGCACGTGCACGTGATCCGGGGACTGCATGCGGTGTTCGGGATAAAGCGGAAAACCGGTGCCGACATCGACCATTTCATCCCCGGCGATCGAGAGGATGTGGTGATGGAGATCGCCCCCCGCAAAGGCACACTCGCCACCTGTGGTGCACACTGCCTTCGGCTGGTGAAATACCTCGTCGGCAAAACGGTCTTCATCCTCGGAACCACCCTGCTGGATTCGAAGCAATACACCATCCCGCAACTGGCGGAGCGGTATCGCGCAAGATGGGGCGTGGAAGAATGGTACAAGGTGTCCAAACAACGGATGGAGGTGGAAGACTTCCATGGACCAAGCGAGCGGGGAGTGAAACAGAAACTTTATGCCGGCTTCCCCCTGAACGCCATGACCCGGCGGTTCTCCGGTCACGGCGACCATCGATGGAACGAAAGCCCGCACGAACATGGCAAGCCGCGCAGGCAGACCCATTTCAAGCACGGACTGGCGATGGTGGCGGCCGACATCGAGAGCCCTGTTGCTGAAGCAGGCATCCGCGCTACAGGAAACGGTCACCCAGGTGGTTCGCGACATCATCCGATGCCGGCAACGACTCCGGCCCGGCAGATCCTTCGAACGACGATCCCGAAAACCCGTGAAGATGTGACAGCGAGGGAGAAGACTGCAAGCAAAAACTGCTGATTAACTCAACATAGGACTGGCATTCCATACAGGGATGAAGGGCACTTCCTTAAACGAATGACAATGATCACTAAACGAATGCCATTGGCCGATGACCCCATCGAACATTGCCCCGGGGCTTCGGGAACAAGTCCTGTATCTCGTTAAATTGCTCTTCCGTAAGTTGCATGATGACCTCTTGTCGAATGATCCAGATCAGAATCATACAACAAGATAGTGTCAACACGCCCTAGTCAATCGGGCACTGGGAATTGTAATTTCGGGCGACAACCGAAGAAAATTCCATAGTTTTGGTCATACCAATGCTCCTTAAGCATTCGGGCATGGTGGTGCTGAGGGACAAGATCGCATGGGCGGAAGGGCCCGGTCTCCGGTATTTCGTTTGCTTATTGTACAAACGGACACGACTGCAATTCATTGCGTCTAGGCAGAAGAGTGGTCTCTAGTTCTACAAAAGCGGCTTCTCTAGTTGCCTAAGTTAACAGCGTTATTGATTGGTCCGACGATGCGACGATTACATCTGTTTGCATTCTTATTCTTGATGTATGGGGTACGGCCTGTGTTCGCAGTTCGAAGCTTGTATTCAAGATTGCCTAAGGACCTTCGTTGGTACAGATACGTATTATGCTATGTTGTATGAGTGAGACAACGTTCTGTTTTAGCAGATAACTGGTGATACCCGGAGAATACAATTTACACAATTTGGTCGTATGGTTATGGAACAGATCGCTTGTAAAGTCGAGTTGTCGGGGTTTGGGTTTTGATGCCTCCATCATCAATTATTCAGCGCGAGCTGCCGTCAAACCATCTGAAAACTACGAGGCATATGTTTTCGACGAAATCTACGCATGAACTTGTAAGCTTGTTCATTGCCGTACCAGTACTAAGTACGGCTGTAGGATATCCTTACAATAATACTGTTTCAAACGCTCAGTTCCAAACGATCTGTTTGGCTTTTATGCAATCTTATGTCTGGTAAGTAATGGCAGTCAACATCAGCAAGCTTGCTGTAGTGCACAAACATGCTCAAGTAGGGGAAGGGTGCGAAATTGGACCCTTCTGTACTATCGGCCCGGACGTTGTCATTGGGGACAACACCGTATTCAAATCACATGTAACTGTCGATGGACATACCCAAGTTGGTTGCGACTGTTTGGTTTATCCATTTGCGACATTGGGGTTACAGTCTCAGGATTTGAAGTACGTTCAAGGGACGGTTACTTATACTGAAATTGGTAATCGAAACATTATCCGAGAATACGTCTGTATTCACAGTGGTACGGAAGAATATTCGACTACATCATTGGGAGATGATTGTGCGTTGCTTGCACAATCTCACGTTGCGCATAACTGTCAAGTGGGTAATAACGTCGTGCTTAGTCACGGGGCGACAATTGGGGGTTATGTAAAGATCGGAGATCGAGCAAATTTAGGCGGCGTGTGTGCGGTACAGCAATTTTGCCAAATTGGACACGTCGCTATGGTGGCTGGATTGGCAAAAGTAGTGCAGGATGTTCTACCTTTCACTATCGCATCCGGCCATCCAGCCAAAATGCGGAGCATCAATAAAGTGGGTATGGAACGGGCAAAATATGCTGCATCGGAAATTGCCGATATAAGAAAGGCATTTCGAATACTGTTCTTCCGAGACAATCGATTAGTAGATGCAGTGCAACAGATACGTAATGAAATGGGGTCGTTAGCACATGTCAGTTTGTTGGTAGACGCTATCGAAGCATCCACGCAAGGCCTTGCTCGACCGCACGACATGAAGTGCGAAAGTTAGAGAACTCATGTTTCATTCTCGGCTGCCCTTTCGGCTTGTCCTCCACGCGAGAGGATGGCTTCATAAACTTCTTGCTCAACTATAGCTAGCTCAGTAGGATCGGTACCGCGCATAACGAGTGTCGTACCGTACCGCTCTTCGCGATAAAAAGGATAGCTACCTAAATTGATGTCAGCGTGTCGCGCTTGAATATCGCGAAGTGCGGTTGCAATGTCGCTTTCTCCTAAATACGCAGTGATTGCTCGCGACTGGACAACGTCGCCACCGCCAAATTCGATTGTGGGAAGCATGGCTTGTAATACGAAAGGGAGACCAGCCATCACGTAAACGTTATCAATGCTAAATCCTTGAGGTCCACCAGTTAGGTTTTCAATAAGTGATGCACCTTCTGGAATTCTTGCCATAAGGAGACGGTTCTTCATCACAGATTCCGGTGCGGACCGCCGCTGAATTCTTTCAGCAATCGTAGGGTTGATTACAAGCTCTACGCCAAATGCCTTAGCGATGCACTCCGCAGTAATATCGTCATGCGTTGGGCCGATTCCTCCAGTCGTTAGCACGTAGTCGAATCGATTTCGAACGTCGTTTACCGCGTTAATGATCTCTTCATGGATATCTGGAATTACATGCGCTTCTTTGATGGTCACCCCCTTGGTACTCAGATGCTGCGCAATGTATTGTAGATTCGTGTCTTGAGTCCGGCCTGAAAGAATCTCGTTTCCAATAATCAAAACGGACGCAGTCACAATTTCAGCGGTCATTCGAGGTACTCTTATTCATCGCGTGCTACGCGTACTAAGTGATGTTGTTGGCTAAACAATCTGAGATTACCAGATCGTTGTGCGCTCTTCTGTGGGCAGATACAACAGCGTGGCTAGCTCGGGTAATGCACGAAGTAAGACAGCAAGGCTCCTATAATTCAATACCATTCAAGTAGTTAAACCACCTATCGCAGGAGACCTTGCTGTGACGAAATGTTGCCCGAATCTGATCCGCTTTTCACCCGCGCAACGCTGCTAAGGTGGAGGTCGCATTCAACGGTGGTGCGATCACCGGTGACGAGGTATTCCGCTGCTCGCGGAGGTAGACCGGCGATTAGGTCAGACACACTCGGTGCCGAGATACCTGAGGGATGCACGTCGTCAGGCCAGTTGGTGAGCACCGTCTGCAGGATCTGCTCAGGCAGCGTGTTTATGCGCTGGCCTTGGGACATGAGGATTTAAACGATCACGGGGAGTTGCGTCACGATCCGGCTTTGCAGATGGTGGCCTCCCGGATGGAGACCCTGGCGAGTCCGTCGACGTTGGTCTCGCCTGGAGCAGCGTGCTGACCGGGCGATGGCGATTCATAAGGGGTTGTTCGACCAGTTCGTGGGGACGCATGCGACGGTGCCGCGACGTTTAGTTCTGGATTTCGACGCCACGGACACGCCGTTGCATGGCGAGCAAGAAGACCGGTTCCTTCACGGCTACTACGGCAGTTACTGCTATTTGCCGTGGTACGTGGTACGTGTTCCGCGGCCGGCACCTGCTGGTGAATTACTTGCACCCAAGCGAGATCGATCCGGCGCGTCATGCCTGGGCGATTCTGTCGTTGCTGGTGAAGGTACGGCAATTCCCGCTTCCTGTGGAAAAGCAGTGCCTGCAAGTTTTGAGTGGCTGCCCCTGGATGTTTTTCATTCGTTGGGATCGTTTCGTGCCCTTGTTCAGCCTGACCCAGCTGCGTTTTGGCTGCGTTGGGCCGCGGGGTTTTGTGCGGACCAAGGTATGCCCGGTTCGCATGTCGACGGATCTCGGAGGGGTGCCCGCGATCAGGAGGCGCAGGACGCGTTGCACTATGGCGGACGGAAACCAGGATCGGGTCGTCCGGAACTGCGGTCGGGTTCTGCACCAGCGAGGGCTTCGTACAACTGTTCCCAGCTGTGGAGGATCAGCAGCCAGATCGCACCGCGCATCTTTTCCCACAGGGATGCATAACTGCTCTGCCGACGTTGGACGGCTTGGAAGCGCGGGCAGCACAACTGCTGGATCTGGTCCACCAGAAACGCCAGCATCATCAGGGTCGCCAGCGTATTCGCAAGATACTGGTGACCGTGACCGTAGTTGTGTTCCAGATCGTACCCCTGGTTTTTCAGCGTGTTGAAGGTCTCGTTTTCGATCTTCCAGCGACTGCGCGCCATCCGTGCGGTTGCCGGTGCCTCGGCTCACTGGCAGATCAGTGATCCAGGTCCATTGGCGTTCGGGTTTCCTGACCCGCTTCGGAGTGCGTTCCCGGCACTGCAGCACCGTCACCCGACGGTCGGACCGGGACGCGCTGAGCGGGACGTCTTCTACTACCCGCAGCCGGCGGTCCACGGCGCGCCCCTCCTCGCTCGGGTCCACACACAACTCCCAGGAGGACGGTCGTAGTCGCAATTCAAACCCTGCTTGAGCACCGCCATCACCAGAACCCGCCAGAGCGTCATCTCCGGCCTCCCGTTCTCCGGATCCCGATCCGCTGTCACATGGCAACCCAGTAACGCTTCCAATTCCTCCCGACACGACACGTACAGATGCTGCAATCCCAACAGCAACGCCGGAATGTCATCCCGTGATTTCACGTTCATCCTGATCTCACCGATCGGCGTCTCGTCCAACTGCAAGGCATGCTCGAAACGTCTCATGATCGCTGCCCTCCCAACGAAGATCCGCACAGACTCCCCCATGAAACCCCTAAAAAAGCCCATTTCAACGCCTCCAACGGTAATCTTCACCCGCAGCATTTTAGCTCAAAATACCCTCCCATGCCGCAATAATCAATGCTTTGGTACAATCGTTAAGGTTTTCGCACAGACACTATCTAACCCTTCGGGAGATCAGCGATTAAGTGGAAGAATCCCGGTAGTTACTGGAGTGCGGCGAGACGAGAATTCGCGATTCACTTTCCGGATCGGTTCCAGGCTTCGAGCGGTTACGTGATCCGGACAGCGAGACGGAAACGATAAAAGATAGGGGTACAATGCTTATGTTCGAATGCAAAAAGTTTTTTAACGCTCCCCATGGGGGGGCAAACTCCCTTAGTAACGATACACGTAAATTCTGACACTCCCAGGGGTTTTGCGTCGCTTGGTACTGGGACACACGGCACTCGCCACGGCCAGCCCGAATCGCATCCGCCTGACCTTGCTGCGGGTCGGTGCGGTGGTGCTGCGCAATACCCGCCGCATCCGGCTCCTGCTGAGCAGTACCTGCCCGCACCAGGAGTTGTTCCGTACGCTCGCCGCCCCGGCACGTTGACCAACAACGGGGGTAAAGAGGAGGTGTGTCCACCATTCGCAAAACCGTGCCGGAACAGCGGATCATAGGCAAAATGCAGACGTTGGAATCCTGGTGGCCGCTCCAAACCGAAAACGGCCCCATCTCACACCGCTCATGCAATATTGGGGCTAGCTATCCTCAAAATGTCTCACGGTGCAGGCTCCTCCCTTAGGTCATTCCAGCTTGGACTGCTTTATTGAGAAGCGACTGTGCTCGTTGAAAGTGTGGTACATCCACCATTTGACCTTCGAAGCGGATAGCACCAATTCCTTGCTCTTGGGCCTCTGTGAATGCTTGAACGAGTCGCCAGGCTTTTTCTATCGCTTCTCGTTTTGGTGTAAATGTTTCGTTAACGATTGGAATCTGGTCGGGGTGAATCGTAAGTTTGCCCGTGAATCCCAGAGTCGCGCCTTCTTCACATTCTCGCACTAGCGCATCGTGGTCGGTCAAATCGACGAAGACGGCATCGACTGGTTGCATTCCACCTGCTACTGAAGTTAACAACGTTTGTGCACGGCAGTATTGAAACACACTTATATATTGGCCAGTTTGATCTCGATTTCCCCCCGAACCAAGAGCGGTTGATAAATCTTCAGCCCCCCAGGTAAGAGCAACAACTCGAGGACAATGACGAAACGATGTTACTTCTAGAGCACCGTTTGCAGTTTCCGTTGCGATGAGGATTAGTCCAATAGAACGATTTGCGTACCCATGTAATTTTTCCAGCCGGGAAATTTCGGTGTCAAGCATCTCAAGCTGTGAGAAGGAATTGAGTTTGGGGATGACGTAAGCATCGGGAGGCGATTCCATCGTCACCGCAAGATCGTCTAATGCCCATAGAGTGTCCAATCCATTGATACGAACTGCCTTTTCCTTATCGCCGTAATTCACGTCATGCAGCCATTTTGCAACGATATTTCGTGCCTCAATTTTTTTGTTTGGCGCAACAGCATCCTCAAGATCAAGTATTAGAGTATCTGCATCTGTAGTGAGCGACTTCACAAGCATGTGCTCGTTGGACCCTGGAACAAAATGCAGCGATCGTCGTAATCGACTGCGCATAGTTTCAATCACGGCGACTTCCGCATCATCATCATGCCCTTCCGTCTGCACCTGCATACCACTTCTCCGCGTTGGTTTCTGCCTACATGTTCAAAGGTGACGATTCCACGATCGAGTTTCGTTCGACTCGCGCGTTTCTCAACAACGATGGTTGACACGGTGATCGTGTCGTTTAGAAATACAGGGTTTGGAAATTCCGTATTATCGAAACTAAGATTGCCTAGTGTTGTACCTAATGTAGTATCCCTTACAGATAAACCGATGACTAATCCGAGGGTGAAGATGCTATTGACAAGTATTTGGCCATGTATCGAGTCTTTGGCGAATTCCGTATCTAAGTGGAACGGTTGTGGATTCATCGTTAGCGTAGTAAATAGCAGATTATCCGTTTCCGTAACCGTTCGACTCGGTGTGTGTTCAAATCGCATACCTACATCAAGTTCTTCAAAATATTTACCGGTCACATAGTCTCCTCAATACTATTAAAGGCTGTTATGCTAACTTTACCAAATGAGCTGCGAAGCGACTGAAGAGCCTAGTAGTTTAACTGGTTTTAATTTTCGGGTATAGATGCTTCAGTTTGGTGCGCGCGTCGTCGACGCTGAGCTGCCAGTCGACCCCGGTCTGTTCGCGATTGCGCTCCTTGGCCCAGGCCGCCGTTTCCGACGTGACCAAAGCCCTGCTCTCGATCCGGCGATCCAGGCACTGGCGGTGCAACGCACTGAACTCCAGTTCCGCAACGTTCAGCCAGCTCCCGTGTTTCGGCGTGTGCACCAAGTGGATGCGGTCGTTCAACCGACTGGCTTCGGCCGCCGGGAACGCGGCGTAGAACGAGTCACCGCTGTGGGTGTTCAAGTTGTCGCACACCAGCGTGATGCTTTCCGCATCCCGGGAACGCGGCAGATTCGCCAGCGTGCGCACTTGCTTCGCCCAATCCAACGTCGTACGCCGTTTGGTGACAGCCACTGTCCGCCAGCCGGACAGCGGCTCGCCAAACATCCACACCGTGCATTCTCCCCGGCGGAGGTAGTGGGCGTCGTACTTCTCCGGCGACCCGGGGCGTACCGGTAACTTCTCGCGGACTTCCGACACGAGCTGCTTGCTCATCTCGTCCATGCACACCACCGGATGCCGCGGGTCGTACGGCCGCCGGTATGCCTTAAGCACCCGCTCCATGCCGGCCACGAAATGATGGCTTTGCTGCTTCGGAATACACCACATGTCCCGCCGCCATGGTTTCAATTCATTTTTTTTAACGCCTGCCGCACGGTCTCCCCGCAAATCGTTTCGACCACTTCAAGTCGCACCAGATCTTCTGCCAGCATCTTCACGGTCCACCGAACGCGGCCTTCCGGTGGAACCGAACAGGCCACCTGAACCAGACGCGCTTCCTTCTCCCCGTCTAACTTCTTCGGCACCGGAGGCAACGGCCGAGGCCTGCGCTCCAGAGCCTTCATCGGACCCTGCTCCACCGCCAATGGCATTCGGATTAGCGGAAAGGGATCCTGGTCTTTGAGGATGTCGTGTAACCGGTTGATATACGGAAACCTATTCGGTTCTGTTGGGATTCTTCAAAAAAACACTTGCGTTTCAGCATGGGTTATGGCAATCTACGCTTAGTTAGTGTTTGGCAGAAAACCCCTGATTTCCAGTCTGTAGATGGTATTGAAAGAGCGTTCGTCCGTTTCAGAACGCTCGATTGGGTAGCGTGGTGTGGTTCTGAGGTGGTTGGAGTGCTTGATTGGGGTGCGTAGAGGCTTCCCGTCCAGCTGCGGGACAAGAGTTTCCTGCCCGTACAGGTTGTCGGGAGGTTGAGCCTGCTGTTGCGGAGCGGATGCCGAGGGGTCAGGCTGCCTGGAGCAGGGCTCGGGAGCGACGTCGCTCCCGCTTGCGATCCCGGGACAGCAGCAGTGTGCCTAAACGATGGAGGTTGGCTGCCAGAATCGCCAGGGCCACCGTTCGGGCAAAGCCTTTCCGTCCGTGCGTTCGGATCCGATCCAGACCATGGCTTTCCAGGTGGTGGATCGCCGATTCCACCGCCGGATGCTGGTGGCGGGCCGCCGCGAATCGGGCCTCCCGCTCGCGTGCTTTCGCTATCGGCGACAGCCGACCTTGGGCAGGCAAGGCCGCCACCTCCAACATCTGCTCCAACCAGCTCCGGTTGGAGGGACTGTAAAAGCCCCGGTCGAAGCTGCAGACCGTCAACTCCGGATAGCGTTGCTTGCAAGACTCCACCAGCGGGATAGCCGAATCCACATCGCTACCCTCCCACATGATCCGGTAGTCGAGAATGAACTGATGCTGGTCTTCCATCACCGCCAAGGGCACCCCCAGCTCGACCGGTCGAGCTGCCTTGCCTTTGCTGATCCAACGGGTGTGTTCCTCAAACACGGAAAAAATCTTCTCCGAGGCCGGAATGGTCTCCCCCTTCAACACCCGACGCACGATCTGGTCTTCCAGACGGGTTCCCAGCGACACCAGACGGCGGAGTTCGGATAGGTCCACTGAGGACATGGCCCATGGATCCAGGGTCGCAGCAATCCGCTGCCGTAGCTGTCGACAACCGGACAGGTATGCCTTCACTCCTTGCGGATCCCGCTTCCACCGTCGGGACGTGCATACTCGTTGAAACCGATGCCGCAGTTGCCTTTCCAGATGCCTCCGTTGACGCCAGCCTGCCAACCCCTGCGCCTTGGCCAACTTCGAGCAGACACGCACCGCCACCCGGGTCGCATCCCACAACAGACCCAGATCGGTCGGAAAGCGAACGTCGGTCTCCACCACCAACGAATCACAGCGAGCGGACAAGCCGCCGCCAGACTCTTTTCGCACCACCTCGTGTCCGGTCGATACCACCCGTTCCCCCACCGCACGAAGCAACTCCGGCCTCAGCAGCGAGACGTTGTCGATCAGCGTTTGACGGTGGTACCGCTCCCCGCCAAAACGGGAATCCCCCAGCATCTCTCGAAGGGTCCCATGCTGGTTCACCAACTCGTGCAAGCGATCCCAGTCGCAGTTGAGACCCTCCTTCAACACTGCCAACACCAGCATCGACCACAACGGCATCCCCGGACGCCCGTTGCCCAGATCCCGATCCGACCCCAGTGCCGATTCCAACCATTCGAACAGCTGCTTCCGCATACGCAGGTCACCGTACACCGCCTGCAATCCCCGAAGCACCACCGGAATGTCATCCCGTGACTTCAGATCCAACTGGATCTTCTCAATCGGAACCTCTCCAAGACGTGTTTGTTGCTTCCCTCGTTCCCAATCACGCATGCCCGACTACCGCTCCTTTTTCCACGAAGATGGGGGGAAATCCCCCAAAAACACCATGAAACCCTTGAGATTCTAACCAATCGGCCTCTTCTTCGCAAACCTTAAAAACCTGAAGATACCCTGGATTCAAGGACTTTACGTAGCATAAAGAGTTTCCTGCCAGACACTAGTTAGATTATCTCTGGTGCCAACGTGATGGATTCCCGAATCGAGAACCTGGAAGTCGACCACCTTCTGTGGCACGCGGCTGACCCGCCGTCGGATTGCGGACCTCCAGAAGACGGTGAAAATGTTTCCGGCACTGAGCCGCCATGAGCTGGCTGCCACCCTGTGCACTCATCTGGGCTGGTTCACGCCGAAGGGTCGGGATCGACTGGGGTCCTGTCTGCGGATGCTGGAGCAGCTGGAGTCCGGCGGCATCGTGTCGCTGCCGGCGAAGCGACCGGGATCGAGAACGGGAACCGGGGGTCGGAGACCGCGGCATACGAGTCGCTCGGATCCGGGCTCCGCCATAGAGTGTGAGTTGAAGGAGCTGATGCCGCTGGAACTGGAGGTTGTGGCGGAGGGGGAAGCCGTTGAGGAATGGAAGGAATTGGTGGATCGGCATCATGAGCTGGGTTACCGGCATCCGTTCGGCTGTTCCCTGCGCTACTGGCTGCGGGATCGTCGGGGTCGCAAGCTGGGCTGTCTGCTGTTTGAGGCGGGCACGACCCGGCTTCCCTGTCGTGACGTCTGGATTGGCTGGCGGGATCGGGATCGGGCGAAGCGTCTGAAGGGGGTGGTGAACAACTCCCGGTTCCTGATCTTCCCTTGGGTTCGGGCTCCGTATCTGGCCTCGAAGGCCCTGTCGATGGCGGTTCGGCGGCTGCCCGGGGACTGGAAGGAGCGGCGCGGCCTGGAGCCGGTACTGGCGGAGACCTTTGTGGATCCGGCGAAGTACCGGGGGACCTGCTACCGTGCGGCCAACTGGCAGTGCATTGGCCGGACGAAGGGACGCAAGGCGAATGCATCGGAGGCAGGCAGGACGCCGAAGGACGTTTACCTGTATCCGCTGACGAAAGACTGGAAGCAGGTGCTGCTGACCGGCTCCCGTCGATCCGGACGCCGTTCCCGCAGGTCGCCGGCAACAGTTTTGGCTCCGGAGGATACGTTTGTCCGGCTCTGGAGCGGCATCGTCGAGACGCTCGTGGGTGTCGCCAACCGGCATGACCGGCTCTGGCAGCGGCGGCGGCGCGTGCTGAACACGCTGGTGGTCGTGCTGTTCGTTTTCCGGCTGGTGTTCTCGAAGGGGCGTCCGGGATATGCGACCACGCTGGCCGAACTGTGGGGGCAGTGCCGGACGATGGGGATCGAACTGCCACAGCCGGCTCCGGTGTCGCCGTCCTCCATCTGCAGTGCCCGGGCCCGGCTGGCCGAGCAGCTGTTCAAGACCTTACACCAGGAAATCCTCAAGGTGGTTTTCGACGCCGAGGCACGACCCCGGCACGCACGGAAAGTCCGACCCGACACGGATCGGCGGTGGCAGGGGCATCGGGTGTTTGCGGTCGATGGAAGCTCCCTGAACCTGCCGCGCGGACGGGTGCATGAAGGCTGGCGGACGCCGGTAGACGGTGCCCATTATCCGCAGGGTCTGGTGAGTTGCCTGTATCGGCTGCAGGCCCGACTACCGGTCGACTTCGACCTGCATGCGCATGGAAACGAGCGCGCGGCGGCACTGGCCCACCTGAACGTGTTGTCGGCGAACGATGTGGTGGTCTATGACCGGGGCTACTATTCCTATGAGATGCTGCACGCGCATGCGATCCGGGGACACGTTTTTGGTTGGTTGTGCGTTGGAGACCTGTCATGAGATGCTGCACGCGCATGCGATCCGGGGACACGTTTTTGGTTGGTTGTGCGTTGGAGACCTGTCATGAGATGCTGCACGCGCATGCGATCCGGGGACTGCACGCGGTGTTCCGGATGAAACGGAAAACCGGTATCGATGTCGACCGCTTCATCCACGGCGGCCACCGGGATACGGTCATCGAGGTCGTTCCCCGCCAACGCACGCTGACCCGACTACGCCGCAGGAACCCCGGAGCCGCATTCGGCCCGCACCGCTTGCGGCTGGTGAAATATGCCGTGGGCGATACCGTCTTCATCCTGGGAACGACCCTGCTGGACCGGGACCAGTATTCCATCGAGCAGCTGTCGGATCTGTATCACGCGAGATGGGGCATCGAGGAACTGTACAAGGTATCCAAACGGCTGATGGAGGTTGAGGACTTTCATGGGCAAAGCGAACGGGGCGTGAAACAGGAACTGTATGCATGCTTCACCCTGACTACCATGACCCGGCTGTTCGCCAACCATGGCGAGGATCATGTGAACGGGGGGCTGCCGAACGACGGCAAGCCGCTGATGCAGACGAATTTCAAGCACGGACTTGCGGCGGTGGCGGCCAACATCGAGAGCCTGCTACTTCAGCATGCATCCGCCCTCCGGGAAACCGTGACTCGTATGGTCGGCGAGATCGTCCGGTGTCGGCAACGGCTCCGTCCGAGCCGGTCCTATGAACGGCGATCCCGAAAACCGGTCGGAAAGTGGCAGCGAGGAAGAGGAGCACCGGCACCGGCAACTCGCTAACGGAATAAAAAATCAGCGGATAACCAAGGCCCAAGACCGAATCCTTAACCGAATGGCAAAATTCACTAAACGAATGCCATTGGCTCCACCGCCCGCCGACGCACGTGCGGCAGGTCCGCTCCGTCACCCCCAGCGCATCCACCACCTGCATGTTCGTCAGTGCCGGGCCAGCACCCCCCTGATCCACGGCCAGCAGAATCCGTGCACGCTGCAGCTTCGTCGCCGACACCGCACGACGCGTGCTCGACTTCAGCACCGCTTCCAACTCATCCCGCTCATCCTGAGCTAACTCCACCATGTATTGCTTCGGCATCGAATCCTCCTGATCCCAGAACCCCTTCCAGTCCACTATTATAAACACGTATTGTTAGAACGGGTAGCCTACTAGCTAGTGTCTACGAGAAAACCCCATTTTACGACGGGTTTAAGCCACGTGATGGTATTCGCCTCTCAGGGGATCATGCTGATTTAGGAGATTTACGACGGATCATCCGCCCACCGGGGCTCCGAAAGTGCGGATGATGTTCTCCTGCTCGCTTTCGGGGCGTGCGGGGTCCGTCTCCAGAGGGGCGGGAAGGATGGATGTTGAGGACGGGGCCGGCTAGTAGTTTAACTGGTTTTAATTTTCGGGTATAGATGCTTCAGTTTGGTGCGCGCGTCGTCGACGCTGAGCTGCCAGTCGACCCCGGTCTGCTCGCGATTGCGCTCCTTGGCCCAGGCCGCCGTTTCCGACGTGACCAAAGCCCTGCTCTCGATCCGGCGATCCAGGCACTGGCGGTGCAACGCACTGAACTCCAGTTCCGCGACGTTCAGCCAGCTCCCGTGTTTCGGCGTGTGCACCAGGTGGATGCGGTCGTTCAGCCGACTGGCTTCGGCCGCCGGGAACGCGGCGTAGAACGAGTCACCGCTGTGGGTGTTCAAGTTGTCGCACACCAGCGTGATGCTTTCTGCATCCCGGTAACGCGGCAGATTCGCCAGTGCGCGCACTTGCTTCGCCCAATCCAACGTCGTGCGCCGTTTGGTGACAGCCGCTGTCCGCCAGCCGGACAGCGGCTCGCCGAACATCCACACCGTGCATTCTCCCCGGCGGAGGTAGTGGGCGTCGTACTTCTCCGGCGGCCCGGGGCGTACTGGCAACTTCTCGCGGACTTCCGCCACAAGCTGCTTGCTCATCTCGTCCATGCACACCAGTTGTGTCAAGAATTTTCTGCAATTTCCAGTGGGAGCGGAGACCCGCCCATATGGGCGGGTCTCCGCTCGGCGCGAAATTTTCGGGCGTTTCATGCCGCCTCCTGCCATGTCTCGGATTCCGGTTCGGATGCGCGAACCACGCCGATCCGGCCATATAGATAACGCTGCCCCGTCAGCCACCGCTCATGGGTCTCCGCCGCAAGTGCCAAGATCAGACGCAGACAGGACTCCGCGTTCGGGAAGATCCTGACGACACGCGTGCGCCGACGGAGCTCCTCGTTGTACCGCTCCAGCATGTTCGTGGACTTCATCCGCAGGCGATGTTCCCTAGGCAGCCGATACACCGTCAGCGTCTCCTCGACATGATCCTCGACCCATTCCACTAGCCTGCCAAACCCTTTCTCATCGCCCCAACGGGCTACCCAGGCACCCAGTGCCTCACGAGCCTCCCCGACATGCTCACAGCCCCACAACCGTTTCAAACCCTCCAGACACGCGGGATCAGCACTCCGGGACAGTTTGTCCCTGGCATTGCGCAGAAAATGGACGCAGCACCGTTGCCACAACGCGGTCGGCAACACTTTCGAGATCGCATGCTTCAATCCCTCATGACGGTCCGAGACCACATACTCGACTCCCCGCAGGCCACGTTCCTTCAGATGCGACAGGAATTCCGTCCACGACCCCTCGCTTTCCCGGTTCGCCACTTCCACCGCCAGCACCTGACGCCGACCCTCGCCGTCAATCCCGAGGGCAATCTGCACCGCCCGGGAACGCACCGAGCCCTCCTCTCTCACCTTCTCATACCGGGCATCCAGCAACACATACGGATACGCCTCCTCCAGCCGACGTTCCGCAAACGCCTTCAGGGACGCGTCCAGCTTCGACACCATGGCCGAGATCGTCGCCGGCGAAAACTCGTGACCGCACAGACCCTCCGCCAGTCGGCTCACCCGACGCGTCGAGACCCCCTGCACATACATCTCCGACAGCACCACCACCAGGGCCTTCTCCGAACGCTGATAGCGCTCGAACACCCGCGTGCTGAACTGGCCGCTGCGTTCCTGCGGAACTCTCAGTTCGATCTCGCCCACCTTCATCGTCAGATCGCGCCGGTAGTATCCGGAACGGTAGCCCTGACGCGTCCGCGTCCGCTCGCTCTTGCCCGCTCCCAGAAACTCCGTCATCTCACTCTCCAGAACCTCGTTGAGCGTCTCCTGCACCAGCCGCCTCACAAACTCCTCATCGTCCGCCAGATGATGGCATGCCAACTTCTTCGTGGCATTGTGCGTATAATCTTTCCGAATCATTTCTTGCTCCTTTTCGATAAATTGTGTAATGAATGATTCGCGCCTGGACGCGGTTCCGCGTCCAGGCAGCTCCACATTCCCGATGAAACATCAGATTCTAACCATTCGTCTGTCGTTACAGTCCGGTTTTCGTTTTTGCAGACAAATTTATACACAACCTGCACACCACCGGATTCCGCGGGTCGTACGGCCGCTGGTATACCTTGAGCACCCGCTCCATGCCGGCCACGAAATGGTGGCTTTGCTGCTTCGGAATGCACCACATTTCCCGCCGCCACGGTTTCAATTCGTTTTTTTTAACGCCTGCCGCACAGTCTCCTCGCAAATCGATTCGACCACTTCAAGCCGCACCAGCTCTTCCGCCAGCAGCTTCACGGTCCACCGAACGCGGCCTTCCGGTGGAACCGAACAGGCCACCTGAACCAGACGCGTTTCCTTCTCCCCATCCAGCTTCTTCGGCACCGGAGGCAACGGCCGAGGCCTACGCTCCAGAGCCACCATACGGTCCCTGCTCCACGGCCCGCCGACGCACGTGCTGGCAGGTCCGCTCCGGTCACCCCCAGCGCATACACCACCTGCCCGTCCGTCAGTGCCGGGCCAGCGACCCCCTGATCCACAGCCAGCAGAATCCGTGCACGCTGCAGCTTCGTCGCCGACACCGCACGACGCGTGCTCGATTTCAGCACCGCTTCCAACTCATCCCGCTCATCCTGAGCTAACTCCACCATGTATTTCTTCGGCATCGAATCCTCCTGATCCCAGAACCCCTTCCAATCCACTATTATAAACACGTATTATTAGAACGGGTAGCCTACTAGGCCGCCAAACGATAGGGTGGTGCGTGTGTGCGATGGTACCGCCGCGCCGCCTCGTTGCTGCAGCAAGCGTCCGAGCCGATGCAGGTTGGCTGCGAGGATCGAGATACCCACGGTGCGTTCGAAGCCTTCCCGGCCATGCGTGCGCACCCGGTCCAAGCCATGACTTTACCAACCTTAGTAAATATATATATAATCGTCTAGTACTTAAGTTGGGCTTTTAGCTCGCCGGTACGAAATTGCTAAGTTCAGTTATTGGAGTAGATGCCATAGAATGGCCGTAATCCAATTTATGGGTGAAGAATTTGGTTATGTATGTTCATGATACCTATGCTATAGGTTAGCGGGTATAAGATTGTATTAGTAGAGCTAGATTTAAGATGCCAGGATATCGTGTTGTTTGCTCCACGGTGAAAGCCAAACCAAAAGATACTTTGTCAACGTCAACGTCAACGTAACAAAATAATGATGTGATGTAAGGTTATGAAAGCGTCTAGACGAATATGTCAGCAAAGTTAAGGTAGATTTGGTGCGGCTTTTGAGTACGACTACGGGCAACGTATGGCGTAGGAGGTTACACTCATTAAAAAAACTATAGTTAGAGTAGTAGGACTTGTTCCAGTCTTAATGCTTTGTGGATGTGTCTTCATTAACGCAGTAAACGCAACAATAAAAGGGGGACGCAGCGAAATCACTTCTTCCCTATCAGTGTCAGAAGGTGCTGAAATAGCACATGAAATGGCGTATGTGTTCGCGTTGCATTTTCCATCGCAAATCGGTGCAGTATCGGTTTTTCGTAGCGAAAGCGAAGAAGATGTAACGCAATCAAGCATGGAGTCCATAGCAGAAATTCCGAGTGATCAAGATCCAAACGTCCAATCTCCACAGCGTAAGGAGGCTCAGCTAGGCGACATTGAGGAATCGTTTGAACAAGAACTTCGGAACTTAGGATACACCATTGATCCAGAATCAGATTTTCAAGTCAGGCTTGGTGTAGAAAAACAAAGAAAGAAATGGAATGTCAGGTTACTTGCAACACGAGACGAAATGGCGTGGTTGGTTGATCGTGTGTACGCCAAACGTAATCAGGTATTGCAACCGGTTTCGGCACTCTCAGTGCGAGAAGGTCTAGTTGTTGATGAGAGAATTAGAGGTATTCGCAATGGTTGGGGATGGCTAGTTGATTCCGATTTGATGGAGCCCGTTGTACCCACGCCGGCTGTTAGTGTATCTGAGCAGTCTGATCAGAAAGATATTGAACTGGCTGACTCTGAATCTGCAACCAAAGAAGCCGAGTCGGTTGAGGTCACTGACGAAGAAGATGTCTCGGATGAGGCTGTACGAGAATGCACTGGCTATGAGATTAGGCGAGGCGGGTTGCTTGCAAATGTTGAACGAATATTGCTTGATTGCGGGTGGCGTACTATTATTCACCCGCCAGACAACGGGAATTATATTGATTGGCTGGTACGCAGTAATCGCAACTATGAAGGCGACATTGATGATTTGCTGGATGCATTGAAATTACGTGGGCTTGACTCGAAGAAAAATTACGACAGTAGAACGGTAGAGTTGTGGTATGAGTAAATGGATTGTTGTGCTGTCGGTGCTTGCAACGGTGTCGTGTGGCCAGCTGGCCACCGGTAAGCAGACAAGGGCGGAAGCATTCATCGCTAAAGCGGAATTTACGCCGGTTATGTCCGGTGAGTCTCCGGAGCTGGAATCGATGCCCGCATGGATGCTAGAAGAAACAGATGCGGAATACATTGGAATTACTGCTGAAGATGCGCTATTACTATTACTACACAGACGAAACTACCGAATGTATGCTCGAGGGCCGGGGCCACTAATTAACGCGCCAAGCTCGCACACGGTAATGTTGCTTCATGACCATGTGCAGTCCATATGCAATCAGGCAGATTGGGCGTGCTCGACGGACAACGGTGTGTTGGTAATTGAGGATACGGAAACGAAGATTTTCGAGCTTGTAGCACAGCCCGGGGAAAGTTCCGCGACGCTGCAGTTAGGGTCACTCGGCGGGGGGAGTAGCAGTGGACAGAACACGGCATCTTATAGTTCTTCTCCATATAGCAATGGAGACTTGCTCCTTATAATCAGACAGATATTTAGTAGCAGAGCGTCGGGGACTGGTGCCGTTGCGGGGTCGGGAGCGTCGGGGACTGGTGCCGTTGCGGGGTCGGGAGCGTCGGGGACTGGTGCCGTTGCGGGGTCGGGAGCGTCGGGGACTGGTACCGTTGCGGGGTCGGGAGCATCAGGGTCATCAGTATCGTCATCGCCAGTCGGACCAGGTGGTTCAACGGCGACAGTAGAGATACTCCCCTCAATCAACGCGATTCAGGTCACGGCGTCGCCGAGCTTAATGCGGAGCGTTGAGCGCGCTATTGACGTATACAATAAGCGTGTTTCAAAGGTTGCGAGGGTTCATTTTGCGATGTACGAGGTCGTCACGGATGCCGGTCGCTCAGTGGGTGCTACGCTCCAAGCTGCAAGTACTAGCCGGTCACTTGCGCCAGATGCAGATATTCACGCTCTGCGAGAAATTATCAACAAGGGATTATTTGATGATATTAAACTCCCTACCGAAGGCGGAGGCGAGGGCGGAGAAGGCGAGGGCGGAGAAGGCGAGGGCGAAGGTGGTAGCGACCCAATAATTGAAGCAATAACTTCACGTCTCACCCAAGCAGTGCAGGAGGCACCGTTCGAATTTTTTCAATCAACTTTTGGTGCTGGATTAACTGACCCGACGTCTATATTTAATTTGATTTTTAAAGACCCCGATTCAAAGTATCACGGAAGTAGTTTAATTCTTAACTTCCTCAACCGGCTTGGATCTGCACACATCACACTTGAAGATACAGTGGAAGTGCGAAATAACCGCATGGCCCAAGTTGACTCGACCCGGTCGCATCAATATATTGCGAGAATCACGACTTCAGTTGACCAAGCCGGAGTTAGAACACGTGACGTGGAAATCGATGAGTTAACTACAGGCTGGTCTATCACCTTGCAACCAACGATCACCGAGGACGATATTACCGTCAGATTTGCTCTATCACGTCGGTCGATTGCTAATCAGCGTCCATATGAAGTCAGCGGTACTCAAGGTTTGCTATACGTCACCGATGACTTCAATCGGGTCATGACCGTTACAGTGAAGCCAGGTGAGAGTCGGTTACTTACGTCACTTAATGCGAGCGAAATAACACGAAACAAATCTAAGCTATTGGGACTTGTCCCACTTTCCCGCGAAAGGGAGCGAGCCTCACGCGAGTTCGTATTGATGATGACGATTGATGTCCCATGAGCGAAGTCTACCACGGGCAAGTTCATAGTATTGGTATCGATGTGGTTACGGATGCACGTCGCATTCCCATCGGCGAAGAGGTTTCTTGGGGAAAGGCCATTTTGGAGATTAACAAGGGTATGGGAGGTGAATCGCATGTTGCCATTTGTGACGATAAGACAGCCTCTAGTACGTCTTACCTTTTTGGAAGGAAAGGAGTCTCGTACATTCCCGCAATAGAGGAAGCGGTATACGGAGAGAGGTTACCACCTGAGTGTGCGGTCCTAGTGGCACACGACACATTTTGGTACTGGGCGTCTGTATCTAATGGATACGTTGACAAGGATGGGGGTGTGTATCCAGACTCCCTGCAACAGCAGATTGATCAATTGCGTAGCGGTGGTCATCCTATATATCTTGCACCAGAAGGTGGACACCTAGCAAAACAAGCACCAGAAGGACTACGTGGGTTGAAAGGTCCGTTGTTACCGACCAACTTTCAGAGCGTAGTTTGGGGACTACTGAGAAAAAAATATTTTCCTTTCCGTAGTTGGGGAATAATCTTAGCAGCCACGTTGTTTTTATCCACAATGTCCTATATGGCTGTTGGTGCTTACGATATTTCATCAAAACTACGTGCATGGACGGTTGCGGTTTCTAATCTTCTAGAGACTACATCCGCACCTACTACGGCATTAATCGAAGGGATTGTAGAGAGGGCAACCTCTAATCGTTCTGTTGCTGCGAGTGGAATGTTTGCGACATTAGCGCAGTATCACGAAAAACCTGGATGGGCGGTCATGATGCAGATGATCAAGGCAGATCAATTAGGCATGAAAGGATTATCAATGACTGTATCAGGAATTAGTACGGATGGAGAAGGTAATGAAATGATCCGTGTTATTTCGACGAATGGTTCTCACAACATCGCAGATGATGGTCGATACTATGTTAGTTGGAATATACCTGAGCATATCCATGGCCCAGTACATCGAGATTTGGATGATATGCTATACACGCTAAATAAATGGGATGGTATTACCGTGTCGCCTAAGTCTGGCATTCAGAATCGATGGACGATTGAGATTTACAATGAAAATGTTCCTACAGGTGTTCTCTTAAGGGTCGTTGCTGAAGGTCTGCGTGATACGGGAGCGGCATTGTTAGAGATTTCGTGTGCGGTCAAAGGCGGCAATCTTGAGAACTGTTCGGCGGCGATTGCGGGATAGAAAGGGGTGGTAGTAATGACGACTATAGAGCGAACTATCAAACGAACAATACCAGTGCTGATAGCAATATTTTGTTCTGCTATACATGCACAAAATGCTGATCAGTTGTGGGAAGACGGAGCAAGTTCGGAAAAAGTCACAACAGTGGGAGAATCAAGAAAATCAAGAGAAGAGAGGCTAAAGTCGCGGCTTGAGGATTTGGGGGGAAATAACGAAGGGGAACAGCTCGCTGATCCGACACAGGAGATTTCGCCACCTGCTACATCGGCCGTTTCGGATGGCGATTCGGATAGCTATCTCCCCGATCCTGAAAAAATACTCGCACTCTATCCAGCCCAAATGGGAGAAGTGGTTTACGATGAACTTCTGAAAGCCCTTGACGGCATCATTACAGTTCAAAATAAACTTAACGAAATTCAGAAGAAACTTGAGGAGGTAGAGGCATCACGGTCTGACTCTGACATTTTTTCGCCAGATACTTTGATTGACGGACGACCTGCACGTATAGATGTAAAGGAATGGCTGAAGGACTTGCTGAAGAAGAAGGGGGGGCGAACGCGGCATGATCGTCTTGGTACCGTATCGGCATCAGAAGGCGGCTTGAGAGAAGATACTGATAGTGGGCTGGAAGACATGATCGAATTTGTAAGATCCAGCCCTCCGTTGATCGGCATCAAAATCGATGACAAAATAGAAAAAATATCTGGAAATCAAACGATCACAATAGCAGGAGAAAGGATAAGACTGGACCGTGTTCAGGTTTACGATTGGGGTGCAGTGGTCACAATTAGGCGAGATGGGTATAAGGATAAGCTGCACTGGACTAAATAGACTAACACAGTAGTATGGAGATAACCTGAGGCTAGGTATGTTCGATAGTTCTATATCTGTAAAAAAACGACTTCATGGGTCGGGAGTTCAACGAGAGCGGGTGGAACAGGTTGACCTTTTAGAACATACGTTCTTCGGTATGGACTGCATAGACCACCTGCTTAAGCATCAGGCAGACCGCAGCTGGGCTATTCCCGTGAATGTGAAAGAAAGCGGAAACGCACAGATCAAGGAGTTTCTTAATGTCAACAGCACGTTGCATGCGCTGGTTACAGATCATGGTAATCTGTATTACGTGAGACAACCGGATCTAGCTCCGAGGATTATTCGCCTTAAATATTTGGTCGAAAAGAATATAGGTGTCTGTTACGAGTACCCGGTAACTGAGGCCGCCTATACAAATTACCGAGGTGAGCTAGACCGGAAGAAAAAAATCCATGAGCATGATCCAACTGAAGTTAACAGGCTAGCGCAATTTATCTTAGATGAGGCCATAATTGAAGAGGCGTCCGATATCTATATTGATGCACACCGCGACACGGATAGAACGCTTGTTAGATTTAGAGTACACGGTGAAGCACAATTACGGGATGTCTTTCCTTTTGAAGAAGGGATGGCAGTATTACGCGGATTGTGGTCACTTGATCCAACGTCACACTTCACGGAAGCCGATGCTTCTGACTGTTCGTTCCATTTTAAAGAGCAACAAGTTCGCGGTAGTATTTTGCCTGACATACGCGGTGTATCCGGAGTTTTCCGGCTTCGTCATCCAGGCAGATTAATACCTTTAGATCAGTGTGGCTATAGCGAATTGCAGTTGGAACACATCGCTGCCATTTGCGAGTCGCCGGGGGGTATGGCGATTATTAGTGGAGAACCGAATTCAGGAAAGTCGACAACCCTCTCAACTATTATGGCGAATTTGCCGAAAGTACAGAAGATTATTGAAGTTTCGGATCCGATTGAAGTTCCGGTTGAGCATGCGACGCAAGTAGCTATAACTCGATACGGGGAAAGAGCGGAGGAGAAGCTGCAGAACATATTGAGTACGACGGTACGACAGAATCCCGACACACTTTTTCTCGGCGAAATACGCGACCAAAGAAGTGCTGAAGTTGCAATGAATATGGCGATACAAGGCAAGCGTGTGTATTCCACTTTACATACTCAATCCGCGCTGACGGTATATTCGAGGCTCGTAACACTAGGTATTCGGGAAGATCTTCTTATCGAACCCAACGTCCTTGTAGGACTAGTAAATCAAAACCTTGTACCACTAACATGTCCTGATTGTTCGCATATTGAATGCCCTTATGACGGACAAAAAGGAGAACGTTATCGCCGGTTATTTGGTGAGTCTGACGTACGTTACCGCGACAATACTGGCGGATGCCGGAACTGCCTATACGGAATTGTCGGTCAAACTCTTGTTTCCGAGGTCTATCCGATCTGCCTAGCTGGACAGGAATTCTTCACTCGGATCCAACGACATGATATGTTTGCGGTTGAAGACTACATGCGCGAAACTTTCAAGGTTCAAACGAAAAGCGAGCACGCCGTCACTAAAGTGAAGCAAGGTCTTATAGACCCTTGGGAAACTGAGAAGCGCGTGGGAAGGTTCTTCCTAGATGCGTGATGTTTTTAGACAGAACATCGTTCTTGATAAGAGACAACGCCTGATTATGTACAGGGTATTGCTCGCACAGTTGCGAGGGGGCGTTCCTTTTGATCAAGCATGTCAAATAATCAGCAGAAGCCTCAACTTGAATCCTGCAATTAACAGGATCGCAAAAGCGGGTTATGAGGCGACCAATAGAGGTCATCGGGTTACAGAAGGGCTATCTATGGGCGGGTATCTGCCGATCAGACATACGCAAATATTAAATATGGCTGAACAAAATGACCGTCTAGTGGACGCTTTTAATTACTTGATCCATGAAGATGAAGAATCCTTGGGGATATGGAATTCGGTGATCTGGCCGAAAATGTACTTCACTGTCGTGCTAGGAGCACTGCTCTTTGCTTCGACGCAGATACATATCCTGCTTGATAAGATGGGAGCTCGTGGGGTAGATGTGGGAGATATCCTCGCTTATAAGGTGTCGGTGTTTTTGTCGGACTGGATTTTATGGATAGTCGGTATAGTATTCTGGATAATTGCAGTAATAGCATGGGCGCGCCGATCGTCGACTGGTCTTGTACGGCAGCTGCTGGCTCATCCTCTCAACGACTGGAATCGAAGGCTAGCACTAGCCACGTGCAGACTGTCCGTAGTAATGTATCAACAAGGTGCGAACCATATGCAAGCACTCACCGCATGCGAACATTCGATGGGCGGAACTTACGTAAAACACTGCATAAAGATCATTCGACATGAGTGCACTACGGAAGGACGACGCTACTTAGATGCGATTTCCGGTCGATTGTTAACAGAAGATCTTGCATCTGTACTTGGGGGCTTAGCACCGAGTGGGTCATCTGACGATTATGTACTAGCGATGCGGACGGTTGCCGACGTCTATGCTGAACAAGTAAAGGCTATGTACGCAGGGTGGCAACATATATATACTCTTATGATTATGGTAGGGATAGCGGCAATGATTTTAACTAACGCACTTGGCATGTTTTCGGTATTTTCGATGTTCATGCAGCGTATATGATTGATGACGGAGTTAGTAGTTGAAAGGAGATACCTTGGGTCTTGAGATCTGCCGGCGACGGACTTCCCAGTTATTTTGGAGCAGTTGGTCAAGGTCCGAAGGTGGTGACGTGAAGGCAAAGATCTTAACAATGCTGCTCGACATGCCGCGGAGAGGACATCGCTTTTATGGCTCCTCTGGCTTATTAGGGTGCAAGAAACAAGCGAGCGAAGGCTAATTTGACTTGAATATCTGTACCTATTGTACTATTATGTAACCATGACGGTTTCTGAGATGATACTGGCGTTCGGTCTGGTAACTGTGCTGGCCATTATCGGTGTCATGTTTTTTTGGGATAGGAGTGATAACGTACAAAATAAGATGGAAGCAGATTACGCTATGCTTGTTGCAATGCGTTATGCTCGTGAGCATTCATGTGATGACATAAGCAGTAGTACTACTTACAGCGATGTAACTATTGAAAGTATGTACGCCGACAGTGTGTATCTGTTTCGTAATGCGAACGAATGGACGGTGGATTTCTATCCACAGGATCAAACACCGCAGACCGTCGTTGTTACTCGTACGGTCAATGGTGATGAAATATACCGAAAGCAACACTCGTTGCGTGAGCATAGAGAGCGAATAACTTCTATAGATTTCTTCGACATTCATGCTGAGCGTCCTTTGGGGAGTGGAGTGGGGTGTCTTGACGCGAGTGGTGCTCAGATTCCGTAGAGGAAGCAAAAATTCGATGGACTTTTGAGTGCTAGTTCCAGTTTATCTAAGGAGGGTCAATGGCTTCAGTTTTTTCGAGGCACTAATAGTCTTACTTGTGCTGGCCCTATTCATGCAGATGGGGATCAGATGGTACGAGGAAGTAAGTGCTGCTTTGAATGCCCGAACGATCATAGACCGGTTCGAAGTGCTTGCCATAGCGTCATACGAATATCGTCTTGAAGATCCCGATCAAAATTGGCCAGCTAATCTACTGGCTTTAGAGACGGCGAATCTTATCAATAACCACGTCGCTTACTTCGGCAATGAGGGGTTTGATCTTGTATTTCCAATCAATTCGAGTGATCCACTAGTGGTCCGCTGGGAAATCACCGAAGAAGAAAAAGAAAGCGTGATGCAACGTGTGCTATCGGCGATGGGTGGAGCTGCCATGCATACTGTTATGGGTAGCGATTCATGGCTGGAGCTGAACCTGAAAGTCCCTACCGATTTGAATATTGACATGAATGTGATGCTGCGCGACGGAAGCCGGGAAATACAAGGATGGATAAAGATTGCCGCTGGTGCAAGTGCAGTAATTGGTTCAGCATGTGGGGAGATACCGGCAATCTCATATGATGATGCAGCAGGAATGATTGAATGTAGCGGAGGATCAACGGGTGTATGGCGAAAGGTAGACCTCGCACCCTAACGGGGGCACGGCGATGAAATTAACGCCCCACAACGGATATACTCTATTTGAGGTGTTATTCACGCTTGCGATTTTTGCGGTATCGATTATTGGTTTCCGAATTTGGGTCGATGCTATGGGGGAAGCGTGGGATATCTACACCACCGTGCGCGGATTTGAAGATGTGCGAGATAAAGTTTACGCATATTACTACCAGAATGAGGAATGGCCTGACGACATCCTAAAAGTGTTTCTTCCACCACTCGTAGTGCCAAGCACCCGAAGTGGTGAGAATGTTGGGGCTAGTTATAAAATAGTCCTGATTGAACGCTGGGCACTTGGTGATCCTGACAGACCTCACTGGTACGATGGCCACAAACATGGCCATCTTCAAGTCTCGGTGGAAGTGTCGACGGGGTTGATGGCGAACAAAATCTGTGCAATGCTAGGTCCACTGACCTCAGTAGGGAGTACTCAGCCATGTGATGCTCCAGCTACTAACGTAGATGTACCAGTCAATTTACGTATTCCATCACCTGGAGTGACTGCCATTGCACGATACGCATACGTCCAAAGCGGAGAGCTGGAAATGCTGAAACAGATGCGGGTGGAGGGCAACGGCTTATTTGACTTGTGTCTGTTAATGGAGATGAGCCCAGCCCCATCCGATCGTATTTGCGGCCCTGGGTATGCGATGGGATTGACGCACGAAATACCAGAAGTCGAAGAAGTCCTTCCTGATCCTGATCTTGATCCTGATACAGTTGGTCCGCAGTTGCCTGAAGTTCCAGCTGGGCAACTTCTTGAATGTACCGAAGACACACCCGGTGTATGGGTTTGGGAACCCCTAGACGGGGACGGCGTTCCTGGAGCTCCCGACTTCTGGCAGCGATTGCAAGATCATAATACGAGAAAACATAGCGGCACGGGATGTTAGATACACATGATTGACAAGATTCGGAAACAAGAAGGATTCAGTTTGCTAGAAGTCATGTATGTTATGGCGTTGTCTATTGCCTTCTACCTATTCGTTTCTGTTTTTTATCGGGATTTATTTGAACAAGTAGAAAATCAGTCTATCTCGCGCGATTTGCAAATTATTGCACAAGGTGCGGCACTGGCTAAGCGCCATATAACCTCAACACCAATGCTAACGGATGTTCAAATTTATGCGGGAGCGGATTTACCAGTCGTCAATCCACTTGGACATCTGTATGTTCTAGATACGGACCCGACAACAGAGATTAGCATTGTTTCAACGCGGGTCCGCGATAAAAAATCTGCACGACGGATCGCCTTCGATATCGGAAGTAATGCATATGTAGAGAAAGTATCCGGCAATTGGATGGTGAAAGTAGAGGCATTGAGTTATCCTGACATCCATGGTTTTCTGGGACAGGTTGAGCACCTTACCGTAGCAGATCCGGATCCGATTAAGGGACCGATCAAATTTAGCCCAGAGCACGTTCGTATTGTGGTGGGTGGGGATTGCGGCAGTCAGCAGGCAATTGCTGTGGTGACGAGAGACTCTACAACGCAAAGTGACGCATATAAGGACATTAACGTAACCACTATTGCTAATTATGGACGCGTAGTCACGTGTCAGGACAGTAAGTGGACGTTCCCTTATCAGCACCCGTAGTGTGTGTGGATTACACCGATGATATGTGACGAACCCAGATAGATGATGGATTCCGATCAACGCAACGAGCTGCAGTTGCGTGAGTGACGACTGGAACCCAAGTGGCTAACATATGTTACCCAGCGGGAGCCCCAAACTTATGATTCTGTTACGATGACCTGTACTTGATAGCGTTGAAGAAAGAAAAATCTCGTGGTTGAGTTCTTGCTTTGCAAAGCTAAGCTACGCTACGCCGTTAAAGTAGTAACATGGTGAGTAATTTAAGCAATCCGAATAATGGGATTCCTGTCAGGGACGTCGGTTTCAACCTGCCAGGGAGGTGGGGAGCTATCGTTGTTGAACATTGGGCCTCCAGTTTCTGCGGTTGGTCCGTTGCTAATTGATTCTTACTTGTCCGGTATTTTCCGATTCCGATATGGAGAAATTGCACCACGAATTTAGATGGGAACTATACGGATGGCCGGACGCATGGACACCGTCATCTTCAAGCATTCAAGTAGCATGCCTTGTAACGTACCCCTTGTCCTCTTGTCAATTGACCTAACCAGCAATTTTGCTTGTGGATGGGAGGTGTTGCCCTTGGTCGAATTGCAATGCCGGCATAGCAACTGGAAATTGGTAATACGATCCGTACTGCCTTTCGATTTCGGGATGATGTGGCCGACCGTGCGATATAGCATTTGAAAATGCGCCTTGCATCCCCAACCATATTCTCCCTGCTCGCTACGAATTTCGGAATGCCAAGCCCGTCCGTATAATGTCCTTCGATTAGTCCACGATGGTTCTCGTCAGGTCATCCGTATAATTCCCAATCAAAGATATTAGATCTGAGCCTATGGAGCGATACCAATTCAATCTTCAGAATCGATGTTGAGATGTGATTAATCGTATATCTTTGTTCGTAATTCGTTTATTAACGATCTTGTGCGTCCTTTTTCCGCTCAGTACAGTGGGGAAAGAAATCTATGTTCCTGATGATTTAAAAGATTGGGAAGAGTGGGTACTTCATCGCCACCCTCAATTATCCTGCCCTCGCGAATCTAAGCAAGGAGCTAACCTCGCATGTGCATGGATACGTAAGATATCAGTCGACGTTGTTCGACAACAACCAACCGGCGCGACGTTTCGAATGGATGTCGACGTATTTGTCGATTCACATATTGAGATTCCTTACCACCACTCCTTCTGGCCGCACGACGTACTCCTCAATGGAAAACCCGCAGTAGTCGGCGGAGGGAATGAATCGCCAAAACTGCAATTGCCAATCGGATTACACGAAGTCACCGGACAATTTTCTTGGAATCTTGATCGTGAACCTTCCAGCATACGGATACCGCAAGCTGGATTGGTGAGCCTCTCGATAGATTCGAAGGAAGTCACGCATCCAAGAATAGAAAATGGTGGCCAACGACTTTGGCTTTCGAAATCCACAACTACTAAAACCACTAACGAAGCCGATGCGGTGAACATCAAAACTTATCGGCACCTGATCGATGACATTCCGCAATACTTGGACACGTACGTCAGACTTACAGTAACTGGTAGCAATCGTATTATCAATTTAGGCCAAGTATTACCGGACCATTTCGAGCTCATCAAGATCGAATCAAAGACCCCAGCAACTCTTGGAGACGACGGCAGTTTAAACGTCCAAGTAACGAGAGGTCAGTACTGGATAATCCTTCGAGCTCGATCAACGAAAACAATGAACCAATTTTTCTATAGGCGCGCTAGCGATCTCTGGCCAAATCATGAAATTTGGGGTTTCGAACCCAAGAGAAACCTCCGTGTCGTTCGTGTTGAAGGGGCACCGAGTGTAAACCTTAACCAAGTTGGTGCTCCAGAGCGCATGCTTAGAAGAAGATCCCACATTGTGGGGTTCTCTCTCAGCGAACAAAACGTTATGTCAATCGTAGAGGAGCAAAGGGGGAATGTTAACCCTAATCCAAGCAAATTCACGATAGAACGAGATCTATGGCTGAGCTTCAGCGGCGATTCTCTCGTTGCTAAAGACCGTATCTTTGCTATAACCGAATCCGACCGCCGTATTTCCGCAGACTATGTTCCCGGTCAGGTCAACGTAAACGACACACCTCGACTTATCACGTTTCTTGATCCAGAAACCAAATCTTATCCGGGGATCAATCTGGACGAACGATCTTCAGCCATCGAAGCCGTAAGTTTGATCTCCTATCCTAATACGATGCTCGCGAATGGATGGAATATCGACTCTAACTCCTTATCAGCAACACTGCATCTCCCACCTGGCTGGCGTCTGCTGTGGATGCATGGAGTCGACGAAGTAACAAATTCTTGGTTGTCTGATTGGTTGATCTGGGATGTTTTTATCGCTTTATTGTTGATTGCGTTGGTGTTCAAAATTTCCGGACCTCGATGGGCTTTCATTATTGCTATCGCAGTGCTTCTTAGCTACCAGGATAACTGGGGGCCGACAACTGGATGGCTCGTACTCGCTGCTCTCATCTATCTTTCCACTCTCATTGACGCACGGAACTTCCAGAGGGTCACGCAAGGGATTTACTGGCTGATGCTCGTGCCCATTGCTGCGTCTAGTATCTACTTCTCCGCCATGCATGCTCGAATGGCTATCTTCCCGCAGTTCGAAAATAAACAATCCGTGTACGCAGAGTCAGTATTGCTGTCAGATGTTCACACTTCTGATGTTGACCAAGCATCGCCCGCGGCAGGCTACATGAAGAGCGAGCGCGTTCGGCCAATGCCGCAAAGTCAGCCAGACGTTGCCGTATCGGGAGCGGATCTACAAACTGAAACCGCCGAGTTTCGTGAAACGCATGTTGTGACGATTCAGACTGGACCGGGAACACCGAAATGGGAATGGCACAACATAAACCTAAGCTGGTCTGGTCCCGTGGCTAAAGACCAAACCATGTCTTTTGTAATCATGCCACCTTGGTTAACAAGAATCGTATATGGCTTAGCAGCGATCTTTGCTCTTGTGGCCGTTGTCTTTTTTGTCCTTATCCGTATATCGGATTCCACGAAACTGCCCAAAATCTTGCAGGGAATCGTACCCCTCCTCGTGGTAATCACCATTGTTCCCAGCAACGTCGAGGCACACATGCCCGATCGGAACCTCCTAAGCGAACTTGAAAGGAGACTCACCGGACCACCTGAATGTGTCCCAAACTGCGCCCATGCTGAGAATATCGAAATACGTTTGGCGGATAACACACTTACACTCACAATCCTCATGCATGCAGAGGATGAAATCGCCGCGCCGCTACCTTTTGGTGAGCGTTCTTGGCTCCCTAAGTTCGTAACCGTAGATAATTCTGAAATGCCACTTTTAAGACGGAATAATAACGAACTCTACGTGCTATTGAATAAAGGCAAGCACATAGTTGAGATGAGCGCATCAGTGGATGAATTTTCTCGATTTGATATTCGTTTTCCACTTAAACCTAGTCTCGTCGACGTACTAGGTGATGGATGGATAACTGAAGGTATATCAGACGGCAGATTGGAGTCATCGCATCTTAGTTTTATTCGAAAGGACAGGCAACTGACGACAAGCCAAGAGCTTCTGGTCCGGCAATCCGCTGAACCTTTCGTATCAATTCGTCGTCACATTAGGCTTGACTACGAGCCGAAAGTTAGCACTACCGTGAAAAGAATTGCACCACTGGTCGGCTCCTTTACCGTAACGGTTCCTCTGTTACCCGGTGAAACCGTCACACAAACTAGTGGAACCATTAAAGACGCTAGCATGACGTTGTCGTTCTCAGACAGACAGATAGAACATTCTTGGCGGAGTGAAATCCTTATTCATGAATCTCTAGAACTCACTGCTCCAGATATCGCAGATAGAAAAGAGGAGTGGTTAATCAGTGGTTCGGACTTTTGGTATTTCGAATATTCCAACATCACGCCAACAAAATCGAATAAAGACGCTACGGTATTCCATCCCCGATCAAACGAAACACTGAGACTCGATATCAAGAAGCCTTTGTCAGTACCAGGAAACACCATAACTGTTGAAGGTGTAAATGTGTTACTGGACGTAGGTCATAAAACTTATCGAGGACGACTTTATCTGACGCTTAATGCATCCCAACACGGCGAATTTACCGTTGAACTACCAGAGAACTTGGTGATTCAAGACATCCAGGTAGGTGCAGAAAGTCAACCCATTCCGGCATCCGGCGATATCTTGTTGCCCGTCAATGCAGGTCAATTACCCTACGTCGTCGAATGGCAGACGGCCGATGAGGACGAGACTGGACTATTTTTCAAAACGCCTGTAATAACGCTTGAGAACCCCGCAAGAAACATCAATTTGCAAATAAACTACCCATCAAATCGATGGACTCTGTTTTTGGGAGGCCCCTCGCTAGGTGCGGCGGTGATGTTCTGGGGTATCGCTATCGTCATATTCATCGTCGCCGTGACAATTTCTCGGTTGCCGGGCATTCCCTTTTCTACCGCAGACGCAATCTTGTTATCGCTCGGTGCGACACTCGCAAACCTATGGGGTCTTTTGTTTGCAGGGGTTTGGTTTATTTCTATATGGTGGCGTATGCAACGAGACTTTTCTGGAATATCACAACTTTCCTATCGATTAATGCAACTTTCATTCGTTTTCGTTAGTGTCGTGACAGTAAGTGTATTAATCTACACCGTGCCCATCGCGTTATTAGGTCAACCCGACATGCAGATTTCGGGGAACCATTCCACTGGCTGGACCTACCATTGGTTTGCAGATGAGAGTGGTGCTGAACTTCCGACAGCGTGGGTGTTCTCGTTCCCTATGTGGGCTTATCGACTCGCGATGTTAGGGTGGTCTCTATGGCTCGCATTCGCATTGCTGAAATGGATCAAGGCCGCATGGACGGCTGTAAGTTTTCCAGAATTCTGGCCCAGCGGGCAGTTACGACAGAAAAAGAACCAGCTCGCTGAAAGCTAATAGTGAGGGACGTTTACGCAAAGGCATGTCTATTTATTCGTTGATTGAGCGTATTTTATGGGGAACATAGGAGCCTGGTTTCTGTCCTACCATTCATATTTCTTCGGAGGATCAGGCCTTGATGAACGGATCGAACCTGTTTGAACAGGAAGACCAGGATTTGCGGCTCTCGGGGAGTTTGACGCCCTGAGGAAGTTGTGCGAGGTGGTGGACTGGGAGACGTTTTGTGGGGCTGCGGAACGATAGCGACGTTCTGGATCAGAAGACGATCTGGAAGTACCGTCATCGGTTGGTGGCGTCGGGTCGCACGAAGGATCTGTTCGAGGCGTTCGAGGCGCAGTTGCGGGAGGCCGGATATGCGCTGACGGGCGGTCAGATCGTGGACTCAACGATGGTGGAAGTTCCACGCCAGCGCAACACTCGAGAGGAGAATGCGGCATTGAAACAAGGTGAGATTCCCGAGGATTGGAAGGAGTGCCCTCGCAAGTTGGCACAGAAGGATGTGGAAGCGACCTGGACGAAGAAGCACGGCGTGCACCACTTTGGCTACAAGAACCATGTGACGGTGGATCGCAAGTACAAGCTGGTACGTAACTACGCTGGAAGATCGAGAACGAGACCTTCAACACGCTGAAGAACGCCCAGTACTTGGAACACAACTTCGGACACGGAACCCAGCACCTGTCGGATACTTTCGCTGCGCTGATGCTGCTGGCGTTCCTGATCGACCAGCTGCTGGAAATGGCCTGCCCCGTCATGAAGCAAATCTTCGCCAAGTGCTATACCCGAACCGCAACGTGGGAACGTCTGCGCAGCAGTTTCCTTGCGTTTTCGCATGGGTTATGGCAATCTACGCTGAGTTAGATGGTCTCCGGTGCCAACGTGATGGATTTTCGAATCGAGAACTTGAAGTCGACCACCTTGGGTGGCACGCGGCTGACCCGCCGTTGGATGGCGGACCTTCAGAAGACGGTGGCACGGTTTCCGGCACTGAGCCGCCATGAGTTGGCGTCCACCCTGTGCAGTCATCTGGGCTGGTTCACGCCGAAGGGTCGGGATCGACTGGGGTCCTGCAGGTCGCCGGTAGCCGGTAGCCGTCTCGGCCCCGGAGGATGCTTGGGTCCGGCTCTGGAGCGGCATCGTCGCGACGCTCGTGGAGGTCGCCCACCGGCACGAGGCTGCTCTGGCGGCGGCGGCGGCGCGTGCTGAACACGCTGGTGGTCGTGCTGTTCATGTTCCGGTGGGTGTTCTGGAAGGGGCGTCCGGGATATGCGGCCACGCTGGCCGAACGGTGGGCGCAACGCGGCCGATGGGGTCGGATGGAGGAGGGCACGGGATGAAGAGCCAGCTCCCAAGCGCGGCGCGGACCGGTTGGTGCGTCGGATGGCGAAAGGGGTCCGTCCGGCGCGGATGGAGGTGGACTGCAGTGGAGGCAAGCTGAGTTGCAACGGGGGCTCGGCACTGCTGATGATGGTGGCCGAGCAGGTCCAGCTGTTCGAGCGCGCCTCGGCATGTTTCACGGACCACCGGGCCCCGTCCAAGGTGGCGCATCCGCTGGTGGCGTTGCTGGGGCAGCGGATTTTGGGTCTCGCGCTGGGCTACGAGGATCTGAACGATCACGACGAGCTGCGGCGGGACCGGGCCCTGTCCACGGCCATGGGGCGGATGGAGTGTGCGCGTTCGGACTGCGAGCCGCTGGCCGGCAAAAGCACGCTGAACCGGATGGAGCTGTCGGCGAACGGGCGGGACCCGGCGAAAGCGCGTCAGATCACCGTGGATTTCGATGTGCTCGACGAGCTGCTCGTGGAGCTGTATCTGGTGTGTGGCGAGCGGGGCCAGATGCCGAAGCGGCTGGTGCTGGACATCGATGCCACGGACGTGGAACTGCACGGCCGGCAGGAGCATCGGTTCTATCACGGGTACTATAATGATCGGCTGAAAGACCAGGTCCAGCCGTTGATGGACGATCTGCGGGACCCGGTTGAAGCGGGATCCGGACTATGCACAGCAAGCGGTCCGCGGCTACCAGAGCTTCGACTATCGCACGCGCGACCAGCTGGAGCCGCGAACGCCGCGTGATCGCCAAGGCCGAATGGCTGCCGGGACAACCGGTCGGCAACGCGGACGGGGAACCGGCCGGCAAGGCCGACGGCGGACCGGAGGCCGACGCGGAAGGCCCATGTGCGACGGTCGGCGAAGCCCGATACAACAGTCGCTTCGTCGTCACCTCGCTCCAGGAGCCCGACGCGCCAACGGTCTACGAAGCGATGTACTGCGACCGGGGAGCGGCCGAAAACTGGATCAAGGAACAGAAGGAACGATCTGTTCCTGGACCGATGTTCCAGCGGCCTCTGGAACGTCAACGCACTTCGGCTCCGGCTGAGCGCACTGGCCCATGCCCTCTATTGCATGATGAAGCACCGGCTCAGGAACCTCCCGGTATCCGCCATCCTGCGCCGGAGCCACCCATCGACGCTGCGCGAGCGCCTGTTCCGGATCCCGGTGCGCGTGACGGTGTCCACGCGGCGGATCCATCTGGCGTTCGGGTCCGCCTTCCCGTACTGGAAGGATTTCCGCTTGATCTGGGCCAGCCTGGCACCAACGTAAAAGCCCGGTGCAACCAGGTGCATGACGCTGGCGGCGGAGCGCGCCGGCCTCCCCGCGCCCGGATGCTCAGCGATTCGCCGTCCCGCCCGCAAAAAGGCGGGGAAAACACACGCATTCCCGCCCTCCGAAGCCTTTTCAAACTCGCGACGCGACATTCCATGCCCCGTACCCCACGCATCCCGTGAAAAACATCATTTTCGACTTGGTTATGAGAAATCCGGGCTAGTGCCGTCCCGGGGCTCCGTGATGGTTATAAGAATCCCTGAAGGCATTAACGTGTTGCTTCAAGTGTTCGCGGACGAAAGCGATACAGTCAAGGCCGATTAGGGAATTGTGAAACAAGATCATTGAACGACATCGCTATCTTGGTTGAACTCTACAGATCAAGATTGTAGTACTTGCAGTACTTTTTGCGGGTGGTCTGCCACTTTTGTTACTCGGCACCAATGTTTGACAACTTTGCCTGTAGGACCAATTAGGACTGTTGAGCGAATAATACCGATCGTCTTTTTCCCATACGTCACCTTTTCTCCATACGCTTCATATTTTTCCATCACTTTTCGGTTGGGATCACTCAGTAACGTGAATGGTAGGTCATATTTATCGACAAATTTTCGATGAGTCTCTTCGTTGTCTGGGGATATGCCAAGTACGACGGTATTGGTTTTTTGAATGCCGCTCCACAAATCGCGAAATCCACAGGCTTCTTTCGTGCAGCCGGGAGTATCGTCGCGTGGATAAAAATAGACGACGATATTTTTTCCTAGTAAATCTTTGAGGGCCACCTTATTACCATAAGTATCCTTCAGGGTGAATTGGGGAGCGGCTTTGCCTTCGACGATTGCCATAATACTTGTTCGATAATCCGTAGAGAAGTGCGAACTATAAAGGAACTGAGGGTTTTTGTATTAATAACAGAGACCCCCTGAAAGTTAGCTGTCAATGACACCCTCTTTTGATTCCGACGAATTGTCTACATACCCATGGAATGGTTGTTTTTGATGCAGTTAGCCCGCCGCGGTATCCCCATGTTCGAGTCGTTTCTGCGTCGTCGGTTGCTGTTCTTGGTGGCATTCCCCTCTTACGCTGTTAGCGCACGTTTTTGCGTGTCTTTGAACAAAGCACTGGACTGATAAAGCCATTCGTCGTTAGAGGCTGCTTAAACTACTGCGAGCGATATATCATGTTGAACCAAAACTTGTCGATTCGACTAGTAGTTTAACTGATTTTAATTTTCGGGTATGGATGCTTCAGTTTGGTGCGCGCGTCGTCGACGCTGAGCTGCCAGTCAGACCCCGGTCTGTTCGCGATTACGCTCCTTGGCCCAGGCCGCCGTTTCCGACGTGACCAAAGCCCTGCTCTCGATCCAGCGATCCAGGCACTGGCGGTGCAACGCACTGAACTCCAGTTCCGCAACGTTCAGCCAGCTCCCGTGTTTCGGCGTGTGCACCAAGTGGATGCGGTCGTTCAACCGACTGGCTTCGGCCGCCGGGAACGCGGCGTAGAACGAGTCACCGCTGTGGGTGTTCAAGTTGTCGCACACCAGCGTGATGCTTTCCGCATCCCGGTAACGCGGTAGGTTCGCCAGTGCGCGCACCTGCTTCGCCCAATCCAACGTCGTGCGCCGTTTGGTGACAGCCACTGCCCGCCAGCCGGATAGCGGCTCGCCGAACATCCACACCGTGCATTCTCCCCGGCGGAGGTAGTAGGCGTCGTACTTCTCCGGCGACCCGGGGCGTACTGGCAACTTCTCGCGGACTTCCGCCACGAGCTGCTTGCTCATCTCGTCCATGCACACCACCGGATGCCGCGGGTCGTACGGCCGCCGGTATACCTTGAGCACCCGCTCCATGCCGGCCACGAAATGGTGGCTTTGCTGCTTCGGAATGCACCACATTTCCCGCCGCCATGGTTTCAATTCGTTTTTTTTAACGCCTGCCGCACGGTCTCCTCGGAAATCGTTTCGACCACTTCAAGCCGCACCAGCTCTTCCGCCAGCAGCTTCACGGTCCACCGAACGTGGCCTTCCGGTGGAACCGAACAGGCCACTTGAACCAGACGCGCTTCCTTCTCCCCGCCCAGCTTCTTCGGCACCGGAGGCAACGGCCGAGGCCTACGCTCCAGAGCCTTCATCGGACCCTGCTCCACAGCCCGCCGACGCACGTGCTGGCAGGTCTGGTCCGCTCCGTCACCCCCAGCGCATTCACCACCTGCCCGTCTGTCAGTGCCGGGCCAGCGACCCCCTGATCCACGGCCAGCAGAATCCGTGCACGCTGCAGCTTCGTCGCCGACACCGCACGACGCGTGCTCGACTTCAGCACCGCTTTCAACTCATCCCGCTCATCCTGAGCTAACTCCACCATGTATTTCTTCGGCATCGAATCCTCCTGATCCCAGAACCCCTTCCACTCCACTATTATAAACACGTATTGTTAGAACGGGAAGCCTATTAGCTTCCGTCAAACAATCGACAGGCTAGTAGTCTAACTAGTTTTAATTTTTGGGTATAGATGCTTCAGTTTGGTGCGCGCGTCGTCGACGCTGAACTGCCAGTCGACCCCGGTCTGTTCGCGATTGCGCTCCTCGGCCCAGGCCGCCGTTTCCGACGTGACTAAAGCCCTGCTCTCGATCCGGCGATCCAGGCACTGGCGGTGCAACGCACTGAACTCCAGTTCCGCAACGTTCAGCCAGCTCCCGTGTTTCGGCGTGTGCACCAAGTGGATGCGGTCGTTCAACCGACTAGCTTCGGCCGCCGGGAACGCGGTGTAGAATGAGTCACCGCTGTGGGTGTTCAAGTTGTCGCACACCAGCGCGATGCTTTCCGCATCCCGGTAACGTGGCAGATTCGCCAGCGCGCGCACTTGTTGCACCCAATCCAACGTCGTACGCCGTTTGGTGACAGCCACCGGATGCCGCGGGTCGTATGGCCGCCGGTATACCTTGAGCACCCGCTCCATGCCGGCCACGAAATGATGGCTTTGCTTCTTCGGGATGCACCACATTTCCCACCGCCATGGTTTCAATTCGTTTTTTTTAACGCCTGCCGCACGGTCTCCTCGCAAATCGATTCGACCACTTCAAGCCGCACCAGCTCTTCCGCCAGCATCTTCACGGTCCATCGAACGCGGCCTTCTGGTGGAACCGAACAGGTCACCTGAACCAGACGCGCTTCCTTCTCCCCGTCCAACTTCTTCGGCACCGGAGGCAACGGCCGAGGCCTGCGCTCCAGAGCCTTCATCGGACCCTGCTCCACCGTACGCCGACGCACGTGCTGGCAGGTCCGCTCCGTCAGTGCCGGGCCAGCACCCCCCTGATCCACGGCCAGCAGAATCCGTGCACGCTGCAGCTTCGTCGCCGACACCGCACGACGCGTGCTCGACTTCAGCACCGCTTCCAACTCATCCCGCTCATCCTGAGCTAACTCCACCATGTATTATTTCTGCGGCATCGAATCCTCCCGATCCCAGAACCCCTTCCAGTTCACTATTATAGACACGTATTGTTAGAATTGGTAGCCTACTAGCCTAATTGCCATGCATCGACAGCTTATCGCTTCGAAATCTCGGATCAGTTGATGATTCTGGCTAGCGCAGGTAGGACTTCGGCAGTCCGTAATAGCCGTATCGTACTTCTGGTCCGCTGTGTATCCAAATTTCTGCAGCACAATTTCTTGGCGTCATCGGCTGCCTGATCCACTATCTCCTCAATCTTCGGAAACATGTTGTCAGAAGTCTGACGGTTTGACTCCGCATGGGGTCGAAGGAAATCCCATGGTACGCACTAATCGGCTCCTTGGTTTGGTTTTCGTTATCTTACGCAAGCCATGCACCACGTCGTTCGGTGTTCGTCTTCGATTCGACGATCATTAGAACAAGTGCCAAACCGTGCTTGGATCCAGGCCCCAAATACACTTAATCCTCTAATCTATGAATGTGTCCACGGAATGGTTATCAACTACTTTGACGAAGGCCTGAAGGTGACGCATGGTACCGATGGACACCTCTATTTACTCGAAGCAAGCGGAGGTAGGCAATCCTTATATCATTAAAAATCGTATACCTATATCGGGCATGATTCGTCAAAACAGCAATGAATAGAGGTTCTCCGATGAAGGTGGTGAATCCGGAAAAGAAACGAGTTGCCCTGATGTAGTGAGTTTATAGCATGTGGTGGACGTCTAAAAATACCGTTGGCGATCAAAATGCCGCCAAGTTCTTTCATAACATTGATGATTGAATCCCACGCTGAATTGGTCCCGCATAAGCACTCAAGAAATCATATGGACTTGTCGATTGAATGGATCTAATCTGAACAAGAAGCAGAGAGAGTCGGGCGTAATTCGTAATGATGAATTTCTTCTCTTTTATCTTGGTGGAATGGAGGCAGTGTATTTCAAAATGGAATCTGACTCAGGCGGCCGATATACAGAACGTATTGCTCTGTTTTGAGCCACTTGGTTCATTGACACTCGTAGGCGAACTGAAGATTATTGCGAACCAGTACTATCGATTACTGTGTAAGCCGATACTTAGGCACGGAGGTACATCTCGTCGTAGGTTCAGTTTCTGACGAATGATCACCTAGCGTGTAATTTTACGTGGGTCAAAGGCGTCCCGTACAGCTTCACCGATGAAAACTAACAGGCTCAACATGAGTGCAAGTACTAGAAACGAAGTAATACCTAGCCAAGGTGCATGTAAATTCGCTTTACCTTGAGCTAGTAGTTCACCTAGTGAGGGGGATCCAGGAGGTAAGCCGAAACCTAGGAAATCAAGTGATGTAAGTGCTGTGATAGAGCCGATCATGACGAATGGTAGAAACGTTAACGTCGCTGTCATCGCGTTTGGAAGCACGTGCCGTCGCATGATCGTGATATTGGCTACTCCTAAGGCCCGAGCGGCGCGAACATAGTCAAAATTTCTGGTTCGTAGGAATTCTGCGCGTACTACACCAACTAAAGACATCCAGTCAAATAGAAGTAAAAGACCCAACAGAAGCCAAAAACTAGGTGTAAATACACTGGCGAGAATGATCAGTAGAAACAATCGTGGCAATCCCGACCAGATTTCAATGAATCGCTGAAAGATTAGATCCAACCATCCACCAAAGTATCCTTGCACCGCACCCGCAGCAATTCCGACGATGGAAGAAAGTACGGTCAGGGTCATTCCGAATAAAGCCGATATTCGAAATCCATACATCACACGAGATAGTACGTCGCGGGCCTGATCGTCCGTTCCCAACAGATTCTCACTTGTTGGCGGAGACGGTACTGGTTGTTCTAAATTTAAGTTGACCGTGCTGTGAGAGTACCGTATTGGGGCCCAGAGCATCCAGCCGCCATTTTCGGTAATCAATTCTTGTACCTCAGCTTCTCGATATTCTGCTTCCGTCTCGAAGAAACCTCCAAAAATAGTTTCCGGGTAAGCCTTGAGTGTTGGAAAGTAGAAGTCGCCTTTGTACTGAATGAGTAAAGGTCTTTCGTTACCGATGAGTTCAGCAAACAAAGTGACGAAAAACAGAACTAGGAAGATCCAGAACGACCAATAGCCGCGCCGGTTAGCTTTGAAGCTGCGAAACCGGCGCATCGTGAGTGGTGACACCGTCATACCTAGAAAGGGTTTTATATGGGCATCTTGTTTCACTAGAGAGAACTCTCAGACACTGCGCGTCTCGAAGTCAATACGGGGATCAATAAAGGTATAAGTCAAGTCTCCGATTAAATTCATGACTAGGCCTAAAAGCGTGAAGAAATAAAGGCTCGCAAACATGATGGGATAATCGCGTTTGATGACGGCTTCAAAACCGAGGAGTCCCAAGCCGTCTAATGAAAAAATGATTTCGATTAGTAAAGCACCGGTAAATAGGATTCCGACAAAAGCACTGGGGAATCCAGCGATGACGATTAACATAGCGTTTCGGAATACATGACCGTAGAGTACACGTCTTTCAGTTAATCCTTTTGCTCGTGCCGTTAGTACGTACTGTTGGTTAATTTGGTCTAAGAATGAATTCTTAGTTAGAAACGTGAGCGTAGCGAACCCACCAACCACTAGCGCAGTAATCGGTAAAACCATATGCCACAGGTAGTCTAGAACTTTCATGGGCCAGCTGAGACTGTCCCAATCTTCGGAGACTAGCCCTTTAAGTGGGAACAAATCAAGAAAACTGCCTCCTGAGAATAGAACAACAAGTAGAACCGCAAACAAAAACCCGGGAATAGCATTGCCGACGATCACTACTCCACTAGTCCAAACGTCGAAACGAGATCCATCATTTACTGCTTTACGTATTCCAAGGGGAATCGAAATGAGATATACGAGTAGAGTTGTCCAAAGTCCAAGAGATATCGATACGGGCATCTTGTCAAGGACAAGATTGATCACTGTTTCGTCGCGAAAGTAACTTGTGCCGAAATCGAAGTTAAGGTATCTACCTATCATGAGTATGAAACGTTCGTGTATAGGTTTATCGAAACCAAACTGTCGTTCAAGGTCTTTTATAAATTCAGGGTCGAGCCCTTGAGCTCCTCGATACTTACTTGTTACGGATGTAGTATCAGATTTAGCTTGGAATGCGGTGCTTCCCTCGCCTCCGGCTTCGTTACCAGATGCTCCTCCAAATCGTGCGGTAGCGTCTACGTCAGTACCGGTTAGTTCAGAAATAATTTGCTCCACCGGACCACCAGGAGCAAACTGAACAACGATAAAGTTGATTATCATGATCCCAAATAAAGTTGGGATTATGAGAAGCAGACGACGGATGATGTAAGCGAGTATAGCGTGCTACCTACTCAAGAGCTGTGAAAAGTAAGGAACGTGACTTCATATGTACACGTACGCATAAGCTCGCGTAAAGCATTGCAATAAAAACGCACACGGTGCCACGAAACTAGTTTACGCCAAGTCTTCTTTGATGCCTGTCTCCTATCTGCCCTCAATAGCTGCTACTTTTTGAGGGTCCACCCACCAAGAGTCAAAGCCCACTGCGTACTTCGGCTTTATTGATGGCCGTCCGAACTTATCCCACCATGCTACTCTGTCGTTTCGGGTATACCATTGCGGAATTACATAGTGGTTCCACTGCAAAACTCTATCCAATGCTCGGGTTGCATGTACAAGGCTTATGCGATCAGTGGCAGCGACGATCTTTTCGATAAGCGCGTCGATAGAAGGATCGCGTATCCCAATCATATTTCGACTGCCAGGTTCGCCTGCGGCTGTAGATCCCCAAAAATCTCTTTGTTCATTACCTGGCGATCGTGATTGTCCTGCGGTCGCGATGACTACGTCAAAATCAAAGCTGCGCAGTCGGTTTTGATATTGTGCTGGATCAACAGTTCGTATCGTTCCTTGTACGCCTAGACGATTGAGGTTTTGAATAAATGGCATGACGACTCTTTCAAAGGCTGGCGATACAAGCAAGAACTCAATTTCTAATGGCTTTTCGTCAGTTTGATTGATCAGCTTGCCGTCCTTCACATTCCAGCCAGCCTCCCGGATCAGGCGAGCAGCTTGTTGTAGATTTTTTCGAATGGACACCTTCTCGTCCGTTGTCGGTGGGGTGTAGATCGTTGTGAATACTTCATCAGGTATTTTGCCACGGAAAGGTTCAAGAATCTTTAGTTCTTCGGGTGAAGGTGGCATCGAAGCAGCCAACTCGGAGTTTTCGTAGAAGCTCGATGTACGATGATATTGACCGTGGAACAAGTTCTTATTTGACCACTCGAAATCAAATGCATAGCCAAGAGCCTTACGAATTGTACGATTTTGAAATTTTTCGCGGCGCGTGTTAAAAAAGAACCCCTGCATCCCAACTGCTCGGCCGTGTGGCAAGGCTTCTTTTTTGACAAATCCTTCATGCAGAGAAGGGAAGCCGTAGCCGGTCGCCCACAGTTTGGAAGAATTTTCTGGCCTGTAATCGTACTCGCCAGCTTTAAACATTTCGAGCGCGACCGTCTGGTCTTGTACGAAGTCGTAACGCATCGTGTCGAAATTGTGCCTTCCTTTATTGATGGGAAGGTCTGTAGCCCAATAGTCTTTGACTCGTTCGTAAACGATGTATCTTCCAGGTTCGAACGCTCCAATTTTATACGGCCCATTTCCCAATGGTGGCTCTAGAGTGGTTTTATTGAAGTCTCGTTCACTCCAATATTGCTTGGAAAGTATCGGTATCTGAGCGACGATTTGTGGAAGCTCCCGGTTGGGAGGACCCGAAAACGAAAATTTCACGCGATGCGGTGTTAAAGCTTCTACTTTTTCAACATCAGAGTAGTAAAAACGGTAGAACGGCCTCCCTTGCTCCTTGAGGATATGAAAGCTAAAAACAATATCATCGGCAGTTATCGGTGAACCGTCGTGGAAACGAGCCTCTTTGCGAATGTTGTAGATTGCGAACGACAGATCGTTAGGAATTTCGACTGTCTCAGCGATCAACCCATACTCAGATAGATTGTCGTCTTGACTTGAATCCATAAGCGTGTCGTCAATTAGACTGATTCCAGCTGGAGGGTCACCTTTGATGATGTACTGGTGAAAGGTGTCGTAACTACCAATTGCGATCAGCTTTACACTCCCACCTTTTGGAGCGTGTGGATTGACATAATTAAGATGTTTAAAATGAGCATCATATTTTGGTGCGGTATCTAGGGTCAAAGCATGACTCTTAGTCAGTGAATCAAAAGTGGCAATTGCCGATGTGAAGAGTAGAACTCCAACCACCGCCATTGCTAAATATGCAACTCGAATCATCTATATCTCCTCTCGCATCATGACGCAAACCATCCACACGACACTATACATAGTATAGTGAGGAACAGCACCCCTTATGCATTCCCTTGTAGTTCTTGGTCTGTAGGCCACGCGGACGGACTGTTACTTTTGAATGAGGCAGTATGCGGACGGCTTTAAATCTATGTACAACAGTGGTGTTTGAGGTGAAATGGTTCAAGTCGTCTCTTTGATGACTTCCTCGTTTTGGTCTACCCGGATTCCATTTCCTGGGCGGGATATCGACAGCCATCTCCACCAGTTTCTTCAACTCTCGTGTCGTCTGACACGTGATAAACAATCCTTGGTACGTCTGTACGTCGTGGCGTCTAATATCGTCCATACCGAACGCCGGGTCGTACGAATACTGTGGCAGTGTTCCCTCTGGCAGTCGTGGACGACTCACTGCTTAGTTCAGGTACGCGACGACGGCCGTTGGGGGCTGGGGTTTGTAAGCCCGCGATTGAGACCACGAACGCGCGACTTGCGTGTTCCCGCTGCCAGGTCCTCGTGCGAGGACTTCTTGGACTACCTTTGGGAAGCCTTTGACGACCAGTTCAACACATTGACGGTCTTGTGCATCCAACAACATTAATGGTGGGCGCGTCGGGCTATTGTTCCGCTGTAGCATTTCAGGAGTCAGAAGTCTGGGGTACCGTCGCCGACTATCAGTTGCGGATAGTGCACGCCTCGGAACTACAACTGCACCAAGACTTCCCGCCGATTCTCGGTCAATTTTCGGAGCTCTTGTCAGGCGACACCACCGTCGGCGACGACTCAGCTGGACACCTCTAAAAACAGAGAATATGAGGGGGGGGGGGGGATGACGCCAATGGTCCGGAAGTCCAAACAGGTTCAGGGGCTCATCTTCAACACCTCTTCATTGAACTTGTTAGGAAAAAGTTATCGGGGTAAGACAGCGTAGGTAAATAGAGATTCCCAGCTGCATCTGGACTGACCTACCCCTTCAAAACTTCGCTCATGTCCCCGGTGGAAACTCCCTTCCAGTACGGTCACGGCTGAGCTGCTTCCAAAGTCTGAGTCTTATGAATGTACGGTGGTACCAACGTCGACCGGAATGTTACTGCTACGCCGACCCTCGCTTGCACCTCCGGAATTCAAACCGACACCGAATCGATTCTGGCCTGGACCGGCCACTCCAGTGGGAACCGTTGCCAACCACTTCCGCATGCCCTTCCCGGTGCGACGGGCGCATAGACACTCAGAAGATCTTCGAGTTCCGCCTCCCCCCGCTTGTACCAGCAACCCGTCGTGCTCTTTGTCGCACAGAGTACCTCACTGAGCACGCCTTGGCCTCTTACCTCCATCGGAAATAATACCAGATCGACATATCCGGGCTTTTCTTAACGAAATTATGGTTGAAGTATAGATCTACTCGAGAACAGATAGAATATCTTGAGAAATTCTATGAGGGTCTCTTACGCTAGTTAACTTTGCAAATGCTTCTTCAAGATTTTCTCTTTCGGTCTCTTGAATAATATCTTCTGCTGTGCCTTCGGTTACGATCTTCCCATGGTTAATTACCACGATACGTGTGCAAATCTTCTCAACAACATCCAAAAGGTGAGAGCAAAAAAGAATAGTACGCCCTTTTTCTGCCATCTGTTGTAGGAGTTCTTTAGTCACGAGCGTAGAATCTGCGTCTAAGCCGTTTAATGGTTCATCTAGGAAGAGAACTTTGGGGTTGCTCAGAAGAGCAGATATGATGACTACCTTTTGTTTCATCCCTTTAGAAAATTCATTAAGATATTTGTGCTGGTCGTCAAGTAATTCAAAGAGCCTCAGTAGTTCTTCTATTCGCATATCGGCATAATCACTATCCATATGATGTAATTTGGTAACCATGTCAAGGTACTCTTTTGCCGAAAGAGTTTCATAGAGAATACCATTTTCGGGTACATATCCGATTCGCTTTCGGACTTCAAGCGAATCTTTTACCACATCGAATCCAGCTACTGCTGCCGACCCGCTAGTTGGTGGGACCATACAAGTTAGCATCTTTACAGTCGTTGTTTTTCCAGCACCGCTAGGGCCTAGAAACCCTAATATGTCGCCTGGTTCAACTTGAAGATTTAATGCATCTACTACAGTGACGTTACCAATTTTTTTTTGAAGCTGTCTAGTTTCAATCATTTCATGTTTTCTGGTGCAAAGCTATTTGAGTTGAGTAGCCTCAATGATATATGGATCTTATCATTTAGTAAACTCGACAATTCTGGTTCTTTTTTGAGCAAGTTTTAGCACGAATAGATAGGATACCATGTTTACTAGCACCATGACTAAAATCGTCCATAAGTACGTTTCTATATTTTGGTATATAAATTTTATCAATGATGGTATAATATATACAGCTATGATGTATGCCACTAGTATCCAGATAAACATTTGAATACTCAGTTTTGAAAATTGATTCTGTTGTGAAAATGGGACTACTGGCTTGGCTAAAAATCGCCATTGTAGAAACCAAGATGTAAGAAGTCCCATGAATATCATATGTAATACGGCATGTAGATCATTTGTGTAAAAATATATTAGAACTAATGTATTGAAAATTACATAAGGAACTAGAAATCCAATTATGATGCACAACCCGAGATATACAGATAATTTTGCGGGGTCAACCGGTTTACATAGGAATATCCAAGCTGCCTGATAGCATTTGCTATATCGAAAATTGTCGACAAGAATCGCGGGTATGAAAAGCATGAAGTAGTGGAACATCGTTAGTCCCATCCCCAGATTTTTTTCAATGAAAGGATCTGGGATTGTTATATCCTCAATGAAAACAAATACTAGGAGCAACAGTGCGATGGGAATAATCGTAGCAATAGTGTTTTGTGTTGTCGCATCATTTTTAATATGGCTCGCTATGAGCTTTGATATCACTTGCAACTCGGCTGGAAACAGTCGTACTCCGAACCTTGATTTCTTAGTGGAGTGTTTTTTAGGTACTGACTGACTACCCGTTCGATTCCTACCCAAGCTAGCCATGTAGGACAAGCTCAGCTTGTTTCGAATTAACCAAAACAATCCGAGCGAGCAAACTAGGCCAAGGCAAGCACCAATTATCGAGTTGTGAAACCAGTTGCCACTTACGATATCCAACCAACTTGAAAACCAATACGGCGGAAAAAGTAGTATCCAATGTATATCACTTGCTTCAGGGTTGCTGAATATATGCGACGATATTAACTTACTAAGCGTAAGAGGGATAGTAACAAGCGCGAGTTGGCTTAGAGTTGGTGCGATCGCAAATACATAACCCAGTGTTCTTGCGGAAGATATACGTAATAGGCTAACATAGAAACCAATGATGACGAAGGTTACGAAGATCGAACTCGCGATCAAAGCTGCCAACTGAGTAGCAGCAAGTAATAGGCCTGACGTGAGATAGAAGGTTATTGCACATGGGACCCCAAGGAACAATGTCACCGATTCTACGTAACAAATCACACTGGTCAGTTTTGCTGCAAAGTAGACCTCGGATTTCACGGGTTGATGCGCGAGGATGTCGTATTCTTCAGCGATCAGTATTGTATTAGGACATTCAAGTAGAAGAAGAAAAGCTGTAATCAGCATAACACCTGCAAGTACCGTCAAACTAGCAAGGCTGGTTAAGGAAATAAATATCGTTGTGCATGCGAGGCACGCCCCTAAAAACGTGAGAATCAATACTTGTGTGAGAGGTATTTGAGCTTTCGTTTTGTTTCGTTTGGCTTGTTTGGCGGTACCAAACCGCATTACATGCGAGAAGCGGAACATGTTTTTCAACATGACGCTATGGAGAGACTTCCACTGTTGGTAGTCGGGCCCGAGTGGCGCAATGAGTAACTGAATTGGTGATGGCATCAAGATGCGAATTTAGAAAACGTCTTGCGTCTACTCAAAGATGACTAGTAAAAATATTGTCAATGCGTGTTAGACAAGTAATGGAGCTTGGGTATCTTGTGAAAACGATGCAATCCACCGAAAGATCTACTACATTAGTCAAAGAGTACAGTGAGTAAGGTTCGACAGCTAGGAGACAGTTTCGATAGTATATCTCAAACGAACGAACCAGCTGATCAAATCAAGCAACGAAATGATCCTACAGGACTCATCATTAAGCAATCTGCCTCGCTTTCTTCACTGTTTCCCACGCCTCTTGAATCTCTTGAGCTTTAGCATTCGCAGCCTCAATCAGAAAGTCCGGCAGCCCCTTTGACACGATCCTATCGGGATGGCATTCTTGAATAAGCTTGCGATAAGCGTTTTTCATTTCGACGTTGGTACTGGTTGAGTCTACTCCGAGAACCTTGTACGCATCTTCAAGCGAACGGGAGAGCAGAGTTCCTCTCTCTGTATTATCCGAACTGGAGTATCGTTGATTTTGACGGTTTCGAGCACCATAGCCAGATGTTCTGGCAAATTTCGCAATAGTATCGTGAGCATGGAATGCGCTTATACCTACCGCCGTTGCGAATTGCATCAGCATATCCTCCTTTGCTGTATTCAATCCATCAAGAATGGCGAATTCACAAACCGTCTCAAAAGTGATTCTGCCAACCAGTGATTCACTATCAACTACATTGCGAAGTTGACGGATTGCATCGTTCACATTGAACGAAATATCTCTTCCTGCCGAAAAACATCGAATTGCGTGTTTCCGATATTCAGGGGTCAAATTGAGGTCTTCGATAAGTGCTTCTGTGTGATCAATCTCCACCTGAGAAACGGTACCGTCTGCTTTGGCTAAACATCCAATGAACTGGAACAGCAATTCAAATATCGGCTGCGAGATAATCACCGTTCCACTTTGCGTGCGTCTATCGTAAAAGGTATCGGCGAAGCCGTTGTTGGTTGTGAAGAAACTGCTGCGTCTTCGGATCGCACTCAGCATCATGATCAATCCGATGACGCAAATGACAATAAATCCGGCAGAACCGGTACTTAGTACTACAATCGTAATAACGAGTAGTCCGATTCCGAAACGCAACGCATTCACGGCCATTCCGTAGTATAGGTCAGTCCACAGATGCCGGGGTCATGCTTTGAGGAAGGCTGGTAGAGAAGTCTGTCGTAGTACCTAGCTAGCGTATGAAATCGCGTAGAGTGGTCGCAACTTTCAGCAAAAACCACGAGGAGTGGTCCTATAGTATTATCTTGTGATGCGAATATCAAGCGTCGGTAACAAGTTAGTGATCGAAGTCCGTACACATGTGATATTAGGTATGAGCATACATGTGCTGAGCTGCGCCACGAAACACAATCAGCCAGCGTTCTGGGGCTGCGGTAAACACAAGTTCCTTTGGCGTTCTAGGCAAAGTTGTATGGATGTTGTCCTGATAGGAGCGGAGTGCATACGCTGCTACACCTTCTTTTGTAGTGAAGTCAAGTCTAAATGTATGTTTGTGTTCAGCAAACGCTTGGCACCACGGAAGCAGATAAGCATAGTCGTCTAATCGATATATGAACCGAAAGGAGGTTCGTATTTTAATACACTGTGCGACTCGGTGAATAAATTATAAGCTGAAGCAAAGTATGATCTTCCACTAATTGATTAAATTTGAATCAGTGCGACTGCTAAATGAATCTACCGATGGGCCGGGACAACATGATTGCACAGTCCAAAACTGCTGGATAGAAATTTAAATTCATATCGATGTCTTTCATTTCAGCAGCCTATCCCTTCTGCCTTGTCGGAGAACGACCACTTGGCATTGGATTTGCGACCTAGCGAAAAAGCGCAATCTACAAGTTCTGCTGATCGAATCACAAGCAGATTAATCATCTCACTAATTCACTTCATTCTGAATCCCGGAAACTTTAGGTGGATGATCATCAGCTTATCAACTGCCAATTTGGATACTAACTGAACTTATCCCTGATACCTTGAGTGAGCTTTCATTTGTTTCTCAGTAGCCCGAAACCTGTTGAGTAGTTAACCATGACTACTCCCGCGATGATCATTGCGAGTGCAACGATGGCCGAGATGTGGATGCTTTCTCCGAGCACGAGATAGATGACCATAAACGAACAGAATGGCGATAAGAAAATAAGTTGCCCAACCCTTGCCGCGTGTAAGGTTATAGCTAATGCTCGTTGCCATACGAGAAACGTTACTCCCATTTCTACCAGACCAATCCAAAGGCCATAGCCAACGTTGGAATACGTTAGTGAAGGCAGGCCTACAGTGAAGTAGCAATACAGGCCCAAGAACGGCGTTGCGAAGCTAAATCCAGTGAGCAAAATCGTCACTGATGGGAGTTTCAGTCGTGCTTGAACAAGCCAATACGTAGCCCAAAGTACCGAACTTCCTAAAGCCAATACAATGCCAAACGAGTTGAAACCCATCTCCAATTCCCAATTTCCTTTGGTAATCAAACACACAATTCCAGCATAGCTAACGGCGATTCCGATGAATGTGTTTATGCTCATACGTTGTTTGAGAATTGGGATGGCTAGTAGTGCAAGAACGATCGCCCATGTATAGTTAAGAGGTTGTGCTACATGAGCCGGCAGCCGGTCGTATGCTTCGAATAGAACAATGTAATAAGCGAAGGGGTTGAGGCATCCCAAAGCAGCTGCGTAGATGTACTGTCGCCAGTCGCCGTGCTCCGATTTGGTGAAGATGAAGAACTGCATACATCCGAAGAAAAGCAGTGATATACAACTTCCAAGCCACAATAGTTGGGCTGGATGTAGATCTCTCAGCCCCAGCTTAAATCCTGTGGCTACGGTTGACCATAGACCTACAGCGACAAGTGTGTAAATTGTCGCTTGAACTTCTTTGTTATGCTTAACTTTATCTGGGGTGTGCAAAGTTAATCACACTGGCATTCGTAATTCACACATGAGTGCAATGTAGTTGACTGATCGGTATTCTTTGTATACCAACACCATGCATAATGGATATTCCAGTTAATTTAGGAGATTTCATGACAATTTCAGAAGGCGATAAGTTACCTGAAGTTACGCTTCACGTGATGAGAGACGGTAGACCCGTACCGGTAACCGTCAGCCAACTCACAGAAGGTAAAAAAGTAGTAATCTTTGCAGTTCCTGGCGCATTCACTCCCACTTGTTCTGAACAACATCTTCCTGGCTTTGTGAGCAGTGCCGATGCAATCAAAAACAAAGGCGTTCATTCGATAGTGTGCGTATCAGTGAACGATGCATTTGTAATGGACGCATGGGGTAGAGATCGCGATGCTGAGGATGAAGTCGTAATGGTTGCCGATGGCAATGGAGACTTTGCAAAAGCATTGGGGTTAATAATGGACGGCGAAGGGTTCGGCATGGGCAAGCGGTCACAAAGATACGCCATGATCGTGGATGACGGTGTAGTAACGAAGTTGGCCGTTGAAGCTCCGGATCAGTTCGAAGTTAGTAAAGCTGAGGCAATTCTCAATGCACTGTAACTGTAAACGTTTTCAAGCATCTTCTGCTTCAACAGATTTGTCCGCTAAATCGCATCTTGAGTTGCGTTCAATGTAATTAATTTTGTTCATGCCATCGGATTTGAGTCCTTGAGATGGGCGTCTGGATAATAAGGCGGCATTGTGGAGTGTGTGAGATCTGCTTTCACAATAGTTTCAAGGACCACCGGCGTTGAAAGTAGGATTGACTACTCACTTGGTCGCAGTTTACGGCTTCGATGATCCAGTTTAGTTTAGGTACAGCGACAGATTCTTGATCAGCTCCTCAACTGCCAGACGCTGATCTTCGTTCATTCCGCATCTGAATCTGTCACAAAGGTGCCTTAAATTCTTTGGTGCTTATGTCCTGCTACCTCGAATTTCCAAAACAAATGCCGTCGTTTCTATCTAGTGTCTGCGGGAAAACCCCATTTTACGACGGGTAATCCGCCCATCGGGGCTCCAAAAGTGCGGATGATGTTCTCCTGCTCCCTTTCGGGGCGTGCGGAGTCCGTCTCTCGAGGGGCGGGAAGGATGGATGTTGAGGACGGGACGGCTAGGCCGCCAAACGATAGGGTGGTGCGTGCGTGCGATGGTACCGCCGCGCCGCCCGTTGCTGCAGCAAGCGTCTGAGCCGGTGCAGGTTGGCTGCGAGGGATCGGGTTGTGTATAAATTTGTCTGCAAAAACGAAAAACAGGCTGTAACGACAGACGAATGGTTAGAATCTGATGTTTTATCGGGAATGTGGAGATGCTTGGACGCACAAGGGGCGTCCATGCACGAATCATTCATTACACAACTTATGGACAAGGAGCAAAGAATGATTCGGGAAGATTATACGCACAATGCCACGAAGAAGTCGGCATGCCATCCATCTGGCGGACGATGAGGACTTTGTGAGGCGACTGGTGCAGGAGACGCTCAACGAGGTGCTGGAGAGTGAGATGACGGAGTTTCTGGGAGCGGCGGGCAAGGGCGAGCGGACGAAGACGCGTCAGGGCTGCCGTTCTGGATACTACCGGCGCGATCTGACGATGAAGGTGGGCGAGATCGAACTGATGGTTCCGCAGGAACGCAGCGGTCAGTTCAGCACGGCGGGTGTTCGAGCAGTGCTATTGGCGTTCGGAGAAGGCACTGGTGGTGGTGCTGTCGGAGATGGTATGTGTATGGGGTTTCGACGCGCCGGGTGAGCCTGGCTAGTGGAGGATCTATGCGGTCATGAGTTTTCGCCGGCGACGATCTCTAGCATGGTATCGAAGCTGGACGTGTCCCTGAAGGCGTTTGCGGAACGTCGGCTGGAGGAGGCGTATCTGTACGTGGTGTTTAGATGCCCGGTATGAGAAGGTGCGTGAGGAGGGCTCGGTGCGCTCCTGGCAGTCTGCGCCATAGAAACGTGGGAACGCTCTTTAGTAGGAAGGATTACCTAAAATGCGTATTCATGAAGTATAAATTTCCATTCTGAGTTATTTACAAATTATCCATCCTAAAAAATGTACCAAATTTTTTCTACGGCGCAGACTGCCGGAACAGCGGATCATGGGCGAAATGCAGATGTTGGAATCTTGGTGACCGCTCCGAACCGAAAAACGGACCCCATCCTTACACCGCTCATGCAATATTGGGGCTAGAGCGTTTACGGCGCGTCGCGACGCGTTATGAAGAAACCGACACCAATCAAAACGGGCATGATTCAATGCCGTCAGCTCGTGCTTTACGCTCCCGTAACCTCCTCTTTTCTCTCTCGTATAAATTATTCGACGTAGCCTTCCGGAGTTAATGAATACCGAGAGTGGAATTCTCGCCTATTTAGCGCGCAACACGTTAGCATTCGTATATCTTCCATAATCCACAACATGAGACGAGGATTAAAAATTCTTTCGGAAGCAAAGTTGGATATATACTTTTAAGAAGTGATTAACGATACAATATCGCGAAATCCGCTTTCCTTTATCTCCTTTGTCGCCACTAGAAAGTATCCCAATCGTACAGCTAGAGCTCAATTGGGGTACAGGGCTACTCATATGTTTGCTATCTCTCATTTTTGGCAGTTTTTTTAACGTTGTCATAAGTCGTCTACCTCGGATGATTGAAATGGCTTCACGACGAGCTGCTTTGAACATGCTTTATATAGCATATTCTGAGCCTCGTCGTCAGTTTGACCTCGTTCTTCCGCGGTCGCATTGTCCACACTGTCTTAGTACTCTCATGCCTATGGATTTAATTCCCGTGGTGAGTTGGGTCCTTGCACGCGGGAAGTGCGCCTATTGTCGGCAACCTATTTCTAAGCGGTACCCTATCGTCGAAATTACGACGTGCATGATCTCTCTCGCCATATTCTGGCAATTTAATATCACTTGGATGACTGGAATTCTGGTCGTTATCCTTTGGCTACTTTTCGTTGCTTCAGTCATTGACATTGAGAGAGGAATACTCCCGGATGAACTGACGTTTTTAGCTTTGTGGAGTACGCTACTGGGTGCGTGTTTACAAATTGAATCTGTCGTTTTCCCATCTCTGGAATCATCAATCATTGGAGCGGTTGTTGGATACTTCTCGTTCTGGCTTATTGCACACTTGTTCAAGTGGATCGCGCGCCGAGATGGTATAGGGTTAGGAGATGTAAAGCTAATATCTGCAATAGGTGCGATTGTCGGATGGCAACTCTTACCTGTTGTAGTAACGATTGCATCCGTTTTGGGAGTGCTCTTTGGATTGGTTTTAGTGGTCTTGCGTGAATATTCGCCAACAGCCGGTATTCGATTCGGTCCGTTTCTTTTTCTTGGGACATTTGTTTGTACGTTGTGGCGTGATGAAGTGAGGTATTTGATGAATGTGTAGACCCATCGTACTCAATTTTTCTGAGGTACGTGTTCATGGGCGTGTAATTTCTATTTTTTATTCTAAAGTAGGTTGTGAATTAATTATCCTAAATATACCTATGATCTTATCGCAGATTGGCGTGGGCGCAGTAACAAAGTCCCCTCACTTTGTTGGGTAAGGGATCGTGGGTCGCGGCCACCTCCACCAGTCGAAATTGTAATGGTCCTTCCCACCAGCGACGATTGAATCGGAAGGCGAACTCATTGAGATATTTCTGCAGATACTCCTTGGAGGACACGCCATGAAAGGTTCCCATAATAGGTATCGTTTCAGATTTGAGATCGTGCGGTGCATGACCGGCAGCCAAGTTTGCGCTGCTTCCGGAGGCGTAGCCCGGGCATCCAGTTCGTGATCGGCACCGAGCATGCTCAGGCCGCGAAAACCGTCGGAGCGGAGCTGCGCCGCTTGATCGATTCCCGCTCCGAACCGCTTCACCGTCGTATGATCGACGGCTTGGGCTTTCAGAAAGCCGGCGATGCCGCCATCGCTGACGCTCACCGCCATCCACACCGGATGCTTGTTTTCGGAACCCCGTCTGCGTTGCCCCTGGCGGCTTTTACCACCTACCATACAGTCATCCACTTCCACCATCCCGGTCAGCAGATAGTCGAAGTCGCGGTCAGCCATCCCCGCCCGCCGTTTGTCCAGCATCCGCAGTGCCGACCACTAGCACACACCGATCATCTTGCGCAACCGCTCGGCTGACAGCCCCCCTTTGTCCGTCGTCATCAGATCGATCACCGCAAACCACTTGGTCAGCGGCAGACGCGTGTTCTCGAACAGCGTACCCGCCGTCGGCGAGGTTTGATGTCCGCACCGATGACATTGCCGAATGCACCGGCGGTCCAGAACCCACGCCCGATCGTGGCCACAGGCCGGACATCGAAAACCCTCACGTCAGCGGTGCGCAGCGATCGCCTCAAGACACGCTTCATCCGTGCCAAAACGGGACTGCCAAGTTAAAAAATCCGTCGTTTCCTGCTGCATTAAGGGACTCCATTCCATTCATTAAGACATGAATCATTATACATATACTGTGATAGAATCATAAGCACATACCGTTCATTTCTGGGACAGTACACTAGGACATACGGTTAATACAGCTGAAGTCACTTGCGCTTGCGTATAGTTTAATTATCCTGTTGAGTTATGGATGTACGATATTCAGCGGATTTGATACCCAAAATTTTACAAGTAAGATAAGTTCCTTGGAAAATTCATCATGTTAGCTACAATTGACCAGTTCGAACGCGTTCCAAGGATTCTGCGTTTAGATATTTCAGGACGGCCCGTCGATTGGGTGAGTTGGCAACGTGCGGTGTCGCTTTATGTCCGTAAATTGGTTATATGGACTGGGGGTGAATCTATACTACGCCTGCGTGGTGGCTTTTCTACTCTTGATGAGCAACGGACCTGTGTCGATGTAAATAGCATTATTGCGTGCATCGGTAAAATCACGTCTAAGTTCGATGATACTCCGCCACTGACCAGCCAAGCACTTTTTGCCCGCGATCACAACTGCTGTCTTTATTGCGGTACGTTTCATACCGATTCCAAACTAACGCGCGATCATATCGTACCAAAATCTCGTGGCGGAGAAGACAAGTGGGAAAATGTGATTGCAGCTTGCAAACGGTGTAATCATTTCAAGGGCGACAGGCTACTTCATGAGTGCAACGTACAACTCTTGGCATTACCTTACGTACCAAATCTTGCCGAGTATCTGGCACTAACTAACAGTGGACGTATTCTTGGCGATCAGATGTCATTCTTGGAACAGCAGTTTAGTAGAGACCGAGAAACTCGGAGTGCACTGAGTCAATAATTCACTATGCGCCCTTGCGGATGCAAGGCTTCACGACGTTAGTTTTGAAATATCATGCAGTACTGATGCTACACAGCATGTTATTTTCTTAGCTGTCGGAAGGTCAAGAAATTCATTCGGCCCATGAGCATTCGATTGCGGACCAAGTACCCCAGTGACCATGAACTGGCAGTGGGGGAAGCTGGTTCTAAGCATGTTCATGAAAGGTATCGTTCCACCGGAACCAATATGCAAGCAAGGTTTTCCGAACCAAGATTGAGATGCTCGCTCAAGTGAGTCGCGTAGCCAATTTGTGAGATTTGGAGCATGCCATCCAGTTTCAGCGGCTTCTAATTCGAAACGAACCGTTGCATTTTGTGGAGGATCGGATTCGAGCATAAGACGAACGTTGTTTGCCGCACTTTTCGCATCTAGAGTCGGAGGGATCCTTGCAACCAATTTCGCTTCGGTTTTGGGTCGAAGTGTATTGCCCGCGCTATGCGCGTCAGGTACACCACTAAGCCCTACTACTTCGAGACTGGGTCGCCACGTATTGGACAATAATAGGTCTGCCGAATCGGTGTCGCTTGGTCCCGTTCGTCCACTCCATGGAAATTTTTCAACTATAGATCTCCCCAACGCATGGGCAACGGATGTAGCTTGTTGTGCAGCCGTATCAGGTATATCGGTCTCGAGAGCAGCTATGCGGCCGGTATCCGCTCTTTCCAGTCTTTCAAGAAGACACCGGATAAGCCTGAAACTTGACGGTACAATACCACCTGCACCGCCCGAGTGGACACCTTCCGTAAGGACCTCGACGGTCAAAAATCCGGACAGCAGCCCTCGAAGCGAAGTGGTTAGCCATAGTTGGTCATAGTTTCCGCATTCCGCGTCTAAACAAACAGCAAGATCTGGCAGGCCGATTTCTTCTTCCAATTCTTTAATGTAAAAAGGCAAGTCGTAACTACCACTTTCTTCACATCCCTCGATCAAAATAAAACACCTAGGATGAGCTAAGTTCTGCTCTCGAAGTGCAGCGATCGCACCGAGAGATGCAAAAGCTGCGTATCCATCGTCCGCGCCACCCCTACCATAAAGTCGTTCATTCTGTATTACCGGCTTCCATGGACCAAATCCATCACGCCATCCTTCAAATTCGGGTTGTTTATCGTAGTGTCCATAGAGAAAAACATTTCCCGTATTACATTTATACGCGGGTACTTCAGCAATCAGCACGGGTGTTCTTCCAGGGAGCTGGAAGACGCGTTTCGTCAAGCCATCTATCCTGAGGTAGTCTAATTTTTGTGAAATGAGCTCAATAGCGTTTTGAAGGTAACGATTGCTTGCCCAGCTAGGATCGAACGCTGGTGATTTACAGGGTATTGCAATGTATTCGATTAACGCAGGAAGGAAGCAGTCATGCCAGTATGCTTCAACGCAATCGCGCATTATTTGTTGATTCATAGACTCGTTCCGATGTAAGTCATCACGGAGCGACCGGGGCTTCGATACCCCCAAATTTCTTGGTAATTTTCATCCAAAGCATTCTCTATCGTTAAACCTATGGAAATACCCGTATTCATTCTTCTATTTATTCGCAAGCTCAGTAAGCTGAATGAATCAAGCGTACGACGTATAGCAGGATATTCGGAATAGTCGTTGTCTAGTTGTTCACCGTTATATGTAAGCTCTGCAGCAAAATTTGTGTTTTTGTTCGGTTTTACATCCAGCCACGCACCAGCAGTGTATTTTGGTCTTCGAACCTCTCTTGTATTGTCTTGGTAGCTATTCACTAGCGTAGCTGAAAGACCGAAGTTTAACCGCTTGAGTTTTCGGTCTACGAGTAGCTCAACTCCACGTCTCTTACTTAATTTGTCCAGGTTTTTTGCAGTGAAACCGCCGCCGGCCGTGTCGAAAACAAAGCCGTCTATTTCATTTTGGAGATCATCGTTGAACAGAGCTAATGAGAGTGCCGTTTTGTCCAAGTCCTTACGGATTCCTATTTGGACTTGCTTGCCAGTCTCCGGCTTCAAATCGGCATTGCCGATGAAGGTATCCGGTGTGAAACCATACCGCTGAATAAAGGAAGGATTTTTTGTTCCCACTCCAGCCATTGCAAACCAAGCAAAAAGTGAAAAATCGATAGTAGAGGCAACGCGCCACGCCGTTGAATTCTTGAACTCTTGATTTAAATCTCGTCGTATGGATATGGAGTGAAATGATCGATCGCTCAAAAAGACGTATTCAGCTGCTAATGCAGTAGAAAAAGATTTTCTACGCTGGTTCGGATCACCGAACTGTGAAGCGAACCCATTTTGCACGAATATTTCCGAGCGATACTCACCCGTGAGGTTAAACGTCTGACGTTCATGCAAAAATACGTTATTGGATAGAACTATTTGATTACGAGTACCCACCGTTGAATTCGTCCATTGGTCGTCAGAATAGTGCCGACGGCCCGTCCTCGATTGACTCATTTCAATGCTCGGTTGCCAACGAGCAAGCGATTCTCGCGATAAAGAAAAACCATAGAGGGTTCGATTGTTAAGCGAGTGATTTTTGCCGTCTCGCGGAATGTAAAGAGGGTATGGAGATGGGTCGTAATTAACTTCCGTTTCGCCAGTTCGAACGACTAGGCGAGTGTTCCAATTACCTATTGCATTGCTACTGCTTGCGTGAATCGTGTTCTTTGAAAACGGATCCGTTTCATCCCCGATCAATGAAACATTGGATCCGGCACTGGACGTATGCTCGGCACTGAGTAACCATGAACTCTTATCAGAGCGTTTTGAATATCGGGCTCGGACATCTTGTGTTCTATTAATTCCTAGTCCGACATCCATTTTTTTTTCATTCCGCTTTGGTGCCGTATCAAGAGCTATTACACCTGCCAATGCGTCGCTGCCCCAAATAGCACTTTGCGGTCCGTTGAGAACTTCAATCTTATTTACGCCGGTCAAGCTCAGTGTCCCGAAGTCAAATTCGGATGCAGGATCGTTCGCTTGGATGCCGTCGATCATTACCATGACGTGATCAGATTCACCGCCTCTAACGCGTAGTTGTGTTAATGCTCCGCGATTTCCGGATACGGATACCGCGAGTCCAGGAATGCGTCTAAAGATATCGGGTGCATGGAGGAACTGATTCCATTCATTGACATCCATGGTGTAGATCAAATGTCCTTCGGATCTAACGCGACTAGCACTCACATGTATTTCTTCAATCTTCTCCTCCTTTTCGTCTTCGGATTCTGGTTCAGCCATTATTGATAAAGCGAAGAGTGCCGTACAAACTATGGCGATACGACGACAGTAGCTGAGTAAGTTCATGTATAAGAAAGTGCTCCTTATCAGTGTAGTTTAGGAGAAAGGGGCGGTAATCGAGTAAGGCGATCTGCTAACCGGTTTGTATCACGAGCTTGCCTCATATATGCGGCAACGTTGAGTACGCGACCGATAAGTCAGTAACGATTAGACAGAAGCGTAGGTGCAAAAGATGTCTAGTCATCAGAACCCGATACGTGCACCATAATACCGCGCAACGTTGTGTGCGATTCTTGGCATCGCATCTTCGGAAAGACTAGTAAAGATCTTCTTAGTCTGTTCCTCAGCACTTAGTCCTTGGTACGCACTCGGCAACTTATCTAATTTGGACATCGTTTTCAAATTTAGCGGCGGAGAAGCGACGTTTGGGCACTCAGCATCATGGTAATGCCTCCACTTTCACGTTCCAAAATTTCATTCCGTACCTCATCATCGTACTCGTATGACCTATTGTTTATTTTAGTGATGGTGGTTTATCCGGGAAGCATTCACTCAGGTAGCAATCGATAGCAAGGTTTCGGTGGTGCCGCGTTCGGTGTCTATCTTTCCAAAAATGTTTGGTTGTATATTAGAACCTAGGGTTAAGATATCTCCCAAAGTATAGTGGTGTAGCCCGATAATTCCTGAGTCTAAGTCGGTGATTCTTCCATCGCTGGAATACGCTACTTCGCTATAAGTATTCCTCTGGCAGGTAGGGGTTACAAGAATAAGGGATAATGTTTTGGTGGTAGAAATTGTCCGCTGCACTTAACTAGTGACAAGCGTAGATTTTGTTTTATATGGTTGAAAAACAATATTGTGCAATTCTTACAATCTGCGACAAATAATTTAGACTCATTACTTTCGTGCGTTCGATAGCGAAAGTGTGCATGAACCCATCAGACGATCTAGAAGTTTCTAATGGTGTAAGAGTCGAATGGAGCGGAAACAAATCCGATCATGGAAGCGTAGATGAGCGTGGTAACTTACTATTGGGCAAGGATCATCGCTAAATAAGGTACGTCAGGAATACTTCTTTCATGAAGTAACGCAACGTACGTTTCTCGGCTGTTAAGTTACCCTATAGTGACGAAGTAAGAGATTACATATTTGGACCGGCAGATCAAACAGAAACCAGACATACACGTTAAGTTTTCTGGCGTTAGTAAGAGTTATGACGGCGAGACGTTTGTTGTAAAAAACATGGACGCAGAGATAGAGCGGGGTGAGTTTCTCACTCTGTTGGGTCCGTCGGGGTCAGGTAAGACTACTTGTCTCATGATGTTGGCAGGCTTTCAAATGCCAACGTTTGGGGAAATTCAAATTGATGGTAAGCCTGTACACGATATTCCTCCTTATCGTCGAGGAATTGGCATGGTCTTTCAGAACTACGCTCTTTTCCCGCACATGTCGGTTGGTAGAAATCTTGCTTTTCCACTTCAGGTACGAAACATTTCTAACGATCAACAATCAGTAAGAATAAAACAAGCACTTGAGCTAGTTCGGCTTAAGGGATTCGATAATCGGGTACCACGTGAATTGTCTGGTGGTCAACAACAAAGAGTTGCGATTGCCCGAGCTCTAGTATTTGAACCTGAATTGGTGCTGATGGATGAACCGCTAGGGGCTTTAGACCGTGCATTGCGTGATGAAATGCAGTACGAGCTTCGCCGAATTCATCGCGAACTTGGAGTTACGATGGTTTACGTAACTCACGATCAGCAGGAAGCTATGGTTCTTTCTGATCGAGTTGCCGTGTTCGAAGAGGGACGCATTCAGCAAGTTGGTACTCCTGAAGTCCTTTACGAAGAACCAGTGGTATCCTTCGTTTCTGGCTTCATCGGCGAGAACAACCATCTGCTTGGATTAGTTCGGGACGTACAAGATGGTATGTGCACCATTCTGATCGGAGATACAGAAGTCAGATCCTACACTGTAGACGAGCTACGGCCGGGTTCAGCGGTCACCGTATCGATTCGACCTGAACGTATATGCTTGTCACCTAGTCCTGGCGTGTACACCAACGAATGCAATGCGAAAGTCGTAGACATCATGTTTTTAGGTGATCATCTGCGCCTAAATTTAAATATTGCAGGCCGAGAAAACTTCATTCTTAAAATTCCCAATATCGCTGGTCACGGAGCGGTCCTTCGAGGAGATACTGTGAAGATCGGTTGGGCTGCGCAGGACTCTCGTGCCTTCAATCTTGAATAAGAGGTAATTTCAATATGTGCTCGATCTGTCGAATAGTTTTACAGCAGATTTATCTTGTTGTAGCGGTTATGACCTCTATATCACTTATCGCGGAGGAGTCACTTACGGTCGTTTCGTGGGGCGGTTCGTACGCCGAAGCATGCGTGAAAGGGTATCACGAGCGGTTTACGGATGAGACGGGAATTAAAGTAGACCTAGAGGACTACAACGGCGGGTTGGCACAAATCAGGACCCAAGTGGAATCGGGTTCGGTTCATTGGGACGTGGTGGACCTTAATCCCGAAGATGCGATTGTGGGCTGTGACGAGGGAATACTGGAGCCCATCAATCATTCTCTTTTGCCACATGGTACTGATGAGTCACCTGCGACGGAAGATTTTTACGAAGGTATGTTAAGCGAGTGTGGTGTTGGCAATGTGATATTTTCGAACGTCATCGCCTACAACACTGAAAATATTCAGGGTGAGAAACCAAGTACCGTGCAAGACTTTTTCGACTTGAAAAAATTCCCAGGTCGACGGGGCATGCGTCGTGTGCCGCAGGACAATCTTGAATGGGCCGTGATGACACTTGGAGTACCGGTAAACAAAGTGTATGAAACGCTGAGTACCAAAGAAGGATTGGACCGCGCGTTTGCCAAACTTGACACGATAAAAGATCAGATCGTCTGGTGGGAAGCTGGAGCGCAACCGCCACAGCTGCTTGCTGATGGTGAAGTGACAATGAGTACCGCCTATAACGGGCGTATTTTCAATGCACAGGTGTTGGAAAAACAATCATTTGCCATTATTTGGCATGATCAGATTTTGGATCATTCAGAATTAACAATCGTTGCGGGGGCACCAAATCTAGACAACGCAAGAAATTTTGTACGGTTTGCGGCGGAAGTCGAATCAATGCTTGGCGTTGCGAGATACATCGCGTATTCACCGGCAAGAAAGTCTGGCCAACATCTAAACATAACGCATGCAATAACTGGCGATGATATGGAGTCGCATTTTCCCACTTTTTCGGAAAACGCGAAGTACTACCTACTAAGCAACGTGCAATGGTGGACCGACAACAAGGAAGAAATGAATGAGCGATTCAATTCTTGGCTCGCTCAGTAGCACGAGGCGTTTTCGTAGTATTTTCGTTGATACACGTCAAGTTTCAATTTGAACGTGATGAATAGTTCAAGTCAGTCTTCAGTACTGGCTCATCCGTCCATTCTAAGAAGCAGACCGTGGTTGATTTCGTTGGGTTTGATATTACCCCTGTTAGCGTTCACTGTGGTCACGTTCCTACTACCACTAGTGCAGGTATTCACTTTGAGCGTGCACGAATCTGTTGTTTCGGATGTGCTTCCGAATACTTTGAATATTCTTGAGGCTTGGGATAGAAATACGGTACCGAGTAACGAAACGTACGATGCTCTAGCTATTGAATTAATCCAGGCGCGCCAAAACAGAACCATAGGTCAAGTTGCAGTTCGAGTTAACCGCTTGCAAAGCGGTGCTCGTAGTACTCTGATCAAAACTACTGCGAGGTTGAGGCGATTGGACCCTAAGAACGTCAATTGGAAGCGAGAGATGCTTAGGATCGACGATGATTGGGGTAAAACCGAAATCTGGCAAGCCATCCAGATCGCCGGAGACCGATTTACTGCTCGATATTTCTTACAGTCGTTTGACCTTAAGCATAACCCTGGCAAAGGAATCTCATTAGTAGATGAGTCGCGCAGGATTTATGTAGCCCTATTTATTCGTACCTTAATGGTGAGCACCGTAGTAACCACGTTATGCCTCGTTATCGGATACCCGATGGCTTACTTGATTGCTCATGTGTCGGAGGGATTCAGCAGATTTTTACTCGTTTTAGTATTGATACCGTTTTGGACTTCGTTGCTGGTTCGCACCACTTCGTGGATTGTCCTGCTGCAGCAGGAAGGAGTGCTCAATGATCTTTTGGTCGCCATCGGGCTGATTTCGGATGACCAACGTATAGCCATGGTTTACAACATGACGGGTACGTTAGTAGCAATGACTCACGTACTTCTACCGTTCATGATTTTGCCGCTGTATTCGGTGATGCGAAACATCGACAGCTCGTATATGAGTGCCGCCCAGTCCTTAGGAGCTAATCCGCTTCAATCGTTTATACGGGTGTATTGGCCACAATCGTTACCTGGTGTAGCAGCAGGTTCGATTCTGGTGTTCATCATGACTATCGGTTTCTACATTACACCAGCGTTAGTGGGGGGAACGGATGGCCAATTGATTTCGAACATGATTGCATACCATATACAGTCATCGTTGAATTGGAACCTTGCGGCAGCACTTTCAACAGTCTTATTGGTTGCAGTAATTATTCTATACGTACTGTACGACCGAGTCGTTGGCATTGATCGAATGAAGCTTGGATGATGTTACCTTGGTCTACGATTCGGTATCTCTATATAGGTTTCTGTGCCTGTGCTTTCTTGTTCTTGATTGCGCCACTACTCGTAATCATTCCACTTAGTTTCAATGCTGAACCGTACTTTACGTTTACGGAAGGTATGTTGACCTTCGACTCGGACGCCTATTCGCTCCGTTGGTACCAGGAGCTTGGCAGTGAAACTTGGACGCGTGCTCTGGTCAATAGTTTCATTATTGGAATCTTCGCGACGGTTATTGCCACAATATTAGGAACACTTGCAGCTCTTGGTTTAGCCCAGCCGGGAGCTCCATTTAAACGTACGATTATGGCGATTTTGATATCACCAATGATTATTCCAGTGATCGTCGTTGCGGTCGGAGTATTCTTTTTCTACTCGAAATTGGGTCTTGCACAAACGCATATTGGTTTGATTTTCGCTCACGCGGTATTGGGTACGCCTTTTGTTGTGATTACGGTGACGGCAACGCTGGCCGGACTTGACCCTAATTTGGCTCGAGCGGCAGCGAGCTTGGGTGCTGGTGCATGGGTAATCTTTCGCAAGATCAAGCTGCCCTTGATTTCCCCTGGAGTCATAACCGGCGCGCTTTTCGCCTTTGCGGCGTCCTTTGATGAAGTCGTGGTTGTATTGTTTATGGGCGGCCTTGAACAGCGCACCATTCCACGTCAAATGTGGGCGGGAATACGAGAACAGATCAGTCCCACCATTTTGGCGGTCGCAACCATACTGATTATTTTTGCTTTACTTGTATTATTTACGGCGGAATGGCTGCAAAGACGTACGTCCAACTAGCAAGCCGTACCGTACACTGGTACGGCTGGTGCCTGGGGTCGGACTCGAACCGACACATGGTCACCCATACTAGATTTTGAGTCTAGCGCGTCTACCAATTTCGCCACCCAGGCAACATGGGGTGTAGCAGTAGTTAATTTTACGACTATTCGATATTCGAAGAAGCACCTACTTGGTCTTCCAAGTCGTCCCTGATACAGAGTCTTGCAGTTCAATACTGTCTTTAGCTAGTTGATCTCTGATCGAGTCCCCCAATGCAAAATTTCCAACGGCTCTAGCTTGGGCTCTTCGTTCGATCAGCTCTTCAATTTTTATTCTGTCGATTGTATGGCCAAGATGGAAGTGCTCATATGCTGGCTTGTGCAGTATCCCCAACAGCCAACCTCCAGCAAGAAGCTGCTTTAAGGTGTGATCAATGTTGATTTTATCATTATTACGCGACAGGTTGGCTGCCAACGAGTGCATAGCTGCTAACGCTCTAGGCGTATTCAGGTCATCGCAAAGTGCTTCTAGGACGGTTTGGGGATATGAGTCAACGTTAAGATCGTTGAAATCTTCCGACGTTTGCTCTCTATCGGTTAAGGCAGTACGTACGGCCTGATACAGAGTGTCGAGACTATTCTTAGCCTGTTCAATCAGGCGGTTATCCCATACTAGGCTTTGACGGTAGTGGCCTGATAACAGCGCATAGCGAAGTATTTCACCATTGTGTTTTTGCAGTAGATCGTTAATGGTGAAGAAGTTTCCTAGGCTCTTCGACATTTTTTGATTGGTTGTCGTCAGCATTCCGTTATGCACCCAATACCGAACAAATTCAGATCTCTCGTCGCAGGACGTGCTTTGTGCCAATTCATTCTCATGGTGAGGAAAGATCAAATCATTTCCTCCTCCGTGAATATCGATGGTTGGGCCGAGATGTTCTTTGATCATCGTAGAACACTCGATGTGCCAACCCGGCCGACCTCTGCCCCAAGGGCTATCCCAACCAGGCAAGTCGGATGTCGAAGGCTTCCAAAGAACAAAATCTTTAGGGTCCTTCTTGTAAGGAGCTATTTCCACTCTTGCTCCATCTAACATTCCTTCAATCGTACGACCCGAAAGACTTCCGTAGTTTGGATTGCTGGGTACGTGAAAGAGCACATGCTCCTCTGCTTCATATGCACACCCGTTAGTGATGAGTTGCTTGATCGCGTGCTGCATTGCATCAATATGTTGAGTCGCGCGAGGTTCCACATCTGGGTCTAGTACACCGAGATGTTTTATGTCTTCGTGATACGCATCAATGAACCGTTCCGCCAGTCGACTAATGGGTTCGTTTAAGTCCTTTGCGGCCGCATTGATTTTGTCGTCGACATCGGTGATGTTGCTGACATATCGAACTTTTGAATAGAGTCTTCTCAATAATCGGACTAGTACGTCGAACACGACAGCACAACGTCCATTTCCAATGTGCAGACGGTCGTAGACTGTGGGGCCACACACGTAAATACGCACGAGCTTCGGATCAGCAGGACTAAACAATCGCTTTGAACGCGTCTTCGTATCGTATAGGTACAGTTTCATAATTCACTAATACCGGCGTAAGTGCATCTGGACACCTCTATTTATTGCTATTTTGGCGAATCATGCCCTATATAAGTATTTGATTTTTAATAAGTATCTCTTTCAGGTCATAACAAGTCTGCAGGCTAATAGAGGCGTCCATCTACTAGATGCACTGAAACCCGTCGTTAACTCTAAGGACACCAGTTCAGATTTCTGCTACGGACGGCAAGAATGCGGAGCCGTTGCAGAGTACTATTTATAATGATTTGCAAGATAGTGGTATACGGCTCGCATAGCCATAACTTCTCCGCCGCAAGGATGTGCAGGCCGATTATGGATATTGGAACCCATAATATCGAAATGAACCCAAGGTACGCTGTCAACAAATCTTTCTAGAAAAAGTGCTGCAGTAATTGCGCCACCTTCAGACCTTGAACTGATGTTCGAAAGATCTGCGATGGGGCTTTTAAGTAACTCACGATAGTCTTGGAACAGAGGCATGCGCCATATTGGATCTTCCGCATCTTCTGCCGCTTTTTCGATACCTCGAGCTAACTTATCGTTATTACAGAACATAGCGGACAACTCAGTTCCAAGCGCGATGCGAGCTGCACCTGTCAAAGTCGCATAATCCACCATTAGTTCGGGTTTGTCTTGTGCGGCTAAGGCCAGCGCATCACAGAGAATTAACCGCCCCTCAGCATCAGTGTTGCCGACGTCTACAGTTATGCCTTTGTAGGTGCGTATGACGTCGCCAGGACGATAGGCGTTACCAGACACAGCGTTCTCTACAGTTGGAATTAAAACTCGCAGTTGGATGGGCAGTGATCGTGCAGCGATTAATTTCGCGAGACTGAGCGCAGTTGCAGCACCTCCCATGTCTTTTTTCATGGAACGCATACCTGCTGCAGTTTTGAGGTCGAGCCCGCCTGAATCAAAACAAACTCCTTTGCCGAGTATGGTGACTTTGGGTGCATCCTTCTCACCCCATCGCATATCAATCAAACGAGGCTCGGACTGACTCGCACGTCCGACAGCATGGATTGAGTTGAAACCTTTATTGAGAAGCTCAGTGCCTGTTGTTACTTGGATTTCAAAGCCGTACTCGGTAGCTACTTTCCTAGTTTCTGCTTCTAGATGATGGGGTAAGAGGTCCTGTGCTGGCCGATTGATCAAATCCCGACCTAAGTTGATCGCATCTACTTCAGCCTGTACGTGAGAGTAGCTCGAATCTACGTATAGTTTTGCGGAAGGTTTAACCTGCGAACGATACTCAACATATCGGTATGCTCCCATACCCCAACCCAAGATTATCTTTTCCAAATCTTCTCGGTTGGATGGTACTAGCTGATAGTCACGTGGTGGAAGTGAGCGAGGCAGTGCACCGATACTGCGTAAACTTGCAGTCTTACCTATTCCTGCAACAATTCGGCCTGGTTTCCCATCATTATCAGGTACTGTGAAACATTGATTGGCTTTCGCTTTGAATTTTGATCGTTCGGCCCAAGCAAGGGTGACTTCGGATTGATTCTTGCGCCACTCCTTGAGCTCTTTTGAAGAGACGAGTTCGATTGGAGTTGCGGTACTGTCGTTATTGAAAATTAGCATGGCGTAAATATTCCGGTCGTGATCAGGTCTCTCTCGTATGGATACATGAAGAGTTTTATTGAGATTTCAACACTGTTATGACTGCCTGTCGTTTCGTAATGTGCAATGTTGAATGCTAGTAGTAGTTGGGCACTGATGGAGATGTGGGCTTTTTCGTGAAAGGTACTATTACATCTATGTACTTTACGTAGGCTGAATAAATTAGCATTGCTATCATTTGAAACCAAAGTCTGTAATTCTATTTTATGCCTTTGTTTCTCTAACCGATTGAGATCTAAAGGGAATACTTTAATAGGCCCTATCTGGATTTCATTCATTCCTGTATCGGTTTATCGTTTTCGCTAGGGTCCGGATGCAGGTCCTTAGGATGCTCAATTCACGACGTCGCATGCTGAAGCTAGATTGCAGGATCCCCAATACACTTTTGCGTGCTTCGGCCTAGTATTGTGCATCCAGGTTCTGTTCGTCTTGTTGATCGTACCTCCGAATATATGTTTGGGCCTGAGCGCGCATCCGTGATCGTGTTCAGATTTACACTAACAGTGCATGATTCCAGTTGTTTTGCTTGATCTCGGCGAGCAGTGCGTCTCTTGCGTGCCGTTCTATATTTTCATATGTATGCTTGCCATTGCCAACGACAAAAGAATCCTTTCGTTGCAAATTTTCCATTTCAATGTAATTAAATTGTATGAGTGAAAGGTATAAATTAAGATGACCGAAACAGCTCATCTGCACGGTAACTTGACCGTACTAATGGACCAGATGCAACTTCCTTGAAACCAATATCTAAACCCCAATCTCGGTATTGGTCGAATTCACCGGGTGTTACCCATCGTTTCACCGATAGGTGGTTTTGTGTAGGCCGCAAGTACTGGCCTAGCGTCAGAAAGTCCACGTTCCGATCACGTAGGTCACACATTGCAGTATGGATTTCGTCGTCCGTCTCGCCCAAACCAAGCATCAAACTCGACTTCGTATAAACGCCACTTACTTGCTTTGCATGATCTAGTACGTCGAGAGTCTGTTGGTAACCGGCCCGAGGATCTCGTACTTTCGCCGTGAGCCGTTCAACCGTCTCCAAGTTTTGTGCGAAAACATCCAGACCAGAACTCGCAACAGTACTAACGGCGGCCCGATCTCCCGCAAAATCAGGTGTTAACGCTTCCACTTGTGTATCTGGATTTATCCGCTTGATTTCTTGTACGCATGCAGCATAGTGGGATGCGCCACCGTCAGATAGGTCGTCCCGGTCCACTGAAGTAAGTACTACGTAGCGCAGATTCATCAACTTCACAGATTGGGCGGCATTCTGAGGTTCTTCTGGGTCTAGCCAGCCGCCCGGATTGCCCGTATCGACGGCACAAAAGCGGCACGCGCGGGTACAAACGTGACCCATCAGCATCAACGTTGCAGTACCGGCATTCCAACACTCGCCAATATTAGGACAACTGGATTCTTCACAGACGGTCGACAATCGGTGGCTTTTTACAATGTCACGTACTGACCGGTAATTAGCTCCACTTGGAGTACGGACGCGTATCCAGGAGGGCTTTCGTTCAAATTCGACGATTTCTACGGTTTCAATTCTGTTTGTTGGAGACTTAATACCGTTACGAATCGCATAGAAACCCTGATCGGTGCGATATTTCTCGCCACTGGAGACACTGGTTACCATTCATCATTCCCGTTCGTTACACGTACTCATGTGCAATTTATAGCCGTTCGGCTCATCTGCTGAAACTGCAAGCTGTGTAGCGTATAAAACAATCCTTTTGCTCGCATCAATTCGTCATGCTTGCCCAGCTCTACTACTTTACCTTGATTCAAAACAAGAATCCGGTCAGAATCATGAATAGTCTGAAGCCGATGTGCAATGATGATGGAAGTTCGTTTTTTTGTGATCTTGCTAAGGGCATCTTGAATTAAAAGCTCCGTTTCAGTGTCGATGTTGGCGGTCGCTTCATCCAAGATCAGAATTTCTGGGTCAGCTACCAAGACTCGAGCAAAAGCTAGCAGCTGCCTTTGTCCTTGCGAGAGGTTCTGGCCTCGCTCCGATAACGTGGTTTCGTATCCAAACGGCAAACTCCGAATAAAGTCGTCCGCATTTACTATCTTCGCCGCTTCGACCACCATATCCATTGAGATGCGTTCATCGCCGAGTGCTATGTTGTCAAATACCGAACCTGAAAATATATGAAAGTCCTGTAACACCACGCCGATTCTCCATCTGAGATCACGCGAGTGAATACTATTAATATCTATTCCATCTAAGAAGATTTTCCCATCAGGAATATCGTAAAACCGGCTGACTAAATGAATTAAAGTGCTCTTGCCAGAGCCCGTTGGTCCAACTATTGCCAAATTCTCTCCGGGCTTTATTGTGAACGACACGTCGTCGATTACCGTTTCGTGTTTGTATCGAAACGTGAGATGGTCGAAAGTAAACGCTCCTTTTAACCGATCAGGTAGAACTACTGGATTCACAGGTTCGTGAATTTGCTCATCCCAATCTAACGCTTGGAATATTCGCTCTCCACTCGCCATGGCGCGGAAAAGAATATTAAATTGTTCTCCTAGCACGACAATCGGATGCAGCAGCATGTCAATGAAGCGAGTAAAAAGAATCATGCCGCCTAGTGATATTTCTCCTTGGATAACTTCACCGCCGGCATGCCAGAGAATGATTCCAATCGCTACCGATGCCAGACTGTCATTGAATGCCGAATAAAGCGTCTCCAATCGCATTGACCGCGTCTCGAAATACAAATTGTTGCGATTGATTCGTTTGTATCGCCGTTGGTTGAATTCTTCGCGGCGAGACAACTGGACAACAACAAGTCCTGCTAGATTCTCCTGTAAGTTTTGGTTGAGTGCAGAGATCGTCTGGCGAGCCAGTCGAAAGAGTCGTCGCGTGTATTTTCGGAAGATGATCGTCATAATGCCCATGATCGGCACGTAGAGAAGGAGGATCAGCGTCATCTCGATGTCGAGGGCGAACATGATAAAAAGAGCTGCGAAGAACGGCACTAGCTCTCCGATCAAAGTTCCCAATCCACGTAGCAACTCATAAAGTGCCTCTACATCGTTGGTTACCCGTGTCATAACCCGGCCGACGGCGACTCGGTCATAAAACGAAAAAGGTCTCGTTTCCAGATGAGTAAAGAGACTGTGTCGTAAATCACGTAGTCCTCGTATCACGGAACTAATTAACGTCATGCGATGCACGTGTGAAGACACTGCCCAGGCCAACTGAATAATCGCGTACAAAAGGCAGGCGGCAAATAGAAGCGATAAATCCAAGTTGTTCGCGATCCACTGAGATACTTGAATCATGCCGAAATCAGGAGAGATACGATCCACTTCGTTTCGTATGATGTTATCGATTACTACGACCGATAGAATCATGGGCAAGAGAACGGCCAATACCGAAGTAATCAGTACGAAAACAGCACTAACTGATAAACTGATCCAGTATGGTTTCATCCATTTCAGCAATCTGCGTAGCAAAGCAAAGTTCAATGGCCTACCCGATAGTTTCGCATCGAACATGCTGTAGTTACGCTTAGAAACAGCCTTTTCGCTCATATCATCACGCTCGCTACTTCTTCGTGATCAGATGTTTTCGTTCCTTCGCGCTGAATACGTTCCAGCTCGGCGTAATAACCTCCAGATGCAATCAACTCGTTATGTGTGCCCATTTCGACAATTTGTCCTTCGTTCATGACTAAGATGCGATTCGCGTGACGGGCCGTTGAAACTCGATGCGATACTAAGATTGTGGTTTGACGGTTTCTCAGTCTTCGGAGCTCACTGAGAATATTCTCTTCGGTCTCGGTATCGATCGATGAGAAACAATCGTCAAGAACTAATATCGGCGCGTGCCGAATAAAGCCGCGCGCAAGGGTTGTTCGTTGTTTTTGTCCGCCAGAGAGCGTAATTCCTCGTTCGCCGACGATGGTGTCCATTCGCTCTGGCATTTCTTCAATCGTTTCTAGTAGATCCGCCGACTCTGCAGCCTGCCATATCTGATCAATACTCCGATTGGGAGTATCGTACGTGATGTTGGCTCTCAAAGATTCGGCAAACAGAAAAGGATCTTGAGGCACAAGAACGATCTGAGAACGGAGTTGTGAAAGTGGATAATCGACGACGTCATGATCATCGATAAAGATGGACCGTGCGGGTGTATCAAGCATGCGAACAAACTGTTGAAGCAGTGTCGATTTCCCGCATCCCACTCGTCCCATGATGGCAATCATTTCGCCTCGCGTAACTTTGAAACTGAGGTTTTGGAGTACGGGATTTGATGTACCAGCATACTGGAACGAGAGATTCCGTATCGAAATCTCTCCACGGATGACTTCAGGAACGTTAGCTTTTGGCGAGGGCGAGTCCATCATCTCGGGCTTGTACTGGTAGACTTCAAACAAGCGTTGACTCGCTACGGCGGCGCGTTGAATCAGACTGAGGATCATGCCGGCTGCGTAAAACGGTTGTACTACCATGTTCACATAGAAGAAAAAGGCGGCGAAAGCACCGACGCTCAGTTCATTGTTCAGTACCTGACTACCGCCATAACCAAGAATGATGATCGTGGAAGCAGCCGCTATGGTAGGCATGATGGCATGCATTAACGAGTGTACTTTCGAGTGCCAGTAAAACGCGTCGGAGTACGCTTGATTATGGATTTGAAATCTTTTGATCTCGTTTGATTCCTGCACCATAGCTTGGATGGTTCTTATGCCCGAGAGATTTTCTTGAACATGCGTGCTAAGATCGGAAAGCCGTTCTTGAACCGCCCGGGCAGATAAACCCAGACTGTGAGAAGCTCGCCACGTATAAAGGAGTACGAACGGCAAGGGTGGCAGTACCAACAACGCTAGGGAAGGAGAGAGATAGAACATACATCCAATCCCCGCCAGCGAAGCGAAAAGAATGATCACGATCATGATCGTACCGAACGATATGAAACGCTGAATCAGGGAAATATCCGCAATAGCTCGCGTCATCATGTCACCTATCGCGTACTTCGTGAAAAACCTCGGTCCCATACACTGAAGATGTCGATACAGCGCATTGCGTAGGTCAAAGGCAACCAGGAGCCCAGCTCGTCTAACCGCAATGCGAGCCCAGCTAACCAATACGAACCGAATGGCCACTGCTCCGACAATGCCGGTGATGGGTAGCCATAGGTTGGTGTCCCCCACTGACACGCGATTGATGCCAACCATAAGAAACATAGGCACCGCTGATTCGAATATTCGAGCTAGGAAAAACAATCCGATCCCACCGACTAGACGACTACGGTATTTCAAGACGAACTGGCTCAGTCGTCTAAGTGACTTCAACATGTTTTAAATGGTCGTACGCTGTTTATAGTGAGCCGCATCATTAGAAAGATGCATTGTTTGGAACGCGTGGGAAAGGAATGACGTCTCTGATGTTGTCCATACCCGTTACATAGAGCACCAATCTTTCCAGTCCTATGCCGAATCCGGCATGGGGCACGGTTCCATAACGTCTGAGATCCCGATACCACCAAAGTTCCTCGCGCATGTTTTCGTCCATACGTTGGTCAAGCTTGTCGAGGCGTTCCTCGCGTTGACTTCCTCCAATGATTTCGCCGACGCCGGGTACTAGTACGTCCATCGCGGCAACGGTCTTCCCGTCGTCATTCTGACGCATATAGAAGGCCTTGATATCCTTTGGATAGTTCATAACCACGACTGGAGACCCGACTATGTGTTCCGTTAAGAATCGTTCGTGTTCCGATTGCAAGTCGTGTCCCCAAGCGATGGGGAACTCGAATGATTGACCGGATTTTTGCAGAACATCTATGGCCTCCGAGTAATCCATGCTTGCAAAGTCTTTTGCGATGACGTGTTCTAATCGGGCGATGGTTTCAGGATCAATTCGATCTGCAAAAAATTGCATATCATCAGGTGAGCGTTCAAGAACACGCCGAAACACGCTTTTCAATATGCTCTCAGCTAGATTTGCGTTTACGCTCAGGTCTGCGAATGCTATTTCTGGCTCAATCATCCAGAACTCGGCTAGATGCCGCGTGGTGTTGGAGTTCTCAGCACGGAAAGTTGGACCGAAGGTATATACCTTTGAGAGGGCAAGGCAATACGGCTCAGCATATAGCTGCCCTGAAACGGTCAAAAAAGTTTCCCGACCGAAAAAGTCGTCTTGGTATCCTGCCTGTTCGGTTCGGTTGTTAACGACGTCAAGAGTACTAACTCGAAAGAGTTCACCCGCCCCCTCACAATCACTGGCCGTGATGATGGGCGTATTAATCCAGATAAATCCGTTCTCGGCAAAATATTCGTGAACGGCCATCGCGATAGTATTACGCACGCGAGCGATTGCTCCAAATGTACTGGTTCGAGGTCGGAGATGCGCCACTGTTCTTAAGAACTCAAAGCTATGCCGTTTTTTTGCTATCGGGTAAGACTCTGGGTCATCTACGTCACCGACGATGATTACACCATCAGCTTGAATTTCGCGATTTTGACCTCTGCCTAGGGAAGCGACGATGCGACCGGTCACTTCAACGGCACATCCAGCCGTTAATTCACTGATCTGCTCGTAGTTTGGAAGGTCACTGTTAGCAACTATCTGTATGGCATCGAAACAAGAGCCGTCATGAATGGACAGGAAAGAGAATCCTCCCTTAGAGGTTCGCCGCGAGCGAAGCCAACCAGAGACCTTTATATTCGTATTGGTCTTAATACTTTCGTCGTTTAATAAGTTTTTTACAGCACAAGACAGCATACGTGGACTTCACAATTCGAACTGGAAAATGATAAATTAGCTTGCCACCCATTAAAGGCTAGCAGTTCCTGCTTCCTAAGGTAAGGGCAGTGCCGGCGGGGATTGAGAATCCATTTCCGGAGGTTTTTTGTAGACCGTAATCGCCTAGGCTTATGTATAGCCGCAGATAGGCCCTGCCACTAACGAAATAGCTTTCAGCATCTATTGTATATAATTTCCTAAAAACGTATATTTGCCAGTTCTCGCAACGAAAAAGCAACTGATAGACATCCGTCAACTAACGAACGAAGAACTTTATAGGTTTTCCCACGTTTGAAATCATCGATCAACCGCTTGCAGCTGGAAGAGAGAAGTCAGCTTCGTTGTGCAAGCAAGACGGGAATTACTATCGCGTTCATATGCTCGGCTGCGTTCGTACTTGCACAGCAGAGTGGAAGCATAGAAGGCAAGGTGTTGTGGCGCAGTGGGACTGCCGCTAGCGAGGTCGTTGTAACCGCGGAAAGCAACGTGATGCCACGCTCCCGCACGGCAACAACCGATACGGAGGGACAGTACGAGTTAGATAAGTTGATACCAGGCGTGTATCGCGTTTCACTCCAAGCATCGAACAGTGCGTCTAAACTCTTGACTGCAACTGTGATACTTGGTAGGGCAACGGTCTTGGATATCGTTCTCAGCGAACCGAAAGAAAGGGAAGTTGAGGAGATCGTCGTGATAGGGCAGCGAGTGACCGTGCAAGGCGAGGCGTCTATATCTAATGCCATTGACGGAGATTCGGTTCATAGCTTTCCCACCGGTACTAACTACCGTGACCTAATGAAACTCGCTCCCGGCGTGCAATACACCCAAGACTCAGTCCGGGGGCCATCCGCAGGAGGCAATGGCCAAGACAATGTCTACCTATTCGATGGCGTTGATGTATCTCTTCCCATGTTTGGGACGCTGTCGGCGGAGCCGTCAAGCCATGATATCGATCAAGTGACATTTGAGAGAGGCGGAGTATCGGCCGTCGGCTTCAACCGTAGCGGCGGATTCACGATGAACTCAGCGTCAAGGTCTGGCACTAACGAGTTTAGAGCAGAGGTCGAATACGTAACCCGCCCTAACGGGCTAGTAGCTAATAGCGATACTCTCCCCGGAGACGCACATAAGGCTGGTTACGACTGGATCATAGTCAACGGCGGCGGGCCTCTTGTTCCTTCTAGGCTTTTAGGCTTTAGCTCCATCTTTCGCCCTAGCGAAGGTCGGCGCAACAAAGCTACTTCCTACGGTCCCGTTAAGAACTATTCCAACATACGAGCTGAGTATTTCGTAAAGTTCACCTACGTCCCCACGGATTCGGTATTGATCAATGTCAGCTACAGAACCTCAGATCGTGAGGAGGATGGTGTTTCGATTGGCCAATATGAGGCTGACTCGGTCTCTGTTGGCGGACGCACTGAGCAGGATGTCTTAAGTTTGGATGGCTCTTGGACTACTTCCTATGGCCTGACCATTGCTTTCCAGTACAGTGATTATGCTGTAAGTGGAACCGAACAACCCGACGTGTTGCTCGACATTCAACCCAGCCTGGATGGGAGGCTGGACATCGCAAACCTTGACCAGATGGGGCATCTGCAGGTTCCATCGCGAATAGAAGGTTCGGACCGATTTAACGCTGCTATTGAACCGGTCATTCGTAAGTATGGTTACTTAGACGAATTGGGAAACCGTGCTGGAGGAGGGGCAGTAGGTGCACATTCCCGCATTAACCAACAATCATTTTTTAGACAAGGGTTGGATTGGACCGTTGATTATGAGGTCTCCTTTGGTGATGCAGTTCATGAATTGCACTTTGGAATTCGACGAACCGAGGCAAGCGAGAGGCTGTTACGCCTATCGAACGGTTGGGGTCGTATCACGGTGCCAGCCGGAGTTGATCTGGCCGACGACGAAACTCCTATTTTCTACGTGGCGACGGTACAACGGATGAGTCTGCGTCAGGAAGACGGCTCCGTAGTCGGCCCCATCAACTCCTATATCAAGTCGATGTCACTCGAGTTCAACGATACTATCCGGTTTAAGAATTTCGGACTCTCCGCAGGGTTTCTTGCAAGCCAAGATACACTGTATGGGCAAGGTTTGCGTAAAGCACCAGGAACCTATTCCGGCTTCGAACTGGCCCCTGGTGAAAAATATCGGATGTATACCATAAGATGGAAAGACATGGTCCAGCCAAGGTTGGGAGTCACATGGAAGTGGAACGAAGAAATCACGCTGTTTGTAAACTTTGCTCGCTACAATCCGGAAGCAAATTCGCTGGCGCGAGCTGCTTCTTGGGATAGGAACACGCACACAAGCTTGCAAGTCTTATTCGATGAATCGGGTCGAATCATTCAACATGAGCCTTTACCTGGGTCGTCGGGCAAGGTTTTTCAAGACGATTTAACCCCCCGGCGAATCGATGAATGGATCATCGGATCCCGCCGACTTCTTCCGTGCGGATTGGTATTGAGCACGCACTTCCGACGACGCGTAGGTTCCCATTTCTGGGAAGACACCGGGAATCTTTCGCGTACATACGACAATGCACCAGCCCATATAGCTGCCGAGGGTGCATATGTACCGGATCTTGACGATATTCGCACGGAAATTGGCGGTTCGAGCTACGTGATCACTGAGCTCGACGATGCCTACACCAATTACTGGGAAGCGGCAGTAGAGGCGGAATGGAAGGGTGAACGCGGTTACATCAGTGCATCGTATTTGCGAAGTCAATATACGGGAAACTTCGATCAGGACAATACAAGCGGCTTCAACGACGCGAATCTGTTTATCGGTTCGTCGAATCTTGCAGATGGCTACGGACGTCAGCTGTGGGACAAGAAGGACGGTATATTGCGTGGAGATCGTCCCCACATTCTAAAGATCTTTGGTTACCTCAATCTACCTTGGAACGCAACGGCAGGTATGTATTCGTTTTATCAGTCAGGACAACCCTGGGAAGCTTGGGACGCAGCCGCTTATGATCTTCCTTCGTACTTCTCCTCGACGATCCGTTATGCCGAAAAAGCCGGCAGTAGGCGAAGCCCCAGCCACTGGCAGTTCGATCTCAGTTACACGCATCGATTTAGATTGATACAATTTATAAATCCTAGGCTACGGATCGAGATCTTCAATCTATTCGACCGGCAAACAGGTTACAACGTTGATCCCTATGTGCACAGTGCGACCTATGGCCAAGCACGCAGTCATTTTAATTCCAGGCGGGTGCAAATCTCATTGACTTTCGACATTTCGCGCGACTCCGATACTTGAGAATGGTGAAGACACTACGGATGCGGAACTCTGAAACATCACAAATCAAAATTTGATGATCACTGGCTGTAAGAAATCCAACGATTCCCCGTATAGCCCAAACTTCGGTATTAGTCTGAATTGTCCGGATTGGGTTTCGCGATAATGGGGGGAGTATCGGTATCCGGAACCCGGCTCACCGCATGACGAAATGCCGTGTGGAACGCCTGAAAACGCCGACTCCCTGTACCCAAACACGGAAAAACCGGCACCAAGCCCAAATTAAAACTAGGCTCTTATGTAGTTTTATGTTGGGAGTGACTGACAAGCATCTATAATATGCGATAGTTCAATGGGTTGAGGAAAACCAATGAGTCCCCGCGAATTCAAGGGGATGCTAAACCAGATTCTTAGGCTGACCCCAGCGCAGAAGCGGAGGCTGATGCTCGGAGTCTAGAAATCGGTCAAGAGTTGACGAGCTACCCGAACAAGTTCGTCAACGGGAAGCAGAGTTGGACCGATTGCGAGTATGGTATGCATTGCGGTTCCTCAGGGGTGGTGCGTTACGGGAAGTCGGCAGGCTTGTGTCGATTTCGTTGCCGTTCGGCATCTTGCGGACGAACCTTTCACGCGCTGGCCGGGACCTACCTTGCTGGCTTGAGGCACAAGTCAAAGTGGTCGGTATTCGAAGCGTGTTTGCGAGATCGGCTGACGCTGCATCAGTCGGCCGAGCAATGCGGGATCGCTTACCGAACCGCATTCTTGTGGCGGCATCGCTTTCTTGGCAAGCAGCAGAAAGGCTCAAGACTCAAAGGCATCGTGAAGATGGACGAGACTTATTTTCTGGAGAGTTGCAAGGGAGATCGTTCCTTAACCGAGCGTCGCCTTCCGCGCGAGCGAGGAGGAAATCGCGGATGCCGAGGGTCTGGTGCCGGACCAGCGGCCCGTCTTGACGGCAGCATCTCGCGGCGGGCCGACTGATATGGAAGCCCTCCCGTCGACGGCGCGGACGGACATCGCTCCGGCAATGTCGGAAGGGGGCTGGCCGAAGATTGCGTGTGTGTCACCGATGGACATCCCAGCTACGACATGGCAAGCCGGAGCCTCAACATTCACCAAGAAGTGGTTCGCGGCAGCCGACGTGAACTTCGCCGCGGGTGTTGGCACCTCAACACGGTTAACCCGCGTCATATGACCATGAGACGATGGCTGAACCATCACCACCGTGGTGTCTCTACACGCTACCTGGACCACTACATGCGCTGGTTGATGAGATCGGAATTCAAACTTGAAGAATCGACTGAGGTAGACTTCCTTTCACCTCATTTGGCAAACTATACACAAGTGGATACATAAGAGCCTAAAACTATACGGGGAATTGCTGATTTTGCATGCTGTTAAACAACACCGAAATTGTGGGGAAGAAGTTCCCCCATGTTTACGACTCTTCTAAGAGTAATTCAGCTTGGTTAAGAGAAAGTAGCATCTGGGAAGGAAGGACGTAATCCAAGCTGACGTTCCCTGAACGGTGGGGTCGTCATGAAATACTCTGTAGCTATCCTCGCGAGGCTCGACATACTCATATGATTGATGAAAATGCTAAACAACAGTTGTGCTTAAACATCTTCTTTTCAATTTATGCTTCTTTGAAAGTGTTGCTGCGATACCGTTTTAGGTCAATATCTCTTCGGAAAGGAGTATGTGCTTCGACATATTCAATGTCCTGCTCAACATAGCTTTTTTCTCGCGATAGGTATTCTTCAACAGCATGTCGCAAGGATACATCTCGAATCCAGTGTACTGAGTAGGTTTGTCTTGGCATGTAACCGCGAGCTATCTTATGCGCACCCTGTGCACCAGCCTCTACGAACTTCAATCTGTGCTGGATCGCAAAATCAATAGCTTGGTAGTAGCAAATTTCGAAGTGCAGAAATCGATGATCTTCTATACATCCCCAATTCCGTCCGAATAATGTGTCTCCTCCGATGAAATTAATCGCACCTGCGATATATCTACTATTACGTCTGCACAGAATCAGTAGAACTTGATTAGGCATCTTTTCGCCAATTAAACTGAAGAAACTTCGGTTTAGGTATGGAATTCCAAATTTCCGGTAACCCGTATCAGAGTAGCACTCATAGAAGGCATCCCAGTGAGCCTCCGTTAGATCAGAACCGGTGACCCAATCGATTTCTATACCATTGATCAGAGCGTCTCGTCGTTCTCTGCGTATGTTTTTTCGCTTTTTTGAGGAGAGGTTTAAAAGGAAGTCGTCAAAAGTTTCATAACTAGCATTTGACCAACGGAATTGACTATCAATTCTTTGGAGCATCCCCATTTGCCCAGCAAGTTTCCATTGTTGCTCTGGCATAAATGTGATGTGCAGTGAGCTGACATTGATTTGATGTGCGACGCGAATAGCTGTTTGCATTAATCGCGCCTCGACGTCCGTTCGATGTTTAGCAGCGACTAAAAGTCTTGATCCAGTCACTGGTGTAAAAGGTACGCTTACTTGCAGCTTGGGGTAGTACTCGCCACCTGCTCGGTACCAAGCTTCAGCCCATTCTCCGTCAAAGACGAATTCTCCCCGTGAGTGACTCTTAAGGTACATTGGCATAGCCCCAAGGAGCGCACCGCTCTCACGGACCACAAGATGAAAGGGTTGCCAACCTGTTTCGGCGCAAACACTACCACTGATTTCCAACGCTTCGAGAAATCTATGGTCGACGAACGGATTGTAGATTGCAGAGCTACCGTTCGCACAGAGATTCCAATCGGCTGAATCGATGTTAGATATCTTGTGATGGACCGAAGCGATCTGTTCCGGTATGGACATTTCAACCACTAAACTTTGTACAGCCTGAACAGTTAAGACACAAAAGCAGGGATGATTGCTGATTCATTTTCATAGATAATAAGTGGGCCACGGTTGCTCGGAACAGGCACGTCGTGTTGTCTTGAAGTACGTATCTCGATAAGCAAGGAGTAAGTAAGCAAGTCAGATCTTGCCAAGTATCCCTTGTCCTACCAAATCAGCGCTGTCGTGGATTTAGCACTGCTCGACGGTAAGTGCCGCTCATGGTGTATATAGCATACTGATTTCAAGTCCTCGCGCAGTAGTCATTGATCGGTGACTCTCGCGAGACAGCAACGTAAGGCCATAGTGGCATTGGCACCATCTATCTCCAGCGTATGCTGTCGTCTATTCACAAGGTTTGACATATCTTTCCGGCCGGGGGTGATTTCTTGATTCCGATTCCTTGACGAGAGTACAACCTCTGTATGCCTCACACAATTGAAGCCACTGTCTTCGCTCCCACTGGAAATTGCAGAAAATTCTTGACGCAACTCCCTCGGGGGACGCCAAGCCCGAAGGCAATCTGCACCGCCCGGGAGCGCACCGATCCCTCCTCACGCACCTTCTCATACCGGGCAGGCACCACGTACGGATACGCCTCCTCCAGCCGACGTTCCGCAAACGCCTGCAGGGACGCATCCAGCTGCGATACCATGGTCGAGATCGTCACCGGCGAAAACTCATGACCACATAGACCCTCCGCTAGCCGACTCACCCGACGCGTCGAAACCCCATGCACATACATCTCCGACTGCGCCACCACCAGTGCCTTCTCCGAACGCTGATAGTGCTCGAACACCCGCGTGCTGAACTGGCCACTGCGTTTCTGCGGAACCATCAGCTCGATCTCGCCCACCTCCATCGTCAGATCGCGCCGGTAGTATCCGGAACGGTAGCCCTGACGCGTCTGCGTCCGCTCGCTCTTGCCCGCTCCCAGAAAAACTCCGTCATCTCACTCTCCAGCACCTCGTTGAGCGTCGCCTCACAAACTCCTCATCGTCCGCCAGATGATGGCATGCCGACTGCTTCGTGGTATTGTGCGTATAATCTTCCCAAATCATTTTTTGCTCCTTTGCCATAAGTTGTGTAACGAATGATTTGTGCTTGGACGCTCCTTGTGCGTCTAGGCATCTCCACATTCCCGATAAAACAACAGATTCTAACAACTCGTCTGTCGTTACAACCCTTTTTTCGTTTTTGCAGACAAATTTATACACAACCCGGCAACAATAGCGATAATTATCGTAGTAGGCGTGAAAGAACCGATCTTCTTGCTCGCCGTGCAACGGCGTGTCCGTGGCGTCGATATCCAGAACCAGACGGGCCGAGGAGGCGTCGTCACATGAGCATTTGCTTTCGAGGATGGTCTTGAAGGAAGTGAAAGGCCTCATACTTTCCACTGCCTTATCTCCTGTAGCCGCCGGCACTGCCTCTTCGGTGGAAGCGGAAAATACTGCAAGTTGGCCAACCTATACAATGACATCTGTAATGGCTCGTCGATGTCTCCTGCTCCTTAATATAATATACAGGTTACGCTAACCTATGGATAGTATGTGATGATTTGCTAGGGTACTCTTTGCAAGAGCTGCTGGTGTTAGATCTGGCAAGCGAACAGGCGTAAACCGATAAAAATATTGTAGGTCAGCTTATAAGAATTTTCGTAACCACAGGCTTCAAGGTACTAACCTCATTCGATTTATTGCGGATCAAGTATCTAAATACGATCAGTATTTATATTTTCTGGGACCGCCGGAACTATTGGTGTTCTTGGTGGAGAAGCGAAGTCAACATGCTGATGTTTCTTGGTTGTAAAAGCGTGTTATGTCGCGGTCTACACTGGTGCTGATTGGCTCGTGCGGGGCAACTCATAGACAGGTATCGAGATGTCTTGACTATGCAGTTTTCTGAACAAGTCTACATCAATCATGTACGTGACGCTCTTTGGCAACGATCCGCTGGAGCGACCGTTATGGTGGGAGCAGGCTTTAGCAGGAATGCGGAAAAAAGCCGGCCGGATGCTCCTGCGCCGCCTACTTGGCACGGCCTTGCTGAGAAAATGTACTACAGATTGTATCCAGACAACAAAGGGGAGCATGGGGGATCAGCGATCGCTGCTAGCCCGGATTTCTCATAACCAAGTCAAAAATGATGTTTTTCACGGGATGCGTGGGGTACGGGGCATGGAATGTCGCGTCGCGAGTTTGAAAAGGCTTCGGAGGGCGGGGATGCGTGTTCCCCCCCCCCCCCTTTTGCGGGCGGGACGGCGAATCGCTGAGCATCCGGGCGCGGGGAGGTCACCTCGCTCCGCCGCCAGCGTCATGCACCCGGTTGCACCGGGCTTTTACGTTGGTGCCAGGCTGGCCCAGATCAAGCGGAAATCCTTCCAGTACGGGAAGGCGGATCCGAACGCCAGATGGATCCGCCGCGTGGACACCGTCACGCGCACCGGGATCTGGAACAGGCACTTGCGCAGCGTCGATGGACGGCTCCGGCGCAGGATGGCGGATACCGGAAGGTTCTCGAGCCGGCGCTTCATCATGCAATGAAGGGCATGGGCCAGTGCGGCTCAGCCGGAGCCGGAGTGCGTTGACGTTCCAGAGGCCGCTGGAGCATCGGTCCAGGAACCGATCGTTCTTCTGCTCCTTGATCCAGTTTTCGGCCGCGCCCCGGTCGCAGTACATCTCTTCGTAGACCGTTTGCGCGTCGGGCTTCTGGAGCGAGGTGACGACGAAGCGACTGTTGTATCGGACTTCGCCGACCGTCGCACATGGGCCTTCCGCGACGGCCTCCGGTCCGCCGTCGGCCTTGCCGGCCGGTTCCCCGTCCGCGTTGCCGACCGGTTGTCCCGGCAGCCATTCGGCCTTGGCGATCACGCGGCGTTCGCGGCTCCAGCTGTCGCGCGTGCGATAGCCGAAGCTCTGGTAGCCGCGGACCGCTCGCTGTACATAGTCCGGATCCCGCTTCAACCGGTCCCGCAGATCGTCCATCAACGGCTGGACCCGGTCTTTCAGCCGATCATTGCGCAGCAGTCCCAGCACGTAATCCACGCCCCGCGCCTCGCACCACGTCATCAACTCGTCGCGGCAGTAGGCCCCGTCGGCGCGGATCAGGATCGGCACCTGCGGAAATCGCTTCCGCAGCCGGTCCACGAGCGGCTCGACCGTCTCCACCACGCCCGCCGCCACATCGCCGCTCGACGTGCGCAGTTCCGTCCGCACCGGCCAGCCGTTGCAGAACACCAGCCGCGGAAGGTAGCAGTATGCATGGTAGTACCCGTGATAGAACCGGTGCTCCTGCCTGCCGTGCAGTTGCACGCCCGTGGCATCGATGTCCAGCACCAGCAGCTTCGGCATCTGGCCCCGTTCGCCACACACCAGGTACAGCTCCACGAGCAGCTCGTCGAGCGCATCGAAATCCACGGTGATCTGGCGCGCTTTCGCCGGGTCCCGCCCGTTCGCCGACAGCTCCATCCGGTTCAGCGTGCTTTTGCCGGCCAGCGGCTCGCAGTCCGAACGCGCACACTCCACACGCCCCATGGCCGTGGACAGGGCCCGGTCCCGCCGCAGCTCGTCGTGATCGTTCAGATCTTCGTAGCCCAGCGCGAGACCCAAAATCCGCTGCCCCAGCAACGCCACTAGCGGATGCACCACCTTGGACGGGTCCCGGTGATCCGTGAAACATGCCGAGACGCGCTCGAACAGCCGGACCTGCTCGGCCAGCATCATCAGCAGTGCCGAGCCCCCGTTGGAACTCAGCTCGCCTCCACTGCAGTCCACCTCCATCCGCGCCGGACGCACCCCTTTCGCCATCCGACGCACCAACCGGTCCGCGCCACGCTTTTGCTTGCTCTTCATCCCGTGCCCTCCTCCATCCGGCCCCATCGGCCGCGTTGCGCCCACCGTTCGGCCAGCGTGGTGGCATATCCCGGACGCCCCTTCCAGAACACCAACCGGAACATGAACAGCACGACCACCAGCGTGTTCAGCACGCGCCGCCGCCGCTGCCAGAGCCGGACCAAAGCATCCATCCTCCGGGGCCAAGACGGCTGCCGGCGACCTGCAGGACCCCAGTCGATCCCGATCCTTCGGCGTGAACCAGCCCAGATGACTGCACAGGGTGGATGCCAACTCATGGCGGCTCAGTGCCGAAAACCGTGCCACCGTCTTCTGAAGGTCCGCAATCCAACGGCGGGGCAGCCGCGTGCCACCCAAGGTGGTCGACTTCACGTTCTCGATTCGGAAATCCATCACGTTGGCACCAGAGACCATCTAACCAAGCGTAGATTGCCATAACCCATGCCAAAACGCAAGTGTTTTTTGAAGACCCCCAAAAAATCGAATATGTTTCCGTATATCAACCTGTTACACGACATCCTTACAGACCAGAATCCCTTTCCGTTCATCCGCATGCCATCGCAGCCACCGGGGGCGAAACCTCCCGACCAGTCGGGGAGCAGCGTTCGGGCCTCGTCAAGACCAGGACCCAAGGGCGTGCGATAGGGGCGTCCGCCGCATGCTCACCCGCATGGCTCATCATCCAGTCGAAAACAGCATCTTTCACGGGATGCGCCGCTTTGCACGCCGATCGTGGCGGTCCGCAAAACGGGCCCAGGCGTATGCTACAAGTCCGCACCGCTTCCGCCAGCATCGCACCCAGCACCGAACGCGTCCCCGCTTCCGTCCGACCCGAACGCACCCCTTTCGCCATCCAACGCACCCATCCGTCCGAACGCACCCCGCTACCATCCCCTTCCCCCCGGCAAAGCCCAACCAACTTCGTGGTATCAACAACTTACACGCACATACATCGCACCCAAGCCATCCATTATGAGAAATAAGGGCTAAGCGTAGATTGCCATAACTCATGCTGAAACGCAAGTGTTTTTTTGAAGAACCCCAAAAGAACCAAATATGTTTCCGTATATCAATCGGTTACACGATATCCTCAAAGACCAGGATCCCTTTCCGCTAATCCGAATGCCATTGGGTCGCCAGCTGGGCTGTCTGCTGTTGGAGGCGGGCACGACCCGGCTTCCCTGTCGTGACGTCTGGATGGGCTGGCGGTGAGCACCTCCCGGTTCCTGATTTTCCCTTGGGTTCGGGTTCCGTATCGGGTCTCGAAGGCACTGTCGATGGCGGTTCGGCGGCTGCCCGGGGGACTGGAAGGAGCGGCACGGCCTGGAGCCGGTACTGGCGGAGACCTTGGTGGATCCAGCGAAGTACCGGGGGACCTGCTACCGTGCGGCCAACTGGCAGTGTATGGGCCGGACGAAGGGACGCAAGGTGCGTGCGTCGGAGGCAGGCAGGACTCCGGGTGCTGCTGACCGGCTCCCGTCGATCCGGACGCCGTTCCCGCAGGTCGCCGGTAGCGGTCTTGGCCCCGGAGGATGCTTTGGTCCGGCTCTGGAGCGGCATCGTCGCGACGCTCGTGGATCTTGCCAACCGGCACGACCAGCTCATGGCGGCGGCGGCGGCGCGTGCTGAACACGCTGGTGGTCGTGCTGTTCATTTTCCGGTCGGTGTTCTCGAAGGGGCGTCCGGGATATGCGACCACGCTTGCCGAACGGTGGGCGCAACGCGGCCGATGGGGTCGGATGGAGGAGGGCACGGAATGAAGAGCCAGCAAAAGCGTGGCGCGAACCGGCTGGTGCGTCGGATGGGGAAAGAAAGGGAGTTGTGTCGGCGAGATCGTCCGGTGTCGGCAACGGCTCCGTCCGGGTAGGTCCTATGAGCGGCGATCCCGAAAACCGGTCGGAAAGTGGCAGCGAAGAAGGGGAGCACCGGCAACTCGCTAACGGAATAAAAAATCAGCGGATAACCAAGGTCCAGTACCGAATCCTTAACCGAATGGCAAAATGCACTAAGGAAGGTCTGAACAAGCTCGTTCAAGACCGGGAAATTGCTGATAGAGGCTGAGAATCTATCCGATGGGGCGTTTTGGCTGTGCCCTATCGCCTCTGGAGCCCGATTTCCTCCCGATTTCATCGCCTGACGCGATCTGCAGGCGGATTCATCCCGCGTCAGGTCGCTACGCGGCGGCCAGCAATCAGCAGATTAGTGAACCCCAGCAGCAACGCCAGCCGTTGCGTGTTTTTGGCCAGACCCCGATAGCGCACCTTGGCGTATCCGAAGTGCCGCTTCACGTACAGGAACGGATGCTCCACTTTGGCACGCACTGAGGCCTTGCACTTCTCTCGCATCCTCGCAGGGTCGTCCGGTGCCAGTCGGCGGCGCACACCCGGACGCATCGCCACCTGCCAGGCTACCTTCGATCCTTGGAACTCCGGACGTTTGTCGATGCCTTGATATCCTGCATCGCCCCAAACCGTCGTCTTGCCTCCGTGTAACAGCCGGTGTGCCTGAGCTAGATCCGACGCATGGGCCGCCGTGGTGGCCACACTATGTGTCAGACCCGATGTCGCATCCACACCGATATGCGCCTTCATGCCGAAATGCCACTGATGCCACTGGTTGCCTTTCTTGGCCTGATGCATCTCCGGATCCCGCTCCTGCCGCCGGTTCTTCGTTGACGATGGTGCCTCGATCAGGGTCGCATCCACCATCCACGATCGTTCCCTGCTTCATGCGATGACCACAGGATGCCAGATGCGCGTTGATGGCTCCGAACAACCCCTCGCCCAGATCATGCTTCTCCAGCAAGTGCCGGAAGTTCAGGATCGTCGTCTCATCCGGCAGCGCATCCCATCCGTCAGTCGCAATCCCACCAACCGACGCACGGACTCCGCCTCGTAGAGCAGATCCTCCATCCCCGGATCACTCAGGTTATAGAACAACTGCACGCAATGAACCCGCAGCATCACGCCCAGCGGGTACGGCTGCCGACCGCAGCCGGCCTTCGGATAGAACGGCTCGATCCGACCTTCCAGTCGTTCCCAGGGGATCAGCTGCTCCATCCGCTCCAGAAAGAACTCCCGCCGTGTGCGACGCTTCTTCCGATCGTGTTCCAACTCCGCAAAGGTCAATTGCCCCATAACGGATCTATCCCATGCTCGAAGATTTTACCCATTATGCCAGATGTCGACTTATTCAGACCTTCCCTAAACGAATGCCATTGGGTATCCGCCATGCTAATGCCGGAGCCACCCATCGACGCTGCGCGACGAGCACCTGTTCCGGATCCCTGTGCGCGTGCCGGTGTCCACGAGGCGGATTCATCTGGCGTTCGGGTCCACCTTCCCGTACTGGAAGGATTTCCGGTTGATCTGGGCCAACTTGGCATCGACGTAAAAGCCCAGTGCAACCGGGTTCATGACGCTGGCTGCGGCGCGCGCCGGCCTCCCCGCGCCCGGATACTCAGCGATTCGCCGTCCCGCCCTCCGAAGCCTTTTCGAACTCGCGACGCGAAATCCCATGCCCCGTACCCAACGCATCCCGTGAAAAACATCATTTTCGACTTGGTTATGAGAAATCCGGGCTAACGAATGCCGACACGGAAACCACAAAAAGTCGCGAAAATCACTGTGAACTTCGCCGTGGGAGTTGGCATCTCAACACGGTTAACCTGCGTCATACGACCATGAAGCGATGGCTGAACCACATCACCACCGCAGTGTCTCTACACGCTATCTGGACCACTACATGCGCTGGTTGATGAGATCGGAATTCAAACTTGAAGAATCGATTGAGGCAGACTTCCTTTCACCTCATTTGGCAAACTATACACAAGTGGATACATAAGAGCTAGTTTTAACTTTATAATTACTCTTACTATTAGATTAGAATTCATTAATATGATCATTGATAGTGAATGGTTTGGCTACTTTACTGATGTTGATAGAGTACTAGGTATGACAGCTTTACAAAATCCAAAGTCAAAAATAGCCTTGCCAGTGTGTATTCAGCGAGAGTACTGTCTCTATCATCAATCAAAGTCTAGATGGTCATGGAATATTCACACAACTAACTCTAGGGAACCTCTACTAAATTTGCAATCCTTCTATTATCTGAAACAGACAATCTTTAAAAATCAAGTAGTTACATACGGCATGATTTGTCAAAACAGCGATCGAGGGAGGTACCCTTTAGCTATAGATCAGATGGGGGTCTCGGTTATGGCAAAGCAGCTTAAAAAATCAAATCAATGCCTTTACCAGCGCGGGCGGAATGGCTACTCGATAGCTGAGATCCTGCTGGTATTCGGGATCATTGCGGGGGTGCTGGTCGGCGTGTGGGCCATGTACACTTTGCTTGCAGATGATGCTGATGTGAAGGCGGTAGTCGCTGACATCCTATTGATCCAAGGTGCAGCAGCTCAGTACAAGCAAGCTAATCCAACGAACAACTATCGGGATCTTGGATTCGTCAACGATGGTGGCATTACTCCTTATTTAGGAGACGGAATTGGAGCAGAAACAGAAACGCTTATCGGTCCATATTATGAGGTGTTAATCAACACTTTTGGCGGTGAAGTTCACTTAACCTCTCTACATTCAGGAAGTAATCTTTGGCTCTTATGTATCTACTTGTGTATAGCTTGCCAAATGAGGTGAAAGGAAGTACGCTTCAATCGATTTTTCAAGCTTGAATTCCGATCGCATCAACCAGTGCATGTAGTGGTTCAGGTAGCGTGTAGAGACCCCGCGGTGGTGATGGTTCAGCCATCGCTTCATGGTCATCATGTGACGCTGGTTAACCGTGTTGAGATGCCAACTCCCGCGGCGAGCTTCACGTCGGCTGACGCGCACCACTTCCTGGTGCATGTTCAGGCTCCGGCTTGCCATGGCGTAGCTGGGATGTCCATCGGTGACACACACGCCATCTTCGGCCAGCCATTCCGACATTACCGGAGCGATGTTCGTCCCCGCCGTCGATGGGAGAGCTTCCATATAAGTCGGCCCGCCGCGAGACACTGCCGTCAAGACAGGTCGCTGGTCCGACACCAGACCCCGGTGCCCGCGATTGCCTCCTCGCTCGCGCGGAAGGCGACGCTCCGTTAATGAGCGATCTCCCCTTGCAGCTCTCCAGAAAGTAGGTCTCGTCCATCTCCACGATGCCTTGGAGTTTCGAGCCTTTCTGCTGCTTGCCAAGAAAGCGATGTCGCCACAAGAATGCGGTTCGGTAAGCAATCCCGCATCGCTCGGCTGACTGATGCAGCGTCAGCCGGTCTCGCAAACACGTTTCGAATACCGACCACTGCGATTTGTGCCTCAAGCCAGCAAGATGGGTCCCAGTCAGCGCGTGAAAGGTGCGTCCGCACGATGCCGAACGGCAACGAAATCGACACAAGCCTGCCGACTTTCCGTGACGCACCGCCCCTGAGGAACCGCAATGCGTACATACTCGCAATCGGTCCAACTCTGCTTCCCGTTGACGAACGGGTTCAATCGCACTTGACCGATGTCTGGACCCCGTGCATCAGGCTTCTGCACTGGGGTCAGCTCTGGGAATCTGGTCTAGCATCTCCTTGAATTTGCGGGGACCCATTGTTTTCCTCAACCTATTGAACCAGCGCATATTATAGCGGATTGTTAGAAGCCTAATCTTTCCCTATCATATGGAAAGACTCCCAGTATGAATGTATGTCTGAAAACCCTGCAACACTTTGGAGATGTTCAAAAAGTACCAGGGAGGAAAGTGAACTATAAAATTCCTCCAGGTAAGACAATTTTAGGCTTTGTAGGAGATGAAAAAGCATCAAGGAGTGGTTGTGTTGTGTCTGGCAGCCAAGCTTCTCTAACACTTCTCATTGATTGATGAAAAAGGAATCCGCACAGGACGGTATACACAGATAAAATTAGGCTCTTATGTAGTTTTATGTTGGGAGTGACTGACAAGCATCTATAATATGCGATAGTTCAATGGGTTGAGGAAAACCAATGAGTCCCCGCGAATTCAAGGGGATGCTAAACCAGATTCTTAGGCTGACCCCAGCGCAGAAGCGGAGGCTGATGCTCGGAGTCTAGAAATCGGTCAAGAGTTGACGAGCTACCCGAACAAGTTCGTCAACGGGAAGCAGAGTTGGACCGATTGCGAGTATGGTATGCATTGCGGTTCCTCAGGGGTGGTGCGTTACGGGAAGTCGGCAGGCTTGTGTCGATTTCGTTGCCGTTCGGCATCTTGCGGACGAACCTTTCACGCGCTGGCCGGGACCTACCTTGCTGGCTTGAGGCACAAGTCAAAGTGGTCGGTATTCGAAGCGTGTTTGCGAGATCGGCTGACGCTGCATCAGTCGGCCGAGCAATGCGGGATCGCTTACCGAACCGCATTCTTGTGGCGGCATCGCTTTCTTGGCAAGCAGCAGAAAGGCTCAAGACTCAAAGGCATCGTGAAGATGGACGAGACTTATTTTCTGGAGAGTTGCAAGGGAGATCGTTCCTTAACCGAGCGTCGCCTTCCGCGCGAGCGAGGAGGAAATCGCGGATGCCGAGGGTCTGGTGCCGGACCAGCGGCCCGTCTTGACGGCAGCATCTCGCGGCGGGCCGACTGATATGGAAGCCCTCCCGTCGACGGCGCGGACGGACATCGCTCCGGCAATGTCGGAAGGGGGCTGGCCGAAGATTGCGTGTGTGTCACCGATGGACATCCCAGCTACGACATGGCAAGCCGGAGCCTCAACATTCACCAAGAAGTGGTTCGCGGCAGCCGACGTGAACTTCGCCGCGGGTGTTGGCACCTCAACACGGTTAACCCGCGTCATATGACCATGAGACGATGGCTGAACCATCACCACCGTGGTGTCTCTACACGCTACCTGGACCACTACATGCGCTGGTTGATGAGATCGGAATTCAAACTTGAAGAATCGACTGAGGTAGACTTCCTTTCACCTCATTTGGCAAACTATACACAAGTGGATACATAAGAGCCTAAAATTATATATTAAGTTCAGTAATTCCCCGTGAATGAAAAGAACTCGTCATAGCGGAGGTTTCGGGAGCCGGTCAGCAGCACCTGCTTCCAGTCTTTCGTCAGCGGATACAGGTAAACGTCCTTCGGAGTCCTACCTTCCTCCGATGCATTCGCCTTGCGTCCCTTTGTCCGGCCAATGCACTGCCAGTTGGCCGCACGGTAGCAGGTTCCCCGGTACTTCGCCGGATCCACAAAGGTCTCCACCAGTACCGGCTCTAGGCCGTGCCACTCCTTCCAGTCCCCGGGCAGCCGCCGAACTGCCATCGACAGGGCCTTCGAGGCCAGATACGGAACACGAACCCAAGGAAAAATCAGGAACCGGGAGTTGCTCACCACCCCTTCAGACGCTTCGCCCGATCCCGATCCCGCCAGCCAATCCAGGCGTCACGACAGGGAAACCGAGTCGTGCCCGCCTCAAACAGCAGACAGCCCAGCTTGCGACCCCGACGATCCCGCAGCCAGTAGCGCAGGAAACAGCCGAACGGATGCCGGTAACCCAGCTCATGATGCCGGTCCATCAGTTCCTTCCATTCCTCAACGGCCTCCCCCTCCGTCACAATCTCCAGTTCCAGCGGCATCAGCTCCTGCAACCCGCACTCTATGGCGGAGCCTGGATCTGAGCGGCTCGTATGCCGTGGTCTCCGACCTCCGGTTCCCGTTCTCGCTCCCGGTCGCTTCGCCCGCGGCAGCGACACGATGCCGCAGGACTCCAGCTGCTCCAGCGTCCGCAGACAGGACCCCAGTTGATCCCGACCCTTCGGGCGTGAACCAGCCCAGATGACTGCACAGGGTGGCAGCCAACTCATGGCGGCTCAGCGCCGGAAACAGCTTCACCGTCTTCTGAATATCCGCAATCCGACGGCGGGTCAGCCGCGTGCCACAAAAGGTGGTCGACTTCAGGTTCTCGATTCGGGAATCCATCACGTTGGTACCAGAGACAATCTAACTAAGCGTAGATTGCCATAACCCATGCTAAAACGTAAGTGTTTTTTTGAAGAGCCCCAAAAGAACCGAATATGTTTCCGTATATCAACCGGCTACACGACATCCTCAAAGACCAGAATCCCTTTCCGCTAATCCGAATGCCATTGCCCGCACCAGCAGCGCATTCAACTCCTGTAGCAACGCCGGCGTCACCAGCGACACGTTGTCCTGCAAGGTGCGAACCGAGTACGTCCAGTCATCCAGAAACCCATGCTGCAGCATCTTCCGTACCACTTGGTGATGGTGGTTCACCAACTCCCCCAGACGGTCGTAGTCGCAATTCAAACCCTGCCTGAGCACCGCCATCACCAGAACCCGCCAGAGCGTCATCCCCGGCCGACCGTTCTCCGGATCCCGATCCGCTGTCACATGGCAACCCAGTAACCCTTCCCATTCCTCCCGACACGACACGTACAGATGCTGCAATCCCAACAGCAACGCCGGAATGTCATCCTGTGATTTCACGTTAATCTTGATCTCACCGACCGGCGTCTCATCCAACCGCAAGGCGTGCTCGAAACGTCTCATGATCGCAGCCCTCCCAACGAAGATCCGCACAGAACCCCCCTGAAACCCCTAAAAAAGCCCATTTCAACGCCTCCAACGGTAATCTTCACCCGCAGCATTTTAGCTCAAAATACCCTCCCATGCCGCAATAATCAACGCTTTGATACAATCGTCAGGGTTTTCGCACAGACACTAGTTAATACTCATGAGCGCGTAGACCACCCAGCCTGTTGAATTCGTTAGTAAATGGTAGCGACAGTTTCGTACTTATGGGAAGACCCGACACTGAACAGTCCAACCGGACGAGCACTACCATGCACCGGCAAGATTTATCCGAGTAGTGTTTGCTTGTCGTCTACAACTCCTCGTTGCCGATGATCGTACGCATTTCTTCTGGGAAATTGTAAATTCGCTATGGAATTTTGTACATTGTCATATAATTGTGTTCCAAATGATCAGTACAGATGGCTACTCGGGGCACTGTCCACGCGTTGTCACCACCCTACGATTCGAACCACCTATAGGGCATCTCTATTTATCCGAAGCAAACAATCCTTACAACGTTAAAAATCATATATTTATATCAAATATGATTCGTCAAAAAGGCAATAAATAGAGGTGCCCTAAAGATTTTCATTCATCTGCAGCAACTGTAGTTTGAAAGTTCAAGATCAAAAAACATGTATTGGATCATTGCAATAGGGATTTTTGTGTTGGCTACGAATCCCGCATCTCCAGAGAGAGGATTTCCGTTTCCTATAGAGCAAGTTGAACCGTATTGCACGGTTCCACCACAACAAGTGTGCATAACTCAACTTGACCAAGGTCCAATGTCCTCAGGCCGGATTGCGGGAAAATATGGTGCGGTTTCAGACGCAGATCAGTATGCTCGATTGCATGCATGCATATATTCCAACCTGTTTCCACCACCTCCGTTGCCAATCATTGATTTTCAAACGAAGCTGGTGATCTTTGCATTTATGGACACACGGATATCGGGAGGCTACTCAATGAAATTTTCTTCAGTATCACGCTCCGATGACGCTATCAACGTAGTGATCCAAACGCAATCGCCCGGGCCTTCAGATCTCGTAACAAAGGCAATTACTAATCCGTTTGCTATCGCAAAGATTGATAGATGCTGCTATTCGCAATTACGATTTCTTGATGAAGAAGGACAACTGCTTCGATCCGTTAAATTAAGCGAACTAACACAAGGCCAGGGCAACGATACTAGTTCTTCGGAATTTATTTGCCTCTAACTTAACCATGGTTGGTATGAGGTTGAAGTTGCACTTTTCCAAATCATTAATAACATTATAAGTACTCCAGACTACTCCATAACAACATCTTTTAGGAGGTCCATAGCAACTGTTGTGTCGGTGTTGCTAGTAGTAGCAATATGACATCGCGCGGTGGCTTGGTTTCTAGGTACTTGGCGATTTGCGTTGTATGCAAGTGAACTACCAGGATCCTTGCTGTCTGAATTCTTTTGTTCTATACGACTAAAGCGAGTAATACATGATACATAGGAAAATCCCCGCGGGAATTGCGGCCTGTATTGCGGTACTCATTGCACTCTATGGTTTGTTGGGTTGCCAATTGGTCATGATAGTTGCCGATGGGAAGGCAGAGGTTGATGAAGTGATAACCAGCAAAGCGACAAAAGTAACAACAGTAGAGGGCATCACTGAATACCGATTGGACAATGGATTAAGCTTCCTATTGTTTCCAGACCCAAGCAAGCAGCAAGTCACTGTAAATATTACATACCTAGTCGGGTCTCGTCATGAAAGTTATGGTGAAACTGGTATGGCTCACCTCCTTGAACACCTCTTATTCAAAGGAGGGACACCTGACCATCCGAACATTTCGGCAGAGCTGACTGAGCGTGGCGCCTCTCCCAATGGTACTACGTGGTACGACCGCACTAACTATTTCGAGATCCTCCCTGCTACTGACGAAAATCTTGAGTGGGCTTTGGACCTAGAAGCCGACCGCATGGTGAATACCTTTATTCTGGCTAAAGATCTTGATTCGGAAATGACTGTAGTGAGAAACGAAATGGAGTCAGGAGAGAATAATCCGCACTCTATTCTCGGCGATCGGGTGTCATCTATGGCGTTCATGTGGCACAACTATGGCAAGTCAACGATTGGTGCACGAGCCGACGTTGAGAATGTTCCAATAGGGCGGCTACAGGCATTTTATAAGAAGTATTATCAACCTGATAATGCTGTTTTGATGGTGGCGGGACGATTCGATGTAGATAAGGCTATCGAGTTGATTGAAGCGAAGTTTGGAAGTATTCCTCGTCCGGACCGATCAGAAACGAACAAACTTTATCCGACGTATACCGTTGAACCTACTCAAGATGGGGAACGGATCGTAACGCTCGAACGTGTTGGCGATATTCAACTTATGGTGGTTGGCTTTCACGTACCTGCAGGATCAGATCCTGAATATCCGGCCATTAATATTATGGCCCATATACTCGGCAACTCGACGGCAGGTCGCCTTTATAAGAATCTAGTCAAAACGGACCTTGCTGTCGGTGTATCAGCGTATAGTTATCAGCTAAGGCAGCCTTCATTGCTGCTCGTATCAGCTAGGGCTAGAAAGGAAGATTCGCTCGAGGCCGTGGAAGATGCACTATTTGCAACGATTGAGGAATTCAAAGCTACTCCACCTACTGAAGAGGAGGTTAACCGAGCAAAAACTCACTATTTAATGAATATCGATCGCGCCTTTCACGATCCAACGAGAATTGCGTTACAGATTAGCGAATGGGCCTCAATGGGCGATTGGAGATTAATGTTTCTTTATCGAGACAATGTAGAAAAAGTTACTGCGGAAGACGTACATAAAGCGGCGAACGCTTATCTGATTCCGTCCAACCGCACGATCGGGTATTTCAGACCGAAAGAAACCAAGCCGACAAGAGCGGTTATTCCAGACGCACCGAATGTGGCAGCACTGGTTGAAGGTTACCAAGGACGCGAAACGATTGCGGCAGGCGAAAGTTTTGATCCAACTCCTGAAAATATCGAGAATCGAACGATAACGTTTACTTTGTCTAGTGGTACGAAGATCGCATTCCTACCGAAACAAAATCGAGGCGATACCGTCACGATACACTTCACATTGCCACATGGTACGGAAGCATCGTTGATGCATAAACATGAGGTGGCGAGCTTAGCGAGTTCCATGCTTATGCGTGGAACCGTGAACCGTAATCGGCAAGAGATCCGTGACGAACTGGATCGCTTGAAGGCGAACGTGTCCATTGGTGGAGGTCTTACGTCTCTTCAGGGATCAATATCTACGGTAAGAGAAAATCTACCGGCGGTGCTGCGACTTGCCCATGAAATTATGCGCGAACCAGCCTTCGATCAACAGGAGTTCAAATTGCTCGTCAAACAAAACCTTGCCGGTGTCGAATCAGCAAAGAGCAACCCTAGGTCATTAGCATACGAAGCTGCCCATCGTTTCTTGAGGAATACGGCCCCTAAGGGTCATCCGCACTATCGGCGTTCAATGGATGAACGTATAGAGGAAATTAATGCTGCGACCTTAGATGAGATTAAAGCATTTTCAAGAAATTTCCACGGAGCATCGAATGGTTCTGTTGCTGTAGTTGGGGATTTTGATCCAGAAGAAATCCGGCCGATCTTGGAAGCGGTTTTCAGAGGATGGACGGCAAATGAGGGATACGAATACGTTCCTCGTACATACGTTGACCAGGCCCCGGATTTTGTAGATATCGAGACGCCCGATAAAGCTAATGCTGTTATGTACGCGGTGCTGAATTTACCAGTTTATGAAGAGCATGAAGATTGGCCTGCATTTGCGTTAGGCAGTTACATGCTTGGCGGTGGATTTCTTAGTTCAAGACTTTCCGTACGAATTCGTCAACAAGACGGTTTGTCATACGGTGTTTATGCCGGCGTACACGCGTTACCACCTGATCCTACATCCATTTTCCAAACGTTTGCCATTTTTGCTCCGGAGAATGGCGAAAAAGTTGTGGCTGCTTTTAAAGAAGAAATAGCGAGAGTTCTAGAATCAGGCTTTGAAGCCGAGGAAGTTGAGGCGGCAAGAAAAGGTTATCTTGATTCATTACATCGTTCTCGAACAAGCGATGGAAATGTTGCCAGAGTCCTGAGGAACAACCTTCGTTGGGGACGCACCATGGCATTCGTTGCGAAATTTGAAGAAGCGATTGCCGGAGTAACTCCAGAAGACATTCACAAAGTTATGCGCAAATATTTGAAATTAGAAAAGATAGCGATTTTTCGAGCAGGCGACTTTACCCGTCTTGATGAGGGTACGGTACAAACGAAGTTCCAGTAGTATTTAAGATCCTTGGAAACACTGTTCTATTGGATGTAGCGTATAACTGAATTCAACGATGGTACGTGCTCTGATGGCGGCCCATCGCACAGTTTTGGATTCAGCTTGGGTCCTGTACTGCGACGTGATAATTTTGTCTAAAATTTGGAGAGTACGATCGTACGCGACGTTGATCTCTATATAACGTATCCTTATTGGGTTGACCGCATTTAACTTTAGCTCTAGAGATTAGTCAGATAGGGTATTGTGTTAGAAGTTGCCATCCACGGTTAGCACTATAAACGAACCTGTAAATTAAACCAGTTTATATACACACCGGCCGAAATTGTCAGAGACTGCCTTCGTTTCCAGCGCGTGTGCACAAAAAGTGCATTTCATACACTTCAGTACAAGCACAAACTGGAACTAAGGGTTCAAGGCTACGATGACCTCGGATCATTGTCCTACGCCTAAAAATCTGGAATTAAAAATTTCGCCGGTGATTGTACATAGAATGTCGTAGAGAATTGAGATGTTTCGTAACTGTAGCTACAACATTCGTGCAATTCAGAACACAAGGGGTGACTTGATATGTTCTTTATAGAATTTCTAGCAGCACTGTTCGTAGCTGTCGTTGGTGTTGGGTGTCTCGTTGTACTGGTGTTGTACGTCGCTGATCGCGTACAAACACGTCATGCTATTCGTCGCAATTTCCCCGTTATCGGTCGTTTTCGGTATTTGTTTGAAAACCTTGGCGAGTTTTTCCGTCAGTATTTCTTTGCGATGGACCGAGAAGAGCTGCCATTTAATCGTGCGGAACGATCGTGGGTCTACCAGTCAGCTAAAGGTGAAGATAGTACAGTAGCATTCGGGTCCACTCGAGATTTGCGGTCGGCTGGTACGGTCATATTCGTCAATTGTCCGTATCCGACTTTGGAACGCGATGCCGCTGAAACCGATCCGAGAGTGATTGGGCCCTTTGTCGAGAATCCCTACACGGCGCAATCCGTATTTCATATCTCAGGCATGAGTTTTGGCGCAATCTCGAAACCGGCGGTCTTGGCCCTTTCTAATGGGGCGCGGATGGCTGGCATTTGGATGAATACTGGGGAAGGTGGACTATCAGACTACCACCTTGCTGGCGGCGCGGATATCGTGTTCCAAATGGGAACGGCAAAATACGGCATCCGTAATTTCGATGGCACACTTTCTGACGAACGGTTGGCGGAAGTAGCCGCGCATGACAGTGTGAAAATGTTTGAGGTGAAACTTTCACAGGGTGCAAAACCAGGGAAGGGTGGAATCCTACCGGCGGCGAAAGTTACCGAGGAAATAGCGCGTATAAGAATTATTCCCGAGGGAGAAGTTTCGATAAGTCCTAACCGACATGTAGAAATTGATTCCGAAGTGGACCTGCTTAATTTCATAAATCACGTTCGTGACATCACGAACAAGCCCACGGGGTTCAAATCCGTGATAGGTGCTTACGGATGGCTTGATCGGCTTTGCGAAGAAATTAAAAAGCGTGGTATTGAAACGGCACCGGACTTTATTACGGTAGATAGTGCTGACGGTGGTACTGGTGCGGCCCCTATGAGCTTGATTGACAACATGGGTATACCAATTAAAGAAAGTTTGCCGCTCGTCGTTGACTGTTTGAATCGGCATGGGTTAAGAGATCGAATCAAAGTCATTGCTAGCGGCAAGTTAATTACACCTTCCGAAGTTGCATGGGCACTCTGTGTTGGGGCGGACTTCGTAGTCTCCGCGCGTGGATTCATGTTCGCTTTAGGTTGCATTCAAGCTCTTCAATGCAATAAGAATACATGCCCGACCGGTGTCACAACGCATGACCATTCTCTCCAACGCGGTTTGGACCCCGTCAACAAGGCGGAGCGGGTACGCCAGTACGCCGTGTCCATGCGTCACGAAGTAGGTGTCATTGCACATTCCTGTGGAGTTGGCGAGCCGCGTCGTTTGCGTCGCTATCACTGTCGAATCGTGCAGCCCAACGGAAAATCGATACCGTTAGACGAACTGTATCCGGATCAACATCCCGACATTCAACCCAGGAATGCCGCATAAATGGAAATTTACGACGTTATGCGCACAACGTTTGCGGCAAGAGACTTTTTACCCGATCCAGTACCCGATGCAGTCATTCACCGCATCTTGGAGAATGCACGCTTTGCTCCTAGCGGCGGTAACCGTCAAGGTTGGAGAGTGATCGTAGTCAAAGATTCAGAAAAACGGCGTGCACTTATTCCTCTGATTGAACCCGCCGTGCGTAAGTACATGGCGCAGGTCGATGCCGGTGAGAATCCCTTTAATACTATAGAACCATCGAAGGTTAAGCAAACCGCTATTGCGAATCGCAAAGTTCCTGATGGTTATATAGAACGGCTTGTGGAAGCACCGGCTGTGCTGGTAATACTTGTCGACCTCGGTGTGGTTGCATCAATTGATAGTGATTTGGACCGGGTGGGAGTGGTTTCAGGAGCATCCATTTATCCATTTGTCTGGAATATTTTGCTCGCTGCGCGGAATGAGGGATTAGGAGGAACCCTAACTACCTTTCTCACCGCAAAGGAACCGGATGTAAAAGATTTGTTCGGTATACCGGATCGGTATGCCGTTTGTGCGCTATTGCCGATTGGTAAGCCGGTCAAGCAATTGCGCAAACTATCCAGAAGGGACGTTAAAGATTTTACTTGGATTGACGAATTTGAGGGAGACACGTTTAATGCCCGTTTCTAATACTTACATAATCAGCGGTAACGGTGGTAATGAAATCAGCGTGTTGGTTTGATGTTTGATTGGGAAAACTTCGAAGGCAATATGGAGCCATCCGTATCGCTTTTTGCGAGAGGGTAAGCCGACGGGGAGTGGAGCGTGTGTTTCCGGAGATTGTCGTAGACTTTGCTCGTTTGGGATTATGTATAGTTACTGGGGTCAGGCTTTAGCAGGCCGAACCGCCAAATTTGAGCTCATGCTATTAGTTCATAGCGAGCTCATAAAGACTGGAAACCAATTAGAAAGCCTTGACGAAACTGGGGACCTCTATTTATTGCTGTTCTGACGAATCATACCCGATATAAGTATATGATTTTTAATAATATAAGGATTTTCCTCCTCCGCTTGCTTCGAGTAAATAGGGGTGTCCAACTATGTTGCACGGTGGATATCCTAGAATTTTTCATGAGAAAATAGATCCAACTAGTTGGCATCGGAATTACGTTGAAAGCTATGTGGAGAGAGATATGCGTACTCTTGCCAATATTGGTGATCTTACAACGTTTCAAAGATTTATGAGATTGTACTTGGTGCGTACGTCCCAGTTACTAAATGATTCATCGCTGTCTGCAGACAGTGGCATTACGCAGTCAACGGCCAAAAGATGGCATGGCATTTTGGAAGCAAGCTATATAACGTTTCGTCTTCCTTCTTTTCAAAGAGGGAACATCAGAAAACGTCTTACTAAAATGCCGAAATTCCATTTTTACGATTCTGGACTGGTTTGTGATCTGCCAGGTCTTTAATTCTCCTGATCAGCTGTAGTTGCATCCCTTGAGCAATCTTTGAAACTTGGGTCGTTTCGGAGATCGTGAAGAATCGAATCAATAGTGGTACTTCAATTTCAGATCTTTCGTTCTACCGCGACGCTAGCCCTTATTTCTCATAATGAATGGCTTTGGTGCGATTTATGTGCGTTTAAGTTGTTGATACAACGAAGCCGATTGGGCTTTGCCGGGGGAAAGGGTATTGCGGCGGGGTGCGTCCGGGGCTGGATGGAAGCGGGACGCGGTTGGTGCTGAGCGCGATGCTTGCGGAAGAGGTGCGGATTTTTGGAATGCGTCCCGGCCCGTTTCGCGGACTGCTGCAGACCCGCGCGAAAAGCGGCGCATCCCGTCAAAACGTCATTTTCGACTTGATTATGAGAAATCTGGGCTAGTAGACTACCAATTCTAATAATACGTGTTTATAATGGTGGACTGGAAGGGGTTCTGGGATCAGGAGGATTCGATGCCGAAGCAATACATGGTGGAGTTAGCTTAGGATGAGCGGGATGAGTTGGAAGTGGTGCTGAAGTCGAGCACGCGTCGTGCGGTGCCGGCGACGAAGCTGCAGCGTGCACGGATTTTGCTGGCCGTGGATCAGGGGGGCACTGGCCCGGCACTGACGGACAGGCAGGTGGTGGATGCGCTGGGGGTGACGGAGCGGACCTGCCAGCACGTGCGTCGGCGTGCGGTGGACCGTGAAGATGCTGGCAGAAGAGCTGGTGCGACTTGAAGTGGTCGAAACGATTTGCGGGGAGACCGTGCGGCAGGCGTTAAAAAAAACGAATTGAAACCATGGCGGCGGGAAATGTGGTGTATCCCGAAGAAACAAAGCCACCATTTCGTGGCCGGCATGGAGCGGGTGCTTAAGGTATACCGGCGGCTGTACGACCCGCGGCATCCGGTGGTGTGCATGGACGAGATGAGCAAGCAGCTCGTGGCGGAAGTCCGCGAGAAGTTGCCGGTACGCCCCGGGTCGCCGGAGAAGTACGACGCCCACTACCTCCGCCGGGGAGCATGCACGGTGTGGATGTTCGGCGAGCCGCTGTCCGGCTGGCGGACAGTGGCTGTCACCAAACGGCGTACGACGTTGGATTGGGCGAAGCCAGTGCGCGCACTGGCGAATCTGCCGCGTTCCCGGGATGCGGAAACCATCACGCTGGTGTGCGACAGCTTGAACACCCACAGCGGTGACTCGTTCTACGCCGCGTTCCCGGCGGCCGAAGCCAGTCGTCGGTTGAACGACCGCATCCACTTGGTGCACACGCCGAAACACGGGAGCTGGCTGAACGTTGCGGAACTGGAGTTCAGTGCGTTGCACCGCCAGTGCCTGAATCGCCGGATCGAGAGCAGGGCTTTGGTCACGTCGGAAACGGCGGCCTGGGCCAAGGAGCGCAATCGCGAACAGACCGGGGTTGACTGACAGATCAGCGTCGACGACGCGCGCACCAAACTGAAGTATCTATACCCGAAAATTAAAACCAGTTAAACTACTAGCAGTCTGCGCCGTAGAAACATAGGAACGCCCTTTAGTAGGAAAATCACCTGAAATATGAACTAATAAAGTATAAAATTTCTATTCCAAATTGTTTACAGACTATCCATCCTAAAAAATGTGTCAAAATTTTTCTACGGCGCAGACTGCTAGCGGAGTGGAAGCGGATTTGATCTTCGAATCCACATTACACTTGTCGATTGCCGAAATAAAGTCCACTCGTACACCATCTCAAAAGTTACTAGGCGGGACCACCTCGATAGGATGTGCGTTGCAGAAATCAGGATTTATCGTTGACCGGACAGTCGTTTATGATGGATCCGAAAATGCTGCTGGAAGAGATCTGGTCTCTTGAAAAACAATCTACAAATCAGATTTCTGGAACCCCGATGCGTGTCGGATTTCCATTCTTTCAGAGGACAAAGCCGTCGCGGGAGCACGAGTCATCGCGTTCTTTCCGAACGAGACCTATAAGAAAGCGAGCACTGATCACCTGGGCCGTGCAACGTTTGATCTTTATACGTAGGACTTACCCATGACCGTATTTGTGGCACGAGAAGGATTTACCGCACACTTTAGAGCAAGATTGGATACCCAATAAAGGTAATTTGAGGATTGAGTTAGTCCCTCTACTGGCAGGTGGGTCGGTAATATTCGAGCGGCCGTGAGAATGTATGCCGCATCTTGATGGGCAATTGAACCCGAAGTTGGATAGCCAGGCGGACAGGAATAGTGGCAAGGCTTACTATCGATACCAGAAACGTTGCGGTCAATGGTAGATTATGCTAACAGTCGTGTTTATTTTATAGTCGGGGACGAACTCCAACTTGCTGACTCTAATGGCCAAGCTGTGAGGGCGTAAAGGCTCCTTTAAAACCTTGCCGTCCCCACTCAAAGGATTCGTGATGGATTTGGTGAGTTGTGTTTGTCTACGGCATGGGAACTGTGGCCATGTAAGCCCTCAAAATCAATCTCAATGAACAACGACCGATGGGAAAGATGATGGGGTGGACGCGCTGGCGACATTCAAAGGGTGGCAGTGCCGAAATTGCTAAAAACAAATGCACGGTACTCATCGAACCACATTCGACAATCCCTCCCAACACGCGTTTCGTCTAGGTAGAAAATGTCAGCATTCGATCAATTTCATCCGCTGATTAAAAAGTGGTTCAGGGAGCGGGTAGGCGAACCTACCGACATTCAACGAACCGGATGGTCAATGATCAGGCAAGGTAAACACTTGGTAATTACAGCACCAACTGGCAGTGGTAAGACGCTTGCTGCTTTTCTGATGGCGATCAACCAATTCGTGCAGGGTACTCGTCATACCGGTGCGATGAAAGTCCTTTATGTGTCGCCACTAAAAGCATTGAATAACGATATTGAAAAAAGTCTGAATAAACCGATTCAAGAATTACATAGTTCCTTTGCCAAGGCGGGCGAGGTATTCCCTGATATCCGTGTCATGACTCGGAGTGGGGACACACCTCAAGCCGACCGACAACGCATGTTGCGCAGACCGCCGGAGATCTTCATAACTACTCCTGAAAGCCTGATGCTCGTGCTCACAACCGTCCGGGGACGGCAAGCGTTGTCCACTGTCGAACTCGTAGTGCTAGACGAGATACACGCAATCATTGAGAACCGCCGCGGTGCTCAACTAATGACCTGCGTTGAACGCCTTGTAGATCTGGCAGGTGAGGTTCAACGAGTTGCACTATCCGCAACGGCCCGTCCCCTTAGCGTAGTCGCCGAGTACGTTGGTGGATTCAACGTACGAGGCACACCCCGGAAAGTGGAAATTATCGAGTCGAATGTTTCGAAACGATATGACTTTCAAGTTCGGTTTCCGGTTGGAATCGCGCAAGCACAAGCAAGCGGCACTCGCTTTTGGGCACTTATTTGTGAAGAGCTGAGAGATCGGATCAAACCAAATCAATCAACGCTTTTCTTTACCAATTCTCGCCACTTAGCTGAAAAGATCACTCTTGGGATAAATGCTGAATCCGACACCCTACTTGCGTACGCACATCACGGTTCGCTGGCACGTGACATTCGAGTAGAAGTAGAGAAGCAATTGAAGAATGGGGAGCTGCAAGCAATCGTCGCGACCAGCTCGCTTGAAATGGGCATCGACATCGGCGATCTTGACGAAGTGGTACTAGTGCAATCACCGCATTCCATTGCATCGTCAATACAACGTATTGGTCGAGCTGGACATCGTGTTGGTGAGACCTCCCGGTCAATGCTTTTCCCTACCTGTGCACACGACCTGATTGAAGCCGCCGTGATTTCAAAGGCGATTCAAAAACATGATATTGAGCCATTACGACCGCTGAGCAATGCATTGGACCTACTAGCTCAAATCGTGATTTCCATGGCTGCTACGGAAACTTGGCATGTCGATGACATGTATCGGACTTTGAGACGAAGCAAACCGTATTCCGAACTGCACCGCAATCACTTTGATTTAACCATTGAAATGCTTGCAGGTCGATTCGAAAACGTTCGCATTCACAATTTGAGGCCGAGAATCTCGTTTGATCGCGAACAAGGGACGATTCGAAGCCGTAAGAGTGCAGTATTTGCGTTCTATTCCTCCGGTGGAACCATTCCCAACCGTGGCTATTTTCGACTGCGACACGAAGGCAGTCATGCGCTAATTGGTGAGCTTGACGAAGAATTTGTTTGGGAAGCCAAAATTGGGCAGACGTTTACTTTTGGTACCCAGCAATGGAAAATCAGCCGTATAACGCATAATGATGTTGAGGTTAGTCCAGCTCCCCTTGGCATCATGGCCCCTCCGTTTTGGCGTAACGAAATAATTGACGCTAGCAGACATTTCGGCGAACGGGTTGGTGAGTTCCTTCGGCTAGCAGATGGTTTATTGGCTGGTGACGCCGTTGACGATCTGAGATTGGAGCTGACGCAACGAGGATTCGGTAAGGTAGCCGCAGATGAACTTCTGGATTACCTGAAGTGTCAGCGTGAGAAAACAAACACCAACCTTCCTTCCTCGGACCATGTTGTCTTTGAAGTAGTTAACACCGGACCGGGCGGGTATCGCATGGGAGAATACGACAAGCAACTGATCATACATACAACTTGGGGCGGCAGAGTTAATAGGCCAATTGCCCTTGCGCTGGAATCCGCTTGGCGAGAACGATACCAGTCGGAGCCTGACATCGTGATCGGAAATTACACAATTGCCATGCAACTCAGGCAGCAAGTACTCCCCGAATCAATCTTGGGCATGTTTAGCACCGAAAGATTTGAAGAACGTATGTGCCGGTCATTGGAGAGGTCCGGTTTTTTCGGCACACGGTTCCGTGAATGCGCGGGTCGCTCGTTGTTGCTGACTCGACAACGATTCAACCTGCGGACACCGCTTTGGGTCACGCGCATGCAAGCGAAGCAGTTGATGGAGGCAACGCAGACACAGCAGGATTTCCCAGTAAGGCTTGAGACGTGGCGCACCTGTCTTACTGATGAATTTGACTTGCCGGCTGCAAAAGATGTGCTGCAACGGATTGAAAGCGGAAAAATCCGGATAAGTATTACAAAAACCTCAACGCCCAGTCCATTCGCCAGCGGCATCACCTTTGATCAAGTCAACCGTTACATGTATATCGATGATACGCCCCAAACTAGAAGTCGTTCATTTATCGCTGAAGATTCAATTGCTGAAGCAGTCGAATTTGCTGATCGACGACCGGTTATTAAGCAAAGGACGATCAATGAATTTGAAGAAAAAGTACAGCTACGGGCATCAGGATACGTTCCTACTGATGAATTGGCACTCACCGAATGGGTCAAAGAACGCATTTGGATTCCGGTCCCTGAATGGTTTAGAGATCAACCGCTCCCGGATTCCCTAGTCGTATTAGAGACCAATAGCCGCAAGTGGATCGTTCACTCGGAAACGGTTCATGACCTTCAGCTGACCACCTTAGCGAAGGTAACTACATCTCTCCAGTTTTATGGACCTCGTAGTGCCAATCAACTAGCAGATTTATTTCCGGTTTCAGCTGAAGAAATTGATGGGGTTCTTACAGTACTTATTGATGAAGGAACAGTCGTTGATGAAATAGCCGTAGAAGGAAGTAATAAGAAATTTTTGTGTAACACCCAAAATTTCGAAACACTTTTGCGTCTACAACGTAGGTTGCAGAGATCTGCTTTTGAGCCGCGACCATTGACGGATTTGCCACAGTTTCTAGCACTACGACACCAAATCATATCTCCGAGAAATTTAGACCAAATACCTGATATCATTGAATCTCTTCGCGGTTATTCCGCTCCTGTTACTTTCTGGAGTGAAAATATTTGGACGTCGCGTTTCTATTCGGCTGCACTCGCTGCTATTGACCCAGTATTAGCGCGATACTCAGCATTTTGGCGCGGCACGGGAGTGGGTCAAGTAGCACTGGAATTCGAAGGTGAGCCACTTAATGAAATTGACAGTGAAATGGAGCAGGAATCCGTGTTGCGTTCGTTTAAAGATCCTGCTGCACGATATACGTTTTTTCAGTTGCACGATCAATCAGGTTTAGATCTGACCACGTTCAATAGCAGCTTTTGGAAAACCGTGTGGAGTGGAAGCATTACGTCCGACGGCTTGTCTTCGCTGCGATCAGCCGATGAGAGAAACTACAGACTTAGACCATCGTCGAAGGAATCACGTCACGCTGGCTCACGAAGAGCTATGAGACTACGCGCCAGCGGCTGGCCTGGAATATGGAGAAGAGTTCAACCCGAGGCTCAGGAATACAATGCCGTATCTGGGTTGGAAAATCAAAAAGATAAATGCCGGTGTCTTTTGGACCGTTATGGCGTACTTACTAGAGAATTAGCGAATCGAGAAGGTGGGCACTTCCGCTGGGCATCAATCTTCCCAGCGTTGCGCGTTATGGAATTATCTGGCGAAATTGTTTCCGGCTTGTTTTTTGATGGGCTGTCCGGCCCACAATTCACTGAACCCGGTACCGTTAATGCTCTTGGCAATATCAGGAAAAAGAACACATCATTTTGGATTAGCACATGGGACCCAATCTCACCCTGCAGACTCGGTATTAAGTGGCCAGGATTACCGGCTCGTCGGATTGGTAACTTTCTTGGTTTCGTTGACGGCCGTCTCGCTATCGTTTGCGAAAATAATGGACGTAAGTTAACGTTCACGTTAGACCCAGACGATTCTAGTCTAGGCCGGATAATCGAATCGTTTCCTAGAGTCGTAAGTAACGGGCGGCGCGTTGTAGTGGACACCATCAACGATGATCCTGCACGTTCAAGTCCATATGTTGCAACGCTCATGCGGAGTCTGAGCGTACATTCCGATCATATTCGAGTGTATGTGGATGCAATCCTAGATTCTTAATGGGACTTATATACCAGCAATTTCCCGTATAGTTTTAGGCTCTTATGTGGTCTTATGTTGGGAGTGACTAACAAGCAGCTATACTATGCGATAGTTCAATGGGTTGAGGAAAACCAATGAGTCCTCGCGAATTCAAGGAGATGCTAAACCAGATTCTTAGGCTGACCCCAGCGCAGAAGCGGAGACTGATGCTCGGAGTCCAGAAATCGGTCAAGAGTGACGAGCTACCCGGACAAGTTCGTCAACGGGAAGCAGAGTTGGACCGATTGCGAGTATGTACGCATTGCGGTTCCTCAGGGGTGGTGCGTTACGGGAAGTCGGCGGGCTTGTGTCGATTTCGTTGCCGTTCGGCATCGTGCGGACGAACCTTTCACGCGCTGACCGGGACTCATCTTGCTGGCTTGAGGCACAAGTCGAAGTGGTCGGTATTCGAAGGGTGTTTGCGAGATCGGCTGACGCTGCATCAGTCGGCCGAGCGATGCGGGATCGCTTACCGAACCGCATTCTTGTGGCGGCATCGCTTGCTTGGCAAGCAGTAGAAAGGCTCAAGACTCCAAGGCATCGTGGAGATCGGACGAGAGCTATTTTCTGGAGAGCTGCAAGGGAGATCGTTCCTTAACGGAGCGTCGCCTTCCGCGCGAGCGAGGAGGAAATCGCGGACGCCGAGGGTCTGGTGCCGGACCAGCGGCCCGTCTTGACGGCAGCATCTCGCGGCGGCCCGACTGATATGGAAGCCCTCTCGTCGACGGCGGGGACGGACATCGCTCCGGCAATGTCGGAAGGGGGCTGGCCGAAGATTGCGTGTGTGTCACCGATGGACATCCCAGCTACGAATCCCAGCTACGAAATGGCAAGCCGGAGCCTGAACATGCACCAGGAAGTGGTTCGCGGCAGCCGACGTGAACTTCGCCGCGGGAGTTGGCATCTCAACACGGTTAACCCGCGTCATATGACCATGAAGCGATGGCTGAACCATCAACCACCGCGGTCTGCCGATTACACACAAGTACAGCTTGACTTCTTATTATAGTGGCTGCTGCTGACCAGCCTGGCGATTGGCCGCACTCACCCGCTTGGGACGCGACCCCCCGGCAGTCTGCGCCGTAGAAAAATTGGGGTATATTTTTTAGGATGAATTATTTTTAAACAACTCAGAATAGAAATTTTATACTTTATTAATACGTATTTCAGGTGATTTTTCCTACTAAAGAGCATTCCTACGTTTCTACGGCGCAGACTGCCGGAACTGCACGGCGAGACGATGCTCACCGACATCAAACTCACCGTGTTGCGAGACTTGGCCTTGGATGACCCACGCAGCCCATCACCCAACGATCTCGGCAAGGCACTCCCCCCTCCTGGCTATCGCCATGCTGGGAGGCTTCCAGAACCACCGCCGCGCAAGCGATCACCCTCCTGGATATGAGACGATCTGGAAGGGATACGTAGCCCTGTATGCACCAGTCCGATGGCCTACCAGCGACTCACCCACCTCGCCCAGGAGCGAGGTCCCGACTACGTCTATAAACTTGCAGCGACCCGACAAATAGAAGTTAAGCGAGAGATGTGTGTAATCGGCAGGGCCCGACGCCGTGCATCCCCAGGTATCTCGACACCGAGCGGGTCAGACCCAACTGCCGGTCCACCCCCGCGAGCAGCGGAGAATACAGAATACAGTTGTGTCAAGAATCTTCTGCAATTTCTGGTGGGAGCGGAGACCCGCCCATATGGGCGGGTCTCCGCTCGGCGCGAAATTTTCGGGCGTTTCATGCCGCCTCCTGCCATGTCTCGGATTCCGGTTCGGATGCGCGAACCACGCCGATCCGGCCATATAGATAACGCTGCCCCGTCAGCCACCGCTCATGGGTCTCCGCCGCAAGTGCCAAGATCAGACGCAGACAGGACTCCGCGTTCGGGAAGATCCTGACGACACGCGTGCGCCGACGGAGCTCCTCGTTGTACCGCTCCAGCATGTTCGTGGACTTCATCCGCAGGCGATGTTCCCTAGGCAGCCGATACACCGTCAGCGTCTCCTCGACATGATCCTCGACCCATTCCACTAGCCTGCCAAACCCTTTCTCATCGCCCCAACGGGCTACCCAGGCACCCAGTGCCTCACGAGCCTCCCCGACATGCTCACAGCCCCACAACCGTTTCAAACCCTCCAGACACGCGGGATCAGCACTCCGGGACAGCTTGTCCCTGGCATTGCGCAGAAAATGGATGCAGCACCGTTGCCACAGCGCGGTCGGCAGCACTTTCGAGATCGCATGCTTTAATCCCTCATGACTGTCCGAGACCACATACTCGACTCCCCGCAGGCCACGTTCCTTCAGATGCGAGAGGAATTCCGTCCACGACACCTCGCTTTCCCGGTTCGCCACCTCCGCCGCCAACACCTGACGCCGACCCTCGCCGTCAATCCCGAGGGCAATCTGCACCGCCCGGGAACGCACCGAGCCCTCCTCTCTCACCTTCTCATACCGGGCATCCAGCAGCACATACGGATACGCCTCCTCCAGCCGACGTTCCGCAAACGCCTTCAGCGACGCGTCCAGCTTCGACACCATGGCCGAGATCGTCGCCGGTGAAAACTCGTGACCGCACAGATCTTCCGCCAGTCGGCTCACCCGACGCGTCGAGACCCCCTGCACATACATCTCCGACAGCACGGCCACCAGTGCCTTCTCCGAACGCTGATAGCGCTCGAACACCCGCGTGCTGAACTGGCCGCTGCGTTCCTGCGGAACCCTCAGCTCGATCTCGCCCACCTTCATCGTCAGATCGCGCCGGTAGTATCCGGAACGGTAGCCCTGACGCGTCTTCGTCCGCTCGCTCTTGCCCGCTCCCAGAAACTCCGTCATCTCACTCTCCAGCACCTCGTTGAGCGTCTCTTGCACCAGCCGCCTCACAAACTCCTCATCGTCCGCCAGATGATGGCATGCCGACTTCTTCGTGGCATTGTGCGTATAATCTTTCCGAATCATTTCTTGCTCCTTTTCAATAAATTGTGTCATGAATGATTCGCGCCTGGATGCGGGATTGCGTCCAGGCATCTCCACATTCCCGATGAAACATCAGATTCTAACCATTCGTCTGTCGTTACAGCCCGTTTTTCGTTTTTGCAGACAAATTTATACACAACCCGGAGAGCGGAGAGACCGTGTGGAACCACTCATGGTGCGGGAAGGTGCTGCTCAGCAGGAGCCGAATACGGCGAGTATTGTGCAGCACCAAGCGGCGCACCCTGCCGATTACACATAAGTACAGCTTGACTTCTTATTATAGTGGCTGCTGCTGACCAGCTTGGCGATTGGCCGCACTCACCCGCTTGGGATGCCCCCCTCCCCGGAACTGCCCGTCGGGACGATACTCACCGACATCAAACTCACTGTGTTGCGAGACTTGGTCTTGGATGACCCACGCAGCCCGTCATCCAACGATCTTGGCCAGGCACTCCTCTTGGCCATCGCCATGCTGGGTGGCTTCAAGAACCGCCGACGCGCAGAGGCCAGCGATCCCCGGATACGAGACGATCTGGAAGGGATACGTGGCCTTGCATGCACCAGTCCGATGTCCTACCAGCGGGACTCATCCACCTCGCCCAGGGGGCAAGGTCCCGACTACATCTATAAGCCTGCAGCGACCCGATAAATAGAAGTCAAGCGAGAGATGTGTGTAATCGGCAGACCGCGCGGTGCCTCTACACGCTACCTGGACCACTACATGCGCTGGTTGATGAAATCGGAATTCAAACTTGAAGAATCGATTAAGGCAGACTTCCTTTCACCTCATTTGGCAAACTATACACAAGTGGATACATAAGAGCCTAGTTTTAATTTAGACTTGGTGTCGGTCTTTCCGTGTTTTAGTACGGGGGATCGGCGTTTTCAGGCGTTTCACACGGCATCTCGTCGTGCATTTGAGACGGGTTCCGGGTACCGATATTGCCCCCATTATTGCGAAACCCAATCCGGAAAGTCCAGACTAATAGCGACGTTTGGGCTATACGGGGAATTGCTGGGGTATCAATAAGGGCAGTGGGCCACGTCCCGGCTCCTGAGTTTATCCTTATGGATGAATGGTGCTTATATCCACGGAAATTCATTTCCGCTACCAGCAATAGATGTCTTTGTTTTAGTGCCCAACCATGCCCTTGCCATCGTTTAGTTTCGGGATGGCTCGAATAACCTTTGAGGTTATCTCGAGTTATTGTTGCCAATGCATGCAACTCACGATGCTCGCCAAGCAAACTTTACTGATTCAAATAACAGGGTTGGAGATCCCAAATACGCATTCTCAATTAAGTCATTTGACACTTCGGTACGATGATTTGTTAGAACATGGCAAGGATGCGACTGGAAATCGAGACGGATCTCATGGACGAATAGTATGCGGTTATCAGCTCGCCTCTCTCCGTTCAGTGCAGCAACGTCCAGCAGACCGCATGTAAATCAAGCTGTATCTACAGGATCCGTCGCAGTATCTCGTTTAATGCGTTGAACGGATGCCATCGATAGGATAGTAGTCAGTTATTAGGCTCGAAATAAAGATCGTTAAGAATGCCCAATAAAACCGGAGTTAGCGCAGACCAATAATACGTCCTTGGTCATCAAAACCGAAATCCAGGGCCGCAGGTCGACGTGGTAATCCAGGCATTGTCATAATGTCTCCACAGATCACTACAACAAAACCCGCGCCGGAACTTAGGCGCACTTCACGAACTGGAAGTGTGTGTCCTTCCGGCGCACCAAGTTCATTGGGGTCTGCTGAAAAACTGTACTGTGTCTTAGCGATACAAACTGGAAGCTTTCCGTAACCGAGCTTTTCGATCTCTGCAAGTTTGTCTGCCGCTTTTGGATCGTACGTAACTCGGTCTGCCCGGTATATGTGCGTTGCTACGGTTTGGATTTTATCCCGCAATGAAACGTCTTCTGAATAAAGACAAGTAGAGCCACCATTCTCTCCTGCCAGTGAATCCATTACAGCTTCCGCAAGTTCTTCAGCACCAGTACCACCATCTTGCCAATGCGTTACTACACAAACCCTCACCCCATACTTTTGACCGATGGATTTCACCGCCTCAATTTCATCATCAGTGTCCGATGAGAATCGATTGAGGGCAACGACGGGCAAGAGCCCAAATTGTTCAATGTTTTCAATGTGGCGACGTAGGTTCACCGATCCCGCATGTACCGCATGCACGTTCGATTCAGTAAGTTTGTCCCTTGAGACGCCTCCATGCATTTTTAGTGAACGGACCGTGCACACCACCACGGCTGCCTCCGCATTCAAGGCGGCTTGACGGCATTTGATATTAAAAAACTTTTCGGCACCTAAGTCTGCACCGAATCCTGCCTCAGTGACGACTACCTCGCATAAATTCAAGGCGGCTCTGGTGGCAACGATGGAACTGCATCCGTGCGCGATATTCGCAAAGGGTCCGCCGTGCACGAACACCGGATTGTGCTCTAACGTTTGAACCACATTAGGATTCAAAGCATCGCTTAACAAAACTGTTAATGCACCATCTGCATTAAGATCACCTGCCGTTACGACGGAACCGTCCCCTAGGTGCCCTACCACAATTCCACTTAATCGATTCTGAAGATCCTGACGATTTTCAGCCAAACAGAGTATCGCCATGATTTCTGATGCGGCAGTAATGTCGAAACCACTCTGTCGTTTTGCCTGCCCTCGCATGCCTATGTCGATACTTCGTAAAGCTCGGTCATTGATATCGAGAACACGTCGCCAAGTGATACGAAGCGGGTCGATGCCCAATGGATTATCCCAATACAAATGGTTATCGACGAGTGAAGCAAGCAAATTGTTGGCGGCCGTGACTGCGTGTAAGTCTCCGTTGAAATGGAGATTGATATCGGCCATAGGTGCTACTTGTGCCAAACCGCCTCCATGTGCCCCTCCTTTCATACCAAAACAAGGACCTAGCGAAGGTTCTCTCAGACACGCCGTTGCATGCACCCCCGTTCGAATAAGGGCATCGGTTAACCCTATCGTCGTTGTTGTTTTGCCTTCTCCTGCAGGTGTCGGAGAAACGCCCGTTACTAAAACCAGCTTGCCACGGCTATTTTTAGAGGTGTCACCCCAATTCGAACTAACGGAGTCGAACAGTATCTTGGCTTTGTGATCACCGTAAGTTGTAATTGCGTGGGACGGGATGCCAAGTTTCTGCTCGGCAAGGGATCTAATTGGTTTCAGCTTTATTGCAGTAGCTAAATCACGGTCGGTATTCAAGGTAGTCGCTGGTGAACTAGATTTCAAAGATGGCATATGTTGTATTCAAGATATGTACTAACGATGTAGTTTTAGCTCAACGAGACGATTGCAGTGAATTTCACGAAACATTCATATGATCTTAGAAACCTTCACAATCATTCCACATCTAAAAACACACGATTATCTGATTCAGACCTGACATCCATTTATTGGTACAGGGATTGCTGAATACAATACGTGGTATCGCCTTTGTCAAAATTAAAAGTCATCGCGCGTTCTGTCACTGTAAGTATTTAGACTTCCCCAAAACGATAAATGGTTCCAATAGTCGTAAGTACATCAGGGTATCTTCATAGTGCGAATTATGCTAACGCGGGAAGGAATATTAACTTGTACTTACTCCAAAAGCATGCAAGAAGCTCTAACGCACTGATATTGTTTTTAATACGCTCTATCTAGAATGGGCTAGGGTCGTCATTGGAGATACGGTTTCATACTTAGTATTCTTTTTTGTGCCAATTTATTGATTGCGCATGGCCTCAATGAACAGATCGTTGCCGGGCTGCCCTTGACATTTGCGCACGCTTTGACACCTGTACCCGCAGCATCGCAGTCACAGTTGACTTGATCGCTTGAATGTGACGTCTGAAAGCGAATTCTTTGTACAGTGGATCGTTGAAAAGAAGAATACATCTTTGTTGTTGCTCTGCTTCACATTGAAATTGCGTACGGTGTCCGAAATTATTTCCAGCGACTCCGTAATGACCGAAGGAGCCACGTGATCCGAAAGTCCAAAACACTTCCCATGAAACAGGGTATCCCGCAATTGGCGTCCTTATTGCATCTATAGTTTTCTTTGCAGTTTGATCTAACAGCACCTGGAATGTGGGAATTTCTTCTAACTCGAAGTGTGGAATTAGTTCATTGCAATCTGCAAGCGCATCTTCGATTATGCTCTCGTTCAAAGAAAATCGGTTGAACCGGTCGTAATAGGGTATCCGCCAGAATCGATTCATACGAATGGGTACAACATGTACGGGAGAAGTGACATCCTGCAGGACATTTGAGATTGATCCAAGGTCGGAATATCGATTCTTATTGCTTATGAGATTCTCCAGCCTCTCCGTAAGCTCATTAAACTCGCGATGGAAGCGGGTTTCAAAATACCAGAAAATGCGGTGCGATTCTCCGTCTTCGCTATCATAGTCGTAGTAATTCCCATTCTTGATCTTCTGCCACAGACTGCGATTGGCCCTCTTCGTGTTTCCTTGTGCCATATATCGAATCTCCAGAGGAGTCATGCGAGGGACGGCCGTATTTCGAATACACCGGTTAAAGTGCAATGCAGCGATAAAAGTGACCTGCTGGTGTATGGGGGCTGTATAACCACTAGCTGCACAGGAGCAGACCACACAGGCCACTACGACGAACCGCGCAATACATACATTCGTTTTGACTAACCTATGATGGGGATTCATATCCGGCCCGTTTCCTGACAAGCAAGAGAATGCGCGAATTCTCGCACACTGCGTTTGATTCAAGTAGCCCTTCAAATTCTTCCTTACTAATCGAAGCTCAGTTCATAAAACGAGTATTGATCTTGAATAGTTTCATATTAAATTTTCAAGGTACTGTAATGCAGTTATGATCTATGGCCTCCGTGTAATGATTACGTGACGTGCACTCACTGACCAAAGCGAGTTATTCAAATGAAAGCAGCCGTTCTTTATGAAACAGGACAACCCTTAATAATTGAAGATATTCAAACCAGCGATCCGGCACCGCGAGAAGTGCTCATACGTACAGCAGCCGCGGGTATTTGCCACTCCGACCTTCACTTTCAAAACGGTTCTTATCCTTATTTCTTGCCCGCAGTTCTCGGACATGAGTCTGCGGGCATAGTAGCAGCGGTAGGCTCCGATGTAACTTACGTTAAACCAGGAGATCACGTAATTACTTGTGTCTCAGCTTTTTGTGGCCACTGTGAGCTTTGCTTAACTGGCCGCATGTCGCTATGCGAGGAACCTGAGTTGCAACGTGGGCCAAGTGATCCGCCTAGATTATCTAAAAATGGAACACCGATTACCCAGTTTCTGAACCTGTCATCATTTGCCGAGTACATGCTGGTGCACGAACATGCGGTTGTAAAAATTTCCAATGACATGCCGTTGGATCGCGCAGCATTAATCGGATGCGGAGTCACTACTGGCATTGGAGCGGTCATTTATACCGCCGGTGTCGAGCCAGGATCAACGGTAGCGGTCATTGGTTGTGGCGGAGTTGGACTCTCGTGTATTAACGGGGCTGAGCTTGCGGGAGCGAGCAGAATCATCGCGGTCGATACCATTGCCAGCAAACTTCAGCTTGCAAAGAAGTTTGGTGCGACGGACACCGTCAACGCATTGAAGACCGATCCCGTCAGTGAGGTACGCGAAATGACGGCCGGTGGGGTACATTACGCGTTCGAAGCCGTTGGGCTAAAAGCTACCGCTGAACAAGCGTGGCGCATGATCGGTACGGGCGGTTGCGCCACTATCATCGGCATGATCCCGGTTGGTACGAACATTGAAATTCACGGTCCAGATCTACTACGTGAGAAAAAACTTCAGGGTTCGAATATGGGGTCCAATCGGTTCCGGATCGACATGCCTCGTTTTGTTGATTTCTACCTCGCAGGCAAACTCAATTTAGATGACATGATTTCCAACCACATCGGATTAGAGGATGTGAACAAAGGTATTAAAGCATTAAAAACGGGTGAAGTTGTACGCAACGTAATTGTTTTTGATTGACGGTTAGATGATCCAGCGGTTCTCGTTGCTACGTATCAAGCGTGAGGCAAAGCGAATGGTATGGAGCGGGCGATGGGAGTCGAACCCACGTCTCCAGCTTGGGAAGCTGAGGTAATGACCGTTATACGACGCCCGCTTAGATTTGATATATGACATAGTTATTTCGCGATTGGTGCCTAAATCCGCGTCGGACAATATATCAAAGAAAACAGCGCGTTGGATGTTTACGGCAAAGTTATCGTAGTCACGGGAGGGGGGTATACGGTACTACCGTATATAGATCCCAAGCGTATAGTCGTGGCCGATCTAACCCTTATTTCTCATAATGGATGGCTTGGGTGCGATGTATGTGCGTGTAAGTTGTTGATACCACGAAGTTGGTTGGGCTTTGCCGGGGGGAAGGGGATGGTAGCGGGGTGCGTTCGGACGGATGGGTGCGTTGGATGGCGAAAGGGGTGCGTTCGGGTCGGCCGGAAGCGGGGCGCGTTCGGTGCTGGGTGCGATGCTGGCGGAAGCGGTGCGGACGTGTAGCATGCGCCTGGGCCCGTTTTGCGGACCGCCACGACCGGCGTGCAAAGCGGCGCATCCCGTGAAAGATGCTGTTGTCGACTGGGTGATGAGCCATGTGGGTGAGCATGCGGCGGACGCCCCTATCGCACGCACGCAATGGCATTCGGTTTGAGAAAAGTCGATCTGCGCCTTTGAGGGTTTTCTATAACCCATTGATTGACTGGGACTTGTTTCTGTTTTTTGGAGTGTTCAAAAAAAGGGGTTGCGTTGCGACATTTTTTTTGGCAAACTATGCTGTATGGAATTGTTTCGGACGGAAAGTGGATGGGTTCGAGAATCGTGGATCTGAAGTCGATCACATTTTGTGGCAGGCGGCTGACCCGCCGTCGGATTGCGGACATTCAGAGGACGGTGGAGCTGTTTCCGTCCTTGAGTCGCGATGAACTGGCTTCGGCCATCTGCAGTCATCTTGGCTGGCGGACGCCGAAGGGCGGGGAAAGCCCTGGATCCTGTCTACGGATGCTGCACGTGCACGTGATCCGGGGACTGCATGCGGTGTTCGGGATAAAGCGGAAAACCGGTGCCGACATCGACCATTTCATCCCCGGCGATCGAGAGGATGTGGTGATGGAGATCGCCCCCCGCAAAGGCACACTCGCCACCTGTGGTGCACACTGCCTTCGGCTGGTGAAATACCTCGTCGGCAAAACGGTCTTCATCCTCGGAACCACCCTGCTGGATTCGAAGCAATACACCATCCCGCAACTGGCGGAGCGGTATCGCGCAAGATGGGGCGTGGAAGAATGGTACAAGGTGTCCAAACAACGGATGGAGGTGGAAGACTTCCATGGACCAAGCGAGCGGGGAGTGAAACAGAAACTCTATGCCGGCTTCCCCCTGAACGCCATGACCCGGCGGTTCTCCAGTCACGGCGACCATCGATGGAACGAAAGCCCGCACGAACATGGCAAGCCGCGCAAGCAGACCCATTTCAAGCACGGACTGGCGATGGTGGCGGCCGACATCGAGAGCCCTGTTGCTGAAGCAGGCATCCGCGCTACAGGAAACGGTCACCCAGGTGGTTCGCGACATCATCCGATGCCGACAACGACTCCGGCCCGGCAGATCCTTCGAACGACGATCCCGAAAACCCGTGAAGATGTGGCAGCGAGGGAGAAGACTGCAAGCAAAAACTGCTGATTAACTCAACATAGGACTGGCATTCCATACAGGGGTGAAGGGCACTTCCTTAAACGAATGACAATGATCACTAAACGAATGCCATTGCTATCGCACGCCCTTGGGTCCTGGCCTTGACGAGCCCCGAACGCTCCCCGACTGTCGGGAGGTTTCGCCCCCGGTGGCTGCGATGGCATGCGGATGAACGGAAAGGGATCCCGGTCTGTAAGGATGTCGTGTAACAGGTTGATATACGGGAACATATTCGTTTTTTTGGGGGGTCTTCAAAAAACACTTGCGTTTTGGCATGGGTTATGGCAATCTACGCTGGGTTAGATGGTCTCTGGTGCCAACGTGATGGATTTCCGAATCGAGAACGTGAAGTCGACCACCTTGGGTGGCACGCGGCTGACCCGCCGTTGGATGGTGGACCTTCAGAAGACGGTGGCACGGTTTCCGGCACTGAGCCGCCATGAGTTGGCGTCCACCCTGTGTAGTCATCTGGGCTGGTTCACGCCGAAGGGTCGGGATCGATGGGGGTCCTGCAGGTCGCCGGCAGCCGTCTTGGCCCCGGAGGATGCTTTGGTCCGGCTCTGGCAGCGGCGGCGGCGCGTGCTGAACACGCTGGTGGTCGTACTGTGCATGTTCCGGTTGGTGTTCTGGAAGGGGCGTCCGGGACATGCGGCCACGCTGGCCGAAGGGTGGGCGCAACGCGGCCGATGGGGCCGGATGGAGGAGGGCACGGGATGAAGAGCAAACAAAAGCGCGGCGCGGACCGGTTGGTGCGTCGGATGGCGAAAGGGGTCCGTCCGGCGCGGATGGAGGTGGACTGCAGTGGAGGCGAGCTGAGTTCCAACGGGGGATCGGCACTGCTGATGATGCTGGCCGAGCAGGTCCGGCTGTTCGAGCGCGCCTCGGCATGTTTCACGGACCACCGGGACCCGTCCAAGGTGGCGCATCCGCTAGTGGCGTTGCTGGGGCAGCGGATTTTGGGTCTCGCGCTGGGCTACGAAGATGTGAACGATCACGACGAGCTGCGGCGGGACCGGGCTCTGTCCACGGCCATGGGGCGTGTGGAGTGTGCGCGTTCGGACTGCGAGCCGCTGGCCGGCAAAAGCACGCTGAACCGGATGGAGCTGTCGGCGAACGGGCGGGACCCGGCGAAAGCGCGCCAGATCACCGTGGATTTCGATGCGCTCGACGAGCTGCTCGTGGAGCTGTACCTGGTGTGGGGCGAGCGGGGCCAGATGCCGAAGCGGTTGGTGCTGGATATCGATGCCACGGACGTGGAACTGCACGGCCGGCAGGAGCACCGGTTCTATCACGGGTACTACCATGAATACTGCTACCTTCCGCGGCTGGTGTTCTGCAACGGCTGGCCGGTGCGGACGGAACTGCGCACGTCGAGCAGCGATGTGGCGGCGGGCGTGGTGGAGATGGTCGAGCCGCTCGTGGACCGGCTGCGGAAGCGATTTCCGCAGGTGCCGATCCTGATCCGCGCCGACGGGGCCTACTGCCGCGACGAGTTGATGACGTGGTGCGAGGCGCGGGGCGTGGATTACGTGCTGGGACTGCCGCGCAATGATCGGCTGAAAGACCGGGTCCAACCGTTGATGGACGATCTGCGGGACCGGTTGAAGCGGGATCCGGACTATGCGCAGCGAGCGGTCCGCGGCTACCGGAGCTTCGACTATCGCACGCGCGACAGCTGGAGCCGCGAACGCCGCGTGATCGCCAAGGCCGAATGGCTGCCGGGACAACCGGTCGGCAACGCGGACGGGGAACCGGTCGGCAAGGCCGACGGCGGACCGGAGGCCGGCGCGGAAGACCCATGTGCGACGGTCGGCGAAGCCCGGTACAACAGTCGCTTCGTCGTCACCTCGCTCCAGGAGCCCGACGCGCCAACGGTCTACGAAGAGATGTACTGCGACCGGGGTGAGGCCGAAAACTGGATCAAGGAACAGAAGAACGATCTGTTCCTGGACCGATGCTCCAGCAGCCTCTGGAACGTCAACGCACTCCGGCTCCGGATGAGCGCACTGGCCCATGCCCTTCATTGCATGATGAAGCGCCGGCTCGAGAACCTTCCGGTATCCGCCATCCTGCGCCGGAGCCGTCCATCGACGCTGCGCAAGTGCCTGTTCCAGATCCCGGTGCGCGTGACGGTGTCCACGCGGCGGATCCATCTGGCGTTCGGGTCCGCCTTCCCGTACTGGAAGGATTTCCGCTTGATCTGGGCCAGCCTGGCACCAACGTAAAAGCCCGGTGCAACCGGGTGCATGACGCTGGCGGCGGAGCGCGCCGACCTCCCCGCGCCCGGATGCTCAGCGATTCGCCGTCCCGCCCGCAAAAAGGCGGGGAAAACACACGCATCCCCGCCCTCCGAAGCCTTTTCAAACTCGCGACGCGACATTCCATGCCCCGTACCCCACGCATCCCGTGAAAAACATCATTTTCGACTTGGTTATGAGAAATCTGGGCTAAAATGGTCGGGTGCTAAGGAAGGAGCAGCTGAAATTGGGCATGTAAGTAAAACTGTGGATGTGGGTGAGAAGGAGGACATCGTCGAACTTGTCGACGAGACCAAGTCCATATACGGGCCGATAGATCTTTTTTACTGCAATGTTGAAATGAAATCTAGGTAAAGGGGCTCGATGGCCTGATGATGTTTAGGACACCGTATGGCGCGGTCAATACGATGTGGCGTGTTTGTGCCGCTCTTGCCGCCTTGTCCCGCGTATGAAGCAACGAGGTGGAAGATACTCTTTTAGCACTGCATCAGCGACTGGACCGCTCTCACTCAAATTGGATCAATTATTTACAACGGTTACAAAGCATGCGGCCGTTGTACGTGCTGAATGGTTGTCAGTAACGCGCTCCTAAGATGGAATCAAGGTAACTGTGCTATGCCTGAAGCCATTCGTTCTGATATGACGGGTAATTGTGGCCCTAGTGTTACAATCCTTATGGAAGATGTAGGTACAATGAAGTAATGAGAAGGAACGGTGCCGACGTTGGAGGAATCTACTGGAATAGCAGCTGATTGCGTTTCTTCAATACTGATACAACTGCAGCGTTAACACTTGTAACCATCTATCTAATGGTGCTCATCGCCGGTAGGTCATACGTTTCAATTTATTGGTCGAACGTGCCTTGGGTTGTGCATTCTGATAATTTTGGCTGAAGAATTTTGCAGCAGGCAGGAGTGATGAATGAATCTGTCCGCATTCTGAGTTTCTAGGTATTATCTACCCGAAATTCCCAAAGCCTTGTAGGAGGATTTATGATCTTAGATGTGTTAGTGGAGATAATGAATTATCTCGCACGTTGGGGGCATTTCATTTTCGGAATTACGTGGATTGGTCTTCTTTACTTCTTCAATTTCGTTAATGGAGCATATATGGCGGCGGCGTCTGACGCTGGCAAAGTTGATGTAGTTACAAAGATGCTGCCTAAAGCTCTTTGGTATTTCCGCTGGTCGGCAGCATTCACGTTCGCAACGGGGCTTGTCCTACTGTGGTTCGTAATGACGTCTAACCGACTTGGAACGGACATCATAGTGGGCGGTTTGATAGCGACCTTAATGTTCCTCAACGTTTGGTTGATTATTTGGCCGAACCAAAAGATTGTGATTGCTTCCAATGAGTCGGTAGCAAATGGCGGGGACCCAGACCCCGGTCAAGCCGACGCTGCCGCAAAAGCCCTTCTTGCTTCGCGTACCAATACTTTGTTCTCACTACCGATGTTGTTCTTTATGGGTTCAAGTGCGCACTTTATTGTTGGCACTTCACTACGTATTGCAATGTGGGACTTGATCGTTGCGGTCGTGATCATTGCGCTGTTGGAACTTAATGCGATATTCGGCAAGATCGGTCCGATGGCTACGGTTAAGGGTGTTATTTCTTACAGCTTCGCGCTAACTATCGTGCTTTGGATGGTGGTGAGATTGCTCTAGATCAGTGGTTATTAGAACAACGTCTCTCACAAATTACAGACAGGCGTTGGCGCGGGTTTAATCTGGCCGGCCGTGGGTGTAATGTTACGTATGTAAAGGTCATGTACGGCTAGAGTAAGAAACGCAAATCGCAGTAGTGGCATTCATCAAATCAAGATTGTCTGGCTAATCATTCACGCGTCGGTTAAATCCGTATGAGATTCGGCATTGGCATTTCCCGTCAGTTATCGCTAAATTGTGGTTTCTTTATGTGACGGTACAGTAGATAGTGAGTAATTCTGAATACACTGGTCGGCGAATCTCCGCAAAAGGAGTTGAAAAAAGAAGTTACCCGAGGCAACCAAGAAAATCCGCATCCGAACGAGCAGTTACTGCATTTATGATAGTCCTCTTGTTCGCGGGTCTCGGCGTAGCAGCGTGGTTTATCATGGTTCAGCAGCAAGCGTTAGAAACGCAGGATGTTGCTCTTCAGAGTGCACTTAGCCGGATTGATCAGCTAGAGCAGCGTACTCGGTCTACCGATGAAGCGATGACGACTTCCGGTCAAGACGTTAATGAAGCATTGAATTTATGGGAAGATGAAATTCGCAAGCTGTGGGACCTTTCCAACAAACGAAATAAAGGGTGGATCAATGACAACAAATCCGCGATTACTCGAAATGTAAAAAGCATTGAAGCGGTGCAGACGGCTCAAGCGAATTCTGCGCAAGCATTGAAAAAGGGAATTGAGGAGCAATCGGAACAACTGATTTCGCTTGGCAGACAGACCCGTGGTGCCGCGGATAAGGCAAACGAGGCCGTGTCAACGACTGCGCGGTTTAAAGCCGATATTGAAAAACGAGTTGAGGAGAATGAATCTGCAATTCGTGATATGGATAAGTTCCGCATCTCAATTAACAGCCGTCTCTTGGAAATGGAACGTCGCCTTAAAAATTCGGGATCTTCTTCGCATCAGTAATCTATAGTCCGCTTTATTTTTAGTCGGAGGGACAACACAGCAGGTAGTTCTTTGGATACGTGTTCCGTTCTGGATATGGGACCACCACTTACGCTTACACCGCCACTAAGCGTTGAGAGACGTAGATGCGTCAACCCTGCGCAATGCCGTACTGCTTTAACATGGCTCTTCCATGCCGATGCGCGTGCACCAACGATAACGACTTGAGCCGTCATATCTAAGTCTTCTGGACTACGGTCTACTCTTCCCGTTGCCTCGTCAGTTCTTCGCCTCACGTCCTCGAACTGATTTGGTGAACAAAGCACGGTGCAATCATCCGCCAAGCTTCCTATTCGAGTAGCAGTGCGATGAGCATGGTACATTGGCACTGTCGATCCACGTAGTAGGCAGTGTGGTACAGGTAATGGATCCATTCTCTTATCACCAAGCGAATTCAAAAAAGTCTTTAAATTTTTTGTGGTTGTTCAAAGCAAGCGAAGTAAATTCATGAGTTCCGTGCATCGTATACCTCGCTATGTTGCATCCCGCCCAGCAGCCGACTTGTATTCGTGCCGGTTACTGCCTACATCGGTTCCCAAGCGTGCTCTCCCGCTGCCGGACCATAGCCAAACTCTTTCCACTTGCCTTGTAACGGAACTGTCCGATCAGGTGAGTAATAATGCACCCACTTTCATGATGCTGGTACTGCTCTCGAACGAAGATATTTATTCCAAATCGTTGGCGAGTGTAGCTAGTTGAATGTCTTTCTCGTACCAGATTTCGTTGATCCAAAGCGACAACTGCTCGCGTGTGTTATCTAGAGGAAGATCGCGTAACTGCATGTAAACAAACGTCCTCGGGCATCTTCCACAAAGATAGTCCCAAAATCCCGGTACCCCATTGGGATAGACAATTGTGACGTCGAGCACGTACTTGATTTTGTCTTGAAGTGACTTCAAAACCATCCCAATTCCTCCGCTGCGTGGGTTGAGTAATCGCTGAAATCGGGACCCGAGTCTTCGATGCTTTTCTTCGGTGTACCGCGTTCCCTCAGCGAAGTTCAGCACGGCTACGGGTCTCTCTCGAAATTCTTCGCATGCTTTCAGTGTCGTTTCGCGGTCACGATTTCGTAAACTAGGGTTTGTAGTAGTCTCTTTGCGGCTATACCTTCGTACATAAGGAAACCCCAGAAACCACATCCCCAATCCAAAGAACGGGATATAGATTAGCTCACGTTTAGTAAAGAATTTGAGGCGCGGAATGCGCCAAAGTAAGGTCGATTGCAGGACGATGATATCCACCCAACTTTGATGATTGCTAATGACTACGTACCAGTCTTTGGTGTCAAGTGCGATGGGGTCACTTCGTTCTTCGATTCTTGAAAGCGACAGTCCTCGTATTAGCGATCGAACAACCCAAACCCAGCCGTCGATAGAGTAGTCCATCAACCGATTGAGAATTCGTTTTACGGACCTTTCTCGAAATAGGATCCGTAGCGGTCCCAAGGTGAATATTGGAACGCAAACGATTATGGTTGTAATCGTAATCGTGACTATAGATAGGATTCCACGAGCGACGTTCAGCACGATACCCACTATACCAAGTGTAGAGGATTAGTTAATCTGGTCTCATAACTCGCATTTGTATTCACTCGAACCATAATGGAAATTGATAGATGAGTAGGTAGCAAACTCCCGTTATTGAAATGGCTCCGATGATATTGAGTACGGTACCTTCGCGGACCATCGTTGCGACGGGAAATCTTTCGGTGGAAAAAACAATCAAATTTGGTGGTGTAGCCACTGGTAACATGAACGCACAGCTAGCACTCATCGCAGCAGGCACCATAAGCAGTTTCGGGTCAATTGCGGCACCTATCGCCGCCGCAGCTAAAATAGGCATGAGCAAGTTGGTGGTGGCTGTGTTGCTGGTGGCTTCGGTCAGAAATGTCACCATCAAGCAAACTGTAGCTATTAGTAACAGCGGATGAAGCAGCGAAAGTACCATGAGCTGGTCACCAAGCATTGAGCTTAGCCCAGATTCAACGAACGCCGTAGCGATACTAATACCTGCTCCGAATAGTATCAGCATACCCCACGGTATTTTGTTGGCGGTTTGCCAATCAAGTAATCGCCCTCCTTTGCCGTCCGGGACGAGAAACATGACAACGACCGCAAACAACGCAACCATTGCATCGTTTGTTGCAGGTACATCCAATAATGCGGTCCACCCGCCGGACGGTTCCTTTCTGAAAATCCATGCAAGAGCGGTTAATCCAAATACCGTAACCGTTCGTCGTTCGCCCTTGGTCCATTTTCCGACTTCAGGTATCTCGACAGTACTGCGGTGTGTGAGGTTTCGAGTTAACCAAAGCCACATGATAGGTAGAAAAACGACAACAACAGGCACCCCCCACGACATCCACGTAAGAAATCCCACATCTTCGCCAAAGGTTTGTTCATAGACGCCACGGAATACAACGTTTGGTGGTGTACCAATAGGCGTTCCGATACCACCGAGACTCGCGGCGTGTGCAATGCCGAGTAACAAAGGAACGCCGAGCAACTTGTCCTTCGATTTCTCGAGAACGGCAACTGCTACCGGCAGAAGCATCAGCGTTGTGGCAGTATTAGAGATCCACATCGACAAAACGGCGGATGCGACCATGAACCCCAGGACCAAGCGTTTACTACTCGTCCCCCCGAAAAATCGTACCATTGTCAATGCGAGTCGTCGGTGTGCTCCGCTTTTTTCCATGGCTGTCGAAAGAATGAAACCACCAAGAAGCAAAAGAACGAGGGGGTGACCGTAAGCGTTCGCAATATCGGTAGCAGTGAGAACGCCTAATAAAGGAAAAATCGTTAACGGCACCAGCGAGGCCACAGGTATGGGTACGGGTTCAAAAATCCACCAAAGCACGCAGAAGATAGTGATTGAGACGGTTACCGCCGGAGCGAATTCAAATCCGCTCGAAAACATCAAATAGCCTGATGCGCAAGCAAGAAGAGGGCCCAGCCAGAGTGCTACTGCTCGTATTTGTTCAGTCATTCGTTCGTTCTATGCCTCATGACTTGGGACAAAACTAATGCCGCTTGACGGGGTAGGAACTTTCTATTGGTACGACCTTGAGACTTCAGGCATCAATCCGGCAAAAGACCGTATTATGCAGTTCGCTGGGCAAAGGACGGATAAAGACCTGAATCCAGTCGGCAAACCTCTTGTTACGTACGTGCAGCTACCACCGGAAGTCCTGCCAAACCCTGACTCTTGTTTGATTACCGGCATCACTCCCCAAATGACACACCGTGAAGGATTAAGCGAGTGGGAAGCCCTTCATAGGATTCATCAAGAATTTGAGCATCCTCAAACGACGATCATAGGTTTTAACAATATTTCGTTTGATGACGAATTCATCCGCTACGGATTGTACCGAAATTTATTTGACCCATACCGATGGTCGTATGCTCGGGGCAATTCCAGATCAGATTTGTTACCAGTCGTATGGTTAACACGCGCACTAAGACCTGATGGTATTAGTTGGCCGGCTATGGATGGATTACCGGTTTATCGGCTTGAAGTAATCGCGGCTGAAAACGGTCTGCGACATAACCGAAGTCACGATGCTGGTTCAGACGTAGAAGCTACGATCGGCCTCGCCCAGCTGATTAAAAAAGCGCAGCCCAAGCTTTGGGCGTACGCTCAGATCGCGCGACAACGTGCTCGCCTAAGGGACATGCTGGACCCAGCGAAACGAACGCCAGTTCTACATGTGTCCTACCATTATTCAAACGAACGGTTCTGTATCGCGCCGATAGTACCCATTGCTGCTCACCCGAGTATTACTTCACGTATTATCGTTGTCAATCTACTCGGCAATATTTCAGCCTTGGAGTCAGGGAGCGCAGACGAAATTCGTCGGCTTTTTTACACTCCAGCATCCGAACTCGACGATCCGCACAATCGACCACCACTCTCTTGGGTCGCTGATAACAAGGCGGATTTGCTCGCTCCGATATCCACGTTAGATACGCGGTCGTCAAAGCACTTGCAATTTGACCAGTCGGTGGTGAATGAATCTTTGCAACGAGTGCTACGTATCCGTCATCTTGAGAATCTTGTTCGTGAAGTATTTAGGGATGATCGTGAATTTAGTTCTTTGACAGTGGCGGAAGAGGCCCTGTATGATGGCTTTATCCCCGGTACGGACCAAAGACAGTGTAATAAAGTACAGAATTCTTTGAGACGTAACAGAATTTGGGGAAATATTGAATTTGAAGACTCGCGTTGCAGCGATCTCGCTCAGCGACTGAAGGTGCGACTTTTTCCAGAGCAAGTGACGGATTCGGAGATGGCAGAATTTCAGCAATTCGTGAAACAACGTCTCAGCTCGGATATTTTTGATCTTGTGGGATACATTTGCGAGATCAAGGTAAGGCTATCTCAGGAAAGCAATAATCGCGATCGTGAGATGTTACAATCGTTAAAAGATTATGCCGAGCAGCTGGGTAGAGGCTATGGAATCCCCGATTGCATTGAGTTACGTTGAATTGCACGACGTGGATGCATGCTTCGGTATTAATTATTTTTGCGAAATCTTGGGACTAGGGGTTTCTTTCAAGTAAAGCACCGAGATCGTTGGTAGAAATGGTGGTGAAAGACCAGTAATTTCCAGTGAGAAAATGTCTGGATACTGGCAGTGTGTTCAAAAGATGGGTGAGCATTTCTTTGATTGAACTAAATTTTTTCACTCCAGTTTGATGACGTGCCCCAATTTATACAGCCCGGAAAATGACAAAAGTTCGCGAAAACCATGGGACGGAAACAACCGAAAGTCCTATTAAAACCAGCAGTTCACAACTCGCTGGAAATTACTGGTTCGCACCTACTGGAAGGTGGGCGCGACGTGTGGAAGTGACGGAGCGGTGCACGAAAATTGACTGGGCACAGCAGATCCAACGACTGGTGGACGAGGACTACCCGGATAAGCGTAGCATGCTGGCCATGGACAACTCTTGAACACGCATGTTCCGGCTTCGCTCTACGAGGTGTTCGAACCGGCCGAGGCGCGGGGGCGCATCGCCGAGCGTCTGGAGATCCACTACACGCCCAAGCACGGCAGCTGGACACCTCCATTTACTCGAGGCAAGTGGAGGTGGACAATCCTTATATCATTAAAAATCATATACTTATATCGGGAATGATTCGTTAAAACGGCAATAAATAGAGGTTCCCAGCTGGCTGAGCATGGCCGAGATTGAGATCCGTGCGATGGTCGGCCCATGCCTGAACCATCGTCTGCCCGACCACGAAGCCGTGCGAGTGAACTGGCGATTCACGACCGCCGACGCGTGGATCAAATTGAAATCACTTTACAAGTCAATACAAGGGTGATATCCTACTAGTTTTGATCCGCAACGACATAACTAGATAGTCTGAAACTTGACTTCGTGATTTCTACCATCCTCAAGACGGCAGGTAGAAATAAAAGCAGGCCGAAGCTCGCGAACAAAAGCCCACCGATCATGCTTATTACCATAGGCACTAAAAAAAACATTGTTTCATGCTTATCGAAGAGTAGAGGTAATAATGCAATCACGGTAGTGATGGTTGTGACAAAAATCGCTCGAGCTCGAAGTCTAGTAGCCTCAATTATCGCATCAGCGTTGTTTATTTCTGGATGTTCTTTGCGCATAAGGTTGTACCGGTCCATTAAGACAAGGGTATCATTGATGACAACTCCAGCTACAGCTACTATGCCCATAATAGACACGTTTGTTAGGTTGTATCCTAAAATAAAATGCATAAGTATTGATCCGACAACAGCCATTGGAACGCCTGCAAGTGCCAACAATGGCTGTGAAAAACTTTTCAATAAGATGGCGATTAGGACATAAATTAAAAGAAGTGAGATTGGAAATGTAATTTTTAGAGTATTGGCTAATTTTTCATTATCGATCGAAATATCATGATATTGAAATTCAAGGCCAGGGTATTGAGCAAGTATGGAAGGCAGCATTTCCCTGTCTATCAGTTGTGCCATTTCACGTGAACTGGTTTGCGCCATGTCGTAAAAAGCTGAAATAGTAGCTGCGCGAACTCCGTTAATGCGAACTTTTTGTGCTAGGTCTTGCGATTGTGTAATATCTACGACCGTCGAAAAGGGTACTTGAGTGCCATTAGGTAGATCGATTCGTTCATTGAATAGATCAAATTGACTTGTACGTCGGTCAAAGGGATATCGTACTACAACTAAAATTTCATCTCGGCCACGGAGAATTCGCTGAACTTCAGCACCGTGAAAAGAATTACGAAGCTGGCTAGCTAAATTGCTAGATGTCAAACCTGCAGCATACCCAGATTCATTGAGTCGAATCTCAAATCTTTTTTTACCTAATTCGAGGGAATCTCGAATTTCGTAAACGAAACCACTTTCAATGAGTCGTCGTTTTAGCTCATTTGTGGCGGCTATGAGAAGGTCCTCGTTTGAATGCAAGAGTGCGTAGCCAACACGCGGTGCGGCCTGTTGAGAGGTTGTTGGGAATGCTATTTTTTCCGCGCCAGGTAGTACATCGATACTAGTTAGCCAAACATGTTTGAACTCTTCTACCGTAACGGTTCGCCGCGGCATGGTGTGGAGTTTCAGTTGAATTGAAGCCAAGTTGGGTGATGGTACAGTGTCTTGACCTCCCGTTAGGCTTTCGACGACCTTGTGCCTACCAATGAGTACATTAACGGAATCAACAGCCGTATAGCCAGTTTTCTCATTAGCCGTGTGGGCTGCTTTTACTATTTGTTCTGTCGCAACGAGAGTTTCGTTGAATCGAGTGCCTATTGGCATTGTTAGATCAAGCTGAATCTGTGTTGTATCCAGCATATTAGGCATAGCATTGAATTTAACAACGTTAGTTGCTACTAGAGTCACCGCGAGTACTACCAAGCAGATGACAGTTAACAAAGGTATCAGTGGGTTGTGAGCTGAAGCCGTTATCCAAGGTAGCAGCTTGTGGTTGATAAACGATTGAAATGCGCTGCTTGCAGTTTTCTGGATTTTTGTAATCGGCCAACGACTCCAAGTATGGCTTCCTGATAAGTGCGCTGGAAGGATAAAAAATGCTTCAATGATTGAAAGGGCAAGGGCTACAATAACGACAAATGGTAGCCAGCTGAACATTTGACCTAAGGCACCATCTAACGGTATCAATGCACTAAAAGTGACCATGGTCGTGAGAGCCCCAATGATCACCGGCCCCATGACTAATCGTGCACCCATTGTCGCGGCTTCCCATCCAGTTTTACCAAGTTCTCGTTGAGTGGCGATGTTCTCACCGACTATGATGGCGTCATCTACGACGATACCAATAATCAAGAAGAAACCGAAAACCACCATTACGTTTGTAGTCATGCCCATGAGATCAAAGAAGATAAAAGAGCCGATTATTGTTACGGGTATACCTAACGTCACCCAGAATGCGACACGGAGGTCAAAAAGGAGTAGCAAGGTAAGGAAAACCAAGGCGCATCCTACTATTGCATTGTCTGAAATTAATTTCAGACGATTCTTGATAATCCATGTTTCATCAGACCAAATGAATAGCTCAAACTGGTCCGGTGTTTGATACGTAGTGAGAAACTCTTTTACTTCATTGGCAACGATATGCGGGGCGGTGCCCAGCGCAGCACTAACCTGTATAAATATAGCGGAAGTACCACCAACCGTATTGAGTATTGGTTCCTCGACAAAACTGTCGCGAATTCTGGCGACATCTCCAAGACGGATGATCGAACCGTCCGGTTGCCCGAGAATTACGATGTCGTTAAAATCCCTGCCTCGAACTTTCTTTTCAAGCGTACTTAGGATAATATATCCCGAATCGGTGCGAATTTCGCCTCCCGTTAAATTGATGGAAGATTGTTGTATCAACCTCACCACTTCTTCAACGGTTAGTCTGTAACTACGTAATCTCTCTTCATTTATTTCAATCTGAATTTCGCGATCTCGCGTACCTACTAAATCCACAATTGAGATATTAGGCAGTGCCATGAGTTCTTCTCGTAGCATTTCGGCATGCTTCCGAAGCTCATCTTCACCGGTGTTTTCCGAACGCAACGCAAGAGTAATCACGCTTCGAATGATCTCAGTGCGTAAAACTTCCGGTTGATCCGCGTCCCGGGGCGGGAAGTTCTCTATGCTGCCTACGGCAGTTCTAACAGCCTCAAGAACATCTATTGCGTTTGCGAATTGTCTCAGCTCAATAATGACTGCGCCTGAACCCTCAGTAGCCGTGGACACGACTCTCTCTATACCAGAGATTCCAGTTAAACTCTCCTCTATTCTTCGTGTTATCTCCTTTTCAACTTCCTCCGGTGTTGCTCCTGAATAAGGCACCGTGACTGAAATCGTGCGCGGGTCAAAAGAGGGGAACCTCTCCAGAGTTGTATTGAAAAAAGAAAGCGACCCCAATACCAGTAGAAGGACCATGATCGCATTGGCTGCTATGTGGTTACGGGTAAAATAGGTAAGCAGTTTTGTAGTAGGATTATCTCCCAATTTTCTGATTTCACTCATTGGTTTTTTTGACCCAAATCGTTTGATTACAAAATCTTTTGTACTTTGGTCACGGGTACGTGTATATCATGGTGTTCCCATCTGGGTGAAATCCATCCTATCCATTACTGATAATAATGTATAGATAGTCTATGAATCAAGTCGATTGTGTAATAGACACTTTGATCCATCATAGGGAACCCGTACTGTGAGAGGTATGGACGAATTTAAGATGCATTGGTGCAAACTACCACATCACTCTAAATTTTCTATTTTCTTTCATATAACTCGTATAAATGCCTATGACCCTGTGGCATGTGGTTTCATCCTATCAAGCAACAGATTGTGTACCGCAGCTTGAGGTATTTGACGGTTGCACCATATACTGCATGTGATGGCACTTCAGAATCCAAGCTTGGCTACGCAGGTCTGCCGAGCTTGGGAAAACATTTTGCCAGTAGTCGTTGACTATGACATTCAGACAAGATTTTCTCTTCCGAAACGAACGGTCACGTCAGAGTATCCATCATTTCCTGGTCCTGGTCTGTGCCGAGTTCCGTCCTGCCAACCCTGACCTGACGGTCGCATCTGGAAATCTCTATTAACCCACAGACTTGTTATTATCTGAAAGGTATAATTATTAAAAATCAAATACTTATATAGGGCACCTCTATTTAATCTGCAATCCTTCCACTATCCGAAATAATAATCTTTAAAAATCAAATAGTTACATATAGCATGATTCGCCAAAACAGCAATAAATAGAGGTGCCCTATAGGGAATGATTTGGCAAAATAGCAATAAATAGAGGTGTCCATCTATGCCAGCCTGTAATAAGATCATAAGCATGATTCGTATAATGTGTTGGGTCATTTAAACGGGTTACTATCTGTCTAAAAGCGTTGGTAGTGGTATTGCTGTGAATGCTTTGCTTCCCGACTACTAGCTGGAGAGTATCTTGAATCTAGAGTAAAATCGCTAAGAAAATACAAATAAGTGGTACTCTCAAAATTTCTACGGCGGTTACTCTCCTAGTTAAGCTTAAGCCATGATTGGGTTTAACCTGTAGTTACTTACCAGAGCATAGGCAGCATGACGCACTCAACAGAACTCACAGAAACCTATTTACACAGAGCAGTGCTATGTGTCTGGTCACGTATATAACGTTTTGGTCTATGCCAAAGTATTTTCATGAGCCACGATCAAAAGTGAAAGAAAGGATACGTGTAGATACATGTATTACGTGTACATAGATGTGCATCTATACTATTTTGATACTAATGGCCTTTCCATAAGTGCATTCGATTCACTATGCTGAACTTGATATTGAGGTTAGATTTGAAATGCGAGAATCGATCTTCCGTTTGATTGATGGTGCCGAATACTACGAATACTAGTTGAACTTTTATTTTATTAGAAATTAGCTGAAGTTCTCTACTCTGAGGTCTGACTAGCTGCACTTGCACTTTTGTACTCTAACTTGAACTTGAAAAAGGAGTGATGTTTTTATGGGAGATTCGGATTTGCAACAAGAAAAAACCGCTAGTTCACGGTGGCCAGGCTTTGTCCAGATCGGGACTATCTTCATTGTTATCTGTGTGGTGATCTTTTTTGCCCGTGCACCAGAAAGAGAATATGTAGATACCGTTGGCCAGAGTAGTCAAATTTCGATTGTACCAACGGCTACCGTCATACAGCCGACTGAGACAACCGCCGCACACAAGCTGGCTCTTACGGGAACCGTGATAACGTTGGGTACCGTTAGTATGCAGACTGAAGCATCCGGAGAAGTTGTATGGGTTTCGGAGAAACTAAGGACTGGTGGATCTTTTACGGCCAACGAGCCTCTGTTGCAGATTGATAAGACCGACTATGAGCTGGTACTTAACTCGGCTAGAATTCATTTACGGGCGGCTCAGGCTTATCTGTTAAAGAAGCAGCACAAAGGACAGTATAGGGCCGCTGAATTCAAACGGACAAGGCCTGGCGTTGCCGTTCCACCTTGGGTATCTCGAGATGCAGATATTGAGAGGGCCAAGGCGCGGGTGGAGCATGCTAAGGACGCTATAGCGCGTGCTGGGCTAGGCTTAAAGCGAACTACCTTCTCACTACCATTTGATGGGTACGTGGTACTATCCAATATATCTGTGGGACAAATGGTTACGAAGTCAGGGCTACCTATTGGCTCTGCTTTTCCTAAGAACCAACTTCAGGTACAGGCTCAGATATCTACTTTAGACCTGAACTCATTAAGTCCCGCCATAGGACGAAGTGCGGTAGTGCGTGCAGATGGTCTGACATATAAGGCGGAAGTCGAGCGCGTTTCTCAAACGGTAGATATAGCAACACGTTTGGCGAGTTTGTTCCTTAGCATTTCGGACCAAGAGAGCGCACTACTGTTACCTCGACCAGGTGCATTTGTAGATGTTGTTGTCGAGGGCCCCGTACATGAAAATATTTTTGTGCTGCCTGAAGGGGTTACACAAATTAACGGTAGCGTATGGCTGGTAGATGACGGCAGGCTGCAAAGATTGACGCCAACTTCATTGGGATATACTGATGATGGATGGCTAGTCAAGTCTTTTGGCACAAAACAAGGCGTAGTGATCGGGCAAGTTTCAGGTGCCCGTCTAGGCTTAGCGGTATCACCCATTGACGCCCCCAAAGACTAATTCAGAGTATAACTTAAGGTATCGCTGATGGCCCCCCAACCAAAGGATATGGGTACTTTCAATCTGGACACTGGTCGAGGGCTGATTTCTTACTTCAGCCAAAATCATGTGGCCGCCAATGTTCTCATGCTTTTGGTCTTCCTTGGTGGACTAATTTCTATTTCCTTTCTAACGTTCGAGACTTTCCCCAAGTATGACCCACGGGCTATTTCGGTAAAGGTACCATATCTTGGAGCGACACCGGCGGAAGTGGAAGAGGACATTGTCAGAAGAGTTGAAGAAAGTCTGACGGGGATTGTTGGCATTGAACGAACGGTGTCTAATTCAGAAGAAGGTCTGGGTACCGTAATCGCTGAGCTGTCAAGTTTTGCTGACGACGTTGATGTATTGAACTACGTTCGAACGGCCGTCGAGCGGATTGAGGGTTTTCCACCGGCAAATGCTGATCAGCCGGAAATTAAGAAAGTTGAAGTCAATCGCAGCGTTATGACAGTAGCGGTGACGTCTAGTTCTCTGGATCAGTATATCAGCTTACGTCGTTTTGCGGAACGGATTAGAGATGAAATGTTACTTCTACCTAGTGTCTCCATTATTGATCTGTTCGGCACTCGCGATCAAGAGATTCAGATTGAAATCAGTGAAGAGACGTTAAGGCGGTATGGTCTTTCGATGGATAAGGTTGTTGCGGCCATTCGAGCTGCTTCAGTGAACTTAACGGGCGGTGAATTGAGAACGGAATCTGGCGACATAGTTATGAGTACACTGGCCAAGCGAGAGACCGGTGAAGAATTTGAGGATATTGTGATTATTTCAAGGCCGGATGGAACTATCGTTCGTCTGAAAGACGTCGCTACGATACGGGACAGCTTAGTTGAAAGAGACGCCTACACTGCCATTAACGGTAAACCAACGGTGTTTCTGCAGATTAAGGTTGCGTCAGGTATCACACCTCAAAAGATTGTTGAAGAGGTTAGGCAGTATTTAGCTGAAACTCCGATATCAAGTGATATTAGCATTGCTATTTGGGAAGATGAAACTTCGATTGTTGAGGATCGATTGTTTCTCATTGCTAAGAACGCTGTGATGGGATGTGTACTGGTGTTTTTGACGCTACTACTTTTCTTTGACCTGCGCGTAGCAATTTGGGTCACGGCGGGGATCCCCGTTTCATTTGTAGGCTCCCTCATTTTCTTTCCGGCATTTGATCTAAGCGTCAATGTGATTACGCTTTTTGCTTTTTTTATCCTAATCGGCGTGGTAGTCGATGACGCTATAGTCGTTGGCGAGAGCATTGTGAAACAAAGAGATGATGGATTGGAAGGTGCTTCAGCTGCTATTGCGGGGACGAAAGCAGTGCTAGGACCAATAACAATTGGAGCTGCAACTACGATGGTTGCATTCTTGATTTTATGGCCGTTGGATGGCGTATTGGGGCAAATGTTTTCCCCGATATCCATCGTAGTCATCCTGGTTTTATTAATTTCCTTATTCGAAGCCATAATCGTACTACCAGGCCATCTTTCGATCGCAACGCCCTGGAGCAAATGGCCTCTTGCACAACTGCAAGAACACATTCGTGTTAATTTCCAAAATTTCCTTACCGCAAAAATCGTGCCATTAATATCCTGGTCGGCTCGTAGACCACTAGTACCTCCAGTAATCGTTTCCATTGCAGTGATTATCGCAGTACTGCTAGTTTTAACGAGTATTGTTAATTTCAACCCTAGTCTGAACTTGATGGACGAGAATAATCTACAAGTTGACTTGGAAATGCCCGTGAACGCTCAATTTGCTGAAGTACAGGCAACCACCGATTACATAGTTCGAGCTGCGGAACAAGCCAATCAGAAAGCAGGTGGTAGTGCCGTCAATGCAGTTGCAGTCGTCATTGGACAGCACAAGGTGCTTGAAGACTATCAGGGTATTCGAGATAGTAGATATGCAGGTCATCTTGCATCCGTACAACTTAGGCTCAATTCGCCTCCTATTCGCACGGTTACAGTTAAGCATCTGAGGCACATGTGGCGTGAAGCCCTAGGTACGGTACCAGGAGGCGTTTCAATTACGTATCCGACACGTCAACAACAACCGTCTATGAGTCTTTCTTACGCGCTCATTCACCCCGACGCGAAAGTGCTAGAAGAAGCCACCACAGAATTAAGGAACGTTCTAATTGGTTTAGACGGTATCTATGACGTCAGGGATTCGATGGGGATGGGCAAACGTCGCTTCGATATCGTACTAAACAAAACTGGGTACGCAGCAGGATTGAATGCAGCAAGCGTGGCGAGTCAGTTACGAAACACGTTCCATGGTACGGAGGCACAGAGGATTCAACGTGGTCGAGAAGAAGTGCTCGTAATGGTACGCTATCCTAGCGATCGTCGAGGAAGCTACGCGGACTTGTTAAATGAGCGAATATATCGACCTGACGGTTCTCAAGTCCCGTTATCGACTATTGCAGATATTACCGAGTCTCAGAGTTTTGTCAATCAATTACGAATAGACGGTCGCAATGCATCAACTATTACAGCATACCTTGATCTTGCCGCGTTGAGCTCAGAGGCTATTCGTAAGGAAGTTGAGCGAAATATCCTTCCGGACATTCTTGATCTTTATCCGGGCCTTCAAGTTCAGAAGCACGGGATGACTCGTGACGTGGAGAGAATCTATAGTAAGTTGTTTTGGATAATTCCAATCGTTGTTCTGGTCATCTACTGTCTAGTCGCTTCGTTGTTACGTAGTTTCATACAGCCACTGTTGGCATTAGCTGGGATACCGATGGCGTTTGTCGGTTCGGTCATCGGACATCTGATTTTAGGTTATGAGTTTTCAAATACATCTTTATTTGGATTGGTTGCCGTATCTGGAGTAGTTGTTAACGACACAATATTACTTCTCAATCAATATAACCAAATCCGTAGGGAGAGAGTGGATGTCCCCGCGATTGCAGCAATATCTGCTGCAACTCAGATGCGAGCAAGAGCCATCTTATTGACTAGCTTTACGACGGTTATCGGATTGTTGCCACTGTTATTCGATAAGAGTGAAATTATTCAGTTCCTACTGCCATTAGTAGTGAGTTTGGCGTTTGGTGTGATCTTTGCAGGAATTGGTCTATTGTTTTTCCTACCTTCAGTATTAATGGTTGTAGAATTGATTAGGTCACGGCTCGGTGGGCGAGAATCGACAGCTTGAAACTCAATATTAGTCGGCTCGTGCCTCGCCCTTGCTTAAGGGAATGACTAACTTATAGTGCAACGATAACTATAAGCGATTGGGATTTAGCATGTCTTACACTGCATGCTTGTACCGCTAGTCTTATCTCTATGTGACGCTTCTACCGATCTCCCGTTTAAGATTCTCCGCCGCTGATCATAGGCCAAAGTCGTATTCCGATTCCGTATGCTTTTACGTGCTTCCTTAAGCGAGCCGTTTCTCTATGCGTTTGCATGAATTCTCGCACTGCGTTATGTCAGAATTCGGCATCCATACCTTGATGCGGTACAGTTGATCCCATGTCACATTGGCACGTACAGGTCCCTCGTGCCGGCGTCTCGGATCTTCACTTGGCCATCTGCATTCGAGAGGATGGTTGCAAGGAGACACTGGGCTTGGGCTTGTGGCTGGGCGATCGGGAGGGATCGAAATTCTGGTTGAGTGTGCTGAATGATCTGAAGAACCGGGGAGTGGAGAATATTCTGATTGCCGGTGGTGGACGGGCTGAAAGGCTTTCTGGAGGCAGTGGAAGCGGCATTGGATGAGTTTGAGTCGAGTGAACTGAGCAAGCGATATCCGGATGTGTCGGAGAGCTGAGGGCGGAACTGGTCGCGAGGATCTCATACTTTGTTTTCGGAGCCGATCTGGCAGGCAATCTACACTACGCACGCCATTGAGAGTCTGAACAGCCGGGCTTCCGCGTGCCGCCACCAAGATCGGGCTGGTCAACCTCGCCTACAACTTCCAGCACCTGATCTTCCACCCACGCCGGGCAGCCGCGGCATGATTCCGTCCGCACGGCCACCAAACCGCTCGCGGAACACCCAATAACCCCATTTTCCACTCCGAAAGGCTCTTAATCCGGCTGAAAACACACACATCCGTCGCAAATCCCTCCATATTCCCTGTTTTTAGAGGTGTCCAGCTTGCGGTCAAACGACCACGGTTTCCGACTGGGTCGTTCGGGGGTGGGACCACAATGGCATTCGTTTAGTAAATTTTGCCATTCGGTTAAGGATTCGGTCTTGGGCCTTGGTTATCCGCTGGTTTTTTATTCCGTTAGCGGGCTGTCGTTGCCGGTGCTCCCCTTCCTCGGTGCCACTTTCCGACCGGTTTTCGGGATCGCCGCTCATAGGACCGGCCCGGACGGAGCCGTTGCCGACACCGGACGATCTCGCCGACTATGCGAGCCACGGTTTCCCGGAGGGCGGATGCCTGTTGAAGTAGCAGGCTCTCAATGTTGGCCGCCACCGCCGCAAGTCCGTGCTTGACATTCGTCTGCATCAGCGGCTTGCCGTCGTTCGGCAGCCCCCCGTTCAAATGATCCTCGCCATGGTTGGCGAACAGCCGGGTCATGGCAATCAGGGTGAAGCATGCATACAGTTCCTGTTTCACGCCCCGCTCGCTTTGCCCATGAAAGTCCTCAACCTCCATCAGCCGTTTGGATACCTTGTACAGTTCCTCGATGCCCCATCTCGCGTGATACAGATCCGACAGCTGGTCGATAGAATACGGGTCCCGGTCCAGCAGGGTCGTGCCCAAGATGAAGACGGTATCGCCCACGGCATATTTCACTAGCCGCAAGCGACTCCGGGGTTCCTTCGGCGTAGTCGGGTCCGCGTGCCTTGGCGGGGAACGACCTCGATGACCGTATCCCGGCAGCTGCCGTGGATGAAGCGGTCGACATCGATACCGGTTTTCCGTTTCATCCGGAACACCGCGTGCAGTCCCCGGATCGCGTGCGCGTGCAGCATCTCATAGGAATAGTAGCCCCCCGGTCATAGACCACCACATCGTTCGCCGACAGCACGTTCAGGTGGGCCAGTGCCGCCACGCGCTCATTGCTATGCGCATGCAGGTCGAAGTCGACCGGTAGTCGGGACTGCAACCGATACAGGCAACTCACTAGACCCTGCGGATAGTGGGCACTGTCTACCGGCGTCCGCCAGCCTTCATGCACCAGTCCGAGCGGCAGGTTCAGGTAGGTTCCATCGACCGCAAATACCCGATGCCCATGCCACCGCCGGTCCGTGTCGGGTCGGGTCGGACTTTCCGTTCGTGCTGGGGTCGGGTCTCGGCATCGAAGACCACCTTGAGGATTGCCTGGTGCAAGGTCTTGAACAGCTTCTCGTCCAGCCTGGCCCGGGCACTGCAGATGGAGGACGGCGACACCGGAGCCGGCTGTGGCAGTTCGATCCCCATCGTCCGGCACTGCCCCCACAGTTCGGCCAGCGTGGTCGCATATCCCGGACGCCCCTTCGAGAACACCAGCCGGAAAACGAACAGCACGACCACCAGCGTGTTCAGCACGCGCCGCCGCCGCTGCCAGAGCCGGTCGTGCCGGTTGGCGACACCCACGAGCGTCTCGACGATGCCGCTCCAGAGCCGGACAAACGCGTCCTCCGGAGCAAAGACCGCTGACGGTGACCTGCGGGAACGGCGGCCGCATCGACGGGAGCCGGTCAGCAGCACCTGCTTCCAGTCTTTCGTCAGCGGATACAGGTAAACATCCTTCGGAGTCCTGCCTGCCTCCGATGCACTCGCCTTGCGTCCCTTCGTGCGGCCAATGCACTGCCAGTTGGCGGCACGGTAGCAGGTCCCCCGGTACTTCGCCGGATCCACAAAGGTCTCCACTAGTACCGGCTCCAAGCCGTGCCGCTCCTTCCAGTCCCCGGGCAGCCGCCGAACCGCCATCGACAGGGCCTTCGAGGCCAGATACGGAACCCGAACCCAAGGGGAAATCAGGAACCGGGAGTTGCTCACCACCCCCTTCGGACGCTTCGCCCGATCCCGATCCCGCCAGCCAATCCAGGCGTCACGACAGGGAAGCCGGGTCGTGCCCGCCTCAAACAACAGACAGCCCAGCTTGCGACCTCTTGGCTGCCCAATCCTCATAAAAAACCTCGATTCCGGACGGAAACCACCTCCAACCACGCCCCGAACCGACTTCCATCGCCCGGACACTCGCTCGCTGGAAATTACTGGCAGCACACGGCTCCCGATGAAAAAAAGCCTGTGCCGGCCAGCGACCAACAGATAGTGGTGACCGTACACCGCATATGGCTTCAGCACCTTGCCTCGCTGCAGTTCGCGGAACACTCACCGGAAGACCGGGCGCACGGCACTCGCCGGAACCCAGTCTAGACGGCGGCCGCATCTGCGTGTCGCACGGCACCCGATCCACTTGGTACAGCCCGCCGTAGATTACCCCGAACCCGTCCCATCCAACCGTACCTCGCAGTCAAACTGCAGCAACGACAGGGACTTCAGACCGAACATCGCCAAAGCCGACATCAAACAGTCGACCAGACGATAGGCGCGGACCGGCGTCCCGTCTTCCATCCCTTCAAAACACCACCGACTCAACGCCAGCAGTCCTGAAGCATTCAATCGCTTGCGCATCGTTTGTCGAGGCGTCCTTTCCTCCATGATCGGATCGCAAATGGCTATCATAAACCATCGCTCCAGACCACCAAAGTCCGCGAAAAATGACTAGGCGCAGACCAGTAATTTCCAGTGAGCAAATGTCTGGATACTGGCAGTGTGTTCAAAAGATGGGTGAGCATTACTTTGATTTAACTAAATCTTTTCACTCCAGTTTGATGATGTGCCCCAATTTATACAGCCCGGAAAATGACAAAAGTTCGCGAAAATCATGGGACGAAAACAGCCGAAAGTCCTATTAAAACCAGCAGTTCACAACTCGCTGGAAATTACTGGGCGCAGACGCTCAACCCCCCGCTAACTCCACCTTTTCACAGGAAGCGGGAATTGCTGCGGTTTACCCACGTTACTGCCGTTACACATTTTCGTGGCCATTAAAGACGTTTGGGGAAACCATGTGCCTTTTCGTGATGCGTTGGATGGGAATCCAGTTACAATTTTGACTTTCCGTGAGATGGTTACTGAAATTCAGGCTGAACTGACAACAACTTTGGCCGCAACGGAGGTGGGGCGGATGCTCCAGTTGTTTTCAGCAGCCAAGACGAATGTTGTCAATACCTGATCTGACGTGTTTTTCACTGTCTGGAATGATACCTCGATACGGTTAAGTAACAGAGGAAAAAATACAATATGCTGTCAATGGAGTTGTTGCGTTTATTTCAAACACCTTGATATTATGATGACCAACAGTGAATTGTCCGACTTGCCGCTGACTGCTCAATTGCGTCGAGAAGCATTTGCACATTTTGGTCGGGCAATGTATTACGCACAATGCTTGGAGCAGCAACTGGAACTGATGTTAGCTTCTATGTACAATCGGCAATTCTTTGAGGTGCCTCCAGAGGACCGAGATGCATTCTATGATAGAGAGCTAAAGAAAACTCTGGGACAAAGGGTCAAGGATATTCAAAAGAGAACAAATGTTCCTCCAGCACTAAAACAGAGACTAGAGAAAGCCGTTGATATCAGAAACCGGCTTGCACACAAATATTTTTATGAACGATCTCGGCATATACATTTGATTGAAGGTATGGAAGAAATGATTTCTGAACTTCAGGATATGATAGAATTTTTTGATGAACTTGACCAAGAATTTACTGAGTTATGCGTAAAATTCATGAAGAATAATTTTGGTATTTCAAAGGAACATATTGAAGCGGAAACGGCAAGATTTATCCGCGACGGCAATAAAAAGGGACAAAATCACCCCCGATCGTCGCTGAGATCGCTGAGATAAGGGGATCGCCGGTCCGTGCCAGATCTGAAGTTCTTCGACAATCCCTACACGATCTTAGTCTTACTCGTTCCAGGCCTCATTGTCCTTTTTGTTCGATCACAGTTTCTGACAGGACGAAGCCCATCTCATTCGGCAGCACTTCTGAGCTATTTTACCGTCTCGGTTATCTACTACGCCCTTGCGCTTCCCTTCGTTCATTTTGTTCTGTCGATAGACGAAACCGGCTATGTCAAGACGCTGATGGCTTGGTTCGCCCTGATTTTTATCGGTCCTGTGTTGCTTGGTCTCTTGCTCGGGGTAAACATTCAGAAAAATTTATTCCGCCGTGTCTTCCATTGGTGTGGCCTAAACCCCATTCACGCCATGCCAACCGCATGGGATTGGAAGTTCGGAGGTATGACCGACCAATGGGTTCTTGTTACCCTCAAGGACGGCACCCGCTTTGCTGGATTCTGCGGCAGTGAGTCCTTCATGTCCTCTGATCCCACCGAGCGCGATATCTATATTCAATGGATTTACGACATTGACAATCAGAACAACTGGACCCCGCGTGATGAGAATGGTGTTCTCATTGTCGCTGGCGAGGTCCGGACGATAGAGTTTTGGCCCTATAACCCACAGGAGAATGCCAATGACCAAGAGTGATAATTCAACCTCGACACCACGCCCAACCCCCTTGAAAAAGGGATATCAACCCATACCCCAAACGTATGGCTACACACCTAACCTGCAACGACGTGGATACCAGCCTATCACCAGCCAGCGAGTTCCAGCTAATCCGCCTTCCAATCCGCCGAATCAGGGGACTGGTGGGAAAAGTGACTAAGCCTGTGCCAAAACCAAGACAATACAGGGTACTTCATGCAGGATAATATGATCCATTTTCCCTCAACTGCAGTAGGCCTGATCCGGGGAAAAGATCACTTTCAATAACGTCTATAGAAAAGCACAGGAACGGTTGTAATGCAGCAATTCCCCGTATAGTTTCATTTTGGGCTTGATGTCGGTCTTTTCATGTTTCGGTACGGGGAACCGACGTTTTCAGACGGTTTGCATGGCATGTCGTCGTGCGTTGGAACGGGTTCCGGGCATCGATATGCAGGTCTCTTGACCGTCAGGGCGGCATGGGGCCTCGGGACGACGTCCCGATCCCTTCTTCATCGAGCAGCTGGAGAGGCGGTCGGCCGTCAGGACGTATCGTAGGCGAGGTACGCGGGTCAGTTCGCTGGCGTTATGCGGATTGAGCGGCAGATCGGTGACCCAGGTGAACGCCCGCCGTGCATCCTCGCCGGAGCCACGCCGCTCCGAACTCTGCAGCACCTGGACCTTCAGGTCGGGGTTCGCAGCATTCAGTTCCACCTCCGGCACCACGCGCAGCTGGCGATCCCGCTCCTGCCCTTCGGGCGAGGGATCTGCAAACCAGGGCGCATCGGAACGATCCAGCTGAGCCTGCAGATGCGGATGGTCGCCCGCCCGAGCCGCCAGCAGAAAGCGCAGTCCATGCTCCTGCAGCAGCCGGATCTGGGGACCCTGCGAGAACAGCCCATCGGCAATCACGATCAGCTTCATGCGCCGATAAAGCGAAGCCAGGACCGGAACTAGCCGGGCCCAGGCACCCCGCTCGCAGTCGTTCTTCGTCGAGCCATCCCCGTTGCAAACCGCTTCTATCGCCATCGGCAGTACCTGCCGCTGATCCGGATGCACCATCACCGCACACAACTGCTGATGGGAGTACGTGGTCGAACCGTTGCGATGCCGGGCCCGCAGACAGCACGGACCGTGAACCCGCTGGGAGGAAAAGGTGCCGGTACCATCCACGGCTACCAGATAATGACCGCGCCACGCCGACATCCGCTGCAGCACCTTGCCGCGCTGGGCGCGTTGCAGTACCTGCTGAAACGCCCGCCGATACCGCACCGGCGAGATCGGATCCAGGCGACGGCGCAGAGTCGTGTCGCAGTGAACCTGCGCCAGACCGTACAGACGACGCAGATTCATTTCCACCACCTTGTGCCGGTGCCTCGTTACATCAAACTGCAGCAGCGAGGCGTGCTTCTCCAGAAACACCGCCAGACCCGACATCAGACAGTCGCCGGTGGAAAACTTCCGCCCGCATACCTCCTCAACGACCGCCTCAAATACTTCACGAACCACCCGCAGCAAACCGGGTTTGCTCACATCCTTGCGCAACTTCAACGCCCCCATCCTTGGATACCTCGTTGGTCTGGTAACTCTATATTAACCTATCATCCACCCTCAAACGATAAGCCTACGCTCTTATTATTGCGAAAGCCAATGCGCAAAGTCCATACCTATAGCGGGGTTGGGGCTATACGGGGAATTGCTGGGTTGTAATGTGAGGAACACGAACTTGCTTATCCTAACCGCGGTATCGGAACCCTCAATGGTAGATCAGCGTCGATTAGGGTAATATCTCGTTGTAGATTTTGAAGATTCGTTCTGCTCTTTCAAGCGTACTATTCATCGGTTCGGTATCGCCAGACAGGATCTCTCCATTACGGATGAGCCAGTCTGCTGGGCGAGAATGGCTGTACGTTGGAATGGACTCTGGCAAAAGATTGAAATATGCCTCAGCCAGTTTGACTTGTCTTTCTGTCTTCGCGGCGTTGTTCAATTTTTCTGGCGTAACTAAAGTGATCTCCTTCCAGCCCATAAGCTTCATTTACTATCTGACAGAACAATTCAGGTGCGAACAAATCTTCAATATCCGCTTCATGTTTGTCGAGGAGTTCGGCAATTGTATGAAACCGTTCGGCAGCAAGGATTTCACTGCTACGGAGCTGTTCAATCTTCTTTTTATCTCCCTACGCTTGATCAGAAAGAACCGCGATGTTGAGGTGGTTTCCAGCAAACAATGAAACGAACGGTCTCAGCTTATCTATGCCGCCGGCAGGGCAGAGTGTCCATCTGGGGTCAAGCGACTCCCCACCGCGCTTTTCAATCTCATTCGATAGTGCCTGTAAGTACAGGATGTCGGATGTGCCTTCGACGAGGAGACTGTTCTCACCGATGAACAGCGATTGAGTGATGGAGTAGCCGAGCGCACCTTGTAATGGAAATAGCGTGTCCCTGTCCGTGCTCTTCAAGTCATCTGTAATCTTGGTCCCTTCAGGTATAGGCCGACCACGTTCGTCGCGTCTGATGACGTCTTCAACGACACGACAATCAGCCAACCTCTGCGGCGGAACCATGAATGGGGAATGTGTTGTGTATACAATCTGGTGTTTGGGTAAAAGTTCAACCTTGATATAGCGGAGTAAGTCAGCTTGGGCCTTTCCATGAAGCGTCAAACCAGGTTCATCAAGCAATATGATTACATTGCTTGTGTGGTGCCGCATCATGGTGAATTGGACAAGGAAAGAGAAAAACCAAACAAAGCCTGCACTGCGCTCAGAAAAGGAAACGCTCGCTCGGTGTAGTTGATTAAACACGCGGGCTCGCGCTACGGCACCGGAATTAAAGGGCTCCGGGTCTCCCGTTCGTCCCTCGCTTAGCTTTACTTCCACTGTAAGATTGTCATTTTGAGACCAGTATTTGAATATCTGATCAGTGATGTCCGCTGAGGATGATTCGCATTTGGCATTGAGTTCTTCAAACCGTGGTGCTTGGTTTAGTTCCCTCAAGGAAGTCCCGGCCAGACACAAAAAATCTAGGAAAATCTTATCCCCGGGATCGACGTCATTATTCGCTTCATCATCTGCAATTTGCAGTATCGATAGTTGACCACTCATTCGGTCATAATGGGACGTATAAAAAAAAGTCGGAACCAGATCAGACACCAAGTCAATTGCTTTGCAAGTGATTGACTTGTCCCGATAACTTTCAAAATGTGTAGCGATTGCTACCAGCTTTTCTGTCTGCATTTCAGTATTCTCAATCGCTGTCAAAGCTTGCGCTATAGTTGAGCATTTCTTGAGAACAGCACTCTCGGCGGCATTTAGCCTTTGACCCTTTATAAAATTTGCCACTGCTGCGGCTTCATCCAAATCAAAATTCCATACAGTGTCTTTTTCATTATATCGTTTTGAAATCTGCAATCCCCGCGACCTTACAACGTTTTGACCAAACTCCTCGCAAAGCAATTCATACCCGATATCGCAAAGCTGCCACCACGTCTCCACCACAACGGCTTCTCCATCCTCGTGTCTCTCTCTATAGCGGGTAGCAAAGCGACGAGGGTAATCTTCCGTTACATCAAAGTTCGTCTGTGGGGCTCCGTATGGCCTAATGGATTGTATGGCTGAAAGCGTCGCGGTTTTACCCGCCTCATTTTTTCCGACAAGGCAGCAAAGATCATTTATAGAAAACTTCCCTGTATCAATAATAGACCGGAAGTTTTGAACTCTGGCGTATGTTAGTCTCATCTTCGGTAGCTGATAATAACGTTCTTGATAAAACGATATATAATACAGAATCCGTTCCCGATTGTGCAAAACGTAATGCCATTAATAGTTTAACTAGTTTTAATTTTCGGGTATAGATGCTTCAGTTTGGTGCGTGCGTCGTCGACGCTGAGCTGCCAGTTGACCCCGGTCTGTTCGCGATTGCGCTCCTCGGCCCAGCAGTCCGCGCCGTAGAAAAATTGGGATACATTTTTTAGGATAGATAGTTTATAAACAACTCAGAATAGAAATTTCATACTTCATTAATACGTATTCTAGGCGATCTTTCCTACTAAAGAGCATTCCTACGTTTCTACGGCGCAGACTGCCAGGCCACCGTTTCCGACGTGACCAAAGCCAGGAATTTTCAGTGAGCAAATGTCTGGATACTGGCAGTGTGTTCAAAAGATGGGGGAGCATTACTTTGATTTAACTAAATTTTTTCACACTCCAGTTTGATGACGTACCTCGATTTATACAGTCCGGAAAATGACAAAAGTTCGCGAAAACCATAGGACGAAAACAGCCGAAAGTCCCACTAACCCTTATTTCTCATAATGGATGGCTTGGGTGCGATGTATGTGCGTGTAAGTTGTTGATACCACGAAGTTGGTTGGACTTTGCCGGGGGGAAGGGGATGGTAGCGGGGTGCGTTCGGACGGATGGGTGCGTTGGATGGCGAAAGGGGTGCGTTCGGGTCGGACGGAAGCGGGGCGCGTTCGGTGCTGAGTGCGATGCTGGCGGAAGCGGTGCGGACTTGTAGCATGCGCCTCGGTCCGTTTTGCGGACCGCCACGATCGGCGTGCAAAGCGGCGCATCCCGTGAAAGATGCTGTTTTCGACTGGATGATGAGCCATGCGGGTGAGCATGCGGCGGATGTCCCTATCGCACGCCCCTGGGTTCTGGTCTTGACGAGGCCCGAACGCTCCCCGACTGGTCGGGAGGTTTCGCCCCCGGTGGCTGCGATGGCATGCGGATGAACACGGAAAGGGATCCCGGTCTTTGAGGATGTCGTGTAACCGGTTGATATACGGAAACATATCCGTTTTTTTAGGGATTCTTCAAAAAAACACTTGCGTTTTGGCATGGGTTATGGCAATCTACGCTTGGTTAGATGGTCTCTGGTGCCAACGTGATGGATTTCCGAATCGAGAACGTGAAGTCGACCACCTTGGGTGGCACGCGGCGGACCCGCCGTTGGATGGTGGACCTTCAGAAGACGGTGGCACGGTTTTCGGCACTGAGCCGCCATGAGTTGGCGTCCACCCTGTGTAGTCATCTGGGCTGGTTCACGCCGAAGGGTCGGGATCGATTGGGGTCCTGCAGGTCGCCGACAGCCGTCTTGGCCCCGGAGGATGCTTGGGTCCGGCTCTGGCAGCGGCGGCGGCGCGTGCTGAACACGCTGGTGGTCGTACTGTGCATGTTCCGGTGGGTGTTCTGGAAGGGGCGTCCGGGATATGCGGCCACGCTGGCCGAAGGGTGGGCGCAACGCGGCCGATGGGGCCGGATGGAGGAGGGTACGGGATGAAGAGCAAGCAAAAGCGCGGCGCGGACCGGTTGGTGCGTCGGATGGCGAAAGGGGTCCGTCCGGCGCGGATGGAGGTGGACTGCAGTGGAGGCGAGCTGAGTTCCAACGGGGGCTCGGCACTGCTGATGATGCTGGCCGAGCAGGTCCAGCTGTTCGAGCGCGCCTCGGCATGTTTCACGGACCACCGGGACCCGTCCCTTGCAATTAGACACACTTGACAAGAGAGGGGGTGATGTTTACTATATTTGCATGCAATTGGGTCTGAGACATTTTGGCGAGGCTTCGCTGGCTTGGTTCAAGGAGAAGTCGAGGGATCCGTCGGCGACTCGGTGGTCCCTGGCTCGGGGGATTTGCGAGCGTGAAGACTGGCGGAATCGTCAGGGGGAGTGGTGCATCGCGTCGGCCTGCAAGGCGTTGCCGCAACTGGCGGCGCATCTGGGGGTGGCGTTGCCGGCGGCGCGTCCGGTGGCATCGGTCCGGGCACCGGCTTCGGACTATCCGGACCTGGCGTTGGACTGTGCGCTGGAGGCATTGGGCGAGGTCTCGGTGCGACGTGTGGCGGCGAAGGACGTGGGGGCGTTTCGTCGCCTGCTGCACACGCATCATCCACGGGGATGGGATCGCAGTCCGGGTGCTGCGCTGAACTGCTGGATTGTCTCGAGCCGCCAGGGTCGCCTGGGCGGGGTGAGATGGTCGGCGGCGAGCTGGCACCAGGCCCTGTCGGGATCGCTGGATCGGCTGGTCGGAAGCCGCGCGGGTCGCACATTTGCAGGCGGTGGTTCGGCAGTCGCGGTTTTTGATTCTTCCCGGGGTACGGGTACCGAACCTGGCTTCCCATGTGCTCGCGAAGGCGTCGAAGGCACTCGCGACGGAGTGGCGGCGAGCGCGTGGAACGGCACCGCTTCTGGAGTATACTTACGTGGATCCGTCCCGCGCCGGGACGTGCTATCGGGCGGCGGGCTGGCAGCGTTGCGCGGGGCGCACCTCCGGTCGTCCTCCGGGCGGGTTCCGGACGTCTCCGAAGGCGGTCTGGGTGCATCCGCTGTCGCGGCATTGGCGACGAGAGTTGTGCGCGGAATCCGGGGCTCGGCTGCCAATGTGGAGCGGATCCCGGCATTGGCCGATACAGGCGGACTGGGCCGATCGGGAATATGGCGCACGCACGCTGGGCGATGCGCGCCTGCGGCGGCGGCTGGTGGACATGGGGCGCGCCTGGGCCGATCGTCCGGGCTTGTCCTTGCCGCAGGTGTTTGCCACCCCGGCACAGCAGAAAGGAGCCTATCGCTTGTTGTCGAATGCGCGTGTCACGGAGGAGCATGTGCTGGACGCACATCGCCAGTCCACGGTGGATCGCTGCCGTCTGGAACCGGTGGTGCTGGCGGTGCAGGACACCACCATGCTGAACTATTCGGGGCTGGCGACCAGCGAGGGGCTGGCGGAATTGGGAGGCGGCGGAAAGGGCGTGCAGGGGCTGCCCGTGCATCTCACGCTGGCCGTCACGCCGACGGGGCGACCGCTGGGCGTGCTGGAAATGGATACCCGCTTCCGGCCGGCGGCGCCGGAGAAAGCGGAGACCTCGGAGCGCACACGCTGGTTGGCGGGTCTGGACTGTGCCGCGGAACTGGCCAAGTCCTGTCCCGATACTCGCGTGATCGCCGTGTGCGACCGGGAAGCCGACATGTTCTCGATGCTGGAACGCGCCGCGGGATTGGACGTGGAACTGCTGTTCCGTTCCTCCCGCGGTGCCAAGCGCACGGCACGGACGGAGGCCGAAGATCCTCCGGCAGACCTGTGGGAATGCCTGGCATCGCAACCGGTGTCCTCGATCCTCGAACTCGATCTTCCTGCCTCGGGCGGTGCCCGGGCGCGAGCCGCCCGCACCGCCCGACTGGAGGTGCGAAGCCTCCGGGCCGACCTCTTGCCCCCGCGCCGGTGCAAGGAACGCCCGCCACAGACCGTGCACGCCGTCTCAGCCACGGAAATCCATCCCCCTGCCGACACGTCGTCTCCCCTGCACTGGGCGCTGCTGTCCACCCGCCCGTTCCAAGATGCCCAAGAGGCCGTCCAGGCACTGGAACGGTATCGCCGACGCTGGGTCATCGAAGAATATTTCAAGGTGCTCAAGAGCGGTGCCCGCATCGAAGAGCGCCGCCTCGATCACGCGGACGACCTGCGCAAATGCCTGGCCTTCGACGCCATCACCGCCTGGCGGGTGTTCGACCTCGATCGACTCGCGCGGGCAGAACCGGACCGCCCCGCAATCCGGGTGCTGACCCGGGAAGAAATCGAGACCCTGAACCTGCTCCTCGAAGACCTCGGATCCCACGCCCGGAAACATCAAACTCCGGATCCCGAACGCCAAACCATTCGCCAAACCGTGATCAATATTGGAAGACTCGCTGGGTTCCAGCCTTCCAAAAGATACCCCCTGCCCGGAAACATCAAACTCTGGCAGGGATACGTCCTGCTCAAACCCGCCGTGCGGATCTACCTCCTCATGAAACAGAAGGAATGAATTCACATCGTCATGTGTGTCCAATTGCAAGGACCCGTCCAAGGTGGCGCATCCGCTGGTGGCGTTGCTGGGGCAGCGGATTTTGGGTCTCGCGCTGGGCTACGAAGATCTGAACGATCACGACGAGCTGCGGCGGGACCGGGCTCTGTCCACGGCCATGGGGCGTGTGGAGTGTGCGCGTTCGGACTGCGAGCCGCTGGCCGGCAAAAGCACGCTGAACCGGATGGAGCTGTCGGCGAACCAATGGCATTCGTTTAGTGAATTTTTCCATTCGGTTAAGGATTCGGTCTTGGGCCTTGGTTATCCGCTGATTTTTTATTCCGTTAGCGAGTTGCCGGTGCCGGTGCTCCTCTTCCTCGCTGCCACTTTCCGACCGGTTTTCGGGATCGGCGTTCATAGGACCTACCCGGACGAAGCCGCTGCCGACACCGGACGATCTCGCCGACAATACGAGTCACGGTTTCCCGGAGGGCGGATGCATGCTGAAGTAGCAGGCTCTCGATGTTGGCCGCCACCGCCGCAAGTCCGTGCTTGACATTCGTCTGCATCAGCGGCTTGCCGTCGTTCGGCAGCCCCCCGTTCACATGATCCTCGCCATGGTTGGCGAACAGCCGGGTCATGGTAATCAGGGTGAAGCATGCATACAGTTCCTGTTTCACGCCCCGCTCGCTTTGCCCATGAAAGTCCTCAACCTCCATCAGCCGTTTGGATACCTTGTACAGTTCCTCGATGCCCCATCTCGCGTGATACAGATCCGACAGCTGCTCGATGGAATACTGGTCCCGGTCCAGCAGGGTCGTGCCCAGGATGAAGACGGTATCGCCCACGGCATATTTCACCAGCCGCAAGCGGTGTGGGCCGAATGCGGCTCCGGGGTTCCTGCGGCGTAGTCGGGTCAGCGTGCGTTGGCGGGGAACGACCTCGATGACCGTATCCCGGCGGCCGCCGTGGATGAAGCGGTCGACATCGATACCGGTTTTCCGTTTCATCCGGAACACCGCGTGCAGTCCCTGGATCGCATGCGCGTGCAGCATCTCATAGGAATAGTAGCCCCGGTCATAGACCACCACATCGTTCGCCGACAACACGTTCAGGTGGGCCAGTGCCGCCGCGCGCTCGTTTCCATGCGCATGCAGGTCGAAGTCGACCGGTAGTCGGGCCTGCAGCCGATACAGGCAACTCACCAGACCCTGCGGATAATGGGCACCGTCTACCGGCGTCCGCCAGCCTTCATGCACCAGTCCGCGCGGCAGGTTCAGGTAGGTTCCATCGACCGCAAACACCCGATGCCCCTGCCACCGCCGATCCGTGTCGGGTCGGACTTTCCGTGCGTGCCGGGGTCGTGCCTCGGCGTCGAAGAGCACCTTGAGGATTTCCTGGTGCAAGGTCTTGAACAGCTGCTCGTCCAGCCTGGCCCGGGCACTGCAGATGGAGGACGGCGACACCGGAGCCGGCTGTGGCAGTTCGATCCCCATCGTCCGGCACTGCCCCCACAGTTCGGCCAGCGTGGTCGCATATCCCGGACGCCCCTTCGAGAACACCAGCCGGAAAACGAACAGCACGACCACCAGCGTGTTCAGCACGCGCCGCCGCCGCTGCCAGAGCCAGAGCCGGTCGTGCCGGTTGGCGACACCCACGAGCGTCTCGACGATGCCGCTCCAGAGCCGGACAAACGTATCCTCCGGAGCCAAGACTGTTGCCGGCGACCTGCGGGAACGGCGTCCGGATCGACGGGAACCGGTCAGCAGCACCTGCTTCCAGTCTTTCGTCAGCGGATACAGGTAAACGTCCTTCGGCGTCCTGCCTGCCTCCGATGCATTCGCCTTGCGTCCCTTCGTCCGACCAATGCACTGCCAGTTGGCCGCACGGTAGCAGGTCCCCCGGTACTTCGCCGGATCCACAAAGGTCTCTGCCAGTACCGGCTCCAGGCCGTGCCGCTCCTTCCAGTCCCCGGGCAGCCGCCGAACCGCCATCGACGCGCCGCCGGCAACGCCACCCCCAGATGCGCCGCCAGTTGCAGGGCCTTCGAGGCCAGATACGGAACCCGAACCCAAGGGAAGATCAGGAACCGGGAGTTGTTCACCACCCCCTTCAGCCGCTTCGCCCGATCCCGATCCCGCCCGGGTTGTGTATAAATTTGTCTGCAAAAACGAAAAACGGGCTGTAACGACAGACGCATGGTTAGAATCTGATGTTTCATCGGGAATGTGGAGATGCTTGGACGCGGAACCGCGTCCAGGCGCGAATCATTCATTACACAATTTATGACAAAGGAGCAAAAAATGATTCGGGAAGATTATACGCACAATGACACGAAGAAGTCGGCATGCCATCATCTGGCGGACGATGAGGACTTTGTGAGGCGGCTGGTGCAAGAGACGCTCAACGAGGTGCTGGAGAGTGAGATGACGGAGTTTCTGGGAGCGGGCAAGAGCGAGCGGACGAAGACGCGTCAGGGCTACCGTTCCGGATACTACCGGCGCGATCTGACGATGAAGGTGGGCGAGATCGAGCTGAGGGTTCCGCAGGAACGCAGCGGCCAGTTCAGCACGCGGGTGTTCGAGCGCTATCAGCGTTCGGAGAAGGCCCTGGTGGCCGTGCTGTCGGAGATGTATGTGCAGGGGGTCTCGACGCGTCGGGTGGGCCGACTGGCGGAGGATCTGTGCGGTCACGAGTTTTCGCCGGCGACGATCTCGGCCATGGTGTCGAAGCTGGACGCGTCGCTGAAGGCGTTTGCGGAACGTCGGCTGGAGGAGGCGTATCCGTATGTGCTGCTGGATGCCCGGTATGAGAAGGTGAGAGAGGAGGGCTCGGTGCGTTCCCGGGCGGTGCAGATTGCCCTCGGGATTGACGGCGAGGGTCGGCGTCAGGTGCTGGCGGCGGAGGTGGCGAACCGGGAAAGCGAGGTGTCGTGGACGGAATTCCTCTCGCATCTGAAGGAACGTGGCCTGCGGGGAGTCGAGTATGTGGTCTCGGACAGTCATGAGGGATTGAAGCATGCGATCTCGAAAGTGCTGCCGACCGCGCTGTGGCAACGGTGCTGCGTCCATTTTCTGCGCAATGCCAGGGACAAGCTGTCCCGGAGTGCTGATCCCGCGTGTCTGGAGGGTTTGAAACGGTTGTGGGGCTGTGAGCATGTCGGGGAGGCTCGTGAGGCACTGGGTGCCTGGGTAGCCCGTTGGGGCGATGAGAAAGGGTTTGGCAGGCTAGTGGAATGGGTCGAGGATCATGTCGAGGAGACGCTGACGGTGTATCGGCTGCCTAGGGAACATCGCCTGCGGATGAAGTCCACGAACATGCTGGAGCGGTACAACGAGGAGCTCCGTCGGCGCACGCGTGTCGTCCGGATCTTCCCGAACGCGGAGTCCTGTCTGCGTCTGATCTTGGGACTTGCGGCGGAGACCCATGAGCGGTGGCTGACGGGGCAGCGTTATCTATATGGCCGGATCGGCGTGGTTCGCGCATCCGAACCGGAATCCGAGACATGGCAGGAGGCGGCATGAAACGCCCGAAAATTTCGCGCCGAGCGGAGACCCGCCCATATGGGCGGGTCTCCGCTCCCACCAGAAATTGCAGAAAATTCTTGACACAACTTTTCCGCAGGTGCCGATCCTGATCCGCGCCGACGGGGCCTACTGCCGCGACGAGTTGATGACGTGGTGCGAGGCGCGGGGCGTGGATTACGTGCTGGGACTGCCGCGCAATGATCGGCTGAAAGACCGGGTCCAACCGTTGATGGACGATCTGCGGGACCGGTTGAAGCGGGATCCGGACTATGCGCAGCAAGCGGTCCGCGGCTACCAGAGCTTCGACTATCGCACGCGCGACAGCTAGAGCCGCGAACGCCGCGTGATCGCCAAGGCCGAATGGCTGCCGGGACAACCGGTCGGCAACGCGGACGGGGAACCGGCCGGCAAGGCCGACGGCGGACCGGCCGGCAAGGCCGACGGCGGACCGGCCGGCAAGGCCGACGGGGAACCGGCCGGCAAGGCCGACGGGGAACCGGCCGGCAAGGCCGACGGGGAACCGGCCGGCAAGGCCGACGGGGAACCGGCCGGCAAGGCCGACGGGGAACCGGCCGGCAACGCGGACGGGGAACCGGCCGGCAAGGCCGACGGCGGACCGGCCGGCAACGCGGACGGGGAACCGGCCGGCAAGGCCGACGGCGGACCGGAGGCCGGCGCGGAAGGCCCATGTGCGACGGTCGGCGAAGCCCGGTACAACAGTCGCTTCGTCGTCACCTCGCTCCAGCATCCCGACGCGCCAACGGTCTACGAAGAGATGTACTGCGACCGGGGTGAGGCCGAAAACTGGATCAAGGAACAGAAGAACGATTTGTTCCTGGACCGATGCTCCAGCAGCCTCTGGAACGTCAACGCACTCCGGCTCCGGATGAGCGCACTGGCCCATGCCCTTCATTGCATGATGAAGCACCGGCTCGAGAACCTTCCGGTATCCTCCATGCTGCGCCGGAGCCGTCCATCGACGCTGCGCAAGTGCCTGTTCCGGATCCCGGTGCGCGTGACGGTGTCCACGCGGCGGATCCATCTGGCGTTCGGGTCCACCTTCCCGTACTGGAAAGATTTCCGCTTGATCTGGGCCAGCTTGGCACCAACGTAAAAGCCCGGTGCAACCGGGTGCATGACGCTGGCGGCGGAGCGCGCCGACCTCCCCGCGCCCGGATGCTCAGCGATTCGCCGTCCCGCCCGCAAAAAGGCGGGGAAAACACACGCATCCCCGCCCTCCGAAGCCTTTTCAAACTCGCGACGCGACATTCCATGCCCCGTACCCCACGCATCCCGTGAAAAACATCATTTTCGACTTGGTTATGAGAAATCCGGGCTAGTAGCCCATCTCCATTGAATTGATAGGTTAGTAGGGTATGATGCAGCAATTGCCCGTATAGCCCCAACCCCGCTATAGGTATGGACTTTGCGCATTGGCTTTCGCAATAATAAGAGCGTAGGCTTATCGTTTGAGGATGGATGATAGGTTAATATAGAGTTACCAGACAAACGAGGTATCCAAGGATGGGTGCGTTGAAGTTGCGCAAGGATGTGAGCAAACCCGGTTTGCTGCGGGTGGTTCGTGAAGTATTTGAGGCGGTCGTTGAGGAGGTATGCGGGCGGAAGTTTTCCACCGGTGACTGTCTGATGTCGGGTCTGGCGGTGTTTCTGGAGAAGCACGCCTCGCTGCTGCAGTTTGATGTAACGAGGCACCGGCACTCGGTGGTGGAAATGAATCTGCGTCGTCTGTACGGTCTGGCGCAGGTTCCCTGCGACACGACTCTGCGCCGTCGCCTGGATCCGATCTCGCCGGTGCGGTATCGGCGGGCGTTTCAGCAGGTACTGCAACGCGCCCAGTGCGGCAAGGCACTGCAGCGGATGTCGGCGTGGCGCGGTCATTATCTGATAGCCGTGGATGGTACCGGCACCTTTTCCTCCCAGCGGGTTCACGGTCCGTGCTGTCTGCGGGCCCGGCATCGCAACGGTTCGACCACGTACTCCCATCAGCAGTTGTGTGCGGTGATGGTGCATCCGGATCAGCGGCAGGTGCTGCCGATGGCGATAGAAGCGGTTTGCAACGGGGATGGCTCGACGAAGAACGACTGCGAGCGGGGTGCCTGGGCCCGGCTAGTTCCGGTCCTGGCTTCGCTTTATCGGCGCATGAAGCTGATCGTGATTGCCGATGGGCTGTTCTCGCAGGGTCCCCAGATCCGGCTGCTGCAGGAGCATGGACTGCGCTTTCTGCTGGTGGCTCGGGCGGGCGACCATCCGCATCTGCAGGCTCAGCTGGATCGTTCCGATGCGCCCTGGTTTGCAGATCCCTCGCCCGAAGGGCAGGAGCGGGATCGCCAGCTGCGCGTGGTGCCGGAGGTGGAACTGAATGCTGCGAACCCCGACCTGAGGGTCCAGGTGCTGCAGAGTTCGGAGCGGCGTGGCTCCGGCGAGGATGCGCGGCGGGCGTTCACCTGGGTCACCGATCTGCCGCTCAATCCGCATAACGCCAGCGAACTGGCCCGCGCGGCTCGCAGTCGCTGGAAGATCGAGAACGAGACCTTCAACACGCTGAAGAACGTCCAGTACCTGGAACACAACTTCGGACACGGAACCCAGCACCTGTCGGATACTTTCGCTGCGCTGATGCTGCTGGCGTTCCTGATCGACCAGCTGCTGGAAATGGCCTGCCCCGTCATGAAGCAAATCTTCGCCAAGTGCTATACCCGAACCGCGACGTGGGAACGTCTGCGCAGCAGTTTCTGTGCGGTAGCCTTCCGCAACTGGCAGGAACTGTACGGCCACGCCCTCGGGATCTACACCGCGTACCTCGCCTACGATACGTCCTGACGGCCGACCGCCTCTCCAGCTGCTCGATGAAGAAGGGATCGGGACGTCGTCCCGAGACCCCATGCCGCCCTGACGGTCAAGAGACCTGCATATCGATGCCCGGAACCCGTTCCAACGCACGACGACATGCCATGCAAACCGTCTGAAAACGTCGGTTTCCCGTACCGAAACATGAAAAGACCGACATCAAGCCCAAAATGAAACTATACGGGGAATTGCTGATGGGGAGGCGGAAGCTCGGCTGGTGGCGATCGCCTGCGGCGATCCCCCGGAGGGCTACGCGCGGTGGTCGTTGCGCTTGCTCGCGGACCGCTTGGTGGAGTGCGAGATCGTGGATGGCGTGAGTCGGGAGACGGTTCGTCGTACGCTAAAAAAAACGACCTTAAACCGTGGTTGAAGCAATGCTGGTGCATTCCCCCGAAGTCGGATGCGCAGTTTGCGTGCGCCATGGAGGACATCCTGGAGGTGTATCATCGGGAATATCAGGACGATGAGGTGCTGGTGTGCATGGACGAGACCCATCGGCAGCAGGTGAAGGAAGTGCGGGTTCCGCGGCCAGCCGAACCCGGAACGCCCGCGACGTACGACTATGAGTACGAACGCAACGGCGTGAGCAACCTGTTTATGCTGTTCGCACCACTGGGAGGTTGGCGACGCGTGGACGTGACGAAGCGACGCACGAAAGTCGACTGGGCACGGCAGATCCAACGGTTGGTGGACGAGGACTACCCGGATAAGCGTGTCGTGCTGGTCATGGACAACTTAAACACGCATGCTCCGGCTTCGTTCTACGAGGCGTTCGAGCCGGCCGAGGCGCGGCGCGGCGCATCGCCGAGCGGCTGGAGATCCACTATACGCCCAAGCACGGCAGCTGGCTGAACATGGCCGAGATTGAGATCGGTGCGATGGTCGGCCAATGCCTGAACCGTCGTCTGCCCGACCGCGAAACCCTACGCCGTGAAGTCGATGCTTGGCAGGAGCGAAGGAACCGCGACGCCGTGCGAGTGGACTGGCGATTCACGACCGCCGACGCACGGATCAAACTGAAATCACTTTACCCATCAATACAAAAGTGATAGCCTACTAGACGTCATCTGGGAACCTCGATTTATTGCTGTTTTGGCGAATCATGCCCGATATAAGTGCATGATTTTTAATCATATAAGGATTGTCCACCCCCGCTTGCTTCGAGTAAATGAGGTGTCCGCTTAAGTGCCATTCATGGCCTAATAATTCGACGTGGTTGAGCTTAACCATCGTTACTATTTAAGATGGAACCGTTTTTCATTTCGAGTTCGTCAATCTTTTTCGAGAGTTTGTTAAAGATTCTGTTTAACTCGTCCATCTCGTCAACCGACAGCATTCCGGCCAGTTCCTCTTCATACCTAAGTGCCAGCGGAGCGACTTTCTGATAGATGTCGACACCGGATTGCGATAAGCGAAGATGGGCAACTCTGCCGTCCTTTTGCGACGCAAATCGCTTTACGTGTTTTTTTCCCACAAGCGATTGGACGACTCGCGATACCGACACTTTATCCATTGCCGTTTGATTAGCAACCTCCTTTGAAGTTAAGCCAGGCTCTTCACCAAGTACGGCGATAACGCGCCATTCCGGGATTCGTATGTTAAATCGTTCGCTGTATGCTGTAGCAATTAACGAACTAACTCGGTTAGATAAGACTGAAAGCCTGTACGGCAGAAACTCTTGGAGCTTAAGCGAACTTGTTTTTTGTTTCATATGTAACTATATTCTCATGTAACTAATTACTACGTGAGTGTGCAATGACGGGTTACGACAATCCCTTGGGTACGGATGGCTTCGAGTTTATCGAATTCACTAGTGCGGAACCGGCTTCTTTGGAAAAGAGCCTTGAAAATCTTGGATTCATTTGTGTAGGACATCACAAACATAAGAATGTAAGGCTCTATAAGCAAAACGACATCAATTTCATTGTAAACGCGGAAGATCATTGCCAAGCGTCGGAATATGCAAATCAGCATGGTCCGTCCGCAAACGCGCTTGCTTTTCGAGTCCGCGACGCAGCACATGCAATCCAACAAGCGGAAGCGCGAGGTGCGACTGTTGTTCACCAGCAGGTAGGGCCGATGGAGCTAAATATACCAGCCATCAAAGGGGTTGGTAACTCACTGATCTATTTTGTGGACCGCTACGACAAGGCGTCTATTTACGATGTTGATTTCGACTTGGACGCGAAAAAAATTAGCAACGCTACAGGGGACCTTAGTGCGATAGACCACGTCACGCAAAACCTCCATCGCGGAAACGTGCAGAAATACACTCAATTCTATGAGCAGATATTTAACTTCCGCGAAACTCGCGGGTTTGAAATTCACGGAGTAAAGACGGGTTTGGTCAGTCGCGTCATGACCAGCCCGTGTGACAAGATAAGCATGCCAATCAACGAATCCACGGATGACGAATCACAAATCGAAGAATTCCTGTCTAAGTATCGCGGTGAGGGCATTCAACATATTGCGTTGAGTACACACAATATCGTCTCCACGGTTAGTTCACTTCGGAGATACGGCATTGATTTCCAAGAAACTCCCGCCACTTACTACGATGCCCTGCCTGAGCGCGTAAAAGGCTTCGACATGGAACCGTCTGCACTGAAGGAACAACAAATTCTGCTAGATGGTTCATCAAATGAGGGTTATCTTCTACAGATATTTACACGGGACTTCGTTGGTCCGATGTTCTTTGAAATTATTGAGCGAAAAGGTAACACGGGCTTTGGAGAGGGGAATTTTCAAGCATTATTTGATTCGATTGAGCGCGATCAAATTGAACGAGGAGTGATTAGTGAACACCATTAACCCAACTTGGTCTCGCGGAGTTACCTCGAGACAAGCCCACGCTAACCTACCAGAAGGGACTTATGAACGTGAACTGGGCCGAGACGGTTTTAACGGTCCATCCTCGCATATGTATCACGCGCGACCCCCGACGGACTGGATCAGCTTTGAAGGCCCTTTGCGGCCTCGCGCGTTCAATACAGCACATGTCGAGCAGACGACTAACCCGATAGGCGCGGTAGCGTTACTGAGTAATCCGTTTGTTGAACTTCGATATTGGCGTACAGATTCATCGATGGACCACCTCGTTCGAAACGCCGACGGCGATTGGCTTCTGTTCGTCCATCAAGGGAGTGCTGAGTGGTTCTGCGACTACGGGCACCTCTCACTTAACCGCGGCGATTATCTGTTAATCCCACGCGGCACCATGTGGTATCTGAAAGTAGACGGTACCTTTGAAGCTTTAATGATCGAAGCCACTCAGGACCGCTTTCGACTTCCTGAACGAGGTTTGCTTGGTTCCCATGCGTTTTTCGACCCCGCTATGCTTGACGTACCTGATGTTGATGATGCGTTTCAGTCGCAAATGGATAGCGACCCTTGGCGTGTCGTAGTGAAGCGTCACAACGCGGTCTCCACAATTACTTATCCGTACAATCCGTTAGATGCTCTTGGTTGGACGGGCACACTGGCTCCTGTACGTATCAACGTCTCCGACCTTCGTCCGATCGTCAGCCACCGATACCATTTGCCTCCTTCGGTACATGCAACATTCGTAGCAGAAAAATTCTTGGTAAGTACTTTTGTCCCGCGTCCCTTCGAAACCGATCCGGATGCGATCAAGGTTCCTTTTTTTCATAACAATGACGACTACGACGAAGTGCTTTTCTACCACGAAGGTAACTTCTTCAGTCGAGATAATATCGGTGCCGGTACGATCACGCTTCATCCTGCTGGTATTACACATGGTCCACAACCTGGTGCTCTTAAACACATGCTTCATCAACCAAAGAAAGCAACCAATGAGTACGCGGTGATGATAGATTCCCAAGTACCTTTTTCGGTTAATTGCTCTGCAGCGGAGATCGAGGGCTACACAGAAAGCTGGAATGGTCACAAATCACCTTAGTTACGGGTCGTACTGACGCCAACTGATCGGCAGTTCGTGGGAAGTCTCTATATAGTTCAAATTGGCCTAGGGATAGTCCATGTTGGATACACATGGTTTGGGCCTTAGGCCCGTGCATGTTGAAGTTAGCTGGGGTATGTACGCATGCGCGACGAACGTTTCGCACACAGTGTCGATTTTGTTGTAGCACTCAACTACGGGCTAAAATCTTTGAAATAGGCGTCCCGCCTCGTTACGTTTTTCCTAGAGTGATTGGCTTTACTCTCGCAGTATTAGGGTAGCCTTCTCATTGGGAGATATAAAGGATTCACGACGATTCGTGAATTCAGCTGACGGGTTTGCACCGTCTCCGCAGAACTTGTTTCGTGCCATAGTCAATTCCCCTTTACTTTGTGACTTTACGTAAACTAATCGTTGTATGGCCCACGTGAGCAGTTGTGCGAGTATGATTGACCATCATCATGAGGCCCTCGGATGGTCGTAGTTAAGGAAGGTACGTGATGTCGAGTACTGAAAGATGATTATTATCAATACTATTTAAACGCAACTTCGATAGGCATGTAAGTAACGCTGACTACGCATTTAACTTGATCAATCCCAATATAGGTCATAGATCGTCAAGTGTACACCCAAGTCAATACGATGCGTCTAACCATTCACCATTGGTAGTTTAAAAGTGAATTTTAAAAGGCTGAAACACCAGACTGTTGTAACCATCGTTCGTTTACTGCAATGGAGCAGTCAGCTGCCCACTGGTATACGTTCGGTATTAGGCATACTGTTTATGATTGGCGGGGTCCTAGGATTTCTTCCCATTCTAGGTTTTTGGATGTTCCCGCTAGGTTTTGCACTAGTTGCTTTTGATATTCCTTGGACCAAGCATCTGATCGAAGATTGGATGGCACGTAAAGAGCAGGAGTTTGCGAAGCTTCAAGTTGATGACATGCCCACTCAGTAATACACTATATCCGCCGCCTTGCGGGCGTTTCCATAGTATTAAGGTAGCACTGCGTATGCCGTGACTAACCAAATACAAGATTGATACCAGCGCGCGTGCATAACAATAATTTCAATGCTCGCTGATGGATAACTAACACTGTACCCCTCTAATTTCACTGATACACATACTGGTTATTTCACTTATTCACCAACCTAGCTAGTAGGCTACCCGTTCTAACAATACGTGTTTATAATAGTGGAGTGGAAGGGGTTCTGGGATCAGGAGGATTCGATGCCGAAGCAATACATGGTGGAGTTAGCTCAGGATGAGCGGGATGAGTTGGAAGCGGTGCTGAAGTCGAGCACGCGTCGTGCGGTGTCGGCGACGAAGCTGCAGCGTGCACGGATTCTGCTGGCCGTGGATCAGGGGGGTGCTGGCCCGGCACTGACGGACATGCAGGTGGTGGATGCGCTGGGGGTGACGGAGCGGACCTGCCAGCACGTGCGTCGGCGGGCAGTGGAGCAGGGTCCGATGAAGGCTCTGGAGCGCAGGCCTCGGCCGTTGCCTCCGGTGCCGAAGAAGTTGGATGGGGAGAAGGAAGCGCGTCTGGTTCAGGTGGCCTGTTCGGTTCCACCGGAAGGCCGCGCGTTTGGTGGACCGTGAAGATGCTGGCGGAAGAGCTGGTGCGGCTTGAAGTGGTCGAATCGATTTGCGGGGAGACCGTGCGGCAGGCGTTAAAAAAACGAATTAAAACCATGGCGGCGGGACATGTGGTGCATTCCAAAGCAGCAAAGCCATCATTTCGTGGCCGGCATGGAGCGGGTGCTTAAGGTATACCGGCGGCCGTACGACCCGCGGCATCCGGTGGTGTGCATGGACGAGATGAGCAAGCAGCTAGTGTCGGAAGTCCGCGAGAAGTTGCCAGTACGCCCCGGGTCGCCGGAGAAGTACGACGCCCACTACCTCCGCCGGGGAGCATGCACGGTGTGGATGTTCGGCGAGCCGCTGTCCGGCTGGCGGACAGTGGCTGTCACCAAACGGCGCACGACGTTGGATTGGGCGAAGCAAGTGCGCGCACTGGCGAATCTGCCGCGTTACCGGGATGCGGAAAGCATCACGCTGGTGTGCGACAACTTGAACACCCACAGCGGTGACTCGTTCTACGCCGCGTTCCCGGCGGCCGAAGCCAGTCGGCTGAACGACCGCATCCACTTGGTGCACACGCCGAAACACGGGAGCTGGCTGAACGTTGCGGAACTGGAGTTCAGTGCGTTGCACCGCCAGTGCCTGGATCGCCGGATCGAGAGTAGGGCTTTGGTCACGTCGGAAACGGCGGGCCTGGGCCAAGGAGCGCAATCGCGAACAGACCGGGGTCGACTGGCAGCTCAGCGTCGACGACGCGCGCACCAAACTGAAGCATCTATACCCGAAAATTAAAACCAGTTAAACTACTAGGTAAAGATTCTCATTTAGGGCACCGTTCCCACACATTATAAAAGTTGCTCATGACACCCCCCAATCCAACCGAATGCCGGTTTAGCAGTACCAAGCAGGTTGTGCAGGCTCCATACAAAACCTTTCATTTCGACAGAACGCAAAATGCATTTCACAGTAGTGCCGTCACAGATTGGTACGACAGATCTACAAATATGTTCAATCAACAAGGATTTGAGAGCTGGTACTTGAGCGTATATTTTATTCAACAGACAACAACAGGAATTACCCGATGAGTATTAGTGACTTTTTCTCCGTAGTGTCAGACGTTCCCACGCTATTAAAGTTGAAACGTGGGATGAAATCGCAACCGCTCAACACGAAAGATTGTTTTGCATGTCGAGTGGAGCAAAACGCGATACGTTTCACAGACGATACGGCAGTGATTTGTGAAGGTAAACGTGTCTCTTGGTCGGAACTGAATAGACTTGCAAATCGGTATGCGCACACGTTGCAAAAGGCAGGTATTCACCGAGGAGATGTGGTCAGCATTTTCATGGAAAACCGTACCATGTTTCTCGCCATTGTTATTGCGCTGAACAAGCTTGGTGCCGTTGCTGCACCGATCAACACCAATCTACGGGGAAATCACCTGCTACATTGCATATCCGTTATGTCGTCGAAACTGTGTATATTCGGCACGGAGCTCACGGAAGCTATGAACGGTGTTCGAAGCGGTACGGACCTTCACGAAATTTCGGGTTTTTTCGCGATCAAGGACAGAGAGCAAGATGAGATACCAAACTGGTCCAGCGATTTATTCGCCGAGTCGGCGGATGAACTAGACGACAACCTTAACGTGACGTCAGAAGTGACCCTGGGTGATACGGCAATGTACATCTTTACGTCCGGGACGACCGGACTGCCTAAGGCGGCACTAGTGTCTAATCGGAGATATTTGCAAATTGCAACGCTTTCGCATGTGGCGGGATTACGATGTAGCAAACGGGATTGCGTCTATATTTGTCTACCGCTTTACCACGGTACTGGCCTGATGATCGGATGCGGAGCGGCCTTTTCCTCGGGTGCGTCAATGTTTATCCGACGCCAATTTTCCACGAGTCGGTTTCTTCCTGAAGTTCGCGAACATGCCGCTACCTGTCTAATTTACGTCGGTGAGCTGCTGCGCTACTTGATGAATTCTGAAGAGAAACCTGATGATGCTCACACGACTTTGACGACTGCCATGGGCAACGGCTTGCGGCCCGACATTTGGGATCAATTTAAAAGGAGATTCGGCGTTGATCGAGTTACTGAGTTCTACGGTGCAAGCGAAGGTAACGTAGCTTTTGCAAATATCCTGAATAAGAATCAAACGATCGGTGTGACTGCGTCCAAGGTCGCGTTAATTCGTTACGACGTGTTAAATAATGCGATTATTCGAAACTCAGAAGATCATTGCATCGAAGTTGAGTCTGGGGAACCTGGATTGTGCATCGGGCATATCAATCCAGATGCGCTATTTGAAGGATATACCGATGCCCAAGCCACTGAAAAGAAAATCCTTCGGAACGTCTTCCAAGATGGCGATGCATGGTTTAATACTGGCGATTTGCTACGCACGGTGGATGTTGGGTTTGCGCTCGGATATCCGCACTACCAATTCGTAGACCGCATGGGGGATACATTCCGGTGGCGATCTGAGAACGTATCAACGCATGAGGTCGCTGAGTCCATCAACGGCTTCGAGGGTATCAAGATAACTAACGTTTTCGGCGTCGAAATTCCGAGTACTGAAGGTCGAGCAGGAATGGCCGCGATTGTTTTGAACGAGGGTATTGACGGTCTAGACATGGCCAAGTTCTCCGAATTCGTTGGAACTACTCTACCCCCGTTTGCTCGTCCAATATTTGTGAGGATTCAAACGGAATTGGATGTAACCGGAACCTTTAAACTCGTTAAAGGAAATGTGCAAAAAGAAGGTTACGATATCAACGTTATACCAGATCCCATCTACGTCATGAAGCCCGGTTCAACGCAATATGAACGACTAGAACTAGATTTTTACGAAGCGATTGTCAGTGGTAAGGGAGGATTTTGACTTCACTTGGCAACGATGCTGATCAACACACTGCCACTATTATCTGCATACCAATTATCCACGTGAGCAAAGTAGTTTGTGTTCCATGCCTCCACGATAGTTTACAAACGCCAAGCGGTCCGATGCGAGTTCATCGTTTCTCCGCATAGACGTCCTTATGGCCGACTCGGCGAAACCTTTTGTAACTCCATTGGTACTGTGCAGGGTTACGGGACACCACGCGTTCAATAGCCGCGTTCATGGCAGTTGCAGACAAAATTGCATCAGCGTTCCGGATTTCGTTTGAAACGGAGTCGAAGCGAAATAGGAAACCGCCGTCTACACGCTCACATGAAAGGATGACAACGGGAAGGTTGAGGTTGCGGCTAATCTTATGGACGAGTGTCGTCGTCAGAACATTTTGCCCCATGAATTTTGCAACTACACTACCGCCACGAGTAGGCACTTGGTCCGGCAGAATTGCCATCAAATCGCCATGTTGTGCCGCACGCATGAACTTGCGAAGCCCCCCTATCGAAGTTGAGTAGATAGAGATACCGAATCTCGTTCTTGACTTTAGTATTCTCCGTTCAAACTTTCCTAGGCGACGACTATCGTATAAGGCGGAAGATTGATACCGCTCAGCAATCGCTGCGGTACCGAATTCCCAGTTTCCGAAGTGTGGCACGATAGCTAGAATGCTTCCTTTTGAAAGCAAGGAATCAATATCAATATCGATGTCATATTCAATTTCCAGACTTAGTTGCTGAATTCTGGTACGTGGCCAATACCACAGTATTGCAATTTCGAAGAAAATGCACGCCGTCTGGCGCATGCTCTCGCGAGCGAGTTGCATGCGTTCAGACTGGGGCAGGTCTGGATAACAAAGGTTGAGATTTTTTCTAGTTGTTTGAGCGGCGCGGGTATTAAGCAGCCAAGCTATGTCGCCAAATCGTGAAGCTAGGTACCTGATCGTTTTCAAATTGAACCATGACAGGACACGCAAAATTAAGCAGATCAGAAGGTACTTCACAACGATGAATGTTAAATCAAAAACTACAGATCCTGCCTATACATGACTGTACGTTCACGCGAGCGCAGTAACGTGCAGCCATTCCCCGTATAGTTTTCATGTAGGCTTGGTGTCGATCTTTCCGTGTTTTAGTACGGGAAATCGGAGTTTTCAGGTACTCCACGCGGCATTTCGTTGTGCATTGAGATGGGGGACGGATACTGATACTGCCCTCATTAATCGCGAAACCCAATCCGGAAAGTCCAGACTAATAGCGGAGTTTGGGCTATACGGGGAATTGCTGAGTAACGTGCACTTTGAATCTTGCTGGGCCCCAGGTAGTGGATTATGTATCGCGACTGCTTCCAAGAGACGGTACAGGCAAGTTAGTCATGGCACTATCGATGATGGATTCGTGTCCTCAGCCTACCACTCTAGCTCAACCAAGAAACCAGTACCCTGGGTGCTTGAAGGTTTTCTGGATGACCCTCGCCCGCCGGGTTTTGACAGCTGCTATGCAACCCGAAAGGCTATAACGTCCTCGTCCCGCTTGATATAGCAGGAATACTGAACGAGTATTTTCGAACAGCAGTTTCGGTGGTATCGCAACCGCGGGGCGAGAGGGTCGAAGTTATTACGCGACGTCAACATAATACTTCATACTTCGGATTGTTTGCGAGAGCAGACGAAGCGAACGATGGCACGTGCACATGTTTAACTTGTCCTAGACTAGCATCTATCTATAATAGGCCATTGAGACTTCGGTTGTTATTAGTAGTGGTGAGGCAGTAATTTTCAGTGAGCAAACGTCTGGATACTGGCAGTGTGTTCAAAAGATGGGTGAGCATTTCTTTGATTCAACTAAATCTTTCCACTCCAGTTTGATGACGTGTCCCAATTTATACAGCCCGGAAAATGACAAAAGTCCGTGAAAACCATGGGACGAAAACAGCCGAAAGCCCTATTAAACTAGCAGTTCACAACTCGCTGGAAATTACTGGTGGTGAGGTGACAGTATATAGAAGTTGTTCAAGAGGGTTTTCGCCCATGAACGTTTGCGAGGTGGCTAGTGTGTCATGATCGTCGAGGAATGTGGTGTACTCATCTCTATCTTTGCGGCTGGATTGTCTTCAGTATATGGAGTACGACTACCTATCCGCCTTCAATTAGATGTCTTGAACCAAGCCATTCTCAACATCCAAATGTATAGAGCGGCCGCGAATGCGCAAGTGAGAACATGGTTTCCTATCTCTTCTTTAATGGTCCTTATTGCGTTTAATGTACGCACCTAGAAGCCTACAGAAACATGAGCCGCAAATCTAAACGAAGCACTGATTTCATGGTGGTTGGATTAGTATATTCTATTACAATTAGCTGTTTGATACTAGGAGCCGTTGGATGTTCTGAGACTGAAAGGGGAGCCGACATATTGGGGCAACCTAGTGTGGGTGGGACTTCGGGAGCCGCAGATCTTGAAGTTATTCGATTTGCTTACGTAGCATGGGATGGCTTCGACACGTTACCACGTCAAGGACTTGCTCCAGAACGATATCGTGAAGTCGCCGAACAATTTGCCGCAAGGTACCGGTATCGGCCAGAGTGGGTAAGGGTATCTGGATTTCACGGGCTCATTCCTGCCGTCATTGAAGGTGCTGCGGACGTTGCGGTTGGCCATATATCGATCACTGAGAGTCGGGCACAGCGCGTTGCATTCACGACGCCCATAACGACTAACAGAGAATGGATTATTGGCACGTCGCTCGAAGGGAAAATGGGCGTCTCGGCTGAAACTTCGTACGTTGATTCTCTTAATAAACACTATTCCTCTGTCGATTCGATCGTATTGCCAGCGGGTACGACACCGGAACTCGTAGCTGAGGCGATATCCAAAAATGAAATTCATGCCACGATCGTGGATGAGACGATCGCAAGGCCGCTTCTTGAGGTTTATGATGGTTTTCGAAAGCTCGCAGAGGTACCGGAGAGTCGTGACTATGGTTGGGTTGTTGCAAAAGACAACGTAGCACTAAGGAACGCCCTCAATCAATTCCTGACGAGTACATTACTTTCGTCCAAAACAGAACAGGACCTTCGTGACTGGAACGAAATCGTGCAATCTGGCCGAATCAGAATGATTACAATCACTGGCCCCACCACTTACTACCTTTGGCGCGGCGAGATTTTAGGTTTTGAGTACGAATTGATGAAGGAATTCGCGAAGGATCACGAACTGCAACTTGAGGTTGTGGTAGCACCGAATTCGGATGTATTCGTTGATTGGTTATCGACGGGGAAAGGAGATGTTGTCTCTAGCTCGTGGACGGCTCTAGAACGACGGAAAACATCAAAAACAGCATTTTCGAAACCGTATATGTACGTGTATGAACAATTGGTAACTGGCGGTCATCCCGCTAGTACGTTGGAAGACTTAGCTGGTCGGGAGATCGTGGTTAACCCAAATACGAGTCACTTCCAAATGCTTAAGGGGTTGGACCCTTCACTGGGCGTTCGCATCGTTCCCGCCCAAGGCAAGACTACTGAGAGTATTGTTGATTCGGTTGCGAGCGGTGTATACGATGTAACGATTGCCGATAGTCATATTCTGTCAGCTATTGCACGGTTCGATGAAAGATTGACGATTGGATATAAATTCGAACAAGCGCAACCACTTGCTTGGGCGGTATTTGCCGATCACACGGAGTTACTGGATCGACTTAACGAATGGATTAGCCAGAACTATCGAGGCTATGTCTACAATGTATTGCGTAACAAATATTTTAGGAATAACAAGCGTATGGCGCAGCAGCGCGAGTATCGAATTCGCGGTGTGGAACTGTCACCATACGACGATGAATTGAAGAGGATTGTTGCACCATATGGATTGGACTGGCGGCTAGTCACTTCTCAGATGTATCAAGAAAGTCAATTCAATCCCGATGCCCGTTCATTTGTCGGTGCTCTTGGCTTGATGCAAGTGATGCCAAGGACGGCTCAGGAACTTGGTTTTGATCCGGAAAATCTAACTAATCCGGTAACTGGGATAAACGCGGGTGTGGAATATCTATCTTGGACTCACAAACGATTTCCCAGCGTCAATCCCGCGGAACGCATGTGGTTCGCACTAGCCGCGTACAATGCAGGTCCAGGCCACGTACACGATGCACGTCGGTTAGCTAAGAAGCTAGGTGCAGACAATCACGTCTGGTTTGATAACGTAGAAGACGCAATGCTCAAACTCTCTGATCCTCAGTACTATCGTGACGCTACGTATGGTTACGTGAGAGGGTCTGAACCGGTTCGCTATGTCCGCTCGATTCGCGATCGCTACCGTTCATATCTAAAGCATTTAGAGGTAGTGGGGACTTCTGATCGTTAGCCGTCATCATTCGTTGCTTATGCCGTCTGTTGCCGTCGGCCTCTCATGAGTGGAAACAGTATCCTAGTAGGTATGGATTAGATCTGAATAGAACCCTTTTGTGATTTCGAATGGTATCGGGGTGTATGTGGCTATGCACGCAAGATTCTTCGAGAATGGATATTCGATGTAACAAGGTAACTTGATGCCGTATACCGACGTGAGCGGAATACTGATCGGCACCAGTTATGTCATTAGTGTAGTAGAACGTTGGCGATACCAATAACCCCCTGCGTGGAAAGTTTTGCCCTGTCGCTTTGATCGACGATCGCTTGTACGGTTTGCATTTCTTAGTGAATGGTTGGTTTTTATTCCGACCATGGTCTTATGTGGCGTTTTGTTTGGATACATAAACGGCGTTAATGCCATGGATTTTCGCAGGTGCAACGACCGGGCTGATTCTAGGTTGAGTAAGCAATCCGTCTGCAAAAGATTTGTGTTGCGTATCGTTGAATTCAGTGGCTGTAATAGTCTCAGCTGGGTCATGACTCAACACTCAACAGAGGAAAGCAGCTGATTTGTGTAATATCTATGGTGCCGACACCTCCAAAATCCAACTTTGTCATGAGAAGCTCTTGACTGCGATTGATTTATCGTATCTTGATGGATGGAGCTCAATAGCGTTTATGCTGAGATCGGGGAATTGGTTATGAGAAAATTGAGAATGGGGCTAGTAGGCGGCGGCGAGGGTGCGTTTATTGGTGCTGTACATCGAACGGCCGCGGAGCTAGACGGACAGATTAAGCTCGTATGTGGTGCATTTTCTAGTAATCCTAAACGATCACGGTCCTCTGCCCAATCCATTTATGGATTGCCAGCGGAACGCTCGTACGGCAGCTATGTCGAGATGTTTGCAGCGGAATCTTCGATGAGTGACAGTCAAAAGATGGATTTCGTTGCTATTGCGGTACCTAATCATGTTCACTATCCCGTTGCTGAAGCTGCTTTGAATGCGGGTTTTCACGTAATGTCGGGTAGCCCCGTAGCGTTTGATCTAGAGCAGGCAAAATCATTAGCAAGTTTGGTGGATGAAAAAAACCTGTTGTTCGGCTTAACGTACTGCTATACCGGTTATCCAATGATTAAGGAAGCGCGGTATCTAGTTCGCTCTGGTGCGATTGGTTTGGTGCGTCGCGTGATTATCGAATACATTCAGGGATGGTTATTCGACGCACAGGAGAAAGAAAACAACAAGCAGGCAGAGTGGCGAACGGATCCTTCGCAGTCTGGTGTGGCGGGATGCATGGGTGACCTGGGAATCCACGGTGAAAACCTTATGGAGTATGTTGCCGGTCTCCAGATTGAATCGTTGTGTGCGGATTTAACAACGTTTGTACCGGGTCGTAAGCTGGAGGACGACGGAAATGTATTGCTGAGGTTCAGCAATGGTGCAAGGGGTATATTCTCTGCAAGTCAAATTGCCGTAGGCGTGGAAAACGGATTGCGGCTACGTGTTTATGGCGAACTCGGAAGTATTGAGTGGGAGCAGATGGAACCCGATTCCTTAGTGGTTCGTTGGCCTGATAGACCATACGAGATACGTCGGAAGGGTGGTACTGGTGTTAGCGGTGACGCTGCGGCAGCAACACGCCTGCCAGCGGGTTACCCGGAAGGTTTTTTGGGAGCTTTTGCGTTGCTCTATCGTGATTTCGCGGACGCGTTACGTCAGCGAATGGCTGGTAAATCGTCTAGTTCCAGTGACGCGCATGATTTTCCCACGATCACCGATGGGATTCGAGGGATGGAATTCATTGAATCCATCGCAGCAAGTTCAAATAAAGGGGCAGTTTGGGTGAAATTTCCGGATTGGGACTGAGGAAAACGTGTTAAATTAAGGTGTTAAATGGTACGGCTATATTTCTTGTACGGTTCTTTATGGACGGCAAAATTCGTCCGACGGTATCGAGTCCACAGCGTCGTGACTGGCTGGTTTGAATTTTCTTGGGATGCAAATTCCTATTGGAGGCGTACGGTTCGTTGCGTGATGAGCAGATGGACTGCAGATCAATCTTCTCAAAATTTGCCGTGTACCATTCCGGGTGGGTGGATGATTTTGGAGTGGTGATACCGTCTTAAGTATCAAGAGGGTAGGGCGCGAAGGAACAGAACTCGTCAGAAGTCACATTTCCCATGTTGTGGATAAGACATTTGTAACTTACGTTCCTTGGTACAGAAAACGGATTCTAGTGGCATGATGTTGTTCACTGAGGCTATCCGGTGGCTATAGATCATTCTGCGTTTCGTGTTTCATAGTTAGATAACAACTGAGGGGCTGTAATTGGTCGACATTTTGCCTACTAGCGCTAGATGGCGCGATTACTTGGCACTCACTAAGCCCCGGGTAGTTCTGCTCATGCTGCTAACCGCATTGGTCGGCATGTTTTTATCGTCTCCTAACATGGTGGATGTGGGCAGATTGATCTTCGGTTTACTCGGCATTGGATTAGTGGCCTCATCGGCGGCAGTAATGAATCACATAGCCGACTCCAAAATAGACGCTCGGATGCAGAGGACACAAAATCGACCGATTGCAAGCGGTCGACTTGGGGCGTTTCAAGGTATGGTGTTTTCTGCGGCACTGGGTCTGACAGGAATGCTTGTGCTTTATTTCTTAGTGAATTCTTTGTCAGTATGGCTGAATTTTGCGTCGTGGGTAGGCTACGGATTGATCTACACATTGTTTCTAAAACGAGCGACATCACACAATATTGTGATTGGAGGCTTGTTCGGTTCCGCGCCGCCTTTGCTGGGCTGGGTCGCGATAACCAACGGCATCGAACCGACCCCTGTTGCATTGCTTTTGATTATTTTCTTCTGGACGCCACCACACTTTTGGGCATTAGCACTGGATCGCAAAAAGGAATACGAAATTGTTAACGTTCCTATGTTACCGGTGACTCATGGGGTAGCGTTCACGAAACAACAGATTCTGATTTATACGATCGTCCTCTCGGTTTTCAGCTTACTGCCTTATTTTCTTGGTACGAGCAGTTGGATTTATTTGAATACTGCTATCGTTCTTAACGCTATATTTCTTTGTTTATCAATTCTGCTATTGATAAAAACGGACGAGCGGCTTCCCAAATTGGTTTTTAAATATTCGGTGATTTATTTGGCACTATTGTTCATTTCTTTGTTAATTGATCACTACGTACTATCTCAAGTTTAATTGGTGTCTGTGAGAAAACCCTGACGGTTCTACCAAAGCGTCTAGTGTGGTCGTGCTCGTTGGGCCGATACATCGGAATACGGGCACTCAACGTCCTAGTAATCATGTTGCACGGCGGTGGTTAAATGCAGACAGTTGACCATGACTCAGTTACGACGCATAGTTAATCAAAAAACCAGATTAGAAGATGCGTTGTTTCATTGGGGCATTTGTAGATGCTAACGACCGGCCCAAGGTTGCATCATGCTTGTCGGAACTAGCGGGGATTCGGCCTGTTAATCCAGACAAGTATCACGTTACTGTATCGATTTGTTAATGGTATCAAATTTCGAAATTTCGCCCGAGATAATACCAATTTACCTACAAAAGGTTGAAGCATGGCGTAGTGCATTCCCGGTTGATTGTCGAGGTTATCGCGTGACTGGTTTCCCTAAGGCGCATTGTGCACGAGTTGTTGTACTTCGAGTTGACTCTGGAGGGGTTATCGAATCTCTTGTTCCTGATGAGCCTAAAGTTAGACCACACATTACACTCGGCTACGCGAGACGAAGCCCCATTGTAGTTTCCGATATAGAGTGTAATACCAAACTAACGTTGCAGGAACTATATTTGGTCAAGTCTGAGAAAGGGGTATACACGCCGTTGGAGCACGTCTAACCAATTTACTAGGCCTGGATACGAGTATTTTTGAAAAAATTCAAGTCATGAACGTTCTGGGAACGCTAAGAGCTTTACAATATCGCCCCCTAATTGAATTGGGGAACTTATCTTGAGACTATCACACTAAAACGTTTGACCGTCAGAAGTATATACGCAGAATCGTCCTTTATTGGTCACCCGTTGGGGTAATTGATCGGCCAGGTAGCTCACCTGGTAGAGCAGTGGACTGAAAATCCACGTGTAGGCAGTTCGAGTCTGCCCCTGGCCACCACTCCTTCGTTTTCGACACGGTCATCTTGCGTACATTCAGTAAATAGTAGCTCATCGAATATAACAAGGAGCAGGTAGCGGCAGTTTAAAGGCAGTTAATCTAGGAGTCTGTGTCATGGAGACACTTTAGGGAAGGTCTGAATAAGTCGCTATCTGGGATCATGAACGTCCCCTCCGAGTATGGGATAGACCAGTCATGCCCCCCCCCCCGTTGACGTTTGCGAGAGTTGGAGTACGACAAGAAAGCGTTGGACGGACGCGGCGGCGGACTTTCTGGAGCGGATAGCACAGCTCGATCTGATGAGCGTTCATATCAGCTTTGAACATCCGCTACCTTCCGCTTAATTGCACTTCCACACCTCTGGCGAGAACTCGCACTGGCGATTGAAGAACGCTCAGATCGTTCAAAGGGTTTCCGTCGTAAAATACGAGATCAGCGACTTTCCCAACGGAAATACTGCCAACTTTATGGGAAATTCCAAGTGCTGCCGCACATTCAGTGGTTGCGGTACGAAGCGTTTCTACTGGAGTCATCACGGCAAAATAAGCAAACTCAATCAAAGCCTTTGGCAGGTCGTGGTGGTACACACGCGGAATACCTGCGTCCGTTGACGCGATCAGTCGCACCCCAAGATCTCGCATACGAGTGAACTGATTCTGTATCATGGAAATGAAATCATCCGGATGCTTTCGGAACTTCGACCATTTGTCATATATTGTTGGTGATACGAATACTTCGTTTTTTCCCATATAGCGGGCCGTTTCTTCGTCAAAAAAAGCACCTCGTTCGTTGTTCTCGTTCATCCAGGAGCAGTGTTCAATGGTCGTGATACCTGCGTGGGAAGCGTTAGTTATTCCAGACGTTCCATGACAGTGCGCAGCTGTAGAATACCCGAGCTTGTTAGCTTCGGAAATCATTTCTCTGAGTTCTTCTTCCGTAAATTGAGCAGTTCCTGGATTGCTATTCGAAGTAAGCTTGCCTCCAGTTGCCATAATCTTGATGAGGTCCACGTTCCGAGAGTACTGTCGCCGAATGACTTCTATCGCATCCTCTGCATTTGCAGCCTCGCCTCCCCAGAACCAGCAGTGGCCTTTGACTGAAGTCACCGGCTGTCCAGCGCACAACAGACGCGGGCCGGGAATCTCTCCACGATTAATGCGGTCCCTGAGTTCCAGTTCCAACCACTGTCCTCCTCCCAGATCGCGGGCTGTGGTGATTCCGGCGCGAACCATCCGTTCGGCTCTACTAGGCATTTCTTTCCGCAATCGCTCGGGTGATATCGCTACCTGCTCCTCTGCGCTGAGAACAGAAGGATCAAGAGTCATATGGACATGCGCGTCCATCAGTCCAGGAATCACGGTCAGCCCTGCGCAATCGATCGAGTTTGGCATCTCAGCCTCCAACGATGAGATCAGACCATTCTCAATGGTGAGTGAATTTTGTGGTATGTAGCAGTCCGCATACCCGTCCCAGATTCTTACATTTCTATACCCAACTTTGCTCATCGCCAAGCTAATCCCTAACCGAACCGGAACGGTCTGTCACAAGCCCTTCCATAACCGCAAACCGCACAATAAACATTGTACTTCTCCAGCCCACCCAAAATCCATGCTACTGGACAACACGTTTAATCCCTCCAGAAAACCAGCGCATTGCTCGACCTGCGGCTTTTGTGATGGAAATAAACAATGCGCGAATCCAAGAATGCAAAGAAGGTTTCCTCAACAATGCGATTGCGCGAACGTCAAAGTGACTGCAAGTCAAGAAGCCGATTGTACTGTACGCGAGATGCTGCCAACTTTTCGAAATGTTCCACGCGGACAGCAAGCCCGTCCACTGTATCCTGCCAAAAATCAGGCTTTGTAAGATCGGTGTCCAGATGCTTGAACGCAAGTTCCTCTGCCGTCATATGACCGGTGTCCAGCGGCAATGCTTTGTAACGATCAAAGAACCCCTTTCCCATAACGTGGCGCGCGATTGTAAATGTCCATGCTGAACAAATATCCGAACAAGTACGGAAAATTGTAAAATCTTGTTTTCGAAAAATAGAAATGGTGCTTGTTCAGCCAGAAGAAATCGTCGGGCTCGGAGAGAATGTCTCCATACCAGTCCATCCAAGCTTTTGCCATCAATTCCCGAAGTTCATCAGGTAATATAGAGACCGTTCGGCGCGCGCATCATCGTACAGATTTCGTTCGAATTGATATCTGGTGTCTGCGGGAAAACCCCATTTCACGATGGGTTTCAGCCACGTGATGGTATCCTCCTCCACGCGCTGCCTGAGCAGATCCTGCAAACGGTACTCGCCGCCCAACTGGCCTGACGCCGTGCATCCCCCAAGTACTTCGATACCGAGCGCGTCAGATCCAATTGCCGGTCTACCTCCACGAGCAGCGGAATACCCCCGTTACCGGTGATCGCACCACCGCTGAACTCGGCCTCCACCTTGCGGTGTTGCACGGATGGAAAATGGATCGTATCTGGGTAACATTTCGTCACAGCAGGGTCTCCTTCGATATGTTCCTTAACTGGCTGAATAATATCGAATTATAAAGGCCTTGCTGTTTTTTTCGTGCAATATCCGGGCTAACGCCGCACTTGGAGCATAGGGGAAGATACGTAACTGCACGACTTCAGTAGTGGAGATGTAGTCGGAAAAACCATTAGAGTCAAAGAGTCGCCTCAAACGCGTCTGGAGCCACACGGCATCGTTGTTCCAAGGCATAGGGGATGACGACGGAGCGGACCTGCCAGCACGTGCGTCGGCGGGCGGTGGAGCAGGGTCCGATGAAGGCTCTGGAGCGCAGGCCTCGGCCGTTGCCTCCGGTGCCGAAGAAGTTGGACGGGGAGAAGGAAGCGCGTCTGGTTCAGGTGGCCTGTTCGGTTCCACCGGAAGGCCGCGTTCGGTGGACCGTGAAGCTGCTGGCAGAAGAAGCTGGTGCGACTTGAAGTGGTCGAAACGATTTGCGGGGAGACCGTGCGGCAGGCGTTAAAAAAAACGAATTAAAACCATGGCGGCGGGACATGTGGTGCATTCCGAAGCAGCAAAGCCATCATTTCGTGGCCGGCATGGAGCGGGTGCTTAAGGTATACCAGCGGCTGTACGACCCGCGGCATCCGGTGGTGTGCATGGACGAGATGAGCAAGCAGCTAGTGTCGGAAGTCCGCGAGAAGTTGCCGGTACGCCCTGGGTCGCCGGAGAAGTACGACGCCCACTACCTCCGCCGGGGAGAATGCACGGTGTGGATGTTCGGCGATCCGCTGTCCGGCTGGCGGACAGTGGCTGTCACCAAACGGCGCACGACGTTGGATTGGGCGAAGCAAGTGCGCGCACTGGCGAATCTGCCGCGTTACCGGGATGCGGAAACCATCACGCTGGTGTGCGACAATTTGAACACCCACAGCGGTGACTCGTTCTACGCCGCGTTCCCGGCGGCCGAAGCCAGTCGGTTGAACGACCGCATCCACTTGATGCACACGCCGAAACACGGGAGCTGGCTGAACGTTGCGGAACTGAAGTTCAGTGCGTTGCACCGCCAGTGCCTGGATCGCCGGATCGAGAGCAGGGCTTTGGTCACGTCGGAAACGGCGGCCTGGGCCAAGGAGCGCAATCGCGAACAGACCGGGGTCGACTGGCAGCTCAGCGTCGACGACGCGCGCACCAAACTGAAGCATCTATACCCGAAAATTAAAACCAGTTAAACTACTAGCGGCTGAAGTCCGCGAGAAGTTGCCGGTACGCCCCGGGTCGCCGGAGCAGTACGACGCCCACTACCTCCGCCGGGGAGCATGCACGGTGTGGATGTTCAGCGAGCCGCTATCCGGCTGGCGGACGGTGGCTGTCACCAAACGGCGTACGACGTTGGATTGGGCGAAGCAAGTGCGCGCGCTGGCGAATCTGCCGCGTTACCGGGATGCGGAAACCATCACGCTGGTGTGCGACAACTTGAACACCCACAGCGGTGACTCGTTCTACGCCGCGTTCCCAGCAGCCGAAGCCAGTTGACTAGTTGACTGAACGACCGCATCCACTTGGTGCACACGCCGAAACACGGGAGCTGGCTGAACGTTGCGGAACTGGAGTTCAGTGCGTTGCACCGCCAGTGCTTGGATCGCCGGATCGAGAGCAGGGCTTTAGTCACGTCGGAAACGGCGGCTTGGGCCGAGGAGCGCAATCGCGAACAGACCGGGGTTCGACTGGCAGCTCAGCGACGACGACGCGCGCACCAAACTGAAGCATCTATACCCGAAAATTAAAACTGGTTAGACTACTAGCGCGATGACGCAGGAAATTCTTCGTTCGGACTATCCCCTTACTCCGGATTCGCCGCAGGCGTCCCGCCATACAACCGCTCAGTTGGACAAATCAGTTTAAGTGTCGCTACCCAGTTGTTTCGTCTGAGAATCAGTCCAGAATTCCCGGCAGATCGAGTCCATATTCCCGTGCACAGTCGATCGCAATTTCGTATCCAGCATCCGCGTGACGCATGACACCAGTCGCAGGATCATTCCACAGTACCCGCTCTATTCGACGCGCAGCTTCTGTGGTACCGTCGCAACAGATCACGAGTCCCGCATGCTGCGAATAGCCCATGCCGACCCCGCCTCCATGATGTATGGACACCCAAGTCGCCCCGGATGCGCAGTTCAGCAATGCATTCAGGAAGGGCCAATCCGACACGGCATCCGACCCATCCTTCATGGCTTCAGTTTCTCGGGTCGGCGATGCAACCGAGCCTCCGTCCAAGTGATCACGCCCAATGACGACTGGGGCCGTCAATTCCCCGTTCCTGACCATTTCGTTGAACGCTAGGCCAAGTCGATGACGCTGTCCGAGACCCACCCAGCAGATCCGCGCCGGCAATCCTTGAAAGCTGATCCTCTCCCGCGCCATGTCAAGCCAGTTGTGCAGGTGTGCATCGTCCGGGATAAGCTCCTTCACCTTCTCATCAGTACGATATATGTCCTCTGGATCCCCCGAGAGAGCGCACCAGCGGAACGGTCCGATGCCTCGACAGAATAAGGGCCGGATGTAGGCCGGTACGAATCCCGGGAAAGCGAATGCACTATCCAGCCCACCCTCCTTCGCCACCTGCCGAATGTTGTTACCGTAGTCGAGAGTTGGGATGCCAGTATTCCAGAAGTCGACCATGGCCGCGACATGTTCCTTAATGGACGCCCGTGCGGCGGACTCCACCGCGGCAGGGTCCGACTCGCGCCTTTCGCGCCACTCATCGAGCGACCAGCCCTTGGGCATATAGCCGTTAGTCGGATCATGAGCCGACGTTTGATCGGTGACGATGTCCGGTTTCAATCCGCGTCGCACGAGCTCCGGAAAAATCTCTGCCGCGTTGCCGAGCAAACCCACGGACCGAGCCTCACCAGCCGTGGTCCAGCATTTGATCATCTCCAGTGCTTCGTCGAGGTCGGTCGCTTGTTCGTCCAGATAGCGGGTTCGTAGCCGGAACTCAATGCGACTTGGATCGCACTCGACGATGAGGCAAGAAGCCCCCGCCATTACCGCCGCGAGTGGCTGAGCACCGCCCATCCCTCCAAGGCCCGCAGTCAGGATCCACCGCCCTCTCAAATCCCCTCGGTAGTGCTGTCGACCGACTTCAACGAAGGTCTCGTACGTACCCTGAACGATTCCCTGTGTGCCGATGTAGATCCACGAGCCTGCCGTCATTTGTCCGAACATGATCAGCCCCTTCCGATCGAGCTCGTGAAAGTGCGACCAGTCGGCCCAGTGCGGGACAAGGTTTGAGTTGGCGATGAGCACCCGAGGGGCGTCCGTGTGAGTACGGAATATGCCGACAGGTTTGCCTGACTGAACAAGCAGAGTCTGGTCGTCCTCAAGTGATCGCAGGCTCGCAACGATGCGGTCGAAATCCTTCCACGTTCGCGCGGCGCGACCGGTGCCGCCGTAAACCACAAGTTCGTGAGGATTTTCGGCCACATCGGGGTGCAGATTGTTCATAAGCATGCGTAGTGGGGCTTCCGTCATCCAGGACTTCGCAGTAATGCTGGACCCGGTTGGAGGAAAAACATCACGGTGATTTCTACGGGGGGTGGTCACAGAGAGTCTCCTTCTAGTCCTTCTGACAATCCATACAGGCGCCGTTCCAAGGGATTGAATCCGATCCGGTAGGCGAGTTCGGCTGGCGAATCGACATTCCACACAGCAATGTCGGCGCGCTTGCCCGTTTCCAGAGTGCCGCACTCGTCCGCCATTCCGAGCGCGCCAGCGGCTTCCCGGGTCACCCCGGCCAACGCTTCTTCAGCTGTCAGCCCGAACAACGTACAAGCCATGTTGACTGCCAATAAAAGCGATACGAGCGGCGAGGACCCGGGGTTGCAGTCCGTAGCTATCGCCATTGGAACCCCAGCCTCGCGAAGGGCTCGGACGGGTGGCAACTTGGTTTCGCGTAGAAAGTAGAAGGCTCCCGGAAGAAGCACGGCAACGGTACCGGCATCACCAAGCACGCTAACGTCGTGGGGATCGAGATGCTCCAGATGATCTGCCGAAAGTGCTCCATATCCCGCCGCGAGTCGCGCGCCTCCCTGGTTCGAGAGCTGTTCAGCGTGGATTTTTACGGGCAGATCCAGCTTACGCGCGGCATCGAATACTCTGGCGACTTGGGATGTCGAAAACGCAATCGTTTCACAGAAAGCGTCGATTGCGTCGACAAGGCCTTCTTCCGCGAGTGCTGGTAATACCTCGCCAGCGACGAAGTCAATGTAGGCATTCGGGCGTCCCTTGTACTCCGGTGGAACTGCATGTGCGCCGAGAAACGTCGTCCTGACGGTCACGTCGCGTACTTCGCCGATGCGCCTCGCCACGCGTAGCATCTTACGTTCAGTGACCAAATCCAACCCGTAGCCGGACTTCACTTCAAGTGTAACGAGTCCCTCCGAGATTAGCGCATCAACCCGAGGCAGGGACGACTGAAGCAACGCATCTTCAGAGGCGTGCCGAGTTGCGCGCACAGTGGACAATATGCCGCCTCCGGACCGTGCGATCTCCTCGTAGCTTGCGCCGGTCAGGCGCATCTCGAACTCCCGAGCCCGCTGGCCACCATACACGAGGTGCGTGTGGCAATCTATGAGTGCAGGGGTCAGCAGGTGCCTATCGAGGTCGTCGAGCGGCCAGGAAGCATACTTCGCCGGAAGCGCGTCCCAGGGACCAACCCACCGGATGCGTCCAGCTTCTACTGCGACAGCTCCGCAGTCAATCAAGCCGTAGGGTGCGTCAGTCGCAAAGGTCGCTATGTGTGCGTTAGCGAGTACGGTTCGTGTGGTTTCGACCAGTAGCTACCCCTGCGTAAGTGCGAGCCATTGGTGTCTCGCTTCGACAGTTACTATGCTTGGCTTGGAATTTATCGCTTAAAATATTGTATATGACTAGACACATGCTACACAAGATCTGCCTTGGATGAGGCTAGTTACGCTCTTCGCGCCTCTTGCACTTCTTAGTGACGGGTGGACGCGCGACGTGAGGATCACGATCGCACCGGACGGACGTATTCGTGACGTGAAACGCGGCGTGAAACCGAGGGCGGACGACCGTCGCCTCACCGAACGCGTTCTCCTCCCAGCACCAGCCAACATACACAGTCACGCGTTTCAGCGCGCATTAGCGGGGCGAACGCAGAAACACGGAACTGGAGAGGAGAACTTCTGGAGCTGGAGGAACTCTTTGTACCAATTCTTGGAAAGGTTGACACCGGAGATGGTTGGTGCCATCACAGCTCAGGCTCAGGTCGAAATGTGCGAGGCGGGGTACGCGGCGGTTGCCGAGTTCCACTATCTGCACCATGCTCCCGGAGGACGGCCTTATACAAACCCAGCCGAAACTTCGGATCGCATTATGGAGGCAACGCGAGAGACAGGCATCGGCCTGACCCTTCTCCCCGTATTGTACACGACCGGTGGCACCGATGGACGGGTGCCTGATGGTGGACAACTGCGTTTTGCATGCGATGTCGAGCAATACGAGGTGATTTTTCAGTCCGCAACGGGTTCTCTCAGTCGTGGGCCTTTGGATTGGCGTATAGGAATTGCGCCGCACTCGCTGCGCGCCGTTCCCCCTGACACCCTCGCCAAGGTGCTTGTTGCCCACCCGAAGGGTCCGGTGCACATGCATATTGCCGAGCAAATCGGCGAAGTGAAAGAGATCGAATCCGCCTGGGGGACGCGGCCGGTCACCTGGTTACTCGATCATCACCCCGTTGGCGAGCGTTGGTGTCTCGTGCATGCAACTCATATCAACGAAACGGAATGTGCTAGGTTGGCGGCAAGCGGTGCTGTTGCAGGGTTATGTCCGATCACAGAGGCCGATCTGGGTGACGGAGTGTTTCCGGGTGAGGCGTTTCTCGCTGCTGGAGGGCACTTCGGCGTCGGTACCGACTCCAATGTGTGTATCACGCTGTCCGGTGAGTTGAAACAACTTGAATACAGTCAGCGACTCGCGATGCTTCGGCGCAATGTCATGTCGAGAGAGGGCAGGTCCTCTGGAAGGGCGATCTTCGAAGCTTCTCTTGAAGGCGGTGGCCGGGCACTTGGACGCCAGTCCGGAGTAATAGAGTCGGGACACTTTGCGGATCTCCTTACATTGGACACGACGAATCTGGAACTCCATGGCCTCGACGAGGACCAGTTACTGGATGGCTGGATCTTCTCGGCAAAAGAGTCCCTGGTTCGCGAAGTCTGGAGTGCCGGGCGGCAAACGGTAGAACAGGGGTGCCATATCGCGCGTGAGGACATTGCTGCTCGGTACCGCGACGCGATGGACGAGTTGGTTGCGACTCTGTGAACACTCACAGCGGCGCGTACGAGTCAAGTCGATTGGTTTATACTACCCCTGAGAAAACCAAGCGAGAGCAAGGGCCGCGCTCACTCGCCAATTACGATCGCCGAGAAGGCCGTCCTGATAGTGGAACGACACGGGGCAAAGTCCGCGCTATCGGATATGTGCGCATGCTATATTTGATCGTTGCTATCGTTTGCACATATCCACGGTCAGAGTGTCACGCAATTCGAGGTTGATAACTCCGTCGGCTATGGTGCAAAAGCAGATGATGAACGAATTTCCGTACACTTGATATTACGATGCCAGAAACGCGCCAACCTTGTTACCACTGCACGCTGAGGGTGCTTGTACGAGACGTTATTGCGAAATTCATCGGAAGGTATTCGCTTTGACACCAAGGATCTTGGCCCCCGGAGGGACAACTTTCAGTCAGTTGAATGAGGTGTATCGCACCGACGCACCTGTACGCCTCGACCGCAGTAATCGAGGTATCGTCGAGGCCGCTGCTCGGCGCGTCCAAGACTTGGCAACGGGCGATCAACCGGTTTACGGCGTCAATACCGGTGTTGGAAAGCTTGTGGCGGTCAAGATCGCGGCACAAGACACTGCCACACTGCAACGCAACCTCATCCTTTCGCACTCATGCGGAGTGGGTTCTAGAACACCTCAAGAAATTATCCGTTTGATCATGGTATTGAAGCTGCTATCGCTCGGCCGGGGGGCATCTGGCGTACGCTGGAGAGTGATTGAGTTGATTGAGGAAATGGTCAACCGAGAAGTGCTGCCAGTCGTTCCAACGCAAGGGTCGGTAGGCGCATCGGGAGATCTTGCACCGCTCGCCCACATAGCGGCGGTGATGATCGGTGAAGGAGAGGCCACGTACGACAGTCGTGCTCTACCCGGAGCGGTCGCTCTTGCCAAGGCAGGGCTCGAGCCGATCGTGCTTATGGCAAAGGAAGGGTTGGCACTCATCAACGGTACGCAGTTCTCAAACGCATACGCAATGGCGGCACTTTTCGGGGCGTGGCGCAACGCCGAGGCCGCAGTCGTGACGTCCTGCCTTTCGACTGATGCGATGATGGCATCCACGTCGCCACTCCATCCCGAGATCCATGAACTGCGCGGACACCGTGGACAGATTGATGTCGCGCGGGCGATGCGGGTTCTCATGTCCGGCTCGGAGATTAGGGAGAGTCATCGCGAAGGAGATGCACGTGTCCAGGATGCATATTGTATCCGTTGCCAACCACAGGTTACTGGCGCATGCGTCGACCTGCTTCGACAAGTCGCGCGCACGCTCACAATTGAAGCCAATGCCGTTACCGACAACCCACTAGTTCTTGGCCCCAATGGCGATATTTTGTCGGGTGGCAACTTCCACGCTGAGCCAGTGGCATTTGCCGCCGATCAGATCGCACTCGCGCTTGCCGAGATCGGATCCATCGCACAGCGCCGTGTCGCGTTGATGGTCGACCCCGCGCTATCGTACGATCTTCCACCGTTCCTTACATCGAATCCCGGTCTAAACTCCGGCTTCATGAGCGCGGAAGTGACCTCCGCGGCCCTCATGGGCGAAAACAAGCACCTTGCCAATCCCTGCTCGACCGATTCGACTCCGACCAGTGCCAACCAAGAAGATCATGTTTCGATGTCCGCTCACGGTGCACGCCGACTGACGCAAATGAACGCCAATCTCTCAAACATCCTCGGTGTCGAGTTGCTGTGCGCAGCCCAGGGAATCGAATTTCGCAGTCCATTACTAACTAGCACGCCGCTCAGACACGCGATCGAACGGCTACGCCAAGAAGTGCCGACACTCGGTACTGATCGCCCTCTGACTCCTGATCTAGAGCGGGCGTCAAATCTGGTCGCTACTGGCGATCTCGTAAAGGTCACCGGCATGGTACCCCTGTTGAGCGTCGAAGATGATCCGTGATGGGTGTACGACTTTTGCGTCAGGCTCTGTCTGCGGAATTCTGATCCGACTGGAGCGGAATCGGACTGCTTCGCACAGAGGTGATTGCGGTGTTGTTTTGAGGAAAGCAGAGATGCCTTAGTAATCCTGGAACAGCGAGGGTGTGACAGAATGAAGCCACAAACTGCTTCAGCGATAACCGGGATCGCATGAGATACGACGAATTCAAACGGAAAGGTCTCGAAATCTCAACAGACGCGAGAGCACCTGCAAAAACGTGATTGGAGCGCGTCTCAAGCACGGCGGCGTGCACTGGACGGTACGAGGAGCCAATGCCATCATTGCACCCGCGCTGCAGCCGAATGAGCAATCAGTTTGAACAGTTTCTCGAACGGTGGCGGGAGAAATTCCACCAGCAACTCAGCGAATGCCTACCCAACTGGACGACCGGAAACGCGAGACTCGGCTTCGCCTGATGGCCCCGGGCCTGGCACAAAAATCGTGCCCCGATTGAATTCAGGTATCGCTGGATTCTCTTGATATCACTATTTGGATACGGTGCATAAGTCTAGAAATTCAATATTCAGCACAAATATTTCTGACCAGATTGATCACCAATTCAGCTTGTTTCCGTAGGCAATTTTCACACTCGGATGCACAAGGCAACTGATTAAAGAGCGAGTGGTTCAGATCAGTAATTTCCAGCAAGTTGTGAACTGCTGGTTTTAATAGGACTTTCGGTTGTTTTCGGCCCATGCTTATTCGCGAACTTTTGTCATTTTTGGGGCTGTATAAATTGGGGCACATTATCAATCTGGAGTGAAAAAATTGAGTCAAATCAAAGAAATGCTCACCCATCTCTTGAATATACTGCCAGTATCCAGACATTTGTTCACCGGAAATTACTGGTCATCGGCAGACGCGTGTTCTCAAACAGCGTACCCGCCGTCGGCGAGGTTTGATGCCCGCACCGATGACATTGCCGAATGCACTGGCGGTCCAGAACCCACGCCCGATCGTGGCCACAGGCCGGACACCGAAAACCCTCACACCAGTGGTGCGCAGCGGTCGCCTCAAGACACGCTTCATCCGTGCTAAAACGGGACTGCCAAGTTGAACAATCCGTCGTTTCCTGCTGCATTAAGGGACTCCATTCCATTCATTACAATATGAATTATTATACACATAATGTGATAGAATTATAAGTACATTATACAAATATTACCAATAATATTTGGGACTTATGTAGCAAAATCCGTGGAAAGATGTGAGTGATGAACTGCAAGCATTGTGACGTCCCAGGCGGTGAAAAAACTTGTGAATATCAGGTTTGCATGCCGATCAATGGCCGAGTTCGGGCTATTGATTTCTGTATCCATCCTATCGTTGCAGCATTGAATGCTGCCGGAATTGAAACCTTCACAAGTTGTTGTGGCCACGAACAACTGAAAGGTATGATCGGCCTTAAAGATGGTCGTACCCTAATTGTCCAAAAAACACCAAAAGACATGAAAGAATGGCGTAAGGCCGTCAGAATTAATGGTGTTAAACCCTCTTGGCGAAGAGAAACTAAATAAGCTCTCTATCCAGTGTGACATGCCGGGGAGCAAGCTGCGCACCCATCAGATTTAGGGTAAATTGTTTTCGCTTTCTTAACGGCCCCATGGCAGGAATCGAAACTGCCTAGAAAGGTTTTACTCTTAATGAGGCTAAAATACTCGCAACTCGGTTCATGAACTTCATGGTCACCACTATCGCTTTGTGCTCTATCGTTTACGTAATATTTTGCCATTACAGACTCCTGTCATTGTTATTGGCTAACATTGTACGTGACCATAGGCTACAGTCAAATTCTAAAAAATAACCCTCATAAGCTTGTAGATATCTGTTTTCTAATAGGATATAATAATCCGTAACAGTTAGGAGATAAGAATGAACAAGAGAGCAGACACCATTAGCATAGTCGAATTACTACGAAAATTCCCTGATGATCAAACCTGTATTGACTGGTTAGAACAGACCCGATGGGGCGGAAAGCCTATATGTCCACATTGTGGAGCAGACGAGGGACACACCAAACCTCCTAGTAAGCCTGACCATTACTATTGGTGTACTCACTGCCATGATCATTTCACTGTAACCACCAAGACTGTCATGCACGCCACGAAAACCCCGTTGCAGAACTGGGTTGTAGCTATCTACTCCGTCATGACTGCCCGCAAGGGGGTAAGTGCCATGCAGTTGAGCAAGGAACTAGGTGTGCAATATCGCACGGCATGGTATATGCTTCACCGCATCCGTGAGGCATGTTCCAATGGCGATTTCAAACTGAATCGCATTGTTGAAGTGGATGAAACGTACATTGGCGGCAGGGAAAAGAACAAACATAAGAATAAGCAACTAAGGCAGGGACGCGGGCCAGTCGGTAAACAAGCTGTAATCGGCGCACGAGAACGAGGAGGCAGCGTGAAGGCAAAGGCAATCAGTAGCACTGATGCTGATACCTTGAAAGGTTTTGTGCATGAGCACATAGAGCCTGGCTCCACTGTTTACACTGATGACCACCGAGGCTATATCGGTCTCGATGGTATTTTCTACAACCACAGCACAGTCAAGCATTCGGTGCGTGAATACGTCAACGGCATGATCCATACTAATGGGATTGAAAGTGTGTGGGCGGTACTGAAACGCGGGTACACCGGTACCTATCACCATTTCAGCAAGAAGCACCTGCAACGATATGTGGATGAGTTCACTTTCAGATTGAATCAAGGAAACTGCGAAGTTGACACGATTGATCGCATGGAGGTATTTGCCAAAGGAATCGGCGGCAAACGGATTGCTTACAAGGACTTGACGGCGTGAGTACGGAATTAAAACCGGTTCAAGCAAAACAAACGGCAATCGTCTACAAGGGCGATTGTGCGAAAATCATACCAAAAAAGATAGCCGATGGTTCAGTAGATTTAATCATAACTTCCCCGCCTTACGCAGACCAGAGAAAGGACAACTATGGTGGAGTATGTGCCGATAAGTATGTGGAGTGGATGCTGCCAAGAACCGAACAGTTAAAGAAATGTTTGAGTCCCACAGGTTCTTTTGTATTGAACATCAAGGAACGCGCCATTAATGGCGAACGCCATACGTATGTAATCGAACTAATACAGGAAATGCGTGAACAAGGCTGGCGGTGGGTTGAAGAATACTGCTGGCACAAGAAGAACTGCTATCCTGGAAAATGGCCTAACCGGTTCAGGGATTCATGGGAACGCCTGTTGCACTTCACCAAGAACAATAAGTTCAAAATGAATCAGGATGATGTCCGTGTCCCTATGGGCGACTGGAAGGAAGCGCGGCTAAAAAACTTATCTGACACGGACAAGATCCGCGATCTTAGTGCAAATGGTAACGGGTTCGGAAAGCGAGTTGCGAATTGGAAAGGCAGGGACTTGGCCTATCCGACCAACGTGCTTCATATGGCGACTGAATGTGGTAACTCCGGCCATCCAGCATCGTTTCCTGAAAGTCTGCCAGATTGGTTCATTCGTCTTTTTACTGACCCAGGAGATTTGGTTCTTGATCCATTTGCGGGTGCTGGGACTACCCTAATAGCCGCTTACAAACTGCAAAGATCATCAATAGGCATAGACTTGGCGGACGACTACTGTAAGTTAATGCGAACACGTTTGGGCAATCAATGAATTACCCTGAATGGTGGGGACAGGTTGAAGCAGAGTTAAATCAGCTTATTGCTGAATTTGCGAATAGCATCAAGGGCAAGCTGCAAAGCCTGAGCCCTGAAACAATAATCCGAAGGAAAAACCCTTACCTTTTCTGTTTGCGTGCTACGAATGACGTTGAGCAGTTTTCGACATCTATTCTTGATGCCTTCCTGTCATCCAGTGAAGAAACCATGTTCGGCGATTTGGTGGAAAAATGCGCTATTAAGATATGCAATCACGCAAAAAATGGGATTAAGTCTACAGCCGAGGGAATTGATATTGAATATACGAGTGGCGACACTAGAACTATCGTCCAAGTTAAATCAGGGAAGAATTGGGGGAACTCATCGCAACGTAAAAAGATGAAGGATTATTTCACTAAAGCGAGACGTATTTTGCAACAGGGAGGCGATGTACATGTAAGATGTATAGAGGGCATATGTTCCGGCAAGGCTATTAAACGCGACATGGGAAACTATTACACTTACGTAGGTTCTGATTTTTGGGAGGAAATCAGCGATTGGAGCGATACGTATACAGCATTACTGTATATATTCTCTGAGCACGCGGAAAACGGTTTCCAAGAATTGAAGCAAAAAGCAAACTATGCGATCACAGAGTTTCTTGTCAAGAATGGGATATCTTTGAGTGGTCAGATTAATTGGCTTAATCTTGTTCGATACGTGAACGGTAAATAAGACGTATGAAAAAATCAAGATTCAACAAAAAAGAGTTTGATAAGACAGAGCGCGAACCTGCATCTGAACAGGATTTGGACGATTCCATGCAACAGATTCTCGTTGCACCTGTGTCTGATAGTAAAAGTGAAAACCGCGAACCCACAAGGAAAGAGCTGAATGAGAAATGGAAGCTGGTTAGGAAATGACGGCTACACGGATTTTGCTACATAAGTCCCTAATATTTGTATAATGTTGTACTTGTCATTAGATTGCTACCCGTCTATACTCACCAAACATATCTATTGATTCGTTGGTGGGATGTATTCTATGCGCAACATTCGAGTTTCGATCTGTTCGTACTGGCTGAATCCCTTCGAAGAACCATCGGCTGAAGCCTGTGGCCGCGTTGCGCTTGAGAATCGAAAGCAATCTACCTATTCCACTCCGGAAAACATAACGGGATGCACCGGCCCAGAAAGTCCCTCAGTCGGAAGCTACCGTAAGTAAAAATCGGATTTTATATTTTATATGAGGAGATTCCCACGATGGAAATTTGTGACGGGTATTCCCAATCAAGTGCCCCAAGAGGACTGTTAAAGCCAAACAGGAGACGCAGCCAACACCCGGAAAACAGAAGAAAGGGAGGCAGGGTACTATGCTCTATCCCTCCCCTACTAAACTTCCTTGGCGAGAAGCCGCCCTTACGCCACACAAACGGCTATTCGATAGCCGAAATTCTGTTGGTGTTCGGCATCATTGCGGGCGTGCTAATCGGCGTGTGGGCCATGTACACCATGCTCGGGGACAAATCCGACGCACAGACGGCTGCAGCCGAAATCCAGATGCTGCAGAGGGCCGCAACTGAGTACAAGCATACCCCGGGGAATGATAACAAATACACCGGTGCCACCTTGATCAGTAATCTGAAGCCATACTTGGGTCAGGGCGGGCTGTCCGACGGACAGAATATTTTCGGAGCGACTGTTGGTATTACACCGGTAAATAGTGATCAAGATCTGAGGGTGTCCTATCCAGGAGTTCGGGACCTCGACATCTGTCGGCAGGTTCTCAACTATTTTGGAAAGATTAACTCAACTGATACGGAGGACCTGGGCATGAACGTAACCATATCGGCGATCAGTATTTCCAAAGGGAACACCATTTCAGGATACGTAGGAGGCACGAATTCAACGGATACGGGGTGCAGGGGAAATCCGAGTACAAAAGATTACACTTTGAGTGTCCTCATTGATTGAGTAGATACGCTTGGTGCTGGATTTCGTTGCTTCACAAATTGGAGTGAAGTTATGAAGTTAGTAGCGAGGTCCAAAATTGCGCCGGGTATGATATCGAATCAGTACCGTGCGGCGGGGTGATAAAAGGAAGGAAGAGGGTCCCTTGTTGTTCCGTTGGTGGTATCGCTGCTTGCCGGACCTCTTATAGAACGAAACCGTGCGATTGTTCTTGTGGACGGCACGACATTGTTCTGAGCGTGAACACGCTCTCGTTCTTCGTTTCAAACCAGCCCAGCAACGCGGTACAACATGGCCATACTTTGAAAGCATGCATTATTCTTAAGATTGATGTTCGCATGCAAGGTACCGCTCAGACTGCATCTCAACGATACGGCTCTTGGTACGCACAAATTCCGTTTTATGCAGACTACCCGTATACAGCTCGTCAGGCAAAGCATGTGCATGCAAAACTAAGTTTACATGATGGTCATACAGGACGTCCACTAAAGATATAAATCGTCGAACTTGGTTCTCTAACGTATTATTCATTACCGGTACGTCATAGATCACTACTGTGTGGAACAGGCGCGAGAGTTCAAGATAATCGTCCGCGCTTCGAGGTCCGTCGCACAATTCTTTGAAACTGAATGCCGCCGCGCCATCGCCGGTATATTGAGCGTTGATGATCCTATCGTTGATGGTTAGACCAGAATTAATCGTTATATTATCGTCCGAGAGAGCTTTAATTTCCGCTTTGATCGCATCTAAAGCAGCATTCGTGCTCACGTGGTACAGTTCATGCTTGCGTAGCAACTCCATTCGGTAATCCGTTGTACCACGCATCTCAAAAACTAGTGTATTTCTTTTTATTAAATCGATGGCGGGTAAAAATTGACGTCGTTGAAGTCCGTTCTCGTAGAGATTATCTGGTGCAACATTGGATGTGACAACTAAAACGGTCCCGTTATCAATCAAGCCCTCAAGTAATTGAGCCAAGATCATTGCATCCCCGATATCAGATACGAAAAACTCATCGAAACATAGAACTCTTGCTTGTTCGTGAAAAGATTTTGCAATTTTTTGTAAAGGGTTGGGGATTCCAGACAGCTTTTTCAGCTCATCATGTATGTACCGCATGAAACGATGAAAGTGCAGCCGTCTCTTAGCATGAAGTGGGAGCACCTCGAAAAATAAATCCATCAAATACGTTTTGCCTCGACCGACATTACCCCACAAATAGAGGCCTTTCACCGTGTGTCGACGCAAGCCCAGCACTCGCCGAAGCCAATTCGAGACGTCCACATGGGGTTCTGAATCGTTTACAAGATCATGTAGGAGTGCATCAAGCAAAACGGCAACTTGTCGTTGCGCCGGATCGTCTTGAAATCCACGACGCACATGTTCGTCGTGCTTCTTCATCAAAACGAAATCTCGTTTGTGGTCTCGATATGCAATCATGAGACCTGTCTTTATGATGCGGTATATCACGTTTGAAGGTTTACATGGCATTCTCACCGCAATTACGGACCTAAACTCGCTTTGCCCGCGCAGTCCGTCGTCAATTTCTCGTCATCTAGTATCGTCATCGTGACGTGGCTAAGTGAGGTGAATTCCTCAACGGTGCTCAGTGCTCTTCGGTCCGCACCTCTTGGTTGCCCATACGTTGTTTTTATTACGTCTGCGCCAATACGAAAGCCTATAATGCTATTGACCAACACGTGACCGGGGCGTTCAGCGTTCTAGAGCCGCGACATCGTCCTTGCGGTGGTGAAGGTTCCAGTATGTCTCGAACCTCAACTCAATCGTCATGCCATCTCCACAGTTACCTATCCAGTAATTCGGTAATGCGTTATTGGTGTAGTATCAGGCGACGATTTTATCGTCACATGAATTCAGTCATGACGAATGCACTCGTGATATGTCGGCACCAAGCTTCTGTAATTTTTCTTCGGTGCGCTCGTAACCTCGATCAATGTGGTAAATACGGTCTACGACAGTTTCACCTTTCGCAATCAACCCTCCAATCACCAAGCACGAAGACGCACGAAGGTCCGTAGCCATAACATTAGCTCCGCTTAAACTCTCAACACCGCGGACTTCAGCGATGGATTCGCCATTGATGGATATGTCAGCACCTAGCCTCACCAATTCCTGCACATGCATAAAACGGTTTTCAAAAATCGTCTCAGTGATTGTGCTATGTCCGTCTGCAATGCTGTTTAGGATCATAAACTGTGCTTGCATGTCGGTTGGTATTCCTGGATATGGCTCCGTACGAATATCTACTGCTTTCGGCCTCCGACCACGAGCGTCAATGAAAACATTGTCATTCTCAATCGTCACGTCAGCACCGAATTCGCGGAGTTTCTGAATCGTTGCGCCGCAGAACGCTGCACCAGCCGTCGTCAATCGAGCGGAACCTCGCGACGCGGTGACGGCCACCATGTACGTTCCCGCCTCAATACGATCCGGCATAACGACGTATTCACAACCATGCAGATCTTTAACACCATCTACCGTCAATAAACGCGTACCGATACCACTGATGCGCGCACCCATGCGAACCAAGCACTGGGCGAGATCGCAAACTTCCGGCTCTTGTGCAGCGTTATTAATTTCCGTGGTACCTTCCGCAAGTACCGCTGCCATCAATACATTCTGTGTTGCACCCACTGAATTTATATCTAGCAATATTCGAGTACCGTGCAACCGACCTTTAGATCTGGCGCATACATAACCATCATTCAATTCAATGTCTGCTCCTAACAACGAAAATGCTTTTAAGTGTTGATCAACGGGACGTGATCCGATAGCACAACCTCCTGGCAAAGAAACCTCGGCACAGCCGTGTCGACCGAGCATCGCTCCCATTACTAGAAAGGACGCACGCATGGTTTTCACTAGATTGTATGGGGCGCGAAATCTCTTGATCCCGCACATATCAATCTCAACCGACATACGTTCATCGACGGTTACCTTTCCACCCAGCGTTCCCAGCAATTCGATCATCGTGGTCACGTCGCGTAAGTGAGGTATGTTGTTGATGCGCACGGGGCCACTAGGCAGTATTGATGCCGCCAAGATCGGCAAGCTAGAGTTCTTTGACCCCGATATCGGGATTGACCCATTTAACGGTGTGCCGCCGCGGATATAGAGTTTGTCCAAAGCACAACCTCGAATTAAATCTCGTCGGGTGTTTTCGCTTCGATTGAGATCGCGTGGATCTCACCAGAAGCTAGCCATTTGTTAATACACGCGTATACACGCTGCTGCCGTTTGACTGCATTTAGTCCATGGAACAATGAAGATATGACGCGTATCGTGAGTCGGTTTCCTTCGATCATCAAGTTCACTTCTCCATCGTCGAATGCTGACTCGACTTTTGTCCTAATTTCGTTTTCCAGCAACTTATCAAGCTCCAAACATTACCAACAGATGATCAGAATAACTGTTTATATCGAACTCTTAGCCAGTGACGAATCAGAATATGTCGTAGAAAGTCAGTATCAGGCACAAAGACTGATTTCGCAATGCAGAAACTGATCACAAATTCCACGATATGAACTCTTTGATCCATCCATGGCGGGAAGATTTTGGAACGGTTCGTACCGTAATGTGAAACGGGCATGACACTAATCCATACAACAGATGAATGAAATGCCGTCGAATACAATGCAACATCACTTCTTAACTATCCACCATCGTTAACGAATGCTGACACCGTTCATACTTTTGTCTGGTTTGGTCGCCCTTGTTTGGAGCGCAGACCGATTCGTGGCGGGAGCGGCCGCCACTGGCAAAAATCTTGGGATTTCCAAACTTCTCATCGGTTTGACAATTGTATCCATCGGCACGTCGGCTCCTGAAATATGTGTTGCAATTGTCGATTCCATCGAAGGTCTTCCATACATCGCGATAGGGAACGCCATTGGATCGAACACCTGTAATACCGGTCTCGTGCTAGGAATCACCGCGATGATCACCCCTCTTCCTTTCGCAAAATCGACGCTACGTGTTGAGCTTCCTTGGTTGATTGGAGTAACGCTACTTACGGGCATATGCCTTTTCGATCTTCATCTGGGTACCATTGATGGGATCATCTTCATTGTCATTCTTCTAACGATAATGGTATGGCTAGTCCGCGGCGCGAGGAGGGATGGTCACCTTTCCGAGAACCTTAAAGAGGAGTTGGATGGAATCCCAGCTCTTCCCCGGGCAAAGGGTGTATTTTGGTTAATCGTTGGTTTAGTGATTCTGATTTGCTCGGCCCACGCCGTCGTCTATAGTGCTGAAAAAATAGCACTCGCCATTGGGGTTGACGAGATGCTAATTGGCCTCACACTGGTTGCCGTCGGCACGAGTCTCCCTGAGTTAGCCGCAACGGTGACTGCGGCTGTCAAAGGTCATGTAGAGATTGCTATCGGAAACGTCGTGGGTTCCAACGTACTCAACATACTTGCAGTACTTTCGCTACCGGCACTGATCCAACCCAGTGAACTCGACCACTTGTTCTTGTGGCGCGATTATGGCGTTATGCTCGCGCTGACAACCCTTCTAGCTTTCTTTGCTTACGGAATCGGCTCGAAGAGAGTCATCACGAGATTTGAGGGATCTATATTTCTTGTTTCCTTTATTGCGTACTATGTGCTGCTTTACTATCAAATGTAAGCACATGAGAGGTAGTTACACGAAAGCCAAGTTGTATCAGCTAGCGAGCCTTCGTCTGCTATCACTTGACGTAGACGGCGTGTTGGCTGACGGTCGCATTACGTATACGGAATCTGGTGAAATGTTGAAGTCGTTCAATGCGTTAGATGGCCATGGCGTCAAAATGTTACAAGAATCTGGAATCAAAGTAGCCATTATTTCTGGTCGAAATTCAAAGGCGGTAGAACGTCGGGCGTGCGAGCTGGGTATTGAACTGGTATATCTCGGTGTGTCTGATAAAGGAGCGGTGATCAAAGCCTTGCTTGAATCATTAGAAATCAGGTGCGAACACGCGGGTCATATAGGAGACGATCTGCCTGATTTAGCGGTATTCGAATTGGTAGGCGTTAAAGTAGCAGTGCCTAACGCTGTATCACAGGTGATTCAAAGTGCCGACTTTGTGACCGAGAGGCGGGGTGGCGAAGGTGCAGTACGTGAATTCAGTGACTTAATATTGAACGAAAAATCACTAGCTGATAGTCGTTAGGACCAATTACGCAAATCATCAAGTGTTATGAAACGTTGGTATTGGATCGCAGGCGTGTTTATCGCTGTAGCTGTTTTCTGGTCTCAGCTCCGGCAGGAAAGGCCTTCGGATCAAGATGTTGCTCCAGTACTCGCGGATGAATCCGATCTTTACATCGAAAACATGCTCGTGTCTCGGTATGACAAAGCAGGGCAACTTCAATATGAACTTCGGTCCGAAGAGGTGACGCAATACGAACGGCAAGGACTTTCCCGACTTCTTAATGCTTCCGTAGTTAACTACGCCAATTTGACGCCGATTTGGAAAATTCAAGCGAAAAACGGCGAGGTTCGGCGAGAAACGTATGATTTGAACAAGCAGCGTGAAGTCGTAGAGCTATCCAAAGATGTATATCTCAGCCGGAAATTGGATGGTGGGCATTTGCTGGAACTGCATACCGATTCGATCAAGATATTTCCGGATGCGCAGTTAGTCGTTGGTGAAAGTACAGTGACAATATCGACTCCAACCGTTAAGTCTACAGCGGGAAAGTTTGAGGTAAGCATGAACGATCAATGGTTGCGGCTCTATTCTTCAGATAAACACCGGGTGGAGATAACAATTTCCCCAGATGCGCTGGATTAGTCTCTTAGTTCTGCTTCTATCGATTGCATCGAATGCGTTGCCAAGTAATGCCCAACAGCCTATTCACCTATTCTGCGACCATTTCCACGGTTCGTTATCGGGATCGAGTAGGCTGATAGGGGACGTCAGACTTGTACAAGGCTCGCTGGAGATCATTGCCGATGAAATGGTCATTGATTGGTTCGAAGGATCCGTAAACATGGTGAAGACTATTGGACAGCCTGTGAAATTTCAAATGCGCTCTAGTTCAGACGGCACGTTAGTCTCCGGTGAAGCCACTCAGTTGCTTTATTACAGAGTTGAGGAGACCTTGGAATTGCAAGGAAATGTTCTTTTGACTCAAAACGACAACCAGACGCGCGCTGAAAGGATTCGCTTTGATCTTAAGAAAGGAGAAGTGATAGCGTCGTCCAGTTCAGATGACCAAGTGGAGCTTATTCTGAATATCAAGCCTCCCCCACTCGAGTCTCAGCCTAGCTCGGAGTGATGTTTCTTTGGCTCGATTAGTTGCACGCCATCTCGTGAAACGTTACGGCGGGAAAGCGGTCGTTCAAGACGTTTCACTTGAAATATCCAGTGGAGAGATTGTGGGGTTGCTGGGTCCCAACGGTGCTGGAAAAACTACTAGTTTTTATTGTATCGTTGGACTGGCACGCGCGGATGGAGGAAACATTCGCATAGATGATATCGATTTTTCTAACGCACCTATGCATATCCGAGCGCGCCAAGGACTTGGCTATCTTCCTCAAGAACCCAGCGTTTTTCGTAAATTGTCCACGCAAGATAATATCAAGGCTATCGTGGAACTCCGTAGAGACTTATTGAAAGCTCAAAAACAAGAATTGGTAGATAAGCTTATGGAGGATTTTGATCTAACGCGTATCGGAGAAATCAGAGGAGAACGATTATCCGGTGGTGAGCGCAGAAGGTTAGAGATAGCACGTGCATTGGCAAGTACTCCTCGGTTTATTTTGCTTGATGAGCCATTTGCTGGCGTGGACCCGATCTCGGTTGAGGAGATCAAATCTACCATTAGGCACTTGGCGGACCGTAATATTGGAGTCTTAATTACCGATCACAACGTACGTGAGACACTCGATATATGCCATCGTGCCTATATTGTTGCGGAAGGTTGTATCATCGCCGAAGGTGATGCAGAAGTTATTCTCACTAATGAAACGGTACGACGGGTATACCTCGGTGAACGATTCAAACTGTAGTTGGTTTTAGTCATGGTGCTTGATCTTCATGCTAAGACACTGTCAAATCTCGCAATCACGTCGTCGCTGTAAACTGCAATGCGGTTACTTAACTTATATCAAGACCGAATTGAGTCCTCCTTGAGCTGGATGTATACAGGCGAGCCAAAAGGAGCATACTGAGTTCACCCGTCGTGGAAAGTGGCATCAGGGGTCCAATGTTGATACGGAATGGGCGTTCTTAAGAAAATTCTAAAATTTGATTCACTTGGGGTCGCAGCTCGAGATATGCAGGGATGCACAATCCTTCAACTTGAAAACCAGCCCGATGACGTAGACCTACTAGATCGCGATATCGTGCGACAAACAATCGCTAAGTAGCGTTATGTCATCGGGACCTCCTCTCGAATGAACGTCAACGATCTGCTCTGCAAATTTGAATCATGACTACTTCTGTCGTATTGTGATATTAACTTTAGTTTCTCAGTTGTAGCCATAAGGAAATGCTTAAATGCAGGTAAGAATCAGTGGAAATCATGTCCGAGTATCTCAAGCAATCGAGAAATCGATCACAAAAAAACTGGCTCGGCTAGAACGACATTATCATCAAATTACGAACGCACATGTCGTATTGAGCAATACGAAAAACGGATTTCGTGCGGAGTGTACCGTGCATGCTAGCCGGACTGAGATCTTTGCAGATGCCTATGGAACCAACCTTACGCACGCCATCGATGCTCTTGTAGACAAGCTTGATCGACAAGTGGTACGACGCAAAGAAAAACTGCAGGATCACCGTGTGTCGACTGACTCGCCGTAGGCTTTGTATCTGAATTTGCGACTCTCTGATTTGGCTTTATGATTGACTTCGAGTCCCTACTTCCGCGTAGTCGGGTCATGAAAATAGAGTCCCCTTCTTCGCAGAAGAGCGTCTTACAAATCGCGGCGCGTCTCATCGCTGAAAGCAACGACAGGCTGAGTGTCTGGCAAATCTTGGGTGGACTGCTTGACCGTGAACGATTGGGTAGTACCGCCATAGATGACAGTGGCGTGGCAATCCCGCACTGTCGCGTCGCAGAATGTGACGAACCCATAGGAGTATTGCTTCATTTGGATCACCCCGTTGACTTTGAAGGACATCAGGTAGATATATTGTTTGTACTGGTGGTTGCGCGGGATGAACACCGGATGCATTTGGATATTCTGGGGGTCATTGCCCGCGTATTTACCGACGAAAATGTCGTGGACACGCTCCGACAGACGGATTCTAACGAGAAGCTTCACGAAACATTTCAACGACTGTTGATGGAAACCGTTGCATAATGCGTCTCGTTATCATAAGTGGAAGATCAGGATCGGGTAAGAGTACGGTATTGCGTGCTCTTGAAGACGATGGGTTCGACTGTATAGATAACTTTCCGGCTAGCATGCTCAAGTCTTTAATCGACAAGAGCGAGTCTCAGCGAAATCTAGCCGTTTGTGTTGATGTCAGAAACTCGGCAAAAGACCTAGAGCTTTTGCCAAACGTGATAGCGGATACCAAAATCAGAGGGGTACAAACGGAGCTCGTCTATCTTGATGCAATCAGCGCAACTTTAGTCAAGCGTTTCAGCAACACGCGCAGACGGCATCCATTGGCCGACGAACAGACGGACTTAAGACAGGCTATTGATGCGGAAATGGAAGTGCTACATGAGATTGGCGAACTTGCCGACCTGCGTATCGATACCACGCAATTGATGGTAAAAGACCTAGTCCAGATAGCTAGAGACCGTATCGTAGGAAAAACTGAACAGGGAATTTCATTGTTGTTTCGGTCATTCGGTTACAAACATGGTGTACCCGTGGATGCCGATTTTGTGTTTGATTTGCGTTGTTTACCGAATCCTTTCTACGAAGAAAAGTTGCGTAGTCAGACTGGGTTTGACGATGACGTTCGGAGCTACATGAACCAGAGCGAAGAAGTTGATGAAATGGCTCACCACATAAGCACGTTTTTACACATTTGGCTTCCTCGCTTCGCAAAGTTGCATAGAATTTACATCACAGTTGCTTTAGGTTGTACCGGTGGTCAACACCGGTCCGTATATATGGCGGAAAGATTAGCAAAGCAGTTTCGAGGCCAATATTGTAATCTGTTGGTTAGACATCGTGACGTGATGCGGAGTACCGTGTGACCACGGGTACCGTGAGAATTGTTAACAAGCTCGGGTTGCACGCGCGTGCGGCGTCAAAATTCATTCAAATTGCCAAATCCTTTGCATGCTCCGTGGAAATTGGTCCGTCGGAGGATAAACTTGTAAATGGAAAAAGCATCATGAATCTCATGACGCTAACGGCGGCGGAAGGAACGAAACTCATTCTCAAAACGGATGGAGAGGAACATGACGAAGCGTTCCAGTCACTGCGGGAATTAATTGACGATCGATTTGGGGAACCCGAGTAACGTTTGAATGCGTTAATGTTTATCAGTGCGCACGGTCAGCAATTCCCCGTGAATGAAAAGACCCCGTCATAGCAGGGTTTTTGGGACTTGGCATGCAATAGTTTTCGCGGACTTTCAGGTTAATTTCGGTGTTCGATGCGGTACGGGTGGTGTTACCATATGGTCATGGGCATGATGGAGTGCAGGCATGGAAGCGAGAGCGAGAGGCTTGCGCAGGATGCACAAGCACCTGAGTGCTCCGGGGCTGTTGGTCGTGGTGCGCGCGCATTTTGAGGCGGATCAAGGAGCCGGGGCGGAGCTGCCGTCACACGCTGACGGACGACCTGATGTGCGGTCTGGCACTGTTTGCGTTTAAGTATCCGTCGATGCTCTGCAGTTCGATGAGCAGCACCGCGGGGCGGCGGCTGGACCGTGTGCCTCCGGCGGCGTTGCAGCGGGTGTTCGGTCGGGTCTTCGAAGTGGCTCGGCGGCACAAGGCTCTGACAGGTTTCTAGGCGTTGGGCGGGCATTATCTGCTGGCCGTGGACGGCACACCGGGCAGTTTGCTTCGGAGCGTGTGCATTGCGATACCTGTTGCGTGAAGCGGCACCGCGATGGTCGCATGACGTACTACCACCAGTTGTTAGCGGCGGTGTTGGTGCATCCGTCGCAGTCGGTCGTCGTGCCGCTGGCACCGGAACCGGTTCTGAAGTCCGATGGGGCGACCAGGAACGACTGCGAACAGCGGGCGGCGAGCCGCCTATTACCGGCGGTACGGCGTGCGCATCCGTATCTGAAGATGGTGGTGTTGCAGGATGCACTGGCGGCGACCGGGCCGTATCTGCAGCAGTGTCGGGAGTTGGACATGCGCTATCTGATCGCGGTCCAGCCGGGCTCGCATGCGTACCTGTTCGACGAGATCGGTGCGGGTGCCGCGGGCGAGTGGTTCGCGGACGATTATCGGATGTGCCGCTCAACCACACCCACCGGGACACGGTACGCGTGGACGGTTTTGCAAGCGCGGGAGACGCCGCCCAAGGAAGGGTCGCACCGTGGGGCGCACGCGGACATGGGTCACGGACTTGCCGCTGACCCGAGCCACCGCGGCCGAGGCGCACGCCTGTGCACGCAGCCGCTGGAAGATCGAGAACGAGACCTTTAACACGCTGAAGAACCAAGGCTACGAGTTGGAGCACAACTTCGGACACGGGCACCAGCATCTGGCCATCGTGCTGATGCTGCTGGTGTTCCTGATCGATCAGTTGCAGGAATTGTGCTGCCCGTTGTTCCAAGCCAGCACTAGTAGACTACCAATTCTAACAATACGTGTTTATAATAGTGGACTGGAAGGGGTTCTGGGATCAGGAGGATCAGATGCCGAAGGAGTACATGGTGGAGTTAGCTTAGGATGAGCGGGATGAGTTGGAAGCGGTGCTGAAGTCGAGCACGCGTCGTGCGGTGTCGGCGACGAAGCTGCAGCGTGCACGGATTCTGCTGGCCGTGGATCAGGGGATCGCTGGCCCGGCCCTGACAGACGGGCAGGTGGTGGATGCGCTGGGGGTGACGGAGCGGACCTGCCAGTACGTGCGTCGGCGGGCTGTGGAGCAGGGTCCGATGAAGGCTCTGGAGCGTAGGCCTCGGCCGGTGCCTCCGGTGCCGAAGAAGCTGGACGGGGAGAAGGAAGCGCGTCTGGTTCAGGTGGCCTGTTCGGTTCCACCGGAAGGCCGCGTTCGGTGGACCGTGAAGCTGCTGGCGGAAGAGCTGGTGCGGCTTGAAGTGGTCGAATCGATTTGCGAGGAGACCGTGCGGAAGGCGTTAAAAAAAAGAATGGAAACCATGGCGGCGAGAAATGTGGTGCATTCCGAAGAAGCAAAGCCATCATTTCGTGGCCGGCATGGAGCGGGTGCTTAAGGTATACCGGCGGCCGTACGACTCGCGGCATCCGGTGGTGTGCATGGACGAGATGAGCAAGCAGCTAGTAGTTTAACTGGTTTTAATTTTCGGGTATAGATGCTTCAGTTTGGTGCGCGCGTCGTCGACGCTGAGCTGCCAGTCGACCCCGGTCTGTTCGCGATTGCGCTCCTTGGCCCAGGCCGCCGTTTCCGACGTGACCAAAGCCCTGCTCTCGATCCGGCGATCCAGGCACTGGCGGTGTGCAACGCACTGAACTCCAGTTCCGCAACGTTCAGCCAGCTCCCGTGTTTCGGCGTGTGCACCAAGTGGATACGGTCGTTCAACCGACTGGCTTCGGCCGCCGGGAACGCGGCGTAGAACGAGTCACCGCTGTGGGTGTTCAAGTTGTCGCACACCAGCGTGATGCTTTCCGCATCCCGGGAACGCGGCAGATTCGCCAGTGCGCGCACTTGCTTCGCCCAATCCAACGTCGTGCGCCGTTTGGTGACAGCCACTGTCCGCCAGCCGGACAGCGGCTCGCCAAACATCCACACCGTGCATGCTCCCCGGCGGAGGTAGTGGGCGTCGTCCTTCTCCGGCGACCCGGGGCGTACCGGTAACTTCTCGCGGACTTCCGACACTAGCTGCTTGCTCATCTCGTCCATGCACACCACCGGATTCCGCGAGTCGTAGGGCCGTTGGTATACCTTGAGCACCCGCTCCATGCCGACCACGAAATGGTGGCTTTGCTGCTTCGGAATGCACCACATTTCTCGCCGCCACGGTTTTAATTCGTTTTTTTTAACGCCTGCCGCACGGTCTCCCCGCAAATCGATTCGACCACTTCAAGCCGCACCAGCTCTTCCGCCAGCAACTTAACGGTCCACCGAACGCGGCCTTCCGGTGGAACCGAACAGGCCACCTGAACCAGACGCGCTTCCTTCTCCCCGTCCAGCTTCTTCGGCACCGGAGGCAACGGCCGAGGCCTGCGCTCCAGAGCCTTCATCGGACCCTGCTCCACCGCCCGCCGACGCACGTGCTGGCAGGTCCGCTCCGTCACCCCCAGCGCATCCACCACCTGCATGTCCGTCAGTGCCGGGCCAGCACCCCCCTGATCCACGGCCAGCAGAATCCGTGCACGCTGCAGCTTCGTCGCCGACACCGCACGACGCGTGCTCGACTTCAGCACCGCTTCCAACTCATCCCGCTCATCCTGAGCTAACTCCACCATGTATTTCTTCGGCATCGAATCCTCCTGATCCCAGAACCCCTTCCAATCTACTATTATAAACACGTATTATTAGAACTGGTAGCCTACTAGCGAAGGCCGGACCCCGGTACGCGCTGTGGGAACGGTTGCGCTCGCACCTGACCCTCATGCCGTTCCCCGGCTGGCGCGAATTCTATCTGTTCACCGAGCGGCAGTCGCATTTCATTACACCCGCTTTCGGTACTTCCTGAACCCGCACAGGAATCGCCTGCCAGGCCACAACATCCGAACGGACGGCTTGGACGGCTGAGGGACACCGCGCGAACGGCGGGAGACACCCGCGTCCGCGTGGACCGCACAGGACGCAATGTCCCTTCACGGGAGGCTGAAAAGGCCCAATTCGGAGGGGCAAGGCCCGCTTCGCAGCACATCGCAACACCGCGATCGTCCGATCACCGTGAGCAAAGACTCAAATTCCGTTCACGGGGAATTTCTGGCGCACGGTACGTACTGGCGAAGAGATATACCCGAAAGTGGTGTTTGGAAGTGACGAACATCGGGGCGGGTATCCCGCTCAGGTTACTACTTGGATTTCATTAACGACTACCCAAGAGGAAACTCTGCAAAGGCCAAGGATTACATCATTGCGATGGAGTTGGAGGACTCGAGGACCTCCTGAGTGCCCATGCGTTGCATTGCAGAGGGGCATTGCGGAAGTAGCTCGCAACGGGCATCAGAGATTTCCAGCGAGTTGTGAACTGCTGGTTTGAATAGGACTTTCGGCTGTTTTCGTCCCATGGTTTTCGCGAACTTTTGTCATTTTCCGGGCTGTATAAATTGGGGCACGTCATCAAACTGGAGTAAGAAATTTAGTTAAATCAAAGAAATGCTCACACATCTCTTGAACACACTGCCAGTATCCAGATATTTACTCACTGGAAATTACTGGTCTATGACAGGGGCTACTATTCCTATGAGATGCTTCACGCGCATGCGATCCGGGGACTGCACACGATGTTCCGGATGAATCGGAAAACTGGCATCAATGCCGACCGCTTCATCCACGGCAGTCGCCGGGATACGATCATCGAGGTCGTTCCCTACCCGGACACGCTGACCAAACTATGCCGAGGCACCCCGGAGTCGCATTCGACCCGCACCGCTTGCGGCTGGTGAAATATGCCGTGGGCGATACCGTCTTCATCTTGGGAACGATCCTGCTGGACCGGAACCGGTATCCCATTGACCAACTGTCGGATCTGTATCACGCGAGATGGGACATCGAGGAACTGTACAAGGTATCCAAACGGCGGATGGAGGTTGAGGGCTTTCACGGGCAAAGCGAGCGCGGAGTGAAACAGGAACTGTACGCATGCTTCACCCTCATTGCCATGATCCGGCTGTTCGCCAACCATGGCGAGGATCATTTGAACGGAGATCTGCCGAACGACGGCAAGTCGCTGATGCAAACGAATGTCAAGCACGGACTTGCGGCAGTGGCGGCCAACATCAGGAGCCTGTTACTTCAGCAGGCATTCGCCCTCAGGGAAACCGTGGCTCGCATGAAACCGTGGCTCGCATGGTCGGCGGCGAGATCGTCCGGTGGCGGCAACGGCTCCATCCGGTCCGGTCCTATGAGCGACGATCCCGAAAACCGATCGGAAAAGTGGCACCGGGGAAGGGGAGCACCGGCAACGACAGCCCGCTAACGGAATAAAAAACCAGCGGATAACCAAGACCAAATCCTTAACCGAATGGCAAAATTCACTAAACGAATGCCATTGGCCGTGCACTGGAGATCCTGCGAGAGTTCCTCCACTACTACGCCCCAAACCGACTTCCATCGCCCGGTAGTCTGCGCGCTGCAGAAAATTCCAGGATATTTTTAGGGTAAATAACTTACAGCCAGATTAGGATAGAATTACACACCCCATGCTGGCACATTCCAAGAAACTTATCCTATTAAAGAGTGCTCCCACATTTCTACGGCGTAGGCTGTCGGATACTCGCTCTCGCTGGAAAGTTCTGGCTACCGGATGGTGTCCCCCCGCAAGTCTGGCTATCCGCGCAAAATGAGTGCGTGAGATTTCCTTGACGCAATATACCGTTGAAATCGTTTCTATTAATCAATCCTTACGTTCAGTACGTAAGCCCCTGAGTCACTTTCACATCCAGTGACATTGCCATCATCACCACCCACAAAACCAGAGATGGTATTGCCAGCCTCAATATAGGTCGAAGCCGCAATGGGGTTATCGGCGTCGCTATTATCCGCCACTACATCATTAACTTGGCCGAATTGATTGAGGATCTGACGGCAGATATCAAGGTCACGAACCCCTGAGTATTCTATAGCCAGATCCCTCATCAGTATTTACTGGTGTAGCAGTAATCGCCGTTCCAAATATATTCTGGCCGTTTGCTACTCCGCTTTGCCCCAGATACGGTTTCAGTGCAGCCATGCTTGCACCACCGTATTTGTTCTGCTTTCCCGGTGCGTATTTGTATTCATGAGCAGCCTTCTTGATCATCTGGATCTCGGCTATCGCCGTCTGCGAGTCAGACTTGTCGCCGAGCATGGTGTACATCGCCCAGACGCCAATCAATACGCCTGCAATGATCCCGAATACCAATAGGATCTCAGCTATCGAATAGCCAGTTCTCGCTCGCTGACTACGATCCGTTGCCAGTAGATTTCTAAAAGAATTGATTGTTGAAATTCTCATCATTAAACTCCAAAAGGAATTACACAGACATCAGAATTATACCTATATGTTTGCTCCTAAGCAATCAGTGATTTTCAGTGAGGTATTCTGGACGCGAGATTGCTGGAAACGAGGTCCGCGCATTGGAAAAGCGTGGATTGGAACTGGATCATAGCAGTCTATGCTCTTTCCGTTCGCTGTGATTTGAGCGCAAATGATGTGGGGTCTGCTTGTTCGGGGCAAACGCTACCTGTGTCCTATCTGACGCAAGATTTCGGGTACGAGCAAGTAAGGTGTCGGATGGGCGATGAGTCCGAAAAGAGCGTGCTCCAGGACTCGACAGGCACTCTGCGGACGATTTCCGCCATCGTGCGCCCCAGAAGGGGAAGCAACGGCATTCGTTTAGTAAATTTTGCCATTCGGTTAAGGATTCGGTCTTGGGCCTTGGTTATCCGCTGGTTTTTTATTCCGTTAGCGGGCTGCCGTTTCCCGTGTTCCCCTTCCTCGGTGCCACTTTCCGATCGGTTTTCGGGATCGCCGCTCATAGGACCTGCCCGGACGGAGCCGTTGCCGACACCGGACGATCTGACAATACGAGGCACGGTTTCCCGGAGGGCGGATGCCTGCTGAAGTAGCAGGCTCTCGATGTTGGCCGCCACCGCCGCAAGTCCGTGCTTGAAATTCGTCTGCATCAGCGGCTTGCCGTCGTTCGGCAGCCCCCCGTTCAAATGATCCTCGCCGTGGTTGGCGAACAGCCGGGTCATGGCAATGAGGGTGAAGCATGCATACAACTCCTGTTTCACTCCGCGCTCGCTTTGCCCATGAAAGTCCTCAACCTCCATCAACCGTTTGGATACCTTGTACTGTTCCTCGATGCCCCATCTCGCATGATACAGATCCGACAGTTGGTCGATGGGATACCGGTCCCGGTCCAGCAGGGTCGTTCCCAAGGCGAAGACGGTATCGCCCACGGCATATTTCGCCAGCCGCAAGCGGTGCGGACCGAATGTGGCTCCGGGGTTCCTTCGGTGTAGTCTGGCCAGCGTGTCTGGGATAGGGCACGACCTCGATGATCGTATCCCGGCAATTGTCGTGGATGAAGCGGTCGACATTCGATGGGTTGTGTATAAATTTGTCTGCAAAAACGAAAAACGGACTGTAACGACAGACGAATGGTTAGAATCTGATGTTTCATCGGGAATGTGGAGATGCCTGGACGCAATCCCGCATCCAGGCGCGAATCATTCATGACACAATTTATCGAAAAGGAGCAAGAAATGATTCGGGAAGATTATACGCACAATGCCACGAAGAAGTCGGCATGCGATCATCTGGCGGACGATGAGGAGTTTGTGAGGCGGCTGGTGCAGGAGACGCTCAACGAGGTTCTGGAGAGTGAGATGACGGAGTTTCTGGGAGCGGGCAAGAGCGAGCGGACGCAGACGCGTCAGGGCTACCGTTCCGGATACTACCGGCGCGATCTGACGATGAAGGTGGGCGAGATCGAACTGAGAGTTCCGCAGGAACGCAGCGGCCAGTTCAGCACGTGGGTGTTCGAGCGCTATCAGCGTTCGGAGAAGGCCCTGGTGGCGGTGCTGTCGGAGATGTATGTGCAGGGGGTCTCGACGCGTCGGGTGGGCCGACTGGCGGAGGGTCTGTGCGGTCACGATTTTCGCCGGCGACGATCTCGGCCATGGTGTCGAAGCTGGACGCGTCCCTGAAGGCGTTTGCGGAACGTCGGCTGGAGGAGGCGTATCCGTATGTGTTGCTGGATGCCCGGTATGAGAAGGTGCGTGAGGAGGGCTCGGTGCGTTCCCGGGCGGTGCAGATTGCCCTCGGGATTGACGGCGAGGGTCGGCGTCAGGTGCTGGCGGCGGAAGTGGCGAACCGGGAAAGCGAGGGGTCGTGGACGGCATTCCTCTCGCATCTGAAGGGACGTGGCCTGCGGGGAGTCGAGTATATGGTCTCGGACAGTCATGAGGGATTGAAGCATGCGATCTCGAAAGTGTTGCCGACCGCGTTGACCGCGTTGTGGCAACGGTGCTGCGTCCATTTTCTGCGCAATGCCAGGGACAAACTGTCCCGGAGTGCTGATCCCGTGTGTCTGGAGGGTTTGAAACGGTTGTGGGGCTGTGAGCATGTCGGGGAGGCTCGTGAGGCACTGGGTGCCTGGGTAGCCCGTTGGGGCGATGAGAAAGGGTTTGGCAGGCTAGTGGAATGGGTCGAGGATCATGTCGAGGAGACGCTGACGGTGTATCGGCTGCCTAGGGAACATCGCCTGGATGAAGTCCACGAACATGCTGGAGCGGTACAACGAGGAGATCCGCCGGCGAACGTGTGTCGTCAGGATCTTCCCGAACGCGGAGTCCTGTCTGCGTCTGATCTTGGCACTTGCGGCGGAGACCCATGAGCGGTGGCTGACGGGGCAGCGTTATCTATATGGCCGGATCGGCGTGGTTCGCGCATCCGAACCGGAATCCGAGACATGGCAGGAGGCGGCATGAAACGCCCGAAAATTTCGCGCCGAGCGGAGACCCGCCCATATGGGCGGGTCTCCGCTCCCACTGGAAATTGCAGAAAATTCTTGACACAACTCATCGATGCCGGTTTTCCGTTTCATCCGGAACACCGCGTGCAATCCCCGGATCGCGTGCGCGTGAAGCATCTCATAGGAATAGTAGCCCCCGGTCGTAGACCACCACATCGTTCGCCGACAGCACGTTCAGGTGGGCCAGTGCCGCCTCGCGCTCATTTCTATGCGCATGCAGGTCGAAGTCGACCGGTAGTCGGGACTGCAACCGATACAGGCAACTCACTAGACCCTGCGGATAGTGGGCACTGTCTACCGGCGTCTGCCAGTCTTCATGCACCAGTCCCGCGAGGCAGGTTCAGGTAGGTTCCATCGACCGCAAATATCCGATGCCCATGCCACCGCCGGTCCGGGTCGGGTCGGACTTTCCGTTCGTGCTGGGGTCGGATCTCGGAATCGAAGACCACCTTGAGGATTTCTTGGTGCAAGGTCTTGAACAGCTTCTCGTCCAGCTTGGCCCTGGCACTGCAGATGGAGGACGGCGACACCGGAGCCGGCTGTGGCAGTTCGATCCCCATCGTCCGGCACTGCCCCCACAGCTCGGCAAGCGTAGTCGCATATCCCAGCAGTCTGCGCCGTAGAAACGTAGGAATACTCTTTAGTAGGAAAGATTTCCTAAAATACGCATTCATGAAGTATAGATTTCCCATTCTGAGTTATTTAAAGGCTCTTATGTAGTCTTATGTTGGGAGTGATTAACAAGCAGCCATAATATACGATAGTTCAATGGGTTGAGGAAAACCAATGAGTCCTCGCGAATTCAGGGAGATGCTAAACCAGATTCTTAGGCTGACCCCAGCGCAGAAGCGGAGACTGATGCTCGGAGTCCAGAAATCGGTCAAGAGTGACGAGCTACCCGAACAAGTTCGTCAACGGGAAGCAGAGTTGGACCGATTGCGAGTATGTACGCATTGCGGTTCCTCAGGGGTGGTGCGTTACGGGAAGTCGGCAGGCTTGTGTCGATTTCGTTGCCGTTCGGCATCTTGCGGACGAACCTTTCACGCGCTGACCGGGACTCATCTTGCTGGCTTGAGGCACAAGTCGAAGTGGTCGGTATTCGAAGGGTGCTTGCGAGATCGGCTGACGCTGCATCAGTCGGCCGAGCGAGGAGGAAATCGCGGACGCCGAGGGTCTGGTGTCGGACCAGCGGCCCGTCTTGACGGCAGCATCTCGCGGCGGGCCGACTGATATGGAAGCCCTCTCGTCGACGGCGGGGACGGGCATCGCTCCGGCAATGTCGGAAGGGCTGGCCGAAGATTGCGTTTGTGTCACCGATGGACATCCCAGCTACGAAATGGCAAGCCGGAGCCTGAACATTCACCAGGAAGGGGTTCGCGTCAGCCGACGTGAACTTCGCCGCGGGAGTTGGCATCTCAACACGGTTAACCCGCGTCATATGACCATATGACCATGAAGCGATGGCTGAACCATCACCACCGCGGTGTCTCTACACGCTACCTGGACCACTACATGCGTTGGTTGATGAGATCGGAATTCAAACTTGAAGAATCGATGGAGGCAGACTTCCTTTCACCTCATTTAGCAAACTATACACAAGTGGATACATAAGAGCCTATTTAAAAATTATCTATCCTAAAAAATGTGCTAAATTTTTTTTACGGCGCAGACTGCCGGACGCCCCTTCGAGAACAGCAATTCGCGCTTCCTGTGGAAAAGCAGTGCCTGCAAGTTTCAAGTGGCTGCCCCTGGATGTTTTCCATCCGTTGGGATCGTTTCGGGCCCTTGTTCAGCGTGTCCCAGCTACGTTTTGGCGGCGTTGGGCCGCGGTGTTTTGTGCGGACCAAGGCATGCCCGGTTCGCATGTCGACGGATCTCGGAGGGATGCCCACGATCAGGAGGCGCAGGACGCGTTGCACTACGGCGGACGGAAACTAGGATCGGGTCGTCCGGAACCGCGGTCGGGTTCTGCACCAGCGAGGGCTTCGTACAACTGTTCCCAGCTGTGGAGGATCAGGAGCCAGATCGCACCGCGCATCTTTTCCCACAGGGAGGCATAACTTGCCGACGTTGGGCGGCTTGGAAGCGCGGGCAGCACAACCGCTGGATCTGGTCCATCAGAAACGCCAGCATCATCAGGGTCGCCAGCGTGTTCGCAAGGTACTGGCGACCGTGACCGTAGTTGTGTTCCAGACCGTACCCTGGTTTTTCAGCGTGTTGAAGGTCTCGTTTTCGATCTTCCAGCGACTGCGCGCCATCCGTGCGGTCGCCGGTGCCTCGGCTCGGGTCACTGGCAGATCCGTGATCCAGGTCCATTGGCGTTCGGGTTTCTTGACCCGCTTCGGGGTGCGTTCCCGGCACTGCAGCACCGTCACCCGACGGTCGGACCGGGACGCACTGAGCGGGACGTCTTCTACCACCCGCATCCGGCGGTTCACGGCGCGCCCCTCCTCGCTCGGGTCCGCAAACCAGTCCGCCGAAGTGCCATCCAGATGCTGGAACAGCATCGCATGGTCGTTCTCCCGCGCACCGATCAGGTACCGCAAGTTCAGGACGCTCCAGCAGATCCAGATGCGGTCCGTTGGAGGCCAGGCCGTCCTCCAGCACGATCACTTGCACATGCGGATGCTCCCGACGCAACGCTTCCAGAAACCGCTTCGAGGCCATTGCGCTCGCAATCGTTCTTCGCCTGACCGTCCTGCCGGACAGATCGGTTCCGGTGCCAGCGGGATCACGGCCCGGCAGTCCGGATGCACGATCGCACCAGCCAGCATCTGATGGTGATAGGTGACCGTGCCGTTGCGGTGACGCCTCTCGCAGCAGTACTTGCAGCGCACGGCTCCCGATGAAAAAAAGTCCGTGCCGTCCAGCGACAACAGATAGTGGTGACCGTACACCGCATACGGCTTCAGCACCTTGCCTCGCTGCAGTTCGCGGAACAGCCGCCGGAAGACCGGGCGCAAGGCACGCGCCGGAACCCGGTCCAGACGCGTCCGCATCTGCGTGTCGCACGGCACCCGATCCACCTTGGTACAGCCGCCGCAGATTACCCCGAACCCGTCCATCCAACCGCACCTCGCGGTCAAACTGCAGCAACGACGGGGACTACTTTAGGCCGAACATCGCCAAAGCCGACATCAAACAGTCGACTAGACGATAGGCGCGGACCGACGTCCCGTCTTCAATCCGTTCAAAACACTGCCGACTCAATGCCCCAGCAGTCCTGAAGCATTCAATCGCTTGCGCATCGCTTGTCGAGGCATCCTTTCCTCCATGATCGGGTCGCAAACGGCTATCATAAACCATCGCTCCAGACCACCAAAGTCTGCGAAAAATGACCAGACGCAGACGCTCAAACCCTCGCCAATTCCACCTTTTCACAGGAAGCGGGCATTGCTGGTAGAGTGCTGCTCTCACGTAGTTCGCTTATCTAAACCGGGGTCAATTTGCATAAATAGACTGACAAATCTAACTGCTATCCACTTCTATCGAACGTGTATGATTAGCTTGCTTAAGTTGTGGCTGCTACCGTCATGTGGTCAACGAGAATCGAACCCGTTCGAATTCCTCCACGAATGTCGGTATCATCTCCGAATCCCACGATACTATTGAGCATATCTTTTAGATTTCCAGCTATCGTGATCTCATCAACCGCGTGAATCAACTCGCCGCTCTTAATCCATATTCCAGCGGCTCCGCGAGAATAGTCACCCGTAACCAAATTGACTCCCTGACCCATCAGTTGCGTTACCAGGAATCCTGATCGAATAGAACGAATCAGCTCTTCAATTGGCTGCGTTTCTGCTTTAACCTCAAGATTGAAAGTTCCTCCCGAGTTGCCAGTAGTTCCCATGCCGAGGCGACGTGCGGAATAAGTACTTAGCACATAGTTCGAAACGATACCCTTGTCAATGAAGTTAATATTTCTCGTTCCAACACCGTCGGAGTCAAATGCGGCGGACGCTAGACCTTTGGGTACGTGGGGCTGTTGGCGAAGTGTCATTCCATCAATGGCAACCTTCGAACCTAGGGAGTTTAGGAGAAAAGATGCCCCTCGGTATAGTACCCCTCCACTAATTGCGTCAGTCAATGAACCAAGTAAGGTTTTGGCCATCTGAGGGTCGAATAACACAGGATAAGAATCAGTCTTGATTTTACGTTTACCTAAACGTGCTACCGCTCGCCGTGCGGCTTCTTTTCCTACCGTCTCATTGGCCTCTAATTCATTCTCGACACGCCCTACCGAATACCAATAATCGGTTTGCATACTAATATCATCTTGAGCTACGACGCTCACGGAAGTTCCGTATTTCGTGCTACGAACCGACTCTAAAAAACCGTGGCTGTTGCCGTAAGTTATACATCCGGAAAGTGCGTAAACTTGCGCACCTTGTGAATTGACAATTCGTTTATCCGAATCAAGTGCCGCGGCTTCCGCCGCAAGTGCCCTCTCGCTCGCTGTGTCAGTATCCAAAGGTTCTGGGTGGTAAAGGTCAAGATCCGGAAACTCCGTAGCCATGAGATCACTATCGGCAAGTCCATTACAAGAGTCTGCCTCAGTAAATCGCGCCATGTTAAGTGCAGCATGGACGATTTCCGTGATTGAGGACTCTCTTGTGTCAGTAGTACTAACTGATCCTTTCTGCTGACCTAGGTATACAGTAATGCCAAATCTGCGATCCCGATGGAACTCTACCGTTTCCAGGGTACGCTGCCTTACGGTGACCTCCAGTCCAGCAGAATCTGCAACTGAGACCTCGGCAGCCGTAGCTCCGTTTTTTTGTGCCTTCGTGAGAATCCGCTCTACAAGTGTTTCGAGCTCCTGCTCTACCTTATCCATATGGATGCCATGCTTGTCATCGTATTGCGCCGTTGAGAGAGAAGATCGCGAAGAATTCATGAACTAGTACCCCCCATCGTAATTTCATCGACTTTCAAAGTGGGCTGTCCCACCCCGACTGGAACCTCTTGCCCTTCCTTTCCACAGACGCCGATACCAGGATCAAGCCGCAAGTCGTTACCGACCATCGATATCCTGCTCATGATTTCTGGTCCATTTCCGACGAGTGTCGCACCACGTATTGGAGACGAGATCTTGCCGTTCTCGATCAAGTATGCTTCGGTTGCTGAAAACGTGAATTGCCCCGACGTAATATCTACTTGGCCTCCACCAAAGCTAACCGCATACACGCCTTTCTTAACGCTTTGAATGATCTCATCGGGTTCACTTGCTCCATTAAGCATAAACGTGTTAGTCATTCTTGGCATTGGCAAGCAATTAAAAGATTCGCGCCTGCCGTTCCCAGTACTTCTCCCTCCCATGAGTCGCGCATTTAGCTTATCTTGCATGTAACCCTTGAGAATGCCGTTCTCAATCAAAACGGTCCTTTGTCCAGGCGTTCCTTCGTCGTCAACTGTTAACGACCCTCTTCGACCAGCTATCGTTGCATCGTCAACTATGGTACAGAGCGGCGACGCTACTTGTTCTCCCATTCTGCCTGTAAACGCGGAAGTCCCTTTTCGATTGAAATCTGCCTCTAGACCATGCCCAACGGCCTCATGCAATAATACCCCAGGCCATCCAGGTCCAAGTACCACGGTCATAGGGCCAGCGGGTGCATCAATGGCATCTAGATTGATCATTGCCACTCGTACGGCTTCTCTCGCATAGTCTTCTGGTACGTTTTCGCCCAATATCCACTTCAAATCAAATCGTCCACCACCTCCCGCATGGCCGGTCTCCCGTCGTCCATTGCGTTCAACAATGACTGACACACCAAACCGTACCAACGGCCGAATGTCACCAACACGCATGCCGTCGCTGGAAAAAACGTAAGTCGTGTTCTGACTTGCCGAAAGTGTTATCTGGACTTCCTTAACACACGGGTCTAGTGCTCGTGTGAACTTGTCGATACGGGAAAGCAACCCTACCTTCTCCGTTTCCGAGACCGACAAAATGGGATCATCCGACGAATAAAGAGCAGAATTTAAACGCTCTACGCCGGTTACTACGGATTGATTCTGGCCATGCCGAGCAATACTACGCGCAGCCTGAGTTGCCGATTGAAGTGACGGCAGAGCTATCTCGTCAGAGTATGCAAATCCGGTTTTTTCTCCACTGATCGCTCTCACGCCAACGCCCCTGTTAACACCAAAATCCGCGTTTCGTACAAGGCCGGCTTCCACACCGAATGACTCGTGACGTGAATGCTCAAAGTACAGTTCACCGATGTCAATGTTTCTAGACATGAGAGAACCAAGTAGACGTTCTAAATCACTATCAGAAATCTCACCGGATTCGAGTAGCTCTTTACGAGCCAATTGCGACTGATTGGTCAAGGCTTCTCCTTCTCCTTCTCTTTTCTATTCGAGTCCAAATCTTTATCGTTGCCTAAGTTACCGCTGAAGAGCGATATGAACTCCACCTTCGGATCATCAATTGTGCCGGTGACCCGGTACTTCCCACTAGACAGCGTAGTGATGTGATTCTCGAAAACTTTGCTGCCCACGAGAACCCCAAGTCCCGCGGCTGGATTGGCCAATGCTACGTAAGCGGCGTACCAAGGAAGGCTCTCATCTAAAGGCAACGTAACGATCATCTCATTATCCAAGACGCCTGTACTGAGATCCACGGTACCGTTGACGCGAAATTCGACGCCAGTTCCGTTGATGACGACCGGCTTCACAAAACTCACTAATCCATCGTCAAAATTTCCTGAAACGGACACGGCTTTGAAGCTAATGCCCGTATCCATCACATCTGCAAATTTTAATTGGAGCCGCTCCACAATAGTTGAGAAATTTAGTAAGCTGACCAATCGTGCGCCCCCGCCTATGCCGGACACGTCGAGAAATCGCCCTTCTTCGATCGTTCCACTCCCGCTGCCCGAAATATTCTCGACTGCATAATCAAGTGGAGATCCAGGCCAGTCAATCTTGCCTTCAAAATGAAACGTCTTTGACTCAACGTTGATTTCAAATCCCCAAGCAACGAGCACGGGCGCAAGATTGGCCCCATAAACTGCACCGGCAGCCGAGGTGCTATTGGATGCTCGATCCCACCACACGTCATCGGTTGTTTCGATTTTCATGCCTTTTAGGTTCGCTTCCAAGTTAGAGAAGCGAATGCCACCGGATTCGGGGCGAAGTTGGAATTTCCACGCGCCGTAATGAGCAGTTTTTTCATCCGCGCCCAGTACCACGATATCTCTCACGCTCACGTCCGCTGGTACGAGATGGTCCATGACTGTCAACGGAAGCAATCCAAGACTTTCGTCTGCTTCGGTTGGAGGGATGAGGATGCTCTCTGCGTCAACCACCCATGGATCATCAGCGTGACGCGAAATTTGAGCAACGATTTCGTCGGAACGCACCGAAACGTCGACCTCATCAACTCCGACAATGCCATCTATTGCCACATTGTTAATTTCGAAAGTACTCAAGTGAATTTTACCGATTTCAAAGTTGACTAAACGGAGGTCCGGCATCCATTCCAGCGTAGTATCGTGCTCACTGAGCATCAACGATTCGATTGCTCCCGTCAGCGAAATGCTGTTGTCATGACCCACTTCTTGAGATGGCTTCGATCTTATGCCTGCACTGCCCCCAAGCACCTCACCATCCTTCGTACGTAGCCATGCATTCAGTGAGTTGGATGTCAGCGTCACTATGCTGTACTCGTCGTCGAAAGAAAGATGGAAATCCATCGGCCACGATTGTTGCGAACTCTTTTGCAACGGTATGGGTAAATCTACTGTAACGCCAACTAATTCGCTGCGGATACTGATTTCCGGGGATAGGTTCGAATCTATATACACAAGAGTGTTAGCTGAAAAGTCGGTGCGCCCGGATACAACCTCCAGATTGTCCATTCCAATCAAGTGGTAAACGTCTGCAACGCTAGCGTTACCTAATAAATGGAATTCCATGATCCCTGCGTATTTTTCTTCATCAAGTACACGCCGTGATTGAATATCGACCAATACCGGCGCGTCGAACATAACACCATACACATCCCGAGCCGTGAGTAGGAAGGGATCGGTGAAGGTGACTTTCCCCTTTAGGTTTTTCAGATGTAAATCGTAATCATTGAAGTCTATATCCGCTCCATTGAGTTGTAATTGAACGCTGAAAGAATCTACGAAAACGTCCGTTTCAGTACGGCCAAGAGAAAGTTCTGTGTTCACGGTCGCAGGCCCAAATCCAGTCCATTGGCTGGGAATGGCGGGCCATTCTTCGTGCAGGGGCGTCCACCAGAAAAACTCAAATATTCTGTCCACTTGTGTATCTAAAAGAAAATCTACCTCAATGGGGAGATTAGATACGGGTACTACAACGTTTGCTTCGTGTATTTCAACGTCAAATACCACGGCCCGACTGAAACGAATTTCGGCTCTGTCGTCGTTCAAGGCAAGATATCCCCGTCCATTAAGTAACGTAGGATAACTGTCATGATAGTTAACAACTGCATCATCGAAATCGGAAGTTAGATCGAAACTCGACCAAGCGGGACGTGCTGACTCATAAGCATGTCGCTGATATACTGTATGAACGTTCAGCATCCTTCCGTCAACCAGACGATGCTGCAGCCAGCTAGTTAATTCTTTGGCCAGGTTGTTGGGAATATAGTTTTTGGCATCTGAAGCCCCGATATCATCCGATTCAATACTGACCGTTAAGTTGGCTTCGCTCCGTTCCAAGTTGCGTGCAAACCCCATGCTCCCGCGTAACTGATAGTGTTGGCCCAATGCCGTCATGTCTTCAATATGTATTCCGAGGTAGTTTGGAGACCGCCAGAACACAACGTCTGCTACTGTATTTTCATAGTGCCACTCACTATCAAAGTTCGTAGGTAAACTAAGGGCTAGTTCCGTTTCCGAAATACTTAGCAAGAATCCGCGTTCAGAACCCCTAATTGCGCCTTCGGAGATTTGTATCGCGGGCGCATGCAAGTAGGGTGCAGTTGATAGGTTGCCGAGACAAGCCTCAAAACCATACCCGTCATCGTCTTTGACAAAAACAATGTGACTGAGTTGCCCTTTCGGTGCCAAACCTGACAACCACTCTCCTAGGACGTTACGATTACTGAGCATGCCTGATACAGCTCCGATTACCGAACTTACGTCAGCTGATTCCAGCCACACAATTAAACGTTCGGATGATCGATCGAACTTCACGTCAGGTAGTGCAATCTCAAGCTGACCTCGAATCACCTCAATATTGAAAAGCCTACCTTGGGTCCTTTTCGCCGTATTGCCTTCCAGCGAGAAAGTAAGCGACGTTTCAAGACCATCGTGAGCAAACGACCTCATTCCTGAACCTTGAAATTGGATACCGGATTCAGCAGCCGTAAAATTGATAGATACCGAAAGGTGACTCTCCGGTACCTTAGTGAAACCAAGCAGTAACTCTAATTCTATTGGGAATTTCTGGACCTGCAGTATTGCGTACGCATCATCACCGGTCAACGTTTTGAACCAGCCCCGCCCATCGTAAGCAAACGATGCGCTACATGAATCGCACCCATCCACTGGTACAGCCGAGGCTCGGATACGATGTATACCAAAACGATTTATAGCGGTTAGCGAAATTTTATATGGCGCAACAAGATCATCTCTTTCGAGAACGATCAGAGCGCTGACGTTAATGCTGTCGCTATTTCTGATAAAAGTCGTAAAGTCAAACGGTGCTCCATCTTCGTATCCGTTACCGACTCGCCAACCGTCGACGGAGTGGTGTACGCGTACATAAGCACTTTCGACGTGTAGTCTGCGAGCAATCAATCTGTTGTGCAGTAAACTTTCTAGTATGTCTACTTCGAACGTAACGCCGTTGAGCTCCCCAAAATTTGTAAAAATCTGGTCAGCTTCGATCACCGGATTTAATCCGTACCAGTCGCCGTGCAATCCCACTAGCGAAATTCCATTCGACTGGAAATTGGAATTGATCCATGCCTCGTATTCACCAAGATTGAGGAACAAAATGCGTCCCGCCAGCTGCAGAACGGCCACGGCGGACGTGAAGAATACCAATAGCACAAAAAATACTCGCGGAAGGCTAGGCATCGCACTCTGAGGTTGGATGGAATCCAAAGAACGTATCCCTCGAAATATCACGTACAATTCGTCTCGTTAGTTTCATCGATTCGACCAAGTATCCACGCCTACGTCGCGCAACAGTAATTCGGTTTCCAGCAACGGCAACCCCATTACATTGCTCGGACTACCATGGATTCGCTCGACGAATACGCCCCCTATGGACTGTAAACCGTACCCTCCAGCTTTGTCATAAGGCTCTTCGGTTTCACAGTAACGTTGTATTTCACGTTCCTCAAGGACACGTAACCATACGGAAGAATGGACCACGCGCAATGTGCTTAGGCCATCTAAAGTTACGCAGACGGCGGTGACGACCTCGTGACGCTTACCACTTAATGCGCTGAGCATACGGAATGCATCTTTGCTGCACTCCGGTTTTCCTAGCAAACATCCTCCAAAAACTACCGTAGTGTCCGCACCTAAGATAGGGAACGCACGATCTGAAATAAACCCCGCCTTTGCATGTGCTAAACGCGATACGTAGTCGATTGGGGATTCATAAGCTTTAGGCGTCTCATCAATTTCAGGGGCACAAACCTGAAATTCAATATTTAACTGCCGTAATAGTTGCGCACGGCGGGGCGAACTGGATGCCAATATCAGCTGAACCACAACTACCTACTGACTACCTAACTAGCGTACTTAGCAGCGGCGTTGCGCAGTATTCCCGCCAAGGGAAACCAGACCAGGATAGTGGCAACAGAAGAACCGATAAGATAATATGGCTCGTTATAGGTATCCATTACTAGTATACCAACCATTGCTTTTATCGCACTAACGATAACAACCAACATGAACATCATGCCGAATTGATGCAGGATAGTTCGTCTTCTTTCCGTTTCATGGAACAGCCAGCCCGTGTAGACTGCCGTAACGAAACACAACCCATTAAGTCCCACAGGGTCCACCGTCAACGAGTCGACAAGCACGCCCATTATCCATGACCAGAATAGGCTCATGCGGTCAGGGTTGGAGTACGACCAATAGAAGAGTACCAAGCTAATCCAATACGGGCGGAAATAAATTAGCCAATTTGGCAACCAGTCGGGTAGATGGGATACCGTTAAGACCATCGCAGCAAGGACCGATACGAATACAAGTAAAGTACTTCGCACGGTAACTTACGGAGTGTTCTTTGCTATTACGATTGATACTAGCCGCGTACTATTCAACATCGCAGCCGGCATCACTTTAATTTGCGCTACGGATTCAGAACGTTGAGCAGTTCTTGAAACGACGGTTCCAACCATGTATCCCGCTGGATAGACGCCTCCCAATCCAGACGTTATAACTTCGTCACCATTCTTGATATCGGCACTGAAACGCACGTTTTCCAGCACCATGTGATCACCACCCGTTCCGGCGGCAACACTACGTACTGCGGACCGCTTCACTTCAACTGGTACTGCGAATCGTCGGTCGTTGGCAAGCAGTATTTGGCTAGTCGTATTCTGTACATCTATAACTTGGCCATATACGCCTTGGGCGTCAAGAACGGCGGCCCCCTGAAACACCCCGTCTCTAGTACCCTTGTTAACAATCACCTCGCGACGTTGTGCATCCGGCACGATGCCGATTAAGTGTGCAATGATTAACTCCCCCGAGCCGCGTGGACTACTACCAAGTAATTTCCGAAGACGGTGGGTCTCTTGGAGTAGCGCGTCAAAATCCTGAACGCGGCCCGAGAGTGCCAAAACCTCATGTTCCAACGCCTCAATTTTCGAAACTAGCCGGTTCCGGTCACCGAAATAATCGGTCACTGAAGAAGAAATGGAATCAGGAAGCTGTGCCATCAACTCTATTGGATGAACCACGAAGCCCAAGTAGTATCGGAGGGTTTTTAGGTAAGGGGTCCTCACGTCAGCAAAGAGCAACGTAAGGGAACATAGCAGTAACCCTAGCAGTAATTTGCTTGCTTGTGGCCTTTTAGCGAGAGCGTTGGCTATTGTCGTCTAAACTATAGATGCAATTTTAAACCAAGCATTGTACCGAAGCCGTGGCGTTGCGCTGACAAAGTGATGGTATATGCAACTTACGCTTCAACGGTACACCGCTTACTCGGAAACGAAAAGTGCATCGACTTCGCTTTCAAGCGCAATCCCGCAACCGCGAGCAACACAGGTCAGTGGATTTTCTGCAACAACGACTGGTAGACCTGTTTTATCGGAAATAAATGTTTCTAAGTACCGTAATAATGCGCCTCCACCAGTAAGGACCATACCGCTCTCAGCAATATCTGACGCTAGTTCGGGCGGACAACTTTCCAACGTCTTTCTGATCGCATTTACAATTTCTTGTAGTGGCGTCTCAAGAGAGTCAAGTATTTGATTACTATCAACCGCAATACTCTTAGGGATACCTGACGCAAGATCTCGCCCCTTGGCATTCAATTCCAAGACCTCTTCCAATGGTATAGCAGCACCTATCTCCTGCTTGATACGTTCAGCCGTCGATATTCCAATTAAGGCTCCATGCCGTTGGCGAATAAAACTTTGAATATTCTCGTCGAAGGAATCTCCGCCAACTCGAAGGCTTATCGAATGGACGATACCACCAAGTGAAACAATCCCCACCTCGGTAGTGCCGCCGCCGATGTCAACTACCATCGAACCGAGGGGCTCGCGAATCGGCAAACCCGCACCAATCGCCGCGGCCATGGGCTCCTCAATCAGGTTAACTTGTCGTGCGCCCGCCTCAGTAGCGGATTCGCGTATGGCGCGTTGTTCAACGGGGGTTGAGTTAGACGGGACACAAATCAAAACTCTAGGACTCGGATACAAAAACTTAGTTTCGTGCACTTTGTGGATGAAATAAGCTAACATATGCTTTGTAGCCTCGAAATCCGCAATCTGTCCGTCTTTTAATGGTCGTATGACTTCCACCCCCTTGGGGCTTCGGCCGAGCATGGGCTTTGCCTTCTCACCGACGCATATCACTCTGTTCTGTTCCCTGTTGATTGCAACCACGGATGGCTCATCAAGCACGATGCCCTGGCCGCGCTCATAGACCAACGTATTAGCGGTCCCCAAATCTATCGACAAATCTCTAGAGAACCAGCCACGAACAGTTTTGAACAAAGGACTAGACCATATGGCACAAGACGAACAATTTATCAGAAAATCCCTAAAACATAATGGAAATGTACGAGATCGCTAACCCCAATATTGCATGAGCAGTGCGATATAGATCCGTTTTTCGGTTCGGAGCGGTAACCAGGGTTCCCATGTCTGGCAGCGAAATACCCCCGTTACCGGTGGTCGCACCGCCGCTGAAGCTGAATTCGGCCTCCACCTTGCTGCGTTGCACGGATGGAAAGCGGATGGGATTTGGGTAACATTTCGTTACAGCAAGGTCTCCTTCGACATGTATCTTAACTCATTGAATGATATTGAATTATAAAAGCCTTGCTGTTGTACTCGTGCATTATCTGGGCTAAAAAAATCATTCTGTAGCAAACCAGGGCGTCAACCTGATGAACAAGTCCAAACCGTACACACATATGACGTGTGCCTGACTCCGTTAGATGACATAACCACGAAATTCGACCGCTTCATCTTGAAGTTTTGAAATCGATCTAAGATTTCGACGGAACCATTAGTGTTCGAAAGAAATTAAATGTTTTACGCGATGACGAAGATAAGGCAGAACTTCCAATTCAAACCACGGATTCCGTGCAAGCCATCTATTGTTGCGTGGGCTGGGATGAGGCAAAGGCAGCATCCGTTTTCCTACTTGACGCCATTCACGCACGGTGGCCGTTAATTGAAATCCTCGCCGCTCTGGTAAATGCCAAGAGATCGCATATTGACCACAAAGAATCGTAAATTCAATTTGTGGCATAGCCTTTAGAAAGCGTTCACGCCAAAGATCAGCGCATTCTGGAATGGGAGGAAGGTCACCGCCGCTACCCGTACCGGGAAAGCAAAAAGCCATTGGCAGCAGTGCAATCTTTGACGCGTCGTAAAACGTTTCGCGATCTATCCCCATCCAATTTCGCAATCTAACTCCGCTCGGGTCGTTAAAAGGGATGCCAGTTTCATGCACGCGACGGCCTGGTGCTTGCCCTACTATAAGAATTTTTGCTGACAAACCGACTTGGAATACAGGCCGCGGTCCCAAAGGCAACTTGCCCGCACAAAAAGTACAACTACGTGCCTCGTCGGCGATAGTGTAGATAGATTTGGTCATAATAGTCTGGAAATCCAGTTACGTACTGGAAATAAGGTGAGCAGCGTAAACCGTCATCATTAAATTTCCCATGTCGTATCAGAATCTGATGCCATGGCTTACTATTGATCGTAAGATTCAACGAAGGCATATGTACAGTTAAAGTATGAACTGGAAGATTTGGCAATCCATCGCAAAGCGTGGTTCTCGCTTAATTAAAACTAAAGTAGTTATTGTCGTTGCGGCAGTTTATTTGCTAACTACTCTGTTCCTGCAATGGTGGTGGGACTTGGAACCTGAACCCACGGACGTTCGCAGCTTGACCGAAAAACGAGCACTTGAACGTGAAGGGCGAATCGTGACTGGGTCTGCAACAACTATCGCGGTGTTACATTTGGCTGAAACGTTGTTGGACAATCGCGGTGGTTTTTTATCGAACGATATTTTCCCGCCTTCCGTTTGGATGGACAACGTTCCCAATTGGGAATTTGGCGTTCTTGTGCAGCTACGCGATATCAGTCGCGCTATGCGAATTGATTTCAGCCGATCCCAGAGTCAATCTAGCGAAGATCCTGATCTCGGCGAAGCGGAAGGAAAGTTCTTTTACGACTCGACGAGCTGGATTTTTCCGGAAAGCGAAGACGAATACCGTGATGGAATTGAATACGTGAGCAGTTACCTAGATCGTCTATCCGATACTTCGCAACCTGATGCACAATTTTACGCGCGCGCGGACAGTCTTAGTAACTGGCTTGAGGGAGTTGAAACTCGTCTGGGAAATCTTTCGCAAAGACTCTCTGAAAGCACGGGAAAAGGACAAATGAATCTTGCACTGGCAGGAGACTCAACGGCTATCTCCGCTAACGAGGAAGCGACCGAGGAGTATCGTAAGACCAGCTGGACTAAAACCGATGATGTTTTCTATGAAGCCCGCGGACAAACATGGGCTTTGTTGCATCTCTTGCGAGCAGTGGAAATAGATTTTGCTTCAGTGCTCGATGACAAGAACGCACGAGCCAGCCTGCACCAGATTATTCAAGATCTAGAAGCAGCACAAGCGCCGTTGCGCAGTCCGGTTGTTCTTAATGGCAGCGGATTCGGAATATTAGCCAATCACTCGCTTGCTCTTGCATCGTACATAGCGCGTGTCAACGCTGCGATCATCGACCTGCGCGCGTTGCTGTTGAGAGGTTAATTTTTATTACACGGCTTACGTGACCCATGCCGTACGGATTTTAGATACTTTAAATTTCAAGCTTCGCTAAAGCGTGACACCGTGCTTGCGTAAAATGCATCCGGAGTCGAAGCTCGCTTTACGCTTCAAATTCAGAATCAGGGGAGACGTATGGAATTAACTCTGGTCCCGCCGTTGCTTGGCGTAGTCGGGATCCTGTTCGCTTGTTGGATCTACTTTTTGGTGACTAGATATCCCGAAGGGGAAGAAAAAGTCAAAGCAATCGCACAGAAGATTCATGAAGGAGCAATGATTTTCATGCGTCGCGAGTACACGATGCTTGGGATCTTTGCAGCCATTCTTCTAATATTGCTGCTAATAGAGCAGGAGCATCTAGGCTGGAGAACCGCTCTTGCATTTGCAACTGGTGCACTTGCGTCCGCCGGTGCCGGATGGTTCGGCATGTACACGGCGACCAAGGCCAATGTCCGGACGACTACCGCGGCTCATACGCACGGCGCACCCCAGGCGTTGTCCGTCGCATTCTTTGGCGGTTCAATTATGGGTTTAGCCGTTGCATCGCTAGGCTTACTTGGTCTTGGACTAGTGTATTGGTATTTTGGCGGTGATCCGGCAACCGTTCACCACATCCATGGTTTTGGAATGGGGGCATCCACGGTCGCACTGTTTTCTCGTGTGGGAGGTGGGATATACACCAAAAGTGCGGACGTTGGTGCCGACCTTGTTGGCAAAACTGAAGAGAATATCCCGGAAGACGATCCTCGTAATCCGGGCGTAATTGCAGACAACGTTGGAGATATCGTTGGTGATGTCGCCGGTATGGGGTCTGATATTTTTGAATCTTATTGCGGGTCAATGATCGCGAGCATCGCTATCGCGTCCACGCTAACTAGCGTTACGGAATTAGGTCATGATGGTAATACTGACATTCGTGCTTCACTGATGTTCTTGCCTCTCGCTCTTGCGTCAATTGGCTTGATCTGTTCCATTATTGGAATAGGGTTGGTGCGTTCTCAATCAAACCGCAATCCGTCATTCGCCTTGCGCATGGGAATGACAGTAACCCCCTTACTGTTCATTGCGAGTGCTTATTTCGTCGTTAGCTCTTTTGCACAGCTCAATAATTCTATCTGGTGGTGTGTTGTCGCTGGGTCCATTGGCGGCATTGTCATCGGACTCATTACTGAGTACTACACATCCGGAAGTCCCGTTCGGCAAATAGCCGAGCAGGGTAAAACCGGGCCGGCCACCGTGCTAATTTCCGGTTTGGCGACAGGTATGCAATCGGTGGTTATTCCCGTTCTCAGTATCTGCACGATCATTGGTGTTTCCACGTCTCTGGCGGGTTTATACGGAGTTGCCATTGCTGCCGTAGGCCTCCTGGCGACCGTCGGCATGACGATGGCCGTTGACGCGTACGGGCCGGTGGCTGATAACGCTGGTGGAATTGCTGAGATGAGTGGACTCGGTAAAGATGTGCGCGACATTACCGATTCTCTTGATGAGCTTGGCAACACGACTGCAGCGATGGGCAAGGGGTTTGCGATCGGAGCGGCCGCGTTAGCCGCGCTCGCAATCATTGCCGCATTCGTGGAAGCGGTGGAATTCAATACCGGCAGAGAATTCACACTGCATATCGGTGACCCGCTTGTACTTATCGGGCTCTTTTTAGGTGCCTTGATTGCTTTTCTGATTGCGTCCATCACGATGTCCGCAGTCGGGCAGGCGGCGGAACAGATGATCGAAGAAATTCGAAGGCAGTTTCGCGAAATCCCTGGTCTGCGGGAAGGCACCGCGGAACCAGATAACGAAAAATGCATTCAGATAGCCACTAATGCTGCATTGGGTAAGATGACTATTCCGGGTGCTATCGCTGTATTCGCGCCACCCGCCGTCGGCTTCACGCTCGGCCCCGCAGCACTTGGTGGCGTGCTAGGTGGGGGATTGATCACCTGCGTTTTACTGGCTCTAACGATGGCGAACGCCGGTGGCGCATGGGACAACGCGAAAAAATTCGTCGAAAAAGGCGCACTAGGTGAAGGCCATGGAAAAGGATCAGCAACTCATGCCGCAACGGTCGTTGGGGACACCGTGGGGGACCCATTCAAAGACACATCTGGCCCTAGTATGAATATTTTGATCAACGTCATGGCAATTGTCAGTCTCGTTATTGCACCGCTTATCAGCTAAGACAAGCCTCGATTGTGAATCGGAATATTTTTGAACTGTAGGTAGCTTGGGACAGATCTGAATAAGCCATCTCTAACGTGTTCTTCGGAGCGGCTAGGGATAGATGGGCGCGGGCCATGGGGTCCAGAGATGGCCTTTGCGGAATTGAGATACGCCGTGAAGAACCACGGATACGGTGCTGGATTTTTTAGAGTAGATGGACCGGCTGATTTCATGGGAATGTTCTGGGCCGTTCAATCCGAAGGCGGGATGAAGCAGCGTTCTCTGCGTACAGTTGTTCTACGGTCTCAGCGATTCCGGGATGGAAAATCGCTTCTACAAAAAAGTAGCGTCGACTTGGCGGTTCGTGGAGTTGAGGCTGGTGTACGGCACAATGGCACCGGGCCATGTGGAGAACGTTCCGCAAGCACACTAGTTACCGTACGACAGCAAGTTGTCGGAGCGGGCGATACGGAATATCGGGAATCAGGATCCACACAAGAGTTTTCAAACGTTTTGCTCGTCGTGAGTGGAGAAACAAATGATGGTGCTAATTATCGCCTACCATTTGGATGGTCCTTCCTCTCATTACTGATCAGACTGGGGCTAGCAAATATAATTTGAAAAGAAAAATTCGGATTAGACGGTTTCATCTATAACAAATACAACAAAAAATCAAGACAAGAGAGTTCGTTATCTTGCGACGTATTCATTTCGGAATTAAATCATGCGTGTAGTTGCGTTCAAAGAATCCTGGCCGGGAGAAAGACGTGCTGCGCTCGTCCCGGATAGCATTAAAAAACTCGTCAAACGTGGTTATGTAGTTAGCGTTGAATCAAATATAGGGGCGAATGCTGGCATTTTTGATACGGAATATCAAGCCGCAGGTGCTTCAGTAGAGAACGACAGGGTTTCTCTTCTCACCAAAGCCGATGTTGTACTTAGCGTACGAAGGCCATCGTTAGAAGAAGTTGCGGGTCTGCCATGTGGTTCAACACATATCGGGTTTTTAGACCCCTTCACCGAAAAAGAGGTCGTCCAGGCACTGTCTGAACAAAAGATTACTGCGGTTTCATTGGAAATGATTCCGCGATCTACCCGCGCTCAGAAAATGGACGCTCTTTCGTCTCAAGCGAGCTTGGCGGGATATGTAACGGTATTGCTTGCTGCGCGTTATTTGCCGCGTATTTTTCCGATGATGATGACTCCAGCAGGGACGCTTCCTCCGGCTCGCGTATTTGTCATTGGTGCTGGAGTAGCGGGTCTGCAAGCAATAGCAACGGCTGGCCGTTTAGGTGCTCGTGTGGAAGCTTTTGATACACGTCCAGCCGTTGCAGAGCAGGTTCGATCGCTTGGAGCAAAGTATACAGAAATTGATATTGGCGAATCTGGACAGACCGAACGGGGGTACGCGAAGGCGTTGACCGAAGAGCAGCTGGAAATGCAGAAACGCGGTATGGCGGCAGTGATTGAGCGGTCCGATGTGGTTATTACAACCGCTCAGGTTTTTGGTCGCCCCGCCCCAAAAATTGTAACCACGGCGATGGTTGAATCCATGAAGTCTAAGAGCGTTGTGGTGGATATGGCGGTGGAGTCCGGCGGAAACGTCGAATGTTCGGAACTTGATAAGATCGTTGACGTGAACGGTGTAACTGTGATTGGACTGAGTAATCTTCCGTCAATCGTGGCGCGTCATGCCAGTGACATGTATTCATCCAATCTTACACATCTGATCGAAGACTTTACGGAAGGGGAGTCCGGAGTTCTCAATCTCGATGGTAAAGATGAAATCGTGGCGTCGAGCGTGCTTACGCGCGATGGCGCAATCGTTAACGAAGCCGTATTCAACGCGTAAGGAGATATAGTGGAACTCATACCAGTATATCTAGTGTTGATTCTTGCACTTGCGATTTTTCTTGGCTTTGAATTGATTTCTAAAGTTCCCGCAGTCCTACATACGCCATTGATGTCGGGAGCTAATGCAATCTCGGGCATCACGATCGTTGGAGCTTTGCTCGCTGCAGGTTCGAGCGCGAACTCCGATGAAATGGCTTCTTGGCTTGGTGCACTAGCCGTGATGTTTGCCTCAATTAATGTCGTGGGCGGTTACATGGTCACGGATCGTATGCTCGACATGTTCAAGAAACGCGATAGTAAGGACGCCTAGACCATGAGCGATCTTGCAATCAACGCAATGTATATCGTTTCTGTTGTTCTTTTCATCTTCGGATTGAAAATGCTCAGTTCCCCGGCGACTGCGCGTCGAGGCAATGTGATTTCATGGATCGGGATGATGATTGCTATTGTCGTTACCCTACTTTCTAAGGACATTCTGGAGTGGCAATGGATCGTTACCAGTGCCATCGTCGGCACGATCATTGGCGCATCGGTCGCGCTGCTAGTTAGAATGACTTCAATGCCGGAGATGGTTGCAGCATTTAACGGTTTCGGTGGTGCTGCCAGTTTACTCGTGGGATGGACGGCACTATTCGAACCCTTCAATCTGTTCGTGACGATTACCGTAATCCTGTCGGTGGTTATTGGCGGGGTAACGTTTGCGGGTAGTGCTATTGCATGGGGCAAGCTTTCTGAAGTTATGACGTCACGGGCTATCGTGTACCCGGGTCAGTTATTCATCAATTCGCTCGTACTGGTCGCAATCGTGGCGTGCGCGATCTTGTTTGTGATGGATACCAATCCGTATTCTCCTTACTTTTATGCCGTGGTTGGTTTGGCATTGGTACTTGGGGTCCTCGCAGTGATGTCCATAGGCGGGGCGGATATGCCCGTGGTCATTTCGCTACTCAATAGCTACTCTGGCCTTGCAGCGTGTGCGGCGGGATTCGCAATCAACAGCAACATACTCATTGTGGCAGGTGCATTAGTTGGTGCTGCAGGAATCATTCTTACGAACATCATGTGCAAGGCCATGAACCGCTCGCTGGCAAATGTTTTGTTTAGCGGATTTGGCACCGTGAAAACTGCTACGAAAGTAGAAGGGGAAGTAAAGTCGATTATCGCCAAGGATGCCTACCTGATTTTGGAAGCAGCATCATCGGTAACTTTTGTACCTGGATATGGGATGGCTGTTGCTCAAGCTCAGCATGTGGTACGCGAGATTGGAGACTTGCTGGAACAAAATGGTGCCGAAGTGACTTACGCAATACATCCAGTTGCCGGCCGCATGCCCGGACATATGAATGTGCTTTTAGCGGAAGCGAACGTGCCGTATGACCAGTTTGTAGAGATGGACGATATTAACGCACGTATAGAAGCCATTGACGTTGCAGTTGTTATTGGTGCTAATGACGTAGTAAATCCTGCGGCACGCACGGATAAGAATAGTCCCATATATGGGATGCCGATTGTTAACGTTGACAAGGCAAAAACGGTATTCGTACTGAAACGGTCCCTGGCATCTGGCTTCTCTGGTGTTGATAATCCGCTGTTCTTCGGTGATAACACACGTATGTTGTTCGGTGACGCGAAAGTGTCTATTGCGTCGATCATTGCAGAATTCAAATCTTAGGCCATGACGCGTATGGGCGTTAATTCTTTTTAGTCGATCCTGTCAACAACCTGTGAGATATATTTACTAGGGGGTGTTTAGAGCATGTCCGAGATCTCAAGTTTCAATCAAAGGTTGGAACGGAATCTGGTCTTCTGGTACTACGGTTCCACTGCAATCGCATGTAGCATAAAGAGTGCGGCATTAACTACCTAAACTACCTACCGTTGATGTATACCAATGTTGCCGTATTTTAAATCACTAGGCATCGGGCACGTATCAGCTCGCTTATCCATACGGTACAAATCCTTTAGGCACTCAGACACACTATGCGTTGTATGACCGTTAGTTTGTACTGGAGCTAGTGTTAAGTAAGCTATCGATTAGCAGTCGTCTATCTTATCGTATCTCGTGAAGATCCGTCGGCATCCCTTCAGCCGGTGGAACAGATGCTCCATCTCGTTGCGTTGCTTGTCTTTTTGGGTGTCGTAGCACCATGTCTTTCTGCGCTTGCATGTGGGCGGAACCACGGGTTGGATGTGCCCATGGCCTGGACCCGTTTGCGCGTCTGGTCGTTCTCACCGGCACGGTCCATCACTAAGTACTGAGCGGATAGGGGCGTCTTCGACAGCAATTTGGCGACCCTCCGGTGCATTGCCCACCTCGCTGCGCGCAGCTTCGTGTGTCTCGTGTATTCCACCGTCATGGCGTCAGATGGTCCGTGCGTTACAACTACCAAGTTACAACCGGCCTCTACGGACTCCGGAATGCGCCAGGGAAGCTTCGGGCATGTCAAAAACATCTTTCAACAAGTGACTCAAGCATACCCCTTGATTATTCGCGCTACCCTGAGCGCAACCAATTTACGGTAATCGTCCCAGGTCCAAATAAACGTCCGCTTCTTGTTCTCGAACGGCTCCACTAGTTCTACTGGTAGCGTAATCTCGAATGTGTTTTGATCGCCTTCGTTTATCTGGCGCACCAAGTCCGATTCCCTTAAAAGCTTAATCATCTCGCGACTACGACTTGGCCAATAGTAACGTTTCTTCTTGATGATCAAGTGCGGCACCACCTTCAAGCGCAAGAAACAACGGCTTGTAATAATCTAACACACTCGAAGTCAAAGTCGTGAACATCCCGTACTAGTAAAGACGCCCTCCGCACCACCCGCAAGCCGCGTACAGGCGGTTAAATCACCGCCACCTAATCGTTCAATTCGTTTCTGTTCCAGGGAAGTCATCACCGCGCCACTCGTAATTTAATCACTGCTGCCTGAAAGTGAGCAGGCCAACGCGCGTCGTCCATCGGTCGCCATCCTATGAAGCATCCCGTTCCATGCCGTCCGATCATCCCGCTGGACGTTGCCACGCGACCTCGGCAAATACTTCCTGATCCGTGCAAGTGGTTCTTCCGTAAGTTCCATCTAGACATTCCATGTCCAAAACTCATCCAACTCGAGATGATATATTTAGTGAAAACAGGCCCCTAGGTCTGATGTCGATATGGAAACGTACTAAAAGCTGGAATTAGTAAACAACTTTCAGTTTTTGTGCTCGCTGTGAAAGTATAACTACATTAATGATCGGCGGACTACAAGCGAGTCAAAAATGCGACGTCTGCAAACAAGCACGTAAAAGTTCATGGATGAAATAAAGGAAACCTCTATTAACCTACAGACTTGTTATTATCTGAAAGGGATAATTATTAAAAATCATATACTTACTTATAGGATGTGATTCGTCAAAATAGCAATAAATAGAGGTGTCCTAAAGTTTGAGTTGCTATTAAAATGAGACAGCATAATTCTTCGAATTCAAGGTGAAGGTATATGAAACGATTGGCATCATTATTTAGCCAAGCCCTATTGGGTGTTGCGTTTGTTCTATTTTTGGTATCTGGGTGTGGTACTGAGTCGTCAGACTACAACGGGCCGTCCAATGATGAAATGAACGCGAGCGAAAGTGCTGACGTGAGTGATGTGGCAGTTACTGACGAAGCGTCAGTGGAGACCGTGGAGGATGCATCAACTATGCCTGTAACCGATGTTGAAGGTATGGAGGAAGCAACGGAAGAAGCCGCTGAGACGGAAGCTACCGGGATGGGAGAGGTGATAGTGGACTATGGCATAGTACCTGTTGAATCTACCGAAACCACAGAAACCACAGAAACGGTTGAACCAGCCGAAACTGAAGAGTCGACTGCGAACGAAAACTAAATAGGGTCTACTAATCCCAACCTTTGTTAGCAATCCTAGAATATTCAGCTGAATCCGGTTGCCATCGGATACATGCTCTTAGTTTTTTGTCCGAGCACCCGGAGCCTGCTTACTTGCTTGGAATGTGTAAGCCACATAAGAAATATAATTTGTTCGAGAAAGATGATTACGGGATAGACCACTGATTTGGACATGACTCTAGCCCGGATTTCTCATAACCAAGTCGAAAATGATGTTTTTCACGGGATGCGGTGGGTACGGGGCATGGAATGTCGCGTCGCGAGTTCGAAAAGGCTTCGGAGGGCGGGCATGCGTGTGTTTTCCACGCCTTTTTGCGGGCGGGACGGCGAATCGATGAGCATCCGGGCGTGGGGAGGCCGGCGCGCTCCGCCGCCAGCGTCATGCACCCGGTTGCACCGGGCTTTTACGTTGGTGCCAGGCTGGCCCAGATCAAGCGGAAATCCTTCCAGTACGGGAAGGCGGACCCGAACGCCAGATGGATCCGCCGCGTGGACACCGTCACGCGCACCGGGATCCAGAACAGGTGCTCGCGCAGCGTCGATGGGTGGCTCCGGCGCGCAGCATGGCGGATACCGGGAGGTTCTCGAGCCGGTGCTTCATCATGCAATAGAGGGCATGGGCCAGTGCGCTCAGCCGAAGCCGGAGTGCGTTGACGTTCCAGAGGCCGCTGGAGCATCGGTCCAGGAACCGATCGTTCTTCTGCTCCTTGATCCAGTTTTCGGCCGCGCCCTGGTCGCAGTACATCGCTTCGTAGACCGTTTGCGCGTTGGGCTTCTGGAGCGGAGGTGACGACGAAGCGACTGTTGTATCGGACTTCGCCGACCGTCGCACATGGGCCTTCCGCGCCGGCCTCCGGTCCGCCGTCGGCCTTGCCGGCCGGTTCCCCGTCCGCGTTGCCGACCGGTTGTCCCGGCAGCCATTCGGCCTTGGCGATCACGCGGCGTTCGCGGCTCCAGCTGTCGCGCGTGCGATAGCCGAAGCTCTGATAGCCTCGGACCGCTCGCTGCGCATAGTCCGGATCCCGCTTCAACCGGTCCCGCAGATCGTCCATCAACGGCTGGACCCGGTCTTTCAGCCGATCATTGCGCGGCAGTCCCAGCACGTAATCCACGCCCCGCGCCTCGCACCACATGCATCCACTCGTCGCGGCAGTAGGCCTCGTCGGAGCGGATCAGGATCGGCACCTGCGGAAATCGCTTCCGCAACCGGTCCACGAGCGGTGCGATCGTCTCCACCACGCCCGCCGCCACATCGCCGCTCGACGTGCGCAGTTTCGTCCGCACCGGCCAGCCGTTGCAGAACACCAGCCGCGGAAGGTAGCAGTATGCATGGTAGTACCCGTGATAGAACCGTGTGCTCCTGCCGGCCGTGCAGTTCCGGTTGTGTATAAAATAAATTTGTCTGCAAAAACGAAAAACGGACTGTAACGACAGACGAATGGTTAGAATCTGATGTTTCATCGGGAATGTGGAGATGCTTGGACGCAATCCCGCATCCAGGCGCGAATCATTCATGACACAATTTATCGAAAAGGAGCAAGAAATGATTCGGAAAGATTATACGCACAATGCCACGAAGAAGTCGGCAAGCCATCATCTGGCGGACGATGAGGAGTTTGTGAGGCGGCTGGTGCAGGAGACGCTCAACGAGGTTCTGGAGAGTGAGATGACGGAGTTTCTGGGAGCGGGCAAGAGCGAGCGGACGCAGACGCGTCAGGGCTACCGTTCCGGATACTACCGGCGCGATCTGACGATGAAGGTGGGCGAGATCGAACTGAGAGTTCCGCAGGAACGCAGCGGCCAGTTCAGCACGCGGGTGTTCGAGCGCTATCAGCGTTCGGAGAAGGCCCTGGTGGCGGTGCTGTCGGAGATGTATGTGCAGGGGGTCTCGACGCGTCGGGTGAGCCGACTGGCGGAGGGTCTGTGCGGTCACGAGTTTTCGCCGGCGACGATCTCGGCCATGGTGTCGAAGCTGGACGCGTCCCTGAAGGCGTTTGCGGAACGTCGGCTGGAGGAGGCGTATCCGTATGTGTTGCTGGATGCCCGGTATGAGAAGGTGCGTGAGGAGGGCTCGGTGCGTTCCCGGGCAGTGCAGATTGCCATCGGGATTGACGGCGAGGGTCGGCGTCAGGTGCTGGCGGTGGAAGTGGCGAACCGGGAAAGCGAGGGGTCGTGGACGGAATTCCTCTCGCATCTGAAGGAACGTGGCCTGCGGGGAGTCGAGTATGTGGTCTCGGACAGTCATGAGGGATTGAAGCATGCGATCTCGAAAGTGTTGCCGACCGCGTTGTGGCAACGGTGCTGCGTCCATTTTCTGCGCAATGCCAGGGACAAACTGTCCCGGAGTGCTGATCCCGCGTGTCTGGAGGGTTTGAAACGGTTGTGGGGCTGTGAGCATGTCGGGGAGGCTCGTGAGGCACTGGGTGCCTGGGTAGCCCGTTGGGGCGATGAGAAAGGGTTTGGCAGGCTAGTGGAATGGGTCGAGGATCATGTCGAGGAGACGCTGACGGTGTATCGGCTGCCTAGGGAACATCGCCTGCGGATGAAGTCCACGAACATGCTGGAGCGGTACAACGAGGAGATCCGCCGGCGCACGCGTGTCGTCAGGATCTTCCCGAACGCGGAGTCCTGTCTGCGTCTGATCTTGGCACTTGCGGCGGAGACCCATGAGCGGTGGCTGACGGGGCAGCGTTATCTATATGGCCGGATCGGCGTGGTTCGCGCATCCGAACCGGAATCCGAGACATGGCAGGAGGCGGCATGAAACGCCCGAAAATTTCGCGCCGAGCGGAGACCCGCCCATATGGGCGGGTCTCCGCTCCCACTGGAAATTGCAGAAAATTCTTGACACAACTGCAGTTCCACATCCGTGGCATCGATGTCCAGCACCAGTCGCTTCGGCATCTGGCCCCGCTCGCCACACACCAAGTACAGCTCCACGAGCAGCTCGTCGAGCGCATCGAGCGCATCGAAATCCACGGTGATCTGGCGCGCTTTCGCCGGGTCCCGCCCGTTCGCCGACAGCTCCATCCGGTTCAGCGTGCTTTTGCCGGCCAGCGGCTCGCAGTCCGAACGCGCACACTCCACACGCCCCATGGCCGTGGACAGGGCCCGGTCCCGCCGCAGCTCGTCGTGATCGTTCACATCTTCGTAGCCCAGCGCGAGACCCAAAATCCGCTGCCCCAGCAACGCCACTAGCGGATGCACCACCTTGGACGGGTCCCGGTGATCCGTGAAACATGCCGAGACGCGCTCGAACAACCGGACCTGCTCGGCCAGCATCATCAGCAGTGCCGAGCCCCCGTTGGAACTCAGCTTGCCTCCACTGCAGTCACTGCAGTCCACCTCCATCCGCGCCGGACGGACCCCTTTCGCCATCCGACGCACCAACCGGTCCGCGCCGCGCTGGGGCTGGTTCTTCATCCCGTGCCCTCCTCTATCCGGCCCCATCGGCCGCGTTGCGCCCACCCTTCGGCCAGCGTGGCCGCATATCCCGGACGCCCCTTCCAGAACACCAACCGGAACATGAACAGCACGACCATCAGCATGTTCAGCACGCGCCGCCGCCGCTGCCAGAGCCGGACCCAAGCATCCTCCGGGGCCAAGACGGCTGCCGGCGACCTGCAGGACCCCAGTCGATCCCAACCCTTCGGCGTGAACCAGCTCAGATGACTGCACAGGGTGGACACGCCAACTCATGGCGGCTCAGTGCCGAAAACCGTGCCACCGTCTTCTGAAGGTCCGCCATCCAACGGCGGGTCAGCCGCGTGCCACCCAAGGTGGTCGACTTCAAGTTCTCGATTCGGAAATCCATCACGTTGGCACCAGAGACCATCTAACCAAGCGTAGATTGCCATAACCCATGCCAAAACGCAAGTGTTTTTTGAAGAACCCCCAAAAAAACGAATATGTTCCCGTATATCAACCGGTGACACGACATCCTTACAGACCAGAATCCCTTTCCGTTCATCCGCATGCCATCGCAGCCACCGGGGGCGAAACCTCCCGACAGTCGGGGAGCGTTCGGGTCTCGTCAAGACCAGGACCCAAGGGCGTGCGATAGGGACGTCCGCCGCATGCTCACCCGCATGGCTCATCATCCAGCCGAAAACAGCATCTTTCACGGGATGCGCCGCTTTGCACGCCGGTCGTGGCGGTCCGCAAAACGGGCCCAGGCGCATGCTACACGTCCGCACCGCTTCCGCCAGCATCGCACCCAGCACCGAACGCGTCCCGCTTCCGTCCGACCCGAACGCACCCCTTTCGCCATCCAACGCACCCCTTTCGCCATCCAACGCACCCATCCGTCCGAACGCACCCCGCTACCATCCCCTTCCCCCCGGCAAAGCCCAATCAACTTCGTGGTATCAACAACTTACACGCACATACATCGCACCAAAGCCATCCATTATGAGAAATAAGGGCTAACCCGGATCGCTCAGCATCTAGTCGAAAACAGCATTTTTCACGGGATGCGCTGCTTTTCACGCGGGTCGTAGCGGTCCGGAAAACGGGCCGAGGCGCATGCTAAAAGTCTGCACCTCTTCCGCAAGCATCGTACCCAGCACCGAACGCGTCTTTCTTCCATCCGGTCCGAACGCACTCTGCCACAATCCCCTTCCCCCGGCAAAGCCCAATCAACTTCGTTGTATCAATAACTTAAACGCACATACATCGCACCAAAGCCATCCATTATGAGAAATTAAGGGTTAGAGTCATTCAACATCAAACTTTCTCTTTGATTGTAGATTAAAAGTTGTAGTAGTAAACCGATTGACCGCCAAGTTGCTTCGTGGATTCGTAACGGTTTATATTCAGTAGGTTTGCTTTCGAACTTGGAATATTTGACGTAATGAATCGTAAGTCCAATTGAAAAATGGTCGTCGAGCACATAATTCACTCCAGAAAGAAGTTGAATAATAAATTTGTTATCTGATAGCTTTTTATCAGCAAGAGTATCGTAAAGTGCCTGGAAATAGTAATATGCTATTCCATCGCGGATGTCGCGGACGGTGTTAAAACCCCATAATTTAACTTCTGGTGATCGGTGCGTTTCGTCGTTCCTAACTTTAGTCATCTAGGATCTCTTATACGAATCACGCGAAATGTGTAGATCTACAACGCTTCTTAAAATGAAAATCGCTTATAATAAGGCCCTTGGATCCAGTACACTGCAGACGACGCTTTCATAGTTGTTTTAGACGCCTCACTTCGCAATTTCGTCTGGTAATCTTTTGGATGCCACTGCACTATCTTTTGCTACGTTGCGTCCCTAAAATTATGTCCCACGAGGCTAGAGAGTAAACCGCAGAGAGGCTGGTGTCTGATCGTTTCACTGTGGAGGCTTCAATGCCGACTGCGGCAAGGAATGAACCGCAACCTCAAATCCCTTTTTATCGTTCGGTACGCGGCAAGCTCGCTACGCTGTTGGTGTGCGTCATTGGTTTGACGACGATATCCCTTACCGCTATTGATTACGCGTACGTACGTCACACGGTGCGTGCGGACATACGTAATGAACTCCTGCTCCATACTCAAGGTATAAGTGGATTTGTTCGTGTATATGCCGAAGACCAGGAAGAAAAAATAGCTCTGATCGTAGGACATACTCGGATTCGCCAGCTGCTTAAAGATGTCTATTCACAATCACTGAGCATAGACACCGTACAAGAGGATCTAAATGCGATTTTCGGTGAGATCAAACAAAGTAGCGGTGGTATTGGGCGAATACGAATAGTTGATTTGGCGGGAACGGTTATCGCTTCGGATGATCCGGGTGCTATTGGTGACGATTTAAATGCAATGCCTTTCTTTCACAGTGCACGCGTGGAATCTGTTTTTGATTTGATATCAAGTGAATCCGACGTTGTAAGCGCATATCTCGGTGCGCCAGTTTTGTCTGAAAACGATAAAGCATTGGCGGTGACCATCGTCGACTTTGATGCGGCCGTACTGCAGAATTTGTTTTATACCTACGGAAGCGGCCATAAGCATAAGACGAACCGGAGTCGTCTTGGTACTCGTACTCATGAGAACTCAATACGCTATCTTTTCGTGCACGACCCGGAGCACCAAGCAGTAGAAGTGGTGCCGGAACGAGATCATCCGATGGCTCTTGCGCTAAGTGGCACTATCGGATTTAGCGATGGTATGCTCGACTATCGAGGTGTTGAAGTACTCGCTGCGTATGCTCCTGTTGGTTATCGCGACTGGGCCTTAGTTATACAGATTGATGCACATGATGCCTATCAGCCAATCCGCGATGCGTTGGGCATCATTGTATTTGTGGGAGTTGTTTACCTGATCTTAGCTTTATTCGTGGCGGTTTACAGTGCGCGCGTTTTTCTACGTCCGATTATGCGGCTAGCGAAAGTAACTAGACAAGTTTCTAACGGCAACCTGGATGCCAAAGTAAAAATAGAAACTCGGGATGAGATCGGAGCGTTGGGATACGCGTTCAATGACATGACTGCAAGGTTGCTCAAGCTTAGAGATAGTCTTGAGGTTCGCGTCCATGAACGGACCGAGCAGCTTGAACAAACGAGCCAGCAACTGGATTTACTCGTTCGAACATTGGAAAGCCAAGCGGACCTCATGGAACGTGATTTGCGTCGTGCGGAAGTTATTCAGCGTTCATTAATGCCTAGGGACCCACCGAAGTTGAATGGTTACTGTATCAATGGCTTATACATACCCGGCCGAAATGTTGGCGGTGATTTGTACGATGCCGTTTTTATCGATGAGGATCATACGACGATACTGGTAGCGGATGCGGCTGGACACGGAGTTAGTGCTGCAATGCTATCGGTACTATTCAAACATCGGCTTGAGGCGATTAACGACCCGCGGGAGCTGCTAGCTCCCAAGTCCGTGTTCGCTCGAGTAAACGATGCATTGTTCGAAGACGTATCCGCCCCGGGAGTCTTCGTTACTGCTCTCCTTTGTGTACTGGATGTAGGCAAAAAAGAAATAACAGTTGCTAGTGCTGGCCATCCTCCGCTACTTGTTGTCCGTGCCGGTGGAGACGTAGAGCAAATTAAGTCCACGGGTCCCGCTCTTGGCCTTTATATCGGCACCAATTACAAGGAACGAAAGTTAAAACTTGAAGAAGGCGATCGCGTAATGCTTTATACGGACGGCCTGTTTGATATCAACGGCGGCAAATCGATAGATATTCACGATATTGCGGAGTCTTTATGTTCAGATTTGGAGGGGAACCTAGTACTAGATGAGATATTAAGGTCAGCAATGGGTGATCGGGAATACGAGGACCGGGACGATGTAACAATGATGCTTTTGGACGTTGTTGATGGCGAAAGCCACTTTGAACGACGAGATACGCTAGCAGAAGATTCGATGCTACAGGCAGCGCACACCAATGGTCGCGTCTCGCCGATCAGCTATGAAGAATCCGAGACTAGAACGTTCCTTTGCTTGGATGACCGGATGACTTGGATTCACAGTCAATCCTTATTTGACGCAGCCACGTCCGTTATTGATGAAGGAAGGTTACTTGTCATCGATTTTTCGATGTGCGAACACGTAGATAGTGCCGTTTTAGGCTCACTACACGAAATTGTGAAGCGCGCGAATGCAAAGAAGACGCATCTCTTATTGCAAGGAGTAGCTACTACATTGAAGCAGTCATTCGAGGAGCTAGGCATGGAAGACGTTATTCGACACATCACCGACGTTCCGGAAGCGATTCCAGAGAATCTAATACGGATGCAATATGAAACGCTAGACGCGCGGTCTCAGCAATTGCGGTTGCTGAAAGCACATGAGGTATTAGCTACACTCAACGAACAGAACCGCAGTCAGTTCGAATCCGTGATTAGCAGGCTACGAGAAGACTATGTTGATAGGCGCGAGGAGTCACTAGATTAGCGCACGTCAACCATGAAGATAGTTAATTTAAGTTGTAATTGGTTGTGCTTCGCAGCCACGGAATCTCTTGTATCTATCAGTTGACGACCAAATTTCAATATTCTTCCTGCTTGATGATTGCCTTAATATCCTTAGTCAATGTATTGTTTTCGTAGAGATCCGGTAGACGTTCAGATCTTACGATAATCTGGATTGGATCTTATGTTTGCGCAATTTGTGAAATCTCTTTACGGTCGTTGGAGAAATGTATGAGTAACCGAACTCGATTTTATATCAATGGAAAATGGGTCGAGCCATCGACGAATCAGACTTTGGATGTTGTAAATCCAGCTACGGAAGAAGTTATCGGTCCCATCGCGATGGGAAGTAGGCAAGATGTTGACAGTGCTGTCGCTGCTGCAGTGGCCGCGTTTGATTCATATTCGCAGACAACACGGAAAGAACGTGTTGAGCTGTTGGAACGCATTATTGACCAGTACAAATCTCGTATTGGTGGTGTTGCTGCAGCGATTAGTGAGGAAATGGGTGCGCCGGTTGGTCTTGCTACCGCGGCGCAAGCTCCAGCCGCACTTGGTCATTTTATGACCACTTTGAACGTTCTTCGTGAATTTAAATTCGAAGAAAATATCGGTTCTTCTCGTGTGATACACGAACCTGCTGGGGTATGTGGATTGATTACACCGTGGAATTGGCCGATCAACCAAATAGCTTGCAAAGTGGCACCGGCGTTAGCGGCGGGTTGCACAATGGTGCTTAAACCGTCGGAAGTTGCTCCTTTTAACGCCGTTCTGTTTGCTGAGATTCTTGATGCTGCTGGTGTACCTGCAGGTGTTTTCAACCTTGTAAATGGTGATGGGCCAACGGTAGGAGTGGCACTTGCTTCGCATCCGGATATCGATGTGGTTTCATTTACTGGATCTACTAGAGCGGGCATTGAAGTCGCTCGAAATGCAGCACCCACAGTTAAGCGAGTAATGCAGGAGCTCGGTGGTAAATCTGCAAACATTATTCTTGATGACGCAAACTTTGAAGAAGTGATTGCTCGCGACGTGTTCGAGATGTGCATGAACTCAGGACAGTCCTGCGACGCACCGACTCGAATGCTGGTTCCGGAGTCACGTATGGATGAGGCGGTGGCACTCGCCAAGGCTGCTGCAGAAAACGTGAAAGTTGGGGATCCAAAGGCCCCAGACACGACTATTGGTCCGGTTGTTTCCAAGGTCCAGTTTGAGAGGATTCAAAATCTAATCCAAACTGGTATCAATGAAGGGGCCAAACTGGAAACTGGTGGTATTGGTCGTCCGGATGGTCTGAATGTTGGCTATTACGTAAAACCGACTGTTTTCTCGTATGTAACGAACGACATGTCGATAGCACAGCAGGAGATCTTTGGTCCGGTACTATCTTTGATGAGTTACGTTGACGACGACGATGCTATTCGAATAGCCAACGATACGATTTATGGGCTGTCCGGTTATATATCGACCGGTGACCTAGAACGCGCTCGTGCTATGGCGCGTCGAATGCGTGCCGGGAACATTCATCTAAACGGTGCGCCTCTAGATAATAAAGTACCGTTCGGTGGCTATAAGCAATCTGGAAACGGGCGCGAATATGGGCAGTATGGTCTTGAGGAGTTTCTTGAATTAAAATCTATGATGGGATATAATGTATAAAAGACTGCCTAAGATGTAGCTACATATGTAGTAGGCTACCCGTTCTAACAATACGTGTTTATAATAGTGGACTGGAAGGGGTTCTGGGATCAGGAGGATTCGATGCCGAAGAAATACATGGTGGAGTTGGCTCAGGATGAGCGGGATGAGTTGGAAGCGGTGCTGAAGTCGAGCACGCGTCGTGCGGTGTCGGAGACGAAGCTGCAGCGTGCACGGATTCTGCTGGCTGTGGATCAGGGGGGCGCAGGCCCGGCACTGACGGACATGCAGGTGGTGGATGCGCTGGGGGTGACGGAGCGGACCTGCCAGCATGTGCGTCGGCGGGCGATGGAGCAGGGTCCGATGAAGGCTCTGGAGCGCAGGCCTCGGCCGTTGCCTCCGGTGCCGAAGAAGTTGGACGGGGAGAAGGAAGCGCGTCTGGTTCAGGCGGCCTGTTCGGTTCCACCGGAAGGCCGCGTTCGGTGGACCGTGAAGATTCTGGCGGAAGAGCTGGTGCGGCTTGAAGTGGTCGAATCGATTTGCGAGGAGACCGTGCGGCAGGCGTTAAAAAAAACGAATTGAAACCATGGCGGCGGGAAATGTGGTGTATCCCGAAGAAACAAAGCCACCCTTTCGTGGCCGGTATGGAGCGGGTGATCAAGGTATACCGGCGGCCGTACGACCCGCGGCATCCGGTGGTGTGCATGGACGAGATGAGCAAGCAGCTAGTGTCGGAAGTCCGCGAGAAGTTGCCGGTACGCCCCGGGTCGCCGGAGAAGTACGACGCCCACTACCTCCGCCCGGGGAGAATGCACGGTGTGGATGTTCGGCGAGCCGCTGTCCGGCTGGCGGACAGTGGCTGTCACCAAACGGCGCACGACGTTGGATTGGGCGAAGCAAGTGCGCGCTCTGGCGAATCTGCCGCGTTCCCGGGATGCGGAAACCATCACGCTGGTGTGCGACAACTTGAACACCCACAGCGGTGACTTGTTCTACGCCGCGTTCCCGGCGGCCGAAGCCAGTCGGTTGAACGACCGCATCCACTTGGTGCACACGCCGAAACACGGGAGCTGGCTGAACATCGCGGAACTGGAGTTCAGTGCGTTGCACCGCCAGTGCCTGGATCGCCGGATCGAGAGCAGGGCTTTGGTCACGTCGGAAACGGCGGTCTGGGCCAAGGAGCGCAATCGCGAACAGACCGGGGTCGACTGGCAGCTCAGCGTCGACGACGCGCGCACCAAACTGAAGCATCTATACCCGAAAATTAAAACCAGTTAAACTAGTAGCTATAATTGTATTAACGTCCCGACTGCTGTTTTTTCACCGGTTGATGTTTTTATAACTCAACTAGCCCCAATTATTGCATGAGCAGTGCGAGATAGATCCTTTTTTCGGTTCGGAGCGGTAACTAGGGGTCCCATGTCTGGCCGCGAAATACCCTGTTGCCGGTGGTCGCAGTCGCCGCTGAAGCTGAATCCGGCCTCCACTTTGCTGCGTTGCACGGATGAAAAGCGGATGGGATTTGGGTAACATTTCGTCACCGCAAGGTCTCCTTCGATATGTATCTTAACTCATTGAATGATATCGAATTATAGGATCCTTGCTGTTTTACTCGTGCATTATCCGGGCTAGGGGAGGGAGACGGCGAAAAGAAGCTAGAGATTGACAGTTCTTACGAAAGTGGATAACCGTCACGAGTTAATTTTTGACTCTTATGTAGTGTCTGTGCGAAAACCCTGACGATTGTATCAAAGTGCTGATTATTGCGGCATGGAAGGATGTTTTGAGCTAGAATGCTGCGGGTGAAGATTGCCGTTGGAGGCGTTGAAATGGGCTTTTTTAGGGGGTTCAGGGGGGGTCTGTGCGGATCTTCGTTGGGAGGGCAGCGATCATGAGACGTTTCGAGCACGCCTTGCGGTTGGATGAGACGCCGGTCGGTGAGATCAAGATCAACGTGAAATCACGGGATGGCATTCCGGCGTTGCTGTTGGGATTGCAGCATCTGTACGTGTCGTGTCGGGAGGAATGGGAAGGGTTACTGGGTTGCCATGTGACAGCGGATCGGGATCCGGAAAACGGGAGGCCGGGGATGACGCTCTGGCGGGTTCTGGTGATGGCGGTGCTCAAGCAGAGTTTGGATTGCGACTACGACCGTCTGGGGGAGTTGGTGAACCATCACCAGATGGTACGGAAGATGCTGCAGCATGGGTTTCTGGATGACTGGACATACTCGGTTCGCACCTTGCAGGACAACGTGTCGCTGGTGACGCCGGCGTTGCTACAGGAGTTGAATGCGCTGCTGGTACGGGAGAGGGTCATGCGATGGCGGGAAAGCCCCCTGACACCGCCTTGGACGGTCGGATTGACTCGTTCGTAGTGGAAGACGGACATGCATTACCCGACGGACGTGAACCTGCTGTGGGATGCGATGCGGGTGCTGCTGACGGAGGTTTCGGTCTGTTGCGGATCGCATGAGGTGTCGGGATGGCGGCAGGGGCAGTACTGGCGGAGCCAGGTTCGGCAGGGCTATCAACGGGTGGGCCGTGCGCGGTTGTGGTGCCGCCGCCCGAAGGCGGTGGCGGCGTGGTTGACCCTGTGCGGCGATCTGACGGGGCGTCTGGGCGACACGCTGGAGGAGCTGGAAGGATTTGCCGGAGGGCTCGGTGTCGTCGGCGCAGCTGTCGCGATGGTGCTGGTTTCACGCCTGCTCGGTGCGTTTGCAGGATCAGGTCCGCCGTCGCGTGCTGGAAGGGGAAACGATCCCGCACGAGGAGAAGCTATTCTCGCTGTTCGAGGCCACATACGCGCTGGATCATGAAGGGCAAGGCTGGCCCGACCGGTGGAGCTGGGAGTTCCCCTGACGGTGCTGGAAGATCAACATCAGTTCATCCTGGGTTGGCACTTGCAGTGGCATGGCGGCGATGTGGACGTGGCGGTTCCGCTGGTGGCGGCATGCCAGGCGGTTGTGTATAAATTTGTCTGCAAAAACGAAAAATGGACTGTAACGACAGACGAATGGTTAGAATCTGATGTTTCATCGGGAATGTGGGGATGCCTGGACGCAATCCCGCATCCAGGCGCGAATCATTCATGACACAATTTATCGAAAAGGAGCAAGAAATGATTCGGAAAGATTATACGCACAATGCCACGAAGAAGTCGGCATGCGATCATCTGGCGGACGATGAGGAGTTTGTGAGGCGGCTGGTGCAGGAGACGCTCAACGAGGTTCTGGAGAGTGAGATGACGGAGTTTCTGGGAGCGGGCAAGAGCGAGCGGACGCAGACGCGTCAGGGCTACCGTTCTGGATACTACCGGCGCGATCTGACGATGAAGGTGGGCGAGATCGAGCTGAGAGTTCCGCAGGAACGCAGCGGCCAGTTCAGCACGCGGGTGTTCGAGTGCTATCAGCGTTCGGAGAAGGCCCTGGTGGCGGTGCTGTCGGAGATGTATGTGCAGGGGGTCTCGACGCGTCGGGTGAGCCGACTGGCGGAGGGTCTGTGCGGTCACGAGTTTTCGCCGGCGACGATCTCGGCCATGGTGTCGAAGCTGGACGCGTCGCTGAAGGCGTTTGCGGAACGTCGGCTGGAGGAGGCGTATCCGTATGTGTTGCTGGATGCCCGGTATGAGAAGGTGCGTGAGGAGGGCTCGGTGCGTTCCTGGGCAGTGCAGATTGCCATCGGGATTGACGGCGAGGGTCGGCGTCAGGTGCTGGCGGTGGAAGTGGCGAACCGGGAAAGCGAGGGGTCGTGGACGGAATTCCTCTCGCATCTGAAGGAACGTGGCCTGCGGGGAGTCGAGTATGTGGTCTCGGACAGTCATGAGGGATTGAAGCATGCGATCTCGAAAGTGTTGCCGACCGCGTTGTGGCAACGGTGCTGCGTCCATTTTCTGCGCAATGCCAGGGACAAACTGTCCCGGAGTGCTGATCCCGCGTGTCTGGAGGGTTTGAAACGGTTGTGGGGCTGTGAGCATGTCGGGGAGGCTCGTGAGGCACTGGGTGCCTGGGTAGCCCGTTGGGGCGATGAGAAAGGGTTTGGCAGGCTAGTGGAATGGGTCGAGGATCATGTCGAGGAGACGCTGACGGTGTATCGGCTGCCTAGGGAACATCGCCTGCGGATGAAGTCCACGAACATGCTGGAGCGGTACAACGAGGAGCTCCGTCGGCGCACGCGTGTCGTCAGGATCTTCCCGAACGCGGAGTCCTGTCTGCGTCTGATCTTGGCACTTGCGGCGGAGACCCATGAGCGGTGGCTGACGGGGAAGCGTTATCTATATGGCCGGATCGGCGTGGTTCGCGCATCCGAACCGGAATCCGAGACATGGCAGGAGGCGGCATGAAACGCCCGAAAATTTCGCGCCGAGCGGAGACCCGCCCATATGGGCGGGTCTCCGCTCCCACTGGAAATTGCAGAAAATTCTTGACACAACTTGCCAGGCACAGTATCCGGAGTTGCACGGATGCAGTTTCGACCGGGGGTCCACAGCCCCGCCAACCAACAACAACTGACCGCGGTGCTGGAGCACGTCGCGTTGCCCGCGAAGGGGCGAGGCACGGAGGCCAGAAATCGGTCAAGAGTGACGAACTACCCGAACCAGTTCGTCAACGGGAAGCAGAGTTGGACCGATTGCGAGTATGTACGCATTGCGGTTCCTCAGGAGTGGTGCGTTACGGGAAGTCGGCAGGCTTGTGTCGATTTCGTTGCCGTTCGGCATCTTGCGGACGAACCTTTCACGCGCTGACCGGGACCCATCTTGCTGGCTTGAGGCACAAGTCGAAGTGGTCGGTATTCGAAGCGTGTTTGCGAGATCGACGACTGACGCGGCATCAGTCGGCCGAGCGATGCGGGATCTCTTACCGCACCGCATTCTTGTGGCGGCATCGCTTTCTTGGCAAGCAGTAGAAAGGCTCAAGACTCAAAGGCATCGTGGAGATGGACGAGATCTATTTTCTGGAGAGCTGCAAGGGAGATCGTTCCTTAACGGAGCGTCGCCTTCCGCGTGAGCGAGAGAGGAAATCGCGGACGCCGAGGTCTGGTGTCGGACCAGCGGCCCGTCTTGACGGCAGCATCTCGCGGCGGGCCGACTGATATGGAAGCCCTCTCGTCGACGGCGGGGACAGACATCGCTCCGGCAATCTCGGAAGGGCTGGCCGAAGATTGCGTGTGTGTCACCGATGGACATCCCAGCTACGAAATGGTAAGCCGGAGTCTGAACATTCACCAGGAAGGGGTTCGCGTCAGCCGACGTGAACTTCGCCGCGGGAGTTGGCATCTCAACACGGTTAACCAGCACCATATGACCATGAAGCGATGGCTGAACCATCACCACCGCGGTGTCTCTACACGCTACCTGGACCACTACATGCGCTGGTTGATGAGATCGGAATTCAAACTTGAAGAATCGATGGAGGCAAACTTCCTTTCACCTCATTTGGCAAACTATACACAAGTGGATACATAAAAGAGCCTAATTTTTATCCCAGCCGACTTCTTGGAATCGGTAGAAGTTATCAGACTCGATTTCGACCAGACGTCATGCTTTTAACGACTGAATCAACCGACCTAACGGCACTGCCATATTCCTCCAATGAAGGATCTAATTGACGCTCGCGCTGATCTACAACGTAGGTTTTCTCGTCGGCTTTCAATCGATTCTCAATTGAATCGTAAGCTAGTTTCTTATGGGAATTACATTGAATTTTAGCCAAGTCGGATCTACAGAAATACAGACTGACGTTGATCAGTTCTTCCCCTTCGACCAACGAGACACAGAACAACCGGCAACATCGCCCTCTGAGGTCTTTGACTGCTCGCGAAAGCCCTTGATCCAACCCTTTCCCTTGCAGGAATTGATCATATCAGCAATCTCCAATTGCTTTAGGGTGCACGCAATTCTGTATAAGGCGCGAAGTTGCAAAAGCCTTGTTGGTCTGTCTGACCGATAAAGGCTGGATCAAGTGAAACAAAGTGGCTTGAGCTTCGCTTGGCTAAAATTCGATGTAATTCCCTTTCTTTACATTTCAAGCAGTTAATGTTTCCACGTGATACGTTTGCCTTCGAAGCTTCTGACCGTTAAGGCCATTTGATCGACCGTGTCGTAGCTTCGAACATTATGACGTCCTGCGAATTCATCGACATCTTGGCCCCGAGCTTGCCTTTAGCGGACAGCACATTGTTACTGAGCATCTTGCCTAGCAGCACCCGCGGTGCGTCGGACCGTGGAAGCCCTTGTTGAAACTATAAGCCTCCAGCCGTAGAATTCGTTTCTTGCACTTCTTCTCAGATCAGCGGCCCCGCGAAAATGCGTCGGTTGGCCGACATATACTTCGGCGACTCGCTCCGCGTAGCTCCGGTTTGACCGTCTCAGGTTGATACTAAAGGACTACTGCGACATATCCACACGTCGTAACAATTTGTGTGAACCAATGCTGAAAAATTGAGCAAATAACCGTTGCATAAAATTCAACGGCACCTCGTACTCATGCGGTCTACCTTCTGCATATAGGATCTGATTGTGACAAATACTATCAAGAACTCTCAGTACTTTCGGTTCTTCTGATTCTATGCTCAACCTAGTCTGCGTTGCTTCTGTAACTACTTTATCAAGATCTGGATCATGTTTCTCTTTTTCGAGCTTCGATTCCAGCTCTATGAACCTTCTTCGCAAATCTCCATGTTTCGACGCTTTTTCAGACACCTGAAAAATTAACACTACTCCGCTTAGAACTGTTACGAAAACCGAAGGTATTATTTTTACCCATAGAGATAAGTCTTTCGATAGATCTGCCATAAATACTGCTATCGTCGATGTTCCAAGTAGAAACGCAAAGAACAGCGTGATTTTCTCGATACGAACGTAAAACTGTCTTCGGTAATCGTGATATCGAACCGATTTTCGTACCGCAAACAGAAGCTCATAGAATTTCACTTCTGGATTAGATTCCATCATATATCAACTCTTTGACTCTGAGCAGTACTACTTATTCGGATTGTTACCTTGATTACCATTTTTGGGAGGAGGCGGAGGTTTAACTTGGTCGCGAACATTTTTTGGCTGCGACCTCTGTCTAACTTCCTACCTCCGGTTAGACTGTCCAGACCGTGGTTTAGTTCCTTTTCGCCTCGCCATAAAACATCCGTCTCTAATCGCATTAACAACACACGAAGAATAATTAATTTCCTTGCATTTGTAAATGCAAAAAGGATTTATTTAGTGTCTGTGCGAAAACCCTGACGATTGTATCAAAGCGTTGATTATTGCGGCATGGGAGAGTGGTTTGAGCTAAAATGCTGCGGGTGAAGATTGCCGTTGGAGGCGTTGAAATGGGCTTTTTGAGAGGTTTCAGGGGGGAGTCTGTGCGGATCTTCGTTGAGAGGGCAGCGATCATGAGACGTTTCGAGCATGCCTTGCGGTTGGACGAGAGGCCGATCGGTGAGATCAGGATTAACGTGAAATCACGGGATGACATTCCGGCGTTGCTGTTGGGATTGCAGCATCTGTACGTGTCGTGTCGGGAGGAATGGGAAGGGTTACTGAGTTGCCATGTGACAGCGGATCAGGATCCGGAGAACGGGAGGCCGGGGATGACGGCTCTGGCGGGTTCTGGTGATGGCGGTGCTCAAGCAGGGTTTGGATTGCGACTACGACCGTCTGGGGGAGTTGGTGAACCATCACCAGGGTTGGTACGGAAGATGCTGCAGCATGGGTTTCTGGATGACTGGACGTACTCGGTGCGCACCTTGCAGGACAACGTGTCGCTGGGGTGACGCCGGCGTTGCTACAGGAGTTGAATGCGCTGCTGGTGCGCGAGGGTCATGCGGTGGCGGGAAAGCTCTCTGGTGCCCCGCCTTGGACGGTCGGGTTGACTCGTTCGTAGTGGAGACGGACGTGCATTACCCGACGGACGTGAACCTGCTGTGGGATGCGATGCGGGTGCTGCTGACGGAGGTTTCGGTCTGTTGCGGATCGCGCCATGGGGTGTCGGGATAGCGGCAGGGGTAGTACTGGCGGAGCCAGGTTCGGCAGGGTTATCAACGGGTGAGCCGCGCGCGGTTGTGGTGCCGACGCCCAAAGGCGGTGGCGGCGTGGTTGACCCTGTGCGGCGATCTGACGGGGCGTCTGGGCGACACGCTGGAGGAGCTGGAAGGATTACCGGAGGGCTCGGTGTCGTCGGCGCAGCTGTCGCGATGGTGCTGGTTTCACGCCTGCTCGGTGCGTTTGCAGGATCAGGTCCGCCGTCGCGTGCTGGAAGGGGAAACGATCCCGCACGAGGAGAAACCGTTCTCGCTGTTCGAGCCGCATACGCGCTGGATCATGAAGGGCAAGGCCGGCCGACCGGTGGAGCTGGGGGTTCCCCTGACGGTGCTGGAAGATCAACATCCGTTCATCCTGGGTTGGCACTTGCAGTGGCATGGTGGCGATTTGGACGTGGCGGTTCTGCTGGTGGCGGCATGCCAGGCACAGTATCCGGAGTTGCGCGGATGCAGTTTCGACCGGGGGTTCCACAGCCCCGCCAACCAACAGCAACTGGCCGCGGTGCTGGAGCACGTCGCGTTGCCCGGGAAGGGGCGAGGCACGGAGACCAGCCGAAGCCCGGGAAGGTGCAGCATCGTTCGTGGCGCGACGCCGGCGGCATCCGGGCGTGGAATCGGCGATCCATGCGTTGGAAAGTAGTCATAGTTGTCTCAAGAATTTTCTGCAATTTCCAGTGGGAGCGGAGATCCGCCCATATGGGCGGGTCTCCGCTCGGCGCGAAATTTTCGGGTGTTTCATGCCGCCTCCTGCCATGCCTCGGATTCCGGTTCGGGTGCGCGAACCATGCCGATCCGGCCATATAGATAACGCTGCCCCGTCAGCCACCGCTCATGGGTCTCCGCCGCAAGTGCCAGGATCAGACGCAGACACGACTCCGCGTTAGGGAAGGTCTGAATAAGTCGACATCTGGCATAATGGGTAAAATCTTCGAGCATGGGATAGATCAGTTATGGGGCAATTGACCTTTGCGGAGTTGGAATACGATCGGAAGAAGCGTCGCACACGGCGGGAGCTCTTTCCTGGAGCGGATGGAGCAGCTGATCCCCTGGGAACGACCTGGAAGATCGGATCGAGCCGTTCTATCCGAAGGCCAGCTGCGGTCGGCAGCCGTACCCGCTGGGCGTGATGCTGCGGGTTCATTGCGTGCAGTTGTTCTATAACCTGAGTGATCCGGGGATGGAGGATCTGCTCTACGAGGCGGAGTCCGTTCGTCGGTTTGTGGGATTGCGACTGCCGGATGCGCTGCCGGATGAGACGACGATCCTGAACTTCCGGCCCTTGCTGGAGAAGCATGATCTGGGCGCGGGGTTGTTCGGAGCCATCAACGCGCATCTGGCATCCTGTGGTCATCGCATGAAGCAGGGAACGATCGTGGATGCGACCCTGATCGAGGCACCGTCGTCAACGAAGAACCGACGGCAGGAGCGGGGTCCGGAGATGCATCAGGCAAAGAAAGGCAACCAATGGCATTTCGGCATGAAGGCGCATATCGGTGTGGATGCGATATCGGGTCTGACACATAGTGTGGCCACCACGGCGGCCCACGCGTCGGATCTGGCTCAGGCACACCGGCTGTTACACGGAGGCGAGACGGCGGTTTGGGGCGATGCAGGATATCAAGGCATCGACAAACGTCCGGAGTTCCAGGGATCGAAGGTAGCTTGGCAGGTGGCGATGCGTCCGGGGGTGCGCCGCCCCGACTGGCACCGGACGACCCTGCGAGGATGCGAGAGAAGTGCAAGGCCTCAGTGCGTGCCAAAGTGGAGCATCCGTTCCTGTACGTGAAGCGGCACTTCGGATACGCCAAGGTGCGCTATCGGGGTCTGGCCAAAAACACGCAACGGCTGGCGTTGCTGCTGGGGTTCACTAATCTGCTGATTGCTGGCCGCCGCGTAGCGACCTGACGCGGGATGAATCTGCCTGCAGATCGCGTCAGGCGATGAAATCGGGAGGCAATCGAGCTCCAGAGGCGATAGGGCACAGCCAAAACGCCCCATCGGATAGATTCTCAGCCTCTATCAGCAATTTCCCGGTCTTGAACGAGCTTGTTCAGACCTTCCTTAGGGAAGATCCTGACGACACGCGTTCGCCGGCGGATCTCCTCGTTGTACCGCTCCAGCATGTTCGTGGACTTCATCCGCAGGCGATGTTCCCTAGGCAGCCGGATACACCGTCAGCGTCTCCTCGACATGATCCTCGACCCATTCCACTAGCCTGCCAAACCCTTTCTCATCGCCCCAACGGGCTACCCAGGCACCCAGTGCCTCACGAGCCTCCCCGACATGCTCACAGCCCCACAACCGTTTCAAACCCTCCAGACACGCGGGATCAGCATTCCGGGACAGTTTGTCCCTGGCATTGCGCAGAAAATCGACGCAGCACCGTTGCCACAGCGCGGTCGGCAACACTTTCGAGATCGCATGCTGCAACCCCTCATGACTGTCCGAGACCACATACTCGACTCCCCGCAAGCCGCGTTCTTTCAGACGCGACAGAAAGGCCGTCCACGACCCCTTGTTTTCCCGGTCCGCCACCTCCGCCGCCAGCACCCTGGCACCGACCCGCGCCGTCAATCCCGAGGGCAATCTGCACCGCACGGGAGTGCACCGAGCCCTCCTCACGCACCTTCTCATACCGGGCATTCAGCAACACGTATGGATACGCCTCCTCCAGTCGACGTTCCGCAAACGCCTTCAGGGACACGTCCAGCTTCGATACCATGCTCGAGATCGTCGCCGGCGAAAACTCATGATCGCATAGATCCTCCGCTAGCCGACTCACCCGCCGCGTCGAAACCCCCTGCACATACATCTCCGACAGTTCCACCACCAGTGCCTTCTCCGAACGCCGATAGTGCTCGAACACCCGCATGCTGAACTGACCGCTGCGTTCCTGCGGAACCCTCAGCTCGATCTCGCCCACCTTCATCGTCAGATCGCGCCGGTAGTATCCGGAATAGTAGTCCTGACGCGTCTTCGTCCGCTCGCTCTTGCCCGCTCCCAGAAACTCTGTCATCTCACTCTCCAGCACCTCGTTGAGCGTCTCCTGTACCAGCCGCCTCACAAAACCCTCATCGTCCGCCAGATGATGACATACAGACTTCTTCGTGTCATTGTGCGTATAATCTTCCCGAATCATTTTTGCTCCTTTTCGGATAAATTGTGTCATGAATGATTCGCGCCTGGACGCGGGACTGCGTCCAGGCATCTCCATATTCCCGATAAAACATTAGATTCTAACTATTCGTCTGTCGTTATAGATCGTTTTTCGTTTTTGCAGATAAATTTAGGCTCTTATGTATCCATTTGTGTATAGTTTGCCAAATGAGGTGAAAGGAAGTCTGCCTCCATCGATTCTTCAAGTTTGAATTCCGATCTCATCAACCAGCGCATGTAGTGGTCCAGATAGCGTGTAGAGACACCGCGGTGGTGATGGTTCAGCCATCGCTGCATGGTCATATGACGCGGGTTAACCGTGTTGAGATGCCAACTCCCGCTGCGAAGTTCACGTCGGCTGACGCGCACCCCTTCCTGGTGCATGTTCAGGCTCCGGCTTGCCATGACGTAGCTGGGATGTCCATCGGTGACACACACGCAATCTTCGGCCAGCCCCTTCCGACATTGCCGGAGCGATGTCCGTCCCCGCCGTCGACGAGAGGGCTTCCATATCAGTCGGCCTGCCGCGAGATGCTGCGCTGCCATCAAGACGGGCCGCTGGTCCGACACCAGCCCCTCGGCGTCCGCGATTTCCTCCTCGCTCGCACGGAAGGCGACGCTTTGTTAAGGAACGATCTCCCTTGCAGCTCTCCAGAAAATAGGTCTCGTCCGACCTCCACGATTCCTTTGAGTCTTGAGCCTTTCTACTGCTTGCCAAGCAAGCGATGCCGCCACAAGAATGCGGTTCGGTAAGCGATCCCGCATCGCTCGGCCGACTGATGCAGCGTCAGCCGATCTCGCAAACACCCTTCGAATACCGACCACTTCGACTTGTGCCTCAAAGCCAGCAAGATGAGTCCCGGTCAGCGCGTGAAAGGTTCGTCCGCACGATGCCGAACGGCAACGAAATCGACACAAGCCTGCCGACTTCCCGTAACGCACCACCCCCGAGGAACCGCAATGCGTACATACTCGCAATCGGTCCAACTCTGCTTCCCGTTGACGAACTGGTTCGGGTAGTTCGTCACTCTTGACCGATTTCTGGACTCCGAGTATCAGTCTCTGCTTCTGCGCTGGGGTCAGCCTAAGAATCTGGTTTAGCATCTCCTTGAATTCGCGAGGACTCATTGGTTTTCCTCAACCCATTGAACTATCGCATAGTATAGCTGCTTGTTAGTCACTCCCAACATAAGACTACATAAGAGCCTAAATTTATACACAACCAAAGTCATGGCTTGGACCGGGTGCGCACGCATAGCCGGGAAAGCTTCGAACGCACCGTGGGTATCTCGATCCTCGCAGCCAACCTGCACCGACTCGGACGCTTGCTGCAGCAACGGGCGGCGCGGCCTGCCGATTACACACATCTCTCGCTTGACTTCATTTATCGGGTCGCTGCAAGTTTATAGACGTAGTCAGGACCCAGTAATTTCCAGTGAGCAAATGTCTGGATACTGGCAGTGTGTGCAAGAGATGGGTGAGCATTTCTTTGATTTAACTAAATTTTTCAACTCTAGTTTGATGACATGCCCCAATTTATACAGCCCGGAAAGTGGCAAAAGTTCGCGAAAACCATGGGACGAAAACAACCGAAAGCCCTATTAAAACCAGCAGTTCACAACTCGCTGGAAATTACTGGTCAGGACCTTGCTCCCTTGGGCGAGGTGGATGAGCAGCTGGTAGGCATTGGACTGGTAGCATCAAGGCCAGAGGTATCCCTTCCAGATCGTTTCGTATCCGGGAGGGTGAATTGCGCAGCGGCGGGGCCTGCCGATTACACACATCTCTTGCTTGACTTCTATTATCGGGTCGCTGCAAGTTTATGACCTTGCTTCTGGGCGAGGTGGATGAGTAGCTGGTAGGCATCGGACTGGTGCATCAAGGCCACGTACCCCTTCCAGATCGATCGTCTCGTATCCGGGAGAGTGATCTCTCTGCGGCGGCCGGCCGGTTTTGGAAGCACACCCAGCATGGCCGATGGCTAGGAGGAGTGCCTTGCCGAGATCGTTGGGTGACGGGCTATGTGGGTCATCCAAGGCCAAGTCTCGCAACACGGTGAGTTTGATGTTGGTGAGCATCGTCTCGGCGGGTAGTTCCGAGGGGTCGCGTCCCAAGCGGGTGAGTGCGGCCAATCGCCAAGCTGGTCAGCAGCGGTCACTATAAGAAGTCAAGCTGTACTTATGTGTAATCGGCAGGGCGCGGCGGTCCCATCGCACGCACGCACCACCCTATCGTTTGGCGGCCTAGCCGTCCCCATCCTCAATATCCATCCTTCCCGCCCCTCGGGACGGACTCCGCACGCCCCGAAAGCGAGCAGGAGAACATCATCCGCACTTTTGGAGCTCCGATGGGCGGATTACCCGTCGTACATCTCCTAAATCAGCATGATCCCCTGAGCGGCGGATACCATCACGTGGCTTAAACCCGTCGTAAAATGGGGGTTTCCCGCAGACACTAGTTACGGAGACGATGAGATCTGAGCTTGATGAAATGAAGATTGCCGACTCCCTTCTAGCAGAGGTGCTCCCTGATGAAAGGTTGGAATCGACTGACTGATGATTTATTCCACCATAAGTTACGACTGCTGTAGTTTCACATCTAGCTCGTATTGGGCGTCATAGCGCATATCTTGATTGGTTGGGAAAGTAAGTATTTACATCCAGGTTTTAAGCGAATTCATGCAAAGTGTTTTGCGTATGCGTTCCAATCGTTGCACTGCAGTGCAGGCCTTCCTTAGGGCATGCACTCATCATGGACGTAGCCCATGATTGCTTGATATGGGAGTGTTGCTGAACTGGAAAATGCAGTTGTGGAAGGCAGGGCATCAAGTACCTATAACGCCCGTGCTACCTTTGTTATATGAAAGAGGCATGCAATGTCCGTTCGAGGTAGAGTACTTAGTTTAGAACGTATTGGTAAGAAGTTTAAGGACGGAGCATCGGAACGCTGGGTACTCCAAGATTTATCGTTTGAAATATTTCGTGGCGAAAAAATCGCGCTGTGGGGACCAAGTGGATCGGGCAAAACCACGTTGCTCAATATTATTGCTGGGCTGCTAATTCCCGACGAAGGCGATCTTTTCTATACGTTCGAGAAAAATGAAACGTCCATTCGTGCGATGTCTGAGCGCGCGCGGACGAAATATAGACGAGAACATCTCGGCTTTGTATTTCAGTTTTTCAACCTCATACCTACGCTCACGGTTAGGGAGAACGTTGAGCTGCCATTGGAACTCAATAAGAAATTAGATTTGCTCCCCTTAGTAACGTCACGCCTTGACGCTCTGGGAGTGGGTAATCGTGCACATGCATTCCCCGATTCGCTTTCGGGCGGTGAACAACAACGAGTGGCTATTATCCGTGCTCTAGCACACCAACCAAGTATCGTTCTAGCGGATGAACCGACGGGGAATCTAGATGCGGAAAGTGCCAAAGGGGTTGTTAAACTGCTATGGCAAGCGGTGTCTGATGCAGGAACGACGCTTGTGATTGCTTCACACAACAAACATATTCGAGATCGCGTGGATCGGGTTTTGGAACTCTCGACGTGAAACGGCTGTTAAAAAGCCACGTAAGATATTTCAGCCGAACAAAACTGGTCTCGATGGTAGTAATTGCTAGTCTGGCGTTGGGAGTTATGAGCGTGGTGGCAATTCATACGATCAGTGAGCGTGCCATTCGTGCGACCGAAGGTGTGTCAGTGCAGTCGGCATACCAATTCATGGCTCGTAAGCCAAACCTGAGCGAAGGTGACTATTTCGATCTGCGATCTCGGTGGCGTTCTGGAGATTTCAATAAAATCAAAGGTATGGTTCCTATTATCGAAGGAAGCACTAGCTACGACGGTCGATTAGTGCGTGTCTTGGGACTCGACCCACTGGCAGATGTGGCTGCTGGAGTACCCGTCACTACTATGGTTCGCGATGATGTTCGATTCATAAACTCTGGTGCGGCTATCTTGATTTCTGACAGAAAGGGCTCGCCGAAGCTCCTCGGTAATTTGGAGATTATTTCTGTTCTTGTCGGTAGCCCTGAAGTGCTTTTGGTCGATGTAGCTACTGCGCAGAATTTATTGAAACGGCCAACCGAACTGGATGCTATCTGGTTGCGTACGCAAGAACCTCAGTCAAGGCGGTGGTATGAAAAGGTCATTCCAGGAATCAACTCGGCACTAAATCATACTCCAGATTCTGTGCAGCTTGCTGGTTACCGCGTATTTCCTATGCGTGCGTGGGACCCGTCGAATCGATTCCGTGATTCAATTGGTTTTAACTTAGGGATGCTTGGGGTCCTTGCATTGATTGTTGGGGGCTTTATCGTCTATCAAGCCACTTGGACGAACGTCGCACGCAGGGGGATAGAAACAACCCACCTTTATGCCTTGGGCGTGTCGACTTATGTAACTAGGGGTTTATTTGTATTTGACAATTTGGTCATTGGAATAATCGGTAGCGGACTGGGTGTTACGTTGTCGCTTGGTGCAGTCTCTCTGCTATTGGACGAGTCGCTCGTCGATGCGTGGGCTTCTACCTCCACCGTGGCTATTGTCAAAGGAGTAGGGGTTGGGATCGGCATATCTCTAATTTCTAGCTGGATTGGTTCTCGGAGCATTCAGTCGAAGAAGAAAAGCATGAAGCATGCTTGTGTAATTGTGCTTGCTGCAGCAGGTATTGCGGTTGGCTTGTTTCCGCAATCTGGTCTTGCAGGCGCGTTTTTGGTTCTTGCATCTCTCTGCGTAATACATACCACCTTATTCATTCCGGTAGCGATTGGTACAACCTTAAATGTTGTTCGGAAGTTTGCTCATGGGTCTCGCCTACGGAGGATGAGTTTTCGAGGAGGGAGCTTCGATACATATGAAATTCGCATGACGGTTAGCGTGCTATCAATAGCGATAGCGGTTTCTATTGGAATGGGTTTGATGATTGAGAGCTTCCGACAGGATTTTTTGTTTTTGTTGAATCAGCGCTTGCAACCAGGTTTATATCTCAATGCTACATCTGGTATTGATGTAGATGATCTCGCACGTGAACTTGGACCAGTTGAAGTGAGATCCTACGGCCGAGTATTTACCACTTTAAATAATGAGATGGTTCAGGTTATAGCGGCCAACTTGGACGGCTTGGAATACACCCGCTATGGCTATGACGGTTCTAATGGTACGGGTGCGCTGATTAGTGACGGTTTAGCACTCCGTCAGTCGATTAACGTTGGAGACTATCTCCAACTCGAAGATTCATTGGTCACGGACCCTCTTCGAGTTGTGCATGTATATAGAAACTATGGAGAGCCTGTAGGACGAATCATCCTTCCCCAGTCGTCGGTGAATATAGCGGATTTTGTGTTCGATCGAATGACTCTATTTGTTGAAACCGAGCGAATCCCCCAAGTCAAACTGCAATTGGTTAATAAGTATCCGGAATTTCAAATCAACGATGCTAATGAGATTCGGCAGCTTGCTCTCGACATTTTCAATCAATCATTCAACTTGAGTAAGGCTATGACCGTTGTGGCCATTGCAGTGGCAGTGCTTGGTCTACTAGGCGCACTGGTTTCCGTACAAGGTCGCAGACAACGGGAGTATAAATTGCTTTATGCTGTCGGAGTAGATCGAAATCAACTATGTCAAGCTGCGTGGTTACAAAGCATCTTTTTAGCGATTTTGTCAGTTGTTTGTGCGATTCCAGTCGGATTTGCTATCGCCTACGTTCTTTGTAACTTGATCAATTTTCGAGCATTCGACTGGACCGTCAATTTGCAAATTTTGTTTGAACCGGTCTTTATTCCATCCGCTTTAGCTATTGTTGCGGCAGCTACTGTGTCACTTTTACCTTCTGCTCTATCCGTCAGTTTGCCATCCAATGCTGCGCCGTTTCATACATCTTAGTGTTAGTGGAGCTTGGGTATTTCCGCTTGTACTCATCGGCACTATTGGTTGTAAGCCGAAACCAACGAACGATTCGTTCACACAGGTTTTTATGTCACCGGCGACTGGGTTTAGCCAAGTTCAGCATGTTCGTGAATTTCAGTTTCCTGCTGATCACGGGCCGCATCCCATGTTCCAGACGGAATGGTGGTATCTAAATTCCGTCGTGGAATCGCATGAAGGTAGGGAGTTTGCCGTGCAATTTACATTATTTCGCATTGGGACGAAGCCCGTAAGTGTTATAAATAACTCGTGGAGATCTGGTCAGATGTACATGGGGCATGTTGCACTATCGGATATCACGAATGAACGACACGACGAATTCGAGCGCTTAGTGCGCGGGCATCCAGCACTTAGTGGCGTAGTAGACGATCCATTTCGCGCGTGGGTTGATGGTTGGGAACTTCGTTCAATCACGGACGATTTCTCGCCGTTAAGACTTCAAGTGGAAACCACAAAGTATCACGTTGATTTGGTGTTCGAAACTATGAAACCGATCATTTTTCATGGTGATCGTGGTCTGTCTCACAAGAGTCAGGGAAATGCCTCTTATTATTACTCCATCCCTCGAATGACCGTATCTGGTGTTATCGAAGTTGGAACGGAAAGTCATATTGTTCATGGGCTAGGTTGGCTAGATCGCGAATGGAGTAGTGGCGTTATCAGCTCCGAGTACTCTGGATGGGACTGGTTTGCGTTGATGCTTGATGACGGCCGTGACTTAGTAGTTTTTCGCCTGCGGCCTCGCGAGGTTGGTGCGGATGTTCCGGGCACTGCAATGTGGATTGATGCACTGGGAAAAACGGGAACTGTAAGACACGATATGTGGCAACTGACTCCTGTACGATACTGGCGAAAGTGGCCGATCGAGTGGCGGGTATCGATAAATGATGAAATTTACAACTTAAATGCAGCCTATAAAGATCAGGTCATGAATACACGTATTGAGTATTGGGAAGGATTAGTGTACGTAGATGATGGGAGAACACGAATTGGGAAGGGGTTTATGGAATTAACAGGGTATTGAAGTGGCTGATGGCAATCTAATATGGAGGAAACTACGTTCTGATGAGATCTGATACTCTCATACTTACCATTTATTTGGATTGGTTAGCCCCCCCCCATTCGAAACATGTCTGTAAGTGCGTCGTTATAGATTCTATCGACTTGGGTTAACCCGGATAATGCACGAATAAGACAGCAAGGCTCCTATCATTCGATATCATCCAGTTAGTTACATTGATATCCAAGGAAGCCTTGCTGTGACGAAATGTTACCCAGATCCGATCCGCTTTTCGTCCGTGCAACGCCAGCAAGGTGGAGGCCGCATTCAGCGACGGTACGATCACCGGTAACGGGGGTATTCCGCTGCTCGCGGAGGTGGACCGGCAGTTGGGTCTGATCCGCTCGGTGTCGGGATATTTGGGGGATGCACGGCGTCAGGCCAGTTGGGCGAGCACCGTCTACAGGATCTGCTCAGGCAGAGCACGTGTATGCGTTGGCCTTGGGACACGAGGGGACTGGAACGATCACGAGGAGAAGCTATTCTCGCTGTTCGAGTAGCCGCATACGCGCTGGATCATGAAGGGCAAGGCCGGCCAGCCGGTGGAGCTGGGGGTTCGTTCCCCTGACGGTACTGGAAGATCAACATCAGTTCATCCTGGGTTGCCACTTGCAAGTGGCGTGTCGTCGATGTGGCCGTGGCCGTTCCGCTGGTGGCGGCGTGCCAGGCGCAGTCTGCCGATTACACACATCTCTCGCTTGACTTCTATTATCGGGTCGCTGCAAGTTTATGACCTTGCTTCTGGGCGAGGTGAATGAGTAGCTGGTAGGCATCGGACTGGTGCATCAAGGCCACGTACCCCTTCCAGATCGATCGTCTCGTATCCAGGAGAGTGATCTCGCTGCGCCGGCCGGCCGGTTTTGGAAGCACACCCAGCATGGCTGATGGCTAGGAGGAGTGCCTTGCCGAGATCGTTGGGTGACGGGCTATGTGGGTCATCCAAGGCCAAGTCTCGCAACACGGTGAGTTTGATGTTGGTGAGAATCGTCTCGGCGGGCAGTTCCGAGGGGTCGCGTCCCAAGCGGGTGAGTGCGGCCAATCGCCAAGCTGGTCAGCAGCGGGCACTATAAGAAGTCAAGCTGTACTTATGTGTAATCGGCAGGGCGCAGTATCCGGAGTTGCGCGGATGCAGTTTCGACCGGGGGTTCCACAGCCCCGCCAACCAACAGCAACTGGCCGCGATGCTGGAGCATGTCGCGTTGCCCGCGAAGGGGCAAGGCACGGAGGTCAGTCGAGCCCGGGAAGGTAAAGCATCGTTCGTGGTGCGACGCCGGCGGCATCCGGGCGTGGAATCGGCGATCCATGCGTTGGAAAGTCATGGCTTGGACCGGGTGCGCACGCATGGCCGGGAAGGCTTCGAACGCACCGTGGGTATCTCGATCCTCGCAGCCAACCTGCATCGACTCGGATGGTTGCTGCAGCAACGGGCGGCGCGGCGGTACCATCGCACGCACGCACCGTTCTATCGTTTGACAGCCTAGCCGGCCCCGTCCTCTCAACATCCATCCTTCCCGCCCCTCGGGACGGACCCCGCACGCCCCGAAAACGAGCAGGAGAACATCATCCGCACTTCCGGAGCCCCGGGGGCGGATACCATCACGTGGCTTAAACCCGTCGTAAAATGGGGTTTCCCCGCAGACACTAGCTAGCCTGAAGCAGGGATTGATAAAGAAATGTTGGACCGAGTGCTTGCGGTCAATTTGAAAAGACCGGAGCTCGTTTTGTAAATCGTAGTTCCAGCGATGGTAAAAACGCGACGGTGTGGAAGCGTTGAAACTACGTTAAATGTCGCTCAATTACGCGGTGGACCTAGTATTACTGCGTACTCAGTAAGGCAAGTATGCAGTTCATCGGATTGATGTGTCCAACAGCCAAGGAGCTTGTTAGAATGAATGTTCATGCTCTAATATCGTTAGCCTACTACCAGTCAAGACACGCCTGATGCGTGGGATCTCTGGAATAGGGTTACCTAGGCAACTCTCTGAAGCGATAGAACGGCGAATAGCAGAATGTATTCTGCTTCGTCGTTATGCTGAGTTAACGGGCATTGTAAAAGCAATACAGTAACAATTTATAGTGGGTAATCGGTGCCGCCTGCGTTGCGAACGATGGAGTATTGCGTAGATAATTGAAGTTTATGTCTGAGCTAGTTATTCAAACGGATTTAGGCCTACCAAATCGGAAATCAGGAAAAGTACGGGACCTTTACGACATAAGTCTTCCGAACGGCGAGGATGGTTTGCTGATTGTGTCTACGGACCGAATTAGTGCCTTCGATGTTGTACTCGCCAGCGGCCTGCCCGGAAAGGGGATTGTGCTCACTCAGATCTCTCGATTTTGGTTCGATTATTTCAGCGATAAGGTTGCTCACCATCTCGTGTCTACGGATACATCAGATATTGTTGGCATTACTGATGACCAGCGAGATATGCTCAAAGGGAGAGTCATGCTTTGTCGCAAAACAAAGGTTATTCCGATTGAGTGCATTGCAAGAGGATATATAGCTGGTAGTGGATGGAAGGAATATCAGGCTACTGGCCAAATTTGCGGGGTTGAGCTGCCGGAGGGACTGGTTAATAGCGACTGTCTTGAAGAGCCGCTGTTTACGCCATCAACTAAAGCGGATATTGGCGACCATGACGTCAATATCAGCCATGAAGAAGGAGCAGCTATCGTTGGGTATGATGTAATGGCTTGGTTGCGTGATACGACGTTAGAGATCTATTCTACAGCACGTGATTATGCGCTTGACCGTGGAATTATTTTAGCGGATACGAAGTTTGAATTTGGTTTAGTTGACGGACACGAAATGCCGTTGTTGATCGACGAGATACTTACACCAGACAGCTCTCGGTTTTGGCCTGCTGCACAATGGAAGCCGGGTATAGAGCAAGAGAGTTGCGATAAACAATTTGTGCGTAATTATCTTGAAATGGTAGTTGCTGATGGTACTTGGAACAAGACTCCTCCCGGTCCGGAACTTCCTCCAAAGGTTCTTGAGGACACAATGTCACGGTACCTTGAAGCTTACGAGCGACTAACAGGATCTTCTTTGGTACTTTGATCAGGCATTGGATTGGGACGAATACAAAGCAAAGTGTGCTGCACCTAAGGTGCTTTCGCGATGGTTGCTAACACAGACCATATGCGTCGTTGAGGAACGAGTTGCGGCAGAATTGCGATCGGTTCTGGAGGGTCAACCCCTAGTTAAACCAAATGACCACAAGGGTAACACTTCGTTGGATATGTTTGAAACTAGTCTAGCGAACAAAACGGTACTTGATATTTATCGTACAGTGGAAATCGCGATTAAGAACGGGCGAATGACGGAAGGCATGGTGGTTCGAGATTATCGTAGCATTTTGCGAGCATGGCAAGAATACCTAGATGCGGGTGCTGCATTGTGTCAAAAGGATATGGATACTTAATGAACCAAGAGGCATTAGCCATTACGACTGTTAAGGACCATATCTAAGGGTCTGAAAAAACGATCAGCAGAGTATCGGGGTATCGCGTGGGAGCGCGTTGCGATCACTGTATAATTAAGCGGGCCGTTGACTGTATTCTGACTCCATAAAAGTTGTAGTGTATTCACTAAAATGCATTTAAGAGCACTTCTATTTATTGCCCTTTTGACGAATCGTATTTGATATAAGTATATGATTTTTAACGTTGTAAGGATTATTTTCTTCGCATAAATAGAGGTGCCCTTAAGTTTTACATTATTCAGTGGCCCGTGAGAACCGGTGCGTAGTTGCTTCAGATTGGTAGAGAGTATCACCGTAAGATTAAAACGGTTAAGGGAACACATGGCCACATGGTATCGCTAGTTAAGTAGGTGGCTTAAGGGTATATGAGATCAAATTATTTGTTATTTCTGCGCATGAGCTCATTGGCTTGACCGATTTTGGTTGCAATTGGATAAGCTTGTTAGTCCGGTGATATTTCCAACGTGTTCTTGAAATGAGCTATCCTTGAGACGTTCGTCATGGCATCAATCATTCTTTCCATAGTATTATCCATCGTCCTTGGTTCAATGACTTGGTTGGTGATAGGCAGCCGTCTATCGTTGAACAAAAATTGCCAACAAAATCAATTACTTAATCTATTTATTTATATTGCTAGCTCGTTCGTTGTAGTTTTTGCAGTGGTGTTCTTCATTATCGGCGGATGACCTCGTAGCCTTACTATTCTTAACTTAGGACGCGTTCACATGGCTTGGTGTACGATAGTTGTTCGATATTAGCTGGACATGGAAGCTAGTAGGTTGCCCGTTCTAACAATACGTGTTTATAATAGTGGACTGGAAGGGGTTCTGGGATCAGGAGGATTCGATGCCGAAGCAATACATGGTGGAGTTAGCTTAGGATGAGCGGGATGAGTTGGAAGCGGTGCTGAAATCGAGCACGCGTCGTGCGATGTCGGCGACGAAGCTGCAGCGTGCACGGATTCTGCTGGCCGTGGATCAGGGGGTCGCTGGCCCGGCCCTGACAGACGGGCAGGTGGTGTATGCGCCTGGGGGTGACGGAGCGGACCTGCCAGCATGTGCGTCGGCGGGCGGTGGAGCCTGCCGATTACACATAAGTATAGCTTGACTTCTTATAGTGGCTGCTGCTGACCAGCTTGGCGATTGGCCGCGCTCACCCGCTTGGGACGCGACCCCTCGGAACTGCCCGCCGAGACGATGCTCACCAACATCAAACTCACCGTGTTGCGAGACTTGGCCTTGGATGACCCACATAGCCCGTCACCCAACGATCTTGGCAAGGCACTCCTCCTAGCCATCCAATGGCATTCGTTTAGTGATCATTGTCATTCGTTTAAGGAAGTGCCCTTCACTCCTGTATGGAATGCCAGTCCTATGTTGAGTTAATCAGCAGTTTTTGCTTGCAGTCTTCTCCCTCGCTGTCACATCTTCACGGGTTTTCGGGATCGTCGTTCGAAGGATCTGCCGGGCCGGAGTCGTTGTCGGCATCGGATGATGTCGCGAACCACCTGGGTGACCGTTTCCTGTAGCGCGGATGCCTGCTTCAGCAACAGGCTCTCGATGTCGGCCACCACCATCGCCAGTCCGTGCTTGAAATGGGTCTGCCTGCGCGGCTTGCCATGTTCGTGCGGGCTTTCGTTCCATCGATGGTCGCCGTGACCGGAGAACCGCCGGGTCATGGCGTTCAGGGGGAAGCCGGCATAGAGTTTCTGTTTCACTCCCCGCTCGCTTGGTCCATGGAAGTCTTCCACCTCCATCCGTTGTTTGGACACCTTGTACCATTCTTCCACGCCCCATCTTGCGCGATACCGCTCCGCCAGTTGCGGGATGGTGTATTGCTTCGAATCCAGCAGGGTGGTTCCGAGGATGAAGACCGTTTTGCCGACGAGGTATTTCACCAGCCGAAGGCAGTGTGCACCACAGGTGGCGAGTGTGCCTTTGCGGGGGGCGATCTCCATCACCACATCCTCTCGGTCGCCGGGGATGAAATGGTCGATGTCGGCACCGGGTTTCCGCTTTATCCCGAACACCGCATGCAGTCCCCGGATCACGTGCACGTGCAGCATCCGTAGACAGGATCCAGGGCTTTCCCCGCCCTTCGGCGTCCGCCAGCCAAGATGACTGCAGATGGCCGAAGCCAGTTCATCGCGACTCAAGGACGGAAACAGCTCCACCGTCCTCTGAGTGTCCGAAATCCGACGGCGGGTCAGTCGCCTGCCACAAAATCTGATCGACTTCAGATCCACGATTCTCGAACCCATCCACTTTCCGTCCGAAACAATTCCATACAGCATAGTTTGCCAAAAAAAACGTCGCAACGCAACCCCTTTTTTTGAACACTCCAAAAAAACAGAAACAAGTCCCAGTCAATCAATGGGTTATAGAAAACCCTCAAAGGCGCAGATCGACTTTTCTCAAACCGAATGCCATTGCCTAGCCATCGGCCATGCTGGGTGTGCTTCCAAAACCGGCCGGCCGCCGCAGCAAGATCACTCTCCCGGATACGAGACGATCGATCTGGAAGGGGTACGTGGCCTTGATGCACCAGTCCGATGCCTACCAGCTACTCATCCATCTCGCCCAGAAGCAAGGTCATAAACTTGCAGCGACCCGATAATAGAAGTCAAGCGAGAGATGTGTGTAATCGGCAGGATGGAGCAGGGTCCGATGATGGCTCTGGAGCGTAGGCTTCGGCCGTTGCCTCCGGTGCCGAAGAAGCTGGACGGGGAGAAGGAAGCGCGTCTGGTTCAGGTGGCCTGTTCGGTTCCACCGGAAGGCCACGTTCGGTGGACCGTGAAGATGCTGGCGGAAGAGCTGGTGCGGCTTGAAGTGGTCGAATCGATTGGCGAGGAGACCGTGCGGCAGGCGTTAAAAAAAACGAATGGAAACCATGGCGGCGGGAAATGTGGTGTATCCCGAAGAAACAAAGCCACCATTTCGTGGCCGGCATGGAGCGGGTGCTTAAGGTATACCGGCGGCCGTACGACCCGCGGCATCCGGTGGTGTGCATGGACGAGATGAGCAAGCAGCTAGTGGCTGAAGTCCGCGAGAAGTTGCCGGTACGCCCCGGGTCGCCGGAGAAGTACGATGCCCACTACCTCCGCCGGGGAGAATGCACGGTGTGGATGTTCGGCGAGCCGCTGTCCGGCTGGCGGACAGTAGCTGTCACCAAACGGCGCACGACGTTGGATTGGGCGAAGCAAGTGCGCGCACTGGCGAATCTGCCGCGTTACCGGGATGCGGAAAACATCACGCTGGTGTGCGACAACTTGAACACCCACAGCGGTGACTCGTTCTACGCCGCGTTCCCGGCGGCCGAAGCCAGTCGGCTGAACGACCGCATCCACTTGGTGCACACGCCGAAACACGGGAGCTGGCTGAACGTCGCGGAACTGGAGTTCAGTGCGTTGCACCGCCAGTGCCTGGATCGCCGGATCGAGAGCAAGGCTTTGGTCACGTCGGAAACGGCGGCCTGGGCCGAGGAGCGCAATCGCGAACAGACCGGGGTTGACTGGCAGCTCAGCGTCGACGACGCGCGCACCAAACTGAAGCATCTATACCCGAAAATTAAAACCAGTTAAACTACTAGATATGGAACTCACGGAAGAGTAGTTTGGGAAAGTGGGGCCTGCACTATCGCGGCACCCCGCGAGGGAACGTCGAGATTGACGGCCGAGCATTCTTGGACGCGTTGTTGTACATGCTGGAGAACGGATGCAAGTGGTGGGGTCTGCTGGCGCACTTCGGACATTGGCACACGATATACATGTGTAGAAATCACTGGTCTGGGGCGCGGTATACTAGAACAGGTGATAGACAGACTTTAGTGTCTGATGTCTGTTGCCGTCGTCCGCGGAGGTGGAGGCGTTAGGCAGTATCTTGGTCAAGATTCACCTGGACGGCACAGGTGTGCAGAAAAGCAACGGCTGCAAACCATCGGTCGTGGGTTGATGGGCGGCGAAGATCTCTGTCGTGGCTTCAGCAGCTGCCATCTTGCGAGTCTGGCTCTATCAAGGGGCGAGAACACGATGCGCCCGCAGCGCAGTCGGATGGGCCCTCGATCATACGGTCGCAAGACGTACCAAGCGCAGAACCAGCTGGATCGGCTATATTTCACCATCTCAAAAGATTGCGCCGCGTAGCGACGCGATACAACGAAGTGAACGTCGGTATCGAATGTGTATCATGTTCGCATGCACTGTTAACGCCTTGAGATTTAACGTGAACACGTCCTAATTGATGTCGGACTTTCTCACAAGTAACTTTTTACTGCGTTCGAATACCTCGTTAGGTACGCCCAAAAATCGTTTCAGTGCAATATCCCGGTCCCAGACATTGTTGATGTTGCTTACAGCTTTCACTTCGCTTAGTGAAATATGATTTAAATGATAGAAGGGCGAAACTAGTGGAGAAAACTGTAAAGGCCAGTCGCTACCATAAATGAGACGGCCTTCTGTACTAGGTACAGATAATGCCCTTTTTAGATGGTCAAGCTTGAAATATCTGCGTAAAGATTGGGGTATTTATCAAAAAGTGGGAGAATACGTTCGAAGTTCGATTGACCATTGCTGTTACCTGTCGTAGCTATGTGTGCTGCAATCACAGTTACCCCCATAGATAGTGGTAGTTCCAGACGAACGGGGTCACCCCATCCATCGTCTGAATCGGCAAATGCCTCTTCGTAGCCCGTATGAGTTAGTAGCGGGAGTCCTAACTCAACGAGTTTCTTATAATACGGTTTAATCTTTGTGTCTGCTGGGTCTATATGCATGATGTTCGGTAACCACTTCACGAGTACAGCTCCGTTTGCCGAAACGTGATCTAATCTTTCAAGAGCGTCTTTCCGATAGGGGTTAACGCTTGCGCCAAAAAGCAATTCTTCATACTTTGGCAATTCACGAATTAAGAATTTGTTGGGCACGAATATTTGCGTACGACTTTGGTCCAATCTTCCGTCCGGACCCATGACTCCATCCATTGCCAAGACTACGGCACGGTGCACCTGCTTTGATTCATGCACTTGCTCTGCAATTTTTTTTAGGACAATTTGATCACCGTACGTTTCTAACAACGTATGGGTGACACCAAAAGCACGGATGTAGAAAAGGAATTTCCAGCTTTGAAGCATTTCTTGCGAGATGTATATACCGCTATCCCCTTCTCCAATTCCGGCTGTATGTACGTGAACGTCAATGTACCCGCGCTCATTTGGTGTACGTTCCAATTCAGATGCAGGCAATATGGTCCAGAACAGCCAACTAGCCAAAATAGTCCCTAGTAGAATGCTTATTGATTTATTTTGCATAAATATGAATAAAATTCACATCTTTCTAGTGATGAAATTCCTAATAGATGCTATGAGCGAAACTTATTTTGCTCTGATAAAGTCTAATAGATAAAATCTTTCTAACTCAGTCGAGGTTATTGAAGTGCTTATCAATCGAATTGACCTTCGCCACCTTCGCTCTCTCCAAGCTATGCGTGAAACTGGTAGTCTTGTCGAAGCTGCGGAACGCATGTGTGTAACACAGTCGGCATTATCGCACCAACTCAGGACCCTCGAAGATCGCATGGATTGTGCACTTGTGTTACGCAAGTCTCGCCCAATTCGATTCACTCCAGCTGGTAGCCGACTCCTTCAACTCGCTGATGAGGTCCTTCCTCAGGTACGTATTGCGTTGCGAGAAGTATCGCAACTAGGTGGTCATACGGGGGGGCGTTTGGTCGTGGGAATTGAATGTCACAGCTGTATTGAATGGATGTTACCAGCAATTAATCGATTTCGGGATGCATGGCCTAACATTGAGCTTGACCTTTCGAGTGGGTTCCACACTCAACCGCTTATTAAAGTTGTGCGTGCTGAGATTGATCTTGTAATCACTTCTTCTCCAATGCCCGACCTTGATCTCGTTTATGAACCTCTCTTCCTTTACGAGTCAATGATTGTGGTCAGTACTGACCACAAACTCGCGAAGAAGAAACGGGTCTATCCTAAAGATCTGAAAGACGAAACTATAATCACCTATCCCATTGATCGCAGTCGATTGATGGTTTTTGCAGAATTTTTGGATCCTTCAGGCATTGAACCTGCTGATATAAGAACATCTGAACTTACAGCCATGATGATTAACCTTGCGGCCAGCGGACGCGGTGTCACGTGTTTACCCCACTGGATGCTAACCGAATTTCTTGCGAAAAAATATGTAGTTGCAAAGCCACTCGGAGAGACAGGCGCATGGTCTACTTTGTACATAGCAGCTCGAGAAGGGGAATCCGTCCACATACGCAGTTTTATTGAGACTGCTAAAGAGACATGCTTTGAATCCCTCGTGGGTATAAAGCCAGCTACGGTACAATGCATCCGGCATTCCAGCCACCATGGCCCTGAAGAGAAAACAACAGACGATGGCTCACCTCGCGAGGTGTGTTAAGTTGCAGCTGTTCAACGCGACATACGTCTAAATAAAAACCTACGGCTGAATCGGGAGATTGTTGCGACTGCGGCATCTTCAGTAGTAGCATCTGTAGTAATTCGTGAGATTCAATTTGTGAGCTTTGTGGATACGTCTCATAAAGCCAGTCAAGTTGTTTGGAAATTTCTGGACGCAGGTTCCAATGGTACCTGACAATTTCCGGATCAATCTTAGAAAGTTTGCACGTCAACCGGTATTGAACCGACAGACTTGGTAAATACACCATTACCGCTATAGTCTTCGATAATTTAAATTCCTGATATTTAGAACTGGTTTGGTTAACGAATATCGCTAGACGATTTTTGATCGTGCGAAGTACAAGAGTCCTACACTGTGGTTCACCGTGCTTGTTGATCGTTGCTATGGAAGCCAAATCCACCATTGGATCATTTAATAACCTTGCGTGTTCTCGGTCTTGATGGAGTAGATCAATGGGATGGCCTACATTGCTCATACTATTGTGTGTCGGATTTGCAGATGAATTATGTCGGTGTATCTTGAGGGATATTCTAGAATTTAGAAGCCTTGCTACTATTCATGGACATCTTCGTTATCGTGAGTAAAGGACGTGAGTTAAGTCTTGAAGTCACGCGGTAGGAGAATCGTTTCCAAGATCCCCGTTAATTCCGATATATCATTCCAGTTGGCGTTAACAAATTGAATGCAAATGCTTCCTAGTGTTGGCAGGTAGGAAGTATGCGAGTCTTTGGTAAGCAGAGTAACTGATCTACTGATAGTGGGGTTATGTCCCACGATAGCTGCAGATTGGTATTCCGATGGAATCCTTCTTATAGCACTTAATACATTATCGAAACCAGCAAGATATAGCGAGTCTGTAGTCACTTTTGGAACGGATCTCGAGTGAGCCAGAAGGTCCGCCGTGTGCGTCGTCCGCGTTGCAGAACTAGCAAGAAAAAAATGAGGAGGATGATCGTGCTGATCAAGGACGTCTCGAATCAATTTTGCATCATTGATTCCACGTTTTGACAATCGTCGTTCATAATCGCGACGGGTATAGTCCTTTCTCGCTTTAGCATGTCGAATCAACCAAAGATAACGAGCAGGGTTGTTCATCCTGTAAATGAGTCTTCAGAAGCAGTGTGAGGATTTATATACGTAAATTATGGGGATTATATACGTGAGTAACCGAACAGTTGTTATCAGTCAGTCTTAGAGTTCTGTTTCTTGGTCTCTGGTCTTGGTTTGGCACCTGAGAACAAAGTCTTGGTTAAGGCTTCTGGAGTAGCATTACGTATACGTAAATCTTGCGTATGCTTCGATTGACGTTTAGATGGTTGTGATTGTTTCATTATTTATCAAATCTCCAATGGTATTTGACTCATAGGTTTCCCAGAATAGGGATCGGTCATGATCGGCATTAGTGGAAATCTGTTGTCAAAATAATCATAAATTGACCATAATTGATGACGTTGGTAGGTATGCGCTTCAATCTTGATTTTTCCGCTGGCAACGATTGCAGTTCTTGCACTTTTCGATGTGATAGGATCAAGTGTTACATAGCAATCTATAGCAGCTCTGTCCCGTTCTGTAACTTCTATGAAATCACGTAACTGACTCATATCGAAATGGCCACCTTTGATTTGAGCCAAAGCTAAACGAGAATTATCATTTTGTGGCTGCTTTGCCAACGTGGCGCGTCCATCCACACCCCCATCTGCTACTTGTTTAGTATTCGGAATAAATCCGGGAAGTCGCATAACTGCCCAAGACTCAAAATCAAATGGCCGTTCCTGCGCCAACTTCTTCGCTGACTGGAAATCGCAGGGGATACCATATATTGGTATATTCTTACCTTGTAATCGTTTATCCTTAATCAAGTCAATAGCAAATGAAGATATGTCTATACCCATCCATTGACGCTTTAGACGCTGTGACGCTTCGATAGATGTGCCACATCCGCAGAAAGGATCAAGTACGATATCCCCCTCATTGGAACCTCCCTCAATAATTCTATCTATTAAAGCTAACGACTTTTGTGTCGGATACCCTAGATGTTCCTTCGAATTTCCTTTAAGCGGAGGTACGTATATCCAGCTTTCTGGAAACTTCCCACGCTTATCAAGCTGTACTACACCATCAGCTACTTTAGATGCATTGGCCGAATATCCTTCCCGATTTATACTAGATTGGGCATAAGGCTGTCTGATCGGGTCAGGGTTAAATATCCACTCCTTGCCTTTAGAAAACAATAATATGGTATCATGTACTCTAGAAAGTTGCCTTTGATTGGGTGCAGATGGTCTACTATAGCACCATATAATCTCATTTCTAAAACACTTGCTACCGAAAATAGCATCCATGATGATTTTAATATAGTGACTAGCTGTAGGATCACAGTGATAATAAATGGAACCAGTAGACTTAAGTAGACGCTTCATTTGTTCTAATCTTTCGGCCATATATGTTAAGTATGCCATCATCCCGCTAGGACCTAATACGCAATATAGACCCTCGATGGCCTTATATGCCATGCGTCCTGTTGCAGATATATATTGCTCATACCTTTCGGACGCTGCTTCATCCCACTGCCATGTATCAACAAATGCGCGATATTGCGCCTTACCATTTTCAGTAGAGTATAGGACGTTGTAATTGGCATTCGAGTTGAACGGTGGGTCTAGATAAATTAGATCAACCGACTGGTCATTCCACTTACCCATCCAATCCAGACAATCACCAAAGTAAAGAGCGTTCGTATGAAAATCAGTCATCATTTTTACCTTTTCAAATAAACGTTCAAATCAACTTGGTTGTCCTATCAATTCCTTATATTCAAGCCGTTTATCAAGCAAGCCATGAGCGACGTAAGCCATCTGATCTATAGTGTTTGCATTACGAACGTTATGACGTCCTGCAAATTCATCGACATATCGATCAAGATGATCGGGACTCATGTGGTGATCAACTCCGTTGTAACCACGCTTCAACATCGACCAGAAACTCTCTACTCCATTGGTGTGTGCTTGTCCTTTGACGTATTCACTCACCGAGTGTTTCACACTCTCATGATTGTCCAACCCGTCATAAGATGTGCTGTCATCTGTATAGACAGTTGAACCTATTTCGGAAGGTTCGTGAACGAATCCTTGCAAGGCTTCACGTGTCGTATATTGAGTAACTTTAGCGCGAACCTTATTGGTTTCACGATCTTTGATCCCGACTACGGCAGTCTTACCAACTGTACCGCGTCCGCTTCCTGAAAGTTCTTTACGCTTAGCATTCGGCATATTTGCACGCTTGCCGCCAAAATAAGATTCATCAACTTCTACAGGGCCGGAGAACAATGTTAATGACTGCCTGCTATCGTCCCATGCTTTACGTAGACGATGTGCTAAATGCCATGCTGACTTTTGAGTAATGCCTAAATCACGGTGCAATTTCATACTAGATACACCTTTTAGACTGGTAGTAAGCAAGTAGATTGCTATGATCCATTGCTGATACCCAAGTTTAGTATTTGCTAAGATGCTATTAGTACGAACTGAAAAGTGCTTTCGGCATTCCTTCTCTCGGCAACGGTGACTCATAGTTGGATGAGCTACATCTAGCCGAACATTGAAAGAACCGCAATGAGGACAATAAGGTTCGTCACCCCAACGCTGTTTCTCAAACCATTTCTGAGCGGCTTGATCATCAGGGAATAGATGAAATAACTGCGCCAACTTGAGACCTGTACGGTGAGATTTTCCGGGGGCTTTATGTGACATGAGGGTCATTCCTAGTCGACGGAAGCAGAGTAACCGAAAATGCTGTATTTTGCAATCATTTTTTACACTTTTTTATGTCTTTTTCATATCACAAATGTTTCGGTTACTCACATATATAATCCCCTAAATTATATAAGGAGTAATTTAATCAGATTGTAAGTGTTTCTTCCACATTCAGGAATCTAAGGCATGAAATGTGGATCTTTGAGAAGCAGTAGTTATCGCCGGAACCGCAGGGAATTTTTAGAATAGCCCATTGCAACTGACTTGGAGTAGAAATTACATACCTCGTGGCTACATATTTCAGGAAATCTGCCCTGCTAAAGAGTACTCCCACATTATCTACGAAGCAGACTCCCGGATCAATGAGTATAGTTAGTTGGTCTGTGTCGTATCTAGGCTTGCTTCTGCTGCTCGTGTTAGCCCGGATTTCTCATAACCAAGTCGAAAATGATGTTTTTCACGGGATGCGTGGGGTACGGGGCATGGAATGTCGCGTCGCGAGTTTGAAAAGGCTTCGGAGGGCGGGGATGCGTGTGTTTTCCCCGCCTTTTTGCGGGCGGGACGGCGAATCGCTGAGCATCCGGGCGCGGGGAGGTCGGCGCGCTCCGCCGCCAGCGTCATGCACCCGGTTGCACCGGGCTTTTACGTTGGTGCCAGGCTGGCCCAGATCAAGCGGAAATCCTTCCAGTACGGGAAGGCGGACCCGAACGCCAGATGGATCCGCCGCGTGGACACCGTCACGCGCACCGGGATCTGGAACAGGCACTTGCGCAGCGTCGATGGACGGCTCCGGCGCAGCATGGCGGATACCGGAAGGTTCTCGAGCCGGCGCTTCATCATGCAATGAAGGGCATGGGCCAGTGCGCTCATCCGGAGCCGGAGTGCGTTGACGTTCCAGAGGCTGCTGGAGCATCGGTCCAGGAACAGATCGTTCTTCTGTTCCTTGATCCAGTTTTCGGCCTCACCCCGGTCGCAGTACATCTCTTCGTAGACCGTTGGCTCGTCGAGCTGCTGGAGCGAGGTGACGACGAAGCGACTGTTGTACCGGGCTTCGCCGACCGTCGCACATGGGTCTTCCGCGCCGGCCTCCGGTCCGCCGTCGGCCTTGCCGGCCGGTTCCCCGTCCGCGTTGCCGACCGGTTGTCCCGGCAGCCATTCGGCCTTGGCGATCACGCGGCGTTCGCGGCTCCAGCTGTCGCGCGTGCGATAGTCGAAGCTCTGGTAGCCGCGGACCGCTTGCTGCGCATAGTCCGGATCCCGCTTCAACCGGTCCCGCAGATCGTCCATCAACGGTTGGACCCGGTCTTTCAGCCGATCATTGCGCGGCAGTCCCAGCACGTAATCCACGCCCCGCGCCTCGCACCACGTCATCAACTCGTCGCGGCAGTAGGCCCCGTCGGCGCGGATCAGGATCGGCACCTGCGGAAATCGCTTCCGCAGCCGGTCCACGAGCGGCGCGACCGTCTCCACCACGCCCGCCGCCACATCGCTGCTTGACGTGCGCAGTTCCGTCCGCACCGGCCAGCCGTTGCAGAACACCAGCCGCGGAAGGTAGCAGTATGCATGGTAGTACCCGTGATAGAACCGGTGCTCCTGCCGGCCGTGCAGTTCCACGTCCGTGGCATCGATGTCCAGCACCAGCCGCTTCGGCATCTGGCCCCGCTCGCCCCACACCAGGTACAGCTCCACGAGCAGCTCGTCGAGCGCATCGAAATCCACGGTGATCTGGCGCGCTTTCGCCGGGTCCCGCCCGTTCGCCGACAGCTCCATCCGGTTCAGCGTGCTTTTGCCGGCCAGCGGCTCGCAGTCCGAACGCGCACACTCCACACGCCCCATGGCCGTGGACAGGGCCCGGTCCCGCCGCAGCTCGTCGTGATCGTTCACATCTTCGTAGCCCAGCGCGAGACCCAAAATCCGCTGCCCCAGCAACGCCACCAGCGGATGCGCCACCTTGGACGGGTCCCGGTGGTCCGTGAAACATGCCGAGGCGCGCTCGAACAGCTGGACCTGCTCGGCCAGCATCATCAGCAGTGCCGAGCCCCCGTTGGAACTCAGCTCGCCTCCACTGCAGTCCACCTCCATCCGCCCCGGACGGACCCCTTTCGCCATCCGACGCACCAACCGGTCCGCGCCGCGCTTTTGCTTGCTCTTCATCCCGTGCCCTCCTCCATCCGGCCCCATCGGCCGCGTTGCGCCCACCCTTCGGCCAGCGTGGCCGCATGTCCCGGACGCCCCTTCCAGAACACCAACCGGGACATGCACAGTACGACCACCAGCGTGTTCAGCACGCGCCGCCGCCGCTGCCAGAGCCGGACCAAAGCATCCTCCGGGGCCAAGACGGCTGCCGGCGACCTGCAGGACCCCAATCGATCCCGACCCTTCGGCGTGAACCAGCCCAGATGACTGCACAGGGTGGACGCCAACTCATGGCGGCTCAGTGCCGGAAACCGTGCCACCGTCTTCTGAAGGTCCACAATCCAACGGCGGGTCAGTCGCGTGCCACCCAAGGTGGTCGACTTCAAGTTCTCGATTCGGAAATCCATCACGTTGGCACCAGAGACCATCTAACCAAGCGTAGATTGCCATAACCCATGCCAAAACGCAAGTGTTTTTTTGAAGAACTCCCAAAAAAACGGATATGTTTCCGTATATCAACCGGTTACACGACATCCTCAAAGACCGGGATCCCTTTCCGTTCATCCGCATGCCATCGCAGCCACCGGGGGCGAGACCTCCCGACAGTCGGGGACCGTTCGGGCCTCGTCAAGACCAGGACCCAAGGGCGTGCGATAGGGGCGTCCGCCGCATGCTCACCCGCATGGCTCATCATCCAGTCGACAACAGCATCTTGCACAGGATGCGCCGCTTTGCACGCCGATCGTGGCGGTCCGCAAAACGGGCCCAGGCGCATGCTACACGTCCGCACCGCTTCCGCCAGCATCGCACCCAGCACCGAACGCGCCCCGCTTCCGTCCGACCCGAACGCACCCCTTTCGCCATCCAACGCACCCATCCGTCCGAACGCACCCCGCTACCATCCCCTTCCCCCCGACAAAGCCCAACCAACTTCGTTGCATCAACAACTTACACGCACATACATCGCACCCAAGCCATCCATTATGAGAAATAAGGGTTAGTTGGTCTGTGTCGTATCTAGGCTTGCTTCTGCTGCTCGTGTTAGTGATATTGGCGCGCTCGCAGGGACTCGAACCCCGACCCCCCAGGTTCGAAGCCTGGTGCTCTATCCAATTGAGCTACGAGCGCGATGTCTTCGTTAATGCATATTATATGAAGACAGACGTCCAAAGATTGAGAAGCCTATTAAGGCAACAGGGTCTGCACTGATTTTGTCGGGTAAATTTTTTTGAGGATTGAATCTAGATAGTAACTAAAGAGAAAAATTTGACTTTCGTGCCTATACCCTTATCGCACCATATGTCATGTCCATGCTTCGTAGCAACGATCTCGAAACGGCATGTGCTGATTCGATACTTCCAGTAGTTGAACCGTTATGGTATGGTACAAGCATAGGCATGTTTGACTCTAAATACCAGATAAGCTGGCGACATATCATCTAGCGCACTAGTCGATAGGTAATAATAGAGCAGTGCAGGTAAGATCCCCATAGGGTACGCGTACCGCGACAAGCGCGTTTGATCATGGACCAGAAATGTATCATTTCTTAATCTTAGGGATTGCCGCCACTATTTAAATACCTCGGCAATGAATGCCAACGTGATGAAGAACGTAAACGGCATGCTACTTGCCGTATCTTGTGGAGCTTCGTCGGCGTCCCTTCAATCGACAGAACAGATATTTCACCTCGTTGCGTTTCCTGTTTTTTGTGTGGGCCGTAGCACCATGGCTCCTTGCGGTGATGTTCGGGTGGAACCACGGGTTCGATGCCTATGTTTCGACCTGTTTCTTTCTGCGTTTCGTAGTCCTCATAAGCTCGATCTATGGCTAGCGCAAATAATTCACCAGCAGGTGTCGGACGCAGAACACGTACCACGGCAAATAGCAGTAACCGCGGTAGTAGGTAGCCGCGTGAAAGAACCGGTCTTCCTGCTCGCCGTGCAACGGCGTGTCCGTGGCGTCGACATCCAGAATCAGACGCCGCGGCACCGTCGCATGCGCCCCCACGAACGGGCCGAACAACGCCTGATGAAGTGCCACCGCCGTCTCCCGGTCGGCACACTGCTCTAGGCGACACAACGTCGACGGACTCGCCAGGGTCTCCATCCGGGAAGCCGCTGTCTGCAAGGACGGATCGTGACGCAACTCCCCATGATCATTCAAGTCCTCAGGTCCCAAGGCCAGCACCAGCGCATCAACGCGCGGCCTGAGCACATCCAGCAAGCTATGCTCGTCAACTCAACTGGCCTGCTGTGGTACCGTGCATCACCCAAGTGTCTCGACACCGAGCGGTGTCAGACCTAACTGCCGGTCCACCTCGGCGAGCAGCGGAATACCCTCGTTACCGGTGATCGCACCGCCGCTGAATGCGGCCTCCACCTTGCGACGTTTCACAGATGAAAATCGGATGGGATTTGGGTAACATTTCGTCACAGCAAGGTCTCCTTCGGTATTGGTGTAACTTACTGAATGATATCGAATTATAGGGGCCTTGCTATCTTATTCGTGCATTATCCGGGCTAGGTACGCAGCGGATAAGCGGGTATCTGTGTCTCTGACGGCAGTGTGCGATTTTCCGGTACGTCGTTCACCTCGCCCTCGGATTCGAGAACGCCAGCGCATGCCGATAGTCTGCAGCGATCGCGCGTGCCTTGGTCGTATACGCCGCCGCAACGAAATGAAGTGCTATTTCTGGCAGACTCAAGCAGTACTGTCGAATAGGGGCGCGTTACGAAAAAAACGACATCATGTTTGCTGGGTCCATGGATCGAACACTGGTTTGGTTTGCAAAATGCTCACAGATATTGGTGTAAGTAGACACGCACTAGTAGGCTTCCCGTTCTAACAATACGTGTTTATAATAGTGGACTGGAAGGGGTTCTGGGATCAGGAGGATTCGGTGCCGAAGCAATACATGGTGGAGTTAGCTCAGGATGAGTGGGATGAGTTGGAAGCGGTGCTGAAGTCGAGCACGCGTCGTGCGGTGTCGGCGATGAAGCTGCAGCGTGCACGGATTCTGCTGGCCGTGGATCAGGGGGGTGCTGGCCCGGCCCTGACAGACGGGCAGGTGGTGGATGCGCTGGGGTGACGGAGCGGACCTGCCAGCACGTGCGTCGGCGGGCGGTGGATCAGGGTCCGATGATGGCTCTGGATCGCAGGCCTCGGCCGTTGCCTCCGGTGCCGAAGAAGTTGGACGGGGAGAAGGAAGCGCGTCTGGTTCAAGTGGCCTGTTCGGTTCCACCGGAAGGCCGCGGACGGTGGACCGTGAAGATGCTGGCGGAAGAGCTGGTGCGACTTGAAGTGGTCGAAACGATTGGCGAGGAGACCGTGCGGCAGGCGTTAAAAAAAACGAATGGAAACCATGGCGGCGGGAAATGTGGTGTATCCCGAAGCAGCAAAGCCACCATTTCGTGGCCGGCATGGAGCGGGTGCTCAAGGTATACCGGCGGCCGTACGACCCGCGGCATCCGGTGGTGTGCATGGACGAGATGAGCAAGCAGCTAGTGGCGGAAGTCCGCGAGAAGTTGCCGGTACGCCCCGGGTCGCCGGAGAAGTACGACGCCCACTACCTCCGCCGGGGAGAATGCACGGTGTGGATGTTCGGCGAGCCGCTGTCCGGCTGGCGTACGGTGGCCGTCACCAAACGGCGCACGACGTTGGATTGGGCGAAGCAAGTGCGCGCACTGGCGAATCTGCCGCGTTACCGGGATGCGGAAACCATCATGCTGGTGTGCGACAACTTGAACACCCACAGCGGTGACTCGTTCTACGCCGCGTTCCCGGCGGCCGAAGCCAGTCGGTTGAACGACCGCATCCACTTGGTGCACACGCCGAAACACGGGAGCTGGCTGAACGTTGCGGAACTGGAGTTCAGTGCGTTGCACCGCCAGTGCCTGGATCGCCGGATCGGGAGCAGGGCTTTGGTCACGTCGGAAACGGCGGCCTGGGCCGAGGAGCGCAATCGCGAACAGACCGGGGTCGACTGGCAGCTCAGCGTCGACAACGCACGCACCAAACTGAAGCATCTATACCCGAAAATTAAAACCAGTTAAACTACTAGTTAGAATCCGTGTGCGACCGTCCTTCTATCATGAGGAGGAGTCATATGCAATGATATTCGTCTAAACAGTTATATTCTGAACGCTGTTTTATAGAGACGGGGTACCTTTCGGAATAGTGAATGCTCGTCGCCAAATCTGCCACAAGATACGCTTTTCTGTATTATTTGCTGACTAAGGATATGTATGACTATGGAATTTGATTCGATCGACGGAGCTATTAGTGCGGTAGGTCGTGGGGAAGCAGTGATCGTGACGGATGATGAGGACCGCGAAAACGAAGGCGATCTCGTCATGGCTGCTTCCAAGGCGACAGCGGAAAAGATAGCGTTTATGGTGCGTCATACAAGCGGTATTCTATGTGCGCCCATCTTGGAAAGGGATGCCGTGCGTCTGCACTTAGATCCCATGGTTGCGAGGAATGATGCGCCGCTGTCGACGGCGTTTACGGTAAGCGTGGATTACCGGCACGGCCTGAGCACGGGAATCTCTGCAGACGAAAGAGCGAACACGGTTCTGGCTCTTGCGAGCAATAACACGCAGGCTTCTGATTTTGTTCGTCCTGGTCACGTGTTTCCTCTGGTGGCGCGCCAAGGAGGAGTTCTGGTGCGTTCAGGTCATACAGAAGCCGCAGTTGATCTTGCGGTCGCCTCGGGTTGTGCGCCGGCCGGCGTTCTGGCTGAGCTCATCAACGACGATGGTTCACTGAAACGGCTAGATCAGCTGCGGGAGTTTGCGAAGAATCACGGGTTGAAAATAATCTCGATTGCGAATTTGATTGCGTGGCGGCAGCGTAGGGAACAGTTGATTGAACCGATGCGGAGGTTTCGCGTGGACACCGAGATCGGTGCGGCGATGGGCCATGCGTACCGTACGAAGTTTGAGGATGCTGAACACTTGGCACTGGTATTTGGCAAGATGGCACCGGATGAGTGCGTGGCCGTGCGTATTCATCGCGAGAAGCTCATCGAAGATGTTTTCGGTCCCCAGACGAAGCGAGAGGCTAGTCTTCTGGATCTGTCGATGCGAAGGATCCGGGAGCTGGGCGGTGGGGTGTTGATTTACTTACGGACTGGGTTTACTGGAGTACCGCTTGATGCACTGGATGCTACTACACGTTCGAGAGAATCGGCTCGAGCTGATCAATGGCTGGAGATTGGTATCGGTGCTCAGATTTTGCGTGATCTCGGGGTACGTAGGATTCGGATTCTGGCTGGACGAGAAATGGATTACATTGGTTTGGAAGGGTTTGGATTGCAGCTGGATGGCACGGAGATTCTGGTTTAAGCAACGTTGTATCTATGAGCATGGCTACCGGTGGTCAAAGAAACGTGGAGGTACGTGCTCCTGATATTCCGACGGTCGGTATCACGCTTGGCGACTCCTCGGGAATCGGTCCGGAAGTTTTGGCCAAGACGACGTTCCCGTCGATATTGCCGGACGCTGCCGCGTGGTTGCGTACGGCGCGCGATAGGGGTGGGTCAGGACAATCGCATTTGAAATTTACTTAAGCTGCAGGGCGGCGCAAACCATGTCCAGGAGGAAGTCAGTATTCCAGCCAGCGCGTTTGAGCTTGCCGCGCATGGAATCTTTGTCGGGCTGCACCCGGCAGTCTGCGCCGTAGAAACGTAGGAACGCTCCTTAGTTAGTGTTTGGCAGAAAACCCCTGATTTTCAGTCTGTAGATGGTATTGAAAGAGCGTTCGTCCGTTTCAGAACGCTCGATTGGGTAGCGTGGTGTGGTTCTGAGGTGGTTGGAGTGCTTGATTGGGGTGCGTAGAGGCTTCCCGTCCAGCTGCGGGACAAGAGTTTCCTGCCCGTACAGGTTGTCGGGAGGTTGAGCCTGCTGTTGCGGAGCGGATGCCGAGGGGTCAGGCTGCCTGGAGCAGGGCTCGGGAGCGACGTCGCTCCCGCTTGCGATCCCGGGCCAGCAGCAGCGTGCCTAAACGATGGAGGTTGGCTGCCAGAATCGCCAGGGCCACCGTTCGGGCAAAGCCTTTCCGTCCGTGCGTTCGGATCCGATCCAGACCATGGCTTTCCAGGTGGTGGATCGCCGATTCCACCGCCGGACGCGCCACCTCCAACATCTGGCTCCGGTTGGAGGGACTGTAAAAGCCCCGGTCGAAGCTGCAGACCGCCGCGAATCGGGCCTCCCGCTCGCGTGCTTTCGCTATCGGCGACAGCCGACCTTGGGCAGGCAAGGCCGCCACCTCCAACATCTGCTCCAACCGGCTCCGGTTGGAGGGACTGTAAAAGCCCCGGTCGAAGCTGCAGGCCGTCAACTCCGGATAGCGTTGCTTGCAAGACTCCACCAGCGGGATAGCCGAATCCACATCGCTACCCTCCCACATGATCCGGTAGTCGAGAATGAACTGATGCTGGTCTTCCAGACTGGTTCCCAGCGACACCCGACGGCGGAGTTCGGATAGATCCACTGAGGACATGGCCCATGGATCCAGGGTCGCAGCAATCCGCTGCCGTAGCTGTCGACAACCGGACAGGTATGCCTTCACTCCTTGCGGATCCCGCTTCCACCGTCGAGACGTGCATACTCGTTGAAACCGATGCCGCAGTTGCCTTTCCAAGTGCCTTCGTTGACGCCAGCCTGCCAACCCCTGCGCCTTGGCCAACTTCGAGCAGACACGCACCGCCACCCGGGTCGCATCCCACCCACAACAGACCCAGATCGGTCGGAAAGCGAACGTCGGTCTCCACCACAAACGAATCACAGCGAGCGGACAAGCCGCCTCCAGACTCTTTTCGCACCACCTCGTGTCCGGTCGATACCACCAGTTCCCCCACCGCACGAAGCAACTCCGGCCTCAGCAGCGAGACATTGTCGATCAGCGTTTGACGATGGTACCGCTCCCCGCCAAAACGGGAATCCCCCAGCATCTCCCGAAGGGTCCCATGCTGGTTCACCAACTCGTGCAAGCGATCCCAGTCGCAGTTGAGACCCTCCTTCAACACCAGCATCGACCACAACGGCATCCCCGGACACGCCCGTTGCCCAGATCCCGATCCGACCCCAGTGCCGATTCCAACCATTCGAACAGCCGCTTCCGTATACGCAGGTCACCGTACACCGCCTGCCATCCCCGAAGCACCACCGGAATGTCATCCCGTGACTTCAGATCCAACTGGATCTTCTCCATCGGAACCTCTCCAAGACGTATTTGTTGCTTCCCTCGTTCCCAATCACGCATGCCCGACTACCGCTCCTTTTTCCACGAAGATGGGGGGGGGGGGGGGGAATCCCCCAAAAACACCATGAAACCCTTGAGATTCTAACCAATCGGCCTCTTCTTCGCAAACCTCAAAAACCTGAAGATACCCTGGATTCAAGGACTTTAACGTAGCATAAAGAGTTTCCTGCCAGACACTAGTTAGCCCGGATTTCTCATAACCAAGTCAAAAATGATGTTTTTCACGGGATGCGTGGGGTACGGGGCATGGAAGGTCGCGTCGCGAGTTTGAAAAGGCTTCGGAGGGCGGGCATGCGTGTGTTTTCCCGCCTTTTTGCGGGCGGGACGGCGAATCGCTGAGCATCCGGGCGCGGGGAGGTCGGCGCGCTCCGCCGCCAGCGTCATGCACCCGGTTGCACCGGGCTTTTACGTTGGTGCCAGGCTGGCCCAGATCAACCGGAAATCCTTCCAGTACGGGAAGGCGGATCCGAACGCCAGATGGATCCGCCGCGTGGACACCGTCACGCGCACCGGGATCCGGAACAGGCACTTGCGCAGCGTCGATGGACGGCTCCGGCGCAGCATGGCGGATACCGGAAGGTTCTCGAGCCGGCGCTTCATCATGCAATGAAGGGCATGGGCCAGTGCGCTCATCCGGAGCCGGAGTGCGTTGACGTTCCAGAGGCTGCTGGAGCATCGGTCCAGGAACAGATCGTTCTTCTGTTCCTTGATCCAGTTTTCGGCCTCACCCCGGTCGCAGTACATCTCTTCGTAGACCGTTGGCGCGTCGGGCTCCTGGAGCGAGGTGACGACGAAGCGACTGTTGTACCGGGCTTCGCCGACCGTCGCACATGAGTCTTCCGCGCCGGCCTCCGGTCCGCCGTCGGCCTTGCCGACCGGTCCACCGTCGGCCTTGCCGGCCGGTTCCCCGTCCGCGTTGCCGACCGGTCCACCGTCGGCCTTGCCGGCCGGTTCCCCGTCCGCGTTGCCGACCGGTCCACCGTCGGCCTTGCCGGCCGGTTCCCCGTCCGCGTTGCCGACCGGTCCACCGTCGGCCTTGCCGGCCGGTTCCCCGTCCGCGTTGCCGACCGGTCCACCGTCGGCCTTGCCGGCCGGTTCCCCGTCCGCGTTGCCGACCGGTCCACCGTCGGCCTTGCCGGCCGGTTCCCCGTCCGCGTTGCCGACCGGTTGTCCCGGCAGCCATTCGGCCTTGGCGATCACGCGGCGTTCGCGGCTCCAGCTGTCGCGCGTGCGATAGTCGAAGCTCTGGTAGCCGCGGACCGCTTGCTGCGCATAGTCCGGATCCCGCTTCAACCGGTCCCGCAGATCGTCCATCAACGGTTGGACCCGGTCTTTCAGCCGATCATTGCGCGGCAGTCCCAGCACGTAATCCACGCCCCGCGCCTCGCACCACGTCATCAACTCGTCGCGGCAGTAGGCCCCGTCGGCGCGGATCAGGATCGGCACCTGCGGAAATCGCTTCCGCAGCCGGTCCACGAGCGGCTCGACCGTCTCCACCACGCCCGCCGCCACATCGCTGCTCGACGTGCGCAGTTCCGTCCGCACCGGCCAGCCGTTGCAGAACACCAGCCGCGGAAGGTAGCAGTATGCATGGTAGTACCCGTGATAGAACCGGTGCTCCTGCCGGCCGTGCAGTTCCACGTCCGTGGCATCGATGTCCAGCACCAGCCGCTTCGGCATCTGGCCCCGCTCGCCCCACACCAGGTACAGCTCCACGAGCAGCTCGTCGAGCGCATCGAAATCCACGGTGGATCTGGCGCGCTTTCGCCGGGTCCCGCCCGTTCGCCGACAGCTCCATCCGGTTCAGCGTGCTTTTGCCGGCCAGCGGCTCGCCGTCCGAACGCGCACACTCCACACGCCCCATGGCCGTGGACAGAGCCCGGTCCCGCCGCAGCTCGTCGTGATCGTTCACATCTTCGTAGCCCAGCGCGAGACCCAAAATCCGCTGCCCCAGCAACGCCACCAGCGGATGCGCCACCTTGGACGGGTCCCGGTGGTCCGTGAAACATGCCGAGGCGCGCTCGAACAGCCGGACCTGCTCGGCCAGCATCATCAGCAGTGCCGAGCCCCCGTTGGAACTCAGCTCGCCTCCACTGCAGTCCACCTCCATCCGCGCCGGCCGGCCCCCTTTCGCCATCCAACGCACCCATCCGTCCGAACGCACCCCGCTACCATCCCCTTCCCCCCGGCAAAGCCCAATCAACTTCGTGGTATCAACAACTTACACGCACATACATCGCACCCAAGCCATCCATTATGAGAAATAAGGATTAGGATAAATTACCCCAAATGCGTATTAATGAAATATATAGTTTCCATACTGAGTTGTTTACAAACTATCTACCCTAAAAAATGTGCTAGAATTTCTCTACGGCGCAGACTGTCGGAGCACTTTGCCGTCCACCGCCACCACCTCGTCGCCGAGTCACTACCGCCTAATCCTTCGTGATCCGCTGCAGTACGCCATGCAGACCGGCGGGGTCCCGTGCCCGGCACCGGTTCGAAAAGGCATCGTGACTCGGAATGCCGTGCTCAAGCCGCAGAAACTGACGCAGAAATCCCTCTTTCGCCCGGCCAAAGTGCTTCATGTCCACGCATCCTTCGCCTCCGGACCCTGCCGACAGTAGGGCAATCAGCGGCATCTCATGCCAATCATGGCACGTTGCGTTGCTTCGCCGTGGGTCCTCAACTTCATGAAATAGCAGGGAAACATCCAACATCCCGTTCTCCGTCCCTGGATCGGCGACGGAGTCTGACACCAGCGAACACGCCAAAATCGAGCACGACATTTCAAATGCGATTGCCCTGGGGGTGGGTTAATGGTAGCAATTCCCCGCATAGCCCAAACTCCTCTATTTGTCTGGACTTTGTGGACTGGCTTTCGCGATAATGGGAGCATGGGCCTGTCGTCCGGGGATCGGTTTTGAGTAATTAAGGGAAGCCCATCTTGAACGATAGTGCACGCTACTATACTCAAGACCCTATATCCTAGAATGTAAGAAATGGCAAAGCACTAGTTCATGTCGGGCAGTATTTCAGGACACCGGCGGCTTTCTTTTTTGCTGGTCTGTTGGCACTACTGGACAGAATTCGGTCCAGGTATTGGCACATTGGATTTCTGCGAGCATTTTGCAGTTATGCACGGTCAACGATGGAAGATGTCGGCCAAGGCAGTTTAGGGTGGACTTTTAGAGATGGTGCGGTCCACGGTATTCGATGCTGATCGTGCGCAGGGTGTGGTCAATCGTTGATAATCAGTCTGAAGCGTGTGTCGTCTGCATCTCTTTTGCAGGCTTCCGGTCAGTTGATGGCCGGGATGGCGTGGCGAAGAGGCCATACCATCGCGGTGATGGTACAAAGTGCGTAGTATCCGCCTATAGGTGCAATCCGGCTGCGGAGAAGCAGCATGTGCATGGAGATCAGCAAGATTGTCGGCAAAAGAGCATGTAGCAGTATATCAGGTCCGATAAGTGCCCCGCAGGAGATGAACAGCCAGCTGTCCTGCGACCCGAACCCAGGCTTCCCGTGGTGTCGCCAGCGATGCCACCAATCGGCCAGGAGCAGCGGTGTCACGCTGAGTCCCGCACCCAACAATGCATCCGTCCATGGGGGCATCCACGGCAGATCCAAAACCGCACTTGCCAATGTGGCAGCGCAGAAGATCAAGTTCACAAGAGGTGGCAGATAGAAGCTGCGAAAGTCCTCAACGGCTAAGTAAAGGAGGCACGCTATGAACGGACCCCGCCAAGCCAACAAATCGATCGCATGATCTAAACCGGCAACCGATGCCGTTTCCATCTTGTACAGCCCCGACCGTTAGCAACGACTGCCGTATGGCCTCGCATCTGTCTGATGCTGGCTGGGCGTGGACCTACCCGTGACCTCAATCGGCACTGCTGCGGACCTTTCGCCCACTACCGGTCTCACAACACGGCCTTCAGAAGATAACCACGAGCCGGCCACAACAGGTATCTCACGATTCGTTCAGCCTTCACGTACGCTTTCACGATGTCCTGTGGCTTGCTATCGGCTATGGTCTGTGTCCATGTTTCCGCGTAATTGGGATGGTGATTGTTGTCATATCCGATCCGAATCCGCACTCCCATCTGATAGCTGGCAAAGTGTACTTGCAGTTCTTCCAGTGCCAGGCTGGTATCCGTTTCTCGAGCTACCCGCTCTTGATTGTCGGTCCAGTGCGCCAGTTCGTGCAACACCGTAGCGTAGTAGTACTCTGGAGAATGAAAACTCTCTTTGGATGGGAGGTGGATCGTGTCGCCGGTATGATCATAAAAGGCACGGTTGGATTGGTCGTGCACTATATCAGCTTCCGATGCCTTGATAACCTTTTGGGTGATTTCCATGGGGTCCCATTTTTGGGCGGATGGAACGAAGTTCGGCAATCCATCAATCTGCGATGCATGGAACACCGTCTGCACGCGGCACGTCAGCCATAGCTTCTGATCCTCTTGATTCTCTCCGTCCGGTTCGATTTGATTCTTGCTGGCGGTTTCGAATACGCAGATCTGGATGCCCCGTTCGCCCTCGCGTACTTGGGCATCTCGCTGACGCGCTTGGTGCTGTGTTAGGTACCGCCCGTCCTGCTTTGCATCCCTCAGATAAAGATCCATTGAGAGCAACATCCCATTGATACCGAAATACCGACTCCGATGGGCGAGATTGTAGGGCAAGCCGGGAACCTTGTCGGGGTCCCAAGGCAGCTGCCATGGTGCTCGGTGCTCATACAGGGCCCGCATACAATAGGAACCTGCCCTTTCTACGAAATCCGACCATTTCATGCGTTCGCTTCACTCCTCCGATTCTTCGAGTACTCCGGAGTTGGTGTTCGTGACCCATACCTCCATATCGTCTTGTGTATTCTGAAGTTTGGGATCCAGATCACAGCAAGTCGCTAGCTCGGCAATTTCTGAAGGGCTGTAACAATTCCATCGGCATAGCGAGGCCGAAATCGCACACCAGCGATATCTTGTCTACTACGTTTAGGCTGTGCGCCCGGTCGTATACCGCCGAACGGATATTGGAACCCTTTGTGCGCTGAAGGGCTGTAACAATGTCGCTGAGGGACGTCGGTTTCCGATGTAATGATCTAGCCATGCCCCCACCCCTCCGCTATCGGATGATGATTCAAAGCTACTATGTTCAATTCCATATCATCCCCCGCCGTTGATTCGTTGGCAGATACATTCTATTTCTTCACCTGCTTTCCGAATGATAATAATAAACGTCACGTATTCTCCCATATATCATGTTGCTAATGCTAGCAAAATATGAGGTTCCTTTGACGGGAACCGTCAGCGGTCGGGATAGCGGGTTGTCTCACATGCATCGCTAATATCCATTTTGAAGGTGTGCTGGTGCTGTGTGAGGCGTATTGATGCCAGGATCGTCGGGAACAACGGCGCGTAGCACGTTTCCGGCATGATGTGGTTCGGGGCGTGTGATAAAGGGTAAGGTTCTGGCTAAGTATGCTGAATGGGAAGAAGAGCCGCGCACGTAGGAGACGTTCTAAATTGTTGTAATGACGATTTAAAGGACTCTCCGGAAACTTGGAGACATCATACTTTGGCAACTACGGTTATAGACTTGTCCTGTATTGTGCATTGTACTGCAATATGCATAGGCGTGTGTGTCGTTTTGAAGTATCGTGAGTTGTTGGTGAAGTTGAGGGCCGAGCATCGAAGCGACGGAGGTGCTTCTAGTAGGCTTCCTGTTCTAACAATACGTGTTTATAATAGTGGACTGGAAGGGGTTCTGGGATCAGGAGGATTCGATGCCGAAGAAATACATGGTGGAATTAGCTCAGGATGAGCGGGATGAGTTGGAAGCGGTTCTGAAGTCGAGCACGCGTCGTGTGGTGTCGGCGACGAAGCTGCAGCGTGCACGGATTCTGCTGGCCGTGGATCAAGGGGTCGCTGGCCCGGCACTGACGGACATGCAGGTGGTAGATGCGCGCTGGGGGTGACGGAGCGGACCTGCCGGCACGTGCGTCGGCGGGCGGTGGAGCAGGGTCCGATGAAGGTTCTGGAGCGCAGGCCTCGGCCGTTGCCTCCGGTGCCGAAGAAGCTGGATGGGGAGAAGGAAGCGCGTCTGGTTCAGGTGGCCTGTTCGGTTCCACCGGAAGGCCGTGTTCGGTGGACCGTGAAGATGCTGGCGGAAGAGCTGGTGCGGCTTGAAGTGGTCGAATCGATTTGCGAGGAGACCGTGCGGAAGGCGTTAAAAAAACCGAATTAAAACCGTGGCGGCGGGAAATGTGGTACATTCCGCAGGAGCAAAGCCACCATTTCGTAGCCGGCATGGAGCGGGTGCTCAAGGTATACCAACGGCCCTACGACTCGCGGCATCCGGTGGTGTGCATGGACGAGATGAGCAAGCAGCTAGTGGCGGAAGTCCGCGAGAAGTTGTCGGTACGCCCCGGGTCGCCAGCAATTCCCCGTATAGTTTCATTTTGGGCTTGATGTCGCTCTTTTCATGTTTCGGTACGGGAAACCGACGTTTTCAGATGGTTTGCACGGCATGTCGTCGTGCGTTGGAACGGGTTCCGGGCATCGATATGCAGGTCTCTTGACCGTCAGGGCGGCATGGGGTCTCGGGACGACGTCCCGATCCCTTCTTCATCGAGCAGCTGGAGAGGCGGTCGGCCGTCAGGACGTATCGTAGGCGAGGTACGCGGTGTAGATCCCGAGGGCGTGGCCGTACAGTTCCTGCCAGTTGCGGAAGGCTACCGCACAGAAACTGCTGCGCAGACGTTCCCACGTCGCGGTTCGGGTATAGCACTTGGCGAAGATTTGCTTCATGACGGGGCAGGCCATTTCCAGCAGCTGGTCGATCAGGAACGCCAGCAGCATCAGCGCAGCGAAAGTATCCGACAGGTGCTGGTGGGTTTTCCGTGTCCGAAGTTGTGTTCCAGGTACTGGGCGTTCTTCAGCGTGTTGAAGGTCTCGTTCTCGATCTTCCAGCGACTGCGAGCCGCGCGGGCCAGTTCGCTGGCGTTATGCGGATTGAGCGGCAGATCGGTGACCCAGGTGAACGCCCGCCGCGCATCCTCGCCGGAGCCACGCCGCTCCGAGCTCTGCAGCACCTGGACCTTCAGGTCTGGGTTCGCAACATTCAGTTCCGCCTCCGGCACCACGCGCAGCTGGCGGTCCCGCTCCTGCCTGCCCTTCGGGCGAGGGATCTGCAAACCAGGGCGCATCGGAACGATCCAGCTGAGCCTGCAGATGCGGATGGTCGCCCGCCCGAGCCACCAGCAGAAAGCGCAGTCCATGCTCCTGCAGCAGCCGGATCTGGGGACCCTGCGAGAACAGCCCATCGGCAATCACGATCAGCTTCATGCGCCGATAAAGCGAAGCCAGGACCGGAACTAGCCGGGGCCAAGCACCCCGCTCGCAGTCGTTCTTCGTCGAGCCATCCCCGTTGCAAACCGCTTCTATCGCCATCGGCAGCACCTGCCGCTGATCCGGATGCACCATCACCGCACACAACTGCTGATGGGAGTACGTGCTCGAACCGTTGCGATGCCGGGCCCGCAGACAGCACGGACCGTGAACCCGCTGGGAGGAAAAGGTGCCGGTACCATCCACGGCTACCAGATAATGACCGCGCCACGCCGACATCCGCTGCAGTGCCTTGCCGCGCTGGGCGCGTTGCAGAACCTGCTGAAACGCCCGCCGATACCGCACCGGCGAGATCGGATCCAGGCGACGGCGCAGAGTCGTGTCGCAGGGAACCTGCGCCAGACCGTACAGACGACGCAGATTCATTTCCACCACCGAGTGCCGGTGCCTCGTTAAATCAAACTGCAGCAGCGAGGCGTGCTTCTCCAGAAACACCGCCAGACCCGACATCAGACAGTCGCCGGTGGAAAACTTCCGCCCGCATACCTCCTCAACGACCCCCTCAAAAACTCCACGAACCACCCGCAGCAAACCGGGCTTGCTCACATCCTTGCGCAACTTCAACGCACCCATCCTTGGATACCTCGTTTGTCTGGTAACTCTATATTAACCTATCATCCACCCTCAAACGATAAGCCTACGCTTTTATTATTGCGAAAGCCAATGCGCAAAGTCCATACCTATAGCGGGGTTGGGGCTATACGGGGAATTGCTGCCGGGTCGCCGGAGAAGTACGACGCCCACTACCTCCGCCGGGGAGAATGCACGGTGTGGATGTTCGGCGAGCCGCTATCCGGCTGGCGGACGGTGGCTGTCACCACCAAAAGTTGTGTCAAGAATTTTCTGCAATTTCCAGTGGGAGCGGAGACCCGGCCATATAGATAACGCTGCCCCGTCAGCCACCGCTCATGGGTCTCCGCCGCAAGTGCCAGGATCAGACGCAGACAGGACTCCGCGTTCGGGAAGATCCTGACGACACGCGTTCGCCGGCGGATCTCCTCGTTGTACCGCTCCAGCATGTTCGTGGACTTCATCCGCAGGCGATGTTCCCTAGGCAGCCGATACACCGTCAGCGTCTCCTCGACATGATCCTCGACCCATTCCACTAGCCTGCCCAACCCTTTCTCATCGCCCCAACGGCCTACCCAGGCACCCAGTGCCTCACGAGCCTCCCCGACATGCTCACAGCCCCACAACCGTTTCAAACCCTCCAGACACCCGGGATCAGCACTCCGGGACAGTTTGTCCCTGGCATTGCGCAGAAAATGCACGCAGCACCGTTGCCACAACGCGGTCGGCAACACTTTCGAGATCGCATGCTTCAATCCCTCATGACTGTCCGAGACCACGTACTCGACTCCCCGCAGGCCACGTTCCTTCAGATGCGACAGGAATGCCGTCCACGACCCCTCGCTTTCCCGGTTCGCCACTTCCGCCGCCAGCACCTGACGCCGACCCTCGCCGTCAATCCCGAGGGCAATCTGCACCGCCCGGGAACGCACCGAGCCCTCCTCACGCACCTTCTCATACCGGGCATCCAGCAACACATACGGATACGCCTCCTCCAGCCGACGTTCCGCAAACGCCTTCAGGGACGCGTCCAGCTTCGACACCATGGCCGAGATCGTCGCCGGCGAAAACTCGTGACCGCACAGATCCTCCGCCAGTCGGCTCACCCGACGCGTCGAGACCCCCCTGCACATACATCTCCGACAGCACCGCCACCAGGGCCTTCTCCGAACGCTGATAGCGCTCGAACACCCGCGTGCTTGAACTGGCCGCTGCGTTCCTGCGGAACTCTCAGTTCGATCTCGCCCACCTTCATCGTCAGATCGCGCCGGTAGTAGCCGGAACGGTAGCCCTGACGCGTCTGCGTCCGCTCGCTCTTGCCCGCTCCCAGAAACTCCGTCATCTCACTCTCCAGAACCTCGTTGAGCGTCTCCTGCACCAGCCGCCTCACAAACTCCTCATCGTCCGCCAGATGATCGCATGCCGACTTCTTCGTGGCATTGTGCGTATAATCTTTCCGAAACATTTCTTGCTCCTTTTCGATAAATTGTGTTATGAATGGTTCGCGCCTGGACGCCCTTTATGTGCGTCCAGGCATCTCCACATTCCCGATGAAACATCAGATTCTAACCATTCGTCTGTCGTTACAGTCCGTTTTTCGTTTTTGCAGACAAATTTATACACAACCGATGCTGGAGCAGCTGGAGTCCGGCGGCATAGTGTCGCTGCCGCCGAAGCGACCGGGATCGAGAACGGGAACCGGAGGTCGGAGACCACGGCATACGAGTCGCTCGGATCCGGGCTCCGCCATAGAGTGCGGGTTGAAGGATCTGATTGATGCCACTGGAACTGGAGATTGTGGCGGAAGGGGAGGCCGTTGAGGAATGGAAGGAACTGATGGATCGGCATCATGAGCTGGGTTACCGGCATCCGTTCGGCTGTTTCCTGCGCTACTTGCTGCGCGGGATCGTCGGAGTCGCAAGCTGGGCTGTCTGCTGTTTGAGGCGGGAGTTGTGGTGGTCTACGACCGGGGGGCTACTATGCCTATGAGATGCTTCACGCGCATGCGATCCGGGGACTGCACGCGGTGTTCCGGATGAAACGGAAAACCGGCATCGATGTCGACCGCTTCATCCACGGCAGTTGCCGGGATACGATCACCGAGGTCGTTCCCTACCCGGACACGCTGACCAGACTACACCGAAGGAACCCCGGAGCCACATTCGGTCCGCACCGCTTGCGGCTGGTGAAATATGCCGTGGGCGATACCGTCTTCGCCTTGGGAACGACCCTGCTGGACCGGGACCAGTATCCCATCGACCAACTGTCGGATCTGTATCATGCGAGATGGGGCATCGAGGCACTGTACCAGGTATCCAAACGGTTGATGGAGGTTGAGGACTTTCATGGGCAAAGCGAGTGGGGAGTGAAACAGGAGTTGTATGCATGCTTCACCCTCATTGCCATGACCCGGCTGTTCGCCAACCACGGCGAGGATCCTTTGAACGGGCGTCTGCCGAACGACGGCAAGTCGCTGATGCAAACGAATGTCAAGCACGGACTTCCGGCGGTGGCGGCCAACATCGAGAGCCTGCTATTTCAACAGGCATCCGCCCTCCGGGAAACCGTGGCTCGCATGGTCGGCGAGATCGTCCGGTGTCGGCAACGGCTCCGTCCGGGCAGGTCCTATGAGCGGCGATCCTGAAAACCGATCGGAAAGTGGCACCGAGGAAGGGGATCACCGGCAACGACAGCCCGCTAACGGAATAAAAAATCAGCGGATAACCAAGGCTCAAGACCAAATCCTTAACCGAATGGCAAAATGCACTAAACGAATGCCATTGTCGTTCGGGGTGGGACCACGGGCGTGGCACCCTGTTCTTCCACCACCCGCCGCCGTCTGACCGTCCCTCCTATAGGCGCGGTCCATCATCGGATGCTTCGGGTGCTTCAGACCGCTCTTCCGGAGCATCATGCCGATGCCCAGCGGACAGCGAGAAACTCCATGCCCAACGCTCGTCCAACACCAAGTAGATGAAGCTTGGTCGTCACCCCTTCGCGCGAGCGTCCGATACTTTGCGGACCCGTTTTTTAGACCGCCTGTCCCATCCGCATATACCTTCACTGAGATGCTATCCGGCATCGCGGTCTCGGTGCCCGACAGCTACCCCCCCCCCCCCCCCCCCCCCGATCACGCCAACGCTCGAACACGGCCGCCAGTACCCCACACTCCGCCCAGTGTGGGCCTCCCCATCTGGACGTACACCGTGTTCCAACGCCCATAGCACGCAGGCAGACTACGCTAGGGGCAACCGTGTTGCAAAACGTAAAGTAATTCCGTTCAGCACCCGCCGATGACCCCACCGGACATTGCCGCGGGGCTTCGGAAACAGATCCCGTATCTCGTCAATACCATACAACTTGAACACCCACAGAGGTGATTCGTTCTACGCCGCGCTCCCGGCGGCCGAAGCCAGTCGGCTAAACGACCGCATCCACTGGGTGCACACGCCGAAACACGGGAGCTGGCTGAACGTCGCGGAACTGGAGTGCAGTGCAGTGTGCAGTGCACCGCACCGCACCGCTTGGATCGCCGGATCAAGAGCAGGGCTTTGGTCACGTCGGCAACGGCGGCTTGGGCCGAGGAGCGCAATAGCGAACAGACCGGGGTCAACTGGCAGTTCGGCGTCGACGACGCGCGCATCAAACTGAACACATCTATACCCGAAAATTAAAACTAGTTAAACTACTAGTGGCGGAAGTCCGCGAGAAGTTACCGGTACGCCCCGGGTCGCCGGAGAAGTACGACACCCACTACCTCCGCCGGGGAGCATGCACGGTGTGGATGTTCGGCGAGCCGCTATCCGGCTGGCGGACGGTGGCTGTCACCAAACGGCGCACGACGTTGGATTGGGCGCAGCAAGTGCGCGCGCTGGCGAATCTGCCGTGTTACCGGGATGCGGAAACCATCACGCTGGTGTGCGACAACTTGAACACCCACAGCGGTGACTCGTTCTACGCCGCGTTCCCGGCGGCCGAAGCCAGTCGGCTGAACGACCGCATCCACTTGGTGCACACGCCGAAGCACGGGAGCTGGCTGAACGTTGCGGAACTGGAGTTCAGTGCGTTGCACCACCAGTGCCTGGATCGCCGGATCGAGAGCAGGGCTTTAGTCACGTCGGAAACGGCGGCCTGGGCCGAGGAGCGCAATCGCGAACAGACCGGGGTCGACTGGCAGCTCAGCGTCGACGACGCGCACACCAAACTGAAGCATCTATACCCGAAAATTAAAACTAGTTAAACTACTAGACTACGTTCGTTCTCCATGTCCAATCTTATTTCTAGTCTATAAAGGGTGAGTCAAATCCAACCGTTTAAATATCCCGCAAATGTCCAGATAATATTCGCAGTCGCCGTTGTGCAGATATCAGATTTCGTTCGTCAAGCGTTGAAAGATTCCAATCCTAGGTATCATTCCATGGAATTAAAAAGTGCCCGTTCAGCATTTTGGATACTCATGCTCCAACCTTTAAGTCGCTGTATGCTCAACTCAGCGAAATCATCGCTTATACTCGTAAGCCTAGTCAGTTCTTTGGTATAGCCGAGATCGCATGTTCCGTACGAGTATATATGCCTCATTCACAAATTTCGGGACGGACTTCTTTCTCATTGGAATTTCTTTTTTGAAGCCGAGCAATTTTGTAGATGATGCGACGGCGAGTACGGGAAGCCCTTGTTGTATGAAATCTAAATTCAGACGTTAGTAGAGCCTCAGCTTCTCGTCGTGGTTCTCGTCGTGTATTACTTTGAATCGATAACGTATGGAGGCCAAGTCATCTACGTCATCTCGGAATCTAGTTAGAATCTAATATAGAGAAAGTGTTTGTAGACTTGTAGCTTGTTTGAGGATTGCGTAAACCATTTAGAAGATCAAAATTTGTTTTTTTGAGAACAATGAATTTCCAAAGATATTATTATTAGATAACACCAACGAATGCAGTGCAATTGCGAATACTAGGACGTTCTTATAAAGGCCGAGTACGAAGTCGTAACGAAGATGCGTACTCATATATCGAGGACCTCGGCATCTGTATGGTTGCAGATGGCATGGGGGGTGCGAATGCAGGGCATATCGCTGCGAAGTTAGCGGTTGATCAAGTCACCACCTATTTACAGCTGGTTGACGAAGAAAGGAAGATCGAGATCCAGGATCTGTCCAGTGCCTTAGCAGAAGCCAATCACAAAGTTTTTGATACTGCCGCTCGTCTTGAAAAATTTCGCGGCATGGGAACTACAATCGTACTTGCGATGAATTTTGAGCAAGAACTGGCTTTCTGCCATACTGGCGATTCGCGGGCGTACTTGTTTAGAAATGGGATGTTGTCTCAAGTAACGAAAGACCACAGCGTGACTCAGGATTGGATCGAACAGGGAAGGATGTCTGAAAAAGAAGCAAGAGTGTCGGCACACCGTTCGGTGCTCACAAAAGCTATCGGGATAGAACACTTTGTTGATCCGGAGATGACCGTTCTGCGGAAAAAACCGGACGATGTGCTACTGTTGTGTACGGATGGATTATCGGACGTTGTTCCGGATAAGGAAATTTCGGCGATACTTGTAGCTCACAAGGATAATCATGCGAATGCGCTGCTGTCGCTGATCCAAGCAGCTGATCGATTAGGAAGCAGAGATAACATTACCGCTCTCATAGCGGACAACTTAGGATGATTATTCAACGGCAAATTGAAGCAAAACTGCTGGCACTCAGCCCTTTGCATCTTGAGGTTGAGAATGAGAGCAGTAAGCACAGTGTACCGTCTGGTTCCGAATCACATTTTAAAGTGACCATTGTGACTAACCAATTTGATTCCATGCCTCTTATTGAGCGACACCGATGGATCAACGATTTATTACACGAGGAACTTCATGGTCCGCTCCATGCACTTTCCATTCATGCGTACACCGAGGTTGATTGGCAGCGTCGGGTTGGCAGGGTGCCAATGACTCCGCCTTGCCTAGGCGGTAGCAAGGAATCATAGAGTTGAACGGCAATAGCATTGAACAATGTGGGTAGCGTCGTTCTATCGTTTTATCCCAATCAATCGTCCTGACTATCTTCAGGGTGAACTTTTTCAGTCTTATACATCGCTCGGAATAGTCGGTACTGTGTTGATTGCTTGGGAAGGTATCAATGCAACGATAGCTCATGCAGAGAGGTCCGTGCTACAGGATGGCATTAATAATCTAATGGCACGTACCCGGCTTGATCTAAGAACCGTGAAATGGTCGAACGCAAATCCTGGTAATTCGGTTTTTCGGCGCCTCAAGATCCAGATGAGACATGAAATCGTAGCGTTCGAAGGAGCGTTTGATTTTTCCATGTCCCAACCTCAATGGGTTTCAGCAGAGGAATGGAATGCGCTACTCCGTGATCCCGATATCACGATTGTTGACGTGAGAAATGGTTACGAAGCGGAAATGGGGTGGTTTCCTGATGCTATTTCGCCCAAAACTAAAACCTTTCGTGAATTTCCTGATTTTGTCGAGGACCAATTGTTGGATAGAGAAGCACCAGTAGCGATGTATTGCACAGGGGGTATCCGATGTGAAAAGGCCGCCAACTGGATGATAGCACGCGGCTATGAAAACGTTCATGTCTTGGATGGTGGAGTCCTCAATTATCTTGCCAATGTCACGGACGAATCGAATGCTTGGATCGGCGAATGCTTCGTTTTCGATCAGCGAGTTTCAATTAACTGGAATCTACAGCAGGGATCGTATGAGCAGTGTTGCGCATGTCGGAGGCCTCTGTCTCCCGATGACAAAAAAGCACCCAACTACGTGCCGGGAGTGAGTTGTAGTCGGTGTTATCTGGACGTTAATGATGGTCGTAAAGCCGCATTCAAAGAAAGGTTCAAGCAAGAAGCGATTGCCCGGTCACGAGGGACCAAACACCTCGGCTATGGTCCAAACGGGTGCCAAACTGAATAGCAGAACTTACCTGAGAACCGCGCTCGCGTTGTTTCTTTGTTATTGCTCTGACGATAAATTCATAGACGTTTTCTAGTAATAACCTTTGCGCTTTTGAATTCGGATGGATGCCGTCCGCTTGCATTAGAGATCTATCAGTCGCAACGTTTTCTAGAAAGAAAGGTACTAGCACACTTTGCGTCGACTGTGCTACATGTGGATAAATATTTCTGAAATTTCGTGTGTAGCGCGGGCCGTGACTTGGTGGCAACTGCATACCAGCTATAACTACCGACGCGCCTGCTTCCTGTGCGAGTTCAACCATTTGTGTTAAGTTCTGCTCAATGTGTTGTACAGGGTAGCCTCGTAGTCCATCGTTCCCACCCAGTTCAATCAACACAACATCGGGTCTGTGTGCATTCAGTGCCATCGGTAATTTTTCTAATGCACCCTTGGTAGTTTCACCACTCTGGCTAAAATTGACGACCTTGGCCCTTATGTTTTTGCGCATTAACTCCTGCTGCAGAAGTGCTACCCATCCTTCATTTTCTGGGATACCGTATGATGCACTCAAACTGTTGCCCAACACTAATACAATTGGAACATTGCTCTCATCGGCGGCACTAACGGTAAGTACTATTAACAACGGGAGCAGCAGCGTTATTAACCCTTTGTGAAGCGATTGCATGACCTTTCCTATTATTCGCGCTCAGAACTTGGTAAAGAGAGTAGCAATGAGCGAAGACGAACTCATAATACTAGATAGTGTCGATATTGAAGTTATCAAGGGTGAATCGTTAGCCATTGTCGGTGAGTCAGGTTCGGGAAAGACTACGCTCTTAGGATTACTAGCAGGATTAGACTTGCCCACATCGGGGACTATTTGGCTAGATGGAGATGAGGTCACCGCAATGACGGAAGAACAGCGGGCTAAAGTACGTGGACGCGCCGTTGGTTTTGTGTTTCAGACGTTTCAACTAATCGATAGTCTCACTGCACTAGAAAACGTCATGCTTCCGGCTGAACTGCGCAGAGAAGATGACGCTAGAAACGAAGCAACACGATTTCTCGATCGAGTGGGACTTAAATATAGGCTGTCCCACTACCCTAAACAGCTATCATGCGGGGAACGGCAACGTGTAGCTATTGCAAGAGCATTTGCATCGAATCCACGGGTACTTTTTGCGGATGAGCCGACCGGGAATTTGGATACGGCTACGGGACGTCGTATCGCTAATCTACTTTTCGACTTGAACCAGGAATCGAGTACCACTTTGATCTTGGTGACGCACGATATGAGTCTCGCTAACCGTTGCACGGACCGAATGGAACTGTCTGGTGGCAGAGTTGTATCATGAATTTCAAGCTCATTCTGCGTCTTGTACTCCGTGATTGGCGTGCGGGAGAACTGCGGTTACTGATGTCCGCGATTATTATCGCGGTCGGCACCGTCACGTCGGCCACTATGTTCGTGAGCCGATTTTTAGAAGCGATGGAATTGGAATCAAGCAGTTTCATGGCGGCGGATCGGTCCATCAGCGGAGGTATGCCAATCCCCGATTCGTTTCGTGGCCCTGCTGCAAAACTGGGTCTTCAAATATCGGATTCCTTATTGTTCGTGTCTATGGTGGTTCCTACAGAAGGCCCAGAAAGAACACATTTGGTAAGTGTTAAGGCGGTTGATGCGGCGTACCCGTTACGAGGAAAGTTGCTAGTTTCAGATAAGCCGTATGGCGAGATCTTGCCAACCGAGGACATTCCGGAACCTGGCACGGTATGGCTTGATAGGCGGCTATTTCCAGCCTTAGGCGTTGAGAAAGGGGATTCTGTTCGTGTGGGTTATAAGCAGCTTGTCGTCACTCAAGTACTGGCGTCTGATCCAGACAGGTCGGGTAGGTTTTTCGACTTTGGCCCTCGTTTACTGATGCGAATTGAAGATATACCAGCAACAAAAGTGATCCAGCCAGGAAGCAACATTGATTATAGAATGTTGCTCGCAGGTCCAAGAGACAACCTGCGGCTATTCCATGATCAAATTCGTGCTGAACTATCGCCAAATTTTCAATGGCGGAACATCCGTGATGCAGTTCCTCGGCTTGGCCGTGCTTTAAATCGTGCTGAACGCTTTCTTTTGTTAGGTGGTTCGCTCGCTGTTCTTCTAGCTGGTGTTGCCATTGCATTGACGTCACGCAGATATGCGAAACGACACTATGATCACGTGGGGATACTCAAAACGCTGGGGGCTACGCCGGGCGACATCCAATGGGCTTACTTTGGTGTACTTTGGGTCGTAGCTTGTATCGGTGTCGTTATAGGTGTCGCACTTGGCACGCTTCTGCACTTTGGATTGATCACCGCTCTTAAGCCGTATCTACCTGCCGAGCTACCATTGCCAAGCCCCCGTCCGTTCGTTGTTGGTGCCGTCACTGGGTTCGTTTGTCTGCTGACGTTTGCGTTGCCCCCGATAATTGCACTTCGTCGTGTATCTCCCTTACGCGTCATCCGTCGTGACTTGAGTAACATGGCAACTCCTTCAGTTATTACTAACTCCATTGCGATTCTGGGAAGTTTTGGGCTTTTATTCTGGTATAGCGATGGTTTTTGGCTTACCGTCTGGACACTAACTGGAATTTTGCTGGTACTTCTAGGATTTGCGGTCGTCGGTATTGTATTGCTGCGTGGGGGGAGAGTCATCGGCATGCACGCGGGCAATGCTTGGCGACTTGCGCTCGCGGGTCTTCAGCGGGCGTACAAAGAAAATCTTGTTCAGATTCTAATGTTCGGTCTAGCGATCATGCTTTTGTTCATTCTCCTGTTGGTTCGAACTTCTTTGATTGAAGAATGGAAGATGCAGCTTCCAGAGAATACACCAAACCATTGGCTGTTGAATGTCGGGTCACATGAGGTTGATCGCATCCGAAGAGTATTGGATGAAAACGCAGTTTACGACGGACGACTTTATCCACTTATAGGGGGACGTGTGACCAAGGTGAATGATGTGCCTACTCGCGAATATGTCCGTTCTTTAGTACCACCGCGCGGATGGGGATTGGAGTCTGAACGACGATTGACTTGGATGCGAGAAAAACCAGACGACAACGAGCTAGTCAGAGGAGAGTGGTGGGACCCGGATACGGCTGAGTTTCTCGCTTCGCTTGAATTCGGTTATGCGACTCGTTGGGGATTAGACATTGATGACGAACTAGAAATCACCGCTGGTGGTAAGTCGATTCGTGCAAGAGTCGCTAATATTCGTACGGTAGAGAGGGGTGAAATTGGTCCGTTTTTCTTTATAGCACTCAGTCCGCCAGCACTCGACAGGGTACCCGCGACCTACATGGGTAGTTTTTTTCTACCTCCGACACGTAATCAGGTACTAATCGATCTTCTGCGCGATTTTCCGACGGTGACCATCATTGACGTTGATTCAATAATCCAGCAAATGCAGACCATTATTTCTCGCGTAACCAGTGCCGCCGAATGGATTCTACTGCTTATTTTTGCCTCAGGAGTTCTGGTACTTATAGCGTCGATTCAAGCAAGTCAGGATCGTCGGATGAAAGAATATGCTTTGATTCGCACGCTTGGGGGTAGTCGGAAGCTGATATCCGGGGCACTAGCAATTGAATTTGCCGCGTTGGGAATATTCGCTGGCTTGGTTGGTGTAATGGGGGCAGAACTTACTGCGTATCTTTTAGCAACGAAGGTCTTCGAATTTGACTACAACGTACATCCGTGGGTTTGGGTATCTGGTCCCTTAATCGGGTCCGTGTTGATTACAACCGTCGGTTATGTCGGTACACGTAAGCTAGTGAATGTGCCTCCTGCGTCAATATTACGTGACTTGTAATACATGGATAATTCCTTAGTTTCGTATTCTGAGTATTGATGAGAGGTGGCTCAATTGTCATTAAGTGTTGAAAGTCGCGTAACCACTTGACAGTGAATGAACATGACCCCATGTACAGATGTATAAACAGTATATGACGTCATGTCCCATGGATGTACAGGAGTTTTCGCGGCTTCAAGCCGCTCTCGCCCCTTTATTCACTCCCCGAGCCATACCGAGATGTCTAGTACGAAATCCCGTGATTCGGCATCTTTTATCTCGAAAGGTCCGCCAAGTTGCAGGTGTAAATAAGTCGAGGAAATATCTCAAGGTGCACCTTCTTCGATTAGATTTATTCTAGCGAAATAGCGCATAAAGATTAGCTTGGTCATTAAATAGGGTTGTACATCTGGACACCTCTATTTACTTGAGACAATGAGAAGTAAGCAATCCTCACATCATGACAAATCATACACTTATATCAGGCATGATTCGTCAAAATAGCAGTAAATAGAGGTGTCCATCTACATCGGGATGATCGTGCCAAAAAACGCCTTATAGAGTGAATCATGTTCGCCGTCAAAGACCAAAAAGTGCATTTCTGACCATCTTCTTGGTGGAATTTCTTTAGCCCTTATTTCTCATATATGGATGGCTTGGGTGCGATGTATATGCGTGTAAGTCGTTGATACAACGAAGTTGATTGGGCTTTTCTGGGGGGAAGGGGATGGTAGCAGGGTGCGTTCGGACGGATGGGTGCGTTGGACGGCGAAAGGGATACGTTCGGGCCGGAGGGAAGCGGGACGCGGTCGGTGCTGCGTGCGATGCTGGCGGAAGAGGTGCGGGCGTGTAGCATGCGCCTCGGCCCGTTTCGCGGACCGCTGCGATCCGCGCGAAAAGCGGCGCGTCCCGTGAAACATGGTGTTTTCGACTAGATGATGAGCCATTCGGGTTAGCATAAGAATGTGCGTGAGCACCGTTGGTGCCACGCGGCCGATGGGGTCGGATAGAGGAGGGCACGGGATGAAGAGCAAGCAAAAACGTGGCGCGGACCGGCTGGTGCGTTGGATGGCGAAAGGGGTCCGTCTGGTGCGGATGGAGGTGGATTGCAGTGGAGGCGAGCTGAGTTCCAACGAGGGCTCGGCACTGCTGATGATGTTGGCCGAGAAGGTCCGGTTGTTCGAGCGCGTCTCGGCATGTTTCACGAATCACCGGGATCGGTCCAAGGTGGTGCATCCGCTAGTGGCGTTGCTGGGGCAGCAGATTGTGGGTCTCGCGCTGGGCTACGAGGATGTGAACGATCACGATGAGCTGCGGCGTGACCGGGTCCTGTCCACGGCCATGGGGTGGGTGGAGTGTGCGCGTTCGGACGGCGAGCCGCTGGCCGGCAAAAGCACGCTGAACCGGATGGAGCTGTCGGCGAACGGGCGGGACCGGACGAAGGCGCGCCCGATCACCGTGGATTTCGGTGCTCTCGACGAGCTGCTCGTGGAGCTGTACCTGGTGTGGGGCGAGCGGGGCAGGATACCGAAGCGGTTGGTACTGGACATCGATGCCACGGACGTGAAACTGCACGGGCGGCAGGAGCACCGGTTCTATCACGGGTACTACCATGCATACTGCCACCTTCCGCGGCTGGTGTTCTGCAACGGCTGGCCGGTGCGGACGGAACTGCGCACGTCGAGCGGCGATGTGGCGGCGGGCGTGGTGGAGATGATCGCGCCACTCGTGGACCGGTTGCGGAAGCGATTTCCGCAGGTGCCAATCCTGATCCGCGCCGACGGTGCCTACTGCCGCGACGAGTTGATGACGTGGTGCGAGGCGCGGGGCGTGGATTACGTGCTAGGGCTGTCGCGCAATGATCGGCTGAAAGACCGTATCCAGCCGTTGATGGATGATCTGCGGGACCGGTTGAAGCGGGATCCGGACTATGCGCAGCGAGCGGTCCTCGGCTATCAGAGCTTCGGCTATCGCACGCGCGACAGCTGGAGCCGCGAACGCCGCGTGATCGCCAAGGCCGAATGGCTGCCGGGACAACCGATCGGCAACGCGGACGGGGAACCGGCCGGCAAGTCTGACGGCGGACCGGAGGCCGTCGCGGAAGGCCCATGTGCAACGATCGGCGAGACCCGATACCACAGCCGCTTCGTCGTCACCTCGCTCCGGAAGCCCGACGTGCAAACGGTCTACGAAGCGATGTACTGCGACCGGGGCGAGGCCGAAAACTGGATCAAGGAACAGAAGAACGATCTGTTCCTGGACCGATGCTCCAGCAGCCTCTGGAACGTTAACGCACTCCGGCTCCGGCTGAGTGCACTGACCCATGCCCTCTATTGCATGATGAAGCGCCGGCTCGAGAACCTCCCGGTATCCGCCATGCTGCGCTGGAGCCACCCATCGACGCTACGCAAGCATCTGTTCCGGATCCCGGTGCGCGTGACGGTGTCCACGCGGCGGATTCATCTGGCGTTCGGGTCCGCCTTCCCGTACTGGAAGGATTTCCGGTTGATCTGGGCCAGCTTGGCACCGACGTAAAAGCCCGGTGCAACCGGGTGCATGACGCTGGCGGCGGAGCGCGCCGGCCTCCCCGCGCCCGGATGCTCAGCGATTCGCCGTCCCGCCCGCAAAAAGGCGTGGAAAACACACGTATTCCCGCCCTCCGAAGCCTTTTCGAACTTGCGACGCGAAATTCCATGCCCCGTACCCCACGCATCTCGTGAAAAACATCATTTTCGACTTGGTTATGAGAAATCCGGGTTTAGGTAGAAAATCACTCACATGATTCGTCCGGCAGACGCTCGTGATTCCGTTCCTACGTTTTCTGAGGGGCTCCGCAAGATGTTCTACACGACCAATGCAAAGAGTCTGAACTCCGTGGTGCGGCGTGCGGTGCATGCCCGTGGGAATTCCACCAGCCGCCAAGCCGAAGGAAGCCGCGCAACGGATTAGGGCGTGTTGACACTATCTTGTTGTATGATTCTGATCTGGATCATTCGACAAGAGGTCGTCATGCAACTTACGGAAGAGCAATGTAACGAGATACAGGACTTGTTCCCGAAGCCCCGGGGCAATGTTCGATGGGGTCATCGGCGGGTACTCAACGGTATTCTGTACATTCTGAAACACGGTTGCCCCTGGCGCAGCCTGCCTGCGTGTTATGGGCGTGTTGGAACACGGTGTACGTGCAGATGAGGCACTGGGCGGAGCGTGGGGTGTTGGCGGCGGTGTTCGAGCGTTTGCGCGATCGGGGTCTGGTCGCCTCGGACACCGAGATGGCGATGATGCTGGACAGCACCTCGGTGAAGGTACATGCGGATGGGACGGGTAGTCTAAAAAAAACGGTCCGCAAAGTATCGGCCGCTCGCGCGGAGGGCTGACCACCAAGGTGCATCTGCTGGCGTTGGACGATCGTCGAGCGTGGAGTTTCTCGCTGTCCGCCGGGGGGCATCGGCACGATGCTCCGGAGGGTCGCTGGCTGCTCCAGCAGAGCGGTCTGAAGCACCCAAAGTATGTGATTATGGACCGTGCGTATGAAGACGACCGGACGCGGCGGGTGGTGCAAGACTTGGGAGCCACGCCCGTGGTGCCGCCCCGAACGACACGCCGGAAACCTTGGTCCTTCGACCGCCAGCTGTATGCCCGCCGCAACGAAGTGGAACGCCTGTTCGGCAGGCTCAAGCGTATCGCCGCGTGGGGACGCGTTACGACAAACTCGACGTCATGTTCGCTGGGTTCATTTATCTGGCCCTGATATACGAAATGATCAGGAATTTAGTGTAAACACGCTCTAGTCTGGCAACGCGCGAGTCGAGTCGAAAGTGGTATGATCCGAAGCATGTCTGGCATGTCGCGAAACGGGAACTCGCGATTCATATTGGCGATCGTTTCGACGCGTCGGCTGGCTGTGCTTCGGACCGATTGATCCACTATATAAGATGAATCGTAGAATACTAGCAATGTGACTCATCGCCTTTCCTTTTTGATTGGCGGATGCCTCAGCGAAACATCCTTCAAAAATGCCGTACTATACGGAAATTACAACACACCCACGTAAGGGAGGTGTCGTTCACTCATCCCAGGATTCCCGATTTTAGTCCTCAAGGTACAGGTTGGATGGAGCATTTTCCTCCCTGTCATGAGGGGATGGTTTCGAGCGGAATCGTGTAGGACGACTGTGGCACTGGACGACTTGGGGCGGCTGCCGTGGACGGTTTGTCCTACTTCGCCAATCCGTGAGATTCTGTTCCCATAGACATTTTCGCTCCTCAACTGATGTGAAATGTGACGAATCATGCGTCCGTAAAATGCAGTTTACGGAATATAGAATGCTACCGTCGCTGCTCGAGGTCCTTTATACTTTGAACAATGCCACGAAGTTGCATTGACGACTGAGGCGTTGAGGAGTGTCATTTCATCTTTATACGGAGTACACGCTTGGATAAGAAAGGCAAGCACTTGGGGGAACATGTCAGAGTATCAGAAAATGGCTATCGGCCGTATGTTCTGATTTCTGATCTAGTGAGTAGTAGGGGATATCAGAAAGCCATCCAGGACTCAAAAAAAAACAAGGAAAAACTGTTCAGAAAACCGACGCCGGATGACTCCGTTCAATAACTACTCGATCGATGTCGCAAACATTTACCGTCTTTCTCGTTCTTGTCCTAGCGGGTTACTGGTACCGATCTAGGAGCAATCGTTATCGGATTGCACTCTCATCCAGCTCAAACTACGTGATTTTCTACGAGTCCGCCATCACAGGGGGAATCATATTCTTCGGTGTCTGGTTTGTATTGGGAGCAATGAAGGTTTGTTTGGCAGGCTGTGATTTCCCGGATGTCGTTCATGGAAGTGTCTGTTGGGTTGAAAAGGATTATCCATTTCGGTATGCGGACAGCCTAATCTTCACGGCAGTTTTTGCGTATCTCATGCCGATGATTGAAAACAAATTCGTTAAATTAGAGGATCAATTGACCGAATTTGCCGCGGAATCTGGGCTTATCCCAACGTTGATACTGAAAGCCTTGGACCAAAGTACTCTCGTCGAGGTCACCACTTTCAGACGCAAGTCATATGTAGGATGGATTATCAGAGGTCCAGGGATTTCAAAACAGGGGCGAATGTCGGATGTTGCGGTATTGCCGCTCTACAGTGGTTATCGGAACAGATTGGACCTGACTCTTCTCTTGACGACGGACTATTCGCGTGCACATGACAAAATGCTGGAAAGAGACAACACATCCAATGGCATGAGTCTATCGAAGGCTGATGTTTCTGGGAAAGATAAGGAATTGAGGGAGTCTATTGAAGAAATCGGGCATCAAATGAGTGTTGTGCTACCTTTGGACGACATCGCTTCAATTCGTCCATACATACCTTCTTTAACGGATGCCTTCGATGAAATATAGTCCAACATTCGTTCGAGCCGGGGTACTGGAACTAAGGCTACGAAATCGTTGATCCTTGATAGCTCCTATCCGAGAAATACGGGAACCTCGGGTGCGATGCAAACCACTGGAACTACCATATTCAGACCGTGAATGTGTGGTAGTTACCTAGTATTCCCATTAAAAATCCCATTTTCAGATATTGCTCGATGGTAGGGTCTTTGATATCAATATCCATGTGGCATGGTTGCCGTTGGTTCTCTCACGATGCTCACGCTTGTTTCTGCTATTCGCGGTTCAGCAGCTTGTCTACCCGCCCATCCACGAATGCAGTCACGGACCTCCTCGCAGAGTCGGCTCGAGCCGGTATTCGGCAATTACTCGACCAGCCATTTCAGTTTGTGCAGAGTGAATTCGGAAATCCGCAGGCTCGAATTAACCCGAAGGGTAAAGCGCACCAGGACTTCCTCCCATGGGAGATCAAGGACGGCAGAACCGCTAACGACCTTTTTTCGAGGAATGTGTTGACGCATGGGAACTTCCCAAAAGCAATGAGTTTCGAAATCCAATAGGAAGGTTCATCGATCGTACCCTACGAACGCAAGGTCCTGAGGATCGAGAGAGACGAGTAAAAATCCGTAGATCGGGAAATGACCCATTATCGAAGGCGTCCGGCGGACTATCCGAACCGAACGAAGCTACTTTAGCCAAGAATCTTTTCTACAGTAATGCCCCGTATAGCCCAAACTCCGCTACTAGTCTGGACCTCTGGATTGGGTTTCGCGATAATGGAGGCAATATCGGTACATGGGACCCGTCTCAACGTACGACGAAATGCCGTGTGGAACGCCTGAAAACGCCGATTTCCTGTACCAAAACATGGAAAGACCGACACCAAGCCTCGGTTAAAACCATATGAGAGTTGCTGATCTGTAACGCCACTGTGAGCTCTCATGTCCATCGGTTCAATTATATCTGGACTTTTGCGTCTCTTATAAGTCGATCTTCGTCAGGAAATTCTCCGGTAGCGTGCTTGGAATAAATGAGTTTTTTGTTTATGACTACATCAAAGACACCGCCACTTCCTTCTATAAGCGTGACTTTTGCGCCAAGCTGATCTTGCATTTTCGCAGCCAAACTGACTGCCTTCGGTTTGTAATCTCAAGCAGTGCAGTAAGTGATCGAAACATTCATAGTTCTTCCTCGGTAGAGTGTAACTTATATTATAAACAATAACACCAATCTCAGTTTATTAGATAGCCCCATACACTTTACGATTCTCTTCACAGTTCAGACCGGATTCATCGGGTCGGAGTATAACAGCCGTGTAAGCTGTAGTCTTGGTAACGATAGGCGAATAGCGTTTTTCGGTTGCTAACATGCAAATGCCGTAACGTGTAAAGTCGATAAACAACGGCCATTCTCACTTCCTATGAAAAAGCAATAACAGGCGAGTGATTTATAAAAGTTTTTACGGAAAGTTTTTCGTAGTACTATCACCACCTATTAAGAGCGGATTTTTCTCATGTTATTTTAAAACCATCTCGCTTCCACTTCGTAATAAGATTTATTAAGACTGAGTTTTAAGGTGCGCGATGCGATAAAAACAGAGAATAATGCCTCGTAAAATTCGAGCACGTTCCCAATCGTGAATAGCTTGACCTGTGCATGCCGAGGGCATTTATGGATCTCAGTGTGCGAGTGAGAAGGCATTTTCGGAGGGAGAATATTTTTCCACAACATCATAATATACAATATATGTGTTCACATAAGTCAGACATGGGTATAAAGTTTTTGGATATAGAAATAAGATTATCATGTTACAAAATGTATCGAATTGTAAAGTTAAGGCGTTTTCATCCTTTAGCCGAGGTAGATTTATGACCATATATACGCTATTCAAGATAACATTGTGTCGTGTTACGCACGCATGGTTGCTATTCAGTCGAATTCTAGCCTTCCATCTATTCGAATTTAATTATGATCGGACCTTAATGAGGTATTTAAGCGGTTCGAAACGGTTAATTTCGACAGCAGTTGGTTACGTCTTTACTTTCGGAATGTTATTAACCACACCAACTATACTGGCTCAGGAATCCGAATCTTCGGATGAAGAGGAATTGGAGGAAGTCTTAGTTACTGGGTCTCGAATTGTTCGTACGAATCTCATCGGGTCTAGTCCAGTGATTCAGGTGGATAGCAAAGAACTTGAGTACCAAGGAAACGTACGCATAGAAGACATGATGCGAAACTTACCTCAAGTCTGGTCTGGACAAAATACTGGGCAGTCTAACGGTGCAACGGGTACCGCTACTCTAAACCTTCGTAACTTAGGTGCGTCGCGTTCGTTAGTGCTTATTAACGGACGTAGACTTCCTGCTGGTTCGCCGATAGGGGGTGGAGGTGTTGCTGATCTCAATCAAATTCCAGGCCCCATGCTTAAATCCGTTGAGATCTTAACGGGCGGTGCTTCTGCTACATATGGATCGGATGCAGTTGCGGGCGTTATCAATTTCTTGATGAACGATAGTTTCCAAGGGATTTCGTTAAATGCTCAAACAAGCTGGTACTCACACGGCAATAATAATGATGACGTACAGCAAATCGTCCGCGATCATGGATTCCCCGTTGCTGATGATGCTACTTCCGATGGATTTATGAACGTATTCTCCGCCGTTATAGGAGGCAATCTCAACGACGGTCGCGGCAACGTTACTGCGTATGTAACATATCGCGATATAGAATCGGTCGCCCAAAGTGAACGCGATTACAGCTCATGCGCGCTGAATAATGCTGCGGATGGATGTTTCGGGTCAAGCACTATTCCAGAGGGGCGCATTACCAATTTTGCGAACCCTGCCCATGTTGGATTTGACTATAAGGTCGAAGGGTCTAATTTTGTTCCGCGTGCTGGCACGTTGTTCAACTACGGTCCTTTGAATTACTTCCAGCGTCCGGATGAAAGGATCAGTTTTGGTGTTTTCGCACACTACGACATATCTCCTCGGTTTGAAGGTTATGCAGAGATGATGTTCAAAGATGACCGAACGGTATCGCAGATCGCTCCTTCTGGTGCTTTTTTTGTGACTAGTCAGATGAGCTGTTCAAATCCGTTTCTTTCTGATGCTCAATATAATTTGCTAACGGAAGATCGACTTTCACCTGAACAGCGTGCGGCCTTGAATGAGCTTACCGGGGATATGTCGGGTGCGGAACGCGAGGCTTTTCTTGACGGCGCATTCTGTCAAAATCGAGAAAACGACCACATTGATGCCTATATTGGGCGGCGGAACGTTGAAGGTGGCCCGCGTCAACACGACCTGCGCCACACTAGCTATCGAGTGGTGCTAGGTCTTCGAGGTGATATTAACGACACATGGGACTTTGATGTGTCTTTACAAGATGCAGAGGTCAGCATGGAAAATACCTATCTGAATGACTTATCTACATCAAGGATTAGACGAGCATTGGACGCCACGCGAACCGAAGATGGCGAGATTGTTTGCAGGTCGGTACTTGATGGTTCCGACCTAAACTGTGTACCGTGGAATATTTTCACTACTGGTGCAGTGACTCAGGATACGATCGATTATCTTGTGCTTCCATTATTTGCTAGAGGCACTACTGATCAGACTGTCATTACGGGGTTCGTGCGCGGCGACTTTGCGGAGCAGGGGTTGAAATTACCAAGTGCTGATGAAGCCGTCGCTCTTGTAGCTGGATTAGAAATTCGAGATGAGGCGTTGGATTTTGTCCCGGATTCGGGATATCGTCTTGGTGAAGGTGCAGGTCAAGGTGGAGCAACCAACGCGGTAGGTGGTGGATACGATGTAACGGAATTATTTGTAGAAGCGTCCGTTCCAGTAACCAGTGGTGCGCAAATGGCCGATGACGTTACCATTGATCTCGGCTATCGATTTTCGGACTATTCAACTGGCCATACGACGCATACGTGGGGTGTCCGGTATAGCCATGCTTTCTTAGATGACTACCGGCTGCGAGGTAGCGTGCAGCGTGCAATTCGCGCCGCAGGCGTGAGGGAGTTATTCCAACCACAAGGATTTAATTTGTTTGATATGGGCACTGATCCATGTGGTGGACCGGTTGGTAGTAATGGGAGGACAGAATCTGGACGAACGTTGGAAGAGTGTGCACGGAGTGGTGTAATGGAATCACAATTTGGCAATATTCAGCACTCGCCAGCTGGTCAATACAACTTCTTACAGGGAGGGAATCCTGATGTTGCCCCTGAAGAATCGATGACTTTATCAGTTGGGTTCGTTTGGAACCCATCCTTCCTTCAAGGTCTTTCGACAACACTGGACTTGTACGATATTGAAGTTGAAAAGGGTATTGCACCTCTGACACCGGAGTTTGTCTTGAATCAATGCCTTGATGGTGACTTAACTCGCTGTCAATTAGTTAAACGGAATCCCGTACGGGGTGACCTTTGGATTGGTTCAGAAGTTAACAGCAGTGGTCATATCGTGGCGTTGCTTGATAATCTTGCGATAGAAAATGTTCGTGGTTTTGATATGGAAGTTTCTTATAACTTCAACACGAACAACATCGGAGCGTTTTCTGTTCACAGTGTGACCGGATTCATTCTAACTTGGGACCAGCAAGAACTTGCTACCGCGGAATCCGTGGATTGCAACGGTACATGGGGTGGAGTTTGTGGTGTGCCAACTCCAGAGTTTCAAAATAACGTCCGTGTAGTTTGGGAAACTCCATGGTCACAGTTGGAAGTTAGCTCGCTGTGGAGGCATGTCGGCGGAACTGAGGATTTGGGGCCAGGGGAGGTGGACTTGGATGCCGTGAACTACTTGGATTTGGGATCTGTCTGGCGTTACGGTGATTCGACAACTATCCGAGGAGGAGTAACGAATATCCTAGACGTGGCACCGCCCATTGCTGGAAACAGTGCTGGTCCATCCATTGGTGGAAATGGCAATATATTCCCGGGAATGTACGACGCTCTGGGTAGATATACCTTCTTGAATGTCGGCCTGAGTTTCTAGCCCGGATATTGCACGAATTAAGACAGCAAGGCTCCTATAGATTCGATATCATTCAAGTAGTTAAACCCAATATCGAAGGAGACCTTGCTGTGACGAAATGTTACCAAAATACGATCCATTTTTCATCCGTGCAACGCCGTTAAGGTGGAGGCCGAATTCAGCGGTGGTGCGATCACCAGTAACGGGGGTATTTCGCTGCTCGCGGAGGTGGACCGGCACTTGGGTCTGACGCACTCGGTATCAAAGTACTTGGGGGATGCACGGCGTCAGGCCAGTTGCTGAGCACCGTTTGCAAGATCTGCTCAGGCAGCGTGTGTATGCATTGGCTCTGGGGCATGAGGACTTGAACGATCACGGGGAATTGCGCCACGATCCGGCCTTGCAGACGGCGACCTCCCGGATAGAGAACCCCTTGGCGAGGTCCGTCGACGTTGTGTTGCCTGGAGCAGCGTGCGGATCGGGAGACGGCGGTGGCGGTACAGCCAGGCGTTGTTCGAGTCATTCGTGAAGGCGCATGCGACGCCGCCACATTTTTACGGCGCAGACTACCCGACGAATTCGTGTTTCGTCTCGACTCAATCGACAATTATGGCAATTTCAGCTGCCGTCCCGGCAGTGCGAAGTAGCGGTCTAGCATGGCCTCCTTGACCGACAGCGTGCGTGGCGGTTACTAAGTGGTAATTGCTAATGGTACGATTAAAGCCGTAGGTATGTTATATATAATTTTTAATTTAGAGATGAAGAGGAATCAAATGAGTCCGGTCGGAAAACATCAATCAGTTCGATATAACTCAAGATGGTATCAGTTGAGTGTCTCTCGAGTTTCCCCAGTACTTTTTCTCGCTTTCCTTGTTTCGCCTATGCCGTCCGTGTACGGAGACGATATTCAATCTGCATCCGCATCGTCCGAGTTGGAAGAGGTTATCGTGATCGGATCAAGGATTCGACAAGAGGCGGATTCTCATCTCGATAATATTCAGGAGATCAGCTCAGATGAGCTGGATCGCACGGGACTGGTATCAATTGGTGACATCTTGCGCCAAGTTCCTACGGCAGGTTCACCTTTAAACACTCAGTTTAACAGCAGTGGTAATTTCGGATTTCCACCGGATGGTGGTGGAGTTGGAGCTGGCGAAACACATGTCGATTTAAGGCATCTTGGTTCTAAAAGGGTACTTTTATTGGTTGATGGATTACGTTGGATCAATGGCTCCTCAGGAAGCGGTGTAGGTGGTGCAGTGGATCTGAATACCATCCCACTATCCCTCATCGAACGGGTCGAGATATTAGAAGATGGTGCCTCTGCTATCTACGGTTCTGATGCGTTGGCCGGAGTAGTTAACATCGTCACCAAAACACGGCAACAAGGGTTGCAAGTTGAGTTATATACAGGGTCCTATTCAGACGGGGGCGAGTCGTTTAAATTATCTTTAGTCAGTGGTATGCAAGGCTCTTGGTGGCGTGCCGTGGGAGGTATGAGCTATACGGACCAAACGGCACTTGACGCATCCACACGCGAACTATCTCGATACCCCAAACCCAATACCGACATTCGTCACGGGAGTACGTTCACACCGCAGGGAAGGGTAATTTTCACCGATCCGAATACGGGAACGTTTATCAATTGTGCATTAAATGAAGGAGTCAACGATCCAGTATACGATCCTTCAAATCCATGTGGTGACAGTGATTCGTATCATCCGTGGTCAAATGCAGACCGGTTTAACTACGCACAATACAATCTTCTTCTGACCCCATCGGAACGTATGGGGTGGTTTGGTAAATTTCAGTTTGATTTGACGGAAACAACTGGATTCACGGCAAAAGCTGTTCTCAATCAACGCAAATCGCTCAATCGTGCAGCACCCGAACCTCTCTGGCTTGGGCAGTTTGGAGAATCTGGGAGTTTGCTGGACACTATATCAATTCATCACACCAATCCATTCAATCATTTTGGTTTTGATATCGGTCCGGAGGGAACGTTCATCACGCGTCGGCCGTTAGAGAGCGGTCCACGAATTTTTGATCAGACTGTAGATACGGTGTATGTGTCAGCGCAGTTGTCCGGGCTGAGTGAGTTCTTCGGCAATGGATATTTCTGGGATGCAAACGTAGTTACATCGAAAAACTCCGCAGATCAAAGGAAACAAGGCGCACATAACGCGCGCAAGCTGAAGCAGGCTTTGGGACCCATCGAAGAGTGTATTTCCCCTTGTGTCCCGTTTAATTTTCTTGGCGGAGCGGGGACGATTACTCAGGAGATGTTAGATTGGGTTGGCTTTATTCAACGAGACCAAAGTGAACAATCCTTGTTAAGTGTTTCCTTTAACCTTTCTGGTGATTTTCTCGCGTTGCCCGCGGGTGCATTGGCGGTGGCAACGGGTTTTGAATATCGAGCATTGGAAGGGAGTTTTACTCCTGATCCGATAGTTTCCGCCGGAGATACAGCAGGTATTCCAGCGCAACCTACTCAGGGAGATTACACGATCAATGAACTATACCTGGAGACCGAAATTCCGCTAGTTCAAGGGGTGAAGGGTGCGTTCGCCATTCGAGCATTTGATTACAGTACCTTTGGTTCGGATACTACTGCCAAAGCTGCTCTAATCTGGGACCCCATTCCCTCACTGCGAGTGCGCGTCCACGTTGCAGAAGGTTTTAGGGCACCAAATATAGGAGAATTATATGGGGGACGGACACGTTTCGATGCTAGTATTGCTGATCCTTGTGCGGATTTGAGTAACAACGGAAATGCGCGGGTGGTTGCCAATTGCATCAATCAAGGTGTACCCGAAGACGGTAGTTATATACAACTGAGCTCTCAGATAGCTGTCCTGACTGGGGGCAATAGGGAATTGACACCTGAAACTGGTACAGGGACGACACTCAAACTGACGTATGAACCGGAATGGTTTGAGCACTTGTCCCTACAGTTGTCGAAATACCGACACTCGATTGACGATACGATCACTGCTTTTGACGCACAAACTGTACTAAATAACTGCTACTTGGAAGACATTGTTGATTTTTGTGGATTTATTCAACGTAATGAAGTTGGTGGCATTGCGCAATTTACAAACACACTTTTCAATATAGGAACTATTAAAACGTCAGGTACCGACTACGGGGTGACCTATAAAAGAAGCTTTGAGAAAGTAGGGGAACTTGTGGTGACTTACGATGCGACATACTTGAGCTCATTTCAAGAGATCGCTAGGGATGCCGTAGGTGTAGAGATAAAAAGACGTGAACTAGCCGGCCGTTCAGATGCCGACCGTGGTAAACCAAAACTGAAGTACACAACTAAAATTGGTTGGTATAAAGATCCATGGCAGGCATCGTGGACTGGAAGATTCATTGATAAAATGATGGAGCGATGTTCTGATTTTCTTGACGGCAGTCCGGATAGTTTTACAACCTTAGGCCTCTGTTCGCACCCCAACGCGATGGAACACTCTGCTTCAGAAAATGAACTGCAATCGATTTTTTATCATAATGTACATCTGAGTTATAGACAAGCGATGCGTGGATTCCAAATCAGCTACGTACTTGGTATTAATAATCTGTTCGATGCTGATACACCAACGAGTTACAGTGCATCTTTGAATGGGTACGATGCCTCTACACACGAGATACCAGAAAGTCGGTATACCTATTTCAGAATTTCACTTGTAACTCAGGAATTAACGGAGTGACACTGTAAGGTAAGTGGCATGGTCTAGATTCGAGGAACCGTATAGGCAGCCCTTCCCCGTATAGTTTCATTTGGGAATCACATCGAATTTTAGCCAAAAGTTCTTGACATCTTCGACCCGTTGATTACAACTCGATGTAATCCCCTAAAATTGTATTATCAATAGGCCTTCATGGTGAGAGATTCATCTAGCTTCAACTGAGTGACTTTCATGGAGAACAACATACTTAGTGTCTGTGCGAAAACCCTGACGATTCTACCAAAGCGTTGATTATTGCGGCATGGAAGGATGTTTTGAGCTAAAATGCTGCAGGTGAAGATTGCCGTTGGAGGCGTTGAAATGGGCTTTTTTAGGGGTTTCAGGGGGGTCGGTGCGGATCTTCGTCGGGAGGTCGGCGATCATGAGACGTTTCGAGCATGCCTTGCGGTTGGACGAGGTGCCGATCGGTGAGATCAAGATCAACGTGAAGTCCCGGGACGACATTCCGGCGTTGTTGTTGGGATTGCAGCATCTGTACGTGTCGTGTCGGGAGGAATGGGAAGGGTTACTGGGTTGCCATGTGACCGCGGATCGGGATCCGGAGAACGGTCGGCCGGGGATGACGCTGTGGCGGGTTCTGGTGATGGCGGTTCTCAAGCAAGGTTTGGATTGCGACTACGACCGTCTGGGGGAGTTGGTGAACCATCACCAGGGTGGTACGGAAGATGCTGCAGCATGGGTTTCTGGATGACTGGACGTACTCGGTGCGCATGTTGCAGGACAACGTGTCGCTGGTGACGCCGGCGTTGCTACAGGAGTTGCAATGCGCTGCTGGTGCGCGAAGGGTCATGCGGTGGCGGGAAAGCCCCCTGGTGCTGCCTTGGACGGTCGGGTTGACTCGTGCGTAGTGGAAGACGGACGTGCATTACTCGACGACGGACGTGAACCTGCTGTGGGATGCGATGCGGGTGCTGCTGACGGAGGTTTCGGTCTGTTGCGGATCGCATGGGGTGTCGGGATGGCGGCAGGGGCGGTACTGGCGGAGGCAGGTTCGGCAGGGCTATCAACGGGTGAGCTGCGCACGGTTGTGGCGTCAACGCCCGAAGGCGGTGGCGGCGTGGTTGACCCTGTGCGGCGATCTGACGGGGCGACTGGGCGTCACGCTGGAGAGGCCTTGGCAGGATTGCCGGAGGGCTCGGTGACGCCGGCGCAGCTGTCGCGATGGCGCTGGTTTCACGCCTGCTCGGTGCGTTTGCAGGATCAGATCCTCCGTCGCGTGCTGGAGGGGGAGACGATCCCGCACGAGGAGAAGTTGTTCTCGCTGTTCGAGCCGCATACGCGCTGGATCATGAAGGGCAAGGCCGGCAAGCCGGTGGAGTTGGGGGTTCCCCTGACGGTGCTGGAAGATCAACATCCGTTCATCCTGGGTTGGCACTTGCAGTGGCAGGGCGGCGACGTGGACATGGCCGTTCCGCTGGTGGCGGCGTGCCAGGCGCAGTATCCGGAATTGCGCGGCTGCAGTTTCGACCGGAGGTTCCACAGCCCCGCCAACCAACAGCAACTGGCCGCGATGCTGGAGCACGTCGCGTTGCCCGCGAAGGGGCGCGGCACGGAGGCCAGTCGGAAGCCCGGGAAAGTGAAGCATCATTCGTGGCGCGACGCCGGCGGCATCCGGGCGTGGAATCGGCGATCCATGCGTTGGAAAGCCATGGCTTGGACCGGGTGCGCACACATGGCCGGGCAGGCTTCGAACGCACCGTGGGTATCTCGATCCTCGCCGCCAACCTGCATCGGCTCGGACGGTTGCTGCAGCAACGGGCGGCACGGCGGCACCATCGCACGCACGCACCACCCTATCGTCTAGCGGCCTAGCCGTCCCCATCCTCAATATCCACATCCTTCCCGCCCCTCGGGACGGACGCCGCACGCCCCGAAAGCGAGCAGGAGAACATCGTCCGCACTTTTGGAGCCCCGATGGACGGATGACCCGTCGTACATTTCCTAAATCAACAGGATCCCCTGAGCGACGGATACCATCAAGTGACTTAAACCCGTCGTAAAATGGGGTTTTCCCGCAGACACTAGCTAAACTCACCGCTACCATTTTTTCAGCGACCTTAGAGGACAACTCGCATCCCCCACAGTCTCGATCGCATAGTCGCTCGCATCGTTGACAATCCCTTTGACCTTATCGATACACCGGCCTTTCGTAAGAAATGTTAGTGAATTCGTCACCATCGTATCCAAGAATACTGCTTCGCTTATCCCCAAAAGCACTGAAACGACATTTAGCGGCCACTCAGGTGGTCCCTCACATCCAGCAGCAAAGATCGAATAGTGACCATCAGACCCGACAATGGATGATATCGAAGTGTGGGCAGCGACATTGTCCGAACGATCGATCGCCCGGCGCAAGTTGGGATTGGACGGAAAAGAGAAGGTTTTGTATATTCCAATATGGAATTGTCAGGTCTTTTCGTGGAAGGAGGTCGATGGAACATGTCTACTGAGGAACCCTGGGTGGGTATAGAGGATGTAGCTGCCCATCTGCAGGTAGCCAAGGATAAGGTCTATCGTTGGGTCTGCCTGCGCATCGAGTCGGTCGGCTGTTCCGTTTCAGGCTCTCGCAAGTGGACGAGTGGGTTCAAAATACCAGTGCTCGCTCATCAGACAGCAGATAGTCTGACGAATCTGTCAAGAACTCGGAGAACGATCAGGACAATGGCTGATGATCTTCTTTCGGCCCAGCGAATGGATCGAAGAATTGCTCTTGCGCGTCGATGCGGCCAGAGCAATCTCTCGTACTGAACGGGACCGTGGTAGACGCGGACGATGGTGATGTTAGTGGGGTTCGAGCCGTCCCATAGGCTGGTGGTGTTGTAGCGAGTGCATTCATAATTGATCATGTCCAATATTCCGAGTCTGACATCGTTTGTTTTGTCGAGGATCAGTGCGAAGTCGATTCCAAGCCAGATGGCGAAGGCTTCAGGACCGGTAATTCCAGTCGCGGTTGTGTATTCATACTCGTCCATGAAATAGTCTCTCAATCGGCGCAGTTCGCGGTTGTTTCTATAGTGGGCTACGCAGTAGACCCAAGGTTCATACGCCGAGGCGAACGACAATTTCGCGTCTTTTACGTCTACAGACGGGACAATCGCACTGGCCCAAATAGTGCCGTCCTTGGTGAGGGTGCCATCACGCTGGTCACGAATTCCAGGTTTGAGCTCTTCCTCTCTTCGATAATAGGCGGGCGTTGCAAGCTGGATCTTTTCCGTACGAGTGGCAGCAGCATAGGATGGTTCTGAAAACGCAACCACGTTACCAACGGCGGGTGTTTGACGTGGTCGGTAGTCGAGGTGGTACACGAAGAGCAGATTCAAAGACCGGGTTTTCATATCGTGAACGCTGATCGCCTTCGTCATCTTAGGTGGTGCTGTGGCGGCAGAGTTCCTAATCTTGGCAAGGCAGTAAATGTCTCTAATTGTTTGATTGAAGGTTGGGACTGCGTTGCTGCTGAGGCAAGCCACGACGAGTCGTCATCACGGTGACAGGAAGCAGTTGAGCTATGGAAATTCATGGATCGCAGCTCAGCGATACAAATATTGTGTTGATGACATAGCGTGAACAGGCGATTAGACCTCGTCCTCGTCGGAAAGACCGTCGATGTCGTTATTTCCCTGGAGCTTGCTGAGGACGGCTGATATTTGAGGGTAAACAGCAATGGGTTCAGAGGCAGGGCCATGGATCAAGGTGCCGTCTTCCACAGAGTCGAGTGCAGGATTGATCTTGTTGGGAACAATGTGGCGCTCGACGAAGGAGACGGTATCGGGATTGATCCAGACCTCCCGTTGTTCACTGGTATTGTCAGGCTGAGTGAGGAAGCAAACGAATCGAGGCATGTGTTAACCAGAATTGTTATTAAAGAGGAACGTATTAGACGATGGAGTACCAAGGAAGTGCAACCGGTCGCGGAACCTGTCTTGATTGGAAATTACTTTGAATCTTGATCTATAGAGTTCTTGACATTTTCGAGCCGTTGGCTAAAATTATTAAATAAGTAGAGGGAAAGTATTGTGACAGCTAAGCGTAAAGGACCGGGCAAGGCGTACCGCCAATCCATCAACCCTCTTGATGTCGTCAGAAAATTCGATACGGAAGAGAAAGCCGAGGCATGGTTTGTCGAGCAACGGTGGCCGGATGGGATCGTTTGCCCCCATTGTGGGGGCAATAACATTGCCACGGTCAGGACTCGGAAGCCCCAGCCGTGGCGATGTCGAACGTGCCGGAAGCATTTCTCTGTCAAAACCAAGACCATTATGCACAGTGCAAACATCCCTCTAAGACAATGGGCGATTGCCATCTATCTGTATTCAACCAGCTTGAAAGGTGTCTCAAGTATGAAACTGCATAGAGACTTCGGCATTACCCAACGGTCGGCCTGGTACATGGGACATCGGCTGCGAGAAATGTGGGATGCGAAACCCACTAAGTTCGATGGTCCGGTGGAAGCAGACGAAACCTATATCGGTGGCAAGGAAGCCAACAAACACGAATCCAGGAAGCTCCATGCGGGGAGAGGTACGGTGGGCAAGACTGCCGTAGCAGGTATCAGAGACAGGGATAGTGGACGGGTTCGCACCACCGTCGTACGGGATGTGAGCAAGCGAACCTTGCAGAGGTTCATTGGTGAGCACGTCCATCCAGAGGCCATGGTATACACCGATGAACACAAGGCGTATGCCAACCTCCCATTCCAACATCGGATGGTGAGTCACAGCGTTGGAGAATTTGTCAACGATATGGCCCACACGAACGGGATAGAATCGCATTGGGCGATGCTCAAGCGAGGATATATTGGCGTGTATCACCAGATGAGCGTCAAGCATCTCGCCCGATACATCCATGAATTCGAGGGAAGGCACAACGTTCGCAAGCTGGATACCCGAGACCAGATGTCATGGATGGCCAAGAACGCCAAAGACAAGCGTATGATCTATGCATCGCTAACTGCACGGCAGGCGCATTGAAGAAGACTTCATGGCGAGAACTGGAAGACCCTCGAGACCGCTTGCGCCCAAGATGGATACTACCCCTGAGCAACTGACGCATAAGGTGCTGGGTTCTGGGAAGCCGGACCAGAAAGGACCAGAAGGCAAGGCCTACTGTTGTATAAGTTGCGGAAAAGAAGTGGCTTACCCGGATACTCTATTTGATGATGGGAAGTGTCAGCAGTGTCATCAAGTTGATTGATGCTGATCCAAAGTCCCAGAACACTGAACAACAGAGAGCGACATTTTCATGCATGGTCGTATCAGCACTAAAGGTTTGAATTTTTGATAACGATTTCACTATGTAGATTGATAGTTCAAGTATGAGATCGAACGTGAAAGACCAGAAATTCAAGGGTTCCCACACTCCTGAGCTCAGTGTTTAACCATGGTGCAATGGATAACAAGGCAAGCTAGATAGCAATGCACAAAGATCATCTCTCTGAACGTGATATCTGTACCAAGTTCATCACGCCGGCATTGCGTCAGGCTGGATGGGATGAAATGCGGCAGATTCGCGAGGAAGTCAGCTTTACCAAGGGGCCGATCATAGTTCGGGGCAATGAGTGCGGCCGCGGACAGGGCAAGCGGACTGACTACATCCTTTCCTACAAGGAGCATGTTCCGATTGCGGTGATTGAGGCGAAAGATCATCCCCACCATAGCGTCGGCGACGGTATGCAACAAGCACTCGACTACGCCGAGACGCTGGATATACCCTTCGCGTTTTCCTCCAACGGCGACGGATTTGCCTTCCATGATCGCACCGGCACTGGTACCCAGCGGGAATCGAATCTCGGGCTGGATGAATTTCCTAGCCCCGACGAGCTATAGACTTGCTATCGTATATGGAGAAGCTTATACACCGACAACCGAAGAGTTAGTTTTGCAAGACTACTATCACGGTAGTGGTGGCAAGTCCCCACACTATTACCAAGTCAATACCATTAACACTAAGGCAGAAGCTATCGTCAGGGGGCAGGATTCGCATCCTACTCGTCATGGCGACGGACACTGGCAAAACCTACACTGCCTTTCAGATCATTTGGCGACTATGGAAGGCCGGGCACAAAAAGCGCATCCTGTTTCTTGCCGACCGGAATGTTTTGGTCGACCAGACACGAGTAAACGATTTCCGCCCTTTCGGGGGAGCGATGACCAAGCTGTCGGCACACGATGGGACGATCCGACGCAATAAGAACGGCGTTCACCAAATTGATACGGCGTATGGCGTATGAGGTCTATCTTGGGCTGTATCGGGCGATTACCGGGCCGGAGGAACATCAGAAAATTTTCCGTGAGTTTTCTTCCGGATTTTTTTGACCTGATTGTGATCGACGAATATCATCGCGGAAGTGTAGCCGAGGATTCAGCTTGGCACGAGATACTTGAATACTTCTCTTCCGCGACCCAGATCGGGCTCACGGCAACACCGAAAGAGACAACATACGCAAACAACATTGCCTATTTCGAAGAACCAGTATTCACCTATTCGTTGAAGCAAGGGATCCGTGATGGCGAGGTGGTTGAAGATCGCCTTTACAACATCAGGGACTTTGACCGCATGCTGGTTATCGACGATCGCACGAAGCTAGTAGCGAAGAAGATCACGGCATTCCTGAAGGAGAGCAGCGATCGTTTTCAAAAGACGATCGTCTTTTGTGTCGATCGAGAACATGCGGTGCGGATGCGTCAGGCACTGATCAACGAAAACACTGATCTTGTGGACGTCCTCACTGGAGCACTTCGTGGCGATGTGTGAAGAGGCAATCTGAGTTATGGCCCTCGCCCTAAATTCAACGGCATACTTTGGGTGAATAGGTTGCCATACCAAGTTATGCTCGCTTTACGGGAAGCGCAATAGTCCAAGATTTGATGAGCGCGGTAGTGTGCGATGCCTCGGCGTTTTAGCAAGCAACCTGATGCTTAGGCAGAACCGCCTCATCATAGCTGCACTTCTACATCAGGATCGTCGTCGGTGAGCGCATTCATATAAGCAAGGCAGAGGTCTCGGGAGCGGTATTGCCCATACATAGCCTTCTCCTGGTGCTCGACAATAGGAAAGGTCGAGTAGATGTAGCGCACATCGTCGCGGTCGACGACGCCGTAGAGATGAAAAAATACTGCGTCGAGCTTAGCGCGCAGGTGCAGGCGGCGGTCCTCGTCTCAGTGGAAAGGTGGTTTGACTGCTCCGGTATTGTCCACATGGCCAAGGCCGCTGGCAAACGGGGCCATATCGTGGGCGGTGTAGGTGAGATCCAGTACCGTTTGGCACACGACCTCACTGGCCGTCTTGGTGCCGAAGCAGGTGGTCTCGTAACGATCAGGCGGCACGATGGGAAGTTGCTCAATAATGAACCAATTGAGGTTTTGTCCTTGAACTTTCTGGCGCACGACATAATCAAGTGGTATGGAATTGAGATTGGCGGCCAACGCCGCAACAGCTCTAGCCGTAAGTGTGTTCGATTGCAGTAATAGTGGCAGAGAGTTTCCAGCCCAGACTCCGGGAATCAGTGCGGCAATCATTGAGCGGATATTAGTTGGCGCGGTCACATTTTTAAAGCCAAGGGTGAACGGTGGTCCGGAATAACTTGTATCACTTTTCAGCACCCAGAACTGCGGATCGGGAAGCCAGTTCGGGTTTTGGTGCTGCTCTAGGGTAGCGGTCACGGGCTGTGCGGGACGGTGCTGGTTCTCCGGGTTAATGACGATGCTAGAGCGGCGCGGTGGTCGAATGCCTGCACCATCTTGCCTTCGTAGAGCGGCACCCAATTACCTGCTGGACTGGCGAAGCGGTTTCCGCTGATGGGATACGCTCCTTCCTTCTCCTCAAGTTCCTCTCGCGTGCGGAAGAGGCCGGAGTCGTTGGTCATGTGGTACGTGGTTGAGTATCTCACCGGCCACGCCTTCACCTCCTCGCCTGACGAACGATCGACCAGAACTGGCAGGCGGTCGTAGATTGCCGTCGTCAATTCGGCGTCGCGACGGGTCCGGAAGATTGGTGCTGTGCCGGTGTTGGGGTTGACCCGGGCAAAGTCCTCGGCCGTCAGCGAAAAGCAACGATCAGGGTTGTCGAGTTCGGCAACATCGTGAAGGTAGAAAGCACAGTTGGCCGGCTCGTCGATTTGCGATGGACTGGCGATGAATACGCAGAACTTGAACCCGCTGTCCACGTCCGGAAAGAAAACTTTCTTGTTCTCAAAATCGTAGAGTGCCTTGAGCTTTCCCTGCGTCGCCACACCCTTGAAGAACCGCGCCGCCGTCTTGTCGGAGGCGATGCCAGACGGCGTGAGCAGCCCGACCATGCCTTTGGGCTTCACGATGCTCATGGAGCGTTCGACAAATAGGGAATAAAGGTTTACGTCGCCACTGGATAGCTGGGGATAGTCACCGTCTCTGCGCGCCATGTGGGCCGCGGCCATAGCGCGTTCACAGGCTTTAGCAAAGTCGCGGGCGAGCGAATCTCCGGCTTCCTCCAGATTAGCGATCATGCGTTTGCGGTCAACTGCGCGCCGAGCCATGGCGATATCGCGGTGCCGCGCCGCGAACCACTCGACCTGTTGTAGCTTCATTCGGTCCCATGGTGGATTGCCGATCACTGCGTCGAAACCGCCGTGCAGTTCGGTGCTTTCCCACTCCGACCACACGCCTGGAAATGCCACTTGCCAATTGAAAAAACATTCCTCGGCGATGAGCCTCCGTGCTTTATTCAATAGTCCTGCGAACCGCTCGGCGTTCCGTATTTCCGTTAGAACCTCAACCTTGCCCAAGGCAATATCGACGGGATCGCCAAAGATGCCGTCGACATAGGCGTAAAGAGCAGCCTTGTCATCGCGATCACGGATGTTCAGCCAGTTGAAAGCATAAATTAGCGAGAGGAAGGCATCCAATGGTGCCGTCATCTCTTCGATCTCGGCGAACACTTCCGCAGAACGATGGGCTTCGGTAATTTCGGCATCGGTTAGCCCTTCGATAACCTGCATAGGAGCCGCGGCCCGCATGGCCCGTTTTATCGGACCTTTTACAAAGAGCGGCTCGCTTTGCCCCACCGTTTTGGTTTTGTCGATGCCGGTATGTACCCATGAACCGAACAAGCTATCTCCACAGCGGAGGTGGTGATCCAGAAAACTCAACGGCGCACCCACCGTGAAGGTGTGCAGCCAAAGTGCGACTTTGGCCAGTTCCACTACCATCGGATTCTTGTCTACACCATAGACGCAGCGTTTGAGCACCATGCGCCGGACAATATGGCGGTCGTCGAGTTGTGCTGGATTGACGGTCCAGCCACGATCCTCAGCATTGGCCATGATTGTATTGCGGATGACATCGATCCGTTCCGTCAAGGGCGATATGTAGCCGTCCACCGCGGCTTCTGCCTCCGCCATAGCTACAATTACCCGGTCAGCGAGAAAATCGACTAGGTTGACTAAAAAGTGTCCTGAACCCATAGCCGGGTCGCAGATTTTGAGTTCGAGCAGCTTTGAAGCCGGATCGATCTGTTTTAACCGGCCTATCCGGCGATCCGGTGGCAGTAGGCTTGAAGCGAGTTCTGATGTTCTGGCCATGAAGGCGTCCATACGCTCACGGACCAGGGGTTCGATTACTTCCTCAATGATCAGTCCCACCAGATCGTCGGGCGTGTAGTAGCTGCCCGAGTTCTTCCGCGCGAAAACATTGGGCCGGACAACAATTTCGCCGCCATTACGAACAATATCATGCTCAAGCAAACGCTCGTAGATCGAGCCAAGCTGTTGAACACCGAGGTCGCGGTAGTTGATGTAGTGCCGACCTTCCGGCGTGAGCTCAAATGAAAGCGCATCAATGACTTCGGCCATGACCTCATCGCCAAGTCGAATGTCAGCGAGTAGCGGCGCACGTTGCTGATCGAATAGCCCGCCATTATAGGGTGGCAGTCCAATCGAGATGTCGCCCTGATCGATGGCACGGCAAAGATCGTCGATGGATGAATAGTATCGGGCTGCCGTGGCCGAGAAGGTATCGCCCATGTCCTTGCGGTGCCCGATATCGCCGCGCACCTTCTCGCGGAGCCCGTAATCGTCGTAACGCGCCTCGCGAACCGGCAGTAGTTCACGGTCTTCGGCATAAAGGATAAACAGAAGACGATAGAGCAGGATCAAGGTAGCCTCTCGCGCATCTTCCAACGGTGCTTGGGGTGCGGCGGTGGCTATAGCGTGGGCAAGCTTCGGAAAAATCTGACGAAAAACCATATCGGAAAGATTGACGGCGACGCGTTCTTGGTAGAACCGGCCTTCCTCAATTGCGCGCTGGTGAAACGTCCGTATGTCAGCCGCTTCAGGAAGAAAGGACGTACGCTGGAAAACAAGTACAAACACCTTCAGCCAATGGTTGCGTTCGGATTCGGTGAGAGCGAACTGGCTATCGTCATGGTTGAGGATGTCGAAAAGCAACCCCAAATTGATCTCAAAGAATTGCTCCGAGACGGAGTGGGCACTTTGATAATAGAGCCGCCATATCGCTCCATTGGTGAGAATGCCCCAGCGGAGACTGCCCGTCGTCAAATCGTCCACGCGCCGGAGATAGCGGAGCATCTGGGTTGAAGGTGCCGTCTCCTCGCCCAAGTGCCCCGACCGGCGATCAAGCGGGCGAAGCCAGCGCTTGGACTCTACAATAGCGAGAGCAAACCTGTAGCGCTTCCATTCCTCACTGAAGTCGTTGGCTTGGTCTTTCGTCGCTTCGTCCGCGAACAGCAAACCGTCGGGCACATTCTTCCGGCCATGGGCACTGAGGTTCTGCTGTCGCAAGCTCGCCGTCCAGCCGAGTTGCACCAAAACCGGCCAGATCAGGTCGCTTTCGGTCTGGCTCTCGTTGGGCGTTTGCGTGGTTGGGAAATGGTCGAAAACACTCCGGATGACGGCTTCAAAGGTATTGAGCACAGTATCGTCAAGTGCCTGCCAATCAGGTGATGCTATGATCGACTCGCAAAGGAAATCGTTAGCGAACAAACTTCCCTGAAAGACATTCTTGATACTCACTTGCCGGTCGTTTCCAAGTTTAGACTTCACCTTGTCACATCACGCCAGCTGCAAGAGCTACCCAGTCCCGGTTCGATTCGTTATCCTCCTCACCGAAGGGGTCCGACACCAACTCGCATCAATCGCATACATAGCTTTCGAGCACCCGGTTGATCCACGATAGCCCTTTCCGGGCACTTTGAAATAAACCAGCATCGAACGTTTAACGCACATGGTGATCTGCTTCGTGAAATTAGGTTCAATGAGGTCCACCTGCCGCCAGAATCTCTCAACCAGTTCGGGAATATTACTGAAACATGTCTATGCATTTATCACGGTCCCTTACATTTGGTAGATGAATTTTATCAGTGCCAGAACATGCTCCGAACAGATTTTAAGCAGTCGATACAGTAGTTGTAGCCCCCAAAGTCGACGGTTGTAGCGATACGTGAACTCGTCCAGGTATTGTTGCAGGTTTTCCGAAGTGACGCCATGCAAGGTTCCGAGCAGGAACCGCTTCAGGTTGGATATGACTTGATGAACCTTGGGAAGCCAATCGTTAACCGCCTCCGGAGGGGTCACTTGGGAGCTCAACTCATACTCGTCGTTCCGGTTGCCGAAGGCACGCCAGCCATCGGCTCGAAGCACCGTGCCAAGTCCTTTATGCCTAGCTGCCACAATACTTCTCTTCGATTTATTCAATAATTTTAGCCAACACATCGAAGATGTCAAGAACTTTTGGCTAAAATTCGATGTAATTCCCTTTCATTTTGAGCTTGACGTAGTTCTTTCCGTGTTACGGTACGGGAGACTGGCATTTTCAGGCGGTTCGCACGACGTGTCGTCGTGCGTTGAGACGGGGTCCGGGCACCGATAAGCGGGTCCCTCTTGACAGTCAGGGCGGGCATGGGGTCTCGGGGCGTGCGGATGTTGATCCAGCTAGTAGGCTACCAGTTCTAATAATACGTGTTTATAATAGTGGATTGGAAGGGGTTCTGGGATCAGGAGGGTTCGATGCCGAAGCAATACATGGTGGAGTTAGCTCAGGATGAGCGGGATGAGTTGGAAGCGGTGCTGAAGTCGAGCACGCGTCGTGCGGTGTCGGCGACGAAGCTGCAGCGTGCACGGATTCTGCTGGCCGTGGATCAGGGGGGCACTGGCCCGGCACTGACGGACATGCAGGTGGTGGATGCGCTGGGGGTGACGGAGCGGACCTGCCAGCACGTGCGTCGGCGGGCAGTGGAGCAGGGTCCGATGAAGGCTCTGGAGCGCAGGCCTCGGCCGTTGCCTCCGGTGCCGAAGAAGTTGGACGGGGAGAAGGAAGCGCGTCTGGTTCAGGTGGCCTGTTCGGTTCCACCGGAAGGCCGCGTTCGGTGGACCGTGAAGCTGCTGGCGGAAGAGCTGGTGCGACTTGAAGTGGTCGAATCGATTTGCGGGGAGACCGTGCGGCAGGCGTTAAAAAAAACGAATTGAAACCATGGCGGCGGGACATGTGGTGCCTTCCGAAGAAGCAAAGCCATCCTTTCGTGGCCGGCATGGAGCGGGTGCTTAAGGTATACCGGCGGCCGTACGACCCGCGGCATCCGGTGGTGTGCATGGACGAGATGAGCAAGCAGCTAGTGTCGGAAGTCCGCGAGAAGTTGCCGGTACGCCCCGGGTCGCCGGAGAAGTACGACGCCCACTACCTCCGCCGGGGAGAATGCACGGTGTGGATGTTCGGCGAGCCGCTTATCCGGCTGGCGGACGGTGGCCGTCACCAAACGGCGCACGACGTTGGATTGGGCGAAGCAAGTGCGCGCGCTGGCGAATCTGCCGCGTTCCCGGGATGCGGAAAGCATCACGCTGGTGTGCGACAACTTGAACACCCACAGCGGTGACTCGTTCTACGCCGCGTTCCCGGCGGCCGAAGCCAGTCGGCTGAACGACCGCATCCACCTGGTGCACACGCCGAAACACGGGAGCTGGCTGAACGTTGCGGAACTGGAGTTCAGTGCGTTGCACCGCCAGTGCCTGGATCGCCGGATCGAGAGCAGGGCTTTGGTCACGTCGGAAACGGCGGCCTGGGCCAAGGAGCGCAATCGCGAACAGACCGGGGTCGACTGGCAGCTCAGCGTCGACGACGCGCGCACCAAACTGAAGCATCTATACCCGAAAATTAAAACCAGTTAAACTACTAGGCGTGCGGACGGCGCAGGGTCGTGTCACAGGAAACCTGATCCAGACCACCGTACAGACGACGCAGATTCATTTCCACCACCGAATGCCTGTGTATCGTAGATCAAACGGCAACAGCGAGGCGTGCTGCTCCAGAAACACCACTAGCCCCGACATCAGACAGTCGCCGGTGGAAAACTTCCGCCCGCAAACCTCTTCAACAACCGCATCAAAAACTTCACGAACCACCCGGAGCAGACCGGGTTTGCTCACGTCCTTGCGCAACTCCAATGCATCCATCCTTGGATACTCCGCCTGTCATGTAAACCCTATACGAACCTATCATCGGTCTCAGACGATAGACCCACGCTCTTATGATCGCGAAAGCCAATTCGCAAAGTCCATACGAATAGCGAAGTTTGGGCTATACGGGGAATGGCTGGTATAGGCCAAGGCTGACAGCAACTGCCAGAACGGGTTGGACCAGAAGTGGTGACAGGGATGCCCGATATCGGTAAAGCGATCCAGCTACTGGCCCTTGAGAACGGTTCTCCATGCCTCCGCGTGCGCAGTACACCCGGTCGTAGAGATAGTGGTCGGTCTGCGTCAGGTGGGTCACCACGAAGCGCGGGTGGGATTCGGGTAACATTTCGTCACAGCAAGGTCTCCTTCGATAGGTAACTTAACTACCTGAATGATATTGAATGATAAGGGCCTTGCTGTCTTATTTGTGCATTATCCGGGCTAGAATTCCCAATATGGACGGTCAATTAATTGCGAGCACATCTGAAGTTGCCAAACTTTCCCCACGAGGTATGCGATGTCTGACGGGGAAAAATCCAGCAAAAATTGCGACGTTTGACAGGAAAGGCCATTGTACTATGTCCGCGAGCGTGACATCGCGAAATATTCCGAGATTGAAAAGCATCCGGTCATTCCTTGCGAGCTTTGCGGTTCGCAAGAAAATCTTCAAAGACAAGTGATGCAAGCGGATGTTGTCGGAATGGGATCGTATTCAGCCAGGGCGCATAGAGAATATTGCACGAGGCAGGCGGAATGTCGTACCTTCTCACCTCGGAGACCGTTACTTGTTCGACTTTGAGTACTTTAAAGATGGAGTGAATTTAATACCAACACTAGGAATTCAACGTGCCCGTTGACGATGCCTTGATTCGAATTTCCATTGATGATCTTTCATTGGCTGCACTGAATGGGATCGTGGATGAGTTCATTTCACGGGACAGCACAATCGGAGATGCTTCCTTCGCAGTGAAACGGGAGCGTGTAATAAGGGCGTTGAAAAATGGAACGGCATTCGTCGCCTACAGCTCACAAACTAAAACCACCAATATTATGACGGAAGAAGAGTTTGCTCAATGTGGACGCGGTTAAGACGTTGCCGACTGCCACTGCAATTTTTTCAATTTGATTGCTGAGTTGGTGTCATTCCAGTAGCAAAATCGCTTCAACTCGAAAGCTCTAAGATTTGGTAGCGTTCTCAATTGTCTAAGATAGTTCTTGAAGTTGCAAACCTTCGTTATGTTATCGGAGGAACAGAACTGTTCCATGATTTGACGTTCACGCTTCAAAGCAAACAAATGATTGAGGTCCGCGGACCGAATGGATCCGGTAAAACCACATTACTGCGCGTCATTGCTGGAATACTGGATCCGGTATCGGGAACCGTTCGTCGAAGTGTTGATACGTTCGCTTATTTAGGTCATCGCAACGGATTTAGTGAAAGTTTAACTGTGCGCGAGAACTTACGTTGGTATAGTGGGCTAACGGACAAAAAAACAAGCGCGGGAGTAATTGAGTCCACTATCTATAGATGGGGTTTGTACGGCATCGCGGACGAATACATGCACATACTTTCCTCCGGCCAAGCCCGTCGTGCGGCTATAGCCCGACTTAGCTTATCTTCAACCAAACTTTGGATACTAGATGAGCCAGCCTCTTCACTTGACGATGACGGTATCGTAATTATTTCCGAGTTAATCGAAGAACACCTGGAATCTGGAGGCAGCGTAATCTGTGCAACACACCAGCCATTACCTATAGCGCAAAAAAGTGAGTTACACCTAACAACATGACTCCTTTTACTTCTGAATGGTGCAGGATGGCCTTGTTAGCGATACGAAGTAGATCTGAGGCAGTCAGCCCACTTGTTTTTTTTGTGCTGGTAACTACGATTTTTTCACTTGGTTTCGCGCACGATACCTCAGCACTCTCGCAATTTGGTGTCGTAGTCATCTGGGCTGCTGTTCTCTTCTCAATTCTACTCACCCAAGAGGGGGTTTTTAGGCGTGATCGCGACGATGGTTCCTTAGAATTGCTAGTTCTATATGCACGGCCGCTCTTTGCAGCCGTATTAGGCAAACTTATGGTGCAGTGGTGCGTATCCGGGTTACCGATCGTCGCACTTGTACCATTTGCAGCGTGGATGATGAATATTGAATGGGCAACGATACCTGTACTAATGGGTACGCTAGTAGTCGGTACGCCTGTTTTTTCACTTATAGGAGCACTAGGCGCATCGTTGATACTGAGTACAAACCGTGGAGGGATCTTACTGACGTTACTGGTAATGCCCATGTTTATACCTGTACTACTACTAGGTGTTGGAGTGTGTTATGCGCATTCAGCGGGTGAACCTTTTATTGCGCCATTTTTCTGCTTGTTAGCGATCCTAATGGGAACGGTTACACTTGTTCCATTTGCAATTGGTTTCGCTTTAAAGGCCAGCCAAAAGTATTGAAATGACACGTATTTCTCAAGTATTTCACCGCATGGGCTCACCTCCTTTTTTCTTTGCCGGCGCGAAAAAATGGGCCTTTGGGCTTTATATCATTGGAATAATCGGACTGTTGTGGGGAACGATTTGGGGATTATTTTTTACACCGCCGGAACGCTATCAAGGTGATGTTTTTCGGATCATGTACATCCATGTACCTACTGCACACTTGTCGGAGGCGATTTATGTTGCAATTGCTGTAGCAGGTGCCATTTTCCTCGTATGGAGAATGAAAATGGCTGATATTTTTATTACTGCCGCGGTACCAGTGGGGTGTACGATCACCGCACTTGCATTATTTTCTGGAATTATTTGGGGCATTCCAACATGGGGGACCGGTTGGGTTTGGGATGCAAGAACCACATCAATGCTGATTCTATTTTTTCTCTTTTTCGCTCTGATGGCGTTGCGACATGCTTTTCCAAACCGTGAGAGAGCGGCGTATGCAGTTTCTATCTTGGCGATCGTAGGTGTAATCAACATACCGCTAATTAAATACTCTGTTGATTGGTTCAATACACTTCATCAACCTGCTAGCCTAGGGATAGGCAAACCGGCTACTATTGCACGGACGTTCCTGTGGCCCCTATTCATTAATGCAGTCGCTCTTTACGCTTTCGTTGCGGGGATATGTCTGGAACGAATGCGAACGGAATTAATCTCACGTGAATCCAACAGTGATTGGGTTCGCAAGGCTATCCAGTTGAACAAGTAGATCATGTACCTGTCTATGGGGGGCTACGGCCTATTTGTTTGGTCTGTCTATCTCGTTACGATTGTTGTGTTGGTATGGCTAGGTATTTCCCCAATACTTGCTCGTCGACGCGAAATTCGTCGAATGCGAAAGCGTGAAGTTGTTGCAAAAGTTGTGGAATGAGATCTCATCATAAACGTCGCTTGTTCACCGTTCTCTTTATTACGACTGGTGCAGGGCTTACAGTCGCTAGTGCGATGTTTGCACTTCGCGAAAGTGTGGACCTTTACTACCCACCGGTAAAAATCATTGATGGTACTACTCCCGTAGGCGTACGAATTCGAGCGGGAGGGATGGTTGAGGCTAGCAGCATTGAACACGAAGCTGATGGACTTGGTGTAAGGTTCGTGCTAACCGATCTTCAAGGTTCAAGATTTACAGTACATTTCAATGGAATACTGCCCGGTCTTTTCCGCGAAGGACAAGGAACACTGGTGTCGGGCAAGCTCAGTGAGAATGGCGTGTTTTTAGCTACAGAGGTACTAGCTAAGCACGATGAAAATTACGTTCCTCCAGAACTGCATGATCTGTAGCCTGAATCGTGATACCCGAAATTGCATTTTTTATGTTGTGCATTGCGTTGGCAGTTGCAGGTGCTTTGGTATTTTCAGGTTATTATGGATCTGCGAAAAAACAAATAGAATGGATAAATGTTGGCGTTAGTTTAGCAATATGTCAAGTAGCAGCCATCGTTATCAGCTTCGTTCTTTTGGCCTGGTCTTTTCTTCAGGACGATTTTTCCGTCCAATACATTGCGCAAAATTCTAATCAGTTACTACCGTGGTACTACAAGATTAGTGCCGTCTGGGGTGGACACGAAGGATCGTTTTTACTTTGGACGATGGTGCTGGCAGCATGGACTGCTGCAGTTGCTTGGTTCGGCCGGGATATACCATCGGGCTTGCACGGTAACGTTCTTGGTACGCTAGGTCTAATTAACGTTTCTTTCCTGCTGTTCCTCCTCGTGTCGAGTAATCCCTTGGTACGTCTCGTTCCAAACGTACCAGAAGTTGGGGCTGACCTGAATCCGTTGCTCCAAGACTTCGGGCATATCATTCATCCTCCATTGCTCTATGTTGGGTACGTTGGGTTTGCCGTTCCGTTTGCTTTTGCGGTTGCCGCTCTTATCACTGGAAAACTCGATTCTTCTTGGGCTCGTTGGTCGCGGCCTTGGACCAATATAGCGTGGTCTTTCCTAACGATGGGTATAGTCTTAGGTAGTTGGTGGGCCTATTACGAATTAGGTTGGGGTGGATGGTGGTTCTGGGACCCAGTGGAGAATGCATCATTTATGCCTTGGCTGGCTGGTACTGCATTGATTCATTCATTAGCGGTTACAGATAAGCGTGGTGCGTTTCGAAGTTGGACTGTGTTGCTTGCTCTTCTGACGTTTTCTTTGTGTTTATTAGGTGCGTTTCTTGTTCGATCTGGAGTACTGACTAGCGTTCATGCGTTTGCTGTAGACCCTGATCGCGGGATTTTTATTTTATCAATGCTCGGTCTCATCGTAGGGGGTGCGCTTGTGCTTTACGGGTTCCGTGTTCCTTTGATACGTAGCAGAGTGCAATACCAGGGCATCTCGCGGGAATTGCTTCTACTGACAAATAATGTGTTGCTGATAGTGGCGGTTACGACGGTATTGATAGGTACGCTGGACCCACTGGTCTACGAAGTGTTTACCGGGGAGAGGAGATCCGTTGGACCTCCGTATTTCAATAGACAGTTTGTTCCACTAATGCTAGGTCTGACGGTAGTATTGGCACTCGCTCCCATTTCCAGATGGAAACGCACACCACTGGTGCTCTTTCGAAAAAGCATAGTGATGTTATGTATCGCATTTGCTCTCGCCCTAACTTTGATCTTGTTGTTCGCAAACCATATCTCCATGGTCGTTGTCATTGCTCTAGGAGTAGGAATGTGGGTAATCTTCTCGCATGTTGGTCAGTTAGTACAACGGAAGAGGCCGAGACCACTTGCCTTCATTGGCATGACGGTAGCGCATATTGGATTTGCCGTGACCGTGATCGGCATTGCAGTAACTAGTGCCTATTCACACAGCCGGGAATTCCGATTACACGTTGGAGAGGTGGCCATGGTAAACGGACGATCGTATATCTTCCAGAACGTTACTGAATTGGAGGGTCCCAATTACACCGCACAACAGGCCCAGTTTGACGTTGACCAACGAAGTATCTACCCCGAGACGCGATACTATCATACTCGTCAGGCACTCATGACTGAAGCTGGAATTGCTCCAGGATTTCTGGGTGACCTGTATATTTCTCTGGGCGAACCATTCGATGACGGGTCATGGGGTGTACGAATTCAAGACAAGCCTCTTATTCGCTGGATTTGGTTGGGTGCACTGCTTGCGAGTATTGCTGCGCTGGTAGCTATTTTGGATATCAGATACCGTCGACTGCGTCCAACTTCGATACAGGTTGATTAGATCGGAACATCATTGAACCAGCTTACACGCTATATACCCTTCGTGCTTTTTCTAGCACTTGCATTAGTGCTTTTCTTCGGTCTAGGTTTAGGGGATCGAGCATCTTTACCTTCTGCATTAATCGACAAGCCATTTCCCAGCTTTGCTTTGCCGCGTCTTGAGGATGGTATTCACGTAACACAAAAAGACTTGCAGGGTAAGCCGCGTCTCGTAAATATTTGGGCTACTTGGTGCGTAAATTGCTTGAGAGAACATGAAATATTGATGCTGCTAAGCGAAGAATACGGCGTGGAAATCGTTGGGATCAACTATCGCGATGATATGGACATGGCGCGATCATGGCTTGAAAGCTATAGCAACCCGTACGTGTTCAATATTGTGGATGAAAGTGGTACTTTGGGAATCGACTTAGGCGTCTACGGAGCACCAGAAACCTTTTTGGTAGACGCGCATGGAATCGTCCGGTTTAGGCAGGTGGGAGAAATAACCATGGAGGTATGGGAACGCGAGATCTCACCAGTATTCAAAAGTTTAAAGCATGGGTGAACTTGTCAGTGATTTTATTGCGGTATCGTTCATGGCTGTCGTTGTGCATGGTGCTGTTGGGAGCGACTCATTCGATGAGGACCGATACAACGCATTAATTGCCGAGATCCGCTGCCCTAAATGCATGCACGTAAATATAGCAGGGTCCGATGCACCTATTGCGAAAGACCTAAGGAAAACGGTAAGAGAACTCATGATTGATGGGGAAAGTGACGAGGAGATTCGAGGTTTTCTGATGGAACGGTATGGAGACTTCATACTGTACGGTCCGCCACTTAAACCACAGACGTGGCTTCTTTGGTTTACGCCGCTACTCTTCCTGATTGCAGGCTTGTCCATGCTTTACCGCGTAGGTTACCGGAGCAGCGGACGGGAATTGACTGAAGAAGAGCGGGAAGAAATTGACAGACTGACTCGTTGATGTTGGCTGCAGCCATTTCATTAGCGATTGTGCTGCTGCTCGCATGTTTGATCATATGGTCCTTGGCTAAAAAAATACCTGCACGGACTCGATGGTCACGATCTGAGGCGAATACCGCGATATACCGGCAGCGTAAAGAGGAATTAGTTGACGAGAGTGATGACGAGACAACTACAGTACTAGTAGGTGAGTTAGGTGCCGAGTTTCTGGCGAATGTCGAAAAGGAAGAGCACATGATGCCATCTGCAATACCATCACAAGCTCGCCTTGTGCTGACTATTGTCGTCGCGTCGGTATCAACTATTTTGTACCTACTGTGGGGGGACCCATCGGCTCCAAATCTCCAAGATCTGGGTGAGCAGTTTATGCAAGCGGACGGACCTAGTCGATTGCTTGATCTGGCAGCAGAATTTGAATCAAACGCAAAACGAAACCCCGAAAACTTTGGAACGTGGTTCTATCTTAATACTGCTTACTTTCGAGCGGGTGACTTTAAGCAAACCTTAGACTCGCATAAGCGCGCAGAGTCGGAAGGACACGTTTTCCCATTAATGGATATCAATGCGCTGCTTGCTGCATATTCAATTAATGAGGGCGGAATCACGGACGAAATGCGGAAACTGATGATGAGGGTGCAGTTCCGAATGCCCAATCATCCAGTAGTTAGCCATCTGTACTGGATCGATTCCGTGAGAACGGGTAATTTTGCGAAAGGAGTTGGGCATCTGGAACGTGCGCTAGGGCAGGTGATGAGCACCTCAGATAGAGAGTACTTATCTAAATTGTTGGAATTCGGGCGCACGCAACTTGATCCTCAACGCCAACGAGTTGCAGTAGAAGTCAATGTAGACGAAAAATCCACCGGTAAAAGATGGCTAACCGTTTTTTTACGTGGAGACAAGTTTGGTGCCCCACTTGCGGTGGTTCGACGCCCTCTGTTCGGCAAAGGTTCCCATTCATTCATTCTTGATGATTCCGTCTCAATGACGGATACCGCTAGAGTTTCGGATACAAGCTCTGTACATGTAGTTGCTCGCCTTTCGATGTTGCCTACTGCACATAGAAATTCGGGCGATATCGAACTAATTCGGGGCCCGATAGAGCCGTCAGCTACTGCAACTACAGTCTTCGATTTCTCCGGAAATAAACCCGAACCTCTCATTTCAATCGATCTGAGCGTCGATGTGGATGCTACGCTTGATCCAGAGTCGGTTGTATTTGTTATTGCGCGGGATTCAGAATCCAAGACTGTGCCGGTAGCTGTTAAACGTATGTCGTTGTACGACCTTCCTGCGAAGGTCGTTTTGACGGATCACGACTCCATGCTTCCGAACGTTCGCTTGTCTGCATCGGGTACTCTAGACGTGTATGCAAGGGTGTCGCGATCAGGCAATGTGGTTGCTGAGGAAGGAGACTACGTGAGCGAGATTCTATCTATGCCGTTGGGAAGCAGGAGAACTTTGGTGATTGACCGTCTTCACAGGGTCAATGTTGAATAGGTCAAGATTTATATATCCGGTTGGAAAGCACCGACTTAATATAGCTATCTGTATGGTCTTACTCAGGTATAACCCAGCTGTCTCAGTGGACTCATGTGGATATAGACCGGTTTTGGAATGACAGCGTTTGCTATGGAATGCGGCGTTGTATGAATGGTATTGATCGTTATAGGATAAATGAATTGTTCTTTGACGGTCAGTACAAGTCACTTACTGTAATGTGCAAGGAATGCGAATGTTTTAAGAAGTCTAATGCTCTTACTCAAAAATTGGCTTTAAATGATTAGGTAGGGGTTATTTGTATTGATTGACAAACTCGTGCGCAAGCACTGCCTGAAGGTTTTTTTGTGCGTCTAATATCTGTAAAACTCGCAGGATTCAAGTCGTTTGTGGATCCAACGACGGTATTGTTACCGAGCAATATTTCAATGGTTGTCGGGCCCAATGGTTGCGGGAAGTCCAACATCATTGATGCCGTTCGGTGGGTCGTCGGTGAAAGCTCTGCTAAGAATCTGCGAGGAGAATCTTTTACGGACGTGATCTTCAATGGTTCTGAAACACGGAAACCAACGAGTATGGCTAGTGCTGAACTTCTGTTCGATAATGCGGACGGTCGCATCGGTGGTGAATATGCTAATTACGCGGAGATACTCATACGTCGCGAGGTTACGCGAGAAGGTTCGTCAACATATTATTTAAATGGTAGTCGGTGTCGCCGGCGTGACATTCACGATTTATTTCTCGGAACCGGTTTCGGATATCGAGGTTACGCGATTATCGAACAAGGTTTCATTGGTCAGATAGCAAGTGCTCGGCCAGATGAATTGCGGAATCACATTGAAGAAGCAGCCGGTGTATCGCGTTATCGTGAGCGGCGTAGGGAAGCTGAAAATCGAATCAGAAGTACGACACAAAACCTTGACCAGCTGCGATCACACAACGCAGAGTTGGTTCGGGATATTAGAAGACTTAAACGGCAAGCAACTCAGGCTCGGCGGTATAAAGAACTCAAGCAAGAGGAGCGGTCGGTAAAAGCTTCACTGTTGGCACTTCGCCTTACGCAGTTGGAAGAGGAAGCGGAGCAATGTCGGAAGCGTCTCAACCAGCTGAAGGTTGATGAAGATCGAATTAATAATGAATACCAAGTGGAAAGTGCAGCTATCGAAAAGGTAGAAGCAAAGCAGCTGGAGGCCATTCAAGAAATCGATAAGATTCAAGCAAACTTTTACGAGATGAAAGTACAAGCAACTAGCGTGGAACGTGATCTTCAAGAGTGCGTGGAACGCCTTGGGTCGGAAGTGGAAACGTTAGAAACTACAGATGTGCGTCGAATCGAGACTGCGGAGCAGATGAAGTCTTACGAAGTGCGGATTAAGGCACTTGAGCAAGAGCTGGCGGAGCTGATGCCGAAAAAAACATACTGCGATGAGTTGCTTCAGTCAACGGAACGTAATCAAACTGATCTGCGACGGATACGAGAGGAATGGCAGCAGCGTTGGGATGGGCACACACAGGCCAGTGCTTCAGCGATAAGCGAACGAGAGTCTCGCCGTATAGATATGAACCGAATTCAGCAGCTTATCGAGCAATTTATAAATCGTTTGGGTGCGCTTTCTGATGGACGGGGGATTTTGCCATCACGGTCTGATTATAAAGAAAGATCAAACGAACTACTGACGGCAGCTAGAGAGGAAGTTCAACTATACAGGTCAAAAATGAAGTCATGTGACGAGATGATGGAGGAAGCAAGGAGTCGAGCCAAAGAAATGGAAGTGGAACTTGCTCAAAAAGCATCTGAACTCCAATCTCTACGCGAGAGACTGGCTAAAATTCGGGCCATTCGCGATGTTGTAACCGGACGGGCTTCAACGGACGATGAAACCGAAGCATGGCTTAGGTCAAGCAATTTGGACGGATCGGTCCGACTTGGTGAAGTGCTGGAAGTTGAACAAGGCTGGGAACGAGCCGTTGAGTCGGTACTTGACGCAAATGTCAAAGCTATTTGGGTAGCGGAACTCAGTAGTATCAAAGATACCGTTAAAGATCAGTCCCATAGTGCACTTACGTTCTTCGAGAATGAGAAACCGAAGCAGAACTCCCGGCCTTGGCGTGCATTAACACAGTTCGTTCACACAAGGGGCGATGTACGGATCGGTAGTTTATTGGGCGGATCATATGCGATAGATAGCTTAGAGGAGGGTCTGATACTACGCGGCGAACTTGATTCTGGAGAAAGTTTTGTTACTCGTGACGGTACGAGAATAGGCCGGAATTGGCTCCGATCAGCCCAAGCCCCAAAGTTGAATAAGAGCTTGGTCGAAAGCAATAGAGAGGTGCTAAGGCTGGAAGAATGGCTCGCCGAAATGCAGAGTGCTTATGCTAAAACCGATCAAGCACTAAGTGAACTGCGCCGCAAAGATGAAGAGTGTCGGCAAGAAAGCGAAGCAATTTCGGTCAGACTGCGTGATGTTGAGCAACGAATATCTAAGTACGAGGAAATTCAAATAGTTGGAGAGATGATTGCTGATCAAACAAAATTACTGAAGTCAACCGAAGTGGAGTACGCACGCCTTAGCGAGCAGCTTCAAATTTTCTCACGTGAACAACGGTCTTTGGAAAAGGAACGGCAACAGAATTCCGGAGAAGAAAGTCGTATTGAATCGCTAGTCGCTGAGCAGCGACAGAATTTCTACAACACGGCGGCCCGTATTCAATCTTTGGAGAATGAGCTGCCAGCGGTCCGAGAGGCACGTCAGCGTCTAGGTGATACGGACCAGGATCTTTTGCATCGAAGAGACCAAGCCGCGGATTCGATTAAAACGTTTCAGACAAGACAGTCGGATCTTAATCTACTGCTTCAGGATCGCCTCAAGTCGGTGGCAAAAGTGGAAAACTTATTACGTACTGCTCGAGGTAAGAGTGAAAACATAGCAACGGCAATCCATAACCATATATCGCGAAGGGGCGAAATTGAACTTGCACGAGATGAGGTGCGAGAGAAAATTTCATCAGCCCAACTTGACCTTAATACCATCATGGTTAATCGGGTAAATGTGCTGGATCAACTTAATGCGACAGGCGTCTCTGAAAAAATAGCTCGCAGTTCAATTACGCCAACAAGCTCTGATAAAAGTTTACAAGAGGAACTTAAAAGATTGGCACATCGGATATCGCGGCTAGGTGAGGTGAACCTGGCCGCTGGTACTGATCTTGAAGCCAAGGAGGAACAGAAAGAGTACCAAGATCGTCAAATCAGTGATTTGGAGGAGGCTCTGAGTACTTTATCTACTGCAATGTCTCAGATTGATACCGAAACCAGAATTCGCTTCAAAAACGCGCTCGAAAAGATTAATAGAAACCTTTCGACGCTATTTCCAAACATCTTCGGAGGGGGGCGGGCCGAGCTAGTTTTGACGGAGAACAATCTGCTTGAAGCTGGCGTGGAATATATGGCGAGACCTCCTGGAAAACGTAATACAAGCATTACACAGCTATCTGGGGGTGAAAAGGCACTAACCGCAATTGCCTTAGTTTTCGCCATCTTCCAAATGAATCCGAGTCCAGTGTGTTTGTTGGATGAGGTAGACGCAGCTTTAGACGATGCCAACGTAGCTCGGTTTGCTGATCTTATTCGAGTAATGGGTGATGAAATTCAATTCTTGGTAATCTCTCATAATAAGACTACAATTGAAGTCGCGGACCATCTCTTGGGCGTGACGATGCATGAGGCAGGAGTCTCCCATCTGGTTTCCGTTGACGTAGCTGAAGCCACTGCTTTAGTTACGGTGTAGTGCTTCGGGATACCTGAGTAAGAAGGAGTCTGAAATGGAGTTCGATTGGATCATGATTGTCTGCTGCAGTGCGGTGCTTGCTGGTTTCGCTATTTATTGTTTCGTGAAATCAGTCGTAGCTCGGCATGCAAGGCTGAGGATAGGTATTAATCCGACGGTTAATACTATGCTTGAAGATATCGACCCCTATCACGGGGAGTTACCGGACTTATCGCCACAGTTAGTTAGACGCGATGTGGGGACTCATTTGCGAAGTGTGTCGTCGACTGAGCGGAATGTACGGAACGATAAAGCAAGTATTGATATTTTCGATCAGCTAAACGTTACAGGTGCTATAAAGAAACCCCCCGTTCACATTCGGGCACAGAAAGTAGTCATGCCTCAAGAACCCCAAACGCATAATAAGGGTATAGAACGGGAAAAGAGTGCACATGGACCGCTTCGACAGACGGCCAAAAATGCGGTTCAACATCCGGGAACTACGCAGGATGGTCATTTAAATGCTTCAGTGAATATGATAACCATATCTGCTCTGACGGGTCCTGAAAATCCCTATCCTGGTCTCGAGTTAAAAAAACTTTTTACAGTTAACGGTTTGCGCCTTGGACCAGCTGGAATGTTCGACTATCGCCTTCCTTTGTCGAATTCCGCACCGCTCTTCAGTGTGCTCAATGCAAATAAACGTCGCATATCTTCATTTAATTCAGCATTGATTGATAAAACGAAGACTGACGGTATCGCGTTGTTTATGAAACTTGATGGCCATGATGAAAATCCTCAATTGACACTAAAATACATGCTGAAGCTTGCTGGTGAGGTTTGTGAAGTGCTTGGTGGGGAAGTGTGTGACGATTTATGCAACTCCGTCAGTGAGCAGACGATTCAACACTACAACCGTCGTATAGCAGAATTCTCACGTGCGCAGCTCTTTATGCGAGCATAAAAACTGCTAAGCCGTTTAGCCCTAATAATAGGAAGGGATTTGTAATAAATTGGAGCATGGTCCGTGGTAGAGGATCCGGGTCAGCAGCTTGAATCCCTACGAGACGAGATTAGACACCATCTGTATCGTTATCACGTCCTTGATGATCCGGAGATTGATGACGAGGTGTACGACAAACTCTTTGATCGGCTGGTAGACCTCGAAAGCAAGTATCCGGAACTGATTACATCCGACTCTCCGACTCAAAGGGTCGGTGCGCCTCCGGCGGACCATTTGGGTAAGGTTGACCATGTTATTCCAATGCTTTCGCTTAACAAAGTATCGAGCCGGGAAGAATTGTTTGCATGGTCACGTCGATGTTTTGACCGTCTCGGCGTGGAAAAACTTGAATTCGTTTGTGAGCCAAAGATTGACGGTGTTGCCGTGAGCCTGACGTACGAAAATGGTCTGCTGACTTGTGCTGCAACCCGTGGCGACGGGGTACAAGGGGAGGATATAACTGCAAACGCTAAAACCGTTCCCTCGATTCCATTGCGACTTGCAAGTACTTCCCCCGAACTTGTTGAGATTCGCGGCGAAATCTACATGCCGATTGCGGGATTCCAAAAATTTAACGAAATAGCGAGGCAGAATACAACTCGGTTGTTCAAAAATCCGAGAAACAGTGCCGCGGGGAGTTTGCGCCAAGAGGACCCTCGGGTCACCGCCAATCGGCCACTAACGATGTTCTGCTATGCGGTGGGACAGTCAAGCCAGGACTTTCAGCCACAAAATCAGATTGAATTGACGGATGCATACCGAGCATGGGGATGTCGTGTAAATCGACATCTTACAGTCTGTCACTCAATCGAGTCTTGCATGGACTACATTGACGAAATTGCGGCTAAACGAGATTCGCTTCCGTATGAAATCGACGGTGTCGTTGTAAAAGTAAACGACTTCAAGCTGCGTAGGCTACTAGGTACAGTAGCTCGTGCTCCAAGATGGTCCGTTGCGTTTAAATATCCGTCTCAGGAAGTATGTACGAGGCTTCTCGACGTTGAATTTCAGGTAAGCCGGACGGGTACACTAACGCCAGTAGCTCGGCTAGAACCAGTAAGTGTGGGCGGAGTTACGGTCTCCAATGCCACACTGCATAACGTTGATGAAATTCAACGGTTGAATTTACATATTGGCGATACACTGAAAGTGCGTCGTGCTGGTGACGTAATTCCCAATATCGTGGAAGTGGTACGGAAGGGAGAGAATCGTCGGCACATTGAAGTTCCCAACCAATGTCCTGCTTGTGGTGGCAAAGTGGTGAGCGAATCTGGTGAAGTAGTTATTCGGTGTATTGCAGATATGGATTGTCCAGACCAGCAGAGACAACGTTTGCACCACTTCATGTCACGCTTAGCACTGGACGTTGATGGTCTGGGCGACTCTACGATAGCCCAGTTAATCCATGCGAATTTAGTTTCAAGTTACAGCGATCTTTTTCAACTTAATAAATCAGATATTGCCGCACTTGAGCACTTAGGTGAAAAATCTGCGGATTCGTTGGTACGGAATATCGAACGAAGTAAGAATACGACGTTTGCTAGGTTTCTGTATGGTTTGGGAATTGCCGATGTCGGAGAGACGACGGCGGAGACTCTCGCGAATCGGTACCAGACAGTGGATAACTTATTGAACGCATCCAGCGAATCTCTGGAAGAGCTTGAAGATGTCGGACCGAATATAGCAGCTAGTATTCAGCAGTATTTCTCCAAAGAAAAGAATCGGGAAGAAATACGCAAGCTGCTTGAGCTCGGTATTGCTTGGCCAATTGATGAATATGCTTCCAATCGTCCGTTAGGGGATGAAACGTGGGTTTTGACGGGCAAACTTGAATCTATGTCTCGCGATGAAGCGAGATCGAAGTTACGAGGACTGGGAGCAAAAGTGGCAGGTACCGTGTCTAAGAAAACCACATGCGTCGTCGTGGGTGCGAATGCTGGAGAAAAGCTGGAAAAGGCAAAACGTTTTGGGGTAAAAGTTATTGATGAGTCTACATTTCGAGTATTTCTTGAGAATTGCAACAACTAGTAAGTGTCTTACGATGACCACGGTCATCGTCGTATTGTGCTGTGGTTTTTTTGATGGCGGACGGCCATCAAATCCAAACGATATATGTTCCGTTTTTCAAGAGAAACGAGGGTGGTTTAAATGGGCCATTCGAGCGGAGGAGAGATGGAACATTAAACTAGCTATTTTGATGGCGGTTATATATAAAGAATCCTCGTTTGACCGAAACGCGCGTCCTCCCAGAAAACGGCTTTTAGTTATCTTTCCAGGAAGGCGTCCTTCTACCGCACTGGGGTACGCACAAGCACTCCGTGGTACTTGGTCTGATTATCAAAAGGCCTCAAATCGAAAAAACTCCAGTCGCAAAAATTTTGGCGATTCGATAGATTTTGTGGGCTGGTACTTGGACCGCGCAGCTCGAGATCTAATGATCTCGAGGTCCGATGCGAAGAATCTTTACGTTGCATACCACGATGGTATAGCTGGCTATAGATCAAAAAGATGGACTATGAATAAATGGCTAAACTCCGCCGCCAGCAAAGTAGAACGCCAAGCGGCGTTGTACCAGGTGCAGCTAGACCACTGCAAGAGAGGCCCTGCTCGGAAGTATGCTAGTCGGCACTAGTGTATAGTCATGTTTCAATTTCCGGGTAGAGACTTTTAAGTTTGGTGCGAGCGTTGCTGGTGGAGAAGTGCCAGTCGATCCCGGTCTGTTGCCGGTTTTGCTCTCGGTACCAGGAGGTGACCCGTTTCTTGACGCTGGAGAGGTTGATCAGTCGGTCGTTCAGAGCCTGACGGGTGAGCACGCTGAGTTCTACTTCGGCGATGTTCAACCAGCTGCCATGTTTAGGCGTGCACACCAGTTTCAGGCGATCCATCACCCGTTGTGCTTCCTCGGGCGGGAAGGCGGTATACAAGGAACCGATATCATGGGTATTCAGGTTGTCGCAGACCAGGGTGATCTGTTCCACCGACCGGAACCGGGGGGCGTCCACCAAGCTACGGATCCGCGCAGCCCAATCGCTAGCTGTGCGTCGGCTCGACACCCCAACCTCTCTCCACTGACCCAGCGGCTCCACGAACATCCATACCGTGCAGCATCCTTCTCGCGTGTATTCGTAATCCACCTTGGAGGGAGGCCGACCTGAAGCTATCGGCCTCGACTGCCGGGTCTCGGACAGCAGCTGATACGGCTGTTCGTCCATACACACGATGGGGAAGCGCGGGTCGCAGCAATTCCCCGTATAGCCCCAACCCCGCTATAGGTATGGGCTTTGCGCATTGGCTTTCGCGATAATAAGAGCGTAGGCTTATCGTTTGAGGGCGGATGATAGGTTAATATAGAGTTACCAGACAAACGAGGTATCCAAGGATGGGTGCGTTGAAGTTGCGCAAGGATGTGAGCAAGCCCGGATTGCTGCGGGTGGTTCGTGAAGTATTTGAGGGGGTCGTTGAGAAGGTTTGCGGGCGGAAGTTTTCCACCGGCGACTGTCTGATGTCGGGTCTGGCGGTGTTTCTGGAGAAGCACGCTTCGCTGCTGCAGTTTGATTTAACGAGGCAGCGGCACTCGGTGGTGGAGATGAATCTGCATCGTCTGTACGGTCTGGCGCAGGTTCCCTGCGACACGACCCTGCGCCGTCGCCTGGATCCGATCTCGCCGGTGCGGTATCGGCGGGCGTTTCAGCAGGTTCTGCAACGCGCCCAGCGCGGCAAGGTGCTGCAGCGGATGTCGGCGTGGCGCGGTCATTATCTGGTAGCCGTGGATGGTACCGGCACCTTTTCCTCCCAGCGGGTTCACGGTCCGTGCTGTCTGCGGGCCCGGCACCGCAACGGTTCGACCACGTACTCCCATCAGCAGTTGTGTGCGGTGATGGTGCATCCGGATCAGCGGCAGGTGCTGCCGATGGCGATAGAAGCGGTTTGCAACGGGGATGGCTCGACGAAGAACGACTGCGAGCGGGGTGCCTGGGCCCGGCTAGTTCCGGTCCTGGCTTCGCTTTATCGGCGCATGAAGCTGATCGTGATTGCCGATGGGCTGTTCTCGCAGGGTCCCCAGATCCGGCTGCTGCAGGAGCATGGACTGCGCTTTCTGCTGGTGGCTCGGGCGGGCGACCATCCGCATCTGCAGGCTCAGCTGGATCGTTCCGATGCGCCCTGGTTTGCGGATCCCTCGCCCGAAGGGCAGGAGCGGGATCGCCAGCTGCGCGTGGTGCCGGAGGTGGAACTGAATGCTGCGAACCCCGACCTGAAGGTCCAGGTGCTGCAGAGTTCGGCGCGGCGTGGCTCCGGCGAGGATGCGCGGCGGGCGTTCACCTGGGTCACCGATCTGCCGCTCAATCCGCATAACGCCAGCGAACTGGCTCGCGCGGCTCGCAGTCGCTGGAAGATCGAGAACGAGACCTTCAACACGCTGAAGAACGTCCAGTACCTGGAACACAACTTCGGACACGGAACCCAGCACCTGTCGGATACTTTCGCTGCGCTGATGCTGCTGGCGTTCCTGATCGACCAGCTGCTGGAAATGGCCTGCCCCGTCATGAAGCAAATCTTCGCCAAGTGCTATACCCGAACCGCAACGTGGGAACGTCTGCGCAGCAGTTTCTGTGCGGTAGCTTTCCGCAACTGGCAGGAACTGTACGGCCACGCCCTCGGGATCTACACCGCGTACCTCGCCTACGATACGTCCTGACGGCCGACCGCCTCTCCAGCTGCTCGATGAAGAAGATCGGGATGTCCCGCCCGAGACCCCATGCCGCCCTGACGGTCAAGAGACCTGCATATCGATGCCCGGAACTCGTTCCAACGCACAACGACATGCCGTGCAAACCGTCTGAAAACGTCGGTTCCCCGTACCGAAACATGAAAAGACCGACATCAAGCCCAAAATGAAACTATACGGGGAATTGCTGCGCGGGTCGCAAGGTTGCGAATAGAGCTGCAATAGCTGTTCCATGCGTGCCACAAAGGCCCGTCCTGCTTGGGGGGAATGCATCACATCACCTTCCGCCACGGCTTCAGGTCGTTTTTTTTAGCGTCTGTCGAACGGTCTCGTGCGATAGGGAATCCACCAGCTCCAGTTCCACCACCTTATCCGCCAGCAGTCGCAGCGTCCAGCGACTACGGCCCTCCGGAGGGGTCGAACAGGCCAGTCGAGTCATCTGTGCTTCCAGGCGCCCATCCACTTTCCTCGGCACCGGGACCCCCGCAATCGGCGGGATAGTGCCGCCGCCGGACCTTCCAGAACCGCTCGTTTGCGCCAGCTCTGAAGGGAACGTTCCGTCACCTCCAGAGCCTCGGCCATCCGACGATCCAGCTATGCCGGACCCCACGGACCCTGATCACACTTCAACAACGCCCGTGCTCGGGTCACCTTCCATCCTGCCATCACCCGCCGCCGACCACGGCTGCCCCGGGCGATCCTCGACAACTCCTCGCGTTCCTCTTCCGTGAGCTTCAACACATGCCTGACTGACATTCGACCCTCCTTGATCAACCGCCATAGACTTATCATAGCAAAACGCTCTACTACCCGAAATATCAGACCTGACGTAATACTAGTCTCGTCTCGATATGTCACTCGGTAAAGTAGGACCAGAGTGATCATCGGAAATAAGCAAACTCCCATCTGAGTACACGATTACATCGTTCGGTCTACCACCTAGTGATTTTCTTAACTGGCCAACCGGTAGCTAAAGTGCAAATAGTACATTTCACCTTCTTCGAACATCATTACGCTGATCAGATAACTGACTTTATATGAACGGTTCCACGAGCTGTGTTCAGCGATAAAAAGTGTATTTTGTATTTCGGTGGAACCATCTTACCCGTGTAGAAAGTAATACTTGGCGCAGCTAGGTGAGCCTGTATTTTGAACGTGGGTGGCACATAGTCACTAGTAACAGCTTTTTTTTGCAGTTGTGTCAAGAATTTTCTGCAATTTCCGGTGGGAGTGGAAACCCGCCCATATGGGCAATGGTATTCGTTTAGTGAATTTTACCATTCGGTTAAGGATTCGGTCTCGGGCCTTGGTTATCCGCTGATTTTTTATTCCGTTAGCGAGTTGCCGGTGCTCCTCTTCCTCGCTGCCACTTTCCGACCGGTTTTCGGGATCGCCGCTCATAGGACCGGCCCGGACGGAGTCGTTGCCGACACCGGACGATCTCGCCGACAATACGAGCCACGGTTTCCCGGAGGGCGGATGCCTGCTGAAGTAGCAGGCTCTCGATGTTGGCCGCCACCGCCGCAAGTCCGTGCTTGACATTCGTCTGCATCAGCGGCTTGCCGTCGTTCGGCAGCCCCCCGTTCACATGATCCTCGCCATGGTTGGCGAACAGCCGGGTCATGGTAATCAGGGTGAAGCATGCATACAGTTCCTGTTTCACGCCGCGCGCGCTTTGCCCATGAAAGTCCTCAACCTCCATCAGCCGTTTGGATACCTTGTACAGTTCCTCGATGCCCCATCTCGCGTGATACAGATCCGACAGCTGCTCGATGGAATACTGGTCCCGGTCCAGCAGGGTCGTGCCCAGGATGAAGACGGTATCGCCCACGGCATATTGCACCAGCCGCAAGCGGTGCGGGTCGAATGCGGCGGCTCCGGGGTTCCTTCGGCGTAGTCGGGTCAGCGTGCGTTGGCGGGGAACGACCTCGATGACCGTATCCCGGCGGCCGCCGTGGATGAAGCGGTCGACATCGATACCGGTTTTCCGTTTCATCCGGAACACCGCGTGCAGTCCCCGGATCGCATGCGCGTGCAGCATCTCATAGGAATAGTAGCCCCGGTCATAGACCACCACATCGTTCGCCGACAGCACGTTCAGGTGGGCCAGTGCCGCCGCGCGTTCGTTTCCATGCGCATGCAGGTCGAAGTCGACCGGTAGTCGGGCCTGCAGCCGATACAGGCAACTCACCAGACCCTGCGGATAATGGGCACCGTCTACCGGCGTCCGCCAGCCTTCATGCACCCGTCCGCGCGGCAGGTTCAGGTAGGTTCCATCGACCGCAAACACCCGATGCCCCTGCCACCGCCGATCCGTGTCGGGTCGGACTTTCCGTGCGTGCCGGGGTCGTGCCTCGGCGTCGAAGACCACCTTGAGGATTTCCTGGTGCAAGGTCTTGAACAGCTGCTCGTCCAGCCTGGCCCGGGCACTGCAGATGGAGGACGGCGACACCGGAGCCGGCTGTGGCAGTTCGATCCCCATCGTCCGGCACTGCCCCCACAGTTCGGCCAGCGTGGTCGCATATCCCGGACGCCCCTTCGAGAACACCAGCCGGAAAACGAACAGCACGACCACCAGCGTGTTCAGCACGCGCCGCCGCCGCTGCCAGAGCCGGTCATGCCGGTTGGCGACACCCACGAGCGTCTCGACGATGCCGCTCCAGAGCCGGACAAACGTATCCTCCGGAGCCAAGACTGTTGCCGGTGACCTGCGGGAACGGCGTCCGGATCGACGGGAACCGGTCAGCAGCACCTGCTTCCAGGCTTTCGTCAGCGGATACAGGTAAACGTCCTTCGGCGTCCTGCCTGCCTCCGATGCATTCGCCTTGCGTCCCTTCGTCCGACCAATGCACTGCCAGTTGGCCGCACGGTAGCAGGTCCCCCGGTACTTCGCCGGATCCACAAAGGTCTCCGCCAGTACCGGCTCCAGGCCGTGCCGCTCCTTCCAGTCCCCGGGCAGCCGCCGAACCGCCATCGACAGGGCCTTCGAGGCCAGATACGGAACCCGAACCCAAGGGAAGATCAGGAACCGGGAGTTGTTCACCACCCCCTTCAGCCGCTTCGCCCGATCCCGCCAGCCAATCCAGGCGTCACGACAGGGAAGCCGGGTCGTGCCCGCCTCAAACAGCAGACAGCCCAGCTTGCGACCCCGACGATCCCGCAGCCAGTAGCGCAGGAAACAGCCGAACGGATGCCGGTAACCCAGCTCATGATGCCGATCCACCAATTCCTTCCATTCCTCAATGGCCTCCCCCTCCGCCACAACCTCCAGTTCCAGCGGCATCAGCTCCTTCAACTCACACTCTATGGCGGAGCCCGGATCCGAGCGACTCGTATGCCGCGGTCTCCGACCCCCGGTTCCCGTTCTCGATCCCGGTCGCTTCGCCGGCAGCGACACGATGCCGCCGGACTCCAGCTGCTCCAGCATCCGCAGACAGGACCCCAGTCGATCCCGACCCTTCGGCGTGAACCAGCCCAGATGAGTGCACAGGGTGGCAGCCAGCTCATGGCGGCTCAGTGCCGGAAACATTTTCACCGTCTTCTGAAGGTCCGCAATCTGACGGCGGGTCAGCCGCGTGCCACAAAAGGTGGTCGACTTCAGGTTCTCGATTCGGGAATCCATCACGTTTGCACCAGAGATAATCTAACTAGTGTCTGTGCGAAAACCCTGATGATTGTATCAAAGTGCTGATTATTGTGGCATGGGAGGGTATTTTGAGCTAAAATGCTACGGGTGAAGATTGCCGTTGGAGGCGTTGAAATGGGCTTTTTTAGGGGTTTCAGGGGGGTTCGGTGCGAATCTTCGTCGGGAGGTCGGCGATCATGAGACGTTTCGAGCATGCCTTGCGGTTGGACGAGGTGCCGATCGGTGAGATCAAGATCAACGTGAAGTCACGGGACGACATTCCGGCGTTGTTGTTGGGATTGCAGCATCTGTACGTGTCGTGTCGGGAGGAATTGGAAGCGTTACTGGGTTGCCATGTGACCGCGGATCGGGATCCGGAGAACGGCCGGCCGGGGATGACGCTCTGGCGGGTTCTGGTGATGGCGGTTCTCAAGCAGGGTTTGGATTGCGACTACGACCGTCTGGGGGAGTTGGTGAACCATCACCAGGTGGTACGGAAGATGCTGCAGCATGGGTTTCTGGATGACTGGACGTACTCGGTTCGCACGTTGCAGGACAACGTGTCGCTGGTGACGCCGGCGTTGCTACAGGAGTTGAATGCGCTGCTGGTTCGGGAGGGTCATGCGGTGGCGGGAAAGTTCCCTGGCGCCGCCTTGGACGGTCGGGTTGACTCGTTCGTAGTGGAGACGGACGTGCATTACTCGACGGATGTGAACCTGCTGTGGGATGCGATGCGGGTGTTGCTGACGGAGGTTTCGGTCTGTTGCGGATCGCATGGGGTGTCGGGATGGCGGCAGGGGCGGTACTGGCGGAGCCAGGTTCGGCAGGGCTATCAACGGGTGAGCTGCGCACGGTTGTGGCGTCAACGCCCGAAGGCGGTGGCGGCGTGGTTGACCCTGTGCGGCGATCTGACGGGGCGACTGGGCGTCACGCTGGAGGCCTTGGCAGGATTGCCGGAGGGCTCGGTGTCGTCGGCGCAGCTGTCGCGATGGCGCTGGTTTCACGTCGCGATGGCGCTGGTTTCACGCCTGGTGCGTTTGCAGGATCAGATCCGCCGTCGCGTGCTGGAGGGGGAGACGATCCCGCACGAGGAGAAGTTGTTCTCGCTGTTCGAGCCGCATACGCGCTGGATCATGAAGGGCAAGGCCGGCAAGCCGGTGGAGTTGGGGGTTCCCCTGACGGTGCTGGAAGATCAGCATCAGTTCATCCTGGGTTGGCACTTGCAGTGGCAGGGCGGCGACGTGGACATGGCCGTTCCGCTGGTGGCGGCGTGCCAGGCGCAGTATCCGGAATTGCGCGGCTGCAGTTTCGACCGGGGGTTCCACAGCCCCGCCAACCAACAGCAACTGGCCGCGATGCTGGAGCACGTCGCGTTGCCCGCGAAGGGGCGAGGCACGGAGGCCAGCCGAGCCCGGGAAAGTGAAGCATCATTCGTGGCGCGACGCCGACAGCATCCCGGCGTGGAATCGGCGATCCATGCGTTGGAAAGCCATGGCTTGGACCGGGTGCGCACACATGGCCGGGCAGGCTTCGAACGCACCGTGGGTATCTCGATCCTCGCCGCCAACCTGCAGTTGTGTCAAGAATTTTCTGCAATTTCCAGTGGGAGTGGAGACCCGCCCATATGGGCGGGTCTCCACTCGGCGCGAAATTTTTGGGTGTTTCATGCCGCCTCCTGCCATGTCTCGGATTCCGGTTCGGGTGCGCGAACCACGCCGATCCGGTCATATAGATAACGCTGCCCCGTCAGCCACCGCTCATGGGTCTCCGCCGCAAGTGCCAAGATCAGACGCAGACAGGACTCCGCGTTCGGAAAGATCCTGACGACACGCGTTCGCCGGCGGAGCTCCTCGTTGTACCGCTCCAGCATGTTCGTGGACTTCATCCGCAGGCGATGTTCCCTGGGCAGCCGATACACCGTCAGCGTCTCCTCGACATGATCCTCGACCCATTCCACTAGCCTGCCAAACCCTTTCTCATCGCCCCAACGGGCTACCCAGGCACCCAGTGCCTCACGAGCCTCCCCGACATGCTCACGGCCCCACAACCGTTTCAAACCCTCCAGACACGCGGGATCAGCACTCCGGGACAGCTTGTCCCTGGCATTGCGCAGAAAATGGACGCAGCACCGTTGCCACAACGCGGTCGGCAACACTTTCGAGATCGCATGCTTCAATCCCTCATGACTGTCCGAGACCACATACTCGACTCCCCGCAGGCCACGTTCCTTCAGATGCGACAGGAATTCCGTCCACGACCCCTCGCTTTCCCGGTTCGCCACTTCCACCGCCAGCACCTGACGCCGACCCTCGCCGTCAATCCCGATGGCAATCTGCACTGCCCGGGAACGCACCGAGCCCTCCTCACGCACCTTCTCATACCGGGCATCCAGCAACACATACGGATACGCCTCCTCCAGCCGACGTTTCGCAAACGCCTTCAGGGACGTGTCCAGCTTCGACACCATGGCCGAGATCGTCGCCGGCGAAAACTCGTGGACCGCACAGACCCTCCGCCAGTCGGCTCACCCGACGCGTCGAGACCCCCTGCACATACATCTCCGACAGCACCGCCACCAGGGCCTTCTCCGAACGCTGATAGCGCTCGAACACCCGCGTGCTGAACTGGCCGCTGCGTTCCTGCGGAACCCTCAGCTCGATCTCGCCCACCTTCATCGTCAGATCGCGCCGGTAGTAGCCAGAACGGTAGCCCTGACGCGTCTTCGTCCGCTCGCTCTTGCCCGCTCCCAGAAACTCCGTCATCTCACTCTCCAGCACCTCGTTGAGCGTCTCTTGCACCAGCCGCCTCACAAAGTCCTCATCGTCCGCCAGATGATGACATGCCGACTTCTTCGTGTCATTGTGCGTATAATCTTCCCGAATCATTTTTTGCTCCTTTGTCATAAATTGTGTAATGAATGATTCGTGCCTGGACGCGGTTCCGCGTCCAGGCATCTCCACATTCCCGATAAAACATCAGATTCTAACCATCCGTCTGTCGTTACAGCTCGTTTTTCGTTTTTGCAGATAAATTTATACACAACCCAACCTGCATCGGCTCGGACGGTTGCTGCAGCAACGGGCGGCACGGCGGCACCATCGCACGCACGCACCACCCTATCGTCTAGCGGCCTAGCCGTTCCCATCCTCAATATCCATCCTTCCCGCCCCTCGGGACGGACGCCGCACGCCCCGAAAGCGAGCAGGAGAACATCATCCGCACTTTCGGAGCCCCGATGGACGGATGACCCGTCGTACATTTCCTAAATCAACATGACCCCCTGAGCGACGGATACCATCAAGTGACTTAAACCCGTCGTAAAATGGGGTTTTCCCGCAGACACTAACTAAGCGTAGATTGCCATAACCCATGCTGAAACGTAAGTGTTTTTTGAAGAATCCCAACAGAACCGAATATCTTTCCGTATATCAACCGGTTACACGACATCCTCAAAGACCAGGATCCCTTTCCGCTAATCCGAATGCCATTGCCCATATGGGCGGGTCTCCACTCGGCGCGAGATTTTTGGGCGTTTCATGCCGCCTCCTGCCATGCCTCGGATTCCGGTTCGGGTGCGCGAACCACGCCGATCCGGCCATATAGATAACGCTGCCCCGTCAGCCACCGCTCATGGGTCTCCGCCGCAAGTGCCAAGATCAGACGCAGACAGGACGCCGCGTTAGGGAAGATCCTCACGACACGCGTTCGCCGACGGAGCTCCTCGTTGTATCGCTCCAGTATGTTCGTGGACTTCATCCGCGGGGGCGATGTTCCCTAGGCAGGCGATACACCGTCAGCGTCTCCTCGACATGATCCTCGATCCATTCCACCAGCCTGCCCAACCCTTTCTCACCGCTCCAACGGGCTACCCAAGCACCCAGCCCCCCCCCCCACGATCCTCCCCGACATGCTCACAGCCCCACAACCGTTTCAGACCCGCCAGACACGCGGGATCAGCACTCCGTGACAGCCTGTCCTTGGCATTGCGCAGAAAATGCACGCAGCACCGTTGCCACAGCACGGTCGGCAACACTTTCGAGATCGCATGCTGCAACCCCTCATGACGGTCCGAGACCACATACTTGACTCCCCGCAAGCCGCGTTGCTTTCAGACGCGACAGAAAGGCCGTCCATGACCCCTTGCTTTCCCGGTTCGCCACTTCCGCCGCCAGCACCTAGCACCGACCCTCGCCGTCAATCCCGAGGGCAATCTGCACCGCCCGGGAGCGCACCGAGCCCCCCCCCTCTCGCACCTTCTCATATCGGGCATCCAGCAACCACGTACGGATACGCCTCCTCCAGCCGACGTTCCGCAAACGCCTGCAGCGACACGTCCAGCTTCGATACCATGCTCGAGATCGTCGCCGGCGAAAACTCATGACCGCATAGACTCTCCGTTAGCCGACTCACCCGACGCGTCGAAACCCCATGCACATACATCTCCGACAGGCGTTACCACCAGTGCCTTCTCCGAACGCCGATAGTGCTCGAACACCGGCGTGCTGAACGGACTGCTGCGTTCCTGCGGAACCCTCAGTTCGATCTCGCCCACCTTCATCGTCAGATCCCGCCGGTAGTATCACGGAACGGTAGCCCTGACGCGTCTGCGTCCGGCTCGCTCTTACCCGCTCCCAGAAACTCCGTCATCTCACTCTCCAGCACCTCGTTGAGCGTCTCCTGCACCAGCCGCCTCACAAAGTCCTCATCGTCCGCCAGAGATGATGGCATGCCGACTGCTTCGTGGCATTGTGTGTATAACCTTCTCGAATCATTTTTTGCTCCTTGCTCATAAGTTGTGTAATGAATGATTCGTGCCTGGACGCCTCTTGTGCGTTCAGGCATCTCCACATTCCCGATCAAACAACAGATTCTAACTATTCGGCTGTCGTTACAGCCCGTTTTTCGTTTTTGCAGACAAATTTATACACAACCCCGTTTCTAGACAAGGCACTACGAGCCCAGTCTCGAAATCGTCCACGGTCAGGACAATGACTCCGTTATCAAAGGCATCCTCATTGGCTCGCGCACGCACGCACCACCCTATCGTCTAGCGGCCTAGCCGCGTCTCCCCCCCCCCCAATACCCAATATCTGTCATGTCTGACCCTCGGGACAGACCCCGTACGCCCCGAAAGCGAGCCGTAGAACATCCTCTGTACTTGCTGAACCCTGGGAGCTGGATTATCCGCCGTAAGTATCCCCAATCGGCGTGATCCCCTGAGCGGCGGATACCATCACGTGGCTTAAACCCGTCGTAAAATGGTGGTTTCCCACAGACACTATTTATTCGTTGATCGAGTGTATGTTATGTGGGACATACAGGCTTTGGCCAGGTCGTACTGGCTGAATCCCTTCGGAGGACTTTGATGAACGGATCGCATCTGTTGGAACGGGAGTGCCAGGATGTTGCACTTCGGGAGTTTGACGCTCTTCGGAAGTTGTGCGAGGTGGTGGACTGGGAAGCGTTCCGTCCGCTGCTGCGGGAGGCAGGATAGGCGATGGCGGGTGGTCAGATCATCGACTCAACGATGGTGGAGGTTCCGCGGCAGCGCACAACACCCGCGCAGAGCACGCGACCCTGAAATAAGGCGAGGGTTCCTGAAGCATGGAAAGAGACCCCCTGCAAACTGGCGCAGAAGGACATGGATGCGGCATGGACGAAGAAGCACGGGGTGAACCCCTTGGGCTATAAGAACCACGTGACGGTGGATCGCCGGCACCAGCTGGTGCGCAACTACGAGACCACGGCGGCATCGACCCACGATAGCCAGCTTCTGCCCAAGGTGCTGCAGCCGGATCAGGACGATGGCCGGGTGTGGGCCGACAGTACCTACCGCTCGCAGGCTCTGGAGGAAGTGCTGAAAATACGTGGCCAATCGCAGCCGCATCCACCACAAGGGCAACCGCAACCGCCCCCTGACGGCGCATCAGAAGCCAGTCAACTGCCTGCGCTCCAAGGTCCGTGTGCGCGGTGGTCGAACAGATGTTGGCAGCATGGTCAACGAGATGAAGCGGACGCGGTGCATCGGGCGACAACGCACTGCCACCCGGATCGGACTGTGCAACCTATGCTACAACATGCGCCGGTTCACGTTCCTGAAGTCGATTGTGGCTTCCACCGGCCGAAGGCTGTGATCGTATTGTGCCCGAAAATCGGGGGCAAACTACCCACTCTACTCCGAAAAATACGTAATGCACAGGATGAACCGGCCAAGAAAATCCCGGCGGCGGAAGCTGCCCGCCAAAAATCGGATTTTATAGAAGTACCTTTAATTTACCCTATTAGCTATCCGTGCAAGTGAGGGATAAGGGACTGATATCGGGAGATGGTAATTTAATCTAGGTGGTGCCAAGGTGATGAGAGACGAAAAGATCCATGAAAAGATTGAGCGTGCGTACATGGCGTGGTTAAAACGGCGTGGATTTCAAGCGCGTGAGGGCCAGCAGTTAATGATGGATTTCATCTTCGAAACGCTGCTCGCAAATTCCGAACGCAAAATCGGGGTAGTTGAAGCCGGGACTGGAACCGGCAAGACGATTGCTTATCTAGCCGCTACCATTCCAATAGCTCAGGCAACGCAAAAAACTGTTGTCGTTGTAACTCAAACGATAGCTTTGCAAAGCCAGATTGTCGAGCAAGATTTGCCCGACTTAAGGGCCAACAGTACTTTGGATTTTAGATATCAGCTAGTCAAAGGACGAAGCAGGTACATGTGTCCGATGCTGCTTCAGACGAAATGCCAGAGAATGAAGAATCAACGACATTTGATCAATAAAGATAACTCAGATGGAAGCAAGATTCTGAGGAGATTATATCGGCAATTTGAGCGAGGTACTTGGGACGGTGACTTTGATACGCTAGCACAGGGTATTACCACCGACGTGAGAAAGTCTATTACGATGGACCGGCGTGGTTGTTTGCGACACAACTGCGACTTGTACCATGTTTGTCCTTATTATCGAGCTCGAAACGATTTTGATGAAGTAGATGTTATTGTTATCAACTACGCTCTTCTCTCTTTAAGTATCCGTCTCGAAAATAGATTATTACCAGATCTTGACCAGTGTATTTTCGTTTTAGATGAAGCACACCACTTTGCAGAATGGACTGTAAAAGCTCATACGTACAGCTTCAGTATTGGAGAGGTGCGTGATTGGCATAAACAAACTGACGATTTGCTAAGTGAGCTGCCGTTTCGAAAGCAAATGCAGTATCTATGTGACCAATACGCAAGAAAATCTCTAGAAATTGAACCACTATTGAGCGAGTTAGTGAACCGTCTTGTGGTATTGGAATATAAAGATCAGTATCAAGGGACTCGTAGGTGTTTACTTCCTTTGGGAGAAGTTCCCGTGGAGCTATCCAAGGCTTGTCAATCGTTGGCTGATTACTTCTCCGCACAGCTTAAAACACTCAGTGAGATCGAATCTGAATTACAGAGTCGGTACGGAGAAGCTAAAACGGGCATTGGTGCCCAAGGACAACAAGAAAACAACTACGTGCAAGTTCTCAGCCGCTTGGGTGGTCAGATCGAATTCACGGATGACGTAGTCGGCGGAGCACTGCGGTATTCCCGACCTAATCTAAATGATTGTATAGCCAGATGGGTGTTGTATATAGAAAACGCAGAACTGGAAGATTGGGAGTTGACGTGCTCACCGTTTGAGGTGGGTGATAGATTAGAAAACTCATTTTGGAGGGAGTGTGGCGGGGTTGTATGTACTTCCGCAGTTCTTTGTACCAATACAAGCAAAACGGCGTTCGACTATTTCCTGAATCAGACTGGATTGCCGCGGGAGACTCATTCGCTTCGAATACCAAGTCCGTTCGATTATCAAAATCAAGCTGTGCTTCACATACCTCAGATGCGTAGCAATCCCTCGATGGGGCACGTGTACGAGAAAGAGCTTGCTGAGAAGTTGCCTGATTGCTTAGCGATTGAAAAGAGTGCTTTAGTTCTGTTTAGCTCATGGAACATGCTTCGTGTGATTAAGGATACCATGCCGAAAAGAATACTGGATCAATGTTTAGTCCAAGACAGTTTCGGTAACGAACTGCTAATACGGAAACATCGAGCGAAAATTGATCGTGACGAGTCTAGTTATATTTTGGGTGTACATAGTTTTTATGAAGGAATTGATTTACCGGGTGACTATTGCCGTCATGTAATTATTGTGCGTTTACCTTTTACGGAACCTTCGGATCCAATACTAAAATCTCGGTCTGATTTTCTTGAACGGCAGATAGGACATAAAGGTGCGGGTTTTTCTCAGATTTCCATACCTCAAGTTCAGTCACGATTACTTCAAGCATGTGGACGATTGATCCGTAATGAGCACGATACGGGAAGGATTACTATATTTGATCAACGAATTCGGACTAAGTATTATGGAGAACAGTTGCTTGCGGCCCTTCCTCCCTTTAAGTTACAAATTGACGACGCGGGTGCTGCACGGGCTACTTAGCGATCGAATCACACAGTAGGTCGCTTTTCTGCTTATCCTGCCTATTGTCATCATTTGATTCCTAGCTATGGTGTGGTAAAACGTATTGTCGGTTCAAACCGGATAGAAGCACCGGAATCGATGAAATTCGGCGATCAGCCGGCACCAGCTAGCCTCAATATTGCATGATCAGTGCGGAGATGGGTCTGTTTTTCGGTTTGGAGCGGTAACCGGGTTCCCATGTCCGCGTTTCGCTCATGATCTGTGGTTCAGGTACGGTTTTGTGGATTTTGGAGTTGTGTCAAGAATCTTCTGCAATTTCTGGTGGGAGCGGAGACCCGCCCATATGGGCGGGTCTCCGCTCGGCGCGAAATTTTCGGGCGTTTCATGCCGCCTCCTGCCATGTCTCGGATTCCGGTTCGGATGCGCGAACCACGCCGATCCGGCCATATAGATAACGCTGCCCCGTCAGCCACCGCTCATGGGTCTCCGCCGCAAGTGCCAAGATCAGACGCAGACAGGACTCCGCGTTCGGGAAGATCCGGACGACACGCGTGCGCCGACGGAGCTCCTCGTTGTACCGCTCCAGCATGTTCGTGGACTTCATCCGCAGGCGATGATGTTCCCTGGGCAGCCGATACACCGTCAGCGTCTCCTCGACATGATCCTCGACCCATTCCACTAGCCTGCCCAACCCTTTCTCATCGCCCCAACGGGCTACCCAGGCACCCAGTGCCTCACGAGCCTCCCCGACATGCTCACAGCCCCACAACCGTTTCAAACCCTCCAGACACGCGGGATCAGCACTCCGGGACAGCTTGTCCCTGGCATTGCGCAGAAAATGGACGCAGCACCGTTGCCACAGCGCGGTCGGCAGCACTTTCGAGATCGCATGCTTTAATCCCTCATGACTGTCCGAGACCACATACTCGACTCCCCGCAGGCCACGTTCCTTCAGATGCGAGAGGAATTCCGTCCACGACACCTCGCTTTCCCGGTTCGCCACCTCCGCCGCCAACACCTGACGCCGACCCTCGCCGTCAATCCCGAGGGCAATCTGCACCGCCCGGGAACGCACCGAGCCCTTCTCTCTCACCTTCTCATACCGGGCATCCAGCAGCACATACGGATACGCCTCCTCCAGCCGACGTTCCGCAAACGCCTTCAGCGACGCGTCCAGCTTCGACACCATGGCCGAGATCGTCGCCGGTGAAAACTCGTGATCGCACAGATCTTCCGCCAGTCGGCTCACCCGACGCGTCGAGACCCCCTGCACATACATCTCCGACAGCACGGCCACCAGTGCCTTCTCCGAACGCTGATAGCGCTCGAACACCCGCGTGCTGAACTGGCCGCTGCGTTCCTGCGGAACCCTCAGCTCGATCGCGCCCACCTTCATCGTCAGATCGCGCCGGTAGTATCCAGAACGGTAGCCCTGACGCGTCTTCGTCCGCTCGCTCTTGCCCGCTCCCAGAAACTCCGTCATCTCACTCTCCAGCACCTCGTTGAGCGTCTCTTGCACCAGCCGCCTCACAAACTCCTCATCGTCCGCCAGATGATGGCATGCCGACTTCTTCGTGGCATTGTGCGTATAATCTTTCCGAATCATTTCTTGCTCCTTTTCAATAAATTGTGTCATGAATGATTCGCGCCTGGATGCGGGATTGCGTCCAGGCATCTCCACATTCCCGATGAAACATCAGATTCTAACCATTCGTCTGTCGTTACAGCCCGTTTTTCGTTTTTGCAGACAAATTTATACACAACCGATTTTGGACACACCTACCCCTTACTCCTGTTGTTGGTCAATGTGCCGGGGCAGCACTCGGCGACGACGGTCAGGGGAGGTGTCCAGGCGAAGCGGCGACCGTGTGGAACCACTCTTGGTGCGGGCAAGCACTGCTTAGCAGGAGCCAGATACGGCGAGTATGGCGCAGCACTACTGCTCTGGTCCGCAGCAAGGTCAGGCGGATACGATTCGGGCTGACCGTGGCGAGTACCCAAGTGCCAAGCGGCGCAACCCCTCGATCAAGCAAGGTATAGGCCAAACCCGACAGCAGCTGCCGGAATCTGCCGATCACACACATCTCTCGCTTGATTTCATTTATCGGGTCGCTGCAAGTTTATAGACGTAGTCGGGACCTTGCTCCTGGGTGAGGTGGATGAGTCGCCGGTAGGCATCGGACTGGTGCATCAAGGCCAAGTCTTGCAACACGGTGAGTTTGATGTCGGTGAGCATCGTCTCCCGGCGGGCAGTTCCGGGGGATCGCGTCCCAAGCGAGTGAGTGCGGCCAATCGCCAAGCTGGTCAGCAGTAGCCACTATAAGAAGTCAAGCTGTACTTATGTGTAATCGGCAGGCCGGAACGGGTGGGACCAGCAACGGTGACAGGATGCACGATCGGCAAAGAGATCCAACTGCCGGTCCTTGAGGCGGTTCTCCATGTCCCCGTGTGTACAGTACATCCGGGGTCGTAGAGATAGCCGGTCGGTCCGCGTCAGGTGGGTCACCACGAAGCACGGATGGGATCCCCAGAGCGGTTGCTCGGCCTTCACCATCACCCCCCGCCGCCGCGCTCGGCCCCACGTGTGTGCGCCGTAGATCACCGAACCGAACAGGCACTGTTGCGTGTCCGTAGCTGGACACCTCCTGACCGTCGCCGACAGGCGACGCAAATGGTCTGGAAGTCCAAACAGGTTCACGGGGCTACCTCTTCATTCAACTTATTAGTAAAAAGTTATCGAGGTAGGACAACGTAGGTAAATAGAGGTTCCCAGCTGTCTCAGCGATAGTCTATAGCGACTGCAATCCACGCGCCTGTTCTAGTGTACTGTCCTACAAGTAGATAGTATATTAATATGGTATGGCAGCTACCCAAGGAGAACATCATGCTCCGCCCCGCGACCCCGATCGTCCTGGATGAACAACAGCGTGCCGACTTGCGCAGTTTGGCCTGCTCCCGCACCTTACCCCATCGGTTGGTACAACGAACGCGCCCAGATCGTGCTCGGTTGCCGCGGACGGGGAGCCAAGCACCGCCATCGCCGAACGGTTGCAACTGAACAAGAACACGGTGATGAAGTGGCGCAAACGCTACGCGCAGTACGGGATCGAAGGACTGCACGATGAGCAGCGTCCGGGTCGCCCGCGAACGCACGATGACACGATCGGGTGGCCGAGGTCATGAACACGGCCTTGCAGTCCGTTTCCCGCGCACCGCACGCACTGGAGCGTGCGGGCCATGGCGGCGCAAACTGGCGTGTCGAAAAGCACCGTCCAACGGTGGTTCGACCTGTTCGGCGTGCAACCGCATCGGCAACGCACGTTCAAGCTGTCCAACGACCCGTGCTTTGTCGAGAAGAGGTCCGCGACATCGTCGGCTTGTACCTCAATCCGCCGGACAAGGCCGTGGTGCTGTGTGTAGACGAAAAGACGCAGATACAAGCACTGGACCGCACCCAACCGATGCTGCCCATGGGCTTGGGCTACGCGCAAGGAATGACCCATGACTATGTGCGCCACGGCACGACGACCCTGTTTGCGGCACTCGACATCGTCACCGGCAAGGTCTGTGCCCATGCAAACGCCGCCACCGGCATCAGGACTATCTGGCCTTCCTCCGCCACATCGACAAGGATGTCCCCGAGGACCTGGACATCCACCTGGTCGTGGATAACTATGCAACGTACAAACATGCCACCGTCAAGGCGTGGTTAGCGAGACGTCCCCGCTACCATGTCCACTACACGCCGACCTACGCCTCGTGGTTGAATCAGGTGGAGCGGTGGTTCGGCATCATCACCCAACAAGCCATCCGTCGCGGGTCATTCTCTTCGGTCCCGCAACTGCGAAAAAAGATCAACGCGTTTGTCGAGGACTATAATAAATACTGCAGTCCGTTCGCCTGGACCGCGCCGGCCGAGTCGATCCTTGCCAAAGTTGAACGCATTAGCCTATTTATTTCCGGGACAGGACACTAGCAAGATATTGTAAATACAAAAGCATATTGTTTAATGCTTCTATCGTGAACATTAAAATGATTAGGACAAGGAAAGAACTATGTGGCTTGATGAATTAAAAAGTTTACGAGATACGCTTGCGCAACGTATTCAACAGCATAGGGTACTTCTGCAAAAGAATGAGACACTGACTCGGTATGTGCTTATCGATCCTTTGTTAACTAAACTGGGTTGGGATCTTTCAGACCCGAACCAAGTTGTGGTGGAGTATTCAACTAAAGAAGGACGAGCGGATTACGCGATGGTGAGAAAAGAAGAGGCTCCAGTTCTTATTGTTGAGGCGAAAAGCCTTGATAGACCAGTGAGTCAGGGTGTACATCAGTCCATTAGCTACTGCATCAGCGAGGGGATTGAGTATTTCGTTGTTACCAACGGCGACGTTTGGGAAGTGTATGAAACACATAAACCAGTGCCATTGGATCAAAAGCAATTACTGAGTTTCCAAGTTTCGAATATTCAGCAAAATGTAGTGATGCGAATGCTCTGGCTTTGGCGAGGGAATTTTTCAAGGAACTTTCAGCCAGAGGTCCCAATCATACCGGATCTGTCCTTGATTGGTGAAAATGGCAGTGAGACGAAGCCTCTCCCTAAGATAAACGAACCCAAGCAGGATGCTGGTAAATCAAGTAAGCGTATTCCTTTGAGTACGTTCAATGCTGGAGAAGGCTTACCGGTTGGTATCGAATTTCCTGATGGATCTATTAAAGACATAAAAAAATGGTGGGAATTTCAAGTGCGCATAGTTGAATGGCTTGCTGATACGCGCAAACTAACGGTTCGGCAATGTCCGATTGAAACAAACCACGGCGCGTTTCTAATAAATACAAAACCACGAAATAGCAGCGGTAAAATAGTACGAAGGACATATAAAGTTTCTGATTTTTTCGTAAAAAAATACGGAAGTCCTCTCAGGCAGGTGCAACGCATAATTAGGATTCTTGAAATTTGTGATGTGGATCCATCCACAATCTCTGTCATACCAAGTACCAATTCGTGATTGCAGGTTCTTCCGAACTCATAGAAGATCCATGGTAAAACTGTATAGGTGTCGCACTGTTCTCTGACGACTGGGATGACCTATATTTGCCAAGAGAGGAACATTAAGGTACTAACTAGTGTCTGCGGGAAAACCCCATTTTACGATGGGTTTAAGCCACGTGATGGTATCCGTCGCTCAGGGGATCATGTTGATTTAGGAGATGTACGACGGGTAATCGGCCCATCGGGGCTCCAAAAGTGCGGATGATGTTCTCCTGCTCGCTTTCGGGGCGTGCGGGGTCCGTCCCGAGGGGCGGGAAGGATGGATATTGAGGATGGGGACGGCTAGGCCGCCAAACGATAGGGTGGTGCGTGCGTGCGATGGGACCCGCCGCGCCGTCCGTTGCTGCAGCAAGCGTCCGAGTCGGTGCAGGTTGGCTGCGAGGATTGAGATACCCACGGTGCGTTCGAAGCCTGCCCGGCCATGCGTGCGCACCCGGTCCAAGCCATGACTTTCCAACGCATGGATCGCCGATTCCACGCCCGGATGCCGCCGGCGTCGCGCCACGAACGATGCTTTACCTTCCCGAGCTCGGCTGGCCTCCGTGCCTCGCCCCTTCGCGGGCAACGCGACGTGCTCCAGCACCGCGGCCAGTTGCTGTTGGTTGGCGGGGCTGTGGAACCCCCGGTCGAAACTGCATCCGCGCAACTCCGGATACTGTGCCTGGCATGCCGCCACCAGCGGAACCCCCACGTCCACATCGCCGCCCTGCCACTGCAAGTGCCAACCCAGGATAAACTGATGTTGATCTTCCAGCACCGTCAGGGGAACCCCCAGCTCCACCGGCCGGCCGGCCTTGCCCTTCACGATCCAGCGCGTATGCGGCTCGAACAGCGAGAACAGTTTCTCCTCGTGCGGGATCGTTTCCCCTTCCAGCACGCGACGGCGGATCTGATCCTGCAAACGCACCGAGCAGGCGTGAAACCAGCGCCATCGCGACAGCTGCGCCGGCGACACCGAGCCCTCCGGCAATCCTTCCAGCTCCTCCAGCGTGTCGCCCAGACGCCCCGTCAGATCGCCGCACAGGGTCAACCACGCCGCCACCGCCTTCGGGCGTCGGCACCACAACCGCGCACGGCTCACCCGTTGATAGCCCTGCCGAACCTGGCTCCGCCAGTACTGCCCCTGCCGCAGCAATTCCCCGTATAGCCCCAACCCCGCTATAGGTATGGGCTTTGCGCATTGGCTTTCGCAATAATAAGAGCGTAGGCTTATCGTTTGAGGGTGGATGATAGGTTAATATAGAGTTACCAGACAAACGAGGTATCCAAGGATGGGTGCATTGAAGTTGCGCAAGGATGTGAGCAAGCCCGGATTGCTGCGGGTGGTTCGTGAAGTATTTGAGGGGGTCGTTGAGAAGGTTTGCGGGCGGAAGTTTTCCACCGGCGACTGTCTGATGTCGGGTCTGGCGGTGTTTCTGGAGAAGCACGCTTCGCTGCTGCAGTTTGATTTAACGAGGCACCGGCACTCGGTGGTGGAGATGAATCTGCATCGTCTGTACGGTCTGGCGCAGGTTCCCTGCGACACGACCCTGCGCCGTCGCCTGGATCCGATCTCGCCGGTGCGGTATCGGCGGGCGTTTCAGCAGGTTCTGCAACGCGCCCAGCGCGGCAAGGTACTGCAGCGGATGTCGGCGTGGCGCGGTCATTATCTGGTAGCCGTGGATGGTACCGGCACCTTTTCCTCCCAGCGGGTTCACGGTCCGTGCTGTCTGCGGGCCCGGCACCGCAACGGTTCGACCACGTACTCCCATCAGCAGTTGTGTGCGGTGATGGTGCATCCGGATCAGCGGCAGGTGCTGCCGATGGCGATAGAAGCGGTTTGCAACGGGGATGGCTCGACGAAGAACGACTGCGAGCGGGGTGCCTGGGCCCGGCTAGTTCCGATCCTGGCTTCGCTTTATCGGCGCATGAAGCTGATCGTGATTGCCGATGGGCTGTTCTCGCAGGGTCCCCAGATCCGGCTGCTGCAGGAGCATGGACTGCGCTTTCTGCTGGTGGCTCGGGCGGGCGACCATCCGCATCTGCAGGCTCAGCTGGATCGTTCCGATGCGCCCTGGTTTGCAGATCCCTCGCCCGAAGGGCAGGAGCGGGATCGCCAGCTGCGCGTGGTGCCGGAGGTGGAACTGAATGCTGCGAACCCCGACCTGAAGGTCCAGGTGCTGCAGAGTTCGGAGCGGCGTGGCTCCGGCGAGGATGCGCGGCGGGCGTTCACCTGGGTCACCGATCTGCCGCTCAATCCGCATAACGCCAGCGAACTGGCTCGCGCGGCTCGCAGTCGCTGGAAGATCGAGAACGAGACCTTCAACACGCTGAAGAACGTCCAGTACCTGGAACACAACTTCGGACACGGAACCCAGCACCTGTCGGATACTTTCGCTGCGCTGATGCTGCTGGCGTTCCTGATCGACCAGCTGCTGGAAATGGCCTGCCCCGTCATGAAGCAAATCTTCGCCAAGTGCTATACCCGAACCGCAACGTGGGAACGTCTGCGCAGCAGTTTCTGTGCGGTAGCCTTCCGCAACTGGCAGGAACTGTACGGCCACGCCCTCGGGATCTACACCGCGTACCTCGCCTACGATACGTCCTGCCGGCCGACCGCCTCTCCAGCTGCTCGATGAAGAAGGGATCGGGAGACGCGTCGTCGTCCCGAGACCCCATGCCGCCCTGACGGTCAAGAGACCTGCATATCGATGCCCGGAACCCGTTCCAACGCACGACGACATGCCATGCAAACCGTCTGAAAACGTCGGTTCCCCGTACCGAAACATGAAAAGACCGACATCAAGCCCAAAATGAAACTATACGGGGAATTGCTGCCCCTGCCGCCATCCCGACACCTCATGCGATCCGCAACAGACCGAAACCTCCGTCAGCAGCACCCGCATCGCATCCCACAGCAGGTTCACGTCCGTCGGGTAATGCACGTCCGTCTCCACTACGAACGAGTCAACCCGACCGTCCAAGGCGGTGCCAGGGAACTTTCCCGCCACCGCATGACCCTCCCGTACCAGCAGCGCATTCAATTCCTGTAGCAACGCCGGCGTCACCAGCGACACGTTGTCCTGCAAGGTGCGAACCGAGTACGTCCAGTCATCCAGAAACCCATGCTGCAGCATCTTCCGTACCACCTGGTGATGGTTCACCAACTCCCCCAGACGGTCGTAGTCGCAATTCAAACCCTGCTTGAGCACCGCCATCACCAGAACCCGCCACAGCGTCATCCCCGGCCTCCCGTTCTCCGGATCCCGATCCGCGGTCACATGGCAACCCAGTAACCCTTCCAATTCCTCCCGACACGACACGTACAGATGCTGCAATCCCAACAGCAACGCCGGAATGTCATCCCGTGATTTCACATTAATCTTGATCTCACCGATCGGCGTCTCATCCAACCGCAAGGCATGCTCGAAACGTCTCATGATCGCTGCTCTCCCAACGAAGATCCGCACAGAACACCCCTGAAACCCCTAAAAAAGCCCATTTCAACGCCTCCAACGGCAATCTTCATCCGTAGCATTTTAGCTCAAAATACCCTCCCATGCCACAATAATCAGCACTTTGATACAATCATCAGGGTTTTCGCACAGACACTAACTAAGTGGGCACCTCTATATTACTCGCAGCAAACGGAAGTAAACAATCCTTATATCATTAAACATCATACACTTATATCGGGCATGATTCGTCGAGACGGCAATAAATAGAGGTTCCCAGTTGGGTCATTCCGCGCCGCACGTTCGAGCCACGCCTCCGCCTTCCGGTGCAGGCGGGGGTTCTTCGCCATCCCCACGATAGAGCGCATGCCATGCGCTTCGCACCGCCGCTGAATTCGGCCGCCACCTTGCGGCGTCGCACGGATAAAAACAGGATGGGATTCGGGTAACATTTCGTTACAGCAAGGTCTTCGCTATGAATAAACCGTTGGTGACTGTGGCCAAGAGAGTAAGGGACACGCTGGTTAACGCCCGATGAACACTTAAGTTCACAGTTCGTACAGCACTGCGAACGCGTAATACGCGATCATGCCGCCATTAGCAAAGACTGCCGTGCAACTCGACGAGAGTCATGTCGTATCTGCACTCCAGATACGAGATTATAGAATCAGGCGGCAGCACTAGTAGGCTACCAATTCTAACAATACGTGTTTATAATAGTGGACTGGAAGGGGTTCTGGGATCAGGAGGGTCCGATGATGGCTCTGGAGCGCAGGCCTCGGCTGTTGCCTCCGGTGCCGAAGAAGCTGGACGGGGAGAAGGAGGCGTGTCTGGTTCAGGTGGCCTGTTCGGCTCCGCCGGAAGGCCGCGTTCGGTGGACCGTGAAGATGCTGGCGGAAGAGCTGGTGCGGCTTGAAGTGGTCGAATCAGATTTGCGAAGAGACCGTGCGGAAGGCGTTAAGAAAACGCGTGAAAACCGTGGTGGCGGGACATGTGGTGCATTCCGCAGGAGCCAAGCCACCATTTCGTGGCTGGCATGGGGCGGGTGCCCAAGGTATACCGGCAGTCGTACGACCTGCGGCATCCGGTGGTGTGCATGGACGAGATGAGCAAGCAGCTCGTGGAGTTGTGTCAAGAATTTTCTGCAATTTCCAGTGGGAGCGGAGACCCGCCCATATGGCCGGGTCTCCGCTCGGCGCCAAATTTTCGGGCGTTTCATGCCGCCTCCTGCCATGTCTCGGATTCCGGTTCGGGGGCGCGAACCACGCCGATCCGGCCATATAGATAACGCTGCCCCGTCAGCCACCGCTCATGGGTCTCCGCCGCAAGTGCCAGGATCAGACGCAGACAGGACTCCGCGTTAGGGAAGATCCTGACGACACGCGTTCGCCGTCGGAGCTCCTCGTTGTACCGCTCCAGCATGTTCGTGGACTTCATCCGCAGGCGATGTTCCTTGGGCAGCCGATACACCGTCAGCGTCTCCTCGACATGATCCTCGACCCATTCCACTAGCCTGCCCAACCCTTTCTCATCGCCCCAACGGGCTACCCAGGCACCCAGTGCCTCACGAGCCTCCCCGACATGCTCACAGCCCCACAACCGTTTCAAACCCTCCAGACACGCGGGATCAGCACTCCGGGACAGTTTGTCCCTGGCATTGCGTAGAAAATGGACGCAGCACCGTTACCACAACGCGGTCGGCAACACTTTCGAGATCGCATGCTTCCATCCCTCATGACTGTCCGAGACCACATACTCGACTCCCCGCAGGCCACGTTCCTTCAGATGCGACAGAAATTCCGTCCACGACCCCTCGCTTTCCCGGTTCGCCACTTCCGCCGCCAGCACCTGACGCCGACCCTCGCCGTCAATCCCGATGGCAATCTGCACTGCCCGGGAACGCACCGAGCCCTCCTCACGCACCTTCTCATACCGGGCATCCAGCAACACATACGGATACGACTCCTCCAGCTCGCGTTCCGCAAACGCCTTCAGGGACGCGTCCAGCTTCGACACTATGGCCGAGATCGTCGCCGGCGAAAACTCGTGACCGCACAGATCCTCCGCCAGTCAGCTCACCCGACGCGTCGAGCCCCCCTGCACATACATCTCCGACAGCACCGCTACCAGTGCCTTCTCCGAATGCTGATAGCACTCTCGAACACCCCGCGTGCTGGAACTGGCCGCTTGCGTTCCTGCGGAACTCTCAGTTCGATCTCGCCCACCTTCATCGTCAGATCGCGCCGGTAGTATCCGGAACGGTAGACCAGCCGCGTCTGCGTCCGCTCGCTCTTGCCCGCTCCCAGAAACTCCGTCATCTCACTCTCCAGCACCTCGTTGAGCGTCTCTTGCACCAGCCGCCTCACAAACTCCTCATCGTCCGCCAGATGATCGCATGCCGACTGCTTCGTGGTATTGTGCGTATAATCTTCCCGAATCATTTCTTGCTCCTTTCTCATAAATTGTGTCATGAATGATTCGTGCCTGGACGCGATTCCGCGTCCAGGCAGCTCCACATTCCCGATAAAACATCAGATTCTAACCATTCGTCTATCGTTACAGCCCGTTTTTCGTTTTTGCAGATAAATTTATACACAACCCGTGCCGATGCCCGGCAGACAGGGAGAAACTCCACGCCCGACGATCGTCCAACGCCAGCAGATGCACCTTGGTGGTCAGCCCTCCACACGATCAATGGCATTCGTTTAGTGGATTTTGCCATTCGGTTAAGGATTCGGTCTTGGGCCTTGGTTATCCGCTGATTTTTTATTCCGTTAGCGAGTTGTCGGTACCGGTGCTCCCCTGCTTCGCTGCCACTTTCCAACCGGTTTTCGGGATCGCCGCTCATAGGACCTGCCCGGACGAAGCCGTTGCCGAAACCGGACGATCTCGCCGACAATACGAGCTACGGTTTCTCGGAGGGCGGATGCCTGCTGAAGTAGCAGGCTCTCGATGTTGGCTGCCACCGCCGCAAGTCCGTGCTTGAAATTCGTCTGCATCAGCGGCTTGCCGTCGTTCGGCAGCCCCCCGTTCACATGATCCTCGCCATGGTTGGCGAACAGCCGGGTCATGGCAATCAGGGTGAAGCATGCATACAGTTCCTGTTTCACGCCCCGCGCGCTTTGCCCATGAAAGTCCTCAACCTCCATCAGCCGTTTGGATACCTTGTACAGTTCCTCGATGCCCCATCTCGCGTGATACAGATCCGACAGCTGGTCGATGGAATACTGGTCCCGGTCCAGCAGGGTCGTGCCCAGGATGAAGACGGTATCGCCCATGGCATATTTCACCAGCCGCAAGCGGTGCGGGCCGAATGCGGCTCCGGGGTTCCTTCGGCGTAGTCGGGTCAGCGTGCCGTGGCGGGGAACGACCTCGATGACCGTATCCCAGCGGCGGCCGTGGATGAAGCGGTCGACATCGATGCCGGTTTTCCGTTTCATCCGGAACACCGCGTGCAGTCCCCGGATCGCATGCGCGTGCAGCATCTCATAGGCATAGTAGCCCCCCCGGTCATAGACCACCACATCGTTCGCCGACAGCACGTTCAGGTGGGCCAGTGCCGCCGCGCGTTCGTTTCCATGCGCATGCAGGTCGAAGTCGACCGGTAGTCGGGACTGCAGCCGATACAGGCAACTCACCAGACCCTGCGGATAATGGGCACCGTCTACCGGCGGCGTCCGCCAGCCTTCATGCACCCGTCCGCGCGGCAGGTTCAGGGAACTTCCATCGACCGCAAACACCCGATGCCCCTGCCACCGCCGATCCGTGTCGGGACGAACTTTCCGTGCGTGCCGGGGTCGTGCCTCGGCGTCGAAAACCACCTTGAGGATTTCCTGGTGTAAGGTCTTGAACAGCTGCTCGTCCAGCCGGGCACGGGCACTGCAGATGGAGGACGGCGACACCGGAGCTGGCTGTGGCAGTTCGATCCCCATCGTCCGGCACTGCCCCCACAGTTCGGCCAGCGTGGTCGCATATCCCGGACGCCCCTTCGAGAACACCAGCCGGAAAACGAACAGCACGACCACCAGCGTGTTCAGCACGCGCCGCCGCCGCTGCCAGAGCCGGTCGTGCCGGTTGGCGACACCCACGAGCGTCTCGACGATGCCGATCCAGAGCCGGACAAAAGCATCCTCCGGAGCCAAGACCGCCACCAGCGGCCTGCGGGAACGACGTCCGGATCGACGGGAGCCGGTCAGCAGCACCTGCTTCCAGTCTTTCGTCAGCGGATACAGGTAAACGTCCTTCGGCGTCCTGCCTGCCTCCGCCGCACTCGCCTTGCGTCCCTTCGTCCGGCCAATGCACTGCCAGTTGGCCGCACGGTAGCAGGTCCCCCGGTACTTCGCCGGATCCACAAAGGTCTCCGCCAGTACCGGCTCCAGGCCGTGCCGCTCCTTCCAGTCCCCGGGCAGCCGCCGAACCGCCATCGACAGGGCCTTCGAGGCCAGATACGGAACCCGAACCCAAGGGAAGATCAGGAACCGGGAGTTGTTCACCACCCCCTTCAGACGCTTCGCCCGATCCCGATCCCGCCAGCCAATCCAGACGTCACGACAGGGAAGCCGGGTCGTGCCCGCCTCAAACAGCAGACAGCCCAGCTTGCGACCCCGACGATCCCGCAGCCAGTAGCGCAGGAAACAGCCGAACGGATGCCGGTAACCCAGCTCATGATGCCGATCCACCAATTCCTTCCATTCCTCAACGGCCTCCCCCTCCGCCACAACCTCCAGTTCCAGTGGCATCAGCTCCTTCAACCCGCACTCTATGGCGGAGCCCGGATCCGAGCGACTCGTATGCCGCGGTCTCCGACCTCCGGTTCCCATTCTCGATCCCGGCCGCTTCGGCGGGCGCGGCGGCAGCGACACGATGCCGCCGGCCTCCAGCTGCTCCAGCATCCGCAGACAGGACCTCAGCCGATCCCGACCCTTCGGTGTGAACCAGCCCAGATGACTGCACAGGGTGGCAGCCAGCTCATGGCGGCTCAGTGCCGGAAACATTGCCACCGTCTTCTGAAGGTCCGCAATCTGACGGCGGGTCAGCCGCGTGCCACAAAAGGTGGTCGACTTCAGGTTCTCGATTCGGGAATCCATCACGTTTGCACCAGAGATAATCTAACTAGTGTCTGTGCGAAAACCCTGACGATTGTATCAAAGTGTTGATTATTGCGGCATGGGAGGGTATTTTGAGCTAAAATGCTACGGGTGAAGATTGCCGTTGGAGGCGTTGAAATGGGCTTTTTTAGGGGTTTCAGGGGGGTTCTGTACGGATCTTCGTTGGGAGAGCAGCGATCATGAGACGTTTCGAGCACGCCTTGCGGTTGGATGAGACGCCGATCGGTGAGATCAAGATCAATGTGAAATCACGGGATGACATTCCGGCGTTGCTGTTGGGATTGCAGCATCTGTACGTGTCGTGTCGGGAGGAATTGGAAGCGTTACTGGGTTGTCATGTGACAGGGAATCGGGATCCGGAGAACGGTCGGCCGGGGATGACGCTCTGGCGGGTTCTGGTGATGGCGGTGCTCAAGCAAGGTTTGGATTGCGACTACGACCGTCTGGGGGAGTTGGTGGACCATCACCAGGTGATACGGAAGATGCTGCAGCATGGGTTTCTGGATGACTGGACGTACTCGGTTCGCACCTTGCAGGACAACGTGTCGCTGGTGACGCCGGCGTTGCTACAGGAGTTGAATGCGCTGCTGGTGCGCGAGGGTCATGCGGTGGCGGGAAAGCCGCCTGGCACCGCCTTGGACGGTCGGGTTGACTCGTTCGTAGTGGAGACGGACGTGCATTACCCGACGGACGTGAACCTGCTGTGGGATGCGATGCGGGTGGTGCTGACGGAGGTTTCGGTCTGTTGCGGATCGCATGAGGTGTCGGGATGGCGGCAGGGGCAGTACTGGCGGAGCCAGGTTCGGCAGGGCTATCAACGGGTGAGCCGTGCGCGGTTGTGGTGCCGCCGCCCGAAGGCGGTGGCGGCGTGGTTGACCCTGTGCGGCGATCTGACGGGGCGTCTGGGCGACACGCTGGAGGAAGCTGGAAGGATTGCCGGAGGGCTCGGTGTCGCCGGCGCAGCTGTCGCGATGGCGCTGGTTTCACGCCTGCTCGGTGCGTTTGCAGGATCAGATCCGCCGTCGCGTGCTGGAAGGGGAAACGATCCCGCACGAGGAGAAACTGTTCTCGCTGTTCGAGCCGCATACGCGCTGGATCATGAAGGGCAAGGCCGGCCGGCCGGTAGAGCTGGGGGTTCCCCTGACGGTGCTGGAAGATCAACATCCGTTCATCCTGGGTTGGCACTTGCAGTGGCATGGCGGCGATGTGGACGTGGCCGTTCCGCTGGTGGCAGCATGCCAGGCACAGTATCCGGAGTTGCGCGGATGCAGTTTCGACCGGGGGTTCCACAGCCCCGCCAACCAACAGCAACTGGCCGCGGTGCTGGAGCACGTCGCGTTGCCCGCGAAGGGGCGCGGCACGGAGGCCAGCCGAGCTCGGGAGAAGGTAAAGCATCGTTCGTGGCGCGACGCCGGCGGCATCCGGGCGTGGAATCGGCGATCCATGCGTTGGAAAGTCATGGCTTGGACCGGGTGCGCACGCATGGCCGGGCAGGCTTTGAACGCACCGTGGGTATCTCGATCCTCGCAGCCAACCTGCACCGGCTCGGACGCTTGCTGCAGCAACGGGCGGCGTGGCGGTCCCATCGCACGCACGCACCACCCTATCGTTTGGCGGCCTAGCCGTCCCCATCCTCAATATTCCATCCTTCCCGCCCCTCGGGACGGACTCCGCACGCCCCGAAAGCGAGCAGGAGAACATCATTCGCACTTTTGGATCTCCGATGGGCGGATGACCCGTCGTACATCTCCTAAATCAACAGGATCCCCTGAGCGACGGATACCATCACGTGGCTTAAGCCCATCGTAAAATGGGGTTTTCCCGCAGACACTAACTAAGCGTAGATTGCCATAACCCATGCTGAAACGCAAGTGTTTTTTTGAAGAATCCCAAAGGAACCGAATATGTTTCCGTATATCAACCTGTTACACGACATCCTCAAAGACCAGGATCCCTTTCCGCTAATCCGAATGCCATTGTCCGCACGAGCGGCCGATACTTTGCGGACCGTTTTTTTGAGACTACCCGTCCCATCCGCATGTACCTTCACCGAGGTGCTGTCCAGCATCATCGCCATCTCGGTGTCCGAGGCGATCAGACCCCGATCACGCAAACGCTCGAACACCGCAGCCAGCACCCCACGCTCCGCCCAGTGCCTCATCTGCACGTACACCGTGTTCCAACACGCCCATAACACGTAGGAAGGCTGCGCCAGGGGCAACCGTGTTTCAGAATGTACAGAATACCGTTGAGTACCCGCCGATGACCCCATCGAACGTTGCCCCGGGGCTTCGGGAACAAGTCCTGTATCTCGTTAAATTGCTCTTCCATAAGTTGCATGACGACCTCTTGTCGAATGATCCAGATCAGAATCATACAACAAAATAGTGTCAACACGCCCTAGTGTGCGACCACTTGAACACCCACAGCGGTGACTCGTTCTACGCCGCGTTCCCGGCGGCCGAAGCCAGTCGGCTGAACGACCGCATCCACTTGGTGCACACGCCGAAACACGGGAGCTGGCTGAACGTTGCGGAACTGGAGTTCAGTGCGTTGCACTGCCAGTGCCTGGATCGCCGGACCGAGAGCAGGGCTTTGGTCACGTCGGAAACGGCGGCCTGGGCCGAGGAGCGCAATCGCGAACAGACCGGGGTCGACTGGCAATTCAACGTCGACGACGCGCGCACCAAACTGAAGCATCTATACCCGAAAATTAAAACTGGTTAAACTATTAGACCAGTGCTTGTACGGCAGCGACAAGACGAGTCCGGAGATTTTGCTTGCCCAAAGCACGGTTGCACCAAGCACGGACCAGTTTATCAATGCTATCACTGATTTTCGCACCTCGTAATCCAGACTCCAATTGACTTACTTGAATTTGCATGCGAAGACTTTGATCTTCCTTCGGTGATGCTAGATTTGCAAGGATTTCCGCCCTTACGACAATTTCACGCAAGGAATCCTGATCTGGAGTATCTTCTGGCCTTCGCATAGAGAACCAATCAGAATACGATTCGGCGGTCGTCATCCACTCTTCGTCAGCTGCTTTGCCATTCGCTTCGAACTTAGAGAGTTGGTTGTCTAGTTCCAGCACGAAGATTAAATCACCTGCTAATCGTCGGGATTTCAGCGAGTCACGTACACTTGCCAATTGAGTTTTCAATTCCGATAGGTCACGCGAAATCTTGTGATGTACACGTTGTGGGAGTTCCATCGCATCAATTTTTTCTTGTGTACGGTTGATCGCCGAGATATTTAAATTCTCAAGTGTTACGGACGGATCGTTGATCATTGCAGAAAGCTCGTTAACTAGACGATCAGCGTTTTCAGTATTCCTATCGAGTGTGTTCCTTCTTTCGTGTTTCTGTGTTGCTCTTTGTTTGAACGCGACATTGCAGGCAGAGTGGAATGTTTCCCAGAGATTCTGATCGACTTTCCGTTTTGTAGGTCCTATGACCTTCCACTGTGCCTGTAGGTTTTTGATTTCTTCGATCTGCTGGTCGGTGCTTATTGACTCGGTCGTGATGACCAACTGTGCTCGTTCTATGAGACGCTCTTTCGCAGCTGTATTTTCTGCCCAGTTTTCGTCTAGATGGGCCTGTATCTCATTGATAAGACGACCATATCGTGCTCTAATGGATCTACTCCTACTCCAATCGATTGGACGATATTGGCGCCACGCAGATCTAGCGGTGTTCAGTGTATTAGTAATTGATTTCCAATCAGGTTGATTCCAGTCAATTCGTTTGATAAATGACTCAAGGTCATCGCATAGGCGAATACGCGCCTCTAGATTTTGTCTACGAAGATTCTTCAGTTCGTCAAAAAATTTAGCGCAAACTTCAAACGCTTGTTCAGCAGCCTTGTCGAATCGTGCTTGAAGATTGCGTTCTGCTTCATTACGTGGGGCATCTAGAGCCATCCACTGTGACCGTAGTAATCTAATTCTCTGGTATTGCTGTTCTGGAGGCTCAGGCGAAACAATCAGATGCTCCATGGATTCGCAGAGCTGCGATCTCTTCGGGTTCTCAGCAAAAGATTTCCAGTCACCTAACTCATGTACGCGTCGCGAAACGGGTGCTAGTTTTGCCGTATATCGAGGCTGCAGTCCAATCGGCAGCATCCTAATAGCGGTACGAGTTTCTCGCTCGCGGGCCAAAGATTTCTTAGTCTCTCCCCCATCGACTGCAGTATCGACTTTGGCAATCCCTCTGTTAACTCTGTCTGTACATCGTTTTAAGAGATTTTTACACAGGGTTAGTACCTCCTCGCAAGCGTCCCGCGTAACCAAAAGCTTTTGCAAATAATGCTCTGGGATCAGTCGATTGTTAGGTAAAGGGCGATTAAGGTAATCGTCTATTTGCCTGATCCGAGTCTTGGCTTCTTTTTCCCGTTGCCAAACGATTTGCCACTGATCGATACTGTTGTTTGGCATTTCGACTGGGATCGGTTCAACCAAGGTCGAGATGTACGATGCTTGTTCTTGTGTTTGTTTCTTTTCTTTTAGAGATTGCCAAGCTGCGAGCGACTCACTGTAAAACTGATTCGCTAGATCACTGGAAGGCTCGCTAATATCTGCAGCTGCTTTCCATGCATTTTCTAGTGCCTCGATTGCTTCAATGGTTTCCGATTCAGTACGTAACCGTTTGAGGATGGCATCGAAGTCGGTAGTTTTGCGTTGAGGCTCAACGACGACACGTTTGGGGAATCGATTTTTTAGAGATGCGATATCGAACCTAGAGACTTCAAATTCACTCAAACTTTCTTCTAAATTCGAAATTTCATGGAGTATGCCTTGCCATTGAGTTTCTAATGCATCTCGTCGAACGTCGTAGTGGGGATCATTAGGACTAGTCTGCTCAGCAGACGCTATAAGATCCTTTGTCCGCGTGATCTTCTTTTCACGTTCGGATTGCAAAGACTTACATTTTGACAGGCGTTCTTTAATGACTCGATGAAGTACTTTGTCAATTCCTCGGCATAATTTTTCGTATTCAGCAAGTACGGCTGCATTTCTGATACCGAGAGTGACCTGCATGCGGACTTCTGGATCAACGATATCAAGTATCAAACTAGCTGTCGTTTCTGGATTCTTGAGTTTGTCAAGTTGGGCAAGTACTTCGGTAGCGTCTTTAGTTTGGGTTAACCGAAAGTGTATAACCCGAGAATCCGAACTCAGCTCATGGGATGGTCCAGCTCGTGCGCTTACCAACTCTAAGGAAGGTTTCGACAATTTCGGATCATCAAGAAAGTTAGCTAGTACATCAAGCGACTGTATACGTTCAAGAGCGGCCAATCGATTCTCTTGGGATTCGTCGTTCTTTGCGATACGCAAGAACTGTTCCTGTTGATCATCAGATAATGCAATCAGAGCTTTGCGTCGAAGTTCCGGATCTTTATGATCAAGGCTAGCTTTGCTTTTGAATAGTCGTAAGAACATCTGCTGGCTCAATTATCGGATTGATTGACGCTAGTCACCGCACGAGAACGACGAAGTGGTTTGTTTAAGTATTATCAACACGAGTACTCTTTCAAAGTACGCTCCATGTGGTCACTGGCAATCCAACTCGCTAGCTTACCGATTATTGTAGAACTTGCCGAATGAGTGAAGTCAGAGAGTGACGCGCTTGAGGCTACAATTAGGCAGTAATTTCCAGCGAGTTGTGAACTGCTGGTTTTAATAGGACTTTCGGTTGTTTTCAGTTCATGGTTTTCGCGAACTTTTGTCATTTTCCGGGCTGTATAAATTGGGGCACGTCATCAAACTGGAGTGAAGAAATTTAGTTCAATCAAAGAAATGCTCACACATCTCTTGAACACACTGCCAGTATCCAGATATTTGCTCACTGGAAATTACTGACAATTAGGCCTTATCAGTACCAGGTTGATTCTGGCAACTATTGAAACTGCATCGGGAAAAGTACTAATAACGTAAGAGAAAAGTTTCGTTGCCTCTTGGAATAGTGTACATTCGCGCTGAGAGCGTTTTACTGCTTCGTAGTTAGCGAAGACATATGCCAATATCGTTGTGGTTATGGGACCCCTCCTGAGGATAAGGGAATATCGATATTCCCATGATGGAGATACCTGTGGTAGACGATATGATTTTCGTATATAAGGATATGACGCTTTAGGCTATAGATCGTAAGCACTGATGGACGATGGAGCGTACTCTGTTTTTGATTCTTGCCGATTCTGGAACACTTCATACCCGATAATCCTACTTCCAATCTGCTCCACCTCTAAATGGACGACGACATAGACATAATGGGATATATACATTACCAAGCGGTAGTTGGTGACGATTAAAGGGGTGGGGTTGAACAAATTTAATGCGAAGCTAGCGGTCACGATTAAGAATGACGATAGACGACTATCTGCAGTTGTTCAGTACTTGGGCTGCCAGTAGGGTTTGCTATTGGGCGGATAGAGTGGACCATTTACTCAAGTCACTTTAAATTACGGATTGAAACAGATTGTTAGTACGCTTATTGTCGCCACGATGCAAGGTACTCGCTCGATAACCATGGTGTATTTTGGGAGTCTGCGTTGTAGAAATGTGGAAGCATCCTTTCATAGGACGAATTTCTTGAAGTGTGTATTCGCTAGGAATGTAATCTCTATACCAAGCCAAGTTGCAAACTGTCTATCCTAAAAATACTCTGAAGGTGTTTTGTAGTGCATCCTAGATCAATCCTTAGAGTGTTTGTCAAAGTACTTTTACTGATGCCGAAATTCACTTCATCCACAAACGAGCATTAGCGTTTTCAGCTCCAGTCCAATTCGGTGCCCTTCTGGTAGTTAGTTACCTTGCGTTCAAAAAAATTCTCCTCTTTTCCAAGGTCCATAATCTCAGACATCCATGGAAAGGGGTTTCTAGCATCAGGAAATTTCGCTGATAAGCCAATTTGGTCAAGTCTGCGATTTGCAATGAACTGCAGATATCTAATCATGGAGTTTACATTCATGCCAAAGATCCCGCGCTCCATCGTATCTTTCGCGAACTCAATTTCTAGGTCTACACCTTCAAGGATCATTTGAGTGGCCAGTGCGCACATGGACTCATCCCAGAGCTCTGGATTCTCGATTTTGATCATATTGATCATGTCGATGCCAAAGTTAAGATGCATGGACTCGTCGCGAAGAATATACTTGAACTGTTCAGACGTTCCTATCATTTTATTTCGTATTCCCATCGACAGGATAAGCGTGAATCCGCAGTAGAAAAAGATGCCTTCCATGACGCAGTAATAAGCGATCAAATTTTTCAGCAGCATTCGATCGGTTTCGGGTGTACCAGTTGTGAAGGTCGGATCTGACAACTCCTTTGTGTATTTAAGGGCCCATGATGCTTTTTGTTCTACCGAAGGTACTTCGCGGTACATGTTAAAAATCTCGCCTTCATCCATGCCTAATGATTCAATGCAATATTGGTACGCATGTGTGTGTATTGCTTCTTCAAAAGCTTGACGAAGCAAATACTGTCGGCATTCTGGATTGGTGATTAGTCGATATAGAGCGAGTACTAGGTTATTCGCCACAAGCGAATCCGCCGTCGAGAAGAATCCTAAGCTGCGCTTGATAACTTTTCGTTCGTCCTCCGTGAGGCCATTTTCCGACTTCCAGAGAGCAATGTCGGGGGACATGTTTATTTCCTGTGGCATCCAATGATTGGCACAACCTTGAAGATATTTCTGCCATGCCCAGTCGTACTTAAATGGGACTAGCTGGTTGAGGTCCGCTCGGCAGTTGATCATGCGTTTGTGATCTACCGTGACTCGTTCGCTACTTTCGAGTACCTTGAGCGTAGATGGTGGTTCTGCAGAAGTAACTGGCCGGCTTAAATCTGTTTGGTGCCGTTGTGTGTTTTCTATAGCGGGTGGTTGGTTTCTAGCTAGCTCATCTTGATCAGTTGTCCAATGCGAGGTAATTGTCTCAGCAGTATTTTTTTTAAATTGCGGATTGGGGCTGGGTTCGATCGACGGTGGTATCGCTTTCATCATTTCCGATGCTGGTACCTGAGCTGGTACCTGAGTAGTCGCACTATTAGTTGCAGCTATATCCTCCATTAGCTCGCTAGAGTCATCATCCTGATGGTATTTGTCCCAGTTAAGCATGCTCATATTTTTGAACCTCCTGATTGAGCGATTTTGATTTATTGACAAGATTCACAGTCCGGATCGTCGATAGAGCAAGCCACCGGCGACTCTGCAATAGGATCTGGTATGTCGATCATTTTCTGCCTAGTTGTCTTGGTTATACCTCCCTGTTCTACTAGAGCAGGTTGGACCGGGTTTACTGCATTGAGTGATCGATCTCTATCAACGGTGGATTTTTCGGTATTAGTAGCACTCATAGCTCGCAGATAGTAGGTGGTTTTTAACCCGCGCTGCCATGCCATTCGGTACATAACATCCAGCTTTCTACCTTTTGCCTCCGCCATGTAGAGATTTAGCGACTGTGATTGATCAATCCATTTCTGTCGCCGCGCAGCTGAATCTACCAACCATCGCGGCTCTACCTCGAAAGCCGTTGCGTAAAGTTTCTTATATTCAGCTGGAATACGATCAATCGGACGAACGCTGCCATTGTAGTACTTGAGGTCGGAAATCATGGGAGCGTCCCAGAGCCTTAGTTTCTTGAGATCACGGACCAGGAATGGATTGACGACGGTAAATTCGCCGGAAAGGTTCGACTTAACGTAAAGATTCTGGTACGAGGGTTCGATCGACTGTGTGACTCCAGTTATGTTTGCAATCGTTGCGGTAGGAGCAATTGCAAGCGTATTAGAATTACGCATGCCGTTTTCCATAACTTTTAGGCGTAATTGATCCCAATCGAGGTGCGAAGTCCAGTTGACATCCAAATACTTTTCACCACGTTCGATTTGAAGACGCTTTAAAGAATCAATGGGCAAAATTCCCTGACTCCATAGTGAGCCTTCAAAGGTCGAGTAGCTTCCCCGTTCTTTCGCGAGACGCGAAGACGATTCAATGGCGTAGTAAGACACGGCTTCCATGGACTCATCGGCAAATTCAACGGCTTCAACGGTTCCATACGGAATTCGTTTTACATAAAGAGCATCTTGAAAACCCATGACTCCCAACCCAACCGGCCTATGCCGTATGTTGGATGCACGAGCCGTCGGAACTGCGTAGTAATTGATGTCGATTACGTTGTCGAGCATTCGAATGGCAGTACGTACCGTTTTCTTCAGTTTCTTATGATCTAGCTCGCCATCGGCATCTAAGTGCTGTACGAGATTGATCGAGCCCAGATTGCAAACGGCAATTTCGTCTTTTGACGTATTCAGCGTAATTTCTGTGCAGAGATTCGACGAATGCACAACGCCAACGTGCTGTTGTGGTGAACGAATATTGCAAGCGTCCTTAAACGTAATCCACGGGTGTCCGGTCTCGAATAGCATTGAGAGCATCTTCCGCCACAGCTCGGCGGCCTTGACGCGTTTGAATAGCGTTAATTTCCCGGTCCTCGTCTGTTCTTCGTATTCGATATAGCGTTTTTCGAATGCATGTCCATAAAGGTCGTGCAAGTCAGGAACATCGTTTGGTGAGAATAATGTCCAGTCTTCATTTTCAGAAACACGTTTCATAAACAAATCGGGTATCCAACTTGCCGTGTTCATGTCATGCGTTCGCCGTCGGTCATCTCCGGTGTTCTTACGTAACTCTAAAAACTCTTCGATATCAAGATGCCAAGTTTCCAAATACGAACATACAGCTCCTTTCCGTTTTCCACCGTTATGTGCGAGGCAATTTGTGGTATTATAAGAACTTATGCCTTCAACCTTCAAATCAACAACTTTTTGAGTAGAATTAATACGGTTGACGCTTTGGACTCGACTATAAATACATTTTTCGCCTTCAAGCCAAGTTTGCTTTGTACAAACGGGAGTGCCTAATTTATTAGCAAACAAAGGCACTGCGGGAATATGTATGACGTACTCCATACGTTTGCTGGAAAGACCGATACGGCTACCCTTTGGGATTCGCCTGTCTATTGACGTTGGAATCTTTATCCGTAACAATTGATATCTAACGTCTTCGGCTAAAGATGCTGACGTGCTAGTGAAAGTAATTTGCTTGCTTTGGCCGATAGTGCCGTCTGTTTCAAGCAACCCATAAATCAACGCTAGAGTTTGTTTTTCGGGCAAATGGCTGAAACGGTGAGCGATTCGTTTCTCGCGTTTGTTGTTGTAAAGATCTTCTTGAGTGAATCGAGGACACTGCCTGACTCCAGTATAATAGAGGCGTCCTGTGGTAGCTTCCTGCTTCACTTCAACACTTTCCGTCCAACGGATTCGTTTGTAATTCCTTCTGCCTTCCATGGTTACCCAATAGTCAATCCCATGTAGTGCGAGATATTTTTCAACAAACTCCAAATATGACTTTGTACGTTTATTGTTGGAATTACCATAGACACTCCATTCTTCCTTTGTGTTGGAGTATTCGCCGTCGCTGAGCAAAATTCCGTAGAACCTAGCGTCATTTTCGTCAAAATCTTCAACAGGGACAATTTCGGCAGGAATGGTCCGTGCGATGTAATCGCCGTTTTTAATTTTTCCTGCCTCTATCCATTCAGCCTTTATCTTGCCTTTTCTGAGCCAGCGAGTTGATTGGCTGAAAGTACTTCCAAGCGATGATCGTCTAATGGCTTTGAGAGGATGCCCGGACGTCACTCGTAACGGTTGAACGGAATGCTCAATATTCATTTCCGTCATTGGACCGTTCTGTGTGTAACTCAAAACGTCTAAAACTTGTCGATACTCTCCATCTTTACCTAGAACGAGATCTTTCGTGGAGATATTGTCAATAGATTTCACACCGTCCGTCGTGTAAATTAATGTATCGGGGTCGAAACATTGGTTGACTGCTATAGCGGTGTCATTAACGACCTTCAGAAACGGAACAATTCCTTGCGATTTGCCGTTAGTGCCTTTGATATAGGAACCCAGTGCACGAACTTGGGTCCAGTCGTTGCCTAAACCACCTGCCCATTTGGACAGCAGCGCGTTATCACGGATGGCGCCGTAAATACTATCGAGGTCGTCAAGTACGGTTGTAAGGTAGCAAGATGATAATTGTGGTCTGAGCGTGCCGGAATTGAATAGAGTCGGTGTAGAGCTCATGAAGTCGAACTTTGAGAGGACGTTGTAAAACTCGATAGCGCGTTTTTCTCGGTCGTCTTCATGAAGAGCTAGACCCATAGCAACTCGCATGAAGAAAAACTGCGGCAATTCAATTCGAACATCGTTAGAATGCAGGAAATACCGGTCATAAAGTGTTTGTAAACCCAGGTACGTGAACTTTAAGTCGCGATTTGGTTGCAACGCTGCACCGAGGCATTCAAGGTCGAAACTTGCCAACTCCGGTGCTAACAGCTCTAATTCAATACAATGATGAATGAAGGGCGAGAACGCAGAGGCGTACACGGATGACATTTGTTTCTGAGTAATTCTCCGCCCATCGTTTTCTAATGTACGGATACCTAGTAAAGACAGAGATTCTTGACGTAGCTGTTCCAGCAGCAGTCGAGCGGCTACATATGTGTAATTCGGTTCTTCCTCAATTAGGGCTCGGGCAGCTGTAATTAATGCGGCGTTGATATTTCTGGTTGTAATACCGTCGTACATTGTCGACATTGCGTCTTTAGCTACACGCTCATGGTCGACATCTTCGAGTTCTGTACACGCCTCTTGAATAAGAGAATGGATGCGCTGACTGTCTAGTGGTTCTATCGTCCCATCGGACCGAGTAACTCGAATAACGGATTCCGCAAGCTGTGGATTGCGTTTCACCCGTTCCGCGCGTGCCTTGGCACGTTCCTCACGGTAAAGAACGTACGCGCGCGCGACTTGCTGTTCTTCCTCCCTCATCAACGCCAGCTCGACAAGGTCTTGTATTTCTTCAATCGAGACAGTACCGCCAGAAGGCAGGCGTTCTTGAAAGCGTCGTACGACTGCGTCAGTTACGTTACTTACGCGCGCGCGGATGCTAGTAGACCCCCCCGCTGCGTGCCCCTTAACGGCGAGAAACGCCCGCATGATTGCTAGGAAAATTTTGTCCGGATCGAATTCAACTACTCCGCCTTCTCGTTTTATAACGCGTAACTGTCCCGGCACCGTAGCAGCGATACTTGGATCGGGAAGCTTGTCCGATTCAGAAATTTTGCTACTTGAAGGTTGATTTAGATCGGTGTTAAGAATCTTTGTATCCTCATTAGTTCGTGATATAGAGGCCATTGGTTAGGGGATTATATACATGAGTAGACAAATGCTAGAGCAATGGACGGTGGAAAATTGAAATCGGGCTGGCGAGAGGTAATCGAGCGGTTGAAGGAAAAGGACCGGTTACTCGGGCTTGCCGAAACCCATCGGACCCTTCCCGGGGTTTTCGATAGCGGTGACACGTCGAGAGAGAGAACTGAGTGCCTCTTTAAGGAGATTGAGTTGGGTTTCGATCGCATCAATACGCTCCGAAAGGCCGCCGGGCTCCCACCCGTCTAAACGCATCAACTGCTCCAGCTTTCTGGCGGCCGCTTCGGTCGCTATCATGTCATTGCTGGGGCTGTTCAGAAACGCTTGCAAGCCTCTGTATTTCCTTATCGAACTGCGCCATCGTGATTTCTCTCCAAAGGGTTAGGCGGTGGTGTTTAGAGGGGGAGCCTGCGGCTAACAGGCTTCCTCTCGTTTTATTCTTCATCTTGGTTGTCTGATTCCTCGTCCTGATACGTCCATTCTGGCGGCTCCGTACTCATCAGGATACGGGCGATGTTTTCCGGGGTGTCTGGAATAGGCTCAGGCATCTTGCGCTCTACAGGACGCCCTACAGTCCGCTTGTCGGGCTTCTGCTGCCCCTCGTTCATGCTGCCTCCTTCTTCCGTTTCAGCCATCCTTTGTCCGTGAGCCGGACGAGTAATTCCTCTTGGGATCGGGCACCTTTGCTGCGATTGCAGGAGCCGCGTAATTGGCTTTGGAGTTGAAGGGCGGATCGAGGTAAATGAGGTCCACGGATTCGCCGTTCATGCCTCGCATGATTTCGAGATTGTCGCCCGTCCAAATAGTCTGGTTTTTCCAATTCGGCTTTGCCATCAGCCGATCAGCTCCCGGTATTGGAGCCGTTTCCCAACCAGTCCGGCGGCGGTGGCGATCATCTGGTCGATGGTATCCCGATCCCGGATGTTGTGGCGTCCGGCGAACTCACTGACGTAGCGTTGCAGATGCTTGGGAGACATTCTGTGATAGGTGCCGTGAAACCCTCGCTTCATCATGCTCCAGAAGGATTCCATGCCGTTCACGTGCGCTTGCTTGCGAACGTATTCGCCGATGGAATGCCTGACGCTTTCGTGCTTGGCCACGTGGTCGAAGTTCTCGGTAGGCTACGGCATCGTCGCTGTAGAGCGTTCCGCCCTTCTTGACGTGCTTGCTGGCGACTCCCTGCAAGGTGTCGGCCGTGGTATCGGGGACCACCTCGGCGGCGATCTGACCGGTCTTGCGGTCCTTGGCGCCAGCTACGGCGGTTTTTCCTACGTTGCCGCGCCCGGCGTTCAGCTTCTTGTCCTTGTGTTTGTTGGCTTCCTTGCCGCCGAAATACGCCTCGTCCACTTCAACGACGTTCCCGTTCAGACCGGTTCCCTTCTCCCACGTCTGACGGATGCGGTGCGCCATATACCAAGCGGATTTCTGCGTCAGCCCCACGTCCCGGTGCATCTTCATGCTGGAAACACCTTTCAGGCTGGTATTCATCAGGAAGATGGCTATCGCCCACTTCTGAAAGCCGATCTTGGAATCGGTCATAACGGTTCCGGTGCGGACGCTGAAATACTTCCGGCAGGAACGGCAGTGGTAGGGCATCGTCGGATGCTTGGCGCCCGTTTGCACGTTGTCGAAACCGCAGTGAGCGCAGGTTACCCCATTCGGCCACCGGACCTCCGCAAACCACTTCTCGGCGGCCTTGTCGTTGGGGAACATTTCGATGATTTTGGGGAGGGTCAAACCCTTGCGGTGATTTTTCCCCGGTGCCTTTGCCATGATCCCTGTCTCCCTATTCCTGATTAATTATGGAATAAAGATAGACAGAAAGGGCCGGAAAGTTAAGGCATTTGTCTACTCATGTATATAATTCCCATTGGTTACCTACGCCTTTACCCTTTGAGTACCGTTGACATTAATGAATTCCGTTTGGATTGCAATTGCTGCTGCACTATTGGCTAGAATGAAAAGCATGTCGGCTAGAATAAAAAGCATGGAGGTCAAAATATACGAAAATAGCCTGAGCGTAATCTCCCGAGGCAGTAATTAAGACTGATTATGCCAGAATGGGAGTATTATTTCTAACAAGACGTTTTGCAATCTCACATTTTCTAGCGGCATACTCTTCTCTACTGTACTGTTGAGGGCAGCAAACTAAATTGTGCTGGTTAGAATAAATAGTTGGAAGAGTACATAAAACTCGTGTCTTTTTATTTCGAGCGCGTTGTTGTGGTTGCTTAACTTAGTATGGATCATATTTTGTGGGGATGCTCGGCGAGATTACTGGCTGATTGACACCATTGTTGTTCCTATATTTCCGACGACAAAAAGTTTGCGGGACCGGCGGAAGAGTGGGTTGTTTGATCAAGGATTTGTTGTTGATTCGGCAGGGTGACATGCGCCTAGGTTAAGGGAGCATTTCATAAGTGTCATCGATTTGAAATCAGATCAATCACAATGTCCGTCATTGCGTCGGCTTCCTCGTCACTAATATTGAGTGGTGGGAGCAGACGAACAATCGAATCCGCTACGACGTTGAGCAACAATCCTCGGTCCATTGCTTTGGCAGTCAAATCGGTACAGGGTTTGTTAAGTTCAACCGCAATCATCATGCCTTTGTTGCGTACGTCGAGAACGTGGTTTAATCTCAGTAGCGCGTCGCTGAGCTTTGCTTCGATTCTACGACCGGTTCGAGCTGCTTGCTCGATTACGCCATTTTCCAGCTCGTTGAGTGTTGCCATAGCTGCGGCGCAAGCGAGTGGGTTTCCGCCGAAGGTTGAAGCATGTGTTCCAACGGTCAAAGTTCGAGCAGCGGCGTCACGGGCCAAGCATGCCCCAATCGGTATTCCGTTACCTAGTCCCGACGCGACCATTACAACGTCGGGAAGAATGTCCGTGTGCTGATACGCAAACAGCTTCCCGGTTCGACCGTTCCCGGTTTGCACTTCGTCAATCATCATCAGCCAGTCGTTATCGTTACAAATCTTGCGAAGATTTAATAAATAGTCGTCGTCAGGAATACGTACTCCGCCGTCGCCAAGAATCGGTTCTACCAAAATCGCCGATACGGAATTATTATTCTGTGCGATTGCTTCGATTGCCGCCACGTCGTTGTAGGGCGCGCGCACGAACCCGGACAGTAGTGGCTCGAATCCTGCTTGTACCTTTCGATTCCCGGTAGCAGAGAGAGTTGCTATGGTTCGGCCATGAAAGCTACCTTCCATTACTACGACTTCAGGTATCTGGATACCCTTTTGGTGACCGTATTTTCGCGCAAGTTTCAAAGCAGCTTCGTTTGCTTCTGCTCCTGAATTCCCGAAAAAGGCGTTATCCATACCAGAAAGGTTACAGAGGCGTTCCGCAAGCTTTGTTTGGAGTGGAATCTCATAAAGATTTGACGTGTGAATCAGGGTTTCAGCCTGGTTAGCTATTGCTTGAGCTACTTTGGGGTGCGCATGGCCCAAAACGCAAACAGCGATACCCGCTAAACCGTCAAGGTACTTTTTGCCTTGGTCGTCGTAAAGATACGCACCTTCGCCTCGCACAAAGGCGACTGGAAGGCGGTTGTACGTTGGCATTACAGAGATCATAAGCATACCTACAAGCTTGCTTTAGCGAGGTAATCGCGAGGTGAGTATTTATATCATGCTTCTTCTTATTAGAAGATTAATTCGCCTAAGTATCCTTTGTGGTCATACCTCGTATTTATTTCATTACAGGGGTGGATCTTCTGTTTGCCAATCTCGTTCACCCTAGCATATAGCTTTTTGAAACAGTCCTAAAGTCCCAGCTATTTCTGCTTCCCGTATGTAAAAGGTAATGCCGTTGGGGGTGAGTGGCTATTTCTAGGAGTTTTGTGCGGGCTTTGACGACTTGCGCGTACGCTGATAATGCTCGTTCGGCGGTTAGGCTACAGAAGACGAGGGTACCGCAGACAAGCATATGGAAGAGATTGAGCGGGCCAAGGACGGAACGTGGAACGCGAGTAACTGTGCGAAATTAGCCGTTGCTTAAAGTGTCAAAAACGCTGGATAATCGCGCTGGATCAGCAAGGCGGGGACTACGATTTGGTATTCCGAACTCAGTGGTAGTGGAATTCACATCTATTGCCTCAACAAAAGAGCGTCTCGTCTTGCTCGTTACGTGCATCTCACTTGAAATTTGCCATGTTGTGATGATTAATATTTCTATCGAAGAGGTGATGTGCATGACTTGATGAAGGCACTTCACTGAAAACACAATCCGACAGACGTTAAGAACCGTATACTGCTCTCATATATGCAGTTAATTTGTTTGTTGGCTTGATTATAAGCAGACTGGGAGACGGTGTTTGTATTGAGCGATACTTGATCTTTTGAATCAAACCATAAGTGTTTAGAATGTAGCCTTGAAGAGCGAAACGTTCTATCCTGGAGAGTTACTTGAGCCAAGCTATCGAAACCACGATTCGAGAACAAATCAGCAGTAGCCCTATCCTGCTTTACATGAAGGGATCTCCACAGATGCCACAGTGCGGCTTTTCTGCTAGCACTGTACAGTGCCTAATGGCTTGTGGTCAAAAATTTGCGTACGTTGACGTGCTCAGTAATCCTGACATTCGGCAGACGTTGCCGAAGATTGCTAACTGGCCTACGTTTCCACAACTATACGTATCAGGCGAGCTAATCGGTGGCTGCGACATCATCACCGAAATGCATAAGAATGGGGAATTAGAGCCTCTCGTACGAGAGGCTTCTGAGCAATCTTCTCAATCTTTTTCTGAATAAAGGTAGTTTGCTTCGTTAACAATTACGCAAAAAAGTTTAGCGGTGACTTCGGCATCATAACGAGCACTGTGTGCGTTTTCTTTATCGAAAGCAATACCCGCACGGTTACATACTTCTTCAAGTACGGTATGGCCATAAGCTAAGGCTCCGAGTGCAACAGTGTCGAGTACGCTAAATAGGTGGAATGGGTCTCGTTTGATTTCATGTCTCCTTGATGCGACGGTAAGAAAAGACCGATCGAAATGGGCGTTGTGTGCAGTCAGAATTGCGCGAGAACAATCGTTGTTTTTTGTGGCTTTACGGACAATTCTGAAACACGATCTAAGGACTTCACTTTCCTCGATTGCTTTACGGTTAGGATCGAATGGGTCAATACGGTTAATTCCCAACGATGAGGAGTCCAATTCAAGAGTCTCATGTGGCTGAACGGCCCAAAAATGAACTGTACCAGGCGACAAATAGCCTGCTTCCCAATTAAGTAGAACTATCGCAAGTTCAAGCATCGCGTGCTTTTCTGGGTCCACGCCACCGGTTTCAATATCGACAATCACAGGCAGGAACCCGCGGAATCGTTCGCTCAGTTTTGTCATTGTTGTTTCTAGAATCCGACCAAATGTCCCGGTTGAATGTTTATGGTGCAACGAGCTCCCGCCAATCGAATACTCATGGAACTTGTTTTAAATGGGACGTTAATGCATTCTGCATTTGAATCCGGTGAAATTGATGAAGGAGATATGTCAATTATCTGTAATCTGTAACGGTTGCAAGACAGTTACGATGCCGATGTTATCACCTCTCACGGCTGATATCGGAAAACGTGGGAGGTCGTACTCGCGTCAGAGCATTTTAGGTGTTGAGAAGACAGACGTAGAAATTTTGTAGAAGATTGCATGCTCAACTATATATTTACGTTTCATATTAATTCGATATCGTGTTCGTTCCCCCCAAGATCATGCCACACCCGCAGTATCAATCCACTTGCGATGGACTAACCAAATCTCCTTTCAAAGATCTTTGAACGTCATCACTAGCCCTGTCGGTAGTCTGTATCTCCTCCTCCATGCTCGAAATCATTGTGTCGTTGTACTTTGTCCACAAATCGTCCAATGTAGGTACTGTCATGACAGATCAAGAATTCCATTAACTCTACTTTTCAGCCATTCTGCAATAATCACTAGATATATCAATTCCCAGATATCTTCTACCTAGGATCTTAGCGACATAAGTTGTTGTTCCAGCACCATTGAACACATCCAAAACCACATCGTTCCGGTAACTGAACAATTTCAATACCCGTTCCACCAATGCTTCGGGAAACATCGTTGGATGTCCGTATTCCTTCATTTTCCTTTCGGGAGCGATAGACCACTTGGCGTACACCCACTTCTTGAACTCCTCATCATTTATGTCGATGTTTTCTTTGTTGCCAGTGTGCTGCAACGAGCCCTTGCAGAACACTTCGAGAAATTCCCAAGTGTATTTCAGATAGGGACTACTAGGACTCTTCCAACTACCCCATGCCGTGTACTTGCAGTTGTAGTTGTTCTTCTCCCATAGAATTTCCCCCTTCCAAAGCATCCCCATATCCATCAACGCCTTCGATACGATGTGATGGGTGGGTATGTAGTCGGAGAAGAGAGGTTGGACATTTACTACCATTCTCCCACCATGCTTCAATACCCTTATGGTTTCCTTGAAGATTGCAAACAACTGGTTGAAATATTCGTCCCAATCATTTGCATCGTCGGTTTCGTGATACTCCAATCCGAAGTTGTAGGGTGGGGACGTAAGCATGATGTCCACACAATGGTCTGGAAGATTCCTCAACACTTCCAAACTGTCTCCACAGACTATTCTGTTTCTGTAGCTCAGAGGAAAATCATTATCCAACCTTATGATCCGATAATTGCCGTTTTTGGGTTCTATGTTGGGATTTGGCTTTCCTGTCCCTGACCTTCCGCTCATCGTTGTATCCCACATACACACGCCTTCCCGACCTTAAGCCATAAGACTTGACACCGCCCACAGCCGAAACGATCTCATCAATGATCGAACCGTATTCCTCATCACTTCGTTCATTTTTTAGTCTCTCTCCGAATGACTTGAAGGACTTAGCCCTTATTTCTCATAATGGATGGCTTGGGTGCGATGTATGTGCGTGTAAGTTGTTGACACCACGAAGTTGGTTGGGCTTTGCCGGGGGAAGGGGATGGTAGCGGGGTGCGTTCGGGTCGGACGGAAGCGGGACGCGTTCGGTGCTGGGTGCGATGCTGGCGGAAGCGGTGCGGACTTGTGCATGCGCCTGGGCCCGTTTTGCGGGCCGCCATGGTCGGCGTGCAAAGCGGCGCATCTCGTGCAAGATGCTGTTGTCGACTGGCTGATGAGCCATGCGGGTGAGCATGCGGCGGACGCCCCTATCGCACGCCCTTGGGTTCTGGTCTTGACGAGGCCCGAACGCTCCCCGACTGTCGGGAGGTTTCGCCCCCGGTGGCTGCGATGGCATGCGGATGAACGGAAAGGGATCCCGGTCTTTGAGGATGTCGTGTAGCAGGTTGATATACGGGAACATCTTCGATTTTTTTGGGGTTCTTCAAAAAACACTTACGTTTTGGCATGGGTTATGGCAATCTACGCTTGGTTAGATGGCCTCTGGTGCAAACGTGATGGATTTCCGAATCGAGAACTTGAAGTCGACCACCTTGGGTGGCACGCGGCTGCCCCGCCGTTGGATGGCGGACCTTCAGAAGACGGTGGCACGGTTTCCGGCACTGAGCCGCCATGAGTTGGCGTCCAGCCTGTGCAGTCATCTGGGCTGGTTCACGCCGAAGGGTCGAGATCGATTGGGGTCCTGCAGGTCGCCGGCAGCCGTCTTGGCCCCGGAGGATGCTTTGGTCCGGCTCTGGCAGCGGCGGCGGCGCGTGCTGAACACGCTGGTGGTCGTGCTGTTCATGTTCCGGTTGGTGTTCTGGAAGGGGCGTCCTGGATATGCGGCCACGCTGGCCGAAGGGGTCGGATGGAGGAGGGCACGGGATGAAGAGCCAGCCCAAGCGCGGCGCGGACCGGTTGGTGCGTCGGATGGCGAAAGGGGTCCGTCCGGCGCGGATGGAGGTGGACTGCAGTGGAGGCGAGCTGAGTTCCAACGGGGGCTCGGCACTGCTGATGATGCTGGCCGAGCAGGTCCGGTTATTCGAGCGCGCCTCGGCATGTTTCACGGACCACCGGGACCCGTCCAAGGTGGCGCATCCGCTAGTGGCGTTGCTGGGGCAGCGGATTTTTGGTCTCGCGCTGGGCTACGAAGATATGAACGATCACGGTGAGCTGCGGCGGGACCGGGCCCTGTCCACGGCCATGGGGCGTGTGGAGTGTGCGCGTTCGGACTGCGAGCCGCTGGCCGGCAAAAGCACGCTGAACCGCCCGCAAAAAGGCGTGGAACACACACGCATGCCCGCCCTCCGAAGCCTTTTCGAACTCGCGACGCGACATGCCATGCCCCGTACCCCACGCATCCCGTGAAAAACATCATTTTCGACTTGGTTATGAGAAATTCGGGTTAAAGCCTACGATATGCTTGAAGTCCCGGTTCCCGTTGTCGACGTGTGTCTTTTGGACATACAGAAAGAGGTACGCATCAACGAGGTATGAACATGTCTGAATTACAGGAAGTCTTGTCCGGATTTCGCACGGCTGCCCAATCGCAACGAGAGAAAGGCACGTATTTTGAAGAACTGACCATGCAGTATTTACGTCATGAGCCGCGATTCCAAAATCAGTACAGCACGGTTTGGCCTTATGCCGAGTGGGCGCAAGGCGAGGGGCAGGCGTACACTACGGATGCCCGAGACGAGGGCATTGATCTGGTTGCCAAAACACGCGGCAATAACGAATACCATGCCATTCAGTGCAAGTTTTACGCGTTGGAACACAGCATACAGAAAACGGATATCGACAGCTTTTTTACAGCATCCGGACAAGCACCCTTCACGGCGAGATTGATCGTGGCCTCAACCGATAACTGGAGCCAGCCGGCTCGCAATGCGCTGCATTCGCAGCAGATACCGGTGACCCTGATTGACCTGGAGGAACTGGAAAACAGTCAGATCGACTGGGCACGCTACCGACTGGACAGAGCGGTTGAGCAGGCACCAGTTTTGAAGGCGCGTAAAGCCATCCGTGCGCATCAGCAAGCTGCCCTGGAACGGGTCCGCGCCGGACTCGCCACGGCAGACCGCGGCAAGATGATTATGGCCTGCGGCGCCGGCAAAACCTTCACCAGCTTGAGAATTGCGGAAGATCATACCATTGCCGGACCGGGCAAGCGGGTCCTGTTCATGGTGCCCAGCCTGGCACTATTGTCTCAAGCCCTGACCGAGTGGACGCAGGAGAGCGAGACGCCGCTATACAGTTTTGCTGTCTGTTCGGATGTTCATGTAGGCAAGCAACGCAAGCAGAGTGACGACCGTGTGGAAACTTATGCTCACGAACTCTCCTTTCCAACTACTACCGCAGCGGACAAGCTGGCAACGAACATGGCCGCGCTACACGATGAAGCGCATATCAGCGTTGTGTTCTCTACCTATCACTCCATCGATGTGATCCACCGTGCACAAAAACACCACGGGATGCCCGCCTTTGATCTGATGATTTGCGACGAGGCACACCGGACTACGGGTGCTGTCTTTGAAGGAGAAGACGAAAGCCAGTTCGTGCGTATACACCATGATGCCAATGTAGAAGGCAGGAAGCGACTGTATATGACTGCTACGCCGCGTATTTACGGCGATGTGTCCAAGAGCAAGGCGGAGCAAGGCGATTTCACCTTGTGTTCCATGGATGATCCGGCACTGTACGGTGAGGAATGGTATGTGCTCGGCTTTTCCGAGGCAGTCAGCAAAAAACTGCTGGTGGATTACAAGGTGATTGTGCTGGCCATAGATGAGGCCCATGTGAGCCAACGCTTACAACGCATGCTGGCAGATGAGCAGAAACAACTCAGGATAGATGATGCGGCCAAAATTGTTGGCTGCTGGAAAGCATTGAGCAAATCCGGGTTGCAAGGTGGCGAAGATGATACTGCGCCCATGCAGCGTGCGGTGGCGTTTTGCCAGGTGATTGAGCACCAGTCCGGGAAAAAGATCCACAAGGTCAGTTCTAAACATATTGCCAGTGTTTTCCAGGCGGTGGTGCAGGAATATCAGCGGGAAGAGCCTGGCACAGACAACCTGATGTGCGAGGTAGTGCATGTGGATGGCACTATGAATGCGACCGAGAAAAAACGCCATCTGGACTGGCTGAAAAATGACATGGGTGAAAGGGAGGTACGCCTGCTCACCAATGTGAGAGTACTGAGCGAAGGGGTTGACGTACCGGCACTGGATGCAGTGCTGTTTCTGACGCCACGCAACAGCCAGGTGGATATAGTGCAGTCGGTGGGCCGTGTGATGCGGCTGGCACCCGGCAAGAAACGCGGTTATGTGATTCTGCCGGTGGTGATTCCGGCGGGGATAGATGCCAGTACGGCACTCAACGATAACAAGACCTACAAGGTAGTATGGCAGGTACTACAGGCCCTGCGGTCGCACGACGATCATTTCGACGCCATGATCAACAAGCTGGATCTGTCAGGTCATGATGGCGGCAAAATGGAAGTCGTAGCCGTGACCGAGCAAGTAACGAGGCGCGAGGCAAAGCCCAAACCAAGGCCCGGGTCCGGCAAATCGACCATTGGCCGGCTTGAGGAGTCTGGATTTCCCGCCCCTACACCACAGATCGAACTGGCACTGCATGTTGGCGAAGTTGAGCGCGCTATCTACGCCAAGGTGGTACAGAAATGCGGTAACCGGTTGTATTGGGATGAATGGGCTACGGACATTGCAAACATTGCCCGAACCCACATCACGCGCATCAGCACCATTGTTCAAAACCCCGAGAACACTACCGAGTCGGCCGCGTTCCAAGCCTTTGCTGAAGAATTGCGTGATGACCTGAATGACAGCATCACCGATGAAGAAGTGATTGAGATGCTGGCGCAGCACCTGATAACCCGTCCAGTGTTTGAGGCACTGTTTGAAGGGGCCGAATTTGTCAGCCGCAACCCGGTCTCGATAGCCATGCAGGGGGTCCTTGATGGGCTGCAGGAACATCACCTCGAGACGGAGGCCGAAACCCTGGAACAGTTTTACGATAGTGTCCGGATGCGAGCCTCCGGTATTGACAATATTGAGGGCAAGCAGCGCATTGTGGTGGAACTGTATGACAAGTTCTTCAGGAATGCCTTCCCGCGCATGACCGAACGGCTGGGTATTGTGTATACACCGGTAGAAGTGGTGGACTTCATCATTCACTCGGTCAACGACCTGCTGCGCCAGGAGTTCGGTCAGACCTTGGGATCACAGGGTGTACACATCGTCGAACCGTTCGCAGGTACAGGCACTTTTATCACCCGCTTGCTGCAAAGCGGCCTGATCAAGCCCGAAGAAATGCCGCACAAATACCAGCATGAGATTCACGCCAACGAGATCGTGCTGTTGGCATACTACATTGCTGCTATCAATATCGAAGCGGTTTATCACAGCCTGATGGGAGGTGAATATGTACGCTTTGAGGGCATTTGCCTGACTGATACTTTTCAGATGTACGAGTCAGAAGATTCGCTGGATACGCTGTTGCCGGTCAACTCCAAGCGACGTAAGCGGCAGAAGGCGTTGCGGGACATCCGCGTAATAATGTCGAATCCACCTTATTCGTCCGGCCAGCGTAGCGCAAATGACGATGCTCAGAATGTAGCATACCCGTCGTTGGATAAACGTATTGAGAAAACATACGCGAGATATTCTGAAGCAACCAATATAAAAAACCTCTATGACAGCTATATCCGAGCCATTCGCTGGGGCTCGGACCGACTGGGTGATGCCGGTGTAATAGCTTACGTCACCAATGCAGGCTGGATAGACAGCAACTCGGCAGATGGATTGCGCAAATGTCTGGTGGAAGAATTTGCGAGTTTGTATGTGTTTCATTTGCGGGGTAATCAGAGAACTCAAGGTGAATTATCTCGAAAAGAAGGTGGTAAGATTTTTGGTGGTGGCAGCCGCGCTCCGATAGCCATTACCGTTCTGGTGAAGAATCCCGAGGCCAAAAAGCAAGGACAGATCTGCTTTCACGATATTGGAGACTATCTTAATCGTGAAGAAAAACTCAGGATTATCAATGCATTGCATAGCGTTAGCGGGATTACTGAAAAAGGCGAATGGCGCAAAATTACCCCTGATGTAAACCACGATTGGCTGAATCAGGAAGACCCGGAATTCAACAAGTTTATTGCGCTGGGTGACAAGAAAGGCATATCGTCAGTTAAGGTTTTCGACAATTTCTCTTTAGGGATAGCGACCAATCGTGATGCCTGGTGTTACAACGCATCCAGAAGGATGTTGGAACACAATATCCACTCCATGATCAATTGTTACAACGCTGAACGGGAAAGATATCAACAAGTTGCGGATAAAACCCATATTGATATAGGGAAATTTGTTAATAACGACTCTACCAGGATCAGTTGGACACGTGCGTTAAAACAAGATGTTGCCAAAAATAAAGACTTGTCTTTTACTGCTGGAGAGATCTTGATTTCAGATTATCGTCCCTTTTCCAAGCAATGGATGTATTACGGACGTAGATTGAATGAAATGGTCTATCAAATGCCGCAGATATTCCCAAATGCCACGGCAGAGAACCGGGTGATTTGTGTGAATGGGATTGGATCAAGAAATGGGCTATCTGCTTTGATGTGCGACACATTGCCCGATCTTAACATGCTTGAAGCAGGTGCTCAATGTTTTCCACTCAATCTGTACACAAAAGCCGATCCCAACACCTTGCTGCCAGAGGATATCGGAAACGAAGAGTACCAAGTTCGTGATGGCATTACTGATTCCGCTCTGCAACACTTCCAGGTAGCATATCCCGGTGAGACACTCAGCAAGGATGACCTGTTCTATTATATTTACGGGTTGCTGCATTCACCTGACTACCGCGAGAAATACCGTAACAATCTGATGAAGCGACTTCCGCGGGTGCCCGCCGTGTCAACCTGGAACGACTTCTGTGACTTCCGTGATGCTGGCCGTGCACTAACCCGCCTGCACCTGCAATATGATGATCTGGCACCCTGGCCCGTCACCGTTAACTACTCCCAAAGGCAACCAATCGACATCAATCCAGAACGTCTGTACCGCGTCACAAAAATGAAGTTTGGCGGCACCAGCAAGCTCAAAGACCAAACCACCATCTTCTACAATCCCTACATCACAGTCAGCGATATCCCGCTTGAGGCCTATGATTATGTCGTCAACGGAAAACCTGCAGTCCAGTGGGTCATGGAACGCCAGGGAGTCAGGACTGACAAAGACAGCGGTATCGTCAACGATGCCAACCAATTCGCGATCGAAACCATGAATAATCCAGCCTACCCACTAGAACTGCTGAGGCGCATCATTCGGGTGTCCATAGAGACGATGGAAATAGTGCGTCGATTGCCACCCACCTTGCCGACTCGCACCTCGTCGAAGCAGCGGAGCGAATCGAGAATATCATTGTGGCGGCGATGAATGGACCTATCAGCCTTCTAATTGCCCATTGCCAAATGGACGGAGGATAAGGCGAATGTATCCTACCCCAAGATACACTCCAGAGATCCGAGAACAAGGAGGGAGTCAAAGTTCATGAGGAGCAAACCGATCAACCAGGATAGGCGACCACGCTGACCGAACTGTGGGGGCAGTGCCGGACGATGGGGATCGGGCTGCCACAGCCGGCTCCGGTGTCGCCGTCCTCCATCTGCAGTGCCCGGGCCAGGCTGGACGAGCAGCTGTTCAAGACCTTGCACCAGGAAATCCTCAAGGTGGTCTTCGACGCCGAAGGCCGAGCCCAACACGAACGGAAAGTCCGGCCCGACACGGACCGGCGGTGGCAGGGGCATCGGGTATTTGCGGTCGATGGAACCTACCTGAACCTGCCTCGCGGGACTGGTGCGTGAAGGCTGGCGGACGCCGGTAGACAGTGCCCACTATCCGCAGGGTCTAGTGAGTTGCCTGTATCGGTTGCAGTCCCGACTACCGGTCGACTTCGACCTGCACGCGCATGCGATCCGGGGACTGCACGCGGTGTTCCGGATGAAACGGAAAACCGGTATCGACGTCGACCGCTTCATCCACGGCAGCTGCCGGGATACGGTCATCGAGGGCGTTCCTCGCCAACGCACGCTGACCAGACTACGCCGAAGGAACCCCGGAGCCGCATTCGGCCCGCACCGCTTGCGGCTGGTGAAATATGCCGTGGGCGATACCGTCTTCATCCTGGGCACGACCCTGCTGGACCGGGAACAGTATTCCATCGACCAACTGTCGGATCTGTATCACGCGAGATGGGGCATCGAGGAACGGTACAAGGTATCCAAACGGCTGATGGAGGTTGAGGACTTTCATGGGCAAAGCGAGCGCGGAGTGAAACAGGAACTGTATGCATGCTTCACCCTCATTGCCATGACCCGGCTGTTCGCCAACCACGGCGAGGATCATTTGAACGGGGGGCTGCCGAACGACGGCAAAGCCGCTGATGCAGACGAATTTCAAGCACGGACTTGCGGCGGTGGCGGCCAACATCGAGAGCCTGCTACTGCAGCAGGCATCCGCCCTCCGGGAAACCGTGGCCCGTATTGTCGGCGAGATCGTCCGGTGCCGGCAACGGCTCCGTCCGGGTAGGTCCTATGAGCGGCGATCCCGAAAACCGATCGGAAAGTGGCAGCGAGGAAGGGGAGCACCGGCACCGGCAACTCGCTAACGGAATAAAAAATCAGCGGATAACCAAGGCCCAAGACCGAATCCTTAACCGAATGGCAAAATCCACTAAACGAATGCCATTGTGTGTTCATCTAGGGAGAATGCACGCTCGATAGTGCCGCCTTGGCCGGGCATAACGGCGTCGCCAGTTCCGAGATGACCCCACCCAGCGGTGGCGACGATGCAGCGCAGCACTCCCGCCGTAAAGGGAAACAACCTTTTGAAATTCAGGATCTGTGTTTCAAGTACATCACCGAACAATTTATGTCGACACCTGAACAATACATCAAGGTCAGAAAATGTGCTTACGAAAAGGGATTTCCAGTGAGACTGATCCTTGATGTTTTAGCCATTGAACTACGAGATCAATTACGGTCCGGTTAGCGCAGGCGACAGCGTTTCAGAGCAGCTTGGAGGAGGTCGTAAGGCATGATGTCGCCTGATAAAGATATTCCTTCCGTTCATGTCATTCCCCCCGCTTCCTTGGGTTTCAAAAAAGTCTGAAAACTCTCCTGACTCTTGATTCAACTCTGTATACAATATTCCCATTAATTCAATCACAAACCGAACATGACACACAAAGCTCCAAGAAAGCACTTTCGGTAAAGGCATGACCATTGTGGAACTGCTTCAGATGTTTCCAGACAACGAAGCAGCTGAACGATAGTTCACTGAAAGCCGATGGTCACACGACGTTTGCTGTCCGCACTGTAAATCGACTACGGTGCACGGAAGAAAATCACGAAAGCCGCAACCATACCATTGCCCATCTTGTCGACAATACTTCAGCACGCAAACCGGATCGCTCATGGAAGGTTTCAATCTCGGATACCAAACATGGCCTATCGCCATCTACATGCTGACCACTAGCCTGAAGGGACTTAGCTCCATGCGGTTGCACCGCGATCTCGGAATCACGCAAAAGTTAGCATAGGTATCTCGCGCATCGTATCCGCGATGCTTGGTCTGACAACAACGATGCCTTCGTAGGCCCTGTGAAAATTGATGAAACCTACATTGGAGGCCGAGAGCGAAGCAAGCATGAAAGCAAGAAACTGCATGCAGGTCGTGGCACGGTAGGTAAGACTTCCGTAATCGGCGCGAGGGATCGTGGAACGAACCAGATCGAAGCCGAAGTCATTCCGTCAACCAACAGCAAGACACTATTAGGATTCATCCATAACGCTGTTGAGGATGGAGCCAAGATCTACAGTGACGATGCCCGAGCGTACGCCAGTCTGGAAAATCAGGAATCAGTCAAGCATTCAGTTGGCGAATACGTGCGCGGACAAGCTCATACCAACAGTATCGAGTCGTTTTGGTCGCTTCTGAAGCGAGGTCACTACAGAACGTACCATCACATGAGCGTGAAGCATCTGCATCGTGAAAGGCCCGGTATCTTTACGTCTACTCGCTGGAAATTTCTGGAATCAATGGTAGGCAGATGCTAACATTCCAGACAGCGATCCCATGTATTTGTCGGCGTATTCTGCTTTTACAAATATGAAGTAGGAGAATTCTATTGTCTGTAGATCAAAAAGAACTCCTTTTTGAGACTTTCGAATCTTCTATTGAAGACGACGGCGTCGAGACTGAACGCGAAGATACGGACAATCCAGAAATTGCAAAACCCTTCAACCCTGAGAAAATTAGGGTACGCACAGTCAATCCGGTTGTGGAACAACTGGCCTCACGAATTAAGCATGAGGAAATCGATCTGTCTCCCGATTTTCAGCGAATGCGAGGAATCTGGAGGCTCATACAGAAAAGTCGTCTTATTGAATCATTACTACTGAAAATTCCGATCCCGGTGTTCTATGTTGCTGCAGACGATTGCGACAACTGGTCGGTCGTTGATGGAGTACAGCGGATATCAACGATATACGATTACATGAATAATGATTTCGCATTAGAGGGAATGGAATATCTATCGAATTTAGAAGGAAATAAGTACGATCTACTGCCGCGAAGCATGTGTCGACGTATTAGGGAAACTCAGCTTATTGTCAACGTGATTGAACCCGGAACACCCATTGAGGTTATGTTCAATATATTTCACCGTATCAACACGGGTGGAATGAGGCTTAACGGTCAAGAAATTCGCCATGCGTTGAATCCGGGCCCTGTCCGTGACTATCTGAAGAATTTGGCGGCTAGTGAGGAATTTCGTAGAGCTACTGCTGATTCAATCAAGAAGGAACGAATGGTGGATCGCGAATGTGTCTTGCGCTTCCTCGCGTTTCATATTTCTCCATGGGAGTGTTATGGCAATAATAAAGATAGCAATAATATTGATAGCTATCTTGTTGAGACAATGCAACGTCTTAACAAAATGAATCAGGAAGAACTGGGCAAGGTAGAGAGCGTATTCAAGAAAAGCATGAAAGCGGCGGCAGAGATCTTTGGCACTAACGCATTTCGTAAACCTACTAATGGATCTTCGAGAAATCCTATTAACAAAGCATTGCTTGAAGCGTGGAGCGTCGGGTTGGCAAGACAATCAGTGAGCGAATTGGAGAAATTGGCGGAGAACCGTGAAATACTTCAGCAACGTTTCCTCGAACTTCTGGGCCGAGATCATGATTTTGACAAGTCAATATCCACGTCAACAGGCGATCCACAGCGGGTGAAGAAGCGTTTTAACTCCATTCAGCATCTTATTGAAACCTGCGTGTGATGTTGCAAAACGTTCGACTGAAGAATTTCAAGTGTTTCGAACATGTACGGTTGGAATGCACTCCGCTTACGCTGTTGTGCGGCCTTAACGGAATGGGGAAGAGTAGCCTTTTACAGGCTCTCTTGGTCATGCGACAATCCCTCAAAGAAGGGGCTTACTTGCACCCGACAGAGCTTGTCTTGGGAGGAGAGTATACGGACTTGGGTACTGGCGCTGATGTTCTATACGAAGATGCTGAGACCAATACTATTGAAATTGAAGTGTGTGACGACAGAATTCCTGAACCGTACTTGTTGGAGTTCGAATACGAAAGGCAGGCTGATCGTCTGACACTCAATAAGGATAAGGAATCCGTTATGGATAAGACAGGAACTATTACGGACGACTCTGCCATCTTGGATTGGGCCAGCACTCCTCCCGTAGGGGGCGAGATGTTGTACATTAGTGCCGAACGCATCGGTCCACGAAAACTCTATCCTTTATCCGAAACGACCGTGCGTCGAGGAAGTGTTGGAACGCGAACCGAATTTGCGTTGGCTCGTTGGAATGCTCGACAGGGCGATATTCTTCAGCGTGATGATCCACGGTGTGCCGGCCAGAATATCCAAACACTAGCGACAATTCTTGAGTATTGGCTAAGCTTTGTGAGTCCGGGAGCCCATCTGCAACTTGAAGCGATCAGCGGTGCTGATGCGCTCTTGGCACGTTTTTCATTTGATCGCTCTGGGGATGTAATCACGCGTCCTTATCGAGCGACGAATGTGGGGTTCGGCTTGTCCTATACATTACCTGTGCTTATCTGTTTTGACTCTTTTATCCCCTGCTGGCACGTTATGTTTGATTGAGAATCCGGAAGCACATTTACACCCGCGCGGACAGACTAAGCTGGCAGAACTGGCAGTTCGCGCATCAACGGCAGGCGTCCAAGTAATTGTAGAAACGCATAGTGACCATTTCTTGGACGGAGTGCGCATTGCAGTTCGAGATGGGCTGATCCAACCGACGGGAGTCGCAATCCACTATTTCGAGCGAGATAAAGGGAGAACTATCGTTTCCTCACCAGTATTGGATGAGGATGGACGATTGTCATCATGGCCCGATGGTTTTTTTGGCCAACACGAAGAGAATCTGGCCAGATTGCTTCAGCCAAGAGAGCAAAAGAATGCGTGAGATGGTTTTCAACACTGCCAGTGCGGTCGCATTGAACGTGGAGAGGTCCTTACTCACAAATTGGTTGACAGATACTGTCATAGGCATGTCGCAGCTTTTTAGCAAACGGATTGTAGGCAACGCTCTTCGGATTGATCGTTCGCTGTTAGAAATTGAGTGTCTGACAGGTTATACGTTGGATAAAGTGGTGCAACAGCTCCGGATATCCGGACATCGAGAGGAGTACTTGTTCTTCGTCCGTCTTGCTACAAAGGTACCATTGCTTCATGAAGTCGACGCAGATCTCATCAGTCGTTTTTATGGTTGTGAAGGACAGGAGTTACCGGATATTTTCAGCAAACCACTGGTATTTTGTGCGATATCCGACGGAATTGCGGTCGGATTTCCATCGGGTTCAATCTGGGATAATGATCGTTGTGTGGTGGAGTTTCGTGAACTTACCAGCGATGAAACGATATGTGACATGTCGGAGGAGATTGATCAGTTAAGTCGCTCCAAGTATGCAATTGCCATTGTCAAGCGGCACTTGTCGCGGATTCAAGCCTGTATTGATCCATCAGATTTTTGGAGGAATCGTAAAAAATTATTTCCAGATCTGTTCTTCGGCCCTGATGTCGAGGCCAATCTAAGGTCGTGTGCTGCGCATATCGGGACTATCAGAGGAAAATTGGTGGCTCTCAACCGATCAGCAAGAGAATGGCGCGAATCCGACAGAACCTGTCCCAAGTGGTTAACCCGTGTTTCTCCAGAGAGTCAACAGAGAATGAACAACGAAGATTTTCGGAATTCTCGTAAATTCCATTCGTATAAGGGGGGACAAGAAATATTTGAATGGCATGCCCGGTATGGAGATGGGGGACGAATTCACTTTCGATTCGATCGTGTTCAGCGCGAGATCGAAGTCGGATATATTGGGCCGCATCTGCCGCCGTGAACATCGATGTAGCATCTTTAGCTTATGAGGGTGTAATTAGAGATTGCGCTCGTGCTGACACTGTTCAATGATCAGGCATCCACAAAGACATCAATACTTTTCATATCTATATTCGAAATTTTTCTAGCTCAACTTTAACAAATGAAATTCTTACTAAAATTTTTACTTTTTATCAAATAGTTATAAGAAAGTCGGATTTTTGTTAAGAACTACTATAGCGTAGGCTGAAGTCCACGGATTAGCAATGTGGAAAATCTGACGTCAGGTGGCGGCGTCGGAGGGTACGTCGCCGGGATCAAACGATGCTTTTCTTAATGTCGCTGGGTGTGGATTTAATGCCGGGTGCCTGATGGATTCTGGCATGATCCGGCTCTGGCCGGGAGCATTTCCAGACGTGAAGCACTTGTTGCTCCCGCCTTTGGAGGGTGACCGTAAGCCGATGCTGGCTTTCCAGCTAGTGTCGCAATGCGACCCAGTTTTTCCAGATGGCGACCTGCACGAGTCGAAAGGTAAAATAGAGCGTGTCGTCGACGCGGAAATACGTGGTCGTGCGGCAAATGAACATGGGGCATGGTGGCCCGAATATTTCATGGAAACAGTACCGTCTCACTCTTTTTTGTACTATAACTCAGTTCATTGAAAATTGCATAGGAGCTGGAGGGGACGAATTGTCCCACTGGAACCATTGAATTTCCCACTTGTCAACAATCTCTATCAAAGCCGATTTGAACCGCAAATTTCGGATGGTAAAGGACTGACGCTCTGTCAACTGTCCTACATAATTCCCTTTAAGAAGGGATTACATGATGGCATGCAGTCCTTTCCATACGTATGCGCGACAAAACTTTTTGAAACGCATTGATAGCAATGAAATTGCCTTTGCTAAAGGGACGTTCTTATTTGTGATGCCAGAAAAAACAAACATGTGATCTGGATGGTTTGAAAAGCGAATACGTTGTCGAGCGTGTCATTAACCACAGACCAGCTGTACACCAGATTAAGATAAGGTTTGATCCAGAGGAAGTGCGTAGTTTGGAGAATGACTGATGATGCTCATGGTTACTTAGGTATATAAGCCCCATAACTATCTATAAGGCATGTCTATTTATTCGTGGATAGAGCGTATTTTATAGGGAACGTACCGGGCATGGTTCCTGTCCTACTATTCGAATTTTTGCGGAGATCTAACCTTGCTGAACGGATCGAACCTGTTTGAACGGGAAGACCAGGATGTGGCACTCGGGGAGTTTGACGACCTGAGGAAGTTGCTTGAGGTGGTGGACTGGGAGGCGTTCCGTCCGCTGCTACGGGAGATTTTCGGTCGTTCGGAGAGCGATGAGGCGGTGCTCCGAGGTCGGCCGTCCTGGGACGTGATGCTGATGTTTCGAGTTTTGCTGCTGGGAGTGAACTATCAGCTGAGCGACCGCCAGTTGCAGTTCCAGTTGCTGGATCGCCGTTCCTTCAAGCGTTTTGTGGGGCTGCGGAACGAGAGCACGGTTCCGGATCAGAAGACGATCTGGAAGTACCGTCATCGGTGGGCGGCGTCGGGTCGTACAAAGGAGCTGTTCGAGGCGTTCGAGGCGCAGTTGCGGGAGGCCGGGTATGCGCTGACGGGCGGCCAGATCGTGGACTCGACGATGGTGGAAATTCCACGCCAACGCAACACTCGCGAGGAGAACGCAGCCCTGAAGCAAGGTGACGTTCCTGAGGATGGGAAGCAGCAGCCTCGCAAGCTGGCACAGAAGGATGTGGATGCGACCTGGACCAAGAAGCACGGAGTGAGCCACTATGGCTACAAGAACCATGTGACGGTGGATCACCAGTACAAACTGGTACGTAACTACGAGACCACGACGGCCTCGACCCACGATAGCCAAGTGATCACCCGGATCCTACGACCGGATAAGGACGATGGCCGGGTATGGGGCGACGGTGCCTACCGTTCACAGAGGCCCTGGAGGAGGAGCTGAAGAAGCGTGGTCATCGCAGCCACATCCACTATAAGGGCTATCGCAACCACCCTCTGACGACGCATCAAAAGTACGTCAATCGGCTGCGTTCCCGGATCCGCGTGCGCGTCGAACATGGGTTCGGTAGTATGGTCAACGAGATGAAACGGACGCGGATGCGGTGCATCGGGCAACAGCGTGCCGCCACTTGGATCAGGCTTGTGCAACCTGTGCTACAACATGCGCCGGTTCGCATTCCTGCAGACCGCTACGGCTTCCGCTGGCTGAGTGCCGTGGCCGCATTGTGCCCAAACATCAGGAACCGCGTGAAAATCGTCGGCCAACAGCCTATTTCACTCCCTAAAACACGCAGTGAGTAAGACCAGATCACCAAGAAAACACCATAGTCGGAAGCTACCCGGTCAAAACTCGATTTTATAGAGGTCCCCTATAATAAATAGACAGAATCTAAAAATTCCCGCATGCAAGGGACCGATGTTGATATGAATTTGGTTCGTAGCTGCTTCGTGCAAAATTGGGAAAGTAATTTGCGATGCATTGTCGGATTACGTAGGCGTATCAATCGCCAGTACCAATCAGAGAAGAATTCCAGATTATTAGATTTTGTGGACGCATTATTGAGTTCAACCCGTCGCGGTGACCAGAGAAACACCCGCAAAACCACATATACAATTTCAATAATCCCGTCGTATCATGCTTGTCGCAAACTAAGATACTTGGAAATAATGGTCTAGAAACAGAGCGAATCCCTTGCCGATATTTGCCCCTCTTTTTCAATGGACTAAGATAGGCTACTGACTTGCCCCTCCACAAAATCCATTTTGGATCATTACATGTATAAAACCCAAAATTTAATTAGACAAATCAGTGACTTGCGTCTTGAATAAATCGATAGGAGTCTTCGATTCAGGAGTAGGAGGGTTGACTGTTTTACGTGCACTCGAATCGAAAATGCCCGGTCATTCGTATACGTACCTTGGCGACACCGCACGGTTACCTTACGGAACAAAAAGTCCTGAGACCGTTGTGCGCTATGCGAGAAAGGCAGTGACTATTCTAATGGAACGAGGCGTTGATGTTGTTGTGGTTGCGTGTAATACGGCATCGTCATTTGCGATCGAAAAAATTCAGTCAATGATGGACGACCGTCCGGTGTTCGGAGTGGTTGAACCCAGTGCAAATGCCGCCGTTAAGGCAACTAAATCTGGATGTATCGTTGTCCTAGCAACCGAAACCACCGTTCGTGGAAGATCTTATCCCCGACGGATTCTTGCGAAGATGCCCCAAGCGCGCGTAATTTGTCGATCGTGCCCACTACTGGTGGCATTGGCTGAGGAAGGTTGGGTTAGTGGCGAAATTCCACGAAGTATTGTTCGTTTCTATTTACGTGATTGGATGGCGCAAAATCCGAATCCGCGTCCCGATGTAATCCTGCTTGGCTGTACTCACTTTCCTGTATTGAAAGCGATATTTGCAGAGGTTATTGACGATTACGTGGAACTTATTGATTCGGCGGATACGGTAGCTGCAGCAGTATTTCGTATCTTGGGCCCCGGAAATGGAAGGGATTCGCGGACGTTACTGGCGACGGACGATTGTGCTCGATTTGCGAGAGTAGGTAGTATGTTTTTGAACGAAAAGATCGACGAAGCGACCGTTGAGCTAGTTGATCTTTAGTTGGTGATATGAAGAGAGTCTCTACCACACGCAGCTTTAGCAAATACCTCTTTAGATGTAGTTGGTCTTTTGGCGATACTCACAGAGATCTTTAATGACACATACTCCACATCGGGGTTTTCTCGCTATGCATACGTAGCGTCCATGCAGGATTAACCAATGATGAGCATCTTTTTTGAACTCGTCTGGAGTCAGTCGCATCAACCGATCTTCAACTTCTCGCGGTGTTTTGCCTTTTGCGAGATTGATGCGATTGGAGATACGAAAAATGTGCGTATCGACGGCTATCGTGGGTATGCCGAAGGCGGTGTTAAGTATGACGTTGGCTGTTTTTCGACCGACGCCAGGCAGTGATTCCAATGCCTCGCGTGTGTTCGGTACTTCACCTTCATGTTTTTTGATCAGAATTCCACACATCTTCAAAACGTTCTCAGCTTTGGTATTAAACAAGCCAATGGTCCGGATGTGAGACTTCAGCTTTTGTACTCCAAGCGCAAGCATGTCGTCCGGTGTCGATACTATTTCGAATAAGGATTGGGTGGCCGCATTGACACTAACATCCGTTGCCTGTGCCGACAGCATTACTGCCACGAGCAACTGGAATTCGTTTCGGTATTTAAGTTCCGTGGTTGGTTTGGGATTGTTTGTGCGCAGACGTTCGTATATCTGAATTCGTTTTTCTCGGTTCACCTATAACCCACTGATATGTACCAATTAATAGCCCGGCTATTATAAAAGCACCCGCCGGATGTGCCGCCAGTGGAATAAGTTTTTCCAGTAATTCTCTCGTCGTACCGAGTATAAGTAGGCTTATCGTAAACCCAATCGAGATAGCGACAGCGTCCATTAGTGCAACAAAAATTGAATTTTTTGAAGCCACTTGCTCAATGCGACTAAGGATCATGCAATTCGTAACGATGATTTGAACGAAAAGAGCGACGCGCATGTACCAATCCCACGCGTACGCCTCTAGCAGGAGCGAGGCAATAGTCGTAAATGTTGCAATGACTAATACAAAACATGGAAGTCTTGAATGTTGCGGTATTGCTTTTCGAATGGCAGCAACCACAATGGAAGATGCTATCAACACACCGCTACTTGCAACCGACAGACCTATAGCGTTTTGAATGGTGTTGCTGACCGCAAGCAGCGGACATAGTCCTAATAGCTGGACCCAGACGATGTTCCGTCTCCAAATTCCATCAGCAAAAACAACACCTAGCATGAAAATTCCTTCTCAGCGAGTTGTTTGGCGATATCTCTCATACTTCTAAGAATGGCCTGTGAAGTTATAGTTACTCGTGCTACGGCATCGACATCGTCAGGGTGATTTTTCGCAAAGAGATCTATCCAGTTACCGGGGTCCAGAATGTCGGCAAAACCTGGCGTCTCTCGATGACTCGGAACACGTACGCCGATTATGGAACCTTCCTTCGATGCGACGGCCACGGTCATATTCCCACCATAGCCCTTGGTTGTTACTTCAATTAATTGGATACCCATTCGACATAGCTCGTCGGGATCGTTTGTCGGCAGCAAGCCTTCCAGTCTTTTTGTGGCGTGCGTTGCTCGATTGGCTTCTATAGGTTTTTCGACCAAGCTGTTGACGTATGCAATGATGATGCCAGCGATGAGAGCGATCAACGTAAGAGTGGTTGTTTTTTTCATTGTGACCTTATTGATCGTGATCTTATGTACCGTTGGTCCAAGAGAGGAGCGAATAAATTTGCAAGTAGTACGGCAAACGCAAAACCATCCGGCCAATTCCCACTCGCACGGATTACAAATGACGTTGCACCAATGAATAAACCGGTAATCCACTGTCCGATCTTGTCCGAAGGTGAGGTCACCGGATCTGTAGCGATAAAGAAAGCGGTAAGCATCGTCGCACCTGCGAACACATGAAACATCGGAGAACCTAGACTTTGGGAGCTACCTCCGTCGTACGTCAATATTGCCGGCACCAACATTCCTATTAAGACGGCGCACGGTATTACCCATGAGATGATTCGTAATATGACGAGGTATATGCCACCTAGAAGGAAGGCGGCGTTGATCCATTCGAAGTGCTGAGCACCTACAAAGCCAAACGCAGAACTGGAGGATATTTCGAATAACGTTCTTCCTCCTCGATGAGTAACTTGATCAAGAGCGGTGGCACCAGTCACTGCGTCCCAGTACGTCAACTGTTGAGGAAAGCTCACCAATACAACTGCGTAACCGACCATCGCCGGATTGAATAAATTGTTGCCGGTGCCTCCGTATGCGTGTTTGCCCAACGCGAGTGCGATAACAACTGCTAGAGCAACTATCCATAACGATGTAGTAGAGGGTACCGCCAACCCAACCAAAAAAGCAGTAAGTAGTGCGCTTCCGTCGGACGTCAAGCTCCAGCTGCGAGTACAAACCAACTCAGTAATGATAGCTACTATGGACGCACATCCAACTACGACTAAAACTCGCTCTCCGAAGATCCAAGCTGAAACGATCAGGCCAGGGACCAGGGCAGAGCAAGTGTGGAGCATCAAGCTCCGTGTAGAATTTGAGCGGAAATTCTTTAATTCCATATACGCCGTTGGCGGATTCGTTGAACGCGCTGCGAGTCATGACTTTCCCTTTTTACTCGCAAGCGATCAGATCGTTGTTGAAAACGTGACTTCGCAGCACTGGCTTTCTTGGAATACGCTCTAGCACTACGGACGTATTCTTTACTCGCACGAAACCCGTCAAGAAGCGGTAATGAACTGGGGCACGCAATAGCACAGGCCCCGCACTCGTAACAATCTTCGATACGTAGCCTCTCTAGCTTCTGCACATCTTTCTGAATGGTGTACGTATATAGATGTTCGACCGGAAGCGCAACGGGACATGCACTTGTGCATCGAGAACAGTGGATACAGGGATTGGATGTCTTCAGAAGATCCACCGACACGGCGTTGGTGGTCGCTTCTATGGTAGAACTCCGTGTTGCCTTAACTCCAGTCGCTGGTCCGCCAATTCGGACGCTGTCGGCTGGAAGACCAAGATCCGACACTTTCGCGCCGATACGAAGCCATTGGTCCTTTCCGAGGCACGTAACCATTCGGTCAAGAGGCGGAAAGCCATCTCGAACTGCTTCGCATACAGCGAAAAGCGTCGCAACATTTAAAACAACTATTCCAAGGTCGGTTGGATATTGTTTGCGATTTAAAAGAACTCCCGTCACCGCTGATACGACATTGCGCTCTTCTCCGGCCGGGTATTGCGTTTGTACAAATTTCGGTTGGACCACGTCGCTGATTTTTCTCACTCTATCCCGTAAGCGTTTGTCCCGTATGGCGAGAAATACATCGGATGCGTCAACGATTCGAGCGATAATTTCCAGTCCCTCAACGATGGCACTTAGTTCCGTGAGCAGCAGAGTCGCATCGGCGGTGACATAGGGGTCACATTCCAATCCGTTTCCGATTAATACGGGATGATCGTGCCCGATGACTCGCGATATTTTTTCGGCGGTGGGATATCCACCGCCTCCCATTCCTATAATGTTGGCCTCAGAAATGCGTTGCAGGATTTTTATTTTTTCTTCTTTGCGCCAATTCAACGGTGAAAGTGGACGCGGATCATCTTTACTTCTGGCTCTGGTTAGCTCTGGCATCTGACTAGATCAATGCAGTCAACGGGACAAGGAGGAAGACAAAGTTCGCAACCAGTGCAGTACTCGGCAATAACGGTGTGCAGAAATTGTTCCGAGCCAACGATCGCGTCGACCGGACAAGCCTCTAGGCAGCGAGCGCACCCAATGCATTCGTTTTCTCGAATTTTGGCTACCTGATTAACTGCGGGAGGTAACAGTTCAAATGCTCGTTCAGCACCAAATATCTTGGATAGTCGTTCAACTGTTTCCGGCCCTCCGGGCTTGCATAAGGTTATGGAAGCACCGTCTACTATAGCCTCCGCGTACGGACGGCACCCTGGAAATCCGCACTGTGCACATTGTGTCTGTGGTAGTAACTTATCTATGGCATCAACCAAGGTATCGCCGGAATCTCGTTGTGCTATAACACGATTGACTAGGGAGATAGCTAGAGTAATGAGCAGACTAAGTACCGTCATTAATAATGCAGGAACAAATAACGTAGCAGTCACACTAGCCCCCGTAGACCACTAAATGCGAGCGCCATGAAGCCAACCGTGATTAGTGCTATTGGTACGCCACGCAGTGGTAGTGGTATCCGGTCGTGGGATAATTTTTCTTGCATCCCACTGAAAAGAACGAGTACTAATGCGAATCCAAACGAAGCTCCGATGGCAAATGTCAACGCCTTTACTAAGGAAAGATCCAACGCCAGCAGGGCTACTCCAAGAACGGCGCAGTTGCTCGTAATTAAAGGTAAGTATATACCGAGCAGTTGATGGAGGAGCCGATTAGTATGTCGAACAAACAATTCAGTTAATTGAACTACCGATGCAATAACGACGATGAAGACGACAATCTTCAAATACGTGGTTTGCGTGGGCACGAGCAATAAATGGTAGATCGAATGCGTGATCAATGTAGATATCGTCATGACGAACGCGGTCGCTAAACCCATCGGAATGGCGGTATCTATGCGTTTCGAAGTGCCCATAAACGGGCACAGTCCTAGAAACTGTACAAGTACGAAATTGTTAACTAGCGCAGTTGCGACAAGTAGCGATAGAAGTTCCCCCACGGTCTCATCGCTAGGTTAACGTACTACCATACCTGGCTGCACGCCTTGATCGGGTGAGATTAAGAACACGTCTTTACCACCTGGTCCCGCAGCCAGCACCATTCCTTCTGATGTCCCAAAATGCATAGTTCGTGGCTTGAGATTCGCTACTACTATCGTAAATCTACCGATCAATTCAGACGGATCGTACGCGGCTCTAATTCCTGACAACACCGTACGCTGATGATCGCCAACATCTAGTGTTAGGCGCAGTAATTGGTCTGCCCCTTCAACTGCTTCAGCACCAGTGATTTTAGCTACGCGGAGATTGACCTTAGTAAAGTCTTTCAACTCGATATGCTGTAAATCTTGCGCTGGTGGATCTTCAGCGGCGTCTGCATAGAGTGCTTTGGTTTCGTCCAAGATCGACTGTATCGATTTCATCTGTATACGGTGCAAGAGATGTTCATACTTGTTGATTTTGTGGTTCAAAAGTGGTGAATTGAGATTGGACCAAGTTAGATCACCCGAGTTAAGGAATATTTCCGCTCGTTCTACCAGAAAAGGTACTACGGGCTTCAGATAAGTGGCAAGTATTTTGAATAAATTGATACCCATCGAACAGACCGCGAGGACCTCGTCCTTTTGCCCGTCAATTTTTGCAAGCTGCCAGGGTGCCAAATCTGTAAGATATCTGTTGACGCGATCCGCAAGGCTCGTTATGTCTCGGATTGCCCGGTTGAGGTCTCCTATTTCATAAAATCTGGCCAATTGGTCCTTGGAGTCGACGAATTCTTTCCACAGGTCTTCGTCGCGCAGCTCGTTACTTAACACGCCTCCCGATATTTGGTTGACGAATACGGCGCACCGCGACGCGATATTTACAAACTTGCCGATCAGATCAGAATTTACTCGCTGTACAAAATCTTCGAAGTTAAAGTCAATATCATCAATTGTTGCAGTCAACCGTGACGCGAAGTAGTACCGAATATAGTCCGGGTCAAGATGCTTCGTATAAGTCGCGACTTTGATAAACGTGCCGCGCGACTTTGACATTTTCTCGCCATTGATCGTTAGAAACCCATGTGTATGCAGCTGAGTCGGAGTACGAAAATTCGAACCTGATAGTGTCGCGGGCCAGAACAACCCATGAAAATTGATTACATCCTTTCCGATAAAATGGTGGACCTCCGCGTCGCTGTCAACGGCCCAAAAATCGTCAAACTCGGTTCCGGTTCGGTCACACCAATTCTTAAAGCTGGCCATGTATCCGATTGGCGCATCGAACCAGACGTATAAGTATTTACCGGTTGCTCCAGGAATCTGAAAGCCAAAATACGGTGCATCGCGACTCATATCCCAAGGTTTTAACCCAACGTTGAACCATTCACGCAATTTGTTTGCAACCTCTGGCTGAACGGTTCCGCTGTCGATCCAATTGTTCAGGTATTCACCGCACTGCCTCAAATCAAGGAAATAGTGCGTTGATGATTTGACTACTGGGGTCGAGTCGGAAATGACGGATTTTGGGTTCTTTAGCTCAACTGCACCGTAAGTCGCACTACATACTTCGCAGTTGTCACCGTGCTGATCCTCCGCCCCGCATCTTGGGCACGAACCTTTGACGTATCTATCCGATAGAAATATTTCTCTGTCTGGATCGTATAGCTGTTCGACTTCATCGGTGAACATGAGGCCGCGATCAATCAGCCGCTGGAGGATAAGCGTCGTGAGATATTCGTTTTCGGGCGAGTGCGTCGTGTAGTAGTTGTCGTAACTGATCCCGCATGCACGCAGCTCACTTTCATGTTGTGCACGCATTCTTTCTGATAGCTCTTCGGGCGTTATGCCGTCCGCCTCGGCCCTAATCATGGTCGCCGTACCGTGGACATCAGCCGCGCAGATGTAAATGCATTGATTGCCAACTAACCGTTGAAATCTCACCCAAACGTCAGTTTGGACGTGTTCCAGTAAAGTACCCCAATGTACGTCGCCATTGATATATGGCAACGCACTTGTAGCTAAAATACGACGCATCGGAACCAAGCACCAGTGTAAACATTATCGGAAGTAAACCACTGACGAATATGTCAGCAGTAAACGTCGAGCACGCATCATACAATACTATAGACGCGTTAGGAGCACATCTGGCAGTGAGAAACACACTGGAGCAGTTCATAGACCCGTTGCTGGGTTGTACATGGTCCGAGCTGGGATCGATCAGGAGAATGGCCACAATTGATGGACAGCAATACTTTGATATTGAGCTCGGATATCCCGTTGGTGGCCTCGAATCTTCCTATACGAAATTGTTATCTTCTTGGACGCATGAAAATGTTTCTCTAAATTTGAGTTTTCGTGCTCCTGATTCAAATCCACTAACGGGAGTAAAAAACGTTCTGGCTGTTGCTTCGGGCAAGGGGGGCGTGGGTAAATCGACAACTGCCGTCAATCTTGCAGTGGGATTAGCGAAGGCTGGGGCTCGTACTGGGTTGCTTGATGCGGATATCTATGGTCCTAGTCAAGGGATTATGCTTGGTATTGCTGACGGCCGTAGGCCGGAAGTGCGCGACGGGAAGTACTTTGTCCCAATTCGTCAACATGGAATTGAAGCTATATCCATGAGTATGCTCGTCGACGAAAGAACACCTATGGCTTGGCGGGGACCAATGGCATCCAGTGCGCTTAAACAGTTATTGCAACAAACCGTTTGGGGCAATTTGGATTACTTGATCGTCGATATGCCGCCGGGCACAGGAGATATCCAGCTTACGCTATCTCAGCAAGTTTCCTTAGGCGGGGCGGTCATTATTACTACGCCACAAGAAATAGCGTTGGCTGACGCGCGGAAGAGCATAGAAATGTTCGTGAAATTGTCGGTACCAATATTAGGCGTGGTGGAGAATATGAGCTATTTTCGATGTGACGGATGTGGCAAGAGGCACGCAATTTTCGATTCAGCTGGTGGAGAGAAGGTTGCTAACGATTATCAAACAAAATTACTAGGTCAGATCCCCTTGTCCACGGAGATTCGAGCATTGACGGATGCGGGGACTCCGCCAACGGCTAGTACGCCTGCCGGGGAGGTTTCAGATTTATACGTAGGGGCCGCACGGAGTGTAGCGGCGGAACTTTGGCAGAATAATCTTAATAAATCCCCGGCTCCGACCATCAGCATGGATGACCAGTGACGATCAAAGCTGACCATTGGATCAGGGAAATGGCCGAGAAGGTTGGGATGATTGATCCATTTGAACCTCAGCAGGTTCGAGAAACGGATGGGCGAAGCGTAGTTTCTTTTGGTACATCGAGCTATGGCTACGACGTCCGATGTGCCCCGGAATTTAAAGTGTTTACTAATATTTTTTCAGCAACCGTTGATCCCAAGCAGTTTGACGAGCGCAGTTTCGTTGATGTACGAGGAGATCAATGCGTCATTCCACCCAATTCTTTTGCACTGGCCAGCACCATTGAGTACTTTCGCATTCCTTCAGACATCCTGACGATTTGTGTTGGTAAATCTACTTATGCGAGATGCGGGATTATCGTCAACGTAACACCGCTAGAGCCGGAATGGGAAGGACACGTAACACTGGAGTTTTCTAACACCACAAATTTACCTGCGAAGATCTATGCAAACGAGGGCGTAGCACAGATGCTATTTTTCCAGTCTGATGAGCCTTGCGAAGTAACTTATAGAGATCGCAACGGTAAATACCAAGGGCAGACGGGAGTCACACTTCCTCGTGCCTAGCGTGAGCGAGCACTTCAGTAGATAAGCAGTACCGTTGGGCCATCATGATGATGGGGTTTCGTTAGCTGAACTCAGTACCTCGCTCTGATACCTTCACGCAGTCCTTTCGTACATCAGCGTCAATTGAGTCGACAACACCGATCACTGAAGCCCGCTCACCTTCCCGCACAAATTTTTTCAAGACGAGCTCCACGTTTTCAGCTGCAGTCGTCACGACAAAGCCAAAGCCGCAATTGAACGTACGAAGCATTTCTTGTTTTGCTACGGACCCTTGTTCAGCGATCCATGCGAACGGTTCAATCGGTTCTACGCTTGCAATTTCTATTTGAGCACAATACCGTTCAGAAAACATTCTGGGAATGTTTTCAAGAATGCCGCCACCGGTGATGTGGGCCATACCGGTTAGTAGGTGTTTATTTTGAAGTACTGATCTGACGTAAATGCGCGTTGGAGCTAAGATTGAATGTAAAACATCATCCGGTGGTTCTGACGATTTTAGTATCTCTCGGATAAGCGAATACCCGTTGGAATGCGGTCCCGTCGAGTGTAATCCTATTAACACGTTACTGACGTCCACTTGAGAACCATCTATAATCTCGTCTCGTTCTACGATGCCGACACAGAATCCAGCAAGATCGTACACGTTTGGAGGGTACACGCCCGGCATTTCAGCCGTTTCACCACCGGGCAATGCGCATCCCGCTAATTCGCAGGCTTGAGCGATACTTTTGATGACACGTTCTGCTACGTCTAAGTTAAGTGACCCCGTTGCGAAATAATCAAGGAACAGAAATGGTTCAGCTCCGGTCGTAACTAAATCGTTGACGCACATTGCGACGAGATCCTGTCCAATCGTATCATGACAGTTATAACGGCTGGCGATTTCAACCTTTGTACCTACACCATCTGTACAAGTTACGATAATTGGGTCTCGGTAGGATTCTGGGACTGAAGCTAGTGCCGCGAAACCACCAATATCGCGGAGAACCTCGCTGCGCTGAGTTCTTTTGATGGCCGGTTTTATACGTTCTATCAGCTCATTACCGGCATCAATACTTACGCCAGCTTTTGCGTACGAAAGTTTCACGTTTTTTATTCCAAGGATTAGCTTAGTCTAACAAACGGGTCTTAAATTAGCTTGTCAAGGTTAGTGTACAAGATGCCACAACACATTGATTTACGCTTCGCTGCATTTCTATGGCTCTCTTTGTATTTCCATGCTATCGCTCTAGCAAATGAACCAATTAAGTGGCTTTATAGCGTGGAGGTTCCAGTAACTTCGCAATCCATTGACGAAGTTCAGCGAGCCGCCAGATCCGCACTAGACATTCTGATAGTCAGAATGATTGGCACGGGTAATCCACTGAAGTCTGAAGAAATGATGAATGCTCGATCCAACGTTGACCGTTACTATTTGCAGTACCAATTTCAAACTAAACCTCAACGATTTAACTCTTTGCAATCGAATACATATCTCCGGGTGGATTTTGATCCGATATCCGTTCAGAACCTCGTACGAAGGTTGGGACTGCCTGTATGGGGCGCAAATCGTCCATCCATACTCCTGTGGCTTGTAATTACGGGTCCAGCACATGACGCTATTTTGGAAAGATCAGACCAAGGTGAGGTTGCGCAAATGGTGTGCGAGCAGGCTCTACGTCGTGGTATTCCATTGATGGTTCCTTTGATGGACATTCAGGATAGAAGGTACGCATCAGCCTCACTCATGCGAGGTCCTTTCACGGACAGGATGTTGGCTGCCAGCAAGAGATATGAACCGGACTATATTGCGATCGCTCGGGTTCACGCAACCAAAGCTATTAAGCCGTGGGTAGTTGAACTGTCTCTATCCATTCGAGATGAAGAGCAAAAGGTCATATTTACCTCAGCTAAATTAAACGATGCGGTCGCACGATTAGTGAATGAAGTCGCGGACATTTTGTTCAATCATTATGCAGTATCTGGTCGGGATACGACTGCCGTGCTTGTCACGGTAGATGGCATCTCAACGACACTGGCATACGCACGATTGCTTAATTATCTTTTGAAATGGGAATTCATTGACCGGGTAGACGCCGTTTCGATAGAAGGTGATTCGATTAGCCTTAATATCTATACGACTTCCAATCTTGATCAATTAGCTGCAATCTTATTAGAAGATGGGATACTTTTGTCGCAGGAAAATTTGGCCGGCGCGACGTCGAACCACAATGATAGATTTCTTTGGAACGGAGCTCGGTGATGCGACAGATCCCTAATGCTTTAACCATCATAAGGCTGTTGCTTGTAATACCTATTGTTTTTTTCATTTGGACGAACAATTGGACATCGGCTTGCGTTCTCACGCTCTTTGCGGGTCTTACCGACGTGTTGGACGGGGTGTTTGCTCGAAAATTCGACTGGGTTTCTCAATTCGGCAAAGTTATGGACCCAATTGCCGACAAAGTTTTATTCGGTACGATATTTATCGCTTTAACTGCTAAAGGACATATCCCTGCGTGGATCACGATTATCGTGGTTAGTCGAGATCTGGTCATTATGGCCGGTGCGATGGTTTATAAGACCGTTTTAGGAGCAGTTGAAATTGCTCCGATGTTTCTGAGTAAGGTAACCACAGCCGTTCAGATATTCCTGCTTGTGTTCAATCTCGCGGCATTGGCTGATATTCACGTTGCTGAACGGACGTTCGATCCGATTGTTTGGTGGATACTAGCAGTCCTGACGATAGTTTCTGGACTAGGCTATATCGCGAGTTGGGGTATCAAAGCAAAGCAAGAGTGGCCCAACCGATGCTCAAAAGAGGAGGCTATTTGATCTTACGAAATTTCGAGTTTGATACATCTATCACGTAGAAGACGCGGAAGGGATTTATTCAGAGGGGCAAAGCGGATTGATTGGCCACATGCGAAACGTAGCTCAGGTTATAGATTTGTGACGAATCGCCCACAGACAAGCACATTTACTGCACGCACTACGTAGAAAGGCCGGTAATGCTATATTCGTTTCTAACACGGACTTAGGTCTTGAAGGTAACGGTTGATTTGATCTTGTGATCATCGATAGCGTTGATTTACAAGATTGTAGTCAGTCTAGGGAACTTCGGCCGTGAATGAACCATGTAGCCGGTTGATGGTGAGTTCATATTGTAATTCTTTACGAATTGGCTGCGATTTGCCAGACTTGACGTTGAGGATGCAGGGCATGACGTGATGCCAATTGAAGCTGTTAGACAACCTCAGATGTAAAATATATTGTGATTACGTGTGAAAGACCGAGGTATGAATCTCGACGGTAGAGCCACTCAGTACTTATTGACTCAAATCGGAAGATCTTAGCAAGGACTGATCGCTGCTTTTGACGGATTGGATGGGATGTCGTTAGCTCGTTCTCGGCAAATAACTGTACCGTTTGTTCGCAAGGTACCCTCATTTTGAAAGCACAAGACCTTGTTCTGGTAGCGGGTGGAGGCACGGCAGGTCACGTCTTACCAGCAGTACCAGTTATTGAGAAAATATTGAATTCTGGCACGCAAGTTGTATATATAGGGTCGAACAGTGGATTGGAAGAACGGCTGGTTCAACATCTTGAACTTAAGTTCGTGTCTATTACGACGGGAAAATTTCGGCGATACTTTTCTTGGCAGAACCTAGTTGATTTTTTTCGAGTCCCGGTAGGCATATTACAGTCGCTATTTTTTGTTCGTCGATACCGACCTAAGGTTGTCTATGCGAACGGCGGTTATGTCGCGTTCCCCGTAGTCATGGCAGCTTGGCTCATGAGAGTGCCCGTGGTGGCGCATGAATCGGACCTCACTCCAGGCTTGGCGACACGTCTATGCATGCCATTTGTGCGAACGCTATGCGTAAACTTTGCAGAAACGAAAACTGGAGCGGTACCGACTGTGGTCACGGGTACACCAATACGAAAAGAGTTACTTGCGGGAGACCCCAAACGAGGTCGTGAATGGCTGAGGTTCAAAGAAGACGTGCCGGTTGTTTTAGTTGTGGGTGGGAGTCTTGGAGCTGAGTCATTGAATCGTGTGGTTTGCGATTCTCTAACGGATCTACTCAAAGAGTGGATAGTTGTACATGTCTGTGGCACTGGAAAGCTAAATACGGAAGTTATTACATCCGATCGATACAGGCAGCTAGAATATATAAATGAACAATGGGGCGATGTATTCGCACTGGCAGATGTTGTCGTGTCGCGTGCAGGCGCGAACACGATTGCGGAACTTCTAGCTCTTGGAAAACCTAGTTTATTGGTGCCGTTGCCACTGGAAGCTAGCCGTGGTGATCAGATTGAGAATGCTACTCTTTTGCAATCTCGAGGGTTGAGCATGACGTTGGAAGAACGTAACTTGTCTAGCGAGAATCTTGTTTCAACGATACGTAGCTTGTTCCAACAATTGCCTTGCTTCAAAAAAAAATTAGCCACGTATCAACGACGCGAAAGTACACGATTGATCCTGGACGAGCTCGACCGCATTAGTCATTGATGTAATAAGTATCCGAGATCTGGATTGTGTATACCGTAAAGACCTACAATCGAATTGCACCTCGCGGACTTAACTCATTTGCGCGTGGCTGGTTCCACGTATCGGATGACGCAACGAACCCTGATGCCATTCTCTTGCGAAGTCATAAGCTCACACAAGCTGAATTACCTGCTTCAGTCAAGGTCGTAGCTAGGGCTGGGACCGGTGTGAACAATGTTCCAGTTTTGGAATGCACGCGCAGAGGAATTGTGGTCTTCAATACGCCAGGTGCAAATGCAAACTCTGTTAAAGAGTTGGTCCTAGGCGCGTTAATTCTCACTTCCCGTAACATTCTGGGAGGAGTTCAGTTTGTTAACAGTCTACGGGAAATAGGAGATGTCCATGTACTCGATCGAAAGATTGAGAGTGAAAAAAAGCAATTTGTCGGGCATGAGCTATCGGGGCGTTCACTAGGAATAGTTGGATTAGGTTCGATCGGTACAAACGTTGCTCAGTCAGCACTAGCACTGGGAATGGACGTTTTTGGTTACGATCCCGTGATTTCGGTTGATGCTGCATGGGGGATTCCGAGCCAAGTCCGACGCGTGAAGGACTTGGGAACACTTTTTAGTCGGTCGGATTATATTTCGCTTCACGTTCCTGCGAGTGAACAAACCGTGGGGATGGTGGACTCTAATTTGCTTAATCAATGCAAACCAAGTTCAGTACTGCTGAACTTTGCGCGTCCTGAGATCGTCAATGACACTGACGTTGTAGCCGCATTAAACCAAGGTGTCCTTGCGAGATACTTCGCTGATTTCCCCAGACCTGCGTTCGTTGGTCATGAGCGGATACTCACCACGCCGCATCTCGGGGCAAGCACAACGGAGGCGGAAGAAAACTGCGCCGTCATGGCCGTGCGCCAAGTTGATGCGTTTCTGCGATTTGGGACCGTAGAAAACTCAGTCAATTTCCCCGCAGTAGCTATGGAAAATGCCCATGTTGACCGTATAGCGGTGACAAATATTAACGTAGCTGGAATGTTGGGGCAGCTGCTTTCTATTCTTGCGGTCCGCGACATCAACGTCATAGATATGATTAATAAGAGTCGCGATAACATTGCTTATAACCTCATTGATATCGATAGATATCCAGATTCGCAACTACTAGCTGATATCGAAAGGGTTGATTCGGTAATTAGCGTGAGAGCGTTGCAGCAGGTACCGGACGACGGGTAAATGGATTAGGGCGACGCTTTTGCCGTATTTCAAATCTCCATGGGTCGATAGCGGATGCGATATAAGGAGAGAGTGGAGCAAGCCTTCCCGCAATGCGGCTGGCGATCAGTTCACCACCCAAAATGGTAGATGTCGTACCGCTACTACTGTGACCCAAGCTAGCCCATGTGTTCTCCGACATGTTGCCGATGACAGGTAATCGATCCGAAGTAACGGCCCGTTGTCCGCGGAATGACTTATGCCATTGAAATTGGCTATGTTGCAGCAGTCGTTCCAATCGCTTACGGTTGGTACTTGTTGCTTCACCTGCGGGCCAATCTCGATATTCGTAGGTCGATCCACTGGCGACCGTGCCTTGGACTGGGCAAATGTAACCGTCATTAAGAATAATACACTTGGGGATATTAGGGCTTTGCTGATTCACAAAAAAGTCAACTTGTCCGGCTACAGTTGCTATTTCTAGAGGTGGGAATTCCATTTCTTTCGGCATTTCGCTTCCCGTTGCAATTACCACGGGGTATTCCTCTAATTCTCGTGGCACAATTGGTCTGACCTCTAGTTCTATCATTGGGTGATTAATTAAATTTTGACGCAATTGTTGCCCGGAAATTGCGAAAGAATCCGGGAACCATAAACCAGGCTTACTTAACTGAGTTCCAGCCATTTGCGAAGCTGTATCTGCATCGACTAGCGTAGCGGAATGGGCACCTATCATTGCAGCTACTCTTTCAAGACGATCTTGCGGAAAGTTATCGCTTGGCAACTGAAGGACGCCAACGATTAAAGGTTCGAGTCGTTGTTTTAATAGTACTGACGAAAAGAAGTGACTGTGCACCCGAAACGCCGCACTATTGGAGTTAAAATTCGACATTCGTGCATGGACGACGGCACATGGAGTCGTTGACGTTGAATCTGTCTCTATTGGATCTCTGTCAACGATTGTGGTTGCTATGCCTTTATTGGCCAATGCGAAAGCGGTAGCACAACCTGCCAAACCAGCACCAACCACGATGGCTCGTTTTGGTTGAATATGTTCATTAATCGTATGCGCTTGTATCGTTGCTAAAAGGGTATGTCGCTTATGTGGCTTGGCATCAATCAAGTTGCAATGAAATCCAGAATTTTGCAACGTTCTTCTCACGGCACCCGAAGCCGTAAACGACGTGACCGTTCCGGCCGTTCGAGTAAGAGCCGATAGCTGCACAAGAAGGTTCTGACTCCACATTGCTGGATTTTTCCGTGGTGCAAAACCATCAAGAAACCAAGCGTCAATACCGATTTTGTCTTCTGCTGCGAAGTCAGACAGTCCTTCTTGCACGTCGCCTAGGTGGAGTGACAGCTCAACTTGACCTTTTGCGAAAAAACGACGATGCCAGCCGGATATTGGTGGTGGATAGTTGTTCACCAGATCATCAAGTATAGGGACTGAGTGTCGCCAATAGTCTCGGACGGCTCGAAGATCTTCTAATGGCAACGGGTATTTTTCGAAGCTAATGTATCGAAGTTTGTTTGGAATAGTTGCAAGGGCAAGAAATCGCTGTGTCGTAACCGCAAAGTTCAATCCGGAGCCAAAACCGAATTCGCAAATCGAAAACATCTCGGATGACCGCGAGCGGTCAGGAATTCTCGCTGGGCTTAGAAATACACGATCAACTTCCGTCGGACCATCGGACGCAAAATAAATATCGCCGAACTTACGCGAGTAAGGCTGTCCATTGCGAACTTCGACTTCCGCGTGTTCTATTCTTTCGAAATCGGTCGCGTTGGGTCTTCTATCCATTCACTCCATGAACCTGGATACAATGCCGGCTCTGGATACCCCGCGAGAATCATCGCCATGACGTTATGCGTCGCAGAAACACCTGACCCGCAATAGCAGACTATTGGTTTTTTAGTATCTAGATCGTCGAAATAATTTGGATTGTTTCGGAAGCAGCCATTGTCATTTAGATTGTTTCGGAAAGGTTTACAAACCGCACCAGGGATGTGGCCAGCTTGGTGATCAATGGGTTCTGCTATGCCCTTAAAGCGTTCTTCGTCTCTTGCGTCAACCAGTGTATAAGAGTTGATAAGGATATCGTCAGCTGAAACGAATTTATTGAGCGGTTCGGAAGGCGAAAAGTCTCGAATCTTCACGGACGGTTGCTCCGTAGACAAGCCAAACCCGTTCTCTAACCACGATTGCAGTCCTCCGTCAAGTACGCGAACTTTACCGTGCCCCATCCATCGCAGCATCCACCAAAACCTGCAAGCATACATTCCTTGGTGAGCATCATACGCGACGACGTTTGTATTGAATTCGACACCCCAGCGGCTAAGACGGTCAGCAAACGTTGATCTTTCTGGTAACGGATGGCGCCCATTCACACCCGGTTTACCAGCAAGGTCTTTATTCAACGAAGCGAAGCAGGCATTTTTGATGTGACCTTCGTGGTACTGCTTTAATCCCCATGCGGGGTCGCCGAGTGCCGCACGGCAGTCAATGATGACGTAGTTTTCATCATCGACTAGTGTTTTAAGTGTTGGAGAATCTATCAAGAGATCGTTCTTGTTCATCCTGCTAGAGTATCAAATAACTAGCAATTTGTTTACCAAACCGAAATTACGTCAGGGAGAGCTGTACGTCCGGTTGATTTTAAGATTATCGTCTTTAAAATATCAGCTCTACGCCTTAATCTCCTAACATTCAAACGCGTGAAGAATCAGGCACGGTACCTAGTAGTATTTGATGTTAATTATTGGCACAATATCCACCTTTAGTTACAGCTTTGGGAGCATCTATACGTGAGTTTCTCTGATCTCTGGTACGGATTGGTTGGTTTTTCCATCTCGACTGCAGTGATTTATCTCGTCGTTACAACGCAGCTTACGATCCTTGCTGTAACACTTTATCTGCACCGATACTCGGCACACCGAGCACTGGATTTGCATCCCGCGTTAAGGCATTTCTTCCGATTCTGGCTCTGGCTGACGACAGGTATGGGTACAAAAATTTGGACTGCTATACATCGTAAGCATCACGCATTGACAGATATTGAAGGTGACCCGCATAGTCCGAAGGTTTATGGATTAGCGGAGATTCTCTTGAAAGGAACGGAATACTACCGTGCGGCAATTTCGCCGGAGGTGTGTGAGAAGTACGGCAAGGGTACACCCGACGATTGGCTCGAGCGTAATATCTATGGTCGCCGGGATATTTGGGGGGGAGTATTACTTTTTATGGCCATAGATCTACTCCTATTCGGATTGGTGGGCATCGTCCTTTGGGGTTTTGCTATGGCTTGGATACCTTTTTGGGGGGCTGGCGTCATTAACGGTATTGGCCACGCGTGGGGCTATAGAAATTTTGAAACGCCGGATGTCTCGAAAAATATCGTTCCGTGGGGTGTATTTATTGGAGGCGAGGAACTACACAACAACCACCATACCTATCCGAATTCAGCGAAGTTTTCCGTTAAGCCGTGGGAGGTCGACATTGGGTGGATGTGGATTCGAATCTTTTCCGCCTTGGGCTTGGCGAAACCACGGTTTACGGGGCCTGTGGCGGTAAAAGTAAGCGGTAGGGACACTCTTGACATGGATACGATGTGGGCAGTACTAAACGATCGATTCCAAGTAATGGCAAATTACGCAGATAGAGTCGTAGCCCCAATCGTGGCCCAGGAATATCGCCGTGTAGGTGAGGTATCGCAACGACTCCTTCGTCGCGTAAGCTCAATGTTATGCCGAGACGAGGCACGTGTTAATGAGGCGCAACGGAATAAAATCGAGGAAATTATTGAATCAAACCAGACTCTCGCGCTTATCTATCAAAAACGACTGGAGCTGATGGAAGTTTGGAAAAAACGGACTGCCGGTAGTGAGGAAATGCTAGTGGAACTTAGGACATGGTGCGTTTCAGCCGAAGAAAGTGGTATTGCGGTGTTGCGAGAATTTGTGGATGAGTTGAAAAGCTATACCGTTCCCAAGTTAGCCCCAGCTACATCCTAGATACGATTGGAATTCCTAAGCAGTTCAACCCCGTAGAGATCGTATCCGATACGCGGACACACATCGCAAGTCTGCTACCTTTGATAGATGTCTCCGCGTTAAGTACTGGACATTCCTCGTAAAATCGCATGAATTTACTCGTGAGATCGTATAGGTAAGTGCATAAATAATGAGGTTTTGCTTCTGCGCACACAAGGTCAATAACCTCTTGAAAACGGATGAGCTGGAGTGCTAACGCACGTTCCTCGGCCTCTGAGATTTGGATTTGTTTTCCACGATTATCACTCATCTCAATTGAGCCGCGGCTGAATATGCTCTGAAGTCGAGCGTACGCATATTGTAGATAAGGTGCCGTGTTGCCTTCGAACGAAAGCATCGTATCCCAGTCGAAGACATAATCGTGTAATCGATTCTTCGACAAGTCTGCATATTTGATTGCCCCAATCGCAACGTCGCGAGCAATTGCACGCTGTTCAGCTGTCGACAAATGTCCGCTCTTCAGCTCGACGATCTTGCGGGCACGTTCTTCACCTTCACCAAGCAAATTCATCAGTGGTATCGAAGAACCATCTCGGGACTTGAATGGTTTTCCAGATGAGTCCGTGATCTTTCCGAAAGGATGATGCTCAAGTTTCGTTTTGGGTTTGGTATATCCTACCATTTCGGCTACTGCAAACAGAAGTTGAAAGTGCAAGATCTGTCTTGAATCCGTGAAATAAAGTACGCGGTTTGCGGCAAGCTTCTGTGCTCGATAACGAATGGCGGCCATGTCGGTAGTGTGATAAAGGTACCCCCCGTCCGACTTCCGTACTAGCATTGGTAAGAGATTTCCATCTTTATTTTGGAATCCTTCTACGAATACGCACAGTGCTCCGTCGGATTCGCTGAGGATACGAGCTGCTTGCAAATCTTCGATGATGCTGGGCAGGTCTTTGCTATACGCACTTTCTCCCCGTATGTCGCCTCGACCGAGAGATATTCCCAATCTTTGATAGAGATTTTGCATGTGATCAATGGAAAGTGACAGTACTTTCCGCCATTTCTTTAAAGTTTCGGGATCACCGCTTTGCAGACGGACCACAGCTTGGCGCGCCGCATCGGCAAATTCCGGATCGTTATCGAATCGCTTGCTAGCCTCGACGTAGAACTTTTCCAAACCTTCGAGCTTAGCGATAGTTGCGAATTCTTGCTCATTGAATAGGGACGAAAGATAGGTAATCAATCGACCGAATGGGGTACCCCAATCGCCGACATGGTTTTGGCGAATCACTTCGTAACCAGCAAATTCGAGGGTACGCGACATTGAATCGCCGATTACGGTACTTCGCAAATGACCGACATGGAGTTCTTTGGCTAGATTTGGTGATGAATAGTCGACTACGACTCGTAGTCGTTGTTCTGCTGGTTCTATTAAAGCCGGCGACGTCAATAGATCTTCAAGAAACTTGTTACTAAGCGTAATATTGATGAAGCCAGGCCCTGCAACTTCAAATGTAGACACGGAAGCATTTAGGTCCATGATTCCGATAACTTTTTGTGCAAAGCTACGAGGATTCACACATAGGCGTTTTGCCGTCTTCATGATGCCGTTTGCTTGGTAGTCGCCAAATTGAGAATGACTTGAGGGGACAACGATGGCATCTGAATCTAACGCTCCCGACGACCTCATCGCCATCGTTATGTGTTTGTTAAGCCATTTGCGGACGTTAATAGCTCAAGTTTCCTGCTTATGTACGCGCACATCGCGTGCAATTTTCTGACCTCGGACCTCGGCTACCTCAAACGTAACGACTTGGCCTGTAGTTAGATGTTGGGGACGTACGTTCGGTCCTAGGCTGCGTTGTTGGACATAGAGGTCGCTTGCATCCTCGCGCGTAATGAACCCGTACTGTTTGGCGGTATTAAAAAATTTGATACGGCCAGTTTCGCGTTTGGCTTTTTTATTGTTGTTTGATTTATTATGCCTAGTACGTTTTTTTCTCCTAGTTTTCGGCTGAGCAATGGTCGAAGACGGGATTCGTATTGCTACTACCGTTGGTAACAATCCACTCACGGCAAAAAACAACATCAGCACTAGGATATTGTTTTGAAACACCGAAACGTAGAGCGGAGTCAATATCGCTGTAATAAGTAGGGCGGTACCGAATATTGCAATAATGCGATTTACTTGCATTCACATGCGCCTCTTTCTAGTGGAATATTTAGGCTAAGATACTGGACGGTCAGTTGTTGTAGGACGGCATCGTTGGCTCGCCTTACCTGTGTTCATGGCAACCGGGTTCTGCGCGGTCGTATAAGCTTATATCTCTCCACCGCCAACTTCGGTTAGCAACTTGGCGAACCGTGTATCCGGATTGAGCTCCGCCGAGATACTCATCATCGGCTTTTACTACGCGTTTCCGTTGCGTAGTTCAGATTGTAGCAGGTCATAGTGTTATAAAGCTTGTTCCAGCACTCGCTATATATGGTGTATGTCGAGTCTCAACTCCTTGACTTGAACCGATCACAAGGCCAGGATGGCTTCTTTGCCGGTTATCATCAGATAGATAAATCGTGGGAACTATCTACCTAAGCACGGAGAACGGATATTTTCAAATCGTGTGCCAACAGCTGGTAAAACCTAGCTGGGACATTAACAGATGTGATATTGCTTCAGAATAAAGCTTTGGTCAAGTTCCCCATTTCGACGCAATTATCCCTTCGGCGGTGGTTTATGGCTTTGTTCGGCCACTGCTATGTAGTGTCAAACTATTGTTTCCATATTGCATGTGCTTCTGGACGATTGTTTATATTATTAAACTATACATGGTGTATCTCAACAAGTATACATATATACAAACTCACATATCTATGAATCTATAATAGACCATGTATGGCTGTGTATATCTTGGGATTATTTGAAAAAGCTCAATGTGGAACAGTGGTTAGAGTAAGCCATGGGTTGCCACTCGCGCATCAACTATTCTCAAACTGGAGCGGTTTCCCATGGACAACTTTGCACGGAATATCCTACACTTATTTAATGAAACTCCTTAATAAGTCTACCTTTTGATTCAACCATCTACGTCGGAAAGACCACACGCCAGTTCGATTGTGGGAAGTAGTAACGATACACGAGCCGGCGTGTTAGAAGTTGAGGGATGTGTTTACGTGACCTATTCGTGGATGCGATGAAACATATTCACTTGTCCAGTCTAGAAGCCTGAAGAATGACCACGGGCTCAATTGGGACATCGCGCACGCCATTCAAAGTATGCGTCGGAACTTTAGCAATCGAGAATACAATGTCCATACCTCGTATAACTCGACCAAATACTGTGTAGCCTGCGTTACTAGGACTACGGTTAAGTGCAGTATTATCAGCAGTATTTATGTAAAACTGTGCGTTGGCAGAATTGGGATCTGATGTTCGTGCCATTGCAATTGTTCCTGTAAGATTAGAAAGCCCGTTTCCGGCTTCATTGATAATTGTTCTCGGCCCTTCCTTATAATCCATCTCCATTGTATAACCGCCGGCCTGTATAACAAATCCTTGGATTACCCGGTGAAAGATAAGATTTTCGTAGTATCCATCGTCTACGAGATTAAGAAAATGATTAACCGTTATTGGTGCTTTTTCATGTTCTAACTCGACATCGAAAGTTCCTAAAGTAGTTTCGAATCGAATCTGTGGCAGTTTATATTTGTCCTGTACTTCATTCTGATTTTCGTTGTCTGGCATGTTTTTTGCCTTAGGTGAGTGACTAACTTCAATTTTCTAGATAGTGTTGCGGGAAAACTCATAGCTGTCTCTACAAACAAACATGAGCTCGTTCATACAAATGTGGCTTTGGATATTGCTTGAAGATACTTGTGAACGGTGTTCACTAATCCCATTTTCAAAGCATCGGCGATCAATGCATGCCCAATCGACACTTCCGCAATACCGCCTATCGAGCAAAATTCCGTGAGATTGTCTAGGTTTAAATCATGTCCGGCATTTACACCTAACCCTAGCTGTCTCGCAAGATTAGTACATTTTTGGTAGTGCTTGAGCATGGTGCGGGTTTCCGATGAATCTGTGCCATGATTAATTGCGCACTCTGCATACGGACCTGTGAATAACTCGATTCGATCCGCGCCGGTTTCATGAGCTTTTTGTATCTGCTCAGTATCTGCGTCTAGGAAGATACTAGTACGTATTCCCGCGTCTCTGTATCGATTTACATAGGTTGATACCTTTTCAAAAGTCTCGTGATCAACAAGGTCCCAACCGTGATCGGAAGTTAGTTGACTATCGCTATCCGGCACGAGGGTGCATTGCTCTGGTTGGGTTTCACTGACTAAGTACGAAAATCCCGGATATCCATTGTTTTGTGTCCCAAGCGAGGGGTTGCCTTCAATATTGAACTCAACGCCTTCGCGCTTAGCTAATTGCCGTAGCTCAAAGACATCCTCGGGCTTGACGTGTCTCTGATCTGGTCTTGGGTGAACAGTAAGTCCATGTACGCCCGCCTTGACGATGTACATAGCAAGCTGGCACACATCCGGAATATTTCCGCTTCGCCGCGCGTTGCGGAGAAGAGCGATCTTGTTGACGTTTACCGAAAGTGCAGTCACGTAGTTCGTTAACGCCTCTTACGGTAGGGGTCAGGTGCACGTATCGTAGCGGTGTTCTTACGGATTATAAGTACAACTTGGAATACGTGTTAACCTATGCACAAGCTATGTATCTGTGCTTTGATTTTCTGCTGGTGCGGTTTCATTAGGTTTTTTGAAAATGTCGGCGACGGCCCATACACCGCTATATATCAAGTAAGTGGCGGTGAGGCCTACGTAGAGTATCGGAAAAACGAAGGCGGCTAGGAATTTGTACGTGACCCAGACCTCTTCTGAGAATTGGTACGCCACAAGCAAGTTCAAGCTACCAGTGATCAAGAGTAAGATAGCCCATAGTACCGTAATATGGGACCACGCACGGTCGGGAAGATTGAGTACTCCACCGGTTACAGCTTTGAGCAAGTCCTTTTTTAGTATAAATTTAGAGAGGACCAGTGCAATGCTCATTACCCAAGAGACTATAGTGGGCCTCCATTGAATAAAATGCGGATCTTGCAGCCATAACGTAAGCGAGCCGAAAACCAGAGCAAGTATCAAGATGGCAAGAGTTCTTCCAGGAACTTTGCGTTCGATAGCGAAAATGACAATCGTTTGTAAAACTGCAGCAGCCATGAACACGCCAGTAGCCCAATAAATATCAGTGAAAATGTAAGTAACGGCAAACGCGGCGACGGCGAAAAATTCAATGTACTGGAGCAAGATTCTGGGCCTTCTATCTAATTTGAGTTAGCTTTCTATTGATTCGGCAGGAGAATCTGGTGCATCGGATTCGAGCCACAGTACACTTGTTTTCCCGCGAAGTTGTTTTGGCTGCCCCGTTGTGACAACCAAGGCTAGCGAATCATCAAATCCAACGACTATACCCGTCTGTGAATTCTCGCCCGTAACTTTCTCGCCCATGTATATCGTCTCTCCGCTCCAACCGTAGGTCTGTAGCTGTCGTTTTACCGTTCCTCGATACTCCGTGCGCGCTACAATTTCTTGTCCTAAGTAGCACCCTTTCGTAAAGCTTACGGCACCATGCTGCGTGATTCCTAGCATTTGAGGAAGAAAACTTGCACTTGTTGATTCGGTAACTAGCGGAAATTTCTCTTTCACGAAGAGATGCCATAAGTCGGCTTCAGTACGTTCTCCGAGCTGAAGCCTCCATCGAAATGGCATTAGTGAAATTCCTTCGGCTATTGCCTGATCCGTAATTCCAGCTTGCATAACTTCTGAATCAAACCGTGACTTGGCAAACAAAAGATATTTCCGTAGATGTTCCCGTGTTTTTTCGACGACTGAGTCATGAATCACAAGATGGATGGTTGAGCTTTCTCCATATACCCAGCCATTGGAGACGACCCTGCCAGCGAGGTTTGTTAATGCGGTCGGATAGGCACAATCGGTTTCTAGTTCGGTCACATCGGTAGTTAGATACCCTTGTATAAACGACGCAGCATCGGAACCGCGAAGGGAAAGAACGGCTAGAAATGGACTTAAGTTTGTTTTCGAATACATGCTTTGCAGTGCAATAACTGGTGGTTTGTTATGCCTTTTGCGTTATGGAAGCGTTCTAAATTTCTCTCGTTGAATGCTGCTGATGTTTTAGATGGTACGATGTTACAACGGTTTAGTATTTCTTTACGGAATGACTACGGAAGATAAGGCACATGCTGGGGCATCTCTTGACCTGAGACGCTCTCTCTGGCGTAGCCGTCGCGGAATGCTAGAACTGGATTTGTATTTAGTGCCTTTTGCAACCGATCAAATACAATACATGTCGCTAAAGGAACGCGAAGAATACGCGGCTCTGCTTGACATGAATGACTGGCAAATTCTTAATTTCCTTACCTCGCCTCAAAGTGCACCTGAATCTGTACGGTGCGTTGTAATGAAGATTATTGAATTTCGAAAGTGACTTTGATCAAGCTTGGTAATGATCGTCCTCATTTTATTTAGATTTGGAGGGGGTGTGTTTAGCTGAAAGTGCATCGATGGAATGGGAGTCCGGCGTCAGAATACTCGGTAAAGCACGCGGGTATTGTTTGGGATAGTCGAGCGTATAGTGCAAGCCCCGACTCTCTCGACGCCAACACGCGGCCTGGATCATTAAGTCCGCAACCTGGATCAGATTGCGGAGCTCAATTAAGTCGCTGTTGACTCGATAGTTTGAGTAGTGTTCGTGTACCTCTTGTTTGAGCAGCTCGATGCGTCTCACGGCGCGCTCTAGCCGTTTATTTGTTCGTACGATGCCCACGTAGTTCCACATAAATCTACGCAGCTCGGTCCAGTTGTGAGTTAACACAATGTTCTCATCAGAATCCGTCACTTGGCTGGCGTCCCATGATGGAATATTAGGTGTTTGTTGTTGCGTGTCTTGAAGCGATTTCGCAATATGCTCGGCTGCCGAATGAGCAAACACAAAACACTCGAGCAGTGAATTACTGGCCAGTCGATTGGCACCATGCAGCCCCGTATATGCAGTTTCACCGACAGCGTATAGGCCAGGCACATCGGTGCGGCCGTAGCGGTCCGTCAGAACGCCGCCGCACGTGTAGTGAGCAGCAGGCACAACGGGAATTGGCTGTCGTCGAATGTCGATACCAAGTTCTAGACATTTCGCAAAGATCGTTGGGAAATGTTTGTTGATAACTCGCTCTGAGAGATGAGTAACGTCCACGTAGACGCAATCACTTCCTAACCTTTTCATTTCGAAGTCGATTGCACGCGCCACTATGTCTCGAGACGCCAATTCTTGGCGTTCATCGAATCGATGCATAAATCGTTCACCGTTATCTAATATGAGGTGGCCGCCTTCCCCGCGGACGGCCTCGGAGATTAAAAATGAGCGAGCATTGGGATGAAAGAGACAAGTCGGGTGGAACTGATTGAACTCCATATTAGCGACTCTGCATCCAGCTCGCCATGCCATGGCGATACCATCTCCCGTCGAACCATCGGGATTGGTTGTGTAGACGTAGACTTTACTCGCACCGCCGGTCGCTAAAACAACGTATCTGGATTCGTAAACTTCCACTTCGTCGGTTTTGGAGTTGTATGCATATGCGCCGTAAGCGCGATTGGGCTCTAAGCCGAGTTTTTTTGCAGTAATCACGTCAATTACAATTCGGTCCGAAATGAAATCTATTTGAGGATGATTGAGAGCTTCCTGAACTAACTTCGACGCGATTGCTTGTCCAGTTGCATCAGCCGCGTGGAGAACGCGGCGAAAGCTATGACCACCCTCTTGGGTAAGATGAAATCCATTGTCGTACTTATCGAACTCGACACCCAATTGAAGTAAGCTGTCTATAACCATGGCTGCGTTTTCTACGGTAAATCGAACGATAGCTGGATCGCAAAGGCCGTCACCTGCCTTTATTGTGTCTGCGACGTGCGATTCGATAGAGTCGTGCGGGTGAAGCACGGCGGCAACGCCACCCTGTGCACGGTTGGTGGACCCACCATGAATTTGATCTTTAGATAGAATTTGCACATGAATGCTTTCAGCGAGTTGAAGAGCAGTTGCTAAACCGGCTGCGCCGCTACCTAGGACCAGCACGTCCGAAGATCGTCTTTGATTCATATTCGTCTGAATTGACGGGTAAACTGAAGGAGATAAGCGAGTATATCAAGTGCAACGCGTACGTTACGAAAATAACGACGGATTTAATGAGGCAGCGCAAAGGACATTAACGTGCTATCCGATACCGATAGAGAGTTAGTAACACGATCTCAGCAAAATGACGCAACGGCGTTTCAACTGCTGTTTGAAAGACACAGATACAAGATTGCTGGTGTGGTGAGACGATTTGTTAGCCAGCGGGAAGATATAGAAGAAATTGTTCAGGATACTTTCGTGAAAGCGTACCGGGGACTTCCGCATTTCCGGCTGGAGAGTAAATTTTCAACTTGGCTGTATACAATTGCAGTCAATACTGCAAAAAACCATCTAGCCAAAGTCAGCAGGAAAATCCCGACACAGTCTGCACGGGATTGGAACTCCAACGAAAGTATGGATGACGTCGAACCGGTCGAATGGGATGATCCGGAGGGTTTGATGGTGCGCGACGAACTGCAAGCCGAAATATATACAGCATTCGAAGAGCTACCTGACGATCTTCGGCATGCGTTGACGTTGAGAGAATACGAGGGGCTCAGTTATTCAGATATAGCTGAAATCATGGAATGTCCCGTTGGAACGGTTAGATCGCGAATACATCGAGCCCGGGAATTTATCTTCCAGCGCATCAATGTTGGAGATGACGATGACTTATGAACCTATCACGCGAATCGGTGTCAACATATAGCGTACCATTCCAAAGCCGCTACTTAGGAAAGATTTATTTCAAGTGATTAAAACTATGACAATCAAGCTGAAAGAGTCGTTATCTGCCGTGGTAGATGGTGAAGCAGACGAAGCAGAATTTCATGCTGTCTTAGAAGGGATTATGGACGACAGCGAGATGCGATGTCGATGGCAGCGATACCATATGGTTGGTAGCGTGATTAAAAGTATAGGTAGCCCCGCATTCGCATCAAATTTAATGCAGCAAGCGGGGACTTCGTCGTCAGAAAGTGCCAAACGGCCATCGCATTCATTACCACTCCTTAGAGCACAGTCCGTGCAAAATAGTTCGAGTGTTGCGGGCGTAAGATCTGAATCATGCAATACGCACCAACGCATTGCGCAAGTACCCAGACGACAAAAATACATGGTTTATGCATTGGCCGCGAGCTTATGCTTTGTCTTGGTATGGTCTACGGGTATCAAGGAACGTGTGGAAACAGGAGAGGAAACAGCGACAGGGGAATTTGCTGACATATCAAGTGCTTCCTTCCGATATCCTGCCGAGCTATATTCGACTGTACCGCCCTCCGAATCGTCTCAAGTTAATTCTTCCAGCTCTCAAACTCACCCACTTCCGGCACCATCCGAAATATGGAACGTAGACGCGTATGTGATGGGACATGCACAGAACGTATCTGCAGAAAATCGCACACTTAATCCGTTGTTCAGGGTGGTTTCCCATATGCCCCGGAAGCAGTCTCAGCAATGAAAGCACTGATTTCGCAGTTTTGTACGGGGCTTGTTCTCTTTGTTAGTCTTGGCTCGGCTTTCGTATGCACCGCGGAAGAGCGCACGGCTGAGCAATGGCTTAAGGAAATGGACCGGGCCGTTCATGAATTAGACTACGCTGGGACGATGAGCTACTTCGACGGATCATCGTTGACCACGCTACGGTTAGTTCATGTTGTTGTAGATGACATCGAACATGAGCGGATAATTCATTTAAATGGTCCCCATCGGGAAATTGTGCGTGCTGGGAACAGGGTCTCCATTTTTATGGAACCAGATGACGTATTAGTCCATCTGGATGGAGTCTTACGGACGGGAACTTCAGGGAAAATTCTGTCGGATCGCTTATCGGATCGTATTGCGTCGCTTACTAACGTCTATCTGTTTAAGGTTGAAGACGAAGCTCGCGTCGCTGATCGTCCATCGGTTTGTTTGGTTCTTCGTCCCAATGACGATAACCGGTACGGTTTCCGATTTTCCATTGATAAAGAAACTGCACTCTTGTTGAAATTCGAACGGAATGATGAGCAAGGCAGAAGCTTGGAAGCTTTCCAGTTTACGGAACTTCAAGTTGGAAACGTTCCCGCCGAGTTAGTACAGCCGGTAGCGGGTGCGCAAAGGCTAGTCAGCCGCGTATTGAACGTCCACTCATTCACAAATCAGCAATCAGGGCTAACAAATAAAGGTTCATGGTATTTACAGTGGGTCCCGATCGGATTTTCAATGCGCCATACGGCAGTTAATCAAGGTCCTGCTGGACGTTCAACTACGCGAACTTGGATGTATTCCGATGGCATGACGGCTTTTTCCGTGTATATCGAAACCATGCCAGAGGTTCCCGTACGGGAGACGGTTTTGCAAAACGGTGCAACTGTGGTCGTGACCGATCGAGTGGCGGGTCCCGAAGGAGATGAGCATTTAATTACAGTTGTTGGAGAGGTGCCGGTTCGTACGGCTCAGAAAATAGCATCGTCCGTGGTGCTTTTTGAACGGTAGCTGTTTGATGGATCTCATACGATACGGCACCGTGGTAGGTCATGTGCACGGTGCTGCGATGGTGGAAATGGTAAGTGGGAGGTGTGCCCAATGTACTGAAACGTGCACTGGATTTAGCTACCATGGACCTTTGCGTGTTGAGTTGAACCTTCCTATCGGGGCGAAGATCATGGTTCGGATCTCTTCGACGGTATTGACGGCCTTTGCTGCTTTACTCTTTGGATTGCCGGTACTGACAACGGTCATAGCTATATGCTTAGTGCCGACGGTTCTCAGCGTATTGTTGGGCCTATTTTTAGGTGTTGCAATTTCCATGGTCCTAGGCCGGTTGGGGATGAGTACTCGGTATCTAAATCGGAATCTCGTTTTCGTTCCTTTGAAGTAGGCACTTTACGCCTGACGATACTATGAAAATGCGCACTATTGCGCGAGTCTAGCGATACCATGCCTCGCTTAGACCGTATCCGTAATTTTTCGATCATCGCACATATTGATCATGGCAAATCGACTCTTTCGGATCGATTGATTCAGTGCTGCGGCGGATTATCCGACCGGGAAATGCAGGACCAAGTACTCGATTCGATGGACCTTGAAAGAGAACGCGGAATCACGATTAAGTCTCAATGTGTAGCTTTGAACTACACAAACCGAAAGGGTGAGGATTATTGGCTCAACTTCATTGACACACCGGGCCATGTTGATTTTAGTTATGAAGTTTCACGGTCTCTGGCAGCTTGTGAAGGGGCACTCTTGGTCGTAGATGCCACCCAAGGAGTGGAGGCACAATCCGTGGCAAATTGTTATACGGCGATTGAACAGGGCCTGGAGGTAATTCCGGTACTTAATAAGATAGATTTACCACAGGCTGAACCGGACCGTGCTGCTAGCGAAATCGAATCGATTATCGGTCTATCGACGGAAAACATATTTAAAATAAGCGCGAAAACGGGGGAGGGCATTGCAGGCTTACTTGAACAGCTGGTGGACATCATTCCAGCTCCCGAATCGATGAAGGACAACGTCCTTCGTGCTCTCATTATTGATTCCTGGTTTGACAACTATCTTGGCGTGGTGTCGCTGGTGCGAGTGTTTAGCGGATCGATTGGCAAGGGTGATCGTATCCAAGCTCACTCCGTGGGTCGGATTCATGTCGTTGACGAAGTTGGTTTTTTTGCACCGCGAAGAACAACTTGTGATCGACTATCGGCAGGTCAAGTTGGCTTTGTGGTATCGGGTATCAAGGACGTTAGGGGGGCACCTGTCGGAGACACGTTGATGCTTGCTAGCGACGTTACCCATCCGTTGCCGGGATTTGAACGGGTGAAACCGCAAATATTTGCTGGGCTTTATCCTGTCGACTCCGGCCAATTTGATTCCATGCGATCGGCGTTGGAAAAATTGTGTCTAAACGATTCTGCTTTGTATTGGGAGGCAGAATCGTCGGACGCGCTTGGCTTCGGATTTCGTTGCGGTTTTCTTGGTTTACTTCATATGGAGATCGTACAAGAACGGTTAGAGCGTGAGTACGACTTGGATCTTATTACTTCAGCACCAACCGTTGTGTATGAGGTGCTTACCGCAGCGGGGGACGTGGCCTTATTAGAAAATCCATCGCAGTTGGATACGTTGGGCACGATTTCCGAGATTCGGGAGCCGATCGCCAACGTCAGTATTTTGGTCCCACAGAATTACGTCGGTAATGTTATTGAGCTCTGTATGGAACGCAGAGGTGTGCAGAAAAGCCTTCAATTTACGGGTGGGCAGGTGTCACTCGCATATGAGATACCAATGAGTGAAGTGATCATGGATTTCTTCGATCGGTTGAAGTCGGTTAGTCAGGGATTTGCTTCACTTGACTATAATTTCGGCCGATTTGAGTCGGCACCGCTGGTTCGACTTGATATTCTGATAAATGGGACTATTGTAGATAACCTAGCGAGCATCGTTCATCGTGGTCAAGTGCAGCATCGTGGATTACGTCTCGCACAAACTATAAAGAAACTAATTCCGCGGCAACTATTCGACGTTGTCGTTCAAGCTGCTATTGGTCGGCAGGTCATTGCTCGGACGACGGTTAAAGCACTGCGTAAAAACGTTACTGCGAAGTGTTATGGAGGTGACGTCACTCGCAAACGAAAACTACTCGAAAAACAAAAAGCAGGGAAGAAGCGGATGAAGCAAATAGGAAAAGTAGAGATTCCCCAGTCTGCATTTTTAGCGGCACTATCGATTGACCGCTGATTTATGCTCTTCTCACGTGAGTACCGCATGCGAGTTTGATATCTAAGGGCATGGCAGTGGACGGTCGTCTTGCGGTGTTAAACGAAATTCAAGTTCGTCTAGGTTATGCGTTCAAAGAAGTACAACTGCTTGATCGTGCGTTACATCATGCCAGCACTGGTATGGAGAACAATGAAAGATTGGAATTTCTTGGGGATTCAGTTCTGCAGTATGCAATAACTCTTCAATTGGAAGAACAATTCTCTACAGAGAGCGTGTCATTTCTTTCTCAGACGAGATCTGATCTTGTCAAAAACGATACACTTTACGAGATCGCTAAGGAATGGAGAGTGGCTGATGCGATTGTGCTTAGTACAGGTGCGAGAAAATCGGGTGTGGATTCAAATAAGCGGCTACTGGCTGATACTATGGAAGCGATATTTGGAGCTATTCAACTAGATCGTGGGTTTCAAGAAGCATGTCAAGTTATACAGAGGCTCTTTGACGCCCGATTGAAAAAACTCACAACGGTAGAGGAAAAACACCCTAAATCACAGTTGCAAGAACTTCTACAGTCTAATAATGCGCCCTTACCTCAATATACAGTAAGGCGCGACCCTAGCACCGCCGACCATCAAGTACTGTGGACGGCTGCATGTTCACTCGAAGATCCGGAGTGTTCTACGATTGGATGTGGTGTTACGAAACAAGATGCCGAAACCGTTGCGGCTGAGAAAATGCTGAATCACCTGAGAGAATGCTCAGTCCATGACTGAATCTCGTTGCGGTTACGTTGCAATCGTTGGCCGCCCAAATGTGGGCAAGTCAACATTGATGAATCACATGCTGGGTATGAAAGTCAGTATTACGTCAAGGAAGCCCCATACGACGCGTCAACGAATTCTTGGAGTGCTCAACCGTCACTCAACTCAGATTTTGTTCGTGGATACACCTGGGCTGGTCGTACGACATGAGACGCAAGAACGCGAGATCAAACGGTTTATGAGGTATCAGGTGCTAGATGCGCTCGTAGGAATTGATTTGGCCATACTTATGGTGGATGCCAAGGCGTGGCATCACCAAGATGAACTAGCACTCGATCAAATGAGAAACTTGAAAGTCCCTATCTTGTGCGCCGTAAACAAAATTGACCGATTGACTCACAAAGAATCCTTGCTTCCACTGTTCGAACAAATTTCCGGACGTTACGATTTCACTGCAATAGTTCCAGTTTGTGCACTGAAAGGAGATGGCTTACAAGAATTGGCTATCGAGATTGAGGGGCATATGCCGTTAGGCCCACACGTGTTTACCAATGACGAGATTACCGATCGTCCATTAAGATTCCTTGTTGCGGAAGCGGTTCGGGAGAAAATTACCCGTCAACTGGGATCAGAAATTCCTCATCAGACGGCGGTACTGATAGAAAGATTCAAAGAATACGGCAGAACTGTAGAAATCGATGCACTAGTATGTGTCGAGAAGAACAGTCAGAAAAGTATAGTTCTTGGAAAGAACGGTAGAAGATTGAAGTCGATAGGTGTGGAATCACGTAAGGCGATAGAAAAATTGATCGGGGTTCATGTAAGGCTTCATCTCTGGGTACGCGTACAGCCAAGTTGGACTAACAGGCAAGAGGCATTGGTTGCACTGGGTTACCGTTGACTTCGAATACACAAGATGAAGTTGGGTACGTTCTGCATCGAAGACCGTACCGCGAGACAAGCTTTTTAGTGGATTTTATTACACGCGAACATGGGCGTGTGCGTCTCGTTGCTCGTGGTGTACGCAAACGGAAGGGATGGGTCATTGAACAATTTAGGCAATACCGTTTGTCATGGCGCGGCCGATCAGAGTTGAAAAATCTAACCTCGATAGAATCAATACATTCCTTCTGGCCGCAAGGTGACTACCTTTATGCAGCGATGTATCTCAATGAGATTCTGGCTCGTTCCATTCAGTTAGGTGACGTGGTAGAAAATGTATTTGAAGCTTACGAAACCGCATTAGTGGATTTGGATGGGGAAAACCCGATCGAACCGGCACTGAGGACGTTTGAGCGCAAATTACTGCGAGAGCTTGGATATGAGATTATTTTCGACTACGAATTAACTGATGGTGCGGCCGTGGAACCTGATCGTCAATATCGGTTCGTGCAAGGATCGGGATTCATGAGGACGAATGATGATGCACCCGACGTACACTGGGGGCGATCGTTGCTCGCTATTGCTCAGAATGACTACTACGACAAACGCGCGAGAAGAACCGCGAAAATTGTCCTTCGAGAAGCTCTACAGCGACATATAGGACTTCAACCTTTAGAATCAAGACAGTTGTTTCTTGCCAAGTCGCTTCAAAATGTACCTATTAATCGCAACTCATCTTAGGAGTTCGTTTGGTACAGCTCGCAGATAAAATCCCGGTAGACGCTCGCGGAATTCATGACCTTGAAGGATGGTCTCAGCATCTAACGGCGTTTACGGAGTCGGAAGGCCGGCTCATTCGTGATGCTGTTGACCTGCTGATCGGTACATCGACGCTTGTTGATGGGGGGCAGATGGCAAATCTGTTACTCGACCTTTTAATGGATAGCGAGACGATCGTTGCGGGACTGTTGCTATTTGGCGTACGGACGCAGGAGATAGGAATAGAAGCTATTCCTAGCGACGAAGCACGGAAATTAATTGAGGCACTTCAGAAGCTCACGTCAGCAGATTATGCTTCAGTCAAAAATGCCCCCATTCTCAATATTCACGCTGGAGACCAACTTGCAAACGTACGTCATATGTTGATTGCATTAATAGACGATCCCAGAGTTGCGGTATTGAAACTTGTTGAGCGGGTCGTGGTATTGCGACGTGCGAAGTCCATGCCCGCAGAAGAGCGCGAACGGATTGCACGAGAAGTTCTGGATTTTTATAGCCCCTTTGCGAGCCGTTTGGGAATACGGCAGCTGAAGTGGGTTCTGGAGGACCTAGCTTTCAATTATTTGCGTCCGCGTGAATACAGGCAAATAGCAGAGAAATTAGGTACTCGTCGTAATGATCGCGAAAGTCAAATCAGTGCAGTATGCGACGAGCTTGAATGGCGTTTAGACCGGGCATCAATCAACGCCCGAGTGACGGGTCGTGCAAAGCATATTTATGGAATCTGGCGAAAAATGCAAGAAAAGAAGATCTCGTTCGGTGAGGTACGCGATATCGAAGCAGTACGAGTCATAGTAGATAGCATTCCAGACTGCTATTCAGTTTTGGGTATCGTACATACGTCTTGGCCGCACATTGCCAACGAGTTTGATGATTACATCGCCAATCCTAAGGATAACGGATACAGATCTATTCATACTGCGGTTATCGGTCCGAGAGGTAGGACTCTGGAAGTCCAGATAAGAACACACGAGATGCATAACGAAGCGGAGTTAGGTGTTTGCTCGCATTGGGCATATAAGGGCGATGATGATGATGCTTTACGCAGTGGCAAAGCCGATTGGTTGCGGCAAGTTTATGAATGGCATGAAGAGCTGCATCGAGGCGAAGATCCGCTAGACTTCAAGCAGCAAGATGAATCATTGGAGCGAGTATACGTTGCTACTCCTCAAGGACATGTAGTCGATTTGGTCTCAGGAGCTACAGCAGTCGATTTTGCGTTCCGAATCCATACTGACATTGGTATACATTGTGTTGGTGCTGTTGCTGATGGAGAAGAGATTCCGCTCAATGCGCCATTAAAAACTGGCCAAATCGTCGAAATTAGAACTGACGAGACCAGTGAACCAGACCGTACTTGGTTGGATGGCCGAATGGGCTACGTTCGGACAACTCGGGCGAGAGACAAGATCCAGTCCTGGTTTCGTGGACAATTAGCAGAATCGAATATTTCTGCGGGAAAGAGTTTACTTATAGACACGTTTCATCGTCATCGAATACCCCTGGATATTGATGTACTGATGCAGATGACAAATTATCGTAGTGAAGTAAAAATATTTCATGCTATTGGTGTCGGTGAGCTAATGGTTATTGACCTTGTACATCTCGCACAAGCGCGTAGGGCTCGCGATGAACTGTCGTTAAAGTTAGACAATGGGTCTAGAAAAGAACTCAGCATCAAGAGAATTGAAATTCGTTCGGTAGACCGGCGAGGCATACTGAACGAAATGATCTATGCTATCGTAGCAGAGGGAATAAACGTAGTGTTGACCGAAGCCCGTGTTATAGAACATGATGTTTTGACATTAATTTCGATAGAGGTACAGGTGAAGGACTTGGGGCAACTTACGGACGTGATTGAACAACTGCGTGCTATTCCTGGAGTTTTCAACGTGCAGCGCATGTCCACCCATTAGATAGGGGCTTATATACGTAATTATCCATGCAGATGGAGAACGGATGGACGATTGAACATGGCACAGAAGGCACCGGGCAGACACGACAGGAAGGGCATCTCCATCATGGAGTTGTTCGATATGTTTCCCGATGAGCGGATGGCTCTTGAGTGGTTCGAGAGGACTCGTTGGGAGGCGCGAAAGGCATTGCCCCTATTGCGGTTCGTTGAACACGATGGAACTCGCTAATCGCAAGCCCCTTCCTTATCGTTGCCGTGATTGTCGGGAGTATTTCAGCGTCAAGAGTGGCACCGTCATGCGCCACAGCAAGGTATCATTGCGAAGGTGGGCTATCGCCATCTATTTCATGTCCAGCAGTCTCAAGGGAGTCTCCAGCATGAACCTCTATTGTGAACTCGGTGTAACACGGAAGGCCGCCTAGTTGATGTTGTAGAAGATTCGTGAAGGATGGAATTTGGTGAGTTCCAGAATCAAGGGGGAGGCCGAAGTCGATGAAACCTATTTCGGTGGCAAGGAGAAGAACAAACACAAATCCAAGAAACTGAATGTGGGACGTGGAACCGTCGGCAAGACTACCGTTGCCGGTATCAAGGATCATGACACCAAGAAGGCTGTCGCCAAGGTCGTGGAGAAAATGGACAGCGACACGTTACAGGGTTTTGTTCGTGAGAATATCGAGGAAGGATCGACGGTCTATACGGATGATGCAAAGGCATACAAGGGAATAACCGATTTCGAGCATGAATCCGTGAAGCATTCAGTGGGTGAATATGTCCGTATCAAGCCCATACGAACGGCATAGAGTCGTTCTGGTCAGTAATGAGGCGAGGGGGATACGATGGAACCACAAGATGAGTCCAAAGCATCTGCATCGCTATGTAACTGAATTTGCGGGTAGGCACAATGTTCGAGGATTGGGCATGGAAGGCAAACTGCTTCCGTGCAAGGCATTGGTGGCTTAATGAGAGAAGGTTACAGGCAGATAACAGTTGAATCGAATCAACCCATACATCCGCAGAAACGCAAGTTGATCGGAGATTTCCTATCTCCTTTCGTTACTGGTATCCAATACGAGATAGACGGCGGAAATGTACTGAATCTGTTTATCGAATCCGTTGATTTTCAGTCCTTCAAGTCATTCGGAGAGAGACTAAAGAATGAACGAAGTAATGAGGAATACGATTCGATCATTGATGAGATCGTTTCGGCTGTGGATGGTGTTAAGTCTTATGGCTTGAAGTTGGGAAAGCGTGTGTATGTGGGATACAACGATGAACGGAAGGTCAAGGACAGGAAAGCCAAATCCCAACATAGGACCAGAAAACGGCAATTATCGGATCATAGGTTGGAGAATGATTTTCCTCTGAACTACAGAAACAGAATAGTCTGTGGAGACAGTTTAGGAGTGTTGAGGAATCTTCCAGACAATTGTGTGGACATCATGCTTACGTCCCCACCCTACAACTTCGGATTGGAGTATCACGAAACCGACGATGCAAATGATTGGGATGAATATTTCAATCAGTTGTTCGCAATCTTCAAGGAAACCATAAGGGTATTGAAGCATGGTGGGAGAATGGTTGTAAATGTCCAACCTCTCTTCTCCGACTACATACCCACCCATCACATCGTATCGAAGGCGTTGATGGATATGGGGATGCTTTGGAAGGGGGAAATTCTATGGGAGAAGAACAATTACAACTGCAAGTACACGGCGTGGGGTAGCTGGAAGAGTCCTAGTAGTCCCTATCTGAAATACACTTGGGAATTTATCGAAGTGTTCTGCAAGGGATCATTGAAGCATACTGGCAACAAAGAGAGCATCGACATAAATGACGAGGAGTTCAAGAAGTGGGTGTACGCCAAGTGGTCTATCGCTCCCGAAAGGAAAATGAAGGAATACGAACACCCAGCGATGTTTCCCGAAGCATTGGTGGAACGGGTATTGAAATTGTTCAGTTACCGGAACGATGTGGTTTTGGATGTGTTCAATGGTGCTGGAACAACAACTTATGTCGCTAAGATCCTAGGTAGAAGATATCTGGGAATTGATATATCTAGTGATTATTGCAGAATGGCCGAAAGGAGGGTTAATGGAATTCTTGATCTGTCATGACAGTACCTACATTGGACGATTTGTGGACAAAGTACAACGACACAATGATTTCGAGCATGGAGGAGTAGATACAGACTACCGACAGGGCTAGTGGCGGCGTTCAAAGGTCTTTTTGAAGAGAGATTTGGTTGAATCCATCGCAAGTGGATTGATACTGCGAGTGTGGCATGATCTTGATGATACAGAAGTGGTGAATCACATACGAGAGAACATTGCCGATTACGAGTATAGATTCAAGATTGATGTTCCCGTGGTTGTGCGGGATGAATTGGTCATTGCCGTTGAGTGCAAAGCCTATGCGGAAAATACCATGTTGAAGCGAATATTGTTTGATGGATATTTGATACGAAGGCATTCAATCCGAATGCCGACATTGTTCTCTTTCAATTGGAAAGTCAGTTGGATGGGGCTATTCTTCGATATTTACAAACAAGATTTTTGGTTCTGCCAGCAGTCGTACACTAATGTCTTTCTTCGATTACAGGCTTGATATCGTTACGTTGCTTGAAGGAGATAGGAAGGTCGATAGACCGATCCACAAGCCAGAGTTCTTCAAGAAGATGAAGCGAGTGAGTTTGCAGAAGGCTTACGATCTCTTTCGCTCGAAACTGCAGTCGTATATGTATGAAAAGGAGATTTAAATGACTGACAAGAAACGAAAGCGGAGCAGACTCCTCAAGAACATACCGCAACGGATCGATGCGGACGGTGAAACGATTCTGAAGGCGATATTTGCAGAGGCGGATTCGAGAATCGAAAAGTCAAGGGGTTAACTTCATTTTGGATAATTATGTATATAAGCCCCATTAGATACTTCAAGATGGTATTGTGGGTGTAGTGTCGTCAGGTTGTTCGATACAAGGATCACTAAGACCTTTCTATACGGTGAAGAAGCAGGAGTGACCGATATCAACGTCATAATTTTCGGACCTCCTGGTGCAGGAAAAGGTACACAAGCGCAGTTTATTTGCGAAGAATTCAATATCCCTCAAATATCGACGGGGAACATGCTTAGGGAGGCTGTAGCGAGCGGTTCAGAACTGGGGCGAAAAGCAAAGCATCTTATGGATTCTGGCAATCTCGTACCTGACGAGATCATCATTAGGTTAGTTGAATCGCGCATTCAACAGCCTGATTGCACTAACGGCTACTTGTTTGATGGATTTCCTCGAACGATTGCTCAAGCTAAGGCTTTATCGGACGTTAACGTTGAAATTCATGCAGTCGTCGAGTTGCAAGTTTCGAGTGATGAAATCGTAAAACGAATAACTGGACGGCGCGTCCACGAATCCAGTGGAAGGGTTTATCATGTGGAGTTCAACCCACCTGACTTTGAGGATAAAGATAACGTTACCGGTGATCCTCTTGTTCAGCGAGATGACGACATGGAACAAATCGTGCTTAAAAGATTAGCCGTTTATCAGCAGCAAACGGCACCGTTAATTGATTATTATCGGGAGACAAGCGCGGCTTATTTTGAAATCGATGGACATGCTGCCGTTGAGGAGATAAGTAGTGAAGTTAGCGAAAGTCTAAAGACACTGATATCCTAGCTCTATCCAGATATTCAATCGAAGACTTATAAAAGTTTGCTAATCATTGACTCTCAGGCACAGTGTGTACTCGTCCTTGTTGCGTAGATAATGTTTGTTCGTCATGGTTCCTTATATATTGGTGTGATGGCTGTGCTCTTCACAGTCTAGCTCGACAGCTTGCCATACATGAGATGCTTTTTGTGGGAGAGGGAGGATAAGGACGGATGTGCCCAGACCGATCGAATCGACGAACTCTGGTATTTCAATAAGACAGTTTGCTTGGTCGAAGGTCGAGAGCCTGTTAGAACTTTGATCGCCCGTTGGCCTAACATGGATTTCGTTTGAAAATACATGGAAGATACCCCGCTGATATTCTCGACGTCCTTTCTTATGAACAATTTCTAAATCAGCTATTGCGGGTAATCGCATTGGAGTGCTAACGGGCATACCGGACATTCGGTCTAATGCCGGTGTTACGAATAATAGGTAAGTAATGATCGCCGAGACGGGATTACCAGGCAGTCCAAAAAAAAGAGCCCCATCGACTTTCCCTACCGCGAGTGGTTTTCCCGGTTTCAAAGCAATATTCCAGAACTCTATCTGACCAATTTCTTCGAGAACAATCCGAGTGAAGTCACTGTCACCGACAGAAACGCCGCCACTTGTAAGGATAACGTCAGCCGATTTTGCCGCTTTCTTTATCCCATCGCCAATAATTGCTGGATCATCAGGTAAGCAGCCCAAGTCCATTACAGAAAAAGAGTTGGAATCCAACAATAATGATAATGCTATTCGATTGGAGTCGTAGATTTGGCCGCACTCCAAGCGCGACCTTGGCTCTTTAAGTTCCTCGCCCGTAGAAAAAATAGCAACGCGAATTTTACGAAATACCGTTACTGACTCAATTCCACATGCAGCCAACCGGCTAATTGCAAACGGGTCTAATCGTTGTCCAGCACGAGCTATGCGCTGCCCTTGCTCAACGTCAATCCCAGCGCGGCGAATATTCATGTCGCTAGTTACATCTGAATTAAATGCTATCGAATTGCCCGTTCGCGTTACGTTTTCCTGCAAAATGACGGCATCTGCTCCAGCGGGCAAGGCGGCACCCGTGAATATTCGTACTGTTTGGCCAGATTGCATCTTAATTTGGAACGGGTGGCCTGCCCGACTTTCGCCGACGACTTCTAAGGTGGGGGACTTATTGTCCTCCATGTCTCTCGTGTTTAATGCATATCCGTCCATTGCCGAACAGTCAAAAGGGGGCAAGTTTATTGATGCCGTAAAGGTACGGCTGAGAATTCGATGAACGGCTTGCTTTAGGGGTAATGACTCCGATTCCCCTACCGGTTGCACAATTGATTCCAGCTTACGGACGGCCTCATCAACGTTTAACATCCTGCTCATGGCGTTAGTACTTGCTTTTGAAACTACTACGGACGTTTGCTCGGTGGCACTCGGTGATGGAATTACTAGCGTCGAAAAAATTGTCCTTGCTGAGCGCAATCATAATGCTATGTTGTTACCGACTGTGGATCAAGTTTTGAGTGCGAGTTCGTGGTCGAGATCAGATATTGCTTGTGTCGCATTTTCAGCTGGCCCAGGTTCTTTTACTGGTGTACGTATTGCCGCTGCAGCCGCTCAAGGGATTGGTTTAGCATTGAATATCCCCGTCTGTCCAATAGGTACCTCTCTAGTTCAGGCTGAAATTGCGCGTATTAAAAATCCAGAACTCGTAAGGTTTGAAGTTGTACGCCGATCACGTAGGAACTTGATGTATGTGGCTTCTTTTCTCGCTGTCCATGGTGGTTGCAAACAGATAAAACCTGACCAGCTGGTAGACGAAGATTATTATGAATTTGCATCATATACGGTGTATGACAAATCCTTGATGCTTGATGCTTGTACGGTTTTGAATATTGCTCTGAAGATGCAATCTAACTGGGTTGATTCGTCCCAAGCACTTCCATTTTACGTAGAGGGAGATACCCCGTGGATACCCACATCTTAATTTCATCACATCAGTGTGTGAGTCCAAACGTGGCTTCCAAGAGATAATCTTGTTGCTCTTCACGTCTGTTAACCGCGTAAATACCTAGGACTTAGCTGTTGCTGTTGCATGTAGGAAACCCCGATGACAGGGCGCTAAAACTTGCCGAACGCCTTCAGTTGAAGATTGCAACTGATTGCGATACGGTCGAAGGATGGCGGTTAATATTTTTGAATGGCCGTATCGGACTGGCGCATTCCGATGGTCGAAAGATCGTGCTTACCAATGAAGATGTTAAGCACCGGCTTAAGCAAGCAAGAGATCTTTTGCTGGCCAGGGCCTGTCGCGCCTCAAGAGGATTACGCGTACTTGATGGACTTGCAGGTTGGGGCACCGATGGGATAACGCTTTCTTACCTCGGGTGTAAGGTTACGATGGTCGAGATGAATCCGCTCGTGTTTGCGCTGCTCTACGAGCGGGTGGAACACTATCGCACGAATGCAACGTGCGTAAGAACGGACATAAAAGAAATGCTCTTAGACGGGAACCAAGCATTTGATGTCGTCTACCTTGATCCTATGTTTTCTCGTCACCGAACAACTGCGAAGCCGTCATTGCGGATGCAAGTTCTCGAAGAAATTGGACAAGCAGTAGATGCTAAGCCTTTGGTGGAACTGGCACTTTCTACTGCTAGTGAACGCGTCGTAGTTAAGCGCCGTCGTAGCGACCCACCGCTAACCACAAGTCCAGATTATCAGGTTGTTGGCCGTACCGTGCGGTTTGACGTTTATCGTTGTTGATGCTTGGCGAGCGATCGTTCCACCGCCGTTCTGAAATTCGCATCGACTAACGGCGTACAATATTCGATCAGATCGGCTAGATTAGGCAGAATTTCCGCCCCAGGAATGTGACTATCATCCTTAGATTGGGCGTTTGTACAAAGGGAGTGTACCGTTCGTCGAAACATACTGACGTCAAAGTGATCAGAGCCTTCAAAGTTGCAATCGTTAGCAACTAGTTGAGCTTCTACCGATACGTCATCAACGTGTCCAATAGTCTCATCTTCAGCAGAAAGCAGTATGCAGGCAGTTGCATAAATTTTCTCAAGAAGTGGTGTAATGAGTATTGAAAGAAGATCCAGGCAATCATTTGTGTGTTGTTGGGTACGAACTGTGACGTATCCGTCCTTATCTATCGAAAGTAGCCCTATGCTTTCAAATCGTTCTAACCACAGCTGATTGGTTTCCATATTCGCTTGAAACAAAAGCGTACGTTCAATATGAGGAATCATGAATTGAGCTAATCGAACAATGCTGTCCGCGACAACTGGCGTATCTGAGCACGTCACAATTCGAGCAAATAGAGCGGGTACTGCAATGGTATGCAGTATGTTGTTTCGAAGCATTGAAATCGAACTTAAATGTTTTTTATCAAGCTCGTAGAATATCCGCCCTTCGTTCGAAACGCGATGCAAAATGCCAAAGTCTTTTACGTGTTGAATTAAATCATCTATCGGAAGATTAGAAATGCTGTAATGATGATCGCCGTTTGAGATGCGGATGAGCAGGCGTATGAATTCGATCTGCACTTTAAGTACATCCGCATTTTTTTGACGGTTTTTAGTGCCGTGCATAACCAAAGCAACAAGATTTACCGGATTTAGCACTGCCGCTGCATTGATGCTATGGACGATCCTATTTGCGAGTATTGATGTTTGCTGGTGTGTATCGGTTGTCTCCTCAAGGAACGTCGCTACATCAATTGGGTCGCCAAACCTGAGAATCACAGACCCAAATTTTTGACGAATGAGCTGTGGTGTTTTCATCACGTCCCATAAGCGTTCTTGTCTCTTGGGAATCCCTTTCAGTTCATTCTTAAGCGATTGTGCTTCGATCAATTTTTCATAACTGATATAAACCGGAACAATTGCGATCGGTCGTCGTAAACCTCTTCGGATACCATCAATGATCATCTGTACGAATCCGAGACGTGGGCTGGTCATGATGCCCGACCTGCTTCTAGTTCCTTCTATGAAAAACTCAACGGAATGTCCCTGATTAAATAGTTGGTACAGATATTCCGCCAGCACACTTTTATATATAGGATTGTTGCGATAGGAACGTTTTATAAAAAAAGCACCACAACGCCTTAGCAAGCTTCCGACGACTGGCATGTTTAAATTTTCGCCGGCGGCGATATGCGGGATCATCAACCCTTCATGGAATAGAACGTAAGAAAGCGACAGGTAGTCAATGTGCGAGCGATGGTTGGGTGCGTAAACAAGTGTGTGCGACGCGGCGACTTCCCGCACCGGACCAAATCGTTCAACGTGAAGTCCGTCGAAAGCCTTAAACCAAAACACCTTGAGAATTTTTTGCATGGCGCGCATGGATATATAGGAGAGGTTGGACGCCATTCGCATGGCATCACGATAAGCTTTTTTCTCGTTAGCAATTACACGACCATTACTGTCTTTTATGGATTCGCGAACTTTCGGGCTTTGCAGAACATCGTGGATCAAAGTTCGACGATGAGGAAGATCTGGTCCAAGCGTTGCGATGCGATCGTTGCGAAAGCGCATTCGGAGCAGCCGTGCCGTTTTCCGAATGTTCCAGTTTCCGCTACGTTCTCGATCGACGATTTCTGCCATTGCAATTGGTGAAGCGAACCGAACTAGAACGTCACTGCGGTTGAAGAACAAGCAGAGGAGCCGACGTAATCCAAAAGAAACTCCCCAGTCTTCAGAAAAAAAGGATCGTATTAAGGATCGGTCCTTATTAGCCACGCGACCCCAATAAATTGATACTGGGATAAGGTCTACATCTAGTGCCGGATTATCAAGAGATTGTTCTTGCAACCGTACCAGACGTTGAGAGTAGGTGTACATCGTCTGTTTTCTACGTACTCCAGCTCCTCTATTGAGAAAAGCGATTCGTTTCGTTTCAGATGTTGATGTCACCGGTTCCCACGGGTTTGAAAGGTTGATTTGCTGTGATGCTAAGTCAAGAACCAAGAGGTCAATAATCGAACGCGTAGGCAGTATGTAGAAATACTGCCGATCGCCCCTAATGGATTCCGGAACAACGGTAATTCTGATTAGCCAAGAAACCATGTAGCGAAAAATTTGATACAGGGTCCTGCTCCAGGCAGGAGTAGGGTGATTAGTCTCTGGGCCCCTCATAGAACGCCTCAATGTTCGGTCGGTCGACAAGCGATTCTCTCGATTTAATCAGCACGTGCCAAATTTCCTTATATTTGCGTTCGCTTGCCGCATCAAGGTCCGCTTGGGTCGAGAGTACCGTGGGTCGGATAAAGACTAGTAGATGAATCTTGCCACGCTGCGTTGTTGAATTTTGGAACAGACCACCTAGCAGTGGAATACGGCTTAGTCCCGGCACTCGACGTTTCACTTCACGGATATCGTCTTGAATTAGTCCGCCAAGTACGATCGTCTGTCTATTTTCTGCGACTATCGTAGTTGAGAGTTCGCGTTTATCAGTGACGATATCCGCAATTCCATTGTCTCCGATGGCTAATGGAATATCCGAAAGGACCTCAACCTCTTGTAGGATTTTCATTCGAACGGATTTGTCTTCATGAATCTGAGGCGTAACCGTGAGGGTAATTCCAATATCGTCTCTTCTGATTTGACTTACTTGTTGTGTTCCTCCAGCGTTATTTGTGACTCCAACGGAACCTTGACGAAACGGTACGGTTTGCCCGACATGAAGCTTAGCCTCTTCGTTATCTAAAACGAGAATGTGTGGGGTCTGGAGGAGGTCGCTTGAACTGTTGCTAGCTATTGCCTGTAGTATCGCCCCGAACGATATATGTTCAGGATCAAGATGAGCAATGGCTAGTGATGGCGATGTGGCTTGTGACAGAATTGTCTCAACATCTATATCTTCGTCAAGTTCCGATAGGTTCCTGAGCAGTGACGATATGACGCCGCTCACGGACGTTGATAGTGCAGGCAGGGATTTTGATTCGTTGTCGCCGACGGCAAATTCCACCCCGATGCTGGAATCTGCGTCGATAGCAACTTCAACGATGGCGGCTTCGATAAGCACCTGTGGCTTCCGGACGTCAAGCTGATCAATGAGTTGTCGAATTTCTTGTAGGGTAGCAGGGTCGGATTTGGCGACTATCGCATTCAATGATTCGTCGAAGGTAATATATACCTCCGGTGCCCCTGGGTCCGTATCAGTAGTAGATTGTGGAAACATGCCCGTAAGGATTTCAGTGATAGGTTTTGCGTCTGCATTACTTAGACGGAAAACCTCAACAGCACCCTTATGTGTCGATTTTTTATCGAGTTCCTCAAGGATCAGCAACACTCTCGCGAGTGCGTTAGGCGGCCCGCTGAGGATGATTGAGTTTGTCTTTTCGTTAGCAACGGCAGTGATACGCTGAAGTTTTTCAGTCGCTCCCCCAATGTAATCGGGTGCAATCTCTCGGAGCATGTGCATAACGTTTCCTACCCAGGCATGCTTTAAGGGAACGACCACAATTTGAACGTCGTTGTCGACATCAATTTGATCAATGAGTTGGGCTAGGTCATCAATGCTCTCTCGATGATGACTAAAGATCAGAGCGTTGGTATCTTCGAGGGCCGACACGGACGCGTATTGAGGTATGAGATTACGTACTACCTTCATTAACTCTGTAGCACGGATATATTTCGGACGCATCACACGGGTTATCAGCTGTTCCGAAGGTTGACCATCTTCACTCAAATTCACGTAAAAGCGCATATCTGGATGTCGCACTACCTTAACTATTCCATTTTCTTCAACAGTTCCGAAACCATGAATTCGTAAAGTGGCTAGAAGTAGTTCGTAAACGCCCTTTCGGTCCAGACTCACGTCAGAGCTGACTGTAACGCTGCCTTTTACTACCGGACTGACAATGAAAGTTTTTCCAGTGATGGCTGCTACCTGATCGATAAAATCTTGAATTTTTGCTTCTTTGAATCTAATCTTGAAAAGGCCCTCTTCCTGCTGTGCTCCCGCAGCTAGCGTTGCAGTGATTGCTAAGATCGCTAAAAGTAGACTGATAGATGATTTGAATTGAGAGATCATCAGAGCGGGACCTTCAGTAAGAATCGCCGTGAACCTCGCTGTACTTCCATTTCTATTGATCCTTCTTCGGTGAGTGCTTTTAACAACCGCTGGTCGTTTTGTAGGTCCCCCAGTTTTTGGCCATTGACTGATAACACGACGTCTCCGACTTGTAAATTCATAGCTTCGATTGCAGTGTTATTTGGAGACTTCGTAAGACGATACCCTTGTGCGGTTCCGGGTGACACGACTTTCAGTCCCATTTCGCTCAGTACTTCCTTGGGGCGTTCGGTGAAACGGGTTTGGTAATCGAGCACAATGTTGGCTAGCTCGTTGTGATGGTTGTTCTCGTCATTTGCTGCAGAGCGTTCATCCTGTTTTGCGTTGCTGAGCAGAGGTTCGCCCTTAGAGAATGAAAGTTGCTCATCCACGCCGTATCGACGAATTATGACTCGGTTGCTATAGATTTCCGTCAACTGTGCATTTCCCGGTAGCATATCGCCAATTTTGTAATATGCGTCCTCGGGTTGCGGTCCAGATATAAGTGCTTTTGATAGTGACATATTTGCTTCATTGAGGATTACCGCACGAAGGACGAGATTCAACTTTGTTTGTTGTAGCTGTCGAACGTCAGGTGTGAGTGTAGACCCGACATGAGGATTTCCAAATGGATGTAATCGAATTGCTGCTTCTACGTCTGTTAGGCTATTTTGGGGTGCGGAATTATGGTAGATAGGACTTTGGCTTACTCCTGGTGGTGGGCCAACCCAGAAGAATCGAAATGACAGTGCAAGCGTTACAGAGATGCCGGCCACGATTAGCAGCTTTAGAGGTGTGACTAACTTGTTAATGAACTCAAATGAAACTTTGGATAATGTTTCGGTATGCATGGAAGAATTTAGAAGGCGTTACTGGAAATACTGCTCGGATAGTTCAAGAACCACATCATCATCGCTACTTCCAAATGGCCATGGTATGTCAGCAATTCTCATAAGACCTTGCATAATGCTAAGGTGAATCCATCCGTTGCGTGCATCAAGACGTATATTAAGCATTGGAGTTTTTTCGTTCGATGTAGATGCGCTTAATGTCAATTGATTAGCAAATTCACTTAAAGTTCCCTCTAAAGGAGGTAACTCGCGCTGAAACGGCATATTTTGCAACCGAAAGTTGGCCATGCCACCCGTCCAAAGAATCTTACCCTCGGCATGTTTGCAATCTAGATCCGAGTTCATATAAACGACAGTTGATTGAATGTGCAATGCTCCTTCAAAGTTCAAGTCATAAGGTTCGAGATGTGCATTTATCCAGTTTGTTGAGATCTCTCCATTTAGTTTTATGTACTGATCGTTAGCTCCTTTACCGATTTCAGCACTCAGTATCTGATCTCCGTTGGATATCACTAGGTCGAAACCCAAAGTCAATTGGAAAAATTTGCTTGGGGCAATGGACCAATCAACGTTGCCAAATGGTTCACCGAGCAGCGTTAAGTGGGCTGACCCGCTCCAAAGCGATCCCTCGACGTTTGTGAAGCGTGCTCGGTCGCCAAGGTCAATGAAGAGGTTTATTAAGCTTGCCGGTAGGAGTGCCAGAAACGTTACTAAAAATATCGCGATCCCCAACGTAACGTATCGGCGTCTCATGTTATTAAACTAGCGAGCGTTTGGAAATATATTTCTGCTAGTGGTTCTAAATCGGATACCCTAACACATTCATTGACTTTGTGAATACTCGTGTTAACCGGGCCGAGCTCAACGACCTCCGCGCCTGTCGGAACAATGAATCTGCCATCGGACGTTCCCCCCGATGTCGAGAGTTTGGTGTCGCAAGCGCGTACGGCACGAATGGCCGACTGTACGGATTCCGTAAGTTTGCCTTGATTAGAAAGAAAAGGAAGGTTTAGAGTACTCCATTCGAAGGTCACTTTTAAGGTAGGCTCCAATCCATCCATTGCACGTTCCATAACTTGACGCAAGCTGTCTATAGTCTGCTCGGTATTGAAGCGAAAATTGAATGTCATTTCCAAGACACCAGGGATTACGTTTGATACCTCAGTTCCAGCGTTCAAATTGGAAATTTGAAAAGTAGTGGGTGGGAAATAATCGTCTCCCTCATCCCAATGATGCCGTGTTATGGCTGACAAACGTTCGATGACCTCATGAATCGGGTTTGGGGTGGCCTGTGGATATGCCACGTGTCCTTGAGTACCAACTAGGGTCAAACGGCCGGTTAATGACCCTCTGCGGCCAACGCGTATCGCGTCGCCTAACGTATTGGATGAGGAAGGTTCGCCAATCAGGCAAAAATCAATATGTTCACTATGATTTCGAAGATGTTCAATGACTTTTGCAGTTCCGTTCTTAGCAGTACCTTCTTCATCGCTCGTGATCAAAAAGGCGATAGATCCTTTGGGTTGTTTTCTTAAAGATACGAAACGCTCAGCTGCTACTACCATTGCCGCAATGCTCGATTTCATATCCGCGGCACCGCGTCCAAACAGCATGCCATCTCGAATCGTTGGCTCGAAAGGATCGGAGTACCATAAATTTAGTGGGCCCGGAGGGACGACGTCAGTGTGGCCAGCGAAGACAAATAAAGGCGGCCCGCTGCCAAGGCGCGACCATAGGTTATCAACGTCTTCGCAACGTAGGTGAGTATTCTCGAATCCTAGCCTGGATAACCGGGAGGCAAGAATTTCTTGGCAACCATCGTCTAGCGGCGTAACCGATTTTCGCTGAATGAGTTCTTCAGCAAGCTTTTGAACGGGACTGATCATTGCAAATTATTAACGATCAAGCAGAATCCTTGAAGTATGCTCGCGTACTCGGATTGGAGATCGACCAATGCTATGTATATATGATTGTCATTCGAATTCTGGTTATTGCATTTTTGACCAGGATATTTGCCGGTCAGGACATCTGTATTTTTGTGTTTGAACAGTTTGCTACAAAAATCTTTGTCGTGCATACGAGCATCTTAAGGACGGTCTGAATAAGCCGGTTTTAGTATTATCTGCGAAACGATCAGAAGAGGTGACTGCGGTGGGCGCGGTCCCTTGCTCAACAAAGTGAGAGGGCTTTGTTACTAGTGCTCACGTTAGCCCGGATTTCTCATAACCAAGTCGAAAATGATGTTTTTCACGGGATGCGTGGGGTACGGGGCATGGAATGTCGCGTCGCGAGTTTAAAAAGGCTTCGGAGGGCGGGCATGCGTGTGTTTTCCCCGCCTTTTTGCGGGCGGGACGGCGAATCGCTGAGCATCCGGGCGCGGGGAGGTCGGCGCGCTCCGCCGCCAGCGTCATGCACCCGGTTGCACCAGGCTTTTACGTTGGTGCCAGGCTGGCCCAGATCAAGCGGAAATCCTTCCAGTACGGGAAGGCGGACCCGAACGCCAGATGGATCTGCCGCGTGGACACCGTCACGCGCACCGGGATCTGGAACAGGCACTTGCGCAGCGTCGATGGACGGCTCCTGCGCAGCATGGCGGATACCGGAAGGTTCTCGAGCCGGCGCTTCATCATGCAATGAAGGGCATGGGCCAGTGCGCTCATCCGGAGCCGGAGTGCGTTGACGTTCCAGAGGCTGCTGGAGCATCGGTCCAGGAACAGATCGTTCTTCTGTTCCTTGATCCAGTTTTCGGCCTCACCCCGGTCGCAGTACATCTCTTCGTAGACCGTTGGCGCGTCGGGCTTCTGGAGCGAGGTGACGACGAAGCGACTGTTGTACCGGGCTTCGCCGACCGTCGCACATGGGCCTTCCGCGCCGGCCTCCGGTCCGCCGTCGGCCTTGCCGGCCGGTTCCCCGTCCGCGTTGCCGACCGGTTGTCCCGGCAGCCATTCGGCCTTGGCGATCACGCGGCGTTCGCGGCTCCAGCTGTCGCGCGTGCGATAGTCGAAGCTCTGGTAGCCGCGGACCGCTCGCTACGCATAGTCCGGATCCCGCTTCAACCGGTCCCGCAGATCGTCCATCAACGGTTGGACCCGGTCTTTCAGCCGATCATTGCGCGGCAGTCCCAGCACGTAATCCACGCCCCGCGCCTCGCACCACGTCATCCACTCGTCGCGGCAGTAGGCCCCGTCGGCGCGGATCAGGATCGGCACCTGCGGAAATCGCTTCCGCAGCCGGTCCACGAGCGGCGCGACCGTCTCCACCACGCCCGCCGCCACATCGCTGCTCGACGTGCGCAGTTCCGTCCGCACCGGCCAGCCGTTGCAGAACACCAGCCGCGGAAGGTGGCAGTATGCATGGTAGTACCCGTGATAGAACCGGTGCTCCTGCCGGCCGTGCAGTTCCACGTCCGTGGCATCGATATCCAGCACCAACCGCTGCGGCATCTGGCCCCGCTCGCCCCACACCAGGTACAGCTCCACGAGCAGCTCGTCGAGCGCATCGAAATCCACGGTGATCTGGCGCGCTTTCGCCGGGTCCCGCCCGTTCGCCGACAGCTCCATCCGGTTCAGCGTGCTTTTGCCGGCCAGCGGCTCGCAGTCCGAACGCGCACACTCCACACGCCCCATGGCCGTGGACAGGGCCCGGTCCCGCCGCAGCTCGTCGTGATCGTTCACATCTTCGTAGCCCAGCGCGAGACCCAAAATCCGCTGCCCCAGCAACGCCACTAGCGGATGCGCCACCTTGGACGGGTCCCGGTGGTCCGTGAAACATTCCGAGACGCGCTCGAACAGCCGGACCTGCTCGGCCAGCATCATCAGCAGTGCCGAGCCCCCGTTGGAACTCAGCTCGCCTCCACTGCAGTCCACCTCCATCCGCGCCGGCCGGACCCCTTTCGCCATCCGCCGCACCAACCGGTCCGCGCCGCGCTTTTGCTTGCTCTTCATCCCGTGCCCTCCTCCATCCGACCCCATCGGCCGCGTTGCGCCCACCCTTCGGCCAGCGTGGCCGCATGTCCCGGACGCCCCTTCCAGAACACCCACCGGAACATGCACAGTACGACCACCAGCGTGTTCAGCACGCGCCGCCGCCGCTGCCAGAGCCGGACCAAAGCATCCTCCGGGGCCAAGACGGCTGCCGGCGACCTGCAGGACCCCAATCGATCCCGACCCTTCGGCGTGAACCAGCCCAGATGACTACACAGGGTGGACGCCAACTCATGGCGGCTCAGTGCCGGAAACCGTGCCACCGTCTTCTGAAGGTCCACCATCCAACGGCGGGTCAGTCGCGTGCCACCCAAGGTGGTCGACTTCAAGTTCTCGATTCGGAAATCCATCACGTTGGCACCAGAGACCATCTTAACCAAGCGTAGATTGCCATAACCCATGCCAAAACGCAAGTGTTTTTTTGAAGAACTCCCAAAAAATCGAATATGTTTCCGTATATCAACCGGTTACACGACATCCTCAAAGACCGGGATCCCTTTCCGTTCATCCGCATGCCATCGCAGCCACCGGGGGCGAGACCTCCCGACAGTCGGGGAGCGTTCGGGCCTCGTCAAGACCAGGACCCAAGGGCGTGCGATAGGGGTGTCCGCCGCATGCTCACCTGCATGGCTCATCATCCAGTCGACAACAGCATCTTGCACGGGATGCGCCGCTTTGCACGCCGGTCGTGGCGGTCCGCAAAACGGGTCCAGGCGCATGCTACAAGTCCGCACCGCTTCCGCCAGCATCGCACCCAGCACCGAACGCGCCCCGCTTCCGTCCGACCCGAACGCACCCCTTTCGCCATCCAACGCACCCATCCGTCCGAACGCACCCCGCTACCATCCCCTTCCCCCCGGCAAAGCCCAACCAACTTCGTGGTATCAACAACTTACACGCACATACATCGCACCCAAGCCATCCATTATGAGAAATAAGGGTTAGGGCGTGTTTACACTAAATTCCTAATCATTTCGTATATCAGGGCCAGGTAGTAATGAACCTAGCGAACATGACGTTGAGTTTGTCGTAACGTGTCCCCACGCGGCGATACCGCTTGAGCCTGCCGAACAGGCGTTCCACTTCGTTGCGGCGGGCATACAGCTGGCGGTCGAAGGACCAAGGTTTCCGGCGTGTCGCTCGGGGCGGCACCACGGGCGTGGCTCCCAGGTCTTGCACCACCCGCCGCGTCCGGTCGTCTTCATACGCACGGTCCATAATCACGTACTTCGGGTGCTTCAGACCGCTCTGCTGGAGCAGCCGGCGACCCTCCGGAGCATCGTGCCGATGATGCCCGGCGGACAGCGAGAAACTCCACGCTCGACGATCGTCCAACGCCAGCAGATGCACCTTGGTGGTCAGCCCTCCGCGCGAGCGGCCGATACTTTGCGGACCGTTTTTTAGACTACCCGTCCCATCCGCATGTACCTTCACCGAGGTGCTGTCCAACATCGCTATCCCGGTGTCCGAGGCGACCAGACCCCCGATCGCGCAAACGCTCGAACACCGCCGCCAACACCCCACGCTCCGCCCAGCGCCTCATCTGCACGTACACCGTGTTCCAACGCCCATAACACGCAGGCAGGCTGCGCCAGGGGCAACCGTGTTTCAGAATGTACAGAATACCGTTGAGTACCCGCCGATGACCCCATCGAACATTGCCCCGGGGCTTCGGGAACAAGTCCCGTATCTCGTTAAATTGCTCTTCCGTAAGTTGCATGACGACCTCTTGTCGAATGATCCAGATCAGAATCATACAACAAGATAATGTCAACACGCCCTAACCTACGAATAAGGTCATGGATTGCGAGTATATCGTGCGGAATTTCCTCCGGGTTTCCATTGAGTAAGCGACAGGTTCCTTGAACGAAATACTCTCTTTCATCCAGTCCGGAAACGATCCATAAATGATTTACCCATCTTTTGCCGAGGTCCCGAATACGATCTTTGATCGTTATTTTGTCAATTTACTTTGATGTAGCTGGGAGATTCCTCACTCCGCAACGTCAGAATCTCTGGATCAGAATCCGTCACTAAAATTGTATGTTCCCATTGCGCCGAGAGCTTGTGGTCTTTCGTAACGACGGTCCAACAGTCTGATAGCAGCCGAACGTTTCGTTTACCGGCGTTAATCATCGGTTCAATCGTGAATGTCATGCCTGGTTGTAGAGGTAGCCCTACGCTAGGTTTTCCATAGTGAAAGACATGCGGCTCGTCGTGAAATTTTTCACCGATGCCATGTCCACCAAATTCCCGTACCACGGAAAACCGATTTGTTTCGGCGTGCGATTGAACGGCGTGCCCTATGTCTCCCAGAGTCCGACCTGGTCTCGCCTGTTCGATCCCTAAATAAAGACATTCTTGTGTGGTCCAAACCAATCGTTCAGCAAGTATCGATGGTTTGCCCACGAAGAACATCTTGCTTGTATCCCCGTGAAATCCGTCCTTGATGACCGTGATGTCTATGTTGATGATGTCGCCTTTCTTCAAAGGCCGTTTATTGGTTGGGATTCCATGACAGACGACGTGATTTACCGATGTGCATATCGATTTTGGAAAAGGAGGCTGTCTGGAATCGGGTGAATAATTGAGTGGAGCGGGAATACACTCTAAATCTTTTACAATAAAGTTATGGCACCTACAATCAAGTTCTTCGGTGGTAACTCCGGGAACTACAAAATCTTTGATCATCTCAAGCACTGACGCGGCAAGCCGTCCCGCTTTACGCATTTTCGCTATTTCTTCTTTATTATGAATGTGGATTCCCATGTTGCGTAGAGATTAGGATTGGTGATAGTGGAGCACGATTATGATATAAATTACTCTGCGTCCCCAAGGTAGTGAGGAAATTGGGGTGCGTAAGAGACATGTCGCGTTTTGAGAATGCGTTGCGGGTGGTAGCCTGTCCTTGTTCATGGGATGCGTTACGGATTCAGCGCGAGAATGCGACGAAGGCGCACCATGCGCAAACCAACCCGGAGATTATAAATGACTCTACCTGACATTCGAGAGATGCTAGCCGTAGGCGTGCACTTCGGCCATCAAGCGCGATATTGGAATCCAAAGATGGCCCCTTATATCTTTGGTACAAGGAAGCGCGTTCATATTATCCATCTAGACCGAACCGTCGAGGCGATGGAGGCCGCGTTGGCGGAGATCCACAGACGCGCTGCGAAAAAAGAAAAGATCCTATTCATCGGCACTAAAAGGTCCGCTCAGAGCGCAATCCGGGAGGAGGCTGAACGGTGCGGGATGCCGTATGTTGATCGCAGATGGCTTGGTGGAATGTTGACCAACTACAAGACGATCCGTCAGTCTATTCGTCGCTTAACGGATCTGGAAGAACGGTTTGAAAGCGGCATGTTCGATCTTTTGTCTAAGAAAGAAGCACTACATAAGAAGCGTCTGATGGACAAACTGCAAAAGAGCTTGGGAGGTATTAAAAATATGGTCGGACTCCCGAATGTTTTGTTTGTCGTGGATGTCATGTACGAGCGGATCGCTGTTTCGGAAGCAAACAAACTGGGAATTCCGGTGATTGGAGTCGTGGATTCCAATAGCGATCCGGATGGAGTCGATTGGGTTATTCCTGGGAACGACGATGCACAAAAAGCCGTGAGGCTGTACGTTACCTCCGTCGCCGATGAAATCATCGCAGGTCGAGAGCAGGGTGAAAATGAAATATCAGCTGACGAATTCATCGAAGTGGATGATGATGAAGTAGCAGCTGAGTAGACACTGGCTTGGACGCGCTTCGACATGATGTTTAGTTAACGAGGAGGTAATTTCGTGGCGGACACAGCAAAGATCAGGGAAGTTCGAGAAAGGACCGGAGTCGGTTTTGGCGATTGTAAGAGGGCACTTGACGAGTGCAATTGGGATATAGAAGAAGCGATTGACTTTATTCGTCAACAAAGTGCCGTCAAAGCTCAAAAAAAAGCGGATCGATCGGCGAAGGAAGGACTGCTTGCTCTTAAAATCAGCACCGGCGCAGAGGTTGGAGCTATCGTCGAGGTGAACGTAGAAACCGATTTCGCTGCCCGAAACGAGCGGTTCAGAGCATTCGCACAAAATGTCGTTGAGAGAATAGTGGTTGAGGGCGAGGACGCGCTAGAAAAGATGGCACCAGATCGTGATGAGCTCATTCAAGTAATAGGTGAGAACGTTTCATTACGTAGAGCAAATCGCTTTACAGCGTCTAAAGGTACGATCGTTGGCTATCTTCATGCAAACGAGAAGGTTGGTTCGTTGGTCGAGCTTGTTGGAGGAGAACTGACACTAGGCAAAGACATTGCCATGCATATTACTGCCATGAGTCCAATCGTTGTTGATCCAAATGATTTGCCAGAGGACTTGATTGAACGGGAACGTAAAATCTTTTCTGCTCAAGCCGCGGAAAGCGGAAAACCTCCAACAATCGCAGAAAAAATGGTTGAGGGGAAACTGCGTAAATTCCGATCAGAAGCGAGTCTGACTGACCAGGCATTTGTTCGTACGCCTGAGATTACTGTAGGCAAATTACTAGCCACCCAAGGAGCAACGTGCGTGCGTTTCGTTAGGTATGAAGTCGGGGAAAGTATTGATGATCCATCGTAAATTGTAAAAAATAGCAAGTCGTTGGGATTCAATAAGCAGATGTCGTCTAACACCGTGACTTATCAAAGCATTCTTCTGAAGTTATCTGGTGAAGCACTTGGTGGTGACGGTAGAGGGGGACTGACGGTAGATGTTCTAGCGGAATTAGCAGAGCAGATAGAAGCAGTTTTACAAACTGGTACGCAGGTTGCCATAGTTTTGGGTGGTGGGAACATACTCCGCGGCCGTGATGTGGGCACTCATTCCTCACAGTTTGTGCTCCGCCGGACTACCGCGGACCAGATAGGAATGCTCGCGACGGTAATCAATGCATTGGCTTTTCGCGATGCGCTGGCAGCGCGAAAACTGAGGGCTTGCGTGATGACGCCGTCTGCAATTGACGGCATGAGCGAGACATTTTCAGCTGAGACAGGCCGCCACGTGATGAGTAATCACGAAGTTCTTATCTGTGCTGGAGGTACCGGCAATCCGCTGTTTACGACAGATACCACCGCGTGTCTTAGAGCAATAGAACTCGGGACTGATGTGGTGCTGAAAGCTACCTTAGTTGATGGTTTCTATGATTCTGATCCGACACTAAATTCCTCAGCGCGCCTGTTTGAAAAAATTACATATCAAGACGTTATCTCGCGAGAGTTAAAGCTGATGGATCTAACCTCTATATTATTGTGTCGAGACCATGGTATGCCACTTGTCGTTTTTAATATTTCAAACAAACGGGCCCTTATGAAGATCGTGAACGGCGAGAATGTCGGAACACTCGTGTACGCTCATGAGGGAGGGTCTCAGCCATGATTGATGAGATTATGGAAAATGCCAGTGGTCAAATGGACAAGTCGCTTGGGGCATTACATACAGCATTTGCAAGAATCAGAACGGGCCGCGCTAGTGTGTCGTTGTTGGATCATGTCGAGGTGGAATATTACGGGACACCAACACCGATTAAGCAAGTAGCCACGGTGAAAGTTGAGGAAGGTAGGACTCTTCATATAACTCCATGGGAGAAATCTTTAATACCGGTGATCGAGAAATCAATTCTGCAGAGTAATCTTGGCGTTACACCTGCATCAACTGGTGAGATAATCAGGTTGCCACTACCGCCCTTGACCGAGGAAAACCGGCGCGAGTTGATTAAGCGCGCGCGACACGAAGCCGAAGCTGCTCGGGTGGCCTTAAGAAACATTCGCCGAGAAGCCATTCATGATTTTCGCGACATGGTGAAAGAAAAAATGATTTCGGAAGACGAGGAGCATCAAGCAGAGGACAGAATCCAGCACATCACGGACCGGCATGTTAAAAAAGTCGATGAACTATTGGAGCAGAAAGAAGCCGACCTTATCGAAATTTGATACCGAATTGCGATGCGGCTAGCTCTATTTCGGTAAAACGATGTTCACTTATGCAGAGTTACGTCAAGTCTACGAACGATAAGAGCTTATTGGTTCCAAATCATGTTGCAATAATCATGGATGGTAACGGTCGGTGGGCAAGCATGAACAATCGACCGCATACTTATGGCCATCGGGCTGGAGCAAAACGAGTCAAACCAATCGTGAAAGCAAGCTATGAAGCAAGTATTCGAAATCTAACCCTTTTTGCATTTAGTACAGAAAACTGGTTACGGCCGAAAGCTGAAGTCAGTTTGCTGCTTGATTTGATGCGGGAAACGATAAAAGCTGAAATCGACGAACTGAGTGCCCAAGGGATTAGGATATCTTTTATCGGAAACCGCTCACGATTCCCTCTAGATTTACAGCACCTCATGAATGATTGTGTAGAACAAACAAGCCATAACGACCATATGTTGTTAACTATCGCGGTCAACTACGGGGGGCATTGGGATATCAGCAATGCTGCCAGAGAACTCGCGGCGGCAGTAAGGCGAGGCGAGCTGTTGCTGGATGAGTGCAACGAACAAACGTATTCACGATATTTGTCTCTTGCTAATATGCCCCCTCCGGATCTTTGTATTCGCACCGGTGGTGATCAGCGCCTAAGTAACTTTCTCTTATGGGATTTGGCATATACCGAACTCTATTTCACACAAGTCTACTGGCCTGATTTTACGTCAAAACATTTGAAAGAAGCGTTGCATGAATATACACGACGAGACCGGAGATTTGGACTTCGTACAGTCAAGCGGCTACGTAATATGACTAGTTGAATTGACAAATGTTTGAAATCAATCGAATCGCATCCGCTCTCGTAGCCGCACCTATAGCCATTGCTGCTATTGTATGGTTGCCTTTCACGTGGTTCGTCTGCTTGGTCGGTGTATCTTGTACTTGGGTGGCTTACGAATGGAGTCTTTTGGCAGGAATTGCGTCAAGGATGACCAGGATCGTCTTAGCCATCCTGATCGGTTCATTTTCAATTGCGATTTCGTTCCTTACTCTGTCAATTGAGTTTGTCTACTTGATTGGAGTATTGGTCTGGATTCCAGCGGTATTGGTTGTACTTCTATACCCTCGAAGCGAATTTCTGTTACAGATGAAATGGTTGAACATGGGGTTTGGCGCGCTTATTTGCATTGTGTTCGCGAATTCAGTAGTTTTTACTCGAACGTTCGATAGTCATGGCTTGCATCTTCTTATTCTTGTTATTGCTGTATGGGCCATAGATAGTGGTGCGTATTTTTGTGGACGATTGCTCGGTCACTTTCATCTACATCCAGCCGTAAGCCCTAACAAGACGTGGGAAGGTGTAATAGGTGGTACATTATGCGGTACCCTCGTTATACTCCTTGGGGCGGTTTACGTGCTGAAGATCAGTACTTTTGCATTCATTTTGGAGTTGGCTTTGTTTGTAGTAGCTTTCGCGATTTTTGGAGACTTATTCGAGAGTGCGCTTAAGCGCTCGGCCGAAGTAAAGGAATCGGGTTTTTTTCTGCGGGGGCACGGAGGAGCATTTGATCGACTTGATTCCTTGCTTGCAGCCTCGCCATACTATGCGCTAGCCGTGGGGCTTACGCGGTAATTCGTTCAATGATTGATCTCGATTACGAATAGAACCAAGGCAGTGACGTTTTGTCCAATAAATGAATAGGGATTTGGGTGGTTAGTGGACGTACTGGTTTATATTGTAGCGATTATTGCTGCGTTCATTATTCTTGTGGTTGCACATGAACTTGGGCATTACGTCGTTGCGCGTTTGTCGGGAGTTGCAGTACTTGAATTTTCCGTAGGCTTCGGCAAGCGACTTGTTTCGTTCCGAGATCGGCGCGGTACGCTCTTTGCTATATCCGCAATTCCTTTGGGCGGATTTGTTCGGATGCTCGATGAACGGGAAGCTGAAGTTCCAGAGAATTTGAAGCCCTTCGCGTTTAATTCAGCAGCTCCTTGGCGGCAGATATGTATTGCACTTGCCGGCCCGTTCGCCAACCTTGTATTGACCTTTGTCATCTACTGGATTCTGTTGGTAGGCGGCAGCAGTATGCCGATACCGATATTGGGGCATGTTGATCCATCAACACCCGCTTATCAGGCGGGATTGCGTGGTGGGGAAGAGATAGTGAGTGTTGACGGAGTAAGCACTCCCTCTTGGTTCCATATCAATCTTCGTCTCACAAACTGGATAGGAGATACTGGCGCAATCTATATTGGAGCTAATGCGAACGAAGGCTATAGAGATTTTTCTATTACAGTTGATAATTGGCTCGAAGGCGAATCTGAACTGAATTTATTGCAGGGAATAGGTTTTCAACAGGATGCAAAACCTATTGTTGATGCTGTAATGCCCGACAGTGCTGCGGCCCAAAGTGGTTTGAAAGAGGGAGATACTATCCTGCGCATTGATGGACTACCTATCAATACTTGGAGTGCTTTTGTATCTGCCGTATCCAGTTCTCCTGGCCGGAGTCTCCAAATGGTTGTTGATCGAGATGGCCGGGAGAGATTAGTCGTGCTCCATCCGGAGCGTCGATTGGACAACGTCGGCGAATCCTACGGTTGGGCTGGCGTGTCTCTCCGTCTACAAACCCATCAGGTACGGCTTCCACCTCACATGGCACTTAATCAGTCACTGAAAGACACATGGGCCGCGGTCGAGATGACGGTTAACATCGTCCGTAAAATGTTTTTGGGAGATGTATCAGTTGAGAGTCTTGCCGGTCCACTGACTATTGCTCAAATCGCGGGGGAATCAGCGCGGAGTGGTTGGAGGAATTTCTGCCATCTTTTAGCTCTGCTTTCAGTAAGTCTTGCTGTAATCAATTTATTGCCGATTCCTTTGCTTGACGGCGGTCATGTTTTATACGGTTTGGTTCAAATGGTTACCCGCCATCCCGTTCCAGCGAAAGTGCAGCATGTTGGTCAGATTGTCGGAATGGTTTTCGTGGGTGCGCTGATTGTTCTTGTATTGTTCAACGACATCGTTCGATTGTTGGGATAGTCACAAATATCGGCTAGTTTGGGGAGAAAATAAAGTGAGATTGTCGCACTTTATCAGCGCGTGTCTCGTTTTCGCAGTGGCGCAGAATATTGCTGCGAACTACGGCTTCGTCGTTTCAGATATTCGGGTACAGGGTCTGATGCGGGTTCCTGCAGGAACGGTATTCAATCGAATACCTCTGGAGGTAGGGGCTGAAGCAGACTCCCACGCCGTTCGCGATTTGATTCGAAAACTCTACCAAACTGGCTATTTCGACGACATACAGGTCGAACGTGACGGTGACGTTTTATTAATTCGCGTTACCGAGCGGCCCGCGATAGATGAAATTACGATAGAAGGGAACAAAGCTATTCCAGAAGAAGAGCTACGCAAGGGGTTAGCTTCCATTGGTTTGGAAGAAGGCGAAATATTCAAACAAGTTACGCTAGAAAGGATACAGATTGACTTAGAACGCCAATATACAGCGCAGGGAAAGTACAACGCCAGCATTGGAACGGAGGTTAAAAATCTACCGCGTAACCGAGTATCGATTGCCATCAATATTGAGGAAGGCAAGAGATCTGGAATTCAACAAATTCAAATCGTGGGGAATACCTTCTACGATCAAAATATCCTGCTTAGTGAGATGGAGCTAAAGCATCCGACGTATACAGGTATCTTGCGTGGCCAACACAAGTATTCGAGAGAGAAGCTTTCTGGCGACTTGGAAAGCCTTGAGGCCTTTTATCGAAACCGTGGCCATGTGGAATTTACGATCATGTCAACTCAGGTGAGCATGACTCCAGACCGTAGACATGTATACATCACTATCAATATTAACGAGGGCGACAGGTATACCATTAACAAAGTTGATCTTATAGGCGACCTTGGCGAGGTTCGGCCTCAACTATTGGAATCTTTATTTCTTGTCCAAAAAGGACAGATTTTCTCCAATTCGTTGGTAGCCGCCACGGAAGAACGCTTGAATGCTGCACTAGGTAATTCGGGCTATACATTTTCTACTGCTTCTGGTGTTCCCCAGGTTAACGATGACGGTACGGTTGATATCAAATTCATTGTCAATACGGGGAAGCGGGTTTACGTGCGACGTCTTACGTTCACGGGAAACGTTGTGTCGCAGGATGAGGTTCTTAGACGTGAGATGCGTCAATTTGAAGGAAGCTGGGCTTCGGCGTCTCTTATTGATCTATCAAAGCAACGATTAGGCCGGTTGGGTTACTTTGAAGGGGTTAACGTTGCAACTCCCGTGGTTCCGGGTACCGAAGATCAAATTGACGTTAACTTCTCGGTTACGGAACAACCAACGGGTTCGCTTGGTGGTGGGATTGGTTACCAAAAACATACCGGAATTATTCTTCAGGGCAACTTTGAACAACGGAATTTGGCTGGGAGTGGTAACAGCCTTGGAATCGAGCTTAATTGGAGCGATTACCAGAAATCAGCAAATTACAGTTTCTTCGACCCTTACTTTACGGAAGAAGGCGTAAGTCGGGGAGTCAATTTTTTCTACAGCGATACCAACTATAACGCTCGAAACCTTGCACAATATTCCACCAGTTCGCTGGGTGGTGGAATCACGTTTGGTTTTCCTATTGGAGAGACTCGCACACTGCAATTTGCGGGGAGATTTTCGTCCACTGATATTACAAGCGGGCTGTTGCAGTCTGCTGAAATTCAGGATTTGGTTGCCGCGGAAGGTGCAAAATTCCTCAATTACACGGTAGAAACACTATGGCGGAGTTCAACGCTTGATAGATTTCTATTCCCGACTCGTGGGCGAAAGAGATCGGTCGCCGTCGAACTAACTGTACCTGGAAGTGATCTGAATTTCTATAAAGTCGTCTATCAAGGTGACGTTTACTTACCAATGAAGAGACGAGGTTACGGTTTTCGTTTTCGTACGGAATTGGGTTATGGAGAAGCGTACGGAGATACGGGAGGGTTTCCTTTTTATGAACATTTTTATGCGGGTGGTTTGAATTCGGTACGCGGGTATGAGCGTTGGTCGCTGGGTCCTCGTAGCACACCGGCTACGCTAGATCCGGAGACGCCGGATCCGGAGATGCCGGATCCGGAGATGCCGGAAACGCCAGATCCGGAGATGCCCGAGATCCGGAGATGCCGGATCCGGAGATGCCGGAAACGCCAGATCCGGAGATGCCGGAAAGTCCGAGTCTTAATGATCGGGGCTACGCCTTTGGTGGAAATGCTCTTCTAGAGTTATCGACCGAGTTCTACTTTCCTATGCCTTTCGTCGAAAATTTGGGTCAAGTTCGTTCGGTATTTTTTATTGATGCTGGCAATGTTTTCAATACGAGTTGTAGTCAGCAGACGGCTAACTGCGTTGGTGTAGATTTGAATGAACTGAGATATTCAGCAGGAATTTCCGTTTCATGGAATTCTCAGCTCGGGCCCATGACGGTATCTATTTCTGTTCCGTTTAATGATGGGCTGCGTGACGCAACAGAAGAGTTTGCCTTCGAATTCGGTTCCGCGCTCTAATCGCAAGGATCTGCTCTGGTCTAAGACAAAGTCAGCCATTGATGGATCAATAGCCAAAGTTGGAGCTACTATAATCGTTCGTTCATTTACGCTGCTGACAGTGGCGTTTTCTTTACAGGAGAGGTAATGAAGATTCGAGTAACGCAAGCCTTGTATGTTTTTGCGATGTTATTGGCTGGAGCTTCCACTTTCGCGGAGCTAAGGATTGTTGTCGTCGACCCACTCAGGGCGATAGCGGAGAGTGCGGAAGCGCAGGGAGGTATGAAATCGATTCAGGAGGCACTCACACCCGAGCAGGACCGGCTGCGGAAACTCAACGATGAAATTGTCGAACACAAAGACAAAATACAGAAGGACCACGAGGTCATGTCATCAGCCGAACTGAATAAACTTCAGAATACTATTGAAATCAAAACTATCGATCTTGAAGCTGGTGCACAGAAACTTCAGAAGGAATTCAAAGCTAAACAAGATCAGCTCAATGCACAGTTAGCTCCAAAGTTTGAAGCCGTGCTCAGAGATCTTATTGAGCTGGAAGGTTACGACCTGGTACTCAGGGCTGACTTAACATTGTGGGCCAATCCCAAACACGACGTCACGAGAAAAGTGACTGAAAAGTTAAACGACAAGGCTAAGATGGAGTGAGATTGTCAAAGTCTTCAACGGTACATTTTGAGCTTGGAGATGTCGCCAATCGAATAGGTGCTGAAGTTATGGGCGACCCGAGCGTAACGATCACCGGTATGGGTACGCTCCAAAACGCTCGAAAAGGCGAATTAACTCACTGCTCCAGTCCTAAGTATCGTCCGTATCTTGTGGATACCAACGCGACTGCGGTAATTCTTGACTCGAGAGATGCGCCTTACTGTCCGACGAACGCACTTATCGTTTCTAATCCGGCACTTGCGTATGCGAAAGCTTCGCGATTATTTTGTGATCGACCTCGCGACGAGAAAGGGGTACATCCTAGCGCGCATGTAGACCCGTCAGTTGTTTTGGGTAAGCACGTGAGAATTGGGACGCACGCTTTAGTTATGCAAGGAGCACGACTTGGCGATTACGCAGAGATACGTCCAGGAGCGTTTATAGGAGAAAATGTATCAATTGGTGCATGTTCTCTGGTAATGCCAAACGTGGTTATTTATTCTGGAGTGGACATTGGTACCAATTGCACGATTCATGCGAATGCGGTCATTGGTGCCGACGGATTTGGTTTTCAGTCTGACGAAAATAACAAATTTATCGAAGTAGCTCAGTTGGGTACGGTCGAGATCGGCGATGATGTCGTCGTGGGTGCCTCATCGACTATTGACCGCGGTGCTATTGAGAATACTATTGTTGAATCTGGCGTGAAGATAGACGACCAAGTGCATATTGGACACAACTGTAAAATTGGCAAAAACACCTTGCTCTGCGGATGCGCTGGTATCGCAGGTAGTGTAACTATTGGAAAAAACTGTGTCATTGGCGGCGGTGTTGGTATTGCTGGTAATGGGCCACTTGCGATTGCGGATGGAGTCTCCATCGGTGCCATGACTTTCGTAAGCAAAGATATTGAAGAAGCAGGTGTTTATTCTGGTACTGTCCTGCATAATACCAATGCCAAGTGGCGCCGAAACGTTTTGCGATTTCAACAACTCGATGAGCTGGCGAAGCGCGTTGAGCACTTGGAGTCGCGATGGGTGCCGTCGAATACTTAGTGAATGGAACGCGAAATGAGACACTTAGCAAAGATGCGTAGAGGATATGTCAGCGATAGAAATTGAGGATATTTTCAAGATTCTTCCGCACCGTTATCCATTTCTAATGGTGGACCGGGTCACGGACATCTCGTTAGCCGAAAACATTCGTGGCTACAAAAATGTCACGATCAACGAACCTTTTTTCGAAGGTCATTTCCCGAATAAACCGATAATGCCAGGTGTGATGATTATTGAGGCTATGGCGCAACTATCGGGAATACTCGCGTTGTATACTCGCCGTGGTGAAGGCATAGTAAACGAGGATCATAATTATATCTACTACCTTGCTGGAACCGATAAAACGCGATTCAAACGCCCCGTCGCACCGGGTGACCGTCTGCAAATGCAGTCAAGCATTGTAAATATGCGACGTGACACAGTGAAATTTTCATGTACGGCGCATGTTGAAGAAGAACTCGCTTGTTCTTCTGATATGTTGTGCGTGGGTAGGTACATCTGATCGAAGTTACCTTTCTGATTAATTTTTAATGCACTACATCGCATGCAGTAGTGGCGGTGTATCGATTGGAATCGTGGCGGGTGAAGAGTCTGGTGACCTTTTGGGCGGCCCTCTTATGGCGGCAATTCGCGAACGACTTCCAGACGTGCGATTTGTAGGGATCGGTGGTGTTCGGATGAAATCACAGGGCCTTGAGGCTCTTTTTGAATTGGGGGAACTATCGATACATGGATTTCTTGACCCGTTGAAGCGATTGCCCGTTTTGCTCAAAATCATGAGGCGATTGCGGCGGCGTTTTGAGTCTTTCGATGCCGTTATCGGTATTGACTTTGTCGAGTTTAATTTAATTCTTGAGCGGTCGATGAAGAAACGGAAAGTTCCGACCATTCAATACGTCAGCCCTTCCGTTTATGCATGGCGACCAAGACGCGTTCGTAGGGTAGCTAAAAGTGCCGACTTAGTTTTGACTTTGTTTCCATTTGAACCCCCATTTTACAAGAATACTGTTGCAGATGCGGTATTCGTAGGCCATCCCTTTGCTGATGAAATCGAACCGGTAACGGACCATGCCGTAGTGAGAGATTCGTCTCGGGAGAAATTCGGCATAGGGACTGGTGGAATTGTTATCGCGTTACTACCCGGAAGTAGAAAGTCGGAAGTGGAAAGAATGGCCGGTCTATTCTTGCAGACCGCACAGTGTTTCTGCAGGAGATACAACCACGAGCGCGTAGTTTTTCTTGTTCCTTGCGTCAATTATGTAATCGAGCAGTTAGTATCCGACAAGTGTCGTTCCTTCTCTGATTTGGATATTCGAGTGTTGAAGGGTAGTGCGCGAGATGTATTAGCTGCGTGTGATGTTGCGTTGATCAAATCGGGTACCGCGACTTTGGAAGGTATGCTTATGGGTGTGCCGATGGTAGTCGCATATCAAGTGGGGGCTTTTACGTATCAGATTATTAGTCGGCTAGTAACGTCGGCGTATGTTTCATTGCCTAACATTCTGGCTGAGAGAGAGCTAGTACCAGAATTCATTCAAGATAAAGCTAGTCCTGCCGCTCTTGCCTCGGCCCTTAAAAATGAGCTTAGTAACGTTCATCCAGAATCGGAATACCGTCGTGAATGCAATAGGCTGCATAATCTCTTAAGGCAAAATGCATCTATTCGTGCAGCGGAGTCGGTAGTAGATATTATTAATAGTAAACCTACTTCAGTGTCTGCGAGAAACCCCTGACGGTTCTATCAAAGCGTTGATGATTGCGGCATGGGAGGGTGTTTCGAGCTAAAATGCTGTGGGTGAAGATTGCCGTTGGAGGCGTTGAAATGGGTTGTTTTGAGGGTTTCAGGGGGAGGGGAGCGAATCTTCGCCAGCGATGTGTGTCGTCCGGGAGGGTCACGATCATGAGACGCTTCGAGCATGACCTACGGTTGGATGAGACGTCGATTAATGAGATCAAGATCAGCGTGCAATCACGGGACGACATTCCGGCCCTGCTGTTGGGTTTGCAACATCTGTACGTGTCGTGTCGGGAGGAGTTGGAGGAGTTACTTCGCCGCCACGTTACGGCGGATCGGGATCCGGAGCACGGCCGGCCGGGAATGACGCTGTGGCGGGTTCTGGTGATGGCGCGGTACTCAAGCAGGGGTTGAACTGCGACTACGACGACCCGTCTGGGGGAGTTGGTGAACTATCACAAGATGGTTCAGCAGATGCTTCAGCATGGGTTTCTGGATGATGGAACCTACTCGGTTCGCACGTTGCAGGACCACGTGTCGCTGGTGACGCCGGCGTTGTGCTACGGGAGTTGAATGTGCTCCTGCTGGTGCGCGAGGGCCATACGGTGGCGGGAACTGCCGATTACACATAAGTACAGCTTGACTTCTTATAGTGGCTGCTGCTGACCAGCTTGGCGATTGACCGCACTCACCCGCTTGGGACGCGATCCCGGAACTGCCCGCCGAGACGATGCTCACCGACATCAAACTCAGGGTGTTGCGAGACTTGGCCTTGGATGACCCCACCACGCAGCCCGTCACCCAACGATCTCCCGGCAAGGCCGAGATCCTCGAGACTTGGCCTTGGATGACCCCACCACGCAGCCCGTCACCCAACGATCTCGGCAAGGCGGCCCCTCCTGGCCATCGCCCATGCTGGACGACTTCCAGAACCGCCGCCGCACAGCAGCGATCACCCTCCCGGATACGAAACGATCTGGAAGGGATACGTGGCCTTGATGCACTAGTCCGATGCCTACCAGCGACTCATCTACCTCGCCTAGGAGCAAGGTCCCGACTACGTCTATAAGCTTGCAGCGACCCGATAAATGAAGTCAAGCGAGAGATGTGTGTAATCGGCAGGGTGGGGCGGCGTGGTTGACCCTGTACGGCGATCCGACGGGGCGTCCGTCTGGGCGGACCCCCCGACGGACCAATGGCATTCGGATTAGCGGAAAGGGATCCTGGTCTTTGAGGATGTCGTGTAACCGGTTGATATACGGAAACATATTCGGTTCTTTTGGGGTTCTTCAAAAAAACACTTGCGTTTCAGCATGGGTTATGGCAATCTACGCTTAGCCCTTATTTCTCATAATGGATGGCTTGGGTGCGATGTATGTGCGTGTAAGTTGTTGATGCAACGAAGTTGGTTGGGCTTTGCCGGGGGGAAGGGGATGGTAGCGGGGTGCGTTCGGACGGATGGGTGCGTTGGATGGCGAAAGGGGTGCGTTCGGGTCGGACGGAAGCGAGGCGCGTTCGGTGCTGGGTGCGATGCTGGCGGAAGCGGTGCGGACTTGTAGCATGCGCCTGGGCCCGTTTTGCGGACCGCCACGACCGGCGTGCAAAGCGGCGCATCCCGTGCAAGATGCTGTTTTCGACTGGATGATGAGCCATGTGGGTGAGCATGCGGCGGACGCCCCTATCGCACGCCCTTGGGTGTCCTGGTCTTGACGAGGCCCGAACGCTCCCCGACTGTCGGGAGGTCTCGCCCCCGGTGGCTGCGATGGCATGCGGATGAACGGAAAGGGATCCCGGTCTTTGAGGATGTCGTGTAACCGGTTGATATACGGGAACATATTCGTTTTTTTGGGGGTTCTTCAAAAAAACACTTGCGTTTTGGCATGGGTTATGGCAATCTACGCTTGGTTAGATGGTCTCTGGTGCCAACGTGATGGATTTCCGAATCGAGAACTTGAAGTCGACCACCTTGGGTGGCACGCGACTGACCCGCCGTTGGATGGTGGACCTTCAGAAGATGGTGGCACGGTTTTCGGCACTGAGCCGCCATGAGTTGGCGTCCACCCTGTGTAGTCATCTGGGCTGGTTCACGCCGAAGGGTCGGGATCGATGGGGGGCCTGCAGGTCGCCGGCAGCCGTCTTGGCCCCGGAGGATGCTTGGCTTGGGTCCGGCTTTGGCAGCGGCGGCGGCGCGTGCTGAACACGCTGGTGGTCGTACTGTGCATGTTCCGGTTGGGGTTCTGGAAGGGGCGTCCGGGATATGCGGCCACGCTGGCCGAAGGGTGGGCGCAACGCGGCCGATGGGGCCGGATGGAGGAGGGTACGGGATGAAGAGCAAGCAAAAGCGCGGCGCGGACCGGTTGGTGCGTCGGATGGCGAAAGGGGTCCGTCCGGGGCGGATGGAGGTGGACTGCAGTGGAGGCGAGCTGAGTTCCAACGGGGGCTCGGCACTGCTGATGATGCTGGCCGAGCAGGTCCGGCTGTTCGAGCGCGCCTCGGCATGTTTCACGGATCACCGGGACCCGTCCAAGGTGGCGCATCCGCTAGTGGCGTTGCTGGGGCAGCGGATTTTGGGTCTCGCGCTGGGCTACGAAGATGTGAACGATCACGACGAGCTGCGGCGGGACCGGGCTCTGTCCACGGCCATGGGGCGTGTGGAGTGTGCGCGTTCGGACTGCGAGCCGCTGGCCGGCAAAAGCACGCTGAACCGGATGGAGCTGTCGGCGAACGGGCGGGACCCGGCGAAAGCGCGCCAGATCACCGTGGATTTCGATGCGCTCGACGAGCTGCTCGTGGAGCTGTACCTGGTGTGGGGCGAGCGGGGCCAGATGCCGCAGCGGTTGGTGCTGGACATCGATGCCACGGACGTGGAACTGCACGGCCGGCAGGAGCACCGGTTCTATCACGGGTACTACCATGCATACTGCCACCTTCCGCGACTGGTGTTCTGCAACGGCTGGCCGGTGCGAACGGAACTGCGCACGTCGAGCGGCGATGTGGCGGCGGGCGTGGTGGAGACGGTCGAGCCGCTCGTGGACCGGCTGCGGAAGCGATTTCCGCAGGTGCCGATCCTGATCCGCGCCGACGGGGCCTACTGCCGCGACGAGTTGATGACGTGGTGCGAGGCGCGGGGCGTGGATTACGTGCTGGGACTGCCGCGCAATGATCGGCTGAAAGACCGGGACCAACCGTTGATGGACGATCTGCGGGACCGGTTGAAGCGGGATCCGGACTATGCGCAGCAAGCGGTCCGCGACTACCGGAGCTTCGACTATCGCACGCGCGACAGCTGGAGCCGCGAACGTCGCGTGATCGCCAAGGCCGAATGGCTGCCGGGACAACCGGTCGGCAACGCGGACGGGGAACCGGCCGGCAAGGCCTGACGGCGGACCGATCGGCAACGCGGACGGCGGACCGGAGGCCGTCGCGGAAGGCCCATGTGCGACGGTCGGCGAAGCCCGGTACAACAGTCGCTTCGTCGTCACCTCGCTCCAGAAGCCCGACGCGCCAACGGTCTACGAAGAGATGTACTGCGACCGGGGTGAGGCCGAAAACTGGATCAAGGAACAGAAGAACGATCTGTTCCTGGACCGATGTTCCAGCAGCCTCTGGAACGTCAACGCACTCCGGCTCCGGATGAGCGCACTGGCCCATGCCCTCTATTGCATGATGAAGTGCCGGCTCGAGAACCTTCCGGTATCCGCCATGCTGCGCCGGAGCCGTCCATCGACGCTGCGCGTGACGGTGTCCACGCGGCGGATCCATCTGGCGTTCGGATCCGCCTTCCCGTACTGGAAGGATTTCCGGTTGATCTGGGCCAGCCTGGCACCAACGTAAAAGCCCGGTGCAACCGGGTGCATGACGCTGGCGGCGGAGCGCGCCGACCTCCCCGCGTCCGGATGCTCAGCGATTCGCCGTCCCGCCCGCAAAAAGGCGGGGAAAACACACGCATGCCCGCCCTCCGAAGCCTTTTCAAACTCGCGACGCGACATTCCATGCCCCGTACCCCACGCATCCCGTGAAAAATATCATTTTCGACTTGGTTATGAGAAATCCGGGCTAACGGAATAAAAAATCAGCGGATAACCAAGGCCCAAGACCGAATCCTTAACCGAATGGCAAAATCCACTAAACGAATGCCATTGCCCGACGGACGGGCGACACACGCTGGAGGTGCTGGCAGGATTGCCGGAGGGCTCGGTGCGTTTGCAGGGTCAGATCCGGCGGCGAGTACTGGAGGGGGGGGGGGGAGACGATCCCGCTTGAAGAGAAACTGTTCTCACTGCTTGAGCCGCATACGCGCTGGATCATGAAAGGCAAGGACGACAAGCCGGTGGAGCGGGGGTCCCCTGAGTGGCAGATACCATCACGTGGCTTAAACTCGTCGTAAAATGATCTTTTCCCACAGACACTACTTTAGAGTGACAGCCTTGTTTGATCAAGCAAAGCAGTATGCTTCAGCCAGATGACGTAACAGTGGTAGGCGGGATTGACGAAGCAGGACGGGGTCCTTTAGCTGGACCTGTGATAGCAGCTGTCGTAGTACTTAATCGCGATGATCCAATTGATGGCTTGGCCGACAGTAAAAAACTCAGCCCGAAGACCCGTTCAAATCTCGCAGCCGATATCGTTAAACGAGCACAGGGATGGGCTATTGGGAGGGCCGATGCCTCAACCATTGATAGCGTTAACATCCTGCAGGCGACCTTGATTGCAATGAAGCGCGCGTACGGTCGGCTGGCTATGAAATTGGACGTTACATACATTGATGGAATTTGGGCTCCCGACTTAGATTGTCGAACGGTGACCGTCATACGAGGAGACTCGAAAGTTCCAGAGATTAGTGCCGCTTCGATCTTAGCTAAGGTGTGTAGAGATCAAGAAATGGAGAAGTTGGGTGCAGTTTATCCGCAATACGGTTTCGAACGACATAAAGGTTATGGGACGAGAGAGCATTTACTAGCGTTGCATCGTTTCGGTCCATGCGCAATCCATCGGACAAGTTTCGCACCGGTTAGGAGAGAGCTAGAACATAGAAAACTAGAGCTTAAATAAAAGACTTGATGACGGAATTTACGCACCTTTCCCTACATACGGAATATTCGGTTGAAGACAGCATCATTCGTATTAACGATTTGGCTGAGCGTGCATCGGAGCTTAGATTGGGCTCCTTAGCCGTAACCGATCGCGGAAATTTATTTGCCTTAATTAAATTTTATAAACGATTCCAAGAGTATGGAATCAAACCGATTGTGGGAATAGATGTTCGGGTCTATGATGAAAAAGTTGGTGAAATCAAACCTGATAGATTAATCCTTCTCGTAGCAAATTCCAATGGCTACGACAACTTGAAATGCTTGATTTCAAGTATGTACCGAGATAAGATCAAACATCGTTGTCTTCAATTAAATACACTCAAGAATCGTGCAGATGGTTTGATTTTATTATCGGGTGGGTGCGAAGGACCCATTGGCCGTGCTTTGCTTCGAGGCGATTGGAGAACTGCGACTGACTTAGCACAAGCATTCAGTTCATGGTTTGATGATCGCTTTTATATCGATTTGACGAGGACCAATCGTGTTAATGAAGATCGATATATCGCCGCTGCTCTGGAATTAGCACAAGCATGTAAGCTTCCCGTGGTTGCAACTAATGACGTGTGCTTCTTGTATGAGTCACAATTTGACGCGCACGAAACTCGAGTTTGTATTTACGAGAAATCTCAGATTAACGATCCTGGCCGAGAGAAGCGTTACAGTGCGAGTCAGTACTTGCGATCGAAAGATGAAATGGAAGTCCTTTTCAAGGATATTCCAGAAGCACTCGAGAATGCAGCGAAAATTGCACATCGTTGCAATTTGGAAATACGAACGGGTAAGCCGTTTCTCCCCGAGTATCCAAGGGAGAAAAATGAATCGCTCGAAGAAACGCTGACCCGTATTGCTTGGCAGGGATTTGATGATCTGATCAGCAAATCAGCGGACGTCATGTTACGGTGCGACGAGTATCGAGCACGATTGGAATTTGAACTGCAGATTATCAATGGTGAGGATTTCGCCGGCTATTTTCTTATCGTGAGAGATATTGTCGCATGGGCAAAAAAAAATGGTATTCCGGTGGGACCGGGGCGAGGTTCAGGACCAGCCTCTCTTGTGTCTTATGTTCTTGATATCACTGCAATAGATCCGGTTAAATATGATCTGCTCTTTGAACGTCTACTGAACCCCCAACGCGTGACAATGCCGGATTTCGACATTGATTTTTGCATGAATAGACGTGGCGAGGTTATTCAATATGTAACGGGGAAATATGGTGCAGAGTCGGTCGGGCAAATCGTCACGTTTAATACTTTGGCATCTAAGGCGGTTGTTCGAGACGTGTGTCGCGTACAGGGCAAACCTTATAAATTCGGTGATCGGATCGCGCGGTTAATTCAAGGAAACGAGTCTCTCAGTAAGGCTATTGAACGAGATGATGAGCTTAGTAGCCTATTCAAGGACGACGATTTTGCTGAAATTCTAGAGATGGGTAAGGCTTTGGAAGGGACCGTCCGCAATGTGGGACGTCATGCGGCAGGGATTGTGATCGCACCCGGCAAATTAGAAGATTATACTCCATACTACACGGAGACGCCAGATGGCGTTGCAATCACTCAATTTGACATGGTGGATATCGGTTCTGCAGGTCTCGTCAAGATCGATTTACTCGGACTAAAAACGACAACGACTATCGCACGTGCATGCGAAATGGTCAACAAGAAGCAAGAGTTACTTGGGGAATCGAAAATTGACATCGACAATATCCCCCTTGACGATAGAAAAACTTTTGATCTACTCCAGACGGCGGAGACTACTGGAATGTTTCAGTTGGAATCCTTAGGTATGCGCGATAAGATCAAACAACTTCAACCGGATTGTATCGAAGACATAGTTGCGCTGGTAGCCTTATACCGACCCGGACCCCTTGAATCGGGGACGGATAGGAAATACATCAATCGGAAACACGGACTGGAGAATATCGATTACGTACACCCCTCTCTAGGAGAGGTATTGAAAAAGACGTATGGGGTTATGCTTTATCAGGAAGACGTGATGAACGTGTCGCGGAATCTGTGTGGTTTCAGCTTAGGCGAAGCAGACCTTATGCGGCGTGCAATGGGCAAGAAAGATCCCGTGGAAATGGCTAAACAACGGTCAAGATTTATGAATGGTGCTAAAGAAAGAGGTGTCGCAGTAGATGTAGCTAACGAGCTATTTGATGACATTGAGAAATTTGCCGGATATGCCTTCAACAAGGCTCATGCATCTGGCTATGCACTCGTTGCGTACCAGACCGCGTGGTTGAAAGCAAATTATCCCAAGGAATTCATGGCATCTCTATTGTCCAGTGAAATCGACACGGCTGGAACTAATATTAAATCTATTTCCCGGTATATTGCGGAAATCAAGAGATTGGGGATTGAACTTCGGTCGCCCAACATCAACTTTGGTTATACGCACTTTGTAGTCAGGGACGATGGAATCGAGTTCGGTCTTGCAGCAATCAAAGGTGTTGGAAAAGAGCAAGCGGGTTGCATTGTTTCGGCAAGAGGTAGTATCCCCTTCAGGTCATTTCAGGATTTTTGTAGTCGTATTGATAGGAAGCGGATAAATAAGCGAATTGTGCAATTTTTAGTTCTATCCGGCGCATTCGACGAATTCGCATCCGACCGTACGCCTCTTTGGGAGGCGAGGTCACAGTTTGTTTCTGAGATTGAGCACGCGATGATGTGGGCGGACCAGAATGTAGACCATGATATTAAGGGTGTTGGGAATCTGTTTGACGGAAATGATCTTCATAATATTTCGTCTTCAAATTCTGAGATTCAGATGTCTCGTAAAGAGATGATGGGCAAGGAAGTAGACGCGTTAGGATTCTGGCTGCGCGGTCATCCGATAGATGAATATGGTGATGAGCTCCAGTTCAGGTGTATCTCAGATATTCGGTCATTAACACGGGGCAAGGAGCCAAGCTCAGTGGCTGGCGAAGTCTCTCAAGCTCGCACAATAACGACGCGTAATAATCAACAGATGCTTGTTGCAAGTTTGAGCGACAATTCTAGGTCAATTGAATTCACTGTGTATGGTCGCGAATATGTAGATTTAAAAGAGAAAATACACGATGGTGCACTTATGGTTATTAGTGGCGTGATTCAGGCAAATCAAGTTAACGAAGGCTTAGTGCTCCGCGTTCGTACAGCTTTGACCATTGACGAATTTAGAAAAGCTGAGAAGGCACGTATCAAACTACAGGTCGTAATACAGGAATTAAATGATCAATTAATTTCAAGTCTGCAAGATCTACGCAAGCAATTTCCCCGTGTGGGTCAGCCGCCATTGATTTGCGTTACAAGTGGTAATGATCAAATTTATATAAATTTGAACGCAAAGTGGAGAATTCCGGTGACTGATGAGGTTATTGACGCATTCTATAGCCAGTTTGGCGTAAATGCAGTCAGCGTTTATTACCCGAGTGCATAAGTATGAGTGCCGGCCTTGCTGCCTTGATCGAAGTACTTGAGAAGAAGGAAATAGGCTTTCGGTCGCGCTTGTGGATAGCCTATAGCGGGGGGCTTGATTCGACGGTGTTGCTTCGTGCGGCTATTGAGGCCTATGATAAAAAACGGATTTCTGCGGTACATGTGGACCACGGATGGAGCCCAGACTCGGGGCTTTGGAGCAGAGAGTGCGCGCGCATGGTGAACGAGTTAGGGGTTGGTTGTAAAGTTATTAAACTAGATCCGATTAAGGGTAATCTTGAAAGCGAATCGCGTAAAGCGCGCTATCAGGCATTTCAGAAGATACTTAGAGCTGATGATGTGATAGCTACCGCGCATCATAAAGACGACGTTGTAGAGAGCCGGCTTTGGCAAATACTGACAGGGCGGGCACCGATTGGTATTTATCGGGAACTGCCATTAGGACCAGGAACGCTGTGGCGGCCACTTCTTAGTTTCTCGCGTCAGAATCTCCGTTCGATAGCTGAGCATTTTAATTGGTCATGGATTGAGGACGATAGTAACCGTAATACAAATTTCGATCGCAATTGGATTCGACACGTATTGCTACCTATCATTGAAGAGCGTTTTCCTCGTGCTCGATCAAATGTTCTGAATCTTAGATGGCCAGAACTGTCGACAGCTGATCCTGTGCCGCTTGAATTGGACCAAAACAAACTTCCGCTCGAATCACATGCTATCCGCTCGTGGTTATGGGCATACAAAATTGTACCTAGAGAAAAAGTTGTGCGGGAAGTTCAACTACAGAGTAGTGCACTTAGTGACCGAATGCCGTCGATTCGTGTTTCAGACACGCATACTGTAAGACGCTATAGAGATCATCTTTTTGTGGTATCGGACGTACCTGAATTAACAACTGCAGCCATTGCTTATGGAAAGAATTGGCGTGACCCGAACGGTTCGTTAACGTGGCATTCCAAAACTAACGGTTTGCGAAATGCTGGAAAACTTACATTACGTAAGCGGGAAGGAGGCGAACGAATTGTTATTGGCCATATTCGGCGTGATGTTGGTTCATTATTTCGGGAAAATGGTATTCCTCCATGGGTCAGGGACCGCTGGCCTTTGCTTTATGCGGAGGATTCATTGATATCGATACCTGGACTTGTGGTATCGGACGGGTTTGTATCTCCAGATAGCTTGGCACCAAAATGGTCTCCGTCGGTTGAGTTGGGAGGTATATTTTGGTAAGGTATAGTCCCATTCAGAAACGATGGTTCTCTCATCTGCGATAACTGGATGGATACCTAGTGGCTAGATACATTTTTGTTACCGGGGGTGTTGTCTCGTCGGTAGGTAAAGGAGTCGCTACGGGATCTCTCGCGGCAATACTCGAAGCCCGGGGGTTGAAGGTGAACATCATCAAGATGGACCCTTATATAAACGTAGACCCGGGCACGATGAATCCCAAGCAGCATGGCGAGGTGTACGTAACTGCCGATGGGGCCGAAACCGATTTAGACCTAGGTCACTATGAACGGTTTATTCGCGGCAAGATGACCCGGAAGAACAATTTCACAACGGGTAGTATTTATGAGGCAGTCATTAGGAAGGAGCGCAGAGGTGAATTCTTAGGCAATACGGTACAGGTCATCCCCCACATCACTGATGAAATCAAGACGCGTATTAGAGCGGTTGCAGATGGATATGACGTGGTGATTGGCGAAGTTGGTGGAACGGTGGGTGACATTGAATCACAACCATTTCTGGAAGCCATTCGCCAATTTCGGCTTGAAGAAAAACCGTCCGACACGATCTGTATCCATTTAACCTTGATTCCATACGTCTCCTCATCAGGCGAAACCAAAACAAAACCAACACAGCACTCGGTAAAGGAATTACGATCAATCGGTTTGCATCCTGATATTTTGATTTGTCGTTGCGAAGATCGACCGCTACCACGAGAAGCACGGCAGAAAATTGCCCTTTTCACTAATGTGGTAGAGCGGGCTGTTATTTCACTTCAGAACGCATCGTCAATATACAAAATTCCGATTATTCTCAACGAAGAAGGCCTCGATGAAATTGTGGTCGAGAAGCTGAAATTGAAATGCCACGCGGCCAATTTAGAAGATTGGAAGAGTGTAGTAAATGCCGCGTTAAATATGAAACACAAAACGAAAATTGCAATTGTTGGGAAGTACTTTGATCTTTTAGATTCTTATAAGTCGTTACTTGAAGCGATTACTCATGCTGGTATCCATACGAATACAGAAGTTGATATCGAATATATAGATGCGGAACAAATTGAATCGAAAGGAACCGGGGCGTTGGAGAGCGTAAATGCGGTATTGGTACCGGGGGGGTTTGGAGAGAGGGGTTTCGAGGGGAAAATCAAATCGGCTGGATTTGCGCGTACGCAAAACGTTCCATATTTGGGTATTTGCTACGGACTGCACGCCGCCGTAATTGAATTTGCGCGGAACGTTATTGGGTACCAAGGTGCACATTCAACGGAAATCAACAAACGCACGGATCATCCCGTCATTGGTCTCGTCACCGAATGGCATGGTCTATCGGGAAATGTTGAGAAACGTGATGAGTATGAAGACTATGGGGGGACTATGCGCTTAGGCGAACAGGAATGCAATTTGATGAAGGGTAGTTTGTCCCGATTGATGTACAACAAACCTGTAATTTTTGAGCGTCATAGACATCGGTACGAGGTCAACAATCAGTATGTAGCAGAATTGGAGGCTGCAGGGATGATGGTTTCCGGACGCAGTAAGGCCTCTAATTTGGTTGAGATGATTGAAATTCCATCAGTATCTTGGTTTATCGCTTGCCAGTTTCATCCGGAGTTTAATAGTTCGCCTCGTCACGGCCACCCTCTATTCAAAGGCTTTATAGAAGCTGCTAATCGTCATGCGGAACAACGAAAAAATACAACCGTGCAGCAAGCATTGGTTGGTTGAAGCATGGATTTGTGTTCCTTTGAAGTTGGCAACCGCAAGCCGATTTTTCTGATAGCTGGCCCTTGTGTCATTGAAGGCGAGAATCTTGCATTAGAAACGGCTGCTACACTCAAGGACGTTACGAAGAGTCTGGGAATTCCTTTCATTTTCAAGAGTTCTTTCGATAAAGCTAATCGATCATCGATTGATGGCTATCGCGGTCTTGGTATTGACGCAGGGCTAGAGATATTGAGAAGGGTGGAAGATGAAGTGGGCGTCCCTGTACTCACCGATGTTCACGAATTCACTCCGTTGGATGAAGTGGCATCTGTCGTATCGGTACTCCAAACCCCTGCGTTCCTCTGTCGGCAAACTGATTTCATTCGAAGTGTTTGTGCTCAGAACCTGCCCGTAAACATTAAAAAGGGACAGTTTCTTGCTCCGTGGGATATGCAATACGTAGTTGCCAAGGCCAAGTCAACGGGGAACGATCAAATAATGGTCTGTGAACGTGGGACTTCGTTTGGATACAACAACTTGGTTTCCGATATGCGGTGCTTACCCATTTTGCGTGAGACTAAATGTCCGGTAGTTTTTGACGCTACACACTCCGTACAGCTGCCTGGTGGGCAGGGCAGCGCATCTAGTGGTCAACGGGAAATGGTGCCGGTGCTGGCACGCGCTGCCGTAGCGGTTGGCATTGCTGGTTTATTTATAGAAACACACCCGTGTCCTGCGGAAGCAAAATCTGATGGCCCGAATTCATGGCCACTGGACCTCGTGCGTCCTCTGCTTGAAGAGTTGATATTAATTGACGAAGTTGTTAAAGCACGCGACTACCTAGAACACTTGGAACCAGTCGCTTCATGAATTTTATTCGTCACGTTGACGCACTTGAAGTACTGGATTCGCGTGGGGACCCTACAGTTTCCGTTACTGTGACTCTGGATGATGGATCTACGGGAAGTGCTATGGTTCCGTCTGGAGCGTCCATAGGAACTGGTGAAGCATTTGAGCTCCGAGATAGTGATCCTAACAGGTTTAACGGGAAGGGCGTCTTAGAAGCGGTTGGTCATATTCGGTCAGAGATTAAGAGTGCTGTATGTGGAATGAGTGCCGACGGGCAAAGAGAAATAGACGATCTGTTGTGCGACCTCGATGGTACAGAGAACAAATCAAGACTTGGTGCCAATGCTATTCTTGGTACGTCTCTTGCCGTGGCAAAGGCCGCTGCCGCGTCCAAAAGGTCAGCTCTGTACCAACATTTGAGAGAACTTTATGGGCCAAGCGATATTCGTATGCCTGTGCCAATGATGAACATTCTTAACGGTGGAGCTCACGCCAACAACAACATTGATATCCAAGAATTTATGGTGGTTCCAATATCGATGAGTTCGTTCAAAGAAGCTCTTAGGTGTGGAGCTGAAGTATTCCAAGCACTTAAAAGAATACTAGATAGTCGTGGATTTTCTACGGCTGTGGGTGACGAAGGAGGATTTGTACCGAACTTTGACTCCGATAAAGAAGCATTGGAATCTCTTCTACAAGCGACGGAGCAAGCCGGATATCGTCCAGGTCATGACGTCCTATTTGCTTTGGATTGTGCTGCTTCAGCGTTTTATAGGGAAAATATGTATTGGATCAAAGGCGCGACAGATGGTTACTCCGGTGAAGAATTTTGTGAATATCTCGAGCAGTGGGTCACGAAGTATCCGATCATCTCCATAGAAGACGGATTGCACGAGGATGACTGGCAGAACTGGTATTTACTTACCGAGCGACTCGGGTCTGAAATTCAATTAGTAGGTGACGACCTATTCGTGACCAATCGCGAGCGACTTGAGAAGGGAATTAAGCAGCGCATTGCAAATGCATTGCTAGTGAAACTCAATCAAATTGGAACGCTTACTGAAACGATGGACGTCATCCGGTTCGCACAAGAACATGGATATGCTACTGTTGTATCTCATCGCTCGGGCGAGACGGAAGATACGACCATCGCAGACCTTGCGGTTGCTACTGGGGCAGGACAAATCAAAAGTGGGTCGGTATGTCGTTCTGATAGAACGTCGAAATATAATCGTCTTATACAAATTGAAGATGAAATGGATTTAGTTCAGTATTTTGGCCGGGATGAATTCTCGAACTTCATATAGGTGTGCTGATGTTACGTACGTTAGTTATATTCATAGTATTAGTATTGCTGGGTATGCAATATCAGTACTGGTTCGGTGATAGTGGCTACTTTGCGACTCTTCGGCTTGCCAGCGAAGTGAAAGCTTATGGTGAGTACAACAGAAAGTTAATCAAGCGAAACGCTTCGCTTCGGAAGCAGATCGTGGCAGTATCGGAAGAACTTGGACCGATAGAGGCAATTGCCCGAACCGAATTGGGTATGGTTAGAAAGGGTGAGATGTTTTATCTTATTGTCGACTCCATATTGGATGAGTGATCAGGTATGCATTAGCAACGAACCAAGAATATTTAGGGCACGTTTACACTAAGTTTCTGATCATTTCTCCCGCCAACCAAGGGCAGTAGATGAACCCGGCGAATATGAGATCGGAGTTTGTCGTAACGTGGTCCCCACGCGACGATGCCACTTGAGCCTATCGAACAAGCGTTCAGGGAATACGCGAACCTGATGCAGTTCATAGAAAGTATCGAACATGCATCGCTTCCGCGAGATGCGAAGGTTCAGATTATCGATTGATGCGACCGCAGAATCGACCAGGTAAGCCTGAAAATGCTAGCAGTCATTTCAACATGAATTGAAGAGATAGAAATGATCTATCCCATTCAATCGTCATTTGGCGCAAGGTCTGAAATGATGCGGTTCGCCAATTGCGTAAGTCCCTTCTCATCATAATTGAACAGCAACGGTTCATCAGGATTGCCCTCTAACCGTACCAGCAGACCGGTGCCTTGAGGTTCATTGATTAGATTGATCTTGGACACAATTTTTCTATTTCCCCATACCCCATCGATGTAGTTCGTATCAACGAGCTCACTCAACATAGTAAATTCTTTCATTCTATTCGCTTCGATATAATTTCTATGATAATCCCATTATGATTTCTTACTACTATAAAATTAAGCATTCTACTAGGCGATCAGATCTCGGTACTTTAATCGCTTATCAATGATGCAGGCAATGTCAAATTATAAGTATAAATTACTTATTATATAGGATAATTTATTAAAGCATAAATAATATACAGGTGTCCATCTGTATTCGCAACTTGACGGCCCGCTCTTTCCCATCGTGTGTATGAACGAGCAGTCGTATCAGCCTCCTGTCCGAAACCCGGAAGTTGAGGCTGATGGCTCCGGGCCAACTCTCTAGCCCGGATTTCTCATAACCAAGTCGAAAATGATGTTTTTCACGGGATGCGTGGGGTACGGGACGGGGCATGGAATGTCGCGTCGCGAGTTTGAAAAGGCTTCGGAGGGCGGGGATGCGTGTGTTTTCCCCGCCTTTTTGCGGGCGGGACGGCGAATCGCTGAGCATCCGGGCGCGGGGAGGTCGGCGCGCTCCGCCGCCAGCGTCATGCACCCGGTTGCACCCAATGGCATTCGTTTAGTGATCATTGTCATTCGTTTAAGGAAGTGCCCTTCACCCCTGTATGGGATGCCAGTCCTATGTTGAGTTAATCAGCAGTTTTTGCTTGCAGTCTTCTCCCTCGCTGCCACATCTTCACGGGTTTTCGGGATCGTCGTTCGAAGGATCTGCCGGGCCGGAGTCGTTGTCGGCATCGGATGATGTCGCGAACCACCTGGGTGACCGTTTCCTGTAGCGCGGATGCCTGCTTCAGCAACAGGGCTCTCGATGTCGGCCGCCACCATCGCCAGTCCGTGCTTGAAATGGGTCTGCCTGCGCGGCTTGCCATGTTCGTGCGGGCTTTCGTTCCATCGATGGTCGCCGTGACCGGAGAACCGCCGGGTCATGGCGTTCAGGGGGAAGCCGGCATAGAGTTTCTGTTTCACTCCCCGCTCGCTTGGTCCATGGAAGTCTTCCACCTCCATCCGTTGTTTGGACACCTTGTACCATTCTTCCACGCCCCATCTTGCGCGATACCGCTCCGCCAGTTGCGGGATGGTGTATTGCTTCGAATCCAGCAGGGTGGTTCCGAGGATGAAGACCGTTTTGCCGACGAGGTATTTCACCAGCCGACGGCAGTGTGCACCACAGGTGGCGAGTGTGCCTTTGCGGGGGGCGATCTCCATCACCACATCCTCTCGATCGCCGGGGATGAAATGGTCGATGTCGGCACCGGTTTTCCGCTTTATCCCGAACACCGCATGCAGTCCCCGGATCACGTGCACGTGCAGCATCCGTAGACAGGATCCAGGGCTTTCCCCGCCCTTCGGCGTCCGCCAGCCAAGATGACTGCAGATGGCCGAAGCCAGTTCATCGCGACTCAAGGACGGAAACAGCTCCACCGTCCTCTGAATGTCCGCAATCCGACGGCGGGTCAGCCGCCTGCCACAAAATGTGATCGACTTCAGATCCACGATTCTCGAACCCATCCACTTTCCGTCCGAAACAATTCCATACAGCATAGTTTGCCAAAAAAAATGTCGCAACGCAACCCCTTTTTTTGAACACTCCAAAAAACAGAAACAAGTCCCAGTCAATCAATGGGTTATAGAAAACCCTCAAAGGCGCAGATCGACTTTTCTCAAACCGAATGCCATTGCGGTTGCACCGGGCTTTTACGTTGGTGCCAGGCTGGCCCAGATCAAGCGGAAATCCTTCCAGTACGGGAAGGCGGACCCGAACGCCAGATGGATCCGCCGCGTGGACACCGTCACGCGCACCGGGATCTGAAACAGGCACTTGCGCAGCGTCGATGGACGGCTCCGGCGCAGCATGGCGGATACCGGAAGGTTCTCGAGCCGGCGCTTCATCATGCAATGAAGGGCATGGGCCAGTGCGCTCATCCGGAGCCGGAGTGCGTTGACGTTCCAGAGGCTGCTGGAGCATCGGTCCAGGAACAGATCGTTCTTCTGTTCCTTGATCCAGTTTTCGGCCTCACCCCGGTCGCAGTACATCTCTTCGTAGACCGTTGGCGCGTCGGGCTTCTGGAGCGAGGTGACGACGAAGCGACTGTTGTACCGGGCTTCGCCGACCGTCGCACATGGGTCTTCCGCGCCGGCCTCCGGTCCGCCGTCGGCCTTGCCGGCCGGTTCCCCGTCCGCGTTGCCGACCGGTTGTCCCGGCAGCCATTCGGCCTTGGCGATCACGCGGCGTTCGCGGCTCCAGCTGTCGCGCGTGCGATAGTCGAAACTCTGGTAGCCGCGGACCGCTTGCTGCGCATAGTCCGGATCCCGCTTCAACCGGTCCCGCAGATCGTCTATCAACGGCTAGACCCGGTCTTTCAGCCGATCATTGCGCGGCAGTCCCAGCACGTAATCCACGCCCCGCGCCTCGCACCACGTCATCAACTCGTCGCGGCAGTAGGCCCCGTCGGCGCGGATCAGGATCGGCACCTGCGGAAATCGCTTCCGCAGCCGGTCCACGAGCGGCGCGACCGTCTCCACCACGCCCGCCGCCACATCGCTGCTTGACGTGCGCAGTTCCGTCCGCACCGGCCAGCCGTTGCAGAACACCAGCCGCGGAAGGTAGCAGTATGCATGGTAGTACCCGTGATAGAACCGGTGCTCCTGCCGGCCGTGCAGTTCCACGTCCGTGGCATCGATGTCCAGCACCAGCCGCTTCGGCATCTGGCCCCGCTCGCCCCACACCAGGTACAGCTCCACGAGCAGCTCGTCGAGCGCATCGAAATCCACGGTGATCTGGCGCGCTTTCGCCGGGTCCCGCCCGTTCGCCGACAGCTCCATCCGGTTCAGCGTGCTTTTGCCGGCCAGCGGCTCGCAGTCCGAACGCGCACACTCCACACGCCCCATGGCCGTGGACAGGGCCCGGTCCCGCCGCAGCTCGTCGTGATCGTTCACATCTTCGTAGCCCAGCGCGAGACCCAAAATTCGCTGCCCCAGCAACGCCACTAGCGGATGCGCCACCTTGGACGGGTCCCGGTGGTCCGTGAAACATGCCGAGGCGCGCTCGAACAGCCGGACCTGCTCGGCCAGCATCATCAGCAGTGCCGAGCCCCCGTTGGAACTCAGCTCGCCTCCACTGCAGTCCACCTCCATCCGCGCCGGACGGACCCCTTTCGCCATCCGACGTACCAACCGGTCCGCGCCGCGCTTTTGCTTGCTCTTCATCCCGTGCCCTCCTCCATCCGGCCCCATCGGCCGCGTTGCGCCCACCCTTCGGCCAGCGTGGCCGCATGTCCCGGACGCCCCTTCCAGAACACCCACCGGAACATGCACAGTACGACCACCAGCGTGTTCAGCACGCGCCGCCGCCGCTGCCAGAGCCGGACCAAAGCATCCTCCGGGGCCAAGACGGCTGCCGGCGACCTGCAGGACCCCAATCGATCCCGACCCTTCGGCGTGAACCAGCCCAGATGACTACACAGGGTGGATGCCAGCAATTCCCCGTATAGCCCCAACCCCGCTATAGGTATGGACTTTGCGCATTGGCTTTCGCAATAATAAGAGCGTAGGCTTATCGTTTGAGGATGGATGATAGGTTAATATAGAGTTACCAGACAAACGAGGTATCCAAGGATGGGTGCGTTGAAGTTGCGCAAGGATGTGAGCAAACCCGGTTTGCTGCGGGTGGTTCGTGAAGTATTTGAGGCGGTCGTTGAGGAGGTATGCGGGCGGAAGTTTTCCACCAGCGACTGTCTGATGTCGGGTCTGGCGGTGTTTCTGGAGAAGCACGCCTCGCTGCTGCAGTTTGATTTAACGAGGCACCGGCACAAGGTGGTGGAAATGAATCTGCGTCGTCTGTACAGTCTGGCGCAGCAATTCCCCGTATAACCCAAACTCTGCTATGAGTGTGGACTTTGTGGATTGGCTTTCGCGATAATAAGAGCGTAGGCTTATCGTTTGAGGATGGATGATAGGTTAGTATAGGGTTTATCTGACAAGCGAAGTATCCAAGGATGGATACGTTGAAGTTGCGCAAGGACATAAGCAAGCCCGGACTGCTTCGGGTGGTTCGGAAGGTTTTCGATCCGGTGGTCGATCCGGTGTCCGGTCTTGCGCGGGTTCCCTGCGCCGTCCGTCTGGATCCGATCTCGCCGGTGCAGTATCGGCGGGCGTTTCAGCAGGTACTGCAACGCACCCAGCCAGCGCGGCAAGGTTCTGCGTCGGATGTCGGCGTGGCGCGGTCATTATCTGGTAGCCGTGGACGGCACCGGGGTCTTTTCCTCCCAGCGGGTCCACGGTCCGTGCTGTCTGCGACCCCAGCATCGCAACGGCTCGACCACGTACTCCCATCCAGTAATTTTCAGTGAGCGAATTTCTGGATACTGGCAGTATGTTCAAGAGATGGGTGAGCATTTCTTTGATTGAACTAAATTTTTCAACTCCAGTTTGATTACGTGCCCTAATTTATATAGCCCGGAAAATGACAAAAGTTCGTGAAAACCATGGACCAAAAACAGCCGAAAGTCCTATTAAAACCAGCAGTTCACGATTCGTTGGAAATTACTGACTCACATCAGCAGTGGTGTGCGGTGTGCTGGTGCAGGAGACGCTCAACGAGGTGCTGGAGAGTGAGATGACGGAGTTTCTGGGAGCGGGCAAGAGCGAGCGTGGACGCAGACGCGTCGGGGCTACCGTTCCGGATACTACCGGCGCGATCTGACGATGAAGGTGGGCGAGATTGAACTGAGAGTTCCACAGGAACGCAGCGGCCAGTTCAGCACGCGGGTGTTCGAAGCACTATCAGCGTTCGGAGAAGGCACTGGTGGCGGTGCTGTCGGAGATGTATGTGCAGGGGGGTCTCGACGCGTCGGGTGAGCCGACTGGCGGAGGATCTGTGCGGTCACGAGTTTTCGCCGGCGACGACCTCGGTCATGGTGTCGAAGCTGGACGCGTCCCTGAAGGCGTTTGCGGAACGTCGGCGAGAGGAGTCGTATCCGTATGTGTTGCTGGATGCCCGGTATAAGAAGGTGCGTGAGGAGGGCTCGGTGCGTTCCCGGGCAGTGCAGATTGCCATCGGGATTGACGGCGAGGGTCGGCGTCAGGTGCTGGCGGTGGAAGTGGCGAACCGGGAAAGCGAGGGGTCGTGGACGGAATTCCTGTCGCATCTGAAGGAACGTGGCCTGCGGGGGGTCGAGTATGTGGTTTCGGACAGCCATGAGGGATTGAAGCATGCGATCTCGAAAGTGCTGCCGACCGCGCTGTGGCAACGGTGCTACGTCCATTTCCTGCGCAATGCCAGCAGGGACAGGCTGTCACGGAGTGCTGATCCCGCGTGTCTGGAGGGTCTGAAACGGTTGTGGGGCCATGAGCATGTCGGCGAGGCGCGTGGGCGCGTGAGGCACTGGGCTGTCTGGGTAGCCCGTTGGGGCAATGAGAAAGGGGTTGGCAAGGCCCCCCTGGTGGACTGGGTGGAGGATCATGTCGAGGAGGACGCTTACGGTGTATCGCCTGCCCCAGGGACCATCGCCCGCGGATGAAGTCCACGAACATGCTGGAGCGGTACAACGAGGAGACCCGCCGGCGAACGCGCGTCGTCAGGATCTTCCCCAACGCGGAGTCCTGTCTACGTCTGATCCTGGCACTTGTGGCGGAGACCCATGAGCGGTGGCTGACGGGGCAGCGTTATCTATATGGCCAGATCGGGGTGGTTCGCGCCTCCGAACCGGAATCCGAGGCATGACAGGAGGCGGCATGAAACACCCGAAATCCTTTTGCCGAGCGGAGACCCGCCCGTACGGGCGGGTCTCCGCTCCCACTGAAAATTGCAGAAGATTCTTGACACAACTGTTGCTGCAGCAACGGGCGGCGCGGCGGTACCATCGCACGCACGCACCACCCTATCGTTTGGTGGCCTAGCCGTCACCGTCCTCAACATCCATCCTGCCCCTCGGGACGAACCCCGCACACCCCGAAATCGGGCAGGAGAACATCATCCGCATTTTCGGAGCCCCGGTGGGCGGATGATCCGACGTAAATCTCCTAAATCAGTATGATCCCCTGAGCGGTGGATACCATCAAGTGGCTTAAAACAGTCGTAAAATAAGGGGGTCTGCAGACACTAATTATCAGGCAGGAATTCCGTCTCTGATGACGTACGTTAGACAACGAACTACGGCGGTCAAAGGTTTCGGGCACAAGGCTTCATAATCCTGCTTGAGATTGATCCCCATGAACCATTGGGAACAAGAACGATGTTTGATTGCGTTCAGTCTTAGACATCACGACTACCTCCTAAACCTACCACCGACTTGACACCCACTATTACGTGGGAATCGCACTTCGCATCTTGTTCTCATTTTGCATCAGACACTAAATTAAGGAAACTTCCACGTTCGGACGTCCAATACGGTAGTGGGATATCTTTCACTTCGTGGAACCTAAAACCCTTTATTAGATTGTGTACTTAGTCAGAATCGACTGTTAGTTGTCACGTGCTCCTATTCGAACGGTCGCGCTGGAGGATATGACGAATTTACTGATGGAGTGAAGTTCTATATTGCACGTGAGATCTTCTCGGCGAGAGCATATTGCAAACAACTAAACAGATTTCTATGATGTCGGGGTGAATCGAGATCTGGGAATCGGCTCAAGCCGTTAACTCATTACAAACGGATAGGATTGCGCCGTGCCGCTAACGCTAACCGCTGATGAAGTACTAACGCGAGGAAATATAAGCATTCGTTGCAATAAAAATACGACGCAATGCACGGATGGTAAAGTACAACGCAAGCCAGAATTTCAACTGAATACGTTTGCAGACCTGTTTTGCGGAGTTGGTGGATTTCACCTCGCCGCAGGTAATCTAGGACTTAAATGTGTTTTTGCATCGGATATCGATACCTCAGCACAAGATTGCTATGAAGAAAATTTCAGGCTCCGACCCCAGCAATTCCCCGTATAGCCCCAACCCCGCTATAGGTATGGGCTTTGCGCATTGGCTTTCGCGATAATAAGAGCGTAGGCTTATCGTTTGAGGGCGGATGATAGGTTAATATAGAGTTACCAGACAAACGAGGTATCCAAGGATGGGTGCGTTGAAGTTGCGCAAGGATGTGAGCAAGCCCGGATTGCTGCGGGTGGTTCGTGAAGTATTTGAGGGGGTCGTTGAGAAGGTTTGCGGGCGGAAGTTTTCCACCGGCGACTGTCTGATGTCGGGTCTGGCGGTGTTTCTGGAGAAGCACGCTTCGCTGCTGCAGTTTGATTTAACGAGGCAGCGGCACTCGGTGGTGGAGATGAATCTGCGTCGTCTGTACGGTCTGGCGCAGGTTCCCTGCGACACGACCCTGCGCCGTCGCCTGGATCCGATCTCGCCGGTGCGGTATCGGCGGGCGTTTCAGCAGGTTCTGCAACGCGCCCAGCGCGGCAAGGTACTGCAGCGGATGTCGGCGTGGCGCGGTCATTATCTGGTAGCCGTGGATGGTACCGGCACCTTTTCCTCCCAGCGGGTTCACGGTCCGTGCTGTCTGCGGGCCCGGCACCGCAACGGTTCGACCACGTACTCCCATCAGCAGTTGTGTGCGGTGATGGTGCATCCGGATCAGCGGCAGGTGCTGCCGATGGCGATAGAAGCGGTTTGCAACGGGGATGGCTCGACGAAGAACGACTGCGAGCGGGGTGCCTGGGCCCGGCTAGTTCCGGTCCTGGCTTCGCTTTATCGGCGCATGAAGCTGATCGTGATTGCCGATGGGCTGTTCTCGCAGGGTCCCCAGATCCGGCTGCTGCAGGAGCATGGACTGCGCTTTCTGCTGGTGGCTCGGGCGGGCGACCATCCGCATCTGCAGGCTCAGCTGGATCGTTCCGATGCGCCCTGGTTTGCGGATCCCTCGCCCGAAGGGCAGGAGCGGGATCGCCAGCTGCGCGTGGTGCCGGAGGTGGAACTGAATGCTGCGAACCCCGACCTGAAGGTCCAGGTGCTGCAGAGTTCGGAGCGGCGTGGCTCCGGCGAGGATGCGCGGCGGGCGTTCACCTGGGTCACCGATCTGCCGCTCAATCCGCATAACGCCAGCGAACTGGCTCGCGCGGCTCGCAGTCGCTGGAAGATCGAGAACGAGACCTTCAACACGCTGAAGAACGTCCAGTACCTGGAACACAACTTCGGACACGGAACCCAGCACCTGTCGGATACTTTCGCTGCGCTGATGCTGCTGGCGTTCCTGATCGACCAGCTGCTGGAAATGGCCTGCCCCGTCATGAAGCAAATCTTCGCCAAGTGCTATACCCGAACCGCAACGTGGGAACGTCTGCGCAGCAGTTTCTGTGCGGTAACCTTCCGCAACTGGCAGGAACTGTACGGCCACGCCCTCGGGATCTACACCGCGTACCTCGCCTACGATACGTCCTGACGGCCGACCGCCTCTCCAGCTGCTCGATGAAGAAGATCGGGATGTCCCGCCCGAGACCCCATGCCGCCCTGACGGTCAAGAGACCTGCATATCGATGCCCGGAACTCGTTCCAACGCACGACGACATGCCGTGCAAACCGTCTGAAAACGTCGGTTCCCCGTACCGAAACATGAAAAGACCGACATCAAGCCCAAAATGAAACTATACGGGGAATTGCTGCCCATGCTGCAGCATCTTCCGTACCACCTGGTGATGGTTCACCAACTCCCCCAGACGGTCGTAGTCGCAATCCAAACCCTGCTTGAGCACCGCCATCACCAGAACCCGCCAGAGCGTCATCCCCGGCCGACCGTTCTCCGGATCCCGATCCGCTGTCACATGGCAACCCAGTAACCCTTCCCATTCCTCCCGACACGACACGTACAGATGCTGCAATCCCAACAGCAATGCCGGAATGTCATCCCGTGATTTCACATTAATCTTGATCTCACCGATCGGCGTCTCATCCAACCGCAAGGCGTGCTCGAAACGTCTCATGATCGCTGCTCTCCCAACGAAGATCCGCACAGACCCCCCCCCTAAAACCCCTAAAAAAGCCCATTTCAACGCCTCCAACGGCAATCTTCACCCGTAGCATTTTAGCTCAAAATACCCTCCCATGCAGCAATCATCAACACTTTGATACAATCGTCAGGGTTTTCGCACAGACACTATCTAACTAAAGGGAGTTATATATTGGGCTACCCAAAAGCTCAAAGCAGATTTGAGTGGTGGCTGGACAACTTCCCAAGACCATACGAGTGAAAGGCGTTTCATTCGATGTTACTGGCGGAGGAGATGGCAAAATCTACGTGAGTAGGAACAATCAACCTACTGAGGGATACTTGGAAAAAATGGTGATGATAGTTACGGGATCAGTTTCATCGCCAGAAAGTTATTCAAGAGGCTGGATACCGCCATCTACCATATTGCATACCGGCACACCATTGACGATTACAAGGAGCCCTTGAATCGCAAGAGCATACAGTGGCCCGATGGAGCGCAAAAACCAAGCTGATACCAAACCGTACCGACAGTGCCCTAAAGTTGACTCTATGGCAGATAGAGATCAAACTTGAAGAAGCTAGAGCACTTGCTTCAAAGGTGCATGAAGCCGATTCCTCGCTCAGCAAAACTAAGGTTTACAAAATCGAAACTGGTCTCAAAATGCATAGATCTATTGAACTCCTGTACAAGATACTGCTGGGAATCCGTGTGAAAAACACGGAGTGGTCGTTCTATGGAGAAAACAAGACGCACTTCTTGACGCTGTTACATGACAAGTTGGAAACGCAGAAACCTGACGTCACGGACCGGCTAGGCCAAATTTTCCAGAAAACTGCCATGGTCAACGGTGATCCCAAATTCGGGAAATTTGCTCTTCCGCAAATTATCCCACTTTATTTGAAATCTAGAGATGTAACCGGGATGTCGGTCACATTTTACCAAAGCGAAGAAATAACTGTTCCATTGGCTACGAGTCTGAGGAGGCATCTTGTACAGATAGACGCGAACTCCACTTACAACCAATCCTATCTAGGTGACGCCGTCCAGAAGATTTCCGAAGCGTATTTGAAGTATATAGCTGATGCCGAGCCGTTCCTTGTCTTCGTGGGAACTGCCATAAAGGAAATTGTTATGCCATCTATTAGACACCAGTAATTTCCAGCGAGTTGTGAACTGCTGGTTTTAATAGGGCTTTCGGTGGTTTTCGCGAACTTTTGTCACTTTCCGGGTTGTATAAATTGGGGCATGTCATCAAACTGGAGTTGAAAAATTGAGTTAAATCAAAGAAATGTTCACCCATCTCTTGAACACACTGCCAGTATCCAGACATTTGCTCACTGGAAACTACTGGATAGTAATACACCCACGGGACCGGTGTAGGGTAGAAAGGAACGCTTCCTATTCTATTGATACTGAAGAATTAGAACGATTGGTTGACGAGCATGACAAAGCTGTACTACATTACATTGGAATGGATTGGCTTAAAAGCAAGAACACCACCTACTTTCTGTGAAATGTCCTTATGCGACAACCTCAGTTGACATCAAAAATGTGATGCAATGTTCATTGCCTCCAGTGTCCATTCGACTTCTTTTTACACAAACGGCTCAGCAATAGTTGAATGTAGAACATGAGAGAATATGAACTCCATGGGGTTGGGATGACTTCGTTACGTACTCGGAGACGATTGATCAACCGACTGCGGCGGAGCGGTATTCAAGACGAGAGGGTATTGGATGCTATAGAGAAGGTGCCTAGACATTTATTCATTGACGAAGCAATTTCCTCGCGGGCATATGATGACACCGCGTTGCCCATCGGACACCGACAAACGATCTCTCAGCCGTACGTAGTTGCTCGAATGGCCGAAGCCGTTGCATCAATAGGTGCGCAACGAATTCTTGAAATCGGTACAGGGTCAGGGTACCAAGCTGCGGTACTAGCCGTGTTCATCCCAGAAGTATTCTCGGTCGAGCGCATACAAGCTCTATTTGATCGGTCTCGCAAGCTGTTAAAGTCGTTGGGTATTAACAATGTTTATCAACGTCATGGTGATGGTACTCAGGGCTGGAGAACGCATGCACCGTACGATGCAATCGTTGTTACAGCAGCAACTTCTGTTTTGCCAGAGGCCTTAGTCGCGCAGACTAAAGATGGCGGACGATTGATTATTCCGATAGGGGGACCGACGGTACAAGAATTAGTCATGTACGACAAAACGGGCTTAACGACAAATCGGACCGTACTTGATGGAGTGAGGTTTGTGCCTTTAGTCGAAGGTACTGTGTGATGAACTTTCGCGAAGGAGTGGTGATTATAGCTCAAGGTATGGGAATGGGTGTAGCAGAAATACTCCCGGGCATTTCCGGCGGAACCGTTGCAATCATTTTGGGAATTTATGAGCGCTTGATTGGAGGACTATCCAACTTGACTAGCTTACTTCCGATAAACCGCAACGCAAACCAGTGGAGTGACTTTGCTCAGAACGCCGACCTGTATTTTCTTTTGCTGCTACTCATCGGAATGTTCACTGGAATGAGTTTAACCGTTCTTGGTATCGACTACTTGCTGCATACGTCGACTAGTGGGATTGCCGGGTTGATATTTGGTTTAATCGCTGGCTCGATTGTGCGAGTAGCTCGGGAAACAAAGGCAAGGCACATATTGTTTCTTGGAATTCCGGGAGCGATATTAGGTATTGGATTGAGTAGCATATCTATTAATATTGATAATATCGATCTCATTTCATTCCCGATGCTGCTAATTAGCGGTATCATTGCAAGTTGTGCTTGGTTGCTTCCAGGCGTTTCGGGAGCTTACTTACTGCTCTTGATTGGTGTATGGCAACCTATTGTGCATATTGCGGCTTCCTTCGACACCATTCGGCTCGGGACTTTCGGTGCTGGAATAATCCTTGGAACTCTCATGTTTTCGAAGGTGCTCCGCGTGTTGATCATACGCTATCGCCAATGGGTTTTGGCTTTTTTTGTTGGAGTTCTGACGGCTACTGCTTGGCGAACTTGGCCTTTTCGTAACATAGAAACATCAGTATTTATCGGGGAAAGAACGGGTGATTACGAAACTACAATCGTTCTGACTGCGATGGCGATAGGACTAGCCCTTGTTACTTGTCTCACGTCTATAAAAACAAAAACAAATGTTGCATTGTAGATTTCTGTTATTTGCACTATTCGTTGCATCTGCTGTAGGATGCACGAGTCTAAACCCAGCACCAGTTATTGAGGCATCGCCCAACGCACATGTAAGCGAAGAGGATGGCTACTATCTTGTTCGCGCGGGTGATACGGTATTTGCCATCGCCCATTTACACAGTTTGACGATCGAAGATTTTACACGCCTTAATCGGCTTGAGCCTCCCTATACGATTTTCCCCGGTCAACGATTAAAGGTTCGGGGAGCCGTTACGGTATCGGAGAACTCATCGAGCTCGGAAACTATAACCACGGCATCTAGTGAACCCAATTCGGGATCTGCCGTGGCTGAATCGACGATTGAAACCCAGTCGGGATCCGTTTCGTCGACGGAGCCCAACATTCAAACGAAGCCGATTCAATCAGCGCAACTATCTCCGATACCTAGTACGCCTTCGTCGACCGCTCGTATTCCACCAAAAGTGGTTGCACCAAAGCGAGATGGGAAACAAAAAGAAGGCTGGCAATGGCCAGTTTCTGACCAGCCAATGTCAAGCTTCAGCTCAAAATCCAAGGGACTTGACTACATATTAGCTCCGGGGACGCCAATTCGAGCTGCTGCTTCAGGGTTAGTTGTATATGCTGGTCCAGGCTTGGACGGGTTCAAGTACTTGGTGATCATCAAGCAATCAGACGTCTATTTATCAGCGTATGGCTTCAATGCTCCTCTCGAACTGACCGAAGGATCGGATATACAACGAGGGGACGTATTGACGACGGTTGAAGTGGGTAGTGCAGCGGATCAAAAATTTCATTTTGAAGTGCGGCGCGACGGAAACGCGGTGGACCCGAAAAAAATCATCCGTTAGCTTAGACCAGCGATCGGGTCAGCGTAGTTTCTTATCTCTGTTAGCGTTCAAGTAGAGTACGTTTGTCTTTAACTGTACGCCATTCGGCTTCATCTTCAGGAGGCTCTTGTTTGGCCGTTATATTCGGCCAAATCTCCGCGAGCTCCATGTTTAGTTCCAGGAATTCTTGTTGATCTTCCGGGATCTCGTCCTCAGAAAAGATAGCATCCACTGGACACTCTGGTTCACATAGCGCACAGTCAATGCATTCGTCGGGGTGTATGACGAGCATGTTGGGACCCTCGTAGAAGCAGTCCACGGGACAAACCTCCACACAGTCCGTTAGCTTGCACTTTATGCAAGACTCAGCGACAACGAACGTCATCTAGGTATTCTTTGAATTGATCAAGCAAGGCGACCTATTTTACTTGTGTACAAATTCCATTCAATCGTGCCGTGGATTGCGCTTCTTCAACTAGTTCATAGAGTAACGCCTGTGCTGCGCGTGGTGACAGTGAATCCACGTCCAAATTTTTCATGCGATCAACTAAATGCTTAAAGACGGAAAGTTTTTGTTGAGCCGCAAATAGGTCAATCTGATCAATTTGACGATTGTCAATAGCCTGAGTTTCGAATTCGCGCAGTAGTTCTTTTGCACGAGATAGAACCAGTGTGGGTACTCCAGCAAGCCGTGCAACTTGTACACCATAACTTTGCGATACAGCCCCGTCTTGAACGGTATGAAGGAAGATCACTTCCCCATTATGTTCAATTGCATCGAGGTGCATATTTGCAACACCATGTAAAGTTTCGGGCAGGTCCGTGAGTTCGAAGAAATGGGTGGCGAATAGCGTAAATGCACGAATATGAGATGCAATCTCTTCAACAATCGCCCATGCGAGTGCTAGTCCGTCATAAGTACTAGTGCCGCGTCCGATCTCATCAAGCAATACTAAACTTTTATCAGTAGCGTTATTCAATATGTTGGCCGTCTGACTCATCTCGACCATAAAAGTCGACTTTCCGGCTGTTAGATCATCGGACGCACCGATTCGTGAAAAGATACGGTCAATCGCCCCTATTCGTGCCCTCGTTGCAGGTACGAAGCTACCTGCGTATGCAAGTAGCACAATAATCGCTACTTGCCGCATATACGTTGACTTTCCTCCCATGTTTGGTCCGGTCACTATCAGCATACGTCGTTGGTCGTTGAGTTCGATCGAATTTGGCACGAAAACGGTTCCTGGGATGTTTGCCACTACCGGGTGTCGACCGTCCACTATCGTTATGCCTGGATCGTCCGAACATGACGGTCGAATAAAGTTAAACCGTCGCGCAACTTTGGCAAAAGAGAGAAGTACGTCAACGCGTGCTAGAGCGTCAGCGATAGCGTTCAATGGATGCAATACATCTTGCAGCTGACGTACGAGAGCTTCGTACAGTTTCTTTTCAACTTGGAGTGCTTGTGCAGTGGAGATTGCCATGCGTTGCTCAAAATTTTTCAAATCTGGAACCACATAGCGCTCCGCACTTTTTAACGTCTGTCTGCGCGTGTAGTAATCGGGTACGTCAAACTTCGTATTGCGGCTGATTTCAATATAGTAACCATGGATACGGTTATAGCCAACGCGCAGTGCCGGCAATCCAGTACGATCACGCTCTCGCTGCTCCAGTCGCTGAAGGAATGCATTCTCACCGGCTTGAATGGCTCTAATTTCATCAAGTTCCGTATCAAATCCCTTTGCAATAAAGCCTCCGTCCCGAATGGTCGCAGGCGGCGAATCGACCAAAGCACGTTCCAACAGCTGCCGTAGGTCGATGAGTTCTGAGAGCTCGTTGAATCGTACAGTTTCGCTTTCAAGTCCAAGCTCGATCATCATTGGTTTGATGGTCGAGAAAGAAGCCAATCCACATCTTAGTCCGACTAAGTCTCGCGGGGACGGCGAACCCAGTGCGATACGTGCAACGATGCGCTGTAGATCACTAATGGATTTTAGCTCATTCGTAAACGCGTCTACGACGTGTTGCTCTAACAATGCAGTGACGACATCATGTCTTTCTTGCACTTTCGGTAGGTCGGTAAGCGGTTCATGCAACCACTGACGAATCAAACGCGAGCCCATGGCAGTCTCGGTTAAATCCATAATGCTGATAAGGGTGCCATCTGTAGTTGGTGCGTTAATGCGTGTATCAATTTCAAGGTTTCGGCGAGTGTGCGCGTCAATACTAATAGTGGTACTTGTCATAGTCCGCCGTATCGAATCGATGAAGTCGAGCGGTTGCTTCCATGCATCTTTGGCATAATTAAGGACCGCCGCTGCGGCACCAATGGCTGGCGCAAATCCCTCTATCCCGTAACCGTCTAGGTCGCAAACGTTGAAATGACTTAAAAGTGTTTGTTTTCCTAAGACCGTGTCGAATTGCATTGGGTTTAATTCGTTAATGGGGATGGAATCAAATGGCGATGAAATATTTTCAGGAACGATGATTTCAGTTGGCCGAACTCGATTTACGATTTCGGTGATTTCATTCACGTCCTGCGATTCAAACACGTAAAATGCCCGCGACGAAATATTGAGCCACGCAATCCCTATACGGGGTGACGTACCAGATTCTGAATGAAATGCAAGAAGAATACTTTCGCGTGAGCCATCAAGAATAGCGTCGTCGGCGAGCGTACCTGGAGTCACGACTCGAGTAACCTCACGTTTGATTGGACCTTTTGCAGTATTGGGGTCTCCAATTTGCTCACATATAGCTACGGAGCGGCCTTGTGCGATCAGCCGGCCTAGATAGGATTCCAGTGTGTGTGCAGGAACCCCGCACATGGGGATTCGTTGTCCCGATGACCTGCCGCGCGCGGTTAGCACGATATTGAGTAATTGGGACGCTTCGTTTGCGTCATCCCAAAAAAGCTCGTAGAAATCACCCATACGATAGAACAGCAAAATATTGGGGTACTGTGCTTTTATCTGCAGATATTGTTGCATGACTGGTGAATGTTCACCGTCGAGTTGTAGCTTGTTGATTGGTTTGCTGTCGGGTTTCATGACTGTAGGCAGTAGAATTTTCTATTGCAATTTGAACTGATTATATATACAGTTATCTAAATTTAGGGAGAAACAAATGGCACAAGAAACAAAGGATAAAGCACTAAAGGCGGCACTAGGACAAATCGAAAGCCAATACGGCCGCGGGTCAATTATGCGACTTGGTGATCGAGAACTTGAGGCTGTTCCAGCGATATCTACCGGTTCTCTTGGTCTTGACGTTGCTCTGGGCATTGGTGGATTACCGCGTGGTCGGGTAGTTGAAATATACGGTCCTGAGTCCTCTGGTAAAACATCGCTAACTTTACACGTTATTGCGCAAGCCCAGCGCGAGGGTGGAACGTGCGCCTTCATAGACGCTGAGCATGCACTTGACCCTATTTTCGCAGAAATGCTCGGTGTTAACACCGATGATTTGTTAATTTCGCAACCAGATACTGGTGAACAAGCATTGGAAATCACAGATCTTATCGTTCGCTCTGGAGCGGTAGACGTCATCGTAATTGACTCCGTCGCAGCACTTACACCCAAAGCTGAAATAGAAGGTGAGATGGGCGATTCCCATATCGGTCTACAAGCGCGCCTTATGAGCCAAGCACTTCGAAAGATGACCGCCAATATCAAGAATGCAAACGCCTTAGTGATTTTCATCAATCAAATCCGATTAAAAATTGGCGTTATGTTCGGCTCACCAGAGACTACAACGGGGGGAAATGCTCTCAAGTTCTACGCGTCGGTTAGGCTTGATATACGTCGGATCGGCGCGGTGAAGAATGGTGACGAAGTTATCGGTAACGAAACTCGCGTGAAAGTCGTGAAAAACAAAGTTGCTCCCCCGTTTCGTCAGGCCGAATTTCAGATTCTTTACAACAAGGGTATTGTCCACGAGATGGAAATTTTAGATCTCGGAGTCCAACAAAAAATTCTTGATAAGTCGGGTGCTTGGTACTCGTTCGATGGCGAACGGGTTGGTCAAGGTCGAAAGAACGCCGCCGCATGGCTGGAGGAGCATCCAGACGTAGCCGAGAAAATTGAATCTCGTATCCGTGACGAGCTGCTCCCGAAAGTGGAACCTAGTAGAAAATTTGCCGCGAATCATGGGGAAAGGAATACTAAGGCCGTCGAAAAAGTCGTAGATGGGATCGGCTAATCAACACCATCCTGAATGTGCGAACCGCGTATCCGAGAATCCTACGAACGAGCAGTTCGTCTATTGACGCTGCGCGAACACACGAAGCTTGAATTGCGTCGCAAACTTGGCGTACGTCAATCAAATCCAAAAATCGTTGACGCCGTCATTCAGCGATTGGAAGATGAAGGTTATCTTTCTGAAGAGAGATTTATCGAGATTTTCGTTCGCTCACGGCTAAATAAAGGACAAGGCCCATTAAAAATTCAAGCCGCGTTGCGCGAGCGTGGAATTTCGGATCAGCTAATCAGCACGTATCTCGCGTTTGATGATGAATTCTGGATTGCCAAGGCAACCTCAGTTGACCAGAAGAAGTTCTCTACGGACCAGCCGAGTCAAGGTAGCGGTCGAAAAACTCAAATTACTTTATGGCAACGAAGAGTTCAGTTCTTAGAAGATCGAGGTTTTTCGCCCTACACGATTCAAAAAGTAGTAAAGCCGTTCGAATGATGAGGCCTGTGCGCCGTTCTGCTGAAATGTTTTAATAAAATCGTGAGCGTAAATATTTAGAGTGAGAGTAGAAATTCCTCGTATCGCATATGGAATCGCGTATAAAAAAGTATAGAAACAATCATCGCTATTATGATATAGCGGTCCTCACGGCAACTTCAAATTCTGAGTTTACCTAGGGCGGTGTCTATGAATACGGACATGAGGATGATTTGTTAAACAAGCTAGACCATTTGTCGACGGTGCCGACGGTTTAGTACTGCTATACATAGTTTAGTGGTGACGATTTTTCTGGCCGAATATCTGAGTGATTCAAAAAATGCATATTTGGATACTGAGTTAATGGGAGTGCGGAGAATGGTTCGCTAGCGTTACTTTATCGTGATCTCGGTGATCGTGGTCCTTAGTTTCCGTGATGGTCAGCTAAATCGTTAGGTTGAATGTAAGCAAGTTGGTGCTTCGAACAGGCTGCCGTGGGAAGGTTGGATATGAAGTGGGAAAGCAGCACTGGAGTACAGAAAATAGTTGTATGCTTGAACTCTGGCTGATGGTCTTTCTTAGGAGTCGCGATGAATGCGCTGGTTCCTTTCTGCACATGTTGCTCGAAGGCGTACAGCTTAATTGTAGTAAGCATTTTTCAGATAATATAGAAGACATTCGGCGTTTATCTATAAATGGTGTTCTAACGGGCTGTCAGGATGTTGCGTTAGGAGGATTTATACGCCATACCCTAATATCTAGCGAAGTCAATTCAATGCGAACCGAACAGATACGCGAAGCCTATTTATCGTTCTTCGAAGATCGAGGGCATCGCGTTGTACCGTCCAGTGCGCTAGTTCCACTTAATGATCCAACGTTGCTATTTACGAGTGCGGGTATGGTCCAGTTCAAAGATGCACTCCTCGGCCGAGAGAGACTTGACTATTCGAGAGCTACCTCATGTCAACGGTGTATTCGCGCGGGCGGAAAGCACAATGACTTAGCAAATGTTGGCTATACATCTCGTCATCACACAATGTTTGAGATGCTTGGAAATTTCAGTTTCGGTGATTACTTCAAGGAAGAAGCAATCGATTGGGCATGGACTTTTGTTACCGAAGTCTTAGATCTGGCCGTGGATAAAATTTGGGTGACGGTGCATCCGACCGACGAAGAAGCAAGAAACGTTTGGGCCAAAAAGATCGGAATACGTCCGGATCGGCTGGTGAATCATGCCGACAATTTTTGGGCCATGGGGGACACGGGGCCTTGCGGACCGGATAGTGAAATTTTTTATGACCAGGGCCCATCGGTTGTTGGTGGTCCTCCAGGTTCTCCCGATGAAGATGGGGACAGATTCTTGGAGATATGGAATTTGGTTTTTCCACAGTTCGACCGTACTTCGGGCGATGAACTCGTACCATTGGCAGCACCTGGCGTTGATACCGGAATGGGAATCGAACGAGTTGCTTCGATAAAACAAGGGGTACATTCAAATTACCAAATAGATCTTTTTCAAGTTCTGTTGAATGTAGCAAGGAGTATTGCGGGAATCTCGCAAGACGTTTCCAAGGAAAAAGCCGTATCTTTGAACGTACTGGCGGACCACATACGTTCCGTTTCATTTCTTATTGCCGACGGCGTTATACCTGCGAATGACGGTCGAGGATACGTGCTTCGTCGAATCATTCGGCGTGCGAGTCGACATGGACATAAACTAGGCATAGATATGCCTTTTTTCTATCGGCTAGTCGAACCACTGGTTGAAGTAATGGGGAGCGCATATCCGGTTCTGATTGATGCACATGAGAACATTGTAAGTACCGTTCAGGAGGAGGAAGACCGGTTTCATGACACGTTGCGGCGGGGCATGGATTTACTCTCCAACAGACTAAAAGCCGTTAAGGGCGATACCCTTTCTGGAGATACGGTCTTTGAGCTTTTTGACACGCATGGCTTCCCCGTGGACCTTACTGCGGACATTGCTAGGGAGTACGGTCTGAAAATTGATGAAGGCAGATTTTCGGTTTTGATGGAAAGGCAGCGCGAGCGTGCTCGCACTACGGGACGATTTGGCTTTTCTCTTGAGCAGAAGATACCAATAGAAGGGAACGTCGAGTTTCTTGGTTACGGAACGTTAAGGCTTGATGCGCGAGTTATACGTCTTATATATCTGCAAAATGATGAGCCCTCTGACGTACAGGAGTTGAGTGAAGGTCAAGAAGGCATAGTTATGCTCGATCGTACATCTCTCTACGCGGAAGCTGGAGGACAAATTGGAGATAGGGGGGATATTCAATCAGCTGATGCCAAGTTTGTTGTTGTCGACACGACAAAGGGAGGAGGGCAATATCTGCACCGTGGTTATGTAAAAAATGGTTCGCTTAAAGTAGGAGACTTTGTAAGTGCTACGGTCGACGAGGACCATCGTAGCAATACCGCTAGAAATCATTCAGCCACGCATTTACTGCATGCTGCCCTGAGGGAAGTTCTAGGTGAACATGTAAAACAGCAAGGTTCCTTGGTTGACTCCGAACACTTAAGGTTTGACTTCTCACACGATAGACCTCTTACTCAGGATGAAATCTCTAGTCTTAATCGGCTGGTAAACACAAAGATTCGGCAGAACAGCCTCGTTAAAACTGATCACATGACATACGACGATGCAATGAGCAAAGGTGCGATAGCCCTTTTCGGCGAAAAATATGATAACGAGGTTCGAGTACTGATCATGGGAAATGGTTTCTCAGTCGAACTTTGCGGGGGAACTCACGTAAATCGAACCGGTGACATTGGATTTTTTTACGTGAAATCTCAGTCCGGAATCGCGGCGGGGATAAGGCGTATTGAAGCAGTTACGGGTACTGCGGCTTTGGTGGTCGTTGATGAGACGGAAAGTATGCTGACAAAAGTCGCACGAATCTTAAAGACGTCCAAGGACGATGCTGTTTCCAAAGTCCACAATCTTGTTGAACGAGTCCAAGAGTTGGGGAAAGCATTAGATAGCGTTCAACTATCAAACGTTCAAAATGAGAGCCGCAACCTAATTAAATGTGCGACTTCAGTGGGAGAGCTAAAAGTTGTCGCCGTTCGGGTGGATAAGGATGCAAAAACGGTAATGGCACTGATGGATGATCTTAGGTCGCAAATGAATTCATACGTGGTGGTGCTAGCATCCATTCAAGATGGGAAAGTCAGCCTTGTTTGCGGCGTACCTAAACATCTTGCGAGTGAGATTTCTGCAAGAGACGTTATTAATTTTGTTGCCGATCGAGTCGGAGCGCGAGGAGGCGGAAGACTGGACTTGGCCCGCGCTGGAGGAGGGAATCGTCCAGAAGCTCTGCCCGTGGCGCTTGAATCGGTTTCTGAATTCGTTCGCGAAAAGATTTCTATCTAGTCGTGGCGTTTTTAGTCCACAAGTACGGAGGCACTTCCGTCAGTTCGATAGAGCGGATTAATGCGGTAGCTGATCTTGTTGTACGGCACCATCGAAAAGGCGACGACTTGATCGTCGTTGTATCCGCGATGGGCGGAGAGACGGATCGCCTTATGGGATTGGCACTCGGTCTTGCTAAGGTACCTGAACTACGCGAGATGGACGCATTGCTAGCATCCGGTGAGCAAGCATCAACTGCATTGTTGTCGGTGGCATTGTTACATCGTGGTATGCGAGCGCGGTCATTTCTCGCTGGTCAAATTCCTATCCAAACCGATCGAAATCATGCCAAAGCAAAGATTGAAAAAATCAATTCGGTGCGATTGGTTCGACTGGTACGAGAAGGGATTATTCCCGTGGTCGCCGGTTTTCAAGGTGTGAACGAAGACGGGGACATAACTACTTTAGGGAGAGGAGGATCTGATATTAGTGCCGTGGCTATCGCCGCCGCCGTTGATGCTGACGAGTGTCAAATTTATACCGACGTTGGTGGCGTGTATACAGCGGATCCGAACATGGTGGATAACGCTTCTCGAATACCGTGGATAGATTATGAGGAAATGCTAGAGATGGCGAGTTTAGGCGTAAGAGTTTTGCATCCCCGCTCCGTGCAATTAGCTCACAAGTATGGAATACCACTGAGGGTGCTGTCCAGCTTTGAAGATAGTCCAGGCACAATCATCGAAACGAAAAGAGACGATATGGAACAACCTCTTGTATCGGCCATTACTTACGAACGCGATGTAGCAAAGCTGACCGTCGTAGGTGTACCTGATGTACCAGATATTGCGCTCAAGATCCTAGGGCCGATGAGTACTGCTTCGATTGTTGTCGACATGATCGTACAAAGCACTGGTGCTAATAGAACTACGGACTTTGCGTTCACGGTCAAGCGTTCTGATTTTCAGGCTGCGAGAACGATCTTGGAACGGTTAATATCAGATGAAGACAGTTTGCTGTCAAGCGATGGGGCGTATCCTAGAGAGATTCAGTCTGATGATCGAATAGCAAAAGTTACGGCTGTTGGAGTTGGTATGCGTTCTCATGCTGGGGTGGGTACCAAGATATTTGAAGCACTCGCGCGTGAGAGCATTAATATTCAGATGATTTCGACATCGGAAATAAAAATCTCAGTTGTTGTAGATGAGGATTATGTAGAATTAGCCGTGCGAGCTGTACACGACGTATTTGAATTGGGTACGTAGTAACCCGATTATGCAATATAAAGTTCAAACTTTTGACGATTCTCTGTTACTATCCCTTATTGATTGGGAATTCAGCAGGATAGGTGTTCATAACACCATGGAATCAGAGTGGTCGCAGGAGGTGCCCATGCTCGTTCTCACGCGAAAACTCGGAGAATCTGTGAGAATTGGTGATGACGTGATTGTAACAGTTGTAGGAATAAGAGGAAACCAAGTTCGTCTTGGGATTGATGCACCACAAGAAGTTAAAATTAGGCGTGAAGAAATTTCTGACGAATTCCATAATCAACTGCGCAAAAGAGAATACTCGCATTCAAAAGACGTACATCGTGATTGACAAGATATGGTGATTGGGTGGCTAATTTCGATCAACGATAAGTTGTGAGGGGTGTCGGCAACGGTACAGTTGCACAGTGGTCGTATAAAAAATAAAGGGATTTATATACTTGGTACCGGCTTCCCTCAAAACCTTACTAAGGATCCTACAAACGAAAGACCGTCTTAGATTGACCGCCATAGCCTTGCTGCTCGTCGCAACCACGTAGCTCGTCACGGACGAGGGCCTCTTCACGAAACGGCTACGCGCTTGACCGGCGTCTACGGTGCGAATAGCAAGAAGCATATTCTTCGCGTCTTCCTCTTCGTCGACGATAGCGACCTTCTCGGGACCTATCTATCGTTCCTACGAGATGAAACCCTCATCTGGTCGGGAGAGGAAATAATCGGATGGATTCATAGAGGAGAAGACAGAGTCATCATGAACTCCATTGAGGATCTCACCGACGAGTATCTCTAGGCCAGCAATTCCCCGTATAGTTTCATTTTGGGCTTGATATCGGTCTTTTCATGTTTCGGTACGGGGAACCGACGTTTTCAGACGGTTTGCACGGCATGTCGTTGTGCGTTGGAACGAGTTCCGGGCATCGATATGCAGGTCTCTTGACCGTCAGGGCGGCATGGGGTCTCGGGACATCCCGATCTTCTTCATCGAGCAGCTGGAGAGGCGGTCGGCCGTCAGGACGTATCGTAGGCGAGGTACGCGGTGTAGATCCCGAGGGCGTGGCCGTACAGTTCCTGCCAGTTGCGGAAAGCTACCGCACAGAAACTGCTGCGCAGACGTTCCCACGTTGCGGTTCGGGTATAGCACTTGGCGAAGATTTGCTTCATGACGGGGCAGGCCATTTCCAGCAGCTGGTCGATCAGGAACGCCAGCAGCATCAGCGCAGCGAAAGTATCCGACAGGTGCTGGGTTCCGTGTCCGAAGTTGTGTTCCAGGTACTGGACGTTCTTCAGCGTGTTGAAGGTCTCGTTCTCGATCTTCCAGCGACTGCGAGCCGCGCGAGCCAGTTCGCTGGCGTTATGCGGATTGAGCGGCAGATCGGTGACCCAGGTGAACGCCCGCCGCGCATCCTCGCCGGAGCCACGCCGCTCCGAACTCTGCAGCACCTGGACCTTCAGGTCGGGGTTCGCAGCATTCAGTTCCACCTCCGGCACCACGCGCAGCTGGCGATCCCGCTCCTGCCCTTCGAGCGAGGGATCCGCAAACCAGGGCGCATCGGAACGATCCAGCTGAGCCTGCAGATGCGGATGGTCGCCCGCCCGAGCCACCAGCAGAAAGCGCAGTCCATGCTCCTGCAGCAGCCGGATCTGGGGACCCTGCGAGAACAGCCCATCGGCAATCACGATCAGCTTCATGCGCCGATAAAGCGAAGCCAGGACCGGAACTAGCCGGGCCCAGGCACCCCGCTCGCAGTCGTTCTTCGTCGAGCCATCCCCGTTGCAAACCGCTTCTATCGCCATCGGCAGCACCTGCCGCTGATCCGGATGCACCATCACCGCACACAACTGCTGATGGGAGTACGTGGTCGAACCGTTGCGGTGCCGGGCCCGCAGACAGCACGGACCGTGAACCCGCTGGGAGGAAAAGGTGCCGGTACCATCCACGGCTACCAGATAATGACCGCGCCACGCCGACATCCGCTGCAGCACCTTGCCGCGCTGGGCGCGTTGCAGAACCTGCTGAAACGCCCGCCGATACCGCACCGGCGAGATCGGATCCAGGCGACGGCGCAGGGTCGTGTCGCAGGGAACCTGCGCCAGACCGTACAGACGATGCAGATTCATCTCCACCACCGAGTGCCGGTGCCTCGTTAAATCAAACTGCAGCAGCGAAGCGTGCTTCTCCAGAAACACCGCCAGACCCGACATCAGACAGTCGCCGGTGGAAAACTTCCGCCCGCAAACCTTCTCAACGACCCCCTCAAATACTTCACGAACCACCCGCAGCAATCCGGGCTTGCTCACATCCTTGCGCAACTTCAACGCACCCATCCTTGGATACCTCGTTTGTCTGGTAACTCTATATTAACCTATCATCCGGCCTCAAACGATAAGCCTACGCTCTTATTATCGCGAAAGCCAATGCGCAAAGCCCATACCTATAGCGGGGTTGGGGCTATACGGGGAATTGCTGCCTCTAGGCCAACGAAGGTTACTGCGACTAAAAAAGAGCCGGTTGAGCCGGCACTTTTTTATGCGTCGACTCGTCATGAGGAAGCCGGTATCAAGTATATAAGTCCCCAAGTAAAGGTATTACATTTAGGCTCTTATGTAGTTCTATGTTGAGAGTAACTAACAGGCAGCTATAATATGCGACAGTTCAATGGGTTGAGGAAAACCAATGAGTCCCCGCCAATTCAAGGAGATGCTAAACCAGATTCCTAGGCTGACCCCCAGCGCGGAAGCAGCGACTGATGCTCGGAGTCCAGAAATCGGTCAAGAGTGACGAACTACCCGCACAAGTTCGTCAACGGGAAGCGGAGTTGGACCGATTGCGAGTATGTACGCATTGCGGTTCCTCAGGGGTGGTGCGTCACGGGAAGTCGACAGGCTTGTGTCGATTTCGTTGCCGCTCGGCATCTTGCGGACGAACCTTTCACGCGCTGACCGGGACCCATCTTGCTGGCTTGAGGCACAAGTCGAAGTGGCCGGTATTTGAAGAGTGTTTGCGAGATCGACTGACGCTGCATCAGTCGGCCGAGCGATGTGGGATCTCTTACCGAACCGCATTCTTGTGGCGGCATCGCTTGCTTGGCAAGCAGCAGAAAGGCTCAAGACTCAAAGGCATCGTGGAGATGGACGAGACCTATTTTCTGGAGCGCTGCAAGGGAGATCGTTCATGAACAGCGCGTCGCCTTCCACGCGAGCGAGGAGGAAATCGCGGACACCGAGGTCTGGTGTCGGACCAGCGGCCCGTCTTGACGGCAGTATCTCGCGGCGGGCCGACTTATATGGAAGCCCTCCCGTCGACGCAATGGCATTCGTTTAGTGGATTTTTCCATTCGGTTAAGGATTCGGTCTTGGGCCTTGGTTATCCGCTGATTTTTTATTCCGTTAGCGAGTTGCCGGTGCCGGTGCTCCTCTTCCTCGCTGCCACTTTCCGACCGGTTTTCGGGATCGCCGTTCATAGGACCGGCCCGGACGGAGCCGTTGCCGACACCGGACGATCTCGCCGACAATACGAGCCACGGTTTCCCGGAGGGCGGATGCATGCTGAAGTAGCAGGCTCTCGATGTTGGCCGCCACTGCCGCAAGTCCGTGCTTGAAATTCGTCTGCATCAGCGGCTTGCCGTCGTTCGGCAGCCCCCCGTTCACATGATCCTCGCCATGGTTGGCGAACAGCCGGGTCATGGTAATCAGGGTGAAGCATGCATACAGTTCCTGTTTCACGCCCCGCTCGCTTTGCCCATGAAAGTCCTCAACCTCCATCAGCCGTTTGGATACCTTGTACAGTTCCTCGATGCCCCATCTCGCGTGATACAGATCCGACAGCTGCTCGATGGAATACTGGTCCCGGTCCAGCAGGGTCGTGCCCAGGATGAAGACGGTATCGCCCACGGCATATTTCACCAGCCGCAAGCGGTGTGGGCCGAAGGCGGCTCCGGGGTTCCTGCGGCGGTAGTCGGGTCAGCGTGCGTTGGCGGGGAACGACCTCGATGACCGTATCCCGGCGGCCGCTGTGGATGAAGCGGTCGACATCGATACCGGTTTTCCGTTGCATCCGGAACACCGCGTGCAGCATCTCATAGGAATAGTAGCCCCGGTCATAGACCACCACATCGTTCGCCGACAACACGTTCAGGTGGGCCAGTGCCGCCGCGCGCTCGTTTCCATGCGCATGCAGGTCGAAGTCGACCGGTAGTCGGGCCTGCAGCCGATACAGGCAACTCACCAGACCCTGCGGATAATGGGCACCGTCTACCGGCGTCCGCCAGCCTTCATGCACCAGTCCGCGCGGCAGGTTCAGGGAGCTTCCATCGCAAACACCCGATGCCCCTGCCACCGCCGATCCGTGTCGGGCCGGACTTTCCGTGCGTGCCGGGGTCGTGCCTCGGCGTCGAAGACCACCTTGAGGATTTCCTGGTGTAAGATCTTGAACAGCTGCTCGTCCAGCCGGGCCCGGGCACTGCAGATGGAGGACGGCGACACCGGAGCCGGCTGTGGCAGTTCGATCCCCATCGTCCGGCACTGCCCCCACAGTTCGGCCAGCGTGGTCGCATATCCCGGACGCCCCTTCGAGAACACCAACCGGAAAACGAACAGCACGACCACCAGCGTGTTCAGCACGCGCCGCCGCCGCTGCCAGAGCCGGTCATGCCGGTTGGCGACACCCACGAGCGTCTCGACGATGCCGCTCCAGAGCCGGACAAACGTATCCTCCGGAGCCAAGACTGTTGCCGGCGACCTGCGGGAACGGCGTCCGGATCGACGGGAGCCGGTCAGCAGCACCTGCTTCCAGTCTTTCGTCAGCGGATACAGGTACAACGTCCTTCGGAGTCCTGCCTGCCTCCGATGCATTCGCCTTGCGTCCCTTCGTCCGACCAATGCACTGCCAGTTGGCCGCACGGTAGCAGGTCCCCCGGTACTTCGCCGGATCCACAAAGGTCTCCGCCAGTACCGGCTCCAGGCCGTGCCGCTCCTTCCAGTCCCCGGGCAGCCGCCGAACCGCCATCGACAGGGCCTTCGAGGCCAGATACGGAACCCGAACCCAAGGGAAGATCAGGAACCGGGAGTTGTTCACCGCCCCCTTCAGACGCTTCGCCCGATCCCGATCCCGATCCCGCCAGCCAATCCAGGCGTCACGACAGGGAAGCCGGGTCGTGCCCGCCTCAAACAGCAGACAGCCCAGCTTGCGACCCCGACGATCCCGCAGCCAGTAGCGCAGGAAACAGCCGAACGGATGCCGGTAACCCAGCTCATGATGCCGATCCACCCATTCCTTCCATTCCTCAACGGCCTCCCCCTCCGCCACAACCTCCAGTTCCAGCGGCATCAGCTCCTTCAACTCACACTCTATGGCGGAGCCCGGATCCGAGCGACTCGTATGCCGCGGTCTCCGACCCCCGGTTCCCGTTCTCGATCCCGGTCGCTTCGCCCGGCAGCGACACGATGCCGCCGGCCTCCAGCTGCTCCAGCATCCGCAGACAGGACCCCAGTCGATCCCGACCCTTCGGCGTGAACCAGCCCAGATGAGTGCACAGGGTGGCAGCCAGCTCATGGCGGCTCAGTGCCGGAAACATCTCCACCGTCTTCTGAAGGCCCGCAATCTGACGGCGGGTCAGCCGCGTGCCACAGAAGGTGGTCGACTTCAGGTTCTCGATTCGGGAATCCATCACGTTTGCACCAGAGATAATCTAACTAAGCGTAGATTGCCATAACCCATGCTGAAACGCAAGTGTTTTTTTGAAGAATCCCAACATAACCGAATATCTTTCCGTATATCAACCGGTTACACGATATCCTCAAAGACCAGGATCCCTTTCCGCTAATCCGAATGCCCAGCAATTCCCCGTATAGTTTCATTTTGGGCTTGATGTCGGTCTTTTCATGTTTCGGTACGGGGAACCGACGTTTTCAGACGGTTTGCACGGCATGTCGTTGTGCGTTGGAACGGGTTCCGGGCATCGATATGCAGGTCTCTTGACCGTCAGGGCGGCATGGGGCCTCGGGACGACGTCCCGATCCCTTCTTCATCGAGCAGCTGGAGAGGCGGTCGGCCGTCAGGACGTATCGTAGGCGAGGTACGCGGTGTAGATTCCGAGGGCGTGGCCGTACAATTCCTGCCAGTTGCGGAAGGCTACCGCACAGAAACTGCTGCGCAGGCGTTCCCACGTTGCGGTTCGGGTATAGCACTTGGCGAAGATTTGCTTCATGACGGGGCAGGCCATTTCCAGCAGCTGGTCGATCAGGAACGCCAGCAGCATCAGCGCAGCGAAAGTATCCGACAGGTGCTGGGTTCCGTGTCCGAAGTTGTGTTCCAGGTACTGGACGTTCTTCAGCGTGTTGAAGGTCTCGTTCTCGATCTTCCAGCGACTGCGAGCCGCGCGGGCCAGTTCGCTGGCGTTATGCGGATTGAGCGGCAGATCGGTGACCCAGGTGAACGCCCGCCGCGCATCCTCGCCGGAGCCACGCCGCTCCGAACTCTGCAGCACCTGGACCTTCAGGTCGGGGTTCGCAGCATTCAGTTCCACCTCCGGGACCACGCGCAGCTGGCGATCCCGCTCCTGCCCTTCGGGCGAGGGATCTGCAAACCAGGGCGCATCGGAACGATCCAGCTGAGCCTGCAGATGCGGATGGTCGCCCGCCCGAGCCACCAGCAAAAAGCGCAGTCCATGCTCCTGCAGCAGCCGGATCTGGGGACCCTGCGAGAACAGCCCATCGGCAATCACGATCAGCTTCATGCGCCGATAAAGCGAAGCCAGGACCGGAACTAGCCGGGCCCAGGCACCCCGCTCGCAGTCGTTCTTCGTCGAGCCATCCCCGTTGCAAACCGCTTCTATCGCCATCGGCAGTACCTGCCGCTGATCCGGATGCACCATCACCGCACACAACTGCTGATGGGAGTACGTGGTCGAACCGTTGCGATGCCGGGCCCGCAGACAGCACGAACCGTGAACCCGCTGGGAGGAAAAGGTGCCGGTACCATCCACGGCTACCAGATAATGACCGCGCCACGCCGACATCCGCTGCAGTGCCTTGCCGCGCTGGGCGCGTTGCAGAACCTGCTGAAACGCCCGCCGATACCGCACCGGCGAGATCGGATCCAGGCGACGGCGCAGAGTCGTGTCGCAGGGAACCTGCGCCAGACCGTACAGACGACGCAGATTCATTTCCACCACCTTGTGCCGGTGCCTCGTTAAATCAAACTGCAGCAGCGAGGCGTGCTTCTCCAGAAACACCGCCAGACCCGACATCAGACAGTCGCCGGTGGAAAATTTCCGCCCGCATACCTTCTCAACGACCCCCTCAAATACTTCACGAACCACCCGCAGCAATCCGGGCTTGCTCACATCCTTGCGCAACTTCAACGCACCCATCCTTGGATACCTCGTTTGTCTGGTAACTCTATATTAACCTATCATCCATCCTCAAACGATAAGCCTACGCTCTTATTATTGCGAAAGCCAATGCGCAAAATCCATACCTATAGCGGGGTTGGGGCTATACGGGGAATTGCTGTCCGAATGCCATTGCCCGTCGACGGCGGGAACGGACATCGCTCTGGCAATGTCGGAATGGCTGGCCGAAGATTGCGTCTGTGTCACCGATGGACATCCCAGCTACGAAATGGCAAGCCGGAGCCTGAACATTCACCAGGAAGTGGTTCGCGTCAGCCGACGTGAATGTCGCCGCGGGAGTTGGCATCTCAACACTGTTAACCAGCGTCATATGACCATGAAGCGATGGCTGAACCATCACCACCGCGGTGTCTCTACACGCTACCTAGACCACTACATGCGCTGGTTGATGAGATCGAAATTCAAGCTTGAAAAATCGATTAAGGCGGACTTCCTTTCACCTCATTTGGCAAACTATACACAAGTAGATACATAAGAGTCTACATTTATAATCGTTTTCTGAAAATTGCCCATTAATACGTGGGGTCAATTAGGGCATTTGTACAACTCTAGCAGGTGTCTTTCGTATCTCAGCTTAAGAGTCCCCTTCCCTTTTTTTACGATCTTTGCCGGTATTGATTTCAGTGCTCCCGCACTTCGATTTCCGACTGTACTAATAAATAACTACTTTTTGCGTTCTCTACTCTCTCCCGTATCTTGTTTCTGTATTTTGGCGGTGCTGTCTTTTTCACGTGTTAATATGTCAAGTGAGTGGTAAATCGCGCCCGTGGCCAAATTGGATAAGGTATCAGTCTACGAAACTGGGGATTACAGGTTCGAATCCTGTCGGGCGCGCCAGCTTCTCGAATAACGAATTTATGTAGTGGTTAAAGTATTGATCGGGCATCGTACTTAGCATAAGTTGAACGTGCCATGATTATGGAGAGGTGGCCGAGTGGCTGAAGGCGCTCCCCTGCTAAGGGAGTATGGGGTGAAATCCCATCGAGGGTTCGAATCCCTCCCTCTCCGCCACAGTGGTTATAAATATTGGGGTTCTATACGCCACTGCGATGTATGACAGAATACATTCTTAATGTCATGTACGCTTGTGGCTTTGGAAGAAAAGTGAAGATGATGCGTATATGGAAAATTGGTGGCCTGAGTATTCTGGTGGGATTGTTGCCTGCGATTGGCGTTGCCGAGAGAAGTTGATGGTGGTTCATTGACGGTCTGTGTAGTTGAGGCCCCTGATACGCACTGAAGCTGTCTTTTTGAAGTGAAGGTGAGATTTTTCGGTATCATAAAGGGAGTCTGGCCAGATGAAAGCTACATGGTGAATGCTGGGGCACTGATAGAGGAAAAGCCGTCTGACGAGGATGAGTTCGTCTGGATGTGCGGATTGATCCGGCGTGGTCAGCGGGCATGATATTCCGGCTTTGTCCAGGGGACGGTGGCTGATGAGTGCGTTCGGGGAAAGATTTGCGATGTCTCTGGCAGGGTATTATCTACCTTACTGAAGGTGAAATTGCCCGCTAGGCCAGGTCCACATCGTTTTGTGTGGCAATGGTGTGATGCGGACAAGCAGGAAGGAAGTCGGTAGTGCTGATCAAGGAAGATAGACAGACCTAATATCTTGTCAACTCTGGCTCTCCGCCACTATCCATAAATAACATGTTGAAAATTAATCATAAATAGGAGACGTTCTCCGTTTTCGTTGTGTTATCACTTTGACTACCATCATTGCATGATGCATGCGTTCACGGATCTCAACATCTCCCTGCTGCTACTCTTCGAGTGCTGGAATCAAGTGAGGCTGACAGGTACGGGGGCCCATAGTGGCAGCCTAGCGCGAGCGCGAATCCTTACGGAAACGGCTAAGGCTAACGGTGAAATACTTGAGCGGGCATGGTACCAGGAGTCTGCGCCATAGAAACGTGATGAGTATCTGATTTGGAGACTTGGCTAGTGTATAGTCATGTTTCAATTTTCGGGTAAAGACTTTTAAGTTTGGTGCGAGCGTTGCTGGTGGAGAAGTGCCAGTCGATCCCGGTCTGTTGCCGGTTTCGCTCTCGGCACCGGGAGGTGACCCGTTTCTTGACGCTGGAGAGGTTGACCAGTCGGTCGTTCAGAGCCTGACCTGACGGGTGAGCACGCTGAGTTCTACTTCGGTGATGTTCAACCAGCTGCCATGTTGAGGCGTGCACACCAGTTTCAGGCGATCCATCACCCGTTGTGCTTCCTCTGGCGGGAAGGTGGTATACAAGGAACCGATATCATGGGTATTCAGGTTATCGCAGACCAGGGTGATCTGTTCCGCAGACCGGAACCGGGGGCGTCCACCAAGCTACGGATCCGCGCATCCCAATCGCTAGCCGTGCGTCGGCTCGACACCCCAACCTCTCTCCACTGACCCAGCGGCTCCACGAATATCCATACCGTGCAGCATCCTTCTCGCGTGTATTCGTAATCCACCTTGGAGGGACGACCCGAAGCCATCGGCCTCGAGACTTCCGAGTCTCGGACAGCAGCTGATACGGCTGTTCGTTCATACACACGATGGGGAAGCGCGGGTCGTAAGGTTGCGAATAGAGCTTTAATAGCTATTCCATGCGTGCCACAAAAGCCCCGTCCTGCTTGGGGGAATGCACCACATCACCTTCCGCCACGGCTTCAGGTCGTTTTTTAGCGTCTGTCGAACGGTCTCGTGCGATAGGGAATTCACCAGCTCCAGTTCCACCACCTTATCCGCCAGCAGTCGCAGCGTCCAGCGGCTCCGGCCCTCCGAAGGGGTCGAACAGGCCAGTCGAGTAATCTGCGCTTCCAGGCGCCCATCCACTTTCCTCGGCACCGGGACCCCCGCAATCGGCGGGATAGTGCCGCCACCGGATCTTCCAGAACCGCTCGTTTGCGCCAGCTCGGTTGTGTATAAATTTGTTTGCAAAAACGAAAAACGGGCTGTAACGACAGACGAATGGTTAGAATCTGATGTTTCATCGGGAATGTGGAGATGCCTGGACGCAATCCCGCATCCAGGCGCGAATCATTCATGACACAATTTATCGAAAAGGAGCAAGAAATGATTCGGAAAGATTATACGCACAATGCCACGAAGCAGTCGGCATGCGATCATCTGGCGGACGATGAGGAGTTTGTGAGGCGGCTGGTGCAGGAGACGCTCAACGAGGTTCTGGAGAGTGAGATAACGGAGTTTCTGGGAGCGTGCAAGAGCGAACGGACGCGGACGCGTCAGGGCTACCGTTCCAGATACTACCGGCGCGATCTGACGATGAAGGTGGGCGAGATCGAACTGAGAGTTCCGCAGGAACGCAGCGGCCAGTTCAGCACGCGGGTGTTCGAGCGCTATCAGCGTTCGGAGAAGGCCCTGGTGGCGGTGCTGTCGGAGATGTATGTGCAGGGGGTCTCGACGCGTCGGGTGAGCCGACTGGCGGAGGGTCTGTGCGGTCACGAGTTTTCGCCGGCGACGATCTCGGCCATGGTGTCGAAGCTGGACGCGTCGCTGAAGGCGTTTGCGGAACGTCGGCTGGAGGAGGCGTATCCGTATGTGTTGCTGGATGCCCGGTATGAGAAGGTGCGTGAGGAGGGCTCGGTGCGTTCCCGGGCGGTGCAGATTGCCATCGGGATTGACGGCGAGGGTCGGCGTCAGGTGCTGGCGGCGGAAGTGGCGAACCGGGAAAGCGAGGGGTCGTGGACGGAATTCCTGTCGCATCTGAAGGGACGTGGCCTGCGGGGAGTCGAGTATGTGGTCTCGGACAGTCATGAGGGATTGAAGCATGCGATCTCGAAAGTGTTGCCGACCGCGTTGTGGCAACGGTGCTGCGTCCATTTTCTGCGCAATGCCAGGGACAAACTGTCCCGGAGTGCTGATCCCGCATGTCTGGAGGGTTTGAAACGGTTGTGGGGCTGTGAGCATGTCGGGGAGGCTCGTGAGGCACTGGGTGCTTGGGCAGCAATTCCCCGTATAGCCCCAACCCCGCTATAGGTATGGGCTTTGCGCATTGGCTTTCGCGATAATAAGAGCGTAGGCTTATCGTTTAAGGGCGGATGATAGGTTAATATAGAGTTACCAGACAAACGAGGTATCCAAGGATGGGTGCGTTGAAGTTGCGCAAGGATGTGAGCAAGCCCGGATTGCTGCGGGTGGTTCGTGAAGTATTTGAGGGGGTCGTTGAGAAGGTTTGCGGGCGGAAGTTTTCCACCGGCGACTGTCTGATGTCGGGTCTGGCGGTGTTTCTGGAGAAGCACGCTTCGCTGCTGCAGTTTGATTTAACGAGGCACCGGCACTCGGTGGTGGAGATGAATCTGCATCGTCTGTACGGTCTGGCGCAGGTTCCCTGCGACACGACCCTGCGCCGTCGCCTGGATCCGATCTCGCCGGTGCGGTATCGGCGGGCGTTTCAGCAGGTTCTGCAACGCGCCCAGCGCGGCAAGGTGCTGCAGCGGATGTCGGCGTGGCGCGGTCATTATCTGGTAGCCGTGGATGGTACCGGCACCTTTTCCTCCCAGCGGGTTCACGGTCCGTGCTGTCTGCGGGCCCGGCACCGCAACGGTTCGACCACGTACTCCCATCAGCAGTTGTGTGCGGTGATGGTGCATCCGGATCAGCGGCAGGTGCTGCCGATGGCGATAGAAGCGGTTTGCAACGGGGATGGCTCGACGAAGAACGACTGCGAGCGGGGTGCCTGGGCCCGGCTAGTTCCGGTCCTGGCTTCGCTTTATCGGCGCATGAAGCTGATCGTGATTGCCGATGGGCTGTTCTCGCAGGGTCCCCAGATCCGGCTGCTGCAGGAGCATGGACTGCGCTTTCTGCTGGTGGCTCGGGCGGGCGACCATCCGCATCTGCAGGCTCAGCTGGATCGTTCCGATGCGCCCTGGTTTGCGGATCCCTCGCTCGAAGGGCAGGAGCGGGATCGCCAGCTGCGCGTGGTGCCGGAGGTGGAACTGAATGCTGCGAACCCCGACCTGAAGGTCCAGGTGCTGCAGAGCTCGGAGCGGCGTGGCTCCGGCGAGGATGTGCGGCGGGCGTTCACCTGGGTCACCGATCTGCCGCTCAATCCGCATAACGCCAGCGAACTGGCTCGCGCGGCTCGCAGTCGCTGGAAGATCGAGAACGAGACCTTCAACACGCTGAAGAACGTCCAGTACCTGGAACACAACTTCGGACACGGAACCCAGCACCTGTCGGATACTTTCGCTGCGCTGATGCTGCTGGCGTTCCTGATCGACCAGCTGCTGGAAATGGCCTGCCCCGTCATGAAGCAAATCTTCGCCAAGCGCTATACCCGAACCGCAACGTGGGAACGTCTGCGCAGCAGTTTCTGTGCGGTAGCTTTCCGCAACTGGCAGGAACTATACGGCCACGCCCTCGGGATCTACACCGCGTACCTCGCCTACGATACGTCCTGACGGCCGACCGCCTCTCCAGCTGCTCGATGAAGAAGATCGGGATGTCCCGAGACCCCATGCCGCCCTGACGGTCAAGAGACCTGCATATCGATGCCCGGAACTCGTTCCAACGCACAACGACATGCCGTGCAAACCGTCTGAAAACGTCGGTTCCCCGTACCGAAACATGAAAAGACCGACATCAAGCCCAAAATGAAACTATACGGGGAATTGCTGGTGCCTGGGTAGCCCGTTGGGGCGATGAGAAAGGGTTTGGCAGGCTCGTGGAATGGGTCGAGGATCATGTCGAGGAGACGCTGACGGTGTATCGGCTGCCCAGGGAACATCGCCCCTGCGGATGAAGTCCACGAACATGCTGGAGCGGTACAACGAGGAGATCCGCCGGCAAACGCGTGTCGTCAGGATCTTCCCGAACGCGGAGTCCTGTCTGCGTCTGATCCTGGCACTTGCGGCGGAGACCCATGAGCGGTGGCTGACGGGGCAGCGTTATCTATATGGCCGGATCGGCGTGGTTCGCGCATCCGAACCGGAATCCGAGGCATGGCAGGAGGCGGCATGAAACGCCCGAAATTTTCGCGCCGAGCGGAGACCCGCCCATATGGGCGGGTCTCCGCTCCCACTGGAAATTGCAGAAAATTCTTGACACAACTACCGGTAGACGGTGCCCATTATCCGCAGGGTCTGGTGAGTTGCCTGTATCGGCTGCAGGCCCGACTACCGGTCGACTTCGACCTGCATGCGCATGGAAACGAGCGCGCGGCGGCACTGGCCCACCTGAACGTGCTGTCGGCGAACGATGTGGTGGTCTATGACCGGGGCTACTATTCCTATGAGATGCTGCACGCGCATGCGATCCGGGGACTGCACGCGGTGTTCCGGATGAAACGGAAAACCGGTATCGATGTCGACCGCTTCATCCACGGCGGCCGCCGGGATACGGTCATCGAGGTCGTTCCCCGCCAACGCACGCTGACCCGACTACGCCGAAGGAACCCCGGAGCCGCATTCGGCCCACACCGCTTGCGGCTGGTGAAATATGCCGTGGGCGATACCGTCTTCATCCTGGGCACGACCCTGCTGGACCGGGACCAGTATTCCATCGAGCAGCTGTCGGATCTGTATCACGCGAGATGGGGCATCGAGGAACTGTACAAGGTATCCAAACGGCTGATGGAGGTTGAGGACTTTCATGGGCAAAGCGCGCGCGGCGTGAAACAGGAACTGTATGCATGCTTCACCCTGATTACCATGACCCGGCTGTTCGCCAACCATGGCGAGGATCATTTGAACGGGGGGCTGCCGAATGACGGCAAGCCGCTGATGCAGACGAATTTCAAGCACGGACTTGCGGCGGTGGCGGCCAACATCGAGAGCCTGCTACTTCAGCATGCATCCGCCCTCCGGGAAACCGTGACTCGTATTGTCGGCGAGATCGTCCGGTGTCGGCAACGGCTCCGTCCGGGCCGGTCCTATGAACGGCGATCCCGAAAACCGGTCGGAAAGTGGCAGCGAGGAAGAGGAGCACCGGCACCGGCAACTCGCTAACGGAATAAAAAATCAGCGGATAACCAAGGCCCAAGACCGAATCCTTAACCGAATGGCAAAATTCACTAAACGAATGCCATTGGCGCGGCAACAAGGCGGCAGCGTACATCCATTCACCTCAAACACCACTCTCGGTTATATCTCTTTCAATAGTGCCATTAACCATCTTCAGCAAAGCCTTCTCAGCCTGAGTACGTACTTTTCCCATTTTGATTTGGTAAATAATTTAGCAAGTGGTCTTGCGATATCGCCCGTCAGTGGTTTCACAAAAAAACACCACCTGACTCAAGAATTTCTACCTCCGACAATAGTAACTCAGCACCCACAGAATTTAAGGACATGTATGTGTTAAACGTCTAGTAGGTTACCTATTCTAACAATACGTGTTTATAATAGTGGACTGGAAGGGGTTCTGGGATCAGGAGGATTCGATGCCGAAGAAATATACATGGTGGAGTTGGCTCAGGATGAGCGGGATGAGTTGGAAGCGGTGCTGAAGTCGAGCACGCGTCGTGCGGTGTCGGCGACGAAGCTGCAGCGTGCACGGATTCTTCTGGCTGTGGATCAGGGGGGCACTGGCCCGGCACGGACGGACAGTGGAGCAGGGTCCGATGATGGCTCTGGAGCGTAGGCCTCGGCCGTTGCCTCCGGTGCCGAAGAAGCTGGATGGGGAGTGGGCTACCAGTTCACGACCGCCGACGCACGGATCAAACCTAAATCGCTTTACTTATCAATATAAACGTGACGTCCTACTAGTCGATACGTATATGCAGTTCGTAGTTCTGATGAGTAATTCTTTTGCAACCGGCAGTGGGATCAGTAATGATGGAACCATAACCATTAGCTATGTATCCTGAAATAGTTTTACCTTCACTGATATAGATCCACGGCTTGTATGTGGCCTCCATTACATCACCCCCGAAATATTCAAGAATTTGCCAGCATATATCCTTGCTAGGAATGCGAGGGTAGATTACATCAAGGTCCAGATTATTACGCGCCGGTGTATAGATATATGTCACCGCTTCAATGGCGACCGTACCCCCAAAAATGTTCACGCTGCCTGACAATGTGTTCTGCCCTAAATACGGCTCCAGATTGCTGAGATCCGTGCCAATATTCATGTATGTGCTCTGTTGCGTTGGTACATTTTTGTAATCGTTGGCGGCCTTCCTAATCAGCTGAATTTCGGCTATTGCCACTAGTGCGTCGACCTCGTTTGTAAGCACGGCGTACGTGGTCCACACGCTGGTCAGTATTATCGCTATGATGCCAAACACCAGCATGATCTCAGCTAGCGAGTAACCGTTCCTCCTGTACTGGAAAGAATACCGACCTAAGGTTTCAAATATCTTTATCATAGCAGACTTTCTCTTGATTCATATCGTTGTATAATTAATAGGCGTCTTATGGATCTGTTGCTTTGTAGATAATCTGGCCATAGCCGTGTCCTCCAAGGACGCGGTGCAAGTGAATAAGACTCCTCCAATTCGGAGTTCGGAGTGGAAAACAAGAATAAAGATGCTGTACCCGGGACCTCCGAAATCGATGTTCCGGCCAGATTTGCGGTTCGTGTCAGCAATTCCCCGTGAATGACCCCCCTCCCCCCCGTCATAGCCAATGGCATTCGTTTAGTGAATTTTGCCATTCGGTTAAGGATTCGGTCTTGGGCCTTGGTTATCCGCTGATTTTTTATTCCGTTAGCGAGTTGCCGGTGCCGGTGCTCCTCTTCCTCGCTGCCACTTTCCGACCGGTTTTCGGGATCGCCGTTCATAGGACCGGCCCTGGACGGAGCCGTTGCCGACACCGGACGATCTCGCCGACAATACGAGCCACGGTTTCCCGGAGGGCGGATGCATGCTGAAGTAGCAGGCTCTCGATGTTGGCCGCCACCGCCGCAAGTCCGTGCTTGAAATGCGTCTGCATCAGCGGCTTGCCGTCGTTCGGCAGCCCCCCGTTCACATGATCCTCGCCATGGTTGGCGAACAGCCGGGTCATGGTAATCAGGGTGAAGCATGCATACAGTTCCTGTTTCACGCCGCGCTCGCTTTGCCCATGAAAGTCCTCAACCTCCATCAGCCGTTTGGATACCTTGTACAGTTCCTCGATGCCCCATCTCGCGTGATACAGATCCGACAGCTGGTCGATGGAATACGGGTCCCGGTCCAGCAGGGTCGTGCCCAGGATGAAGACGGTATCGCCCACGGCATATTTCACCAGCCGCAAGCGGTGTGGGCCGAAGGCGGCTCCGGGGTTCCTGCGGCGTAGTCGGGTCAGCGTGCGTTGGCGGGGAACGACCTCGATGACCGTATCCCGGCGGCCGCCGTGGATGAAGCGGTCGACATCGATACCGGTTTTCCGTTGCATCCGGAACACCGCGTGCAGTCCCCGGATCGCATGCGTGTGCAGCATCTCATAGGAATAGTAGCCCCGGTCATAGACCACCACATCGTTCGCCGACAACACGTTCAGGTGGGCCAGTGCCGCCGCGCGCTCGTTTCCATGCGCATGCAGGTCGAAGTCGACCGGTAGTCGGGCCTGCAGCCGATACAGGCAACTCACCAGACCCTGCGGATAATGGGCACCGTCTACCGGCGTCCGCCAGCCTTCATGCACCCGTCCGCGCGGCAGGTTCAGGGAACTTCCATCGACCGCAAACACCCGATGCCCCTGCCACCGCCGATCCGTGTCGGGACGAACTTTCCGTGCGTGCCGGGGTCGTGCCTCGGCGTCGAAAACCACCTTGAGGATTTCCTGGTGTAAGGTCTTGAACAGCTGCTCGTCCAGCCGGGCACGGGCACTGCAGATGGAGGACGGCGACACCGGAGCTGGCTGTGGCAGTTCGATCCCCATCGTCCGGCACTGCCCCCACAGTTCGGCCAGCGTGGTCGCATATCCCGGACGCCCCTTCGAGAACACCAGCCGGAAAACGAACAGCACGACCACCAGCGTGTTCAGCACGCGCCGCCGCCGCTGCCAGAGCCGGTCGTGCCGGTTGGCGACACCCACGAGCGTCTCGACGATGCCGATCCAGAGCCGGACAAAAGCATCCTCCGGAGCCAAGACCGCCACCAGCGGCCTGCGGGAACGACGTCCGGATCGACGGGAGCCGGTCAGCAGCACCTGCTTCCAGTCTTTCGTCAGCGGATACAGGTAAACGTCCTTCGGCGTCCTGCCTGCCTCCGCCGCACTCGCCTTGCGTCCCTTCGTCCGGCCAATGCACTGCCAGTTGGCCGCACGGTAGCAGGTCCCCCGGTACTTCGCCGGATCCACAAAGGTCTCCGCCAGTACCGGCTCCAGGCCGTGCCGCTCCTTCCAGTCCCCGGGCAGCCGCCGAACCGCCATCGACAGGGCCTTCGAGGCCAGATACGGAACCCGAACCCAAGGGAAGATCAGGAACCGGGAGTTGTTCACCACCCCCTTCAGACGCTTCGCCCGATCCCGATCCCGCCAGCCAATCCAGACGTCACGACAGGGAAGCCGGGTCGTGCCCGCCTCAAACAGCAGACAGCCCAGCTTGCGACCCCGACGATCCCGCAGCCAGTAGCGCAGGAAACAGCCGAACGGATGCCGGTAACCCATCTCATGATGCCGATCCACCAATTCCTTCCATTCCTCAACGGCCTCCCCCTCCGCCACAACCTCCAGTTCCAGCGGCATCAGCTCCTTCAACTCACACTCTATGGCGGAGCCCGGATCCGAGCGACTCGTATGCCGCGGTCTCCGACCCCCGGTTCCCGTTCTCGATCCCGGTCGCTTCGCCGGCAGCGACACGATGCCGCCGGCCTCCAGCTGCTCCAGCATCCGCAGACAGGACCCCAGTCGATCCCGACCCTTCGGCGTGAACCAGCCCAGATGAGTGCACAGGGTGGCAGCCAACTCATGGCGGCTCAGTGCCGGAAACATTTTCACCGTCTTCTGGAGGCCCGCAATCTGACGGCGGGTCAGCCGCGTGCCACAGAAGGTGGTCGACTTCAGGTTCTCGATTCGGGAATCCATCACGTTTGCACCAGAGATAATCTAACTAAGCGTAGATTGCCATAACCCATGCTGAAACGCAAGTGTTTTTTTGAAGAATCCCAAAGGAACCGAATATGTTTCCGTATATCAACCGGTTACACGACATCCTCAGAGACCAGGATCCCTTTCCGCTAATCCGAATGCCATTGCCGTCATAGCAGGGGTTTTAGGACTTGGCATGCGATAGTTTTCGCGGACTTTGGGCTAGCAGTGCACGAAGGCACTCTATTCCAATCATCAAAGTATGGTTCGTTATACACGTATTGCGGTAGCATCATAAGCATACTCCCTGAAACAGGCATTCGTAAGGTATGTAATTTCTATCTCAAGTCAGTTGTAAATTGGTTATTCTAAAAAATGTTCTCAAAATTATTTTCTGTGGCGCAGACTGTTAGCATGGTCTACTCCGTGATCAGAATTAGAGACGCTACATCCCTAGGATCGTTGCAAAAACCACTTATGAATCCCCTAATCGCTTTTCCCGGCGCGATTTTGGTACCCCCCTCTCCCCTGGGTTTAATCTTTGTTCCAAAATGCCTAAGGACTCGTACACAGAACTTGAGTGCATGGGGACCACTACCCGTGAAGTATCGTATGGACATATTTTTGGCTGTGCCGCCTGTAGTCATGCTGACTATACGTCCCAGATGGTTAATTCCCTTACCTAAATCGGAATTCTCACCACCCACATAATACTTTAAGCTAAAGTTCCTTATACTCATATACTGGTCGTATCGACCATGTTCCCGCTTGTACTGTTGCGCAGCTCGTTGCAACAGATGCACTTCGGCTACCACCGCCCTCAACTCAGCATCCTCGGAGACCATGGTGTACATGCTTAGCACGCCAACTAATACCGCCGCAACGATGCTGAGTGCCACCACGATTTCGGCTATCGAGTAGCCATTCCGCTTGGGCTGGAAGACACCTTGACCAGAAATTCCCCATATAGCCCAAACTCCGCTATGGGTGAGGGCTTTGTGGATCAGCTTTCGCAATAATAATAGAGGAATGGACCTATCCTCCGGGGACCGAGGATAGGTTTGGCATATGGTTTTACCTAACATGTGAGGTATCCAAGGATGGATGCGTTGAAGTTGCACAAGGGCGTGAGCAAACCCAGCCCGCTTCAGGAGGTTTTTGATTCGGTCGTCGAGGAGGCTTGCGGACGGAAGTTTTCGACGGGCGCGTGTCTGATGTCGGGGGCTGGCGGTGTTTCTGAAGCAGCGCGGCTCGCTGCTGCAATTTGCTCGGTAGATGCGGAAACGTCCGATGGGGCGGAAGTGCATTTGTGCCATCTGTACGAACCAAGATGCATCCGCGCGATCCAGCATCTCCTGCAGATGATCTAGCAACTGTGTTGACCAAACCAAGCAACGACGTTTAAAGACGAAAGAGAGTTCCTGCAAATTAATGAAGCTATCAGCCGGACACCTAGAGCCTTCGAAATCGATATTCCGATACTCTCGCCGAGGACACACTGACAAGGCCATTCTGGACTTTGGATCGTCATACCTTTGCACTTTATCCATATCAATAGAATAGCTGAAATATTAACTATTAATAATTATGAATAGATTCCAACCTCATGTCAAATACAATATAAATATTATCAGCAATATTTGTATAGATTATTATTTTTCCATCTTCCATCGCAATAAGATCGCCAGATATGTCTATGCCGCGTAAGCAACGTGATATTTTCTACATTACAGTTGCATACTTTTCCGACTTAGCCCTTATTTCTCATAATGGATGGCTTGGGTGCGATGTATGTGCGTGTAAGTTGTTGACACCACGAAGTTGGTTGGGCTTTGCCGGGGGGAAGGGGATGGTAGCGGGGTGCGTTCGGACGGATGGGTGCGTTGGATGGCGAAAGGGGTGCGTTCGGGTCGGACGGAAGCGGGGCGCGTTCGGTGCTGGGTGCGATGCTGGCGGAAGCGGTGCGGACTTGTAGCATGCGCCTGGGCCCGTTTTGCGGACCGCCACGATCGGCGTGCAAAGCGGCGCATCCCGTGCAAGATGCTGTTGTCGACTGGATGATGAGCCATTCGGGTGAGCATGCGGCGGACGCCCCTATCGCACGCCCTTGGGTCCTGGTCTTGACGAGGCCCGAACGGTCCCCGACTGTCGGGAGGTCTCGCCCCCGGTGGCTGCGATGGCATGCGGATGAACGGAAAGTCATCCGGAGCCGGAGTGCGTTGACGTTCCAGAGGCTGCTGGAGCATCGGTCCAGGAACAGATCGTTCTTCTGTTCCTTGATCCAGTTTTCGGCCTCACCCCGGTCGCAGTACATCTCTTCGTAGACCGTTGGCGCGTCGGGCTTCTGGAGCGAGGTGACGACGAAGCGACTGTTGTACCGGGCTTCGCCGACCGTCGCACATGGGTCTTCCGCGCCGGCCTCCGGTCCGCCGTCGGCCTTGCCGGCCGGTTCCCCGTCCGCGTTGCCGACCGGTTGTCCCGGCAGCCATTCGGCCTTGGCGATCACGCGGCGTTCGCGGCTCCAGCTGTCGCGCGTGCGATAGTCGAAGATCTGGTAGCCGCGGACCGCTTGCTGCGCATAGTCCGGATCCCGCTTCAACCGGTCCCGCAGATCGTCCATCAACGGTTGGCCCCGGTCTTTCAGCCGATCATTGCGCGGCAGTCCCAGCACGTAATCCACGCCCCGCGCCTCGCACCACGTCATCAACTCGTCGCGGCAGTAGGCCCCGTCGGCGCGGATCAGGATCGGCACCTGCGGAAATCGCTTCCGCAGCCGGTCCACGAGCGGCGCGACCGTCTCCACCACGCCCGCCGCCACATCGCTGCTCGACGTGCGCAGTTCCGTCCGCACCGGCCAGCCGTTGCAGAACACCAGCCGCGGAAGGTGGCAGTATTCATGGTAGTACCCGTGATAGAACCGGTGCTCCTGCCGGCCGTGCAGTTCCACGTCCGTGGCATCGATGTCCAGCACCAGCCGCTTCGGCATCTGGCCCCGCTCGCCCCACACCAGGTACAGCTCCACGAGCAGCTCGTCGAGCGCATCGAAATCCACGGTGATCTGGCGCGCTTTCGGGTTGTGTATAAATTTGTCTGCAAAAACGAAAAACGGACTGTAACGACAGACGAATGGTTAGAATCTGATGTTTCATCGGGAATGTGGAGATGCCTGGACGCAATCCCGCATCCAGGCGCGAATCATTCATGACACAATTTATCGAAAAGGAGCAAGAAATGATTCGGAAAGATTATACGCACAATGCCACGAAGAAGTCGGCAAGCCATCATCTGGCGAACGATGAGGAGTTTGTGAGGCGGCGGGTGCAGGAGACGCTCAACGAGGTTCTGGAGAGTGAGATGACGGAGTTTCTGGGAGCGGGCAAGAGCGAGCGGACGCGGACGCGTCAGGGCTACCGTTCCGGATACTACCGGCGCGATCTGACGATGAAGGTGGGCGAGATCGAACTGAGAGTTCCGCAGGAACGCAGCGGCCAGTTCAGCACGCGGGTGTTCGAGTGCTATCAGCGTTCGGAGAAGGCCTTGGTGGCGGTGCTGTCGGAGATGTATGTGCAGGGGGTCTCGACGCGGCGGGTGAGCCGACTGGCGGAGGGTCTGTGCGGTCACGAGTTTTCGCCGGCGACGATCTCGGCCATGGTGTCGAAGCTGGACGCGTCGCTGAAGGCGTTTGCGGAACGTCGGCTGGAGGAGGCGTATCCGTATGTGTTGCTGGATGCCCGGTATGAGAAGGTGCGTGAGGAGGGCTCGGTGCGTTCCCGGGCAGTGCAGATTGCCATCGGGATTGACGGCGAGGGTCGGCGTCAGGTGCTGGCGGTGGAAGTGGCGAACCGGGAAAGCGAGGGGTCGTGGACGGAATTCCTGTCGCATCTGAAGGGACGTGGCCTGCGGGGAGTCGAGTATGTGGTCTCGGACCGTCATGAGGGATTGAAGCATGCGATCTCGAAAGTGTTGCCGACCGCGTTGTGGCAACGGTGCTGCGTCCATTTTCTGCGCAATGCCAGGGACAAACTGTCCCGGAGTGCTGATCCCGCGTGTCTGGAGGGTTTGAAACGGTTGTGGGGTTGTGAGCACGTCGGGGAGGCTCGTGAGAGGCACTGGGTGCCTGGGTAGCCCGTTGGGGCGATGAGAAAGGGTTTGGCAGGCTAGTGGAATGGGTCGAGGATCATGTCGAGGAGACGCTGACGGTGTATCGGCTGCCCAGGGAACATCGCTTGCGGATGAAGTCCACGAACATGCTGGAGCGGTACAACGAGGAGATCCGCCGGCGAACGCGTGTCGTCAGGATCTTCCCGAACGCGGAGTCCTGTCTGCGTCTGATCCTGGCACTTGCGGCGGAGACCCATGAGCGGTGGCTGACGGGGCAGCGTTATCTATATGGCCGGATCGGCGTGGTTCGCGCCTCCGAACCGGAATCCGACGTATGGCAGGAGGTGGCATGAGACGCCCGAAAATTTCGCGCCGAGCGGAGACCCGCCCATATGGGCGGGTCTCCGCTCCCACTAGAAATTGCAGAAGATTCTTGACACAACTTCAGCAGCACCCGCATCGCATCCCACAGCAGGTTCACATCTGTCGAGTAATGCACGTCCGTCTTCACCACGAACGAGTCAACCCGACCGTCCAAGACGGCATCAGGGGGCTTTCCCGCCACCGCATGACCCTCCCGTACCAGAAGCGCATTCAACTCCCGCAGCAACGCCGGCGTCACCAGCGACACGTTGTCCTGCAACGTGCGAACCGAATACGTCCAGTTATCCAGAAATCCATGCTGGAGCATCTGCCGTACCATCCCTGGTGATGGTTGACCAACTCCCCCAGACGGGTCGTAGTCACAATCCACAAACCTTGCTTGAGCACCGCCATCACCAGAACCCGCCACAGCGTCATCCCCGGCCGACCATTCTCCGGATCCCGATCCGCTGTCACATGGCAACCCAGTAACCCTTCCCATTCCTCCCGACACGACACGTACAGATGCTGCAATCCCAACAGCAACGCTGGAATGTCATCCCGTGATTTCACGTTAATCCTGATCTCACCGACCGGCGTCTCGTCCAACCGCAAGGCATGCTCGAAACGTCTCATGATCGCTGCCCTCCCAACGAAGATCCGCACAGAACACCCCTGCCCCCTCCCTCAAAAAGCCCATTTCCACGCCTCCAACGGCAATCTTCACCCGCAGCATTTTAGCTCAAAACACCCTCCCATGCCGCAATAATCAACGCTTTGATAGAATCGTCAGGGTTTTCGCACAGACACTAACTCGTATACGAGAAAACCAGCTGGGCACCTCTATTTACTGTCATGCCGATAAATCTTGATCTATACAAGTATATGATTTTTAAAGATATAAGGAATGTTTACTGCCGTTTCTTTCGAGTAAATAGAGATGTCCATTCCTGCAGACGACTGCGGCTTCCGTCAGCTGAGACCCGTGGCCGAGGCGCATGGTTCCCGAACTTCGGGAACGGCACGCAAATCGGGAGCAAACCGCCCATTCCACTCCGAAAAATACCCAGTGCAGGAGACGAATCAGTCAAGAAAACACCGCAGTCTGAAGCTGTCTGGTAAAAACCTAATCTTATAGAGGTCCCCTTAATATCATTTTTCCGACATATAAGTTTTGGAAATTCCCGATTTTGCGGGGGTGGGATAGGTTTCAATGTCTGGTATCTTGTCTTTATTTAGATATTTTCTTGCATCTTTAGTAAAGACGGTAACTGCCCCACTGACAGCACACACAATGCCGACAGGACAGGTTATGGACATATTCTTATCACTACCTGTCAATCCACGCCATGGTTCACCGCGCAACCCCTGCCATTGGGCAAGGTAGAACAATGAACCAAATCGACGGGATAGATGAGGTACAGTATCAGTACCGCCTCGCCAATTCAATGCCGGTAATTCGCCCTTCTCAGCGCGACTAGCAAGCTCCGAATTTGATTTCCTTAGTTCCTGTCCCGACTTGTGGCATACTGCCAATGCATAACCTGCGCTCAATGGTCTGTCGTATTTTTTGCTATCTCCAGTGAATACCACAAGCCAACCAGTACGAGTGCACATAAGAGGAGTCGCTCGTAAAGATATTATATTTAGGTCAATACCTAACAACCCTTGTAGTGTAGCGAGATAGTGCAAGGTGCCATATTTAGCATTCAAATCTCCATTTTTCTTGATGTCACCACTGATACCACCTTTCCAGACTAGGGAAGGCAACTCGCCCTTCTCTGCTTTACGAGCAAGTTCTGGCATCTTTTGGCGACACTTGCGACCATTCTCCCAACAGGTAATCAAGCCACCATCATTACCGTTCCAGCGTTCGTCGTAGGTCATGTCACCCCGGTTCGGTTCTGCAAATTTTCGGGTGACGCGTTCTAGTGTACAAAGACCCATGAGGGGTAATTCTAAGCGGCGATATCTTTTAGTCTACAATGTTACTCTTTTTCTTCTGCTAAAGTTTGTAGAGGAACTGGTGGCTGATGGTTGGCAATAAGTGAAAGAAAATCCATTTCACCGAGAATTTTTATGTTGTATCCTTTTGAAATCAACTTCTCTGCCTTAATATGTTTACTACTTTTACCTGAAGCTGATGTTATAGCGGGGGACCTTTGCACACCGCTGACTAAAATGGTTGTTTTCTTAGAAACGGAGGTATTAACTTTACAGCCCATAAAGGCTGCATAATCTGCGGCCGTAGCGCGTGGTATCTTTAGCTCGCCTGTGAAAACAAGCATCTCTCCGTTAAGCTCCCCATCAGAATTACTCTCTTGCGGAATGGGTATACGTGGTCGTCCTTTCCGTTTTTGCTTCTGATAAATACCACTTTCGAATTTCTGCAACCAATGCTCTATATCAACCTTGCATTCACGACAGGCGGCCAGTGTAATCTTTGCGGCAGCAATCGCATCCTCCACTGCATCGTGATGCTTGAATTCATATCCAAGATAATACGCCACGCTTTTAAGTCCATATCCTCGTCGCTCAAACTTATCGGGCCAAGCATGACGTACAACCATGGAACTGTCCAGCCAATAGACCTGTAGTTGCTCAAGGTCATATTTATCCATAGCTATCTCGAAGGCACTACGGTCGAACTTTGTATGCGAGACTAGCACCTGGCCTCGAAGACGTCGTCGCAGCCCCTCTCGGACTTCTGGCAAAGTCGGAGCAGACCGAACCTGCTCTGGTTCGATACCGTGCACTTTGATATTAAATTCATCGAATTTATCTTCGGGGTCTACCAACGTACTCCATCGATCTACTACCTGTCCATCAACCACATGGGCGATTCCTATCTGGCAGATGGTTGATTGGTCGCTGTTGGCAGTTTCAACATCAACGGCATTAAAGGTCATCCCACATCCAGTCACATCTTTCAGAGACAATTCCTGTTTACGTCTTTTTTCACGTAGCCTGATGATGGCAGCATCGGGGTCAGAGAGCAGCGTCTGAAAGGTAAGCATTGAAGTATTTTTCCTATATAGTACCTGTGCGAAAACCCTGACGATTCTACCAAAGCGTTGATGATTGTAGCATGGGAGGGTGTTTTGAGCTAAAATGCTGCGGGTGAAGATTGCCGTTGGAGGCGTTGAAATGGGCTTGGGGGATCTTCGTTGAACATTGTTCGGCATCTCCGTGGCGGCTTTCGGATATTTCGCTGGAACCGCATCCGCCGGACCTTGCTGCGGATCGGGGCGGTGGTACTGCGCAATACCCGCCGCACGGGGCTCCTGCTGAGCAGTACCTGCCCGCACCAGGAGATGTGTTCCGCACGGTTGACGTTCCGCCTAGACACCTCCTGACCGTCGCCGAGTGCTGCCCCCGGCCCGTTGATAAACAACGGGGGTAAGGGGGAGGTGAAAACCTTTATTAACCTACAGACTTGTTATTATCTGAAAGAGATAATTATTAAAAAATCAAATACTTATATAGGGAATGATTCGTCAGAATGGCAATAAATAGAGGCGTCTAGGTGTGTCCTCCGTCCGCAAAAACCGTGCCTGAATCACGGATCATGGGCGAAATGCAGGCATGGGAACCCTGGTGACCGCTCCAAATCGAACAACGAACCCATCCTCGCACTGCTCATGCACAATATATGGGCTAGACGATCCTGATGTTCTGTACCGTGATCCCAAAGTTGCAGACAAGTTGTAGAAATAAAGAAAATAAGTAGAATCGAACGTCAATGCCGTTTTTGCCTCAGGAACATTACCAAGAGACAAAAGCACGCACATGAGTACGCACAAAGCACAGGACTACGAATAATTCTGGTCCGAAATCTATATCATAGTTTTGTACTTGGAAGCCACGGATTACGGATATTGTTATGTGCAGAAATACCACTTGTTCGAATGAGAGATGGATTAGACGTAAATCTTTTAAGTGGGGCAATCTATCCCTCCTCTGCCTATTCAATTTACGTTGTACTGGATGCTTGTAGAGGGAGTACAAAAAACTAAGCGGGTAATAGCACCCGATCTCCGCATATCAAAGACACCCAATCGCGTTCAGAGGATCCGGAGAATCAGCCTTCCGGCAGTCTGCGCCGTAGAAAAATTTGGGCGCATTTTTTAGGATGGATAGTTTATAAACAACCAAGAATGGAAATTTCATACTTCATTAGTGCGTATTTTAGGTTGTTTCCCCTACTAAGGAGCATTCCTATGTTTCTACGGCGCAGACTGCCGGCCCGATTGACGATCAGGGATTGGCAAGATTCGTCAGGCAGACCCTTTAAGCTTGTCAACGCATTCCAAGCATAAGCATGTCAGCCATACTCATACTTACCATCCTCGGCTTTATCGTTGGCGCCATCACCGGTTTCGTGTGGACTTGGACGATTGTCGGCCTCATCGTTGGTATTAGCTACAGAAGATACAAAAAACGTTCCCGACAAAAGCACTAGCTGAGCCGATCCAAGATTCTAGCGACACCATACGATAGCACCGATTCATGGGAAAAGGAAACGAAGCACATGCCTCCTACTGAGAAACAGTTGGATTACATCTCAAGTCTTAAAGATGAAATCATCGATTTGTACGACGAACTTGGCAAAAGACCAAGCATACCGGATATGCCTCGCAAAGCAAACCGTGCGCAAGCATCGAAATATATCGAAAAATTGATCAAAATCTATAATAGATTCGCAGTACCTTTATCTGACTTTCGTATCCCAAGCAATACAACTTCAAGCCATTTAAGAGAACCATTATCAAAAAACAGAACACCTGCTAAGTGGATATATCCCGGCCAAACTGTGAAGATTGCAAATTATGAGATCAATGGCGGTTATATCTACTGGGGAGGAGGATTAAAATCATTAAACGATTACGATACCGAAGCATCATTAATTGATCGTACTTTAAAGGTAGACATAACATCTCCAGATTATAGTGGCGACCATATGGGGTATTGGCCCTGCTATTGTGATATTTCTCCTCAAAGTCGCGCAGCCTATATAGCATGGCTTGCAAGCAGCCGTAATGACCCCAATTGTTATATAGGCTATGTTTTTCTGTATTTCTATGGCATTGAACGTAGACTTCTTGTTGACGGAAAGCATATACCATCTTCTGAACGTGGGGCTTTAGTCGATGAAATATGGCGGTTAAAAAGTATTTATGATGATAACCCTTCTTTCAACACATGTACTACTAGCCTTCTAGCTCACGTATGGACCTTATATAGCCGTGAGAAGCAGCCTGATAAGTCATTATTAATTGGTACGCGAGCATTTACATCTGTATTCAAGTATCTATTGGGCATGTCAGTTGCTGATGGCATCCCTGTTTCAAGTGAACTTGCCTTAGCCTGGGTAAGAAGTCATCCAGAATATAGCCTGCGCACTCCTGCTAGACGATGTGCGAAAGAGTTCGATCTATTGTTTAAGCTTCGATATGAGGCGAAATTTAAACATGGCATGTCCGTTAAACCCAATAAAACTAAATTGCAACTGAGGTATAACCCTGCCAATCCTACTCTTCGTGGCTATCAGGGTCAGGATATCGCGTTAGATCTTCCTGATCCCAGTCGTTTAAAAGGCCCGATTACAAAACTCATGCAACTCGCTACATCATGCACAGATGAGTTGGGCCGGTACAGTCGATATATAAGAAGTAATCCGGCAAACTCCAGAGAATTACTTGCATCAATCATATATCTGCCTAGCGATTTAACCAATTCCGTTCAACATGACCAGTTTAACAAATTCAAATCCTGGATTCGTTCCAAAATAACAGGCTCTGTCGGAGTTGTTCCAACAAAGGACCTCTCACTATATGTTTGGGAGAGTACCCCTACAAGAATCAATAAAAAAGAAGCTGCAATGCTGACTAACTGTATTGAAAAGGCTGGTTTTGGATTGGCACCTGACGTACGGTTCCACCACGCTAAACCAGATATCAATGGATATGTCGTTTTATTCGAAGGTGGGCATGGTTCAGATTTCAACCCTGGCTATGAGTTTAACCGTATTGGAACGATTCTGCGCTTAGGCTCCATGGTTGCAACAATAGATGGACGAGTGAACGATGTAGAGGTTCCCGTACTTGATAAGTTAATAGCTAATAATTCTTACCTTTCGGATACCGAAAAGAAATCGTTACATGCTTATTTACACTGGCGTCTCAATGCAAAGTCTGGCATGAGGGGTTTGAAAAGCAACCTACAGCACTTAAATAATCATGAAAAGTCAGCAATCAGTCATATTCTTGTAAGTGTTGCTCTCGCAGACGGAAAGATTGATCCAACAGAAATAGAACAACTGCGCAAGTTATATATTTTGCTGGGACTTGATGAAGCGATGGTTTCCAGTGATATTCATAATCTGACATCAAAAAAAATCAAATCTTTGCCTTGTGACGGTCAGGCACTAACTGGGGTAAGTAATCTATCAAACTCTACATTTTCGCTTAATCACGAACTACTTGATGTATATAAAGCAGAAACTGAAAGCGTTAAGGCTGTTCTTGACTCAATTTTTGTTGAAGAAAATATTGCGGATAAAGATGAGGATGTCATTGATAGTGCTGTTGCAGCTCCACAAGTGATAGAACTTGATGAGCCCCACACTTACTTCTTCAAAAAGTTAATTTGTAAGGAGGAATGGTCCATAGAAGAAGTTCAAGATATATGTAAAGAGTTCAATCTGATGGTTGATGGAGCTATTGAAGTCGTCAATAATTGGGCATTTGATAATGTCGATGCTCCTTTAATAGACAGTGGAAGCGTGATTTATATTGACCTTGAGGTTGCACAAGAAATACGTGCCCTTTAAGCACGAGGTGTATTTGTGACAAGCAATAAGATTCGGCCAAAAGAACGTGACTCCATCATCCAGTCATTGAAATCGGGTGTTACCCCCAAAGTGGGTATTCGGCACATCCAAGTAGGACGCGTAAACGAAATAAAGTCGCTACACAAAGATATCGAAAGGGTGGTTTCTGGAGGGGCTGTATTCAGACTTATTATCGGTGAATACGGTTCTGGTAAAACATTCTTTCTTAGTGTGGTGAGGTACATCGCGCTGGAAATGAAGCTAGTAACAGTGCATGCTGACCTCTCCCCTGATAGACGGCTATACGCTTCGGGTGGTCAGGCGAGAAATCTATATTCTGAACTTATGCGCAATCTTGCCACCCGGAATAGGCCGGAGGGTAACGCTATTAACAGTGTTGTCGAGCACTTTATAACATTAGCAAGGCAAGAAGCAGATAGCCAAGGCAAAACTGTAATTTCGGCCATTAAACAGCGTTTAAATAAGATGATTGAACTTGTTGGTGGTTATGATTTTGCCAAAGTCATAGAGGCTTATTGGCATGGCTTTGAATCAGACAATGACACACTAAAAGCACATGCCATTCGCTGGCTACGTGCGGAATACACAACAAAGACAGACGCAAGAAGAGATCTCGGTGTTAGAACAATTATCTCCGATACCTCGTTTTACGATACGCTGAAATTACTAAGCTTATTTGTTCGGCAGGCCGGGTATGAAGGACTGTTGGTAAATCTGGACGAGATGGTTAATCTCTACAAGCTTAGTAATACGCAGGCTAGGGTATCAAATTATGAGCAAGTACTGCGTATATTAAATGATTGCTTACAGGGGACAGCAGAATATATTGGTTTCTTGATGGGAGGTACTCCTGATTTTCTCCTGGACACCCGTAAGGGTTTGTACAGCTATGAGGCCTTACAGTCAAGATTGGCTGAAAACTCCTTTGCACAAAAAGCCGGCGTCATTGACTACTCCTCGCCGTCGTTACATCTGGCAAATTTAACCCCTGAGGAACTCTATATCCTGCTTACTAATTTAAGGCATGTATTCGCATACGGCAAGAAAGACCAATATTTAGTACCAGATGAAGCACTAAAATCATTCCTAAATCATTGCAGCCAAAGAATTGGTGATGCCTACTTTAGAACACCTCGAAATACGATTAAAGCCTTTGTAGATATGCTTGCTATCCTTGAACAAAACACGGACATCAAATGGCAAGACATCATTGATCAGATAGACGTTGAAGAGGACAGGGTGAGTGACATGCCAGAGGTGGGAACGACGCAAGAGGGTGAGCTAACAGGTTTCACCATTTAGTATGAGTGCGGGCAACGACTTTGCTCGCCTCCTTGATCCCAGAATTCAAAAATGGGTCTATAAGCAAGGATGGGAAGACCTAAGAGATATCCAGAAAAGATCCATATCTCCAATTCTCGCTGGCGATACTGACATCGTTATCAGTGCGCCTACTGCTGCAGGTAAAACCGAGGCCGCTTTTTTACCTGCCTGCAGTTTAGTGTTAGGTGACAAGGAAGGATTCGGTATTCTATACATCAGCCCGTTAAAAGCCCTTATTAATGATCAATACCGAAGGTTAGAGAGTCTTTGTGGTGACCTGGATATGGCCGTTACAGCATGGCATGGAGATAGTTCTCAAGCCAGAAAAAAATATGCAAGACAGAATCCTGAAGGCATATTGTTAATTACGCCGGAGTCCCTTGAGTCTCGATTGATAAGAGAACCTGGCTGGGTTAAATCAGCCTTTGAGACAATACGGTGCGTCATTGTCGACGAATACCATGCTTTTGTCGGCTCTGAGCGCGGTAGTCATCTACAATCGCTGATGCACCGGCTAGAACACCTGTTAGATAGATACGAACAACCGATACCAAGAATTGCACTCAGCGCAACACTGGGTGACATAGATAGCGTTTTAAACTATCTAAGACCTACAAAATCTATTCCTTGTCAGTTAATAGAAGATAAGCAGTTTCGGACCACACTGAAAATACAGGTGCGTGGCTATTTGGAAGAACCCCCGCCGAAAACGCATGATCCTAACGAGTTCACCATCTATCCTGAAAAAGCTGATAATAAAATAGCTGATGCTATGTTTGAAACTCTTCGTGGAGAATCACATCTTATTTTTGCTAATAGTAGAGCGAGAACTGAGAAATTCGCCGCGATGCTGAGCGAGCGATGCAAAAATCATCACATACCTAATGAATTTTTCCCTCATCATGGTTCTCTTTCTAAAGAATTGCGTTCTGACCTAGAAGCCCGTTTTCATCAGAACAACTTACCTACTACAGCTGTTTGTACGACGACTCTTGAGCTCGGAATAGACATAGGAAAAGTTACGTCAATAGCGCAAGTAACCGCACCCCACTCAGTGGGCAGTTTAAGACAGCGACTTGGGAGGTCAGGGAGAAGAGGAGAAGCGGCAATCTTGAGAATGTATATATCGGAAGATGAGTTGAATGTCAACTCGGGTCTGGGAGATAAGCTTAGATTAGAACTTTTGCAAAGTATTGCTATGCTTCGCCTATTAGTGAGCGAAAAATGGTATGAACCTCCTGATACGAATTTATATCACTTTTCGACATTACTTCATCAAACCCTGGCTGTCATAGCACAATGGGGAGGTGTGAGACCGGATCAAATCTGGGAACTCTTATGTAAGGCTGGTCCTTTCGGGAGAATTACAGTTGGGCATTTTAAAACTCTGCTTACGCATATGGGGAAGATCGATCTCATTGTACAACCCAATAGTGGCGAGCTGGTTTTGGGCAATAGTGGTGAGCGTCTAGTAAACCACTATGCATTTTATGCTGTATTCAAAACTCCTGAGGAATATCGCATTATCACTGAGGGGAAAACCTTGGGTACGCTCCCTATAGATTCCATGATAGCACCAGATCAACACCTCGTTTTTGGTGGACGGTATTGGAAGGTCATAGACATTAACTGCGAGAGAAAGACAATTCTTGTTGTACCTGCCAAAGTAGGTAAGCCGCCTAAGTTTGGAGGTGCCGGTATGGGAATTCATGACCGCATAAGGCAGGAAATGTACGCAATTTATCGGTCCGGCGATCATGGAATTACGATAGGTGATGCCAAGCTGGAATTTTTGGATGCGACAGGTCAGAGACTGTTCCAAGAGGGTCTTGGATACTTCAGAGATAACAGTCTTGAATTTGACTGCATCGTCCAGCAAGGAAGTCGTGTTTACATCATCCCATGGATGGGTGACAAGTTAGTCAGTACATTAGTTGCTATGCTACATTACTCTGGATATAAAGCTGATGCCTATGCTGGAATAATTGAAATCAACAACGTAACAATAACAGATATTAGCGAATACCTTAAATCTATAACTTCGTCGCCTACACTTTCAAATACTGAACTAGCTAGATCAGTAAAAAACAAACAAACGGAGAAATTTGATCATCTATTACCTGATCAACTACTGAACATATCTTATGGAGCAAAATCTTTTGATACTAAAAAGACTGTCTTATGGCTGTCTGAGGTTTTGTGAACAAGTGGCTCAGTAGCTCAAATTCACTTAAAAATAAACGTAAGTGAGAAGTAGTACCGAAAAATGAGACAGTTTTCGATGACAGCAATTCCTCGTATAGTTTTAATTGGAAACTATACTTATAATTTGACATTGCCCCCATCATTGACAAGGGAATGCTAAAAAATCAAATGGGATTATTATAGAAATTATATCGGGGCGAACAGCATGACAGAACTTACTATGTTGAGTGAACTCGTTGATGCGAACCAAATCGATGAGGTATGGAAAAATAGAAAAATTGTGTCCAAAGTCAATCTAACCCTTATTTCTCATAATGGATGGCTTGGGTGCGATTTATGTGCGTGTAAGTTGTTGATACCACGAAGTTGATTGGGCTTTCTTGGACGGGGCCCGGTGGTCCGTGAAACATGCCGAGGCGCGCTCGAACAGCTGGACCTGCTCGGCCAGCATCATCAGCAGTGCCGCTCCCCCGTTGCAACTCAGCTCGCCTCCACTGCAGTCCACCTCCATCCGCGCCGGACGGACCCCTTTCGCCATCCAATGGCATTCGGATTAGCGGAAAGGGATCCTGGTCTTTGAGGATATTGTGTAACCGGTTGATATACGGAAACATATTCGGCTTTTTTGGGATTCTTCAAAAAACACTTACGTTTCAGCACGGGTTATGGCAATCTACGCTGAGTTAGATTATCTCTGGTGCAAACGTGATGGATTCCTGAATCGAGAACCTGAAGTCGACCACCTTTTGTGGCACGCGGCTGACCCGCCGTCAGATTGCGGACATTCAGAAGACGGTGGCAATGTTTCCGGCACTGAGCCGCACTGAGCCGCCATGAGCTGGCTGCCACCCTGTGCAGTCATCTGGGCTGGTTCACACCGAAGGGTCGGGAATCGACACTGGGGGCCTGTCTGCGGATGCTGGAGCAGCTGGAGGCCTGCGGAATCGTGTCGCTGCCGCCGAAGCGGCCGGGATCGAGAACGGGAACCGGGGGTCGGAGACCGCGGCATACGAGCCGCTCGGATCCGGGCTCCGCCATAGAGTGTAAGTTGAAGGAGCTGATGCCACTGGAACTGGAGGTTGTGGCGGAGGGGGAGGCCGTTGAGGAATGGATGGAACGGATGGACCGGCATCATGAGCTGGGTTACCGGCATCCCGTTCGGCTGTTTCCTGCGTTACTGGCTGCGGGATCGTCGGGGTCGCAAGCTGGGCTGTCTGCTGTTTGAGGCGGGTACGACCCGGCTGCCCTGTCGTGACGCCTGGATTGGCTGGCGGGATCGGGATCGGGTGAAACGTCTGAAGGGGGTGGTGAGCAACTCCCGGTTCCTGATTTTCCCTTGGGTTCGGGTTCCGTATCTGGCCTCGAAGGCCCTGTCGATGGCGGTTCGGCGGCTGCCCGGGGACTGGAAGGAGCGGCACGGCCTGGAGCCGGTACTGGTGGAGACCTTTGTGGATCCGGCGAAGTACCTGGGGACCTGCTATCGTGCGGCCAACTGGCAGTGCATTGGCCGGACGAAGGGCCGCAAGGCGAGTGCGTCGGAGGCAGGCAGGACTCCGAAGGACGTTTACCTGTATCCGCTGATGAAAGACTGGAAGCAGGTGCTGCTGACCGGCTCCCGTCGATCCGGACGCCGTTCCCGCAGGTCGCCGGTGGCGGTCCTGGCTCCGGAGGATGCGTTTGTCCGGCTCTGGCAGCGGCGGCGACGCGTGCTGAACACTCTGGTGGTCGTGCTGTTCGTTTTCCGGCTGGTGTTCTCGAAGGGGCGTCCAGGATATGCGACCACGCTGGCCGAACTGTGGGGGCAGTGCCGGACGATGGGGATCGAACTGCCACAGCCGGCTCCGGCGTCGCTGTCCTCCATCTGCAGTGCCTAGGCCAGGCTGGACGAGAAGCTGTTCAAGACCTTGCACCAGGCAATCCTCAAGGTGGTCTTCGACGCCGAGGCCCGACCCCGGCACGCACGGAAAGTCCGTCCCGACACGGATCGGCGGTGGCAGGGGCATCGGGTGTTTGCGGTCGATAGAACCTCCCTGAACCTGCCTCGCGGGACTGGTGCATGAAGGCTGGCGGACGCCGGTAGACGATGCCCATTATCCGCAGGGTCTGGTGAGTTGCCTGTATCGGCTGCAGGCCCGACTACCGGTCGATTTCGACCTGCATGCGCATGGAAACGAGCGCGCGGCGGCACTGTCCCACCTGAACGTGTTGTCAGCGAACGATGTGGTGGTCTATGACCGGGGCTACTATGCCTATGAGATGCTGCACGCGCATGCGATCCGGGGACTGCACGCGGTGTTCCGGATGAAACGCAAAGGGTTGTGTATAAATTTATCTGCAAAAACGAAAAACGAGCTGTCGACAGACGGATGGTTAGAATCTGATGTTTCATCGGGAAGGCTGGGATGCCTGGACGCGGAACCGCGTCCAGGCACGAATCATTCATTACACAATTTATGACAAAGGAGCAAAAAATGATTCGGGAAGATTATACGCACAATGACACGAAGAAGTCGGCATGTCGATGTCTCATCTGGCGGACGCTTTGTGAGGCGGCTGGTAACGACAGACGGATGGTTAGAATCTGATGTTTCATCGGGAATGTGGAGATGCCTGGACGCGGAACCGCGTCCAGGCACGAATCATTCATTACACAATTTACGATTCGGGAAGATTATACGCACAATGACACGAAGAAGTCGGCATGTCATCATCTGGCGGACGATGAGGACTTTGTGAGGCGGCTGGTGCAAGAGACGCTCAACGAGGTGCTGGAGAGTGAGATGACGGAGTTTCTGGGAGCGGGCAAGAGCGAGCGGACGAAGACGCGTCAGGGCTACCGTTCTGGATACTACCGGCGCGATCTGACGATGAAGGTGGGCGAGATCGAGCTGAGGGTTCCGCAGGAACGCAGCGGCCAGTTCAGCACGCGGGTGTTCGAGTGCTATCAGCGTTCGGAAAAGGCACTGGTGGCCGTGCTGTCGGAGATGTATGTGCAGGGGGTCTCGACGCGTCGGGTGAGCCGACTGGCGGAAGATCTGTGCGGTCACGAGTTTTCACCGGCGACGATCTCGGCCATGGTGTCGAAGCTGGACGCGTCGCTGAAGGCGTTTGCGGAACGTCGGCTGGAGGAGGCGTATCCGTATGTGCTGCTGGATGCCCGGTATGAGAAGGTGAGAGAGGAGGGCTCGGTGCGTTCCCGGGCGGTGCAGATTGCCCTCGGGATTGACGGCGAGGGTCGGCGTCAGGTGCTGGCGGCGGAGGTGGCGAACCGGGAAAGCGAGGTGTCGTGGACGGAATTCCTGTCGCATCTGAAGGAACGTGGCCTGCGGGGAGTCGAGTATGTGGTCTCGGACAGTCATGAGGGATTAAAGCATGCGATCTCGAAAGTGCTGCCGACCGCGCTGTGGCAACGGTGCTGCGTCCATTTTCTGCGCAATGCCAGGGACAAGCTGTCCCGGAGTGCTGATCCCGCGTGTCTGGAGGGTTTGAAACGGTTGTGGGGCTGTGAGCATGTCGGGGAGACGCTGACGGTGTATCGGCTGCCCAGGGAACATCGCCTGCGGATGAAGTCCACGAACATGCTGGAGCGGTACAACGAGGAGCTCCGCCGGCGAACGCGTGTCGTCAGGATCTTTCCGAACGCGGAGTCCTGTCTGCGTCTGATCTTGGCACTTGCGGCGGAGACCCATGAGCGGTGGCTGACGGGGCAGCGTTATCTATATGACCGGATCGGCGTGGTTCGCGCACCCGAACCGGAATCCGAGACATGGCAGGAGGCGGCATGAAACACCCGAAAATTTCGCGCCGAGTGGAGACCCGCCCATATGGGCGGGTCTCCACTCCCACTGGAAATTGCAGAAAATTCTTGACACAACTAACGCAAAACCAGCATCGATGTCGACCGCTTCATCCACGGCAGCCGCCGGGATACGGTCATCGAGGTCGTTCCCCGCCAACGCACGCTGACCCGACTACGCCGCAGGAACCCCGGAGCCGCATTCGGCCCACACCGCTTGCGGCTGGTGAAATATGCCGTGGGCGATACCGTCTTCATCCTGGGCACGACCCTGCCGGACCGGGGCCAGTATTCCATCGACCAGCTGTCGGATCTGTATCACGCGAGATGGGGCATCGAGGAACTGTACAAGGTATCCAAACGGCTGATGGAGGTTGAGGACTTTCATGGGCAAAGCGAGCGGGGCGTGAAACAGGAACTGTATGCATGCTTCACCCTGATTGCCATGACCCGGCTGTTCGCCAACCATCGCGAGGATCATGTGAACGGGGGGCTGCCGAACGACGGCAAGCCGCTGATGCAGACGCATTTCAAGCACGGACTTGCGGCTGTGGCGGCCAACATCGAGAGCCTGCTACTTCAGCATGCATCCGCCCTCCGGGAAACCGTGGCTCGTATTGTCGGCGAGATCGTCCGGTGTCGGCAACGGCTCCGTCCGGGCAGGTCCTATGAGCGGCGATCCCGAAAACCGGTCGGAAAGTGGCAACGAAGCAGGAGATCACCGGCACCGGCAACTCGCTAACGGAATAAAAAATCAGCGGATAACCAAGGCCCAAGACCGAATCCTTAACCGAATGGCAAAATCCACTAAACGAATGCCATTGGGTTCGATGCGGGGATGGAGGTGATGCCGGATCGCACGACGATCTGCAAGTATCGGGGGTGGTTGCTGGGAGTTGGGCTGGGGGAACGATTGAAGGAAATCGTGGATCAAGCGTTGGATCAAGCGGGGCTTCGGGTGAATCGTGGCACGGTGGTGGATGCCACCGTGATCGACGCCTCGCAATCGACCAAGAACCGGCAGCACCGTGCGGATCCGGAGATGGGGAAGACGAAGAAGCAGGGGCAGTGGCGTCACGGAGCCCAGTTACATATCGGTGTGGATGCGACCACCAAGCGGATCCACAGTGCTACGGTCACCGCCGCCAATTCCGAATTTCATCTGTGTGCCGCCGCAAGGTAGAGGCCGAATTCAGTGGCGGTGCGATCACTGGTAACGGGGGTATTCTGCTACAGTTAGCGGTCTCCTTAACGCTCCCTCAGACCTTGGTCAATGATACGCCAATCGAGGCAAGGCACGCGAGCATCTCGTCGTCCTCCGGGACTGTGTCGCCGTACACCATGTCCTTGAAGTTTCCCTGAAACTCGGACCGTATTCGACTCCAGAGATTTTCCGCATCCGCGACGATCAGTGCCTCCTCGAACGGAGGATCCAACCATGCGGCCGTGTCGGGCATCGATCGTCGGTCCCATTTTCTGACTTCGGCAATCATCTCGACAAATACGTCGCTGTCCACGAATTCCTGGTATTCCCTCGCTCGCATGATCATGGCGATGTCGTAGAAGTGTCGGATTCGACGCCTAAACTCCCCTAACGCGTTCGGCTCATGACCGGTACGCACCAGGCCCATGATCTTTTCGCACAGCGTGCGCTCCATGGAAAGTACTGAGATCTGAAACGGCTCGAGTTCATGCTGGCAGATCAAATCAGCCCGATCCGCGTGGACGAGGAAATCATGAATCAGAGTTACGATCGGCATCGTCTCTGAGGGCTCTGGGTTCGCGAAGGAGTTGAGCTCGATCAGGAGGATGTTGGCAACTTGGCCGAGTTTGGAGGCGTCAGAGCGTGTCGGAAATGTATACGCCGTTTTCCGGAATCGGCCGTGCTTGGATTCCTGTGGATGCCCTTCTATGTACTTCAAGTCTAGCGTGGCTGCGCCTTCAATCCCCTTCATCACTTTGCGCCGCTGTGCGTCGCCAAGTGTGTGTCCGCCACGGAAGGCTAGGTCGATGTCCTCCGAAAAACGTTCGATGACCCCGTGCGCTTTGGAAAGTGACGTGCCACCCTTGAAGACAACCGCCTCACGGTATTGGGATTCGCTCAGCCGTTTGAGTACCTGAGTGACCCAGTAGTCCTTCTCGACATAGATGGCGGGAATGCCGCGGGCCGTTGCCGTCACCTGAATCAGCTCGAGGTAGATGTCGGACGATTCGTGCAGGTTCACACGACGTTCCAGGCACGCGCTTCCGGCCAATCCCTTGGATCAATCCCCAAGTTGAACCGCGTGGTCGGATTGATCGAAGCCTTCAGCGTCGGCAGGATTTTTTGCTCATTGCGCGTCAACAGCATGCCCAATAATGCCCTGGTGCCCGCGTTGTAGTAGTCCACTGCCAATCGCTGCAGATCATCTTTCCGCTTGGCCGGTGTGAAGCCCATCAAGCGCTTTCCTAGCACCTTGAGGATGCAGCCGACTCCGGCGTCAGGCATCTTCCTGGCATCGCGCAAGGCATCCAGAGTTTCAAGTAACGGCACCGTTGACTCGTTGATCGGCACCCGTCTCGGCACCAGCTTGATTCGTATCGTCCCAAAATCCTTGGTCTGAGCGGCGCGGTTCGTGGCGATGATGATCGTCTTCGGGACCTGCGTCGTGAGCCCCAGGCGGTTGTAGAGCACGGGGCCCGTAATGTATCCACATCGCCGACCATTGCGGTACAACATGTCTCGCAGGCGCGCCTCGTCACTGATAGGAAAGTCACCGAATATACCCTTGCGGGGCCTGTAGAAGCGTCCTTTTTCCGCGCGCTTCAACCGCCCATTGTCGACACATCGATTGACCGCGCGTACGACCGCCTCTGGTGCTTCCTGGTATTGCAAAAACACCTCGTAGCCGAATATCTGTCCGGGCGTCTCCCGGTCTATGATCTGGTTGACGATGGCTGCGACGCTCATAGTTCTCCTCTGAGTATCACTCTACGGACCGAACTCGGTTTGTCAAGTCTTTTTCTTGATAAACATGACAACTTGGATCGCTGAATCCTGGTTGCATGTCGATCCTCGAGCTCACCAATCAGCACCCCTCCCCGAAAAGGCCCATTTCCATGCCTCCAATGTCGCCATTATCAGCACTTTGGTACAATCGTCAGGGTTTTTGCACAGACACTAACTATCGCATCAATTTCCTACGGCACGGACCGCTAGGAGTCTGTCCGAGAATAGGGGAATCTCTATTGGAAACCTCTATTAACCCATAGGACTTCTACTATTCAAAATAAATAATTCTTGTAAATCAATATTTTATATAGGGGTGATTTGTCAAAACAGTAAATAGAGGGTCCCCCTCAGGTTGACCCCCATTCTCGGACAGCCTCCTAGGGAAGGTCTGAACAAGTCGCGATTTTTGTCATATGATCGGCACCATGGATGGCTTAGAAATCTACGCTGCGGAAGACTGACACGTTCCCGCGTTTCGTGGTGACCAATCTGCCACAGGCGGGTCGCTATCCGGCAGTTGGCAGTTACTGCCAGCCTCTACCACCAAGTGTACTGCGCACGCGGGAATATGGAGAACCACCTCAAAGGATCAGCAGTTGGATCTCTTTGCTGATCGGACCTCCTGTCACGGTCTCTGGCCCAACCCGTATCCGGGTGTTACTGAGCAGCACCTTACCGCACCACGAGTTATTCCGTACGGTCGCTGTCCGCCTGGACACTTCCCGACCATCGCCCAAGGTGCTCCGGCACGCTGACCACCAACGGGAGGTATATCCACAATCCATGAGATCGTGCCTAAACGACGGATCATAGGCAATATACAGATGTCGAAGTCAGGAGACCGCAATCCACTACACCCCTTCAAATCTCCTACTTTAGCCCTTATTTCTCATAATGGATGGCTTGGGTGCGATGTATGTGCGTGTAAGTTGTTGATACCACGAAGTTGATTGGGCTTTGCCGGGGGGAAGGGGATGGTAGCGGGGTGCGTTCGGTGCTGAGTGCGATGCTGGCGGAAGCGGTGCGGACTTGTAGCATGCGCCTGGGCCCGTTTTGCGGACCGCCACGACCGGCGTGCAAAGCGGCGCATCCCGTGCAAGATGCTGTTATCGACTGGATGATGAGCCATGCGGGTGAGCATGCGGCGGACGCCCCTATCGCACGCCCTTGGGTCCTGGTCTTGACGAGGCCCGAACGGTCCCCGACTGTCGGGAGGTCTCGCCCCCGGTGGCTGCGATGGCATGCGGATGAGGGCCTGGGCCCGTTTTTATCCCGTGCTGCAATGACGAGGCCCGAACGGTCCCCGACGGGAGGTCTCGCCCCCGGTGGCTGCGATGGCACGGAAAGGGATCCCGGTCTTTGAGGATGTCGTGTCACCGGTTGATATACGGGAACATATTCGATTTTTTGGGGGTTCTTCAAAAAAACACTTGCGTTTTGGCATGGGTTATGGCAATCTACGCTTGGTTAGATGGTCTCTGGTGCCAACGTGATGGATTTCCGAATCGAGAACTTGAAGTCGACCACCTTGGGTGGCACGCGGCGGACCCGCCGTTGGATGGTGGACCTTCAGAAGACGGTGGCACGGTTTTCGGCACTGAGCCGCCATGAGTTGGCGTCCACCCTGTGCAGTCATCTGGGCTGGTTCACGCCGAAGGGTCGGGATCGATTGGGGTCCTGCAGGTCGCCGGCAGCCGTCTTGGCCCCGGAGGATGCTGTGGTCCAGATCTGGCAGCGGCGGCGGCGCGTGCTGAACACGCTGGTGGTCGTACTGTGCATGTTCCTGTGGGTGTTCTGGCAGGGGCGTCCGGGATATGCGGCCACGCTGGCCGAAGGGTGGGCGCAACGCGGCCGATGGGGCCGGATGGAGGAGGGCACGGGATGAAGAGCAAGCAAAAGCGCGGCGCGGACCGGTTGGTGCGTCGGATGGCGAAAGGGGTCCGTCCGGGGCGGATGGAGGTGGACTGCAGTGGAGGCGAGCTGAGTTCCAACGGGGGATCGGTACTGCTGATGATGCTGGCCGAGCAGGTCCGGCTGTTCGAGCGCGCCTCGGAATGTTTCACGGACCACCGGGACCCGTCCAAGGTGGCTCATCCGCTAGTGGCGTTGCTGGGGCAGCGGATTTTGGGTCTCGCGCTGGGCTACGAAGATGTGAACGATCACGACGAGCTGCGGCGGGACCGGGCCCTGTCCACGGCCATGGGGCGTGTGGAGTGTGCGCGTTCGGACTGCGAGCCGCTGGCCGGCAAAAGCACGCTGAACCGGATGGAGCTGTCGGCGAACGGGCGGGACCCGGCGAAAGCGCGCCAGATCACCGTGGATTTCGATGCGCTCGACGAGCTGCTCGTGGAGCTGTACCTGGTGTGGGGCGAGCGGGGCCAGATGCCGAAGCGGCTGGTGCTGGACATCGATGCCACGGACGTGGAACTGCACGGCCGGCAGGAGCACCGGTTCTATCACGGGTACTACCATGAATACTGCTACCTTCCGCGGCTGGTGTTCTGCAACGGCTGGCCGGTGCGGACGGAACTGCGCACGTCGAGCAGCGATGTGGCGGCGGGCGTGGTGGAGACGGTCGCGCCGCTCGTGGACCGGCTGCGGAAGCGATTTCCGCAGGTGCCGATCCTGATCCGCGCCGACGGGGCTTACTGCCGCGACGAGTTGATGACGTGGTGCGAGGCGCGGGGCGTGGATTACGTGCTGGGACTGCCGCGCAATGATCGGCTGAAAGACCGGGTCCAACCGTTGATGGACGATCTGCGGGACCGGTTGAAGCGGGATCCGGACTATGCGCAGCGAGCGGTCCGCGGCTACCAGAGCTTCGACTATCGCACGCGCGACAGCTGGAGCCGCGAACGCCGCGTGATCGCCAAGGCCGAATGGCTGCCGGGACAACCGGTCGGCAACGCGGACGGGGAACCGGCTGGCAAGGCCGACGGCGGACCGGCCGGCAAGGCCGACGGCGGACCGGAGGCCGGCGCGGAAGGCCCATGTGCGACGGTCGGCGAAGCCCGGTACAACAGTCGCTTCGTCGTCACCTCGCTCCAGAAGCCCGACGAGCCAACGGTCTACGAAGAGATGTACTGCGACCGGGGTGAGGCCAAAAACTGGATCAAGGAACAGAAGAACGATCTGTTCCTGGACCGATGCTCCAGCAGCCTCTGGAACGTCAACGCACTCCGGCTCCGGATGAGCGCACTGGCCCATGCCCTTCATTGCATGATGAAGCGCCGGCTCGAGAACCTTCCGGTATCCGCCATCCTGCGCCGGAGCCGTCCATCGACGCTGCGCAAGTGCCTGTTCCGGATCCCGGTGCGCGTGACGGTGTCCACGCGGCGGATCCATCTGGCGTTCGGATCCGCCTTCCCGTACTGGAAGGATTTCCGCTTGATCTGGGCCAGCCTGGCACCAACGTAAAAGCCCGGTGCAACCGGGTGCATGACGCTGGCGGCGGAGCGCGCCGACCTCCCCGCGCCCGGATGCTCAGCGATCCGCCGTCCCGCCCGCAAAAAGGCGGGGAAAACACACGCATCCCCGCCCTCCGAAGCCTTTTCGAACTCGCGACGCGACATTCCATGCCCCGTACCCCACGCATCCCGTGAAAAACATCATTTTCGACTTGGTTATGAGAAATCCGGGTTAGCCCTTATTTCTCATAATGGATGGCTTGGGTGCGATGTATGTGCGTGTAAGTTGTTGATACCACGAAGTTGGTTGGACTTTGCCGGGGGGAAGGGGATGGTAGCGGGGTGCGTTCGGACGGATGGGTGCGTTGGATGGCGAAAGGGGTGCGTTCGGGTCGGACGGAAGCGGGGCGCGTGCGGTGCTGAGTGCGATGCTGGCGGAAGCGGTGCGGACGTGTAGCATGCGCCTGGGCCCGTTTTGCGGACCGCCACGACCGGCGTGCAAAGCGGCGCATCCCGTGCAAGATGCTGTTGTCGACTGGATGATGAGCCATGTGGGTGAGCATGCGGCGGACGCCCCTATCGCACGCCCTTGGGTCCTGGTCTTGACGAGACCCGAACGCTCCCCGACTGTCGGGAGGTTTCGCCCCCGGTGGCTGCGATGGCATGCGGATGAACGGAAAGGGATCCCGGTCTTTGAGGATGTCGTGTCACCGGTTGATATACGGGAACATATTCGATGTTTTTGGGGTTCTTCAAAAAAACACTTGCGTTTTGGCATGGGTTATGGCAATCTACGCTTGGTTAGATAGTCTCTGGTGCCAACGTGATGGATTTCCGAATCGAGAACTTGAAGTCGACCACCTTGGGTGGCACGCGGCTGACCCGCCGTTGGATGGTGGACCTTCAGAAGACGGTGGCACGGTTTTCGGCACTGAGCCGCCATGAGTTGGCGTCCACCCTGTGTAGTCATCTGGGCTGGTTCACGCCGAAGGGTTGGGATCGATTGGGGTCCTGCAGGTCGCCGGCAGCCGTCTTGGCCCCGGAGGATGCTTTGGTCCGGCTCTGGCAGCGGCGGCGGCGCGTGCTGAACACGCTGGTGGTCGTACTGTGCATGTTCCGGTGGGTGTTCTGGAAGGGGCGTCCGGGATATGCGGCCACGCTGGCCGAAGGGTGGGCGCAACGCGGCCGATGGGGCCGGATAGAGGAGGGCACGGGATGAAGAGCAAGCAAAAGCGCGGCGCGGACCGGTTGGTGCGTCGGATGGCGAAAGGGGTCCGTCCGGGGCGGATGGAGGTGGACTGCAGTGGAGGCGAGCTGAGTTCCAACGGGGGCTCGGCACTGCTGATGATGGTGGCCGAGCAGGTCCAGCTGTTCGAGCGCGCCTCGGCATGTTTCACGGACCACCGGGACCCGTCCAAGGTGGCGCATCCGCTGGTGGCGTTGCTGGGGCAGCGGATTTTGGGTCTCGCGCTGGGCTACGAAGATGTGAACGATCACGACGAGCTGCGGCGGGACCGGGCCCTGTCCACGGCCATGGGGCGTGTGGAGTGTGCGCGTTCGGACTGCGAGCCGCTGGCCGGCAAAAGCACGCTGAACCGGATGGAGCTGTCGGCGAACGGGCGGGACCCGGCGAAAGCGCGCCAGATCACCGTGGATTTCGATGCGCTCGACGAGCTGCTCGTGGAGCTGTACCTGGTGTGGGGCGAGCGGGGCCAGATGCCGAAGCGGCTGGTGCTGGACATCGATGCCACGGACGTGGAACTGCACGGCCGGCAGGAGCACCGGTTCTATCACGGGTACTACCATGCATACTGCTACCTTCCGCGGCTGGTGTTCTGCAACGGCTGGCCGGTGCGGACGGAACTGCGCACGTCAAGCAGCGATGTGGCGGCGGGCGTGGTGGAGACGGTCGAGCCGCTCGTGGACCGGCTGCGGAAGCGATTTCCGCAGGTGCCGATCCTGATCCGCGCCGACGCGGGGCCTACTGCCGCGACGAGTTGATGACGTGGTGCGAGGCGCGGGGCGTGGATTACGTGCTGGGACTGCCGCGCAATGATCGGCTGAAAGACCGGGTCCAACCGTTGATGGACGATCTGCGGGACCGGTTGAAGCGGGATCCGGACTATGCGCAGCGAGCGGTCCGCGGCTACCAGAGCTTCGACTATCGCACGCGCGACAGCTGGAGCCGCGAACGCCGCGTGATCGCCAAGGCCGAATGGCTGCCGGGACAACCGGCCGGCAACGCGGATGGGGGACCGGCCGGCAACGCGGATGGGGGACCGGCCGGCAAGGCCGACGGCGGACCGGAGGCCGTCGCGGAAGACCCATGTGCGACGGTCGGCGAAGCCCGGTACAACAGTCGCTTCGTCGTCACCTCGCTCCAGAAGCCCGACGCGCCAACGGTCTACGAAGAGATGTACTGCGACCGGGGTGAGGCCGAAAACTGGATCAAGGAACAGAAGAACGATCTGTTCCTGGACCGATGCTCCAGCAGCCTCTGGAACGTCAACGCACTCCGGCTCCGGATGAGCGCACTGGCCCATGCCCTTCATTGCATGATGAAGCGCCGGCTCGAGAACCTTCCGGTATCCCCCATGCTGCGCCGGAGCCGTCCATCGACGCTGCGCAAGTGCCTGTTCCAGATCTCGGTGCGCGTGACGGTGTCCACGCGGCGGATCCATCTGGCATTCGGGTCCGCCTTCCCGTACTGGAAGGATTTCCGCTTGATCTGGGCCAGCCTGGCACCAACGTAAAAGCCCGGTGCAACCGGGTGCATGACGCTGGCGGCGGAGCGCGCCGACCTCCCCGCGCCCGGATGCTCAGCGATTCGCCGTCCCGCCCGCAAAAAGGCGGGGAAAACACACGCATCCCCGCCCTCCGAAGCCTTTTCAAACTCGCGACGCGACATTCCATGCCCCGTACCCCACGCATCCCGTGAAAAACATCATTTTCGACTTGGTTATGAGAAATCCGGGCTAGAAAAAATACTTGGATGCGTACACTACGGCACTCAAGAATCAATCCTTCAAGCTCATATACATAGACGCATTCGCAGACGGAGGGACAATCAATCTTCATGAAGATAATAATGCCGAGGCAACCGATGCAAGAAGATTCATAATGGGGTCAGTTGAACGTGCTCTTAAGATAGACAACAAGCCTTTCGACAAGTTGATATTCGTCGAAAAAGACCCTGATATGTGTTCGAGATTGAGGAAACTTCGGACGAAGAATCCTTGCAGGAATATTGAAATAGAAAACGGAGAAGCAAATGAATTCCTCTCCAACCTTGACGTGAATTGGAACCGCTGGCGTGGTGTCCTTTTCTTGGGTCCGTTCGGAGCGACAGTCGAATGGTCAACCATTGAAAAGACCGCACACTTCAAAGCACTGGATACTTGGATTCTCTTCCCTGTATCCGCGATAGCTAGGATGCTGCCAACATCGAAGAAGCCAGAGGAAATTTCCGAAGCTTGGGTAACCAGATTGACTGGAGTATACGGTGACGATAGTGGGAGAAACTTGTACGAGCCAAGGAAACACAACAGGACCTGTTCGGTGAAGAAGCATACCAGAGAGATTCCGGCTTAGAGGGACTGCGGCATATCTACCGTGGGAAGCTATCAGGTTTGTTCGGCGACAGGTTCCTACAGAACTCACGGAAACTTAAGAATTCCAAGAACATGCCTATGACCTTATTACACCTTGGCGAAAGCAGAATAGCCTGGCCCCTTTTACCGTCAGGCAACGGGGCGTGGCAGACTGCGGCTTCTAGCAGCCGGAATGGCCGTTCCGGCTGCCACCATCCTCGGCTGAAGCGAAAGTGAGCTCGTCCAATTATTGCTGCAGGCACGTATCACCCCGAGGGCCAAGGTGTAATAAGGTCATAGGCATGTTCCAAGAATTCCATACTTTACGAATTTTTCTTTTGCGTGGGGCATCCAAAAGGGATTAAGGCAGCAACAAACATCGCGAACCACATCTTGGATTACTTATAACGGAAGTTCCTGGACGTTTTTTCTACTCTGCATTTATCCATCTCCTTGATGTGGCTTCATTTTTCTCCGTAAGTGGTCGAGCAACACCTATAAATACATGCTATTTGTTCCCATGTGATAAATCATATTTTCAAACAAAAGCAGGGTGGTTCGTAGAAAAATCTTCTGTCTACGCACTGTTCGGATCCTTAATCCTTACATACCATTTGGGTGAGTAGCCTGCTATTCTTTGCCGTTGAGTAGACTTTGCCTCGAGGATTGTTGATGAGTCGGGGGTTCTTAAAATCCCCGATTAGCTTACTGTCGCGCGTGTATAACAAGCGAGCACCGGAAATCTTAGCGAGTGCCAGCACATGCGTGTCGTTCGACTTGACTTGATGGTTTAAGCTTAGTTTGTGTGCAACATGTGAGACCTCGTCATCAGGCATTAGGCGGGCTAGGCCACGATCACTAAGCACTTTCAACTTTGCTTTTGCTTTTTCCTGAAGCTCCTCTGCGAATTTGTGCCCAGTTGAGTACACAACTCTACCCTTGCCGCGATTAATCCAATTATGTATTGGCCGACTATCTGAGTCGGCAGGATCAGCAAGGAAGTTATCTAGTTTATTTGTATCGATAATAATACACACGAGACAAACACTAGCTTCTACAGGGGTTTAATCGCCAAAACCGAGAAGGCGATCAGTTTCTTTCGCAAAGAACTCGCGATAGCCAGTGGGTGCATGCTGCAGATTGCCATACTCATCCAGCGTTATATTGTGCACACGCACCTCGTTTCCTGTGGGTTCGAAGTAGAGGATGGAGACATCTTTAGCAGGCAAACGGCCTTGTCGGACACTTATGCGTACACGATCTATGATGTAGTCGCTATGTGTCTCAATCAGAAAGCGATTGCCTCCTCGTTTTTGCACTGCTGAAGCAACGAAGAGGCTTGCAAGTTCAGCTTGACCACGCGGGTGCAGGTGAACTTCGGGTTGCTGCATGATAAACGTTTGATCCCGAGCATCCATGATATCGACTAGGATCGGCAGACTCTGACTGACACCGTAGCCAACATCCATAATGTTTGCAAAATTGCCTGATCGGACCTTGACTTGCAACTGAAAGGGGTCGCTCATCTGCCTTCCGTGGGTTTTCACCTTGATGTCAGAGAACATTCCAGAATCGGTACCGAATGTTACTAGGCCATCATGAAGTTTCCCCCACCGTCCTTCGTCACTCCGGCTAAGTCGCATCATGAGCATCGGAACATGTTCACCCTCTGGTGAACTTATTTCTCGAACCGGGTCATAGGTTCGTTTAGGTCTTGAGCGCAGAGGGGCTACAGAAGTAAGTTTTAATCCCAATAAACTCCCTATGGAAAGTTCCTTGCTTGGCCAATTGGCCATAAAACGCTGGATATAGTTGATGACATCAGGCGTCAAGCTTGGGCTATCACTGATCTTGCTACTACGGAGATCTAAAAAGGCTAGGAATGACAGTGTCAGTTTCCCCGGATAGTGCAGTACCACTTGCTTGTCAGGGGTAGATAAGTGGATATTGTCCTTGCCAGATCTTTGAAGCTCAACGTACGAATCGTTGCACTCATACCGAATGGATGCAATGGTCGGCTGTGTTCCTTCCTCTCGAAAGCCGACGTATATCCTTTTTACCGACTGAGAATCCTGCTCAAATCCGATACCGAGTTTAAATTCATGGATTAGTCCCGTAGGTCCACGTCTTGTCCGAACGATTTCACGAAAAGACCCCATAGTAAATGGATCTTCATTAAAATCCGGTTCAACATCGAAAAGAGACAGCTGACGAGTAGGCTGCCAATGCGAGAATAGCCTATGAATGACAGAATAACATCCCAGAAATGTGCTTTTACCGGTGCTGTTTTCACCAACTAACAACGTTATAGGACGCAGCTGACCACGATGCTCGCCGTGGAAACAACGAACATCCTCTATAGTAAATACGGTTGGCCATGGAACCATAGCATTAATCATAACAGTCAGCAGTCGCTATGATAACGGGACCTTTGGCTATTACAGGTAATTTATTTCGTGACATTACGGCTCCGAATATTCTGACACGCCCGTAAGTGACAAACGTAGGGGGTCCACCATTAACTTTGGTGGCCACACTAATTTTCGTACTCGCCCAGCGATCAAACAGCTTGTATTCTGGCGGTTGGGTCATTCTACCTTCAGCACGTCAAAGGTTTCCAACGCACCTCTATATCACATTGAATGCCGTGTTTGCTTCGTTCATCCACTTTGCTCCGATTTACAAAGCATTGAAATGAAGGCAACATGTTTTCATTTGTCAGATCCTATGACTCCTTCTCGCCCACACATCGTTACTTCCGTTAGTGTTCAAAAGATCTTATACAATCCAGTTTTGGCCGAGCAGCTTGCGACTGTGGTGTTTCTTGGCTATTTCGTCTTGTTCACTGCGTGTTTTTCGGAATGGAATGGGCAGTTTGCCCAAATTTTCGGGCGCAATACGGCAACAGCCCTCCTCCAGCAGAAGCCGCAGCCGTCTTACCGGTCACTGTCTATTCCATTTTGTTCTGTACGACTTTGAAAAACTCTCGTGCTCGTCAAGCGCGATCGTCGCCCATTTTCGAAACTGGATTCCTCAACCAACGTACTCGATAGCCAACAGCGATGATCGCTTTTAGATTGTGCATCTTGACCGTACGTCTAACTTCTCAAGCACCTTCCATTCGAACTTGTAAGAAATCCTTACAAGTTGACTTTTCCGACAACTCGTCCTCTTGGTAAATCGTGCGTAAGTGTTGTGTAATCGCCTGCGGGGTTGTCTGGAACAGCAACACCATTTCTGCCTGAGACAGCCAGGACGGTTCCTTCAAATGCACGAAGTTGGAGCTGTACGTCTCCGTCTTCTGTCGTGTAGAGAATCAGCTCCCCTTCAGACATCTATTCCAAGTTTTCTCAAATGCCCAACCATACACTTTCGTATTTCGGCAAGCTCACCTTCCAATTTACTAATTTCTCGTTGTACTTCAGTGATGTTTACCTCCTATTTCGGCTCAAACGTATCGACGTATCATAGGAAGTCTGTTTCACAAATTTTGATAGTCAAGTTTCATGGTTAAGGCTTTGAGTTCATCGGAAATCGGGACCAGCAACTTTTTAATCGTAAAACTCCCAACTGTGTACACTGCGAAGCGATACTCGCCCGATCTTGCATACGCGGTGGATTTCGTAAAAATACCTCTCAGAGCATGCAGAGATGCAAAATCACTTACTGTTTTGGGTATGACGGGAACCTGATCTTCATAGTGCACTGGTCCATGACACACCCGTATGATTCTGTCCATGTCGGATTCACCATCCAATTCTCCAGGTATTGCGCGTGGACGTAGTGATGCACGTCTCGGCGACAGTGCGACAGCCTTCCTGAGATCCGCACCCAACGCAAAGTCCATTCCTCACTGTAGCGCAAATGCGTCTGGGTCTTTAATCTCCATAATGGCATCTTTCTCCCGGAATTCTTTTTTTAGTCTCTGCCAGCCAGCATTATTGAATGGTTTGATCACGGTACTGTAAATCAAGGGTTCTGCATACGAATCCCACTTGGAGGTTGCTTTGAATTTTTGAAATGCGTTGTTACATTTGTCATACATCGTTTGGTTGATATAGTCGGTCATGTCCACCGTTTGTAAACCCTCGTCTTTATCTCCGATAGGGGGCTCCCAACTCTGACACCGAAAACGCTTGGGCGATGACAAAAGGATGCTATTCGTTTTATCAAATGCAAATTGAGATTCTGAGAATTTAACGACACTTGTAATCTTGGACGCTACAATAGGGGCGGAAGTCCACCAATATGACTGCAATCCGATGGAGCTTGAGCGTTTCCAAGTCGCGAACAATACGAAATGCTTGAGTTTGTGTGTTCTCGCAAGGGGGTAATGGCACTTCTGCTGGGTTCTTGGCTCGATAAACCTCATATCGATTATTTATGACGAATTTGTCGAACTTTATCATCGTCATCTTAAGATAAATTGGGTATCTCTATTTACTCGCAGCACACAATCTTTTACATTATAAAAATCGTATAGTTATATCGAAAATGGTTCACCAAGAAGGCAATAGATAGAGATGTCCAAGTGACAAAATCGATACTTTCACTCAGTGGTAGATTAACTCTCAGCCCATTTATATATAAATACATATAAATTAAAATGTCGGTCATGACAAACAAAGCAATCCAGTTCAAAGAACCTTCACTGGTGTGTGAGTGGTTGGATACCGCCTTGAAAATGGAAAAAAAGAAATATCAAAAATGTCCTGTGATTCCTGACATATGTATTCGAACATGAACGTGCTCAAGCTTGGGCGTATGTGGTCACAGGTTATTTTCTTCTTGAGAATTCGTTCAAGGCACTTCTGTATATTCGAGGCGATCAACAAGTGCCAACAACACATTCACTATCTAAACTGTTCGAGAGGATGGACGATGGTGATAAGAAAGTTCTTTCCAAATACTACACCGACTTTAAATCTAGTGCCAACAACACATTCACTATCTAAACTGTTCGAGAGGATGGACGATGGTGATAAGAAAGTTCTTTCCAAATACTACACCGACTTTAAATCTAGTAATAACAACAGACTCGGTTTATTTCCATTCGAAAATCTCCGTGTATTCCTTACAAATCTTGACGGAGGCAAAATCAACATGGAAATTACATAGGTTCTTTTGATTGGCGGTATTTTCTCATTGCAGAGCAGCAAAGTCCTGAGATGTCCACCGTCAGCATTGAGTACATGCACGAAGTGGTATTCGGATGTATTCGAATCATCGAACACGCAATCAACGGTTGTTTCGAACCGTCTCAATATACTACTCTAAGTAGAAGAATGCGAGGAGAGCGTAGGAATACGTACCTCAAGTGGTTACCCACTAGAATGAATATGAATGAGTGGAAAAATCAAAAAGATACGTTGGAAATCCTATGGGGTCCCGATTCTCAAGGACGTTACGATTTATTGTATCCCAAACGTAAACGATTTCCTCCTTTTGGTGTCATTCCTGAAAACTGTGATCTACCAATAGTCGACTTGAGAGAAGATATCAAAAGGGTTTTAGCAAAATAGGAATCACCTACCATTCCCCTACTGACATTTGACGACTTGTTGAAGTCGGGCCTCTATCGATTCACGTGGATTCACGGTCAACTGTATTGGTATTTCATTGGACAGCATTGGAGCGATGTCAGTGAACACTCATAGTAAGAACGTTCTTAGCAGGATCATTTAAGGGTGGCACTATTTCTGATCCTCAGGGGAAATCTAGCCCCGAATATTCTCTGAGGTCACTTACAAACTGGATTACAGCATTATCTATACTGGTTAAATCTAAAGACATCAATTACAAATCAGCTTTGGAGTTCTACGACCAAGCATGCATGAAGCATAGAACGTTAAGTGCGTCAGAGAAAAATAGTATTTTTGAGCAAATGTTCTTTGCTATACACAATACTTCTGCACTCAAAACTTTGATTGAAGCAAGTGATAGTTTGTGATAGTTTGGGTGCTGAGACAAACTCCGATTTTTCTCGCATGGCTATTTTGTCTTGGTACTATGGGCAATATAACGCAGCCATTGCAATGATTATCGCTCAAACAGGTAAGCCTCCTCAAGCTCATGCTCAAGCTGCGAAAATTTGGGTTGCTCAGTTTTCCACTAGTAGTTTAACTGGTTTTAATTTTCGGGTATAGATGCTTCAGTTTGGTGCGCGCGTCGTCGACGCTGAGCTGCCAGTCGACCCCGGTCTGTTCGCGATTGCGCTCCTTGGCCCAGGCCGCCGTTTCCGACGTGACCAAAGCCCTGCTCTCGATCCGGCGATCCAGGCACTGGCGGTGCAACGCACTGAACTCCAGTTCCGCAACGTTCAGCCAGCTCCCGTGTTTCGGCGTGTGCACCCAGTGGATGCGGTCGTTCAACCGACTGGCTTCGGCCGCCGGGAACGCGGCGTAGAACGAGTCACCGCTGTGGGTGTTCAAGTTGTCGCACACCAGCGTGATGCTTTCCGCATCCCGGGAACGCGGCAGATTCGCCAGTGCGCGCACTTGCTCCGCCCAATCCAACGTCGTGCGCCGTTTGGTGAACGTCGTGCGCCGTTTGGTGACAGCCACTCTCCGCCAGCCGGACAGCGGCTCGCCGAACATCCACACCGTGCATTCTCCCCGGCGGAGGTAGTGGGCGTCGTACTTCTCCGGCGACCCGGGGCGTACCGGCAACTTCTCGCGGACTTCCGCCACGAGCTGCTTGCTCATCTCGTCCATGCACACCACCGGATGCCGCGAGTCGTAGGGCCGTTGGTATACCTTGAGCACCCGCTCCATGCCGGCCACGAAATGGTGGCTTTGCTGCTTCGGAATGCACCACATTTCTCGCCGCCACGGTTTTAATTCGTTTTTTTAACGCCTGCCGCACGGTCTCCCCGCAAATCGTTTCGACCACTTCAAGCCGCACCAGCTCTTCCGCCAGCAACTTAACGGTCCACCGAACGCGGCCTTCCGGTGGAACCGAACAGGCCACCTGAACCAGACGCGCTTCCTTCTCCCGTCCAGCTTCTTCGGCACCGGAGGCAACGGCCGAGGCCTACGCTCCAGAGCCTTCATCGGACCCTGCTCCACCGCACGCCGACGCACGTGCTGGCAGGTCCGCTCCGTCACCCCCAGCGCATCCACCACCTGCATGTCCGTCAGTACCGGGCCAGCACCCCCCTGATCCACGGCCAGCAGAATCCGTGCACGCTGCAGCTTCGTCGCCGACACCGCACGACGCGTGCTCGACTTCAGCACCGCTTCCAACTCATCCCGCTCATCCTGAGCTAACTCCACCATGTATTGCTTCGGCATCGAACCCTCCTGATCCCAGAACCCCTTCCAATCCACTATTATAAACACGTATTATTAGAACTGGTAGCCTACTAGTGCCAATTTAATCATGGATCCTTTTAATAAGAGCGTATCGACTCTGGTAAAAAAAAAATACACCGAAGAAATAAAGCGGTTATATGACTTGGATGACTCTCCGCACCAAATGCATCATAAACCTCAGTCCGAAGTCGAAGCATTATCAGTTGTTATGCGTTATCTCAAAGGTACTGCGGATTGGTATAGAGAACAGGTAGAAAAGGAAATCCTTCGAACACAGCAATTCAAAAACTTTAGAACGAAGAAGGCAAAGGACCTTAGCCCGGATTTCTCATAACCAAGTCGAAAATGATGTTTTTCACGGGATGCGTGGGGTACGGGGCATGGAATGTCGCGTCGCGAGTTTGAAAAGGCTTCGGAGGGCGGGGATGCGTGTGTTTCCCCCGCCTTTTTGCGGGCGGGACGGCGAATCGCTGAGCATCCGGGCGCGGGGAGGCCGGCGCGCTCCGCCGCCAGCCCAAGTTTAACAAATTGTTCGTCCAAAACACGATATTTGGGGCTTTTTTGATGGCATCTCACATATTTTTCCTTGTTTTTCAATAGGTTAGTTTTTCAAGGCCTCATTGTAGTGCCATAAAATACTTTCTTGGCATTGACACCCGGCTCCCATCCCCTATCATGCTCTCATGTATATCCGACGCGTGCCCACACGAAAGAAATCCGATACGGAACGATACTTCAGTTATCGCTTGGTGGAGTCCCGGCGCGAAGGCGATCGGGTGCGCCAGCGAACCCTGCTCAACCTTGGCAGCCATTTTCCGATTCCTCAGGAGCAATGGCCTGTTCTGGTCGAGCGCGTGCAAACCCTGCTGACCGGGCAAATAGATCTGGATCCGGGTCTGGAGCCGGATCCGGAGCTGGAGCGGGAAGCCGATCGCATCGCCCAGCGATTGCTGGCCCGCTCCGCATCGGAACGACTGCCCGCTACCCAAACCGGAGCGCGCGCTACTCACACGATGTACGAGGACAGCCTGGACCAGGTTCATGTTCGCACCGCGGGCATCGAGGCTCTCGGCCTCTGGGCACTGAGGGAACTGGGACTGGAGGATCTGCTGCAAGAGCTCTCGGGCCATTCCGGGCTGGTGAAGACCGCCCTGGCCTCCATCGCGATGCGCTTGGTGGAGCCCGGTTCCGAGCGGCGGACCCACCTCTGGCTGCGCACACGCAGCGCCGCCGGAGAATTGCTGGACGTGGATTTCGATCGGCAGTCCCTGATGCAGCTCTATCGCGCCTCCGATCTGTTGATGAGCCATCGCGACGCCATCGAGGAACATCTGTTCGAGCGTCTCATGACCCTGTTCAACCGGCAGCCGACAGTCACGTTCTATGACTTGACCAACACCTATTTTGAAGGTCAGGCCAAGGCTCAGGACCAGGCCAGGCGCGGCAAGTCCAAGGAACGGCGCTCCGACTGTCCGCTGCTGACCCTGGCGCTGGTTCTGGATGGCTCGGGAGCGATCCAGCGTTCCAAGGTGTTCGCCGGCAACCAGAGCGAGCCCGCGACCCTCGAGAAGATGCTCCAGGATCTCGCGGTCGACCGCCAGTCCCTGATCGTGCTGGATCGAGGCACGGGCACGGAAGAGCGACTGGAATGGCTGCGCGAACAGGGCTATCGCTATCTGGCCAGGAGCCGGCGCCGGCAACGCGACTTCGATCCCGAACAGCCGCGGGCGATTCCCGAACGCGAGCCACGGCAAGAGATCCAGATCTACCGCGCGCTCTCGGACGATGGCCGCGAAGCCTTCGTGCATTGCCGCTCGAAAGCCCGGGCCGAGAAAGAACTCGCCATCGTGACCCGGCAATGCGAGCGGCTGGAAGCCGGACTGCGGCGCATGGCCGAAGGCCTCTCCCGGAAGGGAGCCCGAAAGGATCCCGAGGCTTTGCGCGAGCGCGTTGGCCGGCTCAAGGGCAAGTATCCCAAAGTCGGGCGCCACTATACGGTGTCCATCACGGTGTCCATCGAATCCAGCACCGAGGGCCAGGCGGTCTCCTTGACTTGGGAACGCTCCCAGCCGCCAAATTCCATGCTGGCCACCCCCGGGGTCTACGATCTGCGGACCAATGTCCTGGATCAAGACGCTGACTGGCTCTGGAAAACCTACACCCGCCTGACCGAAATCGAGTCGGTGTTCCGATCCCTCAAGTCGGAACTCGGCCTGCGACCGATTTTTCACCAGAAGCCCCGGCGCGCCGAAGGCCACCTGTTCATTTCCGTGATCGCTTATCAGGCTCCGCACCTGATACGAAGCAGGCTTCAGGCCCAAGGCATTCACGACAGCTGGGATACCCTGAAAACTAGGCTGGGCCTGGCGATCCGAGCCACCAGCGTCTTTCAGCGAACCGACGGCAAATGGCTGCATATCCGCAAGTCGGCGGCGCTCACGCCGGATCAGGCGGAGATCTTCCGTGCGCTCGGATTGCCGGAGCGCATCGGTCCCATTACCCGAACCATCGTCGAGGTCGACGCCACGATCCCGGCCTGAAGCCGCCCAAATGTAGTGCCACAAGGATTCCGCACCCTCTTGTAACTGCCTGAAAAACATTGGTTTTGTAGGGCTTGAAAATCTAGATTGTTAAACTTGGGCTAGCATCTCGAACTGGTATTTCACAGGGCCATTTGTGCACAATACAGTTAAACTTCTGTACTTGCAGCTCCTCTGACAATATGTATCACGATATGGACGAATACGCTCTTGGCATTGAAGAGTTTCTAGATGAACTGAATGATTCCGAGCGCAAGAACGCTCCAAAGCAACTTTATATAGCCGGCAATCCTGACCTCCTTCGAGGCGGGAAACGTGTGTCAGTGGTCGGAACGAGAAACGTCAGTCAAGCCGGAACCGAGCGTACACAATCCATTGTCAAGGAGCTAGTTGATCAGGATATCATTGTGGTCAGCGGACTGGCCGCCGGTGTGGACACCGCTGCCCATAGGGCAACGGTCGAATACAGCGGTAACACGGTGGCTGTGATCGGTACACCGCTCGATAAATTCTACCCCGCGGAGAATGCGACATTACAGCGTAAACTGATGGCCGATTACGCAGTAGTTTCACAGTTTGCGATTGGTTGTCCAGTGACACCCAAAAACTTTCCCATGCGCAATCGCACAATGGCTTTGCTAACTGATGCCACTATCATCGTGGAAGCGGGTGGGAAGAGCGGAACTCGTCATCAGGGTTGGGAAGCACTCAGGCTGGGTAGAGACGTGTTTATATTGGATAATGTCGTCGAAAACAGTTGTCCGTCATGGGTGGAAGAAATGATCAAATACGGCGCACAGCCGTTAGCTCAACAAAATCTTCCATCCGTGCTTAAAGAACTGCCTGCATACACAGATCGGGTTGGTGCCGATACCTTTGATTTCTGAACTCCAGTTTGCAGCCTGTTACATATATTCTCCCAGAGGGACCTCAGATACCGCAAAGTCATCCAGACGCCTGCGCGATTATGTAAAGAGTGCACACATGCCCTCCTTGACGAAGATGGCGCGTCGTGTAAGTCAACTTTACGAAAATGGTACTTTCGCAAATTTCTTTGGCAACGATGTAGTTCTCATACCAGTACCAGGGAGCACGCTACGTCGAGATACGTCAACCTCATGGGTGCCTGAAAAAATTTGCAACGTATTGCATGAAGAAGGTTGGGCTAATTCAATAATGTGTAATGCGCAGCGTGTCTGCGCAGTACCAAAGTCCGCGTATCAAGAACCCGGCGAACGCCCAGATGCCAAAAAACATTACGATTCAATTGCTGTCTCGTATGAGTTAATACCACCGACCAAAGTTCTCTTGGTTGATGACATCGTCACAAAAGGCAACACGATGCTTGGTTGTGCTACCCGAGTTCGCGAGACATTTCCGAAGGCGGAGATCAAAGCGTTCGCCGTGATACGTACCATGGGCTTGCAGCCCGATATTGATCAGGTATTGGAACCTTCCGAAATAGGTTCAACTGTCTATAACAGATGACAGCACATCTTATGACGGGTTGGACAATCATGAGAGTGTGAAACACTCGGTGAGTGAATACGTCAAAGGACAAACACACAGCAATGGAGTAGAGAGTTTCTGGTCGATGTTGAAGCGTGGTTACAACGGAGTTGATCACCACATGAGTCCTGATCATCTTGATCGATATGTCGATGAATTTGCAGGACGTCATAACGTTCGTAATGCAAACACTATAGATCAGATGGCTTACGTCGCTCATGGCTTGCTTGATAAACGGCTTGAATATAAGGAATTGATAGGACAACCAAGTTGATTTGAACGTTGATTTGAAAAGGTAAAAATGATGACTGATTTTCATACGAACGCTCTTATTACTATGTTACTATGGTGATTGTCTGGATTGATGGGGGCGTGGATGGACGCGCCACGTTGGCAAAGCAGCCACAAAATGATAATTCTCGTTTAGCTTTGGCTCAAATCAAAGGTGGTCATTTCAATATGAGTCAGTTACGTGATTTCATAGGAGTTGCAGAACGGGATAGAGCTGCTATAGGTTGCTATGTAACACTTGATCCTATCACATCAAAAAGTGCAAGAACTGCAATCGTTGCCAGCGGAAAAATCAAGATTGAAGCGCATACCTACCAACGTCATCAATTATGGTCAATTTATGATTATTTTGACAACAGATTTCCACTAATGCCGATCATGACCGATCCCTATTCTGGGAAACCTATGAGTCAAATACCATTGGATATTTGATAAATAATGAAACAATCACAACCATCTAAACGTCAATCGAAGCATACGCAAGATTTACGTAGTTACGTAATGCTACTCCAGAAGCCCTAACCAAGACTTTGTTTTCAGGTGCCAAACCAAGACCAGAGACCAAATCGAAACAGAATTCTTTAAAAAACTGATAATAACTGTTCGGTTACTCACGTATGTAATCCCCTTTTCAATTATTTTGTACTTAACTATGTCATTATTCTATTATTTTTTCAAGAAGTTTCCGCATATTTCATCTGGGTTGGGGGCTGCGTTGTGTCTGTGCGTGGTATCGGTATGCCTGTATCTGTATCGGCCATTGGAACGCTCATCGGTATCTGAAGTTATGGATTCTGCCTCTGACGATGATATGCGGGAGGTGGCTTTGCGGAGGGCCGTGGAGCGGAATGCTATGGAGAGCGGTGGTCGGGTGCCTACGGTGGTGCGTTCCGTGGGTGCGCCGATAGAGGTTGCACAGGACGTTGCGGAAGGCGATGCGACTCGGGATCGTACGGCACCGGAAGGGTACACGTACTTACCCCCTGCGAACGGCATGATCAAGGGTCGTTTGAAAGCGGACGAGCGTAAGCCGGTTTCCGAGGAGCGCAGAGACGGTGCGAATTGGCTCGGGGCTTCCGGGTCGGTTTACGAGGTGGTACGCCTTGCGGAAGAGGCGCGGCGGGACTGGGCGTTCGGCTGGATTCAGTTGAGTGGACATACGCGGGCGTCCGACGTGGCGTTGCGGTTGGCGGAGAAGCGGGTGGAAGTACTTGGATCTTCGGGGAACCTGCTTCGAGTCCGACTGCCGGCGGACGTTCGCACGTTGAACGAGATTGGGGATCTGCCGGGGATTGCGGGTCTCGGGGTACTTCCCGGCGAGCGCAAGATCATTGATGAGGAGCTTTCTGCGAACGCTGCACAGTACTCGATGTGGGATCGGGTTCCGGTCTATATTACGTTGATGTCGAACGATGGGGACGGGCGGTGGCGTGCGGCTCTGGAGGATCGGGGGGCGGAGGTCGGCCGGTTTGACCGTGCGACTCGTGCGTATGCGGCCAACGTCTTCTACGGCGACGTTGAGGTAATCGCCGCCGCTGACTTCGTGCTGTCGATTGAGCGGGAGCGGGTGATCGAGCCGCTGCTGGCTTCCGCGGTGTCGGAGATGGGTGCGGACGGCGTGCGCACCTATAGCGGCAAGCGGGGTCTGTTTAGCGGCGTCACGGGTGCCAGCGTTCCGGTAGGCGTGCTGGATACCGGACTGAACATCCGCCATACAGATATTGGCACCCATCGGTCCAGCGTATGCGGTGCAAATTTTGTCTCGGACGATCAGGGTGTCGAAGATGCGGATTTGTGGTACGACTATATCAGTCATGGGACGCACGTCACAGGGATCCTGACTGGCAACGGATACACCGAAGCGAAAAATGCGGGAGTAGCTCCGGGAGTAGGTCACCTCCGTTTTGGGAAGGTGGTTGCGGGCGTCTTTGCTACGAACACGGACCTTATTGAGGGTATGGACTACCTGGCGGAGACCTCGAGCTGCATGCAGAACGGCCAAGAGTCAGCTGCGGTTAAGCCGCTGGTGGTCAATATAAGTCTGGGATCGCTTGGTATCCGCAGGCCGGATGGACGCGACTTAACGGTACGCAAGATAGATTCCGTGGTCTGGAACGCTCATCAATTGTACACGATTGCGGCGGGTAATATCGGCGAGCTCGGCATTAACGAACTTTCCTGGGCTAAGAACGCGCTTTCAGTGGGAGCTAGCGTAGACGATGGGACGATATCGCCTTTAAGCAGCCATGGTCGGGGAAATCGGGGAAGACTCAAACCCAACGTGACAACTGTTGGTATATATGTTGATTCGGCTTCGGGTCAAGGGAGCAAGGACGAGTACATAACTCTGAGTGGCACAAGCATGTCGTCGCCGGCGATGGCGGGTATCGCTGCGTTAGTGATGGATGCCGCCCCCGATTTGAGGGACCGTCCAGCGGCGATGCGTGCTTATCTGATGGCCAGTGCCGTTCGGCCGGACGTATGGCTGGATAACCCGGCGTGGTTTCCCCTGAACAACACCGACGGCATCGGCGTGATCCAAGAAGAGTACGGAATGGGTGCCGCATCGGCGCGGGTCGGCGTGTTGAACCGGGACAACGAGGACGGCTGGACCACGGGGCATTCCTCGGTGGTGCTCACGGACGGCGAGTACGGCTACGTGGACGTCACCGTGCCGGAGGGAGCGGAACGGTTGGACGTGGTGATGACGTGGGACGAGCCGCCGGCGGAGAGCGTATCGGACGTGGTGTTGAACGATCTGGATCTGTGGGTTGACGAGCATGCGGATTGCGGGGGCGCGGCCTGCGGTGAACATAGTTCGGCTTCGGTAACCGACAACGTGGAGTGGGTGATTATTCGGAACCCGCCGGCAGGCGTCTACCGGGTGAAAGCAATCGGCAGTTTGGTTTATACGGACGAGGCGAGGGTCGGACTGGCGTGGCAGATTATCCGAGGCCCAGTGGCCCCCGAGATCGATCTGTCGGTGGACAAGACGGTTCTAGAGGGCAAAGGGATCCATGAGGTGGTGGCGACGGTGACGGTGGACGGCTACGTGGCCAAGGGCGTGGATCTGCACGTGAACTGCCGCGCCTCCGACGGGCGTTCGGCCTGCAACGGATTGGATTTTGATCCAGAGAACGCTAGCTCCAGCCCACCGTGGTATCGCAATGCGCTCGTGAGCAGGGAAGACGGCACGCTGGTCAGCCGTGCCGGGAGGACGATCTATCTGGGCGAGCTGGCGGCGGGCGAGACGCAGGAAGTGAAGTTGTACGTCTATTATGCTGGGGACGATGACAATGCGCGGATCACGCTGACCGCCAGTGCGTGGAACGCCCGTTCCGGGGGTACGGCCTCGGTTCTGCTGCGTCGTTCGGGCTCCGATGCTGCGATGCCGCCGGAGCTGGAGGTTCCGGTACACGATGGTTTCTTAACGGCCAAGGTTCTGGAGGGCTCGTCGGGATCGGAGCAGATCAACTTGGCTCTCGCGACTTCGGAAGCGGGCGAGTCCGAATTTATAATGGACACCAATCGGATTGGGTACGACCCGCCGCGGCCTCGGGGTTCCATTTGGTACACTTGGACTCCGTCCGAGACGCAATTCGCGGTGTTTCTAATCGAGCAGCCGGCTGACCTGGAGGACTCGCCGCTGACTTTCATTGACGCGTTTCAGGGAAGTGGAGACGGAGGTAGTCACTCGCTTACTCGCTTGCAGAAGGTTAATCGCGACGATGGGGCCAGACTGTTCTTCAAAGCCATAGAGAATGAGACGTATTACTTGCGCGTCTCAGATTACAGATCGTCCATTCCAGTGACCATGACGTGGGACAAGCTGGAGCGTCCGATCAACGACGGATGGCGGCACGCCACCGTTCTGGAGGGGTCAGGAGGCAGCGTTGCAGGGAATAACAGAGGGGCCACTTTGGAATACGGCGAATGGCCCTGGGGGATCACGGCGACGGTGTGGTACCGCTGGACGGCATCGTCGGACGGGGCGTGGTCGTTCGATACCATAAGAAGCGGTGATCCGGAGAAACAAACGAAACATCACGTTCTAATATACACGGGCGAGGACGCCCCGTCGTTTCGCATAGTCAGCGATTTTAGGAACATTGAGAACTCACGTCGATTTCCGGCCGTGGTTCAGGCCGCCCGAGGGCAGACGTACTATATATCCGTTGGGTCTGCACCTCCTGAAGCTGGAACTATTCCGGGTGCATTTGATTTGGTCTGGAAAACAGTGGATCTGGAAGACTTGGAAAACAGCAGCGGAGTCACCAACGACAATCATGGCGATGCGGTGTCTCTCGGCGATGGGATTACAGGTTCCCAGAACATTCATTACGATCGCGAGGGTTCTCTTCCCATTTTGACAGTTGAGCCTCGTGAGCCGGAGGAGACGGGAACATTCACTAGGTGGTATCACTGGACGGTGCCCGAGACGAGGCGGTTTACGTGGGGGATCCAAGATCCGATCTATACGGGTGCCGCGCATTACCGCGTGGCGATCTTCGCGGGAGACTCGCTGGATGATCTGGACTTTGTGGGATCCACGGCTACGTCCTCCGAAGCGAATGATTTGATGGAGTTTGTCGTTCCGATGGAGAAAGGCCAGCACTACATGATTTCCGTCGGCTTTCCGACTCGCGATATCGAAGTTGAACCGGATCGTAAATTTCCCCTCTATAGAGACGTTTTGAGTTGGGGACCCACGCCGGAGAACGACGACTTTGACGACGCCATTGCGCTTAACGGCATGGCAGGCAATGTGACGTTCAGCACTAGATGGTCCACGCGTGATGCCGACGAGCAAGCCACGACTTCGGACTCCGATACGACTTCGGATTCGATCTGGTACACGTATGAGGCGACCGAATCGGGATGGTACGAATTTTTCATTCCTGAAATTGATTCGCGTTACACAAGCTTGGCCATTTATCAGGCCGTGGGGGACGGGGGATTGAACTCCCTGCAAACGGTGGCGATATCCTATCGTAATTTTGGATACGGTGATCAGCAGACACATGTAAAGTTTTATGCGGAGGTGGGTTCTAAGTATGTTCTACGTATAGCGTATGGATTTAATTCACGTGCGCTCACGGATAGAGAATACGAACTGCATTGGCGGGAAACCGAAGCTCCCGTATGGATCAAGTACCTCGGTTACGTGCCCAATAGCGGCATGGACATGCAAGGCTTTCCGGTGTCGTTTTCGGAAATTGTCGACATGTCGTTCAACACCAGGGGCGATGCCCTGTACGTGGCAACCGACCATGCGGTGGTAGTGTACGAGCGCGACGTCAAGACGGGTACTTTGACGCTTGTGGCTTCGCACGATTATAATTCGCCTCAGCATTTTTTGGGATGGGACGCCCATCGCACGCGCCTCTTGGCTTATTGCGCCGAATGGCGGGAGATGGTGCCGGAAGATTACGCCAATCTGCGGTTGAAGGAAGGAAGACGTTATTCGGCGGGGGTGGAAAAGGAGAACTGCTCAGGGACGGTTGACGTGCTGATCGATGCCTCTCGTCCCGACGAGCAGCTGTTGTACCGTGTCCATGAGGCCGGCGTGGATCTTTTCAGCATTGAGACGACGGGTAATCTCAGGTATCTGGAGTCTTTTGTTTCCGAAGACCTGGCGTTGGTTGACGTGGTCCTGTCGCCCCGGAGCGGATATCTTTATGGAGCCAATCGAGATTCGCTGATTGTATTCAAGAGGGATCTGGAAACCTCGGAGCTTACTCTAATCGAGCCTCGCTCTAATTTGAACTATCTGCATGCGATTTCCGTTAGCGATGATGGTAAGTATTTGTTTGCGTTGGAGAATAGAGATAGCCCGCATACTATCACGGTCTTTGATCTGACGAACCCGGAAGATCCAGTAGTGGTGCGGAAATTTGATGACGAAGACAGTTACGATGTTGGATACTACCAGTGCAAGGCTGCGGATTTCAGGAACGGAAGATACGTCGTCGAATTTTTCTGCGATTCGAGCTACTTTGCAATGGAATACCACGATCGTGCGAGAAGGATTGAAATAACGGATGTAGCTGTAGCAGGTTATCGGAATCGGCATAACGGCGTACTGCCACAGACTGTGCCGGCGGTCGTGGAATCCAGCCCTGATGGAGGCCATATCTATATGGCATCGGAGAATCCGGAAAGACTCGGCATCCATATTTTTGAGCGGGTAGGTAATACGATTGAAGTACCTGAGGAGGTAGACGAAACCACGCGCTTCCGGCTCGATCCGTTCGAAGTGGGGTTTGACACGGTTCAATTTGGGGCCTTCCATGCCTCGGGCGGCGACTGCATTTCCTTCCGGAAAGCCACGTTCGAGAACGTGAGTTATTCGATCGTGAGCTCGAGATGGCAGGAACGTGGGGACGTGGACGCTCCATGGGAGGATATCGCGGGAACGGAAGTCGAGGAGAAGTTGTGCTCGTATCGACCCGCCGGAGGTGCTGAGTATCGATTGGCCGCCGACATAACCGTCGATTCGGTAACGGGAAGGTACGCCAGCAATACTCTTGATCTGTAGTGTGGGGATTGAGCGTACGACCGAAGCAATGCCACTAATTCGGGTCAAGGAATTAGTGGCATTGTAGAGTAGGGTCTCCAGCCATGCATTGCCGGAGGTGTTGAAGGTTAGGGCGTATTTACACTAAGTTCCTGATCATTTCGCATATCAGAGCTAGATAAATGAACCCGGTGAACACTACGCCGAGTTTATCGTAACGCGTCTCCAAGCAGCGGTACCGCTTGATCCTGTAGAATAGTCGTTCCACTTCGTTGGTGGCGGCATACAGCTGGGCTGTCGCAGGCGCGTCGTTCGGGGCGGCACCACGGGCATGGCTCCCAAGTCTTGCACCACCGCCCCGATCCGTAGCAAGGTCAGGCGGATGCGGTTCGGACCGGTCGTGGCGAGCATCGTGCGTTCCAGTGCTAGGCGACGTAACCCCTCGATCAAGGTATATCAAGGTATAAGGCCAAAGATAGTTGTGTCAAGAATCTTCTGCAATTTCTGGTGGGAGCGGAGACCCGCCCATATGGGCGGGTCTCCGCTCGGCGCGAAATTTTCGGGCGTTTCATGCCGCCTCCTGCCATGTCTCGGATTCCGGTTCGGATGCGCGAACCACGCCGATCCGGCCATATAGATAACGCTGCCCCGTCAGCCACCGCTCATGGGTCTCCGCCGCAAGTGCCAAGATCAGACGCAGACAGGACTCCGCGTTCGGGAAGATCCTGACGACACGCGTGCGCCGACGGAGCTCCTCGTTGTACCGCTCCAGCATGTTCGTGGACTTCATCCGCAGGCGATGTTCCCTAGGCAGCCGATACACCGTCAGCGTCTCCTCGACATGATCCTCGACCCATTCCACTAGCCTGCCAAACCCTTTCTCATCGCCCCAACGGGCTACCCAGGCACCCAGTGCCTCACGAGCCTCCCCGACATGCTCACAGCCCCACAACCGTTTCAAACCCTCCAGACACGCGGGATCAGCACTCCGGGACAGCTTGTCCCTGGCATTGCGCAGAAAATGGACGCAGCACCGTTGCCACAACGCGGTCGGCAACACTTTCGAGATCGCATGCTTCAATCCCTCATGACTGTCCGAGACCACATACTCGACTCCCCGCAGGCCACGTTCCTTCAGATGCGACAGGAATTCTGTCCACGACCCCTCGCTTTCCCGGTTCGCCACTTCCGCCGCCAGCACCTGACGCCGACCCTCGCCGTCAATCCCGATGGCAATCTGCACTGCCCGGGAACGCACCGAGCCCTCCTCACGCACCTTCTCATACCGGGCATCCAGCAGCACATACGGATACACCTCCTCCAGCTCGCGTTCCGCAAACGCCTTCAGGGACGCGTCCAGCTTCGACACCATGGCCGAGATCGTCGCCGGCGAAAACTCGTGACCGCACAGACCCTCCGCCAGTCGGCTCACCAGACGCGTCGAGACCCCCTGCACATACATCTCCGACAGCACCGCCACCAGGGCCTTCTCCGAACGCTGATAGCACTCGAACACCCGCGTGCTGAACTGGCCGCTGCGTTCCTGCGGAACTCTCAGTTCGATCTCGCCCACCTTCATCGTCAGACCCGCGCCGGTAGTATCCGGAACGGTAGCCCTGACGCGTCCGCGTCCGCTCGATCTTGCCCGCCTCCCAGAAACTCCGTCATCTCACTCTCCAGCACCTCGTTGAGCGTCTCCTGCACCCGCCGCCTCACAAACTCCTCATCGTCCGCCAGATGGATCGCATGCCGACTGCTTCGTGGCATTGTGCGTATAATCTTTCCGAATCATTTCTTGCTCCTTTTCGATAAATTGTGTCATGAATGATTCGCGCCTGGACGCCCCTTATGTGCGTCCAGGCATCTCCACATTCCCGATAGAACATCAGATTCTAACCATGCGTCTGTCGTTACAGTCCGTTTTTCGTTTTTGCAGACAAATTTATACACAACCTCCGTATCCTGCGAGATGGGGCATCGAGGAACTGTACAAGGTCTCCAAACGACTGATGGAGGTTGAAGACTTTCATGGGCCAAGCGAGCGAGGCGTGCAACGGGAACGGTATGCCTGCTTCACCCTGATCGCCATGACCCGGCCGTTCTCCAACCATGGCGAGGATCATATGAACGGGAGTCTGCCGAACGACGGCAAGCCGCTGATGCGGACGAACTTCAAGCACGGACTGGCGGTGGTGGCGGCCAACATCGAGAGCCTGCTCCTTCAGCAGGCATCCGCCCTCAGGGAAACCGTGGCCCGCGTGGTCGGCGAGATCGTCCGATGTCGGCAACGGCTCCGTCCGGGCAGGTCCTATGCGCGGCGATCCCGAAAACCGATCGGCAAGTGGCCGCGAAGAAGGGGAGCACCAGCAACGACAGCCAACTGACTGCATCAAAAATCAGCGGATAACCAATACCCAAGACCGCATCCTTAACCGAATGGCAAAGTTCACTAAACGAATGCCATTGCCCTACGGGGTGGTGAAGCGGGTCAAAATGCGGCTTAAATCACCCGCAATACTGTCTCACAAAAACGTACCATTCGTTCTTGTTATGTAGAGATTTCTTACACTACTACGTAATACTGTGGTGTATCACACGACAATTATTTAGGAGGATGGCTCGCAGCAGTGGCAACGATGGCTCCATTGACATAACGGACCAGCCGTCGGACACGTTCAAATCCCGCCTTCCCAACCATCCCAAACTGCGCGCACGCACCGACGTTGCAGGGCTCTTGGATCTCCTTTGAGCGTACGCCGGATCGGAGAGAAACCTTGTCCAACTGCACGTGTGGTTCTGGCGAGTTGAGCACGCGGACTTGTGGCTAATCCATCTGCACTGCTTCCAAAACCGTTCTCTCCATCGCTCGCCTATCCATCTCAGTGACATGGTCGGTTGCGTTCACAATCGCCTGAGCTTTCAGTCCCACCGCAACTGCCCTAGCCTCTTCTGAACGGATGATGTCGTCACGCAAGTGGAGCCGCCGCGCATCGGCCTTTTTCTTCCTCATGCTATCTCTGTCGACATTTCCGCTCCTGATCCCGTACCGAAAGACAAGGTGGGACAATTGTTTGGGAGATTCCGGATGGCTCATGTATTCAGACTGAACTGGAGCACCACCTATCTCAAGAATGGGACTAACTCTGACTGTAACTGTTACCCCCTCATGTAAGGAGACGGCGACTTCAACGTCCTCTTCAGCAGTATACACGTCGTCCAGACCAGACAATGACGTCGCCGACGTGCTTTGGATGACCGGTTGACCGATACCTTGCGTTGCGTAGGGTGCGGGTGCGGGTGCCAAGCAATTCGGCCCTTCAGCCTCGTTAAGAGACGTGAGCCATTCCTGGAACTCCCCGTCCGTGGGTGCACACAGCGCATTTTCAGTATCGCTCAACTGGATCCAGTAGAGGGTACTCATAAAATATGAATTTGTCATAACTCCCGGGAGCCGCCCCGTGAGGTTGTTGTATCTCACATCAAGTAACCGGAGAATTTCCATGTTCTCAATGTCTGACGTAATGGACCCGCTCAGTTTATTGTTTCGGAGGCGCAAATCTCTCATGTTACGCATGCCCCAAAGCTCGGTAGGGATTGTTCCCGTCAGATTGTTGGACGCAAGGTCAAGAGATATAACATTCTTCGCGTTGCCCAGCTCCGGCGGAATTTCCCCGCTAAGTTCATTGTGGTTGAGATGAAGGAAGGAAAGACCGATCAGGTTGCCCAGCTCCGAAGGAATCGTTCCAGTTAACCCATTTCCACCGAGACTTAACCAGAGCAATCTTGATAGGTTGCCCAGCTCCTTGGGGATCGCTCCAGTTAACCCATTTCCACCGAGAGTTAACACGCCCAAGCTTGATAGGTTGCCCAGCTCCTTGGGGATCGCTCCAGTTAACCCATTTCCGCCGAGAGTTAACAAGCCCAAGCTTGATAGGTTGCCCAGCTCCTTGGGGATCGCTCCAGTTAACCCATTTCCGTCGAGAGTGAAGAAGCGCAAGCTTGATAGGTTGCCCAGCTCCTTGGGGATCGCTCCAGTTAACCCATTTCCGTCGAGAGTGAAGAAGCGCAAGCTTGATAGGTTGCCCAGCTCCTTGGGGATCGCTCCAGTTAACCCATTGTCCTCGAGCAATAACCAGTCCAAGCTTGATAGGTTGCCCAGCTCCTTGGGGATCGCTCCAGTTAACCCATTTCCACCGAGACTTAACCGGAGCAAGCTTGATAGGTTGCCTAGCTCCCTTGGTATGGATCCAGTCAAGTCATTATTTGATAAAATCATATACCGAAGCTGAGTCAGGTTACCCAGCTCCTTGGGGATCGCTCCGGTCAAGTTAGCACTGTAGAGATATAACTCGGTCAAGCTTGTTAAGTTACCCAGCTCCTTGGGGATCGCTCCAGTTAACCCATTGCTGCTGAGATTTAAAAGGATCAAGCTGGTTAAGTCACCTAGCTCCGGCGGTATGGCTCCAGTTAATTCATTATTGTAAACATCCAGTACCTGAAGCTCGGTCAGATCCCCCAGCTCCGAGGGGATCTTCCCAGTCAACCTATTCCTGTTGAGATTTAGAAGGGTCAAGCTGGTTAAGTCACCCAGCTCCGGCGGTATGGCTCCAGTTAATTCATTATTGTAAACATCCAGTACCTGAAGCTCGGTCAGATCCCCCAGCTCCGGCGGTATGGCTCCAGTTAATTCATTATTGTAAACATCCAGTACCTGAAGCTCGGTCAGATCCCCCAGCTCCGGCGGTATGGCTCCAGTTAATCTATTATAGTGAGCATTCAGTACCTGAAGCTCGGTCAGACCCCCCAGCTCCGAGGGGATCGTTCCAGTCAAGTAATTGTCACTAAGGTCTAAATAGGTCAAGCTTGCTAGGTCGCCCAGCTCCGGCGGTATGGCTCCAGTTAATTCATTATAGCGAACATTCAGTACCTGAAGCTCGGTCAGATCCCCCAGCTCCGAGGGGATCGTTCCAGTCAAGTAATTGTCACTAAGGTCTAAATAGGTCAAGCTTGCTAGGTCGCCCAGCTCCGGCGGTATGGCTCCAGTTAAATCATCATTATAGCGAACATTCAGTACCTGAAGCTCGGTCAGATCCCCCAGCTCCGAGGGGATCGTTCCAGTCAAGTAATTGTCACTAAGGTCTAAATAGGTCAAGCTTGCTAGGTCGCCCAGCTCCGGCGGTATGGCTCCAGTTAATTCATTATAGTAAGCATCCAGTACCTGAAGCTCGGTCAGATAGCCCAGCTCCGAGGGGATCTTCCCAGTCAATTCATTATCCGATAGTCTCAGCGACTGAAGTTGAGCCAGATAGCCCAGCTCCGAGGGGATCTTCCCAGTCAATTCATTATCCGATAGTCTCAGTGACTGAAGTTGAGCCAGATAGCCCAGCTCCGAGGGGATCTTCCCAGTTAGCTTGTTGTCGTAAAGACTTAAGTAGGTCAAGCCGGTCAGGGTCCCCAGCTCCGTTGGTATGGATCCAGTCAATTCATTATCTGATAATATCAGTACCCGAAGCCGGGTCAAGGCACCTAGCTCCGTTGGTATGGATCCAGTCAATTCATTACCTGATAATATCAGTACCCGAAGCTCGGTCAGATTCCCCAGCTCCGAGGGAATCGTTCTAGTTAACCTATTGCCGTCGAGACCTAAAAAGGTCAAGCCAGTCAGGTTACCTAACTCCGAGGGAATCTTCCCAGCCAAAACATTGTCGCTGAGATCCAAATGGATCAAGTCAGTCAAGTCGCCCAGCTCCGAAGGAATTTTCCCATACAGGTTGTTGGTCTTCAGAACCAAGGAAACTACCTGACCGTCACCCCGGACTGTGACACCAAAGAAAGAATCCAGCTCTTGCGCAGAGGGTGGGGGGCCGTCTATCCGCCAGTTGTCATTATTGGTCCAGTTGCCCCCATCGGTACTGCGATACAAAGCGACTAGTGCCTGCCAATCCTCTCTAAGAGAATCATGTGCTGCAGCAACGGTTGCAGCCGATGATACAAGCAACATACCGGCTAGCACGATCTTGCCGTGTGTCACAACGGTTTTCTTACATCTCAATCTCATAGATTTATGTCCTATCCTAAAGTACAGTAGACGCGTGGTTGGATTACATCGCTAAAAGACTGGACACCCCTCATTTATGACTCTTATATGCTGTCTTGACGAGTCGTTCACGATAATAAACTCGATTTTTAAGAACCTTATGTTGATTCGAATAAATGGAGGTTCCGTAAGCACGCCGTCTTTGACTTTTTGATGTGATAGGATCAAGTGTTACATAGCAACCTATAGCAGCTCTATCCCGTTCTGCAAATCCTATGAAATCACGTAACTGACTCATATTGAAATGACCACCTTTGATTTGAGCCAAAGCTAAACGAGAATTATCATTTTGTGGCTGCTTTGCCAACGTGGCGCGTCCATCCACGCCCCCATCTGCTACTTGTTTAGTATTCGGAATCAATCCGGGAAGTCGCATAACTGCCCAAGACTCAAAATCAAATGGCCGTTCCTGCGCCAACTTCTTCGCTGACTGGAAATCGCAGGGGATACCATACGTTGGTATATTCTTACCTTGTAATCGTTTATCCTTAATCAAGTCACTAGCAAATGAAGACATGTCTATACCCATCCATTGACGCTTTAGACGCTGTGACGCTTCGATAGATGTGCCACATCCGCAGAAAGGATCAAGTACGATATCCCCTCCCATTGGAACCTCCCTCAATAATTCTATCTATTAAAGCTAACGGCTTTTGTGTCGGATACCCTAGATGTTCCTTCGAATTTCCTTTAAGCGGAGGTACGTATATCCAGCTTTCTGGAAACTTCCCAAGCTGTACTACACCTATCAGCTACTTTAGATGCATTGGCCGAATATCCTTCCCGATTTATACTAGATTGGGCATAAGGCTGTCTGATCGGGTCAGGGTTAAATATCCACTCCTTGCCTTTAGAAAACAATAATATGGTATCATGTACTCTAGAAAGTTGCCTTTGATTGGGTGCAGATGGTCTACTATAGCACCATATAATCTCATTTCTAAAACACTTGCTACCGAAAATAGCATCCATGATGATTTTAATATAGTGACTAGCTGTAGGATCACAGTGATAATAAATGGAACCAGTAGACTTAAGTAGACGCTTCATTTGTTCTAATCTTTCGGCCATATATGTTAAGTATGCCATCATCCCGCTAGGACCTAATACGCAATATAGACCCTCGATGGCCTTATATGCCATGCGTCCTGTTGCAGATATATATTGCTCATACCTTTCGGACGCTGCCTCATCCCACTGCCATTGTATCAACAAATGCGCGATATCGCGCCTTACCATTTTCAGTAGAGTATAGGACGTTGTAATTGGCATTCCCATCAATCCAGACAATCACCATAGTAACATAGTAATAAGAGCGTTCGTATGAAAATCAGTCATCATTTTTACCTTTTCAAATCAACGTTCAAATCAACTTGGTTGTCCTATCAATTCCTTATATTCAAGCTGTTTATCAAGCAAGCCATGAGCGACGTAAGCCATCTGATCTATAGTGTTTGCATTACGAACGTTATGACGTCCTGCAAATTCATCGACATATCGATCAAGATGATCAGGACTCATGTGGTGATCAACTCCATTGTAACCACGCTTCAACATCGACCAGAAACTCTCTACTCCATTGGTGTGTGCTTGTCCTTTGACGTATTCACTCACCGAGTGTTTTACACTCTCATGATTGTCCAACCCGTCATAAGATGTGCTGTCATCTGTATAGACAGTTGAACCTATTTCGGAAGGTTCGTGAACGAATCCTTGCAAGGCTTCACGTGTCGTATATTGAGTAACTTTAGCGCGAACCTTATTGGTTTCACGATCTTTGATCCCGACTACGGCAGTCTTACCAACTGTACCGCGTCCGCTTCCTGAAAGTTCTTTACGCTTAGCATTCGACATACTTTTACGCTTCCCACCAAAATAAGATTCATCAACTTCTACAGGACCAGAAAATAGTGTTAATGATTGCTCGCTATCGTCCCATGCTTTACGTAGACGATGTGCTAAATGCCATGCTGACTTTTGAGTAATGCCTAAATCACGGTGCAATTTCATACTAGATACATCCTTTAGACTGGTAGTAATAAGCAGGTAGATTGTTATGATCCATTGCTGATACCCAAAGTTTGGTATTAGCTAAGATGCTATTCGTACGCACTGAAAAGTGCTTTCGACATTCCTTCTCTCGGCAACGATGACTCAATAGTTGGATGAGATTCATCTAGCCGAACATTGAAAGAACCGCAATGAGAACAATAAGGTTCATCACCCCAACGCTGTTTCTCAAACCATTTCTGAGCGGATCGATCATCAGGGAACAGATGCAATAACTGCGCCAGCGTAAGACCGGTACGGTGGGCTTTTCCGGGGGCTTTATGTGACATGAGGGTCATTCCTAGTCGATGGAAGCGGAGTAACCGAAAATACTGTAATTTGCAATCGTTTTTTATACTTTTTTATGTTTTTTTTATATTGTAAATGTTTCGGTTACTCACGTATATAATCCCCTTCCCAATGTTTAATCGCCCCAAGAAAGTCTTCTTGGATCTTCGCGATAACCTTCGCCTCCTGCAGCCGTGATGGTGCATAGCACTGAAACACACATTTGCGACTCACTAACGTATCCATCACATTTCAAGTCGCCATAGCGTCCATAGGGTTTCACCTTTTGAAAATCACTTGGCCAAGCGTTCTGCATAATAGCAGCGAACAGGTTTTGAAATTTGATACCGGTGAGTGTCAGATAACGGATACGAGATTCCTGTAACAAGAAGACCCATCCAACCTGATCTATTTCTTGCATGTTATTACTCTAAAAACAGCTTGAAAAATAGGGCTTATGTACCTGAATATACAAACAGTTTCAATCGCTATTTTTTGATGCTCTTGGCGGACTGACATTCGTCTTTGCTCGCACCACGTTTTCTGGAGTAACTGAATCGATTCAGACACGTCCTAGATCCTAGCCCTTATTTCTCATAATGGATGGCTTGGGTGCGATGTATGTGCGTGTAAGTTGTGGATACCACGAAGTTGGTTGGGCTTTGCCGGGGGGAAGGGGATGGTAGCGGGGTGCGTTCGGACGGATGGGTGCGTTGGATGGCGAAAGGGGTGCGTTCGGGTCGGACGGAAGCGGGGCGCGTGCGGTGCTGGGTGCGATGCTGGCGGAAGCGGTGCGGACTTGTAGCATGCGCCTGGGCCCGTTTTGCGGACCGCCACGACCGGCGTGCAAAGCGGCGCATCCCGTGCAAGATGCTGTTGTCGACTGGATGATGAGCCATGCGGGTGAGCATGCGGCGGACGCCCCTATCGCACGCCCTTGGGTCCTGGTCTTGACGAGGCCCGAACGGTCCCCGACTGTCGGGAGGTTTCGCCCCCGGTGGCTGCGATGGCATGCGGATGAACGGAAAGGGATCCCGGTCTTTGAGGATGTCGTGTAACCGGTTGATATACGGAAACATATTCGATTTTTTGGGGGTTCTTCAAAAAAACACTTGCGTTTTGGCATGGGTTATGGCAATCTACGCTTGGTTAGATGGTCTCTGGTGCCAACGTGATGGATTTCCGAATCGAGAACGTGAAGTCGACCACCTTGGGTGGCACGCGGCTGACCCGCCGTTGGATGGCGGACCTTCAGAAGACGGTGGCACGGTTTCCGGCACTGAGCCGCCATGAGTTGGCGTCCACCCTGTGTAGTCATCTGGGCTGGTTCACGCCGAAGGGTCGGGGTCGATTGGGGTCCTGCAGGTCGCCGGCAGCCGTCTTGGCCCCGGAGGATGCTGTGGTCCGGCTCTGGCAGCGGCGGCGGCGCGTGCTGAACACGCTGGTGGTCGTGCTGTGCATGTTCCGGTTGGTGTTCTGGAAGGGGCGTCCGGGATATGCGGCCACGCTGGCCGAAGGGTGGGCGCAACGCGGCCGATGGGGCCGGATGGAGGAGGGCACGGGATGAAGAGCAAGCAAAAGCGCGGCGCGGACCGGTTGGTGCGTCGGATGGCGAAAGGGGTCCGTCCGGGGCGGATGGAGGTGGACTGCAGTGGAGGCGATCTGAGTTCCAACGGGGGATCGGTACTGCTGATGATGCTGGCCGAGCAGGTCCGGCTGTTCGAGCGCGCCTCGGCATGTTTCACGGACCACCGGGACCCGTCCCTTGCAATTGGACATACTTGACAAGTAGAGGGGGTGATGTTTACTATATTTGCATGCAATTGGGTCTGAGACATTTTGGCGAGGCTTCGCTGGCTTGGTTCAAGGAGAAGTCGAGGGATCCGTCGGCGACTCGGTGGTCCCTGGCTCGGGGATTTGCGAGCGTGAAGACTGGCGGAATCGTCAGGGGGAGTGGTGCATCGCGTCGGCCTGCAAGGCGTTGCCGCAACTGGCGGCGCATCTGGGGGTGGCGTTGCCGGCGGCGCGTCCGGTGGCATCGGTCCGGGCACCGGCTTCGGACTATCCGGACCTGGCGTTGGACTGTGCGCTGGAGGCATTGGGCGAGGTCTCGGTGCGACGTGTGGCGGCGAAGGACGTGGGGGCGTTTCGTCGCCTGCTGCACACGCATCATCCACGGGGATGGGATCGCAGTCCGGGCGCTGCGCTGAACTGCTGGATTGTCTCGAGCCGCCAGGGTCGCCTGGGCGGGGTGAGATGGTCGGCGGCGAGCTGGCACCAGGCCTGTCGGGATCGCTGGATCGGCTGGTCGGAAGCCGCGCGGGTCGCACATTTGCAGGCGGTGGTTCGGCAGTCGCGGTTTTTGATTCTTCCCGGGGTACGGGTACCGAACCTGGCTTCCCATGTGCTCGCGAAGGCGTCGAAGGTGCTCGCGGCGGAGTGGCGGCGAGCGCGTGGAACGGCACCGCTTCTGGAGTATACTTACGTGGATCCGTCCCGCGCCGGGACGTGCTATCGGGCGGCGGGCTGGCAGCGTTGCGCGGGGCGCACCTCCGGTCGTCCTCCGGGCGGGCGCCGGACGTCTCCGAAGGCGGTCTGGATGCATCCGCTGTCGCGGCATTGGCGACGAGAGTTGTGCGCGGAATCCGGGGCTCGGCTGCCAATGTGGAGCGGATCCCGGCATTGGCCGATACAGGCGGACTGGGCCGATCGGGAATATGGCGCACGCACGCTGGGCGATGCGCGCCTGCGGCGGCGGCTGGTGGACATGGGGCGCGCCTGGGCCGATCGTCCGGGCTTGTCCTTGCCGCAGGTGTTTGCCGCCCCGGCACAGCAGAAAGGAGCCTATCGCTTGTTGTCGAATTCGCGTGTCACGGAGGAGCATGTGCTGGACGCACATCGCCAGTCCACGGTGGATCGCTGCCGTCTGGAACCGGTGGTGCTGGCGGTGCAGGACACCACCATGCTGAACTATTCGGGGCTGGCGACCAGCGAGGGGCTGGCGGAATTGGGAGGCGGCGGAAAGGGCGTGCAGGGTCTGCCCGTGCATCTCACGCTGGCCGTCACGCCGACGGGGCGACCGCTGGGCGTGCTGGAAATGGATACCCGCTTCCGGCCGCCGGCGCCGGAGAAAGCGGAGACCTCGGAGCGCACACGCTGGTTGGCGGGTCTGGACTGTGCCGCGGAACTGGCCAAGTCCTGTCCCGATACTCGCGTGATCGCCGTGTGCGACCGGGAAGCCGACATGTTCTCGATGCTGGAACGCGCTGCGGGATTGGACATGGAACTGCTGTTCCGCTCCTCCCGCGGTGCCAAGCGCACGGCACGGACGGAGGCCGAAGATCCTCCGGCAGACCTGTGGGAACGGCTGGCATCGCAACCGGTGTCCTCGATCCTCGAACTCGATCTTCCTGCCTCGGGCGGTGCCCGGGCGCGAGCCGCCCGCACCGCCCGACTGGAGGTGCGAAGCCTCCGGGCCGACCTCTTGCCCCCGCGCCGGTGCAAGGAACGCCCGCCACAGACCGTGCACGCCGTCTCAGCCACGGAAATCCATCCCCCTGCCGACACGTCTCCCCTGCACTGGGTGCTGCTGTCCACCCGCCCGTTCCAGGATGCCCAAGAGGCCGTCCAGGCACTGGAACGGTATCGCCGACGCTGGGTCATCGAAGAATATTTCAAGGTGCTCAAGAGCGGTGCCCGCATCGAAGAGCGCCGCCTCGATCACGCGGACGACCTGCGCAAATGCCTGGCCTTCGACGCCATCACCGCCTGGCGGGTGTTCGACCTCGATCGACTCGCACGGGCAGAACCGGACCGCCCCGCAATCCGGGTGCTGACCCGGGAAGAAATCGAGACCCTGAACCTGCTCCTCGAAGACCTCGGATCCCACGCCCGGAAACATCAAACTCCGGATCCCGAACGCCAAACCATTCGCCAAACCGTGATCAATATTGGAAGACTCGCTGGATTCCAGCCTTCCAAAAGATACCCCCTGCCCGGAAACATCAAACTCTGGCAGGGATACGTGCTGCTCAAACCCGCCGTGCGAATCTACCTCCTCATGAAACAGAAGGAATGAATTCACATCGTTATGTGTGTCCAATTGCAAGGACCCGTCCAAGGTGGCGCATCCGCTAGTGGCGTTGCTGGGGCAGCGGATTTTGGGTCTCGCGCTGGGCTACGAAGATGTGAACGATCACGACGGGCTGCGGCGGGACCGGGCTCTGTCCACGGCCATGGGGCGTGTGGAGTGTGCGCGTTCGGACTGCGAGCCGCTGGCCGGCAAAAGCACGCTGAACCGGATGGAGCTGTCGGCGAACGGGCGGGACCCGGCGAAAGCGCGCCAGATCACCGTGGATTTCGATGCGCTCGACGAGCTGCTCGTGGAGCTGTACCTGGTGTGGGGCGAGCGGGGCCAGATGCCGAAGCGGCTGGTGCTGGACATCGATGCCACGGACGTGGAACTGCACGGCCGGCAGGAGCACCGGTTCTATCACGGGTATTACCATGAATACTGCTACCTGCCGCGGCTGGTGTTCTGCAACGGCTGGCCGGTGCGGACGGAACTGCGCACGTCGAGCAGCGATGTGGCGGCGGGCGTGGTAGTGTTTTTTTGAAGAACCCCCAAAAAATCGAATATGTTTCCGTATATCAACCGGTGACACGACATCCTCAAAGACCGGGATCCCTTTCCGTTCATCCGCATGCCATCGCAGCCACCGGGGGCGAGACCTCCCGACAGTCGGGGAGCGTTCGGGTCTCGTCAAGACCAGGACCCAAGGGCGTGCGATAGGGGCGTCCGCCGCATGCTCACCTGCATGGCTCATCATCCAGTCGACAACAGCATCTTGCACGGGATGCGCCGCTTTGCACGCCGATCGTGGCGGTCCGCAAAACGGGCCCAGGCGCATGCTACACGTCCGCACCGCTTCCGCCAGCATCGCACTCAGCACCGCACGCGCCCCGCTTCCGTCCGACCCGAACGCACCCCTTTCGCCATCCAACGCACCCATCCGTCCGAACGCACCCCGCTACCATCCCCTTCCCCCCGGCAAAGCCCAACCAACTTCGTGGTATCAACAACTTACACGCACATACATCGCACCCAAGCCATCCATTATGAGAAATAAGGGTTAATCTGAAAAACGTACAAGAATTCTTGGGGAAAGATTTAAATCGACGAAACCGTATATGGAATTTATTCCAGCATTGATCCATAAAAGATGTAAATGCGAACATCTCTATTTACTCGCAGGAAAGAGAAGCCAGCAATCCTCATATCATTCAAAACCATACACTTGGGAACCTCTATTTACCTACGCTGTCTTAGTCTGATAGATGGTTTCTAATAAGTAAAAGCAGAGGGTACAGTAGGAGTGCCATGAACCTGTTTGGCTTCCCAGATCATTGGTATCATTTATCGGCGGCGAACGATCCGCTGGAGGCTTTAGCACATGTGGTCGATAGTACTTGTGCGAGGTGTGGGAGCAGGTCCAACGGACAGGCGGGTGTGGGGAGCCGCGTCTGGCTTTCACAGGTTCTGGAAGACGATCCGCGCAGGCGGGACTACCATGCTGCATTCATTGCAAAGTCTATCGCCCACGCTCTTTGGTGTATCGTCAGAAAGCAGTCCACCACATGCGATACATTGGGAACAGCCACCAAGATGAATCTGTGCTACGACATGCGCCGGTTCGCGTTCTTCCGATCGGCAACAGTTTGCGCCTAAGACCATACTGGGGCCACAACGCGTCGGAAATACGAGAAAAGTGGTGAAAAACGTACACAACATCTGGAATCCTTTCTTGCATGCGCGTGGTAGACCGTCAAATCGACTTCAACCAGCGACCGAAGAGCAAATATCCGATTTTATAGAGGTGTCTAATATGGTGTATTGAGGATCGCAGTCGAAATTACCCAGTTGTCTACTGAAAAAATCAATTCGACTTTTAGGAGAATCTATTTATTTAGAATCGGATCAGCAACGATCCAATATAATTCAAAGAGCCTAAACTCTTCTAATACTAACTGGTAGTGGGCCAATTCGGATAGTTTGCACATATTATGATGGCAAGTCCCTGAGAAACCTCTTTCCATAATGCATTCCAATACCCAAGACTACCTTTATGAAAACGTACCTCTCATTGAAGTGATCGCGGAAATTCATTGGGCTCTTAAAGCAATCGAAAGTGTGCCAAATGCAAGAATAGATCCATTCTATGACCTATTTAGAGACACTTTTCTGACCGATGCAAAATCCAAGGGATTGTGTAATGAAGAAGTGCTAATCCCCAATCTAGTTCCATTAGAGTTATCACCTAATAAACCTAGACTGCGGCTTAGAACAGAACCTCAAGAATGGCCACTGGTCCAAATTGGCCCTGGAATTCTAACATCGAACATTGTACCGCCATACAATGGCTGGAATGCATTTGAACCTTTCTTGTTTCAGCAAATTGACAGATTATTCAGCTCGTATCCACTTTCCGAAAAAACGTTTCGAGTTGCCAAGATCCAATTGCGATACGTGGATGGTTTTGATGAAGAGAGGTTGGGGTTCAAAAACTATGCCTCTTTTGCTGATAAGATGCTGGGTATACCCATGCCACTTCGTAATGATTTTGTGAACGCAAATATTGAAGGTGGGTCTGAAGTTTCTTATGTGCTTGAGAGCAGATTCGTCTGCACTAATCCGCCAGGGTCTTTGGGATTATTAAAGCTGGCACCTGGACGCGTTAATGACAAAAATGCTCTAATCATGGAAATGCAATGCGAGGCCCAATTATCGGATCGTACTTCGAACGATTTGCACACAATCAAGTCGTGGTTTCGCGAAGCGCACAGTTCGTTACACCAACAGTTTGATTCTCTTGCTACAGAGGAACTTAAAAGGATCATGGGTAGTAAAAAGGAGATCCAGTCATGAATTCATCCCCATCTGTTAGTGTTCTGCAGGAAAGATTTTCGGGTGATCTCCTATCCAAACTATCAACAAGTTTGGAAATTTTTGACCACGCCGAAGATGAATATGAAGATGTGGAGCTAGAGTCTTCACATACCTATGACGCGGACGCGAAAAGAAACCTTGAAGCCATGTCTAGAGAATATACTGCAATTTTATCAATTTGTCTTCAGCCACATTCATTTAGTCAACCCACTGAGTATGAAGACGCTTATGGTGGACGTGTAATTGATTTTTACCGCGGTTACGATCGGATAACGGGTATTGTCTCCGAATCTGAGGTCCAAATTTTATCCAATCTAAATGATGATACTAGGTCGCAGGTCTTTAGCCGTACGGATTCTGCCAAGTTAGATGTTCTGAAATACGTTGAGGAGATTTTTGAGTCGTTCGGACGATAAAAGGTGGCGACCACCCAAAGAAATTAGCACGAAGGAATACGTAGGTCGTCGGGCATTTGGCAGCAAGATATTTGACAAGTCTGAGCAAGTCCTGCAATACCGTGTCAATGCTTTTCAGGACGATCGAATAGGCACGGGATTATCATTTGATCGTCTGGGGGTCCGGCGAGTAGAGGAAGAAGTATTAAGTTTCTTATGTCCTCTGTGTGACGAGATGGCGAAAAAAAGGGACTACATGTTTTATAGGATGGGCGCAAATTCACGTGAAAGACATCGAAAATATGATTAAGTCGACCGACGCCGTAAATGAAGTAAATCCATACCATGCGGAAATTAATAGGTCAGAATATAAAACCCTTCCTGCATTGAGAGCATTGGCATTTCAACTTTGCGTTTATGCGTCAAAACATCCCTTTATCCAAAAACCTACATTGACGTAGTATTACTGCCGTACCGATTTCAATCAATCGAAGCGGGTCTAGCTTGGATATTGCACATAAATACTTAAGATTAATAAAAGGTTTTGGTGACCCAAGTATATAATCCCTTGTCTTTACGGGGACTTGGTTAGGATATCAAAATATGGAGAGAACTGATGTGCTAACCAGTAAACAAGACAGAAAAATCTCAACAACAGTCCTGTCAAAAGAATTGGGCATATCTACCAAAGAAATGTTCTCCAGATTAATGAAGGTGGGATATATTACAAGACAGAATGACGATTGGGTTCTAACAGATCTCGGTAAGGATAAGGGAGGCGTTTTGCTGTCATCAAAACATGGACAATATATCGCATGGCCAAAGAACATAGATATATCAACGTCGCAAAAGCCCCAAGAAAATAAGTCTGAATTCGCTACAGCCACGAAAATAGGTGAAGTGTATGACTTGCCAGCTAAACGGATAAATTTCATCCTATCAGAGATTGGCTGGATCAACAAACACATGAAGGGTTGGATTCTGACGGAGCAAGGTAAGCGACAGGGCGGCAGACAGATGGAAAGCTACCAGTCAGGTGTGCCCTATGTGGGCTGGCCGGTGGATATTATAGAATCAAACGTGCTGAAGGAAACAATCCACAATATCAAAGGTACTACTGAGGTAGCCGATTCGGTTCAGAAGACGAATCAGGCAGAAAATAGTTTCAGGGACAAATTCAAAGCCACACACCGAAGCACTGACGGTCATATGGTCAGGTCAAAGGCAGAAATGCTTATTGACAACTGGTTATATATGGCTGAAATCGTACATGCGTATGAGCGCAAGTTGCCTATAGAGGAAGAATTATATTCTGATTTCTACATACCTACGGGGAAGGTGTACATTGAATACTGGGGACTGTGGAAACGAACAGTGAATACCTTTCCAGAAAGGAAAAGAAAAAGGCTATCTACGAGAAGTACGGGTTCAATCTGATTGAATTGCACGATAAAGAGGTGCAGAATCTAGACGATATACTGCCAAGATTGTTGTTGAAACACGGAGTACAGTCTTATTGAGATAGTTAGTGTCTGCGGGAAAACCCCATTTTACGACGGGTTTAAGTCACTTGATGGTATCCGCCACTCAGGGGATCATGTTGATTTAGGAGATGTACGACGGGTAATCGTCCCATCGGGGCTCCCAAAGTGCGGATGATGTGCTCCTGCTCGATGTCGGGGCGTGCGGGGTTCGTCCCGGGGACGGGAAGGATGGACGTTGAGGACGGGGACGGCTAGGCCGCTAGACGATAGGGTGGTGCGTGCGATGGTGCCGCTGCGCCGCCCGTTGCTGCGGCAAGGACCGAGATACCCACGGTGCGTTTGTTAGTGGCAACTTAATATGTCCCATAATTGGTGCAAGGCTGTTTCCTGGTTGGAATACGCGGAACATCGCTATGACCGAATCAAGGCCAAGCTTACCCATTTATTGCGAGATACAAGACGAAGGAAATCCGAATCTGAAGCTGCGGACGGGTGGCTGATCGAAAAGAACCAAATTATTGTTTGGGAGCAGCAAGATGCGTTTGGCCGCAGAAATTTCGACTGGGTAGACGTGCCGTCAACGCTAGTGGACGAAGATGCAAGTAGCGGCGGGCGAACCGTTCTTAATCTGAAAAACGTACAGGAATTCTTGGGGAAAGATTTGAATCGGCGAGGCCGCACATGGAGTTTATTCCAGCGATAATCCATGAAAGATGTGAATGGGCGTACTTCCGCGACTTTGGAAATTTTTAAATGGGTTTATGTGCCGATCTACCCAGCTGGATGCCTCTATTTATTGCTGTTTTAACGAAGCCTTCCCTATACAAATAATGAATACGTGATTCTTAAAGAGATATGAGCAGCGATTTCCCCATGAACGTCATTGAATGAAGTCCTCGATACCGATATGCAGTCGGTACGGATGTTGGTCTAAAGGGTAAAACAGGTATATGAAGATACATAGCTTCAAGAAACAGCCCGCATATCTCCGCCAACGAGTAGTTCTTTTTTTCTTGGAAGCGGAAACAAGGTGTTCCTCTGGCGATGCTGGACTCTCGAAAATGGATCTACAGAAACTATTGCTACTGTATTGTAAGGAGACGCAATCCAAGCATTACGGCTTTGTCCCGTACAAGTATGGTGCGTATTCGTATCAATGTGCACGCGATCTGGAGACTTTAAAAGCACTAGGATGGATAGAAGTCTTAGGAGAGAAGCGTGTATGTCTAAGATCAGAGATTAGTGACGAGGGCTGGGTGCGAAATAATGATGAGAGCGAGAAAATTCATAGATGGCTCAGTAAACATCCACTTCGAGGAGATCAATTGATCATTCACTCCTATCGTGAATATCCTTATTTTGCGATCCGGAGTCACTTAAGGGGTTCGTTACTCAGCAAATCCGTATTGGCAAGAGTGCACGCCTCCCAACCTGTAATCCGAGACAATGAAAAAACATTGTTTACTGTGGGTTATGAAGGAATGGTATTCGAAACGTGGCTTAATATATTGATAAGGAGTGGCATTAAAGTTGTATGTGATATACGACGAAATCCCCGCAGTCGCAAATACGGCTTTTCGCAGCAGTCTCTGGCTACAAGACTTCCGAACTTCGATATGGAATATGTACATCTTCCATTGCTTGGAATCGAGGGTAGTCAGCGCAAGCACTTGAAATCTAAAGAGGACTACCGGTTACTATTCGCACGCTATAAAAGGCGGTTATCAAGCCCGGACTCAATTGACAAGTTGGATATTAAGCGTGAATTGAAGCGGATAGTAGAGCTATTAGAAAATCGACGACGTATGGCGCTTGTTTGTTTCGAGGCGGACCATAAGCGTTGCCATAGGCATTGTCTGTCTGATTACTTATCTACGAAGTATCCGTGTCGCGTGGTTCATTTATGATTGAAAAAGTTCTGATAACCGTGAAATCCTATCCAAATGTTTCATGCAAGTATACCGAGCTGGTATGCACGGCTGGTGTAAATGAATCCGGAGAGTGGCGTCGAATATTTCCCATCCAATTCAGGCAGCTTTATGAAGACAGGCAGTACAAAAAATATCAATGGATTGAAGTTGATATAAGGAGATCGACGAAAGATAGACGGCCAGAATCGTACGAAATAGCAGATTCACACCATCTTAAAACTCTTGGCGATCCGTTACCTACTGAAAATAAATGGCGTATGAGGAATGAAGGTATTTACCGATAGAGTACATATCTATGAAGGCCTGAACGATTTAGTATCAAAGTCTCACAAGCGATCCAGTTCCGCTTCCCGGTGGCGGACTGGTTCGGGCAATTCGTCACTCTTGACCGATTACTGAAGTCCGTCCATCAGTCTCCGTTTCTGTACCGGCGTCAGTCTGGGAATCTGCCTCATCATCTCCGTGAGTTGCCTTGGACCCATCGCTATTCCTTAACCTATTGAACTTTCGCATATTATAACGACCTTTAGTCGCTTCCAACATGAGACTACATAAGAGCCTACACTTTCGTCGCCACTTCAAAGACGATGCGTTTCGTCTGAAACTCGCGCGAGATTTTCCAAGCCGATTTCCTTGATCCAAGTCACGTTATTCTGATCATTTCAAGAAGACATTAAACTGATAACAACTGTAGTCGTATTGATTTACAGATTCCTATGATATGAATTAGATTCCCAAGAGCGTCTGCAACGCACATTACCGGGAGACAATCTGATTGTATATCCAACCTTCATTCAGACGCATCCTTACGTTTTATTCAGCCGAATGGAAAACTTGCATTTGGCCGAGAATATATACAATGAGTCTATGGATAAACCTGTTTTCTACCCTCGGTCTATCCAGTCCAGACTTGAGGAAGCATTGGAAGATTCGCCCGTCGTGCTGGTCCATGGACCACGCCAGTGTGGTAAAACAACACTTGCTCAGATCACCTGTGCTCCGGCCTATCAGAAATTGAAATGGAGAAATGACACAAGCGTAGTTTGGGGAGCTGACACCCGCATTCGATGGAGATTTTCACAACCATATACCTACATCAATTTCGACGATCAAGTACCGAGAGAGAGTGCATTGACCGACCCAATCGGTTTTATTGCCGATTTACCCGATTTCGTTATCTTGGATGAGATACAACGCGTCCCGAATTTGTTTGAAGTCATCAAGACGGAAGTAGATAGTCGAAGAGTACCGGGACGTTTTATACTCACCGGGTCAACCAACGTATTGCTCGTTCCCAAGCTGTCCGAGTCGTTGATAGGACGCATGCAAATCGTCCGCCTACATCCATTAGCACAATACGAGATGACACCTCAATTGGCTGATTCACCACAAGGTAGTGAGTTTCTGAACACACTCTTTGGTGATGGCTTCACCACTCGTCGCCATGACCGGCTTGGAATCCAGCTTGCAGAAAAGATTGTCGCGGGAGGGTTCCCATCTGCACTCACCCGTCCAACCACATCACGCCGATTTGAATGGTATCGTAACAGTTATATCGAACCGCTTATCCAACGCGACGTACAAGATATGACGCGAATTCGGTCATTCAACGTTCTACCTCAGTTGTTAGGTCTCGCGGCTCTGAAAACTGCACATCTCTATAACCTTGCAGATTTAGCTTCCCACTTTGAGCTCAGTCGTACGACTATTGGCGAGTACATCACGCTTCTGGAGCGGCTTTTTCTAATAGAACAACTTCCATCTTGGCATAGCAATCAATTGAAACGTATCGTCAAGAGATCCAAACTCCATTTGGCGGACACTGGACTTGGTGCTGCACTATTGAATACAGATGCCCGGACCTTAAAGGAAGATCGAAAGTTAATGGGTCAATTTCTAGAGACTTTTGTATTCCAGGAGCTGCGAAGGCAGGCAAGTTGGAATCAGGCACCAACTCACTTTTATCATTTTCGGGACAAAGATGGTGTAGAGGTGGATATTGTTATCGAGAGAAGCCCACGGGCTGTCGCAGGAGTTGAAGTCAAAGCAGGTTCAACCGTAAGAGGCAGCGATTTTCGCGGACTTCGTAAACTTGCAAAAAGTGTGGGGGATCGTTTTGTCCGCGGCGTAGTGCTATATGACGGGGAAACCAGTGTACCATTTGGAGAGCACCTTTATGCCGTACCGATTCGGCGATTGTGGGAAACATCATGAGCTGAATGAAGGTGGAATGGACCCAAAATGACTCACAACCGATAAGGAGGTCACGATGGATCAAAAACCTATTCGCCGGAACTGAGAAAAAGGCTTCTTGATTTGATGCGGGAAGGGCGTTCGGTTTCGGAATTGGATCGCCAGTACGAACCCAGTCGAACCATGTTGAGGAGCTGAAAAAAGGCGGATCTGGAGTGCCATGGCGGTTTGTCGAAGGATGGGTCCCATGAGGAGAAAATCAAGCGGCTGGAACGGGAAAACGTGATGCTCTGGGAGGACCGAGCTATCTTGGAAAGGGCGCGGTCTGGTTTGCGGCTGATCGCAGCGTTCGTGGTCGGAGCAACTAAAGGTCTATCGATTCATGCGAGCGCATCAGTGTCAAACCAGCCGATCCCCAGGAAAGACTTTTACGGTGGTGGCGCACATCCTGCAGGAAAAATGTTATCCAGCACAGCATTATCGGACGCATCCTAGCCCTGCTACCCAATGCAAGTGCCTACTTCGCCAGGGTGCTTGAATCAAGCCTATGATCGAGCTTTGCTGATTAACTCACCCGCACGGACCAGTGTGGGATCCATCCTAAAGCAAACCAAGTATTTCCCGGCTTTCTCAGGGTGATGTAGCAGAACTTCGCCAACGTTCGTTGATCGTATCCATTGGTATCGTGATTGTTTGTCACTCGTCACTTCAAACATGATGGTGTGAATGCCATCCAGGAACTCACTTAACCCGCAAATCTCACCAAGAACTGTCATGGGATCTCGATTTATCGGATAATATTAGTGGATTCAATAACTCATATAAGACCGACAAGGAGGTCCCATGAGTACACAGTGTACACCTCCGCCACTCAAGGTCGCCGCCCGGATCCGGATCACCGCACGCAAGGTCTGGCTGTCGTCTCCTACCCCTACCGGGACGCGTTCACGACCGCCGCGGGTGCACTCTGTCGCGATCCAACACGCGCGCCCCCGCGTAACCAGATTCCTGCCAATAAAACACGTCGACCGGAACCTCCGCCGGGGAGGACACGCGTCCCCGAGACAGCCCGCAGCTGCCACCACCGCACCGATCGATCCTCCATGTCCGACCCCGCCGAATGCCAAAACGTCTCCATCTCGGCGCGTATCCAACCGTTTACAGGACCGGCCGTTCTCTAACAAGGAAACAAACGGACCTCAACCTGCCCGTCCAATCGATTCCATCGAGTTGGTGAGATTTGCGGGCTAATTGATAGTGCTCCAGAGATGGGCTGCGTCAGATTTCACATTTTTTGGGAAAAGATCCATTGAAGCACCATGTGAGACTACATCGTGGATGACCGGGGCATCAAGAGATTGAAGATTGTGGAATTGGCGTGATGAGCCAAACGTCCAAGGGTGTGATTAAAAATATCCGCAGCGGGTGCCGAATGTCCACCCGTATCACGACGTTGTCCGATACCATTGCGGATGCGGAATTCTGTAAACGATGGTAACCATCTAACGTTTCGTGTGATAATACAGGAGTGAAATTTCGACATAAAGGCCTTTATCGATTCACAACCCACAATGATATTCGTCATGTACCTACCCATCTCATCCCACGCTTACGTACAGCTTTGACTATGTTAGCCGAAGCGAAAGAACCTGCGCACCTATTTCAAACCCCTGGCTTTCGTGCCCATCCATTGAAAGGGGCCCGTCTTGGCACTTGGAGCATTAGTGTCTCTGCTAACTGGCGTATTGTGTTCCGTTTTGAGAACCACGAGGTTGTGGATATTGATTTGGTAGACTATCACTAGTTACTACGCATGAGAGATTTAGAGCAATGAGTTTTGAAAACAAAAGCGTTAAAATGCACACTCCGTCCCACCCTGGCGAGATCATGAGTGAAGTTGTGTCCGCGAGTGACTGGACCCTCCCCGAAGCTGCTTTGCAACTTGGTATAGAAGAACAGGAATTATCTAGATTGCTGAACCAGGAAATAGGAATTTCTCCGGCGATGGCACTTGCTTTTGAGCGTATTGGTTGGAACGATGCCGATTTCTGGATGCGTCTACAAGCTTCTTGGGAACTTGCTCGTGAGCGACGTCGACAAACTGCAGCGTGATTGATATTGTCAAAATCGGGCAGTTTTCCTGGCAAATCTACAAAAACGACCTTAGCCCTTATTTCTCATAATGGATGGCTTGGGTGCGATGTATGTGCGTGTAAGTTGTTGATACCACGAAGTTGGTTGGACTTTGCCGGGGGGAAGGGGATGGTAGCGGGGTGCGTTCGGACGGATGGGTGCGTTGGATGGCGAAAGGGGTGCGTTCGGGTCGGACGGAAGCGGGGCGCGTGTGGTGCTGAGTGCGATGCTGGCGGAAGCGGTGCGGACGTGTAGCATGCGCCTGGGCCCGTTTTGCGGACCGCCACGACCGGCGTGCAAAGCGGCGCATCCCGTGCAGGATGCTGTTGTCGACTGGATGATGAGCCATGTGGGTGAGCATGCGGCGGACGCCCCTATCGCACGCCCTTGGGTCCTGGTCTTGACGAGACCCGAACGCTCCCCGACTGTCGGGAGGTTTCGCCCCCGGTGGCTGCGATGGCATGCGGATGAACGGAAAGGGATCCCGGTCTTTGAGGATGTCGTGTCACCGGTTGATATACGGGAACATATTCGATTTTTTGGGGGTTCTTCAAAAAAACACTTGCGTTTTGGCATGGGTTATGGCAATCTACGCTTGGTTAGATAGTCTCTGGTGCCAACGTGATGGATTTCCGAATCGAGAACGTGAAGTCGACCACCTTGGGTGGCACGCGGCTGACCCGCCGTTGGATGGTGGACCTTCAGAAGACGGTGGCACGGTTTTCGGCACTGAGCCGCCATGAGTTGGCGTCCACCCTGTGCAGTCATCTGGGCTGGTTCAAGCCGAAGGGTTGGGATCGATTGGGGTCCTGCAGGTCGCCGGCAGCCGTCTTGGCCCCGGAGGATGCTTTGGTCCGGCTCTGGCAGCGGCGGCGGCGCGTGCTGAACACGCTGGTGGTCGTACTGTGCATGTTCCGGTGGGTGTTCTGGAAGGGGCGTCCGGGATATGCGGCCACGCTGGCCGAAGGGTGGGCGCAACGCGGCCGATGGGGCCGGATAGAGGAGGGCACGGGATGAAGAGCAAGCAAAAGCGCGGCGCGGACCGGTTGGTGCGTCGGATGGCGAAAGGGGTCCGTCCGGGGCGGATGGAGGTGGACTGCAGTGGAGGCGATCTGAGTTCCAACGGGGGATCGGTACTGCTGATGATGCTGGCCGAGCAGGTCCGGCTGTTCGAGCGCGCCTCGGAATGTTTCACGGACCACCGGGACCCGTCCAAGGTGGCGCATCCGCTAGTGGCGTTGCTGGGGCAGCGGATCTTGGGTCTCGCGCTGGGCTACGAAGATGTGAACGATCACGACGAGCTGCGGCGGGACCGGGCTCTGTCCACGGCCATGGGGCGTGTGGAGTGTGCGCGTTCGGACTGCGAGCCGCTGGCCGGCAAAAGCACGCTGAACCGGATGGAGCTGTCGGCGAACGGGCGGGACCCGGCGAAAGCGCGCCAGATCACCGTGGATTTCGATGCGCTCGACGAGCTGCTCGTGGAGCTGTACCTGGTGTGGGGCGAGCGGGGCCAGATGCCGAAGCGGTTGGTGCTGGATATCGATGCCACGGACGTGGAACTGCACGGCCGGCAGGAGCACCGGTTCTATCACGGGTACTACCATGAATACTGCTACCTGCCGCGGCTGGTGTTCTGCAACGGCTGGCCGGTGCGGACGGAACTGCGCACGTCGAGCAGCGATGTGGCGGCGGGCGTGGTGGAAACGGTCGCGCCGCTCGTGGACCGGCTGCGGAAGCGATTTCCGCAGGTGCCGATCCTGATCCGCGCCGACGGGGCCTACTGCCGCGACGAGTTGATGACGTGGTGCGAGGCGCGGGGCGTGGATTACGTGCTGGGACTGCCGCGCAATGATCGGCTGAAAGACCGGGTACAACCGTTGATGGACGATCTGCGGGACCGGTTGAAGCGGGATCCGGACTATGCGCAGCGAGCGGTCCGCGGCTACCAGAGCTTCGACTATCGCACGCGCGACAGCTGGAGCCGCGAACGCCGCGTGATCGCCAAGGCCGAATGGCTGCCGGGACAACCGGTCGGCAACGCGGACGGGGAACCGGTCGGCAAGGCCGACGGCGGACCGGCCGGCAAGGCCGACGGCGGACCGGAGGCCGGCGCGGAAGACCCATGTGCGACGGTCGGCGAAGCCCGGTACAACAGTCGCTTCGTCGTCACCTCGCTCCAGGAGCCCGACGCGCCAACGGTCTACGAAGAGATGTACTGCGACCGGGGTGAGGCCGAAAACTGGATCAAGGAACAGAAGAACGATCTGTTCCTGGACCGATGCTCCAGCAGCCTCTGGAACGTCAACGCACTCCGGCTCCGGATGAGCGCACTGGCCCATGCCCTTCATTGCATGATGAAGCGCCGGCTCGAGAACCTTCCGGTATCCGCCATGCTGCGCCGGGGCCGTCCATCGACGCTGCGCAAGTGCCTGTTCCGGATCCCGGTGCGCGTGACGGTGTCCACGCGGCGGATCCATCTGGCGTTCGGATCCGCCTTCCCGTACTGGAAGGATTTCCGCTTGATCTGGGCCAGCCTGGCACCAACGTAAAAGCCCGGTGCCACCGGGTGCATGACGCTGGCGGCGGAGCGTGCCGGCCTCCCCGCGCCCGGATGCTCAGCGATCCGCCGTCCCGCCCGCAAAAAGGCAGGGAAAACACACGCATCCCCGCCCTCCGAAGCCTTTTCAAACTCGCGACGCGACATTCCATGCCCCGTACCCCACGCATCCCGTGAAAAACATCATTTTCGACTTGGTTATGAGAAATCCGGGTTAGAGAAGTCTGTTATTACGCATGATCAGCACCACGGATAAATATAGATGTCCAGTTTATTAGAGACAGGCCAACAAAGACTTTCATTTAAGGCATTGCGTATGTCTCATTGTATATGTCGCGTAACGACCGGCCTTGGTATGACCAATACGGACCCGGTGCAACTTGATAATCAATATTGAGCATCTCCCTGGTTGCTGCTGTAAGGGATGTTTCTACACCCCTGAACTTAACTTTTCGTTCAGACATGACTGTTACGGCTTCGTGTGGTGATTGGTTCAACTGAAGTTCAGAACCAATAGGGATGCCCATTTCAGGGATGCCCATTTCGGGAAAGTTCAGGTTTGGCCGACGTGTCGCTTTGAGTTTACTTGATGCATCTTTTGCTTCAATATCAACAGCGTCTGCCTCGCGTCGCAGTTCAGGTGTAACATCTTCGTCAGCCATTAATTCAAGTAATGCAATAGCCTGCTCCGGTTCAATTTGAAAGAGCTCCCGCTTGGGATTCAATCGGTATAGACCGAACGCGCTTGTTCTAGATTAAATAATATAATAACATATTGAAAATATATTGGGGCATTTCGTCAAAATAACGGTATCCTTGATTGCTACTTCCGGAAGCGAGAAAAAAGTGAAAGTGAGTCAGGAATTGCAATTCGAGTTGTAGGTTTAAGTAATTGCAATGAAGGACTGTGTTTCTTACCGTCAGGATTCACAAGCTCAATTTCCCGTTCGTTACGGAGCCGTAAAATAGTATCATCTAGTACCGCATAAGGTGCCGCTGTATTATTAGCAATCTTATAACGTAATGCTTCAATCGTCACTGGCTCATTAGATGCCAACCCGTAGAGTTCCCTTGGCAGCTCCTCTAAAAGCTGTTTTTTCATTTGATTTTTATCATTATCATCAAATGAAAAGAGTGGTACTTGAATGTTCGGATCTGCAACAAGTGCGTCCCATCCTAATATATCAAGGCTGCCACGTCCATAATGTTCAATGCTATTATAGTTTGACCAGTGTTGCTGAACCATGACATCTCTTGCTGTTGGATGACGAGACAAGTGAACGAACCATAACGCACGGCGAGACTGTTCTGGCTTCATGAAAAATGGGGTATAGAAAGGGGTCCCCGTCACACTTTTAATATGTTCTAACAGCGTTCTTTGTGCAATAGCCCTCCCACCAACACCGTTTTTATAATTCATCAAGTCCTCTATCTGATTATTAGATAATTCTAAAGGTGACAGTACTTTGACCATGTCTGGACTTTCTTTGAGAAAGTTTATTAATGCATCAACAGCAAACGTCATGATGACTTCGGCTGCTGGTAATTCCGCAAAAATGCGATGAATCAGCCGGAAGTTAACTTGCTTGTAACCAGTCTGATCAAGAAGAAAGATCGCTCTTCCGGAGCGAGGCTGACGAGTACGTATCGCATCTATGATGTTTTTAACTACATCTTCAAAATGGCTATTTATTAGCTCAATCCGACCATCATCAGTGCTATAACCCTTTTCATTTAGTACCTTTCGAAGGCAATCTATGTGATCTTGCTTTTTATCTGAGAAGTAGAATTTGCAGTCAATTTTTAATTCCTTCCTACGGTTTTCGTTGAGTCTAGTTTTAGCATTGTTGGCCTCTTCCAACATGATCAGTGGTGAGCCAGAAGTAATATCACCATTAAATCTATACGTTCCACCTCCTGCGAATCCATCAACAAGATCAAGCCTGAATACCTCCCGTTGTGGATGAACATTTAGAGTGTCGTAGTACGCTTTTAAATAACATCGCAACACATCTAACTTTGCCTTGCTATGGGCTTCCAGAAGTGGAGGAGGTTCGTTAAGGTGCCAATCAAATTCCATCGCGTGCTTCTTCAACCATGGCTACAGGAATAGCGTTATATTCGGCTCCATTTAGTAGACGACCGCCACTTTTAGGCGTTTTTCCTCCCCATTGTTTAAAGAAGAAATCAACCCTTTCTTCCTCACACCGGTCGCGAATCTCCAGTACCCATTCCAGGTTCATCGGCCGAGCTTGAGGACCGCTTTCACCTCCCACAATGACCCATGAAATGCCTTCAAGATTAAGGTCGTGTATGGGGCCTAACAGAGGCTCAATTGAGAGAAAACGAACAGCAATCGGCGCAGATTGTATGTGTTTAACTCGCGTAGTAGACATGTTGTCTTCAATCGATACTCCGCACCAAATGTGGGATGGCAGCATTCCGTTCTCGTATCTCCGGCAAAGGTAATTTCTCATTAATGAACTTCGCTTTGTTAATACTTGAAATATGTGTTGGCTCGCGGTTTCCATTGTGTCGAAGACGCTGTCTATAAAACTAGCAGGGATATTTTTGTGGAAAAGGTCACTCATTGAATTTACAAATATCATTCGAGGTTTTTTCCACTTTAGTGGTTGTGCAAGTCGTTCTGGACGAAGGGTCAAGTCAAAACCACGCTCAAATGGATGGCCTACCGTCCCTCTAAATCGTTCCGCGAATCTCTGCGCGTAACAGTTATCGCAACCGCGCGTAATCTTGGTGCATCCCGTCACAGGATTCCACGTCGAATCAGTCCACTCGATTTCCGATTTCTCGCTCATAATACAGACTCTTGCTCCATTCCACCGTAAGATAGATGTATACAAATATACATGTAATTGTAGATACCTAGCAAATAAGAGGCAAGAAGCGATAGGCACGACGTATCGAGATCATCGACTGGATCAGGATGATGGCTGGGTATGGGTCAGCACCTCCTACTCGTAGCCTCTACCCAATTCTTGAATACCACAACATTTAGGCCGCACCAGCTCTTCACATCAGCAGGTGTCCACATGGGTGACGTTATACTGATTAACGCTCATCGTATCCGCTGTTTGCGCCAGGGCAAACGTATGAAAGAAACGATCAAGATCATGATTAAGATAGGGCTATTCAAGATCTAAAAGGTGGAGTCAAGACAATGATGCAGCATATCTCAAATAATGGTACGGCATTCGGTGGTTCATGGACTGTTGAAAAACTGGAAATCCTAGAAAAATACTTGGATGCGTACACTACGGCACTCAAGAATCAATCCTTCAAGCTCATATACATAGACGCATTCGCAGGCGGAGGGGCAATCAATCTTCATGAAGATAATAATGCCGAGGCAACCGAGGCAACCGAGGCAAGAAGATTCATAATGGGGTCAGTTGAACGTGCTCTTAAGATAAACAACAAGCCTTTTGACAAGTTGATATTCGTCGAAAAAGATCCCAGTATGTGTTCGAGATTGAAGAAACTTCGGACGAAGAATCCTTGCAGGAATATTGAAATAGAAAACGGAGAAGCCAAGGAATTCCTCTCCAACCTTGACGTGAATTGGAACCGCTGGCGTGGTGTCCTTTTCTTGGATCCGTTCGGAGCGACAGTCGAATGGTCAACCATTGAAAAGATTGCACGCATCAATGCGCTGGATACCTGGATTCTCTTCCCTGTATCCGCAATAGCTAGAATGCTGCCAACATCAATGAGGCTAGAGAAAATTTCCGAAGCTTGGGTAACCAGATTAACTAAAGTATACGGTGACGAGAGTTGGAAGAAGTTGTACGAGCAGAGTAGGCAGCAAGACCTGTTCGGTAAAGTAGAGTGGCAGAGAAATCCCGGCATAGAAGGTTTGCAAGACATCTACCGTGCGAAGCTATCAGCATTGTTCGGCGAAAGGTTCCTGACGGACTCACGGGAACTTAGGAATTCCAAGAATTCCGTGCTTTATGAATTTCTCTTTTGCGTGGGGAATCCAAAAGGGATTTGTCCAGCAAAAAGAATTGCAGGCCACCTCTTGAATTATTTATAACCATGGCTGACCGCTCTTCAATCGAATGGACTGAAGTTATCTGGAATCCAGCAACTGGCTGTACAAAAATCAGCCATGGGTGCAAGTTCTGTTATGCCGAGTACCTGTTCAAAACTGCGCCAACGAGCAGCGGTTCGATACGATAGCCTAGGCACTCCTTCAGAATACGAGCGACAGCGAGAAAAACTTACGTTCGGTCACACTCACAAGAATCCGCTGGCCTTTGCCTTCAGAATCTTGTGTGCCAAAACCAAGGAACGCAAGATTATTGGCTCCTGTTGCACCTGAGATAAAAACGATCTTATCAGAGTCTGAGCCGATCAAGCAAGCTACGCTGTCCGTTGCTTCATCGACTGCCTGTGCCGCTCGCCATCCTATACTATATCAACTGAGTGCAGGTTGCTGAATGGATCGGTCCAAGGCTGACGCATAAACATGTTGCCTAATCGGGTTCTACCGATGGTGCTTGCAACTAGCCGGATGCTGCACATCCCCAGATATCTCGACACCGAATGTGGCATTCACCTTGCGGTGCACGGATGAAAAGCGCATCGGATTTCGGTAACATTTTGTCATAGCAAGGCCTCCTTTGATATTGAGTTTAAGTAACTGAGTAATATCGAATTTAGAGGAATCTTGCCTTCTTATTCATGCAATATCCGGGTTAGGCTTGTCAGGAGGCCCAATCCCAAATTGGACCGCTGGTACCGGTACTGCTTGAGTCATTTGTTTGATAAATGCCCGACCCTCATGGTTTTCAACAATTTTTACAGCGGATGTTCCGGTAAACGTATGTGTTGTTGAGTGAAACACAGAAAGGACTAAATCTTGGAGTGTTGGATCGTCTTCCAACCGAGATACTACTTAATCCACGATTTTCCACCTCTTTTCGTGGAATATGTCTGACATGGCTCTTAAAATTCTCATGACCAGAAAGCCAATCGGAAATCAACTGCGCTTTGTGCGCACGGTCATCGACGCCCTTGAACATATAGGACTCAAGCCATGTTTTCACCAGTTCTTTAGACATTTCCAATGCGGATTCACATTGCATAATCAAGTCAGGCCCATATTGACTGAGCATGGGCAACCAAGCGGATAATTTTGCCGGATCAGCGCATTCCCGCTGCGCACGGTCAAACTGATCAAGGATTGCCTGAGCTGGAGCCGCTCTTATCCCTAATGACGTTGGAATTAAAATCTGAGGGTCAGTGGGACCAAGAGAGGAATGCTTGCCAAGCACGATTTGGTTTGCAGCACAGGTGATCAGGGTAGCAGCCGACATAGCAAGTTGAGGCACAATCACCCGGATATCGGAAAAGCGAGAACGCAAATAGGAGACAATTGCCTCTGTGGCTTCTGGAGAACCTCTAGGGCTGTGAAGAATAAGATCTAAACTCCTATCATTTTTTAATCCATAAGCTCACTTCCATGAATGCCTGCATGTCCTCGTCACTGATAGAAACAGCAGCAGGTGGAGCATCATTCTTTTGTAACCAGCCCGAAGCGTAGAGAATGACATTGCGGTTGGAATATTGGTAGAGTTTGACAAGATATTCCCGCCGAACCTTATCGTAGGCCGGCAGTTTCCCTGGTTCAGCTGTAACCCGCAATGCTGTGAGAATTTCGCTCCAAATTGCTATTTTTAGACTTCGGGTTCACAAATGCTTGAAGAGTTCGTTGTTATTATTTTTATGGGCTTTTTGGTAGCAGAACGGTAAGAGTTGAGTCCTTGGTCTTTCTCAAGCCAACCGTTATAGACTTCCATAGCTTCGCGAACGCCAGGGCGAGATAAATCTACTTTAAGCATCTCATCGTGCGCTTGTGCACGTTTAGTAGACTTGGTCTGCATAACCATAACATTCTCCTCATGTTTTAAGCACAAAGACACTATATCACAGTTTTTCCATCTCTCTTGTGAACTGGACCTCTCTATTTACTCAAGGCAAAGAGAAGTAAGCAATCCTCATATCATTAAAAATCATATATTTATGTCGTCCAGATTCGTCAAAACAGCAGTCCGGCTCTTTACGACATTCTTTCCTCCAGTCGTATTTTTCTCTTCGGCCAATTCGGTAGCATGCGATTGAGCAGATCGTAAAAAACTGGTCCATGATGGGGTTCAGCGATATGGCATAGTTCATGTGTGATAACGTAGTCAATGCCATCAACCGATGCTTGGATTAAACGACAGTTCAATAAAAGCTTGGACGATCCCCGGTTCCGCTCCGCACAACAGCTCCCCCTCGTCTGCGACAACCTCAATACGCATGATTTTGGTTCCCTCTATACCGCCTTCCCTCCAGAGGAAACTCAACGGGTGATGGACCGCCTCAAACTGGTATCGACCCCCAAACATAGCAGCTGGCTCGACCTCGCCGAAGTGGAACTTAGCGTGCTCATCCGTCAAGCTTTAAACGAACGCTTGGTTGACATCTCCGGCGTCTGAGCAACGGGTCACCTCCTGGTGCCGAGAGCGTAATCAGAAACAGGTCGGGGTCGATTGGCACTTCTCCACCGATAATGCGCGCAACAAACTCAAAAGCCTTTACCCGAAAATTCAGACATGACTATACACTAGAAGCAGCGCATGAGTCTGTTCGTAGCACCACCGACTTCCGCGTACTGACATCGGGATTGGACTGGTCAATCTTGTTTATAACTTCCAGCGACTGATCTTCCACGAATGCCGAAAAACTGCAAATTCTTGATGTTCCCTGTCTTGTTCTGTTTTTAGAGGGATACACCTTCATGGAACCAGGACCCAACTCGCAAAAGCGTCAGACATGGCGCAAAATATTTCTAGAGCGGGTGCATCAGCTGATGAGTACTGCCATTTATCATTTTTTGACAAAACCAACAACTATTCAATGTATGGGCGGCTCGAGACGAATCTGCAGCGTCTCCAATTCGTCAGCGGTCAACGTTTCGCCTAGATTTCTCAGGTAGACGAGGAGATCGTCCTGTCGCGGTTGTCCAAACGCGAGTCGATAAACGGCAACGCTCTCCTTGAGCCACGTCAGGCGCGTGATTTCCCTACTGTAGGGAAGGAGTGGCACACGACGCTCGACCTTGACCGGACCGTCGCAAACCCAATAGGGAATGAGTTCGCTGTTGACTGGGGAACTAGCCCGTGCGGCGGCAAACATCGCTGCCCACGGATCCGCTGGTGCCGTACCGCAGCCTCGTACCACTGCTGCGTGGTTGGCTGCCACGTTGAGGCGAATTGCATGTCCCTTGTAGCGATGTACGCGCCCCTCCCGTTGCTCTAGATCGACCGGGTTGCGCGGCAGATTCCAGTGGTAGAGTCGGTGGCAGTAGGGGTGGAAATCGAGCCCTTCTTGCCCTATCGAAGTGGTCGCCAGCACGAACGGCCGGAATGGGGAGTTGAATGCATCACGCACAACATTCAAGCGTGCCGTCGATCCCGCTTCGTCGCGATAGTCGGCGAGCCGCATGGCGAATCGACCACGTATGGTAAACCTGTCGATAGAGAGTCGGCCGGAGCGGACCCGAGGATCATCAACTTCGATCTGCGACGGAAGAAGAGAAATCGCACGGCCTATAGCACAAGAGAGTTCGGTAACGCGTCGAGATGGTTCAGCATCAACCAATCCCTCGGATTCGACAAGACAATGAACGTACTCGTCAAGAACGGCCTGAAGATTGTTGCGCGCAGCATAGGTAATCGCGTTATGCCAATATCGGTCATCGCCTTCGCGTCGTAGCAGTGCCACCGTATCGGGCTGATTGTAGAGCGTCCTGAAACCCCAGGCGACCCGGGAAGCCGCATTCAGCAATACCGAATCATCCCAGTCGAGCTCCGGAGCGATCCGGCGTAAAGCCCGCAATGCGCAAATAGCCGGACTGCCGAGAGCCAAGTCAACAAGTAGATCCAGGGCCGCGTCCGGGACCGCACCGTCGACGCGTTGTGCCCTGACCGTATCCCGCAGTGCGTCGATGTGATCAGGCCAAGAAGCAGTCTCATCACCAAGTCGAGCAAATCCGTCATTTTCCTCAAGCCAGATACGGGAATGATTTCCGGCGAGTGCGTCGAGTACAGCGGGACCGGCCCATTGCCACGTGTCGACCTCAGCGGGCCGATTTGCAGCGTGCTGTAGCCGCTTCAACTGCGGTCGCAGACGCTTCGCCAGCTTAGCTCGCATGGCGTCGTAGGTAAGTGTTCCTGAATGGTCTGCTACAACATCAAGTGGGTCGGCTATTTGTGCAATCAGCGGCGAAGGGTAGAGAAGGAGCATAGCCCGCAGGCCGGCGAGACGGCCCCGCGTGACTCGGAACTGGAGCGGTCTCGGACGCTTGCGGTTAAAGTAGCGCATGCCCGCCTGCTTCATACCCATCCGACGTTCCGCTTCGTAGGAGAGAACGGCGGCCACAGCATCCGGGACCACAGACCAGGACGAGAACACCAGAGACTTGCTTGCCTGGATACCTTGGGAAGATCCGACTCTGTAGTAAGGAAGGGACGGCGGGATCCACAGGTGCTTTTCCAGTTCATCACCGAATACTTCGTCCATCAATAGCCGCATTCGTCCGTTGGGCGGTTTCAACGGGCGGTAGTCCTGAATTCTGCTCCGGATCAAGCACGACGGCCTCGCAGACCTGATGGCATCGAGCAACGCGGCAGGAGCATTTTTTCCATCATGTGCTTTAATTTTGCGCTTGAGGACATAGTCCCGCATGAAGTTGAGCAGATACGGTGCCGACTTCCAATATTCGACGATGTCCGGTGCTTCCGCGATCCGGGCAACCTTGGCAACAGCGGTGGCCGAACGTAGGTCGTCGGGCACGACACTGACGGCCAAGCGCAACTCCTCGACCATGGCATCGCGATCGCGGGTGCTGGCGACGCGTTCGGTCCGCTCAATGACGGCTTGCAGCCGTTTTTCAATTGACGATTTATATTCGCGTGCCTCCTCGGTTGCATCAGGCAGAGACAACATCGCTCGACGAAATCGATTGGTTTCTCGACTCAACTCCGCTACTACCGCCGGCCCCCGTTCCTGTCCGAACAGGAAGCGGAGCGTTTCAAGGAATTCGTGATAGTGATCCCCTTCGGCTTCCGTGTCGCCAGACAGGGTCAGCATGCGGTAAGGCGTTGCAGAGAGTAACAGGGTACGAGCGGAGTTGTCATCGCGGTCCGTGTAGTCGAACAACTCTTTCGCCAGCATCGCGGCGTCATCGTTGCCGTTCAGCAACTCCGTAAAGCGCTGGAATTCATCGAGGATAATTACGTCGGGCTCAAGTGTGTCAACGCAGACGCGCGCCAAGCGGTTTCGCAACTGAGATACCATCCGATTGCGACGTTCGACAATTGTTTGCGGATAATCGTGCTTTTTACGGAAGAGGTAGCAGAGTTCGGCCAGTTCGTCGAGCAGGTCCTCTTTCTTGCACACAGACCGAAAATCGTTTATCAGTTTTTGGTCGAGTTTTGCGAACGGGGTCTGTTTAACGGTGCACTTCCAGCGATCAACGCCAGCTCCCACCTGTAGCAGGTTGTAGAGTCCTCTTTGCGGTTCGACCATGTCCTTCAGCAGGTGAAACAGCAGTGCTCGCTCTTGGCTGACACCTGTTGATGACCGCAGATTGAATGTCGTTCCCGGTGTCAGGCTGATGAAGTTAACCTTGTTGTTGCTGAGTCCATGCTCACCGAACTCCAAGGGCAGGAGCGTCATACGTGTCGGCAACGTGAAGGTATCCCTGCCAAGCACATTCAGCCGATTGATATTCTGGCTGGCGATCGCTTGGTTCGAACAGATGTAGAGTACGTCAATCCGATCCACGCTGTCCCAGAGTCGCTCGATTGCACACGCGATTACACCGCGCGCGATCATGGTTTTCCCGAGACCGACTTCGTCGGCGACCAGGAAGCGCATTGTGGGATCCGAATCCAGATAGAACCGACGCATGACATAGTCGACGGTACGGCGCTGGAAGTCCTTAAGCGGTCGCAACGCTGCTTCCGAGTCGAAGCGTGGTCCGTCAGGCATCGGTCCGATCGCCTTCATCCAAAATCGCGCGGAATGCGCCCCACAACCCGATAAAGTCCTTGGGTACGACGGTTGTCCCATCGTCACCGGGGACTTGCTCAAGACGCTCCATGAGGCGGTATATCGCGTTCAACTGGTCGTGATCATGCGACAGTGCCCGTACCATGTCTTCGAGAATCGGTTCGTCGTCCGCCGGCTTGGTCCAACACCCGCCGGCTTCCGCTGAACGAACAGCGAACTGGACGGACAGTGGGTCACCCAAGTCGGCGAGCAACAAGCGGAGATAGCGGAGAAACGCCTCCTTGCCGTCCAGCACCCACCTCAATACCGCCTGATGCCGTGTTGTCGGGAGACCACTGACTTCGAGACTCAACGTAAAGAGGATTGACGCCTCCTTATGTATTGCATCGGTCAGGCGAAAGGCAACAAACCGTGTTACGTCGACGAGAGGCAGGGTGCCGATCTGGACGGAGGCTCCTTCGCGCAATGACGATAGGATGTCGCATGCATGTGTCTCGCCTCGGGTGATCATCCAGCAGGTCGCCGAAGCGAGACCGTCGAGCTGCATTGAACAAGCGGGATGCAATATGACCTTCCAAAGCCGTTGGCCATCTTGTACATCCTTCTGTGCCGAGCAGTGCAGTACTAATCCAGCTCCCGCAAGTTCGCGCCGCACTCGTTCGATCCTTTGCTCGGCATCGTGCAGGCTGACGTCACGTTCCGGAATCTCACCCGGTTGGAATGTACGCAGTACGCGTCCAAAACCATCCGTTCCAAATATGTCGGTGATGCCGCCGATCTTGGATCGTTTTCCAGTCAGCGTCACGAACACTTCCACGTTTTTACCAGTGAGCAGAGCCGGGCGCGTTGCATTACCGGAACCGACGGTGATCGTGGTGTCCCAGCCTATTTCCTGCACGAAGACCTTGGCATGAAGCCCGCTCAGCGGACGAACCGCGTCATCGCCGTCATCGCTTTCTCCGTCCTCGGTTTCTGCGAGTTCGTCCATAACCGAAATTCTTGAGAAGCGGTCGAGTACACACGGACTCACCGCGATCAACTCGTCGGATCGACCGACAAGCAGGGGAGGCTCATCGGAAAGATTCGTCAGCATCTCCAGCGCATCGTCGTCGCAGAAGGGCGATACGACGCCCATTTTTTTGCAGTTCGTGGGTATCCACCTACGACGAAGTCTCGTTCCATTAACTGCAAATGAAACGTTCTCGAACTGATCTGGGAACATCCATTTCGTTCGGTGAAGATCTTTCGACATTTCATTTACGAGTTGGCTCATATGCTCAGGCACCGTGCGCACCGCTAGTGACGGGAGGAGATGGAGGAAATCGACGAGCGGCGCATTACGTGAGTGCCGCCCGTGCCCAACTTTGCCGTCAAGACAGAGAGAGGTGTCCCAGGATCGGTCGCGTGTGAGATTCCGCGACAACACGAGGAGTCGAATTCGGATCGGTTCGTTCGCCTCCAGTGGCCGGTAACGCAGAACCCATAGCTTTGAATGAAATGAACCCCCATGCGGGGCAGCCACCTCGACGATCAGACGTTCGAGCAGCGTGCAAAGCCGTGACTGCGCTGCGGGCAAAGCCTGAATCCGACCGGCCTCGCAGAAGATCGCCAGTCGATCAGCGGTCCGCTCGAGCCCTTCGAGTAGGGCGAGCGGATTTTTGAGGAGTTCTTCCCGATCCTCGCAAGCGAAAAGAGCCAGTGTCACCGGAATGGTAAGAGCGGTCTCAATGTCGAGCGTAAAGGTGGTCGCGACTCCCGCATCGAAGACGGTGGCGGGTGGCGGGCGAAGACTGGTACCATATAGGGAACGTATGTCCGGATGCAGCGGCAAATCAGTTGGCACTGGTCAAATCCTGGATATGGCTGTTTGCTTCCCTCCAGCGAAAGTCCAAACGGTCCGCGCCGGAGCGGCCTCCCCATCTGTCGAGGACCGTTCTATTGACAAACCGTGACTGCGAGTGCTTGAGTGCGCGCTCACGTTTCCGCACCAGATCGCGTGCGACTTGAAGGTCGGTTATATCTCCGCCGTTTTCACCGATCAACTCGCACCAGCTGTGCACAAACCGACGGGTACGGTCGCGGATTCGATGATTTTCGTGCGTGGTGTGGCACCAAAAGTCGTCAAGCGACCAGTGGGAGAAAGCACTCTGGTCGAGTTCGTCTTTGCCCCATATCGAAAGTTCATTTCGGTATTTCCGAACCCAGCCTTTCTTATTGCGCAATTCTGCCAACATCAGGTTGTAGAGCAGCGCGGCCCCGTGCATCACCGCGGAGAAGACCTCAGCATGCTTGATTAGCCTTCGGGCAGAGTCCGGGAAAGAAGTGCAGTCAGGGTGTTCCCAGACATAGTCACAGACGGCGTGGCGACCGACCTTGGCGAGATGAGTGAGCAAGCTGTCTGGTTGTGCGTTCACCAGTCGGTCAATCAGGAAGCCGGCCTCATCGCTGGTCAGATTAAAGTCAGCGCGTTCCAATAAATTTTTGGGACGCTTGGGAAGATCTGCACACCAGGCTTCAAGCGAAGTGAAGTATGCCTCTTGTGAGCCCGCAAACTTCCGGATACCCCAACTCCGGAGACCGTTCCAATAGATTGAGCTGGGCAAACGCTGCAGGCGCTCACCGGCAACCCGCCCGATAATTCCTTCTTTTTCGCCGCCGGAGCGTAGAGCGTGGATAAGCCTGATCTCACGTGCTCTTGTCACTTCCATCAGGCGTTGGGGAGACGCGTCCGTCTTCTCCTCCGCCATCGTGTAGATCCATGGCACGAACAGCATGTAACGCAAGCGCGTCTGGATTGTGCTGGTGCCGGGAAACAGATGGTCGGCGATAGAGTCCCGAATTGGCCCCAGTCCGAGTTCATCCCGCGACTCCTTTTCCTCGAACAGTGCCATGATTCGACGCGCCCGTTGGCGTTCGACTTCGTCAAACACGATCCACGACAGGGAAGACATCGCTACCAATTTTATCCCGGCCGTAGTGTCGGAGAGTGGTGACCTACACGACTTCCAGCAGGTAGGGTAAAAACGCTCACGCAGCTTCCACCTTGCAGTGTTGCATTGATGAAATTTTAAAATCTGGGTAACATTTCGTCACAGCAAAGTTTCCTTCGACATTTCATGTAACTGACTGACTGATTGAATGATATCGAATTTATAGGAACCTTGCTGTCTTACTCGTGCAATATCCGGGCTAAGGCGTGAGTTCGTTTACGTATTTTCTATTGGAGGAATGAATCGTGCCAAACGGTGGGACGGATTGTTGCGGATTTTGTTGGTTCAATCGAACTAACAGAGGCAGAAGGAACTGGCAAAAGCATCGCGACAGGTCGATACCACCGCATTGTGAAATAAGAGACATTGACATACCTGACCCGGCCTATACATATTGTGCGAACCACCCTCATCGCCGACCGTTTCGCGATCGAATACCCATCGGTCCAGTTATGACGGGTGATGACCAGGGTAATAGAAAACTCTGGCTGGAAATTCAGGATTCACCTGAAATACGCCAGCATCATCTCGATTTGCTGTGGGATATGGTTGATGGAAAACCGACTAAGGATTGGTATCCGTTGGGTTTGAGTCTTTTAACGGTCGTTGTGTGGCAAGTTGGTCAGTGGCACGAGCGTCGAGCCATACCAGCATTAGAAGCACTGGTAGAAAGAGACACTAAATATGAGAACCTTGTCAAGACGACAATTGAACAGATACTGTCTGATAAGTGAGTCTCTTACCGACGTTAGGTACATTTTTCACATTTGTATACCGCTAACCCAGATACTTCACCACCGAATAGGGCCGCCTCACACTCCTCATGCAACATTCGGCCAGATTGATTGAAGCCTCACGGATCGATATTTGAAGTCAATGTCTTGCACCAATTGATATTCAACTACGAACGCGCACTTTCCCGTTGCTTTCCTCAAGTCTCTCACTTGTGCATTTCGCAAACTTGGGTAGTTCAGGTTTCCCTGTTTCTATCAGTGTTCGGATTTCTTCGAGATCCTCTACAAAGGTCTTTGCAGGCACTTGAAGATAGTGCCAACAGCTAAACGCAACCGGATGGTATGAATCGTTAATCGCCTTTTCTGCACGGGCCACGTATTCCAGTGCTTTGTCAGTGTCCCCTGTAGCCCAAAATGCAACTGCCATACACTGGAGATAGTTTGGCCCCCTTTCCGATTCAGCGTCCGATCGATGAAGTGCTACAACCCGTTGAAATACTTCTATTTCAATCTCTCCGTGCAGACCCCACATTGCCATGCCGTAATTGAATGCATCACGAATGCCCAGATTATCTATTTGAGCTTCCTCATCCCGGAACATCCTGGATGCATCCAGACACCTTCCCAGCCCCATATACGAAAGGCCCAGCGAATGTTCGGCTTGTGCCCGACGATTGGCCGGAAGATCTGCGATGTCTAGTATCTGTTTCCATAGCAATATTGCAATCGACAAGTCGTTCAAGGAATGGTCGAAAGTATTTGCGAGCCAGAACTTCTCATCGATTTCTAGCAAAACTACTGCAGTTGTATTCACCATGTCTTCGGGAATAGGATCTTCTAGCTTCGCGAGTCGTCGGATTGCCTCCCTAATCATGGGTGGAGTAACTTGGTCAGAATTCATCACGCGCCATATATCTTCTTTTGCGCCATCCGGATCGCCGCTTTCTTCGCGGATACGTGACCGCTTCAAATACGCTTCTGGCTGGTCATACCCAGCTTCAATCGCCTGAGTTACTAGCAATTCCAATATCTCTGGTTGGCGATCAGCTTCTCTGAGTTCAGCAAGGCTGAACAGTACTTTTCCATCATTACGGTGGGCTTCTTCGATCTTCTTTAGCATCTCTTTTATCGGAGAGTCTTCTGATACTCGCCATCTTCGTCGCCGAAGTCGTTGAAGTCGTTGAATGTACTGCAACGCACCATCCCGATCTTCCCAGTTTTTGCTCGAGATCTCGAACACGATCTCTCCGTACTCTTTCGCTAGCCGACTTCGAGGCCGGTCCTTGGAAAAAACCGCTTGGTTCAATAGCGCAAGACTGTCATAACGGTGCACAATCATTGGTTCTCGGTGGACCCTGAGTTGGTCCTGGAAAGACTTGATCTTGCCTTCGAGGATCTGATCTTCATCGTCCAGGTCGGGAACGTTCGACATCACGAAGTGGAGTTCAATGTTCTTCTTGCGCGGCTCGTCAGCTTCAGAACGAATGTCACGGACAACTTCGGTTAGTCCACGCAAGTTTTGTTCATTCGGAAAGAAAAATATCACCACGGAATTCGGAAGTTGCCTTGTGCAAATTCCGCTTGTGTCCGTATATCCAGTGCGAGAGTCAATCAGGACGTAGTCGGGTTCTATGTGACGTTTCCACTGTTCCTTTAGATCTTCGAATAACAGGTATCCATCATACCGCTCGTACAGTTCATTCCAATTGACTTGACCAAAATTAGAAGGGTAGGTTTCCGCTTTCCCCGAGGGCATGATCCATATTTGACCACCCTGATTACCGATAGCGGGACACTCACCAATGAAGTTGGCCACGTTTGGTGCTTGGGCGGACTGCAGGTACTGATTAACAAAATCGATTACGCCTAGTGTCTCATGAGAGGGACGAAATTCGTCGAATGTATCGAGCCCGGGTGCCTCGATATCAAAATCAACTACCAGAATCCGTCGGCCACGAAGCGCGAGCTGAACGGCGACGTTGGCCAGTGCCATCGTCCGGCCCACACCACCCTTGAACGAATAAAACGTCGTGAGGTACATTCCGTCATGCAACCTTGCGCAACTGGAAACTCTCTTTTTCCTTCAGCAAGGATTCATCATCAGGATCCAAAGCTTGGAACTTCTTCGCTCCAGCAACAAATGAGAGGAATTTCACAGCTGACTTGGAAGACATCAGCCTTTCCAGATGTTGCATGTTTTGGGGAACAGCCAGCAAGCGAAGATATCGGTCGTTCGCGTGGGTCTGGATGTTGATACCGTTCTCCCATCGATTCAGCGATGCTTCACCAAGTCCAGTCACCTCGGCAAATCTTGCCCGCGCCATTCGGTAGGTATTTCTGATATGTCGAATTTCGACAGGTGTCAGTACACCAAAGTGCTTGCACAAGGCTTCGTGCTTCAATTGTTCAGCTTCGTGATCGAGGTAATCGAATTTGCAAGTTGTGCATTGACGAATGGGGATGTGCGCCGTCAGCTCGACTGCAGACTCCCCAGATCCATAGGTGAATGTATAGTCTTCCCACGAGGTGGTGATCTTCACCGCGTTGCACATCGGACATGTGAGATCGGGATGTACGTCCCGTGGTTCGCCAGATAGTTGTTGAGAATCCATTTGTTATTTCCTTTAAGTCTTTATTTCTGTGTAATGGAAGCTACGTCCAATGATCTGGCCAGATCCCAATTGAAGCTTTACGTAGAGTTGCGGCAGGTCGGGTTGGATGTCGATCTTCATTACATACCCCTTCGCCTTTGGTGGCTCCTTTAATTCGACCACTTCGACTGGATGTCCGGCTTCGAGCTTGGACGCGATGAACTCCCATGCCGCAGCATCCGTGAAATGGGTGTCGAGTATTCCATCCGGATTTCGTACCTGACCGGGACGCCAGTCAACTGGCCGTTCTGGGCTGAACTTTGTTATGCGAGCTTCACTCCTCCTGGCAAGCAGCGTCAGTTGATGCCTTATCGATTCACTTAGTACCACACTTCCAGAAACTTAAACAGATTTAAACATTATATGATCGTAAAATTCAGATTTCAAATGCCATTAACCAGCTGTATCACAAAAAAATCCTTATTAATCGATCATATGATTGACCAGGTATTTGCTTAAGCAACCGTTCTCCTCCACTTGAGTGCGAAGAGTTACTTCAGATACCGCATCTGAGAGAGATGTGGAAACCTCTATCGATCGAAGAGAGGCAGTGGAGTTGGATCTCAACGCTGATAAACCTTCGCACGAACTTTATAATTGTCAATGTCAAGTTCAAATGTCTCACTTTTAGCAACTTGAAATGTCTCATTTTTGGCAACTTCAGATGGCGGGGAAGGCGGAGGGAACGTAGCGACCGGAGCCTTCCCCGCGGCGGCGGTTTCCGCGACCTCCCCATGCTTTCGTTCGGCCATGCATGGCCGAGATTGAGATCAGTGCGATGGTCGGCCAGTACCTGAACCGTCGCCTGCCCGATCGCGAAGTCCTACGTCGCGAAGTGGATGCTTGGCAGGAGCGAAGCAATAGCGAAGGCGTGCGCGTGGACTGGCGATTCACGACCGCCGATGCGCGGATCAAACTGAAATCCCCTTACCCATCAATACAAAAGTGATGGTCTACTAGAAGCCCGTTTTCATCAGAACAACTTACCTACTACAGCTGTTTGTACGACGACTCTTGAGCTTGGAATAGACAGAGGAAAAGTTACGTCAATAGCGCAAGTGACCGCACCCCACTCAGTGGGCAGTTTAAGACAGCGACTTGGGAGGTCAGGGAGAAGAGGAGAAGCGGCAATCTTGAGAATGTATATATCGGAAGATGAGATGAATATCAATTCGAGTCTGGGAGATAGGCTTAGATTAGAACTTTTGCAAAGTATTGCTATGCTTCGCCTATTAGTGAGCGAAAAATGGTATGAACCTCCTGATACGCATTTATATCACTTTTCGACATTACTTCATCAAACCCTGGCTGTCATAGCACAATGGGGAGGTGTGAAACCGGATCAAATCTGGGAACTCTTATGTAAAGCTGGTCCTTGCGGGAGAATTAGAGTTGGGCATTTTAAAACTCTGCTTACGCATACGGGGAAGACCAATCTCATTGTACAACTCAATAGTGGTGAGCGTCTAGTAAACCACTATGCATTTTATGCTGTATTCAAAACTCCTGAGGAATATCGCATTATCACTGAGGGAAAACCTTGGGTACGCTCCCTATAGATTCCATGATATTACCAGATCAACGCCTCGTTTTTGGTGGACGGTATTGGAAGGTCATAGACATTAACTGCGAGAGAAAGACAATTCTTGTTGTACCTGCCAAAGTAGGTACGCCGCCTAAGTTTGGAGGTGCCGGTATGGGAATTCATGACCGCATAAGGCAGGAAATGTACGCAATTTATCGGTCCGGCGATCATGGAATTACGATAGGTGATGCCAATCTGGAATTTTTGGATGCGACAGGTCAGAGACTATTCCAAGAGGGTCTTGGATACTTCAGAGATACCAGTCTTGAATTTGACTGCATCGTCCAGCATGGAAATCGTGTTTACATCATCCCATGGATGGGTGACAAGTTAGTCAGTACATTAGTTGCTGTGCTACATTACTCTGGATATAAGGCTGATGCTTATGCTGGAATAATTGAAATCAACAACGTAACAATAACAGATATTAGCGAATACCTTAAATCTATAACTTCGTCGCCTACACTTTCAAATACTGAACTAGCTAGATCAGTAAAAAAACAAACAACGGAGAAATTTGATCATCTATTATCTGATCAACTACTGAACGTATCTTATTGGAGCAAAATTTTTTGATACTAAAAAGACTGTCTTATGGCTGTATGAGGTTTTGTGAACAAGTGGCTCAGGAGATCAAATTCACTTAAAAATAAACGTAAGTGAGAAGTGGTACCGAAAAATGAGACAGTTTTCGATGACGGCAATTCCTCGTATAGTTTTAATTGGAAACTATACTTATAATTTGACATTGCCCCATCATTGACAAGCGAATGCTAAAAAATCAAATGGGATTATTATAGAAATTATATCGGAGCGAAGAGAATGACAGAACCTACTATGTTGAGTGAACTCGTTGATGTGAACCAAATCGATGAGGTATGGGAAAATAGAAAATTTGTGTCCAAAGTCAATCTAATCGATGAACCTCACGGCACCGGTCTGCTGGTACGGTTGGAGGGCAATCCTGTACCGTTGCTGTTCAATTGTGATGAAAAGGGACTTGCGCAATTGGCGAACCACATCATTTCAGGCCTTGCGCCAAATGACGACTGAATGGGATAGACCATTTCTATCTCTTCAATTCATGTTTAAATAACTGCTAGCATTTTCAGGCTTATCTGGTCGATTCTGCTATCGACTCGATATCCGTTACTTCTTCTGATAGCTCTACAACATGACGCGACCCTTCCTTATGGCGTGAGATTTTGGCAGGTCATGATCCGGCGACCTTGGGAGATACAGTCAATTCAGTAAACGCTGATTTGCCGTCAGAATCGGGACTCCCTGGCCCTTGAAATCGCCATCATGCGTAATCAGCGTCGACCCTTCTCTTTTGCATAACTTTGTTATCACTTGGTCATTGAAATCGGAATCACCGGCGGCATAGACACTAAGTAGGCTATCTCCTTCCATCTCTACGAAATCGTCTTCTATACGGGAGCAATGGCTCATCACACGTCTGGCATTATCGGCAATCTCTAGAGCGGCAGGTTTGAAATCGGTACTGCCTCGGAAGTTTTTAAATTGCTTGATCTCTGGCCTATCAAGTTTCCATTTCAGTCTGGCGTAAGCGTTGATGAATTCCGAAATGACGAGGACGTCAATATAAATACAGCTTCTCGCGTCAAGAATGTGGCGCAGTACCTGGGAATAAATAGCAGCTTGTTTGTCGTCAGGTTTCTGTGGTCCATAGACGTACAACCAGATATTGGTATCCAAAAAAAGTTGATCTTCAGATGTAAACTTATAACTGTTTGCCGCTGTTGCCCTATACTCCGTCATCCTGATCTTCCATCGTCTCTCGAATGACCTGGTCAAATTTCGATGGGTCTTTGAAGTACTGTTTGGCCGTTTCCACCACGCGCTTCAGCAGCTCCAGATCACCGGGTTCTATATCATCTTCTTCCACTTGTACTAAGGTACGAATATCTTCTTCGCTGAATTGTCCGTATAGTTGACCAATCGCAGCATTCAAGAAAGCCGACGTTAGGGTACCGACGCTACGAAATGAGAGTGCGACGCTTCGCTTCTCCCGAATAGCGGCGGCTAGACGTTCATAAACCTTTTGCCCATCGCTCGAGGCGACGCACAAGGGACTGCCCACTACCTCGAATAAAGAAATTTTGACGTTTTCCCCCATGCTCAATACCTCACAAGATGTCTTGAGCTCTTAGCTCGGACGTAAGTACATAAGAACTCCGGTCTGCCGTGTTAATTTCCACGCTTGCTACTGTGCCGGGAAATGGATGATCTAATCGCGCGGTAGTCGTTTCCTTTTTCCTCCGCTGCCAATAGCCGGCGTCTGAGACAATCCGAAAGCAGCCATCATTCAAGTCAATGAACTCACGGAGCAGCGTCAACCCTAATCCGCCCGGAACACCGCCGCGCTTAGTCGTGTTGTTGTCCTTGGTCGCCCAGTCAATCGCACCTTCCGGTGAGAAATCATATCCCGCATAGTCTCGTATGTTTTGACATATGCCAACTCCCAGGTCCGCTACCGTAAAATTAAGCCGGTCTCGTGTAGGGAAAAACTGCCCGCAACTGAAAATTCCCAATTTCGTGCGCGAATGATAGACCGAGTTGTTGAATATCTCGAAAATACTCTCACGGAATTTTTTCAGCAACCCCGACGACAGATTGGGCATCTCAGAACGACGCATGAATTCATCCTCAATATAGCTTGAGAAATAGTGGTCATCTTTAACGTCAAATCGTTTATAGGAGATAGTCGTATCCCAAGAATCGGAAATTTTCACACGCCCATAGTGACTGAGAAAGCCGTTTTTTGACAAAATATTCTCAACCTCGGAATCGAGATTGACTAAATTGACCGTGTTCAGGTTTTCCCCCAGGTTGTAGAGAATCGCACCAAACGCCGCACACATATCAGCATCAAACCAACTCGTTTCTTCCATGTCAATTTCGACATCATCGAAAAAATATTCCTTGGTCTGTGCATGGAGACGTGCCAGAGATTCAAAACCTATCCGGTTGTGGTGGATCTTCGGCAGAGAAAATCTCACACCCTCACCTCCACAATCGTCATTGTGTGGTTACCGAAGATGTTCATGACCTTCACCGCGATCTTGAGCGTGTGAGTAAGTATTCATGGACACACTTTTGAGTTCCAGGTTCTCAGTAGAATCCCATCTGTAAAATAGACCATTCGAACGAGAAAGCAAGTAAAAATACGAGTAATCAGATATATAACTCTCTTTCGTTTCTCTTTGCAGTTGACCTCACACTAACGTTACTTATGGATATGAGCCTCTAAATTAACGACTTTACCTAATGATTGGACTGACGATCTGTTACGAGCAGTTTGGCAACGTATTAACTAACGATAGCAAGATACGTGGCACTGCTTTGTTTCCTACTGCACCAGACATAGCCATTGCACTGACGAAACGCCTTAAATACCTAGAGTTGTATTCTTCGACAAACTTGAAAAAGAAGATCAATTTATCCACCGAGCTAACCAGAGATTTCGCATGAGTAGAACTTAGGCTTTACTTCCTTGTCATCTTTCTCTAGATTACTAGCTGTAAAGTCTGGTCGAATTTCATGGCGTATTCCACAACGTGTCCGTTCTTTGGTGAAATTCCTTCCTCAGTTAAACTTGAACCGACACCGCTCGCTGGAGTTCTCGTTCAAATCCAGTTTAAAAACGTTCTTTCGTTAGCGAAAGAAGAGCGTGTCGCTGATATCCAAGAGCTGGTCCATGAACGTTTTCCTTTCTTGGATCGTAGCCAAGATCTTGCACTTCAGCTAATACATGAAGGACCGGTGCCTGGTATATCTCCCGTGTGGCGTTTTCTTGACACGAGTAGACTTTGGCGATTTTCACTAGCAACGAGTTTTGTATCTTTGGAGACACGCTCTTATCAAAGCCGGGAGGACTTCGCTAATCGTGTTGAACATATATCCAGTGTACTGTCTGAAACGGTTGACTATCTCCATATGTCTCGGATAGGCGTCAGGTACGTTGATAGAATCCACTCAGAAAGGTTGCAAAAAATAGAAAGTTATATACGACCTGAAATATTGGGCGTGTATTCCGGTGATACCAAACACAAAGTCAGCCACACTGTCAGCGAACTAAATGGTAGAGCCGACGTTGGATTGGTGAAGGCTCGCTGTGGATTTATGCCTGCAAAACAATCCTATGCACTTGATCTAATACCACCAATCGAAAGTACTTCGTGGTTTTTAGATGTTGATGTATACGAAGTATTCAGTGCGCCGGAAAAATTCGAGACAAGCACCATACGGGAGAAGGTAGTAGGCATGTCAAAACGAGCTTATGCATTCTTTCGTTGGGCGGTTAGTGACGATTTATTGCGTGAATATGGAGGTGATCCATGACGGGTCAAAATCCAACTCAAGACTCCACAGTAGCACTCACTTACCCTTTAGGAGGGGGATATCCCACTTCAACGATCGCCGGTACCGATCGTTGGAATAACGAACACGACGATGCTAGTCGACATTTGGACGAACGTATTTTGATTGTGAAGGACGAAGTTTCGTCCTCTACTTCACGGGATGCTTGGTACAGTACGATGTACTCGCTATTTGAGGAATCCTTCAAATCCACCGTTGCCCAGTTACCACTTGTACAAGAACACGAACGGCTTGCATTTACGATTGAAAAATTGGTTCGTGAACACGATCCTTCCGAAAATTTATTCAAACTTCGCAGACTTACGGGATATTCCACCGAACAATTAGCATCTCTATTAACAGTCAGTCGTGAAACGGTTGAGCATTGGCTGAGGGGTGGAGAAGTACCGAGAGACGATGTAAGCCATATTAATAAAGTACTGTCCGTCGTTCAGTTTTCGGACCGAGGTACAGCGGAGGACAATGCTCGTGCGCTTGAAGACGATTCTTTAGGCGAGGTAACACCTTTCGAGGCAATAAAGTCCCATAGATATACGGAAGCGATGAGGTGGTTGTCCTTTTCTCCCGTTCGATCTAAGAAAATGGAGCGTGAAAAATCCGTTTGGGGAAATGCCATTGGAGAATTTCAACCTATGTTGTTTCATGACGAAGCGGATGGAACTGAGACTTAGAGCAGTACGGTAGATTGAAATTCAATATCTACTATAGATAGGAATATGGGCGGGAATGCCCAAAGTACCGATGACTTTTGAGGCAGAAAATAACGCTGATAAAACGCTCAGAAATTGGTGCCAAGGAGATTATGTTCATGGCGTTAATGAGTTCGTGTTTTTAGATCTTGACGAGAACGGTCAATACGTTGTGCAACGCACTCAACCTCCGGATGTGATTGGATTAGTTGCGATTAGCCAAACATGCGACATCGTACGTCAAACACAGAATCGCGACTATGTGGCGGTATGTCCTCTAATCAAAGTAACAAAAAACCTCTCTGACGAGGTTGAACGAGGCAGACGTCCATATATGTTCAGAATGGAAAATACAGGTGAAGATATTGTCGTTGACTTGCGACAGGTAATGTCAGTTCAAAAGAACGTTGTAAGAACATGGAAACGATCCGAAGGATTCAGCTCAAAGTACGGGAGCGTTCAGTTTGCTGCCGCGCTGGAACGAAAATTTGGTCAATTCGCTTTTCCTGATGAATTCGACAAAGCAATTTCATGTTTTAAGAAGAGAGTTTGGTCGCGTCACAGCAAAGCAGATTCTCCACCCGGTGCGATCTATAGATCACTTGCACAGATACGGATTCGAGCTGATACGGATTGGTCAGCGGATAATAAAGTAATCACCTTCGTCGTAATCATGAAAGATAAACTAGAACAGGACGTTACGCGGCAAAGTATAAGCGAGGAATTAGGTACGTCTCTGGAAAAAATCCAATGGCCTCCAGGATACGAGTGGAGTTCTCAGAGATTTTTGTTGAATACAGCGAGAAATTTGACAGCTGAGGATCTCATTTTAAGTCATCGTGGTGATTTTGATTTTCTTTGTCATTAGGGACGTGTTGACATTCAGGCCACCGCCTATCGCAAGACGGCTAGGTAGAGCATAGCCAAGACATTTCCGTCTGCTTTCTCATACTGCATCGTTGCCTGTTGGAACTGTTTCCATCGGCAAAAGCATCTCTAAATTATACCACAATTCTGGCAAATTATGTCTGATATCAGTATATGACTTTTAAGGATATGAGGATTACTTACTTCTCTTGGCCTCGAGTAAATAGAGGTGATCAGCTGTTTGGTCAAAATCGTATTTTATAGAGACCCTCTCCCGCTGAAAACTAACTCCCATACCGCAGCTCACAGGCTGCTAAAAGTACCATAACATAGTACCAACATTCTCTAAAGTTATCACATAAGATTATAAAGTCACTTGGATTGATGACTCTTATTAAATGAAATTATGAAAAAGACAACACCATTTGAGGACGAGCTGGAATCGCAAGAACGGACGTCACTCTTTGACGGTGTTACAGGGATTAGTGTTGTTAATGCGAAATTTGTAGGCGAGCAAAAATTTAACTGGGATTTGTTCGACGGATACGACAAGCTGCAAGTTTTAACCTATTCGGTCAGTACAAAAGCTATAGTACGGATACTGAGCCATTACTCGTTTCAGTCATTTGAATGTGTCTTTGGGGCGGAAGCAATACTGAACGACTTCAAGAACGTCCTGGCATTTCAAAAACTGGCCATCCAGGATACACGTACTGCGATTATGGGGCTGGATAACGATCAACACGTCCAGATAAACTTAAAGGCATGTCTATTTTTTGTGGACAGAGCGGATTGCGGATGGTAACGAATCACAGTGTTTTGCCCTTTCTAAGCCAATCAAATTAACGACTCTACTGTAGTATTTCGCAGGTACAAACATGCGTGCGTTCCGCAGCGCGTTATAAACGATATCTGCCAATTCTTCCCTCTCAATACGATTACACATATTCTGATGGAGCAGGAGGTCGATGGAAGTTGCAACACGAATACTAGGGGAAAACGCCTGACAAACTTTCGTAGCTTTGACCTCATCAATGACTGCAACATTAGAGTCCTCGTAAGCTTTTGCTATTGTTGACGCTTCTCCGTCACCAAGACTTACCTCCGATGAACCGATAGTCAGTCGTTCTAACACAGTTTGGCCTTTTGGCCCGAGTTCTTTGGGGAAGAAGGCGTGCTTGGATATTAGATCGTTTAGTAAATCCGGCTCTTTAGGATCATTCGGCCGGCCTTTTTCAATTTCTGCTTGCACTTGATGAGTAAGAGAGACTTGACCGGGAAGTATCCTCAAAATCAACTCCGCTCGCATCGAATTGATCAAATTTATAATGACGCTCGTGTCAGCAACATAGTCGCAATCCACATGGTCAAGAGAGCTGTGGAATGTCGACCGAGTCATCTTTCTCGTTTTTTCGTTCGTATAGCATTTTTCGCAAACTCACTCGATCTAAATCCAATAATTGAGCTAGCTGTCCTTCGCTTAGCAGCTGTTTCTCAAACACTTCAGAAGCTAAAAGGATTAGTCGTGAAGGTATTGGTTGGTGTGGACTGCTTATTTGTGAATTATTTCCGGCATTTTCGTCACAATGTTGGAGAACATCCTGTTCGTGTCTATCCGTAATTCCTCCATGCTCTTCGAACCAAGCCCAAGTATTAGGTGGTGCGAGGCCGATCTCTTCAAGGCGCCGTACTACCGCTTGTCTTGACACTCGAAAGTAGTGCGATAATTCGATCACATGTCTTCGAGTGAGCTTGTCAGCCCCTACGATTATTTCGTGGAACTTGAGAGCGACAGCTCGTGCTGGCGTTAAAAAACAACGCCCGAACGCGTCGGCGTATTTTTCTTCGCGCGATTGATTCGGTTCATATTCTTGTACACTACAGATACCGGGTCTTGAACGCATGCTAACAAAATGTCCAAGCTCATGAGCAGCCGTTTGAGCGCGACGCTCTTCACGATGCTTCGCATTCAGCAGGATACATGAGCCTATACGCTCGTCGAATGCAAATAATCCAGACACGGAAGAATCGAGCGGTCGAACGTACACGCGGATACCCAAGTCTGCTTCTAATAGATTAACCATATTGGAAACCGGAGCGAGACCAAGGCCAAGATGATGTCTTAGTTCCAATGCGTCGTTTTCTGCCTGGCGAAAAACGTCACCGAACGGAAGTAATGGACGTTCTTGAGGATAATTGTGCTTACGTACGATACCGAGATGATTTTCGAGTTCCACTTCCGCTTCAACCAGAAATTTCAGGTCTTGCGCTGCTCGAAGACCAATCTCGGAATTGCCCGACGCTAAACTACGAAAACGAGGAATGAGGTCGACATGAATGGTCTCGCTACGCATTAAACCATTTACCGTCGTGTCGTACATTTGTGCCAATCTTTGCAGCTCTTCGAATTTCACCTGACGTTGTCCTTGCTCAATGGCAACCAACGTAGTGCGTGCAATTTCAAGTTGCCTTGCGACTGCAGCTTGAGTCAATCCCCGCGATTTGCGTTTGACGCGCAATCGATCCCCGATCTCAGCTGTATTCAAATTTGGGCCCATCCAAATTTCACCCCTATTTCAAAAATTTGGTTATAAATGATTTATTACCTAGATAGTTTATAAATAAATTCCAATCTTCTTGATGTTTTAAAAGAAAATCCATTAATTTTTGTTCTGCAGAATTTTGATCGATATCCAACGCACAACTTAGCGAATATGCTGCTCGCTTGATAGGCCTTGCATTATTGGGTTGACTGGGGAATTTTGCCAAATGGTCCAGATCCCATATAACCTCTGCTGTACTGTTGCAAAGTGATTTCAAATAACGGTGCTTATCAAATTTTGGAGATGCGCCATCACAAAAAGAGCAAGCTGTCAAATCTTCCCAAACGTAGGTATCAGGTGCTTCGACCTTTCCTGCTACGTACACGCTCATCCGTCTTAAAATACAATTCGAGCAGATACCACACTGCCTTCGCTTATTGTCTATAGCAGTAAGACGTTGATTTCTCCAGCAAGATCTAGTATTCCTCCATTCATTATCATCAGGATATGATTCGAAAAAATGCTTGAGGATTTCGCCTTTCGTACTCCATATATTGCGATGGTCAAATGCCACTTCGTAATTCAGCAATGCTTTGATAAGCTTTTGTAACAGATTGGTAAATTCCGGATTATTGCGGCAGTCCGGGTTCGTTTCACCAACCGGCATGATCCAGTCTCCAAGTGACCCCTGGCCGCTCTCACCCAAGACAACCTTTGGTACGTTGCACAGGTACGCCGCTAAACCACTAAGAAACATAAACTTAGGCTCTTATGTAGTTTTATGTTGGGAGTGACTGACAAGCATCTATAATATGCGATAGTTCAATGGGTTGAGGAAAACCAATGAGTCCCCGCGAATTCAAGGGGATGCTAAACCAGATTCTTAGGCTGACCCCAGCGCAGAAGCGGAGGCTGATGCTCGGAGTCTAGAAATCGGTCAAGAGTTGACGAGCTACCCGAACAAGTTCGTCAACGGGAAGCAGAGTTGGACCGATTGCGAGTATGGTATGCATTGCGGTTCCTCAGGGGTGGTGCGTTACGGGAAGTCGGCAGGCTTGTGTCGATTTCGTTGCCGTTCGGCATCTTGCGGACGAACCTTTCACGCGCTGGCCGGGACCTACCTTGCTGGCTTGAGGCACAAGTCAAAGTGGTCGGTATTCGAAGCGTGTTTGCGAGATCGGCTGACGCTGCATCAGTCGGCCGAGCAATGCGGGATCGCTTACCGAACCGCATTCTTGTGGCGGCATCGCTTTCTTGGCAAGCAGCAGAAAGGCTCAAGACTCAAAGGCATCGTGAAGATGGACGAGACTTATTTTCTGGAGAGTTGCAAGGGAGATCGTTCCTTAACCGAGCGTCGCCTTCCGCGCGAGCGAGGAGGAAATCGCGGATGCCGAGGGTCTGGTGCCGGACCAGCGGCCCGTCTTGACGGCAGCATCTCGCGGCGGGCCGACTGATATGGAAGCCCTCCCGTCGACGGCGCGGACGGACATCGCTCCGGCAATGTCGGAAGGGGGCTGGCCGAAGATTGCGTGTGTGTCACCGATGGACATCCCAGCTACGACATGGCAAGCCGGAGCCTCAACATTCACCAAGAAGTGGTTCGCGGCAGCCGACGTGAACTTCGCCGCGGGTGTTGGCACCTCAACACGGTTAACCCGCGTCATATGACCATGAGACGATGGCTGAACCATCACCACCGTGGTGTCTCTACACGCTACCTGGACCACTACATGCGCTGGTTGATGAGATCGGAATTCAAACTTGAAGAATCGACTGAGGTAGACTTCCTTTCACCTCATTTGGCAAACTATACACAAGTGGATACATAAGAGCCTAAACTTAAACCCCCTGGTCCTAACACTCGATTCCCTGAACTGCTTCCCCTTAGGTGCTTTCGTTTTGAAGGGAATCGATATAAAAGGAGTATTGGCCGCCTGGTTTTTCATATCTTTAGCCACTCTCGAACCTAAATTCACTCGTATCGGTTTCCTTGAATACTCCTTGTACAGCAACCGATCGGTGATGTAGGAATCCAGACCATTGCTAAAAGGCATAACCTCGGTATGAGCGGGTTGCATTAATTCCAGAAGATTTTGGTCATTAAACTTGTGTGGAGAAGCTCTATGCTTGAATTCAATGGCCCATCTATCACCAGTGAGTTTGTTCATGACTCGATGAAGTAGATGGCGAACTTCTTGCGAGTTCCAGATTTCAAATTCATGTACGGGGATCATGACTTTAATGTTTCTACCCCAGTTCATATACCTCGCTTCAATTCGGTCGCAAAATTCGACCGCTGCCGTAAACACCATCGCATCAATGACCATCTCGTTCATGCTATCCTTGACAGAATAAGAATTAAGTGAAATTTCATTGAATTTTATGTTATCATTAATTCCACACTTGATCGAACCATGCGTCGAAGATTGCCCATCTTCAAGAACATTTACTACGTATGACTTTCGTTGATTAGTAACCATTCAGCTTCTGGTTTCCGAGCATAACACCATCATCAATTCCATCCTGCTTCCTAAAGCGAGGGCGTGCTTCAGCACCTCTACCATGCACTATTTTGTTAACAAGTGCATCCGTTATATCTTTCCCACGGAATGCCTTCAATCTTTCAAGGACTAATGTTCTGTGCTTGAAATGTTCCGCTTTCATGTAGTGCCTTTGTATGTGACGAACTCGGCGATCTCGCCATTCCATCAATGTGCCAAATACGGCCTTTTCAACTGTTCGATTTGAAATATTTTTTCCATTTTTATAGTATAATAAAAAGTGTTCAGCTAAGATTCGACTTAGTTGCGATTCTGAACAATCTTTCAGCTGTTCCAAATAGTCCAACAATCCATCATTAAAGAGATCATTTTCAGCGCGGGCCATCATTGATTGAATCTTTTTCAGCACCTTCTCAGTATCTGGTTCTTCCCAATCTCTGTGTAACGCGTTTTCGAATCTGTCGCAAAAATAAAAAGGAGTCACGTCGTAGTTGGGATCTTCCAGTAAACTCGCAGTTTGTCTCCAAAACTTGGCAATAGGTAGCGTTCTACATGGCCCGTCGTGCATCGGCAATTCCAGAATGTCAGCTTAATTGATATTATAATCTGACATTGTCAATTTTAGAAAGTTCCCGATGACCTGTTTCTACCAACGTGTCGATAATTGCGGCGTTGGAGTGTGTTTTGAGCTACTAGGCTACCAGTTCTAATAATACGTGTTTATAATAGTGGATTGGAAGGGGTTCTGGGATCAGGAGGATTCGATGCCGAAGCAATACATGGTGGAGTTAGCTCAGGATGCGCGAGATGAGTTGGAAGCGGTGCTGAAGTCGAGCACGCGTCGTGCGGTGTCGGCGACGAAGCTGCAGCGTGCACGGATTCTGCTAGCCGTGGATCAGGGGGGTGCTGGCCCGGCACTGACGGACATGCAGGTGGTGGATGCGCTGGGGGTGACGGAGCGGACCTGCCAGCACGTGCGTCGGCGGGCGGTGGAGCAGGGTCCGATGAAGGCTCTGGAGCGCAGGCCTCGGCCGTTTCCTCCGGTGCCGAAGAAGTTGGACGGGGAGAAGGAAGCGCGTCTGGTTCAGGTGGCCTGTTCGGTTCCACCGGAAGGCCGCGTTCGGTGGACCGTGAAGCTGCTGGCGGAAGAGCTGGTGCGACTTGAAGTGGGCGAATCGATTTGCGGGGAGACCGTGCGGCAGGCGTTAAAAAAAACGAATTGAAACCATGGCGGCGGGACATGTGGTGCATTCCGAAGCAGCAAAGCCATCATGTCGTGGCCGGCATGGAGCGGGTGCTTAAGGTATACCGGCGGCCGTACGACCCGCGGCATCCGGTGGTGTGCATGGACGAGATGAGCAAGCAGCTCGTGGCGGAAGTCCGCGAGAAGTTACCGGTACGCCCCGGGTCGCCGGAGAAGTACGACGCCCACTACCTCCGCCGGGGAGAATGCACGGTGTGGATGTTCGGCGAGCCGCTGTCCGGCTGGCGGCGAGTGGCTGTCACCAAACGGCGCACGACGTTGGATTGGGCGAAGCAAGTGCGCGCACTGGCGAATCTGCCGCGTTACCGGGATGCGGAAAGCATCACGCTGGTGTGCGACAACTTGAACACCCACAGCGGTGACTCGTTCTACGCCGCGTTCCCGGCGGCCGAAGCCAGTCGGCTGAACGACCGCATCCACCTGGTGCACACGCCGAAACACGGGAGCTGGCTAAACGTTGCGGAACTGGAGTTCAGTGCGTTGCACCGCCAGTGCCTGGATCGCCGGATCGAGAGCAGGGCTTTGGTCACGTCGGAAACGGCGGCCTGGACCAAGGAGCGCAATCGCGAACAGACCGGGGTCGACTGGCAGCTCAGCGTCGACGACGCGCGCACCAAACTGAAGCATCTATACCCGAAAATTAAAACCAGTTAAACTACTAGTCGTTGGCTGCACTTCAGTGGACATCCCGTCGAACTGCGCCACGCCCCGCGCTGGCAACTCGCCACGCCCCACCGCAAGGCGGGCGATATCATCCGTGCGTTGGCATGGCTGGGTCCTCAAGAAGTCGAGGATGGCCTCGAAGCGGTCTTGCCCGAGCTTTCTCTGGATGACCTGAACGAGCTGGCCGCTGCGCGGGCACTGATGCCGAACTGGATGGCCGAACCGGTGAGCGCGCAACTTTCGTATGGCTGAGGCGCGGTATCAGGACTTGTCTGCTGCCGACCGCCGGGATGCCTTGGAAGTGGCGCAGCGCAGCGGCAGCCACATGGCCCACTTGCTCGAAAAGGACATCTAGGTCGTTGCAACTCTCGGTGTGCTGTTCGATGCGCCCTTTGCCGAGCACCTGACCTTCAAAGGAGGTACATCACTCTCGAAAGTGTGGCGTGCAATCCGTCGTTTTTCCGAAGATGTCGATGTCACCTATGACATCCGCGCCTTCGCGCCGGACCTTGTGGCAGGTTCCGGCGATGAGGCGTTGCCGCCCACGCGCAGCCAGCAAAAGCGCTGGACGCGGACCATCCGCACCCGCCTAAGCGAATGGGTTCGGGACCAAGCTGGCCCAATCGTCGAACGGGGACTTGCCAGTGCCGGTTTTGCTGCAATGGTTCGTGTGGATGCAGATCGTCTTTATATCGATTACGAACCGCTGTTCGCAGCGGCAGGCTTCGTGCGCCCTGAAGTTATGATCGAATTTGGCGCACGTTCCACAGGCGAACCGCATAAAGCTGTTCCTGTCGTATGTGATGCAGCGACCTACCTTCCAAATCTGATGTTTCCCAAAGCACGCCCTATAGTGATGCTGGCGGAACGGACATTTTGGGAAAAAGCTACTGCGGTCCACGTCTTCTGCCACCAGGAGCGACGACGGGGCGAGCGCTTGTCTAGACACTGGCATGATCTCGCCCGCCTTGACGAAGCGGGAATAGTTGCGAATGCCCTGGCTGATCGTGTGCTTGCACTTTCGGTTGCGTGCCACAAGGCCATGTTCTTTGCTGAAAACGATGCGAGCGGCAAGCGGGTCGACTACGAAGCAGCGGTCTCAGGCTATTTGCAACTCGTTCCCGTTGGAGACGCGTATTCGGTGCTTGCCGATGACTACGCAAGGATGCGGGACGATGGCATGCTTCTCGGTGAGAATGAACCGTTCGATGAGTTGATGGAACGATGTGGAGTCATCGAAGAGCGGGCCAATGTTTCGTGGTCGAGGAACAACTAATGGACGTATTTACTTTTGGGACTTATATACCTGTGTACCATAGTTTCTTAGTTGATAATTTCATTTTAAGATCTTTTGAACTTTAGCTGAAGATTTGACAGGAAGTGGTTATGAGGTTACTTATAGCAATCCCGATTGACGTACCTATAAAGCCACTCCTATTTATGATTACGGAAGATTCTGGTTGATGGTGGTATAAGGGTTTGTTCCCACTTGTGAGCCAATAAGTATGGGTATTTAGCGTGTTTAGGGACTTTATTGAAGTTTGATATGAAGTGGGCTCCAGATTTTTCTGACGGTTTTACACATATCCAACGATTGTTTTCGTGTTTGACTGCTCCTCCTATGAACACTTCGTCGATGGCGATTTGATAATAGATAGGCGCGTTTCTGGCTCTGCTTGGGATAGATGAGCTGCGAACATTTCGACTCTTTTTGCAGTTCTTTTTTATGCCCTCTAACGTTGTTCTATCTTTTACAATTCTCGTTTGCACGTAATAGTATATTGCTAAAAGTTATTGCTTACTAAAACTAGCTTGGTACACAGGTATATAAGTCCCATAAAATTATAGATTGTGGATGACAGAGGAATTGAAAGCCTCAAAATCTTGGAGCTTGAGCAATGAGAAGACAAACACGAGAAATTGCACACTTGTGTTTTAAAGGTGCACGCTACGATGGACATGCACTTGATACTACCGCATTGGAAGAGTTGGTTCAATTCCAGAAAATCGTGACCGAGATGGCAAAGGCCGTGTGGAAGAGAGGACATCCAGACCGCGAACGATTGCCCAGCAATTTTGAGGAGTGTACGCAGTTTGTCTTTCGCAGGATTGAGGACGGAAGTACCATCGTACCTCTCGAAATGTCGAGCAATTCAGACCAGGACCTGTGGGGTTACCAGCACGAGGTCGTCGAGGCCGTCAATCTTACTTACGGTGCGTTCGTCGCGGCCAATCGTGACGAAGAACCGCTGCCGGAAGGTGTTCCGAGGAAGGTGCTGCCCAGCTTGGCAGCGTTTGGAAAGAAGTTACTTGGTAGTGCCGAAATACAATTCGCCCCGCCTGATAGGGAAATGACGCCTGTCTCTCCAAAGGCCCGCCAGAGGCTGGACACCATGGCCAAAGATTCCTATGTGGACGAACTGGAAATCACGGGGCTCGTACTTGAGGCCGACGTTCGCCAAAGACGGTTCCAAATCTGGATGGAGGATGGAACAAACGCTCAGGTCAGATTCACGGAACAGCAGAAATCCGAAGTTGCAACGGCACTCAAGGAACGTACTTCCATACAATTGCTTGTGAAAGGGTATGGCAAATTTCATACGGATGGATTGTTAAAACAAATCCAAAACGTGGAGTATCTTGAGGTCATTCCCGATGACGCCCCTTCGTTTGATCCAAATGCTCGTCGTGTTGAAGACATCATTGAGGAGAATTTCAGCAAGGTTCCGGATCAAGAGTGGGACAAGGTACCGTCCGATCTATCGCATCAGCACGATTTCTATCTGTATGGAATCAACAAGCGGTGAAGTCCGTTTTCGCGGACTCTAACCGGGGTTGGTTGTTCTCCCGCATCACGGCGTCGCCTGATGCCATTGCGGAATTCTGTAAACGGTGGCAAATCGCCGAATTGGCGATGTTCGGTTCGGTGCTGGGCGACGATTTCAATCGTGAGAGCGACATAGACGTACTTGTGGAGTTTGAACCGGGTTGCGTGCCGGGTATTCAGTTCGTCAGCATGGCATCGGAGTTGTCGCGACTGTTGGGGAGGCCTGTGGACGTCCTGACCCGTTCCGCTGTCGAACGAAGTCCGAACTATATCCGCCGGAGGGAGATTCTGAAATCGGCCGAGGTCATCTACGCGGCAAGATGGTTCCTATCTTCTCGACATGCTCGTTGCGGCACTCAAGGCCACCAGGTTCCGCGCAGGGGCTCACTTATGAGCGGTTTTCCCAAAGCGAACTGCACCAAATAAGCGATATTCAAGGTCCTGGAAATTGTCGGCGAGGCCGCTTCCCGCGTAAGCGACAAGACCAGGAACACGCATCCGGAAATACCGTGGCCCAATGTCATCGGCCTCAGAAACAGGATTGTGCATGCCTATTTCGAAATCGACCTCGAGGTTGTCTGGAACATTGTTAATGAAGATATCCCTGCATTGGTCCGTGAATTGGAGCGAATAGTACCGCCGGAGGCGAGGTAGTGGCCAGAACGACTATCGATCGGTTGATCGTTAACTCCCCTTACGAAGAGCCGGCGAAGCATTGGAACTACGATCGGAAGGAGCGACCGTTCGGTCTCACCGAGGGACGCCGGCCCGCCGGTTACGTCGTCGCATCCCAGGACTCCAAGGCCTTCGACGATCCCGGCGTATTCGTCGAAATTCTTCTGGTCAACCAGATTCGTTCGCGGGTGCAGGATTGGCAGAAGGCCGGATATCCAGGTGTTTCCAGCGTAACGCGCCGTCTTCTGGAATATTGGACGGACCCGGAAGAATTCGAGAATCGACGTTTTTTCTTTTGCCAGATCGAAGCAATAGAGACACTGATCTGGCTCACCGAAGGGCCGACAGCCGACAAGGTGGGCGTCGATATCCCTTCCGATGGCGGTGCCTTCCAGAGATTGTGCGCAAAAATGGCAACCGGATCAGGGAAGACCATCGTTATGGCCATGGTTGCGGCTTGGCATATCCTGAACAAGGTGGCGCAGCCAAAGGATACTCGGTTTTCCAAACACCTACTGGTCGTGGCACCGGGTCTCACGGTCAGAAACCGTCTGTCGGTGCTGGAGCCTGCCCATCCAGACAATTACTATGAATCTTTCCGCATCGTGCCACCCGCGCTACTCGACAAGCTGCGTCAAGGCAAGGTTGCAGTTCGCAACTGGCATGCACTCAACTGGGAAACCTCCGAAAAGATCGCTGACAAGCGCGGTGTGGACAAACGTGGTGCCAAGAGCGACGAAGCCTATGTGCGAGACGTGCTTGGCGACATAGCGCGTACACGGAACATTCTGGTCATCAATGATGAAGCGCATCATGCTTGGCGCGTTCCCGCCGAATCCAAGATTAGGGGTATCACCAAGGGCGATGTCGAGGAAGCAACCAAGTGGATCGGTGGGCTCGACCGAATAAATCGTGCACGGGGTATCGTCGCTTGCTACGATTTTTCAGCTACTCCCTTTACACCTTCCGGTAGGCAGAGTTCCGAAGAGGCGCTATTTGGTTGGATTGTCAGCGATTTCGGTCTAAACGATGCTATCGAATCCGGCTTGGTAAAGACGCCTCGCGTTGTGATCCGAGACGACGCGATACCCGACGCCACGACGTACAAATCTCGTCTTTATCACATCTACAACGATCCTGAAGTGAAGGACGACTTGAACCGCAAGGCCCTCGCGGAGGAGCCGCTGCCGGATCTGGTCATGAATGGTTATTACTTACTTGGATACGATTGGCTTGAGACGCTGAAAGACCGGAATAGTCAATCATCCGCAACGCCACCAGTTATGATTACCGTTGCCAACCGCACCGAGACGGCGGCCCGGATCAAATACGCGTTCGATCATAACCGGGTTCATATTGAAGATCTTTGCAAGTCGGAGCGGACACTGCATATCGACTCGAAAGTGCTCAAGAACGCTGAAGCAGGTACGGAGCCGATCGCGGACTTCGTTGTTGATGAGTCCAGAGGAAGTGCAGGCGATGGCTCGGTACGCAAGCTGACGCAAAAGCAAAGGGCTGAATTGCTTCGTTTGCAGGTCGACTCCGTGGGCAAGCCCGGGAGAGAGGGCCAGTGGATACAGAACGTGATTTCCGTGGGGATGCTTTCCGAGGGTTGGGATGCCAAGACTGTAACTCACATTATGGGGCTGCGCGCGTTCACCAGTCAGCTTCTCTGTGAACAAGTAGTTGGACGTGGCTTGCGTCGTACATCCTACGAAGTGAACCCGGAAACTGGTCTGTTTGAACCGGAGTATGTCAACATTTTCGGCGTGCCGTTTACGTTTCTACCTTACGAGGGTGGAGAGAATGGCCCGCCACCGCCGCCGAAGCCGAAGACCGCGATTGAGCCGGTGGAGGACAAGGCGGATTTTGAAATCTCTTGGCCTAACGTGATCCGGATAGAACACCAGTTCCGCCCACGACTGTCACTGGATTGGGAGGCGTTGCAATCACTGGAACTTAACGCGAGCGAGACTGCGAAGCTGGTGGAACTCGCGCCAATAGTCGATGGGAAGGCCGACGTGACTCAGATCGAGGAAATTGACCTGGAAAATCTCGCGCGTGAGTTTCGGACGCAACGCATCGTCTTTGAAGTGGCGGTGGAAATGTATGACAACATGCAAAAGGAATGGCAGGGAGGAAAGGCCGTTCTGCTGGCTCAGCTGGTGCGGCTGATTGAGCAGTTCGTCAGATCGAATCTGATCGGAATAGTCCCAGCCTCGTTCGCGCGTGACGATCTCAGGCGTCGACTGATCATCACGTTCAACATGACCAAGGTCGTTCAGCACATCTGGGAGGCCATCCGTTTCGAGAATACCTCGGCCATGGAACCGGTATTCGATCGGGACCGGCCGGTTCTTTCGACCGGCGATATGAGAACTTGGTATACAGGCAAACCGTGCGAACCCGCCACACGCAGCCACATCAATTTCTGCGTCTATGACAGCACATGGGAAGCATCAGAATCTTTTGCGTTGGATCACGCACCCGAAGTTCTCTGCGTGGGTCAAGAATGATCACTTAGGCTTCGAGGTCTTCTACATACATGGCGGTGTAGTTCGAAAGTATCGACCGGATTTTCTGATTCGGCTCAAGTGCGGCGACATGCTGGTTCTGGAAACCAAAGGCCGTGAGCGCGAGCAGGACAAGGTCAAACGCAAATACCTTTGCGAATGGGTGAAGGCGGTCAACGCCCATGGTGGTTTTGGTCGCTGGTCCTCGTATGTATCAAGAAGCCCCGGCGACATTCACGACATCCTCGCGAAGTATATCGGCGAAGTTGCTGCTTGAAAATTACGGGTGTTGTTCTGTAAATGTCACGAACTAACGATAGCAAGATACATAGACACCTCTAATTGACTTATTAGCTGCTGTTTTGATGAATCATGCCTGACATAAATACATGATTTTTAACAATATAAGGGCTATTTATGTCTGTTTGCATCGAGTAAATGGAGGGGCCATCACACGATGCGTCGATATCAATTCCGGGCCATAAGTGCGGCTTCAACAATAGGTGGTATTACAGGCTACCCCTGTCCACGGCTATGACAAAACGACAAACGATTAACTTCTCCTACCCCAAGAACTTTTCATTGATGTGCTGGGCTGCATGCTCACTCAATTTCTGTCCTTCGAATGTCTCAATCAGGCGTCCGGGGAAGTGCTTCTCATACCAAATAACTTTCTTCTCTCGGTATCCCTGGTACGCATCAGACGACATCATGCCCCAATGCTCCCAGAAATATGTCTCGCCCTGCCAAGTGATTGTGAAATCGGGAAGGTACATCGTTCCATCGGATGCCCTGAGCAGAACTTCATAGGCGAAGGGGATTTTGCGTTCGTGAAGAAGGTTAGCAATGACAAGCTCAGACTTCGATCGCACCATATCGCCACTAAGTGCTTCGTGGATTCGTCCTTCTTCGTACCAATGCTTGCGATTGACGAGGGCATCAGGAACGGCACGAAAAAATCCCTCGAAAAGGGAAGAGTTAACTAGGTTCGCCTGTGTGTTCTCCGGGCGTCGGGCGGACAGCAGTGTTGATATATCTCCCTGAATCAACAGTGTGCAATGTTCACGCGCACGCGTAAGTGCCGTGTAGAGCAATTCCGACGATAATGACCGTCCATTGCACTTTGGCACGACCACATAAGTATGATCAAATTCGCTTCCCTGCGCCTTGTGCACTGAAATCGCGTAGGCTAGTTCCAGATTTTCCTCCACCTTTTCGGAACCTCCCTTGGTAGGGAGATCACTGCCATAACCAACCACCAGATGATCCTTCCGTTCGAACTTGACCTGAAATTTTCTTAATGGAGGACGTAATTGCTCGTCGAAATTGTGTTTCTGAACAAAGCCGATCTCGCCATTAAACACCTCAATGCGCTCTGCCTGACGCTTTTTGAAGTTATAGGCCCCAATAAGATCCGACTGCGATCTGTTGCGCTTTTGGATGACTTTATCGTATAGCGTAATTCCACCCAGAAGCCCGTATCGGCGAATGGCACCGGCTGCCACACGATTCTGAATGGCACCGTTCAACGATTCAACACCATGTAGCTCCCCGCGATGCGGTGTCAACACCTGATATCTTTCGGGTTTCCGCTCGAAGGCGTTCCGCCAAAGCTCATAGGGTTTCTCCTGATTGATCTCCTCGCTGGTATGGAGTGCCATTTCCTTTTCCATCGTCTGGATAAGGATATCGGATAGAGAAGTTGGCTCATCCCAGTAAATAACACGCAAATCCTCTTCAATATCGCCGCCTTTGTGCACATTCGTGAGAAGTTGTTCGGCATCATTTGATGTCGCCTGACCATCATCATGAGCATTCGCAGTGATGAAGAGATTAGCAAGACGTAGAATCGCTGTTCCTTTACCTTCCGCTGCACTTTTGAGTTGCCGCAGATTATGCGTGAGCTTTCCTATGCTTTCCGGCTGCTTATTGGTGAGCCATTGGATCGTGTCTGCGAAGACGCGGCCCCGGCCAATCGCCGGCAGCTGGTTTGGATCACCTACAAGAATTAGGCGACGAATCTGATTCCAGTCGATCGCCCGCACGAGACACGCCATCAGACCAAGATCAAGCATCGACGCTTCATCAATAATGATCGTGCCGCTTCCAGTGCGTTTCCCTCCGGTCCGCTTGAAGGTTAGATTTTCGTTAAGCCATCCCCCCTTAGCCAAGAAGGAATGAATGGTAGAAGTCGCGACCCCGCGAATTTCCCGTTCGTGCATTTTGGCACGCACACGGTCAGACGCCTTTCCTGTCGGTGCTAAAACCACAAGTGCAGCACCGTCACCCTCAGTTTGGCGGACCGCGCGGATAATTGCACATATTACTGAGGTCTTGCCGGTTCCGGCTGCGCCCGTTACGATTGCAAGTGGCTGCCGAAAAACCGCTGAGCATGCCTCGACCTGCGCATTAACTGCCAATTCGTATTGTTCTCGATCCTTTTGCAGCAAAAGACTCTTTGTATCACGAATTTCATCGCGCCAGTCGTCCGTTGAAAACGGACGCGTCAAAGTGATATCCGGCCGACGGGACAACTTGGTGAAAGAGTCCTCAACAGTGCGCTCGTCATCGTAGACATCCTTCAAATATAGCCAGACACGACTACACTCAGTCCGCAACACCATCGCCTCTTCAAGAACACCACGATCTACTTCGAAGTAGCGTTCAGAAAAGGATGCAGACTTCCATTTTGGAAGCTTGCTGAGACGGCCATTAACCTCGCCGAGTATCTCATCCGCCGCTCGGAAGGTTTGGTTGGGGTCGTTCCTCAACCGCTCCACACACAGTGCGCGGAGTCGCCGTGCATCATCACTCTCCATTTCAGCAAGTGCTTCACCTCCCAACTCAGGAGAAGGCAACACGCCTCGATCAATTAACGCCCAAGGTATGGTATCGTCCGGGCTGTCACCGACGTAACTCTCACAAAGCACGTATGGATTATCAATGGCAGCGGCAACATCGTCAGGCAAGGAGTACGTTGATCGAACATCGGGTTCCCCGCTGACAATACGCTGGATGTGTTCAACGTCGAGATCGAGCCGAGAGAGGCCATCGCGCAAAAGTCTTTGGGTACAATCAGTCTGGAGTCGCCATTGACGGTGGAGACGCTGAACTATCTTACCCGTTAACTCAAGATCCGCGGCGTCCGTGCCTTTTTCCGCAGCCTCAAAGAACAGTTGATGCACATCCTTCGACTGCCCCTTTTCCATCAGCGCGCGCGCTGGCCCCGTAGCCTTATCGGCAGACAGAAAACGCATGACATTTAGCAGCCCGGGATACAGACCTCTCTTGCCCCAGAGATCGACGATGCAACCGAGCAACCAGTTCTCTCGTTCATCCCAGTCTTCACTATCGTCCCCGAGTGTCCTGAGTTCATAGACGGCACTAAGGAACTGCTCCAATAGTCCAATAGCATCGTCATCTGTCAGCAACCGAGCACCGTATTTGCAAGTTCGTGGATTTTCCGGAAACACGGCAATGCGCGACAGTACTTCCGAATCATTTCGATAACGATGGTACGGCAGTCGAAGTCCTTCGTCGGGATAATGTGATATGACATTTCTGGCCCATATCATTCCACCGGCGAACTTCTTACGAACGTAATCATTCGCCTCATCGTAAGATAATCGATCGCCGATCTTCTTGACGCGTGAAACGCCAATCAGAACGTATCGGGGACTTTGCTCCTCAGAAAATGGATTAGAGTAATTGGCGTAGTAGAAAATCAGGCTCCTTCCTGTTTCAATATTGGCAAAGAATTCATCGACATTTTTTGCGCGTGCGTTGTTATCGATGATCCCGCGTTCGTTATACACATTATCGCTGTACATAGCTTCATAAGGCCACACGCAAACCGTCGACTTGGGAATTTCCCATTCGGTTTTCTTTGCCCCTCCTCGAAAGAAATGAGGTGGTTTTGAGTACCCGCGAATCGTATCCGTCCCGAACGCATTGATGCTGTACGTACAGGGAGGCAAATCCTCACTACCCAGATTTGATACCGATTTTCCAGCGTTGTCTTTCTCATTCCGCAAATCTCTCTCTCGAGCGACAACATCGCCGGGAAAAGAATGCATGCCTACACAGTACGTGTTGCATTCCGGTCGTTCGCAAATTCGGCCATTCCAGCCGTCATCGTGCCAAGCTAGACGCGCAGTCAGATGGTTCACCATAATGCTCTATCTTTCAAATCTGTGTCTGTTCTGGCTTCAACAGCGTGAGGAAAGGTGTGTCTGCTAGGCATCGTGAATATCGTTGATTAAAAAAACTTCAATGGGTTGAGGAAAACCAATGAGTCCCCGGAATTCAATAATTACAGAGTTGGACCGATTGCGAGTATGGTATGCATTGCGGTTCCTCAGGGGTGGTGCGTTACGGGAAGTCGGCAGGCTTGTGTCGATTTCGTTGCCGTTCGGCATCTTATCTATAGGAATCTGCGCAGCACGCTGTTCTGGAACACGTGAGGAAACAATCGTGAAACGTTGCTACTTAAATTACGCTCTAAAAATGCATACTAATGAAGTATATAATTTTATCCTAAAAATGTTCCAAAATTTTTTGCGACGCAGCCTCCTAGGCAAACACTCTTGGCAGCTTGCCAGTGTTGGTCGTCTAAGCGGTAGCGGCGGTGTAGACGGACTTTATAAATGCAAGTACTGTCACAAGCCAGACCACTTCACCGGCACTATTGGGTGATCCATCGTACGACGCGCGTGTTGTCAAAGGCACGTCTATTTGGTGTCTGTGGTAAAACCCCATTATTTCGAGTCCTTCGCTGGTGCTACGTTCTCGGGTATAAAAGAACTTTGTTGAGACTCCGACAGGAGGTGGTTTATACGGCGAACGATATGTAGGATCCATCCCTCTTTCAGTGCGATTTCGAACGAACCTTCATTGAACCGCTCCGCTCTACAAAACACAGTTAACAGTTTAGTGAGCTGATCCATGGAGGCGTTTTCAATCCGCTTCATATCTTCCAAAAACTTACGGGCTTCTTCAGACCTTGTCCATTCCGGCCAAGCGTAGTCGATCATAATCCATCCATGTTCGTAGCAAGCGTCATCGAAAGCTGAACCAAGATCATTGAATACAAAATATGGAAAATATTTAACTCCGTCGTCTCTTGGTTCGGGTGCATACCATTCGCCAAAACTACAGTTCGGATCTTCGAGATCTGGTAAGAAAGCAACGAGTGCCTTCATTGATTCTTGGTCTATTACTTGCTTCTCAGATGACATATAAGATAACTCAAGAACTTTGTATCGCTTTTTTTGTGTAGCGGATCAATAGAACCTAATTTCTCTTATGCATGCAGACTGTAGTACTCCGCATGGATAAGATTGCACTGTCAAGTGTAAAGGATGGTCCATGGAAGAAGGTGTGCGATTACGTGATAGTCAGTCCAAGTGGCGGTAACGTTCGGGTGCTGTTCGTCGAACTGAAGCGGACGATGACTGAAGGGATAAAGAGTTTTAAACAACTACGATGGAGCTTGCCACGTTTGGAGTACCTTCGGTCGCTATGTCGTATTCATTGTGGTTATGAGGCTGATCAGGCCGTGGTCCGGTATGCGCTGGTCACGGAGAAAGGGAATCCGAGACTGGACAAGCAACCCGTTAAGCATGGGTGACCCCCGTAGACGAAACAGTATTGATGGTATTGATGTGGCACTTCACATTGTTGCCGAAGACGTGAGCTTCAGTCGGCTATGGGGCAACTGAAGCAGACCCGTTGGTTATCCTATTTATCCCACCAAAGTCATCCAAGGATTCAATGCTCCGATAACACAGTGAATACTTTTCCCCGTACCTGTCTTACACCGTGATGGCCTAGCTTGACGGTGTGAATCACGCTGATCGTATCATTGTCCAGCGTTGGTGTTGTGCTTTATTTGCGGCAATTTGCGGCAATTTGCGCCAAGCCGGCGATCGTGCTAGACGTTGCTGCGTCAGCCAAAGCCTAGAACATTGCCGCCGTAGTAATCATCCCTATGTCTCGCTCACCTTAACCCGGACGATGCACGAATAAGACAGCAAAGTACCCATCATTCCGTTAGTAGGTGGGCACCTCTATTTACCGTTCTTATCGCTATTTTGACGCATCATGCCTGATGTAAATACATGATTTTTAATGATATAAGAATTGTTTACTTCCGTTTGCCTTCGAGCAAATAGAGGTGTCCAGCCGTTTGAAGTGTCTGCATTCAAAAATACTATCTTATAACGGGCACCGTTGAATAGTCATTCGTTCAGTATAAGAAGGAGAACACATAAACGTAAAGCATCGATTAAGTACCAAACAGATGCTGCTGGTTTTTATAACAGTGTTATAAAGCTGACATTCAGCACCCTCTCGGCTTCGAACTGGGTATGCTGGCCCGGATCACTGTGCAATTTGGGCCTTCCGCAAGCGGTTTAAGGTAGCCGGTGAATGACGGGTTTGCTGGTAAGCCTCGAAATGTCGGTTAATTCGCTCAATCTATGCGACATCTACCTCGGTACCACAGGCGAGCAGATGTACGTATCTTTCGGCAACGGTGATTCGGTCACCAGTAAAAGTGTATTCCGGTGCTCGCCGAACTCGCCGAAGGTCCCCGGCACGCCAACCAACATCGGAGTAAAAAAGGATATTCAAAATGCGTCCAATCGTGCCTGAACTACGGATAATGGGCCATATACAGATGTTGGAAGTCAAGTGACCGATCTGATCTGAAAATGGAAGTATCTCACCCCGCTCGTGCAATATCCGGGCTAGCTGCCGTCCCCCAATATCCGCCCTTTAGCCCCTCGGGACAGAACCGGTATGCCCCGACATCGAGCTGGAAGACGGTATCGGCATTTTCTGACCTCCTGCGACCAAGATCATACGCCGTAGATACCTACAATGGACATGATCCTCCGTGAGGCCGAAATCATCGAATGGCTTCAGCCATCGTAAAATGAGGTTTTTCCTCAGGCACTATTTAAAATAATTCTTAAAAATTAAATACTCATATAGAAAATCACTTGTCAGAATAGCAGTAAATAGAGGTGCCTAACCCCAGTGATCCCGGATCAGAAGCTTCATCCGCTCATCGCTTGTCTCACCCCATTAGCCTCAATCAGCCGTAAAACCGACTCGGGTGACAAGGGCTGAAGATGTGCCAGCGCATTGCGGGCTGTCCGCAATTTCTCTATGCGTTTCCGAACGCTTCGGTCGGCACCTTTCATTCCGAAAATCCTGGTCAGATCACCAATTTCCACACCGTACGGATCTTCTTTATCCATTCCGTAGTGCCTCATTTGACGCCGAACCTCAAAGAGATGTGCCGTCACAATATCGTGCCGCAGAGTTTCGATCCAAGGCAGTAGTACCGAGGCTTGAGCACTCCATAGACGTCGCTCGATTTCCCGAGGTGGGTCTTCGAGCGCGGCGCGAGCCGGATGGGCAATTCCTGATTGGGAAGTCGTACCAAGCTCCCAGGTCATAGGCGTTTCGCGTGACCACCCCTTGTCGATCGCAATCGAACGCAGTACTTCCGTAGGGGCTAGAATGCTTTGCTCGTTCTCACCAAGCAAATGTAGTGCACTATCGAAATCCCATGAGACAATTCGTGCCACGACAGTCGAAAGTAGAACGCGCAACGAGGAACTTATGGACCTCTGTCGCAAGTGTTCGTTGGCAAAAAGCATCAGATCTAATTCATCGGGGACGCCGTCCCATCTGCAAGTAATCAATGCTACATCCTCGAAAGGAAGATCACTTGGTGGCAAGCCCGTCAAAGGTGCGAAGAATAGTGTCCGGCCAAAAACCGGTGTGGACCGACTGGCTTGCGCGTATCGGATCAGGAAATCCCGCCAAGCAGGCCAGTTACCTCTGTTCAAGCCTTCAAGCCATATTAGACGTCCCCCAAATCCCTCATCTTCGCAAAGGTCCTGAAACGACCGGATATGGGAACGGGTTCCGGAAACGTATTGACTACACAGGTCTTCGAAAGGCGATTCGGAGCCGTATAGTCTCCCTACCGACAAAATGTTCCCCAGTGAGGCCATCAGTGCTCCCTCGAATCCTTCTGGAATCTCACTGGGAAATCGAACTACCACGCTACAACCATTCCTCAACGGAGCGCACGCAGCAGACTCGACAAAGTGTTTGACGCTAGGTAAGTCCCACAGCCTCATGGACTAGTGATTGAGGTTATCTCTTGCACCAACGAATTGAGAGACCAAGATCCTCGGACATCCTGAACCAAGCCCAATTGCTTTGCCCACCACAAGCGTCGTACCAATGCTTCGCTATTGAATCTGGCTCCTTCTTCCTTGACCATCTCGTCGCCTGTCGCCCGTGCCTGATCGGGAGTAAAAGCTTTGTAGTCGTGTAGTGCTAAGATCTCATCTCGCGATTGCTGTTCAAGACCTAACAACTTCAGTAGCTCTGTTTGGTTTTTCGCAATGTAGTCCCGGGTCGCCTTGCCTCTGTCACGCCAATTGTTTATGTGAGACCTAGCGTGGTGCTCCAATATATGTGGCCAGCCCCCGGAAATGTCGAGCAAGTCATTGACTTGGGAGGTGCCGACCTGAAGATTGTGGTCGCTGCACCATCGCCGGAGAAAGGCATGGTTCCAAGGATGGATGCCTAGTAGTCCACCTCCATTGAATTGATAGGTTAGTAGGGTATGATGGGTGTTTTCGGGTGTCCCGATGAACAAGGAGAGTTCTGGATGACTAGCAAGAGGTATCGGGTGAAGTTGACGGCGGAAGAACGTGAAGAGTTGAAGGCACTGACGACGAAGGGTCGGGTATCGGCACGGAAGCAGACGCATGGGCGTATTCTGTTGCAGTGTGATGAATGGCGGGAGGATGGCGGACGGACGGTGCGATTGCGGAGGCCCTGGGCATTGGCGTAGCGACGGTGGCGCGAGTGCGTCGGCGTTGTGTGGAGGAGGGACTGGAGGCGGCTCTGAACCGGAAGGAGCAGTTGAACCGGCGGGCGAAGGTTCTGGATGGGGAGGCGGAAGCTCGGCTGGTGGCGATCGCCTGCGGCGATCCCCCGGAGGGCTACGCGCGGTGGTCGTTGCGCTTGCTCGCGGATCGCTTGGTGGAGTGTGAGATCGTGGATGGCGTGAGTCGGGAGACGGTTCGTCGTACGCTAAAAAAAACGACCTTAAACCGTGGTTGAAGCAATGCTGGTGCATTCCCCCGAAGTCGGATGCGCAGTTTGCGTGCGCCATGGAGGACATCTTGGAGGTGTATCATCGGGAATACTAGGACGATGAGGTGCTGGTGTGCATGGACGAGACCCATCGGCAGCAGGTGAAGGAAGTGCGGGTTCCGCGGCCAGCCGAACCCGGAACGCCCGCGACGACGTACGACTATGAGTACGAACGCAACGGCGTGAGCAACCTGTTTATGCTGTTCGCACCACTGGAAGGTTGGCGACGCGTGGACGTGACGAAGCGACGCACGAAAGTCGACTGGGCACGGCAGATCCAACGGTTGGTGGACGAGGACTACCCGGATAAGCGTGTCGTGCTGGTCATGGACAACTTAAACACGCATGCCCCGGCTTCGTCCTACGAGGCGTTCGAGCCGGCCGAGGCGCGGCGCATCGCCGAGCGTCTGGAGATCCACTATACGCCCAAGCACGGCAGCTGGCTGAACATGGCCGAGATTGAGATCGGTGCGATGGTGTCGGCCCATGCCTGAACCGTCGTCTGCCCGACCGCGAAACCCTACACCGTGAAGTCAATGCTTGGCAAGAGCGAAGGAACCGCGAAGCCGTGCGAGTGGACCGGCGATTCACGACCGCCGACGCACGGATCAAACTGAAATCACTTTACCAATCAATACAAAAGTGACGGCCTACTAGGGCCTGTTGACATTCAGGCCACCGCCCATCGCAAAGCGGCAAGGTAAAGCATAGCCAAGAAACTCTCGTCCGTTTTCTCATACCGCGTCGCTGCCCGTCGGAACTGCTTCAATCGGCAAAAGAAGTTCTCTACGACATGCCTCTTCCTGTACGCCCGGTAATCGCACTCCGCCGGCGCACGGCGGTTGTTACGTGGAGGGATAACTACCCCGATGCCGCGTGCTTGCAGGTCGGTGCGCAATCGGTCGCAATCATAGGCGCGGTCCGCGATCAGCGTCTGGACGCTCACACCGTCCAGCAACTCCTCCACGCCGTTCAACTCGTGGCGGTTGCCGGGCAACAGGGTGATCTTCACCAATCGACCAGCACCCTCTACTAGCATCAGGGCGTTCGTGGTCGCCCCGCCCTTGGACCGTCCAATCGAGGGGCGTCCGTTTTTTTTAACGCACCGGTGCCATGCTGATGGACCCGCACATGCGTACCGTCCATTTGCGCCTCGGGCACGCCCCCCCCCCTCGGTGGACAGTACCTGCAGTAGCTGACGGAACAGCCCCTTCTTGGACCACCGCCGAAATCGCTGATACACCGAGTTCCACCGCCCGAACAACGACGGCAAATCCCGCCAGGGTGCCCCCGTACGATCGATCCAGAGAACCGCTTCCATAAACTAGCGGTTGCCCCGTCCAGAGCGACCCGGATCCCCGACCTTGCCCGGTAACAAATGGGCAATCCGTTCCCATTGCTCGTCGTTCAACATCCTTCGTTCCATCCAACCCACCTCCATGTAGGACATCCCTTAATGCTGCTATTATGCACATAAGCACAGAACCGTAGCAACGTCCCTCGAATGTCAACACGCCCTAGCCACACGAACTACCTTCACCGCCATGCGGACGCACATCGTAGTTAGCTGGAGACTTCTATTTATTCGAAACAAATAATCTTCTCTTAAAAATCATACATTTACATAGGATACGTTTCGTCAAAACAGCAATAAATAGAGATTCCTTTCAATGACGAATCCTTCCTGTGAAATCTCTTGGGTATACAATTATACATGTCGTGTAATATGATCATAGGCATGTTGCAGAAAATTCTTGACACAACTATTATGGGAGGCCGTGACCTCTGCGGGTGAACCCTCCATTATGGCCAACGCGTGCCTTATCCCGAAAGCCGCCTTTACGAGGCAACCTGCTGTGCCTTCGATCGGACCATGGAACCCTGCCAATGTCGGGAAACCGATCAAATATCGATGTTATTGAAACGCCTTCCGAACAACGTCTAGTGTCGTGATGAACAGACTTTCCATCCCCAATGCGGGACAGCTAGCAGTCGCAAGGGACGGTTGCCAAATTTGCTCATCCGTGGATGGATGAAGAAAGGAACGCGCAGTGTCTAGGGGGGAACCGGTAATCTTGGAGACACGATCCTTCACTACCAAGAAGGAGGCGACCGCCTTCTACAAAGACATGCTAAATCGGTACCGCCCCAAACAGCGCGTATCCGAGGAAGACGCAGCCGACCTTGCTGCTCTGCTTAAACGACATTCCGAATACCAAGAGAAACTCGGCACCGGCATAGATCATTTCGAAGTCATGAGTGCCGTATTCGGCACTCAATGCTTCCGCATCGTCCACACGGACGAAACGGGCGTAGACTTTTCCTATCAGCACTGCATTACCGGTTCGCGTTCTGCGTAACGAGAATTTCCAATCTTTGGTGCTCCCTGTGTCCCCTCCGTTGATGCCACGACCATTACTTCGCGCCATTATTAGGCGCGTTGAGGCCCTGTCAGGATTAGCGGGAGTCTGTGCTGGTTTCGAGGCTGGACAATGGCGTTACGACCAACTTGCGGAACATATCCTCGAATGGCTACCTGAATTTGCGCTCAATGAACGAGAGTATGGCACGCTCACTGGAGCGAACGCCCGACGCAAGCTTCGAGCAGCGGCGGAAACGATCTATACCTCGTCCAAGTATACAAGCAGGGGGGAAGTCGGCGAAATTCTTCTACATGCAATAATCCGCCAAGAATTCGGATCTATTCCCACCATTAGTAAAATTTTCTTTAAGGATGCCCCGAATGATACCGTGAAAGGGTTCGATGCAGTACATGTTGTCGAAGCGTCAGATGGCCTTGAGCTGTGGCTAGGAGAGGTCAAGTTATACCAAGACATTGCCAGTGCTGTCCGTGATGTCGTGAATGAGCTCAAAGAACACACCAAAATCCCGTACATGCGGTCCGAATTCGCAGCAATTTCACGCAAGTTAGATCACAGTCACCCGCATCACGACGCTCTGCGTAAACTTATCGCACACAACGTAACAATGGACGAAGTGTTTAAGCGACTTTGCATCCCGGTACTTCTGGCCTACGACAGCTCAACCGTAGCAGCACATAGCTGCTCCGATGACGCGTATGAGAAGGCAATCGTTTCCGAGTTTGAGCGGCACTACCAACGTTTCGTTGGCATGGATCTCCCGGCAGAAATAAAAATTATTCTTATCCTGCTCCCTATGAATAACAAGGCTAAGTTACTAGATCATTTCGACACGAAGCTCAAAGGGATGACAGTATGACGCCCACCGAGATAGAAACTTCCCTCTCTACCCCAAATCAGGCCCAGGCCCAAGCTTTCCAGATATTACAATCCATTGCTCGACTAATAGGAGAAAAGCCAGATGACCCAAAGGCACACTCTCTCCTCATTCGTGCCCTGGAGTATAGTGAAGAGTTTGAAGCCTATTCGCAGCTCCTAAACGCTCTTCTCAGAGAGACTGGCCTTTATCCTTACGCTAAACCAGAACTACTTTCCACTCGCGACCGCCTTGCTCTTGAGTTCCATAGGCCAGATAGCACCTCGGCTGACACCGACATTGTATTCCATCGCGTACAGGCTGAGGTATATTGGCACCTAGTTGAAGGCGAGAATGTCATTCTGAGTGCACCCACCAGTTTCGGGAAAAGCTTAATCATTGATGCGTTGATTGATACCGGAAAGTACAAGCGTATCGCGCTGATCGTACCTACCATTGCACTCATTGATGAAACTCGAAAACGGTTGTCTCGATTTGCGCCCGCATACAAAATCGTGACGCATTCGACCCAACCAGCCGACCCGTTGCGGGGTACAATTTATGTGCTAACGCAAGAGAGGGTCGTTGAACGTGACGATCTGGATCATCTTGATCTATTCGTGATCGATGAATTCTATAAACTCGACCCTGGTGGCAACGACGATAATCGGTCGGAGATTCTCAATCATGCCTTTTACAAGCTGCTTAAGACAACCCGACAGTTCTACTTGCTGGGCCCGAATATTCGAGCGATTCCGACCGATTTCTTAGATCGTTTTAAAGCTAAGCTAATAGTAAGTGACTATGCGACAGTTGCGAGCAATGTGCGACGTGTAGAGGGGATCGGGAAATCAAAGGAAGCTAGAAAGACGGCACTGGTTGACTTAACAAGAGAAGTAGACGGATCGACGCTCATCTATTGCCAGTCACCAGCTAGTGTCCGCCGTGTCGCCCGCTTGATGGTCGAACAGGAGGTAATGCCTATTGCACCGGGGCTTATCGGAATGGTGGAGTGGGTGGGGAGACATTTTCATCCAGAGTGGATAGTAGCTAACGCAATAGCGCACGGTATCGGAGTTCATCATGGCCACCTGCCGCGCGCACTAGCTCAGCTGCAAGTGCGCTTGTTCAACAGAGGCACCCTAAAATTTCTTATTTGCACCTCGACCCTCATTGAGGGGGTGAATACTGCGGCAAAGCACGTAGTCATTTATGACAACAAAATATCCAAAAAGCCAATAGATTATTTTACGTATCGGAATATCCAGGGGCGGTCAGGACGCATGTTTCGACATTTTGTGGGCACTGTCCACCTATTTCACAACCCTCCGCAACCTGATTTGCTCGATGTTGATTTCCCAGTATTCAGCCAAACAGATACTGCGTCAGATGGCTTACTGGTTCAACTGAGCGAGGAGGACCTTGGGAATGAGGCCATGCAGCGGATCAACAAACTGAGAAGTCAATCGGATCTAAGCATGGAGACGATACGCGCGAACGCACATATAGACCCACAGCAGCAAATTGAACTCGCCCGCCACATCCGTCTCAACGCTAGGGAATTGCATCCAGCCCTGTCTTGGCGTGGACAGCCCACTAACAATCAGATATATAAAGTCTGCGAAATTCTTTTTGATACCCTACTTGCCGGCGTCAGTCGAAATGCAGTGCGTAACGATCGGCATCTCGCGCTCCTACTAACGCAATTGCAGAAACTGAGCGCACCGGCATTTATCAGGGCCCAAGCATACGCATCCGGCCCGCGAGTTCGGGTGGATCCGAGTGATCGGGTTGAGAACGCTTTAGAGTTTTTGCGGAGCTGGGCATCATTCTATTTCCCCCGAGCACTCACAGCCCTAGAACGCATTCAGCTTGAGGTATTCGAACGCCTGGGGTGGATCGGAGGTTCATATGCTGCGTTTGCCGTCAGAATCGAAAACCTCATGTTGCCAGCAGCACTTGCGGCCCTGGACGAGTATGGCATACCTCTACAACTCGTTATCCGACTTGAGGGGGAACTCCCCGTCGGCGAGGACCTTGACGCGGTTCTAGATTCTCTCCGGACTCTCGACATCGGGCAACTCCAACTCAGCCCGTTTGAAACAGAGTTGCTCGAGGAGGTTCAGCGTTCTCTTTGATAAATGGCGTAGATTGGAGCGGCTAATATGTCTACAGAGATTGCCTAGTAGTTTAACCAGTTTTGATTTTTGGGTATAGATGCTTCAGTTTGGTGCGCGCGTCGTCGACGCTGAGCTGCCAGTCAACCCCGGTCTGTTCGTGATTGCGCTCCTTGGCCCAGGCCCGCCGTTTCCGACGTGACCAAAGCCCTGCTCTCGATCCGGCGATCCAGGCACTGGCGGTGCAACGCACTGAACTCCAGTTCCGCGACGTTCAGCCAGCTCTCGTTTTTCGGTGTGTGCACCAAGTGGATGCGGTCGTTCAACCGACTGGCTTCGGCCACCGGGAACGCGGCGTAGAACGAGTCACCGCTGTGGGTGTTCAAGTTGTCGCACACCAGCGTGAGAAAGTGTCAGATTTTCCGTGTATGAGATGCTACGAAGCTAGACAGTGGACTTCGTGAAGATGTCCTATTCCATCGGTCAATAGGGAATCTGAACGCTACGAAGCCGATTGGCCGGAACAGGCCATACACGGAAAACCTGACACTCTCGGATTTTTTTTCGGGATCTCGCTGGCCTGAAATAGGTCTGCGAGATTCGCTCGATTCAGAGAAGTTCGGATTGCTGCGGCCGGGCACTTTCCGGGCCTGTCCGGCCGGCCTGCAGTGGCATTCGACCGCAGATCTCTCACGCCCAGGCCAATGGACTACCGGCATACGCCATGGAATACAGGTAGACGGACACCTTTATTTATTGCTGTTTTGGCGAATCATGTCCGATATAAGTGTATGATTTTTAATGATGTAGAGGTTGTTTGTTTCGAATAAATAGAGGTGTCCAGGTGCTATTGAGGCATCGTGGTACAATTTGTGGAATCATATTCTTGACTATTCTTAGAGCGAGAGAGGAGTCATGCCAGACGAGGTTTTGAGAGTTTCAGCGAAGTCCTGTTCGCGATCCTTCCTGAATCAGACTTCGGGAAGGTGGTTTGGCTTCAGTAATTTCCAGTGAGCAAATATCTGGAGACTGGCCGTGTGTTCAAGAGATGTGTGCGTATTTCTTTAATTTAGCTAAATTTTTTCACTCCAGTTTGATGACGTGCCCCAATTTATACAGCTCGGAAAATGACAAAAGTTCGCGAAAACAATGGACCGAAAACAGCCGAAAGTCCTATTAAAACCAGCAGTTTACAACTCGCTGGAAATCTCTGGTTTGGCTTATTGTCTTATGTCTCTTCGCATTGATGTATCTGTGGAGCAGATTCATAAAATGCCCGCTAGGCAAACACTCTTGGCGGCTTGCCAGTGTTGGTCATCTAAGCGATCGCGGCGGTGTAGAAGGCCTTTACAAATGCAAGTACTGTCACAAGCAAGACTATTTCACCGGCACGATCGGGTGATCCATTGTACGACGCGCGTGTTGTTGTCAAAGGTACGTCTATTTATTCGTTAATCCAGTGTATTTTACGGGGCATATTCGGCATGGGTCCCATCCTAACTGTCTGAATTTCTTTGAAAGAGCTGACCTTGATGAACGGATCGAACCTGTTGGAACGGAAGACTGGCAGTCTGTGCCGTAGAAAATGTAGATATGCCCTTTAGTTGAATAACTTTCTCAAATATACATTTGTGAGATATATAATTTCTTTTATAGGCTGGACATCTCTATTTACTGCTGTCTTGACGAATCATACTTAGATGGCTTAGATCTTTACGACATTCTTTCCTCTAGTCGTATTTTTCTCTTCGGCCAATCCGGTAACACGCGATTGAGCAGATCGTAAAAATCTGGTCCATGATGAGGTTCAGCGATATGGCACAGTTCATGTGTAATAACGTAGTCAATGCCATCAATTGATGCCTGGATCAAACGACAGTTCAATAAAAGCTTGGACGATGATGACATGGACCCCCAGCGTTGTTTCATGTAACGAACTTCTAGTCCGAGTGGTCGAAAAGCATCTGGATTGGGAAATCTCTTAAGACTTTCCTCAAGACGCTCGGCAAACTTTACATTGGCACGATCGCGATACCAGCCTTCCAGAATGTTGCGAATCACGCCGGTATTGCCGGGCTCTCGGGTAACAACAGTAATAAATCCTCGCGTCAATTTGATGGATCTTCGAGTACCCCGAACGATTTTGAGTCTGTATTGCCTCCCAAGATAAAGATGCGTTTCACCCGATACATATTGACGATCAGGCGTCTTGGGTAGGTAATTCGAAAACGTACGTTGTTGTCGGATAATCCAAGACGCACGTTTTTTGACTTTTTCACATATTACTTCGTCTGGAACTCCAACCGGGGCGACGACCACCACTGAAGCGTCGGGCTCTACGGAAATCTCCAATGATTTCCGGTTGCGCCGACTAACGACGAAATCAATAGGATGTTCTCCAAACCGTACGTGTGAATTTTCCACCGCTAACCCGGAAACCTAGCTCTTGCAAGATCAATGATCTTTTGTTGCAAGTCATCCATAACAGCTTCGGTAATCGCCACTCCTTTTCGTTGCTTAAGGACGTCGAAAAAGTAGTCGTCAATCCCATTAGCCAATTCATTGCGAGCGTCTTCGTTGGACCACATGTCTACTATCCGATGTCGCAGGATGATCTCGATAATATCCACCGATACTGATGCGATTGCGTCCTTTTCAAGCAGTTCACCGTCATGGTCGACAAGTTTGCCATCAAGAATGCCGAAGAAGGCTTGACCGTCTCGGTTGTTTTTTATTAATTCTGGAACTTCTCCTCCGTGGTCTCCTTGAGTAACTTTTGATGCGATGCTTAAGACACCTTCAAGATACTGTTTTTCCGATATTCTCTTCGACTGGTAAGCTCTGATCATCTCTTCCAGTAAATCGGAAAATTTACGATAGAAAGCAGGATCTTCTTCTAATTTCTCCGTGATCGTACGGCGAGTGGCACTGGCTATACGATCAGCCTTAGAGGCCTCGGAAACTGAAGTTTCTTCAACTACCGACTTTACGCTGTCTGGGTCGTTAATGTTGACCGGTTCAATGACTGTTTCTGCAGGCGATGCGATGACTTGGTCGTCGAGCAGCTTCAAGATCTGCGGTTCGAATTCTTTGATATCTACGATTTCCTGATAACGTAAACGAACGGCATGGCGCAATTGATAGAACTTTTTCCAATCGTTCTTCATTGCTTCAACTTTAGTTGCTTCCAATACCTCGTAAAGTTTCTCTGAAGCAAGGCAGAGATGCAGTGAACGACTGAAGGAACGAAAGATTTCATAAAATCTTGCGCGTAATGCTTCATCGGCCAAGTGCCGTTCGAAAGCTTCCATATCGCGTTTGTTTCTCACGGAACTAAAAAGATTCCACAGATTGCCATGAACTTGAGGCAGTTTGCTGATTTCTTCACGGATATCCGTTACAGCTTTTCCTAAATCTTCCTCGCTATATCCATCCAGCGCACTGTATTCGGAAAGTGCTTTATCCAAACCTCCTAACAACCCTTCGTAGTCGATGATATATCCGAATTTCTTCTCGTTGCCATCTTCATCTTCATAAAGGCGATTTACCCTCGCAATTGCCTGGAGAAGACTATGATCTTTCAGGGATTTGCAGATATACAGCACCGTGTTTCGAGGAGCATCGAACCCCGTTAGGAGTTTAGAAACGACAATGAGAATGTCGGGGGAGCTAGTGCTTTTGAAAGATTTGATGATCCGTTCATTGTAATTATGTTCAGTGCCATACTTCGAAAGTATGTCAGCCCAGAATTTACGCACCTTATTTTGGGACTCTCTACTGGGATCTTCATCACCTTCATGTTCCTGGGGCGGAGAAATGATGATTTCACTCGTTACATCTCCGATTTCATCAAGTGCCTCTTTGAAAACCAAAGCAGCGGCTTTGGTCGGAGCGATAAGCTGAGCCTTGTAACCGGTATCTTTCCAGTGCTTCATGAAGTGTTCAGAGACATCCATGGCTTTCACACGAACGGCTTGATCCGTTCTCGCCAACACATCCATTCGTGCGTACTTCCGCTTAAGGTCCGCTTTCTGTCGCTCGTTCAGACCTCGGCTAAGTTTCTCAAACCAAGCGTCAACCACTTCGCTAGTAATTGACTGAGATACTAATCGCCCTTCATAGAGTAATGGGACCACCGCACCGTCCTGAACGGCTTGATCGATTGCGTAACGATGGATGATTCCACCGAACAAATCTATAGTATTCTTGTCTTGCTGAAGGAGTGGCGTGCCCGTGAAACCCAGATAACAGGCCTTCGGCAATAAACGTCGCATATTCATCGCAAGCTGACCATGGCCACCATAGCGTCCAGATTGTGATCGGTGACTTTCGTCAATCAATACAAAGAGGTTACTGTCCTGGTCAATTGAATCTGTGAGTCTTAGGGCCGTATCGAACTTGTTGACTATCGTAGTGACCAGTGGTGCTTTATTACGAATGAGTTTCTTGAGGTTGGTTCCGCTCGTGGCCAGCTGATGTTCCATCTCGCAAGATTTGAAAGTATTCTTGATTTGCCTATCAAGATCGACTCGGTCAGTCACTATCACCAGACGCGAATTAGAGATATCGTCGTCAAGTGCCAAAGCGCGAGCCAGCATGACCATCGTAAGCGACTTCCCGGAGCCCTGCGTGTGCCAAATGACACCACCCTTGCGAACTTCATTGGAGCCAAAGTTTTTGACTTGACTCATAGCTTTTTGTACAGCGAAAAATTGCTGATGACGAGCAATTTTACGCGTACCGTCGTCGAATACCGTAAATCGCCGTACGAGGTCAAGTAACCGTTCCGGCCGACAAAGCGCATAAATCGTCCGGTCCTGCGAAGATACTTTTCTGTTCCCTCCAGCAGCGAGCTCTTCAAAGTAAGTCCTCGCTCTCCGGAAGTCGCCGGAGAAGAGGCTGTCTTTCTCCGTCTCCGTTAGTTCGTAATTAGCAAATTTCGATATCTGCTCATCTGAATCTTCATCGTCTCGCCACTTTTGCCAGAATTTTTTTAAAGTCCCAACCGTAGCGTACCGTGCATCCAAGCGGTTAGTACTTAGCAACAGTTGAACAAAATGAAAGAGTTGCGGAATGTTCTCTTCTCGTTGATAGCTAATCAGCTGGCTTTCCGCTTTTTTTAAGCTTTCGGTTGGACGCTTATTTTCAATAACGATAAATGGGATTCCGTTGACGAACGCTACGACGTCACACCGACGGTTTTGTGCCCCCTTCGCTCCCTCCACCGTCATTTCAGCCGTGACGTGGTACACATTGTTGTTCGGTTTTATCCAATCTATGTACCGGAATGAATAGGACTTTGAGTCACCATCAATGGTTTTGGTGATCGTCGTTCCAAGAACTAAAGTATCGTAGATGTCCTGATTGGTACGAATCAGGCCTTTGACCCGGTCGGGAGTTGGTTTTAGTCGGCGAATCGCTTCATGCGCATCTTCGAGGTTGAAGAAATATTCGTGGTCTCGGTGTGTGAATTTGTTGAGTCGAAGAAGTTGATCGACCAGGACGTCTTCAAGAATGACGTTACGAAGGCGGTTGCCGCGAAGTTTTGCTGCATCCGATTGACTTAATGGTTGGTAACCCAACGCCACGAGCAGATGTACTGCTGGTATTTGAGATTGATATTTTTCAGTAGTATCGAAATCTATCACCTGTTATTACTTCTAAATTCAAGATATAGTTTGATTTACTAATCGTCATTCAAACCCATCATCATGTTATAATGAGCTATTTGACCTGTTTTCTCAAATATGCGTTTGAATATGTGCAGATAAGAATCGACTACTTCGGTGTTAGCTTCGATATACATTGAGTCTATAATTACGTGTGAACCAACATTTAACCAAGCAGATAGCGAACGACAGAGTTGTTGGTCCTCTCCTTCGAATAGTTTCCAAAGATTTTCCCATGTTTCTCCTCCATGGACTATAAAATTATATTCTAAAATTCTCCTGATACAATTTTGAATGCCAAAACTATCTAGTCTTTCCCCCTTTATTTCTTTCCAATGAAGTTGATAATCTGATATAATTGGATTGTCCTTGTAACTTTCCAGATTTGACAGACCATGTGATTTCCGTAGAATCCAAAATGCAGTAGTATTTTTTATTTCTTTGGACTTCGATCTGCGATCATAGGAGATTTCGTTGTGAAAGAATACGTTGTGTGTGAAGACAAAAACTTGTCTCACATTTTCAGCATTCTGTCGCACATTTCTAAATAAGTCTTTCATCATCGTAGTAACAACAAACATCGTTGCACTATCAAGACTTGAAACGGGGTCATCGAAGACAACTACACTTTCATGTCCTAGTTCTTGGGGATCTGTACTACCCATGATTAAATGATAGAAGTAAAGAAAGGACAAAAAACTTTTCTCACCTTCGCTCAAACTATTACCTACTAATGAGCCGTCACCTCGTTGAATCTGATAAAAACCGTCATTTTCCGAGTGTTTTAAACTAAACTCATTAAAACCAAATGATTTTAAGATGTTGTTAATTGCATTTACAGTTGGTTGTACGCTAGTAATTTTTCTTGTTATATTTTGTAACTCTTCTGTTTTTACCTTCTTTAGGCACTGCAATTTTTGCAAGTTTTCTTGTTGCCGTTCAATCAGTGAAACATTATGATCTGAATCATTCTTATAGGTCACGATATAATTTCTGATTTCTTTATCTACTAGATACTTCCAAAAATCTTTTGTCAATTGCTCAGTTTTCGCTGCTCGTTCTTGCACAACTCTATTTTGCTTCTGAATCAAAGTATTAGCATCATCAATTATTTGTTCAATTTTATGCATGTCGCTAGTAATATTGTCAAGTGCCAGTTCATTACTTGGCTCTTTACTTTTTTTATATATTATATCAATATTTTTATTGAGTTTCAATTCCAGTGCCGGTAGACAAGCGTTGAACTGATCTTTGAAAGAATTATTTGGAAACTTATTTTGAAGTTCTAACAAAGCCTGTAGCAACTGCTCCTTCTGCTGGCTATATGTAATTGATAAATTTTGGATTTCATCTAGAGATGATTGATAAGAAGCATCAAAGTATTGCTTAAGTTGAGTTTCGATTGATAATTTTATCTCTTGCTGACAAAATGGGCATGTCCTATTTGGTTCTTTATTATAATGTTCCCAGCCCTGTCTTACCCAATTGCTAATATCGAGTCGTTCTATGGACGATGCGATCCCGACATCACTAGATCCTATAATTTTCTTGGACAGTATTGGATTGTCTTGCTGGCCAGCAAGTCCCTGCCACTGAGGTTTTTCGAGATTATCTTTCTTGGTTAAGGTACCGTCTAAGACTAAGTCGGCCTGCTCTTCTAGCTCGTAAATAGTTTTAACTCCAGCAATATCAGCATCAGCTTCTTGCGATTCGGAAATAACGCGCTGGGCAAATTTCTTTTTGCTACTATGTAATCCAGAAAACAATTTTTTTAATTTGCCGTCATATTTCTGTTTAACAAACCAACAATGATTTTGAAAGGTCCGGTATATTTGATCTCTTTTATGAGACAGACTATTATTTGTATCTATCAGATCACTAATTTCGGCGTCAATTTTTAGAATCTCACTTCCCAAGTCCCGAACTTGGGCTCGCATTGCAGCATCTTCTTCTCCAAGTGTAAAAATTCCCTTTATATTGTTAGACTCTCTAACATTGGCTTCAATAAAGTGCCTGTTATATACCCACCTCTTGAGAGGAACATCATTAAGCCACTTTATCTTACACTGATTATCAATATCATCCATATCAATGATTGTAGCAAGTGTCGTTTTACCCGTCGCATTTGCACCGTAAAGGAAGTTGACTTCCTTCAAGTTCTCCATCTTCTGAGAAGATCTAAAAGTTGCAACACCGTTAACTACAATTTCTTCAATCATTATTCTCTACAGGTTTTAAGGCACTATGTGTGAGGTGGTGCGGTTTCTTAAGGCAGATTCACGCGAGATTTAAGATACACTCCAGCACCAGTGGACTTCACTACCCCATGGGATAGTGGAAATTTTCGATTTTGCTTTTTACGCCACATTTCGCCATGCCTCCCAGTCGGGCTAGTAGACATTGTCGGGCACTCGGCATTCCAGTGCCCAATGCGGCCGCTCGCGGTTGTAGAATTCCATCCAGCTACCAGTCTCCCGACGAGCCTCTTCGGATCGTTCCAGGCGTGCAAGTGTACGCTCTCGTACTTCACCGAACGCCACAGCCACTCGACCTCACGTTGTCGCGCCATCGGCCCTTTCCGTCCATGCTGATCGCAACCTCGGTCGCACGGAGGATGTCCAGGAAATCATCTCCGGTGTATTGCGAACCCTGAATCTGTATGGGAGATGACCGGCCTGCCATAGCGTGGCCAGGGACTCCTTCCGTGCTTCCACGCACATGATTCGAATCCAGACTGTTGAACAGCCACCACGACGGCATCTTGCGACCTTGCGACTGTGCCAGTCGATCACTGAAACCAGATACATATCTACGAAGCATTGAAATGTACGTGATTCCGAAGTTTACACTTCGTCGCTTCGCATGATCTCACGATCCCGCAACAGATACGATACAGATACTTCCCGTGACACCTGAGGGCTGATACGCTCGTTTGTGACTTTGGATGGATTGATTCTGTACGCTTCTTCTGCACGCGACGCTAGCCATAGAATGGATGCCGTTCATAAATACCCCCCACTGTCACCTTGAACTCTGACGAATGCTGTCGGTGCTTGCCTTCTACCATCGTTGCTATACTCCCGCCATGTCCCTAACAAGGGCAAGGACCGGATGTGTCTTAAACTATACTCCGTTCGTGCCCCATTTCCCCGCACCACTTCCCCGCACCACTTCTCTATGTAGTATAGAAAACATCATATATCTTAGTGATACTATTCCTCCATTACATCTTTTGTTACTTGAATTTCCATTAATTTTTGTATCAAACCTCTTTTTTGTTTTCTTCGTAATGTTTGCACATTCTCGATATTTTTTATGAGCTCATCCCAAGTACGCAGGATTTCGCTAATTTTATTCTGCACATATATGGGTGGAAGATCTAATATAAGATCTGACACGGAATGCCAATTAGCTCTCGGCATTCTAGATCCTGATGTGCAGTTGGCCACTTTCATAAATATCTCAGACTGAACTAACGCGTAGAGAAAATCAGTCGTAATAACATTGTCTTTTGGTTTGATGACCCAGATTTCAGAGCAACACACGCCGTAGAATTTCGGAACGGCATACTTTTTTAAATAAGGGCGTAATTTGCCAAATAGTACGTCGCCGGGAACGAATACGGTCTTGGTGCTATTTGTCTCGTTACTTGCTACGTCCCCGAGCAGCCTCCCTGTTGCACTTTCAATGTGTTCAAGCTCAATGCAGCACCTAATCTCATGCTCAACACGTGGATCGAAGCGTTCTTTGGAAAGGGTGACACAGTCTCCCAACCTTATTTTCTGCCAACCATTATTCATTAGTACCGTATCTCTTTTCTTCTATTGCTCTTGATACAAATTTTTCAACTTCTTCAAGGTCAGCTTCATCTTCTGCCCTCGCATCGGCAATGCGACGGGATGCGTCGAATTGCTCATATCGCTTAACTGCTAATGCTTGCGCGACATTCATTCGTAACCTACCAGCATGCGTTAGAACGGGTCGGTCATTAAAAGAAAGAAAGGCATCCAACTTCGTCGCCCACTCCTCCATCGTTACCGCTCGTCTTCTGCTTGCCTGCAGTTCCGCGTAATCAAGGTACATGACGACGATTTGATCAAGTTCCCTAATTGCGTCAGGTTCTAAGTAATTCTTCGCGATGCCGATATCTCCCTTTCCAACAACTTTTCCAGACCATGTTGTTAGTCCCATGTTCTTAAGTTTCGGATTACTACGTTCGGCGATAATTTCTGCAGCCGTCTTACCTGTCACTGCCCACAGCATTTTGTTCTGTACGACTTTGAAAAATTCTCGCGTTTGTTCCGAGGATTTGTCGTAGTCGACCGCGGTAGCGTATAAATCTCTAACTTTTTGATAGAACCGTTTTTCTGACGCTCGGATAGCTCGAATTCGTTCAAGCAGCTCATCGAAATAATCCCATTCGTCGGCCTGCTTGAGGTGCTCGTCGTCCATGGCAAAACCTTTGACGAGATACTCGCCAAGTGTGGTCGTAGCCCATTTTCGAAACTGAGTTCCTCGAGCAGAACGTACTCGATAACCAACAGCGATGATCGCTTTTAGATCGTATATCTTGATCGTACGTCTAACTTCTCGAGAACCTTCCATTCGAACTTGTAAGAAATCCTTACAAGTTAACTTTTCCAACAACTCTTCCTCTTGGTAAATCGTGCGTAAATGTTGTGTAATCGCCTGCGGGGTTGTCTGGAACAACAACGCCATTTCTGCCTGAGACAGCCAGACGGTTCCTTCAAATGCGCGAAGCTGAAGCTGTACGTCTCCGTCTTCTGTCGTGTAGAGAATTAATTCCCCTTCAGACATCTATTCCAAGCTCCTTCAAATGCCCAGCCATATGCTTTCGTATTTCGGCAAGCTCATCTTCCAACTTGTTAATTTCTCGTTGTACTTCAGCGATGTCCACCTCCTCTTCTGGCTCAAATGTATCGACGTATCGAGGAATATTGAGGTTGTAATCGTTCTCGACTACCTCTTCTCTACTAGCTAAGTACGAATACTTGTCAATGGTGTGTCGTTTGCAATAAGTACTGATAATTTTCTCAATATGTTCGTTCTCTAAGATATTCTGTGCCTTATCCGAGGTGAACTCGCTACTAGCGTCAATAAAGAGAACATCTTTACAGTCTTCTTTCTCACCACCTTGTTCACGTGCACGATCAAATACAAGAATTGCGACCGGAATACCCGTGGTCGAAAATAATTTCGGTGGTAATCCAATCACGGTGTCTAGCAAGTTCTCGTCAATGAGCGATTTTCTTATTCGACCTTCTGCGAACCTGCGGAAAAGAACGCCGTGAGGAACAATCACGGCAATGCGACCGCTTCTATGCTTCGCAATCTGAACCATGTGAGAGATAAATGCGTAGTCACCTTTTGATTTAGGTGGAACGCCACGCCAGAATCGGTTGTATCGGTCGTTCTGTGCGTTCTCGGCACCCCATTTATCCAACGAGAAAGGAGGATTTGCTACGACGATATCGAAAGTCATAAGCTGGTCGTTTACAGTCAAAGTGGGATTGTTGAGCGTGTCGCACCAATTAATCTGTGCCGCATCTTTTTCATGAAGAAACATATTCATGCGCGCCAGAGCCCAGGTACCTCCATTGATCTCTTGACCGTAGAGCGCGAAGTTTTCGGAACCAACCTCCTCAGCCGCTCGAATCAAAAGAGAACCGGAGCCACACGCAGGGTCACATATCGTGTCACCTGATTTCGGAGCAGCCAGTTTCGCTAACAGTCGCGAAATAGACGCAGGCGTATAGAACTCTCCAGCCTTCTTCCCTGCACCCGAAGCAAATCGCGAAATCAAAAAGATATAGCATTCCCCGATTATGTCTCCGGTAACCTTTGATGGACTTAGGTCAAGAGACGGTTTAGCAAAGTCTTCAAGCAGATTTCTTAGTCGCCTATTTCTGTCTTTGGTTGTCCCAAGGTTAGTTTCCGAATTGAAATCAATATTGCGAAAAACCTGATCAAGTTTCGACCGGTTTTGATCTTCAATTTTGTCAAGTGCGATATTGATTAATTCGCCAATGTTGTCCTCGTTTCTTCTTTCGTAAAGGTCGTAGAAACTTGCTCCTTCTGGTAGAACAAACCGCTCTCTTTCGAGTCTCCGCCGAATCCTTACTTCATCTTCACCATAATCTTCTCGATACTGTCTAATATGATCATTCCAGACATCTGAGATGTACTTTAAAAAAAGCATCACAAGAATGTAGTCCTTGTACTGCCCTGGGTCCATAACGCCCCGAAACGTATCGCATGCCGCCCATGCAGTCTGGTTGATCTCGTTTTGCGTAGTTCCCTTTTCCATATAATCTCTCCGTTTCTCCTCAAGCTTGTATGTTTAATTGTTCAGTTGCTTTGCGCAGTTCTCTAAGTATTTACCAACCACTGTTCGCCGTCTATCAGCAATACGATGCAATACGTTCCGTTCACGCTGAGCAAGCTTGTGTATGTGAACAATTGTTTGCTGCGTTTTTACGTCCGGAAGATCGAGCTCAAGCTCATTAAAAGTGGAACGTGGAATCATTCGTAAGTTGGTTCCTCTTGCGTGTTTATCGAAGTGTCGCTGGACAGAGGGTTGATTTAGCCACCATGCCAGATATTCCGCCTCTAGAAAGCTAGATTTGGGACGCAAAATATACAGTGGAAGCAACGCTACCGTTGGTTCGACAATGGTGTCAGTAATTGCACACGCGGTATTTTGATCGCCGCGTGAACGAAAAAGTACATCACCGGTTTGAACGAAGTACTTATCTGATAAATCCTCAAGTTCAATTTTTATCAATTGGTGTGTGTTAACATGTCCGTTAGCTGGAAGATCTCGCAGCTGAATTGCGTATGTTCCTTGCTGTTGCAAAGGATCAAGACGCTTACGCACTGTATAGCCTAGTTGTATAAAACATAGATCTTCAAGGTTCATTATGCTATTCGATAAAACTCAATAGGATGCCTCGGGCAGATTCTACTCAACGCGAATGAGAATGTCAATGAAAAATTATCTGTAGACTTTCCTACAGATAATTTATTACCGAAGATTGTCTAGATTTTTGATGTGAATTTATACCAGCATGTGCAATAATTTATGAAAAGAGATTCAAAATGGAGTGCCGTATGGAACGTATCTATACGGGATTTGTTAACCTGGAAGTTGCTTATGGCTGCTTGAACGATATGTGATTTGGACGGCGTCCGTTCATAACTCCAAAACTTAACAAGCTGGGAAATTCGACTTGAGCCTTACGCGCGCATCGTCATTAAGAGAGCCAACCAACGAATTCTCGGCGTTAATTCTTCTCTGCTAACTCGGTCCTCTGAGTGGAGGTTCACGAAAAGCAAATTTGACTTCCGATTAGCTTGGCCGTTTGTTCGGTCCGTCACCGATTACCGCAGAAATACGATTCACCAGCTTGCCCCGCAGTTCTTCCGCTGTCTTCCAAACGAGATGATTGTATTGCCGAGTGTCAAAATGCACCTCTTGTAGTACATCCTCTCGGCAAGAAAATATCACGGGAATATTCAAGCCGTGCGCGAGGCCAGCTTCATAATAGACGCCACCGCGCGCTCCCGCGCTACCATGTGTGAAATCCGCCACAACAAAACAGGATCTGCGGATTTCTGCAACGATCTCATCGTCGATCTTGTTCACATGCTCTTTCTTATCGATCCGTACTGGTTCGTACCCTGCTTCGCGGATCGCCGGATCAAATCCATGTATCCAAGTATCGCGCATGGACCTATCAAACCACATCGCGACAAAGGCTCTTGAGGATGCTATATAGCTATTTTCCAGCTCGGACACTCGTGCGTAGCCTTCCACTGTCAAGGTACATGTCTGCTCCGGATTGTTGATACTGCTGCGCTTAATAAGGCCGCGCTGCTCCAAATAAGTCAAAAGGAAAAGAAAATCCTCGTAACCGATACAATCAGAGTGTGAAAGAAGTTCAAGATAGACCTTATCTAGATTGTTTAGTTGTGCGACATAGAAATTGTCGATTGGCATGCGGTACCAAACTTGCGTTCCGAGGATTTCGGATCGCTCCGCTAAGTATTTGAGAACCCTGTCAGCACGATCAAAAACGTACGAATTTCTTCTTCGCTTCGCATCATCAATTACCTTTGATGAAATTTCCGGACAACTGTTGCCGATCCGCCGTTGTTCGACCAGCCAGTTTGTCAGCCGCACCTTTACGCTGTCGTCACAACTTTGCAGTACAGTGTCGGCCGTTCTGGAAATAAAGTACTTGCCGCCAGCACGCGGCGAGTCCATGGTTCGTCCATCTCTATCATCTGGGGTTTCGGTGGCTGGTGTGCCCCAGATAGCGCATATTGAGAGTTCGCTCATGTGCTTATCCTTGTTCCTCGCATGCTCCGCGCTCCGCAAAACCTTGCGAGGTCTTTCTCACCGAGAATCGAACAATGGACTACCTACAGGACGTGCTTGATAATCCATTGATCTAATTCACTCCTACGCCGCAAGGATTTCAAAACCCCAACCACAGTAGGTAAACGGTGTACAGCGTCGTACATAATCTTGGCCCTAGGTTTCTTCATGGCGTGTGCCCCGCCAACCTCGTACCCTATCCACATGGACACCGCTATTTCCGCTATCACGTTGACCAGAAAACCGTCGCTGTTCTGAATAGCCTGCATGATGTAGTCCGGCAGGCTATCTGAATCACTATCAATCTCATCGTCCCATTCAGCCATGTACACTACTACCCCGTGCGTGTCCGTGATGTACTTTGCCTCGGTCACCGCTTTGACGTCCCCGGTCTTGTGGGACATGAATACCATGGTGGTATCGTCTGCACGCTTACCACTTAGGTCTAGGTACAGCTCTGCGCGGATCCTTTCTTGAATATCATCTTGTCCGGCTCGGACCAACCTATTAAATCGAATCGTCATCAGAGTAAATCCCCTACGCTGAACCCCTGCTACTTTTAGATATCTAGCGACAATCTTATTGCTTCGTGTCAAAGAACTTCACAATATAAGTCGGCTAAAACCTTAAAGTTAATCCGACCACCCTTCAGAGCATCTACCTGAACGATTGCGTCCAAACTATTGTCGTTCATTGTGGAGCATTATCGATAGCCTACGCTGGAACGCATCATGAATCCAATTCCGCACACTATCCGTATTCCACAGCTTAGAAATCTGCGTCGCAAAAATGTAGCAACGTCATTTAGCAAGATGATACAGCTAAGATATATTTACGAGATATATAATTTCTATGCTCAGTTGGTTACGAGCCAGATATTCTAGGAAATGTAGAAATGTTCTGGAAATTTTTTACGGAGCAGACACCTAAATCGGCAGTACCATGGAGATGACGACGTGTCCTCTGTTCACACTGTACGTGATGTGGCATCCCTCGTATCAGAGAGGCCGGGAGATTGCGGACTGGCTCCGTATGTATTTTGGCCGAAATCTTTATCGGGCCGTCGGGAAAGAGCCCGGAATAAGTGTTCTTGAACGTAGCGAGCCCGTACCGGGCACTCTCACGCCTTTGCCGATCAAGTGGGACGATACGAAGTTTACGGCTGTTGTTGTGCTGACGGAGTCGACGCTGATTGATGATCGCGAGTGGGCCGACCATGTCCGCGATATCGCACGGACTGCACAAGAGAAGGGGATTCCTGCCGGGTTTTTTCCAGTGACAATTGATCGTCGAGGGGTTGAGCTAGGAGTCGCACAGCAGGCACTACGGTGGGACTGCTGGGACGCATCCGATACGGATCGGGCTCGACGACTTACGTCGGACCTGACTCATGAGTTCTGCCGAATGCTCCGACATGGCCTTGATCGGATCCGGCGCACCGATGGTGGGGAGGCGGCACTTGAACGCTATTTGGAGAAAATCCAAGTTTTCATCAGTCATTCGAAGCATGACGACGATGGCGAATTAGTGAGTCGCAGCATTCGTGACTGGATACACGCACACAGCCCGCTCGATAGTTTCTTCGATGTCTACGACATCCCCGCCGGGCTGTCGTTCGAAGAGGTCCTACTGCACCAGATTGGTTCCGGAGCAGTCCTAGCGGTGCATACTGATTCGTACTCTTCCCGCGAATGGTGCAAGCGCGAAGTCATTGAGGCTAAGCGTCGCCTAGTGCCAATGATCGTTGTTGACTGTGTGCGAGATATCGATCCACGCGGAATGGCCTATTTGGGTAATGTGCCGATCGTCCGCATGGATCCGGACCAAACGGACAGGATCGGAACAGTTGCGGGCTGCCTCTTGGATGAGGTTTTTCACAACTGGTTGTGGCTCTGCCGGGTCGGGCCGTATCTGGCGAATTCCCCGGGAGTCTTGTTTACTGCACGACCGCCCGAGTTGATCGCACTGGCCGCCTTGCCCCTTGGCGACGAGGAACCAACTCCAATGATAGTATACCCTGAACCGCTGTTGAGTGCCGACGAAGAACGGCTGTTCGGAAAAATTGCGCCGGAGGTACAAGTACGGACCTTGACGGACTGGCTGGAGAAACGCTGATGACCTCATCCCATGCTGAGATATCAAATGCCGTCGGGATCTCGGTCTCAGAGAGTCCGGACTTGCAGTCTCTGGGGCTGAGCCACGGACATTTGCGCGACGCGATGGCGGAGATTGCACTACATGTGCTCGCTTTAGGATGGAGTCTGGCCTATGGCGGGGATCTTCGGCAGCACGGATTTACACAGCTCCTGGCCGAGCTGGTAAGGCGTTATCGGGACCATCCCCGGCATGCTGGGACCATCGTCGTAACCGACTACCTGGCTTGGCCGGTGCATATCCGAATGACATCGAACGAACTTGCGGCCTTCTTTGCCGAACACGAGCCTGCTACTCGCCTTGTCTTTCTTGCGTTGGACGGTGCACGCCTCGCGCGGGAACGACGACTAAAACTTCCTGTGCACGAACCACACGAGGATGAGTGGACAAGAGGACTGACGGCAATGCGAACCGTCATGCGTGGTGACATTCAGGCGCGGATCGTTCTCGGTGGCAGGGTCGAAGGTTACAAGGGGGCTATGCCCGGAATCGCCGAGGAGACATGTCTCTCGCTCGAAGCCCGTCAGCCAGTCTTCGTACTCGGCGGGTTCGGCGGGTGCTCTCGCGATATTGCGGAGACAGTTGGCCTCGTCGAGCGTTGGGCTGGCTCGCGCGATGAGTGGACCGGTAGACAATGCTTTCATAAATATTCACCGGACGATCTCCACAATGGCCTCTCCCGGGAAGAAAACACCGTCTTGGGCCAGACGCCCCATATCCAGGAGGCGATTACCCTCGTGTCCCAAGGTCTTCGCCGAATCCTCAGTAACGGAGATGGTGATGCACAAAGTATTCATTAGCTATCACCACAGCAATGACCAGTAGTATAAGGAAGCGTTGGTCGATTTCGGAAAAAGTTTTTCAATATTCGTGGACCGATCCGTCGACACGGACGACATTCCGGACGAGTGGGAGGATCAGCAAATTCGTCGCGAAGTCCGAGACAAGTATCTTAGGGATTCGACGGTGACTGTTGTGCTTGTCGGGATGGAGACCAGATACCGAAAGCACGTTGATTGGGAAATTCACTTGAGCATGTACGGTGGTTCGGTGAACAAGCGTTCGGGGATAGTAGTCATCAATCTTCCAGGAATCTCGGATTATTTTACTGCGACTGCGCCCTATGGAGATGAAGAAAAGAAACTACTGTATCCGGATATTACATCGTGGACGACTATCGATGAACGGACGGAATACGAACGTCAGTATCCGTATATGCCTGATCGAATCATCGACAATCTTCTGCAAGACGATGTTAAGATTTCGGTAGCACCGTGGGAAAGAATAGATGAGAGGACGCTCGAATTTCTGATTGAAGCTGCCTTTCGTAACCGCTTGGACTGTCGGTACGGCTTGAGTAGACCCATGAAGCGGGCGAACTACTAGTAGGCCATCACTTTTGTATTGATGGGTAAAGTGATTTCATTTTGATCCGTGCGGCGGCGGTCGTGAATCGCCAGTCCACTCGCACGGCTTCGCGGTTCCTTCGCTGCTGCCAAGCATCGACTTCACGGCGTAGGGTTTCGCGGTCGGGCAGACGACGGTTCAGGCATTGGCCGACCATCGCACCGATCTCGATCTCGGCCATGTTCAGCCAGCTGCCGTGCTTGGGCGTATAGTGGATCTCCAGACGCTCGGCGATGCGCCGCGCCTCGGCCGGCTCGAACGCCTCGTAGAACGAAGCCGGAGCATGCGTGTTTAAGTTGTCCATGACCAGCACGATACGCTTATCCGGGTAGTCCTCGTCCACCAACCGTTGGATCTGCCGTGCCCAGTCAACTTTCGTGCGTCGCTCCGTCACGTCCACGCGTCGCCAACCTTCCAGTGGTGCGAACAGCATCAACAGGTTGCTCACGCCGTTGCGTTCGTACTCGTAGTCGTACGCCTCGGGTGCTCCGGGTTTGGCCGGCCGCGGAACCCGAGATTCCTTCACCTGCTGCCGATTGGTCTCGTCCATGCACACCAGCACCTCATCATCCTGGTATTCCCGATGATACACCTCCAGGATGTCCTCCATGGCGCACGCAAACTGCGCATCCGACTTCGGGGGAATGCACCAACATTGCTTCAACCACGGTTTAAGGTCGTTTTTTTTAGCGTACGACGAACCGTCTCCCGACTCACGCCATCCACGATCTCACACTCCACCAAGCGATCCGCGAGCAAGCGCAACGACCACCGCGCGTATCCCTCCGGGGGATCGCCGCAGGCGATCGCCACCAACCGAGCTTCCGCCTCCCCATCCAGAACCTTCGCCCGCCGGTTCAACTGCTCCTTCCGGTTCAGAGCCGCTTCCAGTCCCTCCTCCACACAACGCCGACGCACTCGCGCCACCGTCGCTACGCCAATGCCCAGGGCCTCCGCAATCGCACCGTCCGTCCGGCCGCCATCCTCCCGACATTCATCACACTGCAACAGAATACGCCCATGCGTCTGCTTCCGGGCTGATACCCGACCCTTCGTCGTGAGTGCCTTCAACTCTTCACGTTCTTCCGCCGTCAACTTCACCCGATACCTCTTGATCGTCATCCAGAACTCTCCTTGTTCATCGGGACATCCGAAAACACCCATCATACCCTACTAACCTATCAATCCAATGGAGGTGGGCTACTAGGCGTTCTTGTAGAACACGAGCGACAGCGAGAACGGACCTATGCTCGATCGCACTCACAAGAATTCGCTGGCGGTTGCCTCCAGAAGCCCGCATGCCAAGACCAATAAGCGCAAGATTATTGGCTTCCGTTGCACCCGAGGTGAAAACGATTTCGTCAGAGTCCGCTCCGATTAGGCAAGCTACGCCATTTGCTGCTTTCTCGACAGCTTGTGCTGCTTGCCACCCTATACTGTGATCAGTTGAGTGCGGGTTACCGAATGAATCACCAAAATACGGTGTCATCGCAGACAGAACACTTGAATCTACGGGGGTTGTTGCCTGATGATCGAGATAAATGGTTTGCCCAATTAGCATTATATGGTTATAGTTACAGTTAATAGTGCTTTAGGGAAGAGTTGCGATAGATTACTTTCATATTTTTCGGGAAGGAATTTGGCTGGAGAGTGTCTCCAGACGTTGATTTGACCTTGGTGCGTATTGTACCATGATGCCAATCTGGATGTATCATCCAGGCGAGGAGATCGATAGTGCGCGGGCCGCTTTTCCAGAACGACTACCGTCCTCAGTTCTCGGGGCACGAAACGTTTCCGCTTCGTTACGGATGGCTTAAAAAGGCCTACGACGAGGTAGCAGATACAGAGAACAATTCTGAAAACAAGTCCGTCTTTCTCGGCGAAAATGCCATTGCCCAATTCGGTAATATGGTTGCATCAATGCGCCATTGGGGAAGTGCAGCTGGCATTTTCAAGGGTGGTGTTGTAAAACCCGAAAACGTTAACTCCACTCAAGAGCAGTCGGACGCGTGGTTAAGCAGACTGTTAGCAGTTTGGGTTGCGAGGTCCGCGTCCAGATCCAAGACGGTAAAATTACGTGATTCGGACACAGTACCACAGGCCTTGTATCCTATTTGTTGCGTCGCGCGATGAGGGATTTTCGCTTTCGTCGGCTTGAGCGGCACCGCACGGGTGGAACACGGGACCAGATGGGTCTATCCTATTCAGTTCCGCGAAGTCCGTCTGACAAGATCTACCAATTCTCACCGAATCCCAATGCTGTGCCTCGATTGTTTCTGATCGGTGATGCGCCTTCCGAGCACCAAGTGCCGAGTGGACTCCAAGCCCGAACTCGTCGCACACCGGGACCGGGCCATACTATCTGCCCTTACACTGGCCATATGGCCGAAGATAGTGCATTTGTGCATTTTGCTGATATAGAGGCGATCACAAAGCAGATTCAATATGATGCCGCAGCAGATATGAGCGAATGGCTTGGCGACCTAACCAAGGATTTTAATCGTCGGCAGTCGGGCAGTCGCTTCATCACCATGAAGATGGAGCATAGGCCCCAGCACAGGTGGAAGCCTGTTGCAATCCGCGAGGATCTACTGCGCGATCTTTCCTGCTATATCTGTGAGTGCTCCTACGCTGTTTACGCCATTGCGCTTTACTGTCCAGATTGCGGCGCACCTAATCTTGCGTTGCATTTCAAGCGTGAAATTGCGCTGGTGCACGAGCAACTCATACTTGCTGCTGAGCAAGACGACGCGGGCAAGGCCGAGATTGCCTTTCGGCTTATGGGCAACGCCCATGAAGATGTCGTCACCGCATTCGAGACTACCATGAAAACAGTGTATCGTCATCTAGTCCGACGGGATGTACCAGAGCAAGCGATCGAACTGTGCAGTAAGCAAACTATCGGCAATGCCTTCCAAAACATTAAGCGTGGCCGCAACAAATATGCGCTGCTCGGAATTGACCCTTTCGCCGCACTTTCAGAAAAAGCACTGGAGCACATGGTCCTTAATATCGAGAAACGCCATGTCATCGGACACAATCTTGGCATCGCCGATGAGCACTATGCTGCTCTGGTCCAGACCAACAATCCTGGAGAAACTGTATACCTGATCGGTAAGGATATCGGACGCTTTGCCGATAACTGCCTTACCGTAATTACCGAACTGGAACACGCACTGCTGCCGGACGCCGGTGCTGTGTCTGATGTGCCTCAGGACGAATAGAGATCGTTAACTGAGTAACGAATCGGACTGGCAGGCATGTTTAATAAAGCCTTCATCCCGGCACTGACAAAACTCAGCGTCCCAGAACGCTACAGTGCCAAGCACATCACCAAAGGTCTTAGGATTTCGCGCCTAGATTCTCGTCCGCGGGAGATTGCCGTCGCCTTTGAGGCTTATAAGAGCCGCGGGCCGACATGCCGTCGTCTGCGCGCCGTCACAATAGAGGGCGAAGCCTTCATCGTAGAGTTCGCAAAATTTGATGAAGATTACGGTCCCGAGATCGAAGGTGCTATACGCGCACGACAGCCTATTGTGAGGGGAGACCTTCTCAGTCTTGAAAACGCTCACTTTCGCGACCCACTGCTGGCACTACCCGCTATAGCGACAATGTACGATCAAGTGCACGCTGCTTGGACAGAGGGGATCATGTATAGGACCGAGCAGGTTGGTGGTGGCGGTGCGCCAGTCTGTTCAGGATTACGAACCCCACAGGCGGGTGCCCTTCATGCAATCGCATCACACTGGACCATCAGCCGCGAGCCGGCGACCGTGGTCATGCCGACCGGCACCGGCAAGACAGAAGTCATGATTGCGGCAGCAATCTCCAGCACCTGCAATCGGCTACTTGTAATCGTCCCCACCGATGCACTTAGGGAACAGACGGGATGCAAGTTTCAAACGTACGGCCTACTACAGCAGATCGGCGTGATCGGTGATCTGCCGCTGCCAGTTATTGGGTTCCTTTCATCAAGGCCAACCAACACCCACTTCGAAGCACTGCGAGTTTGCAATGTCGTCGTGACGACGATGAGTTCGATCGGCCTCGCCGAGGAGGCCATCCAGCAAAAATTTGCTGCGCTTTTTAGCCATGTATTCTTCGATGAGGCGCACCATATTGAGGCCGCAATCTGGAAACGGTTTCGACAGCATTGTACTGACCATTGGGTTCTGCTTTTTACAGCTACGCCTTTTCGCCAAGATGGTAGATCTCTTGAAGGCAAAATCATCTACAACTTCCCGCTAGGCGATGCGCAGGATCAGGGCTACTTCAAGCCCATTCGTTTTGCGGAAGTATTCGAGCCTGACAAAGATCAAGCTGACCGCGCGATCGCCAAAACCGCAGTGGAACATTTGCGTAAGGATTTGAAGGCAGGCCACGATCATATACTCATGGCGCGCGCCGCCAAGATCAATGCCGCACAATCTCTCTTTGATACAATTTATCGACCGCTGTACGCCGATTTGAATCCAGTCCTGATTCACAGCAAAACGTCGAGCAGACGCGCAGTGATTGAGGATATCAAAAACGGCCAACACAAAATCATTGTTTGTGTTGATATGTTTGGTGAAGGCTTCGACCTCCCCACTCTTAAAATTGCTGCTCTACATAGTGTTCACAAAAGTCTTGGCATAACGCTCCAGTTCATCGGTCGTTTCACTCGTACCGCTGACGGGGTTGGGACGGCAACCTTTGTCGTCAACACAGCCGATGATGGCGTGCCTGAGGCCTTGGAAAGTCTTTACCAGGAGGATGCCAACTGGAATCTGCTCATCTCCGATCTAAGCTATGACGCAATCGATCCACAGGCTAAACTTTCCGAACTTGTCGCAAATCTCGAAATGGTTGGCACAGGTAATGAAGAAATCGAAATCTCAACCTTGGCACTACGCCCCAAGATCAGTGCCCACGTCTACCGCACGACAGAATTTAATCCCGATAGGTTTCGACAGGCTTTCCGTGCGAACCAGCGCATATTCCAGCCGCAAATCAGCAGACACGATAACATCCTAGTCCTGATCGTCAATCAGCGAGTGCCAGTTGCCTGGACCTATTCCCACCGTGTCGCTCTTGATAGCTGGGACCTTTATATCGCCTATTTCGATTCAGAGAGAGAACTTCTCTACATTCACAGTTCGTGCAAAGGTGATGCGACCACCCGGCTCGCTCAAACAGTTACACGCGATCCTGTCCTAATCCAAGGGGAGGAGACTTTTAAAGCCTTCATGGGATTGCAGCGGCTCATTCTGCACAGTGTCGGTCTCTCTAGCCTTAGTCGCAACGTGCGCTATCAAATGTTCGCAGGGCTAGATGTCCGCAACGCTATCGGCCCCGTGCAACAACAATCGAAAATGAAATCCAATATCATGGGCGTCGGCTACGAGAACGGGAACAGGTGTAGCGTTGGTTGCTCGCGTAAAGGTAAAATCTGGTCGATGACCTCGGGCTCGCTTGCTCATTGGAAGAACTGGTGTGATGATATCGGGGCGAAACTTTCGGACCAGAATATCCAGCCCAATGATTTTCTCAAGTACACGCTTATTCCAGAGGTGATCAACGAGTTGCCTGAAGGACGTGCCCTTATGGTGGACTGGCCCGATCAACTTTTCGAGTCTTCGAACTTCCGCTTCCAAGTGAATTCGCCCCAAGATTCATTTGACTTTCATGATTGCGAACTCAGCCTTGTTGAATGGAAGGACCGATCTTCCTTCACATTCTGCCTGCGTGCTGGGGAGCAGATAGAGACACGGCTTGTTTTGCGCATAGAGCCGCATGACGAAAACGAGAGCACTTACAGTGTGCAACGCCTCAGCGGGCTAAATGTCGAAATCGAGGCGGCGGGGCAACACCAGAATGTTGCCGAGTTCTTTTATGCTAACCCTCCGCTTGTACGGCTTGAGAACGGTGCGCAACTTTCTGGCAATATTTTGCTTACGCCGCGGGAAGAAATGAACGAAGTATTCGATCGCGGCCACATCCAAACCCTAGACTGGTCCGGTACTGATCTGACCAAGGAATCTCGTTGGAAGAACGGACAGATAAGAAACGATTCGATACAGCAACGCTTCGTAACACATCTTGAAAAAAGACTCGCCACTTTTATCATAGATGACGACGACCAGGGTGAGAGTGCTGATATCGTCGCTATCGAGGAAACGACGAATACAATCATCGTCTATCTGTGGCATTGCAAATACTCCGGCGGTACCAAACCTGGCCACCGACTTGACGATCTCTATGAAGTGTGCGGGCAAGCACAGAAGTCGGTCAAATGGACTTGGAATTTGAACACAATCGTCAAGCATCTAATTGTCCGCGAGACTAAACATGCCCGTGGCCGCGAGAGCCGTTTTATCCGCGGCTCGAGTCATGATCTCGCTACTCTGCGTAAGGGGGCGCGCCGAAAATTCGTCAGGTTCAGGATTGGTATCGTCCAGCCTGGACTCTCCAAGACAGCCATACCCGACGACCATCTTGCAATCATCGGCTCAACCAATTCCTTCGTTCAGACCATCACCGACAATCCATTGCTCGTTTATGGCAGTGATTGACTGACGTAAACCTGTCCAAAAACCAATTTGATTTTGATATCAATGCCGTACCTTAACAAGTCCTAGCAATCTGTGCTATAGAAATGTGAATGTGTCAAGTTTTTTGGCGTAGACTCTTGGCATTCAACGAAGACGTGAAGACATTCGACTAGATGGCCCTAGCCTTAAACTACCACATGTTTTCAGCTAGTGGTCGTAGCCAACAACGGCCAGCACGGTGGAAGCAACGCGTACTGGTTTAAAAAACGATCAGACTCGGCAGATCTTCCACGTACATGGTCAGCCACAGGCATCAGTAGACTTCTTTGAAATAAACGATATTGATGCATTCTTGAAACGCCACAAAAGAAATATCCCAAGCGCGAAATATTGGAAGCATCCTCCTTGCGGGCTAAATTCTATGTAGGTTCGAGAGCCATTGTGAGAGGATTTGCCGCCAAAGATCACCGCTTTCAGATCCATCGCGGGCAACTGTATATCTTTAGTTTACTCGAATCAAAAAGAGTAAATAGGGGTAACAAACTATTGGCAGTTTTGTGTTGTTTTGTGAAAAATGTATTATTCTGATACTTTGTCATGTGGAAGGTTAGCGATGGTAGATGGACCAAAGTGGACAGCTGCATCCACAATTTTTGCTTGGACGACAATTGGACTGTCGTTGTTGGCAAATCAAGTCGCTGGACAGCCCTCTGAAGAAGAGATAAAAGAGAGAGTTGACTTTCGCATCGAACGCTTCGAACTCTTTAACAACTGTAAACCGATGTAGTACCTATTGGTCGAGGGTCTATACCCTGATGCTTTAGAAATCGGACTGACCGAGGAAGCGATTCAAGCTACCGTGGAAAGTCGCTTGCGCTCGGCTCAGCTTTATTCTTCCGAGTCAACCGACTTGTTGTATGTCAACGTAAATGTAGCCGGGGTATCTTTCAACATTTCTTTCGAATATAAGAAACGTGTTTATGACCATGCCTCTGGAATCAATGGTGGCGCAACCACTTGGTCAAGTGGTAGTACTGGCACGTCGGGTAGGGGTAGTGGATATATTTTGTCGGTGGTATCCGAGTATATGGATCTTTTTCTCTTGGAGTACCTACGTGTAAATGAATCGGCGTGCAAGCAGCGTTTTACTGTTCCGAATACCAACTGACTTAGTTTCGCTTCCGATAGCGTCCACATACGAGATATCCATGACCTCGGTTGGAGATCAACTGTCAAGTTGTTGAAAATGTAATGGATAACTCACTATTCTCTAATCCCAACCAGACTCTCCATGACTTGATCTCCCAATATCCCAAGAAGATGCAAGCCGAAGTGGATCAATGGGAGAGAAATAAAGTACTTGCTGCATCGGAGTCAGACTTAATAGACTATCTAGTAGCAAGTTACACGCTAGCCCGGATTTCTCATAACCAAGTCGAAAATGATGTTTTTCACGGGATGCGTGGGGTACGGGGTATGGAATGTCGCGTCGCGAGTTTGAAAAGGCTTCGGAGGGCGGGGATGCGTGTGTTTTCCCCGCCTTTTTGCGGGCGGGACGGCGAATCGCTGAGCATCCGGGCGCGGGGAGGCCGGCGCGCTCCGCCGCCAGCGTCATGCACCCGGTTGCACCGGGCTTTTACGTTGGTGCCAGGCTGGCCCAGATCAAGCGGAAATCCTTCCAGTACGGGAAGGCGGACCCGAACGCCAGATGGATCCGCCGCGTGGACACCGTCACGCGCACCGGGATCCGGAACAGGCACTTGCGCAGCGTCGATGGACGGCTCCGGCGCAGCATGGAGGATACCGGAAGGTTCTCGAGCCGGCGCTTCATCATGCAATGAAGGGCATGGGCCAGTGCGCTCATCCGGAGCCGGAGTGCGTTGACGTTCCAGAGGCTGCTGGAGCATCGGTCCAGGAACAGATCGTTCTTCTGTTCCTTGATCCAGTTTTCGGCCTCACCCCGGTCGCAGTACATCTCTTCGTAGACCGTTGGCGCGTCGGGCTTCTGGAGCGAGGTGACGACGAAGCGACTGTTGTACCGGGCTTCGCCGACCGTCGCACATGGGCCGTCCGCGCCGGCCTCCGGTCCGCCGTCGGCCTTGCCGGCCGGTCCGCCGTCCGCGTTACCGACCGGTGGTCCCGGCAGCCATTCGGCCTTGGCGATCACGCGGCGTTCGCGGCTCCAGCTGTCGCGCGTGCGATAGTCGAAGCTCTGGTAGCCGCGGACCGCTCGCTGCGCATAGTCCGGATCCCGCTTCAACCGGTCCCGCAGATCGTCCATCAACGGTTGGACCCGGTCTTTCAGCCGATCATTGCGCGGCAGTCCCAGCACGTAATCCACGCCCCGCGCCTCGCACCACGTCATCAACTCGTCGCGGCAGTAGGCCCCGTCGGCGCGGATCAGGATCGGCACCTGCGGAAATCGCTTCCGCAGCCGGTCCACGAGCGGCTCGACCGTCTCCACCACGCCCTCCGCCACATCGCTGCTCGACGTGCGCAGTTCCGTCCGCACCGGCCAGCCGTTGCAGAACACCAGCCGCGGAAGGTAGCAGTATTCATGGTAGTACCCGTGATAGAACCGGTGCTCCTGCCGGCCATGCAGTTCCACGTCCGTGGCATCGATATCCAGCACCAGTCGCTTCGGCATCTGGCCCCGCTCGCCCCACACCAGGTACAGCTCCACGAGCAGCTCGTCGAGCGCATCGAAATCCACGGTGATCTGGCGCGCTTTCGCCGGGACCCGCCCGTTCGCCGACAGCTCCATCCGGTTCAGCGTGCTTTTGCCGGCCAGCGGCTCGCAGTCCGAACGCGCACACTCCACACGCCCCATGGCCGTGGACAGGGCCCGGTCCCGCCGCAGCTCGTCGTGATCGTTCACATCTTCGTAGCCTAGCGCGAGACCCAAGATCCGCTGCCCCAGCAACGCCACTAGCGGATGCGCCACCTTGGACGGGTCACGGTGGTCCGTGAAACATGCCGAGGCGCGCTCGAACAGCCGGACCTGCTCGGCCAGCATCATCAGCAGTGCCGATCCCCCGTTGGAACTCAGATCGCCTCCACTGCAGTCCACCTCCATCCGCGCCGGACGGACCCCTTTCGCCATCCGACGCACCAACCGGTCCGCGCCGCGCTTTTGCTTGCTCTTCATCCCGTGCCCTCCTCCATCCGGCCCCATCGGCCGCGTTGCGCCCACCCTTCGGCCAGCGTGGCCGCATATCCCGGACGCCCCTTCCAGAACACCAACCGGAACATGCACAGTACGACCACCAGCGTGTTCAGCACGCGCCGCCGCCGCTGCCAGAGCCGGACCACAGCATCCTCCGGGGCCAAGACGGCTGCCGGCGACCTGCAGGACCCCAATCGATCCCGACCCTTCGGCGTGAACCAGCCCAGATGACTACACAGGGTGGACGCCAACTCATGGCGGCTCAGTGCCGGAAACCGTGCCACCGTCTTCTGCAGGTCCACCATCCAACGGCGGGTCAGCCGCGTGCCACCCAAGGTGGTCGACTTCAAGTTCTCGATTCGGAAATCCATCACGTTGGCACCAGAGACCATCTAACCCAGCGTAGATTGCCATAAACCCATGCCAAAACGTAAGTGTTTTTTTGAAGACCCCCCAAAAAAACGAATATGTTCCCGTATATCAACCGGTTACACGGCATCCTTAAAGACCAGAATCCCTTTCCGTTCATCCGCATGCCATCGCAGCCACCGGGGGCGAAACCTCCCGACAGTCGGGGAGCGTTCGGGCCTCGTCAAGACCAGGACCCAAGGGCGTGCGATAGGGACGTCCGCCGCATGCTCACCCGAATGGCTCATCATCCAGCCGAAAACAGCATCTTGCACGGGATGCGCCGCTTTGCACGCCGGTCGTGGCGGTCCGCAAAACGGGCCCAGGCGCATGCTACAAGTCCGCACCGCTTCCGCCAGCATCGCACCCAGCACCGAACGCGCCCCGCTTCCGTCCGACCCGAACGCACCCCGCTACCATCCCCTTCCCCCCGGCAAAGCCCAATCAACTTCGTAGTATCAACAACTTACACGCACATACATCGCACCCAAGCCATCCATTATGAGAAATAAGGGCTAGAGGTTTCCAGATTTCCGGTGCATGAACATGAACCAGGTACGTGTTTCTCAGATTGACTGCAGCAAATCGCGTGAGCGATATCGCATCCCACAGCAGATGAACATAGATACCTTTAATTTATTTTATTTCTGTTTTGACAAACTATACCATATAAGTGTCTAGTTTTTAAGGACTATTTGTTTCGAATAGTAGAAGTTCTGTAGATTAATAGGGACGCCATGTGACTGAGAAGAGTCGACGCTCACAGGAGAATAAGTGAACTGTTAATACTCAACTAAACACCACTTGCTCTGTGCGAAAGGAACTCTACTACCACGCCGAGATAATCAGGGCTGCTAGTTCAGCGATTTCGTCTTCGTCCGCAAAGGGTGCTTGGGCGAACATGATGTCAGCCTCACCCGACAGTTTAGCCGCAAAATGACCTCGGCCTAGCAGTCGCTCCGCTCCCGGGACATCGAGGATCAGGATGGAATTTCGCTTATCAGCGACCTTGAGAACTAGCCGGTTCGTCAGGTTCGCACGAAGTTGCATAGGTAAGGCATCTTTGTCAGGACGCTGCGTAATAAAGACGAGGTTAATTCCTGCGGCGCGCGCCTTTACACCGAGGCGATTGGCGTTCAATTCAACCGCATCTCGGTAATCATCAATCATCATCCAATCGGCAAGTTCATCGTGGAATAGCCATAGGCGCGGCAGACGCTCAGACGGTGCAACTTTCTTGTTGTAGTTTTCAATCTTGGTCACTCCAGCACCGGCAAGAAGGCGATTGCGCCGTTCCATTTCTTCAACAAGGTCTTGAAGTGTTTCGACGGCCTTTTCCCGCGTCGTGATCAGGTCAACGTCGAGATGCGGCATTCGGCGCAGCCAAGGAAAGTCGATACCGGCCTTTGGATCAATCATCCTAATGCGGGCACTATTTGGCGAATTCGTTGCACAGATATCCAATAGCAGGCACTGGACGAGGACACCTTTCCCGCTTCCGGTTTCGCCTGCGATAAGCGTGTGCGGACCATGCGGATGAAGGCCTGCGAATTTGTCGCCCACGTTCAGGTAGAGAATTTTGCCGTCTGACTCGCGGGCACCGAGAAGAAGGCTTGAGTTGGTCTCAGGCGCGGTGTCCGGCAATTCGCGCTGTCGCCAGAGGTCTTTGAGACTCAGGATGGCTCGCTTTGGGCGACCGACCACGATAATGACTTCCATAGGAGCAGCCAACACGTTTATCACGTTAATCGCGTGCGAGGTCAGAAGTTCCTGCCGCCGTTTCTCGACTTTGGGAAGGGTCAGATCATTAGATCCCCTGAAGCGTACAAGCGCGGCATTGGGAGTAAGGCGCGAACCGATAAGCTCGGCTGTCATATTGTAGCCCCTCAACGCGCGCTGAAGTGCGGAAACTGTTTCTTTGAGCCACTCCTCAGCGGCTTCGTCGTCCGTCGCCGTACCCTCTCTGATCCATCGCAAGAGTTGCGTGGAGATCAGTTTTGAAGCGTGCATACGCATATCCTCTTCCATCAAGGGTGGTGAAGCAAGTTCACCGGTGGGGGCAGCTTGAGATTCGGCTTGCATCGGCTCCGGCAACGTAACCGAGGAATCTGAGAACATCCGCTCCTCCTCGCGGCCGGGCGTGAAGATGGCTATCTCTTCGGCAGGTTCGTTTGCCGCTACCGGTTCGGCCTTGATGTCAGGTTCATTAGTGGCGATGTCCTTAGCGGTGGAAACGAACGCTTTAGCCCAGCAATCTTCTGTCTCCTTTCCCCATTCCTCGTCTGGTGCAATTCCGGCGGCAAATGACCTTAGTGCTGCTGCAACGTGCGGCTTGTCAAATATCTGCTGACGACAATGGGATATACCACTGATCGGTACGGATTCGCTCGTGTCGACATAATTATCTTCATCGTGAACAAAGACATGAGAAAAGCCAGCAAGAATTATTGGAACTTGATCTTGCCGAAGTTCATCCGACCAACGAGGTAGGTCCCAACCATCAAATAAGGCCGAGTCAAACGGCTCCATACCTTCGATGATGAAGTCTCCGAGCCGGTGTAACCAAGAATCCCGATCGATCCGCTTATGGATGGGATCGAGTGCCCGTCCAAGACGCGAAATCGTTTCCTTGAGCTGCTTGGCGGATTTCTTAGCCTGGCTTCTATAGTTGAGCGAACCCACAAACTTCACTTCCCCGATAGCGATGCGCAAGACATGTTTGCCGTCTTCAACCCGCGGTGCGATTGCCATGACATCAGCAATCTGCTCTTCCCGTTGACCAAACCAGGAAGCGTAGTCGTCGAGAAAATACCATCCAATAGGCAGGGTGCCACTACCTAGGCCGGACCTGAGCCTATCCATGGATAGGACAATTCCGAGAAGCTCGTTGGCATCGTGACCCTTCCGGGCAGCGCGCATTACGATATGACCAGAAAGCATCATGGCTTCGCTGATCAGTTTCTTGATGAGGGCGTCGCCATGAGTGATGAGAATGCTGGGATCGATCCGGTTAAGCCGTTCCCTAAGCAGAGTCTGAAGCAAGATCGGTCTTGAGGTCGTGGATACAATAATATTCCGGTCAACGCTGCGTTTGTGAATGTGTCGAATGACCTGAACGCCATTCTTTGCAAGAAGACGGTGATCAACGAGTTCATCGAAGTTTACGACCCACTCGCCGATACGATGCACATCCTTGAACACATTAGCGATCTTGGAATCCGAGAAATTGACCTCTCGTACCGGTATGACATTTCCACTCTGTGCGTTTTCACCAAAAAGAAAATTCTGCACAGCGTTCAGGTAGGTTTGGCCCACCCGGGGCTGGAGAGGTGACGCGAGATAGACCGATGTAGTATTGTCGACTGCCCTGACCGGACGACGACGCGACCACCTGTGAGGAATGTGTTCGAGAATTTCAGAATGGCGCAATACGGGTGCCTTTTTCCAGACGACGCTTGCATTTCGCGCAATGACATCTTGAAGGGCGACTAGGTCGAACGAGCGCATATTGTCATCTTCAGGAAAGTCGTTCGCATCGAAGAGGCCGACACGGAGACGTGAGAGGAAGTTCCCTGCTGTTTCGCTGGACGTGACCGATCCGGAATCATCCCCGACGGCAACGTTCTGCTGTTCATATATCTTCCTCATCCACTTTGGATCGTGCGTGAGCAAGAGATTGCATTGCAGTTCGTTCTCTTGTTCCACCTTGTTCGAGAGTTCCCTCGCAAGAGCACTAGGAAGTGCTTTGGACTCGGCGTTGTAGAGAACGACCGAGAAATTGTTCCGTTTGTGTGGCAAGAGGTTCAGGAATTGCTCGCCAATGTTGCTGAACTCTCGCGCAGCAACATCGGGTTCAATATCAAGGGCATTGTCGCCGTCCGCATTTGACCACCGTTGTGGGGGTTCTGCGCGCGAATAGTCAAATTTGCTTTCTGTAACAGCGAGCAGGATAGGTAGGCCGTTATTCTCAAAACCAACGCACACCTCGGGATAATAATTTGAGCGTAACTCCGCCTGCTTTTGCTTGAAGAATAAATCAGCGCGGAAGATATCATCTTCGCCTGCGTGAAGTACCTCCTTCACTGTTTGCGCAACCTGAGCTGCTTTGATGTGGATCTCAGTCATTCGCAAGGGATGCCATGGCAGAACAATGGCGGCCGGTGTGCCACTGCCGACATTTGCCGTACCGATGCGAAAACACTCCTTCCATAGGCACTCGCGCGCGCGGTCGTTGTTGGCATTCTTACACAGAGTTTCGAGTAGTCTTCCGTAGGACTCGGCTTGGTTGCGCAATGAATCCGATGCGATTCCCTTGCCGTTGTCACCGATCCAATCACGAATTGCCTGACCATAGTCTTCTGTGAACTGCAAGAATGCTGCGCGGATCTCATCGATCTGTGGTACCGTGAGAAAAGTCGACAAGTCCTCAAGGGCGTTTTCGAAAGCGCACGCACGATCCCCACTGTCGCTGTTCGGTGCGACCATTCTGCCATCATTACTATTGCACACGTCGCGCACGGTGTTCGCGTCGCTCAGATCAATGCGCTGACTTTGTCCTTTTGCACTAATCGATTGGCGGGTGATATCGGCGGTTGGCAGGAGCGTGCGTTCGCCGGTCTCGTTAGCAATGCGCACAAGATCATCGGGCATGCTTGTTGCTAGAGCGTTGACCGGCATCGCCCAAATGAACATCAGCTTGGCGTTGGCACCGTTCGGGTCGAGCACAACCTCAATTTTTAGGCTACGGGCGTCCCGAGCACCTGACGTGATCTTTCCGAGTTCAGTATCAGGATGTGGAAAGTAGAAGTCGTGCAACTTCCCAAAATCGAATATAGTATCCTCACCAAACAGCTCTTGGATACCGCGGTAGCGTACGGCGAAGTAGCGAACAACTTTCGCGTTTTTGGAGCGCCAGAAACTCTTTTCGCGGCTTCGAGGTATCTGCACAAGGATCTTGTTTTCTATGACACTATCGTAATTTACGATTTCAAACAAGCGATGTATTGTGGCGGTTAGACCAACGAAGAAGTCATCAAATTGCTGTGGATTTTTGTAGATATACCTTTCCCAGGTTCCGTAGAGTTTCTTATCTCGCGCAATGTGCTCCTGATACTTTTCAAAAAAATCCTTGATCTCTTTGGTAGGTTCCTTTGGAAGGGCGGAACTTAGCAGATAGCACTGATCTTCGTCGAGCTGATCGTCGAACTCATCATCGAAAAACTTGATCGTTCGTTCGCCCAGCGAAAGACTGTGGTCCTTTTTCAGTCCCTCGAAAACCTCGGAGATTTCGCGCCAGTCCAGATTGACAAGGTCAGTCTGACTGTTTGTCCATCCATCTGCTGACAAGTCGTCCGAAAGAAATACGCCGATAGTCTGCGCGACTGCATCCCCTAAGCGATGACGAATGTTTTTGAAGTTCTCGTCAAGAATCTTGTCAAGTGGTTCGCCGTGCTCATTCTCGCGAAACAGAAGAGGTCTGATCCGCTGATGTAAACGCTTGAAAACCTTAGTCCATTCCGCTACGTCTTTGCGTTTATTCTCTGCGATACGGTCGAAGTGTCCTGCAAAGCACGGCAAGCGCAATGCGGGGAGTGCGCTGTCTATAGCCTGGTGGAGAGGTAGACCTTTTGATAGGATACCGTGCGAAATTTGCAGCACGAAATCAGAAAAATACTCGATTGTGCGTGCGACATGGGATTCATTCGCCGCCTCTAGGGCAGCGCGAAGATGGTCGTGTTTGTGCTTATCGAGGTGCATCTGCGTCAAACCAGCTTGCTCGATCCATATGTCATAGAGTGCACGCAAGGCGTCCGTTTCAATCTTCGTTATCTTTTCAACGCTCTTGTCATTGCGTTGCAATTCTTCATGGGACGCGACGAACAAAACGGCGCGCTTGTTATCCGGGAGGCGGCAATGGCGCCAATGCGTGATGGATTCATCACTACGTATATGCTCGGGAAGTTCGTCGTTCGGATCAAACGCGGATGTGATCCGGACAAGCATCACTGCGCTCATTTCGGTATCACTAGCGGTTGTGGACGCGATAGAGCATACAATACCAGGATCAAGCCCGAGCATACAGAAACGCAGTGTGCCCTCCTTCTCATATTTAATCTGCTTCTTGATGAATTCCAGTGCAACCGCGGCGATTAGCTTGTTACGTGTCATATGCGCTTCCGAAAGGGATTTTCTACATATGCGCAATCATCCGATAGGCGGCGCAGTAGACCGAGGGTGCGCAAGCGTTGTTCAAGACGTTGGGCGTTCTTGGTGAATGCGTGCTGGTCGGTCGGCAGACTGCCAAATGCCTCCTCGGCCTCCGGCGCAGCAATCACGATGCAAAACCGTTTGTAGAGCTTGGCAAGGAAACGGTGATACTCTTCGCGGTGGTCATCAACAATGCACATCACCAGTGCTTTAAGCAGTGAGTCGTTCGGTGCGTACCATGTCCCTGTACCAGGTCGCGAGACAGTTAGTCCGATCTGCCGTGTCCACTCGTTGTGGACTCTGGCAACATGTTGCTGATGGCGTTTTTCCGCATAGGAACGGAGCATTGCAAAAATTGTTTCTGATTCACCGGTCACGAGAGGGTCCTCAGGTTTCCAAGCAAATCGGTCCTTAAGATAAGTGCGTACGGCATCTACAGGTACTCGCGCAGCAAGCGCGTCGTGCCAACGCTGATCATTCTTGGTATTTTCTACGTGAGCCCGCACCGCGCGCGCTGTCGCCATGCGGTTCGCGCGAAGGCTCTCCAAGGAAAGATCAAACAGCGTAGTCTTTTTCGGTGATGCGATCTCGAGCAAAAACTTTGGTTCTGCGTTGTCGCCGATTTCCTCACTTGCGCGTCGCAACATGTAGAGTAGCATATGGAGGGAAGAGAGCCGCACGAGTGGGTCAAGTAGCGCGGCACTAGGCAGATTGAGCTGCAAGAGCTGTTGCCAAGTCTGCGCGAGCGCGTCATATTCTTGCCTTTTTGCGTATGGGAGATATCCGATGTCACTCGATACTATATCATCTTCGCTACAGTACTCTTCAGGCAAAAGGGCCTTGGCAACACGGTCCCATGGGTCACTTTCTTGCAGCAACCGAGAACTGATCAGTTCCGCAATACTGGTCCCTTGCCCGCTGCGGCAGAGCATCAAATAGAGCAGCTCCCCGCCACGCGCGAAGAAGCGACGATCCGGACTACCGGAGGGATTGCTCGGCAGGTCTGCGTAAAGGGAGTGCGGTCCATAAGGAAACAGGAAGCGTGAGGTCCATCGCCTCTGCCTGTGGGGTTCCACGGCTGTGTTTTGAAAGTATTCGATAACGTGAGCAAACTGGGAAAATACCTCGAACCGATCACGCAGAGATGCGAAATCGTAGTCCCCACCAATTTCCTTTAGCCATGATGACCATTTTTTGCTGTCTCTGTGTCCAGTCGCCTCGATATGCTGGATATGGGGGTTGTTAAAGACAATCTTGCGGAGTGGAATCAAGCGCGGCACGTGATACGATATGTGTTCGTGACCGTCATCGGGCCGTGGCTCATCAAGCGCACGGCCAGCCAGTTGCCGCGCTCTAAAAACAGACAAGAACTCTAGGAAGACGAGCCATGGTGTTTGATCGTTGTAAAAGCGATGTCCCCAGATGGCTTCATCGACCCACACTTTGACGTCTTTTTTGAACCTTTTAGGTGCAGGGATCATCATGATCCTACAATGATACTGATGTATTCGGATTGAGGTTTTCCGCGCTCATCGACCCTAATGGTTTGAAGGCTCACTTCGTTGGGCTTTGGCTCATCACCAATGAGGTCATCAAGCCGTTCGATGACGCGCAACTTGAAATCCATGAAGTCTTCGTAGCACTGCCGAGAAAAACTCGCTGGCAGGCTGCCTTTTGCCACCCGCATGAGGTATTCAAAGTGCGTAATCTGGAGCTCAAGTGCATCAATCACGCCATCATTGTCATCGGTCGGGTCAACAATCTGCATGCACGGGGTGAGGCCGTCCTTCGCGAGTGTGAAATCGATGTAAGGATCGCGTTTGCGACGCGAAGTACCGATATCGAAGTTGAGTATCGATGCGATGCGGCCCCTGCCGTCTCCACCGGATGAAGCAAGATAGAGCTTGCTATCATCGTCAATCATCATGCCGCAGAATGTCCGGTTGAGGCCGCGCACAAGGCCATTGGTAATGCTCGAGGCATCTTCCTCCGCAGCAAGTTTTGCCCCCAACTCGAGGAAAAGACCGGCAGATTGATAAACACTTAGAGACCAGGGCGAAAGTTTACTGTCGAGCGGAAGTGAGAAGAACAGCCGCTGCCGCTGTAACGTGAGTGCTCGCATGAATCCGTCGATATCTTCTCTCTCCCCCTCAAGATAGTCGTGGAGGTAGATCTTGTAGGCATTTCCTCCGTAATACAGGTCATCTCCGATAAGGTCTTTGTATGCTTGCTCGTCATCATGGAAACCGTAAATCAGGAGATTATCGATCTTGTTGTCAGTTTCTCGGCCGATGCCGAAGGCCTCTAGCGTAGAAAACGCTTGGTATTGTTGGCGCTGGCGCGGTGGTAGGTTAGTGCCGAAGACATTGGCGTAGGGATTGGTGTCACGATAAGATTCTTCTTTAGCACGTTTTTTAGCCTTTCTGCATGTCAAAAGACTCCGTGAGGCGCGGTCGCCCAGAATGATGTTGACGCACAGGAGCAACAGGTCCCGAATGGGAAGATGCATGCGGTTGGCCTCGGCAAGTCTGAGAAGTTCGGACAGACGATGACGGAAAGGCGAGATGCCTCCATCCGGACCGCGCAGTCTGTCGCGGTTTATTCTGATCGGGCACTTCGTTGTCCCGTCCTCGGAGAGCAGCGTACAGCCCTCGCACTGCTGCCACTGCGGATGTTCGGTTACTTCTGTGAGAATCTTGTCAAAATGCTCCGGTCCGTCTAAATGGCTAAGATTAAGGAGTAATAGCGAAAGATTTTCTCTTGCAATCTCCCCATCGACAAGCATCTCTTCAACGGTCTTGAAGTCATCATAATACCCGTCACCGCTTGTTTCCTCCCAGTCTCGCCAGCTCGCAAGCAATTGTCCGTCATTTGCGGCGACAAGGTACACATCGGAACTGTTCTTGTCGCGAATAGCATTTGCGAGTTTAGGCAGAATGCTTTGCTTTTGTGTGATTGTGAGTTCGCTTAGGTCCTTTACAATATGGAGGTGTTTCCCCGATTTCGGGAGCCGCACTTCGGCCACTTTCATCCCCTGCTGCCACTTTTCAAGATTGCCGCCGAAACATTCCCAAACCCGGCGGCAATGGTAGGTTTTACCGTCCCCTGCTGTACCGGTTAGAATGACATTTTTCGGCACTTTGGTTTCAAAATTCTTGATAATTTCGCGTAGCCGGGCCGGCGGAATTTCGATCGGTTTTTCGATACCATAGCACTCGATTTCAGTCTGTATGAGCTCGTCATACATATTATCGCTGGCCGGTATCGGACCATAATGTCTCAAAAAGGCTACGAGTCCGTTCGAGTGGGACATTTTGAGTACCCTGCCTCCGTAGTTCTATAAAACTTAAAAAGTGAGATATTCTACATTCTTCTAACCCGGATTTCTCATAACCAAGTCGAAAATGATGTTTTTCACGGGATGCGTGGGGTACGGGGCATGGAATGTCGCGTCGCGAGTTTGAAAAGGCTTCGGAGGGCGGGGATGCGTGTGTTTTCCCCGCCTTTTTGCGGGCGGGACGGCGAATCGCTGAGCATCCGGACGCGGGGAGGTCGGCGCGCTCCGCCGCCAGCGTCATGCACCCGGTTGCACCGGGCTTTTACGTGGGTGCCAGGCTGGCCCAGATCAAGCGGAAATCCTTCCAGTACGGGAAGGCGGACCCGAACGCCAGATGGATCCGCCGCGTGGACACCGTCACGCGGCGCACCGGGATCTGGAACAGGCACTTGCGCAGCGTCGATGGACGGCTCCGGCGCAGCATGGCGGATACCGGAAGGTTCTCGAGCCGGCACTTCATCATGCAATGAAGGGCATGGGCCAGTGCGCTCATCCGGAGCCGGAGTGCGTTGACGTTCCAGAGGCTGCTGGAGCATCGGTCCAGGAACAGATCGTTCTTCTGTTCCTTGATCCAGTTTTCGGCCTCACCCCGGTCACAGTACATCTCTTCGTAGACCGTTGGCGCGTCGGGCTCCTGGAGCGAGGTGACGACGAAGCGACTGTTGTACCGGGCTTCGCCGACCGTCGCACATGGGTCTTCCGCGCCGGCCTCCGGTCCGCCGTCGGCCTTGCCGGCCGGTCCGCCGTCGGCCTTGCCGACCGGTTCCCCGTCCGCGTTGCCGACCGGTTGTCCCGGCAGCCATTCGGCCTTGGCGATCACGCGGCGTTCGCGGCTCCAGCTGTCGCGCGTGCGATAGTCGAAGCTCTGGTAGCCGCGGACCGCTCGCTGCGCATAGTCCGGATCCCGCTTCAACCGGTCCCGCAGATCGTCCATCAACGGTTGGACCCGGTCTTTCAGCCGATCATTGCGCGGCAGTCCCAGCACGTAATCCACGCCCCGCGCCTCGCACCACGTCATCAACTCGTCGCGGCAGTAGGCCCCGTCGGCGCGGATCAGGATCGGCACCTGCGGAAATCGCTTCCGCAGCCGGTCCACGAGCGGCGCGACCGTCTCCACCACGCCCGCCGCCACATCGCTGCTCGACGTGCGCAGTTCCGTCCGCACCGGCCAGCCGTTGCAGAACACCAGCCGCGGCAGGTAGCAGTATTCATGGTAGTACCCGCAGCAATTCCCCGTATAGCCCCAACCCCGCTATAGGTATGGGCTTTGCGCATTGGCTTTCGCGATAATAAGAGCGTAGGCTTATCGTTTGAGGGCGGATGATAGGTTAATATAGAGTTACCAGACAAACGAGGTATCCAAGGATGGGTGCGTTGAAGTTGCGCAAGGATGTGAGCAAGCCCGGATTGCTGCGGGTGGTTCGTGAAGTATTTGAGGGGGTCGTTGAGAAGGTTTGCGGGCGGAAGTTTTCCACCGGCGACTGTCTGATGTCGGGTCTGGCGGTGTTTCTGGAGAAGCACGCTTCGCTGCTGCAGTTTGATTTAACGAGGCAGCGGCACTCGGTGGTGGAGATGAATCTGCATCGTCTGTACGGTCTGGCGCAGGTTCCCTGCGACACGACCCTGCGCCGTCGCCTGGATCCGATCTCGCCGGTGCGGTATCGGCGGCGGGCGTTTCAGCAGGTTCTGCAACGCGCCCAGCGCGGCAAGGTACTGCAGCGGATGTCGGCGTGGCGCGGTCATTATCTGGTAGCCGTGGATGGTACCGGCACCTTTTCCTCCCAGCGGGTTCACGGTCCGTGCTGTCTGCGGGCCCGGCACCGCAACGCTTCTGAGCACGTACTCCCATCAGCAGTTGTGTGCGGTGATGGTGCATCCGGATCAGCGGCAGGTACTGCCGATGGCGATAGAAGCGGTTTGCAACGGGGATGGCTCGACGAAGAACGACTGCGAGCGGGGTGCCTGGGCCCGGCTAGTTCCGGTCCTGGCTTCGCTTTATCGGCGCATGAAGCTGATCGTGATTGCCGATGGGCTGTTCTCGCAGGGTCCCCAGATCCGGCTGCTGCAGGAGCATGGACTGCGCTTTCTGCTGGTGGCTCGGGCGGGCGACCATCCGCATCTGCAGGCTCAGCTGGATCGTTCCGATGCGCCCTGGTTTGCGGATCCCTCGCCCGAAGGGCAGGAGCGGGATCGCCAGCTGCGCGTGGTCCCGGAGGTGGAACTGAATGCTGCGAACCCCGACCTGAAGGTCCAGGTGCTGCAGAGTTCGGAGCGGCGTGGCTCCGGCGAGGATGCGCGGCGGGCGTTCACCTGGGTCACCGATCTGCCGCTCAATCCACATAACGCCAGCGAACTGGCCCGCGCGGCTCGCAGTCGCTGGAAGATCGAGAACGAGACCTTCAACACGCTGAAGAACGTCCAGTACCTGGAACACAACTTCGGACACGGAACCCAGCACCTGTCGGATACTTTCGCTGCGCTGATGCTGCTGGCGTTCCTGATCGACCAGCTGCTGGAAATGGCCTGCCCCGTCATGAAGCAAATCTTCGCCAAGTGCTATACCCGAACCGCAACGTGGGAACGTCTGCGCAGCAGTTCCTGTGCGGTAGCCTTCCGCAACTGGCAGGAACTGTACGGCCACGCCCTCGGGATCTACACCGCGTACCTCGCCTACGATACGTCCTGACGGCCGACCGCCTCTCCAGCTGCTCGATGAAGAAGATCGGGACCATCGGGACGTCCCGAGGCCCCATGCCGCCCTGACGGTCAAGAGACCTGCATATCGATGCCCGGAACTCGTTCCAACGCACAACGACATGCCGTGCAAACCGTCTGAAAACGTCGGTTCCCCGTACCGAAACATGAAAAGACCGACATCAAGCCCAAAATGAAACTATACGGGGAATTGCTGTAGTACCCGTGATAGAACCGGTGCTCCTGCCGGCCGTGCAGTTCCACGTCCGTGGCATCGATGTCCAGCACCAGCCGCTTCGGCATCTGGCCCCGCTCGCCCCACACCAGGTACAGCTCCACGAGCAGCTCGTCGAGTGCATCGAAATCCACGGTGATCTGGTGCGCTTTCGCCGGGGCCCGCCCGTTCGCCGACAGCTCCATCCGGTTCAGCGTGCTTTTGCCGGCCAGCGGCTCGCAGTCCGAACGCGCACACTCCACACGCCCCATGGCCGTGGACAGAGCCCGGTCCCGCCGCAGCTCGTCGTGATCGTTCACATCTTCGTAGCCCAGCGCGAGACCCAAGATCCGCTGCCCCAGCAACGCCACTAGCGGATGCGCCACCTTGGACGGGTCCTTGCAATTGGACACACATGACGATGTGAATTCATTCCTTCTGTTTCATGAGGAGGTAGATCCGCACGGCGGGTTTGAGCAGGACGTATCCCTGCCAGAGTTTGATGTTTCCGGGCAGGGGCTGTCTTTTGGAAGGCTGGAACCCAGCGAGCCTTCCAATATTGATCACGGTTTGGCGAATGGTTTGGCGTTCGGGATCCGGAGTTTGATGTTTCCGGGCGTGGGATCCGAGGTCTTCGAGGAGCAGGTTCAGGGTCTCGATTTCTTCCCGGGTCAGCACCCGGATTGCGGGGCGGTCCGGTTCTACCCGTGCGAGTCGATCGAGGTCGAACACCCGCCAGGCGGTGATGGCGTCGAAGGCCAGGCATTTGCGCAGGTCGTCCGCGTGATCGAGGCGGCGCTCTTCGATGCGGGCACCGCTCTTGAGCACCTTGAAATATTCTTCGATGACCCAGCGTCGGCGATACCGTTCCAGTGCCTGGACGGCATCTTGGGCATCTTGGAACGGGCGGGTGGACAGCAGCACCCAGTGCAGGGGAGACGTGTCGGCAGGGGGATGGATTTCCGTGGCTGAGACGGCGTGCACGGTCTGTGGCGGGCGTTCCTTGCACCGGCGCGGGGGCAAGAGAGGTCGGCCCGGAGGCTTCGCACCTCCAGTCGGGCGGTGCGGGCGGCTCGCGCCCGGGCACCGCCCGAGGCCGGAAGATCGAGTTCGAGGATCGAGGACACCGGTTGCGATGCCAGCCGTTCCCACAGGTCTGCCGGAGGATCTTCGGCCTCCGTCCGTGCCGTGCGCTTGGCACCGCGGGAGGAGCGGAACAGCAGTTCCACGTCCAATCCCGCGGCGCGTTCCAGCATCGAGAACATGTCGGCTTCCCGGTCGCACACGGCGATCACGCGAGTATCGGGACAGGACTTGGCCAGTTCCGCGGCACAGTCCAGACCCGCCAACCAGCGTGTGCGTTCCGAGGTCTCCGCTTTCTCCGGCGCCGGCGGCCGGAAGCGGGTATCCATTTCCAGCACGCCCAGCGGTCGCCCTGTCGGCGTGACGGCCAGCGTGAGATGCACGGGCAGCCCCTTCACGCCCTTTCCGCCGCCTCCCAATTCCGCCAGCCCCTCGCTGGTCGCCAGCCCCGAATAGTTCAGCATGGTGGTGTCCTGCACCGCCAGCACCACCGGTTCCAGACGGCAGCGATCCACCGTGGACTGGCGATGTGCGTCCAGCACATGCTCCTCCGTGACACGCGCATTCGACAACAAGCGATAGGCTCCTTTCTGTTGTGCCGGGGTGGCAAACACCTGCGGCAAGGACAAGCCCGGACGATCGGCCCAGGCGCGCCCCATGTCCACCAGCCGCCGCCGCAGGCGCGCATCGCCCAGCGTGCGTGCGCCATATTCCCGATCGGCCCAGTCCGCCTGTATCGGCCAATGCCGGGACCCGCTCCACATGGGCAGCCGAGCCCCGGATTCCGCGCACAACGCTCGTCGCCAATGCCGCGACAGCGGATGCACCCAGACCGCCTTCGGAGACGTCCGGCGCCCGCCCGGAGGACGACCGGAGGTGCGCCCCGCGCAACGCTGCCAGCCCGCCGCCCGATAGCACGTCCCGGCGCGGGACGGATCCACGTAAGTATACTCCAGCAGCGGTGCCGTTCCACGCGCTCGCCGCCACTCCGTCGCGAGTGCCTTCGACGCCTTCGCGAGCACATGGGAAGCCAAGTTCGGTACCCGTACCCCCGGAAGAATCAAAAACCGCGACTGCCGAACCACCGCCTGCAAATGTGCGACCCGCGCGGCTTCCGACCAGCCGATCCAGCGATCCCGACAGGCCTGGTGCCAGCTCGCCGCCGACCATCTCACCCCGCCCAGGCGACCCTGGCGGCTCGAGACAATCCAGCAGTTCAGCGCAGCGCCCGGACTGCGATCCCATCCCCGTGGATGATGCGTGTGCAGCAGGCGACGAAACGCCCCCACGTCCTTCGCCGCCACACGTCGCACCGAGACCTCGCCCAATGCCTCCAACGCACAGTCCAACGCCAGGTCCGGATAGTCCGAAGCCGGTGCCCGGATCGATGCCACCGGACGCGCCGCCGGCAACGCCACCCCCAGATGCGCCGCCAGTTGCGGCAACGCCTTGCAGGCCGACGCGATGCACCACTCCCCCTGACGATTCCGCCAGTCTTCACGCTCGCAAATCCCCCGAGCCAGGGACCACCGAGTCGCCGACGGATCCCTCGACTTCTCCTTGAACCAAGCCAGCGAAGCCTCGCCAAAATGTCTCAGACCCAATTGCATGCAAATATAGTAAACATCACCCCCTCTCTTGTCAAGTATGTCCAATTGCAAGGGACGGGTCCCGGTGGTCCGTGAAACATTCCGAGACGCGCTCGAACAGCCGGACCTGCTCGGCCAGCATCATCATCAGTACCGATCCCCCGTTGGAACTCAGCTCGCCTCCACTGCAGTCCACCTCCATCCGCGCCGGACGGACCCCTTTCGCCATCCGACGCACCAACCGGTCCGCGCCGCGCTTGGGCTGGCTCTTCATCCCGTGCCCTCCTCCATCCGGCCCCATCGGCCGCGTTGCGACCACCAGCGTGTTCAGCACGCGCCGCCGCCGCTGCCAGAGCCGGTCGTGCCGGTTAGCGACACCTACGAGCGTCTCGACGATGCCGCTCCAGAGCCGGACAAAAGCATCCTCCGGAGCAAAGACTGCTACCGGAGACGGAGACCTGCGGGAACGGCGTCCGGATCGACGGGAGCCGGTCAGCAGCACCTGCTTCCAGTCTTTCGTCAGCGGATACAGGTAAACGTCCTTCGGAGTCCTGCCTTCCTCCGATGCATTCGCCTTGCGTCCCTTCGTCCGGCCAATGCACTGCCAGTTGGCCGCACGGTAGCAGGTCCCCCGGTACTTCGCCGGATCCACAAAGGTCTCCACCAGTACCGGCTCCAGGCCGTGCCGCTCCTTCCAGTCCCCGGGCAGCCGCCGAACCGCCATCGACAGGGCCTTCGAGGCCAGATACGGAACCCGAACCCAAGGAAAGATCAGGAACCGGGAGTTGCCCCCCCCCTTCAGACGCTTCGCCCGATTCCGCCAGCCAATCCAGGCGTCACGACAGGGAAGCCGGGTCGTGCCCGCCTCAAACAGCAGACAGCCCAGCTTGCGACCCCGACGATCCCGCAGCCAGTAGCGCAAGAAACAGCCGAACGGATGCCGGTAACCCAGCTCATGATGCCGATCCATCAGCTCCTTCCATTCCTCAACGGCCTCCCCCTCCGCTACAACCTCCAGTTCCAGCGGCATCAGCTCCTTCAACCCGCACTCTATGGCGGAACCCGGATCCGAGCGACTCGTATGCCGCGGTCTCCGACCCCCGGTTCCCGTGCTCGATCCCGATCCCGGCCGCTTCTCGCCGGCAGCGACACGATGCCGCAGGCCTCCATCTACTCCAGCATCCGCAGACAGGACCCCAGTCGATCCCGACCCTTCGGTGTGAACCAGCCCAGATGACTGCACAGGGTGGCAGCCAGCTCATGGCGGCTCAGTGCCGGAAACAGCCCCACCGTCTTCTGAATGTCCGCAATCCGACGGCGGGTCAGCCGCGTGCCACAAAAGGTGGTCGACTTCAGGTTCTCGATTCGGGAATCCATCACGTTGGTACCAGAGACAATTTAACTAAGCGTAGATTGCCATAACTCATGTTGAAACGCAAGTGTTTTTTTGAAGAACCCCAAAAGAACCGAATATGTTTCCGTATATCAACCGGTTACACGACATCCTCAAAGACCAGGATTCCTTTCCGCTAATCCGAATGCCATTGGGGGGGGGTGTATGGTGCCAAGCCAGTTGCAAGCACAGCCTGTTGGAGCCGATCAGGCAGCACGTTTACGCGCTGGCTCTGGGACACGAGGACTTGAACGATCACGAGGAGTTGTGTCACGCCCCGGCCTTGCAGACGGCGGCCTCCCGGCTAATCTGTGCCATAGAGACGTAGGAACGATCTTTTGTAGGATAAATCCCCCAAAATATACATCAATGAAGTATATAATTTCCACTATGAGTCATTTGAAATCTCCCTGTCCTGAAAATTTTACCAAAATTTTTCTACGGCGCAGACTTCCTAGTAGTTTAACTGGTTTTAATTTTCGGGTATAGATGCTTCAGTTTGGTGCGCGCATCGTCGACGCTGAGCTGCCAGTCAACCCCGGTCTGTTCGCGATTGCGCTCCTTGGCCCAAGCCGCCGTTTCCGACGTGACCAAAGCCCTGCTCTCGATCCGGCGATCCAGGCACTGGCGGTGCAACGCACTGAACTCCAGTTCCGCAACGTTCAGCCAGCTCCCGTGTTTCGGCGTGTGCACCAGGTGGATGCGGTCGTTCAGCCGACTGGCTTCGGCCGCCGGGAACGCGGCGTAGAACGAGTCACCGCTGTGGGTGTTCAAGTTGTCGCACACCAGCGTGATGCTTTCCGCATCCCGGTAACGCGGCAGATTCGCCAGCGCGCGCACTTCCTTCGCCCAATCCAACGTCGTGCGCCGTTTGGTGACAGCCACTCTCCGCCAGCCGGACAGCGGCTCGCCGAACATCCACACCGTGCATTCTCCCCGGCGGAGGTAGTGGGCGTCGTACTTCTCCGGCGACCCGGGGCGTACCGGCAACTTCTCGCGGACTTCCGACACGAGCTGCTTGCTCATCTCGTCCATGCACACCACCGGATGCCGCGGGTCGTACGGCCGCCGGTATACCTTAAGCACCCGCTCCATGCCGGCCACGAAATGATGGCTTTGCTGCTTCGGAATGCACCACATGTCCCGCCGCCATGGTTTCAATTCGTTTTTTTTAACGCCTGCCGCACGGTCTCCCCGCAAATCGATTCGACCACTTCAAGTCGCACCAGCTCTTCCGCCAGCAACTTCACGGTCCACCGAACGCGGCCTTCCGGTGGAACCGAACAGGCCACCTGAACCAAACGCGCTTCCTTCTCCCCGTCCAGCTTCTTCGGCACCGGAGGCAACGGCCGAGGCCTACGCTCCAGAGCCTTCATCGGACCCTGCTCCACCGCCCGCCGACGCACGTGCTGGCAGGTCCGCTCCGTTACCCCCAGCGCATCCACCACCTGCATGTCCGTCAGTGCCGGGCCAGCACCCCCCTGATCCACGGCCAGCAGAATCCGTGCACGCTGCAGCTTCGTCGCCGACACCGCACGACGCGTGCTCGACTTCAGCACCGCTTCCAACTCATCCCGCTCATCCTGAGCTAACTCCACCATGTATTTCTTCGGCATCGAATCCTCCTGATCCCAGAACCCCTTCCAATCCACTATTATAAACACGTATTATTAGAACTGGTAGCCTACTAGGTCGGCAGTACCATGGAGATGACGACATGTCCTCTGTTCACGCTGTACGTGATGTGGCATCCCTCGTATCAGGGAGGTCGAGAGATTGCGGACCGGGCTCCGCATGCACTTTGGTCGCAACCTCTATCAGGCCGTTGGAGAAGAGCCCAGAATAAGTGTTCTTGAGCGTAGCGAACCCGTACCGGGCACTCTCACGCCTTTGCCGATTGACTGGGACGATGCGGAGTTTACGGCTGTCGTTGTGCTGGCGGAGTCGACGCTGATTGACGATCTCGAGTGGGCCGACCATGTCCGCGGTATCGCGCAGACCGCACAAGGGAGGGGGATTCCTGCCGGGTTTTTCCCAGTGACGATTGATCGCCGAGGGGTTGAGCTAAGGGTCGCACAGCAGGCACTACGGTGGGACTGCTGGGACGCGTCCGATGCGGATCGGGCTCGACAACTTACGTCGGACCTGACCCACGAGTTCTGCCGAATGCTCCGACATGGCCTCGATCAGCTCCAGCGCACCGGTGGTGGGGAGGCGGCACTTGAACGCTATTTGGAGAAGATCCAAGTTTTCATCAGTCATTCGAAGCATGACGGCGACGGCGAATTGGTGGGTCGCAGCATTCGCGACTGGATATACGCGCACAGCCCGCTCGATAGCTTCTTCGATGTCTACGATATCCCGCCCGGGCTGTCGTTCAAAGAGGTCCTACTGCACCAGATCGGTTCCAGTGCGGTCCTAGCGGTGCATACTGATTCCTACTCTTCCCGCGAATGGTGCAAGCGCGAAGTCATTGAGGCTAAGCGTCGCCTAGTGCCAATGATCGTTGTCGACTGTGTGCGAGATATCGATCCACGCGGAATGGCCTATTTGGGCAATGTGCCGATCGTCCGTATGGATCCGGGCCAAACGGACCGGATCGGAACAGTTGCGGGCTGCCTCTTGGACGAGGTCTTCCGCAACTGGTTGTGGCTCTGCCGGGTCGGGCCGTATCTGGCGAATTCCCCGGGGGTCTTGTTCAGTGCGCGGCCGCCCGAGTTGATCGCATTGGCCGCATTGACCTCTGGTGACGAGGAGTCGGTTCCGGTGATTGTATATCCTGAACCGCTGCTGAGTGCCGACGAAGAACGGCTGTTCAGGGAGATTGCGCCAGGGGTACGAGTACAGACCTTGACGGACTGGCTGGAGGAATGCCGATGACCTCATCCCATACTGAGACATCCACTGCTGTCGGGATCTCGGTCTCGGAGAGCCCAGACTTGCGGGCCCTAGGGCTGAGCCACGGGCATTTGCGCGATGCGATGGCGGAGATTGCACTCCATGTGCTCGCTTCAGGATGGAGTCTGGCCTATGGCGGGGATCTGCGGCAGCACGGATTTACGCAGCTCCTGGCCGAGTTGGTAAGGCGTTATCGAGACCATCCCCGGCACGCTGGGACCATCGTCGTAACCGACTACCTATCTTGGCCGGTACATATCCAAATGACATCGAACAAACTTGCAGCCTTCTCTGCCGAACACGAGCCTGCCGCTCGCCTTGTCCTCCTCACGTTGGACGGCGCGCGCCTCGCGTGGGAACAACGACTAAAACTTCCTGCGCACGAACCACACGAGGATGAGTGGACGAGAGGACTGACGGCAATGCGAACCGTCATGCGCGGTGACATTCAGGCGCGGGTCGTTCTCGGCGGCAGGGTCGAGGGCTACAAAGGATCTATGCCCGGAATCGCCGAGGAGACATGCCTCTCGCTCGAAGCCCGTCAGCCGGTCTTCGTACTCGGCGGGTTCGGCGGGTGCGCTCGCGATATTGCGGAGACGCTCGGCCTCGCCAAGCATTGGGCTGGCTCACGCGATGAGTGGGCCGGTAGACAATGCTTTCGTAAGTATTCACCGGACGACCTCCACAATGGCCTTTCCCAAGAGGAAAACGTCGTCTTGGTCCAAACGCCCCATATCCAGGAGGCGGTTACCCTAGTGTCCCGAGGTCTTCGCCGAATCCTCAGCGACAGAGATGGTGATGCACAAAGTATTCATTAGCTATCACCACAACAATGACCAGTGGTACAAGGAGGCACTGGTTGGTTTCGGGGAAAATAATTCAATATTCGTGGACCGATCCGTCGACACGGACGACATTCCGGACGAGTGGACGGATCAGCAGATTCGTCGCAAAATCCGAGACGAGTATCTCAGGGATTCGACGGTGACCGTTGTGCTTGTCGGAACGGAGACTAGACACCGAAAGCATATCGATTGGGAAATTCATTCGAGCATGTACGACGGTTCGGTGAACAAGCGTTCGGGTATAGTAGTCATCAACCTTCCGGGGATCTCTGATAATGAATGCACTGCGCCCTATGGGGATGAAGAAAAGAATCTATTGTATCCAGAGATTACATCATGGATGACTATCGAGGAACGGACGGAGTACGAACGTCGGTATCCGTATATGCCTGATCGCATCATCGACAACCTCATGAAATCTGATGCCAAGATTTCTGTCGTACCGTGGGAAAGAATAAACGAGAGGACGCTCGAATTTCTGATTGAAGCTGCCTTTCGTAACCGCTTGAACTGTGGGTACGACTTGAGTAGGCCCATGAGGCGGGCGAACTCCTAGCAGTCTGTGCCTAGAAAATGTAGATGTGCCCTTTAGTAGAATAATTTTCTCAAATATACATTTGTGAAAATATATAATTTCCTTTATAAGCTAGGTACCTTTAATTTACTGCTGTCTTGACGAATCATACACTTATATAAAATGTGATTCGTCAAATGAGGCAACAAATAGAGGTCCTCTTAAACCGTTCTTGCCTGTTTCTCAAGATAAAACACTCCGCTGATGATTAGAAATGAGGTCGCTGTCGGCAAGTCTTGTCAAACCTTCGTGAATAAGTGTGACGGCTTCATCTATACAGAACTCAGTTGTATCCTGCCCTAAACTGAACCTAATTGAAGAGGTGGCTTCATCATCGGAGAGCCCAATAGCTCTAAGGACATGCGACGACTCTGGAATACCGGAGGTACAAGCAGAGCCCGTCGACGCTGCAAGGCGTGGCTGAAGTGAGCCGAGAATATCGTGCGCATTAAAGCCATTAAAGCGAATGTTGGCATTACCGGGATGACGACATACGCTTTCCGGGCCATTCAGTAAGATATCATACTGAAGTTCCATTAGCTTGGTGACGAACAGATCTCTACGCCGACTTAACAATGCTCGCTCTCGCTCACTCGCGCGCGACTGAAAACGCGCTGCAGCGGCACCCATGCCGACGCAGAGCGGGACAGGCATCGTCCCCGAACGCAAGTTACGTTGCTGCCCGCCACCGTACACAAGGGGTTCGATACGATCTTGTAAGTCTCGCCGGATAAACAGTGCGCCGATTCCTTGCGGGCCATACATTTTGTGACCCGAAAGACTAAGTAAATCCACCAATTGGAAGAAATTGGTTAAGTCAATGGCGCACGGTGCTTGCGCAGCATCGCAATGAAAGAAAGCACCGCTGTTTCTAACCATTTCAGAGATGCCGTGAATATTCTGAACCGTACCGATTTCGTTATTGACAGCCATGATCGATACGACTAGCACATCCTCTGATAATGTGTCTTGCAGTTTTTCCACATCCACAAAACCTTCTGCGTCAACGGGCAGCGATTCGATACGATAGCCTAGGCGTTCCTGCAGAATACGACCGACAGCGAGAACGGACCTATGTTCGATCGCACTCACAAGAATCCGCTGGCGTTTGCCTCCAGAAGCCCGCGTGCCAAGACCAAGGAGCGCAAGATTATTGGCCTCTGTTGCACCTGAGGTAAAAACGATCTCGTCAGAGTCCGCACCGATCAAGCAAGCTACACGGTTTGCCGCTTCGTCAACCGCTTGTGCCGCTCGCCATCCGATGCTGTGATCAACTGAATGCGGGTTGCCGAATGAATCGCCAAAATATGGTGTCATCGCAGACAGAACGCTTGAATCGACGGGAGTTGTTGCCTGATGATCGAGATAGATAGTTTGCCCAATTAACATTTATGGCTATAGTTACAGTTAATAGTGCTTTAGAGAAGGGTTAAGTCAGATTGCACATTTTGCGGGATAAAAGTTTGGCTGGAGGATGGCTCCAGGCGTTGATTTGACCTTGGTGTGTATTGTACCATGATGCCGATCTGGATGAACTGTCCAGATAAGGAGATTGATAGTGCGCGGACCGCTTTCCCAGAACGACTATCGCCCTCAGTTCTCGGGACACGAGACATTTCCGCTTCGCTACGGTTGGCTTAAAAAGGCTTACGATGCGGTGGCAGATACAGAGAATAATTCTGAAAACAAGTCCGTCTTTCTTGGCGAGGATGCCATTGCCCGATTCGGTGTCGGCAAAAATATGGTCGCCTCGATGCGCTATTGGGGGGTCGCAGCTGGACTCTTCAAGGAGGTACCGGGTTCCTCTGTCATCCCCACGACCGAATTTGGTAGTTTGCTATTCGGTAAAGAAGGGCTCGATCCGTACATGGAATATCCTGCTACGCTTTGGCTCGTGCATTGGCATTTAGCGGCACGTGCTGCCAAGACAACATGGTTTTGGGCTTTTAACCACTATCCGTCACTGACCTTCGACCGCGATCATCTTGTCAAGAGCATCAGCCGGTTGGTTGACGACCAAGGATGGTCGCATGTAGCTGCCACGACGATCAAGAACGACGTGGGCTGTTTCATCCGAACCTATGTTCCTCAACAACCATCAAATCGGGCCGGCAACGATGACGCTCTCGAATCACCACTGACTGAATTGGGACTCATCAGAGCGACGGGTAAGCGCGATGGATTTCGTTTCGTCCGCGGACCAAAGCCGACGCTAGGTAAAGGCACGTTCGTCTACGCTATGCTTGATTTTTGGTCACGCTACTCGAATCAGGCAACTACATTGTCGTTTGAGTCAATTGCACACGAGCCCGGTGGACCGGGCCGTGTCTTTCTCTTTGATGAAAACGACGTGGTCGACCGACTTGCAGATTTGGATGAGGTCACCGCTGGCAAGCTCAGATGGTCGGAGACGGCTGGACTCAAACAAGTCGTACGTGATCCAGACCTGGATTTTAAGACAGCACTTTCTTATGCCAAAATAGATTATGCGGATGTCCGTCGACGAGAGGTGGCCTGATGGCAATGAGTGAGCGTGTGCATATCGCGCGCCGATTTCTGCGCTCCATCCGCATTGATGCAGATCTTAAAGACGTAAAGACACTGGAAGGTTTCATATGCCCGCAATCGTCGGCTAACGCATTGCTGACAATGGTTCGTCACGTCCAGGAAACGGGACAAGGAGCGTTTACATGGACCGGTCCTTACGGCAGTGGCAAATCGAGCCTCGTCATTGCCCTCTCAGGCATCCTTAACGAGGACGTCCATTTTCAGAAACAAGCAGCTAAGGTTCTTGGACGCAAGCTCACGTCCAGCATACGGAAAGCTTTGCCGATAGGAACCAAGGGATGGCACATCTTGCCGGTTATCGGCCGACGCGACCATCCGGTCCGCGTCATAGGAGAAGCGATGAAGTCAGCCGGTCTTGTCAGCCGGCAGCCGCCAGGCGGATGGACGGAAATCAAATTGATTCGGGCAATAACGAAAGTGACGACTTCGGCCTCGCAAGGCCTTGGCGGGCTTATAGTCTTTATTGATGAAATGGGGAAGTTTCTTGAGGCTGCTGCTCAAGACGGCACAGATATTTATATCTTCCAGCAACTTGCAGAAGTTGCTTCACGCAGCGGCGGTCGCTTTCTGATCGTAGGTATCCTGCACCAAGCTTTTGAGGGATACGCATATCGGCTCTCTCGAGAGATGCGCGACGAGTGGACGAAAATCCAGGGCCGTTTCATTGATCTCGCCATCAACACGGCCGGTGAGGAGCAGATAAACCTTATTTCTCGCGCTATTGAGAGCAAGCACCAGGCCAAAACCCCAGGCAGTCTTTCGCGCGAAGTAGCATCACTGATTCATCGAGACCGACCAACTGATTCTGAGCGGTTAGCTCTCATGTTGGAAGATTGCTGGCCACTACATCCGGTTGTGACGTGTTTGCTTGGTCCCATCTCGCGCCGTCGTTTCGGGCAGAACCAGCGCAGCATTTTTGGTTTTCTCAATTCAGCCGAGCCGCACGGATTTCAGTACTTTTTGCGTCATGCTGACGACCACGCACTCTACAGGCCAGATCAGCTATGGGACTATCTCCGCACTAATCTGGAGCCATCTATTCTAGCTTCGCCCAATGGACACCGGTGGGCCCTGGCAGCGGAGGCATTGGAGCGTTGTGAATCAATCGGCGGCGATGCGGTACATATACGGCTTCTCAAGACCATCGCCGTTGTCGACCTGTTCAAGGAGCACTCAGGAATCCTGCCGAGTTTCGCACTCTTGCGCACCTGCTTTCCGGAAACGACGAACCATGAATTTAGAAAAGTACTGAGGCAACTTGATCATTGGTCTTTGACACTCTTTAAAAAGTTTCTTGATGCCTACGCGATTTTCGCAGGAAGCGATTTCGATATCGAAGAGGCAGTCAGTACCAAACTTGCGGAGGTCGACGCCGTTGATTTCGCAATACTGAGAAAGCTCGCCGGTCTGCAACCCGTGCTAGCAAAACGTCATTATCACGAAACGGGTACGCTACGCTGGTTCGAAGTCCATCTGGCACCTCTGTGTGACGTCGTAGACCTTGCGACAAACTATCAACCAGATGACGGTACGGTAGGCCAGTTTCTATTAGCAATTCCCACCGAGGGAGAAAACGAAGAAGAATCTACAAAGTTGTGCCATAAGGCCGTCTGCAACAGTGATGAGTGGGACATGGTTGTCGGCATCTCGAAGCGTTCATGGTTGATCGTGACACTCGCACGCGAGTTGATTGCACTAGAGAAAGTACGCAATGACAGGCCGGAGCTTGCGGGTGATGCAGTCGCTCGTCGGGAGATCACTGCACGCCTTGCAGCTTTGCAGGGTAAGCTTGAGAGCGAGTTGTACAGGGCATTTGATGGTGCTCGTTGGTTCCGCAAGCATTATTCTTCAAAGATCTATGGGCATGTAGGTCTTAACATCCTGGCCTCCGAACTTGCGGACTGGCGATTTAATAAGTGTCCGAAGTTGCATAACGAGCTGCTCAATCGTCAAAGGCCGTCTGGTAGTGCCGTCGCCGCACAAAATGCACTATTGCGACGTATGGTACTCAATGAAGGCGAGCCACGGCTCGGCATCAAGGGATATCCTGCAGAAGGTGGCTTGCTCGCTTCCGTTCTAGAAGCAACCGGGCTTTATACCAAAAGCGCGGATGGCTGGTGTCTTACATCTCCGTCGGGTGAAGATCCTTGTCGCTTGACTCCTATTTGGAAGGCGGCAATCGAATATATCAAGAGCAATATCAATCGCACGATCTCCGTATCCGACATATACGATCTCTGGCATGGTCACCCGTTTGGCGTAAAGAACGGCTTAATGACCGTTTTGGCGGTCGCTTTCATACTTTCGCAGCGCAACAGCCTGGCCGTCTACAGGGAAGGGATATTCCGGGCTCGCTTTAACGATGTTGATGTCGAGTACCTTGCCAAAGATCCTACGACAATTCAATTACGTTGGATGGATCTATCGGATGTATCCCGTCGCATGCTTTCCGACATGGCGGAGATCGTTCGCGCACTTGATCAGGATAACGCACTCGTACATCTAGAGCCGCTTGATGTAGCTCGAGGACTTGTCAGAATATACGAACAATTACCCCTATGGACAAAACGCACCATGCGTTTGTCCGAAAACGCTACTCGAGTCCGCGACCTGTTCAAGCGGGCTAGCGATCCTAATCAGTTCCTGTTTGACGATATTCCCGCGACTATTGGCACCGCCGTTGGATGGGGAACGGATAAGGGCCTCCAGCGTATCGTCATAAGGCTTCGCGAAGGGCTTGAGGAACTTGTACAAGCTTATTCCGCGATGCTGCATCGCTTGCGCGACATTATGCTCACCGAGTTGCAGGTACCAAATCTTGCGCCACCGTCTTTGGCAGAGCTGCGCGACCGAGCTACGAATGCTCGTCAGCTTGCTGGCGATTTTCGTGTGGAGGCGTTCGTTGGCCGTCTTTCGCAGTTCGACGGTACTGACGAGGCGTTTGAGGGGATTGCCAGCCTTGCAGCTAACAAACCTCCGCACTCTTGGGTTGACCCCGATTTCGACCGGGCGATGGTTGATATCGCCGATATGACACAGAAATTTTTGCGGGCGGAAACCTTTACCCGCGTGAAAGGAAGGCCAGAAAAACGGCATGCAATGGCTATCGTTATTGGTATGAATGGACGACCAGTACCAATCCTTGAGGAATTCGATGTTGCGGATTCTGACCGTGACGCCATTGATACGGTGATTGAGCACATGTCCGTTGCACTTGAAGGAACCGACAAAGGCCGCAGGAGCATCATTCTTGCAGCTCTTGCAGAACTCAGTGCAAGGTACATGACCGAACGAGTCCAAGACTAAGTGTAGAAAGAGGTCAGCTGATGGAAGCAGTAGATAAGCATGTTCTCGGACTGTCTGGAGGACGCGATAGTGCAGCCCTTGCCGTGTACATGAGACAGCACAATCCCGAGTTGAATATTGAGTATTTCTTCACCGATACGGGAAAGGAGCTTCCAGAAGTCTACGAATACCTAGGCCGGCTCGAAGGCTTTCTTGGAAAACCAATACTGCGTCTCAACCCCGACAGGGATTTTGATTTTTGGCTTAAACAGTACAACGACTTTCTGCCATCGCCCCAATCGAGATGGTGCACGCGACAGCTTAAGCTGCGGCCGTTTGAGCAGTGGCTTCGACCTATCTTGGACGCAGGGACCACCATATACAGCTATGTCGCCATCCGTAGCGACGAAGAATACCGGGAAGGGTACATTTCTAAACATGGAAGATTAATCGTCAAACTTCCCTTCAAGGAAGCGGGCATTGACAAGGCGGGAGTCCTAGAAATACTTGATGCTGCTGGACTTGGCCTGCCGCGATATTACTCTTGGCGGACACGTAGCGGATGCACATTTTGTTTCTTTCAGCAGAAAATCGAATGGGTCAGACTCAGAGAGCAGCATCCGGAAGCCTTCGAGGAAGCCAAGGCCTACGAGAAGAATGCCGTTGATCATGGATCGCCCTTTACATGGAGTCAGGGCGAATCGCTCGAAGATTTAGAACGGCCGGAGAGGGTAGAGGAGATTAGGCGGGATCACGAACGACGGCTTGCGCGGTTGCGCGCAAAGGTTCAACCAAATCCATTACGGTCCGATAGTGAGCCGATTGACATTGATGATCTCTACGGTAAGTCAAAGGTTTGTTTAGCGTGCCACAAATAAATCGGCTTTCATGGCTGTAGAAAACACACACCGGTCGGGGACATCAAATGGCCAAGTTCTCAGCCTTAGGGAAGCCCTAGCAGATGCCAATCCGCTCTACGTTCTCCCGAAAGACCCTGTTACAGCCGATGTCCTTGTCCCTGCTCTAGAAGCTACAACAACACTGTGCGTGATGATGGGTTACTTCTCTAGTGCCTCATTCGCCCAGATTGCACCTGGTCTTGCGACATTTTTGCGCAACGCCGAGGTTCCACTGCGTATGATCATCAGCCCATTTCTTACTGACGAAGATTTCAATGCGCTCACGCAGGATGACGAAAGATTGACAAGTCTTGCGCAACGAATTTTGATTGATGATATACCGGACAAAAACGTTCTGATACGACATACACTTGAGTGTCTTGCCTGGCTCATTACGCAGGGTCGGTTAGTTTTGAAGGTCGCAGTTATGCGTGAGGCACTGTTTCATCCTAAGGTATGGCTATTTGAGGATGCTACTAATGGTGTTGCATTGCACGGGTCGACAAATCTAACAAAGTTAGGTCTTTCTCGTAATCGAGAACAACTGACGCTGTCTCGCGATTGGAAAGGCGAAGAGGCCGTCTTTCACATCAAACGTCTGTACCAGGAATTTCATGAGCTGTGGTCTGGAGGTGATGAAGATTGCATTGTCCTTCCACTGCCTGAAGCGATCTCTAAAAAAGTGATTGAGCGATACAAAACTGATGATATGCCTAACGAGAACGTGATCGATACTATTTGGGAAAAGGCACATGGGGTGGAAGACTCGTCTACTCTGAAGAATGCACCACTTGTTGCGACTCTGCAGATTCCGCCGGATCTTGTCTACAAGACTGGAGACTTTGCACACCAAGGAAAAGCAGTTGAAGTGTGGGAAAAGTCTGGACGTAGAGGCATTCTGGAAATTGCTACCGGTGCTGGCAAAACGATTACGTCATTGATTTGCGCCACAAGGTTGCAAGATGAGATCGGGAATTTGCTCATCATTGTATCCGCACCCTATCGTCCGTTGATCGAGCAATGGTGCCACGAAATACACGAATTTGGAGTGCATCCGATTAACCTCGTTTCCGTCGATGGACCGCGTGCGCGCAACAGGGAGATCATGAATGCAAGCCGTCGGCTACGCATGGGCCATGCGCGGACTGAAGTACTCGTTGTCAGTAACAAGACACTGTGTACCGAGGACTTCATCCAATCCCTTTCAGCGGTCAAAGCTAGTAAATTGCTGATCGCCGACGAGTGCCATAACCTCGGTGCGGAGGGATTTACTACAAATCCACCCGGCGATTTCAATTACCGACTTGGTCTTTCCGCTACGCCCGTGCGGCAATACGATGAAGAAGGGACGGAGGCACTTGTCGCCTATTTCGGAGAGGTTTGTTTTTCCTTCACCCTAGAGGAGGCAATCGGAAAGTGCTTAACCGAGTATGACTATCATGTTCATTTCGTTGAGCTAACTCCCGACGAGATGCAGGAGTGGAGCAGTCTTACGGAACAGATCGCGAGTCAAGCCTGGAAGTTGAAAACTGAAAAGAAGGATTCCTACTTAGACAACTTATTGCGACTACGACGTCTGGTGTTGGAAACTGCAAGTGCTAAGATCGACACCCTTTCAGACCTGTTAGATTCTGAGGGGACGCGCCAGATCCGTTATACACTCATATATGCAACTGACAAGGAGCCAGAACACCTTAAACAGGTAAACCGGTTGCTGGATCACAAAAATATGCTTTTCCACCAGCTCACTCAGGAAGAGACGCTTAGTAACCATCAAACTAAGCATATACTCTTGAAGTTTCAGGACGGTGTAATTCAGGTATTAACTGCGAAGCGCGTATTAGATGAAGGCATCAACATCCCACAAATAAAGTTCGCCTATATCCTTGCCAGCACAACTGTGAAAAGACAATGGATTCAGCGCCGCGGTCGCTTGTTGCGCACATGCAAGGTTATCGGAAAAACTCACGCGGTGATTCACGATTTTGTTGTTCTACCACCGGGCACTTCTTCATCAACGAGTGAGCAGCTTGATCAGGACGCGCGTCGGATCGTACGTTCGGAATTAGAACGTGTCTGGGAATTCGCGCGCCTCAGTCGCAACGGCCCACAAGCTGGCGGGCCGTACGAAGCCGTGCAACACCTTCAGGAACTGGCAAATGAGAAGATCGTGAACTGATGGCATATAACGACGAGAAAATACTACAAGTACTCCTAGGAGAGCTCGAAGAAGTACCCGAACGCTGCGAAGGCTATCGGAAGAAGTTGGGTCTCCTTCTCGACGACGTGCTAAAGATCGAGCAGGAACATGCGATATCAAGGACTAACGTTATTAAGAAGATCAGTGACCGAGTGAATACTGCTGGTATGTTTTTGTACAAAGTGCTTGATTCGTCGACAGTTCATGAAGAGATGGACAGATGAAACTGTTGTGCGCTCACATACAGAATTTTAGATTATTGAAAAATATTTCGTTTCAATTTTCAACGGATAGCAATCGTAACATGACGCTAGTGCGTGCAGCTAACGAGAGTGGCAAGACGACTTTGTTAACTGCGTTGCAGTGGGGGCTTTTCGGTAATGAGGCGTTACCGGACCATGGCAAGGATTTTCGCCTCAGTCCCATTGATACATCGTCGGGCGAAAAGACTTCAGTCACTATCTCCGTTGAGATGGACTATGAAGTCCCTACGCGCGTAGGCACCAAGAAATACCGACTCATAAGGTCCGTGATAGAGACGGTACACGGTGTAGAGTGGAAGCGTAGCAATGTCAAAGTCAATCTGCTTCATTTGAAAGCGAACGGTGCTGACCCTATGAATAACGCAGAGATTCATATCCGTCCCTATCTGCCGCAAGAGCTACGGGAAGTGTTTTTCACAGACGGTGATCGTGCACTGAGTTTCATTGAGGGAAGCAAGGGCGATCAAATGAAGCGAGTTGAAGGTGCTATCCGTTCTCTGCTGGGTCTGACCGTAGTCGAGGAAGCTCTGAACCACACACGCCAAGCCTACACCAATATCAACAAAAAGATTCAGAAGAATACCAGTAATCAGCAGGAACTCCAAACGGTATCCACCGACTTGGCTACTCTAGAGAGTCAGTTGTCCCAGCTTGAAGAGCAGCTTCGACGGACGAAGGAAAATACCTACAATCTCGATAACCATAAGAAGGAAACTGATCAGCAGATATCCGAAGCCTTGCTGAAAGGAAACCGAGAGGAATTGGAGCAGCGGCGCCAGACATCTCTTCGCCATCGACAATCCGCAGAAAAGGATGCAGACCAAGCTGCCAGCGATCACGCGAACCTGTTCAAGAGCGAACTTCTAGGCAGGCACTTGCTTGCCAATCCGTTCACAAAAGCAAAGTTGGTACTAGACAGGCTATACGAGCAAGGCAAGATTCCTAAGCATGCCATACCGGTTCTTGTGGATCGGCTAAACCAGCCGGTCTGCATCTGCGGTGAAACCCTAGACCCGAACGATTCAGACGGCCGACGACATCGTACGTACATTCAGAATCTGATTGAGGAGAACCGAAACCCCGATGCCATACAAGGAAAAGTGACCGCTCTCTATTTCAGTGCACAGGAGATGTTAGAGCCCGTACAGGAACGCACATGGTCCAATGAATACAATATCATTTTTGAACGTCGTCAGAGTGCTAAGACATCCTGCCGTGAGTTTGGTGAAGAGGAGGCCGATATTGAAGCCAGGATCGCGAAGCTACCAGATGTGGATACAAAGCAGTTGCAAAAAACCCTAAACCATTATCGCAAGCAGTATGAGAAATCCTATGGTGAACAGATCCGCCTGACGACGGAGTTGAACAATATTCAGGAGGAAATTAAGCATAAGGAAGCAGAGAGAGAAAATCTTCTCAAACATGATAAGAAGGGCATGGAAATACAGGCCAAACTTAATGTTGCCCGTGATCTTCAACAAGTGTTATCGAAGGCACTCGAAACCATGAAGACGAGGGAACTTGAAAAAGTCAGCGACAGTATGAATGCACTATTCCTTAATATGATTGGTGCCGATCCATTGCAAGAGTCGATCATAACCCGTGCATTCATCACACCAGATTTCCGCATAGCTGTCTTCGGTCGCCACGACCATCCTCTTGATCCTTCTCAAGATCTCAATGGTGCGTCGCGCCGTGCCTTAACGATAGCCTTTATTTTAGCTCTCACGCATGTCAGTGAAGTGAAAGCACCAAATGTGATTGACACACCGCTTGGTATGATGAGTGGATATGTAAAGCAAGCAGTCCTACAACTCGCGTCACGACACAGTTCACAACTCATCCTATTTCTGACCCATTCGGAGATCGCCGGTTGTGAGGATATCCTGGACCAGTACGCTGGGCAGATTTGCACGCTAACCAATCCTGCACACTACCCGAAAATCCTTGTTAATGACCCTGGGACGAAGGAAACCGGGATACTACAGTGCAATTGCAACCACAAGGGGACATGTAAAGTGTGTGAGCGCCATGAGGTAGCGGCTTTCACGGAATAGAGTCATGGAGGTCTAAATGAATGCTTTCGCCACTACTGACATCCACCTTCCTGAGAAGTATCGACAATATTTCCACGCTTACTGCCTCACGAGCACGGAAGGATCCCGAAACGGCCCAGAAGAAAGCCCATTTCCAAGGATGGTTGATATGTGGTTTCTGGCTCTTTGTATCGCCGTCAAGGAAGGTCTGAAACCGGAGTTCAATACTAAGGGAAAGACCTATAAGGTCATAGAAGGGGTTGTATTTGATATCTGGCGGTCTAATGCGCTCGTGCTCCTTGCCATTGCTCATAGTGATGACGTTGAAATTGTCAACAAGCCGCACGAGATGATGCGCATCGCAAATGGATACGCATTGGCCGGATTGTCACACCTCATAGCCAAACTAGAGGAACGAAAAGGCGACACGGCACTCGACTATCTATCGGATTTCGTTTCAAGCCTGACGCGGGCATAGCCCAGCGTCCTCAAGGATCAGCAGTTGGACCTCTTTGCCGATCGGGCGTCCTGTCACCGTTTCTGGGCCAACCAGTTCCCGGCAGTTGTTATCGGCTTTGGCCTATACCTTGATCGAGGGGTTGCGTCGCTTGGCACTGGAACGTACGGCACTCGCCACGGCCGGTCCGGACCGCATCCGCCTGACCTTGCTGCGGACCAGTAATTTCCAGTGAGCAAATGTCTGAATACTGGAAGTGTGCTCAAGAGATGGATGAGCATTTCTTTGATTTAACTGAATTTTTTCATTCCAATTTGATGACGGCCCCAATTTATACAGCCCGGAAAATGACAAAAGTTCGCGAAAAACATGGAACGAAAACAGCCGAAAATTCTATTAAAACAATCAGTTAAAAACTTGCTGGAAATTACTGGCTGCGGACCGGGGCGGTAGTGTTGCGCAGTACCTGGCGCGTCCGGAAATAACGGACATGGCTGGGTCCGTTCGCGTGCGCGTAGAACATGTGTTCGGCAGCATGGTCAACGAGATGAAGCGGACGCGGATGCGATGCATCGGGCAGCAACGCGCAGCCCACCTGGATCGGGCTGTGTAACCTATGCCGGTTCGCGTTTCTGCAAGACGGCTGCGACTTCCACCGGCTGAGACCCGTGGTCGCATTATGCCCGAACCTTGGGAACGGCATGGAAATCGGGAGTAATCCGCCCATTCCACTCCTAAAAACACGCAGTGAACAAGACGAAACCGCCAAGAAAATGCCGCAGCCGGAAGCTGCTGGGTCAAAACCGGATTTTATAGAAGTGCCCTATAACATATAGGAAATTCATCCGATGTACGCATGTTCCAGTTTTAAATTTCTGACCTAGGTTGAATTTTTTCTCGATCGATATGGTGTCCCAGATAACCAAACCTCATATAGAAATTTATGCAATCTTTCAACTTTTTCACTTGCTGCTTTAGTCGCAGCTTTGTTTAGTGCTGCGGTGAGTGGCTTGCCTTCCTGCGGGAACGACTTCTTTAATCCAGGCTTAAGCTCTCTTTTGTACCCTCGTTTCAGAGTATCTTTTAGTCGGTCTAGAGGGTCGTCCCAGAGATCAATCCAATTGCTGAACCACTTATCATCTTCTTCTAAACCTCCGTAGGCGAAAACGAGTAATTGTACGAAAGGTCCGAATGCCTTCGATGCATCATCTGTTCGATAGTTTACGATTCGATCGTCGTGATCAAACACAACATGTTTAAGATACTTTCGTCTATTGCTTTTCTTGTCATCAAACCATCCACTGGCAAATGCCAAATTAAGCGCATCAGTAAACCATTTACTGAATTCAAGCCAATCAGGTCGTACAAATAATTTATGTAACTGCCCAAATGCCCATATTACACCACGCATACCGATGTCTTCGCTGAGTAATCGACTGCTAAAATTTTGCTGAATCAATCTACCAATTTCTTCTGATAGCTCATCGTATTTTTTTTCGATGTCACTTTGAATTGACGGCATTCCAACTTGCCCACCAAATCGTAGTTTATCGAATGCGTGTTTAGTAATATCGTCTGTGATAGGGAATGTATTTTCTAATGCTCGAAGGTCCTTAATATATTTGCTGAAAGGTTGGAAATTCTCCAAAAGGTACGCAAGACCAAGGAGGGTATTAGTATTGAAATAATTTCGAATTTCATCCGCTTCTTCATAGCTGAGTTTTACCTTTCCCTTACTATCGTTGATAGAACGAGCTAGTGCATTGCCTTCTTCAATAAACAATGTCTCGACACAATCCGTCGAATCCTCTCCCAAAATATAATTTCCAAACCAAGAATTGATTTCGACAACACTTAGCAATGTTGATGTATTTTTATTGCTCTCTTCTCCTCGCCAGTCATATGCAAGCAATGGTATAGAGTTTGCTTCTCTCTGACCTGTTGGTTTTAAATCATTTTTGTGGGAATAGTCAAGTAATTCTTGCGTACATACGGCATCTATGCTCTCGTCGGACAGAAGAATTCGCCGTGACTCGCTTACTTGTTTCGCTTCTGTATTAATATATATAAAAATACTGCGGATCACCTCAAGTACTGTCGGAGGGTTTTTTCGGTCACCAGCAGTCCGGAAACTGACGAGCACGACTGGAATACGCCATTTCGTAAAGGAATTTATTATTTCTGGATTATGCGTGGATTCTTGAAGTCTTTTTAAGGCTGTTAATCTATGCTGGCCATCAATCGCTACTAGCCTACTATTTTGGTCGTTCCATTCGATCACTCCGTAATCTTCCATACCTTCAATATATCGAAATCGATAGAAGGGACGTCGATCAAGTACTTTCCAAGTTCGGCCGTCTAATTCGAGCACACATTCTGCTACCTTAGGCATTTCGGAATTTACGATGCTCCCATCGTCACTCATTGGTAAAATAGTCAATGTTAATGGGTTAAAGAATTTTATCTTCTTCGGATCTTCCAAGTACTTCATCAATGAAATCTTGACACGTTCTTGATCGACTTCCCGTTGGAAGAGTTCTCTAACTGGCCATCGTTCAGACCCACGTAAGTCACTTATAAGGGAGATTTGCCGTAACTGTGTTGTCGATATGGCAGCTTGGACATAGAAAGCCTGTAATCCGGAGCTTGATCCGAACTCCCCAAACGCCCCATGGATTTCTTGATTAAACTGACGTTTTTCTTTTGGAATTGGAGGTGCATTTGCCATTAGTAGATTCTCTCGTCGTAAGTCGTAAATAGTGTCTTCGGGAACAACCCATTTTACGACGAGTTTAAGCCACGTGATGGTATCCGCCGCTCAAGGGATCATGCTGATTTAGGAGATGTACGGCGGATCATCCGCCCACCGGGGGGGCTCCGAAAGTGTGGATGACGTTCTCTTGCTCGATGTCAGGGCGTACGGGCAATGGCATTCGGATTAGCGGAAAGGGATCCTGGTCTTTGAGGATGTCGTGTAACCCGGTTGATATACGGAAACTTATTCGGTTCTTTTGGGGTTCTTCAAAAAAACACTTACGTTTCAGCATGGATTATGGCAATCTACGCTTAGTTAGTGTCTGCGGAAAAACCCCATTTTACGACGGGTTTAAGCCACGTGATGGTATCCGCCGCTCAGGGGGTCATGTTGTTGATTTAGGAGATGTACGACGGGTCATCCGCCCATCGGGGGCTCCAAAAGTGCGGATGATGTTCTCCTGCTCGCTTTCGGGGCGTGCGGAGTCCGTCCCGAGGGGCGGGATGGATGGATATTGAAAGCTGGGGACGGCTAGGCCGCCAAACGATAGGGTGGTGCGTGCGTGCGATGGGACCGCCGCTCCGCCCGTTGCTGCAGCAAGCGTCCAAGTCGGTGCAGGTTGGCTGCGAGGATCGAGATACCCACGGTGCGTTCGAAGCCTTCCCGGCCATGCGTGCGCACCCGGTCCAAGCCATGACTTTCCAACGCATGGATCGCCGATTCCACGCCCGGATGCCGCCGGCGTCGCGCCACGAACGATGCTTTACCTTCCCGAGCTCGGCTGGCCTCCGTGCCTCGCCCCTTCGCGGGCAACGCGACGTGCTCCAGCACCGCGGCCAGTTGCTGTTGGTTGGCGGGGCTGTGGAACCCCCGGTCGAAACTGCATCCGCGCAACTCCGGATACTGTGCCTGGCATGCCACCACCAGCGGAACGGCCACGTCCACATCGCCGCCATGCCACTGCAAGTGCCAACCCAGGATGAACTGATGTTGATCTTCCAGCACCGTCAGGGGAACCCCCAGCTCCACCGGCCGGCCAGCCTTGCCCTTCATGATCCAGCGCGTATGCGGCTCGAACAGCGAGAACAACTTCTCCTCGTGCGGGATCGTTTCCCCTTCCAGCACGCGACGGCGGACCTGATCCTGCAAACGCACCGAGCAGGCGTGAAACCAGTGCCATCGCGACAGCTGCGCCGGCGACACCGAGCCCTCCGGCAATCCTTCCAGCTCCTCCAGCGTGTCGCCCAGACGCCCCGTCAGATCGCCGCACAGGCTCAACCACGCCGCCACCGCCTTCGGGCCGTCGGCACCACAACCGCGCGCGGCTCACCCGTTGATAGCCCTGCCGAACCTGGCTCCGCCAGTACTGCCCCTGCCGCCATCCCGACACCCCATGCGCTCCGCAACAGACCGAAACCTCCGTCAGCAGCACCCGCATCGCATCCCACAGCAGGTTCACGTCCGTCGGGTAATGCACGTCCGTCTCCACTACGAACGAGTCAACCCGACCGTCCAAGGTGCCGCCAGGGGGCTTTCCCGCCACCGCATGACCCTCCCCCCGCACCAGCAGCGCATTCAACTCCTGTAGCAACGCCGGCGTCACCAGCGACACGTTGTCCTGCAACGTGCGCACCGAGTACGTCCAGTCATCCAGAAACCCATGCTGCAGCATCTTCCGTACCACCCACCTGGTGATGGTTCACCAACTCCCCCAGACGGTCGTAGTCGCAATCCAAACCTTGCTTGAGAACCGCCATCACCAGAACCCGCCAGAGCGTCATCCCCGGCCGACCGTTCTCCGGATCCCGATCCGCGGTCACATGGCAACCCAGTAACCCTTCCCATTCCTCCCGACACGACACGTACAGATTCTGCAATCCCAACAACAACGCCGGAATGTCGTCCCGGGACTTCACGTTGATCTTGATCTCACCGATCGGCACCTCGTCCAACCGCAAGGCATGCTCGAAACGTCTCATGATCGCCGACCTCCCGACGAAGATTCGCACCGAACCCCCTGAAACCCCTAAAAAAGCCCATTTCAACGCCTCCAACGGCAATCTTCACCTGCAGCATTTTAGCTCAAAACATCCTCCCATGCCGCAATAATCAGCGCTTTGGTAAAATCGTCAGGGTTTTCGCACAGACACTATCTATCCCGTGGTACACAGGTATATAAGTCCCAATAGATTGCCGATACCCACTAAGGCAGACTTGAACCGCAGGTTTCGGATGGTGCAAGAGGAGCGAATCGTCAAGGTTGAGGAAGTCAAGGATTAGCAACAAAGGTCTTGTACAATTATTGTACATAAATCTCAGTCTTATCATCCTCATCCATTTACCTCAATCAGCCGTAGAACGGTTTCGGGGGGCAAGGGCTGAAGATGAGCCAATGCATTTCGGACTGTCCGTAATTGCTGCACACGTTTTCGAACATTTCGGTCGGCACCCCTCAATCCAAAAATCTTCGCTAGTTCACCGATTTCCAAATCGTATGGGTCGTCCTCCGTGATTCCAGAGTGTCTCATTTGACGCCGGACCTCGAAGAGATTGGCCGACACGGTTTCATATCTTAGAGTCTCGATCCATGGCAGCAACACTGAGGCTTGCGCACTCCAGACCCGCCGTTCGATTTCCCGGGGTGGATCTTCTATTGCGGCACGAGCTGGATGAACAATGCCAGACTGGGAAGCCGTTCCGAATTCCCAGGCTACAGGCGTTTCATCTGTCCACCTTTTTTCATCCGCAACTGAGCACAGCACTTCCGTTGGGTTCAGAATGCTTCGTTCGCTCTCGCCAAGCAAGCGTACTGCACTATCGAAATCCCATGAGACAACCCGCGCAACGGTAGTCGCCAGCAACATACGTTGTATGGAACTCACAGACCTCTGTCGTAAGTACTCATTAGCGAGAAGCACTAGATCCAGTTCGTCGGGAACACCATCCCATTCGCAGGTAACCAAGGCGACATCCAAGGGTGGCGGTTCTCCTAGAGGAGTGCCTGCCAAAGGCGCGAAAAACAGCGTACGGCCCAATACGGGCATGGACCGGCTAGCTTGTGCGTATTGGGTCAGGAAAGTTCGCCAAGCAGGCCAGTTCTCCCTGTTCAGATCATCGAGCCAGATTAGCCGACCTCTAAATTCCTCCTCCTCACACAGGTCCTGAAGAGATTGGATGTGGGGGCAATCGCCGGAAATATATCGGTTACACAAGTCTTCGAAAGGCCTTGGTGAACCTGCCAATCTCCCCACGGACAGAATATTCCCTAGCGAGGCCGTCAAGGCTTCCTCGAAACCCGCCGGAATCCTACCGGGAAATCGTGCCACTATGCTGCAACCATTTCTCAATGGAGCGCAGCAGGTAGTTTCGATAAAGCACTCTACACCAGGCAAGTCCCACAGTCTCATAGCCGGGCTTTTGGGAGAATTTGCTTCAACAGCGAGTTGGGGCCCCAAGTCCCCTCGACATCCTGGAACAAGCCCAACTGCTTTGTCCACCAGAGGCGTCTTACAAGGGCATCTTCGGTTGGGCCGCTCCTTTCGTTCCTTTGGGTCTCAATCACCATTTGGGCAGTTTCTCGTGCTTCATCGGGCGTAAACGCCCGATAGTCTAGCAATGTGAAAACCTCGTTCCGAGCTTGAGGCGAACCGAGCCCCAACTTTTCAAGTAACTCTGTTTGGTGTTCGGCAATGTAGCTCTCGATTTCCTGTATCTTGGCTTGCCATTTTTTTTCATGGGACTCGGCATAGTGCTCTAAAACACAAGGCCAGCCCCCGGAAAGGACGAGCAACTTGCTGACTTGGGGAGTACCCACCTGAAGGTTAAGGTCGCTACACCATCGGCGAAGAAAAGCGTGATTCCAGGGATGGATGCCAAACCATTCGAATAGATCGTCCGACTCACCGAAACATTGCTCGGGGAAGTCTGAAACAAAATTCCATAATTGCTGCGGCTCTGCCGAAAAAACAACCCGTATGCGGTCCCTTCTCTGCACCCGCCTGAGTGCAGAGGCTGCTCTTTCGATCCATCGTAGCGTCCACGGGGCTTCGCGGGGAACCAAGTAAACGTGAATACCCCTAGCCCCGGGACGCAGCCCTGTCAACTGACTTACCAACCCAGCGTCGTCCGTACATAATTTCAACTCCCGACACATTTCGCTACCCATACGCTGACTGAGAAACATCCCAAGATATTCGATGTTTGCTGCCTCGGTTCCGGAAATTACGGTCACACCTCCTCTACGTACAAGCAGGGATTCCTGCTCGTACGTCAAAGGTCCTCGTCGCGATGACTCTCGTTTTTTCTCCTCCGGGTACTGTGCGTGAAAATCGGATGCCTCGAATATCTCGGGTGCCTCACGCTCTTTGTATAGAATCTGTTCAATCTCGTTCGAGTCTCCCAGCAGTGACAGGACATTGGGGTTGCGGAACGTGTAGCGTGACCTCTCACCTTCGTTTCGATGAATTCGCAGCACCCCTAGCCCGCACATTTCTTGAAGCAGCGTCTCAAACTCCTTCTCCGAAATTTCGAAGCCAGTCAACCACCATTCCTTAGCGAGGCCTAGAACCTCGGGAGGAAGCAAACCCTGCGACAGTCCGGTACTGTCACCTTGTAATTGAAGGGCCATCGCATAAGCAATCACCTCGTACCGAGAGTCGAGTTGTAGCGTCAGCGAAAATCGCTGACGGATGTAATCTCGAAGTCCGTCCCTAGCAAACACCGCTTTAATGTCACTCATGGTTACCATATACGGGAACGAACGACCTGCGGAGTCATGCAGGTACTGTACCAGTTCGGCACCGTACGATTGAATCAGCAAAGGGTAATAGTTTGTCCACCCGAGGATGTGGGTGGCTAGATTGTCCGTCTCGAATTCACACCCGGCAGCAGCCAAGGGCTCTCGCAGCAGTGCCCGAGCTTGGTCCAGTTCTCCGTTGGAGAGGAGGGGGCCGACGCAAATAGGCTCGCCGAAGTGGGCCAGGGGATGGTTCGCACGCTCCGTGGTCCGGAGCACATTATGCAGACCGGAAAATACGACTTTGAATTTGCGGTCGGTTTCATCCATCAATCCCTTCAGACGCGTCGACTCTCGGAAGTCGTTTTTCAAGTCGTCCGCCAAAAAAGCATCGGCTTCGTCCAGAAGCAGAAGTACGCAGCTATTCTCTCCTTGCGAAACCCAGCTGGAAACGGCATCGGTCAAGGCTGTGGCCTGCCCGTCCCTACCTTGCGGGAGGCGCTTCCCGGGTTCAATGACCCCCAACTCCCGTAAGATATCCCAGAGCGTTTTCCAGATATTTTCAGCCCCATGTGCGATACCGATGTCGTGTACTTTTAGATCGACCCATTTGGCGACTTGACGAGCCTCCGGTTCATGAAAAGATGCCTCTGCCGACCGTAGCAGCGCGGTCTTGCCGAGCTGGCGCCCCCCAAACACAAAACAACTTCCCCAGCGGTTCATGATCTCTTGCCGCTCTATTTCGCGACCATAAAAAGACTCCGGTGGCACTAGACCGGCTGCTGTAAAAAATGGCTGCACGGCGGCAAAAGGAAGCGTACAGTCAAAGAACGCGCGGAGAGTGCTGCCTGGCAAAGAGGACAAGAATAGAACCAAAGATTCGTCCGCCGTGATGAAGGGAGCTCGGTTACGAATGGACCATTGCCTCAGCCACTCTCGTTCGTCGTCCATCAATCTTCCGAAATGAAATACGATCACGCACCGGTTGCGGTTTTCTCCAAGAGATTGAACGATCGATTCTTGTGGAGGCGAACGCCAATTCAGAACGATCTTGTAATGCCCGTTTGCGTGAGATCCAAAAGTATGAACTGGACAAAAATCTCTGCTCCTGAGCGGTTCGACACGGATAGTAACGGAACTCTCGTCGTCAGGCCTGCAATCCCTCACCGTGAATCCCAAGCATTCCAAGAATCCGCGGATTTCGCCGGCGTCCACTGTCCTGCTGCGCGCCAAGGCGTACCAAAGTTCTAGCAGGTTGGTCGATCGCCGCAATTGAGGCTGGGACAGCGACGAAAAGTTCAGCCCCAGAATGTTCTCGCCTTTCGAAACCGACCTGATCAGTGTATCGGGTACCGGAGCAATCTTTTTATTGAAGGACTCGTCAATCTCATCAACGGCGGCCAAGAACTTTTCAAGGTGACCACGGTTATCGGACTCCTTGGATAGAAGCGAATCGCCGTTCTTGAGACGGTCGAGTTGCTCGTAAAGCGTAATCAGGTCACCGGTTTCAAGTGCTCGTTCCACGGATGCTTGTTCCCTATCGCTTTTGAGAGGAAAGTACGGCTCGAACTGAGCACGCATCTGTTTGATAACCTGATTGAAATACGTATTGATGTTGTCCTTGAAACCGGAAACGATTCTAGCGGCTTCGACAACCGAATCTCTGTGGCTCAGCAGACCTCGCACCGACACGATAGAGGCATTCAGCACGTTAAATTCGTCCTCAGAGGCTTCCCCCATCCTGAAAGATTGTTCCAGCTTTTCACTCGAATCGTCTAGGTCGCGCTCCAATTCCCGCCGCTTTTCCGAAAGAACCTTAGCTAGTTGTTCCCTGCACACATCTTCCTGAAGGTCATCTTCATGTGTCATTTGCTCGCATACAGTCCACGCGCCAGCAATGTCACCTCGGCTCAAACGCATTTCAAAAGCATCGGCAAGGGTTTTCAAGTGCGAGCCGGTGTTGATCAATAAGGCCAGCGTATCAACTACAGAAGTTCCCGCATCAATGTCGCCATCCGGCCCGATGTCTAACCCCCCAATGTAGAGGAGGTCTCGAGTCAAGAGTTTGCCGGGGTCGCATGAAGTTTGGGTTTCGGAAAATTCCCGGTCGTGTCCGAATAATCTGGCCAGTGACTCGACCGATTTCCGTACCCGGACTAACGCAGCGGAAAGACCCGCGCTAGGAGATCTTTCTTGAACCGCCGCAATATCCGCTAAAGTTCGGGGTACGAATTTTTCAATGTTACCGCGAAAGTCTGCTACTGTATTTTCAACAAATCTTTCTCCACTTGGCTTTGATTCGACAAGCCACATCCAATTGCGCCCAAGCCTGATCAATTTATCAGCGTCGTTGCTTAGCTGGTCGAGCGCGCGACCTGAGATGTTATTGCCCTTGAGCCTTAATTTTTTCCGGTATGTGTCGTCGACCAATTGTGCGAAGGATTTTTTGTCGGTAAGCTTATCAATGATTTCGCGAACCCTTGGAACAGACGCTTCTACATTATCTGTTATCAAGCCGGCAAGCTCGAAGAGAATTCCACCTTGATGCAGCCAATGCTTCCACACTTTTTCAGCTGGGTTGAAAAGAAAACGCTTGCTTCCCGCCGAGGCCTGCCATTCCCGAACCTGCTCGGTGTGTTTTTCAAGATGGTCTTTCCAGACGGCAGCATCGAGTATGGTATCCAGTCGAAGAATATCGAAGTTAATGCCTTGCAAACGCTGCGCGCATACAGCAACTGTTTCGGCAAGCTGATAGACTGAAGTGAATTTTCCGGATGGCTCGACGCTCCGAAGCATGGAAATTGCCCCGGTTTGCGGTGCAAACAACGCTGGACGTAGCGATGCCGAGACCAGCAGTAGATTGAGCGCATCTCTAATTTCAGACTCTACACCTTCAAAATTCGGGTTGGCCAGCACAGCCTTTGCGTACCTGCTAAATTCATGCGTCAATTCCCCTTCAGGGCCGCTCACATATCCGCCCAGTGCAACGGCGGCCAGCAACTCGGAAGTAGGATGCAGCACCGTAGAGGACTCCACCTTCGCTCTCAACCGAGCAATTTGGTAGGCAAGGCCTATTCGTCCATCTCCAACGGCATGCCATATGGCTGTTTCGTTCGGATCCGATGCCTGCGACTCATCGTCTGCTAATCCCGCACCGGTCGTATCAGCTGCCTTGTGGACTGCTGGGACCTTCTGCGGTACCTGTTTTTTTAAAATTTCACCTTTGCTATCCAGACTTGCTATCTCCGAGGCGGTATCGGTTTGAACATCTTTCACAGCCTCGACCGCTTGTGTTGTGCTGGTCCCATCTTTTTGAGTTTCTGTAGTTTCCTCACCTGCATCATCTAACATTGCATTGGGTTCGGACGGGGTATCTATATTGCCGGTCTCGGCATCATGCTCCGTCTGCTGGATTGGAAATTGGTGCACTGCGTATTTGCTGCCGAATGGAGATGCTGCTGCAAGCACCCGAAGCATCGCTTCCCTCTCTCGGGTATTCGACTCACGAGCGGACTGTAGGTACTGTTCTTCCTGTTCACTGGCTTTTATTCGAGCAGCGACACCACTAGCCATCGCCAGTTTATCTTGACATGCCCTCAACAAGTCGTTGGCTTCTGCCACTTCTGCGGTTGCCATAGCCCAGTCTTCTAAATTTGTTTTCGTGTCCCGTTCACCTCGTTCGATATCAGACTGAAGTTTGGCTGTTTTCCCGCTGTCCGTGGTCGGGTACGCATCCCTCCAACGTGATTCGATATTGTCTGCTTCTGCCGCAAGCCATGGGACATGCTTGGATTGATTTCTGAGAAAATCACAGAACCGAGTAATCAGACTATCAGTGTTGTTAGCAGTGATCACCTTCAAGGCTGGCTCGCGCAGTCGTGCGACATCGTTCGCATAGTTGGCGATACTATCGAACAGCACTATCGAGGGAGTTTCGCTTCGCAAATCTAGGGCAGCGTTAGAAAGATTCTGGCAGGCTTGCTGCAGCGCACCGATAAAGTCTTTGGCGGGAAAGTTGGTTTGGCTGATATCCGAATAGGAGTTTTTGCCAGCCTCTCCTCTCTGTGGTTCAGTGAAGCTAAACTCTTCTGCAATGCCAGCACCCTTCTCCGCCACCCAGCGCAATAGGCGTACATCGTCCAGGAGTGTAGCTATTGAGAACACGGCCAGCAGGACGTCCGTTTGCCGTTCCGGTCTGAGCGAACGCCAATTCGTGAAATCGGCCCGGACGGACGGGAGCACAGTGAGTGCGGGTTTTACCCAATTTGGGTACGTTGAATCAAGTTCAAAGACCGCCCCGCAATCCAACAACGCGCTTTCGTCGATATCTGCGTTTATGAACTCTTTATCGTATTTTCGGAGTGCTAAATACTCCAAGGAAGGAAGAATTCCATCGGGCAATGCCTTCTGGAAGCCTGATGTGATTTCATAGAGATTTTCCCAGAGCGAACGTCGCTCCGCGGGATTACGGTAGAAGTCCGTGATGTCTTGTTGGAGGCGGATGGCAGTTTTGGGATTGCGATTGGTCCGGGATCGTCGGTCCTTCAGAAATCGTTTGACATCGGGGTGATTGGCTATCTCTTGTTTCCTTTGGCGCGAATCGATTATGAGCAGATTGCAAAGCGTATCGAATCCATTATTCGGTGAAATCAGGCAAACAGGAAGGCCCTCCGGGAGCCTGTTCGAGCGACCGTTAGACATTTCAGGAGACTCCTTGAATTGGGCTGTCGCAAATATACAACTATACAATGCCGAGCTTGGCTAAGGTAGATAATTTTTAATCAAGTGGTGTGCTAGGAACACACTCTGTGCCGACCGATTCCGCTCTCCGATCTGGACGATACGCGGTTTCCTTTGTTCGGGTCTCACCCAGCAACTCCCGTATAGTTTCAATTTGGGTTTGGCATCGGTCCTTCCGTGTTTGGTACGGGAAATGGGTTTTGCAGACGTTTCACACGTCGTGTCGTCGGGCGTGGAGGCGGGTTCCAGACACCGATACGCGAAATCCTTAACGGTCAGGATGGCATGGAGTCTCGGGGACCCCGATGGTGATCGAGCCAGGAGGTGGCTTGCCGTTGGGGTGTACCGTAGGTGACGTGAGCGGTGTAGGTCCCGGGGCGCGGCGCATCGTCGAGTGTCTGGACATCCACTACACACCGAAGCACGGCAGATGGCTGAACATGGCCGAGATCAGTGCGATGGTAGGCTCATGCCTGAACTGTCGCTTTCCCGACCGTCCATCCGACCACCCATGTAGTCAGAATCAAGGACCTACAAGAAAGAGATAAATTATCGATATGAACTGCTACGCACAAAGGAGTACCAACACTGTTCGGGAGGGCATAAAGCACTTTTTCTTTGACTGATTTAAGAGCATTACGGGTCTTACTACATAATCTCCTACTAATGATGCGGACCATCAGCAATGCCAATATTCCTTTCGACTTGGTTGAAGATGCCGTAAATCTACGCTGATCGTCTTGACAAGCGACGAGGACATATCGGAAAGTATATTGGCTAACCCCTGAATTTCGTGACAGATTTTGCGCCGATCAGTATCCTTCCCTGTGCTATTAGGTGGTAGCGATTACAGTACCGACTTGATATCCGTTACTTCTCGGACAGATCTACAACATGGTGCGACCCTTTGGCGTGAGATTTTGGCAGGTCATGATCTGGCGATCTTGGGAGATACAGTCAATTCAGTAGACGCTGATTTGCCGTCAGAATCGGGACTCCCTGGCCCTTGAAATCGCCATCATGCGTAATCAGTGTCAGCCCTGCCCTTTTGCATAACTCTGTTATCACTTGGTCATTGAAATCGGAAACACCGGTGGCATAGGTACTAAGTAGGTTATCTACTTCCATCTCTACGAAACCGTCTTCTATACGGGCGCAATGGCTCATCACACGTCTGACATTATCGGCAATCTCAAGAGCGGCAGGTTTGAAATCCGTACTGCTTCGGAAGTTTTTAAATTGCTTGATCTTTGGCCTATCAAGTTTCCATTTCCGTCTGGCGTAAGTATTGATGAATTCCGAAATGACGAGGACGTCAATATAAATACAGCTTCTCGCGTCAAGAATGTGGCGCAGTACCTGGGAATAAATAGCAGCTTGTTTGTCGTCAGGTTTCTGTGGCCCATAGACGTACAACCAGATATTGGCATCCAAAAACAGTTGATCTTCAGATGTGAACTTATAACTGTTCACTGCTGTTGCCCTATACTCCGTCATCCTGGTCTTCCATCGTCTCTCGAATAGCTTGGTCAAATTTCGATGGGTCTTTGAAGTACTGTTTGGCTGTTTCCACCACGCGCTTCAGCAGCTCCAGATCACCGGGTTCTATATCATCTTCTTCCACTTGTACCAAGGTACGAATATCTTCTTCGCTGAATTGTCCGTATAGTTGACCAATCGCAGCATTCAAGAAAGCCGACGTTAGGGTACCAACGCTACGAAATGAGAGTGCGACGTTTCGCTTCTCCCGAATAGCGGCGGCTAGACGTTCATAAACCTTTTGCCCATCGCTCGAGGCGACGCACAAGGGACTGCCCACTACCTCGAATAAAGAAATTTTGACGTTTTTCCCCATGCTCAATACCTCACAAGATGTCTTGAACTCGTAGCTCGGACGTAAGTACGTAAGAACGCCAGTCTGCCGTGTTGATTTCTACGCTTACCACTGTGCCAGGAAATGGGTGATCTAATGGCGCGGTAGTCGTTTCCTTTTTTCTCCGTTGCCAATAGCCGGCATCTGAAACAATCCGAAAGCAGCCGTCATTCAAGTCAATGAACTCACGGAGCAGCGTCAACCCTAATCCACCCGGAACACCGCCGCACTTAGTCGTGTTGTTGTCCTTGGTCGCCCAGTCGATCGCATTTTCCGGTGAGAAATCATATCCCGCATGGTCTCGTATGTTTTGACATATGCCGACTCCCAGGTCCGCTACCGTGAAATTAAGCCGGTTTCGTGTAGGGAAAAACTGTCCGCAACTGAAAATTCCCAATTTCGTGCGCGAATGATAGACCGCGTTGTTGAATATCTCGAAAATACTTTCACGGAATTTTTTTAGCAACCCCGACGACAGATTGGGCATCTCAGAACGATGCATGAATTCATTCTCAATATAGCTTGAGAAATAGTGGTCGTCTTTAACGTCAAATCGTTTATAGGAGATGGTCGTATCCCAAGAATCAGAAATTTTCACACGCCCATAGTGACTGAGAAAGCCGTTTTTTGACAAAATATTCTCAACCTCGGAATCGAGATTGGTTAAATTGACCGTGTTCAGGTTTTCCCCCAGGTTGTAGAGAATCGCACCAAACGCCGCACACATATCAGCATCAAACCAACTCGTTTCTTCCATGTCAATTTCAACATCGTCGAAAAAACATTCCTTGGTCTGTGCATGGAGACGTGCCAGAGATTCAAAACCTATCTGGTTGTGGTGGATCTCCGGCAGAGAAAATCTCACACCCCCACCTCCACAATCGTCATCGTGTCGTTACCGAAGATGTTCATGACCCTCACGGTGATCTTGAGCTTGCGAGTAAGTATTCATAGGACACGCTTTTGAGTTCCATGTTCTCAGTAGAATCTCATATGTAAAATAGACCATTCGAACGGGAAAGCAAGCAAAAATATGAGTAATCAGGTATATAACTCCCTTTCGTTTCTCTTTGCAGTTGACCTCACACTAACATTACTTATGGATATGAGCCTCTAAATTAACGACTTTACCTAATGATTGGCTGACGATTTGTTACGAGTAGTTTGGTAGCGTATTAACCGACGATAGCAAGATACATGGCCCTACAATGAGGCACATGGTTTTTAAGGATTGTTTTTCGGCTAGATGGAAATGCCGTAAATTAATAGAGGTTTCCAGTTAAAGTAAAGCCCGATCCAAAGAGTAAAGGTATCACCATCATTGACGGCGGCAACGGCAAGAAAAAAGATGTTCTGGAAATCATAGAGCGTCAAGTGGTTTGGAACTACCGTGCTGCCAAGGTGACGGACTTGGGCTGCAGGATCCACTCAAGAGTATCCTAATATGTGTCAGGTAAGAGAATACCCGAGAATAGTCTGTCCTTTCCGTGTTTCGGCACGAGCAATCAACGTTTTCAGGCGTCCCACACGATATTCCGTCGTGTGGTGAGACAAGTTTCGGGTACCGGTATTGCCTCCATTATCGCGAAACCCAATTCGGAAAGTCCAGAGTAATAGCGGAGTTTGGGCTATACGGGGCATTGCCGTTCGCACCTCAAGATTTCTTCGGCTTAGCTCGCAAGTGGGAGAGTAGCGTTGATTTCGCCCTCGAACTGACCAGCGAACCGGGATCACCTTAACCCGGACGCTGCATGAATAGGACAGCAAAGTACCCATCATCCCGTTAGTAGGTGGACACCTCTATTTACTGCTTTACCGCTATTTTGACGAACCATGCCTGATGTAAATATATGATTTCTGATGATATAAGAATTGTTTACTTTCGTTTGCCTTCGAGTAAATAGAGGTGTCCGGCCGTTTGAAGTGTCTGCATTCAAAAATACTATCTTATAACGGGCACCGTTGAATAGTCATTCGTTCAGTATAAGAAGGAAAACACATAAACGGAAAAATCGATTAAGTACCAAACAGATGCTTCTGATTTTTATAACAGTGTTATAAAGCTGACATTCAGCACTCTTTTGGCTTCGAACTGGGTGTGCCGGCCCGGATCACTGTGCAATTTGGGTCTTCCGCAAGCGGCTTAAGGTAGTCGGTGCAATGACGGGTTTGCTGATGATCCTCGAAATGTCGGTTAATTCGCTCAATCTATGCGACATCTACCTCGGTACCACAGGCGAGCGGATGTACGTATCTTTCGGCAACGGTGATGCGGTCACCAGTAAAAGGGTATTCCGGTGCTCGCCGAACTCGCCGAAGGTCCCCGGCACGCCAACCAACATCGGAGTAAAAAAGGATATTCAAAATGCGTCCAAACGTGCCTGAACTACGGATAATGGGCCATATACAGACGTTGGAAGCCAAGTGACCGATCTGATCTGAAAATGGAAGTATCTCACACTGCTCATGCAATATTCAGATTAATCATGTTCCTTCTGTCTTGGAAAGAAGGATATTGCTTCAGTCAGCCCATGTAATAGCGGGCAGAGCGACAATCGAAAGTGGGAAGTCGGAACTATTCCCGCTACTAGCCCGGATATTGCACGAGTGGTGCGAAATGAGTTTCCCCTTCAGTTTGGAGCGATAACCGGAGTTTCAATGCCTGTATTTCGCCCGGAATCCGTGTTTCCGGCACGTTTTTGCGATGCTGGGCACACTTCCCCCTTATACCCCTGTTGTTGACCCACATGCCGGGGCAGCCTCGGGATGGTTAGGAGGTGTCTGGGCGAGCTGCAACCGTGTGGAACCGCTCCTGCAAACGATGCTCGCAACTGGCCCGATGCCGTGAATCCCCCAAGTATTTCGATACCGAGTGCGGCAGACCCAATGCCCGGTCCACTTCCGCAAGCAGCGGAATACCCTGCTACTAATGATCGCTCCGTTACTGAACTCGGCCTCCACCTTGCGATGTCGCACGGATGAAAATCGGATCGGATTTAGGTAACATTCCATCACGGCAAGGTCTCCTTCGATATTTAGCTTAAGTAACTGAATGATATCGAATTTATAGGGGCCTTACCGTCTTATTCGTGCAATATCCGGCTAGCGAATCGACCAGATTCTCTGAGCTGGAGGCGATTATCGAACTCTGCTTGAAAATCGCTTTGTTTATTTTCCGCAAGATCTCTGTCCCTTGAGTTCCTTTGGGCAAGAGCCAAAGCTCCTCGTCGTTGCAACGACCAACGCACGCCACTGCGATATCCCGGGCCACCGGAAACAGGTTCGTCGCCTCATCGTTGTCTAGTATCATCTCTGCAGGGATCATCGGGAGAACCGGCATGCTACCGACGACAAACGATTTTTTCGGGTTTTCTAGCACCAGCACCAGTAGGCCCTTCCGTCGCAGTGCTTGGAACAAATCGCCCTGCGGTTGTTCCGTAAAGCTATCGATCCACGCATTATTGACTGCTTCTTGCCGCTTCTCGGCACTTCCGTCGAATTCTGCCCGCTCTGTCGACGATAAGGGCCCGACTCTCTTTTCGAACTGCTCGCACACATCTCGAATTAGTTCTGCATCGTTGATATCTGCGCGTGCGGTTGGTGTTCGTAGCATCTGCACGTAAAAGAAGCGGTCCCACGTGAACTTCTCATCAGGTTTCAACGACGGCAGCTTGCCTTTCCGAGCACATGCCACGATTCTGTCGACGATCGGGGCGACTGGCCCTTCTATTTGTGCACTCAGCTCGCATTCCTTGGCGTCCGCACCAGCACCTTGTTGCACGTACAGCCCTGTCTCGACGAAGACCTTCTCGGGCGACGCTGGGAACGGATGCCGGTACTCCTTGTGAAAGCAATGGAGCGATCCCTGCTTGTTCACGAAGTTTCGCAAGATCATTTGCGGCACGTAGTGATGGCGCTTCGAGATACTTCTCACGGTCCTGGTGTCCATCGCACTCATCCGAGGTGTTTCGGACCCAACCAGTATAGTTGGCTAATCAATCCTTTAATTAAGGTAGATGGACAAATAAAGGTCATAGCACTAAACGGATTAAATTCCTCTAACACTTCATCCTGAAGAGCACGATCAAACAAACGCGGTTGGCTCATTATCATACCCGATCCATCACAAAACAGGTTAATAAATGGCTCTTATGTATCTACTTGTGTATAGCTTGTCAAATGAGGTGAAAGGAAGTCCGCTTCAATCGATTGTTCAAGCTTGAATTCGATCGCATCAACCAGTGCATGTAGTGGTTCAGGTAGCGTGTAGAGACCCCGCGGTGGTGATGGTTCAGCCATCGCTTCATGGTCATGTGACGCTGGTTAACCGTGTTGAGATGCCAACTCCCGCGGCGAGCTTCACGTCGGCTGACGCGCACCACTTCCTGGTGCATGTTCAGGCTCCGGCTTGCCATGGCGTAGCTGGGATGTCCATCGGTGACACACACGCCATCTTCGGCCAGCCATTCCGACATTACCGGAGCGATGTTCGTCCCCGCCGTCGATGGGAGGGCTTCCATATAAGTCGGCCCGCCGCGAGACACTGCCGTCAAGACAGGCCGCTGGTCCGACACCAGACCCCGGTGCCCGCGATTGCCTCCTCGCTCGCGCGGAAAGCGACGCTCCGTTAATGAGCGATCTCCCTTGCAGCTCTCCAGAAAGTAGGTCTCGTCCATCTCCACGATGCCTTGAAGTTTCGAGCCTTTCTGCTGCTTGCCAAGAAAGCGATGCCGCCACAAGAATGCGGTTCGGTAAGAGATCCCGCATCGCTCGGCTGACTGATGCAGCGTCAGCCGATCTCGCAAGCACGCTTCGAATACCGACCACTTCGACTTGTGCCTCAAGCCAGCAAGATGGGTCCCGGTCAGCGCGTGAAAGGTTCGTCCGCACGATACCGAACGGCAACGAAATCGACACAAGCCTGCCGACTTCCCGTGACGCACCGCCCCTGAGGAACCGCAATGCGTACATACTCGCAGTCGCTCCAACTCCGCTTCCCGTTGACGAACGGGTTCAGGCAGTTCGTCGCACTTGACCGATGTCTGGACCCCGTGCATCAGCCTCTGCTTCTGCACTGGGGTCAGCCTAGGAATCTGGTCTAGCATCTCCTTGAATTTGCGGGGACCCATTGGTTTTCCTCAACCTATTGAACCAGCGCATATTATAGCTGCTTGTTAGTCATTCTCAACATAAAACTACATAAGAGCCTAATAAATACTATCAAATTACAGGAACGTGTGATTAGTATGTTGGTATTTGCAACGGGCAAGCCATGTCGCCCAATGGGAGGTGGATCCCTTGGATTTCCATCCGATGTCTCTTATTTGCCTTCCGTGTTGTGTCACGATTTCGTGCCTTCGTTGTCGGCATCGACACGCTTCCGCCGCGCTTTTCGGCTTTCAGATCCCCGGTGCGGATAGTTGCGACAAGAGTTTTCGGGACATATACACGTTGGCCAGGGAACACATCACTAACAACGGTTCGGCGGCCTTCTGCAGTTTGCGGTAGCGAGTTCGGCGGTGGTTCGGGCTGTAGCCATGACGAGCAACGTGCGGATCAACGCCAGGCGGCGCAATTCTTCGATCAAAGTATAGGCCAGAGCCCAGGGCAATCGTATTTGAAATTTACTCAAGCTGCAGGGCGGTGCGAACCATGTCCAGGAGGAAGTCCGTGTTCCAGCCAGCATGTTTGAGCTTGCCGCGCATGGAATCTTGGTCGGGCTGCACCCGGGCGATGTTCAGGGCCAGCCGCCGCAACAGTGCGAGGTTGGACGGTCCATTGTCCCTACGATTGCGCTGACCGTCCTCGTTCATCGTCACGTCCAGCCCCCAAGTGCAGGGAGTTTTCGATGGCCCAGTGCGAAGCGTTCTGCTGACAATTGCGCACTGGTCATGTAGTAACGGGTCTCCACCGATGCCTTTCCGTCCTTCGGGCGGTGCTCCGCCACGACCTTGCCCACTGCCGCGAGACCCGGCCAGCGGTGCCGTTCGAGTGCCGCTCCGAGGTCATGGGTGATGCTGGCCGTGCGCGTCTCCACACGTCCATGACTCTCGTTCACTTCTGGATGGGAAAAGATGGTCCCGTCATCCGGCGGATGATCCAGATGCTGCTTCACATTCTCGTGCAGGGCCCTCGGATGACCCTGCAACGCCAGCACCACCAATGAGGTCTCCCGTTGGGGATGCATCGCATCGGCGGTCACCATCCGACCGTGGATGTCCAGCAGCTTCGGCAGTGCCGGGATCTCATTGGATCTGCCATCCACCTCCATCTGTCCCAGCACGAGTTTCCCATCCGCCGCAAATGCCTGCACCAGATGCAGCGGCGAGCGTCGCGTCCTCAAACGAGCACTGGAGCACTTTGCCGTCCACCGCCACCCGCCGCCACCCCCTCGCCGCCGAGCCGCTCCGCCCAGTCCTTCGCCCAGTCCTTCGCGATCCGCTGCAGCACGCCATGCAGACCTGCAAGGATCCAGGGATCGGAACAGGTTCGAAAAGGCATCGTGGCTCGGAATGCCGTGTTCCAGCCGCAGAAACTGACGCAGAAATCCCGCTTTCGCCCGGCCAAAGCACTCCCTATCCACGCATCCCTCGCCACCGGACAGTGCCGATAGCAGGGCAATCAGCAGCATCTCCTGTAAATCATGGCGCGTCGCGTTGCTTCGCCGTGGATCCTCAACTTCATGAAATAGCAGGGAAACATCCAGCATCCCGTTCTCCGTCCTTGGAATCGGCGGCGGAGTCTGACACAAGCGAACACGCTCACCAAACACGAAATTCCAAATGCGATTGCCCTGGTACTAAACTATTGGGAGTTTCGTGTTGTTTTCTGATAAATGTATTATTCTTCTGTTTTGCCATGTGGAAGATTAGTAATGGTGGACAGACCAAAGTGGGCAGTTGCAGCCACAATTTTTGCCTGGACGATAATTGGATTATCGTTGCCGGCAGATCAAGCCGTTGGACAAACTGGTGAAGCAGAAGTTGAAGAGCGTATATCCCAATTCAAACTCTTTAGCAATTGTAAACCGATGGACCTAGTGGTCGAGTCTCTACACTCCGATGCTTCGGAAATCGGGTTGACAAAGGAAGCGATTCAAGCTGCTGTGGAAAGTCGCTTACGTTCGGCTCAGCTTTACTCTTCCGAGTCAATCGACACCTATTTGTATGTCAACGTACATATATCAGTACCAGCTTTCAACATTTCTTTCGAATATAACAAAGTGGTTTATGACCCTGCCTCTGGACTCAGAGGTTCCGCAACCACTTGGTCACTTAGTAGTACTGGCACGTCGGGTATGGATAGTGGATATATTTTGTCGGTGGTATCCAAGTATATGGATCTTTTTCTCTTGGAGTACCTACGTGTAAATGAATCGGCGTGCAAGCAGCGTTTTACTGTTCCGAATACCAACTGACTTAGTTTCGCTTCCGATAGCGTCCACATACGAGATATCCATGACCTCGGTTGGAGATCAACTGTCAAGTTGTTGAAAATGTAATGGATAACTCACTATTCTCTAATCCCAACCAGACTCTCCATGACTTGATCTCCCAATATCCCAAGAAGATGCAAGCTGAAGTGGATCAATGGGAGAGAAATAAAGTACTTGCTGCATCAGAGTCAGACTTAATAGACTATCTAGTAGGCTACCAGTTCTAATAATACGTGTTTATAATAGTGGATTGGAAGGGGTTCTGGGATCAGGAGGATTCGATGCCGAAGAAATACATGGTGGAATTAGCTCAGGATGAGCGGGATGAGTTGGAAGCGGTGCTGAAGTCGAGCACGCGTCGTGCGGTGTCGGCGACGAAGCTGCAGCGTGCACGGATTCTGCTAGCCGTGGATCAGGGGGGTGCTGGCCCGGCACTGACGGACATGCAGGTGGTGGATGCGCTGGGGGTGACGGAGCGGACCTGCCAGCACGTGCGTCGGCGGGCGGTGGAGCAGGGTCCGATGAAGGCTCTGGAGCGTAGGCCTCGGCCGTTGCCTCCGGTGCCGAAGAAGCTGGACGGGGAGAAGGAAGCGCGTCTGGTTCAGGTGGCCTGTTCGGTTCCACCGGAAGGCCGCGTTCGGTGGACCGTGAAGCTGCTGGCAGAAGAGCTGGTGCGACTTGAAGTGGTCGAATCGATTTACGGGGAGACCGTGCGGCAGGCGTTAAAAAAAACGAATTGAAACCATGGCGGCGGGACATGTGGTGCATTCCGAAGCAGCAAAGCCATCATTTCGTGGCCGGCATGGAGCGGGTGCTCAAGGTATACCGGCGGCCGTACGACCCGCGGCATCCGGTGGTGTGCATGGACGAGATGAGCAAGCAGCTCGTGTCGGAAGTCCGCGAGAAGTTGCCGGTACGCCCCGGGTCGCCGGAGAAGTACGACGCCCACTACCTCCGCCGGGGAGAATGCACGGTGTGGATGTTCGGCGAGCCGCTGTCCGGCTGGCGGAGAGTGGCTGTCACCAAACGGCGTACGACATTGGATTGGGCGCAGCAAGTGCGCGCACTGGCGAATCTGCCGCGTTACCGGGATGCGGAAAGCATCACGCTGGTGTGCGACAACTTGAACACCCACAGCGGTGACTCGTTCTACGCCGCGTTCCCGGCGGCCGAAGCCAGTCGGCTGAACGACCGCATCCACCTGGTACACACGCCGAAACACGGGAGCTGGCTAAACGTTGCGGAACTGGAGTTCAGTGCGTTGCACCGCCAGTGCCTGGATCGCCGGATCGAGAGCAGGGCTTTGGTCACGTCGGAAACGGCGGCTTGGGCCAAGGAGCGCAATCGCGAACAGACCGGGGTCGACTGGCAGCTCAGCCTCGACGACGCGCGCACCAAACTGAAGCATCTATACCCGAAAATTAAAACCAGTTAAACTACTAGAACCCCAATCGCTTCGTCATCAGAAAGGTGCTTGGACCCGTACTTGCAGAGTGCTTGGTGCTCCGGGAAAACCGCTATTTCTGCGAGGCGTTGCGGATCATCTAGATAGTGATGATAAGGGAGCCGAACACCCTCATGCGGGTATGAAGAGGTGATATTGCGTGCCCAAATTGCCCCTTCGGCGTATTTCTTGGCCACCTCGGGCGTGACGTTGTCGTAGAACAACTCCTCTCCTACTTTGACAATACGGGATACTCCGATCATCACATAGCGTGGGACCTCTTCCTCCGACAACGGGTTAGAGTAGTTGGTGTAATAGAAGATTAAATTGTTGCCGCAGTCCTGCCTGATGGGCTCGAAAAACTCGAGGGACAATTTTCTCCTGCAGTTGTTGTCATAATAGCCGGAGGTCCTCACATCATCAGCGTACATGGCCTCATAGGGCCAGATGCATACTGTGGCCGGCGGAAGTGCCCATTCTCGACGTTTGGCTCCATCGAAGAAAAAGTCGGGCGGATTGGAGGCTGCCTGAGCACCCTCAAGGCCAAATGCGTTGTAGCTGTAACTGCATGGCGGAATGTAACCTTTGAGTGCCATTCCCGCACATCCAGCGTTACGCTTCTCAATTGTGAGGTCACGCTCGCGAGCGATCACGTCGCCAGGGTGGGATTTCCACCCTACACAGTAGGTATTCTCTTCTGGCTTCTTGCATACGGCTCCATTCCAGCCATCGTTATGCCAGGCAAGTCGAGCTGTGACGTGAGTAGGCACTATTATCTCCACTTTCTGACGGTTCTTGGCAGGGCATTAGCAGCGCAGAACTCCCTTGCCAGCCTTGAAGGAGAGAGGCCGTCAAGGCTGTGATGTCGACGCTCTTGCCCGTCCCAGAGTGCCTCGAACGCTGCTTTGAACCGCGGTCTCCTCCTCGACTTTCGACAGGGAGGCACGGATGCGACGTTAGACATGATGGAAATGTTCAACTCTTTGCACAACTCGTTCCTTTTTCAAGATAAGTATATCTAGTGTCTGCGGGAAAACCCCATTTTACGATGGGTTTAAGCCACGTGATGGTATCCGCCGCTCAGGGGATCATGTTGATTTAGGAGATGTACGACGGGTCATCCGCCCATCGGGGCTCCAAAAGTGCGGATGATGTTCTCCTGCTCGCTTTCGGGGCGTGCGGCGTCCGTCCCGAGGGGCGGGAAGGATGGATATTGAGGATGGGGACGGCTAGGCCGCCAAACGATAGGGTGGTGCGTGCGTGCGATGGGACCGCCGCGCCGCCCGTTGCTGCAGCAAGCGTCCGAGTCGGTGCAGGTTGGCTGCGAGAATCGAGATACCCACGGTGCGTTCGAAGCCTGCCCGGCCATGCGTGCGCACCCGGTCCAAGCCATGACTTTCCAACGCATGGATCGCCGATTCCACGCCCGGATGCCGCCGGCGGCGCGCCACGAACGATGCTTTACCTTCCCGAGCTCGGCTGGCCTCCGTGCCTCGCCCCTTCGCGGGCAACGCGACGTGCTCCAGCACCGCGGCCAGCTGCTGTTGGTTGGCGGGGCTGTGGAACCCCCGGTCGAAACTGCATCCGCGCAACTCCGGATACTGTGCCTGGCATGCCGCCACCAGCGGAACCCCCACGTCCACATCGCCGCCATGCCACTGCAAGTGCCAACCCAGGATGAACTGATGTTGATCTTCCAGCACCGTCAGGGGAACCCCCAGCTCCACCGGCCGGCCGGCCTTGCCCTTCATGATCCAGCGCGTATGCGGCTCGAACAGCGAGAACAGTTTCTCCTCGTGCGGGATCGTTTCCCCTTCCAGCACGCGACGGCGGATCTGATCCTGCAAACGCACCGAGCAGGCGTGAAACCAGCGCCATCGCGACAGCTGCGCCGGCGACACCGAGCCCTCCGGCAATCCTTCCAGCTCCTCCAGCGTGTCGCCCAGACGCCCCGTCAGATCGCCGCACAGGGTCAACCACGCCGCCACCGCCTTCGGGCGTCGGCACCACAACCGCGCACGGCTCACCCGTTGATAGCCCTGCCGAACCTGGCTCCGCCAGTACTGCCCCTGCCGCCATCCCGACACCTCATGCGATCCGCAACAGACCGAAACCTCCGTCAGCAGCACCCGCATCGCATCCCACAGCAGGTTCACGTCCGTCGGGTAATGCACGTCCGTCTCCACTACGAACGAGTCAACCCGACCGTCCAAGGCGGTGCCAGGGGGCTTTCCCGCCACCGCATGACCCTCCCGTACCAGCAGCGCATTCAATTCCTGTAGCAACGCCGGTGTCACCAGCGACACGTTGTCCTGCAAGGTGCGCACCGAGTACGTCCAGTCATCCAGAAACCCATGCTGCAGCATCTTCCGTACCACCTGGTGATGGTTCACCAACTCCCCCAGACGGTCGTAGTCGCAATTCAAACCCTGCTTGAGCACCGCCATCACCAGAACCCGCCAGAGCGTCATCCCCGGCCGACCGTTCTCCGGATCCCGATCCGCTGTCACATGGCAACCCAGTAACCCTTCCAATTCCTCCCGACACGACACGTACAGATGCTGCAATCCCAACAGCAACGCCGGAATGTCATCCCGTGATTTCACATTAATCCTGATCTCACCGATCGGCGTCTCATCCAACCGCAAGGCATGCTCGAAACGTCTCATGATCGCTGCTCTCCCAACGAAGATCCGCACAGAACCCCCCTGAAACCCCTAAAAAAGCCCATTTCAACGCCTCCAACGGCAATCTTCACCCGTAGCATTTTAGCTCAAAATACCCTCCCATGCCACAATAATCAGCACTTTGATACAATCATCAGGGTTTTCGCACAGACACTATCTATAATATACTATCATTTACTAAAAGATTTAATCGTTCTAGTAATCGACTGCGGACCGCTCATCTCAATCCCACGAGTGCCGACAGGGTCCCGCCTTCGGGCAAAACGGCTCGATTCGATTGGCCATGCTGAAAAGATCAATAATCTCTTATGAGTGATCAGAAGGCGGTATTGCACCGACCGATCCGGCGCATTTCGCTTCCCCAACGGGTTATGTTTCCGACGTTTTCCAAGATATTTTCCATGTTGCTGTCAGCCAAGCACCCTACTCCCGTTGAGCCGCCGCAAGTTGAGAGTACCAAGCAGACCAAGAATCATCCATCCTGCACCTTTTCTAGACAGCGAACGCTAAGACACCAGAACCCCAGCATGTTCTTGATCCAGCCGATCGGTGCTTCCGTCAACCCGCGTATGCCGCACCGCGCCTTGCGCGCCCGAGTGAGACGTATCCTGCAATTCCGTTTCCAAAAATGGCCCCATCTCACACCACTCATGCAATATTCGGGCTAGAGAACTAGGTCACTCTATTTTTTGAGCTCGTCTATAAGCTCCGGTAAAGTCTTAGATTGTTGCATCGATTTTTCTATTTTTTTCATAGAAACGGCTAACTTATATCGGCGTTGGTGCCTTCCACCACCCCGAAAGGGTATTGTTTCAATGATTCCATCCTTAACCAAAGACGGGAGAACTTCGTTTATAAAAAGATTCGCGTCACTTCCCATTTTTTTCTTCAAAACATTTTCGTTGATCTGAGTAGAACGCATGAATGCTCGCAATGCTCGAACAGCAATTAATTTTATCTTGTCATGCGGCTCATCCAGCTCATTCGTACTACGTTCAGGCATATCGACATCAAAATCGAACCCCATTTGGGTCATCATTTTTTTTATGTACTGCGGGTCGAACTCTTGGTCTTGATTACCACTAGCTAGGTCTACGATACTCATCACCTTACAATCAGAAAACTTGCAATTCTCGATTTGGCATGCTCCTAATTCGATTCTCTCAAATTCGCACGAGTTGAACGTGATCTCGCGTAAGGTCGAATTGCTGGTTGCCGTCGGTGAGAAATAGCAATTTTGAAACATCATTTTAGAAAACCTCTTTTCTCGGAGAGCATCGGGGGGGAAAAGAAGATTCGTGGCTGTACTCGTCATCGGTTCTTGTAATTCGTCGTGTAAAGCCAAATACAGATTCGACGCATTTGCGTTCACATATGAGCTTTTTAAATGCGTCTCGCCGATAGCCCTCACCTTTTCACCAATGTCCCAAAGATTTTGTCCTTCGCGCCGAAGTCTTTCAACCGCGGCCTCAATCGATCGTATCGGTAACATGGCTATTTGTAAGAATGCTTCAGAATCCAGTGCATCTTGAGCTATCTCTTTGGCTAAAGCCTGCCCAAGATAGAAGAGTCTGAAGTCTTCATGATCGAATGTGATTCCTTTCCGTTGATGGCCGGTTGAGATTAGAAGAGCATGTTGATGTACCCTCTCTTGGATCTGACGAGCAACAACTGGGCTTTTCCGTTTTTCATCTGAATACATCTCCGCAAGAAGGGAAATGATTTCTTCACTTAACTCCTCGGTACCATTAATCCACATTTCTCGAGAGATACTGGTTAATAGTTCATGGTGTTCATCGACTGCAAGTAGTGGCTCTGCTGCACCGATGTTCCCAGGTCTGTAGGTCCATTTCGTGAATGCCTCTCGCTCGACGATCGTATTGACGAAATGGAAAAAGTAGTCTTCTGGATGTTGACCAAGTTTACTAAGGAGATCAGATACTTTCCCCTTGGCAGCGACTTCTATTAACCGACCAGCTAAAACCGCTCTCGTAAGCATAGGATGTGAGGGACTTAGTCGCTCCAAAACGCGACCATATATTTCTTCGCCATTTATTAGATTGCTTTTTTGAGCGTAATCCAAAAATTTTTCCTTGGTCCATCTCGCTAGTGAGAGCCTTGAAAAATCAGCCGAGCCCATACTTCCGAAGCTGTCGTACAACTTAGCTTGTGCTGCAAGGCTCTTAATCTCGAAATATGCTTTTCTAGCTGCGACTAGTAGTCTCCCATCCCCATCCAGTTGACTGATCACTCGTCCTAGTGAAGATGCTCCCTCTCCTGAAGATCGTTCCTCAAACACCTCCTCAAAACCGTCTAATGCAGGAACTATCACATTGAGCCTTACCAGCTCTACAAAAGCCTGATAATAGAGCATAAATCGATATTGATTTGACATTTCTGCAACTACGACATCATCGAGTCGCATAAACGGTCGTCCTCCGAGCGCGATGGGCACCAAAAGCCAACTTGACTGTTTTTTCTGATACTCTGCTGCCTTGAGGCGCGCCAAGTAATTTATTGTGGTTGTTTTCCCTTCTCCTGCGTCACTTGTTAGGTAAAGGATAGATGATACTCCTGCTGGCTGGCTCGATAACTTGTCATTTAGGGTTTTAACGACATCAGATTCAGGATGATCAGTCTCAGATGGGTCCTTATCTAAATCATCTAAAAGGTAGCCATCTGGAACAACAAAACACTTCTCCTCAGGCACATAGTCGAGAATTCTTTGTGCAAGCTGGTCGATTCGAGCGACGCGCCGTACGATCCAGTCGTAAGCTCGAATTGGCTTTCCATCGTTTTCACATACATATAAATCTCCCTCACGACTGGAGAGAGATGCCTCAATTACGTCCTCTCTTACCTGCACAAGAAGCTGATTACCATCCCAATCTATATCAGCCGGTGTATCAGCGAATGCAGAGATGGCACGTGTAAAATCCTTCCTATTCATGGCACTCCTTTTGAGTTAGGTTGGGGTACACGAATTATAGGCAATTGGATACCTCTATTTTACTTGAAATAAACGATAGTAAGCATTTCTTATATTTTAAAAATCATCTACTTGTATAGATCAAGATTTGTCGAAATAGCAGTAAATAGAGGTATTCATGTGAGGTATAAGTGTATGATTTTTATACTGGCTACGACCTTTTCAACACAGTCCACCCGCATTACCTAAGGACCCAAAGACTGAAAGGCAGTGATAGAGAAGAGTTGAAAAGACATTGACTGTGATATTTCATACAAACGTAGGTGCTCCATTGTTGGGTGGTGACATGTTGCTGTCAGTTCCTTGGACTCCTAATACTTTCACAAATTTGCGATTACCATCCCAACCACACGGTATAACGACTCAGTCGCAGAAACTACCTGAATATGTTCCTATAAAAATGAGGAGAAAAGTATTCCTAGTGAACGATCGCCTAGCAGTAGGTGTTGCTGGACAAGTTATGCTTATTCGACCGTTTTTAAAGGAGATGAAGCGAACATTTGCTAACAGGGAAGAATTTGCGTGTGCCGATGTAATGAACGTCTTGGACAAACACGAGTCTCGTGAAATGGGTGCGATTTTGTTATTGAAAGCTAAAGATTGGAGTGGTTCTCTAATTCATACCGATTCCGAAACAATTGACACCAAGCGGTTCGGGAAAGTCATCTCCATTGGAACAGGTGCACAGAACATTATTAGTCAGGTACAAGAACTTGACAAGTATGAATATGGCTTATCTCAACCATCCGACGGAGATACTGAATTTCCCGAATTTCCAATGCTCTGCCAAAATCTGATGCTACTTGCAAACATTTACTGGCGTGAATTCCTTTCACCAGACAATATTTTTGAGTCTTGGGGCAGCGCATACGATCTCATCTATGAAAATTCGGATAGAGCATTTCAATATCTCACAGAATATACGATCTTTTTTGGCGATATGATCTAGAACAATCTGATAGTGGAATCCAGTTAGTAAATCTGCTGAAATACGAACGACGCCTCGATGCTTCACTTATTTCAATCTTGGTTGATGGACAGTTGAATTTTTTTGCTTCTAAGGACATTACTGCTTCTGATAAAGTTATGTCGTTAAAGGTTGGTGGGGAGAATTTCACAATGAACTCGAACGTTCACATATCCATTTTCCTTGTTTGTAGAGGAGATAAATATGCACGCCCTCTTATACAGATAGATGGACTTGATCCAGCTAAGAAAGCTAAACAAACCGTGTTTAGTTGGTTTGATGAATCAAAACGATTATGTGTTGCGTTTCATAGTGAACACGTTAAATGGGTAGAAGAACTTATTATTGAATATTCAAAGCGTCTAAATTTCAATTAGTTCCCTAGTAGCCCACCTCCATTGGATTGATAGGTTAGTAGAGTATGATAGGTGTTTTCGGATGTCCCGATGAACAAGGAAAGTTCTGGATGACTAGCAAGAGGTATCGGGTGAAGTTGACGGCGGAGGAACGCGAAGAGTTGAAAGCACTCACGACGAAGGGTCGGGTATCAGCCCGGAAGCAGACGCATGGGCGTATTCTGTTGCAGTGCGATGAATGTCGGGAGGATGGCGGACGGACGGTGAGATTGCGGAGGCCCTGGGCATTGGGGTAGCGACGGTAGCGCGAGTGCGTCGGCGTTGTGTGGAGGAGGGACTGGCGGCGGCTCTGAACCGGAAGGAGCAGTTGAACCGGCGGGCGAAGGTTCTGGATGGGGAGGCGGAAGCTCGGCTGGTGGCGATCGCCTGCGGCGATCCCCCGGAGGGCTACGCGCGGTGGTCGTTGCGCTTGCTCGCGGATCGCTTTTGGTGGAGTGCGAGATCGTGGATGGCGTGAGTCGGGAGACGGTTCGTCGTACGCTAAAAAAAATGATCTTAAACCGTGGTTGAAGCAATGCTGGTGCATTCCCCCGAAGTCGGATGCGCAGTTTGCGTGCGCCATGGAGGACATCCTGGAGGTGTATCATCGGGAATATCAGGACGATGAGGTGCTGGTGTGCATGGACGAGACCAATCGGCAGCAGATGAAGGAAGTGCGGGTTCCGCGGCCGGCCGAACCCGGAACGCCCGCGACGTACGACTATGCGTACGAACGCAACGGTGTAAGCAACCTGTTTATGCTGTTCGCACCACTGGAAGGTTGGCGACGCGTGGACGTGACGAAGCAACGCACGAAACTCGACTGGGCACGGCAGATCCAACGGTTGGTGGACGAAGACTACCCGGATAAGTGTATCGTGCTGGTCATGGACAACTTAAACACGCATGCTCCGGCTTCGTTCTACGAGGCGTTCGAGCCGGCGGCCGAGGCGCGGCGCATCGCCGAGCGTCTGGAGATCCACTATACGCCCAAGCACGGCAGCTGGCTGAACATGGCCGAGATTGAGATCGGTGCGATGGTCGGCCAATGCCTGAACCGTCGTCTGCCCGACCGCGAAACCCTACGCCGTGAAGTCGATGCTTGGCAGGAGCGAAGGAACCGCGAAGCCGTGCGAGTGGACTGGCGATTCACGACCGCCGACGCACGAAACAAACTGAAATCACTTTACCCATCAATACAAAAGTGATGGCCTACTAGTCATTCATTGGGGATCGTCTTCAAGCCATTATGATAAGCTTCGTACCAATACTTTTGGACGAAGAATCCCGATAATGAAGGTGAATTTCGCTATATGTTGCCTTGCTCTCGTCAAGGTTTTGGTATCATTTTTCATTGCGCAGGAGTGCGAAACTTTATCTGGAGTAGCATTTGAGTTGCGAAAGAAGGGGTGCCCCTTGCTGATCAGTTTGCTTGACCTGCGCCTGTGATCATGACACTAACTAGCCGTATCCCAGATTTGGATATGCCCAAGGATGGACTGGGTGTCTTATACGCGAGACCAAACTTGGAAATGAACCGTATATGTATTCCCGAAAGAGAAGTACCTGGCGACCTACGTGAAAAGTATTGGATTGACAAGGTAAGAAACTACAAACCTACAAAAGGACCTTGTCATGTAGAAGTTAGATTCCAGTTACCTGTCGAACGCGAAGATTTCGGTAGGACAAGGAATGATTCTGTGAATGGCTTCGGTTACTCCGTAGGCATCAGTACTTCGGGAATCGAGACGTCCATGGACTGGTTCGAGGTCGTCGAGGTTTTTACAACGGTCCCTCCTAAAGATGTGCAGTCATTCATGAAGCATATAAACGAACTTCCAGTGAAATCTGGATTTGATGTGCGGAGATTCCTTGATAAGCTGAATCTTGACATGCCGAAAGGGATGGACCAGTGCCGCGCAGCGGACAAAGTTCTGCAGGCAGTAGAAAGAAAACTCTGCCATACCCCCTACAAAATTACGAAGGACGCTTATGGATATGGGACATTGGTTGTAGGTCTTCCTCTCTGGTTCGCAACACCCCCTTTAAACTCGCTCAGGCACGAGAACACATTAGATGATTTCATGAACCGCACCTCAATCGGCTTGAACTTGATTAGGGAACGTCAGTTGAGTAAAAAATATTGTCCATTTCAACGCGTCGTCGGCGTGTGGGACTGCACGCGAGAAGCCATGCGACATTGGGTCTTGCAGGCAAACCTAGCTGTATATGATGATCCCGCTAATCTAACTTTGACAAATCCGTTCAAATGGACACCATGGGTTCAAACCTTGACGGACGTTACGACAAGTCAGTACAAGGAACTTCCAAGTTGCACATTCATCCTGCAATGCAAATGCAGGTGGAAGAAAGCACGATTCATGCATGTGCCTCCGGTAGTTGCAGAACTGGAGAAAAATCTCGCAGGCTGAAAGATTCTATACATGAGAATGCAAGCAACAAAGCCATGCACAAATTGATATTCTTCTTACTAAAAGTCAGGTATTTCACCAAACTACATGGTATCGTTGGACTTAAACGGTGGATATTGTTGAGGCTATCGCCAGGCAAACAATTGTCTTTATTAGCCAAGAGATACCGAAGTCGCTGTCTCTACGCGGCAAGCTTAATATGTCTAAAAGCCCGGAAGAGAGCGCGTTGAACCTGAATTGGGCGGAAGTTGCTGATACTGACTTATTAGTAGGGAAGGATTTCTGGAGTGGTAATAAGAAGGGTTCATCTTGCTGTCCAGACCGCTGGCTGGTTGCTTAATACATCCGCCTCCAATTGCGCCTTCTTTAGTACAAGTGCCTATTGAGTGGAAATGAAAATCCTATATCTTTTAAATTAGTTTGAATTCTCCTGATTTTTATAACAGTGTTATAAACCTAAAAAGTGGCTTTTTTCAAGTTTGGGGAAAGATTGGTTACCGGTCCGAAAAAATAGCCCATCTCACACCGCCATGCAATATTGAGGCTAGTCACCGACAACCACACGGCACCGGAGGTCTGTGGATGTGACCTGTCATCGCGAGTCCACGAAGCGTAACTGGCCGATCAAGGCCGGGGATCTTCATCCATCCCCAACACCACCAGGTCGTGCGATGCCCCGGCAGATGGGCACTTCTATTTAATCTGCTATCATTCTACTGTCCGAAACAATAGTATTTAAAAATCAAATAGTTACATATGGCATGATGCGTTAATAACAGCAATAGATGGAGGTGCCCAGATGGTGCAATCTAACACCCACAAGTTGGTCATCCACACAACCGTGGAACATGTGGACACCTCTATTTACTGATATTTTGCTGCTTCGTCGAGCGTCTGTGCCGCTCGCCACCTATTACTGTAATCAACTGAATGTGGGTTGCCGAATGAATCGCTAAAATATGGTGTCATCGCAGACTAATAGAGTATTTTTCTACCTCCACAAGGTAAGAAGAGTAGATGGTATTTTTTAAAGCTGTTCGTTGCAAAAAATAAGGAACCTGAAAATGGCTAATGGAAGTTATGACTTTAATATCCTCCATGAGGCCGTAGCCATAGATGATCAATTCCCCGACAAGACACATGAGAAGGTCGCAAGTGCTTTGTTCAAACTTATGCAAACCTCAGACCATGGCATCACTATTGGTTTGGAAGGTGGTTGGGGTTCTGGGAAGTCAACAGTCGTTAGTTTTTTAAAAAAACAGCTGGCATCGCAGGGCAATGATACATTATTTTTTCTTTTTGATGCCTGGGCACATGAAGGAGACCCTTTAAGAAGGATATTCCTCGAAAGCCTAATTGATGAAATTGGTCCTGGGGGAGACCAAAATGACTTATTAAAACTAAGGCGAGAGATTTCTGGTAGAAAAAGAAAGGTTGAAGTCGATACTAAGAAATCCACTAGCAGACTTGGTGGCTTAATTTCTCTGTCAGCCATATTGGTTCCTGTCGGTGCAGCAATACTGTCAGCAGTAGACTACAGCACAGTACTAGCACCTTGGCCGTGGAGTGATTGGGGTGGAAGTTCCCATATACCTCTCATAACAGGTTTGTTATTAGCTTTGTCACCTGCTTGGGTTTTAGTGTACTGGCGACGCTGGGGGGATGAAGGTGAAAATAAAAAGGGAAAGCAGAGCTGGTTGACCGGGAAAAAACAATGGGATGTGTTTGCTGCTGATTCAACGGAAAAGTACACCCAGGATATAACCGAAGATGGTGAGCGAACATCTGTTGAGTTCGAGCACTATTTTAAGCAAATAATGAAATACTCAATAGGTGAGAATGCGAATTTCAAAAGAGCATTGATTGTCATCGACAACCTGGACAGAGTTGAGCCTGAACAGACACTGGCAATCTGGTCAATTTTACAAACATTCTTTCAACATAGAAGTAGACAGAAAGACAACTTGGAAGAGGACTGGCAATCCAAGCTTTGGTTTCTAATCCCTTATGACAGGGAAGGTTTATCCAAGGTGTGGGATAGGACTTCTGGCCTTCCTGATAAAACAGAATCTTCACAAGAAAGCACTGATTCTTCCAATACGAGTAAAATTAGTAACCCAAGGGAATTAGCTCCTTCGTTCCTTGAGAAGTGCTTTCAGGTTATTGCCGAAGTTCCAGAACCAGTAATGTCAGCATGGGTAGATTACTGTGAAGCAAATACCAGAAAATCTCTAGTAGGTTGGCCTGAAGATGATGTATGCGAGGTGATTGAAACTTTCAAGCGTGTTGAAAGCCGTCTCGATTCGAGCCCTACACCTCGCCAAACACTCACCTTTATTAATCGTGTAGGATTTTTGGGTTTACGCTGGGGTGGTGAAATGTCTGCTGAAGCAATAGCACTCTATGCGCTTTTGAGAAAGAACCGTTCTGACTCCCAACTGAGGAGAGAACTTCTTCACGACGGTTTGCCGGACCACTATGAAGGAACGGTCTCCAACGGTGAACTGAAGAGTCAGCTAGCCGGAATGTTGTTTGGCGTAGACAAAAGTAAAGGCATCCAGCTTTTATTGGGGCCTGAGATCAAATCAGCATTAAATGATGGGAAATCCGAAGTAATAAGTTCCTTAGTTGACAAATATGGAGAGGCTTTCTGGGTAGTCTGGCAGAGCATTCAAAGCTCAAGTTTGCCACACGGAGATACTAAAACATATCGAATAACTGCTACCAAAACTTTTTGCGAAGGAGTACTGGGTCATGAAGATAGAGCAGCTTCGAGTATAAATCGTTTGATTAATGAGTGGAAAGACAAAGAGATAAGCTGGAGACTATATGATCATTCCGAGGCATTAGATGCACTATTGAAGGTTACACCTGCCTCGTCTAAGCCTAACTTATTATCATGGCTGGAAAAAACGCTCATACAATCTATTCGGGATACTGTTTCTTCAATAGGTGGAGGTGATCTTAAACTGTCAGCATTACCAAATCTATCCAAGGCGATTGATTTACTTGGTCGTCACGATGTCAGTTTGCCCCCAGTCCATTACGATAGCATCAATCATCCAAAGTGGAAAATTTGGAAAGACGCTTTGAATTCTATAAATGCGGACATTGCGTGTGTTTTACCCGCTAAAGGTACTGTTGAATCTATAGCTAATGCTATCGATATTAACAATCCGGATACTGATAGTATAAAACTATTAATTTCCACCCTGTCCGATATGCCAACAAGCGAAGAGTGGGACCAAGTTGCTGATACATTTGTTAGTTGGGGTAATAACCAGCATCTCCAACCTGGCAACAATGATGCCTATGAGTTGATGCTAAGACTCTTATTGGAGTGCGATAGTGAATCAGTGCGGGAGAAAATAGAGAGTTGCGTCACCGGTTCAGCGTTTATCCAAAAAGCCCAGCAGGAAGATCCAGATCAGTCTTTTAATTTATTAGCCCTCTGTGCTGTCGTACTAGAGAGTCAATTATTGTCGTCCAATCTCGGAGACAGTTTTAATGATTATTGGCAATCTGAATTTAATCAGGATAGATGCAATCAGGTAATAGAGACATTAAAAAATTTTGATGCTTTGTATGTGGTTTGGTTACTTGCAGTTGATCCACAAAACAAGGTTGCCATTGGAATGATTAAAAATGGCAATATAGACAGCGATATTTATACCAGTGAAGAGGGGGTGCTACATATAGGTGAATATACGTGGGCTTCAGATGAAGAGTCGCAAGAAATTGTTTCAAAGTTATCGGAATATGGAGGCCTGGGCAAATCTAAACAAGTACTAGTTGGTGACCCTGTGAAGTACAGGGGCTGTCTAAAAAAGATTCACTTATCTGGAGAGGAAGAAGGAAAAGGTATTGTTGAAGAATCTCTAAGGAAGATAAATGCTGACCAATGGGCCGAGACATTGTCTGAAGATACACTACTTTTTGATTGTCTAGGCAACCAAGGTAACCATGAATTTAAAAAAGGCTTCACTGATTTCGCCAAAAAAGAACTTGAGGAAGGGAATTTATCGTCCCATGTGTGGGATGAATTTGTTCAATTTCATGACAAATTGATGGATAAAGAGGATGTTATAACAATCCTCGTTGACAAATATTTTGAATTAGATAACGACCCATTAACAGATCAAGCATTTAATCAATTCACATCTACTATCCCTCCCAATTTGGTTTCAAATCTTTCCCCTAATCAACTAATGCAAAGGGTTGAATATTGGCTGAGCGAACATCAATGGCCGAGAATTTCCTGGCTACTTGGCACTGGGTTTGAATTTAATGGAGAACCTAAACAATCTTTGGTTTCTCAAGTAACAACAATGTTAGCTGACGCTGACGCTGCAGAAAATCGGGAAAAGATACTATCGGTAATAAAGGCTTTCAACATCAACGTTGAAGAAGGTAGCGATAGCGAGAATTAATACATGAAACCAATATTTTGTTTATCGATGCTTCGCATGTCGACAAGATCGGTAGTCAGAACGCACTTGCCGACAAACAAAGAGACGAACTGCACTGTAACTGATCATCAGTCAGCAGTTTTAGTATGATCCTGCATGAACTTGGCCTTTACCTCGGTTTCCGGGGTACATTCAGCAACACAAAATCAATAGCGAGACAAGTGGAGTGACGGAAGACCAGAAACACAAGCTGCAAAGGCAGCTCTGGAGTATTGCAAATGAATTGCGGGGCAAGATGGATGCCGACGAGTTTCGTGACTATATCCTCGGATTCGTTTTCTACAAGTACCTCTCTGAAAAACAGCATATCTATGCCAACAGATTGCTCGAAACCGAATCTGTAAAGGATTATCGCGATGTAACCGATGAAGAGGACATCGGAGTGATTCGTGACGAATCCTTGGATCAGCTCGGGTATTTCCTGCGTCCGGAAGAGTTGTTTTCTGCGGTTACTGCCAAGGGGAACGCCAATCTTGAAGAAGAAAGCAATTTCATTCTTGAAGACCTGCAAACCATTCTCAACCGCGTCGAGCAAAGTACGCTGGGTACGGAGAGCGAGGATGACTTCAACAAGCTGTTTGAAGATCTTGACTTGGCTAGCACCAAGCTGGGTCGCGCGCCCGATGCGCGTAACACCTTGATTGCCCGGGTACTGGCCCATCTGGATAAAATCGATTTCGGACTGGAAGAATCCGATTCCGATGTGCTGGGGGACGCCTATGAATACCTGATTGGTCAGTTTGCATCGGGTGCGGGCAAGAAAGCCGGCGAGTTCTACACCCCGCAACAGGTTTCCAAGATCCTGGCCAAATTGGTCACCCTGGATAAACAGCGTATCAAGAGTGCCTATGATCCAACCTGTGGTTCGGGTTCATTGTTGTTACGGATCGCCAGAGAGACGGAGGTCGGTGAGTTTTACGGGCAGGAGCTGAACCGGACCACCTACAACCTTGCCCGCATGAACATGATCCTGCATGGTGTGCATTTCAGGAATTTCGACATCAGGCAGGAAGACACTCTCGAGCATCCCCAGCATTTAGATATCCGCTTTGAGGCCGTGGTGGCCAATCCACCTTTCTCGGCGAAATGGAAAGGTAAGGATAATCCACTGAACGAAACCGATGACCGGTTCAGCCAATACGGAAAGCTGGCTCCCACCACCAAGGCTGATTTCGCCTTCGTGCAGCATATGATCTATCAGATGGCGGAACATGCCACCATGGCCGTGGTATTGCCGCATGGAGTATTGTTTCGGGGTGCAGCGGAAGCGGTAATCCGTAAATACATCATCCAGGACCAAAACTATCTGGATGCCGTGATTGGGTTACCTGTCAACCTGTTTTATGGTACCAGTATTCCGACCTGCATCTTGGTATTGAAGAAATGCCGCGTGCACGACGGCAATATTCTGTTCATTGACGCCTCGCAGCATTTTGAAAAGGTTGGGAACCAGAACACGCTTACCGACGAGCACGTCGAGAAGATTATTGATACTTATCGAAAGCGCGAACCCATGGAGAAATATGCCTATGTTGCCAGTCTTGATGAGGTAAAGAAGAACGACTACAACCTCAACATTCCACGGTATGTGGATACTTTTGAAGAAGCAGACCCTATAGATATAAATACAGTGGTCGAGGATTTAAAAAGCATTGAAACCGGTATGCAGGAAACGGATCAAGCCATTGCGGGGTTTTGTAAAGAACTAGGGATAGAAAGTGCATTTTGATCTAAGAGAGTATATGGCTACAGCACAACAGAAAAGAGTGCCGACTTTGCGGTTCAAGGATGAACGGGGAGAAGATTATCCAGAGTGGGAAATTATGGTTTTGGGTGATACTAAATCACCTGAGAAGCATAGTTTTACAGGTGGGCCATTTGGCTCAAATTTGAAAAATGAAGACTACACAAAGGAAGGTGTAAGAATTATTCAGTTACAAAATATTGGAGACGGTGTTTTTAACGATGACTATCGAATTTATACATCAAGTGCTAAAGCTGACGAACTAAAAAGTTGCAACATATTTCCTAGTGAAATCATTATTTCTAAAATGGGCGACCCGGTAGCACGTGCATGTCTAATTCCTAAAAATAAAGATAAAAGATACCTAATGGCATCGGATGGAATAAGATTATCAGTAGATCCTAAAAAATACAACTATAAATTTATTCATGATTCCATCAATCATTCACGTTTTCGCAGAAAGGCGACTTCACATAGCACTGGGTCAACAAGGAGACGTATAGGACTAACTGATTTGCGCAAACTTAAAATATGCGTTCCTCAGTTAAAAGAACAACAAAAGATTGCCGCCTTCCTGTCGTCGGTCGACACCAAGATAGAGCAATTAAGCAGGAAAAAGGCCTTATGGGAGCGGTACAAGCAAGGCATGATGCAGAAACTCTTCAGCCAGGAAATCCGGTTCAAAGACGAGCAGGGGGAGGATTATCCAGAGTGGGAGGAGAAAAAACTATCTGAGGTATTCAAGATCACAAGAGGTAATGTGCTTGCAATAAACAAAATTACATCTTATTTAGAATCTAACCATATCTACCCAGTGTTCTCGTCACAAACTAGGAATAATGGGTTAATGGGCTACTACACTGACTATCTGTATGAAAATGCTATTACGTGGACTACGGACGGTGCAAATGCAGGGGAAGTAAACTATAGAGATGGAAGGTTCTATTGTACGAATGTATGTGGTGTTTTGTTATCTAAAGAAGGGTTTGCGAATCAATGTATTGCACAGATGTTGAATAGAGTTACTAGGAAATATGTCTCTTATGTGGGTAATCCGAAGTTGATGAATAACGTTATGGCAACCATAAAAATTCATTTCCCATCCGTTGAAGAACAGCAGAAGATTGCCAACTTTCTTTCTGCCATTGAACAAAAGATTGAGTTAGTTGAAGAACAACTTAAACAAGCCCAGATCTTCAAAAAAGGCCTGCTCCAGCAAATGTTCATTTAACTTGTAAGTTGTAAACAGCGCACTGCGTGACTACCCAATCGGAACGTACCCTTGAGAACAACCTTGTCGCCCAGCTGGAAACACTGGGCTTTGAAAAGGTACGCATTGACGATGAGGACGCCTTGGTTGCCAACCTGAAAAGGCAACTGGAAAAACACAATCAGGTAGATCTGTCGGAAGGGGAGTATAGGCAGGTACTTAACAAACTTGCGCGCGGCAACATCTTCGAGAAAGCGAAAATCCTGCGCGACAAGGTCGATTACGTCAGGGACGATGGTAATACCGGTTACCTTGAACTGATCGACCAGATTCAGTGGTGCAAGAACGAATATCAGGTAACACATCAGGTCACCATGCAAGGCCAGTACACCAACCGTTATGACGTGACGTTACTGGTCAATGGTTTGCCTTTGGTGCAGATTGAACTGAAACGCCGCGGCCTGGAGCTCAAGGAGGCATTCAACCAGACCAATCGCTATCACCGCCACTCCTTTGCAGCGGGATACGGGTTATTCGGATATATCCAGCTGTTTGTGATCAGCAACGGGATCAATACCAAATACTACGCCAACAATCCCGTCGACAAGCGCGATTTCAAGCAAACGTTTTTTTGGGCGGATCCGGACAACAACAAGATCACGCAGCTCAGTGAATTTGCCGATGCGTTCCTGGAGAAATGCCAGCTTTCCAAGTTGATCACCAAGTACGTGGTGTTGAGTGAAAGTTCTAAAAAGCTGATGGTATTGCGCCCCTACCAATATCACACGGTGGAGGCCCTTGTCGAACGAGTGAGGAACACGGAAAAATTTGGCTATGTCTGGCATACCACGGGCTCCGGCAAGACACTGACTTCTTTCAAGGCGGCGCAGATTTTCACGCAATCCCCGCAGGTACATAAAGTGGTGTTTGTGGTGGACAGGAAGGACCTGGATTACCAGACCATCAAGGAATTCAATAGCTTCCGTGAAGGCAGCGTGGACGCCACCAACAATACAGACAAACTGGTGGAACAGTTTGGGGATGACACTCCCCTGATCGTCACGACCCTGCAGAAGCTGAACGCGGCGATTCGCAAGGACCGGGACCGGTACGCAAAGACCATGGCCCCGTTACAGGACAAGCGTATGGTATTTATCTTTGACGAGTGCCATCGCAGCCAGTTTGGTGACACCCATCAGCGCATCAGGCAGTATTTCCCACGGGTACAGATGTTTGGTTTCACCGGCACCCCGATATTTGCCGAGAATGCTTCCACCAACGTGCATGGGAACCGTACCACGCGGGATTTGTTCGGTGAGTGCGTGCATAAATATCTCCTCACGGATGCGATCCGTGACGAAAACGTACTCAAGTTCTCGGTGGAATACATTCGCACCATCAAGCTAAAAGAGGGAGTGAAGGAGGATATTGAGGTGGAAGCCATCGATACCGCCGAGGTTATGGAGGCGGGCGATCGCCTGGATGCAATTGTAGGTTACATCATTATGCATCACAAACGCAAGACGCACAGCCGTGCGTTCACTGCAATATTTTGTGTCTCCAACATCAGGAGCCTGATGAAATACTATGAGTTGTTCAAGCGGAAAAAGGAGGCTGGGGAGCATGATTTGAAGGTGGGTACGATCTTCTCCTACCAAGTCAATGAAGACGACCTGGATGCGAACGGTTTTATTGAAACGGATGTGACGGAAGCCACCCATGGAACGGTAAACCGGCATAGCCGTGACCAGCTGGAAGGCTTCATCGGGGACTATAACGATATGTATGGAACCAACTTCTCCACCAACAATTTCTATGGCTACTACAAGGACATCGGCAAACGGGTCAAGATGCGCCAGATGGACATCCTGCTGGTTGTGAACATGTTCCTGACGGGTTTTGACAGCAAGTGGCTGAATACCATTTATGTAGACAAGAATCTCAGGTACCACGGCCTGGTCCAGGCCTATTCGCGCACCAACCGCATTCTCGGACAACAGAAATCACAGGGCAACGTGGTGTGCTTTCGCAATCTCAAGCCGGCCACGGATCAGGCGATTGAGCTGTTTGCCAATCAGGATGCTATTGAAGAGGTCATCTTGCAGCCGTATGAGCAATACGTCGAACGGTTTTCCGAGGCGGTCACCGAATTGCTGAAAATTGCTCCGACGGTTGAAAGCGTGGGGGAATTGCTGACCGAAGAGGACGAGGTGCAGTTTATCCAAGCCTTTCGGGAGCTGATCCGTATCAAGAACATACTCGGTTGCTTTACCGAATTCAGTTTTGATGACTTGGCCATGGATGAGCAGGTTTTTGAGGACTACAAAAGCAAGTATCTTGATTTGTACGACAAGGTAAGAACCAATAAACAGAAAGAAAAAGTCTCGATCCTTGAAGATATCGATTTTGAGCTGGAATTGATCCATCGCGATGAGATCAATGTCGGTTATATCATCAACTTGTTACGCAACTTGCAGTTCGCCAAACCGGCCGAGCAGGAAGACCAGCGCAAGGCGATCCTCGGCATCCTGGAGACTGAAAAGCAATTGCGCAGCAAGAAGGAACTGATCGAACGCTTCATTGCCGAGCATTTTCCGGCGATACCGCGAGAGGGCGATGTAGGTGTGGCTTTTGAGAAATATTGGACTGAAGAAAAGCACAAGGCCGTACAGGCGTTGAGTGAGGCTGAAGGACTGGATATTGATGGGCTGCAGAAAGTCATTGGTGATTATCTGTTTACGGAGAAAACGCCGTTACGGGATGAGCTCATCGATATCATGAACACACGTCCAGGACTCAAGGAACGTCGTGCAATCACCGAACGGGTTATCGACAAGATCAAAGCGTTTGTTGAAACGTTTATTGATGGAGTGGATTAAGTAAAAAAAGTGCTTAACGCTTGCCTGATGCAACGATTTAGCCAGATCGAAGAAGATGGACTAGATATCTAACCTCATTTCACGTAAATTTCGAAGCAAATTTCACAGGAACTCTACCGATAATATTCATGAGTGGTGGACGGTATTTGGTGGTTGATTTTAATTTAGCGTCTGCTCATTTTTCGGGCAGACACTAGCTAGCAGACGGGTATTCGGCATGGTTCTCCAAGAAATACTCAAATGGTCTTTAGACCGTCCTACTTGGCAACGTGACGCACTTAGACGCCTCGTTGTCAATGGCGACCTCTCTTCAGACGATTTACAGGAACTTGTGGAAATCTGCAAAGCCACGCACGGCTTAACAGACTCTTCTGCACTTTCCCCGCTGGCCAGTGAACACGTGCCCACCAAACGTGTTGCTCTTACCCCTGTTTCTCTATTGTCTATATTTCATCAGCGAGGAGTAAATGCTCTTGCTGAGAACCAGACACTCAAATTCGAGTCGCAACTCACTGTAGTGTACGGCGACAATGCTACGGGAAAGACCGGCTATATCAGGATACTCAAGAGTGCGTGTCGCGCTCGCGGCCAAGAAGCAATTCTCGGCAATGTTGTTTCGACAACCACGCCACTGACCCCAGTTGTGGCCATAAAGTATACGGTGGAAAATGAACAGCTCCCACGGGAGTGGACTGGACAAGAAGAAGACGAATATATCTCGCGCGTAAGCATTTTTGACGCGCAATGTGCTGCCGTGTATCTTACTGAAAAAACAGATGTCGCGTTCCGCCCCTTCGGACTAGACCTCTTCGACAAGCTAGTAAAGGCTTGCAAGTTCATCCGGAGCCAACTTGAGAAGGAACAGCGAGCACTTGCGTCAAACGCTCTAGTCTCAGTGCAAGCCCTCATCCCTGAAGGTACTGCAGTTGCGAAACTCCTCACAAATATCAACTCTCTCACTAAGACGGAGACTGTACGGAAGCTGTCACGACTGACCGCTGAGGAAGAGACCCGTCTCAAATTTTTGGAAGGCACTCTTCTTGACCTGCAGAATGGGAGTCCAGAACAACAGGTACGATATCTATCCGCTCAAGGTGAACGTGTTCGAGCACTGGCACAGCATATCAGGAATGTCGAAGGAATTCTTTCAGCTGAGGCAGTTGATGCCGTACTCGCAGCTCGGGCGGACGTTCGTCGCAAAACAAAAGAGGCCAAGGCACTTCGAGACACAACATTTCCGGAAGAGGTCCTGATAGGAACGGGAACAGATTCCTGGAACGCACTTTGGGAGGCCGCCCGCCAATTCTCGGAAAAACAAGCCTACCCCGGTAAAACTTTCCCAATATTGAAAGGTACTGTACGGTGCGTTCTTTGCCAGCAGAACCTTGGTCACGAAGCTCGTAGTGTATTTCAACGGTTCGAGACTTTTGTCCGTTCCACTACAGAACAGGAGCTCCAACAGGCCCGCGATACCTACAAGCAATTTCATGACAACTTTGCGGAACTCAACACCACTACCGACTCAGTGGAAGAAACGCTCGAAGAACTCCGCATTGAGCACGAAGCCATGTCAGAGACCATCACTGCGGCACTTAAGGCTGCAGAGAAACGAAGAAAGTATATTCTTCTCGCATTAGCTAAAGACCGTGACTTGGAAGATGCTTACTCTCCCCCAGCCTCAGTCGCAGACATCATAGACACCCATTCAAAACAAATCACCGAACGGGTGGAAACTCTACAAACCGCCACCACTGACGGCACATGTAAACAGCTCTACGCAGATGCACAGGAACTCCGTGCCCGCAAACTGCTTGCGCAACACAAACAGATCGTCCTCGACGAAATTGAACGCAAACGTAGATTTGCAGCTTATGGTCTTTGCATCGACGATACCCGGACACGGGCGATCACACAAAAGAGTGCCACTATTACGCGGAAGACTGTCACGCAAAAGCTCAAAGCAAGTTTTCAGACCGAGCTCTCACGCCTTGATTTCCATCATGTCGAAGTCGAACTAAGTGAAGCTGGGGGAACCGAGGGTGTACTGTATCATAAACTTGTGCTTACTCGTGCTCCAGGCGTCGAGTTACCGAAAGTAGTGAGTGAAGGAGAACAACGTTGTCTCTCCATCGCGGCATTCTTTGCGGAACTTAGTATGGCCAACGATCCTTCGGGTATCGTTTTTGACGATCCCGTGTCTTCACTGGACTACAGATGGCGCGAAGGGGTCGCACACCGCTTAGTCCAAGAAGCAAAAAGACGGCAGGTCATCGTCTTTACCCATGACATTGTCTTTCTGCTATTGCTTAAACAGTTTGCAAGAGAAGAGAGCGTCTTGCAGTTCGATCAACATGTTCGGCAACTTTCAAACGGCTCCGGCGTCTGCGCTGAGGAACTTCCGTGGGTTGCACTCAAGGTTTCCAAACGCATCGGCCATTTAAAAAATCTCCTGCAGGATGCTGAGAAGATCCACCACGAAGGTCATCAAGCAGCATACGAAGAGAATGCCCGTCGCATTTATGGCTACCTAAGAGAAGCTTGGGAACGAGGCTTGGAAGAAGTGCTCCTCGGAGGTGTCGTAGAACGCTACAGACCCAACGTACAAACTCAGCAGGTCGCGTTGATCGCAGACATCACTCCAGAGGACTGTCGGATCGTGGAGAAAGCAATGACGAAGTGCTCCAAATGGCTGCGCGGTCACGATCAAGCACCTGCAGCACAAGCCGAGGTGCCCGATCCTGCTTCCCTCGGGGCTGATGTTGAAAAGCTTGAAGAGTGGGTCACCGCTATACGAACCCGCCGCAGAACGAGTACGACCTTGACGTCCTCATAGTGAGATGACTACGCCCACCTTGGACAAGTCTGGCGGCTAAAGATGAACACCTCCATTTACTACTGTTTTGATATGTCGTCCCTATTTATTTATATAATTGATTTTGAAGGATTATTTTTATTGAATGACAGAAGTTCTGTAGGTTAGTAGGGTTTCCATCTCATGCGAGAGTTTTCGCTTGAGAGTTGAAACCGACGTTCCGTGTTCTCAGAATTGATGATACAACTACGGAGTATGCAGGATGCAATATTCTTATAAACAACCATGTTCACGACATTCAGCAGACGCTGCAAAAGCGATTGAAGATTTGCTTATCAGCATTCAACCGCAATACGTTGACCAAATTGTACAAGGCCGAAAAACCATTGAATTTCGAAGGAAATTTCCGTGCTCTAACCATATTCACGGGAAAAAAATATGGATTTACTCTACTTCGCCGATACGAGCTGTAATCGCGGTTGCAGAGGTAGAAGCCGTACAGCGAATGCCTGTTCATAAACTTTGGGATCGTTATAACTCTGATGGATGTATCGCGAAAACATCATTCTATTCGTATTTTCAAGGCACTAGTCACGGTTGTGCCATATTGTTAGCGAAAGTAGAGCGGCTCACGAAGCATATAACCTTGAAATCTTTAAAAAAAAATGGATTCCACATACCGCAGTCATATCGATATGTAACGGCAGATATCTACCCGTTATTAATTCGCGCTTATGGTCAAGATTCTACTTGATACGAATATCCTCATCGCGTTGGAGGATCCCATCCCTACGTCTCATCCGGTAGCGACATTTTCGAAGCTTTGTGAGGCACATAATCTGCAACGATTTATTTGTAGAGCAAACTTCCTTGATGTGTTCCAAGATAAAGACCGCAATCGTCTTGAAACCATGCGCAGTAAATTATGGAAATTCCCTGAACTAGATAGCCTGCCTTATACAGACACACGTCTCGAAGAAATTTTTGGACCGAATAATACGGACAACGATTATCGAGATATGAAACTCTTGGCTTATCTTCTAGATAATGTTGTCGACTTCCTTGTTTCAGAAGATGATGCCTTAAAAAGACGAGCGGAAAGAGCAGGATTTGATAATCAAGTCCTCGATATTCAAGAAATGCTGCACTGGATTCGTTTAACTTACGAACCTAAGTCCGTACATCTTCCTTATATCGTAGAAAAAAAGGCGTACCAACTCGACCTGTCTGATCCTCTATTTAATAGCATTCGATTAGATTATGTAGGGTTTGATAAGTGGTTTACTCAGAAATGTAAAAATCAGCATCGTGATTGTTGGGTAGTTAGAATTGGAGAACGTATGGCAGGGATCGCTATCCGTAAAGATGAAACCCCGGAAGAGGCCGACTGTGTTTCTCAAGCCAATCAGATTTTGAAAATATGTACGCTAAAAATTTCGGACGAATTCTCAGGTGAAAAATTAGGCGAGCAGATACTAAAGCAGATACTGTGGTGGGCGTGGAAAAATCATAAACAGTTAGTTTACCTGACTATATTCGGAAAACAACAAAAACTAATAGATCTTTTGATGAGATATGGATTTTTAAATACGAGGACCTTGGCAACACAGGAGCTAGTTTTTGAAAAGGAACTAATCCAAGGGAATTTGCCTGCTCGTTCTACAGAATCGGATATATTGGAATATTCCCGAAGAATTTATCCTAGATTTTACGATGGTGAGGACGCACAGAAGTTTTTAGTGCCTATTCGCCCTGAATACCACTCTATCCTTTTTCCAGAACTACATCTGGAGCCTCTACAGATAGATTTATTTCCTAGTAACCATACTCCCGGAAATACTCCCGGAAATACTATTAGAAAAGTCTATTTATGCAGATCGAATACGAAACAGTTAAAGTATGGTGATCTAATTTTTTTCTATATGTCAAAATTAAAAGATCCTAGATTTCAAGATTCACAAATCATAACAAGTATTGGTATTGTCGAACAAGTGTCGTATGCTGAAGATTTAGCTGGCCTGATCCGCCTAACGGCGAAAAGATCTGTGTACTCAAAAGAGGGACTGATGGAGTATTTTGAGGCCAAAAACACACCGATGATGGTAATTGACTTCCTACTAGTTCCGCATCTTGAACCGCCGATAGCACTATTGACATTGAAAAGAGAGCAAGTAATTACTTCGCCTCCTCAGTGTATTATCCGACTAAAACCCACAAAATATTTAAGATTACGTTCGCTTATGCAAGATAAAATCATTAGTAATTTACCCTCTAGCTAGACTCGTTAAATTTGAGATATCAATCAACGTAACCAAGAGTACGAGACTCAAATGGAAAACCATTTACGAATTGGGGTATTCGGAGTATCGGGTGTTGGTAAAACTACTTTAATCAAACGGGTAGCTGCGCAATTTCCACAAAAAATTCTGCATCTACAGGGAAGTGAGTTAATCAAGGAAGCAATGAATGAAAAAGTAACTAGCGAAGATATTAGGTTGATTTCTGAAGAGGATATACAAAACAATCAAGAAAAGATGATACAAGAGTATTGGAGAAAAATCGACCATACATGCGTAGAGGCGGTTATTTTTGATGGACACTGTGTTATTGATAACGGCCATGAATTTGTCAAGATTCCATCGGTAGTAATCAAGGACCTAAATCTTTCCCATCTCGTGTTTGTTCATGACAATCCCAAGTCCATCTTTCATCGAAGAATAAATGATGCTGAAAGGAGCCGACCATACTGGACGATTCAAAAGTTGAGCGAATTGCAAGAGGTCGCATTAGATGTTTGTGATCAGTACCGCCGGGACTTGGAGATCTCTTTACTTACAGTTAATGTTTCAGACGATCAGGCATTGAGGAACCTTCTGCTGAAAGTTGATCGATCATAAAAGATAAGAGAATTATATTCCTATCACTGGACCACGGTTTGCACCTTTTTCATGGTGGTCTCACATGTGTTCTGCAAAGCACCAATGCCAGACCGCAGTCTCGCCTCCGTGCAACAACCAGTGCGCTTGGGCAAGATCCGACGCATGGCAGATATCGCCAAAAACCTCATGATCGCAGACAAAATTCGCAAGATAAGTCTTCAGGCAATGCTTGTCCCACTCTGACGTAAATACACAGTTCCCTCCAATTGCTTCGAAACTTTTGCGCAGACCTCCGATTCCAGCAAACAGGTCAACAAACTTGAACATACTCCGGGACCCAGACGGGTTTGAAATGGCACGATGTAAATAATCAAACGCGTCCAACCGTGGCGTACTTTTCCCCTTTTCCCAACGATAAATCGTACTTTTGCAGTAGCCAAGTGCTTTGTATTTCCCCGGCTCTTTTCGCGTGGACAGCAATCATCTTTGCTGAGCACTCAAGAGCTCCCGAAACCGTTCGGTGTGATCCATTTTCTCTTTCGATGTGGTCAGACAGGGAATTCAGATGAAACCGAAAGCGGTAGCGTCGGTGAAAAGAAGCATTTGGAGACTGAACGAAAGGTTCGAAAATAGGCTCGAACAAGTTACAAGGTGGATCGTCGCGGAGTCACACCGAAATGAGTAGCAATGGCAGTGTCGACGCGCCAAACCACCAAGTGGTGAATCAAGGAGTTATAGTTTTCAACCCTGTAATACAATCTCATTATTTACATAACTTAAAGTGCACCTATGGACGCTCATCAATGATACAGTCTAGGGCAGAATACATAGAAGAACTCAAAGCTGTATGCCAATGGTGTGGGATTACAAAAGGTAGAACGAAAGAATACATGCGCTACCTTCAGGAATTTGACCAAGGGGAGAATCTATCCTCGAAACACATTCTTGCCTACTACGAAAGTTATGAAGTACGAGAACTGTACCAGCTATGGAAGGGACATGCTGACGAATTCCCGGGACTGAAGAAAAAAATAGTAAAAGTTTGTGAAAAAGGCCCCTTTCTTCGTGAAAGCGAAAATCCTGGAACGTCTAGCAATAGGCCTAGAAATGATGCATTTTGCTTTCTTGCAGCGGGAAAATTTCTAACCGTAGGTATCAATGTAGTGAACGTGGATGGTGTAGCTAAAAGTGGCTTTGCATACGGATTACGTGCAGACTTTGCGTTCAAGTGGAAGGAAAGCATTATTGTCGTCGAGTGCAAGCGACCTCAGAGCGAAAAGACACTATGTAAGCGAGTAAAAGAGGCACAACGCCAAATTAGGCAGTCCTGTCATCGTGGCATTATTGCCATTGATTGTTCTATACTTCTTCGTCCCCCTGGGACGGTGTATGAGACTCCCTCGGCTGGAAAAACTCAGAATGAGTTATCTCAGCAGTTAGAGCTTATGTGGGAAGGATGGTTGGCAACCAAAAAAGTTCAGTGTCTTTTATCACAGGATATTTTAGGCGTGCTTCTATTCGCAAAGCTTCCCGCGATGACTGCTATCAACATTGTCGATCCAAATGGCAACCCGATCCGTCGTCGCGACTATATTGCATCATGGCTAATGGTTGGTGGTTCCGATGCATCTGATTCGAATGTCCTTCAGAACTTAACATGCATGCTCAATAAAACACATAGAACGTGTACCAACGAATAAAAACATTGTAACGGAAAGTTCGACTAACGATTTATGGAAGGCAACGTACGGCTAGAATGGTTTTTCAATGTCCTCCAGGTCATCTCGTAGTTGATTGGATTAGCGATCTCCAACTCCAGCAGCCACAACGCAACGGCCTTTTATTGCCTTTCTGACGAACTATTGCACATACAAATATTTGATTTCTAAAGATTATTATTTTAGATAGTAGAAGGATTACAGATTAAATAGACGTGCTTCTCCGTTATAATTTGCTTTTTGTGTGAAACAACGAAATAGTTTAATGGCACTTATATCGAATAGTGCCAAAGGTGATGCTTTCCAATCTCCTTGCATGGAGAAACCATACAAATGTTCGATTCATCGCAACGACGCCCAGAGTCGGCGCGTCTTGCAAGCCTCCGACAACCAAAATCCGATGAAGGGTGCATCTCTGCTGAATTCATGGCGGCGACCCTAGCAGCTTCGCCCGGCAATACAAAAGTAAGCTGCACAGTTGACCAGTATTGTCGGACTCGAATTTTCGATTTCCCTAATGCTGAAGCCAAGGAATCAGTGCCTCACCGTGTGTTGTTTCAAAGCGAAGATGGAGAGGTAAAGGCCAGCCTGGTCAGCGATTTGGAATCTTATTTTGCGCAGTCAAACAGCCGGCATTACGCAATAAGCCCGTTACTACCTTGCGAAGTGAAGACAAAGGCGGAGATATGGGCGAGGCAGTCGGCAACAAGAGAAAACATTTTTGGTTTGTACTTGGTTATTGAGGAGGACAACAAGGTTGAACCGGTCGTCCTAGAGCAATGTGTCTCCGTTCTCGTAGGCAAAGTGGACTGCACTGATGGTAAAGCGGTGTTCACACAACCGCTTGAAGGTGATAACGCACAAGCGATCATGGCAATCCAAAATAAAGACAATTGGCCACCCATCCCCAACAACGAACTGCTGGTCAACATGATCCTTGCCGCCGTCCGCGCTGCCCAAGATGAGTATGAGGAGATACCCAAGCGCATTGATCAGAGTTGCCTAGTGACCGAGGATGGCCAATATGCTTCAATCCATCCGTCTGGCCGAATGTCTGCCCGGCTTAGTGCTTCTATGCAGCTTTGCGCAGATGAGTTCAATGCTAAGGCAAATGAGTTGGAAACTGCAATTTCTCGGGTGCAGGACGACTTAAAATGGAATCGCGTTCAACTGTTAGTCCATGCCTTGTATTGGGATGATTACAAGAAAGACGATAACTTCAAGCGCTTGCATTACCTTAGCCTTTGGCAAGCGCTTTCAGAATGCAGAAAGACACTCGGATATATGGTGCCTCCAAACGTTAAGCTGAACAACGACAAAACCATTGTGGCGGGGTCGCGGAGCTTGGCGGAATTGACGTGTTACCGCAACAAGATTGCCCATTGGCCAACTAGATGGTTGGATGAGAGCTACCTCGCCGATATCTATCGCACAATAAATGAACTACTTCGCCGTAAGTATTTTAGAGAAAGCCCGCAGAAACGAGAAACATGAAAGGGGGCACCTGTGAGTATCCATTCACCTTTACTTGTCCTTCCGATTCTTGATCTTCACGGGCTGAACGACTAGTAGTTCGTTTTCTATATATCATTACATGGGGCATTTGAGAGTATATTTGGTTTCCCGAAAGACAAGGATAGTCATCTGGGGAGGACAAGATGCCCTTTCACCGACAAGGAGCGGAGCTGCGTATTGGCGATGGTGTGCGGTTGGAACTGGAACGGATCAGCCGTTCCCGAACGGAGTCGGCGCGGCGCGTGGAACGTGCGAAACTGCTGCTCGGCTACGTGGCCGGCGAGCCGATTTCGGCGATTGTTCGGTCGCTGAACACGAACCGCCCGAAGGTATACCGGTGCGTGCGCAAGGCTCTTGACGTGGGTGCTTTGCCGGCACTGGACGGTCTGCCACGGCGGGGTCGTGCGCTGGGTTGGTGGCTCTGGCGTGCCGCAAGCCTGCGGAGCTGGGTTACGCCGAGGAGTTGTGGACGGTGCGACGTCTGGCCGAGCACGCCCGGAGGCACTGTCGGGACGCTGGGCATTCGGACCTGTTGAGCGTGGCCCCGGGCACGGTGTCGAGGATCTTGGCCAATCAGGAGGTGCGGCCGCACAAGATCACCTATTATCTGGAACGGCGGGACCCCGCGTTCGACGAGAAGATGGCGCAGGTGCTGTGTTTTTATCGCGAAGTGGCACTGGTCCGCGAGCGAGGGGAGGATCCGGACGCACCCCTCGTGGCCTATATCTTGTACGATGAAAAGCCCGGCATTCAGGCGGTCGGCACGACCTCGCCCGACGACCGGCCGCCGGTGCCGGGCGAGCACGCCACGGTCGGCCGCGACCCCGAGTACGTGCGCCATGGCACGGTCACCTTGATGGCAGGGATGGACCGGCTCACGGGGCATGTGCACCGAGCCGTGGTGGATCGGCATCGAAGCCGGGAGTTCGTCGAGTTCCTGCGTGGCTTGGACGAGGCCTATCCCCAAAACATGACGCTGCGGCTGATCCTCAACAACCACTCGGCCCACCTCTCCAGGAAAACGCACACCTGGCTCGCCAGCGTGCCCAACCGGTTCGAGTTCGTGTTCACGCCCAAGCACGCATCGTGGCTGAACCTGATCGAGACGTTCTTCAGCAAAGTGGCAAGAACCGTGTTGCGTGGAATCCGTGTCGCCTCGACGGACGAACTCAAGGAACGTCTCGAACGCTACATCGATGGGATTAACACCGAACCGGTGGTGTTCAAGTGGACTTATGGAATCAACGATGCGATCCGGGTGTGACGGTATTTCGGAAACGGACTACTAGTGTATCGTCTCATTATTATCATTACATTTCACTATGCAATGGTTCTAGGGAAGGTCTGAACAAGTCGCGATTTTTGTCATAATTTGTCATAATAGGTGGGATCTTCAAGCATGGGATGGACCGACGGTGGGGCAGTTGACTTTTGCGGAGTTGGCATACGATCGGAAGAAGCGTCGCACACGGCGGGAGACCTTTCTGGAACGGATGAAGCAACTGATCCCCTGGGAACGACTGGAAGGTCGGATCGAGCCGTTCTATCCGAAGGCCGGCCGCGGCCGGCAGCCGTACCCGCTGGGGATGATGCTACGGGTTCATTGCGTGCAGTTGTTCTATAACCTGAGTGATCCGGGCATGGAGGATCTGCTCTACGAGGCGGAGTCCGTTCGTCGGTTTGTAGGATTGCGACTGACGGATGCGCTGCCGGATGAGACGACGATCCTGAACTTCCGGCACTTGCTGGAGAAGCATGATCTGGGCGAGGGGTTGTTCGGAGCCATCAATGCGCATCTGGCATCCTGTGGTCATCGCATGAAGCAGGGAACGATCGTGGATGCGAGACCCTGATTGAGGCACCGTCGTCGACGAAGAACCGGCAGCAAGAGCGGGATCCGGAGATACATCAGACCAAGCAAGGCAACCAGTGGGCATTTCGGCATGAAGGCACATATCGGTGTGGATGCGACATCGGGTCTGGCACATAGTGTGGCCACCACGGCGGCCCATGCGTCGGATCTGGCTCAGGCACACCGGCTGTTACACGGCGGCGAGACGACGGTTTGGGGTGCTGCGGGGTATCAAGGCATCGCCAAACGTCCGGAGTTCCAGGGATCGAAGGTGGCTTGGCAGGTGGCGATGCGTCCGGGGGTGCGCCGCCGACTGGCACCGGACGACCCTGCGAGGATGCGAGAGAAGTGCAAGGCCTCAGTGCGTGCCAAAGTGGAGCATCCGTTCCTGTATGTGAAGCGACACTTCGGATACGCCAAGGTGCGCTATCGGGGTCTGGCCAAGAACACGCAACGGCTGGCGTTGCTGCTGGGGTTCACTAATCTGCTGATTGCTGGCCGCCGCGTAGCGACCTGACGCGGGATGAATCCGCCTGCAGGTCGCGTCTCGGGCGATGAAATCGGGACGAAATCGAGCTCCAGAGGCGATGGGCACAGCCAAAACGCCCCATCGGATAGATTCTCAGCCTCTATCAGCAATTTCCCGGTCTTGAACGAACTTGTTCAGACCTTCCCTAGAGTTGCGAACAATCGGACGCTGTATCAATTGGAAAGGAAAATCACACCCTCGGGTTGGCATCTTTAAGTGCCGTTTTTTTAGTAAATGTGTATTTGTCCGACCAGATTCTGAAACTTTTCGCTCTGTCCTTGTGTTTCATCCTTTTAAAGAAAATCCGACTTTCATGTACCAAAACCGAACATCCGCAAGGCAATGCAAAAATCAAGAACTGGAGTCTGGATCTAACCAATTTGTCGCCTGTTGCATGTGCTCTAAAAATCGCACCGAACCAAAATCCATACTCCTCCACTTTGTTGTTATTCGCATACACGTCCTTATCCCCAATATATGCGAGAGTCGCCAACCGACCACCGGTACCGTTGTTATCTTGTCGACCTGTCTCCACTTTCATACCAAAGGTGAACGGCGCCCCATGGAGAATAAGTACTTTAACTACTCTCCACCATAGCAACACAAAGAGAATTAATGTAGCAATATGCACACTCCAAGAGGGCATTTTCGTCCAAGCTTCATAAAATCTGGTTTGCATTGCTATATCAATGAATTCCAGCAAATTGAAACTTGCCCAATCTCCATAGATCAACCAAGCAATGGCCACGGACACAGCCACAAACCTAACCCAAAACCACCCGTACGTCTTCTTGTAGTTGATTTTTTCGCTCACGGCCATCTATAACCTCCACTCGTAATCGAACATCCAAAAGAACTCGCAACACCTTATCATTAGCCTATCACCTTCACGTTGGGAGGGCTTGTCTTGCCCCATGGTACAGGTATGAATCAAGCCGTCCTGCAGAGGTGTCCGAATTCGTCAGATATGATTTCGTTCCGTTACAAGCACTCCATTCAGTAGCATGGAATGAGTCAACATTCACCATGTAGCTCCATACAACCATTCTGCGAAATACCGTTGCACAATGACGGAATATCAGCATTGAAATTTGAAATTTTTGGACAAGAGAAGTTTTTATCACTAAGATACTATTCCCAGAATTTTTAATATCATAGTGTTTGTGCGAAAACTCTGACGATTCTGCCAACGCGTTGATGATAGTAGCGTTGGAGGGTGTTTTGAGATACGCCAAGAGCATTGTCATCGTATGATCTGCAATCTTAGTGGCGTCACTTCCAGAGGAAACAATGAAATCCGGTTTCGGGCAGCCGGAGCCCCTTAGAATACGGATGCCGTTGCCTGTCCGCTTTGCCGTTGAGCACGTAATCGTATTTCCCCGACCACCGGCAGCACATCTGGTGGTAAAGTTCGTAGCAATAAATCCTGTGCGTAAGGGGAAGAAAAGATTCACGACGCACCAAACAGGAGACGCATGATGAATAAAACCTGTAGAGGTTACCACTTCCTTTGTTACCAGAGCAACGCTGTCTCCGGTATCGGAACGAACTCAGAACCTTGGAAGTGGAAACGCGACCAAACTGGCAAGCCACCTTACGCTTTGCGGTCTTGGAGTGCCGAAGAGCGAGAGAAAGGGGAAATTCAGAACGTCGCAAGCCTTGCAAACAAGGGAATATGTTTCAAGGGAATTTGGGTAGCAAACGACGATACCGACGAAGATAAGGAACGAGTTGGGTTTAGCGAAGGATGCCAACAGACATCGCACGAATTTGGGAAAAACGGTAATATGGACACCGATCCCATCTTGACTGCTAATTTCAATCTTAACCATCAAATCAACAAACGTCGACAAGGTTGTTTCTGGACTCCCTACCAAACAGGGCTAGACAATCGACTCTGCTGTTGAACTGGAGTCCAAAAACCATCTGTCCAAAGAGCACAAGAAAACTAGAACAGTTGCATGGCTTGCTTTGAGCGTCTCGGTCGTATCACTTGTTATCGGGTTCTGGATAAACACCAACTGACCAATAATGCGGGAAGATGCAGACTAGCCGACCGCCATCTGGTCAAAGCAGTTGAGCATCTCTATTTGCTTGAAATTTATTCGAAATAAACGGAACCTTGCTATTAATAATCAAATACTTACGTCGGACATGATCCATAAAAAAGGTAATAATATGGAGGTGCCTTTATGTCATTGGAGTTGATGTAAACATCCCACACGACGACAGAGATTGCTGATCGCATGACTGAGTCCCTCGCTCAGTACACCATCTTTCACAGCTTTAACCATCTCAGCGTACTTATCGTCTCGAGATCTACTGTATAGCCGACGTTGCGAACTTGTCAATAGAAAATACTTTTGCCGAACGAGTTCGTACACGCATGTTTCGATGAGTGCCGCTCCTTCTATACGTCTTCCCGCCAATAACCCTTTCTTATCTAGCTGGATTCGACGGGACTGACCAAGTGGAGTTATGAATTTCCTAAAAAGGTGCACGAATTGTCGAGCTGTAGGGCACGAATCATCTTCATGCGGTAGCACAACACCTGTATGTTCGGACACCCACCGGCGAATGGAATTCGTCTCATGTAGTTCTTGATTTCCTGCTAAAAGAGAAACGACTCTACGTAGATTCCCAAACTGAGCTGCTTCAAGCACGCAACGAGAAAACCTTGTTCTATTCAGAACAGCCCCTTCGAAAACTGCTCGTGTAAGATTGCAGTTTTCGAAAGCAACGTTGGTCAGATTGCAGTCGCTGAAATGCATATCGACCAAATCTCGATCAGAAAACAATACTCCCGTGAGATTCCGTCCAGCGAACTGAAAGTTGCTGAGTGCTATCAGGTCGCGATCAGGCCTGGCAAGCAGTAGCAGAGACAGTGCAGTCGGGAATCCATCCTCACCAATCCGACCTGTCCGGATCTGATCAATCAGTTGTTTTTCCACTTGGTGATCGAAACGTTTCGCCATGAATCGTAATAGGGTAGGATCTTGCAAATCCACAGAGGAAAGTCTGCCAAAAAATCTACATTGATCTTTCGTTAATTTTTTTAAATACGAACCTGCCGCTAGTGCCTGTGCTATTAAGTCATGAGAAAAAGAAACCCGGCCGGAGCCCTCGCTTGGCGAGAAAAAGGGAAATTGAAGAAGACTCGTCAGCATGTCATGCTTCCGTTCTCCATCCAGATTTGACGATAGTACAATCTCGCCGTATTCCTTCGCTTGCCCAACTTCGGCATAACCTTGACCTTCTATGTAGTCAGTCGCGATTTGCTCCATCCAGTCAGTTAGCCCATCTTTTTCAAAGTCGCCGTGATTAAGGAGTCCCTTTTTCATTTCTCTCGCGACCATTTGATCAATGACAGATTTAAGAAGTTCTATCTCATCCTGTTCACGAAAAGGTATTTTTTCCTGAGCTCTTTTTAGAAGAATATCGCAATAAAATGGCAGACTTGAAATGGACTTTAACGTTGCGTTGCTTTCGATGTTCTGCAAAAAGTCAGATATTTCTGCTGGATCTTCCTTTTCGCTCGGTTTCGGTCGCCTGCCCTTAAGACGTCGCCAAGCAAACTCCCTCTTATGACTTCTTTCCCACTCTGAAAGATGAAAGACCTGTACGACGTCCAGATCAGAGCAAATCTCTACGAACTCTGAAAATGAATCTGAGGTAGTAAGCAATGAGTCCCGACACCAAATGGTAATCTGTGCCTTGGAACCGCCCACAACGGCAATCAAATTGAAGAGTTCGTCAAAGAATTCGCTGCCACCAGCATAAAGTTCGTCAAGGCCATCAAAGAGCCAAGTAGCAAAGCCGTGTGTTAGGAGCCACTCAAAAGTATTAGGCGTGATTGGCGATGCGACATCGTCATGTAGGAAATTCTGTATCAGGTGTCTGATCCTAGTAATAGGAGAACCCTTCAGGTGCTCGGGCAATAGCGGAATCGGTCTTGCATGAATTCGTTGGCGACTCTTGGAATCTAAAAAATCTTTATAAAGACGATTAAAGAGAGCCCGGAACAGAAAAGACTTTCCAATACCAGCCCTGCCCACAACAAACCTGACTTTTGCTTCATTGGAAGCTGAAAGCTCGTTGAGTAGCGTGGCAAAAAGGTCTTCGCAGGCCCCGTCTACAGTATCATTTCGAAATGGTTGTGCGACGCGTTCATCCTGCTGAGCTTTGTTGCGAATATCGGCGATGACAGATGCTGTACGAGGTGCGTCCTCAACTTTAAAAGGGGCATCGAAGAATTGTACAGGTACTACAAGGCGAACCTTCTCGGCGGCGAGGTTGGCCATCAGATCGCGAGTAAAGCCTTCACGTGACGACGCGAGGACGGTTGCGTGCGAATCAGAGTAGTTTGAACGGACTTCATTAATGTTGTCTAGAATCTCAATCTCTGGCTTCTGACCATGTGCTAGAGTTTGGACTAGACGCGTTTCTCGCGCACCTCCAAATTCCATTCTATCGGCGACTAGACATCCATTGATTTCGTTTAAGATCCTAAAGTCCGCCGACTCTAGGTATCCACTCGCCATTCCTTTTAGATCGTGCATCCTTAGCCTGTAATCAACTGTGATGTAAACAAGAGAAACATACGGAAGATATCCTGTCAATAACCTCCGGTAGCATTTCTGCTACTTACGGTTTCCTGAGCATGTGGGAGTCATACGAATAATTCACGATCTCCACACAGAAGCAGTTAGTATATCTTGTCACTTTCAATCTCAGAACGAAACGTCTCATCTAGCCCGAATATTACGTGATATGAATAGTGTGAGATGGCCGTTTTTCGAATCGGAGCGGTAATCAGGCTTCCAACGTCTGTAGTCTGTATTATGGCCTTATAATTTTGTGGTTCAAGCACGGTTTTATGGATTTGGGATGCACCTCCCTTTTCCTCAATGGTCAACGTGCCGGATGCCGAGCGGCACCCAGATAGGGTCAGGAAATGTCTAGGCGAACGGCAACTGTACGGGAAACTCTTAGTGTGAGAAGGCCCCGGTCAGTAACATCCGGATGCGATGGGTGACGGGTATTGCGCACTACCGCTCCGATCATGAGCAAGGTCAGGCAGATGCGGTTTGGGCTGGTCGTAGCGAGCAGCGAAATATCCCGTTATCGGTGGTCGAACCGCCACTGAATTCAGCCGCCACTTTGCAGCGACGCACGGATGAAAATCGGATCGGATTGAGGTAATATTTCGTTACGGCAAGAGATTCTTCAATAGATGATTGAAGTACCTGAATGATATCGAATTATAGAGATCTTGCCGTCTTAATTCGTGCAATATCCGGGCTAGGAGTCTGCGCCGTAGAAAAATTTTGGTACATTTTTTAGGATGGATAGTCTGTAAACAATTTAGAATAGAAATTTTATACTTGATTAGTGCATATTTCAGGTGATTTTCCTACTAAAGGGCGTTCCTATGTTTCTACGGCGCAGACTCCTAGAGCCGTCTACTTCGTTCCTAACCTTTCACAATAGATTCCACGAGGCACTGTGCTACAGAAGTTCATTTCAATACGAAATGTTGGCAAATTCAAGAATTCAGCAGCTCAGGGTGACACAAGTCTTCTACGTCACACATTCATCCTAGGTGCCAATGGTCAGGGCAAATCTACACTTTGCGCAATCTTACGATCACTAAAAACCCAAAAACCTGACTACGTATTAGGTCGCAGCAGACTCGGCGCAAACGAACAACCGTACATCAACCTAAGGTTTGCCAAGGGACCGGTCACATTTGATAATGCAAAGTGGTCTACAGATTGTCCTGATTTAGCTATTTTCGATAGTGAATTTGTAGCGGAAAACGTCCACTCGGGTGAGATTGTGGACATCGACCACAAGCGTAATCTCTATCGTGTCATTGTGGGAGAACAAGGCGTACAGTGGGCTAAAGAGGAATCTCGACTTTCGGATCTTAGTCGAGAGACAAACAGCAAAATCAAAAAACTATCCTCAGAGATCAAGACACATATTCCTGAAGGAATGGCTCTTGATGGGTTCATTGCACTTCCCAATGACCCAGAGATTGAAGAGAAGTGTGTCAAGCAGGAGAAGGTAATTAAAGCGGCTAGTCAAGCGGAGAAAATCAAAACCCACGAGGACCTTTCCGAATACGGTTTACCGACTTTGCCGGACGCATTCAAGATCCTACTTAGCCGAACTCTTGACGACATTGCTCAAGATTCCGCGACCCTTCTGGACAACCACCTCAAAAATCATGGAATGGAAACGGATGGAGGTAACTGGATTGCGAAGGGGATGGAGTATGGCATCTATGGCATCAAAAGCACGTGTCCTTTTTGCGGACAAAACGTTCGTGAGGAAGGGCGTTCCCTCATTCGTGCCTACCAAGCCGTGTTTAGTGGGGAATACAAGAAATTGCAAGCCGATATCACATCGCGACGTTCCCAAATAACTGAACGTTTTGGTGAACAGACTTTAAACAACTGGCATGCCCTCACAGAACGAAACAAAAACGCCATCGCATTTTGGGGTCAGTATTGTGACCTCGATTCATCAACTCTCATTCCTAACGAATCGATGGCTGGGACATTCAAGACATTTGAAAAAGCCGCATTGTCTTTGCTAAGACGTAAGGACGAAACTCCTCTTGCAGGAATTTCGCCTGATGTAGATTTCGAACACGCAGAAAAAAACTACAAGTCTGCCACTACCAAAGTTGGAGAAATTAACAATGCCATTCAACATGCCAATGTGGAGATTCAGAGGATAAAAGACAAAATCGAGGTTACTGATCTGCCGTCAGCCCAAGCCGAGATTGAACGATTGAAAGCAATTAAAACTCGTCATACTGACTCCGTCAACAATTTGTGTATGAACTACATTGCGGAGACTCGACAAAGAACAAAAACGGACGATGACAAGAAACGGATTCGCGCACAACTGAATGCGCACAGCGAAAACGTAATGAAGCATTACGAAAGTCGTATCAATCAACTCCTCGAAAATTTCAATGCGAGGTTTCAGATCTCCCAGACCAAACACAACTATATGGGCGGCAAAGCAACTTCCAGTTACCAGCTGGTTATTAACAATACCTCCTTTGATCTTGGCGATGCTCGGACATCCCCCGGTCAACACAGCTTTAAAAACACACTGAGTTCAGGAGACCGCGCAACACTTGCTTTGGCTTTCTTCTTCACTAATCTAGAAAACGACCCCACCCCCCACGACAAAATCGTTGTTTTCGATGATCCTTTCAACAGTCAGGATGCGTTCCGTCGACGCCAGACAATCCATGAAATTAACCGTATCACTCAAATGTGCTCTCAAGTGATTGTGCTCTCACACGATGTATCCTTCCTGGTGGAACTTTGGAATAAGGCCCCTTCGGAGGATCGAAAAACACTAAATTTGGTAGACCATAGAGCAAATGGGTCCAAAATAATGGTCACTGATCTAAACAATACATGTAAGGGTCGGACAGCCCAAGACATCGACGACTTGCAATCGTATGTCACCACGGGCACAGGATCCCCTCAGGAAATTATTCGGAAGATTCGTGTTGTACTTGAGTCGTACTGCTGGACTACCTATCCCAATTCATTTCAGACGAAGCAAGACTCGCTGGGTGGCATACTACGAAAGATCCGAGAAGGAGGGGATGAGCACCCAGCGAAAGATTTGTACGAAGAATTAGACATGCTTAATGGATACACCCAGCCGTACCACCACGGTGAGGACAGAGAAAGTCAGACTTCCGTTCCAATTGACAAGCAAGAATTGACAGGTTTCGTCAAACGGACCCTTAGTATTGTAAACGCACTCCCAACATAAACGCATTTGATACAAAAATGGCGATCTTACTTCCTCCTTACACAGTCGTTTATGACAAGCGTCTGTATCAGAAAATGCCACCATCCCGGTAGAAGTACCTTGGTGTTACTCGATTTCCACCAATTTTAATCACGTATGATTAAAATCATATGTTCATATCGGGCATGATTCGTCACAATGGCAATAACAATAAATAGAGGTGTCCAGCTGTGAACATACGGTGCTCAAGCAGATGCTTTCTTTGGAATCGGGTTCATCGACTCTTGAGCGACTCTGTTACAGTGTTCCTTAATTAACTTGATCCGTGACTTTCAAATTGCATGAAAGATATCCGTGCTCCATATTAGAGCCTCATGGAAAATAAGATTGCAAAATAAGTCGTCTGAGGTATTTACAACAGCATTCACACCAAAATGGATGTTTACAAGCATTTGTTTGTAAAAGAGGTCTGAATGTGAAGTGGAATTTCCAGGAACATCGACCAAAGCGTCGAAAAAAAAACCATGCACAACAACGAGATTTGACTTTTCGGCAATTGAACTATGTTATATTTTCTAAGTTAATATTTGCATATCTTGCCATGGCAGATCTTAAGAAGAGTAAAAATAAAATCAGATTTTAAGTTGATCGGATCACCAACATTGTCACAAGAACCTTGAGCATGAGAGAATCGTCGATCAAGGCCGTCGACATTTTCTGCGGTGCCGGTGGGCTGACGTATGGGATGGAAGCCGCTGGGCTCATCGTCGCCGAAGGTGTCGATATTGATCCAACGTGTAGGCATGCTTACGAAACGAACACGAACGCCCGATTCGTTTTGAAGAACGCGCGCGACTACGATGCACAAGCACTGCAGCGCGCTTGGGGTGACGCGAATGTCCGGATTCTTGTGGGATGTGCTCCGTGCCAGCCTTTTTCGACATATACACAAGGACCGCGGGGAACCTACCATACAAAATGGACTCTGCTGAAAAAGCTCGCTGATCTGGTCGTCGAGACGAAAGCCGAGGTCGTTTCTATGGAGAACGTAACGCCCCTCCGGCGAACTCAGACGTTCCGCTACTTCGTCCGCCGACTCGAACGAGAAGGATACCAAGTTTCCTACGATATGGTGGACTGTCGATACTATGGTGCACCGCAGATGCGTAGGCGGTTGGTCTTGCTTGCGTCTCGCTTCGGACCAATATCGCTAATTGCACCGACGCACGTCAAACCGGAGTCCTGGACGACGGTGAGACAGGCTATCGGCAAGCTACCGCCAATCATGGCAGGTCAGACGTCGGGTGATGATCCGCTGCATCGTTCGAGTTGCCTATCGCCCCTGAATATGAAACGGATAAAGATATCGAAGCCTGGAGGAACTTGGAAGGACTGGCCTAGATCGCTCGTCGCCGAGTGCCATCGCAAGGATACTGGAAAAACTTATTCGGGTGTGTATGGACGGATGGAATGGGACAAGCCCTCACCTACCATTACTGGACAGTCGTTCGGATTCGGCAACGGGCGATTCGGCCATCCTGAACAGGATCGTGCGTTGTCACTTCGTGAGGCGGCCCTGCTTCAAACTTTCCCGCCTAGTTACGTGTTTGTGGATCCCAAAGAGACGCCGTCGGTGAAGGCGGTTGGACGGATGATCGGAAACGCCGTTCCCCCGCTTCTCGGTGAGGTAATTGGACATAGTATTAAGGTCCATATTACAGAGGCTGCGACATGAATGACGCAGCGGAAACGGTCCGCCGGGTCTTCACCTTGACGCTTGAGGACCTACGAGACGATGCGGTTCGAAAGAAGGGAACTCTCAATCGGGCGGATGTGGATGCGCTCTACCTGAAGCGTGGGATCGCTCCGAAAGAGGCAATAGCAATCGAAAAGGTCTTGACGGCCGCTGGCGTCGACATCATCGACCGGGCCGATGACCACCCGGAAATGTCGAAATACGTGGATGGCACCACCGCCTCAGGGTTGGATCACTTAATGCGTTTCGCCCGCCGCCATCCACTCTTAACGTACGAAGAGGAAATCGAATATGGAAAAGCGATCCAGTATGATCAGGTCATCTGCGACGAACCTCAGGAGGGATTCGTTTTGCGTATCCGTGAACGGGCCGAACGCGCGAGAAACAAACTCATTACACGAAACATCCGGCTCGTTCTCAACCTCGCGTTTAACGGTCCCTATCGCGGCCAACTGGACATCGACGACCTCGTACAGATGGGCCTCATCGGACTGATGAAGGCAGCTGAGAAATACGACCCATCTTGGGAGACTCGGTTCTCGACCTACGCGACATGGTGGATCCAACAAGCTATATCTAGAGGCGTGGCGGATCATGGAACTACCGTCCGTGTACCGGTTCACATGCGCCAAGCAATTTCAACCTATCGCAGAACTAGTCGGACCGTCGAGGCAGCAGATGGGCGAAAAGGCGATCTAGTTACGCTGACTGCCGAGAAGCTTGGCTGGACGAAAGAGTACACGGCGAAGGTCGCGACCTTCGCCGAACAACGCACGATTTCTATAGACGCGCCCGTCGGCGACGACAAAAGTCTAATCTGGCGGGATGTGCTGAAAGATGAATCAGCGGGGCCCGAGGATCTGCTTATTCAAAGGGATACGGCGGCGCGTATCCGGACACTGATCGATACATTGGATGGCGAACGGCTGTCAGACGTCGCCATTCGTCGTTTCGGATTCAACGGCAAACAAGAAACTTTACAGGAGATCGGCGACAAATACGGCGTGTCACGAGAGCGAATCAGACAGATTGAAGCCAAGGCTTTAAAGAGATTAAGAAAACGGGTAGTCGCAGCGCAGGTCGTTCCGCCGAATTGGGGAAGCAGAGAAGTATGAGTACGGATGCTCGCTACACCGCGGCGGAGCGATTCCTTGACTGGTTAGCAGCGCGCGTTGAGGCAGATGCAACGGGATCGGCTGTGTCGAAAATGGACACTCGCCCAGAGGGTCGCTTCTGGCTCGGACGGCTCGCACCAGAGCGGGAGATACGTGATCACAACCTCGGTAAGCGCGCCGAGCGCTTGGAGCCTTGCGCCGTTGGGATGCGAGTTCTACCAAGTAACGGACTGGATAAGTTCACGATATCGGGTCGTGCGTCCTTTGTGGTGTGGACGCGATCCGATGGAACATGGTTGAAATCCTCACCTATTCACGGCGAATTTTCCACCGTTCTGTGTCTCGACAAGCCCTCGCATGTTCGAATGGATGACGTATTCGAAAGCGCGCTGCGCGAGGCAGATATTTCGCCCACAATCGCCGCTGCTATCGACTTCCACGTGAACCACATGCGAGACGGCCGATTGGACGTCTCAGTGACGTTGGTCAACATCTCTGACTCCGATCACGCCGAGGCCGCAGACAATTCACGTGGACGATTGTTCGAATGCGGCTTGAAACTTTACGGAGTCGATACGGAGGATTTCTTACTTGAAGCCTTGCCGGATAGTTTCCGGTACGACCGTCGCGTCCCAGCTTGGGGAATCAATGCCGGTGTCGAGCGAACCGTCGACGGATTCGCAACGCGCGACTTGCCGACATCCGAGAAGAAACGTCCAACATTCTGGAATGTCAAGACACCCAAGCCAGATCTCAGTTTCGAGGCATTGTCCAAGAATCCTATGCCCTCGCTGGAGGCACTTGCGGACGCCCACGCAGCGTGGGGCCTTCAGGCGTGGGAGGTCGACAGTCTCACCGACGCTGCGGTGGGCAGGCCACGCGATAAGGTCCTCGCTGAACTGGAGAAGGAGAAGCTGGCATTCGACGACGAGGCCTCCCGTCTGCGAGCCGGAATTTCTGCACTTCGGGAAGACACTAAGCTCCTTCGTTCCTTTAAACTCATGAACGAAGCGATGATACTGTCGGCCCGTGAAAAATATGAAGGCTGGCGGCCGTTCCAGATCGGCTTTCTCTTGGCGAACGTCGCTAGCTGCCGTGGCGAGGACCGTGACGTCGTCGACATCGTCTGGTTCGCTACCGGTGGTGGCAAGACGGAGACCTACCTTGGTCTAATCCTGACTGCTGCTTTCTTCGATAGGTTGCGTGGCAAGATCACCGGCGTCACCGCCTGGTCGAGATTCCCGCTCCGATTACTCTCCTTACAGCAGACACAGCGTTTCGCAGATGCACTTGCTGCGGCGGAAATCATCAGACGGCGTCACGGGATCGAAGGCAATCCGTTCGGGCTTGGGTTCCTCGTCGGAAATGGATCAACACCTAACAAAATCGCCGACGGTAATTCGTCCAGAGGGAACCAATGGGATCCGGACGACCTCTCTATGCCGGACAAGTTGCGTATGTTAAAGGTCTGTCCATTCTGCCGCGCAGATAGTATAGAAATGCGATTCAAGCGCACCTACTGGCGTCTTGAACACAGATGTACGAACGAAAAATGTGATTGGGGCACAAACATGCCATTGCCGGTTCATGTCGTTGATACCGAGATCTGGAGAAACCTTCCGACCGTTATCGTCGGCACCCTTGACAAGGCTGCGAGCGTCGCGACACAAGCCAACATGAAGGGCATGATCGGAGCGCCCGCCGGTTTCTGCCCCGAAATGCATCACGGCCACACCTATGCAGCTCGTTCGGGCCGTCCAAACGGCTGCCTTGTGCCGGAGTGCACAGCCGTCAATGGGCACCTGCCGATGAGTAACGAACTCTATGGCATGACATACCGTCTCCAGGACGAGCTTCATTTGCTCCGTGATAGTCTCGGAGCGATCGACGCTCATTACGAAGCGTTACTTGACCATCTCCAGGACGAACTCTGCGGTGCGGTCCCGAAGGTTCTCGCCTCTTCGGCAACTCTCAGCGGCTACCTGCGGCAGAGCGAAGTGCTGTATCGTCGTACAGCGCGTGTTTTTCCTCATCCTGAGCCCAAAGTTGGGAACGGCTTTTGGTCAGGTGACACGGAAGCGACAATGCGTCGGTTCCTCGCCGTGGCACCAAGGGGACAAACGATAGAATACGCTCTCGACCGCATGATCGTCTCACTTCAATCTGCGATACGGGACGCGAAGGACCGGCCCGAGAAAGTGGCCAACGAGACAGGTATCGCAGTCGATCTGATGCCGTTCCTCCTCAACATCTACGGAACGAATGTCGTGTATGGCAATACGTTACGCGATCTCGATGCGATGGTGCGTTCAGCCGCCACGCAATGGGGTGACATTCCGGAACCGAGACCGGTTATCGCGACGCTGACGGGACGCACCCAGTTCAAAGAAGTCGCCGAAACGCTCGAACGTCTAGAGGCACCGGAGGACGACTTTGGCGATCGGATTCACGTCATCGCTGCCTCGTCTATGATGTCACATGGCGTCGACGTCGACCGGTTGAACGTCATGGTAATGCTCGGACTTCCGTTGACGACGGCGGAGTTTATCCAGGCGACGTCCCGAGTCGGGCGGCGTTGGCCCGCTCTCGTGTTTGTCGTGCACAAGATTGCGCGCGAGCGAGACGCAAGCATCTATCGGGCCTTCCCCAAATACGTGACTCAGGGAGATCGGTTCGTTGAACCGATACCAATCACGGGAAGAAGCCGACGCGTACTGGAGCGGACAATTCCGGGGTTAGCCTTTGCACGCATACTCATGCTTCACGAACACCTCGCCGACAAGACCGTATGGAAAGCACGCGGGCTGAAGAACTACATAGCCAAGACTCCCAACTTCAAACTGACGGAGGCGCAGGCAATTTGCGACTTCCTGGGGTATGACACCGCCGCAACCGAAACGCTAAAGCATGAGGTCGAGCAGTGGTACGAAAGTTGGCTTGACCGTATCGCCGATCCGGCGAATGCGAACGAGTGGGTGAACGATCTGGGGATTCCACCTCTCGGCCCCATGCGGTCTCTACGTGACGTCGCCGAGGCTGTCGATGTCTGGGGTAGGGATCCACTGTGAAAGATACGCGCAGTGCCTCGCAGATCCTTTTCGGGTTCTTGCCGGAACAAACAGTCGATGTGAAAGGCGGGGTTTGGAAGGTCCGTAAATGGCATACCGAAAGCGTCCACGATGTTGATGGCGATGCATTGCGGGCAGCCCTGATTACGAGCGCGAGTCGGTGGGAAGCAACGGGGCGCGACGGCGACTACGTCCGCCGTTTGCGCAAAAACGCGCGTATGAGGGTAGAGGCTCTCGACCGTGATAAGGGGGTCTTAGTCGAATCCTTCCCGAAGACTTGGAAATGCGGTAACTGCAATCGCCTACATGACAGTCCGAACAAACAATGCCGCTGCGGCAACTCGCGTCATGGCCAACTTCCGTTCGTGTTGTATCACGATGCTTGCGGAGATGTACGCGCACCGTACTATCCGCGATGTCCGGCTCATGATGACTCGCGCATTCACCTTCCTGGGACAACGAGTCTCTACGAAATCAAGATTGACTGTCCAGAATGCAGTCGTCGTCTACCCACAACCTTCCTTAACGTTAAGTGTTCGTGTGGCGAGCAAGGCCAAAATGGCGATCGAATGGAGTTCAACGTTCACCGCGGTGCGACAGTCTACACGCCGCGTGACATCGTCATCGTAAATCCGCCGTCAAAGACGCAGTCACGCAGGCTCGCGCAAGCTGGTGGTTCCACCACGGCTGCGATTTGGCTCGCCGAGGGCATGAAAGTGCATTGGGTCGACGAGATGGAGGGCGGAAGTGCCGCGGGGATCAGGCACACTCTCACGGATAACGGTCTAGACAAGGAGACGATAGAACGCATGATGGCGCAGTCCGGCCTCGTCGACGACGCCGCGACACCGGTTTCCGGTCCGGCGTCGGTGATTAAAAAGGTCGAGTCGGATGCCTCTTCGATCGCGCTTGCCGTCTCGGAAACACGACAGACTCTCCAAGATCTGTCCGAACACGCGACCGATGAGCTACTTGATCTCTACACGGAGGCTTATCCGAGAGCACTGGACGCGGCAGGATTACAAAGCGTGGATCTTGTGGAGCGCTTCCCGGTGCTGACGGGCCAATACGGATATTCTCGCGGAGACCACGAACCCGGTGCCTCCCGACTGCGAGTCTTCACCAGTGCGGACGGAGCTTACGTCGTCTATGGCGAGGTAGCAGCAACTGAAGCACTCCTTTTCCGACTCGAGCCGAGGTCTGTCGCACAGTGGCTGCAACGGCAAGAATTCGCTGTGGAAGTTTTAGCCTCGGAGCGGGAGACGTACGAAGGCATTCTCCATGCGATGGGGCCGGAACTGGAGACTTCTCCCGTTTTCACAGCAGTCGAGACGCTCATCCACAGCTATTCGCACCGGATGGTGCGGCAGTCCTCCTTCTATGCCGGGATCGACCGTAACGCTCTCTCGGAACTCCTGTTTCCAGCGGCACTAGCCTTCGTCACACTTGCGGTGCCGCGAGGCGATTTCGTCTTGGGTGGTTTGCAAGCAATGTTCGAGTACGACCTGCACACGGTCCTTGACCGCGTTGTCTCCGATGAGTCTCGGTGTGCGCTCGATCCGGGTTGCGAATCGAACCCCGCGGGCGCGGCATGCGCCGTTTGTCTCCATTTGGGAGAGCCGTCCTGTCGGATGTTCAACACGCGTCTAGACCGCAAGACCTTGTTCGGCGCAGATGGATTCTTCGGGGGAGCACGCTAGCGAGGTAGAATTGATCGTAGATTACGATATGAGCGAAACTAAGCAGCGTAATCCTAATTGGTCGCGAGGTGAAACGATTCTCGCGATGGATTTGTATTTTAAACTTGACAGAAATATTCCTTCGATCTCCGACGAAAGAGTTATTTTCTTATCTTCGATCTTGAGAGGTAACCCGGTCTACCCGAATGAAGTCAAAAATACTTCTTTCCGTAATCCCGCGAGTGTTGTGTTTAAAATCAGTAACATACACAATGCAGCAGGAGGTACCGGACTCGAACATAACTCGAAACTAGACAAAGAATTGTGGGCGAAATTTGGCGATGATCCAGAAGGAGTCCAAAGGCTTGCAGAGGCAATCCGAAATGAATTTAAAGTGTTGAGCAGTGAATATGTCGCCCTATGGGAGGAAGAGCAAGTATTCATAAAAGGCGAGTTGTTGACGCGATTGCACAGAGTTCGCGAGCGAGATCCCAAACTTCGTAAGCGTGTTCTTGCCAACAGAAGGTCAAAAGGTGATCTTCACTGCGACTGTTGCGCAGCTAAGCCTTACGGACCTCTTGGTGACGAGGGATTGGCGATGCTGGAGGTGCACCATTTACAGCTACAGCCGTTGAACCAATTGGGGAGGCGTGCAACCAGGTTGAACGAAGTGGCTGTACTCTGCGCCAACTGCCATCGGCTGATGCACGCTTTGATATCAACGCGGGGTGAATGGTTCGATGTGCAAGCCCTGAGGCGAGAGATTCAGAGTACAGACCACTCTTGCGTGAAGGCTTCACCATTACACGATTGACATCTTGAATGAGCCGATCTGTGAAGATTTCTGTAGACCCCGTTCGATCCAGGATAATGTCGGCCGTGAGGCAAGCCGATACGACACCCGAGATGATAGTGCGTCGCCTCTGTCACGCTATGGGCTACAGGTATCGTCTTCATACTAGGACGCTGTCGGGCTCTCCGGACTTGGTGTTCTCAAAACAGCGCAAGGTCATCTTCGTGCATGGTTGTTTCTGGCATCGCCATTCGGGGTGCAACAAGACCACCACACCAAAGACCCGCAAAGATTTCTGGTGCCAGAAGTTTGAATCCAATGTCGCGAGAGACGCTCGAAATGTGCGTGATCTCGAAAAACAGGGGTGGTCGATTCTTATTGTCTGGGAATACGAAACTCAAGATGCCGGCCGTCTAGGGAGCGTTTTGCGTCATTTTCTTGAGCAGATCTAAAGCAACGGAACGAACTCCTCGACTGCTCGAAATATTTGAAGCTCCAAAGATCTCGGTCTTAAGGATTCACGAACGTCTGGATCTGGTTCTGATAGAGCTTGTAATTATAACATCCCGCCCCCATATAAATGGGATGGTGCTTGAAGAAGCATTCAGTTACGTGTTTAAACTGTCAAAGCATGTTGCGCAATCAGTCCAAGATGGGAGTTTCATAAACAGACTTCCTTCTAGAGAGTTGACCAGCGACTTGTAAGTTGATGTCAAATCGACAATAACGATAGTGTAAAGCACAATGTTTGGTTAAACGCACATCGCAAAACAGCGGGAGTGGAAATGACAAGGGCCAGTGCGTTGGCACAATGTTCCACTCCCATTCGAAAATTTAGTATGACTACCGAGCTTGAGATTTCGCCAAAAGATCTGAAGCATTATCCGCATTTCGACGCACCTATCTCAATCCGAGAGATTAAGAGGCTGGTTAACGACCCTGGTCGAGTTGCAACGAACGCATTCTATCCGTTTCTCCTCTATCACGAGAAATGGAGGCTATATCGTTCGGCCAATGCCGTGAGGCCTGAAGAGAAATCTCGACCCATCCGATACGGTGCACGCAGGGATGCTTCCATATTTACGCACTATCGACGTAAACTTGCTGGATATTACGAGGAGCGGCTGCGTAACTTAGGCATCTCGCAGTGTCCGATTGCCTACCGAAAAATCCGTAAATCGAATGGAACTGGTGGAAAATGTAACATCGACTTTGCGAAAGACGCATTTGACCAAATTGATCGCCTTGGTAATTGTGTAGCCATTGCGCTTGACATCAAGAGTTACTTCGAGAACTTGGAGCACTCTCTCATCAAGCAGATATGGTGTGACTTACTTGGTGTCGACGAGTTGCCGCCAGATCACTACGCCGTCTTCAAAAACATTACAAAATATAGGTTCGTTGACCAAATGGAGGTCTTTCGTCGATTGAACTACTTAGGCACAATCGAACGGGCCGGAAAGACGATTGAAGAATTTAAGGTCACCTACCGAGATATGCCGAAACAACTTTGCTCACCAGAAGATTTTCGGGCGAAGATTTGTGGCGGCAATCCGGCATATCCGTCATTGATCAAAAAGAATACTGAACCCTATGGTGTTCCACAGGGAGCACCGATCTCAGATCTTATCGCTAATTTCTACTTGATGGAGTTTGACTGCTCGATGCATCAATATGCCATGCAATACGATGGTCTATACATGCGATACTCCGACGACATCTTAGTTGTCTTGCCGGGTGACGAAGCTGATGCTAATGCCGCTGTATGTTTCTCTACTGACAAAATTCGAGAACATGGAGATCAATTACAGATCAACGAAGAAAAAACCTGCGTAATTAAATTCCAGCAGAGGAACAACCAGCTTACCTACCAACACATCAAGCAGCGTCAAAACGAACCTGCTAAGAACGGTCTTGAATATCTGGGCTTCAGGTATGACGGCCGAAAAGTTTATATACGTGATAGTACGATTTCCAAATTCTACCGTAAAATCTCGGCGGCCGCCAAAGTCAAGGGTGCAAGGCATGTTATGGAGAACCCTAAGCTAGACACTGTGCAATTGCTTAATACTTTCGACTTCTCGTTGTTTAGCCAACGTTTCAGCAGGGTGAAGCGTGGGGATCTGACGAATGACTATAGGAGTTGGACCTTCTATAGCTATCTCAAACGCTCTGCAGCGACGTTTAGATCAAAGGGAGACCGTATTCTGAGACAATCGAGGAATTTCAAGAAAGTTATGCGTAGCAGGATTAAGCAGACAATTGTTCGTGCCGTCGATCACAAATGTAGGAAAGGTGCGAAGGTCGCACCAGCTACAACCAAGTAAAACTTCAGTCTGTCTTTGCTGGCAAGAATCCCCGAGCAGTCTGCGCCATAGATTCTGTATTTTGTGAATTGTCTATGATTACAGCCTATTAGTATGGGATAGTTACAAAGAATTTAGAGACACAATATAAGTCCCTAAATTCAGGACTTTACATAATGATTGGACTGACGACCTGCTACGAGGCGTTTCGCAATATATTCCGCGGCGGCTAACTCATCGCACCCCAGTTCTTTCATGACTGCATATCGTTCGGCCTTTTCCTGCTTTTCCGTCATCGCTAACGTAAGCGATATCGGAGGCGGTACGTTCCGAAACAATACTTCGAGCTTGTTTGATAGCAATACGCCTTCAACGTATTTACCCGGTTCTTTTCGTGTGGACAACAATAATTTCCGCTGAGCACTCGAGATCTCCCGAAATCGTTCAATGTGATCCACTTCCTCTTTCGGCGTGGTCAGACAAAGCCACCACTCCATCATGTTCAGCATCTTGCGGCTCGCGTCGGGAAAGTCCGACAGGCTTTGCGTTGCGATCCAAAACCACGCTCCCAATTTACGCCACATCTTGGTAATTTTGATCACGTAGTTCGCTAGCAGCGGGTGCGTGGTAATGATGTGCCCTTCGTCCGTCACTACCAATGTTGGACGCTCATCGTTTTGATGACGTTCGACCAGGTCGTTGATGTGATTCATCAGCGACAGATACGCCAACGTGAGCTGGTCTTCGTAGCCTTCCCGCGCGAGCAACCCCATCTCCAGAATCGTGACATCGACCTCGGGCCACGGCGTGCCAGCGCGGTTGAAAAAATGACCCGCAATGCCGGAACAAAAAAGCGACATGCTGTCCGCCACTTCGTGTGCGCGGAGCTTGCGGCTATCCGGGCTGCCATCTTGCTGAGACTGCACGCGTAGCGCATGGGCCACGTCGTCAACCAGGACGTCGCGTCTACCGGATTCGGATACCGATTGGGCCGCTTGCAAGATCGCCGTGCGAATCATCATGCGATCCGCCCTGTTCATGCGCTCGACTTCCCGTACTTCGCCACCGGTGATCATTATTCGGGCGGCGATTTCCATTTCGCCAAGCCGGTCTCGTTCGCCAAGTTCTCCGTCCGCCGTACCGAGCGAATCGGGGGACTGGTCCTTGTCACACGCAAGTGCTATTGCACCTGAAAAAGGCGGCAAACTCACGTCCACGCCCGCTTTCAAGGTAACTTGGTTTACCGTAAGTCCGCATTTCGCGAAGTGTTGCCCCAAAAGCGAAAATGATCCCCCGGCTTCAATGATGAAGACGCGCGGTCGATGTCTGGCGACAAGCTGTTGCAGCAGATACACCAGCATTGCCGATTTGCCAGCGCCGGTTGGACCGAGAATCAGCGCATGTGCGTTTTTGCTTCGATCGGCAGCGTTCAATGGATCGAACTCAATCGGTTCCGCACCGCGATTGAAAAACACGATACCCGGATTGTTCGTGCCGCGCGACCGTCCGTAGACCGGAAGTAAGTTGGCGATATGTTTCGAAAACATCAACCGGGTCCGATGCTTTGCACGCTTAACTTTTGGCTCGAACACCATCGGAAGATTAAGCAGATAGGAATCGAGCGCGACCTGATCGGATTCCCATAGGATTGGCTGCAGTCCACTTGAGAGCAATAGCGCACTGATCTGATTTACATGGGTTTTAATTTCCTCGAGAGTCTCGGCTCGAACGTAGAACGCCAGATTGACTGGAAATAGCTTATCGCCGCGGACAACCGCTTTTTCCGCGGCTTGCGCATCCTCTTTGACCAGCACCGCATCGGCGGAATCACCAACCGCGGATCGCTTGATGCGTGCAATATGGTTGCGGACTTCGTCCTGTGGTTTTACGATCACCGTCATCGCGAAAACGGTGTGCGGCGGCAGGCGGTCCATCAGTGCAAAGTCCAGATCGCCGGTGCTCTTTTCGGCTGAAAGTACACCTACATCCGGGATACGACGCAAACCGAGCACGGAGACAATGGTGTGCGGAAGGTTATCGAAAAACCAGCAGCCCGGCCCCCGTTCGGAGCGGGGTGGGGACAGCGTCAAGCATTCCGCAAAGTCGTAACCGAACGGCAATGATTGGTCGCCGGGATAAGGTGACACTCGAAATAGATCTCCAGTCCCTTTGCAGACGCCCGGTCTTGGATTGAACCAAGGCAGCATCCAGCGGTAGAAATCTGCGCCTTCCCCTCGGGAAGTACTAATTCCGACCGATTCTAAAGCGGATGCGAATCGTGCGACGCATTCGTTCAATTCTTTTTCAAACTCGTTTAAGGAATGTTTGCGTTCCAGCGGAGCTACACGTCGATACAGCACGACGCGAACGCGTCGGACCTGCCCTTTCCAGCGCGTGCCGGTGACCTGCGTGTCATGAAACAAGCCCGAAGGCTGTCCCAAACGAGCCAAGTGTTCATCGACTGCTTTGCCGAATATTTGGTAATACTCGCTTTCGCGGGCTGCCGATGTCCCGTAATTACGAAGTCGCGTCCGTAGGTCCAGGAGTCCCGGTTCGTCCTGAACGTAAACTTGCAGGATCCATGGTGACCGGTCATCTTCCGGCAATGCGTCGGTGAGTGCGACCTGCAAACCGTCGCGCAACTGTTCTAAAAATTCGGAGCTGCGCGCTTCACTTCCCACTGGTATCAATTCTAAAAACGCACCAACACTCGCACCGTCGTCCAGCAGAAAGCTCCGACTATCGGGCAAATACTCAACCCAAGGCAACAGATCCGTAAAAGATGACGGCCGCGAATACAGACGCTTAGCAGACTGGCTGTCTACCGCTTCAGTGAAGTCTGCGGAGCAGCTATCGGTATGGTGGTAAGTACTCACACTCCTTGGCTTGAATATGTGCACGTACGCTTACGGACCGCAGAATTCGGTCGTTTCGCTCTCGGACGTGTATTCGACTCGTTCGTACATTGGAAAGGAGACGTAGTATCCTGAAACGGGGACATTTTCTTGCGGATGCAAGTGCGGATATACGTACATATGCAACGTGGGGTTTTGCATGCGGCTATGTCCCGGAGATCCCTTGGGCTTGCATACTGGCGGATCAGATTTGCTCATTGCCAAGTTACTGATTTTCTTAGTTGATTGACCAGAGAAATGCGCCTCGTAAATTTCCTGGACCGTTGGGCCGGTGCTTATTTGCACCGTCGGCTGCGTACCGGCGCACCCGCAGAACAAGGCACTGATCGACATTATTGCAAAGCGTATACGGACTATCTTATTCATGGTGCAGTTTTCTTCCCTCCGGTTGGTAATCGACCGCCATTTCGCGGTCCACGTGGATAACCAGCGATTGACCCGCTGGGACAAACACGGCGTCGAAATTTTGCGCCGCTCGAGCGGCAATCCAGTTCGCTACTGATTGAGTTCCGCCGGCGAGGGTTTTGCCAAGTACGTATTTCGCTGTACCACCAGTGATTAATTGCCGGCTTCCGCCGTTCGAGTTGATCAAATTGGTAACCTCCATGCCAGCGGCCGCATCTGCGCCAGCCTGTGCAGCCGTTAGGCCCGTTTGACCCAGCAGCAGCGACATGGCATTCGATTTTCTTTCGCCGGGTACGCACGGAGTTCCATACTGATCGGAAATCCACGCCAGTGCCTTTGAATTGCCGGAGCCGCCGGCAGTATCTGCGTCAACCGTTTGTATTGAGCCGTCGGCAAATACGAACGTTGCTGATTCCAGATACCCGCTGACGCATGACAGGGTCCAGTCTCCGACGGCGGTTCCGCTCCAGATCATGCCGTAAATCTCCGGCAGACTTAGCCCGTTTGCACTTAGGTTTTCAGCACCCGTGAGGACCTTAAACGGCATAGGGTCGCGCACCTGCCCCTGTACAGGAACCCGTCCGATCATTGAAGTCAACGCGACCGCACCGATCAGCACGGCATTCTTCGGTATCGTGAAAACTGGACGCGAACCGCTCGTTGAATCCGACCAACCGTCTTCGGGATATGAATCAGATGACGATGGAAACGCACTCACGTTTTGACCGCCGAGCGGTGTAATCCAAACTATCTGATGGGAACTCGAACCCCGACGTCTTGCGGCGTTCGGTATGGACTGGTTGATCTGATCAACTGGATAGTTTGAAGTCCCACCCGGGTCGGCCAATTTTTCGTCCAATCGGTCTATACGCGACTGGAGTTCATACAAGATACTGATTTCTTCGTCATCCAATCGCCGCCCATTTCCTGTATTTTGTATCAGTGCCTGGTCGATTTTCTGCTGAATGGATTCCTCAATACGGGTGCGGTCCAGCTGCAACTCGTCGCGTTCTTCGCGGAGATGGTCATTGCTCAGTCGCAGAGCTTCCATCTCAGCGATCATGTCAGCGACTTTGGCGGTCAGCGTCTTGATCGTATCGATGGGGGTATCGGCGTCTGGCATCGGGGCCAAAGGCACGGCCTCCAGTAGCACTGCCTGATTCTGGCCAGTGGAACAGGATCGAATCAATAGAAATACCACCATCAGAACGACTATCACCGCCACCAAAGCCGCCAGTCGGTTGGAAAGTAGCAATTTCATCATCTCAGAGACTTTCCATAAAAGGTTTTTCTGATATGAGATATACCAGCGTGAAGTTGGCATCGCTTGATACGTCCAGCAAACGGTTGTGATGGAAAGTTGCAGCAAGCCACCGGCCGCGGAGCAGGCTTGGTTTCAAGGTGAGCGCGTGCGACGAACGATTGGTAATCCGAACGACCGTCAGATAGCGATTTCCGGATCGCCACGACGCCAGCGGCACGGATTCGACTGCATATCCGCGTATAAGGGGTATGGTCTTTTCAGGCAGTTCCAGCGGGATCAAGCCGTGGAGATTTTTTTGGAGACGAGATGGGGCAAACGCCCGTTGCGCCGCGAATCTGGTGAGCCGAACCATGTTGTGTGGTTGCCGCTCGCGATAGGCTCGAGAGGGTTTGTTCGCATGCGATACGACTTTGATAATCGAATCGCGAGTCGGCAATGTACTTGCCGATACGTCCAAAAGATACACAGTACCAGTTTCAGTATTCTTGACAACGAGACGATGCAGATCAAAAGGAGTGTTAGCCAGGAGATAAACGACGTTTTCGGACGACTGAGCGCGAAGCATGGATTGCAAAGTACTGGGAATACCTACATGAACTTGGTCTGGAAACGTCACGATTCGCTCACTATCGACGGTGAGCTGGATTGGAATGGGTGTTTGGTGCCATAAGACTTCTTCCACTGTTTGGGTTGCTTGGGCTATCAGCGGCGTCGAGATCACGAATACCAGGCTGATGACGGCGATTTCGCCGATATTTCGAAAATCAGGTCGATTCATCGGACACCTCTCCACCCGGTGAGGTCAGTGCATCTAATCGATGCGGGCCGCCTCCCGCAAAGCCGTCCAGTGCCAATCCCCAGGGGTTGGATTCCGGATCGATTTTGTATCGCACTACGCGTAGTGGGTAGCGAATCATGGCTTCTTTGACGACCATGCCGTGCACCGTCTCCCGTAGCAGGAAATCCAGCCAGACGACCCATGAGTCGTTTGCGACGTCGACCCGCCGTTCTTCGTATCGCGCCCCTGGTCTTTCTTGCAGACTACGAACGCGATTCGTTAACTCGCCCTGCTTCGCTTTAAGTTCCATGTCGGCAATCAACGATGCCCGAAACTGCGGCGTGAGGTACGGAGAAAGCACGAATATCGCTTTGCCGTAGTCATTGGCTCCATCTTCTGACCAATGATTCAATTGCTGGAAGATGTAATAGGAAAATGAATAGACGTTTTCCGGACCCACGGTGCCCGCATCGAATTGGGCACCGGATCGAAGATCTGGAGGAATGTGCACAACCAAGCGGTCTGGGGCAGTCAGCAAACCGAACCCAAGCACCAGCGTCAGCATCATCAAACCTCCGATGACGATCCAAAGAGTACGCACCATCGCGCGCTCTTGGTCAACGGCGTATCTATAGCGACTCACTGTTAGTCCTCCCAAGGTCCCAGGTTCCGGAACGCAATACGTATGGACAAGTGCACAGGCCTTTTTGCGATAACCAGATCATGGCTCGAATTTGGTAATAGCCGTCTGGTCGTCCGCGTTTCACTCGCTGAAAGACTCCCGCTCCCGCGACGACGGTAGCAACCACGCCTACTCCGGCAAGTCCGAACCCCATCGTAAAGACGCCAAGCAATAACGTTATGAGTAGGCTTAGGGGCAGCCAGAGTAGCGTTGCGCCTGACGCGATAAGACCCAATTCAGTGGTTGAACAGCCTTTAAATATGGCCGGCTCCGCATTCAAGCGGTCCGGGAGTCGTTCGTCCAAGTCGTAGGCCATTGATCAGAACACTTTGGATGCTTCGGTCAGCAGATAGCTGGCGAAGATTAATACGACGGCGCCGACAACGGCGAGTACGCCCACTTCGGCCCACTCGGCTTTTCCTTGTCGCGCTTCGTTGAACTTTGCAAAGCCGACGTAGGCCACCCAGAGAAACCCAACCGCGGCGATGGCCAGCCCTAACACGAGAGAACCGTCTTTGATATATCCCGATATCAAGGCGATCCAATTGCCTGATGCAGGACTGGTGCTGGGTGCAACGGGAGTCGGTAACGCCACATCCACTGACCAAATAAGGTGGATATATATCCAGTTAAAAATATAAGAAAGGTTCATGAATCTCCTCTTGATTGATGAAAACGATATCCGGGGCTATCGGACGTAGAAACCGAGAACGGCTAGCACGATGCAGGCGCGTATGATGTGCCACAGCAGATCGAAGGTTTCTAGATGACCTTCGTACCATGCTCGAAACGATCCGAGTGCCAGCCACGCTACCCAAATGAAAGTCAAGGTAAGCACGGTGCTGGCAATGGTGGTTAGCACGACGCTGGAAGAGAAACCCGAGCCCGCCTGAAAAGCCGCTTCCTGCTGTGAGGTCACCGCTGGTACTCGCCGCGTAGGGGTTCGACCACTCGAGGTTCCAGACGCGAATCTTCGAGATAATCGCGGATTCCGGTGCTCACGCGCTCCAAGTCTTTACGCAGCCAGTCGTATCGAAATCGAACTCGCCGCTGGGGACCAGCATGTCGTTCCGCGCGGTCCACGATAGGTATTAGAAGTTGCAGTTCCTGAACAAGCCGCGTTAGAGCTTCCCGTTCAGTTTCGGAGTCGGCGTTGAGCGAGATGAGTGAAACCGACAGTATGGAAACCGCGATAACTTTTTTGAAGTGACAGCGCAAAAGATTGCTCCGTTTTGGGATTCGAGGACATCATTCCTTCAATCGAAAGCAATTTATACTGTATATAATTACAATATCTTTATTAGGTTTTCTCTTGCACAACGACGATTCGGGTGAAATTGCCGTTCCATCTGGTTAATCAACGCCGTTTTGTCGTTTCCCCGAAATCCAAACAAACTGAGTTTTCTTTGCTTGGAAGAGTGTTTCAGCTAATTGGTGTCTGGGGGGGGGGGGGACGACCCGTTTTACGACGGGGTTAAGCCAGCAATTCCCCGTATAGCCTAAACTCCGCTATTAGTCTGGGCTTTCCGGATTTGGTTTCACAATAATGGAGGCAATATCGGTACCCGGAATCCGTCTCAATGCACGACGAAATACTGTGTGGAACGCCTGAAAACGCCGATTTCCCGTACCAAAACACGGAAAGACCGACACCAGGTCTAAATTAAAACTATACGGGGCATTGCTGATTAGAACTCTTTAGGGAACCCTGCCTGCTTCAAAATTTCGTTTGCCGTATGACGGCTTTTAATCTTGGAAGGAACAGAAAGTTCCTTTGGGTCGGTCGGATGATTCCAAATTTCATGACTCCCTAGAGGCTGGCGGCACCTCTTCCATCCAACTTCTCGCAATTTTTTCTTGATGTGTTTTTCATCGCCTGCCAATATATCTTCCCCTTTACGCAATACCTCCGATTCGACTGTCTTCGATTAGAAACCTTGGTTGACAGGGTAGGGTTTGCTTCGTATAAAACACTTGCAACACAACACGCTTCAGGTCTTCATCTTTGATATGAAGGTTGTGCTTCAGGATCTCCGGTACGATGGTATAAATAGATTCTTTCATTTTTCCAAAGGTCTCGGTTTCTAAACAGACACCCGGAATATCTTCGCTGGAGCCTATAAATACTGATGTTTCCGGACACACTCTTACATGGATACTAAACGTCATCTGATCCATTGCTTTCTCCACTGACTCTCCGCCAGAAATGGGGGGTATACCCATTTATCACCTCTAGATTGTCTGAGATTGAATTATAGCATCCTGACTGTTTTCGTGTAATTGAAATTGTGCGCTTTTTAGTACAACCTCCACTGCAAACAACATCGACGCGTAACTCCTTCGCCGGGTTACCCACTGAATACAAGAGCGGTTCAACGGTAAATAGACGGGATCATCACCAGTTACGCGTGTTGCTTGCAAACGGCCCGGCACCATGCCTTTGTGGTGCCGCCTCATAAAAATGGAGAGGAAGCCATGATCGCAAATAACACTAAACCAGTTCTGTTCGTACTAGTTGCTGCATCGACCATGTCGTCTTCAGCGCAGGAGTCGGAAAACACGGCAGCGTATAACATGGCCGTCATTACTGATGGCCCTTGGGGAGAATTTAAAGCAATAGAGAGGCGGTACGCCTTCATTCTGCCGAGATTAAGGGACCTGTGTTCAGATGTCGATACGGATAGCTTCGTTTCCGACATGCTATTTACAATCCATAAACACATTAAGGAGGCTGGTTTAGGCAGAGATGAATCGCCCCTTCAATTTACAGAGAATATATATTCGATAGTGTCCTTGTCGTCACCGTACGTACATTCATCTGAATTTGTTAAGCTAAACAAGGTGTTAGCTATGTACGTGACTTTGAGGGAAGGTGGCATGTCTCAAAAGGAAGCCAAAGATGGAGTCAAGGAACTTATAATCGCATTCAACTCAAGCAGAAGCATGAATTTGGTGTAGTCGCGATGATTTCTACCAAGCACCGAAGACAACAGATGTTGCCAGATGTTGCCAGATCAAATTGCTTGCAAAACGTACTACCAATGCCTTCAATTGAGACCCGTTTTGAATGGAAATTATTAACTTAAGTGCACAATACATTATGGACGCCTCTATTTATCCAAAGCAAATAATCCTTACATCATTAAAAATCATGTACTTATATCGAATATCGAATATGATTCGTCAAAACGGCAGTAGGTAGAGGTATCCAGCTAAGGCCGAGACGCAACAATTGAAGTACTCGCGCACTCAATACCAAAATCAGTGGTTTGTCTCGCTGCGGAAAATCTCTGAAAATGCTGAATCCGACGGAATTTGCAACAATTTGGATTTCAGGCAGAACGGCAGTACCCATAACCGCAAACCATCAGTCTTCGGAAACTGGAATACCGGCAAAGGCTGATCAAATTCGTCTGTCCCAGGATAAACCAGTGCCACATCCCTCGGGCAGTTGAGGTAGCTCAGCCCGTAGGCCTGCAACTGGTAGAAATCGCTTTGGGATAGACCATATTTGTCCTTTGAATTTGACTTCCGGCTGTCCAGCAGCTTCCACTTCGTGTCGAGCACTAGTCGATTTCGCTTGTCATTGCCATCGCGAATCAAAATATCCGGCTTCAGTCGGAACCATTCCTCCCCCTTATGGCGAACTAGACAGCGGCTATGACTTTGCATCTTGATGATTAGAGGTCTACGTACCTGCAGTGCCAGGTGCTTGGCTACGAACGCTTCGAACACAGATTCCATGGGGAACAAAAGCGAAGGAGCACGGTGACGACCAGACCCGGTCAGGGGCGACACATCCGCAAGAATCAGGCGAGCCCAGTTCAGCGCATCACCGTAATAGTTCATGGTCCGGTTGCGCTTTATGCCCTGGAAATCCAACGCCGGAGAAGTCTGGGATATGGGAATATCCGCGAATACGCAGCTCAACTCGCGCGCCAATCGCTGATTGGTCGGCGATGCAGACCACAACAGAACTCGACGGAGTGCCGCGTGAAGCAGACGATTTTCCGGCTGGTTTGCTGAGAACTCATCGTGCTCGGTGAAAAAACGTTCCACACGAAACATGTTCCGCCGCAAGTGCGGGCCTGTCAGAAGCTTGCCGCGTAGTGCCAGCACATTCTCCTGCAAGCTGGTGTAGTCGTGACGCAGGCCGTTCTTGACAACACGCTCAACTGCTCGCAGAAACTCCGCGATGAAGACCTCCAGCAAGGGCATCCGTGCCGCCAGGAGATTGGCACTATCGATCTGAACGTGTCGAAAATTCGGGAGGCATCGGAGCATGTCGATCAGCAACCGCCTAGCCTCAATATCCCCGCCAGCTATGGCCTTTCCGACTTTAGGCAGCACCTCAATCTGACTTCCATCCGGCATTCGAACGACACCGACAAAACTTGTGACCTGCACGGCGGGGCGGCCATGGTGACGTGTAAACCGGAGCCAAGTTGCGTTCTTACTGTCCGCAAGTTCCCGACATTGCTTCTCAAGCCATTCGTAAATATTTGCGGGGACGGTCCGCAGCGTCTGGCTCCCCGAGAAATCCGACCGCGCCGGGCACAGCGCATCGAATTCGTAGATCGTTATGTCCTTCATCCCGCAAGCTGCCGATCATGGCGTATCGTAGATGCCAATGTACGCCTGCGGGTTTCGGAAAGCGTCTTCCTGAACTGTGTAGAGATGCTTCGTAGTGTCTTTGTTGAGGTCATGATCGCTGCCGAAAAGACGATTCAGATCGTCTTCATGCGCAGTATCTTCGAGGATAAAGCAGGCGGGTTTTGCTTTTGTGTTGTCCGCCAATACAAGCCGAATCTTTTCCCAGTCCTCGAAGAAATATTCCTCCAGTAAGGGCACGACCTTTCTCCGGAATATCTGCTCCAAAGTCCTCATCCGTTCGGGGCCGTCATTGATCTCCTTCAAGGCAGTGAAGTACGCATGTCCGATGCAGTGGTCACGGTTATAGAGGGCTTCAATGCGTTGATTGATCACCAATAACATCTTCGGAATATTGATCACCTGTTCCTCGACCATCACTCGGAGGCCGCCAAGAGGTGCTTCGGACGTATCGCTTGCATTCGGCATCATGGGCACAAATTCGAACCTACGACGAAGGGCGGTGTCCAGCAGTGCTAGGGACCGATCCGCTGTGTTCATCGTACCGATAATGTCGACGTTGGCCGGCACCGAAAAAGTTTCACCAGAATACGGCAGCGTCACTTCCAGAGAGTGCCTGGAATGCTCACGCTTATCGGGTTCGATGAGCGTAATCAGCTCTCCGAAGATTTTGCTGATATTGCCGCGATTGATCTCATCGACGATCAGGGCAAAGCGATAGTCTGGCTCCTTGCGCGCCCTCTCACAGAGTCTCTTGAATGCACCCGCACGGATTTCGTAGCGAACTTGTCCAGAGTTGACACTCTCATCAAGTACCGGCCGCAGGCCCTCCACGAACTCCTCGTAGCCGTAGGATTGATGGAAGGTGACGAAGGTATAGCGCTTTGCATTCTCTTGTTGATAGTGTCTCTTCAGCAGATTGTATAACTCGTAGGTCTTGCCTGTTCCGGGCGGACCGTAGTAGATGCGGTTGAGGTTGATAGGAAGGCCCTTCAACCCGTCGAAACGCTTCGGCAGATTCTCGCCACCATGCATCTCTATCCCCAAGTGGTCTGCTACTTCGTGGTATTTGAGCTCGAAACCGTGAATGGCCTGGACCGTCCACTCGACGAGTTCTGGAAGCGTTTTTTTCAGGCCTTCATCCTTTGAAAGCAATGTGACGATTGGAGAGGAATTATCGTAATCACCGCGCAGCTTAAGATAGGTTTTACGCACTGGATTGTGCTCGTCAAGTCCGACGGTATCGATCTTGACTTCAAACCCATACGATTCATTGATACCGACAGTGTAGGCCAGCTCATCCGGTGAATCCTTGTCGGGATAGATGCGGGCCCAGTTGTAAGCCTCGAATGACTGACCTTGACTCGTCGGCTTTCTGATGATCTTGACCTTTCCGGAGGGGAATAATCTGTCTTTTACCTCATGGGCCCACTTTTTGGTGACCGAGTAAGCCTCCTTAAGTTCGTCATATGCTGTCCTATGCTCCGGTTTCGATGTGTCGTAGCGTTTACCCTTCCATTGACTGAGCAAATTAAAGTGGTAGTCGGTGAAGTAGTCTGTCATTCGTTGTCGCTTTCATAGCATTGTACTATGAGCCTGTCGCGGGCTGCGCATTAGGATCAACATACTATTGTACTCCCAAGAAAATAGTCATGTTATGCTTAATTGTGGATAACTTTCCAAATTGTATATTTTTTCTTGAGATACAATCGAAGTAGCTGCAGAAAGCGTGCGGTAATAAGATTTTCGTGCTGGCCGGCGAGGGAAGACGCCGACGGGACTTATGTCGGTTAAGGGAGCATTCACTGGTGGGTCGACCAACATTAAATTGATGTACAAATTAGGCGAGGGAAGACGCAGCTGGAACACCGCTACAGTGTATTGTTTATAGTGTCAGATGTTGGAATAGTATTTGGCGCACCTGATATGATAAACGAATCGGATATTAAAGGACGTATAACGATGGGGTGGAATTGAAAAAGAAGGACTTGAAATCACTCATCAACAATCCAAGCAATCTGTTTGCTATGAAGATCGCACGAAAACAGCCGACCGGAATGACGGGGTATTAGCCATATAGGCCAGCACAGCCGTAGTGTGCCAGATACTCTTCGATGTCGGAATCCAAGTCTTCGCTGAAAACTTTTAAATGAATAGCAGACTTAAATATGCTGTACACTTAAGTTAATAGTTCACTTTTGAATCATCTGACTGGAATGGGATCCGTTCCCCGCTCCAAGATACCCAGATACTTTTCGTAGGCGTATATGCGCTTACGTTGTTTTCCCGTAATTTCGCGTACGACTTCCAAGTTTTCCAGTCTCTCCAGTGCCCTGCGAGCCGCTGGTGCGGATATGCCCAATGCTTTCCGAGCCGTTGTCGCGTCAGTGATAGGATTGCGCATGAGTAATTGATGCAACCGCAACGTATTAGTGGCGTAGCCCCCGCTCTTTCCAATACTGACCCCGTCTTGATGAAACAAAGCGATGATCTCATGAGCCGCGTTCACGGCCTGGTCTGACGTGTGTTCGATTCCCGTCAGGTAGAACTTCAACCATGCCTCCCAATCACCTTTGTCATGTACGTTTTGAAGACGCTCGTAGTACTCGTCGCGCTGTGATTTAAAGTACAGACTCAGGTAGAGTAGCGGCTGTGCCAGCACGCCTTCCATACATAGCAGGAGCGTAATAAGCAAACGACCCAATCGACCGTTACCATCCAAAAATGGATGAATGGACTCGAACTGAACGTGAATTAACCCGATCTTGATCAGTATCGAAAGGTTGACCTTCTCGTCGTGATAAAATCTTTCTAGTTCTGACATCAAATCCGTGACCATGTTGGACGGTGGTGGAACGTATTTTGCGTTACCTGGGCGCGTTCCACCTATCCAGTTCTGCGACCGTCTGAACTCCCCCGCCTGCTGGTTTTCGCCTCGTCCGCTTGAAAGCAGTATCTTATGCATTTCCCGGATTAACCGCATAGAAAACGGTACGTTTTCTCTGGTGCGGTTGAGTCCATGATCAAGCGCATTGACGTAGTTCAAAACTTCTTCTACGTCGTGGGGCGGAAAACCAGAGGTTTCCGCCCACTCGAACAGCAGCAGATCGGACAAGGATGATTGTGTCCCTTCGATTTGCGACGAGAGCAGCGCCTCCTTTCTAGCGTACATAAATATCAAGAAGGATACATCCGGCAGTATTGAAGTAAGTCCGTCCAATCTTCCAAGTCCTTGATTTGCCCGATCTAGCAGGTTCACCAATCCATCAGTGCAAATGCTCGGTTCCGGTGGTAGCGGTGCGGGAATAAAGGCATCAAACGATTCACCGGAGGAAGAGACTGCTATACGTTGGCCTAGACGACTGTGAGGCCGATTCGCAAGGTCGTAAGGAACGACAACGTTCCTTAGAGGTTTTTTAAAGAACGAATACGGCAAAATCGTTCCTTGAGAAGAAAAGGTTGTACGAATATAAGCAGGAGATCGCTTAGAGTATCATATTAAGAGACGATTTTATTAAAATTCGTTTTTAATACGCCAAGATTGTAATTACTCCATGGGAGTGTAGTACTCCGTTCTAGTTTAGGGTTTGCGAAGTGGTTTCGTCATCGGTCCGTACAATGAACGTCGGCTACGGATGGGACGGTTCCGCACTCTAATCTCTCGCATCATCTGCTCCATGCTATTCCGTTTTAGAAATCTTCGTTAGTCATCTCCGCGTACTGATCTCGGCCAGGACCATCGTAGGTACTGAAGTCATCCGAGAATTGATCATAAAACTTACGGACCTTCTTCACCCTTCCGGTGATGACTTGAAGATACTGAAAGGTCGGAGCGATACCAGGCTCTCGCAGCACGTGAGCAATCTTCAGCCCCATAACACTTTGATTTTCCATGGCCTTGCTCCCCGTACAAGCGAGAGAATCTCACCTTTTCTGATCACGGATGCGGGGAAAGAGAGGTATAGCCCGGATATTGCATGAGTGGTGCGAGATGGGTCTGTTTTTCGGTTTGGAGCGGTAATCAGGGTTCCCACGTCCGTATTTCGCCCATGATCCGTGGTTCAGGCCAGTAATTTCCAGTAAGCAAATGTCTGGATACTGGCAGTGTGTTCAAAAGATGGGTGAGCATTTCTTTGATTTCTCTAAACCCCAATCCGGTAGTCCTCGACAAAGTTTCAATCCACGCACCCGTGAAGGTGCGAAGAGGTACTATTTGAGGGTATTGGCTACCAATGATGTTTCAATCCACGCACCCGTGAAGGTGCGAAGCCTATTTCTGTTCCTGTGGAGTTAGATGATGATTGTTTCAATCCACGCACCCGTGAAGGTGCGAAGGGCAAGCACCTAGCCAGCCCGACAGAGTAATACGGTTTCAATCCACGCACCCGTGAAGGTGCGAAGCCAAATACACGGCTAATATTTTACTGTCACAGCTGTTTCAATCCACGCACCCGTGAAGGTGCGAAGAGCGTTAATTTGCGTCGATGTACGGAGACGTATTGTTTCAATCCACGCACCCGTGAAGGTGCGAAGTTGTACCGTTGATCCAGCGTCTAACACGTGTGCGGGTTTCAATCCACGCACCCGTGAAGGTGCGAAGCCGATCTTCGTAACCTCCCACACATACCAGTAGCGTTTCAATCCACGCACCCGTGAAGGTGCGAAGCCGTGCGGAAAGCTGGGGGGAATGTCAATGATCTGGGTTTCAATCCACGCACCCGTGAAGGTGCGAAGTCGCAAACGGTTCGGCATTGACCAAAGCGGATATCGTTTCAATCCACGCACCCGTGAAGGTGCGAAGGACAGGTTGGCAAGATATCAGTATTGAGAGTCACGTTTCAATCCACGCACCCGTGAAGGTGCGAAGCCGTGCGGAAAGCTGGGGGGAATGTCAATGATCTGGGTTTCAATCCACGCACCCGTGAAGGTGCGAAGTCGCAAACGGTTCGGCATTGACCAAAGCGGATATCGTTTCAATCCACGCACCCGTGAAGGTGCGAAGCTGGTACGCGGCGCGGGGAGCTGGAATCGCGCCTGTTTCAATCCACGCACCCGTGAAGGTGCGAAGAAACCCCCCAGGTCGGCCTAGACTATAACACAGGGTTTCAATCCACGCACCCGTGAAGGTGCGAAGTTCACGTGATTTTGTTGAGAAATGTTGACAACGTGTTTCAATCCACGCACCCGTGAAGGTGCGAAGATTTCAAACCTTGTGCCGTGCCACTCAGAATCCAGTTTCAATCCACGCACCCGTGAAGGTGCGAAGATTTCAAACCTTGTGCCGTGCCACTCAGAATCCAGTTTCAATCCACGCACCCGTGAAGGTGCGAAGATTTCAAACCTTGTGCCGTGCCACTCAGAATCCAGTTTCAATCCACGCACCCGTGAAGGTGCGAAGATTTCAAACCTTGTGCCGTGCCACTCAGAATCCAGTTTCAATCCACGCACCCGTGAAGGTGCGAAGATTTCAAACCTTGTGCCGTGCCACTCAGAATCCAGTTTCAATCCACGCACCCGTGAAGGTGCGAAGTCGCCTCCACCCTCTATGGGGGACAGATAACATAGTTTCAATCCACGCACCCGTGAAGGTGCGAAGTTCGGGGGTTAACTTTTCGACGCTGAGGCAGATGTTTCAATCCACGCACCCGTGAAGGTGCGAAGTCAAGAGGGCCGGCGTATGGGCGTCTATGGTCCGGTTTCAATCCACGCACCCGTGAAGGTGCGAAGTTGACCTTTCTTGTCAAGGAACTCGGTGAGAAGGAGTTTCAATCCACGCACCCGTGAAGGTGCGAAGATAAATCTCTCTTAAATGAATGAATGCAACTAATGTTTCAATCCACGCACCCGTGAAGGTGCGAAGAGGTTTTTATGAACGAAATTGTCTTATTTGAACGTGTTTCAATCCACGCACCCGTGAAGGTGCGAAGTAAAAATCTCTCTCAAATAGTGAATACCGCTAATGTTTCAATCCACGCACCCGTGAAGGTGCGAAGTTATCGCAGGGTATAAAATCCCTAGATGTTTTGGTTTCAATCCACGCACCCGTGAAGGTGCGAAGATACCCGCGCAATCAGAAGTAGCACTAGGATTTTGTTTCAATCCACGCACCCGTGAAGGTGCGAAGCAGCTATCGTTATAGCAGTTCCAGATATAGACTTGTTTCAATCCACGCGCCCGTGAAGGTGCGAAGCGCCCGAAGTGTTTTATGTCGCTAGTGAGACTGAGGTTTCAATCCACGCACCCGTGAAGGTGCGAAGCTTCCGCCACATACGCCGAATAGGTCGAAAATTTGTTTCAATCCACGCACCCGTGAAGGTGCGAAGACGCCGTAAGCGTGTGGTGGGCGTTCGTTAATGGTTTCAATCCACGCACCCGTGAAGGTGCGAAGAATACGTCGGGAAAATTACGCAACCTCGCGGAGATGTTTCAATCCACGCACCCGTGAAGGTGCGAAGCGGCAATGATGCGAAATAGCTTGTTCGGCCGAGTCGTTTCAATCCACGCACCCGTGAAGGTGCGAAGCATTATATTTAGAGAGAGAGCAAATTATGTTAGTGTTTCAATCCACGCACCCGTGAAGGTGCGAAGACAAACGGTTCGACTGGCTGAAACAAGCAAAGAGTTTCAATCCACGCACCCGTGAAGGTGCGAAGAGGTAACGGTAGTGCCCTCTCGGCGGTGGTGTTCGGGTTTCAATCCACGCACCCGTGAAGGTGCGAAGGCGTTGGCTTCTGGGGTTTGTTAAGGGATGATGAGTTTCAATCCACGCACCCGTGAAGGTGCGAAGGATTTCTCGGCTTAGGGCAGGATCAAAATTCGAGGTTTCAATCCACGCACCCGTGAAGGTGCGAAGGCAAAGCGTTCAACGGTCTGGAAGCCCGGAAAGCGTTTCAATCCACGCACCCGTGAAGGTGCGAAGCCGCATCGCATTCGATAGGGTCTATGCTGTATTGAGTTTCAATCCACGCACCCGTGAAGGTGCGAAGGGCTACTGGTGGTGGGATTCCGAAGCACGGTCCAGTTTCAATCCACGCACCCGTGAAGGTGCGAAGCCAACACGTTTTGACGGGTCGGATAGCAACTCCGGTTTCAATCCACGCACCCGTGAAGGTGCGAAGAAATTATGATTTTGATAATGTCATTCTCTTGGATGTTTCAATCCACGCACCCGTGAAGGTGCGAAGTGAGAGTAAAGGGAACAAGTCGAAGTTCCGGGGTGTTTCAATCCACGCACCCGTGAAGGTGCGAAGGAAAACGGAACCCATTTATCATCCATCAAGTTATGGTTTCAATCCACGCACCCGTGAAGGTGCGAAGAGGTCTATGGGATGGATCAAGGGACTGTCAATGAAGTTTCAATCCACGCACCCGTGAAGGTGCGAAGTCGAGGGTACCTTGGTCGTCGACATAAATGCAGAGTTTCAATCCACGCACCCGTGAAGGTGCGAAGCTCCCGCCGTTCCTGGGCGCGGAGGTGGAACGAGTTTCAATCCACGCACCCGTGAAGGTGCGAAGCATATCCGGATTCACCGGTTTCCGTACTGACGGAGTTTCAATCCACGCACCCGTGAAGGTGCGAAGACCAAGATCCACGCGGATCAGCTCCCACGCGTCGTTTCAATCCACGCACCCGTGAAGGTGCGAAGTCGTCCATATGCGCGACCAGGACGACGTCTTTTCGTTTCAATCCACGCACCCGTGAAGGTGCGAAGGCGATAGCGAGCGACGAGGCGATCGAGGACGTGGCGTTTCAATCCACGCACCCGTGAAGGTGCGAAGTGGGGGCGCGTGATGTTCCGCGAGCTCAAGACCGAGTTTCAATCCACGCACCCGTGAAGGTGCGAAGCCCAGCCGCCGCCGTTCTCGTGCTGGTGAGCCGGTTTCAATCCACGCACCCGTGAAGGTGCGAAGCCCGCGGCGCGGGTGACGACGCTGTTTGGCACGGTTTCAATCCACGCACCCGTGAAGGTGCGAAGCACACATATCCGTCTTCGTGTCAGTCTTGTCCCAGTTTCAATCCACGCACCCGTGAAGGTGCGAAGAAGGCGAAGATGATCAAGTGTGGGGATTTGACGAGTTTCAATCCACGCACCCGTGAAGGTGCGAAGGTCATTGTCCGTGAAGACTTGGTGGAAGGCGGGAAGGTTTCAATCCACGCACCCGTGAAGGTGCGAAGGCAAAGCGTTCAACGGTCTGGAAGCCCGGAAAGCGTTTCAATCCACGCACCCGTGAAGGTGCGAAGTAGTCTGGTCGCCACTCGCAGTAGGGGAGAGACGTTTCAATCCACGCACCCGTGAAGGTGCGAAGGAGTGCGGCTGGTTTGGGCCATCAGGATTTGGAGGGAGACGTTTCAATCCACGCACCCGTGAAGGTGCGAAGCCCGGTCCAGCACCAGCTGGTAAAGCGCGGCCTGTTTCAATCCACGCACCCGTGAAGGTGCGAAGGCGGGACCGGCCCGTCATGTGGCGGATGAAACCGGCCTGTTTCAATCCACGCACCCGTGAAGGTGCGAAGCCGGCACGTGGTTCGTTGACGTGCTCCTAAAGCAGTTTCAATCCACGCACCCGTGAAGGTGCGAAGATCGAGATGCACGGAGGCGGCGGGACAAGGTTCGTTTCAATCCACGCACCCGTGAAGGTGCGAAGCTGCTGGATTTTGACGGCGGCGCGTACCGGGCCGGGTTTCAATCCACGCACCCGTGAAGGTGCGAAGATCCCAGCAGACCCGGACGTCGGAAGTCAATATCGGTTTCAATCCACGCACCCGTGAAGGTGCGAAGCCGGGCTGGACGTGGCCGACACGGGCGCGAACAAGTTTCAATCCACGCACCCGTGAAGGTGCGAAGTTCCTGACCCACGGTGGAGGGCGGGCGGATAATGGGTTTCAATCCACGCACCCGTGAAGGTGCGAAGATAAACGATCTGGATTTGGAATACACCGGTTACGGTTTCAATCCACGCACCCGTGAAGGTGCGAAGACGTGACGTTGTCGGGAAATGCCACACACAAGGAGTTTCAATCCACGCACCCGTGAAGGTGCGAAGACCGATTCTATGCGCACATTATCTAGCGAAACGGGTTTCAATCCACGCACCCGTGAAGGTGCGAAGCTGCCAGTTGTACGACTTGAACATCACGACGACATGTTTCAATCCACGCACCCGTGAAGGTGCGAAGTACGCCGTAAGCGTGTGGTGGGTGTGCGTTAATGGTTTCAATCCACGCACCCGTGAAGGTGCGAAGTTGAGTTCTGGGCCCAACTGGTTAGCAAGTAGATTGTTTCAATCCACGCACCCGTGAAGGTGCGAAGTTGAGTTCTGGGCCCAACTGGTTAGCAAGTAGATTGTTTCAATCCACGCACCCGTGAAGGTGCGAAGTTATACGCCGCGGATATCCCGACGACGATTAATGGTTTCAATCCACGCACCCGTGAAGGTGCGAAGAAGTGCTGACCTGATACAGGTGCGAATTTTGGACAGTTTCAATCCACGCACCCGTGAAGGTGCGAAGGTTCGGTGCTTGTTGCTTGTGTGTATCGGCAGATCGTTTCAATCCACGCACCCGTGAAGGTGCGAAGTGCCGCTGGGTGGTCGGCCCAGTCGGCGGAAATACGATCGTTTCAATCCACGCACCCGTGAAGGTGCGAAGTCGTCCTTGGCCGGGGACATCCGGGCGACCACCGGGTTTCAATCCACGCACCCGTGAAGGTGCGAAGGACGGAGGAGGTCAGGCTGGACGAGCGGGACTGGTTTCAATCCACGCACCCGTGAAGGTGCGAAGTTATTTCGCTGTGTCAGATTAGAGAGTGTCGGGAGTTTCAATCCACGCACCCGTGAAGGTGCGAAGAAAAGCCCATCTAACGCCCCCTCTGTTGGATCAGTTTCAATCCACGCACCCGTGAAGGTGCGAAGCTGAGCATTGGAGGCGGATTTCCTATCGTCAAGCAGTTTCAATCCACGCACCCGTGAAGGTGCGAAGCGTTTGGCCGCGTTAAACGCGCTCCACGCGAAACGTTTCAATCCACGCACCCGTGAAGGTGCGAAGAACGTTGATTTACAACGGATGGACGGTGTACGTGGTTTCAATCCACGCACCCGTGAAGGTGCGAAGCGCCGGCACGTTGTTTACCGAGGCGGCGGTGCGTGTTTCAATCCACGCACCCGTGAAGGTGCGAAGACGACGCGGGTTGCGGCACTCGGAGGCGTATAATTGTTTCAATCCACGCACCCGTGAAGGTGCGAAGCCCGTCAGTATATCTAATTGTTAAAGAATAAAAAATTACGCTGATTCTGCGAACACCACAATAAATCAATGGCCTCAATGTAGAGAGTTTATCTGTTTAGGCAAAAAAATTAAATGAATCAATAGCTAAAACTACAATGCGAAACCTCTGCTCGTTTCACGATCACTACAGGTTCGCAGACCACTAAAAAATCAGAGAGCCTTCTGGATCATATGATGTATTGACTCCAACATGTTCAACGCGAGGGCGCCAATTAGCTCCGAGTCTGTAGAATCGCAGGCTATCCTCTTTTTTATCAATTTCCTTTATCAACTCTGACCGTAACTTCGTCCATTGAGCAGGGTCTACTTGACACTCGAATACCGAATATTGCACTCGTTGGCCACAATTCTTGCAGGCTCGCGCAACGCGACGTAAACGTCTACGACCCGCAGCATCGCGTGTCGCGACATCGTACGTAACTAACATCATCATTTCTCCACCTACCTCCAAACAAAAGGTGGATAGCTATCCAGGTCTCCCCTCAATTTTCTTGCCATCAAAGTAGCCTGAATGAATGGTACGAGTCCTAGAGTAGTTTTCTCGTTGAGGAAGGGATGCGTAAGTTCGTTTGTCTTACGCTGTTGATATGCTTCTAGAACCGTTTTGCGTGCGTCATCAGTCAATGTAACCGCACCGCTTACCGCAGTTCTGAAATCCCGGGACATTAGTTGCTTTCGGTTGATCAGTGATAGAACAAGTCTCTCTGCCAGAACTGGTCGTAATTCTTCCATGAGATCAAGCGCAAGACTAGGTCGACCAGGTCGTACTCGATGCAAAAAACCCACTGCTGTATCCAATCCGACGGTCTCTAATGCAGAACGGTAGTCATGCACCAAGAGTGTATATAAAAAAGACAGTAGTGCATTAACAGCATTCAACGGAGGACGCCGTGAACGTCCATTAAAGTAGAAGTACTCGTCGTCTATTAGCAACAAGTCATTGAAAATGCTCCAATAGTTACGAGCAGCCTCGCCCTCTATCCCACGAATCGAATCGGTGGTTTTTGAATGTGCACATCGTCTCGCAGCATCTGTCAACTGATTGTTACATTCTTGAAGCCGTGAATATTTTTCAGGCGACATGCTAACACTGTGGTCACGCATTGCTCGTCTGACAACGTTTCGACTATTCAGTAATTTCCCCGTCACTAAATTTCGTGAAATGAGTGCAGAACACTGTGAATTATCTGCAGAAAGATACTGGTGACGACGTAGAAGCACATTTCCCGTAACTGGTCCTTCAATTCGGGCAAGAAAGCGTCCGTTTCGAGTTAGCAGTGAGACAACCACGCCTCTTTCCGAACAGAAACCTATCAACGACGGTGTTATGCCTACGGCACCAAAACAAACGACTCCACCTATTAAATGTATTGGTACGCGCCCACATTCATCACCATTCACTTTAACAACCACGTTCTCACCGTCTTTGTGAAGCCAAGCCCCTTCACTTGTTACGTACAGTGTGTTTAGGTGTCGTCGCATCAAGCTAATTCAATGTTCGATTTCCGCAAAAAGCCACTTGTCAATGATACCTAGAGATTTAGAACTACATGGCTGACAAATATTGATTAGTGAGCATTTACTACACTTACTTGATTCATATTCTGCAGCCGGAACTTGCCCTGATTCGATCATCTTACGTGTGTTTTTAACAGTTTCTTCGGTGATCTGTCGTAACTCCCGATCAAAATGCACAACCTTACGCCGCCGTATACGACCGTAAAAAAGAGCACCTTCTGGCACATCACCACCAAGCATTTCTTCTAAGCACATCGCTTGTGCACATAGCTGTACTTCGTCCGCCTTGTGTGATTTCGGCCGACCTTTTTTATACTCTATGGGATAATACTGTTCACCTTCTCGAATCTCTACGACATCTGCAATTCCCGAAATACCAAGTCTGCTTGATCTAATGGGAACACTCCGTTCCACTATCACGCCAACTCTTCGTTCAGTGTGACCGGAATCTGGCCGTTCGTGTAATACGCGTCCTTCAGCAGTATGTTGATTCTCCTGCCATTGTTGTTCGATATGTATAAGTGCACACTGCCGTGGACAGAACAGCATATGTTGCAAAGCTGATATAGAAATAAATTCTTCTTCAGGATAGATGTCTGTTTGTCCGTATCTCACGACAATCAATTTCTTTAGAATATTTAAACTGTTATCACTAAATGAAATTCATCACGATTGACGACATATTGGGGAGAGGATTTTACGAGTCGTAAATTACGAAACCATATGTCAGCTAATGGACATCTATCTTTAATCCGGATTTATTGCAACATGTTCCAAGATTTTGTGCTCGGAAGTATTTCCAAGTGAACATATTCTTACTTGAAGAATATTAATGTCTGATCAGATATTTCACCTCTTCACGAGGATCGGAAGTTATCAATCATCTCTTCTATTATCATCTCGAAAAATTCAGAACCATCCTCTGAACATCCTATATCTTGCACACTAGCACCACAAAGTTGATTTATTCTCTCTATTACTATTACACTCAAGAACCTGATCCTTACCGGAATGACACTGTATATCGCGTTACAGATTAAACATGTTAGCGATATACATCTCATTTGACATGAAGGAAGTAGGTCACTGATGTCCAGTACCGGTCAATAAAGTTTTGTCGCGCTCCTAATCGGCTTTTTCATCCATGGCACTCTGAAGTTTGTTCACCAACATTTTTGCGACTAGATTCGTATTCGGAGTGACCGCGAATCGCGATAGATACCGATCAGCTACCAGTCTAGCTTCTTAAGAATCGCTGTTTGAATTGGCCCATCGCAATTAGAAGCTAAAATCCTTCAATCTCCTCCGGAATGAGTCCATCAAGAGACTCGAGCGAATAGCTACCGTCAGCTCTCACTGTGAGTGAGCGGTGTACCTTGGCTGACGAATATTGACCCGCTTTAGAGTTGTGTTCCCACCAAATAACTTTTTCAACGCTCATTGATCCTTCAGGTCGTGCAGAAGAAGCATCTCCTTCAAACATGCGAGGCAGCACCTTCTTGATCAGGTCTGCGTCTTCGTTACTGAATCCCGTGCGATCTGCAAGTTGAGGTGTCATAGCACCAAATGTAGCGTAAATACCCAAATCAACTCGGTGTTTCATACCCATCGTATCTGAACTTCTCTTACTGCCATCACCCTCACCGCTTACGCTTTTGGTGATCTGAGTACTAGTTACACTAACCGGTTCCACCGAAAATGCAGATTGTAGGGTAACAGGACCGCGTATTGGGATAGATACTCCGTCTTTTGCACCACCACCTTTGTAAGCAAACAGCTGACCAAAAGCACGCACGTCCAGCCATTTTGCACATGCTCTCGCTGCCGCATCGTCTGGTGACGTTTTTTTGGCGTTAAAAGTATCCTTTCCCAAGCCAAACTCATCCGAGTAAGCCCTGTTCTGAAGGCTAGTCATACGGTCCTCTTTCTTTTCATCCGACTGTACAAATATGCATTGTCCATCACTTTGCAGGCGATCACGGATTTTTCGCTTAAGGCACACATCTGTTACCTCACCATACCCGCCATAATCGACTCTAGGCCTATTCCCGTTCAGTGGGTCGCCGTTGGGATTCGCATTTTTCACCGAAAAAATAATAGCAAAATCAATTTTGTTATGTAGAGTCATTGCTCCTTAGTTCTCCGTAGTTTCGGATGAGTCTGATTCTGAAGGAAGATTAGTATTACGAAGTGATAGGCGTTCAGCATGAAAACCCAATAAAAATTCCCCGGATAATTTAGTATCTCGTTTAAATTCACTGGATTCGAATAACGACATCACTTCGTCGAGTTCTTTGTTCATATTCATCAAGAAACCAGCTCGTGATGTTCTCAGCTGACTCATATACGGACCAATTTGTTTGTAGATAATCAACCATGTTGAACATGGGTGGTCTGCAAACCGTTGCATTAAGCGGTTTGCCGTAGTCGGTCTCTCCACACCCGATGCACGGAGAGCGACATCTTCAAGTCGCTCAGCAATGGCTAGCAATCGACCATACAGGTAGTCCCGCGATGTATTGTCTTTTTCAAGAGCCATAGAAAACTCCCTTGTTTTTGAATGTTCTAGGTGGCGAATATGGAATCCTCGAAACAGAGCACACGCAATCCCAAGGCTGCTTTCCCATTCCCAGGTTTCTTTCCCCGCAGGACTCGACGCACTATAAACTGCCGAAGCGACTATATCGAACGGAATCGACGAACCTTCCAAGATGCAGGGGATGATACGTTCGTAGAAGTTCTTTTTCAGTGATTCATTGCCTTTTAATAGGTTCCCATAAATTCGGCTCACGATGGAATACGGTGATGGTGCGCAGATAATCCATTGCGGCACTTTTTTCGTCTTCCCATTCGCTTCAGAAATCTCTTTATTGATTCGCTGGGACCATGCAAAGTCAGTATGCCACTTCGATATAGTATCAAGGTAGTCCGACGGCATATGTTCCCGATAATAGGTGATATTCATACGGCCTGGTGTCGCTGAATCGATTGCCATGACCGAGATTGTGTCGTCTGCGGGCAGCTTAGCGCGGTACCCAGCCATGAATCTGCCAAGTTTTTCTGTATAAATTTTACCTAAATTGATTGCATGGTCGACAGTCGGCTCATTGTTGCTAGATAGAGGGGTGTCGCTCTCGCTGAAATCATCAAGATCATACTGATCCGTTCCAACGAAAGGATCAGGAATCTGGTGTCCAGAAATTGCCCATGCAACAATTGTCTGGTCCCCGTTCCTTTTCGCTTCTCGCCGCTTGATTAACCATCGTAATGCACTATGCGCCTTCTGTGTCGTCTCGACACCAATGGTTACCGCCTGTTTGCCATCAGTGAAACGACCTCTGAAGGTAAAACCCTTCAAGTCGTTGGAAGAAATGATTTTTGCCTTGTCCCCTGAACTTCTCAATCTTGCCGGATGGTTGATTGCGATAGACTCTTCGAGTAGACCGGACACATAGCAAACATCTTCAACTTTCGCTCGGTTGTTCTCATAATTGGACCATGCCGCCTGTAGATCTTTATCTAACCAAGTGCCCTTGAAAAGGATTTCTGGGTCCTCCACCGTCCAACACACAAATGCGTCACCTTGGTCAAGAACTCGATTTTTCTTTGGTAATATCTTAAACAATTTTGGTTGTTCTTCTTCACTCGCCCAAGAAACCAGTAGTGTCTTGTTTTCATCTACTATCGCAATTTTTGATCGAATAAGATCACTCAAAACCGACTTTCGGTTAACGTACGCTAATACAGCACGCGCGCTCGGACGTGAGTATTTTGACTGGCACCATTCGTTAAGTTGTTGTCTATAGCTTTCAAAATACGACCGCTTTTTTCCACCGAAGTCCTTGTAATCTCCAGCTACATATTGAATTTTGTCAGCTAATGGATGTGGTGCTTCTCCGCTAGTTCTACCCGCTGATTTTTCGGTAGCTGGTAGTACCGTTTGTGTACGTTCTTCTAGTACTTTTGCTGATAAAAAATTTCCTCCCCTGTCAATCGTGATGTTAATGTGGGCATTTTGAACTATGTGATTTAGAGGGTCAGGAACGATGGCTTGAGAGTAGTTTTGTTGAAGTAGCTGATCGTATGTTTCAGAAAGCTTCGCCATCCAGCTCATGACAATGCATTCTCCATCTCTACATCTAATAAATTTTGACCTTGGTCGAATATCTTTGCTTTCATTGGTCGCAGGACACGTGTGATCTCACACCGTTCAGGACGTGGAAATTCAATAATCCCTTTTTTCATTATAGGGTTCCAAAGTCGTACACGAAGTTCGTTTTTACCAGACTCGTCAGGATAATCAAACCCATGGAACATGAGCCCGAAACTCAGCTCCTCAATACTGTCGTACGCTCCTTCACCTTCACCAAAAACGTACGGCTCAACATAGCCCTGACAATCTCTTACGCCAAGAAAAATGTCTTGTCGTCCACCTTTCTTCAACGAACGATTGGCGATGGCGAAGTGCTTTCCATCAACTCTGTCCTGTACTAGTTCTGAACGAAACTCGTTCCATTCGAAATGAGCCTCAACCTGATATTCGACCTCATGCAAAAAAGTATAAATGGCTAAGCTATTCCCTCCGCTCCAATCGAGCGGTTTCGCTCCTTTGGTTTGAGTTCTTAGTGGCTTGATAACCCGAATTCGATCTATGTACCACACAAACGTAGGCTTCCAATAAATCGACTTCAGGATTCCCTTGATCGCCTCGTACGTGGGAATGTGATAGGAACATTTTTCGCCTCCAATTTTGGTAATTGGATCTGTAAATAGAGCATATCGTCCCCATACTCTGAAACTGATGCTGTTTTCCATTCCATCATTCCTATACGTAATAGAACTTCATAGGGCTAACCGGTTCAGTCGACAGCCCAAAGTGCTCACTGTAATAGTCAGGATTTAGGTAAAAGATACCATTACCTTCTTGTGTTTCATGCACCGCCTCCTGCTTTTTTAGCTTTTCAAATACGATTGGAAACACATTGACAGTGAATTGTTGGGCTCGCCGAAACGTGGCGTAGTAGGCCTTTGAGTCGAATACTCTATCCAATGCACATAATTGATCCACAATTTCTTTCCCTTCTCCATGGGGAATTAATACCCCTTGTGTGGGTGCATCAATCGCCTTAAACGCTTTTGCAGCATCCATGAACGATTGTTTCAGTAAGGGAATCTTACCGGTTGGGTTCAAACAAACAGCCTTTTTCCCGATATTCCGTGGATTTGTGCTGAGTAATTCAACGATATTGTTTTCGGGATCATCTGGTATTGGGTAGACCATGGTACTCGCACGGTCAAAGAAATAGTACTGAAAGTAGCGACTTAGTGTATCGGGAGTCAAGATTCCGTCAACCTGATGCTCGCGAAAGATCCTTTCAGCATTACGTTGCCCTTCCTTGATATCTTCTAATTTGCCGAGATTCTCATCTTCAGGATTCACTACCCACACTTCACCCTGAACAGGATTTCCCCGTTCGTCGTCCATTTCACCGTGACGATTACAACGTCCAGCTGCTTGTGCGATCGAATCTAGTCCAGCCATAAAACGAATAACGCTCCGGAAGCTGATGTCCACACCCGCTTCAATTAGCTGCGTACTTACACACAAGACAGGTTTATCAGACTTTAGTTTGTCTTGAATCTCTTGTAGTAACTGCTTTCGATGGTTGGGATACTGGCTCGTACTTAGGTGGTAAACAACATCTTCCCCTACCCTGTCTTTGCATTCTAAATACAGACGGTTTGCCCAGCTCTTGGTGTTAACAACCACCAAACAATTCCTAAACCTCTTCAAACTATCAACTGCTTTTTCTGCGATCTCGGATTTTGACCATCCACCTTCTTTGGTTTTGTCTGCAACGTTAACTCTGCGCATGTTTGCGAATAAACTAGATCTGTTAGAAATGAGCTCAGGATTTTGCGCCAGTTCGAGTTCGCCATACTTAGGCGACTGGAGATTATTCAGAAGCGGCTGAGTGGCAGTACACAACACAGCAGTAGTGCCAGCGTGCTTAGTAAGAAAGTTAAGCAAATTACAAAATATGTGAACGCATTTGATAGGAAGCGTTTGAACTTCATCAAAAATGAGAACGGAGTTAGCTAGCTGGTGCATTCTTCTCACACTTCGTGTACCACTGCTAAATACTGTTTCTAAAAACTGTACCATTGTTGTAAAAATAATGGGTGCATCCCAGTTTTCGGAAACCAACTTTGAATGCCAAGTTTCGTGATCTGGACCGAGGTTGCTATGATGCTCAAGAACCCAAGGAAAGCGTTCCTTATTACAATCTAGAATCTTTCGTACTGCACCCGCATTCTGTTCGATGATGGTTGTATAGGGAGTAATGTACACAATGCGGTCCAAATTATGATGTTTCGCATGTTGCAGAGCGTAGCGTAGACTAGCTAGCGTTTTCCCGCCTCCTGTTGGAACCGTTAGCGTGTATGTACCTTGAGGATCAAATGCTCTCTCCAAACAACTTGTCGATATTTCGGAACGAATCCGATTTATGTTGGTGCCGACTTCAAAGCTAGCAATCTCTTTTTCTAGACGTGATATCGCAATATCCCAATCAAAATGATTTTGCAGTGCTACACGAGAATCCTTTTGATAAGGATTTTCAAACTCAGCACTGCTGATACGATCAGCATCGATTAAGCAACTAAATAGGAACCGCAATAGCATGCCTATTGCGAAGGCATCAGTCATCTGCATCTTCTCTTCAGAATTGCGCGGAAAAGCTGGTGCAATAGCATGAATTTTGCTAAATATCTCTTTGACTAGGTCCACTTTGTTTTTTTCTATCTTTTCAATTTTGTACTGAATCTCCGTATCAGCGTATTTTTGACACTCTAGAAGATGTGCTTGCTCTTCGAGTTTGGCCATCCGATCGCAGAAAATTGGCTTCCCTTCCCTGCTCAGACAGTTGATTAATCCACTATGGTGCGAAGCAATGCAGAGTGCCAAGATTTGGCCACACAATTGGCCTTGTCCAGCCTTACCTACAGTACCTAACAGCTGCCATATCAATTGCGCACCTGCTGTAGAATGGTCTATCTTACCTTTTTGCGCTATCGAGTCGACGTAATCATCCATATCTGGGTCGATCATCCCGGTCGCTGATTTCAAGTAGGCTTGGAATTCCGAACTATATTTTCCAAAATCATGCAGCAACCCTAGTAGTAATCCAGCGTTTGCTAAACCAACCTTACTTGCTGCCTGAGAAGCAAGTTCGCCAACTTCTGAAAGATGTGTTTTTAGGCTCTGCTTCGAATTGTCTTTTTTTCGAACATGTGCAATAAATTTCATTAATCTAGCCCGGATATTGCATGAATAAGACAGCAAGACTCCTATAAATTCGATATCATTCAAGTAATTAAACCTAATATCGAAGGAGACTGTGCTGTGACGAAATGTTACCTAAATACGATCTATTTTTCATCCGTGCAACGTCGCAAGGTGGAGGCCGAGTTCAGCGGCGGTGCGATCATCGGTAACGGGGGTATTTCGCTGCTCGCGGAGATGGACCGGCAGTTGGGTCTGACCCGCTCGCTGTCGAGATAGCTGGAGGATGCACGGCGTCAGGCCAGTTGGGCGAGCACCGTCTACAGGATCTGCTCAGGCAAGCGCGTGTATGCGTTGGCCCTGGGACACGAGGGGACTGGAACGATCACACGGGGAGTTGCGCCACGATCAGGTCTTGCAGACGGCGGACTCCCGTCTTGTACGATAATGCTGGCTCATGTTGGTCAGTCGCTTCTCCGTACAGTTGCTGCCAGTTTTCGAAAACCATCGCACAGAAACTGCTGCGCAGACGTTCCCGTGCCGCGGTTCGGATGTGGCATTTAGCGAAGATCTGCTTCAATTGGCCGTACGTTAACTTTCAAATGGTCGTACATGAACTTTCAAATAGTCGTACACTCTCTTTCAAACAGTCAAGAATTTTGGGAACTGGAATGTACCCTCGTTTTGTTGAGCATAGCGTTCATGAGGCATTGGCCGATATCAGGGTCGTTTTACTTTGTGGTCCTCGACAATCAGGCAAGACTACGCTCGCACGGCAAATTGTGAGCGACGACGATATCCCATTTTTCACGCTTGATGACTCCACTGTACTTGAAGTCGCTTTGAGGAACCCCGTTGGTTTCGTGCGTGGTCTTGACCGGGCAGTAATTGATGAAGTCCATCGTGTACGGCAACCACGCTGATGTAATGAAAAATACAACTGTACCATCCTCTAGTACTGAGATGGACACCTCTATTTACTCGAAGCAAGCGGAGGTGAACAATCCTTATATCATTCAAAATCATATACTTATATCGGGTATGATTCGTTAAAACAGCGAGCGTCCTATCAGTCTGCGCCGTAGCAAAATCTGGGCACATTTCTTAGGATGAATAGTTCATAAACAACTTAAATATAGAAATTATATATTCCATTAATGCGTATCTTAGAAAATTTATCCTATTAAAGAGGGTTCTTACGTTTCTACGGCGCAGACTGCTATATACCTTTTATCCTCCCCGTTATCACGAGACAGATACCTTAGGACACTCCCTACCGCAAAACACTTTGGCTAATCATGTATATAGGCTCCTAAGCAAAGCTTTCTCAGTATTTCGGTCGGTCAAGATGCGGGCAGCACCAACGGTCATTCGTTCTGCCGGTTCAATTGCTGTACCGGAGGTCACGGCGATACAGGTGAACCAAGCCCGCTGTTGTGACCCACAGGAATAGATGACCTGTCGATACCGACCGCGGCGGTGACCCATGCGTGGTGCTTCCAGGGCTGATAGGCCTCGTCCCATGCCGCTTATAATGTGGCATTGCTGGCGACAGAGAGTCACCATGAAGCACGCGACAATGAATCTTTGCTCACTTTGGAACAACATTGAGGCCCGTCTTGATTCGCGACGACCGGATTGGCGAACGTACATTGACGAGATGTGCCAGTTGGCTGCCGTCAAGAACAGGTCAGCGGGCAAGACTTGGAGTGACGATAAGGTCTTCAAAGCACTATTGATGGCTGTTCTGTCCAGCGGCACGGATTGGTCGAAGATCAAGCGAATACAAGGGAAGCTTGCGAAGCCATTTTCCGACTTCAGTCTGGAAGCCTACACGAAAGTCTCGGAAACGAAGATAAGCGACCGCCTGGTGCCATGGTTCGAGAAAGAGAGGGCGGGGTCACCATGGCTGAGAAACAATCTCGGTAACCTCGTTCGCGCCTCCCGAAAACTCTTGGACCACAGCAGGACTCACGGAACTGCAGACAGCTACTTCACGTCGCTCATGCATCGATGCGACGAAGATCCAAAACAGGCTGCACTGTGTCTCGGCAGTCCGGGTAAATACAAGCTTCCATCGCTCGGGCCAGCATTGGCTGCGGAAGCACTGAAGAATTTGGGCTTCGACGTGGCGAAACCCGATCGGCACATCATGCGAGCAGTGGGATCCTTCGGGCTGGTTCCTTTCGAGCACTGGCGTGATAGGAGAAGGTACACTTCGCCCAAAACATCAAGCAAAAGGGTGTTGTTGAAGGTCATGTCCGTGGTGGAGGAAATCGCATCGGCCGCGAAACAGCGAGTCACACTGGTAGACAACGCCATTTGGCTGCTTTGTGAGCGAGGCGGTAGAGAGAACGGGCTTTACCTCACCAATGAGCAGCTCGCCAAAATGGCCTGTAGCAACGAGTAGTCCGAATAGCACTTACAGAACACGTGACATTTCTGTCGACCATTTCAAGATTTAAGGCAACGCGCAAACCCATGGCCTCCGCAATCGCACTGCCAGTTTTCTCTGAGGCCTCGACAAGGTGCCTATCAGCAAGATGGGCGTAGTCTGCGGTTGTGCGGTGCCTCTGGTACCCGAGCAGCTTGCCGACCAACGGCGGATATTCGCGGGACATGACCGCATGACTGGCTGCGGTATGTCTCTCAGATCATACAGGCGCAGACTGCGGGGACGTTGCTTAAGCCATACAAAGTCGACTCGACAAGCTAAAAATTCTCCAGTGCTCCAGAGTCCGTTATCTCAAGCGTGGAGGCCACGACGAGAGACGAAAATGGGTCAACTACGTTCTTGAGACACTTGGCACGTGCTTGTCTGCCAACACCTGATGCCGCTTTTGCAGAAGTAGGTCTATATGTTGATCAAGGGTGTACTGCGCCATCCAAGAGATCATCTGCCAAGTCCATTGGTGAAGCCGCATCGAGCTCTATGCCAACGGGAATGCGGCCAAGCCTTTTCGCCACACGGTAAGTCGTCCCCGATCCGAGAAATGGGTCCAATACAACATCACCGGGATCGGTGAAAAGCTTAATGAAGAACTCTGGCAACCACTCTGGAAAGGCCGCGCTGTGTCCCGTGTTGTGAGCAATGGGGGAGCGGTGCAGGACGTTGGTTGGGTAAACCAAGTCCTTTCCCTCCCACGCGGCTATGCGGCGCCCTATTTTTGATCTTGTGGCGGACTCCCGTCTTGTACGATCATTCTGGCTCATGTTGGCAAGTCGCTTCTCCGTCCAGTTGCCAATGGGTACCTTTACGGCATCCTGATTCATCTTTATGTCGCGAGTCTTGGAAAAATGAATAAGACGTTCCCAAGCATCCCGGAACCTGTATTTCCATTTTCCCGGTGCGGAGGTGGTCTTGTGCCAGATATATTCCTCAACCCATCTGAACCCAACCTCGCGCTTCAACGTCAAGATCAAGTCAAGCACGTATGTATGACGCTCGCCATCCACTGCCCTTTCTTTGATATTCAGAATGAGTGACCCCGTTGGACGTAAAATCCGCTGCATTTCACCCGCCCTATCACAAAACCACTGAACGTATTCCTCCGGTGGAATCCCGCCGTAGGTATGCTTTCTCGCATCCGCATAAGGTGGTGAAGTCACAATCAAGTCAACGGAGTCGCTTGGGAAGCCTGCCATGACATCAAGACAGTCTCCGAAATGAACCATGTTCAACCATTCTTCGTTCATGCCACCAAATCCCCATATCTAAGACACTTTCCATCCGTTCCAACGGCAAGCTTGAACATGTGGTCGGGTGTGTCTACCTCACCACGGTTGCTCTCATTAAGCCGGAGGGACGTTTCACTGACGTACCTAGCCTCTTTATTGGGGGACATGTCTATGCCTTTTATCATACGTTGACGTAGGACGAATAACGTCGACCTCGGGTGCGGCCGGGTAACGGTGTATGACCGGTCACAGCGAACTTGTAAGAAATACTTACAAGTTGAGGTGCGGTCGGGTAGTGGTATATGACCGGCCGTAGCCTCCAGCAACCGGAACGACAACCGCGCTTCCCACCCTCGGCGATTGAGGCGAAATACGAATAGGTATTTCTGCAGGTACGCATGGGACACCCCGTGAAACGTGTCCATCAGATACCGCCTCAGATTGGCCATCACGCGATGCACCAACGGCAGCCATTCATCGACTTGCGCCTTCGGCGTGACCCGAACCTCCAGCCGGTGACTCTGCGCCAGCATGCTCAACCCCGGCTAACCGTCCGAACGGATCTCGGGGTTGGCAGTGATGCTCTCGCCGAAGTCCGACACTGTGTCGTGGTCCACCGCCTGTGCCTTCATGAAGGTTGCCGTGCCCTCCGCGCGTCGTCCCCACTGCCAGCAACACGGGATACTTAGTCTCCGAGCCCGACCCCGCTTGTTGCCTTCGTTCGAGGATGGCCGTCGCGATAGACTGTGCAAACGATTTGCGTCCCGGTAGATCCTCGGAGGAAGATTTGACCGGACGGTCAGCAGAAAATCGATCACCAATCTGCCTATCCATAGCGGATGTCTCCATTACATGTGTCATTTCTTCTCACCGAAGTAGTGTTTGGCTAGGCAAGTCCTCGGTAACGATCCAATGCACGTCTCCTCTTCCCTGCGGGAAGATGTTTGGTAACTATCTTGAACACGTTATCTAGGCCCCATGCATATCTCATGTCCACGATCGCTTCTCCGGTCGCTTTTATCGTCCTACGAGCGGGCATTTTGTTTCGGTTGGATAGCTCGACGAGTTCATGAATTCCGGCTCTGTCAGAGAGCAGTATCGGTGCGCAGCACTCGATTGTCCTGCCCATCATTAGCGTTGCCAAACGACACGACCGGGCTGGAAGCTGGTCCCAGTGGTTCCAGATAATCGGGGCAGACCCCATCTTCTTCGCGCAATCAAGGACACGGAAGCACGCGGACGTGTCCAGCATTCGCTCGTTCGGAACTACACCAACGTAAACTGAGCCATGGCGAGTCTCAACGGGGCACTCAGCCTCTACCGTCTGCCAGCCTGAACGGCCAAAGACGGCTGGAACACCGTCTCGCAACGCAACCCGGACGGGTTTATGAGCCCTGACATTTAGATCTCTCTTGGTTTTTTCAGCTGGTGGAAGTTGAGACCAATCTAGGGGTGTACGAACCATGTCCATGTCGAGATCGACTATATAAATCGTCCCCGACTCGTTGCATTTCGACAGGGGGCGTTCGGTGCTGCATCCCACCTGTCTTGCCAGTAGTTCCTGGCCCGCCGGAGAAAAGGCGAACGGATGTGTCGATCGTCCTTTTCCATTGTCGTGAAGTGTGCACAAGGCGAAGAAACGATTCTCCACCGCCCGTAGCCGCAGGATTGATGACCATTTGATATTCGTCACATTGTCGAAAGTTGGATTTACCCAAATGCACGCGCCACGTCGGGCGAGAAAGCGGGGGAGCAACCCAAGATAGTGATCGTGGCACACGGTCGCGCCCACTCTTGCCCCGCCCAATTCGAAGGTTGGAAGCATGATGTCCGGGTCCCAATCCGGTTCCTCGAAAGCGACCGCCTCCGCGGTGGAATGCTTCGTGTACACGCAACAGTAGTGCCCATCCGGGTCAAAGCGAAGGAGTACTTGCCGTTTGGCCGAGCGGCCGCCTGTTGAATCGGTATGTCTTTCGACTGCGCCCACCAACATGGGGACGTTGAGGTCCGATGCGAGTTTAGACAGCAACCCGATTCGCACGCTGTCGGATGACGATACGTAGGCTTCCGGAAACAGCACGAAATCAATGGCTTCGGTATGGAATGAAGCAAGCGAGGGAACATCCGGCTCCTGGGCTCCTTTGCCACCCGGTGGAATACCATGCGAGGTTCCGTTGTTTACCTTGGGAAAGGCCAGTGCCACCCGCACAATGGCACGCGCCGGAGCCATCGCAATACCGGTCTCCTCAACCGGTTCGCCGGCCGGAATGCCATCGTGAAATACGATGTCTGAAAACCGTCGCCGGTCGTCGCTGTTTTCGGGGTCGAGTGAGCACCAAACGAAATCGCGGGCGTACAGCCTCACGGTCGGCTGAAAACCCTTAAGCGAGGGAACGAGGTCCCGTAGCGTGTCATACCAGGCACGTTGTTCGTCGCGGAAGGGTGGATCGTTGTCCCTAGCATTGTGCATTTCACATAGCGAGGTCCAGTACTCTCTGGAGAATCCTGGGCCACGGTCATCCGGGTACATGGAGAGTGCCAACTTCCGAGGGGCCGTAAAATGCTGGCTCTCATCAAACTCCACGACAAACCCGGGGTCGGGGACCCAAAAGTCACACGGTGCCACCGTTTTGGCCCTCACGAAATTTTTGGAACAGAAGCCCCGGTATTCCTCTAGGACCCTGACCACGCTCTGTAGAGCGGAGAAGATGGACGTTCCCTTGTAGGAGGACAGTTGCGCAGGCCAAGAAAATCCATGGTTCGCCAAACACTTTCCGTAGATACGCTCCAGTAGCTCGCGGACCCTTGTCTTGCAGTCGGGGCACTGCTCCGAGTGACTACTCGGCTGGTGCATGCGCGTTGTCTTTCTGAGTGGGGCGGATGGAGACGTGATGCCACCAGCACGATAGCTGCCGCCGCAATTGCAATCGACAATGTCGAAGCCGCGCACCTTGAGAAAGCCATTGGACTCGGTACCACCTGAAAATTTGTTCGAGCGCAAACCTTTGCCCGTAGCGATTTTGTGAGCCACCGTGATCGTGTACTTCGGAGGGAAATGACCGCCATCGGCATCCACGCAATACTTTTGACCCTTCCTTCGCGGTGGGACACCCTTGCGACCGATGCGCAGCATGGCTTCCACGATGTGTCCCTTCGTGATAAGTGTAGGGATCATGGCTGTCTAAATTCCCAGGAAACAACAGAAAGAAATGGGCATTACCAACTTAAGTGCACGGCATATCATGTTTGCTCTCCATTTGAAAGTTTTGAAAACTAAATATTTGCCTTCGGTGATTGATGCCAGCAAATATATGGATTGAATTGCAGGGTTAAAACGTTTTATGCACTTGGACCCCTTTATTTAGGGCATTATATGCTTAACTAGACATACCGTTCTACGTGAACGAAGTCCCACGGATACTATTAATTTTCACAGGCTATCCATGCTTCGAAGCGTTTTAAATTCCTACTTGAATTCAATATTTTTAAATCAGATCGTAATGAATATATAATTAAAAGAAGGCTCTTATGTAGTCTTATGTTGAGAATGACTAACAAGCAGCTATAATATGCGCTGGTTCAATAGGTTGAGGAAAACCAATGGGTCCCCGCAAATTCAAGGAGATGCTAGACCAGATTCCCAGGCTGACCCCAGTGCAGAAGCAGAGGCTGATGCACGGGGTCCAGACATCGGTCGGGTGCGACGAACTGCCTGAACCCGTTCGTCAACGGGAAGCGGAGTTGGACCGATTGCGAGTATGTATGCATTGCGGTTCCTCAGGGGCGGTGCGTCACGGGAAGTCGGCAGGCTTGTGTCGATTTCGTTGCCGTTCGGCATCGTGCGGACGCACCTTTCACGCGCTGACTGGGACCCATCTTGCTGGCTTGAGGCACAAGTCGAAGTGGTCGGTATTCGAAGCGTGTTTGCGAGATCGGCTGACGCTGCATCAGTCAGCCGAGCGATGCGGGATCGCTTACCGCACCGCATTCTTGTGGCGACATCGCTTGCTTGGCAAGCAGCAGAAAGGCTCGAAACTCCAAGGCATCGTGGAGATGGACGAGACCTACTTTCTGGAGAGCTGCAAGGGAGATCGCTCATTGACGGAGCGTCGCCTTCCGCGCGAGCGAGGAGGCAATCGTGGGCACCGGGGTCTGGTGTCGGACCAGCGACCTGTCTTGACGGCAGTGTCTCGCGGCGGGCCGACTTATATGGAAGCTCTCCCATCGACGGCGGGGACGCACATCGCTCCGGTCATGTCGGAATGGCTGGCCGAAGATGGCGTGTGTGTCACTGATGGACATCCCAGCTACGCCATGGCAAGCCGGAGCATGAACATGCACCAGGAAGTGGTTCGCGCCAACCGACGTGAAGCTCGCCGCGGGAGTTGGCATCTCAACACGGTTAACCAGCGTCACATGACCATGAAGCGATGGCTGAACCATCACCACCGCGGGGTCTCTACACGCTACCTGAACCACTACATGCACTGGTTGATGCGATCGGAATTCAAGCTTGAAAAATCGATTGAAGCGGACTTCCTTTCACCTCATTTGGCAAGCTATACACAAGTAGATACATAAGAGCCTAAAAGAATATAGAAATGATTGTCAAGATTTCCCTATAAGTCCCTTTATTTATTGCTGTTCTGACGAATCATCCCTGTATAAATATATGATTTTTAATGATAATGATATAAGGATTGTCCACCTCCACTTGCTTCGAGTAAATAGAGGTGTCCACGTGGGCGATGCGTCCGGGGATGCGCCGAGGATTGGCACTGGACCACCCTGCAAGGGAGCGGGAGCAACGTCAGGCTGCGGTGCGGGCAAAAGACAAATTTCCTCAGTTGTCGTCTTGTCCTTCTTTCAGATAGTCCCAATCGTCTTTGCCACGTGGCGGTGTCATTATCAAGGCACGTAGCACATTTCCGGGAGTGTCTGAAATCTGATCTGAGAGGGATTTCTCCACTGGCCTCCTTTGGGTTTGTCTTCATTCATCCGTTCATTGGCGACTCCTTTGTCATGGTCGGGTTTCCTGTTTGAGCCTGGAATTTACAGCGTTCTCTTTGCGTATACTTTTGGTCCCTCGCTCCCACCGTCACGTAAGACACGTAGCACGCTTATGTGATGAGTCATGTGCCGGCCGCTACACATCGTAGACCTGGTTTTCGACTGCAAGGCCGGATCGTGACGGAACTCTCCGTGATCGTTCAAGTCCTCGTGTCCCAAGACCAACGCATCAACGCGCTCTGCCGGAGCAGATCCTGCAGACCGTGCTCGCAACGGGCCTGACGCCGTGCATCCCCTAGTAGGCTGCCCGTTCTAACAATACGTGTTTATAATAGTGGATTGGAAGGGGTTCTGGGATCAGGAGGATTCGATGCCGAAGCAATACATGGTGGAGTTAGCTCAGGATGAGCGGGATGAGTTGGAAGCGGTGCTGAAGTCGAACACGCGTCGTGCGATGTCGGCGACGAAGCTGCAGCGTGCACGGATTCTGCTGGCCGTGGATCAGGGGGTCGCTGGGCCCGGCACTGACAGACGGGCAGGTGGTGGATGCGCCTGGGGGTGACGGAGCGGACCTGCCAGCACGTGCGTCGGCGTGCGGTGGAGCAGGGTCCGATGAAGGCTCTGGAGCGTAGGCCTCGGCCGTTGCCTCCGGTGCCGAAGAAGCTGGATGGGGAGAAGGAAGCGCGTCTGGTTCAGGTGGCCTGTTCGGTTCCACCGGAAGGCCGCGTTCGGTGGACCGTGAAGCTGCTGGCGGAAGAGCTGGTGCGGCTTGAAGTGGTCGAATCGATTTGCGAGGAGACCGTGCGGCAGGCGTTAAAAAAAACGAATTGAAACCATGGCGGCGGGAGAAATGTGGTGTATCCCGAAGAAACAAAGCCACCATTTCGTGGCCGGCATGGAGCGAGTGCTTAAGGTATACCGGCGGCCGTACGGACCCGCGGCATCCGGTGGTGTGCATGGACGAGATGAGCAAGCAGCTCGTGGCGGAAGTCCGCGAGAAGTTGCCGGTACGCCCCGGGTCGCCGGAGAAGTACGACGCCCACTACCTCCGCCGGGGAGGATGCACGGTGTGGATGTTCGGCGAGCCGCTATCCGGCTGGCGGACGGTGGGGCCGTCACCAAACGGCGCACGACGTTGGATTGGGCGAAGCAAGTGCGCGCGCTGGCGAACCTACCGCGTTACCGGGATGCGGAAACCATCACGCTGGTGTGCGACAACTTGAACACCCACAGCGGCGACTCGTTCTACGCCGCGTTCCCGGCGGCCGAAGCCAGTCGGTTGAACGACTGCATCCACTTGGTGCACACGCCGAAACACGGGAGCTGGCTGAACGTTGCGGAACTGGAGTTCAGTGCGTTGCACCGCCAGTGCCTGGATCACCGGATCGAGAGCAGGACTTTGGTCACGTCGGAAACGGCGGCCTGGGCCAAGGAGCGCAATCGCGAACAGACCGGGCTCGACTGGCAGCTCAACGTCGACGACGCGCGCACCAAACTGAAGCATCTATACCCGAAAATTAAAACCAGTTAAACTACTAGGTAGATCGACACCGAGCGGGTCGGCCCCGACTGCCGGTCCACTTGGGCGAGCAGCGGAATACCCCGTTACCAGTGATCATCGGCCTCCACCTTGCAGCGTTGCACGGGTGAAAAATAGATGGGATTCGGGTAACATTTCGTCACAGCAAGGTCTCCTTCGATAGGTTGTTTAACTACTTGAATGGTATCGAATTATAGATGCCTTGCTGTCTTATTCGTGCATTATCCGGGCCAGTACACTCGGTTCCTTAAATGCTTTCTCAAGGAATGATTGATTCTTGATCTATTGGATTTGCTCTTTGCGGATTTATAGCCAAATCCAGTGTCTGTAGCGGGGCAAAAAAATGCGATGTTCCTGCCCAGTTGATATCATGGTTGATTGGTACAGTAAGCTGGCCTGAGGGAGATATTACATGGCAGAAGATAATGTACGGTCCCCAAGTCGTTGAAATGCGGATCTGCTGTGCGAATTACCAAGAATTGAAATACAGCTGCTGGATCAGGCAATTGGGAACCTCTATTAACCTACAGGTTTACTCTTATCTGAAATAGATAATTCTTAAAAACCATATACTTATTATAGGGGATAGTTCGTCAAAACAGCAGTAAATAGAGGTTCCCAATGTGAGTACGAACTATTACGGACATGAGATCGGCAAACGGCCGAGGGATGTACGGACATGGTGCACAGCAGGTATCTGACGATCGCGGCAACGCACTAGAATCGACGGCGAAGATATTCCGGCAACTCAGCCAAGTCATCCAAAGAGTGGAACTCTAAATTCTGAAATGGAGTAGAAACCTCAATCAAATCACCGACAAGAAGAAAGAATCAATCACGGCAACCGTGGGTTTGGAAAGACGCATTACGCCCCTCGCCACGAACACCAGATTTGGCTATAGCTCCTTTTTGCGAGCTAATTCCCAAACGTTGTCAACTATCTTGGGATCCAATTTACGTTCTCTACAAGCGTCATCCTTCAACGCTGCCATCAGAGTTTTTGGTGAATGTACAACTACTTTCCCATGCTCATAATTTCGTCTGCCTACACGACCAGTAGCTAGAACAAGACAGCCCTGAACTTCCGATCCCCGTGCCCATTCACGCACTTTATTTACATTGCTTTGAATTCTTCGCACAACTTCTGGAAATTTCTTTGGAGGCACTCTTTTAAATTTTGTCTCTATAACCCAGAGGCGTACAGGTGTCACTACTAAATGATCGATATCGCCAACCTTATCGCCAGGGAACATAACAGAATGAGCCACTGCACAATTTTGTGCTGTAAGGGCCAATTCAATTACATCACCCGTACTTAGCTCCCCATCCAATCCCTTTTCTAACCTTTTGGCCGATGGTTCCTCTACGAAAAAAAACCATATTGCAAAGCCAATCACCCACACAACTACAGCCCAGAACACGAATGCCACTTCGATTCCGAGTAGATGAATTACGGTAGTTGTGATGAGTGCACCTAGTGTTGCAGATGCCGCAATGATGGCACGTGCACCCTTTAGGAAAAGCTTACGGCGTAACCAAGTACCAGGAGGTTTCCGCCTTAACTCAATGCCTTTACCCATTGATTTCATAGAGTTGCTAGAGATAAGACAGTTATTATACCTACGCTATCTCTCTGGTAAGGTAAGAACATAGGAAAGTGGTAACTCACAAGATATCCAGAAATTTCCTAAAAAGACACTATAACGAAGGAACCCATCGACACAGACCAAGTAGCAACCCATGAGTTTGAAGTAGCCCTCAAACAGATACTGACAGCTCTGGTTCCCTCTCTCTCAACCGAAACCCAAAGGCCGACGCGATAGGAACTGAACTGTCGCTATCGGCTGGTCCGGAAGTGAAAGTAGGAACTATGTACTTGACTCCGGAACTGCGGCGGGGCTAGCAGATCTGCGGATTTGGTGACACACATCCCAAAATCATCATCGACAACCCTTTCAGTGAAAATTCCGGATAGCGTTGTATTTATCAGCCGTGCTTTGTGTTGTGTTTTTGTTGCAACGCATACTTGTATTTTCTCGCGTTAGTACTTCATCGGCGGTTAGCGTTAGCGGCACGGAGCAATCGTATCCGTTTGTAATGAGTTAATGGCTTAAACCAATGTCCATCTCTCAATTTACCTTGGCGTCATAGATATTTGTTCAGTTGTTTGCAATATGCTTTCGTCGAGAAGATCTCACGTACAACATAGAATTCCACCCCATCAGTACGTTCATCACGTCCCTTAGCGTGGTTGTTCGAATTGGAACGTATGCAAGAAGGCAACTAACGATCGATTCGAAGCGTGCGGGTCCCTTCCCGCCTCCACGACGGCAAAGAATAACGTCGTTCTGATGGAGGTGGGGCTTGAGGACCTCCCGTAGGGCAGCGGTACATGCTGACCGCTGGCTCGATACGCAATATAACGGGGCATTTTGACGCCCACGAAATGAAAGACGTCCGACTACCGTAGTGGATATCCAACATGATAGTTTCCTTAATTTATTTCCAACCCCTTGCATATTCCGTTCACGTCATTTATAAATTACGCTTTATTACTGTTTTTATATACAGTATTATTCTATCGAATCTAAAATTGACTGCGGAGAATGGAATTGAATATGAAACCATCACATCGTGCAAGGACTTCGAATAAACCGGCCGACAAACCATCAGAAAATCAATCGCTATCGAACGAATTGCTCTATATTGACGTCGATAATATCTATGCTTACGACAAAGACCCGCGATCCACTGAGAATCCGGAGCATGATCGCATCCTGGATTCAATAAAAACGCAGGGGCTCGACCAGCCGCTCGTGGTTTCCAAAAAACCAGGTGCGAAGCGATTCACGGTCCAAGCTGGCGGCAATACGCGATTGTCCATCGTGAAGTCGCTTTACAAGTCGACTAAGGAGGCACGATTCGCCCGCGTGCCATGCAGGGTGCGTCCTTGGCAAGGAGATGCTGAGGCAATTCTTGCGCACCTGCGCGAAAACGACATCCGCGGCAATCTGCTTTTTATCGAGCGCGCAAAGGCACTCATGCAAATAAGGCAAATGACGGCGAAAAAAAGCAGTCGTACAAAGCCTACGCAACAAGATTTTTGCAAGTTTCTACGCGAGCATGGGTATACGATCAGCCAGCCTATGCTTTCCTTTATGGAATACGCGGTAGAAAGACTTCTACCGATTATTCCCATAGCTTTGGGAAATGGACTTGGCAAACCACAAATTGCAAGAATTCGGCTACTGGAATCGGCTGCGGAGAAAGTGTGGCGGACGCGATGTAGCGAGACGGAACCGTTCGCACCCATTTTCGATACGCTGTGCAGTCGCCTCGATTCACCCGATTGGCACACCGATTTACTCAGAGAAGCACTCGACCTTGAAATAGCGTACGCCGGCGAGTTGCAGGTGCAGTCGGCGTGCGTGTTGATTGATTCTGTACTCGCAGGACGTGAACTACCCTTGGAAGAGCTAATAAAACCGCCGTCGCTCGTCGATGCGGTTAAAACAGAATCTCCAGCTTCGGAGAAAACGGGCACGAGGAAACTGTCACAGTCTGGTCTAGAAACCGAATCTAGAAAACTATCAAACTATCGCCGTGAAGCTTGGAAAACTGCACTCCGGCTTGCGCGTACTTTCGGAATAAGCGAACTGATAATGCAAATGCCCGACGCCGGCTACGGCTACTTGGTCACGGATACGTTGGAATCACCGCGGTTACCACCGCTGAGTGAAACGGGAACGGCTTTGCTTTGGTGGCATTTGACGCTATGCGCTGGTATGCCATCTATTACCGTTAACAAATTGATTGACCTGCTCCCAAAATCTTCTCAACTTCGTCACAGACTGAGCGACAAACGTACTGCAACCGTGGCGCGGGCAGGACCAGAAGCCCGAGTGGCCGAATTTGCTTCTGAATTCTGGTGCAAAGTAGATGACGGAGCGTGGAAGGAACTGCGTAAATTGCAGGATCTACATCGGTGCATGTACTGCGCTATGCATCTACCCGATAACCGTACGAAGGAGTAAAAACATATGTATCGAACGAATGAAGCTGACTTGGTGGCTGCAACGTTGCTCTACGCTCTGCGCTGCATTTCGGAGGGAAAACGGGACGCATTAAGAAAAATGCAAATAGGTGATAAAGAAGTTGAAGAGATTAAGCAGCTGTCGGCTGAAGATCTGACTCGACTGGACTCACTAGCTGCACACTGCCTGAATATCGAGCTGAACAAAGCTGCATTTTGGTCCGTGATTAATCACGTGAAGATGTGTCGAAAATCAGACCATACGATGCAAGAATTGTTGAAAGCTGACGCCCCATTAGCAATGATGACACATTTTTACGGACTTTACGCCAATGACTATTCGCGACTTCGAAAATCTCTTTGCGATACCTCTGGTGTAGGACGTCCGCCAGAGATTAGTGAGGAAGATTCTCACCGACTTTGGTACGCCTATACTGAACTGATGCAGAATCGAACGACGCTGGAAATTACGGCTGAAGAGTATCTAAGTCTGCATCAAAAAACTAACGTACCCATGCGTGCTATATGGCGGCTGACGCAACGATGGCTTGATTACGGAAACACCTCGTCTAAAGAAAATTGAAATAAGAATCTACAGCATGGGATAGGCGTCAATTCCAGCTTCTCGATACCACAATATCGCTGTTGATGCGCCCATGCCTGCCGCATTCTGACTGTCATATACCCATACACTTAAACGACCAAGGTCCGCAACAAAATTCCAAATACATGCCTATGACCTTATCGCTGGCTGGCGTGAGTGCAGTAACATCCCCTCATACTTGTCAGGTAAGGGGCCTTGCATCGCGGCCACCTCTACCAGTCGAAACAGCAGCTGTATTTCCCGTCAGCGGCGATTGAATCGGAAAGCGAACTTATTGAGGCACTTCTACAAATACTCCTTGGACACGCCATACGCGGAATTCGCCGGTACGTCTCCCGACTACTGTCCCAGGACCCGCCCCCGGTTCCCGTTCGTCGTAGCGCACTGCCTCCTATGCCTTCTTCCGCCTCCTGATGGCGACTGCCTCCAAGATCCGCCGAAACGCGGACCGAGTACGCCTTTGCCCGCGCAAAACATCGCGGCCCAACGCGGCAAAAGTGCCGTATGGTCGCGCCAGCCTGAATTGGAGCGACTGCTGGATCAACTGCGTCCCAACGACGTTGTGGTGGTGGCCAAGCTGGATCAATTGAGATGTTTGTTTTTGCTGTAGAATCTTCTGGAAATTATCGACCAGATCGACGAGCGCGAGGCTTACTTCCAGTCGCTGGGTGAGGATTTCAATACGGATACCCCTGCTGGAAGGTTGGTGTTTCACGCGTTTGGTATTATGTTGGTACGGTTCGAAAGGTACTGCATTCGTGAGCGGACCATGGAAGGGCTCGCTGTCGCAAAGGCTCGGAGTCGGCACGACGGACGTCCACCAGCGTTGACGGCCAATCAAGCCTGCGGGATCCGCAAACTGCACGCCGAGAGGGTGTGGTATCTCCGAGATGTCCAAGCTGTTTCGTATCGGTAGGCATACCGTAAGACGGGTGCTTGCTTGAGGGCAGATAGTCAATTAGGGGGGGGGGGATTCTTGGATCATGGCTAGAAAAAGTGAATTCGAAAAACTTCTAGAGGATCTATCGCACTGCCCGTGGTGGGTTAGCGTTGGGGTGGCTGTCGTCGTCTATACAGCACTAGGAGTGGCGTTGCCGATGTATTGCTCCGGTGGTGATTGCCATCTCGTGGTGCAGGCAATCGCTCAGCTTGAATGGTTGCCCTTGTCGCTGGCAGCACTGTTTCTCATACCCGCATGCCAATCGGTATTCAGAAGGTTCAAGTCTCGCAGATTACTGCACCGCACAAGGAGTATCGAGTCGATTCGTTCCCTGCCTTGGAAGGAATTCGAGAACCTTCTGGGAGAATATTATCGACGTGCTGGATACAAGGTTATCGAAAATTACGAGCCAGGTCCGGACGGAGGGGTGGATTTGAGGCTTACGAATCGGGACGACAACCGACACCTAGTACAATGTAAGAATTGGCGCAACCAAAGCGTGGGTGTCAAGGTAGTCCGGGAACTCTTGGGGGTTGTGACTGCGGAAAAGGCATTCGGAGGCATCGTGGTGATATCAGGAGAATTCACCCATGAGGCGAAACGTTTTGCGGCAGATGTACCCATTCAATTGGTCGATGGAAAACGACTGGTGGACATGATCGGCACCATACATGGAGGTCAGATTGAACAGTCCGTTACGAGCGAATCCAGAGACGAGGTGGCATTTCGGCGAGACTGCCCGCGTTGTGGCGGAAGACTTGTATTGAGAACCGCCAGGCGTGGTCGCAACGCGGGAACCCAATTCTATGGCTGTTTATCATACCCGAAGTGTCGGTATATAGTACCATTGCCTAATTAGTGTCTGAGGGGAAATCCTATTTTACGACGGGCTTAAGCCACTCGATGGTATCCACCTCACGGGGGATCATGCCAATTGGGGATACTTACAGCGGATGGTCTGGTCACAGGGGCTCAGATGGCTAACCTCTATTTATTGCTGTTCTGACGAACCATTCCAGATATAAGTATATGATTTTTAATGATATAAGGATTGTCTACCTCCACTTGCTTCGAGTAAATAGAGGTGTCCAGATGGTGCTCGTCAACCTGGCCTGACGCCGTACATCCCCAGGTATCTCGACACCGAGCGGGTCAGACCCAACAACCGCCGGTCCACCTCCGCGAGCAGCGGAATACCCCCGTGACCGGTGATCGCACCACCGCTGAATTCGGCCTCCACCTTGCGGCGTTGCACGGATGAAAATCAGACCGTATTTGGGTAATATTTTGTCACAGCAAGGTCTCCTTCAATATTTTGTATAACTACTTGAATGATATCGAATTTATAGAAGTCTTGCTGTCTTATTCGTGCAATATCCGGGTTAACCCCAATACAAACGTGACAACCTACTCGCCCCATTCTGGCGTCCACTTGACTGTCGCGCTTACTTAACTTCACTCTGATTTGTGAAGCAATGGATTAGCGTCAAGCGCACTCAGTCTATAGTGATATACAGATACTCGCCGCCAACCGTGTCGAGTTCGCACCCTGTGTCGTGAACATCGCCACCTACGTATCCTGAAATGGTCTTCCCTAGTTCGATCTGGAGATCCTCCACCGACACCTCGGTAACTTCTCCAAAACGCTCAAGAATCCGCCGACATATGCCCATGTTCGGGACCGCCCGGATACTCTATGAGAAGACCCTCGCCAGCAGGATACGATGAGAGGTAAAGACCAACCCGCTCCCCCCTAAGCAAGGCTTCAGCCCCTTGATGATATCGCTGGTCTGAGCAAGGGGCCAGAGGGTGGAGTAATTATGAGTTCCCGAAGCGCGCTTGTATGTAGCTGCGGCCTCCTGCAGCATTTGGACCTCGGCTATCACTGCCTGTACATCGAAGTTGTCTCCGAGCAGGATGTACATGGCCCACACGTCGATCTAGCACGCCCGCAATGATGCCGAACACCAACAGAATCTCGGCTATTGAATAGCCATTCTGCATGGCATGACGAGATACCCCTCCTTTCATGCTTTTGTCCGTTCGCTGGCCCATACTCCGATTATGCAAACCTTCATGCATAATTACCGATTCTTGACCTATCATGATTTAGCCCTCGATTATCAAATAGCACAAATAGCATGTGAGTATTCTATTTGTTACTCAAGCACCAATTCGATGTAAAATGTATCAGAAAAATATGTAGTCTATTTGAAATAATTTCCCATATAGTTTCATTTTGAGCTTGACGTAGTTCTTTCCGTGGATCGGTATTTTCGAGCAGTTCGCACGGCATGTCGTCGTGCGTGGAGACGGGTTACGGGCACCGATAAGCGGGATCCATTGACAGTCTCAGGCGGCATAGGGTCTCGGGGCGTCCCGATGTTGATTCAGCGCGACAGGCGGTCTGTCGTCAGGGCGTATCGCAGACTATGTACGTGGTGTAGATCCCGAGGGCGTGGCCGTACAGTTCCCGCCAGTTGCAGAAGGCTACCGCAGAGAAACTGCTGCGCAGATGGACACCTCTATTTATTGTTGTTTTGACGGGCCATTCCCTATATGGCCATATGATATTCAAGAGTTATTTATTTCGAAGAATAGCTGCCTGTAGGTTATGATAGAGGTTTCCAAGTGCATCATTTTTAACGTTATAAGGATTATTTGCTTCGCATAAATAGAGGCACCCAGCTAGTGGCGGAAGTCCGCGAGCAGTTACCGGGTCGCCGGAGCAGTACGATTCCCACTACCTCCGCCGCGGAGCATGCACGGTTGGGATGTTCGGCGAGTCGCTGTCCGGGCTCTGGCGGACGGTGGCTATCACCCAACGGCACACGACGTTGGATTGGGCGAAGCAGGTGCGCGCGCTGGCGAATCTGCCGCGCTGCCGGGACGCGGAAACCATCACGCTAAGGCGTATTAACATTGCCATTAGTTGTAGGATTCTGATCTGGTGCACTCGACAGGAGATCGGCATGCAATTCACGAAAGAGTAATTTGACGAAATACGAAACCGGTTTCCGAAGCCCGCGGCAATACCCGATGGGGTCACCGGCGGGTGCTGAGCGGTATGCTTTGCGTTCTGGAACACGGTGTTGTACGTACAGATGAAGCACTGGGCGGAGCGTGAGGTGCTGGCGACCGTGTTCGAGCGAGCACTTGCGCGATCGGGGTCTGGTATCTTCAAACACCACGTAACTGTTAGTTTAGTATGGAAACTCAATAGCTGATCCTATAAACTGATAAAGATGGAATTCTACCTTCACAGAATGGCCGGAGGCTTGATATGAAAACAACTGGCTATGTCCCGTCTGGTGGCATAAGACCTCGTTTTGCAAAAAGAAAATTCTTGGGATGGTGGCTTGTACCGGGCCTTGTCGGATCGTTTCTCCTAGCAGCATGCGGAGGCGGTGGATCCTCCGGGCCGCAGCTGGAACTCTCGACGGAAACGATTCAGGCCACCCACGTTCTCGGTTCGGCAGCGGTCGTCACCGAGATTGCGCTGCGCAATAGCGGCGATGAACTACTGACCTTTTCGCTAACGGCCCCCGCTTTCTGGCTGTCGGCAGCGAGCGCGACGAACGGAGAGATCAGACCCGGGGAAGCAGCGACCATTCAGTTCACCTTGGAATGTTCGGCCCCGGGAGACGTTGCGGGATCAATCACGATCAGCGGAAACTTCGACAACGATGTGAACCTTGCCGCATCCTTGCATTGCCAGTTACCTCCGATTACGCTGGAACTCTCGACGGAAGCGATTCAGACCACCTATGTTCTCGGTTCGGCACCGGTCGTCACTGAGATTATGCTGAGCAACGGCAGCGACTATGAACCGTTGACTTTTTCGCTAACGGGGGATCCTTTCTGGCTGTCGGCAGCGAACGCAACAAGCGGAGAAATCGGACCCGGAGAAACAATACCCGTTCAGTTCATCTTGGAATGTTCAACCCCGGGAGATGTTGTGGGGTCGATCACGATCAGCGGAAACTTCGAAAACGATGCGAGCTTTTCCGCATCCTTGCATTGTCAGGCACCCCCAATTACGGTGACACTTTCTAAACCAATCCCCGATTCCGTCGGGCATCCGCAACTGAACGCGCAGAGTGAAATGCAGTGGAGCATCGCTTCAAGATGGGACGAGCAACCCGCCGTGGACTATACCGTCGTTTCAAACGACGAGAGAGTAACGGTCAGCCCGGCATCGGGATCGGTGAAGCTTGACGGTGCGATAGTTACGAGTTTGGACGCCGCGTGCCCGGCCCCGAGTGATCAAGGCGTTGAATTGCAGGTTGCGGCAGGCGACAGCCTTTTGGACGTAATCTGGAACGTGGATTGCCAAGGTGGCAGCGGGGAAGTGCGGGGAGTTGAGCTGTACCAAGGCCCGATGGCGGCACGGGAAGTGTACAAAGAAGATGATTCGGGAGGGGCGGGTACATTCCAAAAGGAAGCATTCGTAGGGTTGATACCTGGACGCGACAGCGTGGTAACGGTGCGTGTGGAACATGAGACTGATTATCTGGGAGAGCCAGCATTCAATGTCGTGGACAGAATGGGTACTTCCCATCCCGTAGAAATCGAGGTACTGTCTACGACCGATCCGGAAGAAAGTGCTTCCGGGAACTACGAAACGGAGTTTATGTTTCCCGTAGCGCGGTCTCTGTTCGAGTCGGAGAGCACCTTGCGGACGGACATTGACGTAGACGGTTCGGATGACGGCCCCGTCAGAGAGCATGTTTTTGCTCTGAATGAGATTATATTCTTTGATTCCCCTTTGATGCGTATCCGACTTTTCCGCATGGAAAATAATGACGGCATACCGAACATAGAAAGTCTCGACAATTTCATGAATGCGCTCGTGAATTACATGCCGACTAGCGGTGTGGAAATGACGGTTGAAGGAATCATAGATCACACCCCAGGTGGCAGCTGGAACATTTCGAGAGCCTTGGACGAACTTCAAGATCATTGGCTGGAGAACGCGGAAGCTGATGAATACTACCATGGAATCTTCATCTATAGCGATGATCTCCTTGGTGGTATCGCCTACCTTTCCGGGAAGGTAGGTCTCAGTCTAGACCCGTTTAGTTTCAGAGACGATCGTTTTTTACGGGACAACTATGTCTTTCCTCACGAAATGGGACACAACTTCTCACTTCCACATGCTCCGTGCGGCAACCCGGCAGGCGTTGACCCGGACTACCCATACAGTGATGCTCGTCTCGGACCCCGTCGTGGATGGAAGTTCATCGAAAATCGGTTCATCGAACCCGAGGAGACTTATTACGATCTGATGTCCTACTGTAATCCCACATCCGTATCCGACTACAATTTTGGCAAAGCTGCTCGATACTTGGGGGTATCGGCAAGATTAGCCGCGCAACCACCGAAGGTGTTAGCTAGCAATGCGAGTTATTATGTCCCTTTGACCAGAACAGGCGAAAAGGCTCAGAGTCTGGCACTATCGGGAAGCGTGGACGGCCAGGGGCAATGGTCATTCCGCAGAGCAGTTTACAGCGATCGGGATCCGTTTCCGATCAATTTGCTGGAAGTGCACAGCCATATTGTGAAGCTTTTTGACGTTAATGGCGTGGAGGTCGCCTCGCAGTCCTTTTCACCTATGGCGATTACTCACGGAACCGGTTTTGGTTGGGGCGTACGGATTGCGGTGCCCGCCTCTCAGCCGGTGGAGTTGGTGGTAACCGACTTGGACGGCATTGAGCTTTTGCGGGCTGAGATTGAACCTTGAGAATGTACTACGGAAGAAATTTTCGAACTGCAATTTATTCGCGTTTCTGAGGTCTTTCCTACCAAAGATAGCTGATATGTGAGCGGGGATGGATTTTGCTTATGGTGGAAAGTGGCTAGCTGTGAAGATTTAACCGGCCATTTGGTCTTTTAGGTCACAGAGGCATCGTAGGGTCTGCAAGGACTCCAGTCTATTGCTATTCAGTTGAGGGATAGAAGTACAGCGAGAAGCGATGTGTCAGGAGATGGCACTCAGCTATATGAAAAATAGGCCACCTTCGCAGTGCTAAAGAATTTCACGTCAACAGAAGGTCTCATGGGGGTCTTCCTCTTAGGGAGTCTGCATCATAGCACGAACCGCACACCTATGAGGACGACCAAACCGATGGACGGTGGCATGAATATCAAAAGGCCCTAGTCCCCTACCATCCATCACTCACGCTATTTATTTTTCAAACTATATCAGACTACGGTAGTTGAAACCAAGTAAAATCGAGGCGGATTGTAGGTTCTTTCATTATCGCGCCGTCAGAATCTAGGGAAGGCGACGGCCAGCCCGTACCGACCGGAATTTCTAGAAAGGAGAGACCGTCGAGGTGCCAACGTCAAAGAGGGACACCTCTATTTACTCGAAGCAAGCGGAGGTGGACAATCCTTATATCATTAAAAATCATGCACTTATATCGGGCATGATTCGTTAAACAGCAATAAATAGAGGTTCCCAGAGGGTGGGGCTTCAGAGCAAGTAGAGTGCTCATTGATGCTGTGCAGTAGATGGTGGTTGCCTTGGCCGGTCCTATGGCAGAACCCGACAAGCGTGCGTACCGGTAGCGGGCATACAATTGTCCAGCAGATCTTAAACTTAACCGCCAAAAACCGAAGAGGCTTGGTTCACGACAGCCCAGTCACGCCGTCTCTATTATCGGCGGAAAAGACACCTGGCCGATGTAGGCTATAATGAATGTAATGACTTGATTTACGCTGACGCGAGCGCATGTTAGCAGATGAGTAGAAAACCGATCCCCATAACGCCCGCAGTCCTCACCTGGGCCAGGACAAGAGCGGGGTACACGTTGGATGAAGCGCGGGCGGATTTCAGAGATATTGAGGCCTGGGAACTGGCTGAATCATTCCCGTCATACCCCCAACTTGAGAATCTGGCGAATAAGTTCAAAACACCGATAGCGGTGTTTTTCTTTCCCGAGCCGCCGGATTTGGAGCCCATCAGCAATTCTTTCCGCACCATGCCGGATCTTCAATTCGAGCAGATCTCGAGGCAGGTACGGTTTCTGCTGCGCAAGGCCAAGGCGTTTCAGATCAGCTTGGCCGAACTGAATGATGGGCAGAACCCCGCGGACAGGCTGATCACGCGCGACTTGTCATTCGCTGTCGATGTGTCGATTGCGGACATGACGGCGCGAGTGCGCGATTATCTCGGCATCACGCTTCAACATCAAATGGGCTGGGAGAGCGCAGACAAGGCACTGGAGAACTGGCGATAGCAGCTGAACGATATCGGCGTTTTCGTGTTTAAGGATGCCTTCCGAGAAGAGGATTATTCCGGGTTTTGCCTCTATGATGATGAATTCCCGATTGTCTATCCCTGCTTGTGCGGGCGTCACTAATCAATTTGAACGTACAGGACATAAGCATTATCACTGAGTGGGGCACATCCCATGTCGTACCATTCCCCGCCTACGTACCCCGTAATGGAGTCCCCTGAATTGATCCCGTACGTGCCGTCCTCATTATCTGTAACCTTCCCAAAATGGTTGAGAACGTTCACACAGATGTCGCCATTCGGTATTCCATAGTACTCCACCAAAAGATTATCACCGGCAGGATAAGGCCAGATATAGAGGTCAACCGTATCACCAAAAACATTCGTTCCAGCGGCCATCCCGCTCTCTCCCAAGTAAGGCTTTAGCACGGCGTTGGGTAGGAATCCACCAAGACCAGCCTTGGTGGCGTAATTATTCCCATTACCCAGAGCGCTCTTGTGTCGGACCGCAGCATCCCGCAGCAGCTGGATTTCGGCTATCGCCGCCTTCGTATCGGTGTGATCTCCGAGCATGGTGTACATCGCCCACACGCCGATCAGCACGCCTGCAATGATCCCGAACACCAGCAGAATTTCTGCTATCGAGTAGCCGTTTTTCTTGCGATGTTGCATATGTTGCATTCTCAAGTGATTAGGTGGGTTCAGGCGTCAGCCCTCGCCCGGTATATCCCCACCGGTGCGGGGAACTAGTATTCCGTGTCGTCGAACGGCTGGAAGTTGTCCTCCGCAAACTCCCGCTCGATCTTGTCCGCCATCTTCGCCAGATCGTAGCCTAAATTCCTGTCGTCGTTGATCTCGGCCAGCGTGTAATGTCCGTTGCTAGTCAATGGCGATCTCTTTTTCAGACGTCCAACCGTCGTGATGTTCAATTTCTCCGCGATGAAGGACGGCAGATAATCCACCTTGTTTTCATAAATCACTTTGCCGTTCGTTTCGATCCCGCCAACGTCGGCATCCAGAATGAAACAGGCCTGCCCGAGGCAACAGCGCGGATTCTCCAGTCCGTCACAAGCAACCCGTTCCAACGACCCGGAATTTTTCCTTCGAGCGTCGCCGCGCATCCATGTGATCCATTGCTTTCGGTACGATTCTATTATCGACCGTGAGGTTCTGCATCGATTATGAATGAAAATTTCATCCTTATAAATAATCTACCAATCATCAATTATTCCATGAGATTAAAAGGTTTTGACACATCTTGTAGGTGCCGTTCCTACGTGCAATTTAAGAGAGATAAAAGATAGTTCCTCAAGTTCAACGGAAGACATGCCTGAAAATTGTAGATGGGGTGCTAACCTAATAACAAGTATAATGGTAAGATTTAAATATTACAAGTAATATTTACATCTTATTTATTTCATCTTCCATTGTAATAAAATTGCCAGATATGGGCGTGTTGACACTATGCTGTTGTATGATTCTTGATCTGGTGCACTCGACAAGAGGTCGGCGTGCAACTTACGGAAGAGCCATTTGACGAGATACGGGATCTGTTTCCGAAGCCCTGCGGCAAGGTCCGATGGGGTCATCGGCGGGTGCTGAACGGTATTCTTTACGTTTTGCAACACGGCTGCCTCTGGCAGCGGCCTGCCTGCGTGCTATGGGCGTTGTTGGAACACGGTGTACGTCCAGATGGAGGAACCACTGGGCGGAGTGTGGGGTACTGGCGGCCGTGTTCGAACGTTTGCGTGATCGGGGGGCTGGTAGCTTCGGGCACCGAGATCGCGATGCTGGATAGCACCTCAGTAAAGGTGCATGCGGATGGGACAGGCGGTCTAAAAAACGGTCCGCAAAGTATCGGACACTCGCGCGGAGGGGTGACGACCAAGCTTCATCTACTTGGTGTTGGACGAGCGTTGGGCATGGAGTTTCTCGCTGTCCGCTGGGCATCGGCATGATGCTCCGGAAGAGCGGTCTGAAGCACCCGAAGCATCCGATGATGGACCGCGCCGCCTATGAGGACGATCAGACGCGGCGGGTGGTGGAAGAACAGGGTGCCACGCCCGTGGTCCCTCATCCCGAACGGCCCGTCGGAAACCGTGATCGTTCGACCGCAAGCTGTATGCCCGCCACCATGAAGTGGAACGCTTGTCCGGCAGGCTCAAGTGGTATCGCCGCGTAAGGACACGTTACGATAAATAAACTTGACGCCATGTTCGCCGGGTTCATTTATCTGGCACTGATGTGCGAAGTGATCAGGAGATCAGTGTAAACACGCCCTAGTTAGTGTCTGCGCCCCCCCCCATTTTACGATGGGTTTAAGCCACGTGATGGTATCCGCCGCTCAGGGGATCATGTTGATTTAAGAGATGTACGACCAATGGCATTCGTTTAGTGAATTTTGCCATTCGGTTAAGGATTCGGTCTTGGGCCTTGGTTATCCGCTGATTTTTTATTTCGTTAGCGAGTTGCCGGTGCCGGTGCTCCCCTGCTTCGCTGCCACTTTCCGACCGGTTTTCGGGATCGCCGTTCATAGGACCTACCCGGACGGAGCCGTTGCCGACACCGGACGATCTCGCCGACTATGCGAGTCACGGTTTCCCGGAGGGCGGATGCCTGCTGAAGTAGCAGGCTCTCGATGTTGGCCGCCACCACCGCAAGTCCGTGCTTGACATTCGTCTGCATCAGCGGCTTGCCGTCGTTCGGCAGCCCCCTGTTCAAATGATCCTCGCCATGGTTGGCGAACAGCCGGGTCATGGTAATCAGAGTGAAGCATGCATACAGTTCCTGTTTCACGCCGCGCTCGTTTTGCCCATGAAAGTCCTCAACCTCCATCAGCCGTTTGGATACCTTGTACAGTTCCTCGATGCCCCATCTCGCGTGATACAGATCCGACAGTTGCTCGATGGGATACTGGTCCCGGTCCAGCAGGGTCGTGCCCAGGATGAAGACGGTATCGCCCACGGCATATTTCACCAGCCGCAAGCGGTGCGGGCCGAAGGCGACTCCAGGGTTCCTGCGGCGTAGTCGGGTCAGCGTGCGGTGGCGGGGAACGACCTCGATGACCGTATCCTTGCAATTGGACACACATGACGATGTGAATTCATTCCTTCTGTTTCATGAGGAGGTAGATCCGCACGGCGGGTTTGAGCAGGGCGTATCCCTGCCAGAGTTTGATGTTTCCGGGCAGGGGGTATCTTTTGGAAGGCTGGAACCCAGCGAGTCTTCCAATATTGATCACGGTTTAGCGAATGGTTTGGCGTTCGGGATCCGGAGTTTGATGTTTCCGGGCGTGGGATCCGAGGTCTTCGAGGAGCAGGTTCAGGGTCTCGATTTCTTCCCGGGTCAGCACCCGGATTGCGGGGCGGTCCGGTTCTGCCCGCGCGAGTCGATCGAGGTCGAACACCCGCCAGGCGGTGATGGCGTCGAAGGCCAGGCATTTGCGCAGGTCGTCCGCGTGATCGAGGCGGCGCTCTTCGATGCGGGCACCGCTCTTGAGCACCTTGAAATATTCTTCGATGACCCAGCGTCGGCGATACCGTTCCAGTGCCTGGACGGCCTCTTGGGCATCTTGGAACGGGCGGGTGGACAGCAGCACCCAGTGCAGGGGAGACGACGTGTCGGCAGGGGGATGGATTTCCGTGGCTGAGACGGCCTGCACGGTCTGTGGCGGGCGTTCCTTGCACCGGCGGCGGGGGGGCAAGAGGTCGGCCCGGAGGCTTCGCACCTCCAGTCGGGCGGTGCGGGCGGCTCGCGCCCGGGCACCGCCCGAGGCCGGAAGATCGAGTTCGAGGATCGAGGACACCGGTTGCGATGCCAGGCATTCCCACAGGTCTGCCGGAGGATCTTCGGCCTCCGTCCGTGCCGTGCGCTTGGCACCGCGGGAGGAACGGAACAGCAGTTCCACGTCCAATCCCGCGGCGCGTTCCAGCATCGAGAACATGTCGGCTTCCCGGTCGCACACGGCGATCACGCGAGTATCGGGACAGGACTTGGCCAGTTCCGCGGCACAGTCCAGACCCGCCAACCAGCGTGTGCGCTCCGAGGTCTCCGCTTTCTCCGGCGCCGGCGGCCGGAAGCGGGTATCCATTTCCAGCACGCCCAGCGGTCGCCCCGTCGGCGTGACGGCCAGCGTGAGATGCACGGGCAGCCCCTGCACGCCCTTTCCGCCACCTCCCAATTCCGCCAGCCCCGAATAGTTCAGCATGGTGGTGTCCTGCACCGCCAGCACCACCGGTTCCAGACGGCAGCGATCCACCGTGGACTGGCGATGTGCGTCCAGCACATGCTCCTCCGTGACACGCGCATTCGACAACAAGCGATAGGCTCCTTTCTGCTGTGCCGGGGTGGCAAACACCTGCGGCAAGGACAAGCCCGGACGATCGGCCCAGGCGCGCCCCATGTCCACCAGCCGCCGCCGCAGGCGCGCATCGCCCAGCGTGCGTGCGCCATATTCCCGATCGGCCCAGTCCGCCTGTACCGGCCAATGCCGGGATCCGCTCCACATTGGCAGCCGAGCCCCGGATTCCGCGCACAACTCTCGTCGCCAATGCCGCGACAGCGGATGCACCCAGACCGCCTTCGGAGACGTCCGGAACCCGCCCGGAGGACGACCGGAGGTGCGCCCCGCGCAACGCTGCCAGCCCGCCGCCCGATAGCACGTCCCGGCGCGGGACGGATCCACGTAAGTATACTCCAGAAGCGGTGCCGTTCCACGCGCTCGCCGCCACTCCGTCGCGAGTGCCTTCGACGCCTTCGCGAGCACATGGGAAGCCAGGTTCGGTACCCGTACCCCGGGAAGAATCAAAAACCGCGACTGCCGAACCACCGCCTGCAAATGTGCGACCCGCGCGGCTTCCGACCAGCCGATCCAGCGATCCCGACAGGGCCTGGTGCCAGCTCGCCGCCGACCATCTCACCCCGCCCAGGCGACCCTGGCGGCTCGAGACAATCCAGCAGTTCAGCGCAGCACCCGGACTGCGATCCCATCCCCGTGGATGATGCGTGTGCAGCAGGCGACGAAACGCCCCCACGTCCTTCGCCGCCACACGTCGCACCGAGACCTCGCCCAATGCCTCCAGCGCACAGTCCAACGCCAGGTCCGGATAGTCCGAAGCCGGTGCCCGGACCGATGCCACCGGACGCGCCGCCGGCAACGCCACCCCCAGATGCGCCGCCAGTTGCGGCAACGCCTTGCAGGCCGACGCGATGCACCACTCCCCCTGACGATTCCGCCAGTCTTCACGCTCGCAAATCCCCCGAGCCAGGGACCACCGAGTCGCCGACGGATCCCTCGACTTCTCCTTGAACCAAGCCAGCGAAGCCTCGCCAAAATGTCTCAGACCCAATTGCATGCAAATATAGTAAACATCACCCCCTCTCTTGTCAAGTGTGTCTAATTGCAAGGGTAGCGGCGTAGACGGACGTATCGCCTGACGATTGGGAGGCGGCATGCCGGTGCATCGTTTCCCTTATGCCATCTGCAACGCTTGGAGCCGTCGAACGTTCAACGCCAGGCATACCAAGTCCCACTCCCCCTGGACTTTTTTCAGGCCGCGCAGGCTGAAGCGGCGAAAACCGAGCACGTGCTTGATCCAGCCATTCGGTGCTTCCGAGAGCCACTTGCGTTGGGCATAGTGCTCCCGGCCTGCCGTGGTTGCCAGTTTCTTGCCCATGCGTGCCCTCGCCGGGTAGCGGTCTGCGTGCCCCACGACCGCTTGCCGGCCCTCCCGACCCAGGGCCCACGTACCCGTCCACGGCGCGCGCTTCCAAGGTCGCCAAATCTGCTTCGTTGCAATACCCTGCATCCGCCAACACCGTCTGCGGACGTTTTCCATAAGTCGTTTGCACGGCATCGATCAGCGGGATCAGTTGGCCTTGGTCGCTGGCGTTCGACGAAACATCGGTACCCACGATCAACTGATGCTCTCCCTCCACCACCACCTGTGCGTTGTAGCACTGCTGAAAGCCCTCCGAGGAGGTGTTCATGATCCGGCTCTCCGGATCCGTGAAGTTGTCTTGCGCCGTCTCCTTGGGTTCGCCGTATGCACGCTGGTACGGTCGGCCTCCCTTCGGAGGGTGTTTCTCGCCCGGTCGGCGACCCCGTGCGTCGTCCGCCTCCCGCTGCCGCGCTTCCAAGCGCTCCCGCGCAGCCCGGATCGCCGCCAGCCGGTCTTCTCGACGGCGCAACTCCTCCGGCAACTCATCGCCGCGCAACGCTTCCCCAAAGCGTGTGTCTTCCTCCGCATCCGTGTCCCGAGCACGGCCCAGCAACGCCTCGATCTCCTCCGTCAGACGCCGCTCTTCCTCCTGCATCCGCCCATAGCTCATCGCCTTGCGCTTGCGCTTGCTCGCATGCGCCCGTACCTTGGTGCTATCGATCGACAACTTCCCAAAATGCGCCAAACCCAATGCCTGTGCCAAACGCACCACCTCCACAAATAACTTCTTGAAGTCTTCCAGATGCCGATGACGAAACTCGCATAGCGTCCGATGGCTCGGAAAGTTCTCCGCCGCCAGCACCCGAAACGCCACGTCCTCCTCCAACTTCTTCGCCATCCCACGCGACGAGAACACCCCCGTCGCATAGCCGTAGATCAAGACCTTCACCAGCATCCGCGGCTCATAAGGCGACTTGCGACGGCCATCGCCTCGGTAACGCTCGTAGAACCTCGACAAATCCAAACCGTCCACCAAATCGCTGACGTGGTGCGCAAAGTGTCCTTCCGGAAGCCAGGCCCGCATATCCGGCGGGAGCAACAGCAGCTGATCCGGTTCGTAACGGCGAAAGGTCGTGGGCATCGCTTAAATTCTCTTGGTCTGTCCAGCTGCCTATTATCGCATCAATTTCCTACGGCGCAGACTCCTAGCCGTCCCCATCCTCAATATCCATCCTTCCCGCCCCTCGGGACGGACTTCGCACGCCCCGAAAGCGAGCAGGAGAACAGCATTCGCACTTTTGGAGCTCCGATGGGCGGATGACCCATCGTACATCTCCTAAATCAACATGATCCCCTGAGCGACGGATACCATCAAGTGGCTTAAACCCATCGTAAAATGGGGTTTTCCCGCAGACACTAAATAGGTACATACATCTGCAAAAAACGGTTTGAAGAGTATCGGGTGCCCGCGTGGAGAGCTGGCGACCAAGATTCATCTACTGGCGTGGAACGATCGTCGGGCGTGGGGGTTCTCGCCGTCTGCTGGACATCGGAATGATGCTCCGGAAGAGCCGGGCTGGAGCATCAGATCATGGGCCGCGTCTATGAGGACGACCGGACGCGGCGGGTGGTGAAAACACTGGGAGCAACACGCAACACCCGTGGCATCACCCAGAACGACACGCTGGAAACCTTGGTCGTTCGACCAGCGGCCGTATGCCCACCCCAACGAAGTGGAGCGTCCGTTCGACAGGCTCAAGCGGTATCGGCATGGGGGACGCGTTACGACAAACTCGACGTCATGTTCGACAAGTTCATTGATCTGTCCCTAGTGTGCGGAATGATCAAGGATTTAGTGAAACACGCCCTAAAGTGTTACCGCCTCATTCATTTTAGAAAATGCCGATTTTGCGACTTTATAACACTGTTATAAAAATCAGTAGCGACCAATCAGCATGTAATCGATTCTTTTCGTTTATATCGTTTCTCCTTCCTATACTGAACAAATGACTATTCAATTGTGCCCGTTACAAGGAGGAACTTTTGAATGCAAACACTTCCGACGGCCGCAGATAGGCAAAGTATTGAACCCCGCATTGGGGAGCGCAACTTTGACGTAGGAGCACTCCACTCCGATATTTGGCTGACGCTCCAAACCCGTCACGCACAGCATCTTGTACGCGGACGGTCGATCAACGGAAAGCCGCCGATTACCGGTCTGATGGGTTTCGCTGATCGGCTGCGCCTCATTTGGCAGGCTGCTCAAGACGACGATCCGTATGCTGAATGGTGGTTACTCAAGATCCATGACGGATTGGAAGTCGCCGACGCGCGGATAGCAGAAAGACGCAAAGTCATGCAATTGACGCTGTCCCGCGCATTGGCGCTTCGCATTGCTCCCGCTGAAACCAAGGAGCCGTTTCGTGTACAGCTGCGCTTTGCAACGCCTTATGCGTTTCAGGCGGCGCGGATCCTATACGAATTTGACAGACTGGTGTGTGAGGCATTCACCGCGAAACATGTCGGCATCCTGGATCCTCGGCAATGCGCGGAAGCCATTCGCTCTTGCGCTCGCAAGGTGCGGTCGGTCTTCGATGCGCCCAAAAGATATCGACGCCTAGGCATTGACCGAGCCGCTATCCGTGAGAAGGATGCGATTCTTCAACGCGCTGAATTGTTGATGGGAGCACTGCCAGAAGACGTGCTTTCGGGTGCACGCCGAGCACCGCTCCTAGATAGGTACTTGGGACCAGAACCCGTTCCGGCGGTCATCGACGTTGAGGACAGTCTGCTTGACTGACCGGAGACCACCGAATTCCGTTGCCACTCGGTCAAGTGGCTGCAGCATCGCACGGGTCGCGAAACCGATGCTCAACATGCTTGTAGAGACGAGCATGTTCGACTCTTCTTCAACTCCGCCGATGTGGATTGCACTTCGCACCGGCATCTTTCCATCAAGGAGGTATTCGATGGACAAGGACGAAAGATCGAATTATTTTGATCTTCATACGACGGGATTGGGATATCTCAACCGGGTCCATGAGGTTACGCTTCAGGAAGGTCCGTCCTTTCTGGCCGCCTCTATTGCTGCCCTTCGGGGTGGCGAGGACCGGATACGCTACACGTATTTTGACGTGAGTATCTCAGGCCGCCGCGCCCGCGAGTTTGTGCGCCAATTGGCACCAGCCGTGGAGCGTGGAGACCGGGTAATGATCCGATTCAAACTCGCCGATCTGTACGCCACTGCGTTCACCTACAGCCGCGGTCCTAGGACCGGGGAACTAGGTACGAACTTGAAAGGGCGACTGATTGCGGTTGACTGGGCGAAAGTAAACGGGATTCCGTTTCAAGTCGCCTCGGAAGATCGCGCGGCGTGATCAACGACGAAAAAGGGAAGTCAGTTTCTACTTTGCTTCCCCGATTCTTTTCTTCCACCCTAGCCGGGAAGGACTTCTTCCCGGTTGGGAAGAGGCCCGACTCGGCGCATTCTCTAAGGAGATACGCTATGGCTAAAGAGCCTTTCAACCACGAACCCGAAACATGGACGAAATCCTATCAGGGTTCAAAACGTACACGGGCGCAGGCAATCGCTGAAGGACTTTTGATTGAAGTCGGAAGCGTAAGTCAGCAAGTTGGATTCAAGTGGCCAGTGGCATTGACATCGGCGGCTTGGAACGACTGCGTTGCGTGGTCGGATGATGACAACCGGAAACAAGTTAGCCAGTCCGCAAGGGCTAGGTTATACGACGTACTATATTTTTGTTCATATGCAGTACGTACCGGTGCACCATCCGGCGATGCGATGGAATTCCACCTCGAAAGAATTCCAAGGGACGGGCGTTCTACCCAGCCCAGCAGCGTCTTACTATGCGTTCAGGCGCATCCTGGCGATCAGGATGAGCCGGTCTTGACAATCAGTTTGCCGCTTCCGAAAGGCACGGTGAACTGATACTGCAGTGCGGCGGAATCCAGCACTGATGCGATTGCCGATTCATTGGTATCGCAAAACCGGTGGTACTTTTCGTGTTCGAGAACGGGAAGTATCTGTCACGTTCGACTCATTCCGCCTGGGTCGAACAAATCGCCCGCTGGAGGTTAATTTAGGTGCTTCAGGCGTTTTTCAAGTCGGCAATTGCCGAAGAACTTCGGTTCTTCAACGTCGCGTCAGTAATGACGCATGGTGTCGCAGATTGCATCCCCGAGGGGACCATCTGCGTCGTCTGTAATCAGACAAACGTGAGTACGTGTGTTCAGTATCCGGTGATCGATGCGCATCAGCGTCCGCTGCTTGGCTAAACAAGTAGGGGGGATCAGTACAACTAACCGCTATCACACAATGAGAAAACTCAATTACCAACTCAAACAACTCTGCCGTCGCAATCGCGACGGCAGTTTTCAAACCCAAAGAAATCGGGAATATAGCCTCAGACGAATTGCCAACCAACTGCATGAACTCGGCTACCAGCACATGTCCGTACAATCCCTCAAACCGAAGCACGTGGAAGCCTTAGTCAAACACTGGATGGATTCCGGAAACGCCATAGGTACGATCAAAGGCCGTATGGCGCATCTCCGCTGGTGGGCGGAAAAAGTACAGAAACCTAACGTCATAAAAAGATCAAACCGAGAGTACGACATACCCAATCGCACTTACGTAGCCAAGGAATCCAAAGCGCAGTTTCTTAGCCCAGAGCAGTTGTCCCAAGTCAGAGATAAATACGTTCGGATGAGCGTGGAACTTCAGCAACTCTTTGGTTTGAGAAGAGAGGAATCCATCAAGTTTACTCCTTCCTATGCGGACCAAGGCGGCTATATCCGATTGAAAGGTTCGTGGACCAAGGGTGGTCGTCCGCGTGTCGTCCCCATTCTGACTCAACAACAGCGAGACGTCCTAGACCGGGTACGAAAATTGGTGGGCAACGGGGCGTTGATTCCACCTGATAAAAATTACGCACAGCAGAAAGAAAGATACCATCATAGTACGTTGCAAGATGCCGGTTTACGAAATCTCCACGGCCTGCGACATGGATACGCTCAAAGACGTTATCAAGAACTGACGGGCTGGGAGGCTCCGGTAGCCGGTGGTCCTACGTATAAAGAACTAGCCTCTGAACAGAAATTGAAAGACCGGGAAGTACGGATGATTGTAAGTCAGGAACTCGGACACGGACGCATCAACATCACCAATATTTATCTCGGAAAATAGAAATAAAATACCCGTAAGTTGGAAATGAATATTGCGATGCGAGGTTTGACATGATGTATGCATTTAATTGTCAAACACAGGTGGTTCAGTTTAGTGAGACAACATTCCGACCGATTTAAGCTGTAATTGAGCCCACCCCATCCCCCAACCAATGGCATTCGTTTAGTGAATTTTTCCATTCGGTTAAGGATTCGGTCTTGGGCCTTGGTTATCCGCTGATTTTTTATTCCGTTAGCGAGTTGCCGGTGCCGGTGCTCCTCTTCCTCGCTGCCACTTTCCGACCGGTTTTCGGGATCGCCGTTCATAGGACCGGCCCGGACGGAGCTGTTGCCGACACCGGACGATCTCGCCGACCATACGAGTCACGGTTTCCCGGAGGGCGGATGCATGCTGAAGTAGCAGGCTCTCGATGTTGGCCGCCACCGCCGCAAGTCCGTGCTTGAAATTCGTCTGCATCAGCGGCTTGCCGTCGTTCGGCAACCCCCCGTTCAAAGGATCCTCGCCGTGGTTGGCGAACAGCCGGGTCATGGCAATGAGGGTGAAGCATGCATACAGTTCCTGTTTCACGCCGCGCTCGCTTTGCCCATGAAAGTCCTCAACCTCCATCAGCCGTTTGGATACCTTGTACAGTTCCTCGATGCCCCATCTCGCGTGATACAGATCCGACAGCTGCTCGATGGAATACTGGTCCCGGTCCAGCAGGGTCGTGCCCAGGATGAAGACGGTATCGCCCACGGCATATTGCACCAGCCGCAAGCGGTGTGGGCCGAATGCGGCTCCGGGGTTCCTGCGGCGTAGTCGGGTCAGCGTGCCTTGGCGGGGAACGACCTCGATGACCGTATCCCGGCGGCCGCCGTGGATGAAGCGGTCGACATCGATACCGGTTTTCCGTTGCATCCGGAACACCGCGTGCAGTCCCCGGATCGCATGCGCGTGCAGCATCTCATAGGCATAGTAGCCCCGGTCATAGACCACCACATCGTTCGCCGACAGCACGTTCAGGTGGGCCAGTGCCGCCGCGCGCTCGTTTCCATGCGCATGCAGGTCGAAGTCAACCGGTAGTCGGGACTGCAGCCGATACAGGCAACTCACCAGACCCTGCGGATAATGGGCACCGTCTACCGGCGTCCGCCAGCCTTCATGCACCAGTCCGCGCGGCAGGTTCAGGTAGGTTCCATCGACCGCAAACACCCGATGCCCCTGCCACCGCCGGTCCGTATCGGGTCGGACTTTCCGTGCGTGCCGGGGTCGGCCTTCGGCGTCGAAGACCACCTTGAGGATTTCCTGGTGCAAGGTCTTGAACAGCTGCTCGTCCAGCCTGGCCCGGGCACTGCAGATGGAGGACGGCGACACCGGAGCCGGCTGTGGCAGTTCGATCCCCATCGTCCGGCATTGCCCCCACAGTTCGGCCAGCGTGGTCGCATATCCTGGACGCCCCTTCGAAAACACCAGCCGGAAAACGAACAGCACGACCACCAGCGTGTTCAGCACGCGCCGCCGCCGCTGCCAGAGCCGGTCATGCCGGTTGGCGACACCCACGAGCGTCTCGACGACGCCGCTCCAGAGCCGGACAAAAGCATCCTCCGGAGCCAGGACCGCCACCGGCGGCCTGCGGGAACGGCGTCCGGATCGACGGGAGCCGGTCAGCAGCACCTGCTTCCAGTCTTTCGTCAGCGGATACAGGTAAACGTCCTTCGGAGTCCTGCCTGCCTCCGATGCATTCGCCTTGCGTCCCTTCGTCCGGCCAATGCACTGCCAGTTGGCCGCACGGTAGCAGGTCCCCCGGTACTTCGCCGGATCCACAAAGGTCTCCGCCAGTACCGGCTCCAGGCCGTGCCGCTCCTTCCAGTCCCCGGGCAGCCGCCGAACCGCCATCGACAGGGCCTTCGAGGCCAGATACGGAACCCGAACCCAAGGGAAAATCAGGAACCGGGAGTTGTTCACCACCCCCTTCAGACGCTTCGCCCGATCCCGATCCCGCCAGCCAATCCAGGCGTCACGACAGGGAAGCCGGGTCGTGCCCGCCTCAAACAGCAGACAGCCCAGCTTGCGACCCCGACGATCCCGCAGCCAGTAGCGCAGGAAACAGCCGAACGGATGCCGGTAACCCAGCTCATGATGCCGATCCACCCATTCCTTCCATTCCTCAACGGCCTCCCCCTCCGCCACAACCTCCAGTTCCAGCGGCATCAGCTCCTTCAACTCACACTCTATGGCGGAGCCCGGATCCGAGCGACTCGTATGCCGCGGTCTCCGACCCCCGGTTCCCGTTCTCGATCCCGGCCGCTTCGCCGGCAGCGACACGATGCCGCCGGCCTCCAGCTGCTCCAGCATCCGCAGACAGGACCCCAGTCGATCCCCACCCTTCGGCGTGAACCAGCCCAGATGAGTGCACAGGGTGGCAGCCAGCTCATGGCGGCTCAGTGCCGGAAACATTTTCACCGTCTTCTGAAGGTCCGCAATCTGACGGCGAGTCAGCCGCGTGCCACAGAAGGTGGTCGACTTCAAATTCTCGATTCGGGAATCCATCACGTTTGCACCAGAGATAATCTAACTTAAGCGTAGATTGCCATAACCCATGCTAAAACGTAAGTGTTTTTTTGAAGAATCCCAACAGAACCGAATATGTTTCCGTATATCAACCGGTTACACGACATCCTCAAAGACCAGGATCCCTTTCCGCTAATCCGAATGCCATTGGTCACCGCTGTGGGTGTTCAAGTTGTCGCACACCAGCGTGATGCTTTCCGCATCCCGGGAACGCGGCAGATTCGCCAGCGCGCGCACTTGCTGCGCCCAATCCAACGTCGTGCGCCGTTTGGTGACAGCCACTGTCCGCCAGCCGGACAGCGGCTCGCCGAACATCCACACCGTGCATTCTCCCCGGCGGAGGTAGTGGGCGTCATACTTCTCCGGCGACCCGGGGCGTACTGGCAACTTCTCGCGGACTTCCGACACTAGCTGCTTGCTCATCTCGTCCATGCACACCACCGGATGCCGCGGGTCGTACGGCCGCCGGTATACCTTAAGCACCCGCTCCATGCCGGCCACGAAATGGTGGCTTTGTTTCTTCGGGATACACCACATGTCCCGCCGCCATGGTTTCAATTCGTTTTTTTTAACGCCTGCCGCACGGTCTCCTCGCAAATCGATTCGACCACTTCAAGTCGCACCAGATCTTCTGCCAGAATCTTCACGGTCCACCGAATGCGGCCTTCCGGTGGAACCGAACAGGCCACCTGAACCAGATGCGCTTCCTTCTCCCCATCCAGCTTCTTCGGCACCGGAGGCAACGGCCGAGGCCTACGCTCCAGAGCCTTCATCGGACCCTGCTCCACCGCACGACGCGTGCTCGACTTCAGCACCGCTTTCAACTCATCCCGCTCATCCTGAGATAACTCCACCATGTATTGCTTCGGCATCTGATCCTCCTGATCCCAGAACCCCTTCCAATCCACTATTATAAACACGTATTATTAGAACGGGCAGCCTACTAGGTGAAAGTTCGGCACGCCGGCTCGGGTGACCAACCGGGCGGTTCATCCGGGCAGTCTGCGCCGTAGAAACGTAAGAATGCTCTTTAGTAGGATAAATTACCTAGAATACATATTAAAGAAGTATATAAATTTTACTCTAAGCTAGTTTAAAAATTATCCATCCTAAAAAATGTGCCAAAATTTTTCTGCGACGCAGATTGAAGGGATCGGGGTAGCCGAGGATGGTCGCGAGGAAGTCCTAGGTCTGTGGTTGGGGGAGAAGGAAGGCGTCCGATACGGGTTGAAGGCCCGGGGGCAGGACATTCTGATCGCAGTGGTGGGGTGGTCTGAAGGGCTTTTCGGAGGCCTTGGAGACGGCGTTTCCTGAGGTGCTCGTTCAGATCTGCATCGTCCATCTACTGTGGCATTCGCTGTCGAGTGCGTCCTATACGGAACGGGCGAAACTTGCAACGGCAACTGAAGCGGGGACGGCACTGGATGCGATCGAGGACAGTGCGCACTGTGGGGGAACGGTATCCGTACGTGGTTCGCAGTTGGCGCACGGCATGGAGCCGGACGGTACCGTACTTCGTCTTTTCAGCACCGATCCGCAAGGGTGCTCTACACGACAAATGCGATCGAGAGTCTGAACAGTGTAATAATCCGGCGGGGGGTGAAGTTGCGGGGGCATTTCACGAGCCCGCGGGCGGCGCGCAAGCTGGACATCTCTATTTACTCGAAAGAAACAACAGTAAACATTCCTCATATCTTTGCAAATCATATACTCGTATAAATCAAGATTTGTCGGAATGGCAGTAAATAGAAGTGACCAGCTGATCTATCCGGCACTTCGGGAGATCAGCGACCGGTGGAAGAAACCGGGCGGCTACTGAGATGCAGCGAGGCGCGAATTCGCGATTCACTTTCCGGATCGGTTCCAGATGCGGGCAGCGAGACGGAAAAGGTAAAAGGTAGGAGGTACGATGCCCATGTTGGAAGGTGAGCAATTTAAGGCAAGAAGAATTTTTTGACACCCCCATGGGGGTGTCAAACTCCTTTGATGGGGAGTGACGATACACGTAATTTCTGACACTCCTCAAATCCTCACTTGTCTAGTAGAAAACGTATTTTCAACCTTGTTGTTTTTTCTCTACCTAACCTGCGGCTAAATCCACACACTGCGCGCAACTCTCTCACGTTTCATACAGGTATGCGATTACTCCAAAATTCTATGCTGTCTCTTGTTTGTTTATGCGCCGCGACAGGCAGCACTAACAATGAAGTTCAAGTGGGTCGTTACGTAACCATACGGCCGCTCCCTACTCTTGAGCAGACGGAATTGCTGCAAGCCGTGGTTTCCGTACATTTCCCGGAAACGGTGCAAAATATTAGAGACGCGGTTAGTTATCTCCTGCGGCGTTCAGGCTACTCACTGCTCCCCGACGACTACGCACCTGAATCACGTAAAGGACTTCTCGCGTTGAGTTTGCCGGACGCCCACCGGTCTTTAGGTCCAATCACTTTGTCCGCCGCACTGGCAACCCTCGCCGGCCCCGCTTGGCGGTTAATTGACGATCCGATCCATCGCCTAGTGACGTTTGAACGATGTTCGTTAAATGACAAGGGAACGGAGGATCGGTAAATGACGACGGTAATCGGTGTAGTACTACTGTTCACCGCTTCCTTTATTGGCGTCAGCCACTCCTTAAAAACGAATCAACCGCCGCAACAGTTGCCAGACGTTTCTCCACGCCAAGACAATCCGTTAAAGGAAGAACCTTGTTCTGAAAGATTCGGCAAGCCAGTACAGAGAAATTTGCTTTCTCCGAAGGACGATTGAATGCTTCTTTGTCACTTACGGAAGATGCCGTTAGTTAATCTCGCAACGAAGAAAGCGGCTGCTACTTGCTTATTTTTCGTCGCGGCCGTCGTTCATGCACAGACGGCCACCGTCGATACTGAACACGTTCACTCCGACCAGCATGTAACTGCACTTTCCGAGACGGATCACGCACGATCAGAGGCATGGAGTCTTACCGACGTTGAGTGGGAAAGATATCTGTTGCTGATGGACGGAATACGCCGCCACGTGAGTGATCGCGGTATTACTCCGATTGAAGTACTCGGCATTCACGCACAGGACTCGGAAGAACGGCGCAAATACGCACGGATTTGGGCTCGTATGATGATGAAAGATGCGGTGCGAATACTCGCATTTCAGCGTGAATATGACAAAGCTATTGCGCAATTGCTTCGAGGCCAATCGCTTGTCAATCAACGGCAACTGAGAAACCGCGAACCTGACGAAGTATTACGAAAAGGCGACCGCGTTCTGTTCTTCATGGGATTGGATTGCGACGTATGCGACAGTGTCTGGCAGCGTCTTATCGGAAAGCTCAACAACGTTGCCGGTATTGACGTCTATGTGGTTTCCGATAATCAGCATGACGACGCATCGATTCAGGACTGGGCGCGCAAGCAACGAGTAGAGCCTAGCTGGGTTAGGGACCAAAGAGTTACGCTCAATTCCGAACGCGGGATGCTTGAGTCTTTGGGGTTCCCAAGAACCGAATTACCATTGTTGATGCGACTGCGAAGCGGCCGAATTGAGCCGCTGACCGGATCGGTTCTGCAGTAGTCGCAAAAGCCCCCCGCTCGCAACCTTCATTTTCGTGCGGAAATATCCAATTGAAGCATTACTACGGCCTCCGGTGGAGGTTTGGTCGGCAATTGTATGTCTCTCCGCGTCGGCTTTGTGCACCTGGACTCCATCCACCTTGTTGATTCCCCCCGTCGCCGCGAAGGCTACGGCGATCGCGTTGGGCCTTCTCGGTGGATGGCGCGGACTGCAGGCTTGCCGTATCGTCCGATACCACCGCAATTTAAAACGCGCGTCACGCTACGAATTGAGCGCGTCCAACGTCCCGTATAGCCGCAGTCGTCTTTTTCTTGGACGCGGATTTCGCTGGACCCAGAAACACACGCAAAGACTCAGAGACACTACGCGCCCAGAAGCCAAAATCTACTTGGAGCAGGGACACGTATATCGATGGATGCGGTGTAAGGAGCGGGAGTGGGAACACCGACCGATTCTGCGTTATTTCGCATTGCTATTCGCGGTTGATCGACCTTGGAATCCGTTTAGACCACTACCGCCTACGGGGGGTAAAAACGAGCTACATGGTGTGGAACTGAGAGAAGCGGACGTGTGGATGAACGTTTCCGACCGCGTCGGACATACGCTAGTGCTCGGCACGACGCGCGTCGGCAAAACACGGCTTGCCGAACTGCTGATTGCCCAAGATATTCGCCGAGGGGACGTAGTAATCGTGTTTGATCCCAAAGGCGATACGGATTTGCTCAGACGCACCTACGCGGAAGCCATTGCGGCCGGACGCAGGGAGCACTTTCATCTGTTTCATTTGGGTTACCCAGAAATATCCAGCCGCTATAACGCCATCGGAAGATTTTCAAGAATTACCGAGGTGGCTACGCGCATAGCCAACCAATTGCCAAATCAGGGAAACTCAGCGGCGTTTCGCGAATTTGCTTGGCGATTCGTGAACATCGTGGCACGTGCGCTCGTCGAACTGAGGCGCGTCCCCGATTACCACCAGATACGGAGGTACATCAACGATATAGAGCCACTGTTTCTTGAGTACGCGAAATACCGTTTGAACAGCTCTGGTCCGGAGGACTGGAGAGAACAGGTTGCCAAACGTATGCACAACATGCGCGACCGCTCTTTACCGTCTGCGCTGCGTGGCAGAGAGCCCGAAGCTCTGGCGATTCTGGCGTTGGTACAAAAACAGAATCGCTACGATCCAGTGATGGACGGATTGATCTCGGCGTACAAGTACGACCGTACGTATTTCGACAAGATCGTGAGCTCGGTAGGACCATTGATGGAAAAATTAACGACGGGTGCAATCGCCGATCTCATTTCACCCAATCTTTACAACGTCGACGACAAGCGGCCGATCTTCGAGTGGCTGGACGTGATTCGCAAACGGGGAATTGTTTACGTTGGGCTGGATTCGCTTGCCGAATCGACGGTCGCGGCCGCCGTCGGCAATTCGATGTTTGCTGATCTCGTTTCGATAGCCGGTTATATCTATAAGCACGGTGCGGATGAAGCTTCGGAAGCGGAAAAATCTAAAGTGGCGATTTCGCTGCATGCGGACGAATTCAATGAAATTATCGGTGACGAATTTGTGCCTTTGCTGAACAAGGCGGGAGGAGCTGGATTCCAAGTCACGGCGTACACCCAAACGTGGTCGGACATAGAAGCACGATTGGGTAATCGCGCCAAGGCGGGACAGGTGGCCGGCAACTTCAATACCCTGCTCGCGCTTCGCGTAAAGGAACTGGCAACGGCTGAGATGTTCACTAACCAATTACCGCTTGTGGAAGTGAAAAGTTTGATATCGGCATCAGCAGCTACGGATTCATCAGTTCCCAACGCACCGATAGATTTCGAATCGCGCAACGAAGACCGTATCAATATCAGGGAAGTACCTTTGCTCTCAGCGACCGATTTGATGGTTTTGCCAAGAGGACATGCGTTTGCATTGCTTGACGGAGGACAGCCCTGGAAACTGCGTCTGCCGCTGATCAAGCCCGCCGCTGATGTGGAATTGCCAGTTGCATGGAATACGGTTATGAAAGGTAGGGTTTCTTCAATGGGTGATGCAGCCGAATGCGAAACCTCATCAAATACTGGCCAGTAATGCTTTGACAAGTCAACCTGCTTCCAAACAAAATCAAGAAGGCGGTGGATTGATCACGCTGGTAGCCAGGCTGGTGTCTCGCGTGATGAACTGGTTGATTCTCGTGTTGGTGCTTTCCATTTTCGTTTCGCTCGTTCAAGCGTTGATTTTAGGCGCAGGTGAAACCGTCGATCGTGGTAACAAGTTGCTCGCACGAGAAGTCATGCAAATTGATCTACTGCTGGACAAACAGAATCTGCTCCGCACCCAGCAGCACTTGGCTGCGTCAATCATCCGCGTGATAGACGAAGCCGTGAATGGGAGATTCGTTTGGTTCAGGACTGTACAGGATCAAGCCACGCGCTCAGTGCGACCGTTGCAAAATAGCAAAGATCGTTCGCGTTCAGCTACAACACCCGTGATGCACGCACATATAGAAGCAGTGATCTACACCGTCAAAGTCTACACCGTCCGATTACTCGTAATTCTCTTTGGCATCCCAACGTTTGCGCTGTTCGTTCTGGTGGGATTCGTCGATGGACTGATCAGAAGAGACGTTCGAACGTGGTCCGGAGGTCGCGAAAGTTCTCTGATCTATCATCTCGCTAAATATACGGTGGGTCCGGTCATCGGGTGGGGTACGGCGATCTATATGTGTCTTCCGTTCACTGTGTCGCCTGTGTGGCCGATATTTGCCATAGCGTCGACTACCGCACTGGGTATTTTATTGCTGACCAGCCGATTTAAAAAATACGTATAGGTGAAGTTAGATAAGCATCTAGAAAGGCCATTTCCTGACACGAAGTAGATTTGGATCTTCGTTGGTTGGATCCGGTTTAATGGGGCAATCTGTTATCCATCAATCATTTGAAGCATGTTGATCTCATGAACTTTGATTTTGATAACAGCCACTATTGTTTTGCTGTGACCGGAAAATACGTGGATAGTGTCCTTGCCTTTGACGGGACCGCGATGACCGTTCTGCATTTCACAGTTCTTTTCGGCATGTTGCGCATTTGTCTGCGAAGCATTAGTGAGCACCCATAAGCGTGCTCTTTCAGTGTATGCGTTTTTCAAGCCGCATGGAGCACTGGACAGCTCAGAAACGAACGAATTCTCTGCGAGCTACAGAAAGTTTTGAGGCAGCCGGAACCGCGTTTCGCGCTCAACTTTGTTTCAGAATACCGCCAGTCAAGCACGCTCACATCCAGCACAGCGACCGGCGATGCGGTCGCAGGAGTTGTCGATGATTTGGAAACCCTCTATTTATTGCTGTTTTGGCGAATCATGCCCGATATAAGTGCATGATTTTTAATCGATATACGGATTGTCTACCTCCGCTTGCTTCGAGTAAATAGAGGTGTCCATTTGTGCTGATGGCCTGCATTTCGAACGCTACGGATGCGTGCTTGCAGGCCCCGATCCGAAATCGGTAGATTACAACTTAAGATTAAGGGCTTGGGCATCCTACTACCACCAAGCGTAGTGCCTCAATCATCAGCACCACGCTCCTGGCCTTCTTGCAGTACCGATACCCGTATACCTGCCGTAGACAAACTCGATCCACTAACGTCCGCCAGGCTGCAGAAATCAAATCACAGACCGGTCCCAGTGAAATCCAATCTGCGCCGCACTGAAGACCTGGACATACCACGGATTCTGATTGTCAGTGGGTCTCTTGGTATCGAAAGGTTTTTTAGTCTCCTCCATTCCCGAACTTGTACACCACGGACGTGAAGAACGACCTGCCCAACAGGTCGTAACCCCATCCCACGAGCGTGTTGTTAACTGTAAAGTACAACTCGCTGTCGTCGACCTGCGGCGCGGGCCTGTCAAACAGGTTTCTAACCCCGCCTACGATACTCAGGCGATCGTTGCTGTACGACAGGGAGGCACTGTGCAGGTAGTACCGAGCCACGTGGCTATGGTCTCGGCACAGGACGTCATCAGGTGGGCCATAGCACGTGTCCGAGTAACCAAACGTCACGGTACCTAACGTGTCATTGAAGCTGTCAAGGTATTCGTCGTCCCAATCCATGGGCGACAGCGATCTGATGGTCCATGACAGGCGGTAGTCATCGTACATGGAGGCTTCGATTCTCATTTGATGCTTCCATCGCTGGTATCCGAAGTTGGATGCATTTTCCTCGGAATCCCTAAAGACGCCACCGGGCCCAAAATACGTTGATGAGCGTTCGATTAATCGATGCGATACCAAGTTAACGCCCAGTTGTATGGGAGGGGTTCCAAAAAGCGTTACGGTATCTTTGAACTGCACATGCACATCCATGCCGCGAGCTTGTTCGTTGTCGCGGTTTAGAAACGCAATGTTAATCTGCTCAATACGTGGAAACTCCGGATTGCCTTGGTCCGGTTCCCGCGTTATTCGGCCGCAAAAACGCGGTTCCGTACCTACGGCTTCATAGCAATCACGCATAATGAAGCTGGGATTCGGTTCAATCAACGTATTGTCAACGTCGATTTCGTAATAGGTGGCACCTATGGATAGTGCAAACTCATCAGTAACATCTTGATCCCAAACGAAGCCCCAGGACTGAGATTTGGACTTCTCCTCAATGATCTCCGTTGCGTCACCCAAGGAAACCTCTACTCTGTACCAATTACGCCCGTAATTGTGCGCTTTCCGGGGATCGACACCAGCTCGTTCGCAATTCACAAGCACTTTCGCTGATCGTCTATCATGCTGCGCAACGTAATAATCCTCCCCGTTCAGTGCCGCCTGGTAATCAAAAGCAGCTCCTGGAATTAAACAGGGGTCCTGGATCCAGACACTCGCCGGCTGCCTATATCCTCTGAAAAATAGATTTTTCATATTCGGTGCCCGATACGAGGTGCCAAGAGTGTAGCGAATCAGCAAGCTTTCCACCGGCAGCCATGAGAACTTCCTGGACCAACTCGACACGCTCGCGTAGAATTCGTCCTTCGTGAGTCTTCTGGAAAAGTTGCCGATGAGTGAGTCTGCAAAAGGAACGTTTGCCAATACTGGGATCTCAACTTCTGCGAAAATCTCTCTTGTGGTCTTGTCGCCGACTGCCCCTCTGTCGGAGTAAAAGTTGTACAGCAATCCTTGCTCGGCGACGTTGTTGGGTATGGAGTCGATCGCGCTTCGGCGCAACTCTATGCCCCAACCTGACTTTACTCTGCCCGCGGGGAGCCTGAATGTGCTTCCCGCCGCGTGCGCCTCGAACAGGAGATGACTGATGTCCGTGTCGACCCTTCGGACGTCGAATAAATAGTCACGCTCCGCCTGCGTAGCAAAGTCACCAGGCCAGTCTTGAGAGCCTACCGGATATAAACTCGGAGCGAACATGTTCACGGGCACGCATCCATCGGTGATAAACTGTGTTAATTCAGCTGCTCGGTCATTGTCGTGCTTACATGGAGTATTTTGTGAGTTATACTCACCTAAAGCATAGCGCAGCCTATCTCCTACGATACCCGCCTGCTCGTCTTCGCCCGTGGATGTCGTATAAACCGTGACGATCTCGCCGTGCCAGCCCGAGAAGGATCCCCTCTCTAGAAACGGCAGATCCGCTTTGACTCCCCCCACGATTCGGGCCTGACTAACGACAGCTTCGTCAATATTGCGGTCACCTTTCACCGATACGAAGGGCCGCACCCACCGAGGCCCAATTGGTCCACTCCGTAAATCACAACTTCCACCAGGACCAGGGTCGCAACCGAAGGTATTTATAATAGTCTCCCTGAGACCGGGGTTGGTCCATAGCTCGTCACGCGCCAAACCGCAATCCATGCCGCCCTCAGCATCCGGATTGCATACATTGAATGGATTCAGCGGAGGCACCCATGGGTAGAGTCTGGTTAAGCCTAGATTATTTTGCGACTTTCGCTGCCCCCACAAAAATTCAAAGAACGGGGAAATGTTCATGTCACCTTCGAAAGTGCGTTCCCCGTACGCCATCAGGTGTTTTCGTTCGAATCTCGGATAAATGGTTCGGAACCCTTCGCGGCCGTTGGAATCGTAGTCGCGAAAACTGACGTCCGCTACGCCGTCATCGTCGGTATCAACCACGAAGCGCTGTCCGCCAAGAAATACGTGCGACTCCGAGAAGTTCATCCAACCGCCGTTGGTCGTTCCTTCCGTTCGATAAATGACCCCTCCGGGGCCATTGACTTGCACCATTGACGCTAAAAAGGCACCTCGACTATATATGCCCCCGCATTCATCCCAACGCATGCCCAGTACCTCGGCGTAGTAGAGGTCGTCGTGCCGTAAATTGCCGTGCTCATCAACTTCAAAATGCCGGTTACAGCCGCCTGTGAAAGGCGCCTCATCGGCGGATACCTCCGCATTCAAGGCGTAAGCAAAGGCTCCCCCAACGAAACCGCGATCGAAATTCTTACCCCACGTAACCGACAGGTTGGTATCGCTGGTCTGGGAGTGCAGGGCATGGTCTAAAAACGTACTCACTTCGAGCCCATCGAAATCGTTGCGCAGAATAATGTTGCCAACTCCAGCAATGGCGTTGGAACCATATATGGAAGACGCCCCGTCGAGCAGCAGCTCGTAGCGATCGATCAAGCTGCCCGGAATCAGGTTCAGATCAGGGTTCGACGGCGCGCCCTCCACGCCCGCGGGTGCCAATCTCCGCCCGTTGACCAGGACCAGCGTCCGCTCCGGGCCGAGGCCCCGGAGGTTCAAGGTTGCAGACGCGGGACCGTCATCAAGAATGTACCCGGTGAACGTCAAATCGACCTGCACGCCGCTCGCTGCCGTCGATTGCTGGAGTATATCCGCGGCATCCAGAAGCCCGGCTTCTTTGGAGATATCCGCTTCAATGACTTGCATAGGGGCGATGAGGCCAAGTCTGACTTTTCTTATACGCGAGCCGGTCACGATGACCTCTTCTGCTACTTCTTCGGATTCAGATTCTTCAGACGTGGCCTCTTGGACGACGCTAGTCTCTTCTGCTATTCCCTCTTGATCCTTGTCTATTTCATCTTGATCTCGTTCCGCGTATAGAGGCACAGTTAATGACAAGGCCGCTACAAGCGAAAATGCAAATAGCCGACGAATGGGGTCGCCCCATGACGAAAAAACCACGATCTACTCCTTTATGTAAGTTGTTGTAAAAATTACAAGCAGGCGTAATGTATGCCCATTTTTCTTACTTCATTCAAGAGAATTTATACACGCCACATTAAACAAAACAAGCGAAAATGTAAATAGCCGACGAAGGGAATCGCCTACATGACGAAAAAATTACGGTTCCTTCTTAAACTATCAGAAATGACAGAGAGGCATGTCCATATGCAATGGCCGTACTTGCGATTCAAAGCTTACGCATAACCGACTAGCTTATCTAGATTTAATTGATGCATAATTTATCGGTAAATTCAGCTTGAATCTTGATTCACATCCTTCCTTCACTCAGTCGGAACTGACTTTATCGCTGTTTTTTCTGATCGATGAAGTGCGTGATGAACTTCCAGTCGCGCAGTACGGCCAAATACGATGCGGTGTTGGTTGGGCTGGACACTGTCCTATCTACTGGTCGAATTTGAGCACGGTGCAACGACGATCATCGGGCAGATCCTCGCCAAATACTACACCCGAACTGCGGCATGGAACGTCTGCGTAGCAGTTTCCGTGCGGTGGTCTTTGACCAACTGACGGGAACTGTACGGCCACGCCCTCGGGCTCTGCACCTCGCACGTCGCCTACGACACTTCCTAACGGTCAACCCGACCCCTGAGATGGCTCACCATCCAGTAATTTCTAAGCGGGTTGTAAACTGCTGGTTTTAATAGGACTTTCGGCTATTTTCGGTCCATGGTTTTCGCGAACTTTTGTCATTTTCCGGGCTGTATAAATTGGGACACGTCATCAAACTGGAGTGAAAAAATTGGACATCTCTACTTATTGCTATTTTGACGAATCATTCCCTATATAAGTATTTGATTTTTAATAATTATCTCTTTCAGATAATAATCAGTCTGTAGGTTATATAGAGGTTTCCAATTTAGTTAAATTAAAAAATGCTCACCCATCTCTCGAACATGACTGCCAATACCCAGACATTTGCTCACTGGAAATTACTGCTCACCATCGGGACGTCCCGAGGACCCATATCGCCTGATCGTCGAGGGATCCGCGTTCAGTGCACGGAACCCGTCTCCACGCCCGACCCAATACCGTGTGAAATGCTTGACAACGTCGGCTTTCCGTACCCAAACACGGAAAGATCGACGCCAAGCTCAAATGGAAACTATACGGGAATTGCTGGTACCATCCCCATTTCACAGGGCATGACGTCAACGCAATGACAGGGTTAGACGCAAACCAACGGTACCTATTCGACACGTTCGGCTACTTGGTACTGGCGGACGTGATATCTACCGGTCAGGTTGAAGAACTGCGCTGCACCTTGCGGAACGCAACTGGACAGTTCGAGCCGACGCCGCAAGCGAAAGGCCCTTTGCATTGGGCAAAGGTATGGCGCGATCTTCTCGATCTGCCAAAGTTGAGCCCGGTGCTCGAGGACATCATCGGAAACCACGGCTTGAGGCAAAGTCGCGAAAGACGTGGGCATTCTCTACCTACGTTCCGTATCGATCACATCAATATCCATACGCACGTGACGAAAGGGTCTCAGGGAGCACCTCTCCATGGCGGATGGAAAGGAACCGGTGGATCGCAGTTCTTCTCCTACCACGACGGGCATTTCTACAACGGATTAGTTACCGCTACGTTTGAGCTCTACGACACGCATCCCAACAACGGAGGGTTCTGCTGTATTCCCGGTTCGCACAAATCAAACGTCGCATTGCCCGATCACTGGCGGGTCCTCAACGACGAGATCCCGGAGTTCGTCAAACGCATTCCCGCGAAGCCAGGCGATGCCATCGTGTTTACCGAAGCCTTGACACACGGCACACTGCCATGGCATTCCGACGCCACACGAAGGACTATCTTCTACAAATTTTCGCCGCATGGGTCATCTTGGTCGGGCGACTACTTCAATGCAGACGATTTTCGGCGTTACCCAGACGTCGACGAACGAAAACTCGCAATCTTGGAACCGCCTAACGCACGTTACCAAGGTCGACCAACGGACCCTTTCGCCGAAACCAGTTAAGAACGCCGGGCAACTTCGACTTGGCACAAAATGACTTTCGGCCTATGCCAAACGGCGTTCTCTACCGTTCAATCAACGTGTAAAGCTGAACCCTAGTAGCCCACCTCCATTGGATTGATAGGTTAGTAGGGTATGATGGGTGTTTTCGGATGTCCCGATGAACAAGGAAAGTTCTGGATGACTAGCAAGAGGTATCGGGTGAAGTTGACGGCGGAGGAACGCGAAGAGTTGAAGGCACTCACGACGAAGGGTCGGGTATCAGCCCGGAAGCAGACGCATGGGCGTATTCTGTTGCAAGTGCGATGAATGTCGGGAGGATGGCGGACGGACGGACGGACGGTGAGATTGCGGAGGCCCTGGGTATTGGGGTATCGACGGTGGTGCGAGTGCGTCGGCGTTATGTGGAGGAGGGACTGGAGGCGGCTCTGAACCGGAAGGAGCAGTTGAATCGGCGGGCGAAGGTCTCCTGGATGGGGAGGCAATGGCATTCGTTTAGTGAATTTTTCCATTCGGTTAAGGATTCGGTCTTGGGCCTTGGTTATCCGCTGATTTTTTATTCCGTTAGCGAGTTGCCGGTGCCGGTGCTCCTCTTCCTCGCTGCCACTTTCCGACCGGTTTTCGGGATCGCCGTTCATAGGACCGGCCCGGACGGAGCCGTTGCCGACACCGGACGATCTCGCCGACAATACGAGCCACGGTTTCCCGGAGGGCGGATGCCTGCTGAAGTAGCAGGCTCTCGATGTTGGCCGCCACCGCCGCAAGTCCGTGCTTGAAATTCGTCTGCATCAGCGGCTTGCCGTCGTTCGGCAGCCCCCCGTTCAAATGATCCTCGCCATGGTTGGCGAACAGCCGGGTCATGGTAATCAGGGTGAAGCATGCATACAGTTCCTGTTTCACGCCGCGCTCGCTTTGCCCATGAAAGTCCTCAACCTCCATCAGCCGTTTGGATACCTTGTACAGTTCCTCGATGCCCCATCTCGCGTGATACAGATCCGACAGCTGCTCGATGGAATACTGGTCCCGGTCCAGCAGGGTCGTGCCCAGGATGAAGACGGTATCGCCCACGGCATATTTCACCAGCCGCAAGCGGTGCGGGCCGAATGCGGCTCCGGGGTTCCTGCGGCGTAGTCGGGTCAGCGTGCGTTGGCGGGGAACGACCTCGATGACCGTATCCCGGCGGCCGCCGTGGATGAAGCGGTCGACATCGATACCGGTTTTCCGTTTCATCCGGAACACCGCGTGCAGTCCCCGGATCGCATGCGCGTGCAGCATCTCATAGGAATAGTGGCCCCCGGTCATAGACCACCACATCGTTCGCCGACAACACGTTCAGGTGGGCCAGTGCCGCCGCGCGCTCGTTTCCATGCGCATGCAGGTCGAAGTCGACCGGTAGTCGGGCCTGCAGCCGATACAGGCAACTCACCAGACCCTGCGGATAATGGGCACCGTCTACCGGCGTCCGCCAGCCTTCATGCACCAGTCCGCGAGGCAGATTCAGGCAGGTTCCATCGACCGCAAACACCCGATGCCCCTGCCACCGCCGATCCGTGTCGGGTCGGACTTTCCGTGCGTGCCGGGGTCGTGCCTCGGCGTCGAAAACCACCTTGAGGATTTCCTGGTGTAAGGTCTTGAACAGCTGCTCGTCCAGCCGGGCCCGGGCACTGCAGATGGAGGACGGCGACACCGGAGCCGGCTGTGGCAGTTCGATCCCCATCGTCCGGCACTGCCCCCACAGTTCGGCCAGCGTGGTCGCATATCCCGGACGCCCCTTCGAGAACACCAGCCGGAAAACGAACAGCACGACCACCAGCGTGTTCAGCACGCGCCGCCGCCGCTGCCAGAGCCGGTCATGCCGGTTGGCGACACCCACGAGCGTCTCGACGATGCCGCTCCAGAGCCGGACAAACGTATCCTCCGGAGCCAAGACTGTTGCCGGCGACCTGCGGGAACGGCGTCCGGATCGACGGGAGCCGGTCAGCAGCACCTGCTTCCAGTCTTTCGTCAGCGGATACAGGTATACGTCCTTCGGAGTCCTGCCTGCCTCCGATGCATTCGCCTTGCGTCCCTTCGTCCGACCAATGCACTGCCAGTTGGCCGCACGGTAGCAGGTCCCCCGGTACTTCGCCGGATCCACAAAGGTCTCCGCCAGTACCGGCTCCAGGCCGTGCCGCTCCTTCCAGTCCCCGGGCAGCCGCCGAACCGCCATCGACAGGGCCTTCGAGGCCAGGTACGGAACCCGAACCCAAGGGAAGATCAGGAACCGGGAGTTGTTCACCACCCCCTTCAGACGCTTCGCCCGATCCCGATCCCGCCAGCCAATCCAGGCGTCACGACAGGGAAGCCGGGTCGTGCCCGCCTCAAACAGCAGACAGCCCAGCTTGCGACCCCGACAATCCCGCAGCCAGTAGCGCAGGAAACAGCCGAACGGATGCCGGTAACCCAGCTCATGATGCCGATCCACCCATTCCTTCCATTCCTCAACGGCCTCCCCCTCCGCCACAACCTCCAGTTCCAGCGGCATCAGCTCCTTCAATCCGCACTCTATGGCGGAGCCCGGATCCGAGCGACTCGTATGCCGCGGTCTCCGACCCCCGGTTCCCGTTCTCGATCCCGGTCGCTTCGCCGGCAGCGACACGATGCCGCCGGCCTCCAGCTGCTCCAGCATCCGCAGACAGGACCCCAGTCGATCCCGACCCTTCGGCGTGAACCAGCCCAGATGAGTGCACAGGGTGGCAGCCAGCTCATGGCGGCTCAGTGCCGGAAACATTTTCACCGTCTTCTGAAGGTCCGCAATCTGACGGCGGGTCAGCCGCGTGCCACAGAAGGTGGTCGACTTCAGGTTCTCGATTCGGGAATCCATCACGTTTGCACCAGAGATAATCTAACTAAGCGTAGATTGCCATAACCCATGCTGAAACGCAAGTGTTTTTTTGAAGAATCCCAAAGGAACCGAATATGGTTTCCGTATATCAACCGGTTACACAACATCCTCAAAGACCGGGATCCCTTTCCGCTAATCCGAATGCCATTGCTTCACTGCAAGTGCCAACCCAGGATGAACTGATGTTGATCTTCCAGCACCGTCAGGGGAACCCCCAGCTCCACCGGGGGGGGGGGGGGCTGAAAAGGCCTGAATTCAGAGGGGCAAGACCCGCTTCGCAGCACATCGCAACACCTCGACCGTCCGAGCACTGTGAGCAAAAACCAAAATTCCGTTCACGGGGAATTTCTGATACGCATATCCATCCTTAAATCCAGATCGCCTGCCACGTTTCTACCCTGGTGATGGTTCACCAACTCCCCCAGACGTCGTAGTCGCGCAGACTGCCGGACACTCGCTCGCTGGAAATTACTGATCCATCTTTTACTTCACGATTTAAGTTTTCCAAGGCCACGGGCCGTACCGTGGCAGCAATAGCATTTTAGACGCGTATGCGTTTATAATACTATTTAATTTTTCAATTTATCAGTTGCTAGCTCTATGATGCCTTACATACTATGTCATTTTAAAAAGTTCCCGCTCACTTCATGTGGATTGGGTTTTGCGCTCTGCCTGTGCGTGGTATCAATTGGGTTTTGCGCTCTGCCTGTGCGTGTATCAATGTGTCTGTATCGGCCGTCGGCACGTACATCGGTATCTGAGGATGTAGGTTCTTCTGCACTTGGCGGCGATGTGCAAGCAAGGGTAGTGCTGCAGAGAGCCGTGGAGCGAAATGCGAAGGAGAGCCATGGTCAGGTTTCTACGGCGGTACGCTCCGTAGGTGCGCCGATAGAGGTTGCGCGGGACGTTGCGGAGACCGGGGGCGTTGAGGAGCGTTCGGCACCGGAAGGGTACTCGTATTTAGCACCCGCCGACGGCATGACTAAAGGCCGTCTGCGAGCGGACGAGCGCAAGTCGGTTTCCGAGGGGCGCAATCATGGCGTGGATTGGTTGGGTTCTCCGGGAGCGGCTTACGAGGTGGTGCATCTGGCGAAGGAGGCGCAGCGGGACTGGGCGTTCGGTTGGATCCGGCTGAGTGGTCATACGCGACTGCCCGACGTGGAATCGCAGCTGGCGGAGAAGCGGGTGGAAGTCTTGGGGTCTTCGGGGAATCTGCTTCGAGCCCGGCTGCCGGCGGACGTTCGAACGCTGAATGAGATTGGGGACTTGCCTGAGATTGCGGGTCTCGGGGTGCTTCCCGGCAAGCGTAAGATTATGGACGAGGAGCTTTCCGCGAATGCCGCTCAGTACTCGATGCGGGATCGGGTGCCGGTCTTTATTACGTTGATGTCGGGTGATGAGGACGGGCGGTGGCGGTCGGCGTTGGAAGACCGGGGAGCGGAGGTCGGGAGGTTCGACCGTGCGACTCGCGCGTATGCGGCCAACGTCTTCTATGGCGACCTTGAGGCTGTTGCCGCCGCCGATTTTGTGCTGTCGATTGAGGGGGAGCGGCTGCTTGAGCCGCTGCTGGCGTCTGCGGTGCCCGTGATGGGTGCGGACGGCGTGCGTACCTATAGCGGCGAGCAGGGTCTGTTTAGCGGCGTCACGGGTGCCAGCGTTCCGGTAGGCGTGCTGGATACCGGATTGAACATCCATCATACGGATATTGCCACCCATCGGTCCAGCGTGTGCGGCGCAAATGTAGTCTCGTACGATCAGGGTATCGGAGATGCAGATCTGTGGTTCGACCAGGAATTACACGGGACGCACGTTACGGGGATCATGGCTGGCAATGGATACACCGAGGCGAAGCATGCGGGAGTGGCTCCGGGAGTGCGGCACATTCGTTTTGGGAGAATAAGTGGCTTTCTTTTAGACATGATTGAGGGTATGGATTATATGGCGGCGACCTCGAGCTGCATGCAGAATGGGCAGGAGTCAGCGGCGGTCAAGCCGCTGGTGGTGAATATAAGTTTCGGGGGATTGTTTCACTTCGTGACGCCCGGGCGCGGCATACTGGAACGGAAGATAGATTCCGTGGTTTGGAGTGCCCATCAGTTGTACACGATTTCGGCGGGCAATTCCGGCGAGTTCGGCATTAACGTACTTTCCACGGCTAAGAACGCACTTTCGGTGGGGAGTAGCGTAGACGATGAGACGATAGCGAACTACAGCAGTCACGGTCGGGGGCCCATCAGTAGTGCTCATGGGAGGCTCAAGCCCAACGTGACAACGGTAGGTACGACCGTTCATTCGACTTTCGGTCAAGGCAGCAAGGATCAATACTTCCCTCTGAGTGGCACGAGCATGTCGTCACCGGCGGTGGGGGGCATGGCGGCTTTAATGATGGAGGCCGCCGCCGATTTGCAGAACAATCCGGCGATGATGCGGGCCTATCTGATGGCCAGTGCCGTTCGGCCCGACGTGTGGCTGGACAACCCGGCGTGGTTTCCCCTGAACAACACCGACGGCATTGGCGTGATCCAGGAGGAGTACGGCATGGGTTCCGTGTCGGCGCGGGTCGGCGTCTTGAACCGGGATAGCGAGGACGGATGGACCACGGGGCATTCGTCGGTGGTGCTCACGGACGGCGAGTACGGCTACGTGGACGTCACCGTGCCGGAAGGGACGGAGCGTTTGGACGTGGTGATGACGTGGGACGAGCCGCCGGCGGAAAGCGTATCGGCAGGAGTCGTCTTGAACGATCTGGATCTATGGATCGATGAGCATGCAGATTGCGAGGATGCGGCCTGCGGCGAGCATAGTTCGGTTTCGGTAACCGACAACGTTGAGTGGGTGATTATCCGGAATCCCCAGGCGGGCGTCTATCGGGTGAAGGCGGTAGGCGGATTGGTTTATACGGACGAGGCGCGGGTCGGGCTGGCGTGGCAAATTATCCGGGGTCCGGCGGCTCCTGAGATTAGTCTAGCGGTGGACAAGACGGTTCTGGAGGGCGAAGGGATCCATGAGGTGGTGGCGACGTTGACGGTGGACGGGTACGTGGCCAAGGGCGTGGACCTGAATGTGAGCTGCCGTGCTTCCGACGGGCACTCGGCCTGCAATGGATTGGATTTCGATCCAGCGGACCCGAGCTCCAGCCCGCCGTGGTATCGCAATGCGCTCGTGAGCCGGGAAGACGGTATCCTGGTTAGCATTAGCAGTTCCAGCAGAACGATGTATCTGGGTGAGCTGGCAGCGGGCGAGACGCAGGAAGTGAAGTTGTACGTCTATTATGCGGGGGACGATGACAATGCGCGGATCACGCTGACCGTCAGTGCATGGAACGCTCGTTCCGGGGATACGGCCTCGGTTCTGCTGCGCCGCTCGGGATCTGATGCTCCGATGCCGCCGGAGCCGGAGGTTCCGCCGCACGATAATTTGCTGACGGCCAAGGTATTGGAGGACCTGTCGGGTTCGGAGCAGATCAACCTGTCCCTTGCGACTTCGGAAGCGGGTGAGTCCGAGTTTATAACGGATTCCTATTGGTTGCAGTACGACCCGCCGCGGCCTCGGGGGTCCATCTGGTACGCGTGGACACCGTCCGAGACACAATTCACGACGTTTCGAATCGAACAGCCGGATGGCCTGGAGGATCCGCCGCAGACGTCCATTGACGTGTTCCAGGAAACCGGGGACGGGGGCAATCTCTCGCTTGCCAATTTGCAGTTACGGCAGCCCGCTGCCCGCATCGACGGAGGTAAGGTGTCCTTCAAAGCCGTGAAGAACAAGACGTATTACCTGCGCGTTGCGGATCGTGGCTCGTCCGTTCCCGTGACCCTGACGTGGGATAAGCTGGAACGCCCGATCAACGACGAGTGGCTGCACGCCACCGTCCTGGAAGACCAAAGTGGTGGCGTTGCAGGGAATAATGACGGGGCTACTTTGGAATACGGCGAATGGCCCTGGGGGATCACGGCGACGGTATGGTACCGCTGGACGGCGCCGTCGGACGGGGCGTGGTCGTTCGATGCGGTAAGAAGCGGCGATCCGGAGGATCAAACGGCACACCACGTCCTTGTGTATGCGGGCGAGGACGTCTCGTCGCTTCGCATAGTCAGCGATTATAGAAACATTGAGGATTCACGTCGGTTTCCCGCCGGGGTTCGGGCCGCTCAAGGACAGACGTATTACATATCCGTCGGATCCCCGCTGCCCGAATTTGGCATTAATCCGGGTGCATTTGATTTGATCTGGGAAGAAACGGACCTGACAGATCGTAGCAGCGGGGTCACCAACGACAATCATGGCGATGCGGTGTCTCTTGGCCACGATCTTACGGGCTCCAAAGTCATTCATCGCGATACCAGTCGACCTCCTCCCATTTTGACGGTTGAGCCTGACGAGCCGGAGGAGGCGGGTGTATTCACTAGATGGTATCGCTGGACCGCGCCCCGGACAGGACGATTTACGTGGGTGATAGAGGACCCGTTACGCAAATCCGCACATTACCGCGTGGCGATTTTCGAAGGGGATTCGCTTGACAACCTGAACTTTGTGGGATCCACGGCTACGTCGTCCGCTGCGAATGATTTGATCGAGTTCGTCGTTCCCATGGAGGAAGGCAAGAATTACATGATTTCCGTCGGCTTTCCGCCCCGCGATATCGAGATGATACCGGGTGTCGGTTTTGCTAGCTATAGGGACGTTTTGAGTTGGGGCCCCACACCGGGGAACGACGACTTTGACGACGCCATTGCGCTTAACGGCACAGAAGGCGGTGTGATGTTCAGCACCAAGTGGTCCACGCGTGATACGGGTGAGCAAGTCATGTTTTCGATCATCGGTGCTACTTCCGATTCAATCTGGTACACGTACGAGGCGAATGAATCGGGATGGTACGAATTCCTTATTCCTGAAATTCCTTGGCAAGATACACGTTTGACTGTTTACCGGCCCGTCGGGGACGGGGGATTACGTTCATTGCAAGAGGTGGTGGTATCCTATGATAATTTCGGACGCGGCGATTCGCGGGTATCTGTAAAGTTTTACGCGGCAGCAGGTTCTGAATACATTCTGCGTATAGCGCACGAACGAGGGTCCATGGATGATAATGAATACGAACTCCGTTGGCGGCAAACCGAAGCACCCGCATGGGTCAAGTATCTCGGTTACGTGCCCAATAGCGGTATGGATATGCAAGGCTTTCCAGTATCATTTTCGGAAATTGCCGAGATGTCGTTCAATACCAAGGGCGATGTCCTGTACGTGGCGACCGACCATACGGTGATCGTGTATAAGCGCGACGTCAAGACAGGTACCCTGACACTCGCGGCTTCGTACGATCTTGATTCGCCGCATCGTTTTCTGGTATGGGACGCTCATCGCACGCGTCTCCTGAGCTATTGCACCGAATGGCGGGAGATGGTAGTGGAAGATTACGCCAATCTGCGGCTGAAGGCAGGCAGACATTATTCGGCGGCGGAGAAGAAGGACAACTGTTCAGGAACGCTTGACGTGCTAATCGACGCCTCTCGCCCCGAGGAGCAGCTGTTGTACCGCGTTCACCAGGCTGGCGTGGATCTCTTCGACATCGAGACGACGGGCAATATCAGGCATCTGGAATCTTTTGTTTCCGAGGACCTGGCGTTGGTTGACGTGGCCCTGTCACCCCAGAATGGGTATCTTTATGGAACTACTCTGAATTCGCTCGTGGTATTCAAGAGGGATCCGGAAACCTCGAAGCTTACTCTGATTGAGAACGACCATGCTTTGGATTATCTGCATGCGCTTTCCATTAGCGATGATGGCAAGTATTTGTATGCGCTGGAGCGTAGAGATCCACCACATACTGTCAAGATCTTTGATCTGTTGTCGGACCCGGAGGTTCCAGTAGAGGTGGGGTCATACTACGACCATATGAATAGTTTTTCGATTGCACGTGGCCTGTGCAAAGCTGCGGATTTCAGGAACGGAAGATATGCCGTCGAGTTTATCTGCAATTCGAGCTATCTTGTTATGGAGTACCACCCCGGAACGGACGGTGGTGCAGGGGATATGGAAGTAACGGATGCGGCTGTAACAGGCCGTCGGACTCGGTATAACGACACGTCGCCTATATGGACTCTGCCAACGACTATGGAATCCAGTCCCGATGGAGGTCATATCTATATGGCGTCGGGCAATCCGGAGAGACCTGGCATTTTCATGTTCGAGCGGGTGGGCAATACGATTGAAGTGCCTGAGGAGGTGGACGAGACCACGCGCTTCCGGCTTGACCTGTTTGAGGTGGGGTTTGATACGGTTCAATTTGGTCCTTTCCACGCCTCGGGCGGCGACTGCATTTCTTTCAAAAAAGTCACTATAAAGGATGTGGATTATTCGATCGATCGCTCAAGGTGGCAGGAGCGTGGGAACCCGGACGCTCCGTGGGTGGATATCTCGGGAACGGAAGCCGAGAAGGAGCTGTGCTCGTACCGAGCCGTTGGCGGTGCTGAATATCGATTAGCCGCCGATATAACCATTGATTCGATAATGGGAAGGTTTGCCAGCAATGTTCTCGATCTGTAAAGAATCAAGCTTAAACATTCATCCTTCTACCCCGGCAGTCTGCGCCGTAGAAACGTGGCAGGCGATCTAGATTTGAGGATGGATATGCGTATGCTATGATGTGGTGCATCCTCCTTACTCTATGAGGGTAGACGACACGATGGGTACGAGTTATCGGCCTTTTTTACCATCCGGGTCAACAGTTATTGCTTCCGGTCGACATGAGGGAGTGGCTGCCCGCAGGGGATTTAGCTTACTTCATCAGCGATGTGGTGGATACGCTGGATCTGTCAGCGTTTCATGCGCCTTATGAGGGGGACGGTCGTCGGAACCGACCTTGTCATCCAGCGATGATGAAAGTACTGCTGTACGGGTATGCGATCGGGACCGGAGTGTATTCCTCGCGCAAGATCGCGGTTCGTCTGGAGCGGGATGCGGCGTTTCGGACGCTGCTGAGGTCTGGTCAGCAATTTCCCGTATAGCCCAAACGTCGCTATTGGTCTGGACTTTCTAGATGATCTTTCGCGATAATGGGAGCAGGGAGCTAACCTTTAAGACTCGAAGCTAGGTTAGCCTATAGTTTACATGGAGTACGAGGTATCTAAGGATGGATGCGTTGAAGTTGCGCAAGGACATGAGCAAGCCCGGACTGCCTCGGGTGGTTCGGAAGGTTTTCGATCAGGTGGTCGATCCGGTTTCCGGTCGGGAGTTTTCCATCGGAGCGTGTCTAAGCCCACTAACGGAATAAAAAACCAGCGGATAACCAAGGCCCAAGACCGAATGGCAAAATTCACTAAACGAATGCCATTGGGCATCCGTGCGGGCAGGTTCTGGCGGGGCGGGTTCGCGCAGGTGCGGAAACGCTAGCGGTTCGGCGGTCCGGTCTGCCGACTACACACATCTCCCGCTTGACCTCTATTTGTCGGGTCGCAATAGTTTATAGACGTAGTCGGGTCCTTTCTGCTGGGCGAGGCGGATGAGTCGCTGGTAGGCATCGGCCTGATGCATCAAGGCTGTGTATCCCTTCCAGATCGTCTCGTACCCGGGCGGGCGATCGCTGTGCGACAGTTCGGGAAGCTGCCCGGCATGGCGATGACCAGGAGTGTCTTACCGAGACCGTCAGAGGGGACGGGCTGCGTGGGTCATCCAAGGTCAGGTTCCCGCAGCACGGTGAGCAGCGGCATCGGGTTGTGTATAAATTTGTCTGCAAAAAGGAAAAACGGACTGTAACGACAGACGAATGGTTAGAATCTGATGTTTCATCGGGAATGTGGAGATGCCTGGACGCAATCCCGCGTCCAGGCGCGAATCATTCATGACACAATTTATCGAAAAGGAGCAAGAAATGATTCGGAAAGATTATACGCACAATGCCACGAAGAAGTCGGCATGCCATCATCTGGCGGACGATGAGGAGTTTGTGAGGCGGCTGGTGCAGGAGACGCTCAACGAGGTTCTGGAGAGTGAGATGACGGAGTTTCTGGGAGCGGGCAAGAGCGAGCGGACGCGGACGCGTCAGGGCTACCGTTCCGGATACTACCGGCGCGATCTGACGATGAAGGTGGGCGAGATCGAACTGAGAGTTCCGCAGGAACGCAGCGGCCAGTTCAGCACGCGGGTGTTCGAGCGCGCTATCAGCGTTCGGAGAAGGCCCTGGTGGCGGTGCTGTCGGAGATGTATGTGCAGGAGGGGGTCTCGACGCGTCGGGTGAGCCGACTGGCGGAGGGTCTGTGCGGTCACGAGTTTTCGCCGGCGACGATCTCGGCCATGGTGTCGAAGCTGGACGCGTCCCTGAAGGCGTTTGCGGAACGTCGGCTGGAGGAGGCGTATCCGTATGTGTTGCTGGATGCCCGGTATGAGAAGGTGCGTGAGGAGGGCTCGGTGCGTTCCCGGGCGGTGCAGATTGCCATCGGGATTGACGGCGAGGGTCGGCGTCAGATGCTGGCGGTGGAAGTGGCGAACCGGGAAAGCGAGGGGTCGTGGACGGAATTCCTCTCGCATCTGAAGGGACGTGGCCTGCGGGGAGTCGAGTATGTGGTCTCGGACAGTCATGAGGGATTGAAGCATGCGATCTCGAAAGTGTTGCCGACCGCGTTGTGGCAACGGTGCTGCGTCCATTTTCTGCGCAATGCCAGGGACAAACTGTCCCGGAGTGCTGATCCCGCGTGTCTGGAGGGTTTGAAACGGTTGTGGGGCTGTGAGCATGTCGGGGAGGCTCGTGAGGCACTGGGTGCCTGGGTAGCCCGTTGGGGCGATGAGAAAGGGTTTGGCAGGTCAGTGGAATGGGTCGAGGATCATGTCGAGGAGACGCTGACGGTGTATCGGCTGCCCAGGGAACATCGCCTCTGCGGATGAAGTCCACGAACATGCTGGAGCGATACAACGAGGAGATCCGCCGGCGCACGCGTGTCGTCAGGATCTTCCCGAACGCGGAGTCCTGTCTGCGTCTGATCTTGGCACTTGCGGCGGAGACCCATGAGCGGTGGCTGACGGGGCAGCGTTATCTATATGGCCGGATCGGCGTGGTTCGCGCATCCGAACCGGAATCCGAGACATGGCAGGAGGCGGCATGAAACGCCCGAAAATTTCGCGCCGAGCGGAGACCCGCCCATATGGGCGGGTCTCCGCTCCCACCAGAAATTGCAGAAGATTCTTGACACAACTTGGGGTCCTGCAGGTCGCCGGCAGCCGTCTTGGCCCCGGAGGATGCTTTGGTCCGGCTCTGGCAGCGGCGGCGGCGCGTGCTGAACACGCTGGTGGTCGTACTGTGCATGTTCCGGTGGGTGTTCTGGAAGGGGCGTCCGGGATATGCGGCCACGCTGGCCGAAGGGTGGGCGCAACGCGGCCGATGGGGCCGGATAGAGGAGGGCACGGGATGAAGAGCAAGCAAAAGCGCGGCGCGGACCGGTTGGTGCGTCGGATGGCGAAAGGGGTCCGTCCGGGGCGGATGGAGGTGGACTGCAGTGGAGGCGATCTGAGTTCCAACGGGGGATCGGTACTGCTGATGATGCTGGCCGAGCAGGTCCGGCTGTTCGAGCGCGCCTCGGCATGTTTCACGGATCACCGGGACCCGTCCAAGGTTGCGCATCCGCTAGTGGCGTTGCTGGGGCAGCGGATCTTGGGTCTCGCGCTGGGCTACGAAGATGTGAACGATCACGACGAGCTGCGGCGGGACCGGGCCCTGTCCACGGCCATGGGGCGTGTGGAGTGTGCGCGTTCGGACTGCGAGCCGCTGGCCGGCAAAAGCACGCTGAACCGGATGGAGCTGTCGGCGAACGGGCGGGACCCGGCGAAAGCGCGCCAGATCACCGTGGATTTCGATGCGCTCGACGAGCTGCTCGTGGAGCTGTACCTGGTGTGGGGCGAGCGGGGCCAGATGCCGAAGCGGTTGGTGCTGGATATCGATGCCACGGACGTGGAACTGCACGGCCGGCAGGAGCACCGGTTCTATCACGGGTACTACCATGAATACTGCTACCTGCCGCGGCTGGTGTTCTGCAACGGCTGGCCGGTGCGGACGGAACTGCGCACGTCGAGCAGCGATGTGGCGGCGGGCGTGGTGGAAACGGTCGAGCCGCTCGTGGACCGGCTGCGGAAGCGATTTCCGCAGGTGCCGATCCTGATCCGCGCCGACGGGGCCTACTGCCGCGACGAGTTGATGACGTGGTGCGAGGCGCGGGGCGTGGATTACGTGCTGGGACTGCCGCGCAATGATCGGCTGAAAGACCGGGTCCAACCGTTGATGGACGATCTGCGGGACCGGTTGAAGCGGGATCCGGACTATGCGCAGCGAGCGGTCCGCGGCTACCAGAGCTTCGACTATCGCACGCGCGACAGCTGGAGCCGCGAACGCCGCGTGATCGCCAAGGCCGAATGGCTGCCGGGACAACCGGTCGGCAACGCGGACGGGGAACCGGTCGGCAAGGCCGACGGCGGACCGGAGGCCGGCGCGGAAGACCCATGTGCGACGGTCGGCGAAGCCCGGTACAACAGTCGCTTCGTCGTCACCTCGCTCCAGGAGCCCGACGCGCCAACGGTCTACGAAGAGATGTACTGCGACCGGGGTGAGGCCAAAAACTGGATCAAGGAACAGAAGAACGATCTGTTCCTGGACCGATGCTCCAGCAGCCTCTGGAACGTCAACGCACTCCGGCTCCGGATGAGCGCACTGGCCCATGCCCTTCATTGCATGATGAAGCGCCGGCTCGAGAACCTTCCGGTATCCGCCATGCTGCGCCGGAGCCGTCCATCGACGCTGCGCAAGTGCCTGTTCCGGATCCCGGTGCGCGTGACGGTGTCCACGCGGCGGATCCATCTGGCGTTCGGATCCGCCTTCCCGTACTGGAAGGATTTCCGCTTGATCTGGGCCAGCCTGGCACCAACGTAAAAGCCCGGTGCCACCGGGTGCATGACGCTGGCGGCGGAGCGTGCCGGCCTCCCCGCGCCCGGATGCTCAGCGATCCGCCGTCCCGCCCGCAAAAAGGCAGGGAAAACACACGCATCCCCGCCCTCCGAAGCCTTTTCAAACTCGCGACGCGACATTCCATGCCCCGTACCCCACGCATCCCGTGAAAAACATCATTTTCGACTTGGTTATGAGAAATCCGGGCTAACGGAATAAAAAATCAGCGGATAACCAAGGCCCAAGACCGAATCCTTAACCGAATGGAAAAATCCACTAAACGAATGCCATTGTTCTCGCACCGCGGGCTGGCCGTCCCGCCCGGTCCGGTTCGGAGATCGCTGAACCTTCCTTAAATAAGTGATCCATGTTGAACGTTCCGTCCCAGCAATTTCGGCGACGACGCATAGACGGATCCTTCCCCATGCCGCTAACCCTCAGATCGAATTAGCGGCATGATCGCTTCGGTTATACGCTTGATCCTTTACAGATCGAGAACATTGCTGGCAAACCTTCCCATTATCGAATCAACGGTTATATCGGCGGCTAATCGATATTCAGTACCGCTAGCGGCTCGATACGAGCACAGCTTCTTCTCGGCTTCCGTTCCCGAGATATCCACCCACGGAGCGTCCGGGTTCCCACGCTCCTGCCACCTTGAGCGAACGATCGAATAATCCACGTCCTTTATAGTGACTTTTGCGAAAGAAATGCAGCCGCCCGAGGCGTGGAAAGGACCAAATTGAACCGTATCAAACCCCACCTCAAACAGGTCAAGCCGGAAGCGCGTGGTCGCGTCCACCTCCTCAGGCACTTCAATCGTATTGCCCACCCGCTCGAACATGAAAATGCCAGGCCTTTCCGGATTGCCCGACGCCATATAGATATGACCTCCATCGGGACTGGATGCCACGACTGTTGGCACAGTCAGTATAGGCGGCATGTCGTCATACCGAGTCTGAAAACCTGCTACAGCTCCATCCGTTACTTCCATATCCCCTGCACCACCGTCCGTTCCGGGATGGTACTCCATAACAAGATAGCTCGAATTGCAGATAAACTCGACGGCATATCTTCCGTTCCTGAAATCCGCAGCCTTGCACAGGCCAAGTGCAATCGAAAAACTATTCACACTGTCGTAGTATGACCCCACTTCCACTGGAGCTTCCGGGTCCGACAACAGATCAAAGATCTTGACAGTATGTGGTGGATCTCTACGCTCCAGCGCATACAAATACTTGCCATCATCGCTAATGGAAAGCGCATGCAGATAATCCAAAGCATGGTCGTTCTCAATCAGAGTAAGCTTCGAGGTTTCCGGATCCCTCTTGAATACCACGAGCGAATTCAGAGTAGTTCCATAAAGATACCCATTCTGGGGTGACAGGGCCACGTCAACCAACGCCAGGTCCTCGGAAACAAAAGATTCCAGATGCCTGATATTGCCCGTCGTCTCGATGTCGAAGAGATCCACGCCAGCCTGGTGAACGCGGTACAACAGCTGCTCGTCAGGGCGAGAGGCATCGATCAGCACGTCAAGCGTTCCTGAACAGTTGTCCCTCTCTACTTCCGCTGAATAATGCCTGCCTGCCTTCAGCCGCAGATTGGCGAAGTCTTCCACCACTATCTCCCGCCATTTGGTGCAATAGCTCAGGAGACGCGTGCGATGAGCGTCCCATGCCAGAAAACGATGCGGCGAATCAAGATCGTACGAAGCTGCAAGCGTCAGAGCACCGGTCTTGACGTCGCGCTTGTACACGATCATTGCATGGTCGGTCGCCAGATACAGGGCATCGCCTCTGGTGTTGAACGACATGTCGGCAATTTCCGAAAACGACACCGGAAATCCTTGCACGTCCATGCCGCTATTGGGCACGTAACCGAGATACTTGACCCATGTGGGTGCTTCGGTTTGCTGCCAATGGAGCTCGTAATCCGTGAACGCACGTGAATTGTTTCCATGCGCTACGCGCAAAATATATTCAGAACCCGCTTCCGCGTAAAATTTCACGAGTGACCGCGGATCGCCGCGTCCAAGAATATTATAGGATATAACAATATTTTGTAATGAGTGTAGTCCCCCGTCCCCAACGGCTTGATAAACGGCCAAGCTTGTGTGAAACTGTCTAGCTTCAGGAATGAAAAATTCGTACCATCCCGATTCATTCGCTTCGTACGTATACCAGATTGAATCGGAAGTACTACCTAAGACCGAAGCCGTGACTTGCTCACCCGTATCACGCGTGGACCACTTGGTGCTGAACGTCACGTTGCCTTCTGCACCGTTAAGCGCAATGGCGTCGTCAAAGTCGTCGTTCCCCGGTGTGGGGCCCCAACTCAAAACGTCCCTATAGCTAGCAAAACCGACACCCGGTACTATCTCGATATCGTGGGGCGGAAAGCCGACGGAAATCATGTAATCCTTGCCTTCCTCCATGGGAACGACGAACTCGATCAAATCATTCACATCGGACGACGTAGCCGTGGATCCCACAAAGTTCAGGTTGTCAAGCGAATCCCCTTCGAAAATCGTTACGCGGTAATGTGAAGCCCTCGTGTTGTTCGGGTCCTGGATAACCCACGTAACCCGTCTTGTCTGGGGTGCGGTCCAGCGATACCATCGGGTGAATACTCCTGCCTCCGTCGGCTCGTCAGGCTCAACCGTCAAGATGGGAGGAGGAGCCTCAAGATCGCGATGAATGACTTTGGAGCCCGTAATATCGCCGCCAAGAGACACCGCATCGCCATGATTGTCGTTGGTGACCCCGCTGCTGTCTTCCAAGTCTTCCAAGTTCACTGCTTCCCAAGTCAAATCAAACGTGTCCGTACTAATACCCAATTCGGGCGGCGGGGATCCGATGGATATGTAATACGTCTGTCCCTGAGCAGCCTGAAACACGGCGGGAAACCGACGTGCATCCTCAATGTTTCTATAATCGCTGACTATGCGAGACGACGAGACGTCCTCGCCCGTATACACAAGGACGTGGTGTGCCGTTTGATCCTCCGGATCGCCGCCTCTTACCGCATCGAACGACCATGCCCCGTCCGACGGCGCCGTCCAGCGGTACCATACCGTCGCCGTGATCCCCCAGGGCCATTCGCCGTATTCCAAAGTAGCCCCGTCATTATTCCCTGCAACGCCACCACTTTGGCCTTCCAGGACGGTGGCGTGCAGCCACTCGTCGTTGATCGGGCGTTCCAGCTTATCCCACGTCAGGGTCACGGGAACGGACGAGCCACGATCCGCAACGCGCAGGTAATACGTCTTGTTCTTCGCGGATCTGAAGGACACCCTGTCTCTGTCGATGCGGGCAGCTGGCTGCTGTAACTGCAAATTGACAAGCGAGAGATTGCCCCCGTCCCCGGTTTCCTGGAACACGTCAATGGACGCCTGCGGCGGATCCTCCAGGCCATCCGGCTGTTCGATTCGAAACGTCGTGAATTGTGTCTCGGACGGTGTCCACGCGTACCAGATGGACCCCCGAGGCCGCGGTGGATCGTAGAAAAACTGGCTAGGATCCATTATAAACTCGGATTCGCCCGCTTCCGAAGTCGCAAGGGACAGGTTGATCTGCTCCGAACCCGACAGGTCCTCCAATATCTTGGCCGTCAGCAAATTATCGTGCGGCGGAACCTCCGGCTCCGGCGGCATCGGGGCATCAGATCCCGAGCGGCGCAGCAGAACCGAGGCCGTACCCCCGGAACGAGCGTTCCACGCACTGGCGGTCAGCGTGATCCGCGCATTGTCATCGTCCCCCGCATAATAGACGTACAACTTCACTTCCTGCGTCTCGCCCGCTGCCAGCTCGCCCAGATATATCGTCTTCTTCTCAAAACCGCTGACCAGCGTGCCGTCTTCTCTGCTCACGTCCGCATGGCGATACCACGGCGGGCTGGGGTTCGGGTCCGCTGGATCGAAATCCAATCCATTGCAGGCCGAACGCCCGTCGGAGGCGCGGCAGTTCACGTGCAGGTCCATCCCCGTGGCCACATACCCGTCCACCGTCAACGTCGCTACCACCTCATGGTTCCCTTCGCCCTCCAGAACCGTCTTGTCCACCGCTAGACTAATCTCAGGAGCCGCCGGACCCCGGATAATTTGCCACGCCAGACCGACCCGCGCCTCGTCCGTATAAACCGATTCGCCTACCGCCTTCACCCGATAGACGCCCGCCTGGGGATTCCGGATAATCACCCACTCGACGTTGTCGGTTACCGAAACCGAACTATGCTCGCCGCAGGCCGCATCCTCGCAATCTGCATGCTCATCGATCCATAGATCCAGATCGTTCACGACGACTCCCACCGATACGCTTTCTGCCGGCGGCTCGTCCCACGTCATCACCACGTCCAAACGCTCCGTCCCTTCCGGCACGGTGACGTCCACGTAGCCGTACTCGCCGTCCGTGAGCACCACCGACGAATGCCCCGTGGTCCATCCGTCCTCGCTATCCCGGTTCAAGACGCCAATCCGCGCCGACACGGAACCCATGCCGTACTCCTCCTGGATCACGCCAATGCCGTCGGTGTTGTTCAGGGGAAACCACGCCGGGTTGTCCAGCCACACGTCGGGCCGAACGGCACTGGCCATTAGATAGGCCCGCATCATCGCCGGATTGTTCTGCAAATCGGGGGCGGCCTCCATCATTAAAGCCGCCATGCCCCCCACCGCCGGTGACGACATGCTCGTGCCACTCATAACTAGGTACTCATCCTTGCTGCCTCGACCCCTAGTCGAAGTGACGGACGAGCCCACCGTTACCACATTAGGCTTGAGCCTCTCCCGCCGAGTGAGGGTGGCGATCCCCCGACCGTGGCTGCTGTAGGCCGCTATCGTCCCATCGTCTACGCTGGCTCCCACCGAAAGTGCGTTCTTAGCCGTGGAAAGTACGTTAAGGCCGTACTCGCCGGAATTGCCCGCCGAAATCGTGTACAACTGATGGGCGTCCCAAACCACGGAATCTAGCTTCCGCTCCAAGAGGCCGTATCCGGGTATCACAAAGGCAAGAGGCGACCCCAGGCTCATATTCACCACCAGCGGCTTGACCGCCGCTGACTCCTGCCCATTCTGCATGCAGCTCGAGGTCCCTGCTACATAATCCAAGCCCTCAATAATGTCCGAGGTCGTAGCACCTAGTCCCACAGCAAACACCTTCCCAAAACGAATGTGCCGCACTCCCGGAGCCACTCCCGCATGCTTCGCCTCGGTGTATCCATTGCCAGCCATGATCCCCGTAACGTGCGTCCCGTGTAATTCCTGGTCGAACCACAGATCCATATCTCCGCTACGTTGTTGAAGAGATGTAAGATTTGCGCCGCACACGCTGGACCGATGGGTGGCAATATCCGTATGATGGATGTTCAATCCGGTATCCAGCACGCCTACCGGAACGCTGGCACCCGTGACGCCGCTAAACAGACCCTGCTCGCCGCTATAGGTACGCACGCCGTCCGCACCCATCACGGGCACCGCAGACGCCAGCAGCGGCTCAAGCAGCCGCTCCCCCTCAATCGACAGCACAAAATCGGCGGCGGCAACAGCCTCAAGGTCGCCATAGAAGACGTTGGCCGCATACGCGCGAGTCGCACGGTCGAACCTCCCGACCTCCGCTCCCCGGTCTTCCAACGCCGACCGCCACCGCCCGTCCTCATCACCCGACATCAACGTAATAAAGACCGGCACCCGATCCCGCATCGAGTACTGAGCGGCATTCGCGGAAAGCTCCTCGTCCATAATCTTACGCTTGCCGGGAAGCACCCCGAGACCCGCAATCTCAGGCAAGTCCCCAATCTCATTCAGCGTTCGAACGTCCGCCGGCAGCCGGGCTCGAAGCAGATTCCCCGAAGACCCCAAGACTTCCACCCGCTTCTCCGCCAGCTGCGATTCCACGTCGGGCAGTCGCGTATGACCACTCAGCCGGATCCAACCGAACGCCCAGTCCCGCTGCGCCTCCTTCGCCAGATGCACCACCTCGTAAGCCGCTCCCGGAGAACCCAACCAATCCACGCCATGATTGCGCCCCTCGGAAACCGACTTGCGCTCGTCCGCTCGCAGACGGCCTTTAGTCATGCCGTCGGCGGGTGCTAAATACGAGTACCCTTCCGGTGCCGAACGCTCCTCAACGCCCCCGGTCTCCGCAACGTCCCGCGCAACCTCTATCGGCGCACCTACGGAGCGTACCGCCGTAGAAACCTGACCATGGCTCTCCTTCGCATTTCGCTCCACGGCTCTCTGCAGCACTACCCTTGCTTGCACATCGCCGCCAAGTGCAGAAGAACCTACATCCTCAGATACCGATGTACGTGCCGACGGCCGATACAGACACATTGATACCACGCACAGGCAGAGCGCAAAACCCAATCCACATGAAGTGAGCGGGAACTTTTTAAAATGACATAGTATGTAAGGCATCATAGAGCTAGCAACTGATAAATTGAAAAATTAAATAGTATTATAAACGCATACGCGTCTAAAATGCTATTGCTGCCACGGTACGGCCCGTGGCCTTGGAAAACTTAAATCGTGAAGTAAAAGATGGATCAGTAATTTCCAGCGAGCGAGTGTCCGGCAGTCTGCGCCGTAGAAACGTGGCAGGCGATCTGGATTTAAGGATGGATATGCGTATCAGAAATTCCCCGTGAACGGAATTTTGGTTTTTGCTCACAGTGCTCGGACGGTCGAGGTGTTGCGATGTGCTGCGAAGCGGGTCTTGCCCCTCTGAATTCAGGCCTTTTCAGCCCCCCCCCCCCCCCCCCCCCGTGAAGGGATATTGCGTGCGGTGCGGTCCACGCCGGACGTGGGTCTCCCGCCGTTCGAGCGGGCCCCCTCAGCCGTCCGTTCGGATGTTGCAAATGAGGTGAAAGGAAGTCCGCTTCAATCGATTGTTCAAGCTTGAATTCCGATCGCATCAACCAGTGCATGTAGTGGTTCAGGTAGCGTGTAGAGACCCCGCGGTGGTGATGGTTCAGCCATCGCTTCATGGTCATGTGACGCTGGTTAACCGTGTTGAGATGCCAACTCCCGCGGCGAGCTTCACGTCGGCTGACGCGCACCACTTCCTGGTGCATGTTCAGGCTCCGGCTTGCCATGGCGTAGCTGGGATGTCCATCGGTGACACACACGCCATCTTCGGCCAGCCATTCCGACATTACCGGAGCGATGTTCGTCCCCGCCGTCGATGGGAGAGCTTCCATATAAGTCGGCCCGCCGCGAGACACTGCCGTCAAGACAGGCCGCTGGTCCGACACCAGACCCCGGTGCCCGCGATTGCCTCCTCGCTCGCGCGGAAAGCGACGCTCCGTTAATGAGCGATCTCCCTTGCAGCTCTCCAGAAAGTAGGTCTCGTCCATCTCCACGATGCCTTGAAGTTTCGAGCCTTTCTGCTGCTTGCCAAGAAAGCGATGCCGCCACAAGAATGCGGTTCGGTAAGAGATCCCGCATCGCTCGGCTGACTGATGCAGCGTCAGCCGATCTCGCAAACACCCTTCGAATACCGACCACTTCGACTTGTGCCTCAAGCCAGCAAGATGGGTCCCGGTCAGCGCGTGAAAGGTTCGTCCGCACGATGCCGAACGGCAACGAAATCGACACAAGCCTGCCGACTTCCCGTGACGCACCGCCCCTGAGGAACCGCAATGCGTACATACTCGCAGTCGCTCCAACTCCGCTTCCCGTTGACGAACGGGTTCAGGCAGTTCGTCGTGACCGATGTCTGGACCCCGTGCATCAGCCTCTGCTTCTGCACTGGGGTCAGCGGGTGTAATGAAATGGCATATTATAGCTGCTGTTAGTCATTCTCAACATAAAACTACATAAGAGCCTAAATTTATCTGCAAAAACGAAAAACGGGCTGTAACGATAGACGAATGGTTAGAATCTGATGTTTTATCGGGAATGTGGAGATGCTTGGACGCGGAACCGCGTCCAGGCACGAATCACTCATGACACAATTTATGACAAAGGAGCAAAAAATGATTCGGGAAGATTATACGCATAATACCACGAAGCAGTCGGCATGCGATCATCTGGCGGACGATGAGGAGTTTGTGAGGCGGCTGGTGCAGGAGACGCTCAACGAGTTTGTGGGAGCGGGCAAGAGCAAGCGGACACAGACGCGTCAGGGCTACCGTTCCGGATACTACCGGCGCGATCTGACGATGAAGGTGGGCGAGATTGAACTGAGAGTTCCGCAGGAACGCAGCGGCCAGTTCAGCACGCGGGTGTTCGAGCGCTATCAGCGTTCGGAGAAGGCCCTGGTGGCGGTACTGTCGGAGATGTATGGGCAGGGGGGTCTCGACGCGTCGGGTGAGCCGACTGGCGGAGGATCTGTGCGGTCACGAGTTTTCGCCGGCGACGATCTCGGCCATGGTGTCGAAGCTGGACGCGTCCCTGAAGGCGTTTGCGGAACGCGAGCTGGAGGAGGCGTATCCGTATGTGTTGCTGGATGCCCGGTATGAGAAGGTGCGTGAGGAGGGCTCGGTGCGTTCCCGGGCAGTGCAGATTGCCATCGGGATTGACGGCGAGAGTCGGCGTCAGGTGCTGGCGGCGGAAGTGGCGAACCGGGAATAGCGAGGGGTCGTGGACGGAATTCCTGTCGCATCTGAAGGGACGTGGCCTGCGGGGAGTCGAGTATGTGGTCTCGGACAGTCATGAGGGATTGAAGCATGCGATCTCGAAAGTGTTGCCGACCGCGTTGTGGCAACGGTGCTGCGTCCATTTTCTGCGCAATGCCAGGGACAAACTGTCCCGGAGTGCTGATCCCGCGTGTCTGGAGGGTTTGAAACGGTTGTGGGGCTGTGAGCATGTCGGGGAGGCTCGTGAGGCACTGGGTGCCTGGGTAGCCCGTTGGGGCGATGAGAAAGGGTTTGGCAGGCTAGTGGAATGGGCAGCAATTCCCCGTATAGCCCCAACCCCGCTATAGGTATGGACTTTGCGCATTGGCTTTCGCAATAATAAGAGCGTAGGCTTATCGTTTGAGGGTGGATGATAGGTTAATATAGAGTTACCAGACCAACGAGGTATCCAAGGATGGGGGCGTTGAAGTTGCGCAAGGATGTGAGCAAACCCGGTTTGCTGCGGGTGGTTCGTGAAGTATTTGAGGCGGTCGTTGAGGAGGTATGCGGGCGGAAGTTTTCCACCGGCGACTGTCTGATGTCGGGTCTGGCGGTGTTTCTGGAGAAGCACGCCTCGCTGCTGCAGTTTGATTTAACGAGGCACCGGCACAAGGTGGTGGAAATGAATCTGCGTCGTCTGTACGGTCTGGCGCAGGTTCCCTGCGACACGACCCTGCGCCGTCGCCTGGATCCGATCTCGCCGGTGCGGTATCGGCGGGCGTTTCAGCAGGTACTGCAACGCGCCCAGCGCGGCAAGGTGCTGCAGCGGATGTCGGCGTGGCGCGGTCATTATCTGGTAGCCGTGGATGGTACCGGCACCTTTTCCTCCCAGCGGGTTCACGGTCCGTGCTGTCTGCGGGCCCGGCATCGCAACGGTTCGACCACGTACTCCCATCAGCAGTTGTGTGCGGTGATGGTGCATCCGGATCAGCGGCAGGTGCTGCCGATGGCGATAGAAGCGGTTTGCAACGGGGATGGCTCGACGAAGAACGACTGCGAGCGGGGTGCCTGGGCCCGGCTAGTTCCGGTCCTGGCTTCGCTTTATCGGCGCATGAAGTTGATCGTGATTGCCGATGGGCTGTTCTCGCAGGGTCCCCAGATCCGGCTGCTGCAGGAGCATGGACTGCGCTTTCTGCTGGTGGCTCGGGCGGGCGACCATCCGCATCTGCAGGCTCAGCTGGATCGTTCCGATGCGCCCTGGTTTGCGGATCCCTCGCCCGAAGGGCAGGAGCGGGATCGCCAGCTGCGCGTGGTGCCGGAGGTGGAACTGAATGCTGCGAACCCCGACCTGAAGGTCCAGGTGCTGCAGAGCTCGGAGCGGCGTGGCTCCGGCGAGGATGCGCGGCGGGCGTTCACCTGGGTCACCGATCTGCCGCTCAATCCGCATAACGCCAGCGAACTGGCTCGCGCGGCTCGCAGTCGCTGGAAGATCGAGAACGAGACCTTCAACACGCTGAAGAACGTCCAGTACCTGGAACACAACTTCGGACACGGAACCCAGCACCTGTCGGATACTTTCGCTGCGCTGATGCTGCTGGCGTTCCTGATCGACCAGCTGCTGGAAATGGCCTGCCCCGTCATGAAGCAAATCTTCGCCAAGTGCTATACCCGAACCGCGACGTGGGAACGTCTGCGCAGCAGTTTCTGTGCGGTAGCCTTCCGCAACTGGCAGGAACTGTACGGCCACGCCCTCGGGATCTACACCGCGTACCTCGCCTACGATACGTCCTGACGGCCGACCGCCTCTCCAGCTGCTCGATGAAGAAGGGATCGGGAGACGCGTCGTCGTCCCGAGGCCCCATGCCGCCCTGACGGTCAAGAGACCTGCATATCGATGCCCGGAACCCGTTCCAACGCACGACGACATGCCATGCAAACCGTCTGAAAACGTCGGTTTCCCGTACCGAAACGTGAAAAGACCGACATCAAGCCCAAAATGAAACTATACGGGGAATTGCTGTGGAATGGGTCGAGGATCATGTCGAGGAGACGCTGACGGTGTATCGGCTGCCTAGGGAACATCGCCTGCGGATGAAGTCCACGAACATGCTGGAGCGGTACAACGAGGAGCTCCGTCGGGCGCACGCGTGTCGTCCGGATCTTCCCGAACGCGGAGTCCTGTCTGCGCACGCGTGTCGTCCGGATCTTCCCGAACGCGGAGTCCTGTCTGCGTCTGATCTTGGCACTTGCGGCGGAGACCTATGAGCGGTGGCTGACGGGGCAGCGTTATCTATATGGCCGGATCGGCGTGGTTCGCGCATCCGAACCGGAATCCGAGACATGGCAGGAGGCGGCATGAAACGCCCGAAAATTTCGCGCCGAGCGGAGACCCGCCCATATGGGCGGGTCTCCGCTCCCACTGGAAATTGCAGAAAATTCTTGACACAACTGGTCCCCGGTACTTCGCCGGATCCACAAAGGTCTCCACCAGTACCGGCTCCAGGCCGTGCCGCTCCTTCCAGTCCCCGGGCAGCCGCCGAACCGCCATCGACAGGACCTTCGAGGCCAGATACGGAACCCAAACCCAAGGAAAAATCAGAAACCGGGAGTTGCTCACCACCCCCTTCAGACGCTTCGCCCGATCCCGATCCCGCCAGCCAATCCAGGCGTCACGACAGGGAAGCCGGGTCGTGCCCGCCTCAAACAGCAGACAGCCCAGCTTGCGACCCCGACGATCCCGCAGCCAGTAGCGCAGGAAACAGCCGAACGGATGCCGGTAACCCAGCTCATGATGCCGATCCATCCGTTCTTTCCATTCCTCAACGGCCTCCCCCTCCGTCACAACCTCCAGTTCCAGCGGCATCAGCTCCTTCAGCCCGCACTCTATGGCGGAACCCGGATCCGAGCGACTCGTATGCCGCGGTCTCCGACCTCCGGTTCCCGTTCTCGATCCCGGTCGCTTCGGCGGCAGCGACACGATGCCGCGGGACTCCAGCTGCCCCAGCATCCGCAGACAAGGACCCCAACCGATCCCGACCCTTCGGTGTGAACCAGCCCAGATGACTGCACAGGGTGGCAGCTAGCTCATGGCGGCTCAGTGCCGGAAACAGCCCCGCCGTCTTCTGAATGTCCGCAATCCGACGACGGGTCAGCCGCGTGCCACAAATAGGTGGTCGACTTCAGGTTCTCGATTCGGGAATCCATCACGTTGGTACCAGAGATAATCTAACTAAGCGTAGATTGCCATAACCCATGCTAAAACGTAAGTGTTTTTTTGAAGAACCCCAAAAGAACCGAATATGTTTCCGTATATCAACCGGTTACACGATATCTTCAAAGACCAGGATCCCTTTCCGCTAATCCGAATGCCATTGATCTATCGGGTGGCATCAAGGACAGCCCACCTTCGCTGGGAGAATCCACTTCCGCACTTACCGTATCGGATTTACCGACGATCGTTGTTGAACCGTGCCCAAATTTGGCCAGTAGATAGAACAGTGTCCAATCCAGCCCAACCAACACCGCACCGTGTTGACTGTACTGCGCAACTTGAAGTTCATCGCGCATTTCACCGGTCAGACCTTTAACGCACACCGTGCGTCTGAATGGTTCAACGCGGAGTGAAGCGCAAGACATACGAACCGTCGACTCGTGTAGCATCTGGAGGAAACTCAATATTAATCCACAACGATTTATAATTATGCCAAGTGAAAATGGCATTTCGTAATAGTTTGTTACGTCTAGAATTTAGCTATGTTTGCTAAGCCCACCGCCCCTTGCGCGGAAGCATGTGCGTGTCCACCATAAGGGGCCGCCGCGCTGTCGATTGAACGTCCGATCCGGACGCCAGCCCAAGCCATCATCATGGTCCAAAGTATCGGTAGACCGACATAGAGCGTTGTCGTAATAAGATTTAATATCAGGCGTTTGGTAGATTGCTCCCTTGGGCTTACAAAAAATTCCAAGAACGTATTGACGTCCGGGTACATCGCCTCAATCAGATTCTGATCGACCCATAGAGCTAGATACCAGAGTACCGTCCAGAACTTGACGGTGAAGATACCTACGGCACCGGTCACCATTGAAGACGGGGAAAATCTCGACAGCACCATGGTTGCTGGTAACAGGGCATAGATACCCAGCAGCACGATCGCCTGAATCATGGGAGCGGCTTGTAACACGACCGTAACCACCAGTGAGAATATTGACGCCGCTACCACCGTTCCAGCGACAGTCGCTGATTCTCTAGCTATTCGTTCGATTCCTCCCAGCCATGAGGAGCGTTCGGTGTTGCTTACCAGGAAGTCGTTGTTGGACCAGACGGGCGGCGCATTGCGGAGTACGGCCTTTGCGATGACGTCGCGATGTTCGTCGTCAGTCATTGCAGTTGCATAGGCAATGACCAGTTGCGAAAAGCTGACCGAGGTGTACCCTCCGGAGAGCACCAGTTTTTCGCGTAGACCATGAGCGGGATGCGCCCACCACTCAGTGCAATATGGTCGACCGTAAGCGGGAGGCGAAGCAGGATCGTATTCAGTGTCTCTTGCCGGATCGTAGCTCCAGCCTTCCACCGGTCGCTTTGCTCGCAAAATATCGTAGTAACCCGGTAAAGTTCGATAAACGTGGGACCCCAACCAATCCACATCCGCCGGTCCATAGTCGTTGAAAACAGTCTGAACCAGGCTTGCCGATGGTTTTTCCTGATGGAATTTGGAACGCGCCGGAACGTAGCAGGACACGTAAAAGTCATTAACTTCCGATCGCAGGCGGGGATCATCAATGGTTGCGAGTTGGGCGGTTTGCGCGACGTTTCGGATATTGGAAGCGGTGGGAAGACCTTCCACTACGGCGTGGTTAAACCCAGACGAAAACGACATGACCGCGTACCACCAGACCGGAACGGTTATGCTGTTTGGCCAGTTCTCGAACGACTTGTCGCCGTAAGTGGTGCCGGTGGCGTCTATTTTGACGGGGGTGGGATGAGGATTGGTGAGCGATGCTGGGGGTGTATACTCAAGGGTATGCGCGTTCAAGGGTGTAAGCGGCGCGGGCTGTCCGGCCAGCACCACGACCGTGAGAGCTATAAATAGATCCACTTCCATACGCCGGAGCGAGGTGCTGGATGCAAGGGATGAGCTGTCTTCCGTAAGAGGTTCGACCCAGTGATCGATCAGAATACCCAGGAAGGGCAGATAGACGATCCCAGTGGTGACGATCACGTCCCACAGTACGCCGTAGAACGCCCAACCGAACAGCGAGGTAAACAGTTCGAGATAGCTGTCAACGCTCATGAAACAACGACGGCAAGAAACCGAGCGGGCAGGGATTGACAGAGGATCAGTTCGACCATCGTCAACCAGAAGATGGAACGCCAACGAAGCATCAGTAACCAAGAGGTATGAGACGCGGAAAGACGTGCGGTCCGAGAGAAGAACCGAATGATTTGAGGCCAGAAAATCGCAACGAGGATGATTAACCCTACGCGGAGACATGATGCTTTAACGTGCAGGCCGGCGGTCCACGCGGTTAGCGCGGCAGCGGTTGAAACGTTGAACCCATGATGAATCGCGTAACCCATCAAGCTGGCGACCACTAAACTGAGTAGGGAAAATCGCCACGTCCATCGCGTTGAACGGGTTCTAAGGAGCACTGACTTTCCCGTCTTGCAGGGGCGATGGGTCAACGGTTTTTTGCTCCGTTACTCGGAGCGATGCGTTCCGCCGGGCGGATGAATATCGAAGCAGAGTAAGCACCGTATTGGACGTCAGTTCTTTTCGAATCCGGGTTTCGAACAATACCCGCTCGATTTCGGCGTCGATTGCTTGGATCGCTGCGTCCGCATGGTTCTGCGCTATCTCAATGGCCAGCACTTCCGGTACTTGCCGCCCCGTCTGGAGCAGTCGTCGCGCATAGAACGCTTTTTCCAGTACCCGGGAGGTGCCGATCTCCGATATCAGTCGTTCTGCGATGAGGGTTTTCTCGCCCTCAGCCATTCCTCGAATAGATTCAATTACTTGCCTTGTGACAGCGATTCCGGGGGGCGAAATCTTTGCAAGATTCTCTAGCGTGAGAGGCAGGTCCCCTTCTATCAATTGGTACATGACGGGCCGCACCGTATCCACTTCTTCCATCAATTTCGTTTGCAATCCCGTCCCAGGGGTAGTGGTACGGTCACATCCATCGCAGATGGATACGACATGCTCTCCGACCACGTCGGTGATCCATTGGCGAGCTTCGTCTGGAGAAGACCATATTTGCGTTATGCGGGCGTCATCAGTCGACATGACCGTGGCGGTATCGGCGACAGCACGGTTCATATGAAGATTGAATCCCGCTTGCGTTAGATCACCCGTCAGAGCGAGCGGATCTTGCCCTGCGCCGCCAGATCGACCGCCAATCCACGGCAAGCCGTTACCGCCGTTGGAAGCCTCGACGGCGTTCTTTGCAGAAACCGGATCATTGCCCGCCACTCCCATCTGCGCTTTCCAGTCGTAACCTTTGGACAGCATGACCAGATCTTGATAGGGGTTCTTGCCTTGGGCGATTTCGGCTTCCATTTGTTCACAGGATTGGGTAGCGAGGTTGACCGTGGTTTCGGCCTTTACTAACGCGGTCTGGAACAGGTCATAAAGTCCTGGATTGGCTCGCTGCAGGACCATGGCGGGCAGCGCGGCGACGGCACCGGTAGCCGCATCGGTCATTGCCGCCATCATGTCATCAACGCCGCGGCCGATGTTGTTCAGCGTATTGGACACCGCAACTACCGGGTCAAACTTGAGACACGAATAGCCCAAGCCGATTTCAGCGGACGCGCCAATATTTGCGGAAGTCACGCGGGCGTTTGCAGGAGCAGAGACGGGCTGGGCTCCTCCGATTTCGTAATACCAAGTACCGTCTTCAGTGGGAGCTGCCGCGTGCTGAGCGCGTACGGGAACCGTAAGCAATATATCTATGAATACGAACAGTACAAGGTATCCAATTAGCCACGGTATTTTAAACGTCATGGGTATTCCCTCCAATCCACGTCAAAGAGGAACACTTGGCCGCGTCGCGCGCAGCATTTATAGGGTCGCCAGAGGTTCCAGACCCACGAGCGGCTTTGGTTGACACGATTGTGAGACCACGATTCAGCAGACAGGGAGTCGTTTTCGCCGAACGCTGAGCACGACGAGTCAACTTTGGGAGAAACCATCTGCCAAGTGCCGGTGTCCGAGTCGTGCTCGACCAATGGACCCGGGGGCCAAACGCCCGTCTTGCTTCCTTGGACGTGCCGGTAGACGTGTCCCTGATTGCGCCGGGTGACGATATCACCGACGCGTTGAGCTACAACGGCGGCAGCCTTTGCCGGATCGGGCTGCGCAACCCACCCGGAACGCGGATACACGCTTCCCCACGTGTTGATTGGCCATGTCCCCACCTCGCGCAATCCGGGTATTAACGAAGGTGGCTGGAGAGACTCGAGCTTCGATTCGCGCCAAGCCAATGCGTCAAACGCGGACGCAAAGTAGTTTTGAAGCCGTTCGGTTTGGGACCAGCACGCGTAGTCATGCGGCAAGTAGTCCTGGAGTGATTCGACGGGGTGGCCGATCGCGTCAGCTTCAAAAAAATGCAAAGAACGATTTCGCCGTACACCGCCACCGCTCGGGCTGTTCCATCGAGTACGCACTATTCGGTCGAGGGTATTTTTGTATATGGCTTCGTACGCAACACGGATTTCGCGCCAAGGATGCTGACTAAACTGCGAATAGACGCTGACGACGAGGTCGGGCTGATAATGCCCAATTTTTACGGAAGTTCGAACTTTGCAACCATCGAATGAGCAGTGAAGCCATGAGCATTGACCGACGATCTGCCAATTTACGCACGAAGGCAAAGCGTTTTTGCTTGCGGCAATCAGATCAAGGGTTGTGACGTCATGTGCGTATAGGGTGGTAAAAGGTAGAAGAAGCAGGGAGGTGAGGAACAGCTTTTTGTCCTGTGCGAGTGGCTGATGGAACATGGGGAGAGAACTTCGTCATGGAAGTTGCTATGTTCGCTGAGGGAACGCATGTCACCATGCAAAATCTTCTTTCGATGAAATAGGATTTTTGCTTGCAGATATCAAATGGATTAGTCAAACCCCGTATTAGTCATAGGGACCCTCTATTTACTCGAAGGAAGCGAGGTGGACAGTCCTCATCATTAAAAATCATATACTTATATCGGACATGATTCCTCAAAACAGCAATAAATAGAGGTGTCCAGCTCTTCGTCACCGAGCGAAGCATGAGCAAGCAGCAATGGGGTCTGATACTCCACAAAACAGGCAGCCTGAAATTCTATGACTATCAGCAATTCCAGCGATGCATAGCTGGAACCTCCGCATGCCGCTAATCCTCCGCTCGAATTAGCGACATTGCGTGCGGTAATACGCTCGGTTCTTACAGACCGAGAACGTTGCTGGCGTATCTGCCCGTTACCGAATCGACGGTTATGTCGGCAGCTAATCGATACTCAGCACTGCTGGCGGGCCGATACGAGCACAACTTCCCGTCCACTGCCGTTCCTGCGATATCCTCCCACGGGGCATCCTGGTCCCCCTCTCCTGCCATCTGGAACTCACGATCGCATAACTCACATTTTCGAAGGTGACTTTTCTAAAGGAAACACAGTCGCCGCCCGAGGCATGAAAAACACCAAATTGAACCGTATCAAACCCAACCTCGAACAGATCGAGCCGGAAGCGCGTAGTTTCGTCGACCTCCTCAGGCACTTCAATCGTATTGCCCACCCGTTCGAATACGTGAATGCCAGGCCTTTCCGAATTGCCCGACGCCATATAGATATGGCCTCCATCGGGACTGGATTCCACGATTTGTGCAGTAGCCTGTATAGGTGGCATGCCGTCGTACCGAGTCCGGTTACCCGCTCTAGCTATATCCGTTATTTCAACAGCTCCCGGTTCATCGTTCGTCCCGGGATGGTATTCCATGGCAAAATGGCTCGAATCGCAGAAAAATTCGGCGGCATATCTTCCGTTCCTAAAATCGGAAACCTTGCACTGGCCAAACCCAACAACAGTATATCCAGTGTCGACAAACTGCCCCGCCAATGTCGGTTCTTCCGGGTTCGTCAGATCAAAGACCTTGATAGTATGCGGTATGCTTCTTTTCTCCAGCGCAAACAAATACTTGCCGTCGTCGCTAATGGAAAGCGCATGCAGATGGTCCAGATCATAGCCAGCATCGATCAGAGTAAACTTCGAGGTGCACGGATCCCGCTTAAGTATAGCGAGCCAATCCAGACTAGCTCCATACAGATATCCACCCCGGGGCGACAGGACCGCATCAGCCAACTCCAGATCCCCGGAAACAAAAGCTTCCAGATGCCTGAGATTGCCCGTCGTCTCGTGGATGCTGAAGAGATCTATACCTTGCCGGTGAACGCGGTGTAAAAGTTGCTCGTCGGAGTCAGAGGAATCGATCAGTACGTCAATTGTTCCCGAACAATTGGTCTTTTCCGTTCCCGCCGAAAATTGCCTGCCTGCCGTCAACCGCAGATTGGCATAATCTTCCGGCACCATCTCCTGCCATGCTGTGCAATAGGTCAGGAGGCGCGTCCGAGGTGCGTCCCATCCCAGAAAATGCTGGGGCGAATCAACATTGTGCGAAGCCGCGAGCGTCAAATCTCCCGTTTCGACATCGCGCTTATACACGACCACCGAATGATCGGTCGCCACATACAGGGCATCGCCTCTGGTGTTGAACGACAGGTCGACAATCCTTGAAAACGACACGGGAAAGCCTTGCATGTCCATGCCGCTATTAGGCACGTAACCGAGGTACCTGGTCCACACGGGTGCCTTGGTTTCCCCCCAATGGAGATTATAACTCCTACCCTCCCCCTCATCACGTGAATTGTACCCACTCGATATGCGCAGAATATATTCAGAACCCGCTTCTGCGTAAAATTTTACGTATAGCAGAGTATCGCGTCCAAAATTATCATAGGACAGCACCACCGTTTGCAATGAGTTCACCCCTCCGTCCCCAATAGCCTGATAAACGGCCAAGTTTGTATGTCTCCGATCAATTTCAGGAATGAAGAATTCGTACCATCCCGATTCATTCGCCTCGTACGTGTACCAGATCGAATCTGAAGTAGAATACAAGACTGAAGATGTGACTTGTTCACCAGCATCACGCGTGGACCAGCTAGTGCTGAACGTCACGCTGCCGTTTACGCCATCCAACGCAATGGCATCGTCAAACTCATCGTTCTCCGGCGTGGGGTCCCACATTATCACATCCCTATAGTAACCCAAGCCGATACCCGGTATCATTTCGATGTCGCGAAGCGGAAAACCGGCGGAGATCATGTAGTGCTTGCCTGCCTCCATGGGAACGACGAACTCCATCAAATCATTTGCATCGGACGACGTAGCCGTGGATCCCACAAAGTCCAGATCGTCAAGCGAATCCCCTTCGAAAATCGCTACGCGGTGATGCGCAGCACCCGTGAATCGCCGGTCCCGTATCAGCCACGTAAACCGCCTCGTCTCGGGTGCCGTCCAGCGGTACCATCTGGTAAATACACCCGCTTGCTCCGGCTCATTGGGCTCAACTGTCAAAATGGGAGGCGGTGCTTCGAAATCGCGATAAATACGCCGAAAACCCGTCATAGCGTCGCCGAGAGACACTGCATGGCTATGGTTGTCGTTGGTGACCCCGCTGTTGTCTTCCAAGTCTTCCAAATCCACTGCTTCCCAGATCAAATCAAAGGCTTCCGGACTAGCTCCACGTTCAGGAATCCCCGATCCGACGGATATATGATACGTCTGTCCCCGGACAGCCTGAACTACCGCAGGAAACCGAGATGAGTTCACAATGTTCCTGTAATCGCTGACCGTGCGCAACGACGAGACGTCCTCGCCCGTGTACACCAGGATGTAATGCGCCGTTTGCTCCTCCGGATCGCCGGCTCTTACTGTATCGAACGACCACGCCCCGTCCGACGGTGCCGTCCAGCGGTACCATACCGTCGCCGTAATGCCCCAGGGCCATTCGCCATACTCCAAAGTCGCCCCGTTGTTATTCCCGGCAATGCTGCCTTCCTGATCCTCCAAGACAGTGGCGTGCCGCCATCCATCGTTGACCGGACGCACCAGCTCGTCCCACGTCATGGTTACCGGAACAGACAAGCCGTAGTCGCCCACGCGAAGGTAATACGTCTTGTTCCTTGCGGCTTTGAAGGAAACCCGGCTACTGCTGTTGAAAGTAATCGCCTGCAAGCGGGACAGCGAGCGATGGACCCCGTCCCCGGTTTCCTGGAACGCATCAATGAAAGTCTGCGGCGGATCTTCCAGGCCGTCCGGCTGCTCGATTCGAAACACAGCGAAGATCGATTCAGACGAGGTCCAGGCGTACCAGGTGGACCCCCGAGGCCGCGGGGGGTCGTAGAATGGCGCATCGGGTTTCATCATCACCTCGGACTCGCCCGCTTCCGACGTCGCGAGAGCCAGATTGATCTGCTCCGAACCCGCCATGCCGTCCAGAACCTTGGCCGCCAAAAAGCTATCGTGCGACGGCACCTCCAGCTCCGGCGGCATCGGGGCAACGGAACCCGCACGACGCAATAGAACCGAAGCCGCGTCGCCGGCACGGACATTCCACGCACTGGCGGTCAGCGTAAGCCGCGCATTGTCATCGTCTCCTTCATAATAGATGTACAACTTCACCTCCTGCGTTTCGCCCGCCGCCAGCTCGCCCAGATACAACGTCTTCTTGGAACCGCTGACCAGCGTGCCATCTTCTCTCTTCAAAACCGTATTGCGGTACCACGGCGGACTGGAACTCGGATCCTCCGCATCGTAATCCAAGCCGTTGCAGACCGAACGCCCGTCCGAGGCACGGCAATTCACGTGCAGATCCACTCCCGTGGCAACGTAGCCATCCACCGTCAACGTCACCATCACCTCATGAGTTCCCTGGCCCTCCAGCACCGTTTTATCCACCTCCAGATCAATCGTGGGAGCTGCCGGACCTCGGATAATCTGCCACGCCATCCCCACTCGTGCCTCGTCCGTATAAATCGCATCGCCCACCGCTTTCACACGATAGACGCCCGCCGGGGGGTTCCGGACGATCACCCACTCGATGTTGTCCGTCTGAGAAACCGAACTATGTTCACCGCAGGCCGCATCCGCGCAATCCGCACGCTCGTCAACCCAGAGATCCAGATCGTTCAATACCACCGCACCACCCGTAACCCTTTCTGCCGGCGGCTCGTCCCACGTCATCACCACGTCCAGACGCTCCACCCCTTCCGGCACGGTGACGTCAACGTAGCCGTATTCACCGTCCGTGAGCACAGACCGACGAATGCCCCGTGGTCCACCCGTCCGCACGATCCCGGTTCAATACCCCGATCCGCGCCGATACGGAACCCATGCCGTATTCTTCCTGGATAACGCCGAGATCGTTGCTATTGTTCAGAGGAAACCATGCCGAGTTGTCCAGCCACATGTCGGGCCGAATCGCACTGGCCATCAGATAGGCCCGCAGCATCGCCGGATTATTCCGCAAATCGGGGGCGGCATCCATCATTAAAGCCGCAATGCCCCCCATCGCCGGCGACGACATACTAGTGCCGCTCAGAGCGACGTACTGATTCTTGCTCCCTCGGCCTAAAGCCGAATAAACATTCGAGCCCACCGTGACCACGTTAGGCTTGAGTCTCCCCGGAGCACTATAGACGCTTCCCCGACCATGGCTGCTGTAGTTCGCTATCGTTCCATCGTCCGTGCTGGCCCCCACCGCAAGGACGTTCTTTGCCCTAGCAAGGCTATTAATGCCGAACCCGCCGGCGTTGGCGGCCGAAATAACGTAAAGTTGGTGGGAGTTCCAGACCACGCACCCCGACCATGGCTGCTGTAGTTCGCTATCGTTCCATCGTCCGTGCTGGCCCCCACCGCAAGGACGTTCTTTGCCCTAGCAAGGCTATTAATGCCGAACCCGCCGGCGTTGGCGGCCGAAATAACGTAAAGTTGGTGGGAGTTAGGCAAGCTACTAGCTACTACCCCCCCCCCCCCAGGCTCATATTCACCACCAGTGGCTTGCCTGCCGCTGACTCCCGGCCATTCTGCAAGCAGCTCGAGGTCGCCGCCATATAATCTATACCCTCTACGATGTCCAGGATAGAAGCACCTGGGCCAACACCAAACACCTTCCCAAAACGAATGTGACGCACTCCCGGAGCCACTCCCGCATGTTTCGCCTCGGCATATCCATTGCCAGCCATGATCCCCGTAACGTGCGTCCCGTGTGTTTTCTCGTCATACCACAGATCCACATCTCCGAGACCCTGCACATACGAGGATAAATTGACACCGCATACGCTGGATCGATGGGTGGCGATATCCGTATGACGGATGTTCAGCCCGGTATCCAGCACACCTACCGGAACGCCGGTGCCCGTGATGCCTCCCAATACCCCCGGCTCGTCGCCGTACGTACGCACGCCATCCGCACCCATCACCGGCACCGCAGAAGCCAGCAACGGCTCCATCAGACCCTCCTGCTCGATCGACAGCACAAAATCAGCGGCGGCTATCGCCTCCATGTCTCCATAGAAGACGTTGGCCGAATACGCACGGGTCGCACGGTCAAAATGGCCAACCTCCGCCCCCCGGGCCTCCAAGGCTGTACGCCATCGCCCGTCCTGATCGTCCGACATCAACGTAATAAACACCGGAACCTGATCCCGCATCGCATACTGAGTAGTATGGGGAGCAATCTCCTCGTCAACCTTGCGATCGACGGGAAGGGCACCAAGACCCTCAATCCCCGGCAAGTCCCCAATCTCGTTCAACGTGCGAACGTCTCCCGGTAGACGCACCCGAAGCAAATTTCCCGAAGATCCCAGCACGGCCACCCGCTTCTCCGCCAGCTGCGCCTCCACGTCCGACAGCCGCGTATTGCCACTCAGCTCGATCCAGCCGAACGCCCAGCCCCGCTGCGCTTCCTCCGCCAGCCGCGCCACCGCGTATACCGAACCCGGAGTGCCGAGCCAATCCCTGCTCTGGCTGCCAGTATCAGCAAGCGACTTGCGCTCCTCCGCTCGCAGGCGACCTTTGCTCATCCCCTCGGCGGGAGCTACGAATGAATACCCCTCCGGGGCCGCACGCTCTTCCGCTACTTCATCCTCGACAACCTCCGGCGCAACCTCGATCGGCGCACCCTCCCATCGCACCTCACGGCGAACCTGACCCCGACTCTCCAACGCATTCCTCTCGATAGCTCTCTGCATAACCCTTGCTTGCAAATCGCCGCCGTCACCAGAGGAGTCAGAACCTACACCGACCGGTGTAGGCTCTGACGGTCGATACAGGTACAAACACACCGATACCACACATAAGCACAGCGCAAATCCCAATCCAGACGAGATCCGCGGGAACTTTTCAATATAATCTAGCATAGAAGACACCATAAAATCACCATAGTGTAGTTAGCCCGGATTTCTCATAACCAAGTCGAAAATGATGTTTTTCACGGCATGCGTGGGGTACGGGGCATGGAATGTCGCGTCGCGAGTTTGAAAAGGCTTCGGAGGGCGGGCATGCGTGTGTTTTCCCGCCTTTTTGCGGGCGGGACGGCGAATCGCTGAGCATCCGGGCGCGGGGAGGCCGGCGCGCTCCGCCGCCAGCGTCATGCACCCGGTTGCACGGGGCTTTTACGTTGGTGCCAAGCTGGCCCAGATCAAGCGGAAATCCTTCCAGTACGGGAAGGCGGACCCGAACGCCAGATGGATCCGCCGCGTGGACACCGTCACGCGCACCGGGATCTGGAACAGGCACTTGCGCAGCGTCGATGGACGGCTCCGGCGCAGGATGGCGGATACCGGAAGGTTCTCGAGCCGGCGCTTCATCATGCAATGAAGGGCATGGGCCAGTGCGCTCATCCGGAGCCGGAGTGCGTTGACGTTCCAGAGGCTGCTGGAGCATCGGTCCAGGAACAGATCGTTCTTCTGTTCCTTGATCCAGTTTTCGGCCTCACCCCGGTCGCAGTACATCTCTTCGTAGACCGTTGGCGCGTCGGGCTTCTGGAGCGAGGTGACGACGAAGCGACTGTTGTACCGGGCTTCGCCGACCGTCGCACATGGGTCTTCCGCGCCGGCCTCCGGTCCGCCGTCGGCCTTGCCGGCCGGTTCCCCGTCCGCGTTGCCGACCGGTTGTCCCGGCAGCCATTCGGCCTTGGCGATCACGCGGCGTTCGCGGCTCCAGCTGTCGCGCGTGCGATAGTCGAAGATCTGGTAGCCGCGGACCGCTTGCTGCGCATAGTCCGGATCCCGCTTCAACCGGTCCCGCAGATCGTCCATCAACGGTTGGACCCGGTCTTTCAGCCGATCATTGCGCGGCAGTCCCAGCACGTAATCCACGCCCCGCGCCTCGCACCACGTCATCAACTCGTCGCGGCAGTAGGCCCCGTCGGCGCGGATCAGGATCGGCACCTGCGGAAATCGCTTCCGCAGCCGGTCCACGAGCGGCGCGACCGTCTCCACCACGCCCGCCGCCACATCGCTGCTCGACGTGCGCAGTTCCGTCCGCACCGGCCAGCCGTTGCAGAACACCAGCCGCGGAAGGTAGCAGTATGCATGGTAGTACCCGTGATAGAACCGGTGCTCCTGCCGGCCGTGCAGTTCCACGTCCGTGGCATCGATGTCCAGCACCAGCCGCTTCGGCATCTGGCCCCGCTCGCCCCACACCAGGTACAGCTCCACGAGCAGCTCGTCGAGCGCATCGAAATCCACGGTGATCTGGCGCGCTTTCGCCGGGTCCCGCCCGTTCGCCGACAGCTCCATCCGGTTCAGCGTGCTTTTGCCGGCCAGCGGCTCGCAGTCCGAACGCGCACACTCCACACGCCCCATGGCCGTGGACAGAGCCCGGTCCCGCCGCAGCTCGTCGTGATCGTTCACATCTTCGTAGCCCAGCGCGAGACCCAAAATCCGCTGCCCCAGCAACGCCACTAGCGGATGCGCCACCTTGGACGGGTCCCGGTGATCCGTGAAACATGCCGAGGCGCGCTCGAACAGCTGGACCTGCTCGGCCAGCATCATCAGCAGTGCCGAGCCCCCGTTGGAACTCAGCTCGCCTCCACTGCAGTCCACCTCCATCCGCCCCGGACGGACCCCTTTCGCCATCCGACGCACCAACCGGTCCGCGCCGCGCTTTTGCTTGCTCTTCATCCCGTACCCTCCTCCATCCGGCCCCATCGGCCGCGTTGCGCCCACCGTTCGGCCAGCGTGGCCGCATATCCCGGACGCCCCTTCCAGAACACCCACCGGAACATGCACAGTACGACCACCAGCGTGTTCAGCACGCGCCGCCGCCGCTGCCAGAGCCGGACCCAAGCATCCTCCGGGGCCAAGACGGCTGCCGGCGACCTGCAGGACCCCAGTCGATCCCGACCCTTCGGCGTGAACCAGCCCAGATGACTACACAGGGTGGACGCCAACTCATGGCGGCTCAGTGCCGGAAACCGTGCCACCGTCTTCTGAAGGTCCACCATCGCAACGGCGGGTCAGCCGCGTGCCACCCAAGGTGGTCGACTTCACAGTTCTCGATTCGGAAATCCATCACGTTGGCACCAGAGACCATCTAACCAAGCGTAGATTACACGCACATACATCGCACCCAAGCCATCCATTATGAGAAATAAAGGCAAGCGTAGATTGCCATAACCCATGCCAAAACGTAAGTGTTTTTTTGAAGAACCCCCAAAAAAACGGATATGTTTCCGTATATCAACCGGTGACACGACATCCTCAAAGACCGGGATCCCTTTCCGTGTTCATCCGCATGCCATGGCAGCCACCGGGGGCGAAACCTCCCGACCAGTCGGGGAGCGTTCGGGCCTCGTCAAGACCAGAACCCAGGGGCGTGCGATAGGGACGTCCGCCGCATGCTCACTCGCATGGCTCATCATCCAGTCGAAAACAGCATCTTTCACGGGATGCGCCGCTTTGCACGCCGATCGTGGCGGTCCGCAAAACGGGCCCAGGCGCATGCTACACGTCCGCACCGCTTCCGCCAGCATCGCACCCAGCACCGAACGCGCCCCGCTTCCGTCCGACCCGAACGCACCCCTTTCGCCATCCAACGCACCCATCCGTCCGAACGCACCCCGCTACCATCCCCTTCCCCCCGGCAAAGTCCAACCAACTTCGTGGTATCAACAACTTACACGCACATACATCGCACCCAAGCCATCCATTATGAGAAATAAGGGTTAGACAGTGTAGAGGGATATATACTCAGCCGAGATCGCATGCTGCAACCCCTCGTGATTGTCCGAGACCACATACTCGACTCCCCGCAAGCCGCGTTCTTTCAGACGCGACAGAAAGGCCGTCCACGACCCCTCGCTTTCCCGGCCACCTGGCACCGACCCTCGCCGTCAATCCCGATGGCAATCTGCACTGCCCGGGAACGCACCGAGCCCTCCTCACGCACCTTCTCATACCGGGCATCCAGCAACACATACGGATACGCCTCCTCCAGCCGACGTTCCGCAAACGCCTTCAGGGACGCGTCCAGCTTCGACACCATGGCCGAGATCGTCGCCGGCGAAAACTCGTGACCGCACAGACCCTCCGCCAGTCGGCCCACCCGACGCGTCGAGACCCCCTGCACATACATCTCCGATAGCACCGCCACCAGTGCCTTCTCCGAACGCTGATAGTGCTCGAACGCCCGCGTGCTGAACCAATGGCATTCGGTTTGAGAAAAGTCGATCTGCGCCTTTGAGGGTTTTCTATAACCCATTGATTGACTGGGACTTGTTTCTGTTTTTTGGAGTGTTCAAAAAAAGGGGTTGCGTTGCGACATTTTTTTTGGCAAACTATGCTGTATGGAATTGTTTCGGACGGAAAGTGGATGGGTTCGAGAATCGTGGATCTGAAGTCGATCACATTTTGTGGCAGGCGGCTGACCCGCCGTCGGATTTCGGACACTCAGAGGACGGTGGAGCTGTTTCCGTCCTTGAGTCGCGATGAACTGGCTTCGGCCATCTGCAGTCATCTTGGCTGGCGGACGCCGAAGGGCGGGGAAAGCCCTGGATCCTGTTTACGGATGCTGCACGTGCACGTGATCCGGGGACTGCATGCGGTGTTCGGGATAAAGCGGAAAACCGGTGCCGACATCGACCATTTCATCCCCGGCGATCGAGAGGATGTGGTGATGGAGATCGCCCCCCGCAAAGGCACACTCGCCACCTGTGGTGCACACTGCCTTCGGCTGGTGAAATACCTCGTCGGCAAAACGGTCTTCATCCTCGGAACCACCCTGCTGGATTCGAAGCGATACACCATCCCGCAACTGGCGGAGCGGTATCGCGCAAGATGGGGCGTGGAAGAATGGTACAAGGTGTCCAAACAACGGATGGAGGTGGAAGACTTCCATGGACCAAGCGAGCGGGGAGTGAAACAGAAACTCTATGCCGGCTTCCCCCTGAACGCCATGACCCGGCGGTTCTCCGGTCACGGCGACCATCGATGGAACGAAAGCCCGCACGAACATGGCAAGCCGCGCAGGCAGACCCATTTCAAGCACGGACTGGCGATGGTGGCGGCCGACATCGAGAGCCCTGTTGCTGAAGCAGGCATCCGCGCTACAGGAAACGGTCACCCAGGTGGTTCGCGACATCATCCGATGCCGACAACGACTCCGGCCCGGCAGATCCTTCGAACGACGATCCCGAAAACCCGTGAAGATGTGACAGCGAGGGAGAAGACTGCAAGCAAAAACTGCTGATTAACTCAACATAGGACTGGCATTCCATACAGGGGTGAAGGGCACTTCCTTAAACGAATGACAATGATCACTAAACGAATGCCATTGCGTGCTGAACTGGCCGCTACGTTCCTGCGGAACTCTCAGTTCAATCTCGCCCACCTTCATCGTCAGACCGCGCCGGTAGTAGCCGGAACGGTAGCCCTGACGCGGCTGCGTCCGGCTCGCTCTTGCCCGCTCCCAGAAACTCCGTCATCTCACGCTCCAGCACCTCGTTGAGCGTCTCCTGCACCAGCCGCCTCACAAACTCCTTATCGTCCGCCAGAGATGATGAGATCCAGATTTCTTCGTGGCATTGTGCGTATAATCTTCCCGAATCATTTCTTGCTCCTTGTCTATAAGTTGTGTCATGAATGTTTCGCGCCTGGACGCCCCTTATGTGCGTCCAGGCATCTCCACATTCCCGATCAAACATCAGATTCTAACCATGCGTCTGTCGTTACAGCTCCTTTTTCGTTTTTGCAGATAAATTTATACACAACCAAACGCGGCGTGTAGAACTCACCACCCTTCTTGCCCTCCGCGCTTGCGAACCGCGAAAGGAAGTATTCGTAGACCCGGCCAATCACGTCCCTGGACCGGGCGTCAGCATCACCCACTTTGATGTTGCTGATCAGGTCGATGAGCTGACCGAGCCGCTGCTTGTCGAGCGCGGGGCGGGCATAGTCCTTAGGCAGCACATCCTTGAGCACCGGGTTGTCGCGCTCAATGCCGCTCATGGCATCATCAACAATTTGACCGATGGAGGGCTGCTTCGCCTGTGCCTTGAGGTGGGTCCAGCGCGCCTCGGCCGGAACCCAGAAGATATTTTCTGCGCGATATTCGTCCGGGTCCTCGGGGTCGGCTCCCTTGGCCTGATCAGCTTCGAGACGAGCGTGCATCTCCTCAAAGGCGTCGGAGATGTACTTGAGAAACATGAGGCCTAAGACGACATGCTTGTATTCGGCAGCGTCCATCGAGCCGCGCAGGGTGTTGGCCGTTGCCCATAACTCGGTCTCGTAGCCGGTTGTGGCCCTGTTCCCGCCCGGCTTTGTCGCTGTGTCGTCTTGCGACTTTATCTGTCTTCTTCGCGCCATATACCCTCCTTACGGCTGAACTTCACATCTCTTCTGTTCGTTTTCTTCTTGGTTCGGGCCAGTTCTATCGTTTATCAACACCTACGTCATGCGAGCCTTTCCGATTCCCGGAGGTCCTTGGCAAGGTGGATAGAGAATCAGACAGTGATCGAGAATCCGCATTGTCATTCCTGCACGTTTTCCTCATTTTACTGTGATAGTTTACTACCTACTTTGCTTGTTTCATTGTCTTGCGCATGATCTTTCGATGACCGCCCAGCAAACCAGAACGAAATAACTATTAAAGAATCGGGATCGGCGACACGGATTTCAATTATCGTCAGCTCGTGTGATGGCCCTTAAGAAGTAGAATGTCCAACTCCGCGCGTTTACTTCGGTGCAGGTCAATTTTGTGGTTTATGGTTTCTGATGATCTTGCGTTGTTCGTCAAAGGGCCAATACTTAGGTGCAATTTCATGTCCAAGTGATCCCTCATATCCACGCACTGCCATTAGGCGAAACGGCGGCAGAAAGCGGAACGCAAAGAAGCCGCTTGACACGGTTTCGGCCACTCACTATATAAGTCGGAACCTATTTACGAATGAACTTGTGGTCCGTACAGAAACATTTTGACTTTCGTCAGTCGATAATCCCTTAATCATGCTGGGCCCCTATACGGGAGATGCATCAAACCAGATTCAATAGACGTTCTAACTGCTTGGCTAAAATTCGATGTAGTTCTCTAGGACACCTCTATTTATTGCCTTTTTGATGAATCATGTTTGTCATAAGTATTTGATTTTGAATAATGTAGGGATTGTTGGCTTTGAATTAATAGAGGTGTCTTCTAATAAAACTTTGACCTCGTACTAAAACAACGAGTTTTGATTCCTAATTCGGCTCTGTTGCTTACTTTGAATTGTCATGGAGTTCCTTTCCCAGAACGTCCCGTCTTCGTATCCCTGTATTTTCGAATCACTTTTTGCTATGGCAATACGTTTAAGGGCCCAGCAGAGGTATTGTGTGTTTATATCGATGCCACACCAATGTCTATTCACTTTTTCCGCTACTACTGCGGTTGTGCCGCTACCAAGGAATGGGTCGAATACAAGGTCATCGGTTTTTGAACTTGCGAGAATCATCTTTGCAATTAGTTTCTCGGGTTTCTGCGTAGGATGGTCTGTATTTTCAGACATTGACCAAAATGGAACGGTCAGATCAGTCCAGATGTTCGATGGGTGGGTTTCGCGATAGTTGCCTCGTTTTTCCTTTTTCCAGTCCTTCGGTTTTCCGTGGTTTCGATATGGAGCAAGCACCTTTCGTTTTAGTTTTACCGCCTCAACATTGAAATAATAGTCATCAGAATTGGTACAGAACCAAATATCCTCCGTATTGTTTTTCCAATTCATTCTTGCGCCGCGACCTTTCTCTCGCTCCCACGTGATTCGATTTCGGACAATGAATTTTTGCGCCAGAACTGGATAAATCAATGTTGATGTTTTCCAATCCGAGCATACATATATTGTCGAGTCTTGCTTAAGCATTGGGATCAACAAGCCGATCACTTTTTGAAACCAATCCCGATATAGACCTTCTTCTTTTTTCTTAAATGAACTACCGTTGTAGTTTTTAGAGATATTGTATGGGGGGTCCAATATAAGCAGGTCAACAAACGCCTCTGGGAGGTATTTCGCCACTGCAAAAAAATCTCCTCCGATGATCCTGCAATTGATATCCTGTAAAGACACGTGCATATCGACCTTTAAGATATCTGAAGATAGACGGCTGATCTCGTCGTTTGTGCATGAAAGCGTCCTATTGCGAGGAGCGCGTTCTTGAGTCTGATTTTCCACTTCGGATATTCACCTAAATTGATAGAGTGGGGAAGTCGCAATGCAGTATTAAGAATGACGTATCGTATGATAAATTGGCGATGCCTCGTGCAGTTTCTGAACGATTTGCGTAAATAGACAAGAAATTCGAAAAGTTCTGCTTGCTACGTGTAAGGATGACATACGCGCCCAATTGCTTCTTTAGATTCGAGAAAGATTCGTATTAACCTAGCCCGGATAATGCACGAATAAGACAGCAAGGCTCCTATCATTCGATATCATTCAGTGAGTTAACAAACTACCGAAGGAGATCTTGCCGTGACGAAATATTACCCAAATCCCATCCGTTTTTCATCCGCGCAACGCGGCAAGGTGGAGGCCGAATTCAGCTTCAGCGACCGCCGGCGCGACCGCCGGTAACGGGGATATTTCGCTGCCAGACAGAGGAACCCTAGTTACCGCTCCGAACCAAAAAACGGATCTATCTCGCACTGCTCATGCAATATTGAGGCTAGACTGCCGTGTCGGGTAAGCGAACTTGGAATTGCTGAGGAAAGTAGCAGCAGAGTACATCAAACGTTGAAAGTTCGATGGAATCGTCGGACAAGTGGAGGTTTCAGTCCCCTTCGATTACTACGGAAAAATAAAGGCTACAAATCTTTGGGTAACGGCATAACAAGACTCACAAAACCAGTCGCGATACCGATCACTTCTACGGTCCATACAAAATAGTGTTTAAGCGCGTTCAGATTCTTGGTTCTTAATTCGGCCATATCGGTTCGCACGATGGCTATTTCACCTTTCAATTCGGCCCGAACGGCATCAATTTTTGCATCGTATTTCGCGTTGCTCACAGCAAGGTCCGCTCGAAGCAGATCGATATCCGCCTTGGTTGTCACCTCTTTTGTTACTGCATCCTTAATTTGCATGGCGGTCGCTTCGGCCTGATCCTCATTGAACCGACCGTTTTCGTGTAATGCCTTCACCGCAGCGAGGGTGCCAAATACTGCTGCCGTGATTAATAGTTTGCTAAGTGGACAAGTTGTAACTCATTAAACTCTTGGTCCGATCAATACGCTTCCCCACTAATAACATCTCAACCTTGCAGCATGGTGCGTGGGATAGCACTGCATTTTCAAAGCAATCACTACATCTGGATCACGCACGGCATCGCGGATTCCGCAGGTCTGCTTGCAACACAACCGGGCTAGACATGAAGCTTGTCCATCATATTGGATCTTTGTTGCTCGAGTTCGTGCGTGCGACGCGGATGCCGCGCAACACTGTCCAGCCCAGTTTGTTAAAGAATATTTCGATCAGATTTAGCCAAGACCTATGCTTGGGAGTGCACAAGAACTCGAACCGGTCCGGCACGCTTTCCAGATAGGAACGGGTTTCCTGGACAGCATCCTAATAAAGTAGGATGCTTATTATTCGCTCAAAAACCAATCGGTTTATCTGTGTCCATTGGAATATCGTGAGCACGCATCTCCGATTCTAGAAACGACGGTGGATCGTAACGACACGGCCTGAAATGAGTGTAAAGTTGATATAACTTTCACTTGTAAACGGAGACGTCCTACCGTGTAGAGATCGGCCACTTTCGTACAGCAACGTAAAACCTGGTGTCACATATAGGACAGTTTCTTCGATATTCGTGATCGTATGTTCCCAGTGGCCAGTGATTCTTATCCGATTGATCAACCGTAACCGTTGCACCGATGATATGCGTATTTATGCGATCCCTGTGCAAATCCAGCTTAGCTCCGCGCGAGTATCCGCGCAATCCACAAATGTAAGTTGATACTAGGAGACCGCTAAATTTAGCAACTTACTTGCCCAATCTTTACGTAAAACGTATCCTAGCATCAACAATACAACCAAACGCGCATATACTTTTCATTTGTCGGGGTACCGTTTGGTTGAGATACGATAAGCGAACCCGTTGAACCTGATCCGGTTAGCATCGGCGTAGGAAACTAACCCCGGCTTCGTTAGGTTACAAGGGCGATCCATGAAAGAACAATCAATTCTTGCCGAAGTCGCGGGTATAGATGCAAAAATGCTTACGCCATTGACAGGCTCTATGAAGGTGTACATTGAGGGTGATAATGGTACGCGAGTTGCAATGCGCGAAATCATGCTGGAACCAACACCTGTGCTTGGAGGCGATGATCATGCGCGGTTGGATGCTAATCCGTCAGTAAGGGTTTACGATACTTCAGGGCCGTACACCGACGGTGATATCAATGTGGATATTCGGCAGGGTATCCCTAGACTCCGTGAGCAGTGGATTTTTGATCGAAATGATACGGAACAGCTGACTGACTTTAGTTCCGTATTTACTCGGGGAAAGAACTCGGACGAAGCTCTCACTCATTTACGATTTGCGCATCTACGCGCCCCGCGACGTGCGAAACTTGGGCGCAATGTTACACAGCTGCATTACGCGCGGAAAGGCATCATTACACCGGAAATGGAATACATTGCCATTCGGGAGAATTTATCTCGCGCCAACCACAATTACGAACTGTCTCGTCATCCAAGTGAAGATTTTGGTGCATGCATTCCAAAAGAAATCACTCCCGAGTTCGTACGTTCTGAAGTAGCTGCTGGTCGAGCAATTATTCCGAACAACATCAATCATCCCGAATCCGAACCGATGATCATTGGTCGGAATTTCCTCGTAAAAATCAATGCAAATATTGGTAATTCTGCAGTTACTTCTAGCATTGAGGAAGAAGTGGTCAAGATGGTCTGGGCGACGCGGTGGGGTGCAGATACCGTTATGGACCTCTCGACCGGTAAAAATATTCACGAAACTCGAGAGTGGATCATTCGGAATTCTCCCGCGCCCATAGGTACCGTACCAATATATCAAGCTCTTGAAAAAACGGGCGGCGTTCCCGAGGGCCTTACGTGGGAAATTTTCCGAGACACGTTGATTGAGCAGGCTGAACAGGGCGTGGATTACTTTACCATCCATGCTGGAGTTCGATTGCCGTACATTCCGTTGACGGTTCGTCGAACCACGGGGATCGTAAGTCGTGGAGGGTCTATCCTCGCTAAATGGTGTTTGGCACATCATAAGGAGAACTTCCTCTACGAAAACTTTGATGAAATTTGTGAGATTATGAAAGCGTACGATGTTGCGTTTTCGCTCGGAGATGGTTTAAGGCCGGGTTCAATTGCGGATGCGAACGATGAGGCCCAGTTTGCGGAACTTGAGACACTGGGTGAGCTTACGCGAATAGCATGGCAACACGACGTGCAAACCATGATTGAGGGCCCAGGCCACGTTCCGATGCAGCTCATTAAGGCAAACATGGATAAGCAGCTGGAATGCTGCAATGAGGCCCCTTTCTACACACTTGGCCCGTTAACGACGGATATTGCACCAGGTTACGACCACATCACGTCTGCAATTGGTGCAGCAATGATCGGGTGGTACGGATGCGCAATGCTTTGCTATGTTACGCCGAAGGAACACCTGGGCCTTCCTAATCGTGACGATGTCCGTGAAGGAATTATTGCATACAAAATAGCAGCACACGCTGCGGACCTTGCAAGGGGGCATCCGGGTGCTCAAATTCGAGACGATGCGTTGTCAAAAGCGCGGTTTGAGTTCCGGTGGACTGATCAGTTCAATCTCGGACTTGACCCCGATAAAGCACGTGAGTTTCACGATGAGACCTTGCCGAAAGATTCGGCAAAGGTCGCTCATTTCTGCTCAATGTGTGGACCGAAATTCTGTTCGATGAAGATCAGTCAAGACATACGCGAAGCAGCCAGCGTTACGCAAGATTCCGTACCTACGTTGGACCTCGAGGCAAAGATGGCGGAGAAGTCTAGGGAGTTTCGGGAGAGCGGCGGCGAAATCTACCAGAGGGTTTGATTCTGTTGAAGGTCGCGATAGCGGGTGCCGGGCTGATGGGGCGGATGCTCGGATGGCGTCTCAGTCAGCGCGGCTGCAGTGTGACTATCTACGAACGATCGACTCGAGAGAATCCTACGAGTGCTGCTTATGTATCGGCATCTATGTTGGCACCGCTGAGCGAGCTGCCTGATGCCAATCTAGACATTCTCTTTCTATCTCTACAAAGCTTGGTTGCGTGGCCCAAAATTCTGAAAGAGCTGTGCGTTCCATTCGGTTTAGATGGGTCGCTTGTTGTGGCACATGGGCGTGACCGGGAGTTAGTGCTAAAGTTGGTACGTAACTTGGAACGTATTGGCATAAAGGACATCAAGTACATGCCGTGGGATGAGATGATTGGTCTAGAAGAGGGGCTCCCGAGTAAATTTGCTTACGGTACATACTTACCGTGTGAGGGTTGGATCGACAACAGAGCACTACTTGCGACATTAGAGGCTCGTTGTGGTCGGATTTTTTATGAGTCTGAAGTTGAACCTGAGAACTTGTCTGCGGATTTAGTTTGCGATTGCCGAGGGGCAGATGCGAACGATCCGGAACTTCGAGGCGTGCGCGGCGAAATTATACGGGTGCATGCGCCCGAAGTGCCTTTTACAAGACCAATTCGTTTGATGCATCCACGATATCAACTGTACATGTCGCCTCGCCCTAATTGCGAGTGGGTCATTGGTGCAACGGAAATCGAAAGTGATTCGACAAAGAAAATCACAGTTCGGAGCGCATCGGAGCTCCTTTCAGCAGCGTATACCCTTCATACGGGATTTGCCGAAGCAGAGATTACCGAAATGTCGGTTGGGTTAAGGCCAGCATACGCTGACAACTTGCCGCGAGTCAGGTGGCACAACGGAGTGTTGCGAATCAACGGGCTGTACAGATATGGGTTCTTAGTTGCGCCAGCGGTCATCGATATGGCACTGGCAGCGGTGGGAGAGACATGGAAATTATCGTCAACGGCATACGCCTGAGGGTTGAGGCTAAGGACCTTTCCAGCGCGATTGAAGAACTTGGATACGAGAGCCAGAAAGTCGTAATAGCACTTAACAATACATTTGTTGCCAAAGCAAAGTGGTCTGAGGTGCGGATTGAATCGGGTGATCATTTGGAGGTATTGGCAGCTATCGAAGGTGGATAATATATGAGCGATCCTTGGCGAGTGTACGGTGTGCCATTGAAGAGTCGTCTGCTATTAGGCACGGCCCGCTACCCATCTCCTCAGGTAATGTCCGATGCCATTCGCGCGTCGGAGACGGAAGTTGTCACTGTGAGTCTTCGGCGACAATCTCCAGAACAATCTGGGGGAGAGTCAATTTGGGATTTCATTGGTAGCTTAGGTTGCCGAGTTCTGCCCAATACCGCCGGCTGTCATACGGCTAAAGAAGCAGTGACCTTAGCGCAGATGAGCCAAGAGATTTTCGATACCGATTGGATCAAGCTGGAGGTCACAGGCGACGACTACAATCTACAACCGGATCCTTACGAACTGCTTGATGCCGCTCGTCAACTGGTCAAGCAGGGTTTTAAAGTGTTTCCTTATACTACGGAAGATCTGGTGGTTGGTTCTCGATTACGGGATTTGGGCTGTGAGGTGATTATGCCATGGGGTGCGCCTATTGGCACGGGTAAAGGGATGCTTAATCGGTATGCACTGGAAACTTTACGGGATCGCCTCTACGATGTTAACCTTGTTATTGATGCGGGTTTGGGTCTACCGTCCCACGTAGCAGCAGTGCTAGAGTTAGGGTTTGACGGTGTCCTGCTGAATACGGCGGTAGCACGCGCTGACAATCCCGTGGAATTAGCTCGAGGGATGAAACATGCCGTCATCGCAGGTCGACTAGCGTTCAACGGGGGGGGCATAGCAGAAACCGAAACGGCCCAGCCTTCCACTCCCGTTGTCGGGGATCCGTTTTGGCAATCTTCCTGAAAGGAACTGAGGTCAGCTTGCGATATATGGAAAGTGATATCCTAGTCAGAACGCCTTGGCTTAATTCTCTGATATGCATCTCAAAAGGATAGGATTTGGACACGTCAATTCGACACGACTGGTCGGTTTCAGAAGTCGAAAAACTTTTTAATCTCTCGTTTTCGGATCTCGTCTTTCAAGCCCAAACGGTGCACCGAAAGGGATTCGATCCTAATCAGGTACAGCTGAGTACTTTGCTGAGTATTAAAACAGGGGGATGTCCGGAAGACTGTAAATATTGTCCTCAAAGCGTTCACTACAACGCGGGCGTGGATGCCCATCCGTTAATGGGAATTGATGAAGTAGTTGCCGCTGCTCGAGTTGCCCGGCATCAAGGTACTACAAGGTTTTGTATGGGTGCTGCTTGGCGCAGTCCAACCTACAGTCAAGTTGATCAAGTTGCAGAAATGGTACGCGCCGTTCGCAAGGACGGGCTTGAGACTTGTGTAACGCTTGGGATGCTCAACGGTCCGAAAGCACGGACTCTCGCGAATGCGGGCCTCGATTACTACAACCACAATTTGGATACGTCTCCCGAATACTACGGCGATGTCATCACGACGCGTACCTATCAAGATCGTTTGGATACGCTTAAACACGTTCGAGAAGCTGGAATTAAAGTCTGTTGCGGCGGCATTGTAGGCATGGGTGAATCACGACGCGATCGTGCTGGTTTGCTGGTACAGCTGGCCAATCTGCCCGAGCATCCGGCGTCAGTGCCCATCAACATGCTAGTTCGCGTGCAAGGAACTCCCGCCAGCGAACTGCCTGAAATTTCGGATTTGGAATTTGTGCGTACGATTGCCGTAGCTAGAATTTTGATGCCGGGATCGTTCGTGCGCCTTTCAGCAGGTCGATCTGAGATGTCGAAAGAAACTCAGGCACTCTGCTTTTTAGCTGGAGCGAATTCCATTTTCTGTGGTGAGAAATTGCTTACAACACCCAATCCGGATCACGACGAAGACTACCAATTATTCCAAGAACTTGGAATCACTAGGATGAAAGAGAGACCACGAGTCGATTCGGCTCGTGTTGTGCTTTGAAGATACTAGCCCCAGTATTGCATGAGCAGGGCGAGATGGGTCCGTTTTTTGGTTTGGAGCGGTAACCGGGGTTCCAATGTCCGCATTTCGCTCACGGCCCGTGGTTCAGGCACGGTTTTGTGGATTTTGGACACCCCCCCCCTTACCCCGTCAGATAAAATGCAGCATACATGTAAAATGCAACATACATGCGATGAGGTGCCAGCTGCATGTTATCGGAGGTTCGAAGTTATAAGCAAGCGAACCTCTACTTAGCTACTATATAAATAACTCGGCGACGAACGTAATAGCCCCTCTACGCCTTTGGTAAACTGTACACTCACTTGGGGAACTTTTCTACAATGAGAAAAGTGTTGCTATCACTGTTCGTTTTGGTCTGTTCATTTGCGGATGGGGAAGACATAGCGGCGGTGTATGGAGCGGCGTTAGAAAACGATCCCGTCCTAAAAGCTGCTATTGCCCAACGTAAAATACGTCACCTCGCTACCGCGCAAGCCCGCGCGACTTTGCTTCCTAGTATCCGTTTTTCCGCAAGTAAAGGCGAAAATCTTCTAGAACGTGGTCGTCAACCTGTAACGGATCCTCTCATGGGGGAGATCGTAAGAGACGAAAATGGTGAGATCATTTATTCCCAGCTCCCGGATATCGAATCCGAGAGCACGAACTGGTCGGTCCGAGTTAATCAATCGGTATTCAATCTTCGAAATTGGTTTAGTTATCAAGGCGCACTAGCGCAACGCACGCAAGCAGATTGGGATTTTGCAGCAACTGAACAAGCGTTCTATATGCGGGTTGTAACGGCTTACCTCGGAGTTTTACGCGCACAGGATCAATTGGAAGCGGTGCTTGCTGCCGAGCAGGCTGTTAAACATCAGTTGGAGCAAGTTCAACAACGATTCAATGTTGGTCTTGTTGCTATAACCGATGTATTAGAAGCCACGGCTGCCTACGACGGTTCCGTTGTTAACCGAATTTCGGTACTCGGCAGTCACGGTATTTTCTTCGAAACACTAAGTACAATTACAGGCAAGCGACATGACGAGATTGCACGATTGAGCGACGAGCTGCCGATCGTTAATCCAACGCCCAACGACGAGAGCCACTGGGTTAATGTCGCAATGGAAAATAGCCCGCTTATCTATTCCGCAAAACTGTCATTGCGCTCGGCAAAAAACAACCATCGTCGAGCTCTGTCGTCTTACTCGCCGACGCTCAACTGGTCGTGGTCTCACAGCTTCTCCGAAAATACAGGCATCTCGCTCTTGGGACGGGAATCGAAAAATACCGAGGTATCGTTTTCCTTGAGCATTCCCATTTTTCAAGGGGGAGGTATGATCACCGACTTGAGATCTAGTGCCCTCGGCGTTGAGCAGAGCAAGCAAAACATCATTGAACGCAAACTTGTTGTAGCTAGGGACGTGCGAAATAATTTCCGGTGGGTGCAAACGGATGTCGTTCGAGTGCGACAGCGACAGAAAGCCATCGAGTCTTCTAAGTCTGCACTGGAAGCAACGGAAACGGGATATGAAGTCGGTACGCGTAACATTGTGGACGTTCTCAATGCACAGCAAAGGCTCTTTTCAGCCCTCTTCAATTATGCGGGCGCACGTTACGATTACATACTTAACCTTATGCGTTTAAAGCAGAGTACGGGGACTCTGACGGAAGATGACTTGCTCGCGCTGAACCAGTACACGGACCCCGCTAGTCCCGTCAAGAGAATCACAAGTCTTTCCGGTACTTAATTTATTTTAGCCAAGTACTTAATAAATCGCATAACCTCCGTTCTGCACCGCGATTGTCTTCTACTACTTGACGGGCGCGGAGGCCTTGCCGTTTGCGCACTATAGGATCATTTAACAAGTCAAGGACACGATGCGCTATCCCATCTGCGGTTTCTTCGCTATGCAAGCAACCGGCCTCTGCAAAGCGATTGCAAACTTCAGCAAAATTTATTCGGTTCGCCCCCATAATCATCGGTACACCGTACACCGCCGGCTCGATCGGGTTATGTCCACCAGTACCCTCCAAGCTACCACCTATAAAAACAACATCAGCCAACCCGTAGCAGTACACCAGCAAGCCCATTTCGTTAACAATCAATACTGCAACGTCTGAGCTACTTGGGACACCATACGGCAACAACATCGCGTGACCAAGATTTTTACGCCTGCAGAGCCGTGCTAGTTGCACTGAGCGATGAGGATGTCGAGGAGCTAGAATGAGTAGTAGATTGGGAAATGCATATCGAATAATCCCAAAAGATTCAAGGATGATTTCTTCTTCGCCAGGATGAGTGCTTCCAGCCACCCAAACCATGCGTTCCTCACACCAAGCGTGCTTTAGCTGCCGCACCCTTTTTTCTGCATCGCTTGGTAGTTTCATATCGAACTTGATGCTTCCCGTAACCGTGAGCACCTCAGGATTTGCACCTAGCTGACGGAATCGATTTGCAGTGTCCTCGTATTGACATGCAATACCTGTAAGAGACCGAATCATGAGATTCGAAAGACTACGTATACGGGCATAGCCCTTTGTCGACCTTGCAGATAAGCGTGCATTGATGAGGTACACAGGTACGCCGCTCCTTTGGGTGTGCCAAATGATATTCGGCCAGAGCTCGGTTTCCGCGAGTATCAGAACTTCCGGCCGGATTCGTTTGAGAAAACGCTTAACAGCAAATGTAAAGTCGTACGGTGCATAGCAATGCTGTACATAATCTCCTAAGCATTTCTGTACTTCAGCCGCACCCGCTGGCGTTGTTGTCGTCACCAGCACCGGTTTATTTGGAAATGTATCACATACGAAACGGATGGCTGGTGCAACGGCGATCGTTTCCCCAACAGAAACTGCGTGGAACCAAATTACTTCCTTGTTTATGTTTACTGGTGTGAAACCCAATCTTTCTAGTCTGCGTTCCCGATAAGCGGGTTCCCGAATCCCGCGTACAACCAAACGTATCCAAATGAGGGGCAAAGCCAACCAAAGTGCCAAGGAGTAAAGAAAACGCATTAAGCAAGGCTGCCTCGCATGAGCATCAGGAAGGGAATTTTCAAAAAAATTGTTTATTCACTTGAAATATTCGAGAGCGTACTTATATACCAATCTGTGGTTATTTCAGTACAACACAAGTCAGAGGAGATTAAATCATGCAAATCATACGATATAAACCTTGGTCCCCAGCATTCCGTGTACAGGAAGGCGTGCAAAACCTACTAAACGAGGTCTTGGCTCCTTTATCAGGTGAATACATGAACGACAACTCCTGGACACCTGCTTCAGACTTCCATGAAGAAAATGATCGATTTGTCATACGAATGGACATTCCTGGAGTCGATCCTCAAGATATCGAAGTTACGCTGGAAGATGGAATGCTTTCTATCAAAGGTGAGCGATTGTCTGAACACGAGGCCAAGGACGACGATACTGTCAAACAACGTATTGAACGTTCTTACGGTTCTTTCCACCGGTGGTTCCCGCTACCGAAATCAGCAGATCCTGAACAGGTATCGGCAAGCGGTAAGAACGGTTCGCTGGAAGTCGTGATCATGAAACAAGAACACGTCAAGTCAAAACGGATCACTGTCCAAGCGTAATGTAAACTGACATCTACATTTAGTTGCAAGAAGCGCGGCATCTGCCGCGTTTCTTGTATGTGAGTTCAGCAACGGACATTCTTGGCACAATCACTCAGATAATCAACGGATCAAACTTAGCATACGACTGGTAGAACCGCTTTCTACCTACTACGTTCATTCGCAATCTTGAGAAACGGATAGACGTTAAGTGCCAATCGAAATTAAGCAAACCACCGTATGGGAATATAGATAAAAATTCGGCTTGTGGAATCTTTTATTTATGCGCGGCCACGCTGGCGGTTGCTATTCAGAAGCAACTGGTTTACATGGTTGTAGTTAACGTGGATTTGCTTTCACTTCAATCCAATTCTCTCGTTAGGTAGAAGAGATCAATCCTGATTAGGAAACCACCTTGGTTCGTATATCGTTTCGAGGCACTCAGTTGACGTGATCGTCTCAATATCTCTCCACAGGCATTCAATGGCCGTCCCGTCTGGTAATTCTTTAGCAAACGTCTCTTTTGTGTCATAAGGGCCAGGGTACGGCAGGAACAAATCCTGAATCCTGTTATGCAACCAGCTTAGTTTCTCCTCTGGCTTATTAGCAGTAAAAGCAAGTATTAAAAGATCGCGAGCTCGCGTAACGCAGACATAAGAAAGTAAACGCATGTTTCCATATTCCCGTTCTTCTCTTTTCTTGCCTTCCCCGCTCCGCTTGAATGTCTCAATCACGTTAATGTTTGTGGACCGTTTCCCGAAAATGGCAGGCCAGTATTTGATAACCCGATGTTTCAGGGGATCATGAACGTCAAATACCCCGGCAGGTTCGACGAAAACCCCGCTGAATGGGAACCTATAGCGGCCTTCCACGTCAACTAATACTACTATGGGCCATTCCAACCCCTTGGCCTTGTGAAAAGTTAATACGTCAACCGCGTTACCTGGCTCTAGCTGAGGTTGCTGAATCCGCTCATCCTGTTGGTCCAAGTCATTCACCCAGCGAAACAGTCCCGTCAGCGTCGCTGCTTCATGATGCGTCTCGCAGTGCTTCTCATATTCAATCGTGAGATCAATAAACGTGTTGAGATTAGCTTGTCTGCGGGCCGCTTGAAACGCATCCGGACCCCATGACGTAGTAATCTCACGAATCTGAAGATCGTTAATCACCGTAGCGACGATTTCTACCGGGGATGAAAAACTCCTGGCTTCACGAATTTCTGCTAACCGGCGGACTACTCTATGATCCGTCTCCCTCCATTTTTCACTTGGTTTGCCTGCCTTAAGCCATTTCAAGCGATCCGATAGCCAATCAACAGGATCAGCACAGTCCGACAGTGAAACAATTTCGGCAGTCGCTAAGGTATCTGCTGAGTCAATGATTCGTCGCAAGCATGCCATGACCAGACTAACCTCCGGAGTTTCAAGCAGGCCCGGCATCGTAATGTTCAATGGAATAGAGGCATCATGTAATTTTTGTGCAATTTGGGTTACGTGTTCATTGGTTCGGGCAAGTATTGCCACATCACCCCATGTCGCATTACGCACTTCCCCCGTGTTCTGATCCACAACTTGTGTACCACTACCCACTAAGGAAGCAAGCTCGCTAGCCAGCATTTGATACCGCAGACCCATGTTTCTACCGAGCAGATTCCAACCCATCAACGCCGTCTGGCCCTTCATCTCGTCCCGCGTAGGATTTAACGCAATGCGATTTTTTTCGAGGTTGAGAGCAGCTTCGTAATTCTCATTAACCCATCGAACGAGTGATGGGCGCGAACGATAGTTCTTGCTTAATACATCAGCCGTCGCTCCATGTAACAATAACTCTTCGCGAGTCTTATCCACAAGCCAAGAATCGGCACCTTGAAATCCGTAGATTGATTGTTTGATATCACCGACAAATACCACTTGTTTGGCAAATTTCGCCAAACGCATAAAAAGGGATAGCTGTACAGGACTCGTATCTTGAAATTCATCCACAACAAGCAGATCCAAACTTTGGCTCAAATGATCTGCAATTGCTGGATTATCAATATTGCAATAGACCTCGTAGATCATGTCCGCATAGTCCACAACGCCGAGCAATCGTTTGCGTTCTTGAAATTTCGCCAGTACGAGGGCTGCCGCGTTGATGACGCCTTCAATGTACAGACGGATGTCTTTTTGAAAACGGAGATGTCGATCATATTGAAGCGCAGTTTGGTTTAACTCCATAGACGCACTATTTTCACTAACCTTGGCGGGAGTCGCGGTACTCAACTCTATCCAGAGCGGCCATTTGCAAGATTTATGTCTGAGATCCGATTGTGCCCTATCCAGTAGGCTCTTGAAAATGCTGGTTTTTTGGGTACCGTCTGCGTTCCGACGAAAACTCCGAATCGCCTCAGAAACTTTGGTTGCGAGCTGTTGGTCAAGATCTTGATCTAAGGCACTGGGGAAATACGAGAGCAACGATTCTGCGCTTGTGTTTCCCATTTTCTCTAATTCAAGCGGTGTGATGTTGTTTTGCCGCGCATGTTCAACGATTTTGTGAATATCCGTAGTCCATTCTTCTGGACAATCAAGCTTCCGCCTTAACTCATTCAATTGCCGTACATGCTTTGTTTCAAGACTGTGGCTAAGCCGTTCTTTCAATAGAGCAATACTTTCAGCAGGACTCAGTACCGATAATTTCGGTGAGATTCCGATTTCGAAGGCAAATCGCAACAACATACGCTCATAGATGCTGTGAATCGTGCCGAATAGAGATTCATCGACGCGCTCGGCTAGCAACCGATAACCGTCCTTGATGAGCGATTGGCGCACTCTAAGCTGCAATTCGTTAGCTGCTTTTCGCGTAAAGGTAACGCCCATGATCCGAGCGGGATCTGCTCCCTCATTGACTAATACATGTTTTACAATTTCTGTAAGACGGTAGGTTTTGCCGGAGCCTGCTCCGGCATCAATGAAGATTAAGTGTTCAAATTCCTTGTCGTGTGTCTTTGTCAACTTCCCTGCTTTCTGTTAGGTCGCTAATTTTGCTTTCTCTTTTTGTTCCGTTTCCTGTCGTATGCGACTTATCCATCCGGTCAGTCTCATGTAGTCATCAAATTTGCTTGGATCTTCGGGGTGCAACATACCCGGCTGTCCGAGTATGGATTGTCCATCCGGCAATGTACCTTCGACATTAATTTCGATTAAACCCTTTTCGAACTGCTGTAGCCGGGCTTTATAGGTATTCATTGCCAAATGCCAAAGAACCTCGTTGCCTTGATGATTGGACTCGATTTCATTCGGGATTCGAGCGTCACGAAAGACGGTCTTATTTTGTGCAATAATACGATTACGGCTAACAATAAAGTATGCCGTCTCAGGCCAGCCTGGCCCACCTCTGGTACATTGACGCATATATGCGTACGTTGCTAATTGTAACTGCTTATTTTTGCCGAGTTTTTTTAACCAGAAACCTTCGCCGCCCCATTTGGCATCAACGACCACTTCCTTCCCGCTCCCGGTTTCCATAAGAAAATCAATTGATCCCCGTACTTCGGCCTCACCCACTGGCATCGGTTGACTGTCATGAACTTCTGCACGCGCTCTAATAATTTTCGCTGCTTGAATTTGATTGACGAACCATTTTAGTGCCGCAAGAAGTGTTCCTTTGATCTCTTCCCGCTCAATACCTTGTTCCGGCACGTCGAGCATTAGTGATGTCGACGCTACTACTCCAGAAAACACACACTCGAACCAATCCTCCAGCTGTTGATCGGTTGCTTTCTGCCATGGCCCAAACTCATTGAAGAATCGTTCAAATAGCTTGTGTGCGATGACGCCTCGAAGCTGCATGGAGGTTGGCATATTGACTATTGCGCCCGGACGGAGAAGCGCGGCGTAGCGCAGGACCCAGATATGTGGGTAGTAGAACAAAGCATCCAGGCTGGTGTATGACTCCGACGATCGTAATGGAATTGCTATATCTTTTGGTAGTACCCACCAACGAGAAGGTTCTGGTAATTTTTGGACGGGCAGTATTTCCGTCTTGAGCTTTAATGGACTGATATTCGCCTTTTTCGATTCCAAGAGGCTTCTTTCGAGATTAATTTCGATTATGGAATCAAAATGCGACGTGACCATGCAATAAACAGGATGTCGCTCAGCATCGGGAGTGGTGAAGACGAACAGAAATTGATCACTGCAGTTCATGATGGGCCGAAGAAGACCGAGGCCTCTTACACGCAACTGATCCCTCGCAGATGGCAAGCTGACCCCATTAGTTCGGAGAAACTCCATTTCAGATACCGTCCATGGGTACAAAGGAAACTCACGTTCTGTAGTAGGGTCCCACCAAACGACTCTTTTGAAGGGCAGGATGGCTGAAATCGGGTCATTCGTCGCACTTACGTGGTTATCTTCGGCAATGCGGGTTGGGTCGGACTGTGGAACCATGACCTGATCAAGCAACCGGCCAAGGTCCGATTGTGGAATACCTTGAATTCCAGCTGCTATCATCTCATGCAGTATTTCGCTCAGAGTTTTCGCCAGATTTATCGCTTGCTGGAAGAAAAGAGAACGGTCGTCTTCACCTAACGAACCAAGTCGTTCGTCAAACCAGTTAATACACTTGGTAGTTCTCTCTACAATGAGCCCAAGGGGAATGGTTTCAATCCTTCTGTCCAGCTGCACCCCGTTAATCCACACATTCAGAGTATCGTCCAAATTTTGCGACATTGGGCTGGAAGCATGATCACTGTCAAACTGTGTTCTTAACTTTTCAACGGCATCATTCCACTCGGCACCACCTACTCCTGGCAAGCGTGAAAATGCACTCAAAAGAACTTTACGAATTTCCTTATCGATTGGGCCGTCTGGCAGTGAGAGAAATTGTTCTAGCACTTTGGGATCAATCGGATTCCAGAGCAGTTTCAATGCAAGTTTCAGCGTTTGTACAATACTTCCGAATCTGGTTGGATATGGCAAGCCGCATCGCGGTACGCTACTACGCTCAAATGCGTTATCCAATATAATTCCGCCCTTTTCTGCAATGACAAGAGTGTTTGCTCGGTCAGATTCCGTTCGTAACATTTCGGCAATCGCTTGCGCTGAAATATCACGAGACTTAGAACGGATGACTATAAAAGATCCGTCCCCTTTGAGTTTTTCTTTTTCTGCTGGATCGTGCCTTTCTTGCGCAACGATCGTTTTCAACTTGCACTGAATACGATGCAAATCGTTATCGGATGATTGAACGGGCAGGAGCTGTGAGTATTGTGAACGTTCGTATCCGATCTTGTCCAAAACTTGCCTCAGAACCGTCGGTAGTCGATCAGGGTCCTCATGCAAGACAATCTGCCCCAATGTCAAGTGTAAGCGATTCGTTTCAAGAGCCGTCAGAATACGTTGCAACCGCTGCCCTTCACACCAAGGTACCCGATCAACCGCAATCTGCTCTACATCGGCTAAGTCATGGAAACGCACTTGTTCACTACCACAACTGAATTTAAATACACCTTTCCAACCGTAGTCATACCAGTGATCTCGCCATCCGAGCAGCGTGCTGGCTACGCCTATCGGATCTACTTCAAATGATTTGTGATAAAAACGTCTCTTACTATTTTTTTCGCTCAAGCATTCTTTATAGCTGAGAACCCTATGAGCCGTACTGGCTACTGGAGGTTTTGCAAGTTTCAATTGCGTCTCCAGCACGGGAATCAAAGTGGCAGTATCGTGCATGATTCCGAGAGCGTCATCACGTAAAGGCGAGACTTTAAACCCTCGCAGGTTAAGGCCGAATTCTATTCTCATGCTTTCTTGTCATTTTTTGATAAACATGTCTTATGCCTTGTATCGCACCATATGTTCATTGTATAGAAACGTTGCATTACGGAAGGGGGACACATATTGAAGCAAACATCAAACATCAATTAATGCTCTGACCTAGCAACCACGCTTCGAGACCGCGGAAGCATATCTATGTACCATCGCTGCTCGGTATTGCTGGCACGCTGATTTTCGTTGTCCGGCGTGCGGACACGATCAGGCCTGGGTGTATCAGCAGCGATGGAATCGGCAGGCGAACTCATCGAGACACTTGGAAACCTCTATTAACCTACGGACCTGCTATTATCTGAAAGAAATCATTCTTAAAAATCATATACTTATATAGGTAATGATCTGTCAAGACAGCAATAAATAGAGGTGTCCACTTCTGAAGATACTCCTTGGACACGCCATGGAAAGTTCCCATCAGATATCGTTTCAGATTCGAGATCATGCGGAGCACAAACATACGGCGTTGGATTGTGGTTGACTCTGGCGAGCCTCGCTGCTCCCGCCACGGCCCAAGTCACGGTTCCTCCCGACCAATGGCATTCGTTTAGTGAATTTTTCCATTCGGTTAAGGATTCGGTCTTGGGCCTTGGTTATCCGCTGATTTTTTATTCCGTTAGCGAGTTGCCGGTGCCGGTGCTCCTCTTCCTCGCTGCCACTTTCCGACCGGTTTTCGGGATCGCCGTTCATAGGACCTGCCCGGACGAAGCCGTTGCCGACACCGGACGATCTCGCCGACAATACGAGTCACGGTTTCCTGGAGGGCGGATGCATGCTGAAGTAGCAGGCTCTCGATGTTGGCCGCCACCGCCGCAAGTCCGTGCTTGACATTCGTCTGCATCAGCGGCTTGCCGTCGTTCGGCAGCCCCCCGTTCACATGATCCTCGCCATGGTTGGCGAACAGCCGGGTCATGGTAATCAGGGTGAAGCATGCATACAGTTCCTGTTTCACTCCGCGCGCGCTTTGCCCATGAAAGTCCTCAACCTCCATCAGCCGTTTGGATACCTTGTACCGTTCCTCGATGCCCCATCTCGCGTGATACAGATCCGACAGTTGCTCGATGGAATACGGGTCCCGGTCCAGCAGGGTCGTTCCCAGGATGAAGACGGTATCGCCCACGGCATATTTCACCAGCCGCAAGCGGTGTGGGCCGAATGCGGCTCCGGGGTTCCTGCGGCGTAGTCGGGTCAGCGTGCGTTGGCGGGGAACGACCTCGATGACCGTATCCCGGCGGCCTCCGTGGATGAAGCGGTCGACATCGATACCGGTTTTCCGTTTCATCCGGAACACCGCGTGCAGTCCCCGGATCGCATGCGCGTGCAGCATCTCATAGGAATAGTAGCCCCGGTCATAGACCACCACATCGTTCGCCGACAACACGTTCAGGTGGGCCAGTGCCGCCGCGCGCTCGTTTCCATGCGCATGCAGGTCGAAGTCGACCGGTAGTCGGGCCTGCAGCCGATACAGGCAACTCACCAGACCCTACGGATAATGGGCACCGTCTACCGGCGTCCGCCAGCCTTCATGCACCAGTCCGAGCGGCAGGTTCAGGTAGGTTCCATCGACCGCAAACACCCGATGCCCCTGCCACCGCCGATCCCGTGTCGTGTCGGACTTTCCGTGCGTGCCGGGGTCGTGCCTCGGCGTCGAAGACCACCTTGAGGATTTCCTGGTGCAAGGTCTTGAACAGCTGCTCGTCCAGCCTGGCCCGAGCACTGCAGATGGAGGACGGCGACACCGGAGCCGGCTGTGGCAGTTCGATCCCCATCGTCCGGCACTGCCCCCACAGTTCGGCCAGCGTGGTCGCATATCCCGGACGCCCCTTCGAGAACACCAGCCGGAAAACGAACAGCACGACCACCAGCGTGTTCAGCACGCGCCGCCGCCGCTGCCAGAGCCGGTCATGCCGGTTGGCGACACCCACGAGCGTCTCGACGATGCCGCTCCAGAGCCGGACAAACGTATCCTCCGGAGCCAAGACTGTTGCCGGCGACCTGCGGGAACGGCGTCCAGATCGACGGGAGCCGGTCAGCAGCACCTGCTTCCAGTCTTTCGTCAGCGGATACAGGTAAACGTCCTTCGGCGTTCTGCCTGCCTCCGATGCATTCGCCTTGCGTCCCTTCGTCCGGCCAATGCACTGCCAGTTGGCCGCACGATAGCAGGTCCCCCGGTACTTCGCCGGATCCACAAAGGTCTCCGCCAGTACCGGCTCCAGGCCGTGCCGCTCCTTCCAGTCCCCGGGCAGCCGCCGAACCGCCATCGACAGGGCCTTCGAGGCCAGGTACGGAACCCGAACCCAAGGGAAGATCAGGAACCGGGAGTTGTTCACCACCCCCTTCAGCCGCTTCGCCCGATCCCGATCCCGCCAGCCAATCCAGGCGTCACGACAGGGAAGCCGGGTCGTGCCCGCCTCAAACAGCAGACAGCCCAGCTTGCGACCCCGACGATCCCGCAGCCAGTAGCGCAGGAAACAGCCGAACGGATGCCGGTAACCCAGCTCATGATGCCGATCCACCAATTCCTTCCATTCCTCAACGGCCTCCCCCTCCGCCACAATCTCCAGTTCCAGCGGCATCAGCTCCTTCAACTCACACTCTATGGCGGAGCCCGGATCCGAGCGACTCGTATGCCGCGGTCTCCGACCCCCGGTTCCCGTTCTCGATCCCGGTCGCTTCGCCCGGCAGCGACACGATGCCGCCGGCCTCCAGCTGCTCCAGCATCCGCAGACAGGACCCCAGTCGATCCCGACCCTTCGGCGTGAACCAGCCCAGATGAGTGCACAGGGTGGCAGCCAGCTCATGGCGGCTCAGTGCCGGAAACATTTTCACCGTCTTCTGAAGGTCCGCAATCTGACGGCGGGTCAGCCGCGTGCCACAGAAGGTGGTCGACTTCAAGTTCTCGATTCGGGAATCCATCACGTTTGCACCAGAGATAATCTAACTAAGCGTAGATTGCCATAACCCATGCTGAAACGCAAGTGTTTTTTTGAAGAATCCCAAAGGAACCGAATATCTTTCCGTATATCAACCGGTTACACGACATCCTCAAAGACCAGGATCCCTTTCCGCTAATCCGAATGCCATTGTCCTCCCGACTGGGGAACTCATCCCCTACGGGCTCGGCGAGAGCGACTCCTACCGACTTCTGTTCCTCTCTTCTACTAGAAGGGGACTTTCTTCCACCTCCATCAGCGACTACAACTCCTTCATTCAGCAACGCGTTGCTGCCCGGCCATTCTGCTACCCAGCACTACAGCAACCGGTTCTAGAGTCGTAGGCTGCACCACCGATACTGACGCCCGCGACAACACCGGCACCAAACACATATCCGGGCGTCTTCATATATTGGTTTGATGGTTCCAAAGTGGCCGACAACTACGCTGATTTTTATGATGGGGCTTGGGATGACGAGGCTAACGTCAAGAACGAGTCCAGCGGTAACGGCCTAGATATCTTCTTCGAGCACGGACTCGGCTATCGGGGCGGCTACAACCTCAGTCAGTGTCCTGAGACCGGACCCATGCCGAGGTTCTCCGATCCTAGCCAGCAGTATCGTACAGACGGCAATTCCTCGTATAGCCAGCCTAAGCACGGAAAGATCAATATCCAGCCTAAAACGAAACTATACGGGGATCGCTGGTTCTAATCTCATCCAATTAAATACCTTGTAGCCAAGGCCTGCACCTGCTAATGAATCGAGAAATCAAGTCTTCGGAATCATCAGACCACTACGAAGAACTAAGCTGGGTTAGTACCAGCAATTTCCCGTATAGCCCCAACCCCGCTATAGGTATGGGCTTTGCGCATTGGCTTTCGCGATAATAAGAGCGTAGGCTTATCGTTTGAGGGTGGATGATAGGTTAATATAGAGTTACTAGACAAACGAGGTATCCAAGGATGGGTGCATTGAAGTTGCGCAAGGATGTGAGCAAGCCCGGATTGCTGCGGGTGGTTCGTGAAGTATTTGAGGCGGTCGTTGAGAAGGTTTGCGGGCGGAAGTTTTCCACCGGCGACTGTCTGATGTCGGGTCTGGCGGTGTTTCTGGAGAAGCACGCCTCGCTGCTGCAGTTTGATGTAACGAGGCACCGGCACTCGGTGGTGGAAATGAATCTGCGTCGTCTGTACGGTCTGGCGCAGGTTCCCTGCGACACGACTCTGCGCCGTCCGCCTGGATCCGATCTCGCCGGTGCGGTATCGGCGGGCGTTTCAGCAGGTTCTGCAACGCGCCCAGCGCGGCAAGGCACTGCAGCGGATGTCGGCGTGGCGCGGTCATTATCTGGTAGCCATGGATGGTACCGGCACCTTTTCCTCCCAGCGGGTTCACGGTCCGTGCTGTCTGCGGGCCCGGCATCGCAACGGTTCGACCACGTACTCCCATCAGCAGTTGTGTGCGGTGATGGTGCATCCGGATCAGCGGCAGGTGCTGCCGATGGCGATAGAAGCGGTTTGCAACGGGGATGGATCGACGAAGAACGACTGCGAGCGGGGTGCTTGGCCCCGGCTAGTTCCGGTCCTGGCTTCGCTTTATCGGCGCATGAAGTTGATCGTGATTGCCGATGGGCTGTTCTCGCAGGGTCCCCAGATCCGGCTGCTGCAGGAGCATGGACTGCGCTTTCTGCTGGTGGCTCGGGCGGGCGGGCGACCATCCGCATCTGCAGGCTCAGCTGGATCGTTCCGATGCGCCCTGGTTTGCAGATCCCTCGCCCGAAGGGCAGGAGCGGGATCGCCAGCTGCGCGTGGTGCCGGAGGCGGAACTAAATGCTGCGAACCCCGACCTGAAGGTCCAGGTGCTGCAGAGCTCGGAGCGGCGTGGCTCCGGCGAGGATGCGCGGCGGGCGTTCACCTGGGTCACCGATCTGCCGCTCAATCCGCATAACGCCAGCGAACTGGCTCGCGCGGCTCGCAGTCGCTGGAAGATCGAGAACGAGACCTTCAACACGCTGAAGAACGCCCAGTACCTGGAACACAACTTCGGACACGGAACCCAGCACCTGTCGGATACTTTCGCTGCGCTGATGATGCTGGCGTTCCTGATCGACCAGCTGCTGGAAATGGCCTGCCCCGTCATGAAGCAAATCTTCGCCAAGTGCTATACCCGAACCGCAACGTGGGAACGTCTGCGCAGCAGTTTCTGTGCGGTAGCCTTCCGCAAACTGGCAGGAACTGTACGGCTACGCCCTCGGGATCTACACCGCGTACCTCGCCTACGATACGTCCTGACGGCCGACCGCCTCTCCAGCTGCTGCTCGATGAAGAAGGGATCGGGACGTCCCGAGGCCCCATGCCGCCTTGACGGTCAAGAGACCTGCATATCGATGCCCGGAACCCGTTCCAACGCACGACGACATGCCGTGCAAACCGTCTGAAAACGTCGGTTTCCCGTACCGAAACATGAAAAGACCGACATCAAGCCCAAAATGAAACTATACGGGGAATTGCTGGGTTAGTACTCTAAATTAGCATACGATTTAGACGAGAACCAAGGCACCATTCCCACATGGCACTTTGCCCGACTTGTGGACGAATACTGCCGAGAATTCACAAGCCGCCCGGACCACAATCTTCTTTCAAAAAAGAAAGCATCTCGCTATAGGCAAGGCGTTTGTGGTCGTAAGTGAGTGTATTTAAAAAGTGGTCAGCACCTACCAGTTCAACATATTTGTAGTTTTTCTTGTGCTTATTCAGTAAATTTCGGTATTTAGCAGCATGGAGAGGTGGTACACGTTGATCAATGGATCCGTGAACGAGCAGAATCGGCACGTTCACGTTTGCCACTTCCTTAATTGGCGAAACACTATCGTCCCACATTCGTAATTGCTCTACCCGTCGGGCACCACGTAAATGGTAGCGATACCAGTTCACTTGGGTCAGCGGATCGGAAACGGCTGCAGCGGCTATTACGCACTGATAAATTTGCGGAGTACGCGCTGACGCTACCAAAGCAGCGTAGCCACCATATGACCAGCCCAACATCGCTAGCCGTTCGCGATCCGCTAAGCCTTGTTCTACTAGGTAAAGTGCACCATAATCCTTGTCATCTTGCATCGCGCCACCCCCTTCACCACCCTTCATGAACGCCGACGTATAGAATTTGATACCGTAATTCCGCGATCCACGATACTGTGGCTGAAGCACCATATATCCGTGATTGGCAAGCATCTGCGCCCAAGGGTCGTAGCTGACATATTCTGATACAAACGGCCCGCCATGTGGCAAGACTATCAGTGGAAACGGTGGGGCACCCTGCGGAACGGTAATGTATCCTGATATCTGTATGCCGTCGCGGCTCTGGTATTCCACGTAGCGAACATCCGCAAGATCCTGACTGTTTATTCTTGGAGCTAGGCTTCCTATCGCGTTCAATTTACCATCCCTGAGAAGATAGTACGTACCTGGATCCCTAGAACCGTAATTGAAAATCACATATGAGGTGCCATCTTGCGAAGTGTTAAATGAAATTACTTCGGCGTTAGGGATCAAATCCATCAATTGTGCGTGAATGGCTCCTTGCATCTCATCAAAATATTCCCGATACATCTTATCCTTGAACGCTACTACGCCGACTACCTGTCCACGGTTTTTATAGGCGTTCCCATGCCGAATGACACCTGCCACGTCTACGTCGCTTCGATGGTAGATGAGCTCCACAAATTTTTTGGTCTTGGTATCAAAAGACCAAAGACCTGCCTTGTCGTTACCATTGTGTGCGATCACCAAAAGATGCTCCGGTTTAGCATAGTCTTCACCAACTACCGAAAAAACTTCAAAGCCGTCTTCCGATTGCCGATAGATATCAACCCACTTCTTCGTACCAGGCGGACGGTAGTAGAAAATGTATTCATCCGATGCTTTATCGAATCCCCGAGCCGTCCGCGGGTTGCCTTCACGGTCCAAGAGGATCATACCAACGCCTATCTTTTCCCTAACTAGTAGTCGTTGCCGCCCAGTTTTCAAATTGTAGCGATAATAAGAACGCGGACGATAAGCCTTCCCAGACCCACCCTCGACAAAGGACACAACAATCTCGTTTGGTTTACCATGGAGAGGATGCTCAAGATTCCACCCGGGTGCTCCAAACATGTTCATTGTACGTTTGGTGATGTCTACGCTTGCGACGCGAAATGCCCAAACGCCTTGATTGAATCCCTTGATGGATTTTTTAATCTGTTGTCTTAACTCGAAAACTATCGTTTCGTTGTTAACCCAGCGGAATCCTTGAATTTCCATGGGATCGGAACGTTGCCGATGTACGAGTTTCGAAAGGTCTGATGCGTCAAAGACCTCAATAACTGACGGCCCTCCCTGGGGAGGTGTGCGCAATAATGCGAGATGCTTACCGTCAGGAGAGAGCAAGACACTAGATATGTTGGGCATCTCCGCCCAGACCTCAGGCGAATAGACCGTTGGTGCACCCACCACCAATGGAACCATAAATAGCAGATACACCAAAAGCGCGAGTACCTTTTCTCGGTACACAACCGCGGTGTTACCAAAAATCACTTAGGACACCTATATATGTAGTTACCACACTTGCACTACGGCACTCTAGCCTCTCATGACACATGGCAATACACGTAAGAAGTCCCCTAACATCCGACCACCACAAATGCGGATTTTGAGTTTATTCACCAAAACCGAAGTTATAGGCTACAGATGCGAAAATGGAACGCCCTAATAAGTTATAACCTGCACCGATCGGAGCATTGTTGAACGAAAATACTTCGCTACCGTCAACAAAGGGCGGCTCTTGGTCAAGCACATTACGTATACCGACAGTCATACCCAACCGGTCATCTCTATAATTTAGCGAAAGCGAATGCAGAAAATAACGATCAATATGACCAATATCACGGCACAATACATCGGTTGGTGGACCTAGACAAGTATCCGCGGTCCCATTTATATCACTAAATTTATCAATACTACCCTCGTTTTCCGTAGACGCAAGGTATCTCGTCGTCCAAGACAATCGAAAATCATACATTGCAGCACTTATATTAAACCGATGCTTCCAGCGATGATATGCGGTCCTGCTAGTATAGTGTGTCCGTTGTGGCATATCTCCAGTATTATTGACGGTATAACGCTCTATAAGCTTGTGAGAAACTATGTCAATTGCGACATTTACAGGCCTATCGAATATCGTCAAACTATCTCTGATGAATATATTGATGTCTGCTCCACGCGTAAGCTCTTCATCTATATTAACAAAGTCAGATCTTATGACACTTATCAGGTTATCCGGATCACGAGTAATGTGGTCACAGTATCGGCTAGGTGGATGCCTCGTGTTGTAGCAATCGAACACGACATACGGTCCTGCTTCAATGATGGAATCTAGAACTTGGACCGTGTAGTAGTTAACCCCTACAGAAAAATCAAATGATTCGGTAAAGGGCTGCTCCCATACGAATCCGACAGTCGACGTTTCCGAGTATTCCTCACCTAAGTCCTCATTGCCCCCCTGCGAGATTTCAACCGAATAGGTATTGAAGCCAGGGCTGAAAGGATTATAAGCGGTAGTTGGATCAATGCCACTGTTCAGGCAGTTCTCCAGAACATGCTCCTTTCGTTTATCCTGTTCTGGTAGGTAGTTAAGATTAAAATCCAACGCGTCCTCCGGTATCAAGCACGGATCATGCACCGATGTAAACCCTGTCTGCCCCTCCAGAAAGAGATTACGTAGATTCGGGGCGCGGTAAGAAGTACCGGTCGTCGCGCGAATTAGAAAATAAGATGCCGGCCGCCAACCCAGTTTCGCCGACCACGTACCCTCAGTCCCATAAAACTCATCGTTTGTAAGTCGACCTGACAGGTTAAGCGTTACTTCTTCCGCCAACGTTTGACCACTTAGTATCGGAAACTCAAATTCTGTGAACGTTTCCGTTGTTGACTTCTTTCCAGTTGCACCACCATCGCTGAAAAAGCCCCAGAGGAGTCCCTCACGCGCCACCTTGCCCGGAATAGATTCTATTTCATCGATTCGATGGTCCACACCGATGCCGGCGGCTACCCCTCCAGCAGGCAAATTGAAAAGAGTACCCGTCATATAATAGCTCATCAGTGTTTGGTAGATATCCGTGTCAAAGTTGCGATCATCCATTACGTAATCACGCTCTGCTTGAGTCGCGAAATCCCCAGATACCGTATCTTCTCCATACGGAAAAAGGCTTGCAGCAAACAAGTTGATTGGAACGCAACCAGCAGTAGCATCAGCATCAAGTTCTTCACCCAAATCGTTCTCACACGGGGTATTCGTACTAGAAAAAGCACCTAAGGCATACTTAAGCCGATCTTCGCGAACGCCATACCTGTGAGATTCTCCAGTAGACGTAGTGTAAAGGACCGAAAACTCTGCGCTCCAGTCGAACAAGCTGCCGACGTCTAAAAACGGCAGGTCAGCCTGTACTCCCCCGACTATCCTAGTTTGAGATACCGTTACGTCCGTCATATTTCGGTCACCCTGGACGGACACGATAGGTGTTGTAGCACGTGGCCCTATCACGTTCCAAAAGAGCGAAATGTCGCAGTAACCCGAAGCAGGGTCCCATATACCCGTTTGTCCGGTATCGCAACCTACGGCTTCAAGAGCCGCCTTTCTAAATGCAGGCCGGTTGATCCAATCGTCAAAAGCCAAGCCGCAATCAATACCACCTTCTGCATCCGGATTACAGATATTGAAAGGGTTTAACGCAGGTACCGTTTCAAATAATTGACCTCCTCCCGAATTCAATAAGCTTGACCGCTCGGCCCAAACAATCTCAAAAAATGGTGTAAGATTATAGATTCCCTCCAAGGTATATTCACCGTAGGCCATGAAATTCTTTCGTTCTAGTTCCGGATATAGTGTTCTATGCCCTCGTCGTCCATTCAGGTCGTAATCTCGGAAGTGCTGGTCTGCCTTGCCATCCTCGTCCGCATCAGGAATAATGGGAGTGCCATCAAATACCCAATTCCAGTAAGGTCTAGAGTAGTTAGGCCATCCCCCGTTTGAAGTACCTTCGGTACGATAAATTGAAATTGATCTTCCAGTAGCATTGATGGGGACGGCAATGCGTGCCGCCAGTGATCCAATTCTGCATCCATCATCCAATACAGGCATCTTATACAGCACTTCCCACCATAGATCTTCAGTTCTCAAGTTGCCATTCTCATCAACTTCTGCATGGCGTGAGCACCCACCTGTCCAAGGTGCGGCATCAAACGTGACAGCTTCCTGTTTGTTCACTACACCAGCTAAACCAATGAATCCCCGGTCCCAGTTGCGCCCCCACGTGATTGCCAAGGATCCATCAGATGTACCCGGATGGAGGGAGTGTGTAAGAAAGGTGTTTACCTCCCAACCATCAAAATCCTTTCGGAGAATCGCGTTGGCCACTCCAGCAATAGCATCCGAACCATATACCGACGATGCCCCGTCAAGCAACAGCTCATAACTTTGTACCAGCACTCCAGGAACCAAATTTAGATCAGGACTGCTAGGTGCCCCTTCGACTCCTGCAGGAGCGACGCGCCTCCCATTGATCAAGACGAGAGTCCGGTCAGAATTAAGGCCTCGCAGGCTGATCGTTGATGCACCTGGCCCATTATCAAGTACGTAGCCGGTGAACGTCACGTCAATCTGCGTACCACTAGCCGCCGTAGACTCCTGAAGAATGTCTGCGGTATCAATCAACCCAGCTTCGCGAGAGCCGTCCGCGTCAATGACCTGCAAAGGAGCAATACTGTCAAAAGTCGTACGCTTCAATCGCGACCCGGTTACGATGATCTCTTCTTCTATGTCTTCTCGAGTAGATATATCAACAGCGGAATCATCCACTTCATCCTCTTCAATAATGGTTGCCTCTTCTTCAATCTCGTCTTCGTCGTCCTGTGCTTCCTCTTGTGCAAAGGCAGTCACGGTAAACGGTAATAAAAGTGCGAATAAAAACGCTAAGAGACGATACTTGGAATCGCTCCAAAACGTACGTGTCGTATTCATAATTTCCTCTCCTAGGCGCAGATGCTGATAAAGGACACACAAAAACTAAGGAACAAGTACCGTCTTGTCCTTTCCGCTAAGCAAGCTGCAGTCTTAATGCCAAGTGTAGCATATCTATGCACAGGTTCGGATACTCCCTTCGCCGCATGGGGAGTGTCAGATTTTCCGTGTATGGCCTGTTCCAGTCAATCGGCTATCGTAGCGTTCAAAATGCCCTGTGTGACCGATGGAATAAGACATCTTCACGAAGTCCGCTGTCTACCTTCGTTGCATCTCATACACGGAAAATCTGACACTCTCCTCGCATGATGTTACAATTTCACTGGTTGGTAAGAAAAGATGCGGCTAAAATTGGCCCTGAAAATACAAATTGGAGTATCTCGGTTTAGCATAAACGGGTGGAGTTGTGCTATGCACTAGAAATATCAGTCATAAACGACACGGAAGCCAATCGTCTCGGCCCGATGCTCAATGGGAATTTTTCGCCCGAACATAGTCCGTCCAGATTCCCCACGGGGCAACAGCCAATTCCCACCTTGTACCCACACGGCTAAACCTCCACGATCAACGGCAATTGAGCGGGTCCATTCCGATACATTGCCCGCCATGTCTCTAATTCCATCCGCAGTCGAATCGATGTCCCGACCTCCGCAGGGTTGGAGGCCTGATTTACCATTCTCAATATTTAGATGCTCGTCCCCCCACGGATAGTTCCAGGCCTGAGAACCAGCGGATGCGCTCTGCCACTCTTCGACGCTGGGCAATCGTCCACCTGACCAACGAGCATACGCATCCGCCGACCACCAATTGAGTCCAACAACAGGCAGCTCTGGTTCTTGCATCTGTCTTTCCCAATCAAGGGGAATGTAATCCTCTTCAGCCGGTTCCTGCTCGTTTCCATAGAGTCGTAAGCTAACAAGCGGGTCCTTCAAAAATCGTACATATTCGCCTCGCGACACCTCACAACGATGAACTTGAATACTACGGCTACTTTGATCGATCGAAGCCAATTGCACGAAACGACTTCTCTGCGCGTAAGGAATTACAGTCGCCAAACGTGCAACACGAACATCCTCACGCAAACCTAAGGCGTAATCACCGCCTTCAACTCGAATTATCTTTGGACTCTTGTGCCGCCATAAAGTGGCAACTACGGGTACTTGATCGTAAACGCAACGAAAACCTAATTGATGACTCCTTACGGAAGGCTCAATCTGCAACCACGCTGCGTTGAGCGCATACAACGAGCGATTCGCAAACTGGCTTACCGGAGCCCCATGTACAGCCGGCTTTAATCTGTCTCCCGTAGCTACGAACAAACCCATACTCCATTCCATCGCGTTGTTTGCGAGATCCTGGATCCCGTTCGGGGTTGCAGCGTTAGGCTCGCTCCCACAGCTTTGTGCGGCATTTCGATCAACATTTGCGTAAGGCCAAGGTGAATCAATAAACTCGTCGCCCCACGGATAGAGCCTACTTTCTCTGCCGCTCGCCATTGCCTCTACTTCTTCGGCCCATGGCAGGCGACCTCCAACCGCACGGCAATACATTTGCGCTCCATTGAAATTCACGCCGCTTGCGGGGGACTGCATACGGCCCGTTATCTTGTGTCCGCTGGACGTTGAACGTAAGTCAGATACCCACTTGCCATTCGCTTCAACGGATGTTGACTTGTACCATTCAGCAAAACTCTCAAAATCGATTTGGCGAACTTCGCAGATGTCCACGAAAAAAGGCTTGATATTCGCGACAAAAGTTTCCTTTGCCAAGCGCAACCTTAACTCTTCCCCGAACGACCCGTTCTGCACGGCTTGAATCACTGCTTCATCAACGATACGCGCCGCCTCGCTTTGAGTCGGGGCAAACCCAAGCGATATCTCTACCACGTCGGAACTTCTGCCACCGTAGCTGATCCAAGTCAGCACCACGCCGAAGCCGATCGTGACAGCCAAGACTATGACTGGCCAGTGTACTCTTGCAGTAGAACTAGTCACGTACGCGTGGTCGCCAGAGAAGCAGAAGAGCAAGTACTGCCAGCGACAATCCCACATAAAAAACAACTAGCCAAGTCTTCACGCTGAAAAGCCCTATCTCACGGTAGCTCACAAGATCTCGGGGGCCTACGCGAACCCGGTTGCCGTCTCCTAAGATCGACAATCGACCATCCTCTTCAATCGATGCATGTACGAAACCTACAACGAAGTCGTCAATCTGAGATGAAACGTACGCAACGGCGCGCCACCGGGGCAGATGAGGTGTTTTTTGTTCCGGAGGCATGAGTATTACTGATCCTTGCTCCAAGGCGATACTAAGGCCACGCCAGATTCCAGGAAACGCGTTTAACGTAAATTGTGGTTTCGCAACGTCCGGTAACATTGAGTACTGGCCTGCCTCTTGCGAAGCCATGTGCGTACTCACTCTTGCCTCAGCCTCCAAAAGTAACCGATTGGGCATGATTGCGAGTATGGGAACTTCACTATCTATTAAGCCAGTGACAAAAATCTCCAGTGGTTCTCTGGCCGACCGAGAAGAACCCAACGCGGTTCGAATGTTGAAAGTTAAATCTTCAACGAGTAATTTCTGCTGCTCGGTAAGGTCTTCTGGATTTTCAGCATGGCGCATTAGTCTCGACATAAATCCCTTCAGCAACTCGGTGGGTGGTCGCTGCTCGTCGATGGAAAGCTGAAGTTCCGATACGTAGATCATCAATGCTGCAAACAATCTTTCGATATTGGGCGGTGCCGGCGAATTTATGCTGAAAGGCGTTTGAGAGCTGGGGTCCGCAAGTCGTATTCGTACTGAACTATCGTTTGCGAAATTCATTCCATCTCCCCCGTTACTTCCACTGGCTCTGGAACGGACATCGGGGAAATTATTCAAAAAACTACTATCGCGTTGAGCTCCCGATTGCGATCCCGCACCCGTTCGACTCGGTCCGAGCAGTACACCATCAGGAACATTTGCCGTGATGGATGTACCTCTCCCTTTAGTATCTCCCATTGAGGCCCCGTTCCCATCTTCCAGCTCAGATCGTCCAGGAGTCCCCTTTGTGTCCGACTCACCGACGTCATCTCCCCCAAGTAAATTTCCAATATCCCTAACCGTAGTCTGCCTGCCCGATGAGATCGCGCAATGCTCCGCACTGACACCGGCGGGACAATTGATCAAATCACCGAGCCCATGGCTACCTCCGACAAAGTGCCAGTGTATAACGTCAACGCCATGCTCCCTGAAAATAGACATCAGCAGGTAAAAAGTTCCAACATCGTAAAAATCCATCCGCATTGCTTGCTGCTGAACAGGACTCATTTCCATGAGAAAATCATCCAAGGTATTTGATGATGTCAAGAGCTCCGAGCGCGACCAAATAGTTCCGGAATACGGGTCCCGTACCGCGTCTCGGTGAATCTCCAAGATAGGAAGAAGCATCGGGTCCCAAACGGAATCGATAGCTGAATTCTCGTAATCGTGCAGTACTGCCGGAGGACTGGCGGCTAAACGATTGAGAACCAGCGACGTGCTGAACTCGCGCGCCATGACCGTTGCAACTTCTTGAACCTGCTCCTGATACTGTTTTTCCTGTTCGGAGCGTACGGTAATACTGATCGCGATGACAATAATCAAGACGGCAACGCCGTTAGCAAGAATATCAACCAGAGCAATGCCAGCAAAGTTAGGTATCCGATGCGACGCAGCAATCATTGGGGTGCCTGTTCTACGTAATTTTCGATATAGCTCGGAATGTCATCGAGCGTGACTGATTTCAAAAATTCACTGTCAGCAATAACCCAGCCAATTTGAATGGATTTGTCCGGCCACATTCTACGAAGGCAGTTGCGTGCCTCTGCCATAGTCGGAACGCTACCGTCAAGAACGATGAAGAGCAATTGCTCGTTGTTGCCTTGGTAAACCCGCTGCGCGTATTGCCTGTACGCACCGCCTACTCTGCAAATTTCATCTCGGGCGATCCCCTCGTTGGTTTCCACTACTCGTAATGCGCCCGGAAATACGATCACAACGTATCCCGCTCCGCCATCCACGCGTTCGATGCGATACAACCCATCCTCCTCACCGCGTTCCAAACGTTCGCGGATCGACTCTTCGGACAACACGTTCACAATGATCAAGAACACGAGCATTAGTGCAAACATCCCGCCGAAAACGGCCATCATCGGCACACTGTTTTCTTCCTGGGTTGCGTTTCGCGAGGCGACAGAGGAGGTCGCTCGGACGTCAGCTTTCACTTGAGTGGTCGCGAATACGCCATTCCAATGCAGTCAAAACCCGTTCCTCACTGCGTTGTACCAGTGACTGTACAAGCGTCAAAACCACACTTAGCGAAAGTGCGATTAAAGTGGTGTCGAACGCAATGCCCATGGGCGCGATGGCCGTTCCCAGTTCGCCGGATAATCCAGACAAACCTGACTCTGAAGCGATCAAACGCCGAATGCCATCCGCAGCCAGTGAGATTCCAAGTACTGTACCAATAAATCCAAGCACCGGTACAACCCACGTAATGTAGCGAGGTATAAGAAATGATTCTTCGTGCCGTCGCCAAAGGAAAGCCAAACGCTCCTCGTGCGGTTCTGACTTTTGCATCAAATCTAAAATCCGAGCACTTATGGAGTACTCAGATCCAACGTCTTCCAAGTCGCTATTGAGTGAACGTTGCATACTTCGAACGTTCCACCACTTACTCAACAATAGCAAAAGTCCCCAGAAGAAAAGCAAGATTGTGATGGGCGGGATAATGCCCCGATCCAAGAACCGCCTCGTAACGGAGGTACTATCTTCAACCACTTGACCAAGCCATTCCAGTGCAAGTAGTGACGCTGCACAAAGAATTACTGCAGCCACGAAAGCGATTAAAAGACTGGGCCCTCCGATGTACGTCGCAATAGCTTCCATGGGATCGTCCGCACGGTTGCCATATGCTTCCAGCCAAAGTCTCGCCGCGTACAAAGCTCCCGCAAATACGAAGATCGGCACCATCGGCTTGGTCCAAGCACCGCTGGAGCCCGAATTTATAATGTCCCATGCTGGTACGCAGAAACCAAAAGCGACCGCAACAAGACCAGCGATCCCGCAGATGCTGAGACAATTCCGCTGCGCGTCGTCGCTTTGCAAACCATATCGCGCACCTGCAAATGCTATAGCGATTATCACCACGACCGCAAATGCGATCCAAAGCGACAGCTCAAATAGAGCTACTAGATTGAAAGTAATCAAAACCAGTAGCAGGAAATAAAGAACGGCGGCTAGTCGCAAAGAAACTCCTCGTCTATCATCAAATGTTATGAATTACGCGTGCCTGAATTCTGGATCGTCCTGCAACAGTTTCCCATCCCGCACTAACGATTATGTATTCATTCACTTTCGCAGTATGACCTACCGCTAAACCAATTGTTCGCACGTAGTGACTTTGTTTCCCTAACGCGTTGGAAGCATCAAACGAATTCCAGCACACCGCACTCGTTTATTTTCTTTCATTGAAACGGTAATAGCCATAAGTGTGCAACAAAATTTCGATAAAGGACATGGTGATGGCTTTGAGTTCTCGCAATCGTCCCCTTACACATACCGTCAAGCGGTTTGATGTCCATCAAGTAAAGGGAAGAGGGTAATGCTTTGGGGATGGATTACCACCATATTGGTATTTTCTCCCATCGGTCGGTTGCGAATTGACCACGACTGGTCCAGTAATTCCCGGTGATTCGAGCGAAAATTATCAACGGAATCAATTTCGAGCGAGGCACTCGTTGCTATAACTGGGGAATATTTTAGTCCAAGACAACTATACGAAAGAATTTACGATATTGTGAACCAAGTTTAGGAAGATTACCTATGAACTACTACACGAAGAGAGAAAACCGTGATTTTCCATGATGGAACATTTGTCTTCGGCAGTGCAGTCAACGTAAATACAACAGAGAATTCTTGGCTTGTCAATAAATACGTAGCACCAGCAAATGCTAACTATCACCTGAACTAATGATTTTTCACACATCCGGTGCTTACCGAAGAATCCGAAACCAACAACAGCATAAGGCAATCCAGTGATCCTCAGTCAACTCGCCACTGTCGATTGGCTTCAAATAACATTATCGTTTTCAGCAGTAACTCTAACAGGAACACTGTTTTTGTCCCGGCGAACCCGCAGGAGTTTCTACGAACGCTTGCTACTTCCGCTCAAGGGACTACCTCAAAAGTCAGACAGTTTGCGTCGCAGAAAATTTTTAGAATATTTTTAGGATGATCAATTCGTCATGGACTAGGAATAGAAATTACATACTTCATAAACGCCTATATTAGGAAAATCTTCCTATGGGAGAGTGCTTCCGCATTGCTATAGTGCAGACTGGTGAGTGTTTCGCACGGTGCCTGCTATCGAATATTCTGATTACAAAGTCGTTTCAGCCGTAGCGAAAGTTCTTATACGGAAGGCAACCGAACATCCGTACTCAAGACCCCGCGTAATTTTGTACGCTGGCAACTTATGGAAAAACTAACAGTAGCAAGTGTGCGTATCTTACTTATAAAGCCTCTTACATACGATGGGCGTTATCGGCCAAAATACATCTGATTGTCAAACGCAGTAGAGTAGCCCTGTCGACGTCACCGTTGGCTCTAGTACCGGTGGAAATTACTACGGCTAATTTGAAAGCATGAAGGTTTCTATAAATCTATGACACGCCGACACGCTGGAATTTGCACGACTAATTCGGGCCAGGCTGACAAGCTTATTGCTAAGCCGTATTAAATTACACCAAGGACTGGAAGCTCGAATAGCCAAGCATGGAAGTGATTTGAATTGAGCTACGAGTCTTACGACAAACCCGAAACTCAATTAGGAGTCACTAGCAAGCGCGTCTAGACATATTGGTGTATCAACGTTCTTTTTAAAAATTCAAGCGTTATAAGGGGCTTAATACCTTTCGACGTGAGAAGTATGCAGTTCTCGTGTAGTATCTTTTGTCGCGTCTTGCGGCCGTGATGATGGATTTTTCCTGCTCGTCAACGATGACGTAAATATCAAGTTTGCGCCCTAGTTGGCTATATTTTCCTCCAAGTATATTGCGTGCACGCTCACGGCCAGCATGGTTGAGACAGTATGTCCAACCTTCCCGACATTTTGCACGATTACCAAAACTCAGTATGATTTTTAGATCTTCCGAAGATATGCCCCGTTGTTGCATACGCACTTTAGCATGGGCCGAAACGAGGTAGTTGTGATCCTTGACTTCTACCGAAAGTCTATTCAATGTCTAAATATCTCTTGTTAAAAATAACGCCTCTCGTTTGAGGCACACTTAATACAATAAAGTTCAACTAAGCTGTATTGCTTATGTTCTTTGATACGATGACCTCAAACTTTGCCCATTAGATATAGATAATCACGTGCCTGACTACCCTACTCGACCAGATGCGTACCCCATAATCTATCTTGAAGAGACCGATCAGCAACTCTCAAAAAGGCCCGATAATCGGCTCCGGTACGTTTATTTTAAAACGATTGCGCGCGGTGGTAGTTGTGTAATCCAGTCGTGCAAAGACCTGCATCTGCAGCGTACAATCTGCTACAAGTCGCTTCGCTCAGAATTGACCGACGATCCCATCGAACAGCGTCGTTTTCTGCGAGAAGCACGAGTCACGGCAATGCTCCAGCATCCAAATACGATCCCTACGTACGAATTCGGTCGCGACGTGAAGGGCCACTACTACTTCACCATGAAACTCGTGCATGGGCAAACACTGCGCGAAATCTTGGAACAATGCATAGCGAAAGATTCCCATAATACGACCAATGGAGGTTTCACTCACTTAATTCATGTTCTAGAGCAGGCTTGCCACGCCCTGTTCTACGCCCACCAGCATGGAGTAGTACACAGAGATATAAAGCCCGAAAATATTTTAATTGGGCCTTTCAACGAAGTATTAGTTTTAGATTGGGGAATGGCGAAAGTCTGGTCATCCAGTGATCCGACGCATAGTGCTCAGGAGGTTCCCAAGTCACTGTTGGACCGCAAACGAGGATTATCGGAAGATGACCCTCTACTTACTATCGCAAGTCCGTTACACGGTTCACCACCGTATGTTTCACCAGAGCAGCTGATGCGTAAAAACGACGTCGACCATAGAACCGACATATATAGTTTAGGTGCCGTGCTTTATGAGATTTTGACACTCCAAAGAATGGTTCCAGGTGAAACTGTTCGGGACGTACTCGACGAAATTCGCCATGGCTCAGTTGCATCTCCGATCTCGCGCAACCAAGGCCTTAACATTCCGCAAGAACTCAACGATGTCTGCATGAAGTGTGTCGAACATGACCCCGATGATCGCTACCAATCAATGAAAGACGTGATCTCGACACTTTCGCACTGGCTACATGTTTTTCCAGAGGGTTCGTTCTCTCCTTAGCCCTTATTTCTCATAATGGATGGCTTGGGTGCGATGTATGTGCGTGTAAGTTGTGGATACCACGAAGTTGGTTGGGCTTTGCCGGGGGGAAGGGGATGGTAGCGGGGTGCGTTCGGACGGATGGGTGCGTTGGATGGCGAAAGGGGTGCGGCCGAAAACTGGATCCAGGAACAGAAGAACGATCTGTTCCTGGACCGATGCTCCAGCGGCCTCTGGAACGCCAACGCACTCCGGCTCCGGCTGAGCGCACTGGCCCATGCCCTCTATTGCATGATGAAGCACCGGCTCGAGAACCTCCCGGTATCCGCCATGCTGCGCCGGAGCCACCCATCGACGCTGCGCGAGCACCTGTTCCGGATCCCGGTGCGCGTGACGGTGTCCACGCGGCGGATCCATCTGGCGTTCGGGTCCGCCTTCCCGTACTGGAAGGATTTCCGGTTGATCTGGGCCAGCCTGGCACCAACGTAAAAGCCCGGTGCAACCGGGTGCATGACGCTGGCGGCGGAGCGCGCCGACCTCCCCGCGCCCGGATGCTCAGCGATTCGCCGTCCCGCCCGCAAAAAGGCGGGGAAAACACACGCATCCCCGCCCTCCGAAGCCTTTTCGAACTCGCGACGCGACATTCCATGCCCCGTACCCACCGCATCCCGTGAAAAACATCATTTTCGACTTGGTTATGAGAAATCCGGGCTGGATTTGCAGTTTAATCTGGACATCTCTATATCGCTGCTATTTTGATGAATCATACCCGATAGTTAGGTATATGATTTTTTTCAGACTCTTAACTTATCATTGGGCAACTTAAAGCTCAGCTGCTGCTGCAATGTCCTTGGCTAACTTTTTGTATTCGTCATAAGCATCAGTTACAGCTTTTGAATGACCTCCGATGGCACCGTCAGCCGGGCCCAAGTGAAAAATGGGTTTGCGATGCTCTTGGGCCATTGGCACAAGACTACGATAATGGCGAATAGTAGCTAAGCAATGCTGGTCTTCTGATGGAGTAGCCGCTGAAGGTGGTAACTCGTCTGCTGTGTCCAATAACATCTTGGCATATTCTGCAGGCATTCTATTGACCCATTTATCGTAGGCCTTGACTGGTCGATCTAGCCTGACACCGTGCTGTTGGATGATATACCCTACAACTTCCATTTTTCCCTTCGGAAGCGGAAATCTAGGATCGTTCCAATTATCTAATCTTTTTCTCCAATCCTTGCGCCATTGATATAACGTTGGGCCAAGGTTTCGTAAGCCTTGGAGCGAAAACAGATCAGCTGCAAGTGGTACCATAACTTTATCTGTTGCAATCAAGGCGGATCGGTTGATGGCTCCAAGGTTGGGGCCAACATCAGAGACTATCACTGTTGCGTCACAAAGCTTCGCACCGTCTTGCATTACAGTCCAGAAGCTTGATAGGATACGAAATGATCGATAAAGGCTATCGGAGCCAAGAGCATTAGGCCACTGCTCCGACAGTGTACTTTCGAAACTAGACAGTGCCAAGTCACCTGGCAGCAGGAAGAGAGATGTCGAAATTTTTTGAAGATCTGGCAACACAAGGTCGCCAACTTCCGTCAGCGGTTTGATGCACTGAAAAATAGTTGCCCCGCAATCCTCGTTTGCGGTACCGTTCCAGATTTTATCCAACGTATCTTCATCAAGAAACGCAGCCGTCAAATTGGCTTGCGGATCTAGATCGCACACGAGCACAGTATGCCCTATTTCAGACAACATCCAAGACAGATGATAGGAAAGTGATGTCTTGCCCACACCGCCTTTGTTGTTGAAAAACGTCAGAACCGATACAGTCATTGCTGTTTCCCTTCAATGATCGCTGCAATGAAGTTGTCGTTCACTTCAAATTTAAGATCAGGGTGCCCATTATCGCTCAGTGCCCTACGCGCACTGGCAATGCCCACTCCGAAGCGTTGCACGAAACCAAGCACTTTCATAGCTTTCGACAGGTTTGGGTTGCGATAGTCGGTAACACCAGGTTGCCCAAAATTTTCCTGCGTCACACTGCCGAATGGTCCACCAGGATTCTGGATCTCGATACGATCATTAAACCATGTGATCCGTACTGGCGTGTTCGTGCCCTCGTAAGTCCGATGCATAATTGCATTACGTACGATCTGCTGAAGTGCAACCAGTGGATAAGACGGTAGCCGCAGCTCAGTGTCTGATGTCGTCAGATCAATCCGCGTATGAATATGCGCCTTCATCCTTTCATCGATTTGCCTTATCATCATGGTCAAGTCACCACTGACTTCTTCCCCATCAATTATGTCATCCGATAATTCCGTTCCATCAATCCGAAGAAACTGGACCCACGCGTTGGGAATGTAGTCACGTGGATTTCTACCGAGTACCAAGAGACCGACGACAGTCGGTATAGTCTCATTAGCTGAAACAACCATCTTCGTAGCTGCAAGACGCTCACTAAAGCTGCGGTCATTTGCTTGGAGAATTTCCAGATCAAATGCCTTGAGGAGATATTCATTTTCAAATTGGTATTGATTCAGTGCTGATATATTGGCAGTCGGAACAGGTTGGACATCAAAAGGTATCTCCAATGTGAGTCTTTTCTCGTTAAGAATTCGTTCGTCTTGTGCTGTCGCAGTTCCGCGTCTTGGACCAATTCGTACATAGATACGCCCCCGATAGCGCATTGGAGGGGAATCCGATGGCATCACGGTTACAACAGCCACATCGCGCCCCATCATCTTCCTCCTCTCAATCAGCATGGAAGGTGGAGGCACAATCTGACCGTCACTCTTGATATCAGCAAGCTGACGTAACGTATCATCTGTAATCTCCAAGCCTGTCGGTTGACCTGTATCGCCTACACCCACGAACAAGATGCCTGGTTGGCCAGAAGCCGGTAAGTCGTTAGCAAAGGCACAAATGGCTTCTCTGATAGCAGCACTCGAATCTCCCTTCAGTGTTTCCTTGAACTCAACGCGGAAACTCTCTCCCTCTCTGAGCAGCTTTTCCAGTTCTTGATCATTCAATCTCATCCTGGCAACTCCGCACACTCCAGTCGCCGCTTTAAATTGAACTGAGCACTATCCCCATCGAATGGCAATGGCATTCGTTTAGTGATCATTGTCATTCGTTTAAGGAAGTGCCCTTCACCCCTGTATGGAATGCCAGCCCTATGTTGAGTTAATCAGCAGTTTTTGCTTGCAGTCTTCTCCCTCGCTGCCACATCTTCACGGGTTTTCGGGATCGTCGTTCGAAGGATCTGCCGGGCCGGAGTCGTTGTCGGCATCGGATGATGTCGCGAACCACCTGGGTGACCGTTTCCTGTAGCGCGGATGCCTGCTACTGAAGCATCCATACCCGAAAATTAAAACTAGTTACACTACTAGATTGAATATAGCAATGTAGTCGTCTTCAAGTACGGGGAGTGTGACAAGGTTTGTGAATCAAGATGAGAATGGCCGTGTTTTACGTATAACTCAGCTGATCAAGGACTTCATCAGTTGAATACCCGATCGAAAATAAGTTGTGTGTATCGTTGCCTGCGAAGCCTTTAGCTACGAAATGATTGATTAGCGACATGAATGGATTCCAGTAATCTTTGTAATCAAGTAGCACGATTGGCTTGTCATGTAATTCGAGCAAACGCCATGAAATCATACAACTGATTTCTTCGAGAGTGCCGTATCCTCCAGGCAGTGCTACGAAACCATCTGAACGGAAAAGCATACGTTGTATCCTTTCTTGCATGGAGTCGACTTCTACGAGTTCCGTTAGGTTTTCGTCAGGAGTCTCTAGTTGCGCTAGAAAGCGCGGGATAATCCCGGTCACGCGCCCACCGTTTGCGAGTGCTGCATCCGCGGCTACTCCCATCAACCCAACTGCGCCACCACCGTAAATAATCTCTATTCCACGTTTCGCACATCCACTTCCGAATTCACAGGCAATTTTTGTCCCTTCCATGTCACATCCTCGGCGAGCACCGCCGAAAACGCACACTACCTTGATCGACCCCATTTTATTTTACCTACGATGCAATTTTCTTTATTCGAATGGTTAGACAAATTATGATAGGCGTCGTTTGTTGACTGGGATGGTGGGAATGTAGATAGACGGATAGAGGAAAGTTTAGATTGTACGCGTTTCGAGCCAACTATGAGGAGGATGCGAAGGCACTAGTAGTGCTAACACTCTTGTATTGATGTGTAAAGTGATTTCAGTTTGATCCGTGCGTCGGCGGTCGTAAATCGCCAGTCCACTCGCACGGCGTCGCGGTTCCTTCGCTCCTACCAAGCATCGACTTCACGGCGTAGGGTTTCGCGGTCGGGCAGACGACGGTTCAGGCATGGGCCGACCATCGCACTGATCTTCATTTCAGCCATGTTCAGCCAGCTGCCGTGCTTGGGCGTGTAGTGGGTCTCCAGACGCTCGGTGCTGCGCTGCGCCTCGGCCGGCTCGAACGCCTCGTAGAACGAAGCCGGAGCATGCGTGTTTAAGTTGCCCATGACCAGCACGATACGCTTATCCGGGTAGTCCTCGTCCACCAACCGTTGGACCTGTTGTGCCCAGTCGACTTTCGTGCGTCGCTTCGTCACGTCCACGCGTCGCCAACCTTCCAGTGGTGCGAACAGCATAAACCGGTTGCTTACGCTGTTGCGTGCGTACTCGTAGTCGTACGTCTCGGGCGTTCCGGTAGTCTGCGCCGTAGAAAATTTTGGTACGTTTTTTAGGATGAATAGTTTCTAAACAGCTCAGAATAAAAATTTCATACTTCATTAATACGTATTCCAGGTTATCTTTCCTACTAAAGAGCGTTCCTACGTTTCTACAGTGCAGACTGCCGGGTCCGCAGGCAGCACGGACCGTGGATCCGTTGGGAGGAAAAAGTGCTGGTATCGTCCACGGCCACCAGATTAATGCCTGCGCCACGCCGCCATCCGACCGAGGACCTTGCCGCGCTGGGCACGCTGCAGCACCTGCTGGAATGCCAGTCGAATGTGCACCGGCGCGCTCGGATCCAGGCGGAGACGGCGCAGGATCGTGTCGCAGGGAACCTGTGCAAAACCGTACAGACGTCGCAGATTCGCTTCCACCACCGTATCCCCGCGCATCGACACATCCAACGGCAGCAGCGAGGCGTGCTTACTCCAGAAACACCGCCAGGCCCCCGACATCAGACACGCTCCAATGGCAAACTTCCGACCGGCAACCGGATCGAAAACCGCACGAACCGCTTGAAGCAGACCGGGCTTGTTCTACCTCCTTGCGCAACTTCAATGCACCCATCCTTGGATACCTCGTTGGTTTTGTAAACCTTATACGAACCTACCATTGATCCTCGGACGACAGGCCCATGCTCCCCTTAAATTGCGAAAGCCCATCCACAAAGTCCAGACCAATGGCGGAGTTTGGGCTATATGGGGAATTGCTGGGTGGAACCTCGGTAACGAGTGCCTAGCATGAGCGGGCAGGGCGACGAGGGGCGCGTAGTGACCCCATCGTTTGCAAGACTTGAGCTGAAAGCACTTCGCCGTAGGCACATGAAGGTTGGCCATGTAAACTCCTAAAGTATAGAGGAGGATAAAGACCTATTTGTGCTATGGGATGCTTGCGGTGGGTTACACATTTAAGGTGCAAACGTTGGACTTGTCCGGGATGTTATAAGTTTACGATTGCATCTAAATCTAATACGAGCGATTTTGCCAATCCGTGGTTACAATTATGGTTTATGGTTACAAGGTATCGATCCCAACGGCCGCAACCGAAGTACAAACTTGATTTGGGTGCATGGCTATCTATCTGTGATTCTAACTACCACCTCTTAATGTGCTTGTTCCCGAATCTTGATTCCGGTGGCCGCGTACCTAATCGTTTGTTCATGGGCCGGAAATTTCCGGAGTTCGTGTTCGAGGTTGTTTCTAGACATCGGTATACTTCAGAAGTAAATATTTCTTGTAAGGCACCGGAAGGGATTCCAGACTTGTTAATGCGAGTTTGTGTTTACCACGACTTACAGACCAGTGAAGTCATTGAGTATCAAAAAGAGCGCGACTTTATGCCAACCTACGAGTATCCAAATGAGAAAATGCGGATGCCCAATGAAAAAGTGCAGGTCAATCGATTTCTGTCTGAAGTACTTGATCTCTGTGTAAATCAGGGAACGGCGAAAGACGACCCTCTTAAGGTTCTTGGAGAAATAATTGCCGGCTAAACCAAGAAAGGTTTGTCAGGTTGGAACAGCGACAGAGAGAGATTAACCAACGATACAGTGACCCCGTCACCGCATGCAGGTGACGGGTGCGCATCTTTTTCAGATCTGGATATTGAGAAAAAGTGGTGTGAATATCGATCAAGCGTTGAAAGAGGCACTGACTTGTACGAGCCGTTCTCCAACGCTGGATACGCTAATCGCGACAGACGATATCGCTCGGAAAAAATGAGCCGACGGTCGGTTGAGAATTTTTGAAAATTGTTCATCAGTATGGTTAACGACTCCATAGGATATACACGGCAATCACAACTTCGCGCTGACATGCGCGCGGATGGAACGCTAGTGGATCAGTAAATGTCTGGTCTTAATCGGGCTTGACACGTATATTAGTAATGAAGTTGTAGGTATGTGTATTGGCGAATTTGAAAAGACGTCAAAGCGGTGTCGAAAGAATACTTTCGTTGTTGGCCACTATCCATCTTTTCCATTGATATCGGCATGGCTGGATGTCCATCGCGCTAAGCGGAGAACTGCTTGTTTGGTACATTGACTAACAGCGAACATGTGCAAGTATGTTTCTGTAGACACATATCGTAATCCTATAATGGGAAAGTAGGAAATCTGCGTATCGTATTGCTATTTCTCCATCTACATGTTGGCAGTTTGTCGGTAGAAAGAGATATTTGTGCCGAATGATGCATTGCCGGAATAGCGTTGAGTCTTTTACTTAGTGCTAACGGGGCAATCAAAACGAAAGTTGGTCAATGGAAAATACCGTGAATCGAGGATTAAGGGATCTTGAAAGAAATCTCAAGTAGTAGATATTCCGCTTTGTCGATCCAAGTACTAAGCGGTTTAGATCCTGTGCGACGACGCCCTGGTATGTACACTGATACAGCAAATCTGAATCACTTATTGCGGGAAGTTGTTGATAACAGTGTTGATGAGGCACTTAACGGATTTGCCAGAAGGATTTCTGTAATGATCCATGGTGATGGATCGTTGGAAGTGCTCGATGATGGTCGAGGGATGCCGGTTGATATACATCCGCAGTACGAAATGACTGGTGTGGAATTGATACTGACGAAGTTGCACTCCGGTGGCAAATTCGACAACGATCAATATCGGTTTGCGGGCGGGCTTCACGGTGTCGGAGTATCAGTTGTCAATGCGCTCAGTAAGTGGCTTGAAGTAGAAGTACGCCAAGGCGGGGCACGCTACAAACAGCGATACCAATCCGGTGAACCTATTACGAAGCTGGAACAAGTAGAGTCAGTTGGCAAGCGCAATACCGGAACTCGAATTCACTTCCTTCCGGATGCAACGTACTTCGATAGCACTGTCGTAGTCATATCCAAGATACGACATCTTTTACGTGCAAAAGCAATCCTTTGTCCGGGATTGCGTGTTGAGCTGAAGCGTTTTCATAATGGTGAAATCGAAGAGGAGTCTTGGCATTACGAAAAGGGATTGGAAGGTTATCTGCTAGAAAAAATTACAGCAGAATGTATTCCCTCCAAGCCGTTTACGCACAAGGTAGAAGCACCGTCGGAAACTGTAGAGTGGGCGTTGCATTGGGTTGGTGAAGGGGACGAAATCATTAATGAGAGCTATGTCAATTTAATTCCTACGATACTTGGGGGGACGCACGTAAATGGATTACGCAGCGGGTTCACTGATGCCTTGCGCGAATTTTGCGCGTTTCGTGGTCTGGGACCGAAACAGCAAAGGATTACAGCCGACGACGTGTTCACTAAATGTTCTTATGTACTTTCTGCGAAGCTAGCAGAACCTCAGTTCAGTGGGCAAACCAAAGAGCGTCTCTCGTCCCGACAGGCGGCCGTCTTTATTGGTGGTGTAGCTAAGGATGTGTTTAGCATATGGCTGAACGAGCATCCTCACGATGGTGAAAAAATAGCCGCAATAGCTATTGCTAGTGCCGAGCGACGTGTGCAATCCAGTAAAAAAGTAGCTCGAAAAAGAGCAACAGCAGGTCCGTCTTTACCGGGCAAGTTGGCAGACTGTTCCTCTCAAGAAGCCGAACGATCAGAGCTATTTCTTGTGGAGGGAGACTCTGCAGGAGGGTCTGCAAGGCAAGCACGAGATCGAGAATTTCAAGCAGTTCTGCCGTTGCGAGGTAAAATCCAGAATACTTGGGAAGCCAGCAGTACCGGGATTTTAGCTTCTCGGGAAGTGCACGACATCGCGATCGCTATCGGTGTGGAGCCTGGGTCGACCGATATATCCGGTCTTCGCTACCATAAAATTTGTATTCTAGCCGATGCGGATTCTGACGGTTTGCATATTGCGACACTGTTATGTGCGTTGTTTTATAAGCACTACCGATCTTTGATTGATGCAGGACATATATACGTAGCTATGCCTCCACTATATCGCATAGATGTAGGAAAAAAGATTTTTTATGCACTCGACGAGAGTGAAAAGCAGGGTGTGCTAGACCGCATTGAGGCGGAAAAAACGCGGGGCACACCTGTTGTTCAACGTTTCAAGGGCCTTGGAGAAATGAATGCTCTCCAGCTACGAGAGACGACCATGGCTCCGGCAACGCGCAAATTGGTGCAAATTAGCCCAGAAGAGGAGTATAAGACCATGAATCTTATGGATATGTTGTTGATGAAAAGCCGCGTTGCTGACCGCCGAGCATGGCTTGTAAAGAACGGTGACCGCGCCGGATTGAACTAATCTTGATGCATTTCAGGAATCACGACGATGTCTGAGCTAGACAATCTCGACATTCAACCATTAAGAGAATATGCGGAGAAGGCGTATCTCGATTACTCGATGTATGTCATTCATGATCGAGCGTTGCCGCACATCGGTGACGGGCTGAAGCCGGTTCAACGCCGGATTATTTACGCTATGTCGCAGCTGAACCTTGATTTTCGCGCGAAGTACTCGAAATCCGCTCGCACCATTGGAGATGTAATTGGAAAATTTCATCCCCATGGCGAGGATGCGTGTTATGAGGCGATGGTTCTCATGGCACAGCCTTTTTCCTTTCGCTATCCCTTAGTGGATGGTCAGGGAAACTGGGGTGCGGCAGAAGACCCAAAGTCGTTTGCAGCAAGCAGGTACACGGAGGCGCGCTTATCGCGATATGCAGACCTATTGCTGGCAGAAATTGGTAAAGGTGCGGTCGAATACTCACCGAATTTTGATGGTACGCTCCAAGAACCGCAATGCTTGCCCGCGCAAGTTCCCGTTGTATTGCTGAACGGGAGCACGGGCATTGCAGTGGGGATGGCGACTAGCGTACTGCCTCACAATCTCGGCGAGCTAGTCAACGCGTGCATTCTACTGCTCAAGAAACCAAGCACAACTACTGAAGAATTGATGTCGATAGTACTAGGTCCAGACTTTCCGACTGGGGGGCTGGTCACTTCCTCAACTGAAGAACTAGCAGAAGCGTACGAGATAGGCCGAGGAACTATCCGTGGCAGGGCCAAATACGTTCAGGAGCATGGTGATATCGTAATCACCGAATTACCATATCAGGTTTCACCTGCTCGGTTAGTTGAAAAGATTGCTCAGCAGATGCAAGCGAAACGCTTGCCAATGCTAGCAGACATACGGGATGAGTCCGACCATGAGAATCCCACAAGACTAGTTCTCGTTCCACGTTCAAATCGTGTCGACACCAATCGCGTAATGCAACACTTGTTCGCAACCACTGACCTTGAGCGTACTTATTCTGTCAACTTCAATGTGATTGGCTTGGATTCTCGTCCTAAAGTGATGGGTTTAAGAGAGATGCTCTTAGAGTGGCTTGAGTTTCGCCGACGAATAGTTCGGCGACGAATCGAATATCGCTTGGAATGCATCGCTTCGCGACTTCATGAGATTGAAGGGTTGCTTATTGCATACTTCAACCTTGATGAAGTGATTCGCATTGTGCGGGAAGAAGATGATCCGAAGGCCGTACTGACGAAAGATCCATCTCCCTTTACGATTACTGATAAACAGATGTCCTTGCATTTAAAAGGAACGATGGATGGTTCCTTGCTCCCTTTAACCGGTGAACAAGCAACGGCGATTTTGAACCTGAGGCTAAGGCAGCTAGCGCGTCTTGAAGAAGAACGATTGATTGCAGAGAGGAATAAACTTGCAACTGAACAGCAATCATTACAAAAAATCGTAGATTCCACACGACGCATGAATGCGTTGATTCGCAATGAGCTTGAAAAAGTGGCTAAAGAATACGATGACGAGCGAAGAACCGAGATTATTACCATAGATGATGCTAGAGCATATACAGAATCAGAACTTTTGTCGAATGATCCTATCACAGTAGTGTTATCTCAAAAGGGTTGGGTGCGCTCTGCTAAAGGTCACGAAATTGACCCTTTAGAACTGCCGTACCGAACGGGTGACAACTATGCCAGATCAGTACGGATACGAACCAACGAAGCCTGTACCTTCTTCGATTCGATGGGGCGAGCCTACTCAGTTCTTGCGAGTAGTCTTCCCTCGGCGCGTGGTCAGGGCGAGCCGCTTACCGGGAGATTCAATCCGCCCGCCGGTGCACGTTTTGTCGGTTTGGTGTCGGGAACGTCTGGCTATGCGCTGCTTTCTTCTACTGACGGTTATGGATTTGTCGCACCCCTTGAAGCGGTATTGAATCGAACTCGAAATGGTAAATCGGTTGTAAATATATCGAATGAGCACAACCTGCTTCCACCTTGGTCAATTGCAGATGATGTCCAAGTTGCAGTTGTTAGTAGTTCTGGCCGCCTCCTCGTATTCGATTTGGAGGCCTTGCCACAATTACGAAGTGGTAAGGGAGTAAAACTCATTAATCTTCAATCGTCAGATGATCAAAAAGAAACACTTATTCAAGCTGTTACATTAGGTGTAGAGCACAACTTGATCGTTTACTCGGGTGAACGTTATAAGATATTGAAATCGGGCGAACTCGCCGAATATAGAGGCGAGCGAGCTAGACGTGGCAAGCTATTGTCTCAAGGATTCCGAAAAATCAGAGCTATGGAGGTCGACAGGCGGTAAGTTCGCAGCTAGTATCTCCTTGGATACGGCTCCTGGTATTTCACGAACGAGTCGAGGGACTAGATAGCCAGGTAATAACTCCTGCAATTGGCTGAATATTTGCATTGATTGTCTTAAACCTGGGTCAAAGTGGCTTGTGCCCGATACCTTATCGGGAAGGTGAAGGTAGTATGGCAAAATTCCTACTTCGAACATTCTCAGGCTGAGTTCTGCTAACAGTTCCGCCTGGTCGTTGATGCCAGAAAGCAAAACACTTTGGTTGAATAAAGTGAAATTTTGCTCTTTAAGTGCTCCCATCGCCATACCAACTTGGTCGTCAATTTCGTTTGCATGGTTAAAGTGGAATACCAAAACGGGCGTAGCTCTTGAATGCTTCAATAAGCTAATGAATTTATTAGTAATTCTTTCTGGAATGACTACAGGCAATCGAGTATGTATACGAATTCTTTTCACATGTGGAATTTCGTTGATTTGTTTGATTAGGTTATTAAGTTGATGGTCGGTCATCACCAGTGGGTCGCCGCCCGAGAGAATAACTTCCTCAATGGTTACATCAGCGCGTATCGAAGATAGAGCAAGTTCAAAACTGCGTGCCCGGTGTTCCTCATAAGGAAAATGACGTCGAAAGCAAAACCTGCAATTCACCGCGCAGGTGGTCGCGGCAATAAGTAATACTCGGTTGGGATATTTCTTGATCATGCCCGGTACGACAGTTGCCGCTCGTTCAGCAAGAGGGTCTTCTAAATACTGAGGATGGGAATGTGACTCGACTTTTCGTGGCAGAACTTGCAGGAGTAGTGGATCATATGGGTCATGACGATTCATTCTGCGAATGTAACCATGGGGAATGAACAATGGAAAACTAGGGTCCATGTCATAATCTAATTCTGATGCATCGAGGCCCAGTATATCGATCAATTCTTGAGTATCTCTCACTGCGGTTCGGATGGCGGCTCGCCAGACATCAGGCGGCCACGGTAAGGAAAAAGATTGTTCTATCATCTTGGGAGGGAAGGTTGGTTTAGAGTCAGCGATCAATATCTATGAGTTCGGTTTGGTGGACGCACAAGACTGAGGCTTGTTTAGAGCTAGCGTTCAAAATGCCTTCCGCGCGTACATACTTTATATCTTATAGGCATGTCTATTTATTCGTTGATCAAGTGTATTTTATGGGCAACATTCAGGCATTGGTTTTGCCGTACTGTCCGAATTCCATTGGCCTTGATGAACGGATCGAATCTGTTTGAGCGGGCATGCCAAGATGCGGTGCTTGGGGAATTTGATGACCTGCGGGAGTTGCGCGAGGTGATGAGCCTATTCCGGGTTCCGTCGCTGGGAGTGAACTACCAGCTGAGCGACCGACAGTTGCAGTTCCATATGATGCTTCGGTTCGCGCCCCTGAAGACGGCGGAGGCTTCCGCCGGCTGAGACCCATGGCCGTATTGCGTCCGAACATCGGGAACGGCATGGAAATCAGGAGCAAACCGCCCATTCCACTCCGAAAAACACGCAGTGAACCAGACGAAACAGCCAAGAAAACACCACAGTCGGAAGCTGCTTGGTCAAAACCGGATTTTATAGAGGGCCCCTAGATTTAGCTCCATAGGATTTTCGTACACGTATATGAATAGGCCAGCTTGAGGAGTAGGAATGTGATGTACGGTTACGGAAGGTCTGAATAAGTCCGTTGCGGAACGATCAGAAATCGGGTGTTCCAGCTATGGAACAGGTCACTTTTGCGGGAACTGGAGCACGACTTAAAGAAACGTCGAAAGCGGCGCGAGATGTTCCTGGAGAAGATGATGGACCGGCTGACGCGGGATAAATCTGCCCCGAGGTCACGGACGGGGGGCGAGACAGATGCTTAATCGAACACCTCTGGTCGATTTTCCAAGCTCGAAGAACAACGATGTCCACATTGAACCGGGTCGAGATCCAGACCGGCACCCCCGACAATTCCTAAACCGTTCCTCAAGAAAACGGATTCATAACGTAATCTTGGAAAATTAGTGGTCTTACCGTTCCCTTCAGGGATTTCAAGTGAATAGAACTTTAGGCTTTACTTCCTTGTCACCTTTCTTTAGATTATCAGCTACAGGGCCTGGTCAAATTTCATGACGTATTCCACAGCATGTCCGTTTTTTGGAGAAGTACCTTCCTCGGTTAGACTGGAGCCAACACCGCTCGCTGGAGTTCTCGTTCAAATCAAATTTAAAGATGTTCTTTCGTTAGCTAAAGAAGGACATGTTGCTGGTATCCAAGAACGGGTTTGTGGACGCTATCCATTCTTAGATCGAAATCAAAATCTTGCGCTTCAGCTAATACATGAAGGTCCATTTCCTAGTATATCACCCGTGTGGCGTTTTCTCGACACGAGTAGGCTTTGGCGATTCTCACTGGCAACGAATTTTGTGTCTCTGGAGACACGCGCATATAGAAATCGAAAGGACTTCGCTAAGCGTGTTGAATATATATCCAGCGTACTTTCTGACACGATTGACTACCTACATATGTCTCGAATCGGAGTCAGGTATGTTGATAGAATCTACTCAGAAGAGAAGCTACGAGACATAGAAAAATATGTACGTCCCGAAATATTAGGTGTGTATTACGGTGATGCCAAACACAAGGTCAAGCGTACCATGAGTGAACTAAGCGGTGAAACCGATGTTGGATTGGTGACAACTCGTTGTGGATTTATGCCAGCAAATCAATCCCACGAGCTAGATCTAATGCCACCAATTCAAAGTGCATCATGGTTTCTAGATATCGATGTATACAAAGAATTCAAGGTGCCGGCAAAATTCGAGACAAGCACCATACAAGAGAAGGTGATAGGTATGTCGAAACGCGCTTATGCATTCTTCCGTTGGGCCGTTAGTGATGATCTATTACGTGCATACGGAGGTGAAGTATGACAAGTCCTAATCCAACTCAAGACTCTACAGCGGTACTAACTTACCCTTTAGGAGAGCATTTCGCTTCAATTACTATGGGTCGTGATAGTTGGGATAGCGAACATCACGATGCTAGTCAATACTTGGACGCACGTATCCGTGAGAGGGTAAAGACCTCGTCATCCACCACTCCGTGTGATGCATGGTACAGTACGATGTACTTCTTATTTGAAGAATCCTTTAACTCTACCGTTGCTCAGATACCACTTGTACAAGAACACGAACGACTCGCGTTCACGATTGAAAATTTGGTTCGCAAAAACGACCCTTCCGAAAATTTATTTAAACTTCGCAGACTTACGGGATATTCTGCCGAACGGTTAGCATCTCTATTAGAAGTCGGTCGCGAAACGATTGAGAGCTGGCTGAGAGGTGAAGAGATATCGAAAGACTGTGATGTTAATCATATTAATAAAGCACTTTCTGTCATTCAGTTTTCAGACCGAGGTACAGCGGATGAAAATGCTCGTGCGCTAGAAGACTTCTCTCTGGGTGAGGTAACGCCTTTCGAAGCAATTAAATCCCATAGGTATTCAGAGGCGATGAGATGGTTGTCTTTTTCTCCTGCTAGACACAAGATGGAGCGTGAAAAATCCGTTTGGGAAAATGCTATTGGAGAATTCCAACCTATACTGCTTCATGATGAAGCAGATGGGACTGAAACTACGGAACGGTGAGATAAGATGGAAACTAATACATATTAAGATAGAAATATGTAGGTAAGGATTCCGAGAGTATTGATGCTCCCTGAAGCGGAGGATAGCACTGATAAACCACTCAGAAATTGGCGTCAAGGAGATTATGTTCGCGGCGTTAACTGGTTTGTGTTCTTGGACCTTGATGAGAGCGGAGAATACGTTACGAAACACACTCAATGTTCGGACGTGGTCGGATTAGTTGCGATTAGTCAAACATGCGACATCGTACGTCGAACACAGAATCGTGACTACGTGGCAGTATGTCCTTTAATCAAAGTAACAGAAAACATCTCTGACGAGGTTAGGAGAGGCAGGCGTCCATATATGGTCAGGATTGAAAATACGGATGAGGATATTGTCGTCGACTTGCGACGGGTAATGTCGGTTCAGAAGAATATTGTAAGAACATGGGAACGATCTGAAGGATTTAACTCAAGGTATGGGAGCGTGCAGTTTGCTGCCGCGTTGGAGCGGAAATTTGGTCAATTTGCTTTTCCCGACGAGTTTGATGAGGCGATTGCATGTTTTAAAAAGAGAGTTTGGTCGCGACACAACAGACAATCTTCTCCACTTGGTGCTATCTATAGGTCACTTGCACAGATACGAATTCGAGCTGACCCAGATTGGTCGGCAGATTGTAAAGAAATCACTTTTATTGTAATCATGAAGGATAAATTAGAACAAAATGTTACACGGCAAAATATAAATAAGGAATTGAACACTTCTTTTGGGAAAATCGAATGGCCTCGTGGGTACGATTGGAGCTCTCAAAGATTTGTGTTGCATACAGCGGGAGATTTGACAGCTGAAGACATCATATCAAGTAATCGTGGCGATTTCGATTTCCTTTGCTATTAGAGCGTGTTTATGTTAGACGTCAGCAGAGCCTCGACCGCCGCCACACTCAACGCACCGCTATCGGCACGGGCCAGCAGTCATCTACCGCTTCCAACAACGCCCCGGCAATTGCAGATCCGTCAGCGTCTCGCGCACGCGGTCTCGGCACTGACGGCACGGGGCTCACATCGCGTCATTTCCGCGTATGCCTCCAGGGTGGCCGAGCTACTGCACCTCGGAGTAAGCCCCCGAGGACGTTAGGGACGGCCGATCCGCGCTTAGCCCCCCCCCCAGAACCGCTCGCTCAACCCTCTCGAAGCGTTCCCATGGGCTCTCTTCCAGGACCGCGCATGCGTCAGTGTCCCGCAACCACGACCGGGCCTGCTTGTTCAAGTCCTCATCATGGAGGAACACCCGGCCGTAGAAAAAACTCCGGCGTACGTAGCGTATCTAGCCCGGATATTGCATGAGCGGTGCGAGATGGACCCGTTTTTCGGTTTGGAACAGTAACCAGAGTTCCCACGTCTGGCAGCGAAATAGCCCCATTACCGGTGATCGCACTGCCGCTGAAGCTGAATTCGGCCTTCACCTTGCGGCGTTGCACGGATGAAAAGCAGATTGGATGGGGGGCAACATTTCGTCACAGCAAGGTCTCCTTCGATATTGGGTTTAACTCATTGAACGATATCGAATTTATAGGAGCCTTGCCGTCTTATCCATGCAATATCCGGGCTAGATAGACTACGATGCTGTCAGATACTCGCTCTTGTGCCACCAAGGGTAGAGAGCATGCGGGAGTTGCGACTAGTAGAAAGACATATTGGGATGCAAGACATATTTCCATTAAGAATTACACGTGATAGATAAGCTTGATCGGAATTACTCCGAGTAATTGATATATTCAATCTCTATCGTTTCGAATCCGAGCGAGAAGATTTTGCGAATTGTCAGCAGTCATGAAGACCAGTTCTAGATTCATTATGCCTACCTTAAATTGATGGCCCAAGTAATAATCCATCTTTGATCTCTGTATCATTTCCAACTACTCATGATTTAGATATACCACTGAACAATGACGACATACGCGACAAATCAGTTTCGACCTGGGTTAAAGGTTATCTTGGAAAACAGCCCTTGTTCTATTCTGCAATCAGAGTTCGTAAAACGAGGAAAAGGACAATCGTTCTACCGCGTTCGATTTCGTAATCTTGTCACTGGCCGTGTTTGGGACAGAACCTTACGAAGCGGTGAAACCATGGAAGCAGCGGATGTCGTTGAGTTGGCAATGGACTACCTTTATAACGATGGCCAGCAATGGCACTTTATGCGTACGGACGAAACTTACGAACAGGTTGCCGCTAATCAAGCTGTTGTTGGAGATACCAAATGGTGGCTCACGGAACAGGGCCGCTGTACTGTTGTACTTTGGAATAACGAGCCCATTTCCGTGGTTCCGCCAAACTTCGTAGAGCTTGAAGTGCAATCAACTGAACCGGGTGTCAAGGGTGACACGGCGCAAGGTGGAAATAAGCCAGCTATTTTGGTAACCGGTGCTGAAATTCGAGTTCCGCTCTTTGTTGAGATAGGCGACGTTATTCGGGTCGATACGCGTACCGGTGCGTACGTGAGTCGTGCGAAATAAAACAGCCTATAGGACATTAGCCGTGCGCCATTACAGAGGACAAGTCAACCAATATAGTGAAAGCTGGCGTAACCGTTAGGGGCTTGGGCTTGAGCGAAGATTGGCGACCTTCTTGGTCCTGTAAAGTAATGCACGAACGCGCTCGTATCTTCAGAGAAATTCGGGAGTTCTTTCATCGTCGCGATGTACTCGAAGTACATACCCCCATAGTCAGTAGCGGGGGTATTTTCGATCCGGCCATTGAAAATATTCAAACTACCGAAGGTCGGTATTTGCAGGCTTCGCCAGAGTTTCAGATGAAACGCTTGCTAGCTTGGACACCACAATCTATCTATCAAATTGCTCCTGCGTTTCGAGATGGCGAAAATGGTCGTTGGCATAATCCTGAATTCATACTCCTGGAATGGTATCGACCTGGATTCGGCGTGTCTGATTTGATAACTGAAGTACGAGACTTGGTCGATCATATTCTCGGCTCAGCTGAGTATGCAACCTTTACTGTGCAAACGTTACTAGACAGTCATTTTGGTATTGATTATCGGCTTGCTGACGAAGAACAGTTGCGTGTCATTGTTGATCATATCGGGTTGTACTCAAGACAGAGTCGCAAAGATATGCTTGATTTTCTAATCGGTCGAGCATTGGAAGAAACAAGGGAAGACCGAGTTTTCATTACAGAATACCCACCCGAACTGGCAGCACTGGCGCGCATTTCTGAGCGTGGTGGCTCAAGGTTTGCAGAACGGTTTGAGTTGGTTGTTTCAGGAATTGAATTAGCGAATGGCTACAACGAATTACTTAATGCTGATGAATTAGTACAGCGGGTTGTGACAGATAGTGAACAAAAACAGCTGGCAGGGTTGCCTGAGATGGCTCCCGATTCAAGACTGATTAATGCTATGAAAAAAGGGCTGCCGCAATGTGCTGGTGTGGCGTTAGGTTTAGACCGGCTAGTTGCTTTAGCACTGCATGTTTCAAGCATTGGTGATGTTATGGCATTTCCGTGGGATTGCGCATAACTGCCTTAGTTTTTAGGCACTAAACCCGACTTTCAAAAGTCGAGCTTATAAATTTAATGAACTGAGAGAGCACCCGAAAGGCCATTTAAAAAGAAGGAGAGAGGAATGATACGTCGGCATTTAAAAAGAAGGAGAGAGGAATGATAGAGGCTTGCGAGTTTTCAGGTGGATCAAGAGCCCTGAAAGGACGGGATAGGGTACTATTTCATGCTTTGCGCATGGTTTGCCGGTCGTTCGGGCGTCATGTCGCGGCCCGGCTACTCCTTGTGGTGGATGCTGGGGAACGGATCTCAATCCGCTATCCATGCTTCGTGGGGCCTGGGAACGATAGGTCGTACCCGCCCAGACGTCCAGCCCAATGCCCGAGTGGACTTTAGTGTGCTTGGTACTCAACCTGCGGCGCAGACTGCTAGATGGCGGATAGATCCTCAATAATTTTCAGCTGAACGCTCATCGGCAGCCGTGGATATACAGCTGTTGTGCGGTCAATTATGTCACCATAACGAGCCTTGATCTCCTCGGCAATCTTCGCTGGTTCCGTAACGACAGCAACCGCTTCTAAAACGTCGTCTGGAATGGTCGTAGCCATTTCTACCCACTGTCCCTGCTTCGACATCGTATTTAATCTCGGTTGAAGTTCGCCCATACCCACGCTTTCTAGCACTGCTCGGTACGCAGGTGTTGAACCGTAGAACGCTATACGACTTTTAATAGCCATTTTTGCTGCTTCTAGTTCTTGCTCATCTCGCCCCGTCGCCACCATAACTGGAAAACTCATTTCAAAATCTCCGCGTTTTCGGCCACCCTTCTTCCATCCCTTTTCTAATGCCGGCAACGTAATGGCACGAATATACCGTTCAGTCATAAACGGGTGCACGATGATGCCGTCAGCAACTTCTCCAGCAACTTCCGTCATCAATGGACCGACCGCCGCTAAGAATACGCGAGGAGTGCCAAATTCCGTATTTGTTGGTGTGAAGAACGGAGTCATAAGCGTGTGGGTATAGAACTTTCCGGTAAACGATAATGGTTCTTTGTTGTACCAACACGCCCAAATTGCGCGAAGAGCAAGTATGTATTCGCGCATTCGAGCAGCAGGATTCGACCACGGCATGCTGAATCGTTTGGTAATGTGCGCTCGTATTTGCGAACCGAGCCCCAAGATAAATCTCCCCTTCGATGCAAAATTGATATCGTGCGATGTCATGGCAACCGTCATTGGAGAACGAGCAAATGCGACTGCAATTCCGGTTATCAAATCGACTTTCGAAGTAGTTATGGCCGCAGCTGCTAACGAAAGAAAGGGATCATGCGAAGTTTCTGCCGCTCCCAATCCGTGATATCCCATCTCCTCCAGTTCCTTCGCCCGAATACCCACGCGATGTAGTTGGATACCTACTTCACCATCAACTTTCATGTTGGTTATCCCTTAATAAGAAATTAGACCTGTAGCGACTTAGCTACGGTAGCCGTCAGCTGCCGAACAGCCAGCAATTCCCCGTATAGCCCCAACCCCGCTATAGGTATGGGCTTTGCGCATTGGCTTTCGCAATAATAAGAGCGTAGGCTTATCGTTTGAGGGTGGATGATAGGTTAATATAGAGTTACCAGACAAACGAGGTATCCAAGGATGGGTGCGTTGAAGTTGCGCAAGGATGTGAGCAAACCCGGTTTGCTGCGGGTGGTTCGTGAAGTATTTGAGGCGGTCGTTGAGGAGGTATGCGGGCGGAAGTTTTCCACCGGCGACTGTCTGATGTCGGGTCTGGCGGTGTTTCTGGAGAAGCACGCCTCGCTGCTGCAGTTTGATTTAACGAGGCAGCGGCACTCGGTGGTGGAGATGAATCTGCGTTGTCTGTACGGTCTGGCGCAGGTTCCCTGCGACACGACTCTGCGCCGTCGCCTGGATCCGATCTCGCCGGTGCGGTATCGGCGGGCGTTTCAGCAGGTTCTGCAACGCGCTCAGCGCGGCAAGGTGCTGCAGCGGATGTCGGCGTGGCGCGGTCATTATCTGGTAGCCGTGGATGGTACCGGCACCTTTTCCTCCCAGCGGGTTCACGGTCCGTGCTGTCTGCGGGCCCGGCATCGCAACGGTTCGAGCACGTACTCCCATCAGCAGTTGTGTGCGGTGATGGTGCATCCGGATCAGCGGCAGGTGCTGCCGATGGCGATAGAAGCGGTTTGCAACGGGGATGGCTCGACGAAGAACGACTGCGAGCGGGGTGCCTGGGCCCGGCTAGTTCCGGTCCTGGCTTCGCTTTATCGGCGCATGAAGCTGATCGTGATTGCCGATGGGCTGTTCTCGCAGGGTCCCCAGATCCGGCTGCTGCAGGAGCATGGACTGCGCTTTCTGCTGGTGGCTCGGGCGGGCGACCATCCGCATCTGCAGGCTCAGCTGGATCGTTCCGATGCGCCCTGGTTTGCAGATCCCTCGCCCGAAGGGCAGGAGCGGGATCGCCAGCTGCGCGTGGTGCCGGAGGTGGAACTGAATGCTGCGAACCCCGACCTAAAGGTCCAGGTGCTGCAGAGCTCGGAGCGGCGTGGCTCCGGCGAGGATGCGCGGCGGGCGTTCACCTGGGTCACCGATCTGCCGCTCAATCCGCATAACGCCAGCGAACTGGCTCGCGCGGCTCGCAGTCGCTGGAAGATCGAGAACGAGACCTTCAACACGCTGAAGAACGTCCAGTACCTGGAACACAACTTCGGACACGGAACCCAGCACCTGTCGGATACTTTCGCTGCGCTGATGCTGCTGGCGTTCCTGATCGACCAGCTGCTGGAAATGGCCTGCCCCGTCATGAAGCAAATCTTCGCCAAGTGCTATACCCGAACCGCGACGTGGGAACGTCTGCGCAGCAGTTTCTGTGCGGTAGCCTTCCGCAACTGGCAGGAACTGTACGGCCACGCCCTCGGGATCTACACCGCGTACCTCGCCTACGATACGTCCTGACGGCCGACCGCCTCTCCAGCTGCTCGATGAAGAAGGGATCGGGACGTCGTCCCGAGACCCCATGCCGCCCTGACGGTCAAGAGACCTGCATATCGATGCCCGGAACCCGTTCCAACGCACGACGACATGCCATGCAAACCGTCTGAAAACGTCGGTTTCCCGTACCGAAACATGAAAAGACCGACATCAAGCCCAAAATGAAACTATACGGGGAATTGCTGCCGAACAGCCCACGCTTCGGTCCTTCTCCGCGCACGAAATGTTCCAAAATCAATTCATTGGGACGGAGACACACGCGATATACGACATCATTAGGTATCTGTACCTCCTGCGCACGCGAAATCCCACCGAGAAAATGTGCCAACATTATTTGAGTGGTTTGCTCGTGACTAACGATCGCAATACATCGATCATCTCCACCCATCGACGATTTCAGTTCGTCTAATAGCGGTATTAAGCGCAAACTAACATCGTGGAGACTTTCTCCGTTGGGAACGCAGGTACCGAAATAGTCGCATTGCCACGCTTCCCATACATCCGGATATTGATCGCGAGCTTCCGTATGCGTCTTGCCCTCCCAGTCCCCCATATTTATTTCTTTGAGGCGATCGTCATAAATCACCTCAGCGTCTAGTTGACTTACTAGAATTTTCACGGTCTCGCGCACGCGTCCTAATGGCGATGCATAGATACGGCCGATGCCCGCTTCCTTCAGCAGTATCGCATTGGTAGCAGCCTGTTCTCGGCCAAGCAAAGTTAGCGGGGAGTCGCACCACCCTTGCTCTCGTCGTTCAACGTTCCACTGGGTTTGCCCATGCCGCACTAAGTACAATATCAGCTTAGACATACTCTCCTCTTTTACAAGCAGTTACCATGGTTTTTATGTGATGACGAGAGTGTATGACAGAAAACGACGACTTGTATTCAATCAAAGCAAATGGGCGCGCAAACAGCCATACCGTCCTTTTTCAAATAGCGCAATTATCGTTAATGACCATTTCAATTCGCTGAGATCCTCTGCCCCAGCACACCCACGAGACAAAGTCCACAAATAACGATCATTGCGCTAACCCAACGATTTACAGGCACGGATCAGCCCGCGTGTATGAGGAACTCCAACGTATCTCCTAGGAGTCTGCGCTGTAGAAAAGTTTTGGTACATTTTTTAGGATGGATAGTCTGTAAACAATTTAGAATAGAAAATTTGTACTTGATTAGTGCATATTTCAGGTGATTTTCCTACTAAGGGGCGTTCCTATGTTTCTACGGCGCAGACTCCTAGTAGTTTAACTGGTTTTAATTTTCGGGTATAGATGCTTCAGTTTGGTGCGCGCGTCGTCGACGCTGAGCTGCCAGGCGACCCCGGTCTGTTCGCGATTGCGCTCCTTGGCCCAGGCCGCCGTTTCCGACGTGACCAAAGCCCTGCTCTCGATCCGGCGATCCAGGTGCTGGCGGTGCAACGCACTGAACTCCAGTTCCGCAACGTTCAGCCAGCTCCCGTGTTTCGGCGTGTGCACCAAGTGGATGCGGTCGTTCAGCCGACTGGCTTCGGCCGCCGGGAACGCAGCGTAGAACGAGTCACCGCTGTGGGTGTTCAAGTTGTCGCACACTAGCGTGATGCTTTCCGAATCCCGGTAACGCGGCAGATTCGCCAGTGCGCGCACTTGCTTCGCCCAATCCAACGTCGTGCGCCGTTTGGTGACAGCCACTGTCCGCCAGCCGGACAGCGGCTCGCCGAACATCCACACCGTGCATTCTCCCCGGCGGAGGTAGTGGGCGTCGTACTGCTCCGGCGACCCGGGGCGTACCGGTAACTTCTCGCGGACTTCCGCTATAGCTGCTTGCTCATCTCGTCCATGCACACCACCGGATGCCGCGGGTCGTACGGCCGCCGGTATACCTTAAGCACCCGTTCCATGCCGGCCACGAAATGATGGCTTTGCTGCTTCGGAATGCACCACATGTCCCGCCGCCATGGTTTCAATTCGTTTTTTTTAACGCCTGCCGCACGGTCTCCCCGCAAATCGATTCGACCACTTCAAGTCGTCGCACCAGCTCTTCCGCCAGCAGCTTCACGGTCCACCGAACGCGGCCTTCCGGTGGAACCGAACAGGCCACCTGAACCAGACGCGCTTCCTTCTCCCCGTCCAACTTCTTCGGCACCGGAGGCAACGGCCGAGACCTGCGCTCCAGAGCCATCATCGGACCCTGCTCCACTGCCCGCCGACGCACGTGCTGGCAGGTCCGCTCCGTCACCCCCAGCGCATCCACCACCTGCATGTCCGTCAGTGCCGGGCCAGCACCCCCCTGATCCACGGCCAGCAGAATCCGTGCACCACGCTAGTTGTGTCAAGAATTTTCTGCAATTTCCAGTGGGAGCGGAGACCCGCCCATATGGGCGGGTCTCCGCTCGGCGCGAAATTTTCGGGCGTTTCATGCCGCCTCCTGCCATGTCTCGGATTCCGGTTCGGATGCGCGAACCACGCCGATCCGGCCATATAGATAACGCTGCCCCGTCAGCCACCGCTCATGGGTCTCCGCCGCAAGTGCCAAGATCAGACGCAGACAGGACTCCGCATTCGGGAAGATCCTGACGACACGCGTGCGCCGACGGAGCTCCTCGTTGTACCGCTCCAGCATGTTCGTGGACTTCATCCGCAGGCGATGTTCCCTGGGCAGCCGATACACCGTCAGCGTCTCCTCGACATGATCCTCGACCCATTCCACTAGCCTGCCCAACCCTTTCTCATCGCCCCAACGGGCTACCCAGGCACCCAGTGCCTCACGAGCCTCCCCGACATGCTCACAGCCCCACAACCGTTTCAAACCCTCCAGACACGCGGGATCAGCACTCCGGGACAGCTTGTCCCTGGCATTGCGCAGAAAATGGACGCAGCACCGTTGCCACAACGCGGTCGGCAACACTTTCGAGATCGCATGCTTCAATCCCTCATGACTGTCCGAGACCACATACTCGACTCCCCGCAGGCCACGTTCCTTCAGATGCGACAGGAATTCCGTCCACGACCCCTCGCTTTCCCGGTTCGCCACTTCCGCCGCCAGCACCTGACGCCGACCCTCGTCGTCAATCCCGAGGGCAAGCTGCACCGCCCGGGAACGCACCTAGCCCTCCTCACGCACCTTCTCATACCCGGGCATCCAGCAACACATACGGATACGCCTCCTCCAGCCGACGTTCCGCAAACGCCTTCAGGGATGCGTCCAGCTTCGACACCATGGCCGAGATCGTCGCCGGCGAAAACTCGTGACCGCACAGACCCTCCGCCAGTCGGCTCACCCGACGCGTCGAGACCCCCTGCACATATATCTCCGACAGCACCGCCACCAGGGCCTTCTCCGAACGCTGATAGCGCTCGAACACCCGCGTGCTGAACTGGCCGCTGCGTTCCTGCGGAACTCTCAGTTCGATCTCACCCACCTTCATCGTCAGATCGCGCCGGTAGTAGCCGGAACGGTAGCCCTGACGCGTCTGCGTCCGCTCGCTCTTGCCCGCTCCCAGAAACTCCGTCATCTCACTCTCCAGCACCTCGTTGAGCGTCTCCTGCACCAGCCGCCTCACAAACTCCTCATCGTCCGCCAGATGATCGCATGCCGACTTCTTCGTGGCATTGTGCGTATAATCTTTCCGAATCATTTCTTGCTCCTTTTCGATAAATTGTGTAATGAATGATTCGTGCCTGGACGCCTCTTGTGCGTCCAGGCATCTCCACATTCCCGATGAAACATCAGATTCTAACCATTCGTCTGTCGTTACAGTCCGTTTTTCGTTTTTGCAGACAAATTTATACGCAACCCGATCCGGGCATCGCCATCCCTGCCGAAGTAGATCCGGTAGCCCGGACCGAAGTCGATGCGGCATTCGAAGACGCCCGCCCCGACACCCCTGGCGTTGGAGAGGTTTCCCCGCTCCATGCGGAGCAATGCGGTCGCCACCTTGACCGCGGCGCGTGCGTCGAGGCGATCGAATCACCCCGCATAGGGACTGCGGCCTCGAGCATCGACGTATTCTCTGACTTCGAACATGGGATATGATAACAGATATGTTACCACAGATACAGGACTTGAATTCGTCCTATCTGTCGCGGGAAAGCTGGGCGATGGCGGACTGTTCCGTCAATTGACCGTCGTCGCCGTGTCGCAAAGGGACTTTACGGGAGTGGAAGATGATGTGGGTCAGTCTTCGGGTTCGGTGGCACCGTCGGGGGTCTGAATAGGGGTTTGTACTCACATGGTGAGTACAAGAAGAACGGATATGAACGCAAAAGAACGCCAAATTCTCAGGCAAGATAGTGTTCTTGGCCCCTCTTGGACCCAAGAACGGCTGAGTTTCGCGCTTCGCGTTCATGTCAGCAGACACGGTTTCAGTCTGTTCGACGCAATTTATGATGGCTCTGTATCTATTCGTGAGGTTCGAACTCTTCGAGTCCTCCGCGAAGCGCGTAGTACAAACCCAAATGCCAAGCTGCCACAATCAACACCACGCCGATTCAAAAAGCGTGGTCCCTGGACAAATCCCATCAAATGCACTTTATGGAAGATATTTGGAATGGGTAGAATCTTCAGAAATTCCCCGTGAATGGAATTTGGGTCTTTGCTCACAGTGCTCGGACGACCGAGGTGTCGCGATGTGCTGCGAAGCGGGGCTTGCCTCTCTGAATTCGGCCTTTTCAGCCCCCCGTGCAGGGCAATGGCATTCGGTTTGAGAAAAGTCGATCTGCGCCTTTGAGGGTTTTCTATAACCCATTGATTGACTGGGACTTGTTTCTGTTTTTTGGAGTGTTCAAAAAAGGGGTTACGTTGCGACATTTTTTTTGGCAAACTATGCTGTGTGGATTTCGTGAAGATGTTTTATTCCATCGGTCAAACAGGGACTTTGAACGCTACGATAGCCGATTGACTGGAATTGACTGGAACAGGCCATACACGTAAATTCTGACACTCCCACGGGGAAAAACGGCGCAAAACCCGCAATAAGAAGCAAGAAAACCGCTCCCATGCGACGGTTTGGGCTGCTTCTGGACGTTGCCTAAGGATTTTTGACGGCTGTATGATGGAAATGCCGAAACTTACCTTGTCCAGCAAGTCCTACGGCGCAGACTGCCGGGTAACGCTTAACCAATGATATCCGCAAATGCAACTGAACCCTCGGAACGTAGGTATAAATTGGGACAAATGCCGTCTTGATTTACAAAGTTTTAGTATAAGTTCCGATAGTGACAAAACATTGTCATTTTTTTACAGCACAGTAGCTACATCTCCTAATCGATTGGCAATACACTTGACGATAATAAAATAAGCGTACTTATTGCCGAACACCAATCAATAATGTCCCCCTAACTTCGTATGATCCCACGAGACATAGTGCTCCGGTGTGAATTTGAGTGCCACTCTTTTGTTTGCCATACCAGATACGTTTGATCGCAATGTTTGATGTTGTTCTTCACTTAGGTCTCGGTTCTTGGAATTAATATTTACTAGCGTATCGACCACAACATCGTAATCTTCGATAACTTCGGTATGAGCGTAGACGACAACACCGCGCAACTCCGCATATTCCTCACCAGACTCAACGAGAAGACTGACTCTGGGGTCTCGTTTCCAGTTTTTAACCTTCTGACTCTTACCAAATGTCGTGCAATAGAAAACTCCGTCCTGATCAACGTAGTACCACATTGGCACGGGATGTGGAAACCCGCTTACGCCATTGGAAACAACGATGAGCGTACGCGCGTTGGCGAGATAGTCCGACCTTTCTTCGTCTGTCATCTTGATCAGCTTACGACGGGATGGCATGTGTGTTCCTTCTCGTTCAGTACCACAAGGATAAAAGAATCTACAACCTCCAAGCCGAGTTGGGGTCGATACATGCTGCTGTTTATGCGCTTCAATATATCAGTGTTATTACAATCCGATAATGATTAAATAACATCTTTAGCGCGACTAGACTCAATCTTGGAAAACGCTGCCGCGCATCCTGAATTGATGTGCGCCTGTCGTAGTTGCATTTATGAACATACACGAATCCAGCCTATCGCCGGAAATGGTACCTGACCACACGATAAACGTTAAAGACGTGTTTGGATTGGATCAGGATCTTTACGTACCGGCTTTTAGAGAACGGAATGACTACGTGCCGGAAATTGACCCGGACTACCGGTTCGATAAAGCAACGACGCTGGCTATTCTAGCTGGATATGCCCATAACCGACGCGTCATGATCCAAGGTTACCACGGCACGGGAAAATCCACGCACATTGAGCAAGTTGCAGCTCGCCTTAATTGGCCGTGCATTCGCGTAAATCTTGACAGCCACATTAGTCGAATCGAGTTGGTAGGAAAAGATGCAATCGTCATTGAAGATGGCCTGCAAATCACGGCTTTTAAAGAAGGTATCCTTCCGTGGGCACTTCAACATCCCACGTCGTTGGTATTCGACGAATACGATGCGGGCCGACCCGACGTGATGTTTGTGATTCAGCGAGTATTGGAAGTTGAAGGCAAGCTAACTCTGCTTGATCAAAATCGAATTATAACGCCACATCCAGCATTTCGCTTGTTTTCGACGACGAACACGATCGGTCTGGGTGATACGACTGGCCTTTACCATGGGACACAGCAAATTAACCAAGGGCAGATGGACCGCTGGAACATCGTAGCAACGTTGAATTATCTCCAACACGATGTGGAAGTAGATATCGTCTACAGCAAAGCAAAAGGCTGGCAGGATCACAAGAACGGGAAACGGATTATTGCCAACATGGTCGCCGTGGCCGACCTGACGCGCAAAGGATTTGTCAATGGAGATATATCAGTGGTTATGTCTCCCCGCACGGTGCTGACGTGGGCAGAGAACGCGGAGATTTTCGACGACATAGGATTCGGGTTCCGCGTCACGTTCCTTAACAAATGCGATGAATTAGAAAGACCGATTATCGCTGAGTATTACCAGCGTTGCATGGGCGAGGACCTTGGAGATGCCAGCGCGGGTATAACGTTAAGAACATAAAGCGTCGTCGTGACTGACGAAGAAAAGATTTTGGAATCATTCAAGCGAGCAATGACCGCTACGATACGCGCCATCGCTGAAAATCATGAACTCGCAGTCTCGTTTGATGGAAAGGCGTCGGATGCAAACACACCCTCCTCCGTGCGTGTACCTCTTCCCGTCATTGGTTGTAGCGAGCATGAACTGAACGCATTACGCGGAACTGGTGATGAGATTGCTCTGCGATTGCGCTACCACGATGCATCCATACATCGAAGAAATACACCGGCGAGTGGGCCGGCTCAAGAACTGTTTCAATGGGTTGAAGATGCCCGAGTTGCGTCCATTGGCACTTTGCGCATGGAGGGCGTTGCGCAAAACCTTGATGCCCACCTAGAATTAATTTGTCGGCAATCGTCATTCGATCAGGTCACCGCGAAAACTGAAGCACCACTGGGTGTGGCAGTAGGTTTAATCGTCAGGCAGAGGTTGACCGGCCGCAAGCTTCCTCCCTCAGCAGAAAACGTCGTACAGTTCTGGCGCGAATACGTTGAGAACCGTGCTAACGAACACATCAATCAGCTGGAAGAATGTATGTACGACCAGCAGCAGTTTGCGAAAAGATGCAAGACTCTCCTAGTCAGTCTTGGACTCGCCCCAGAACTTGAAGAACCACTTGAACTTGGGAGCCAGGATCAAAAGCTAGAGTCGAGCAGCGATGCGGAAGAACCCGATGCTGAGTGTGCGACCCAAAATATTGCGCTTGACGAAGATTCTTGTGGAGATGACGACTACGAAGGAGATGCAACAATCGTCGAAATAGATGCTGATATGGATCTTACGGACTTGGATTCTGATCCCGAACAGGAAAACGCACTATCTGCATCAATTGATGATCAAGGACAGATTCGCGTAGATAGCGGTTACGAGATGTTCACTACCGAGTTCGATGAAATAATTCGCGCCGATGAACTTTGCGATACTGAAGAGATGTTACATCTGAGGAGTTTGTTGGATCGGCAACTCACGCCATTCAAGTACACCACTTCCAAGCTGGCAAACAGATTACAACACCGACTGTTAGCGAAACAGAATCGAACATGGGAATACGAGCTTGAAGAAGGAATACTGGACACGTCGCGATTAGCGCAAATTATCGTCAATCCGATCAATACACTTGCACACAAGCAAGAAAAGGAAACGAATTTCCGAGATACCGTGGTAACGATGTTAATCGACAGTTCAGGGTCGATGCGCGGAAGATCAATTACCATCGCCGCAATCTGTGGAGATATACTAGGACGCACATTAGAGCGATGTTCTGTGCGAGTTGAGATTCTAGGTTTTACAACGTGCGCGTGGCGCGGTGGTCAATCGCGTGAAGAATGGATCAATGCGGGGAAACCAGACCGACCAGGGCGACTTAACGATCTGCGGCACATCATATACAAAGCTGCGGATGATTCGTGGAGAAGATCGCGCCGTAATCTCGGCTTGATGATGCGTGAAGATATGCTCAAGGAAAACATTGATGGTGAGGCGTTGATTTGGGCCCATAACCGTTTAATCGGGCGGCAGGAACAAAGAAAAATATTGATGGTTATCTCCGATGGACTGCCCGTCGACAATTCGACGTTGCTTGCTAATCCCAGCCACTACCTCGAGCAACATCTTAAATATGCAATCGATATGATTGAAGACCATTCTCCAGTACAGCTGATAGCAATCGGCATCGGTCACGATGTGACCAATCACTATAGCCGCGCCGTCACTATTACTGATGCAGAACAACTAGGTGGAGCCATGACCGAGCAACTGGTGACATTATTTGAGGAAGCTCCGTGAGTGGTGCGATGGAAAACGGTATTCTCTCGTTATGTACATGATGTATGAGTTGCAAATTATTATTACAGCTCGCGTATGTGGAGAAAATATTCGCATTGCTGTAGGTGTATGTACAAATTAAAAAAATCGGAACATCCTACCTGGAATGCGGTATGCAATCGAACTCCCACGTCATGGTCTTTCTAGGTGACAACGCAGTCTGCGCTATAGAAATGTAGAAGCACTTTAGTAGGACAAGTTTCCTGAAACATTCCTATACGCAGTATATAATTTCTATCCTAGGCTGGTTCCGAGCTAACTATCCTAAAAAATGTTCTGGAAATTTCCCAGACTGAATGTATACACCGATACCGCAGCGTTCAAATTAACGTTGGGATTTTCTATTTTTGAGAGTGGCCACCAGCAATTCGCTGTAATTCCCGGGTTTCAGAAGTTACGAAATATAGAAAGGCCTCGCAATATAGTGATAATCATGGTTATGGGCTTAGGGGCAGTGGGACGACATTTTCAGATAAGCAACAAGATGCATCGAATTTTCTTGATTTCGGGTGCTTTTCGGCTGGCCATCCAACATGCGAAATACCAAGTATTTATGGTATAAGTGCGTTGGGAGCCGAGAGCAGATTTATTGAATGCATCCGCCTTGACACTCAATTTTACGTTCGCAAAAGGATTCAGATCCTTTCAACGAATAATGTCTAACCGAGAATTATGTTGCAACCGACGATCTCAGTCGAACGACGTTGGGCAAAGAACAATGGGTATGATCCAAAGGGCAACTTCGACGACCAGCGGATGCGTATTACCGTTAGATCGGTAGTTTGGGTCATTCCAGATGAACATTGCTGGGACTGGTGGGGAATCCGTTGCCTGATGAACGAGTATGTCTTTTCCGCACATATGGGAGCAGTAAGTGCAACAAGTGTTTACTAAATTGCTGGTGGTCTCCGTTCCAAATACAGACGAGGAGAGTCGGCTGAGTATCCATACTATGAGTTAGCTCCCATTTCCATTAGCTCACACGCAGGATACGATAAGAACAACCCACTAAATTCGTGGCGCATCATAGAAGACAATGTTCGAACAAGTCAATTTAGTGTAATTCAATACTGATTGGATCTTTGGCAGCAACCTTAAACTCAACGACCAAACGAAACCCTCGCTTAACTTTTAAGTAAGCTTTGCTCATCACATCGGAGTTTTACTATCGTGAAACTGATGGGTAGTAACTCTATCTCTCTAACACTTGCGTGGTTAAATACATAACCAATTTTCTTGGAAGTAGTTGGTGCCCGGCAGTCAGCCACCATTCGTCTATGAAATTGGCGCAAGCAATTACAGCTAATTCTACGCAATCATGGTATCTGTTTTTAGATACTACTCTTACTTGAATACGCAACCTATATCACCAACTTATACTACAGATTGAATTAAAATTAGATTAAATTTTTATCAATTTTGACTTATCAGTGATGAAATTTCATATTGTATGAGATATATGCAATTGTAATCTTAAAATTTATGCTGCATATTTACTAAAATTCCTTTGCTGAGGCGAATCATGAAATCAACTCTTTCGAAGCACCTATATGTTCATTATCTCATGATGGTCCCTATATGCCTGCTATACGCATGTGGTGGAGATGGTTCACCAACTATTGCCGTGGAAATAGCGATGTCTAGAGCTGTAAATCAGATACCTGTTGTCTCTGCAGGATCTGGTACATCGGTCGGATGCTCAGGCACTATTACAATTGATGGTAATGGTAGCAACAACGATGGCGACAATGCACTCTTAACACGCCTGTGGCTGCAGGGCTCCGGCACTGCCGTCACTTCGAGCAGTACGTCCACTGCAGCTATCACCTTTGTAGCACCGGATTATGCCAGCGTATTCATTTTCAGTCTGATCACGAGTGGCAACATAAGCAACCGTGAAATCGGTAAAGTCCTCTTCATTATTAAATGCCCTCAGGCTCCTGTAACGCAGCCTGACATAAACCATGATGGAGTTGATAAATTATTCGTCACTACTTCAAGTACTATCTCTAGCCCCAATATTGCATGAGCAGTGCGAGATGGGTCCGTTTTTCGGTTCGGAACAGTAACCAGGGTTCCCATGTCTGGCAGCGAAATACCCCCGTTACCGGTGGTCGCACCACCACTGAAGCTGAATTCGGCCTCCACCTTGCTGCGTTGCACGGATGAAAAGCGAATGGGATTTGGGTAACATTTCGTCACAGCAAGGTCTCCTTCGATATGTATCTTAACTCATTGAATGATATCGAATTATAGGAGCCTTGCTGTTTTATTCGTGCATTATCCGGGCTAAATACAAGTTTCTATCGTACATCATCAGGTGTAGAAATTGACTTGGTTTTGGAAATGCCTGGAGGAAAACGATACCCACGGCCCAAGGGCGTCGAAGTAATTAGCCTGTAGGACACAGTGAGAGAAGTGTTAGGGTACGGTGGAGAACAAGATCAACCGAAAGAAATGAAATCAAAACATTATTAGTTGTCTTACGATCGCTGCGCTACGTTTGATTAAATAATGCGTGCAGCTTATTTGCCCTCGGCAAATGTAAGTGCCTCGGCTAGGTAATTAGCCCAGGGGAATGCGGGATCGCCGGCTACGTAACACCCTGATAACAAAAGCGTTTCGCTACGATTATAACGAAACGGCCGGCCATCCATGGTGAAAATATCCCCGCCTGCGGCATAAAGAACAGCATGAGCCGCTCCTATGTCCCACTCCGAAAGCGTAGAGAGCTTTACGTACAGATCAGCATACGACCGTGCAATGTGGCAGATCTTCAAGCTGCTGCCAATTGCAGTACTTTTCACTCCCCTTAAATTACGATCAAGCCATTCCAACAATCTCGCTTCGCGTTCCGTTGCGTGTGAACGACTTGTAACCGCAACTACATCACCTATACGTACGCTTTTACAATGAATAGGTTCAAAATTAACGTCGTCTATGAAGAAAGCTTGCTTGCGGCTTACGTCTGCGACATAAATATGATTTTTGACAGGTACACCCACGACCCCGAATTGTGGTAGAGCGTTTTCAATAAGTGCAATATTGACTGTGAATTCACCATTACGTTTGCAGAACTCTCTAGTTCCATCTAGCGGGTCTACCAACCAATATCTATTCCAGCTTCTCCTAGTTTCGTAGGACGGAGGACTGGATTCTTCAGAAAGCACCGGAATAGAGCTATCGAGTTGGTATAGTCGGTGTTCAATGATGTCATGAGCACGTTGGTCAGCTTCAGTTATGGGGGACCTATCGCTTTTCAGTCGCACGTTAAAGTTAGTTTCATAAACGGCAAGGATTTCATCGCCTGCCGCCCTTGCGATATCTTGCAAGTCATCCAGTAAACTTTCTTGCAAACAGCATCTCCACAAGTTCTTGTACTACGATTGATCGTGTTTCTGTAATCTCTACGGACATATTTAAATCGTCCAATTGGCCTAATAAAGAATAGATGTTTCCTGGCCTGTTTCCACTATTGTGAGTGCCTCCGCAATGCGTGCTAGCATGATGAAGAACGTGAACACGATATTCAACTTGTCGTATCTCGTGAAGATCCGTCGATATCCCTTCGATCGGCGGAACAGACGTTCTATCTCGTTGCGTTGCTTGTATGTTTGGGTGTCGTAGCACCATGCCTTTCTGCGATTGCGTTGGGGCGGAACTGTAGGCTGGATGCCTATGGCCTCAACCCATTTGCGCCGTCTGGTCGTCCCCATCAGCTCGACCCATTACCAGATGCTGAGCGGATAGGGACGTCTTTGACAGCAGTTTGCGACCCTCCGGTGCACCGCGCATCGGCCGCCATCCTGTGAACCTTGGTCGTCCAGCTGCCGCGTGACTTCCCGATCGCCCGCGGACCATGTACCTTCCGCGCCTCCGTAGCATCCGAATGCACCTTGACCAGTGTGCTGTCTAACGAACGCGACCTCCACCTTCTTCGGGAGGATGCCCATACACTGCAGCTCCTGGAACATCTCCTCCAACACCCCAGCCTATGAAGCATCTCGCTCAACGCCATCCGACTGATCCCGATGGACGTCGCCACGCGATCTCGGCAAATACTTCTTGATTTATTCAAATGGCTCTTCCGTAAGTTCCATACAGACACTCCATGTCCAAAACTCATCCGAATTCAAGATGATATATCTTAGTGAAAATATGCCCTAGCAATTTGGGCTCATGCTTCGTCAACGATTCGGAATGAAGATAGCGAAGTAACGTCTTCGCGCAATTCAAGAATCTCCGGAAGAGGCTAGGAAAACCTTAAAGCACAGACGGTGAACAAGTATAGTGAGCTCCAGTACGTGGATACCGACTAATGCGATGTTGTATTACGGAGAAATTACTAACGACTGTCGATTAGACTCTCCAACGGCTGAATGATTTTAGGCAAACCGCAAGTGACAATGCACGAAATCAGAGATCAGGTGGACTTACCTCCAATAATTTGGATATTCAACGTCGGAGAACCACTAATCTTAACTGGCATAATTCATGCTTAGATGATATCCCTCAAGTTCTCTAATCGCTTTTTGGGTTGTAACCATGCCTGATAGATCCTCGGAAGGGGTGCGATTGGATAAATGGTTATGGGCTGCAAGGTTTTTTAAAACTCGCAGTCAAGCGCGTATTGCAGTCGTCGGGGGAAAGATTCATGTAAATGGCGCGCGCGTCAAAGCTTCGCGTGTCATTCGCGAAGGTGACGGACTCTCAATCACACGGGAAGTGTACGAATTCCATGTAATTGTGCGATTACTATCTGATCAACGAAAAAACCCAGCAATCGCTCGAGAGCTTTATGTGGAAACTGATGACTCAATTGCTCAGCGTGAAGAATTGATTGCCCGCCGTCGCATGGAACGAGCAGGATTACACGTTCCCAAAATGAAGCCAAAAAAAGGGGACCGGCGCCAACTTATTCGTATGAAGAGAGAGCAAAGTGTCAGCTGACGGGCTTCACCGTCTCTACTTTCAGGACGCCTTCTTTTTTGTGGATATTGGGTTTGTTAAAAGAACGTACGATACGAAGCCGGCGGTAGTCGAAACTACGACATGCTGGTGAACGGTCTTCCCAGTGAAATACTTATTGCAATCGCGTTGGTCACGAGTATGACTCGATATTACGGGTCGACAGTTCTACACTCGATGAGTCACAGACCGATAAAACTTAGCTATGCAGAATGCTGACAATACATGATATTACGTACTATTGCCGAACGACCGAAGTTGTTTCGTATCCGGTCTACGATAACGGGATTACTGACTTCGGTATCCATCTTCCGCGGACAATGTATCCAACTTTGAGCTTAAGCAGAACGAAGATGGTTGGGAAAACTCAACCTTACCTCTTCAGAACCAGTGGCCAGCGAAAAGGTCAAATCTCTACTATAGTGAGACGTATCCCATGTGTGTCCTTTACCTTGGTTATGCGAAGGAATCTTCATTTCAAGGTGCTTGTATGAGAGAACGAACCGAAGTAGCTTTGCATGCAAGGGAATAAGAAAAGATTGTAGAAGTATTCGCTACATGCTGTATGTATCCATTACTATGCGAATTCTATGGAAATACTTATGAATACGATCAGATCTTGGTTATGCCATCTTGCTCACGGACTTCTATTCCGATGTCGGGCAGGAGAAAAGAAAATCTCTACTCCAATAGGAATACTTCCAAACAAAAATTAATGATTTAAAACCCACTCTAAAGATCTTCTATGTGTACATAGTCTGTTGTGTAACATGTGTTTTTGGTTAACCAGCTAACGCACGTGGTGAGTGATGACGGGAATCGAGTTGATAATTCAACCTGCAGAATGGATAAACCTAGGCACGGCCACGCTTGCCGAGATCGCCTTGCAACGAGGCGAGGGCAAGCTGGCTTCTAATGGTGCGCTAGTCGTACAGACAGGCCATCGTACCGGTCGCTCTCCTAAAGACCGCTTCATCGTTCAAGAAGCCAGTACAGACCAAGAAATCGACTGGGGCCCCATTAACCAACCAATTTCATCTAGCCGATTTGATGCACTCTGGGGTCGAGTTCGAGACTATCTTGCATCGAAAGAAACCTTTATGAACGACCTTCACGTTGGTGCTGACGCGAATCACTATCTACCCATACGCGTAACTACAGAATATGCTTGGCACGCAATGTTTGCTCGAACACTATTCGTACGGCCAAAGACATTTAACCCTGCGGATAAGGACACTTGGGAGATCATAAGTGCACCCGACTTCTGCTGTGATCCGCAACGGGATGGAACTAATTCTGATGCTGTCGTCATCATTAACTTTGCAGCGCGCAGAGTACTTTTAGCGGGCTTGCGCTACGCTGGGGAGATGAAGAAATCGATGTTCGCAGTGCAGAATTTTTTGCTACCTTCTTGCGACGTTCTACCCATGCACTGTTCTGCGAATATCAGTGCCGATGGGAATATTGCTCTGTTTTTTGGACTGTCAGGTACGGGCAAGACGACTTTATCTTCGGACCCAGAATGCTTGCTTATCGGAGATGACGAACATGGATGGGGGCAAGGTACGGTCTTTAATTTGGAGGGCGGTTGCTACGCAAAGTGCATTAATTTGTCAAGAGAGCATGAACCCATCATTTACGATGCGATCCGCTTTGGTGCAATCATCGAAAATGTCGTGATCGACAACGACACTCGAGAGCCCGATTATACGGACTCCAGGTACACTGAAAATACTCGGGCGTGCTACTCGCGCGACAATATCCGAGAAAAAGCTGACGAAAACAAAGGTGGGGAACCAAGTAGCGTCATTTTTCTTACCTGCGATGTCAGCGGTGTGTTGCCGCCTGTTGCCATACTTTCAAAAAAAGCTGCTGCGTATCACTTTTTGTCGGGGTATACCGCACAAGTAGGATCGACGATCGTCGGCTCTACGGAAGCATATTCGACGACTTTTTCGGCGTGCTTTGGAGCTGCTTTCTTTCCGCGGCCGCCAAGCGTATACGCGAATCTGCTCATGAAACGCATTGAGCAATTTGGGTCACAAGTCTACTTAGTCAATACCGGCTGGACTGGGGGTGGGTATGGAGTCGGGCGACGTTTCACCATTCCCGAAACCCGCACTATCGTGAAGGCCGTGCGTACGGCTTCGCTTGTTGGTGCCCCAAGGTACAAGCTCGAACGGCTGAATCTTGAGATACCAACACGACTTGGCGGATTAGACCCCAGCATCCTTGACCCTAGAAATGCCTGGCCAAGTGAAGCTGCATATAGCGAAGCTGCTGATTCGTTAATCGCTAAGTTCAAGGCTAACTTTGCTACGTTCGATGTGGACCCCATGATTGTTGCAGCAGGCCCTGTTTAGCTTAGTTCTAGCATGGAGCCATCGTCGATGGGCATATGCACGAATTAGTTGACCGACTAAGGGTCCTAGGCGGGAATCCCAGTTTAGGTAGATTGCAACGCGGCATAGAAAAAGAGAGTCTCCGCGTTACGCCTTCCGGTGATCTATCTTTGATATCCCATCCTCAGGATCTCGGCTCTGCACTCACGCACCCTTGGATTACGACGGATTTTGCTGAAGCTCAGCTTGAGTTTGTTTCCGGTGTTTTTGATACGCCCGAAGCGTGTCTTGATCATCTCGATGAGATTCACCGGTTTGTATATACCAAGTTGGATAGAGAGTTACTTTGGCCTGCAAGTATGCCCTGTATAGTAGGTCTTGATGAAAAAATTCCTGTTGGACAATATGGAATATCCGGTGCTGGAAAGATAAAGACGCTATACCGCCTGTCACTTGGTAATCGATATGGGCGGCTTATACAGACCATATCTGGGATTCACTATAACTTTTCGATTCCTGAAGAACTGTGGCCTACCGTCGCTGATGCTCTTGGTGCCGTAAACAATCAAGATTTTCGATCGGCCGCGTACCTGACGATGGCAAGAAACCTTCGCCGAATCTGTTGGCTGCTCGTCTACCTTTTTGGAGCGTCGCCGTCACTCTGCAAATCGTTCCTACAGGGCCGTGGGCACGAGTTAGAGGAGTTTGATGAAGGTTCTTGGTTTGAACCGTATGCGACATCGTTGCGCATGGGACCGCTTGGGTACCAAAGCATAGAGCAGAAACATCTACATATTTCCTGTAACTCCCTTCACGATTACATAACCACGCTCTCTCGTGCTTTAAGCCAGAACGTTGAGGCGTTCGAAAAGATCGGACTACGTCGTGGCGAGGAATATTTGCAACTTACGACTGCACTCCTGCAAACCGAAGCGGAGTACCATGGAGTCGTTCGGCCAAAGCGGACATGTAACAAAGACGAACGGCTACTTGAAGCACTTGCGAAGCGTGGCATTGAATACATTGAACTCCGTTGCTTGGACCTTGATCCTTTTTTACCGCTGGGAGTTGATGCGGAGACTGTTCGTTTTCTTGACGCAGTTTTGATCTGGTGTTTGCTAACGCCCAGTACGAATGACAGTGAGGCTGACTCGCTTGAGAATTCAAGGAATCAGTCAATAGTCGTGCACGAAGGTCGTAAGCCAGGCGTGTTGCTTTCTCGATCAGGCACAATGATCTCGATGCACCAGTGGGCACACGAAATTTTAGATGACGTAGAAGTGGTTGCAGCTTCTATTGATCAAGTTCTTGGCAACGATAAACAATATACTGAAAGTGTCGCCAACCAGCGCAGGAAAGTGGACTATGTGGAAGCAACGCCGTCTGCGCGCATAATTGAAGCTATGCGAAGTAGCCAAAAGACCTTTTTCCGTTTTGCGATGAGCCTCGGCAAAGAATTTAGAAGGCAGTTTATGGAACGAGCACTTGCCGAGGATCGGTTGGCGTTATTTCAATCCACTGCAGAACGGTCGATATATGAGCAGAAGAGACTGGAAGATTCAGACACACTGAGTTTTGACGAGTATCTTGAGAAGTACCTGCAGCTGGACATTGAAACTTGAATTTTCTGGCTCATGGTTGGCTTGGCCGACAGAATCCTGGGCTTATGGCTGGTGGCTTTATTGACGATTTCATTAAAGGTTCAATTCCTACGAAAATCGAACCCGAACTGTAGGCGGGTGTAAGGCAGTAATTTCCAGCGAGTTGTGAACTGCTGGTTTTAATAGGACTGTCGACTGTTTTCGGTCCGTAGTTTTCGCGAATTTTTGTCATTTTCCGGGCTGTATAAATTGGGACACGTCATCAAACTGGAGTGAAAGAATTTAGTTAAATCAAAGAAATGCTCACCCATCTCCCGAACACGGCTGCCAGTACCCAGACATTTACTCACTGGAAATTACTGGGTGTAAGGCAGCATCGCCATATTGATTCCATCAGCAACTCGCTACCTGAGATGCAAACGGGACATTGTCGATTCGGGGCGGAGTTACGAAGACCTGCCTTACTGGACTTGATAGCTGATCACGTTCTTGCATTAAACTGGCATGAGTACGGTGAAGGACTGCTACAAGATTTTACATCTGAGTGCTTATAGGACGATTACCAGATACACGGCACCTCACAAAGGGGCGTAATCTCTTCAGCCATATGGTTTAAGACGGACCTGCTCGCGCGATGTGTGGAACACGATGTCGTTGTCAACGCGATGCGTCAAATACTGATACGCATTAAAATGCGAAAGATTTCAAGGTACTGTCTCGGGAATATTAGAATCTGGCATGGAAGGATTCTGTGAGAACTTTCATACATACTTTCCAGTTTTGGAAGCAAAAGTAGGTGACTGGCTGTCTGAATGTGAGCATGTCTAAGTGCAGTAAATTGCGTGTTGCCTTGTATTCATGTGCGTAGTGCGAATGAGCAAGAACATGGTATTTATAACCTTGATAAATCAGGTGATCAGAACTAGCCAAGGCTGGAACTCTCTAACTGTCTTTATTACGGGAACGTTTCTAATTACAGCGATGATTCTGGAGCATGGTTTTAATCAGGTTCCCTGTTCACTGTGCATGACGCAACGATTATTTATGGCGGTCGGCGGTGCCATCGCTTTGGCTGGCTTGATTCATCAGCCCCGTATTGGGATCTACCCGATGCTTGCTACACTTTTTTTTATTGGCGGTTCTGGATTCGCTACTCGTCAGATATATTTGCAGCTGACACCGGAGGCTAGCAGCTCGTGCGGGCCTGCGTTAACTTACCTTTTAGAAAACGACTACTCCTTCATGGTCGTTCTCAATTCGCTTATGTCCGGATCAGGAGAATGTGGCGATCCTTCTTTAATACCCGCTGCTTCACTGGTAGGTTTTATTTTGTTGGCTGCTACTTCACTGATACAGCTGCTGTCTGGTACTAGACATTCTTAACTACTAATCTGATAAGGACACCTCCTTAGCAGAGACCAGTCGTTCTTATAAAAATGCTTCAGTTTAAAAACGTCCTCTTTAAATACGGTGACCGTACGCTGTTGGAAGACGTTAGTTTCGTTGTGCATGCGGGGCATCAAGTCGGAATCGTCGGACGTAATGGAGTGGGTAAAACCACGCTTTTCGATTTGGTACTTGGGCGAAAGACTCCCGCTGACGGGGACATATTTTTTCCAAAGGATTGGCGCATATCTTGGCTTGATCAGCACAAGGTACCTTCTGATCAGACAGCACTTGATTTCGTGATTGATGGTGATAGAGAAGTACGACGCATTGAACGGATGATCAAAAGTTACGAGGATGCGGGCGACTACGAACACGCCATTAACTTGTACGCCGAATACGAGGACGCGGGTGGTTATCGAACCGAATCCGTTGCTGGAACCATTCTCTTTGGTTTGGGATTTACAAAGGAAGATTTTGTTAAACCACACCGAGAATTCTCTGGAGGATGGCGGATACGGCTGAATCTTGCACAAACCCTGATGACTCCTGCAGATCTAATTTTGCTGGATGAGCCCACCAACCACCTTGATCTTGAAGCCACGCTTTGGCTTGAGAAATGGTTGTCGTGTTTTAAGGGAACGTTGCTCACGATTGCACATGATCGTGATTTTCTCAACCGAACGGTGGGCGAGATCATTCATATTGAGCATCAAACTACACGTAGCTACGTCGGGAACTACGAATCGTTCGAACGGCAGCGCATTGAGAACTTCATACGTCAAGAAGTCTTATTTCAACGACAAGAACAGGAGCGACAGCGGATCCAGAAGTTTATTAATCGATTTCGGGCCAATAGCAAAAAAGCATCTTTAGTTCAAAGTCGTATAAAAGCTCTTGAGCGGATGAAATCTACTGCACCGCTTCGACCACAATCATCATACGATTTTCAATTTGTTAGCCCATCTAGAATGGATCAACCAATGGTCAGGATTGATGATGTTACCGTGGGGTACGGCGGCAATATTGTTGCACAAAATATCACTGAGAGAATTTATCCGCGCGATCGTATTGGTATTCTGGGGCTTAACGGTGCGGGTAAAACTACCTTGTTAAAGGTTCTAGCAGATGACATGGAACCACTGAGTGGAGAAATCGAATTCGGCGTTCATGCTTCCGTTGCATATTTTGCACAACATCAGCTTGAGGTCCTCGACGGGGCCAAGAGTCCAATGGAGACTTTCTTAGATCAGGAAGTTATCAGTGAACAGGCGGTTCGGGAATATCTTGGTCGATGGGGGGTTCAATCTGATGATGTTCATCGTCCGGTCTCCCAATTCAGCGGGGGTGAAAAAGCTCGTCTTGTGCTTGCATTGATGGCTCGTCAGAAACCATCTTTGTTGCTACTTGATGAGCCAACGAACCATCTTGATCTTGATATGCGAAATTCGCTTGCCACAGCACTGCAACAGTACGAAGGTGCGGTACTTATGGTTGCACACGATAGGAGTTTACTACGCCAGTGTATGAATCAATACTGGCTAGTGAAAGATGGTGCCGTGCGGCGTTTCGATGACGATATTGATAGGTATGCAGCCTCAATTGACATTCAAATGCTCGAGATCGGTAGAACGCGGAAGCCGCGGAAGAGTGATCTTCGAAAGCATAGGGCCGAAGTTCGCAACCGTAATCGCGATCTTGCGAAGAAACGTGCACAATTAGAGCGTGAAATTTCTCGTATCCAGTTGAAAGTAAATGAACTTACCAACTTACTTGGAGATCAATCGACATTCGATTCAAATACTGCTTCTCACATTCAGAAATGGCTTCGTGAACACGGGTTAGCGCGCAATCATCTTGATGAATTAGAGAGACAGTGGTTAGACGTGTCAGAACAACTTGAGATCGATAACCTAAATGAGCCTGCGCCATAGAAAAATTTTGAAGCAATTTTAGGATGATAGATTCATCAACTATTTGGAATAAAAATCCTTTTCTACGGCGCAGACTCCTATGATCATGGGAATTCCTATACTATCGTACTTGATAGCCGAAAGTAGGTTGACTAGACAACCTTAATCATGATCCACGCCTTTTTCTGATGAAACCCGTGTGCAACTGAAATCAAGGCATGACACTTTTGTAGCCCGGCTTCAGGACTTGCTACGATCAACGATAACTCGTTTCATGGATAAAAAATCAGAAATGCATATTTCCCTTGAACTTGCGATGCTTCAAGTGCCGATTGGGAAGTGCTAGCACTGGCTGTAAAAGTACGTCTAGTTCGGTGTTATCTCGCAATACACGTACGGATGTCGGTTCGGAGATGCTAAATAGACGAGCACGGGCTGAAGCTGCGTTTTTCATATCTTCCCCAGCAATCGACAACAAAACGTCACCCGATTTCAAATCTTTTTGGGTAGTTCCAGCACTCAACACAAGAACGCCCGTATCTACACCGAAATATTTCCCCAAATCAGGATTTAGGTCAAGTAACAATGGGGAAGGGCTGTTGTTGCAGCTGCCAATGAAACTGCATCCCCTGAGAGTATTGAAGCAGCCCTGAACATGAGGACAAGATGATCGAACCATTATCTTAGTATTAAATCCATTAGCATCTTCTTCAGCCCAATCTGTAGTATTTAGTGCTTGTTGTAGCGCGGCACTTAGTGCTTCGAGCGGTTCATCAATACTTACTCCCACATCCATCTTGAATGTCTTGGGCGTGGGAGGAATGAAAGCTGATGTTGTAATGGAAAACTTGCGTCTTTTTCCATCGCGCGAAACTACAACTTGTACTTTTTCTTCTGGTTCAATTTGCTGCATGGTCTCGGCGATGGTACGAATAGGGTGCTTGGCTCCTTCAATTTTTACGTTATTTACGATCAGAATACGGTCAGCGTATTTGATGCCAGATTTTTCAGCACCACTGTTTGGAATCACTTTAGAGACGAATACATCATCGTCTTCCGTTTTATGAAGCATGATGCCAAGACGCGACCCTTGCAGTTTGAACTGAGCCACTTTTTCTTTTATTAGCTTCAATGCTCCTAGCGTATATTGTTCTGCCGCATGATTTAGTCTTGCTTCTAGTTCATCGAGCAGCGGCCCTTCCAATTCCGATACCTGTTCGTTTGTGCTTGATAAGCTTTTTAAAACTTGTGCAGCATCTTGATCAGTGATGTCGTCATTTAGACTAGGTGTATCATTCTTTACTTCGTTCGCGTAGGAAACGGACGCGTATAGAAAAAAAGCTGCTACAGCGGTTATAGTTTTCATAATGATTCTCCTGTAGATCAATAGGTGGTGGTTAGCAGTGCTTCGGTGTATCTGCGTTCTTGGATAATCCAGCAAGCTCCAAGTGCGTTAACTCTTTGTTTGAGTAGTTGCGTACGTGTAGCTACCTCATCCAGTGGAAGATGTCTTAGGTAGTCATCAATGAGCTCTACACGATGAGTTAGAACAAATTGGGTCGGAGAATCGCTCATAACTATACACGGAGCATTCTGTACAGTGATGTCCGTAGCGCGTGATTTGGCCATTATTTATTTGCAAGGTACAAACAATATCATCTGCTTTAGATGATTCAGGCGTTGTTAGGAATGGCAGCCATAACACGCCAATTACTAGAGAAGCAGCCTGTAATAGTGCAAAAAATCGACTCGGTCGATTGGCTCTCGCCCACACTCTTTTCACTACTTCACTCCAAACATTGAGGTGGCGGTTTCAGGTCTGGCAACGCCTGCAGTGCTTCTTGAATTGATTTTTGATATTCGTCCATCTTTCCGTTCAGCTGCATTGTAATGACAGTGTTTTACTACCTCCTCTTGAATTAGATTACGTTCTCGGCTCATTTTCCATTCTTATCCGTGCTACGGCCCGATTGAACCGCGATTTGGAAAAGCTCGATGTTTTACCGAATACCTTGCCGATTTCGGAGTGGGTGTAGCCTACATCTAAGCCACCATTCACGTGATTGGGGCCAAACTAGCAAGTGCTTTTTCCACATCTAACGTCAAGTCAGCATTTTCTGTGTTGGCATCAGTAGCAACGTAGTCACGTTCTTGTGGTATTCGCTTGGTATGCCATGGGGACCGTAGTTTTATTAAACAGTGATCGGTAGCTATTTTGCGCACTCATCCAATAAACGACGATGGACCGTTCACCGAAGATGCTTTCGTAAATACGTCAATAAACGTACCCTGTGTAACGTCTTCGGGGAGTTGAACGTTTTGTAGTACGCGCGCGCACTGCCATCGTATAAACAGGGCTGGCAAGTTCTCGATAGACGGCTTCTTTGTGCTTGTGCTGGATGCTCTCCTCGCATCAGTTGCTTCACAAGTTCACAGTCGACTTTTGCACCGTGTTGTATTCCAGCCATGCTAGTTTGGATGCACCAGATACATTTTGGGTTGTGCATATTTATTATCCATTGTGGTTGATCGACGATCGAGCTTGCGACGAGTGACCCGGTTCGTTGCAACCATCGATTTAGGACCAATATAAGACTGTCGGCAATCAAGCAATAACGCGACGGGAAGAGTCGAACTAGTTTTCGGTCCAGGCTTATTTACAAAGAGAGGTATGTGTCGCTAGTACGGCGTTATTTTCCATTTTGGGATATACGGTCTTGAATTTGCAGTGTACATCGTCGTCCAAGATGGGCTTTTCTTACTATTCACACCGCATCGTCTATCCCAACTCTTATCCGTGACAATGCAGTAGGTTTTTGTCCAAGGTGCTGACCAATTACAATACTGACATACTCACGAAGGAAAAACGCTACATTCAGTTGGCGTAGTGCTATCTCGATTGCTCTTTATGCAATTATCTCCGACACAGCTAAATGGACAGCTCAACAAGGGAATCCAGCCCGTTTATTTCATCGCCGGTGACGAAATCCTACTAGTCAATGAAGCTCGCAATTCAATAAAAAAGGCGGCGCAAGAATCAGGGTTTACGGAAATCGAACGATTCGATATTGACCCTTCAACGAAGTGGCGTGACGTATTCACAGCTATGAATAGCAAATCACTATTCGCTCAGCGGAAAATGATCGAGGTTAGCTTGCGGACTCGAGCATTCGATAATGCTAGTATCAAAGCCCTATGCTACTACATCGAGCATCCCAATAAAGATTGCGTAGTGATTATTCGAGCTCAAAATTTTGAGTGGCAAGACCGCAACCGAGCTTGGTTCAAAGCGTTATCGAAAGCGGTTGTTGTTATTTACGACCGAGTCCCCTTATCTCGAATCCCATCTTGGCTTGAACATCGAGCTAAACGTATGGAATTAAACATCACCCGGTCCGCAACTGAGCGACTAGCGGACTGTGTGGAAGGTAATTTATTGGCAGCACAACAAGAATTAGAGAAGTTACAGCTAGTGTTCGACGACAAACACGATGAGATTACGGAAGACGACCTCTCGTTAGTTGACTCGAGTTTTGGCAATATATTCGAGTTGATTGACTGCGCTTTTAAAGGTAACGTAAAGCGTGTTCAGAAGTTGGTAGCGACACTGCGTAGCGAAAGAATCCACCCCATTCCCGTTCTGTCAGCTTTTGCTGCACAACTGCGTCGTGCGTATGCATGGAGTCAAGGCAAGCATGCTAAGACATCCAAATCTAGGGTATCTATTTTCGAAGCGGTAGTGCAAAGACATCGTCTATCAGGTTTAAGACATCTGCTTGCAGAATGTGCCTTCATTGATCAGCAAATCAAAGGTGGTTTGCGTGGTGATGCTTGGGATTCGCTTGAAAACCTATTGGTCTCGGTTGCTGGACTTACCGAGTCATCTTTGGACCGCCACTATCGCTGGCTAAGGATCGATTACGAAATTAATTAACTTTCGTAGTAGATTCAATACCATGTTTCAGAAGTGTTAGCAGTCCGCCATCATTACTCAGTTCAGTAATTGAGGCGTTGTCGGGTCGAAAGGTGACCATCTTGTCGCGCCCTGTTGCAGCACCAACAAGGGTGTTGATTGCCAAAAAATGCGAGAAAACAACACAATTCTGAGACATTGACAGTGCCCTTGCGATCATATTGCTTCGCCACCTTTTTAATTCACCGGGCAGCTGCTTCCATGTTCTGGTCATGATGCCATTCAACCATCTTTCTCGGTCCGCTAGGCCATCAAATGGAGATGGAATTTCAGCGAACGCGTGTTCGACTACAGGCGTTATATCCCAACAGTCTGCGAGAAATTGCGCTGTCTCACGTGTCCGCGCAAGCGGGCTTGTATAGATCGGTATTGGACCTAGCGGCTTGAGCTTTTGTGCGGTTGCTTCCGCTTGTAACGCTCCGAACTGACTTAGACCAGGATTATGGTGTACACCAAATCTAGCTCTTGCCTCGCCATGTCGCACGATATGGATGGTTGGCATAGGTCGATTTACTCATTTTTATCTAATGACTGTCGATGGGCGAATAATTTTCACGACTGTTCTATCCGTTTTTGTGTCAGCTGGCCTAGGAATCTGCGCTGCAGGATTTGTTGGGCAAGGCAAGTTCTGGCATTTTCGTCTTCGTCAACAAAGCACCACTATTCTCGTTCCGTCGAAGCATGATCGGGTGAAACCCCTAGTGTCGTACGACCGCTAGACGTATGTAAGGTACGAAACCATGTAGAACGGCTATTGCACCGTCTCAAGAGATGTTGCCACATGGTGCCGCGATGCGACAAACTGGATATCGTGTACCGAATGTTCATCATGCTCGCATGCATGATTGATGCCTTGAGATTTAGCCGCCGCCCCACCCACACCCTAGTATATCTCGATGGAGGTGGCACTCAGAGGGCTTCTGACTGCTTATGCACCGCATTGCGGAGGGGTGCATGGGCGTGGTTCGCACGGATATCAACTAGAGATCGATTCAAACAGAGATCGGTCTGGTGTCGGTTCTGGTTCCAAAGATGCGAGCGCAGACTAGAGCGGCGATGGTGTTTCGACCGACGTGGGTGCCGCCGTACATTCGTAAGTCCCGGAGCCTAGAAGCAGCACTGCAGTGGTTGTATTTGAAGAGAACTTTCCATCGGGGATATGAGTGAGGTTTCGAATACAATGTCACCTCAATCGTTCCCGAATCCTTGGCTGAACGCCAAGATACGAGCCACAGCTGCATCGTTCCCGTTCGGTTCAGTAATCAATCCTTCAAAGTACCGTTCAAGCTTCAATTCCTGCAGCCGTATTTTCAGTTCTTCGGGTACTACTCGAAATCGAGAGCCTTGAGGACCCGCCAGCGGAGTAGGGTGTTCAATTGACAAGTGTTCTTCAACTAGCAACGCCCCTCCAGGATTTAGGTAACGAGGAAGTGCTTCAAGCAGTCGGTTGTTCATAAAACGAATCATCAAAATAACATCGAACTTGCTACTGAATGAAAGGCCGGAATCTAAATCGTGCTCACACCAATTTATCTTTAGGCCTTCTTGCCGAGCTCGTGTTTCCGCACGAGCTAGCGCAACGCTTGAAATGTCGGTCCCAGTGACATCGAATCCATTTTGGGCAAGGAAAATAGAGTCGCGACCCGCACCGCAAGCGACATCAAGAGCCTTACCCTTCGGAAGAAATTCGATCCATTCTTTAAGCACAGTGTTGGGATATGTACGATTTTCGTAAGCTCCGTCTGCAAAACGTTCATTCCAAATTGTACGTTCTTTATCGCTCATTGATCTGGTTGCGAAGGGTCTTTGTCACCACCAATCTTTCGTAGAATTACCCAAGCGAGTACCAAAAAGCCAATACCGAGAAAGGTTGCTAAACCAAGAAAAAGCCAGGGCTCGCCTGTGACAGTAGGATCCATGAATACTGGGTCGGTTACTACCTTTCTCGCTACACGAGCAGGTGCGGCAATCGGTGTACTAGCCATTCATGTAATGCTCCAATTCGGCATTCTGTCCACCAGCCGATTTACTACAGATCGCGATATGAAATCGGAGCTGTTAAGGCACGTTTCAGGGCTTCGTATGATGGACTTTGATTGTAGTACAAACGAAATAAAGATTGCCATGTTCGTACGCTCTCTTTTTTGTGAATGACCTCATCACTAAGATTCAATGGTCCTGGTGAGACCACTCAGCAATAAGAAAGAATGCTACGAAGGCGATAGCGATAACCAGTAGAGTCATAAATCCAATGTTCGTGGACGTTTTAGCAATTGGGCGGTCACTTCTACAAAATCTCCCCGATTTGATTTAGCGGAGCTGTGAGGTTACTGCCTTATACCTTGACCAGTGACAAAGATACAAGGAGATGTGTTGTACTGCAGGCCCGATCCAATGCTTTTAACTTAGAGGTGTATTTTCACGAAGGAACTGCAAAACTTGTTCTACGGTATGGTTCGCTGCCGGGGCTTTCCATTCTTCAATTAGCGCAGCGTTTGGGGCAAGTCGAGCGATCTCCCGTGAAATCGATTCGGGATGATATGGGTCTGAACCCATAAGGACCAGCAATGGAGTCGTACAGCTCGAAAGGAATTCACGATCAGTGTTATATAAAAAATCGTGGTCGAACATGTTGCTTCTATAGGGAATCCAATCTTTTTCCGACGCTTCGGGATGGTCGTTTTTGATTGCGTCCGCCCAAGAGTCGAACATTTCATAAAATAAATGTCTATTGTTTTCGCTTCCAATCGACTGTTGAAGAACGGCGGATGATATTCGGCCCGGTATCGCTTGAATCATTCCCAAACAATAGGGGACTCCAATACATCCTCCGATGAGATGTGCTTTCTCGATCTTGAGATGGTCAAGCAATGCTATATGGTCCGACGTATATGTATGCCAGCCGTCATTTGGTGATATGGGAGCAGTAGATTCCCCGGCATTACGCTGATCCATCGCAATTACTTGAAATTCTCTGCTCAGAGTTTCTAGTGGATCCCATTCACTCGTTTGCCAGAAGGAAATCGCCGATCGCATTCCACCGGGTGCGAATGCAAGTACCGGATACCCAGCTCCATAGGTTTCGTATCGGATTGAAATTCCATTTCTATGAAAGATTGCCATAATGTTCTTAATTGATCGTGGGACCCTTTGCTATATTACTGCGCTAGCAGAAATCACTCATCAGGTGGTACGTAACCCGATGGCTGTTCCCAGTCTTCATTGTTTAAAAACTTTGTTCGTTGCTCGTTTAGAAAGTTACGCGCATCCAGATCTCTTAGTGATAAGTGAAATTCGTTAATTAGCATCGTCTGCAATGTCTGCCACTCCTGCCATGCTCGGGCAGACACATTTTTAAAAATGTCTTGGCCTAACGGGCCAGGCATGGGTGGAATGGACAAACCTGGTAATTGCTTACCATATTTTCGACAAATCACTGTGCGTATCTCGGGCATTCAAAATCACGTTGAAATCGACTTGAGAAGCTTAATCGTAGCAGCAGAAATTCCAAAGTCTGCCGTTGCTTGAAGCTGATGCCAGCGGAAAGGTCCATCGTCCATGATTTCGTTGATGCTGTGCTTTAGGTGCAATACATAGGGAACGAATTCTACTTCCAAATGCGAAAGCGAATGTTTGAGCGTCTGTGCAGCTTCAATTTTTGTTACGTACGATTCAGAGATTCCTATCGACTTGGCATATCTTATTTCATCCATGCCATTGGGTATCTCTGGTGGAGACCAGAGCGCAGGCCAAATGCCGTCATTGGGACGTTTTTTCAATAAGCATTCACCACGCGAATTAATCACTAACAGCACATTTATGCGTATAGATCGCTTTTTTGTTCGGGGGGCAGTCTTTAGTTCTAAACGGGTCCGAGACATGAGGAGTATTTTGCATTTTTCAGCAACGGGGCACATCCCACATTGAGGAATTCGAGAACGGCATATTGTTGCGCCAAGGTCCATGATTGCTTGCGTGTATTCGTGGACACGATCAGTAGGTGTGTGTGAGCTGGCAAGCGTCCAAATGGCTGATTCGGACCGCACGTTTTTTCGCGTATTATCAAGGTGGTGAAATCTTCTCAACACGCGACGTACGTTAGCATCCAGAATGACACCTTTTTTTTGAAATGCTTGCGAAAGAATAGCTCCTGCGGTAGATCGACCAATACCTGGTAGTGCTACAAGCTGATCGAAATTTCTTGGCATTCGTCCGCGATGTTTGTCTTGAATGATCCGAGCTGCACTGTGTAGATTCCGAGCGCGTCTGTAATAACCGAGACCACTCCACATTGACATCACATCGTCCGCCGTTGCGTTTGCCAGTGCTTTCAAACTCGGGAACCGGGTTAAAAAACGTTTGTAGTAGGGAATAACGGTGGAGACTTGTGTTTGCTGTAGCATGATTTCCGCTATCCATACGCGATAGCCGGTTTGGTTTTTCTGCCATGGCAAGTCTTTGCGTCCATGCTCATCCCACCATGCAAGGAGACTCCGTGCAAACCAATCCACTATCGGTACCTTCCTACTATATTTGTAAGTATTAATCTCGATAGGGCTACCATGAAGTTGTGTTTTTCGTTAGCGATGCCTCTTGAGAAGAATCTCGCGAACATCCATTCGTTCATAAACCTGATCTAGAGATCCATGCACACTATTCTGCGCACTGCGCAGACGAACTCCTATGAGCTCCGTTAAATGTCTACGCTGTCTGTAGCTCTCGGAGCTGCAAACTAATCCTTCCACCAAAATTAAAGGACTCGAACCTTTTGGGTTGCATGTTTTGGCTCGCATTCAAATCACAATCAGCCGATGTCAGTTTGCTTTATGGCATGCCGCTACGAACAAAGCATGGCCATGTCGATTTTTCGGGCCGGCCTTTTCCACTTGGTCGACTGTCAGCACCTTCAGCGTTATACGCCAACTGACGTGCGAATAACCTCTAGCTTTGCTTCAGTATCGAACGACTTGCACTGATTTCTTGTTCGGCATTTTAGCCCGGTGCTTAAAGCGGATTCTTTTTTTCAGCGATACTCAATGCCACTCTTGGGCGTGTGACCTTGCTTGCTTCTCGTGACTATTCGAACCTTTTGGGGCTCAGCCAATGACTCGCTATAAAGACTTAAGCATCCGCCGATTCGATTCGCGCTTAGGTAATATCATGCTATCCGACGATGACGCTGGCGACGGTAAATCGGCATCAATGCTTATTGCGGCGGCACCGTCTTTGAACTCAACGTCCATATTGCAACATCATCGAAAGGTCACACCAGACGGATATCCCCCCCCCCCCAATTATCCCTCTGCTCTTTTGGTAACAATCCATTCTTTCGTACAACGCCATATGGAAACCTCTATTAACCTACAGGCAGCTATTCTTCGAAATAAATAACCCTTGAATATCATATGATGATAATAGGGAATGGGGCCCGTCAAAGCAGCAATTAATGGAGGTGTCCATATTTCACAACAAAGATTGCCGTTTCCAGCACTCGTCTAGGTTCACATGAGTCTGCTGAAAGAATTTGGCTTAATAGAAGTAAGTTCACACGAAACACCTATCAATTGAATCTGTGTCGTCTAATCAGATGAGTACTTCTATTTATTGCTATTCTGACGAATGCGTTCTCTATATAAGTATTTGATTTTTAGTAATTATTTCTTTCATATAATAACAAGTGTGTAGGTTAATAGAGGCTTCCAAGTACGTGGTTCCCTCTTTATCCATCTAGTCGTATATGTGGAAGCGAGGAGTAATGTGATCTGTCGAAGATACAATACTTGGATAGTAACTCGCTTGATGGTGCTCTGAGGAGTGAACGTCGCTTTTTCTGAAAACAAAATTTAATTTCTGTGCTTCATAAGTACACTTAGTGCATGACTAGCGTGGAACAATGGGACCCTTCGGCTGCTACGCTCACCGTGAAACACCGCGAAATTCTTAATAAAGCTGCTTCTTCGCTTGAAGCACATGAACTAGGCTTAAATCAAACCGAGCAATCAATTTTGCAGCCCGTTCTACGGTTGAATCCAGAAATTTGGTCGCGTTTTGCGGATGAAGTCGATGATGAGGTTCTAGTTGACTGGATCAAAGTCCTAACTCTAGCAGAGCATGTACTTAGCGGCTTTGAATGTGGTTCCAAGTCTCCGGTCATTGCGCTATTTCGAAACTTAAAAAGTCGAGGGCCGCTTCCTGATGGGCTTACTGATTGGATACGCGCAAACACATCGAACCGGTTTTTACCTTATGGAAGTTTACTTGATCGGCTCTGAATCTCCGTTCTATTGCTGCTGATCAAAAGACACCAGCCCTAAAGACTAAGACAAGCACTTGGTTAACGGCTCACGAGTCGTGGCTACACCATCAACCACAGATTCGCTATAAGGACCTCACTTATAGTCGTCGTGCGTTAAAATCTATGGATGTCTTTGAAGATGTTCGATCGCGCGTCGAATGAGTGGATCCAAAGTTGTTCCTACCAAGCGCGGATCGATTTCTTCATCAAACGGGATATCCGGACCAATACCATTACTTAGTACCAATCCACTTTTAGGCAATATATAACGGGCCGTTGTAAGCTTTATTGTATGTCCACCAGAGTAGATCATTAGTGATTGTACCGAACCCTTCCCAAAGGTATTAGTTCCTAGCAAAGTCGCTCTGCCGTAATCTTGTAAAGTACCAGCAACCAACTCAGCCGCCGAAGCAGTACCATCATTAATAAGTATTGCAATTGGGATGCCCTCCAATACGTCTCCAGGCTTAGACTCATACACGCTAGAGTCAGAAGGGTTACGTGCTTCAACTCGTACAATGACTTGTGCATCAAGAAACAGTCCAGCAACTCCGACTGCCTCCGTAAGCAAGCCGCCTGGATTGTTGCGTAAATCGATGATTAAGCCGAAGAGTCTATCTTCGCTATTCAATCTTAGAATGGCTTCGGAAATGTCTTTTTGGGCGGGCTCTAAAAATTGTGTTATGTGCAGATAACCGTAATTTCGCTTCAGCATGTAAGATGTGACAATGGGTGTGACGATAGTATCTCGAACGATTTCAAATTCAGTTGGCTTGTCTTCTCTATGTCTTTGAACGGTGATATGTACCGACGTTTCTCGTTTGCCGCGAATCTTTTTAGTAACCTCTTTAAGCGATGCATTCTTTATGGACTGATGGTCCACGGCAACGATTCTGTCTCCAGATTCCAATCCGGCGGCGGCTGCGGGTGACGCAGCAAGTAGTGCCACGATAACGACCGCATCGTCTTGAAAGGTGATTTCTGCTCCAATGCCTGAATATTCATGGGTCGTTGCTTTGATCAATTGTTCACAGTCCGATCCGGTGAAATAATCGGCATGATCATCGTCTAACGTTCCAACCATGCCTTTGATAGCACCGTCGACTAATTCTTCTCGTGATACCGAATCAATATGGGAATCACTGACAGTTCTCAGTGCCGACACAAGTAATTCTTCATCGCTATTCTTGAACGTCGGCGTCGGTTGATCCATCGTGCGTGTAAATGCGACTCCCAGTATGACGCCTATAGCCATACAGCTAGTGAGGACAAGGAAATTTTTGATGCGAGACATAATGGACACAACAATCTCGTACTTTAGTTATTCAACCAAGTGAGTGGGTCAATTGATTTGCCATCACGTCGGACTTCAAAATAAAGGCCGTCTGTAGGCTGACCGCCGCTTCGTCCCACCGTAGCGATGATTTCTCCAGCTTCCACACGGTCTCCTAATTGCTTGTAGATCGAATCGCAATAAGCATATAACGATAGCAGTGCTTTGCCATGATCAATGATCACCATTAAACCAAATCCCTGCAACCAGTCAGCAAAGACGATTCGACCACTATCCATTGCACGTACTTTCGTTCCTGCACTCGCCCTGAAAAGCATACCCTCCCATCGCATTCGCCCGTCTACTTTCGAATCCCCATATCGCTTCTGTATCTCTCCTGTAACGGGTAGCGCATTTAACATCGGCTCGGATGTGGAACCATTTTCTGCAATCAATTGCTCACTATTGGACTGGGGTATGGCAGCTACCAATCGGGCTAAACGATTTCGATTACTCGATAATATCGCCAACGTTGATTGCTTTGTCGCGATTTGCCGTTGGAGTGTCGTAATGAGTACTTCCCGACGAGACCTTTCGGAGGATAACTGCCGTCGTTGCAGCTCGAGGTTATTGATCCGATCAAGCCTCGACGTCTTTTGTTGTTCTAGAATCGCGGTGTTATTGCTAAGCGATTCAAAGATGCGGCGGTAATCGTCTAGTAGATTGATACTGACCTTCGCAAAAATACCGTGGTAGCGGCTGAAACGTCCAATTTTCGATAGATCGTCTTGATTGAGGAATACCGTAAGAAAATTTTGGTTGGTGTCTTTATAAGCTTGCCTTAGGTGTACCGCCACGCGTTCTGCTTGTATCTCCCGATCATGATCTAAATCCATTTGCTCTTCTTCCAGCAGTGCAATCCCGGCTTCGATACGTTTCAATTCTTGCTCTATCAATCTTATCTCATTGCCAAGAGATGAAATACTCTTATCTACACTTGTAACTTCCGCCTGCACTTGCGCTAACCGTTCGTCGGCTTTGCCGATCCATATTTTGACATCGTTCAACTGATGGAGTACGTCGTTCAGCTGTCGTTCAAGATCATCATCGACGACCGCACCGACCACTCCGCAAGTGAACACCACGCTCGTTACAAATGTAAATCTGTGTATCATCTGCTGGGTTGCGCATTTTCTTTACTCATTGAATTAACGACTGTCCGGTCATTTCATCTGGTACGCTGAGTTGCATCAATGAAAGCAATGTGGGTGCGACATCCGCCAGCGACCCACGCTTCCGTAGTTCTAATGATCGGGAACCAACGTACACTAGAGGTACTGGCCCCGTAGTATGTGCCGTGTGTGGTTGGCCATCCGCGGGGTTCAGCATCTGTTCTACGTTTCCATGATCGCTGGTTATCAAGCAATGAGAATTCGTCCGATTTATTGCTTCAGTAATTCGGCCGAGACTAGCGTCGATAGCTTCTACAGCTTTTACCGCGGCATTAAATTTCCCCGTGTGCCCGACCATGTCGCCGTTGGCGAAATTGCACACAATGAAATCGACTTCGTCGTTACCGATCGCGTGTACTACACGGTCGGTTATTAGTGAGCAACTCATTTCGGGAGCTAGATCATAGGTTGATACACTTGGTGAAGGTATAAAGTGACGGCCCTCTTCATCAAACGGTTCTTCGCGACCACCGGAGAAGAAATACGTCACGTGTGCGTATTTCTCGGTCTCCGCAATACGTAACTGAGACTTGCCAAGGTTAGCTAGATGTTCCCCAAGGGAATTTGAAATGCTCGTTGGAGAGAACGCCACTTTAACGGGTGTATGGTGGGAGCCACCATCAATCGCTCTACCGTAAGATGCCATGGCTACGAATAACGCAAGCGCAGGGTGTGACTTTCGTTTGAACCCAATACCTTCTCCTCCTATCAGTGCGGTGCTCAGTTGACGTGCGCGGTCGGCGCGGAAATTCATGAATACCACGGCATCACCGTCCTGCACGGGCGTGGGTCTACCAACTAATGTCGGTTTTACAAACTCGTCAAATTCACCGAGTTCATATGCCGTCCTCAATGCGGTATTTTCGTTGCTTGCCGAACGACTGGCCACACATTCAGTCAGTAATCGGTATGCTGCCTTGGTACGTTCCCAACGACGGTCCCGGTCCATTGCATAGTATCTGCCGCATATACTTGCGATTCCTCGTTGACCAAGCGATTCACAAGTCGATTGGATTTTTCGAAGGGTTGTTTCCGCACTTTTCGGAGGTGTATCGCGACCGTCAAGAAAGGCGTGTACGATTACCTCACAGTCATGTGTAGCTGCAACTCTGATCAACTCAATGAAATGGTTTTCGTGACTATGTACGCCTCCGGGTGATAGAAGACCCATGAGATGTAACTTTTGATTCGGTATCGCGTTAATGGCTGCTAGAAATGCAGGGTTGTTTGCAAATGAACCATCCTCAATGGTACGGTCGATTCTCGCAAGATCTTGGCAGATAACGCGGCCTGCGCCAAGCACCATGTGACCAACTTCAGAGTTGCCCATCTGGCCAATGGGAAGTCCGACACTTTCTCCGGAACAATCCAAAAGTGCAGTCGGACGGCGGCTCCATAGATCATCCCACACGGGCGTCCGTCCTTGGGCTATTGCATTGTACTTGCGAGATTCGCTATACCCCCAACCGTCCAAGATGATGAGCATTGTGGTTGGAGACATCATAGATCACATGAAACCGGAACCAGCTAATTTTATCGTTGAAAGCAGTCTCTTGATGGTGCTTTCGTATAATTAAAGACTCTCAAGTATTCGGTCTACGCTCCGTGGAGCAATTTTTTGAATTCATTAGCAATCATCCAATTTTGATTGGTGCGTTTGTCTTGTTGCTTATTCTTTTTATTCGTAATGAAGTATCGCGCGGTGGACGTACTATTACCGCGCAGGAGCTAGTCAATCTCACCAATCGTGAAAAGGCAGTAATAGTTGACGTGCGCGACGTCCAAGCATACAAGGAAGGACATATCCTCAACTCCGTTAATATTCCGCACGCGGCACTTAAATCGCGGATATCTGAAATCGAGAAGCACAAGAACAGCAAGATCATAATCGCTTGCAAAATGGGACAGCATGCGGGAATCGCAGGTGCAGCTTTACGTAAAGCAGGCTTCCAGAATGTTTTCAGGTTACGTGGCGGCTTGGCCGAGTGGCGAAATCAGAATATGCCATTGGTCAAAGGTTGAATTGATGCCTAGTCGGCAGGTACAAGCGAATCTTCGAATTGAGAGAATTTACCTTAGAAAGCTCGTTTTTGAGATTTTTAACACACCGGATTTGTATGACCAAAAATGGTTACCGGACGTGAAAGTAGATATGAACGTAACGCACAAGATTATTGGTGAAGGACGCTACGAGGTAGTTATATCTGCAAACGTTGAAGCGCAACTGAATCGAAAGCCCGTATTGCAGTTGAAAATAGAACAAGCAGGAATGTTTCACGTAGGAGGCGTTAAAGAAGGGACTAGTGAAATGAATCAGCTGTTGATGGTGGTTTGCTCGAACATGCTCTTCCCGTATGTGCGCGAAGCAATCGATAATATCACCGTAAGGGGCGCACTTCCCCCCTTTGCACTTGCGCCCGTCAACTTCGAAGCATTGGTCCGGCAAGCAATCGGTGAACGTAAAAATCAGCTTAATATCACCGAAGATACAGTCCTGAATTGACGTGCGATTTAGTTGACAGACTCGACTATTGAGTAACACGGCAATACTAGGCAAAGTCGATTTGACGCCATGCTTCGTACAGTGCTATTGCTACGGCGTTCGAGAGGTTGATGCTACGTGAATGGCTCTGCATTGGTATCCGTAGCACTCTCTCGCTAAACTGTTCTCTTATTGATACGGGAAGACCATGTGTTTCCGACCCGAACACGAGCGTGTCCCCATCACAATACCGAACGTCAGTATAAGACCGAATCCCTTTTGTCGAGAAAGCAAACGTGCGGTCTGGTACGGATTCACTTAGTGCCGCGTCTAGTGTTCCGCACACTCTAACTGACACCCATTCCCTATAGTCGAGTCCTGCTCTTTTAAGTTTTGTCGATGATAGATCGAATCCCAACGGTTTCACGAGTGCTAGTGAAGCACCGGCATTTGCAGCGAGTCGCATGATGTTGCCGGTATTTGGGGGTATTTCTGGTTGATATAAGACTATGTTGAGCATGTAGTCGTCGTCCGCGACTAGTTGGATAAATCTACTCCATATTCAGTTCAGTATTTTGCGTCACGATATTTCGAATCCAACCGAGTAATTTGAAAACATCTTATTGCATGTCATCGGTATTTTGAGGTATGGCACTTATCAAAGAGGGCATCCGATCCTTGTGCCTTGGGCTTTGGAATGCCGGCCAAGACCTAACGAAGAAGAAGCTGGACATCTTCACCAAGGAGCATGTATCACTAAGGCAATTACGGCAGAAATTCGACCCGGACAGACACATTGAAAATGCTATTGGGAAAGTGGAACCACCGAAAGCCAAAAACCCTCGGCAAGAACACAAATCTACCAACTCCCCATACGGAAAAATCTCTTCTAGGTCAAAGTGAATATGGGGGAACCGTCAAGGCAAAGCGAACCCCGAGTAGTGTGAGCGCACTTATGATTATCCTGATGGTAGCGGCGAGTTGGGCGTTTTCAGAAAAAGTGGGCTTCCTCGCAAAAGTTCCGTATGGTTCGCTTACGACGAAAAAGCGAAGAAACTCGTAGGGAGCGACACAACCTTCAACAGCCTGCACGGTCTCACGTCAGCCATTGAATCGGTTCTCGCCGAGAAAGGGCCTGCCAAGAAGTAGGAATCATCAAGAGGACATCGTTATGAAACATATGAGATTTTGATAATCGTTACTCTCTTCTCAGTCCGTTGTTGTTGGATTCACAGGTCCGACTTCAATCGTGAAATGATACTCGTACTGTTCCGCTTGGCTTTCTAAGACCGAATGACCGTGTACTCGGCACCATGCTGGAATATCTTCTAGTACTCCTGGGTCGGTAGCTACGACCTTAACTCTAGTCCCTTTGGATAGATTCTTTATTCGATCTTGAACTCGGATAACTGGCAACGGGCAAAGCAGCCCTCGTACATCGATTAGTTTCGACAAAGATATTATGTTCCCACGTGCCAAGAATCGGAAATCTCATGAGGGAGCATTGGTACGACTTGCAGGTCCATGGATACACCGTTCGGAGTAGTTACGCTTACAGTGACCTGCTTTGCTTCACGTCCGCTGCTATAGCGCGCAACGATGCGAGCTGCTAGATTTAGGTCCGTCGAGTTAGCATACCCGTCAATAAGTGTCAGTGGGCCAGGATGACTCGTCAGCCGAAGATGGGTAAACTTCTTGCGGAATCCTTCTAAGAATCGATTCTCCCCCTCTTCCCTTCCAATAACGAGTTTGAATTCCGGCTTCGGCCGTATGTGACGACCTACTTTTAATAACACTATATCTTCAAGTGAGTAATCTCGGGCTCCGCGAGATTCCCATAGGTCGCTGAGTTTTCGGCTATAGACTGCATCGGTAAGGAAGCAGCATCCTCCAGCCGGCTGCGAGTAGTCCTTGAAACCAAATTTCTCGGCAAGTTCAATCTGTGGTTTTCGATTTCGACCACTAAACCCGTAGAGTTGATTTCGATCAACCCAGTGCTCACGTTCTGGGAGTGTTGGTGGAAGGTTATGAGCGCATAGCGGTCGTAATAGGCGATCCTCGGCACCAGACTCGCGCGCAATGATCGGCATGGTTTCTTTCCGCTGAGACTTTGGACGCTGACCGACGACCTCACCGGTGATGATGAAATCGAATTTCAAATCATCCAATTCCTGTAACGCAAGTGTTTGTCCGACCATGAAGATTTTACAATCTAGACAGGGATTCAAGTTTCTTCCGTATCCGTATCTTGGATTTAGTACAACCTTCTTGTAGTCTTCCGATATATCCCTGATATGCAATTTGATGCCGAGTTGCTCAGCTACCCATAGCGCGTTGTTTCGCTTAATTTTCTCGGGCCGCGACTCGCGTATGGCATGCGTGTGGCCTTCGACACAGAACCCTGTGTAAAAATTGATGCCCTCGACACGAACTCCTTGGTCCATAACGATCTTCGCGGCGAGCATGGAATCCAAGCCGCCGGAGATCAGCGCAACTGCACATGGTGTACTTTTAGGGGTTGATTTCATTTTGGTTATTTTACCTTTTCGAATAGGAGAACCTAGTGCGAGCTGTTCTTCAACGCGTTTTAGAAGCTTCCGTATCCGTCCACGAAAAGACTATATCGCATATAGGACCAGGTATTCTCGTATTCCTAGGTGTGATGCGTGGAGATACGGAGGTGCAGGCTAATTGGTTGGCTTCCAAAGTACTGAATGCTCGTATTTTCGCTGACAATGAAAAAGCAATGAATCGATCCGTCATTGAGATGGATGGAGAGTTATTAGTGGTTTCACAATTTACGTTAGCTGGCGATTTACAGCGTGGGAATAGACCCAATTTTTCAGCCGCAGAAAATCCGAGTAAAGCTGATCATCTGTATCATCACTTCGTTGACGCTCTCGCCTCTCAATATCGGGAAGTGTCTACCGGTGAATTTGGCGCGGATATGCAGGTTGCGTCAGTGAACGACGGGCCGGTTACGATTCTTCTCGATTGCGAATGAGTAGGCGCGAGAGCAATATTCCCAATTCGAAAAGTATCCAGCAAGGCACAGCGAGAAAAACTTGAGAGATCCAATCGGGTGGTGTCAGCAGCATGCCAAACCCGAAACAACCGACGATTACGTATGGGCGTTTTTTTGACAACGACTGAGGCGTAGTTAGACCGCTTATTACCAATAGTAGAGTTGCAATTGGTATTTCGAACGCGAGCCCGAACGCGAAGAAAAGTTTGATTACGAATGAAAGATAGCGGTTGATATCGGTCATCCATGTAACATTTTCGGGTGTTGTGTAGGCGATGAACTGGAAGATCAGCGGGAAAACGACGTAGTAAGCAAATGCCATCCCGGAGTAGAACAATGTGATACTTGAAACAAGCAACGGCAGCGCAAATCGTTTTTCCCTTAAATACAACCCGGGTGAAGCGAACCGCCAGATTTGATGAAGTATGTAAGGAATAGCGGCGAAAAATCCAACGTAAACTGATAGTTTAAAAGGTGTCAAAAAGGGTGAGGCTACGTCAGTAGCAATCATTTTCAGTGTTTCTGGCATGTATGTCTTGATCGGGTCAGCGATGAACTCATAAATATCATTCGCAAACCAATACGCTGGGAGAAACAGTAACGCTACAGCAAGTATTGAGCGTAGCAAGCTGCTACGTAAGGCTACGAGATGACTGAGTAGTGGTTGCTTGTTGCTGTCTACGGCTTCGTCGTGATTCTGCTCTTTAGCATCCTTCGACGGCGTCGAATCTTGTTCTTCATCCGTCACTTTTTGTCGGTTCTTCTTGCGCAGGAGGGCGTTCGGTATAGACATTTTCATCTCGGGATAGGGTGGCTTGAGAAACATCTCTTATTTCATTGTGAAATTGCCTCGCTTCCTGTTGCAAGTCCTTCATTTCTGCAAGGATCTGTTCGTTATGTAATTGTTTCCGAACCTCATCTATACCAACCTCTTGGTCGATCTCCAGTCGAATATTGTTATATGTGCGTCGAATACGGCCCAACCACAAACTCATGGTTCGAATCGCTTGAGGAAGTCGACTTGGTCCGAGAATGATTAGAGCTATGATCGCGAATAAGAAGAATTCCGAAAATGCAATATCAAACATTCTTCTCCGATTTGGCGTTAGACGAATCTTTATCTTCCGTTTCTGGTACGCCGTCGCTGGAATGTATTGAAGATTCGGTATCTTCTTTTGTAGCACCATCCCTTTCCGTTATTGCATTTCTAAATCCCTTGATCGCAGTTCCTAAATCAGATCCAAGATTTTTTATGCGTTTTGCTCCGAATAGTACTAACACGATCAAAAGAATGATTAGTAATTCTGGTACGCCTAACCCCATCAGATTGTCCGGTGTCGTATATAGTAGAAAATTATAAGCTCCAAGCTAATGAGGAGGGTGTCAAACCTAATGAGTAGAATGAACTTATTCACCGCTAGACTCTGACCAATAGGAAACTTCCCAAGTTCCTTCCTCCTCGTTCTTACGAACGCTGTAGCCAGCATCCTTCACTTGTTCCTTATTCTCTTGCCATGCTTTCCAGAAGGCATCGTTTGGCGTTGCATTTTGGACCGATTTCAATCCCCGACGCGTGTCTACTATATGGGGTTCAGACCAGTCTAGCGTGTCGTGAAATTCCAATGTCATATTAATTCCCGTAATTGATCAAATATTCTGGCCGCCGTCTCTATACCAGCACTCCGTATCTTAAGAAAAAGTTTAACGATGGCCGACGAGGCTTGAACCGACTATGGCTATCGATAAGCCGGCAACAAAAATGATGGCTTGTGCTGAATCGACTGCACCCGCTGCGATAGGACTCCAAACTAATGCAATGCCACCCAAAACGAGGAGGCCGCCAACTATTGATAAGGCTCTCTTGTTAGTACGAGACTCTATCTTGCTAGAATCTAGCGTCGCAAGTAACTTTTGCTGTTCTCGAACCAATCGGTCTAACTCGGCTACCCGGTCGCGCGATGAAAAAATCTTCTCTGGAAATTGCGATAGAGACGAGAAGAAATCAGGAGCCCTCTCGAGTAGCTCTCGAATAACGGCCATTGGTCCGAAGCGACGGCGTACCCATCGCTCCATGAACGGCTTAGCGGTTGACCAAAGATCAAGATCTGGGTACAGCTGTCGCCCCAATCCTTCAATGTTCAATAGAGTTTTCTGAAGTAAAACGAGCTGAGGTTGTACCTCCATATGGAAATGACGAGCCGTGTTGAATAAAGCGAATAAAAAGTGTCCGAAAGAGATTTGTGACAGTGGTTTTTGAAATAGAGGTTCACATAACTCACGTATGACTGCTTCAAATGCATCTATATCAGTATTGACTGGTATCCAGCCGGATTCGTAGTGCAGGCGAGCAATTGCGTGGTAATCCTTATTAAAGAAAGCTAAAATATTTTTCGCAAGATACAATTGGTCTTCTTCGCTCAGTTGGCCAATGATTGCGCAGTCGACGGCGATGTAGCTTGGATTGCTGGGGTCTGATACGTCAATAAATATGTTGCCCGGGTGCATGTCTGCATGAAAGAAATTGTGTTCAAACACCTGCGTGAAGAACGTTTCTACGCCGCGTTCGGCGAGTTTTTTCAAATCTGTTCCCAAGGCTCTTAGCCGGTCAATTGCCGAAATCAATACTCCGTCGATCCTCTCCATCACAAGAACATCTTTGGTGGTCAAGCCCCAGTAAACACGTGGTGCGTACAGCAGCGGAGAGTCAATGAAATTCCTTCGAAGAGTTGCGGTATTCGCTGCTTCAAGTCGGAAGTCCAACTCAGCTATGATCGTACGTTCGTAGTCGGCAACGACTTCTTTTAGGTGAAGTCTTCGGGCATCGCTAGAAATGCCTTCCAAGATGCGGGCTATCGAGTAGATAAGGGCAATATCTTTTCGAATAATAGGCTCAATATCAGGTCTTATGACCTTGACCACGACTTCGTCCCCCCCTAGAGTCGTTGCAACGTGAACCTGAGCCAGTGATGCGGAAGCGACGGGCTGCTTTTCGAATTGCGAGAACATCTCATCAAGTTTCTTACCAAGGCTTGATTCAACGATGGCTATAGCGGTTTCAGTGTCGAATGGAGGTACCTGGTTCTGGAGGAGCCTTAATTCCTTGATATAGTCGGCGGGGAATAGATCTTGTCTTGTCGACAGTATTTGTCCGAACTTAATAAAGACGGGGCCGAGGCTTTCGAGAGCTTCGCGTAATCGAACGGCGGATGATGTTCGGGGTCTCGGAAGGTATTGGGAAGGAAGCAGCCAACGCCACCAATACGTATTCGCTATCTCCGCGACGATGGTGTCTAGTCGATATCGGCCCCCCTTTATAAGAACTTGGACGCCATGGCCTACCGGAATCACGTTGAAGACGTACTAGAATCCTGTTGTTTCAATTTTGCAATCTCCTCCCTCAAGTTTCTCATCTCTTCTTCTAGGGAATCTATTTTTTGTTGTATTTCTTGTTTTTCTCGGCTCGACGAAGTTATCTCGCTAGCAAGTCCCTCAAGCACTGATCGAACCGTTGTGACTCCCATTTCTATGGTTGCCCGTGCACTTTCGGCAAGATCATCTATGCGAAGGTCCGGATGGAATATTGACTGCAGAATCGGCATCAATGCTTCATCACCCATCAATGCGACACCATCCGTGTTTTTGCTGACTAAAGCTTGAACGACATCTACAAACGCACCTCGAACAATAAGGTCTGGCTCGTGTGACGAGGTAGCTTTTACACTCGCGTGACGATTGTCAAATTCCAAATAGAAAGTCTCGTTTGCGATATCCAGTTGAATTGTACGGTTCTGCAGCTGGTCCAGTGCGCCACTAGTACTTGCATCCACTCGAACACGAGCAAGAATGGCAGTCTCGATAGCACGTGCAGTTACCGTGTGTACGAAAGTCATCGCATTCCTTGGTGAATCACGACGACGCCGGAGAGTAGGTGCTCATACTTCACACATTGAAAGCCAGCATCCTCCATCATAACAGCTAATGCACGTTGCGATGGATGTTTCTCAATTGATTCAATAAGGTATTGATATGGCTTAGCAGTTCCAACGATGGCACGTCCGGCGATGGGCCAAGTCATCTGGTAAAGCCTGTTCAATGTACGAAGAACTTTGTTATCCGGTTTGGAAAATTCCAATACTACTATCCTACCTTCTTGTTTCAGTACGCGGTGAGCTTCGTGCAAGGCACGATCAATGTCAGTGAAGTTTCTCAAACCGAACGCGCACGCTATCGCATCAAAGGAATCATTTTCAAATGGAAGTGATTCTGCATTACCAATTACGGGGCGCACGCGTTCAAACCCATTGTCAATCAGTTGATCACGCCCAACGCTGACCATCTTTTCGTTAATGTCTAGTAGTGCCACAAAACCGTCTCGCCCGGTTGCCCTAGCTAAATGACGGGACATATCACCAGTACCTCCAGCGAGGTCTAGCGCAGTATCGCCGAGCCGCAGTGCCGTCGATTCCAAAGCGATACGTTTTAAAATTCGATGCAAACCTAATGACATCACATCGTTCATAAGATCGTACCGCCGAGCTACGGTTTGAAAAACTTCTCGTACCCGTTCTGTTTTTTCTTCGGGAGTAACGTCCTCGAAACCGAAATCGACTTTCTTAGGCATCACGTAGTCCATTGCTTGATTGGTATTGTGGGAAGACGGGACGCGTTTGCCGCCTCTAGCTCCTGTAAATACTTACTCCAGTTATGGTCGTTGTTGTTGTATAGCTCTCGAAGATAGTCCCATGAGTAGATTCCAGTATCATGACCGTCGCTGAAAACGATCTTTACGGCGTAGTTGCCAACGGGTTCAACCTGCTTTATTTCGACGTGCTTCTTACCCATCTGTAATTTACGTTCTCCATCTGAGTGCCCACGAACCTCCGCGGATGGTGAGAAGACTCTTAAGTACTCGGCAGAAAGTATCGCTCTTTCGTCGTCTTGATACGTTAGTTCCAGAGTCCGAGACTTTGTGTGGTATGTAATAGCCGATGGATTCATCGTCAGAGGATATAGTTGGATAGATCTTGGTTTTTGACCAGTTCTTTCAGCTGCTGGTCAACGTATTCGTCGGTTATTTCTATCTGCTTATCGTTTTCACAAGAATTGAAAGAGATGTCGTCCAGCAGTCGTTCCATAACCGTATGGAGGCGGCGCGCACCAATGTTCTCAGTGTTTTCGTTAACTTGCCACGCTAGCTCAGAGATTCGGTCAAGAGATTTTTCTGAGAATGCAATTTTGATTCCTTCGGTAGCCATCAATGCTTGATACTGCTCTGTAATTGAATGATCAGGCTCCGTCAATATGCGGTTGAAATCTTTTGGCGAAAGGGCACTTAGTTCGACACGTATCGGCAACCGTCCTTGAAGTTCTGGTATCAGGTCCGAAGGCTTCGATAAGTGAAATGCGCCCGATGCAATGAAGAGAATGTGATCAGTTCGAACCATTCCATATTTGGTGTTGACGGTACTACCTTCAATTAGCGGTAATAGATCTCGTTGCACACCTTCCCGAGATACGTCGGCACCGAATTCTGATCGTTTGGCAACTTTGTCTAGTTCATCTAGGAAAACAATACCTGCTTGTTCAACCAATCGTATAGCGTTCGCCTTAACTTCTTCGTCGTCTATGAGGTGCATTGCTTCTTCTTCAGCGATGCGACGCCGAGCAACCTCGATTTTGAGACGAGTTGGTTTGGTTTTATGTTCGGTCAACTGAGACAACATGCTCGTTAACTGGCTAGTCATTTCTTCCATGCCGGGCGGAGCCATAACCTCGACGCCTAAATGGGTTTGTTCCAATTCAATCTCAATTTCCTTGTCGTCCAGTTCACCTTTTCGTAGCTTCTCCCGAAATGTCGTTCGTGCTGCCGAAAGTGCTTGCGGTTCGTCTTCTTCGCTAGTCTGGGTAGACTTCATCGCTGGGACGAGCACGTTAAGTATTCGATTCTCAGATCTTCTTTTCGCCTCTTCCGCTACGTTATTCATTGCATGTTCGCGTTGCATTTTCACGCTTACATCAGCGAGATCGCGAATAATTGATTCAACGTCTCGCCCGACGTACCCAACTTCCGTGAATTTCGTAGCTTCAATTTTAATGAACGGTGCGTCCACCAACTTTGCCAGTCGTCGTGCGATTTCAGTTTTGCCGACTCCAGTTGGTCCAATCATGAGGATGTTCTTCGGTGTGACCTCATCACGCATTTCATCGTCAAGTTGCATTCGTCGCCATCTGTTACGCACGGCAATGGCGACAGCTCGTTTGGCAGCATTCTGGCCGATAATGTGCTTATCAAGCTCCTGAACGATCTCGCGTGGGGTCCTCACTGATCTCATGCTTTTTTCAATGTCTCGATAGTGCGCGAATGATTGGTGTAAATGCAGATGTTCGCAGCAATCTCAAGCGATCGTTCGACGATTGACTCCGCGTCTAGGGAAGTGTTGTCAAGCATTGCTCGCGCGGCTGCTTGTGCATAAGGACCTCCTGAACCAATAGCAATCAAACCATCTTCGGGTTCAATAACGTCTCCGTTTCCGCTGATGATCAGCGATATATCGAGGTCGGCTACGGCGAGCAGTGCTTCAAGTCTTCGCAACGCACGATCGGACCGCCAATCCTTGGCCAGCTCGACAGCTGATCGAGTCAGTTGTCCTTGGTACCTATCAAGATTGCTTTCAAACCGTTCAAATAACGTGAATGCATCTGCAGTTCCTCCAGCGAAGCCTGCGATGATGGATCCATCTCGAATTTTTCGAACTTTGATCGCGTTGTTTTTAATCACCGTGTTACCGAGCGAGGCTTGACCATCACCCCCAATGGCAACGACGTCATTCCTTCTGACACTGATGATTGTTGTGCCTACAATTTGATTCACGGTTCCTACTCCATGCATGTATGAATCAGCTGCGATACGAGCGTACTAGATTCAATCTGCATCGAACTTTATCTTGAAAAGTAGCGCAACGATTCCATCGCCCTTCAAACTACGTGCATCTTTTTCACTTGCTTTGCGAGATGGGTACGGGCCGACAATCACGCGATAGGTCTTCTGGGTGTTGGGCAGTTCTACAGTAGTTGTGAGTGCTCTATAGCCATTTAACAACAGTTTAGCTCGCATAGAGTCGGCTCGATGTCTTTCCTTGAAAGATCCACATTGCAGTACGTAACTGAATAGTCCTTCAGAGCTTTGGTTATCACTTACTTGGACAGAGTGAGTGACTTGTTCGTCATGTTCATGTCTTACATTTGCTGAAGTCTTGCTTGAACTCGCCTGATCCGTACGTGTATCCGCTTGTGCAGCTACGTTCGATCTCACATCTGCTATTTCTCTTTGCTTATCTATGTCTATGGGAGGTGGTTTAATATCGGTGCTTTTAGCGAGTTCCTCATAAAATGTAAACGCAATGTTGGCTTCTTGATTTTCGATACTAGGTAGGTTTTCAAGTACAGCTGATGTCGTATCTTCAAAAAAGGTACCGTACCCCCAGAAAAGTAGGAGTGAAATCCAGCCTGTTACCAGTCCGACCAGAAATGATGGTAAGGCGAATCCAGATTTCAGTCTCGCTGGCTTACGTACCATGAAATTTCCTTGTAATTAATAGGCTACACGAATGTGCGTTAGCAACTAATCTAATGATATCCACCTTATCTGCGTAGCGTACTTTGGGCTTGAAACGTTGCCATAGAGACCATTACTGAAACGTCATCTACTATGGATACTTCGCCAACACAGTCAGCAAAAATGAACCGCATATTCTCCAATAATAACCTGTTTGTTCATAGAGATTCTTTGAGCCATGCTCTCCACAGATATTAAAAGGCAGTGTCGAAGGTAGACTATAAGATCTAATGACGCACCTAATCTCTTGGGCAACGACCTGAGTACATTGATCAAAGCGAGTTGAAAAATCTGCAACCATAACCATACCAATTGCTACCGCTTCTCCGTGTAAAAATTCTCCGAATAGAGATTCCCTTTCGATTACTATTGACCGGACGTATGCTCAAAGTTGCACGTTCCGACAAGGGATGCAAGTGTTACGGTCAATAATCACTCGGCAGTCTGCGCCGTAGCAACGGAGGGATGCTCTTTAGTAGGAAAGATCACCTAGAATACGTATTAATGAAGTATGAAATTTCTATTCCGAGTTGTTTACAAACTATCTATCCTAAAAAACGCATCCAAATTTTTCTACGGCGCAGGCTGTCGGGATGGTTGAAAGAATGCAACAGCCAGATGCTTTCCAAACGGGTGGTTGACGGCTGTCTTGTCGCCTGTTGACGCATCAACCTGCGCAAGAATGGTCGTCGCGTCGACACTTAAACGTGTTCATTCAACATTGATACGAGCCGTCACAAGTTCACAAGATTGCTCACGCCCCTCGGTACTTGGTGCAATGATTATTGTCGACCCATTACGTTTACTCAATCACAAATTGGTATATTTCCAGAGATTTGAATTTTTCGCCATCTCCACTTTCTAATGATGTCCGGGGGTGATGGCAGCATTCTTCCAACCTTACTTGGGTAGCGTTCACTGATCGCTCGGTTGATAACAAACGCTTACTGTTTCCCATTGGTCAAGCTAGCCCAAGCTAATGTATTCAACAAAGTACCGTGTGAAATACCAATGCTGTAGGAACAGCCATTAGGCGGATCAATAGCAAGATGACGCACTTTCATAAGAACGTTCCGCGATATTACTCCGCGATTTCCCGTGCTAGTGTCCACACACTTGTGTTGTCTTCGAAGAATGGTTATCAGTAATTGGCTCGTAAAGTAACCTTCGCTTCCGGCCATTTCTCAAATGTTACTGTTGAGATCCGAATCACGTAATAAGGGACGCCTATCGCTAATCGTCTAAACAAGTTCGGGAACGGAATACGCAAGATACATTACGGACCCACGACTAATGAGATCTTTTCGATTGGGTCTGTGGAGCATTGCACCTCCGTCAGTGGACGGAAGGCATGATTCATCTCTATCTGAGTTCCTGCCATCACTTGCTCATCTCGATTGGGGAACCTTGTCTTTCTTTCAATGTCAAATACCCGGCCGGTGTTCGTTCCTCCACTTCGTGGTCTGAGTTATAAAATTGATACGAAAGATCGTCAGCAATGCTCTTGCCACTGCCATCAATCTGATTAGAAGTAAGTTCACTCTGTACATGTGTATTTTCACATGACCTCTGGTCAGGGCTTATGTAATAGATGTTGATTGATCTCTATTGAATGCACATTCGTCACATGATGAAGATTTACTTCAATCGATCCTTTCTGAGTAAACATCGCTTATCGGTATTGTTTAGAAGCCGCGTTGTAAAGTTTTTGCTATGGCTATCCTTGGTTGGACTCAGTGGCTTACTTGTCCTTCTCGCAGGGATTTTCCTCTACTTAGATCCTCAGATTCCGTCCGCCGAGTCCTATCGTAACTATCATCATGAAATGCCTTTGCGAATATTTGCCGCGGATGGGGCTCTACTCGCCGAGTTTGGCAATCGTAGACTGATCCCCATTCAGCTAGAGGAAGCTCCCGAAATTTACATCAAAGGGTTGGTCGCGACCGAAGATAAACGTTTCTACGACCACGGGGGCATCGACTGGTTATCGCTTGGCAACGATTTTATTGCTCTTTTTACAAATCCCGATGTTCGTAGAGGAGCATCCACGATAACGATGCAATTGCCAAGAAATGTCGCGGACCTATCCCGAGAACAGACTTTCATCCGCAAATTTAAAGAGATGTTGCTTGCACTTCAGATTGAGCGAACGCTGACAAAAGATGAGATTCTAGAGCTGTACATTAATATCGTACCGTTCGGGAAGCATGCCTATGGTGTACAGGCTGCAGCCTACACATATTACGGTAAGCCGGTTTCCGAATTAAGCATTGCTCAGCTGGCGATGCTTATTGGAATTTCAAAGCGCCCAGAGGCGGGCAACCCTGTTAACGGTCCTGAATGGGCACTCAATCGTCGCAATTTGGTACTGCGTCGCATGCGCTGGAGCGACGTTATCGATAACGATACCTACGAACGGGAAGTTCAAAAACCAATTACTGCACAAGTGCATCGCCGCGAGCTGGACCTACATGCTCCATATCCTGCGGAATGGGTTCGTAGAGAGGTTTTCAGCTTGTTCGGAGACGAGATTTATACCGGTTGGTCAGTCCACACAACGGTCCACACAGATCTGCAAGCAACAGCCCAGAAAGCTCTTAAGGAGGGCTTGCATACGTATGACAATCGATATGGATATCGAGGTGTTGAAAAGCACTTGGTTGTGGAAACTGAAGCTGATCCAATCCAGTTAGGCAAGATAGCTTCGCGGTTCTCCCCCGTTGGATTTTTGCTACCTGCGGTTGTATCAAAAGTTGCGGAACGATCTATTGAGGTGGTTGACGCGGAGTCGCAAATTCGTTCTATAAGTTGGGATGGCTTGAAATGGGCCCGACGATTTCGGGGCACAAATGTATATAGTCCGCCACCCAAACGAGCTGGCGATATTGTCAAAGTTGGAGATTTGGTACGTATTCGCGAAATTGATGGTGCGTGGCGTCTCTCCCAAATTCCAGACGTGCAAGGGGCTCTCGTCTCAATCTATCCGCGTACTGGAGCAATTCTTGCAATGGTTGGTGGTTACGATTTTTCGGTAAATCAATTCAATCATGTGACTCAAGCACGCCGGCAACCGGGTTCCGGATTCAAGCCGTTCGTGTATTCCGCGGCCATCGCGGCAGGTCGGTCACCTGCGTCTATCTATCTAGATGCCCCAATAGTTTTCGATGATCCTTCGCTGGAACGGCCCTATCGGCCTCAGAACGACGGCGGCAGATTTAATGGGCCGACTCGTATGCGGGAAGCGTTATACCGATCAATCAATCTGGTTTCGATACGCGTTATGAACGACGTAGGCGTGAAAGCAGTGAGAGGCCATGCTCAGAAATTTGGGTTTGACGACGGTGTGCTTCCAAGAACGGCTCAGCTTGCAATTGGTGGTGGAAAGATGGCCGTTTCACCGTTAGAAATGGCAAAAGCATATGCCGTATTCGCAAATCGTGGATTTGAAGTAGCACCGCACCTTATCTCGCGCGTTGAAACGCGTCAAGGAAAGATCGTTTATCAACCAAGCTATTCGGTCGCATGCGATCCGTGTAATGACGTAGACCTGCATGCTCCCCAAGATCAACCCTCACCGTATCTGACTGCTGAGACGGATGTAGCGATTACTAACGGTACAGGTTCGGATAGCCAAAGATTGAATTCAAGTTCTACGGTCGTTCCAGCAACACGCGTTGTTGATGAACGTAACGTGTTTATAGTCGATTCAATGTTGAAGGACGTCATAAAACACGGCACGGGTCGAAAAGCAAACTCGCTTGGGCGAAGTGATATTGCAGGCAAGACTGGCACAACCGATCTCGCCGTGGATACTTGGTTTAATGGATATAACTCTGAAAACGTAACGGTCGTTTGGGTTGGGTTTAGCGACAACCGACCGCTTGGACAATTCGAAAGTGGTTCAACCCGAGCATTGTCGATTTGGATTAATTACATGGAAACCGCACTAGCGAACGTCGACGAAGTTGTGCCAAAGATCCCTAACGGAGTAATTCGTGTCCGTATTAATCCCGAAACGGGTGCAACTGCGAGACCGGGGCAGTCAAATGCTATCTTCGAATATTTCTTGGCGGAGAATGCTCCGGAAAAAACACTTGGACCCAACTCATCTACTGTTTCTCAGGTTGTCCATCCGGAAGATATCTTCTAATTCTCGTGATGTTATTTACGATTACTGCACAATTTTTACGTAATCTCCCGCTCGTGGTTCTCCGTTTGGATATCCACCGTTAATTAATCGTAACGTTTGCTCGGGATGTACTCGTATATTGCTTCGCTGTGCTAACGACCGGTAGGAATCTTCCGGCTGTGCAACAATTACCTTGATACGGCGCGTGTGAATTTTCTCGATATCTTCCCTAGTCATACTTCGTATACCGAGTATGACTGACGCAAACCATTTTCGCAAAGCTTCTGGCTCACCGTCGACTACATCGCCGCGTAGTACGTAGACGTCGCGGCCGAAATAAACGAGCCCTAGTAGAGAAAGCTGTATGTCGCTTGTACCAGACGACAATTGCGCCGTATGAATGTATCGGCCATCGATAGTCGTTGTTTCGCTGGTTTCGATATCGCTTCGCTTTAAAACCTTCTCAATGAATTCTTCCGGTTTAGTGTTACTAGCATTTTGATGACGTACCACACTAATCCACGCTTCATCGCGTCCATTCGGAGCCTCTCCATACACGTGTCGCTGAGTACGGTTCACCATCCATTGATCGGGGAATTCGATAACTATTCGTAAAGAAGAGTTGTAGTAGCTTGTGCCGCTCACGATGCCGTCCGTTGCTTCATCTCCATAAGCGAGTCCATCCATGAGGTTCCAGAAATCACCGACCGGACCTCTAACTTTGGTTGGTAGCATAGACTGTGATACGGCTACAGCATCATGCAAGCGTTTATCATTTTTGGGGTGAGTAGAAAAAAGTCCGTGATAACTGGCGGGTTGCCCCATAGATTCCTTAGAGAACAGTTCTTGGTCCTTGAGAACTTCTACTGCTTCAATTACCGCATACGGGTTGTAACCGGCACGAGCGAGAATTTTTGCACCGATCGCATCCGCTTCAAGCTCCATTTCGCGCCCGTATCCAGAGACCAATGCCCGAGTGGCGTCACTGACTGCGACCATTAGTTCGTATCGACCAGTTAATGCCCAACCGGCAATCCCTGCAGTCTTTCCGAGCAAGTTTGTTGATCGTCGTCGGCTATGGTGGCCAGCTATTACGTGACCAATCTCGTGTCCAATAACTGCTACGAGTTGTCCCTCAGATTGTAGGTAAACTAACAAACCTCGATTAATGAATATGTACGCGTCGGCAGTTGCAAACGCATTGACAACGGGTATATCTAATATAGTAAATGTAAATTTACGCTTGTTTTGCTTTTCGGTGAACTTCAACAAGCTCTGGCCAATATCGTCAACGTATTTTTGCCAACGCTCGTCAACGTATATGAGGTCACTGTCGTAGAACTCATTGTACGCTTTTGCTCCCGGCCCCGCTGCCGACGTTGAAACGGCAAAAAACATGAGCGCAAGAGCAGCCATTCGCCGCAATTGATACATTTCAGTACTTCCTATTGCGTAAATATATATTGGTTGGGATACGTATTACGCTAAAAAGTGCCCAAGAATAAGTTAAGGGCACCTCTATTAAATCTACAGGACCTCTATTACTATAAAAAATAATTCTTAAAAATCAATAAGTTATATGTAACAATTTGTCAAAACAGCAATAAATAAAGGGGCCCTTAAGGCAGCAATTCCCCGTATAGCCCGAACTCCGCTATTAGTCTGGACTTTCCGGATTGGGTTTCGCGATAATGGAGACAATATCGGTACTCGGAACCCGTCTCAATGCACGACGAAATGCTGTGTGGAACGCCTGAAAACGCCGATGTCCTGTACCAAAACACAGAAAGACCGACACCAAGTCTAAATTAAAACTATACGGGGAATCGCTGCCCTTAAGGTACTTCGACGGGTTTACTCTTCTCTTAAGGAGGAGTTGTCTTTCGGAATCGCCGATTGAATCTCTCGATACGCCCTCCCGTATCTACAATCTTTTGCTGTCCGGTATAGAACGGGTGGCATGATGAGCAGATTTCAAGGTGAATGTCTTTGCCAAGCGTGGACCGCGTTTTGATGACGTTACCGCAGCTGCACGTAGCTGTTATTTCCTTATATTCTGGATGTATATCGGGTTTCAATGGATTTAGCCTATCGATTGATTGATCTACATGGTGCGAAGTTTATGCAAATCGTAGCCAACAAACAACTCTAAACTCTAAAGGTTAGCAACTAGTGTACTGTCCTACAAATAGATAGTATATTAATGTGGTATGACAGCTACCCAAGGATAACATCATGCCCCGCCCCGCGACCCCGATCATCCTGGATGAACAACAGTGTGCCGATTTGCGCAGTTTGGCCTGCTCCCGCACCTTGCCCCATCGGTTGGTACAACGCGCCCAGATCGTGCTCGGTTGCGCGGACGGGGAGCCGGGCACCGCCATCGCCGAACGGTTGCAACTGAACAAGAACACGGTGATGAAATGGCGCAAACGCTACGCGCAGTACGGGATCGAAGGACTGCACGATGAGCAGCGTCCAGGTCGCCCGCGAACGCACGACGACGATCGGGTGGCCGAGGTTATTAACACGGCCTTGCAGTCGTTGCCCGCGCACCGCACGCACTGGAGCGTGCGGGCCATGGCGGCGCAAACGGGCGTGTCGAAAAGCACCGTCCAACGGTGGTTCGACCTGTTCGGCGTGCAACCCGCATCGGCAACGCACGTTCAAGCTGTCCAACGACCCGTGCTTTGTCGAGAAGGTCCGCGACATTGTCGGCCTGTACCTCCATCCGCCGGACAAGATCGTGGTGCTGTGTGTAGACGAAAAGACGCAGATACAAGCACTGGACCGCACCCAACCGATGCTGCCCATGGGCTTGGGCTACGCGCGCAAGGAATGACCCATGACTATGTGCGCCACGGCACGACGACCCTGTTTGCGGCACTCGACATCGTCACCGGCAAGGTCCGTAGCCCATGCAAACGTCGCCACCGGCACCAGGACTATCTGGCGTTCCTCCGCCACATCGACAAGGATGTCCCCGAGGACCTGGACATCCACCTGATCGTGGATAACTATGCAACGCACAAACATGCCACCGTCAAGGCGTGGTTAGCCCGGATTTCTCATAACCAAGTCGAAAATGATGTTTTTCACGGGATGCGTGGGGTACGGGGCATGGAATGTCGCGTCGCGAGTTCGAAAAGGCTTCGGAGGGCGGGCATGCGTGTGTTTCCCCGCCTTTTTGCGGACGGGACGGCGAATCGCTGAGCATCCGGGCGCGGGGAGGTCAGCGCGCTCCGCCGCCAGCGTCATGCACCCGGTTGCACCGGGCTTTTACGTTGGTGCCAGGCTGGCCCAGATCAAGCGGAAATCCTTCCAGTACGGGAAGGTGGACCCGAACGCCAGATGGATCCGCCGCGTGGACACCCTCACGCGCACCGGGATCTGGAACAGGCACTTGCGCAGCGTCGATGGACGGCTCCGGCGCAGGATGGCGGATACCGGAAGGTTCTCGAGCCGGTGCTTCATCATGCAATGAAGGGCATGGGCCAGTGCGCTCAGCCGGAGCCGGAGTGCGTTGACGTTCCAGAGGCTGCTGGAGCATCGGTCCAGGAACAGATCGTTCTTCTGTTCCTTGATCCAGTTTTCGGCCTCACCCCGGTCGCAGTACATCTCTTCGTAGACCGTTGGCGCGTCGGGCTTCTGGAGCGAGGTGACGACGAAGCGACTGTTGTACCGGGCTTCGCCGACCGTCGCACATGGGCCTTCCGCGCCGGCCTCCGGTCCGCCGTCGGCCTTGCCGGCCGGTTCCCCGTCCGCGTTGCCGACCGGTGGTCCCGGCAGCCATTCGGCCTTGGCGATCACGCGGCGTTCGCGGCTCCAGCTGTCGCGCGTGCGATAGTCGAAGATCTGGTAGCCGCGGACCGCTTGCTGCGCATAGTCCGGATCCCGCTTCAACCGGTCCCGCAGATCGTCCATCAACGGTTGGACCCGATCTTTCAGCCGATCATTGCGCGGCAGTCCCAGCACGTAATCCACGCCCCGCGCCTCGCACCACGTCATCAACTCGTCGCGGCAGTAGGCCCCGTCGGCGCGGATCAGGATCGGCACCTGCGGAAATCGCTTCCGCAGCCGGTCCACGAGCGGCGCGACCGTCTCCACCACGCCCGCCGCCACATCGCTGCTCGACGTGCGCAGTTCCGTCCGCACCGGCCAGCCGTTGCAGAACACCAGCCGCGGAAGGTAGCAGTATTCATGGTAGTACCCGTGATAGAACCGGTGCTCCTGCCGGCCGTGCAGTTCCACGTCCGTGGCATCGATGTCCAGCACCAGCCGCTTCGGCATCTGGCCCCGCTCGCCCCACACCAGGTACAGCTCCACGAGCAGCTCGTCGAGCGCATCGAAATCCACGGTGATCTGGCGCGCTTTCGCCGGGTCCCGCCCGTTCGCCGACAGCTCCATCCGGTTCAGCGTGCTTTTGCCGGCCAGCGGCTCGCAGTCCGAACGCGCACACTCCACACGCCCCATGGCCGTGGACAGAGCCCGGTCCCGCCGCAGCTCGTCGTGATCGTTCACATCTTCGTAGCCCAGCGCGAGACCCAAAATCCGCTGCCCCAGCAACGCCACTAGCGGATGCGCCACCTTGGACGGGTCCCGGTGATCCGTGAAACATGCCGAGGCGCGCTCGAACAGCTGGACCTGCTCGGCCAGCATCATCAGCAGTGCCGAGCCGCCGTTGGAACTCAGCTCGCCTCCACTGCAGTCCACCTCCATCCGCGCCGGACGGACCCCTTTCGCCATCCGACGCACCAACCGGTCCGCGCCGCGCTTTTGCTTGCTCTTCATCCCGTACCCTCCTCCATCCGGCCCCATCGGCCGCGTTGCGCCCACCCTTCGGCCAGCGTGGCCGCATATCCCGGACGCCCCTTCCAGAACACCCACCGGAACATGCACAGTACGACCACCAGCGTGTTCAGCACGCGCCGCCGCCGCTGCCAGAGCCGGACCCAAGCATCCTCCGGGGCCAAGACGGCTGCCGGCGACCTGCAGGACCCCAATCGATCCCGACCCTTCGGCGTGAACCAGCCCAGATGACTACACAGGGTGGACGACAGGGTGGACGCCAACTCATGGCGGCTCAGTGCCGGAAACCGTGCCACCGTCTTCTGAAGGTCCACCATCCAACGGCGGGTCAGCCGCGTGCCACCCAAGGTGGTCGACTTCACGTTCTCGATTCGGAAATCCATCACGTTGGTGCCAGAGACCATCTAACCCAGCGTAGATTGCCATAACCCATGCCAAAACGTAAGTGTTTTTTGAAGAACCCCCAAAAAATCGAATATGTTTCCGTATATCAACCGGTTACACGACATCCTCAAAGACCGGGATCCCTTTCCGTTCATCCGCATGCCATCGCAGCCACCGGGGGCGAGACCTCCCGACAGTCGGGGAGCGTTCGGGCCTCGTCAAGACCAGGACCCAAGGGCGTGCGATAGGGGCGTCCGCCGCATGCTCACCCGCATGGCTCATCATCCAGTCGACAACAGCATCTTGCACGGGATGCGCCGCTTTGCACGCCGGTCGTGGCGGTCCGCAAAACGGGCCCAGGCGCATGCTACACGTCCGCACCGCTTCCGCCAGCATCGCACTCAGCACCGCACGCGCCCCGCTTCCGTCCGACCCGAACGCACCCCTTTCGCCATCCAACGCACCCATCCGTCCGAACGCACCCCGCTACCATCCCCTTCCCCCCGGCAAAGCCCAACCAACTTCGTGGTATCAACAACTTACACGCACATACATCGCACCCAAGCCATCCATTATGAGAAATAAGGGCTAGCGAGACGTTCCCGCTACCATGGCACCACCGCACATCCTTCGCACCCGCACGATGCGCCACAGCCACCGGAGGCGAAACCCTCCCGACAGAGTGTCGGGGAGCGCATTCGGGCATCGTCAAGACAAGGGCCCAAGGGCGTGCGATAGAAGCGTCCGCCACATGCTAACCCGGATGCCCCATCATCCAGTCGAAAACAGCATCTTTCACGGGATGCGCCGCTTTTCACGCGGATCGTAGCGGTCCGCAAAACGGGCCGATGCGCATGCTAAAAGTCCACACCTCTTCCGCAAGCATCGTACCCTGCACCGAACGCATCCTGCTTCCATCCGGCTCGAACGCACTCTGCCGCAATCCCCTTCCCCCGGCAAAGCCCAATCAACTTCGTTGTATCAATAACTTAAACGCACATACATCGCACCAAAGCCATCCATTATGAGAAATAAGGGCTATAATTATCATACTGACATATTAACAATAGACATCTGATGATGCGATAGGAGTTAATTCGTGATCAACTGTGCGATTAAATGTGCGGTGAAAAGGTTTGTACTCGTGGTACTAGCCGCGTTTCTGTGGTTGTGCTCGGGATGTGGAGGAGGTAGTGATTCTCCCATTCTTTCGGTTAGTGAAACGACCGTTTCAGTCAGTCACATGCTCGGAGGAGAAAGTGGTAGAGCACAATTTATATTGACCAACAGCGGTGGAGGGTTGCTTTCCTATTTCATCGTGGGGAGTCCTCGGTTCTTAGGTAGCGCATCGCGAACCCGAGGAACGCTATCATCGAGCGAGAGTCATGTGATTAGTTTGTTTCTTGATTGTCGTGAGCCTGGGACCTTGTCTGACTCGCTAACTATTCAGGGTGACAACGGTGCTTCAGAAACCGTTCTGGTATCCGTTGAATGCATTGCTCCGCCCATTGTTCTTGAGATCAAAGAGCCTCCGGCCAAGGGTACAAGTACACCTGTTGAAATCTTGACGATGAAGATGTCTTGGTCGTTCTCCTCGCCATGGAGCGGGCAGGATGAAGTTGATTACTCCATCACTGCGGATCATGATCAAGCATCCGCCACCCCGGCTAGCGGGTCTGCGGGTCCGGACGAAACCGTTGCAGTCGATCTGACGTACGAGTGTGAAGCCTTGGAGCGCGTTACGGTCAATTGGACGGTATCTGCAGGGGAGCAGCAGATTGAAACGGAGTGGGACGTCGTATGCGAATCCCCGCCGGTCGCTGTCGCGATCGACGCTCTCGCAGGTGCGATGGGCACGCCGATCTCTTTCCCTAGCGAAAGCCTGCAGTGGTCGTTTACCTCTCCATGGGACGGGCACGGGGCGGAGGAATACGTGATAGAAAGCGATGTGGATCTGGCCGTGTCGAATCCCGTCAGCGGCGTAGCAGAGCCGGGTGATCCTATCGCGGTGCAGCTCACTTATCGGTGTAGCGAGCTGGGTGCATTTGACGTGTCCTGGACCCTGCGAATTGGTGATCAGCACGAGACCGTGACGTGGAACGTGCACTGTGTTGCGCCTCCGGTCACCATTGAGATCGACAGTGTGACGTTGGAAAGTTCGGGGATCTTGCCGAACGGTGCTAAGGGGTTGTTGAGGTGGTCGTTTGCTTCCGAATGGGAGGGGCACGGAGCTGAGCAATTCGAGGTTCGCGCTAGCGATCCTCTGGCCCATGCCGTACCCGATCGCGGGTCGGCCAATCCAGGGGAGGTAATCACGCTCGACCTGACGTATGCGTGCAACCTCCCTGGAGCGCAAACGATAACTTGGTCCATTATCATCGGCGAACAGCACGAGGAAGCCGACTTAATTATGGACTGTGATGCACCTGAAATCACCCTCACCATCGAGGAGATCAAGGACTCTGCGGGATTGGTGGATGAGGATGTGGATGGCCAAATAATGTGGTTTTTCACATCGCCATGGGACGGCCAGGGAGCGGTGGAGTATACGATTAGTACCGATGATGAACGGGCCTCCATTGATCAGCCGAGTGGTTCTGCATCCCCCGGCGAGGTCGTGGTTGGACAGCTTGCTTTTCCATGCGAGGAGCTAGGTGGGTTCCTGGTCGGCTGGATCATCAATGCGGGAAAGGTTAAAGGCGGGGCGAATTGGGCTGTGCAATGTGTTGAGGCTTCCCTCTCGGTCGAGGCCGTCGCGGATTCCACGGCAACGCTTCTAGACCTTGCCCTAGGGAATTTGAGCTGGTCGTATTCGGTCAACCCTGATATAGAACTAGAATTGGATTTTTCAATCGTGGCGGATGATGCTCGAGCGTCCATCCGTCCTACGACAGGTAGCGCAGAACCCGATGAAGTCGTGAATGCCGACCTCACCTTCGACTGTACGGATGTAGACGTCTATACCATTGAGTTAACGGTGGATCTGGCGGGCAGTCAAGAGCAAGTACCTTGGGAAGTGGAATGTACTGTTCCGCCTATTCAAATTACTATTGAAGACATCGAGGATTCTGTGGCCTTACTGGACACGAATGCGGTAGGCCAAATGGAGTGGTCGTTTACCTCGCCGTGGGACGGTCAAGGAGCGGTAGATTACACGGTGACGACGTCCGATAGCCGCGCTTCTGCAACGCCGTCCAGCTCAACGGCGGCTAAAGATACTACGCAAAGGATTGAGCTGTCATTTAACTGCCGGGATCTTGGCGATCATCAAGTCATATGGACCGTTGATGCAGGGGGAGTACAGGCACAGGCGACATGGAAGGTAAAGTGTATTAGATCATTGCATTACGTAGATATTATTACGGACAGCATTGACGCAACCGGAACTTCTTTCGACGACGCTACGGCCCAACTGGAATGGGTGCTCCGTTCTTTGACGGATACGCCGGAACCATATACCTACTCAATTAGCACCAACGATGCACAAGCCACAGTAGATCCATCTACGGGAACGGCTACAACTGACGTCAACCTCACTACGATATTGCAGTATGACTGCGATACTTCAGAAGAGACCGTTACCACGATTGTCACGATAGATGTGGCAGAGATAGCACAGGAGGAGGTATCGTGGCAAGTTGAGTGCTTGGGGAGCCCCATTCGAATCGGTCGTGTGGAATTGTTTCAATCTCCTATGATAGCTCGAGCACGACGCGTGAAAGCTGAAGACGGAACCATTTCTTTGGAGGCGACATCTTTAATAAATGCCGTAACGGGCCGAGACGCAACCGTAGCAGTGACCGTGGAACATGAATTGAGAGATGCCCAACATCAAGTCGAAGCTAAGGTTACGCTTGCAGATAGCACGGAAATTCCGTTGCAAGTGCACAGCAGAACATGGCGCACGGCTCCGGGCGATTCGGATTCGCAACTGTGGGAAACCGATTACGTATTCTTCATAGACGGTGGTATGTTCTTGAGCACAACATCGCTAACGGCGACTTTAACTCCAGTATCAACAGACAACGTACCTTCTATTCATTGGGACTTCAGCAATCTCCAATTTAGAAGGATGGGGGATATAAGATTTAAATTGTTTAGGTTGGATACGTCTGCTGGTGTTCCAGACGAGATCACACAGTCTCATGTCGACAGTCTTATGGAATGGTTAAACGCTATACATCCAATCGTAGGATTTAGCACCACTATCAGTACTGAAGTGATTACACCCGATACAGGCTCCTTTAATCCTCTTAGATACTTAGAAATACTAGATGATAAGTGGGTATCGGAATCTACTCTTGATGAATACTACTACGCAATTTATCTCTTGCCTCCCAACGAAGGAGCTTTGGGCCTTGCTTATATATCTAGCAATGCAGCTGTAGGAGTAGCGCATAATCATGTAACATTTGAAAGTACATTCGCACACGAGCTGGGTCATAATTTCTCGTTAATGGCATTCAGATTGCGGCTCGCCTTCCAACATTGATCCGAATGCTCGCCCTAATGGATCAATAGGTCCTAATCGTGGATGGCGCGCTTTGAATCAAATTTTAGTATCTCCTAGCTCTGACTATCGTGATGTAATGTCGTATTGCGAGCCATACTTCGTGTCCGACTATTCTTATAGGCGAGTACTGTCATACCTGCGTGGCCGCTTAAATTCACGCAATCGCAATATTGTGGCTTCCCATCAAACGAATGAGATGTCTCACACGGCAGTCACGAAGGAAGGGAAGCCTGCTCGCAGTATTGCACTCGCTGGGTCTATAGATGATCTTAATCGTTGGACGTTGCGTTTGCAGGAATACAACCAAAACCCTCCTCTGCCAGTCTTAGACACTGGATCGTACACTTTGAAACTGTTCGATTCCACTGGGAACGTGGTACTAACGCAAATAATAGATACCTATCAATTGAGTCATGGCGAAGGAAGCAAATGGGGTACACGTGTTCAAGTCCCATCTACCGACCCAGTGGAACTAGCTATATACGACGAGCTGGGATCTGTTGTTCTCCGAGAAGATTTAAGCCTATAGTTACCCTTTCATCGTAAGGAAATGATATATTAACAAAGGTATTGCGGGGCCTCGCTGGCGAAGATGCGCACCGACGCACCGACGCACCCCCCCCCCCCTCCCAAATGTCCATTTCAACGCCTCCAACGGCAATCTTCATCCGCGGCATTCTAGCTCAAAACACCCTCCAGTGCTGTAATAATCAACGCTTTGGTAAAATCGTCAGGGTTTTCGCACAGACACTAACGCGATATCCGAGACATTGCACGCATACAAAATACCGAAGCACTCAGCCAGCTGATAAGATTGCTAGCACTGAGCATCGCTCAAATCTTGAACATAAGCAATCTAAGCCAAGATATCGGAATCGATAGATCTACGTTAGAAAGGTATGTGGGGATACTTGAGCGGCTGTTTTTGGTTCGACGATTGCCTGCTTGGTCCCGAGGGTCTGCACGACGGCTAATACGAGCCCCAAAGATACATGTGGTTGATACAGGAATGGCAGCAACACTTGCAAATATACGTCCAAGCGATTGGCTGCATCAACGTCATCGCATGGCAAGCTTGCTGGAATCCTTTATCGTTCAACAGGTCGCAGCACTCATCTCGTGTACGAATACGGATTTTCAACTTGCCTATTACCGTGATAAGGACGGTATAGAGGTAGATATCGTCCTCACAAAAGGCGCGAAAACTTGGGGGATTGAAGTAAAAGCATCCGCGTCATTAACGAACAACGACGGACGAGGGTTGGCTCGACTCGAACAACATTGCCAAAACGATTTTCAGGGCGGAATCATTATCTACACAGGAACCGATATCTTGCTGATCCGACATGGACGATTTTTCGCTGTACCGGTTTGTAAACTCTGGTCTTAACCAATGCTACTAATGATGTTATTCGACCGTGTTCGCACTATCCAATATTAGCCAAATAAGAAGGTCAGGCATGAAACTCGCAGAAGAGTAATTTCTGGCAGATGAAACAAGTGCTACAGTGCCCTCGTAGGAACGTCACAATTGATAAGGTAAGATTTCCTCAACGCGTTGCCGTACGCGCTACTGGGAAAACGGGTGTACATGGTGGAATCTGCCGGTGCAGTTCGGATACTGGAACGTGATCTACATGCGCATGAACCGGTGGTCAAAAAATAGTGTGCTGAACTGGGTGTTTGAAGAACTTCAGCGTCTGGGTCTTATGCCATCGTCAGTGAAGGCGGGCATGCTGGGCAGCATGTTGGTCAAGGTCCACCTAGATAGCGCAGACGCGCAAAAAACAGCCAGCTGGCTATTGTGCAGTCACAGGGAGGATGAACGACGAAGAGATTGATGTCGGGGTTCAACAACTGTCATCTTACGAGTGTCCATGCCGTCGAATGACGAAAAGCGCAATGCGCCACAGGAACGATTGCTGCTGCGGATATCAAAGCCGATGGTGAAGGCATTGTACATGGGCCGAACTTGCGAGGATGACGAAACTCGCCAGTTGGTCTGGCCATTGAGGATGACACCTGTCGTGCTGCTGGAACGCAACCGGGTGAACCTCCTGGCCGTACGGCCGCAGGATGTACAGGTTGGAACCGGGCAGAACGGTTGTTGCACCGCCTCAAGAAATGCGTGGCAACGCGTTGGAACATTCGACATCGTGTACAGAATATTCAACGCATGGTGGAAGCATTGAGATTTAACGTGAACGCACCCTAGTAGGCTACCAGTTCTAATAATACGTGTTTATAATAGTGGATTGGAAGGGGTTCTGGGATCAGGAGGATTCGATGCCGAAGAAATACATGGTGGAAGCTCAGGATGAGCGGGATGAGTTGGAAGCGGTGCTGAAGTCGAGCACGCGTCGTGCGGTGTCGGCGACGAAGCTGCAGCGTGCACGGATTCTGCTAGCCGTGGATCAACTGGCCCGGCACTGACGGACATGCAGGTGGTGGATGACGGAGCGGACCTGCCAGCACGTGCGTCGGCGGGCGGTGGAGCAGGGTCCGATGAAGGCTCTGGAGCGCAGGCCTCGGCCGTTGCCTCCGGTGCCGAAGAAGTTGGACGGGGAGAAGGAAGCGCGTCTGGTTCAGGTGGCCTGTTCGGTTCCACCGGAAGGCCGCGTTCGGTGGACCGTGAAGCTGCTGGCAGAAGAGCTGGTGCGACTTGAAGTGGTCGAATCGATTTGCGGGGAGACCGTGCGGCAGGCGTTAAAAAAAACGAATTGAAACCATGGCGGCGGGACATGTGGTGCATTCCGAAGCAGCAAAGCCATCATTTCGTGGCCGGCATGGAGCGGGTGCTTAAGGTATACCGGCGGCCGTACGACCCGCGGCATCCGGTGGTGTGCATGGACGAGATGAGCAAGCAGCTCGTGTCGGAAGTCCGCGAGAAGTTACCGGTACGCCCCGGGTCGCCGGAGAAGTACGACGCCCACTACCTCCGCCGGGGAGAATGCACGGTGTGGATGTTCGGAGAGCCGCTGTCCGGCTGGCGGAGAGTGGCTGTCACCAAACGGCGCACGAATTGGGCGAAGCAAGTGCGCGCACTGGCGAATCTGCCGCGTTCCCGGGATGCGGAAAGCATCACGCTGGTGTGCGACAACTTGAACACCCACAGCGGTGACTCGTTCTACGCCGCGTTCCCGGCGGCCGAAGCCAGTCGGCTGAACGACCGCATCCACCTGGTGCACACGCCGAAACACGGGAGCTGGCTGAACGTTGCGGAACTGGAGTTCAGTGCGTTGCACCGCCAGTGCCTGGATCGCCGGATCGAGAGCAGGGCTTTGGTCACGTCGGAAACGGCGGCCTGGGCCAAGGAGCGCAATCGCGAACAGACCGGGGTCGACTGGCAGCTCAGCGTCGACGATGCGCGCACCAAACTGAAGTATCTATACCCGAAAATTAAAACCAGTTAAACTACTAGTTGAAAGAATCATGTCCAAAATAGTGAAAGTTGGCGTACCTCGGCCATTGTGGCAAACGTTTGATTATCTAGTTCCAGAAGATTTTGTAACGCCTAAAGTAGGTTGCCGAGTTCGCGTTCCCTTCGGTCGCACGTCTGCGCTTGGGATTGTAGTTGAACATGCCACTGAGTCCCGATTTGAGCTCAAGCAATTACTGGACGTCGTTGATACGGAGCCTCTCCTAAGTGATGACTTGATGTATTTGGCTTCGTGGATGTCGCATTATTATCACTATCCGATTGGTTCCGTATTAGAAACGATGCTTCCGAAACTCGCGCGTCGTGGCAATCCAGTCAAGCTTGACCCAGAACTAATGTGGTCAACAACAGACGACACTCCAGGGCCTTTATTGAAACGTGCGCGTAAGCAAATGGCTGCGTGGCAGCAGATTTATGACCGACGTGGAATTGCAGAATCGAATTTGTGCGTAGCAGGAATCGATCGACGAATCCTTAGAGAATTAGCAAAAAAAGAACTTATTAGATCTACTGATATTCGTCCTAAATATCAAATCCAGCCGACGAACATACAACCATCAAATGAGCAGAGTTTAGCCATCGATAACGTCACCGAAAACTTCGGAAAATTTGGTGTTCATTTGCTTTATGGAATTACAGGCAGTGGCAAAACTGAGGTTTATTTACGTTTGATTGAACGAATGTTAGCACGCGGCCAACAAGCGTTGGTACTCGTCCCAGAGATCGCACTCACGCCTCAGACGGTAAGCCGATTTCGAGATAGATTTCTCTCCTGTGTGACGCTGCATTCAAAGATTCCCGATAAAGCTCGCTTTGCGACATGGTCTTCAATGGCTAATGGTGATCACAAGATCTTGATTGGTACGCGTTCCGCAGTATTCGCGCCCTTTCAAGACTTGGGTTTGATCGTCATTGACGAGGAGCACGACTCGTCATATAAACAAATAGAGTCGTTAAGGTACTCGGGAAGGGATGCTGCAATTGTTCGTGCACAATCCCTTGGTATCCCATGCGTGCTGGGTACAGCGACACCAAGCTTAGAAACGCTTCAGAATGTTGCAAGGGAACGTTACACGATGCACCGCCTATCTCGTAGGGCCGGTGCAGCACAACTGCCAAAGTTCGGCGTTATTGACATACGTGGCTTGCCATTGATCAATGGGCTGAGTGAACCTCTGCTTCGTGCGATTTCTCGACATCTAGACGACAACAGCCAGGTACTTATTCTCATCAATCGACGTGGCTATGCCCCTATTTTGTTTTGCACCACATGCGGATATCAGGCAACTTGCGAGGATTGTGACGTACGGCTCACCATTCATGAATTTCCTCGCAAAAAGTTGCAGTGCCATCACTGTCTCGTATTCAAGCCAGTACCAAGTCAATGTCCAGAGTGTGGACGGGACACATTGCAGGTAAGCGGTACGGGAACACAACGCATTGAACAAACGTTACATCAACAATTTCCGAATGTGCCGATTCACCGCGTGGATAGTGACTCTATAACGTCACATCGGAGACTTTATCGACTGTTCGAGGAAATACAAAAGCTTGATCGAGGGATATTAGTGGGCACACAGATGCTCTCGAAGGGGCACCATTTCCCAAAAGTAACGCTGGTTGCAGTGATTAATGTGGATGGAGGCTTTCTAACCAATGATTTTCGCGGTCCTGAAAGAACGGCTCAGCTCATTATCCAAGTTGCCGGAAGGGCGGGCCGTGCGGAACGACCAGGAGAAGTATTGATTCAGAGCTTCGAACCTAACAATCCAGATCTCGTGTCGCTTGTAAAATATGGGTATGAGGGGTTTGCGAAGGAAGAACAACGCATACGCAAAGAAGCAGAGTTACCGCCGTTTTCGTATCTGGCGTTGCTACGTTCTGAATCAGAAAACGAGATGGACGCAGAGTCGTTCCTACGCGACATTTTGGATGAGGCAAGAGTAGACGGAATCGAGATCTTAGGACCGCTTGCTGCTCCAATTCCTCGTATTTCTAAGCGATGGAGGTTTCAGGCCGGTCTGCTCTCCTCAGATCGACAATTTCTACATAGTGCTTTACAAAAGATTGAAAAGGCCAAGCCCCATACATCGAAAGTCCGGTGGTCGATAGACGTTGATCCCGTCGACATGGCTTAAGGGATGTTGAAGGATGGTCGTCTCCCTCACGCAAATGAGGAAAACGAGCGTCTACTAGCCCACTAGTAGGCTATCAGTTCTAATAATACGTGTTTATAATAGTGGAGTGGAAGGGGTTCTGGGATCAGGAGGATTCGATGCCGAAGAAATACATGGTGGAGTTAGCTCAGGATGAGCGGGATGAGTTGGAAGCGGTGCTGAAGTCGAGCACGCGTCGTGCGGTGTCGGCGACGAAGCTGCAGCGTGCACGGATTCTGCTGGCTGTGGATCAGGGGGGCACTGGCCCGGCTCTGACGGACATGCAGGTGGTGGATGCGCTGGGGGTGACGGAGCGGACCTGCCAGCACGTGCGTCGGCGGGCAGTGGATCAGGGTCCGATGAAGGCTCTGGAGCGCAGGCCTCGGCCGTTTCCTCCGGTGCCGAAGAAGCTGGATGGGGAGAAGGAAGCGCGTCTGGTTCAGGTGGCCTGTTCGGTTCCACCGGAAGGCCGCGTTCGGTGGACCGTGAAGCTGCTGGCAGAAGAGCTGGTGCGACTTGAAGTGGTCGAATCGATTTGCGAGGAGACCGTGCGGCAGGCGTTAAAAAAAACGAATTGAAACCATGGCGGCGGGACATGTGGTGCATTCCGAAGCAGCAAAGCCACCATTTCGTGGCCGGCATGGAGCGGGTGCTCAAGGTATACCGGCGGCCGTACGACCCGCGGCATCCGGTGGTGTGCATGGACGAGATGAGCAAGCAGCTAGTGTCGGAAGTCCGCGAGAAGTTGCCGGTACGCGCCCGGGTCGCCGGAGCAGTACGACGCCCACTACCTCCGCCGGGGAGAATGCACGGTGTGGATGTTCGGCGAGCCGCTATCCGGCTGGCGGACGGTGGCTGTCACCAAACGGCGCACGACGTTGGATTGGGCGGAGCAAGTGCGCGCGCTGGCGAACCTACCGCGTTACCGGGATGCGGAAAGCATCACGCTGGTGTGCGACAACTTGAACACCCACAGCGGTGACTCGTTCTACGCCGCGTTCCCGGCGGCCGAAGCCAGTCGGCTGAACGACCGCATCCACCTGGTGCACACGCCGAAACACGGGAGCTGGCTGAACGTTGCGGAACTGGAGTTCAGTGCGTTGCACCGCCAGTGCCTGGATCGCCGGGTCGAGAGCAGGGCTTTGGTCACGTCGGAAACGGCGGCCTGGGCCAAGGAGCGCAATCGCGAACAGACCGGGGTCGACTGGCAGCTCAGCGTCGACGACGCGCGCACCAAACTGAAGCATCTATACCCGAAAATTAAAACCAGTTAAACTACTAGGTGCGATTCAAAGTCAGGTTGCTGAAGATCTTGATAAAACGGGAACAATTGTGCGGGGGTCAGCATACCTTTGTATACAATCACTCTTGAGGACAGGGTATTTACATAGAATAATTTTTGCTGTTTAATCGTTCCATTGTCCCGGACGCGGTGACTAGCTTTTTTTCGTGCTACGTATAGTTTGCGTTCTATTTCATCTCCTGCTAACCCTGCATCGCCTCCAACAAAGATCTGCTCAATGGCAGGCATCGCAGCCCGAGCAGTAGGTCCAATATCGGCCGTATCTGGATCAATCGGAACATTACGCCAGCCTAGGAGCGTGAGTCCAGAGTCTTCAACGGATCTTTTGACAAATGACTTGCAAACGGTGCGCTCCCCGTCATCTTGAGGAAGAAAGATAATCCCCGTGCCGTACTTACCAGGTGCCGGTAGTTCAATGCCGAGGGCTTCTTGTACCGTACGCCGAAGAAACTTATGTGGTAAAGTTGTGAGAATTCCAGCACCGTCGCCAGTATTTTTTTCGTATCCAAGCCCCCCCCCCCTCGGTGTACCATACAACAATTCATATGTTCCGCGTCGACAAGGATGGAACGACTGGCACGACCCTTGATATCGCAAATGAATCCTACTCCACAGGAATCCTTTTCCTGTCTTGGGTCATAGAGACCTTGCGTACCGGGGAACTTACTAACCATAAGCTAACAATCTTCGTTTCGGATGCTGCCAACTGATACAGGAAAGAGGTTAAGACATTTTGAATAGATTTTCTATGAACAGTATATTTGTTGGATTATGGATCTACACATAAAAGTTTCAATTTTGAATACATAGAATTTCTGATATCGGAAGGAAGGCGAGAAGGGGTTTCCGTAATTAGTATGCACAGTTCGTGTACGGGAATATTCTTTAGGGTGCCTCTATTTATTGCTGTTTTGACGAATCATGCCCGATATAAATATTTGATTTTTAATGATATAAGGGTTGTCTACCTCCGCTTGCTTCGAGTAAATAGAGGTGTCCCTCCTGGGTCGCCTCCCGTTCCTAGACATCGAGGCACTGCCGAGATGCCGAGACCAACGTCGAATCGACCACCTGTCCACCCCTCGTCGCCTGATAACCCGGCCCACTCAGCACCCGCTCGAAGGTCGCCAGCCAACCCTTCATTGCACTGGCTTCCGTCAGTCGCTTGCGGAAGGCCCAGATCGTGGTGCGATCCAGTAATTTCCAGCGAGTCGTGAACTGCTGGTTTAAATAGGACTTTCGGCTGTTTTCGTCCCATGGTTTTTGCGAACTTTTGTCATTTTCCGGGCTGTATAAATTGGGGCACGTCATCAAACTGGAGTGAAAAAATTTAGTTCAATCAAAGAAATGCTCACCTATCTTTTGAACACACTGCTAGTATCCAGACATTTGCTCACTGGAAATTACTGCCACTACGCACGATGAATCGTAAGAATTTAGCCGGCTAAGAAGCAGGTAAGGAGTTGCTGTATGAATATGGTCAGCTTCTCCATTGCTTCAAGGCAACTTAACTTTTTTCATATCAGCATCGAAATGTGATGAAGCCACAAGCGTCAGGCATATTCCTGTTGCTAAGATTGGAAAGTATCCAAGCACTCACTTCTCTGTATCATCCTTCGGGATTTTCCTGATATGATAGATTTTGACAACTGTTGGTTTCAATAAACATTTTATAGGTGAGATCTTCTGAAGCGAGTTTTGCAGAGGATGTAAAACTGCAAACGCTTGGTGCGGAGTTTTCTCCTGCTCGTTAATTGAATCGGAAAGATTCAACTTCGCTTTAGCGTAATGCGACATATGCCCAGCAGCTTTCTGAGCGGTGCTAGTTTTTTGATGCAAACTCATCAAAGGCGTACTTTCTGAATCTTCGTTAAACAATCCAATTGCAAGAATCCATTTTTTCAATGTTAACGGTGATCCATGGAAAAGATTGCCAGTCCTCACTAGAAAGTGGTTTTTGCAAGTCGCACACTTGAGTACTTTTTGAGTTTCACAAGCATGAATTTTTCTCTTAGCTTCGCAATGTGGGCAGCTAATCTTGCGTTCCCTACGAAGTTTTGCTAAATAATCGTGTGCAGATTTTTCGTCAGGTACGTCGTTGATAACATCAACGAGTTTCGTGTTTTGTATATCGAGTGAATCTTGCAGCCTAAGCATTCTAAACCGTATTTTAGTTGTATAAAGTATGTAACCCGCCAATCATAAAATAGTTCCGGGATTTGCTGAAAATAAAATCAATTAAAAATTTAGAGATAAGAATCACGTATTGGATCTGTGCTGAGACTTTTGGACACATGGTTAAGGCTACTTCACGTTGTTAGAAATCACGCACGGAAACAATCAGACCGTAGACGAGACGCAGTTCAGAAGAAGTCTGCGTTGCCGTGGACACGATAAATACAGTCGTAGCCATACTATTAGGCGGAGATATCGATTGTCCACTTAACGTGTAACGCGGCAAATGGATGGAAGATCAAAAGAACTGCAATAATACTGTGCCTTGGGCTAATTAAATCAAAAGATTCTGTCGACGAATACAGTTCCATTTGTCCGAAAAATATTGAGCTTAATTCGCGGCGGCATTTGGTATCACGAATAGGGGATATGGTATTGTAGTAACACTGAGTAAAATCCTTGCTGAATCTCACTAGATTAAGGAATAGAACTAATGCAAGATCCGGTAAGTGTGACGGTGACAGGGGCCGCTGGTCAGATTGGATACGCGCTGCTGTTTAGGATTGCAGCGGGTGAGATGTTTGGTGAAGAACAGCCGATTGTTTTGCGCCTTTTGGAGATTCCTCCTGCAATGAACGCATTACAGGGCGTGGTGATGGAATTGGACGACTGTGCATCTCCGTTAGTTCGAGATATTGTTATAACCGACCAGCCGGAAAGTGCATTCGAAGGTACAGACTACGCACTGCTAGTGGGCTCACGGCCTAGAGGACCTGGCATGGAACGCAAGGAATTAATTGAGGTTAATGCAGAAATATTCTCAGTGCAAGGTAAGGCATTAAATGAGCATGCGTCAAAGGGCGTAAAAGTTTTAGTCGTTGGGAATCCAGCAAACACCAACTGTCTGATAGCTATGAGCAATGCACCGGATATTGATTTTAGACAATTCACCGCAATGACTCGATTAGACCATAATCGGGCGATTGCGCAATTATCGAGAAAGACGAGCGCACCGGTGGAGGAAATTAAAACACTGGCCATCTGGGGCAATCACTCAACTACGATGTTTCCGGACATAACTGCTGCAACGGTCTCAGGTGAGAGGGCGATGGACCTAGTAGACATGGCCTGGTACCAAAGCGAATTCATACCTGCAATTCAGCAACGCGGTGCAAAAATTATTGACGCACGTGGGTTATCTAGTGCGGCTTCTGCAGCGAATGCGGCGATTGATCATATGCGGGATTGGGTTACGGGTACGGATAGCATTGTGAGTATTGGAGTTTTCGGGGAAGGTGCCTACGATACAGAGGATGGGCTCATCTTTTCGTTTCCTTGTACTTGTAAGGATGGAAGTTGGGATATCGTGTCTGATTGGGAACTTAATGAATTTTGTCGAGAGAAAATTACAGCAACTGAGCAAGAGCTCATTGAAGAACGAGATGCAATATCACATTTACTTTGACGGATTATTGATTGTACCACAACTAACGCAATATAACATATAACGCTCGTGTATATAAGATCGTAGAGTACAGTATTTACGCCAGAATTGTAGTAGAAGGCATTTGTTTGTGGAATTTTTATAGTTTGAATCTTTAGATTGGTATTCTATTTTAGCTATGAGAAGGATCTATGGGGACTTGAGTGTATTTTTAAGGATGATGGTTAGAGGTATGGATGTTGGGTCATAGATAGTAATCCCCCCCCCCCTCTCTTGTTTCACGGACCTTTTCATATGAAGCAGGCATTCCCTACAGTTTATGCACTGCACGGATTCGATCGCTCCGTTTTTAGTCGTTGAAAATCACTCAATTTGACAAACTCAATATCCATCCCTCATAATTGCTTCGTGGTTATCAAAACATAGCCGTTTAGAGATCGAAGACCACCCGTTAACAAGCCCCATTGAGGGCACAAAATCGAATTGACCGGAGTTGCATCTTCGGTCAATTTGGTGTTATTCCGTACTCCAGTTCTGATCCCAAGGTGCCTAGACCCCAACAGCAAGTGGTTGCGGCTGGTCTTCGATCTCTAAACGGCTATACTGAATTTGACAGTTGAATATTAGCTATATAGTTGCGGCTGGTCTTCGATCTCTAAACGGCTATACTCACCATCACTTCGATCTCTAAACGGATGCAAGTGCATGTTGCGGCTGGTCTTCGATCTCTAAACGGCTAGTGGTTGCGGCTGGTCTTCGATCTCTAAACGGCTATACTTGAACCAGTTGCGGCTGGTCTTCGATCTCGGTTGTAAGCGTAGGAATTCACAGGTTTTACGGAGGATTTCAACAACAAAAAAAACACATTAATTAATCTAAAATAGTTGGAGTTGCATCGGTTTTTCTGAACGCTTTTTCCCTCTTTACGACCTGAAAACACAAATGCATTGGCATATTGTCGGTCTGTTATGGTCACGATATGGATGTTACCTTTTGAGGGAAGTTCTCTACGAATTTTATTTACATGTGTTTCCGCTGCTTCTTTGCTTTCGGCGAAGCGAAGATAGACTGAAAATTGTGCCATCTCGAATCCTTGGTCAAGGAGAGCCTTCCTGAATTTGGTGGCTAACTTACGTTCCTTTTTTGTGCCGACTGGAAGATCGAACATTACATAGAGCCACATCATCCGATACCCACTCAGTGCTTGCCGATTCACCGTGTGAGTATCTTATATTAGTGATTGAACGGTAGTGCAATTTTGGGAATGGCTAGGGGAAGGTCAAGGGACCGTGTTTCGCCTGCAAAAAACCGTGTCATTGAGTAAACCAACCGGTTCATACATACACTTACTGGACTAAATCCATCTGTGGTACGCATATCTAGAGTTAAAACTTTTGCGAGATACGCTTTTGTATCGCGATAAAGTTTGGTGTCACCTCGTTGAACTAAGTCGTGTACCAAAATATCAACCACGGGCCGAAATGGTTCCATGACATCGTCTGCTAACGCGAATGAATTCCCTCTCTGTCTATGAGCGATTCCAACACTGGGATGTAAACCTGAAGCCATAACTGCTCGAGCAGATGCGGACCGCAATATTGTGTATCCATAATTAAGCAATGAATTAGCTCCAGATGCTAATCGGTTACGTCGGAATGCGGGGCCAAGAAGAATTGGCCAATAGTGTCTAGCAGCTTGCGCTTCGCAATTGTTAGGGTCTCCTGACCTAACTCGTTTGGCGAGCTCATCAAACCTAGCGTTACTCTTACCAATGTCCTTTATGGCACTACCTTGGAGTTTGATTTTCGCTCGAACAATTTCTGACCACATTCTCTTTCGAATCGGCTTAGATGCAGACAATTGATCTGACATCCGGCCGGCTTGTTCGTGATGCCCATCTGCAGTCCATAAAAATCCTACGGGATGATGGTTAGCTCCACAAATTACGAGTGGAACGCACCTCTCTGCGAGTGCTACAAGTAGACTATTGCTATACGTGATACCGTGAGCACTAGCAATTAGCCCCGAGATGTCATCTAGGGGTACTCGCCCCATCTCAGTTTGTTCTTCTTTGATGACTAAAAATCCTCGGTATTTTTCGAGATGCCGTCCACAATTTTCGATTTCAACGATTCGCCCAATCAATTGCAGGTACCTACTCTTTGGACTTGTCCAATTGGGTTCACAACTACTCGTATTGCATGTGCTTGTTTTAATTTGGAATACGATGTGAATTTATATCGAAACGGGTCCTTGCTGTCTTCATGGCGTTCATTTAACGACCCTCCTTCGTTATGCTTGGCTAATCTCAATCTGTTTGAAGATGCTTCAAGCCGACAAACTTTGAATATTTCCAATCCCTTACCAAAGTTTGCCTCTATCAAGTCACCATTATGTGCTCGTATAGCAATTTTTGCCTCTGGATTTTTCAATTGCCACTTTGGAGTGAAATCTGCCTGATTAGCATCAAATACGGAAATACCTTCGCCCTTCCATTCACCGTCAGGCGTCTCATAAATTTCTATTCGATGGTTGTTGCCTAGAACGTAAGCCTTCCGAAACTTATTGCCGTGCACAATTTCTCGTACATTTCCTTTTTTCTTCAAAACTCGAACACGACGCATTCCCGTTCGTTCCGAAAATTCGATAAGAGACTGATTAAGTGGCAGATTTCTATTCTTTCCGTCTTGCACATGTGCTAATAAATCGTTTCGAATTTGGTTATCTCTAATTCGACGGATCTTGTTCTCAGTCAAACTTTCGACACGTTGGCGGTATACCAAGTTGTATTCCGTACCATTGACTTCCTCACGAATTAGTCCATAGGCTTTGTTTTCAAGCAATTGTCCCGATGTGGAGCTTGATTCAGGTTGATTTTTCGACAATCCGTGATCTGGTTTATGGCTAACGATTAGAGAGTTGACCTTCTCCTCTAATACCGTACGAAAATTTTCAAACGGCGTAGGGAAACTATCCTTGGGAAACAATCGGTCCAGATCAAGCTTTTCGGCGCGTGCAGATTCTCTCGAAATTCGATTTAACAACCCTATATCAGTACAAGCGACAACGAAAGCATCTATTGCATGATGACGATGATCTTTTCGGTTCTTGGGTTGACTAGTATTAAAATGAATGTGATCTGGCCATAATAAGCTGTTTAGGCCCCATTTGCCCCGTAGCATGGCCGTCAGTCGGCCAGGTGTGGCACTAACGTGCGCACATATATGTTGCAGGTAGGTTCGCGCCAACCTAGACACGTGCTGCGTATCGTGTAATTGGCGTTGCAGGAAGCCAGATTTTTCTCCAAATTCAGTCATGGCATCAGGCGCGAATCGCCATGATTTGCCGGGGATCACGCGTTCAGCACGCTCGGCAATTTCCTGCAATCTTTCTCCAGTCCAAGCATCCGAAGGAGGTCTATTACCCTTTAATTGATTGGAAGAACGTGTGCAAAGAACCTTATTCTGGATACTATCGTCTAGGGTTTTTGAATATGGGAGAATATGATCTATTTCAATATTCCCACTGAATAGCGAGTGCATAGGGATTACCTCTCCGCTATAAACGCAAACTCTTTCATGAGCTGGCAGCTCATAATAAAGACGCATCCTCAGTCTGTTGCGAGTAGTGTTCTCAAGGCCAATCTTGCGCAGTTCCTCGTCGTACTTGGCGTTCTTTTCTTGGTTTTCCTTATTTTTTTTATTGATTTCGTTTTTTTGGTTTTTGCTTAGTTTCAATTCGCGTGCTAGCTCAACCACGATCTCTGCGGGTTTTCCGTACTTAACGATGAGCAGATTAATAATTAGTCGAATTTGATTTAATGCGATATGCACAGTCGGATTTGGTACCCGACCAATTCTTTCTTGACTGTCTTCTGCTGCTGACGGTCGGGAAATGACGTTATTCGGGAGCACAGACCCATAATAGGGTAATAGTTCTTTCAGTTCAGGCGAATGATGTGAGTGATGCAGCCCAATTCTGTCTACCGATTCATCGTAAGAAAGATATCTCTGGTACCGTCCGACATCGTCATGCTCTGCCTCGGTGGATTCATTGCTCATCGCGTCAACCAAATCCCTAATCATTGATCGTCCTAAATGTGCATGACCGCTCACTAATTTGACTTCAGAGGTGCATTCAGCTTGCTCTTCGGTCACGTTGAATTGATTAATAATCCAATCGCGTAGTTCGTCATCGTTTTGTATTTGGATTAGTCTTTCCACGCATTCAATTTTTAAATTGCTTGGAATCTCTTTCCACTTCTTTGCCCCGAATGCTGTTTTGTTCGCGAGCAATCTCGCTGTTTCGTCTGAAGTAAACCCTTTCCTTTCCGTACGTTCGTAATTTAATCGTGCATCTTCGGGAAGGTTTAACTCTTCTCGTAATTTTGTAAATTCAACCACCCTCGACCGTCGCGATTCGAGTAGTGAAACAATTTTGTCGCTCTCTTCGCAAGTCAAATGCCTTTCTTGCATGCCTAGACGAGATATCCTTAGCTGGTTGACATCCTGCAAGATCCGGAATTTTTGAAACAAGGGATGCGCTTTAGGTACCCTTTCTCCTAAGTCGATATCAAAGCCTAAAGAGCTATCAATATCCTTAGCGGGACGAAAAGTACAACGACCGATATCCTGTGGTTTGAGTGGTCGCTGTTGGATGATCAAGTAATTGAGCAGGTTTTGTAACTCATCCGTAAGAATTGTAGGATGGAATTGTTTCTGGTACTGGAGTATGTCGTCGCGCAAGAAATTCCCCTATCGTTCTACAACCTTCGTATTCAAGTTTTTGCTTTAATTCTTGAATGCCCATTTTCATTGAGCTTTTTTCGTTGTTATTCGCGTCCGCTATTCGATTGGAGCGATATCCACGCCGCTGATTGATATGAAAGATAGCTCTACCGATCTCGTGTAATTCAAGTTTCTCGTCTAACGCACGCTGTCTTAGCCAGTACGGATCTAATTTTTCGAGTGCTTTGCGATCACTTTCTTTACGCGGCATCAGGCCGTTTTCAACGAGTAATGACATAAGGCGATCGCGGCGGCGTACGAAACGAACGCGACGACGGCGGGCACTGCGCGCTATTCTTCTTGAAGCAGCTAACGACGACTTGCTCGTAGGGTCTCTTCCCGCTTCCTCATTCGGTGTCAGAATACGAACGCCAGCATCAAGTACACCACACGGATTCCCATTTGAATCTAGCTCTATCGCGCACCAACCAATTGAGTTGCTTCCTAGATCAAGTCCCAATCGATAATTTGACATGTTACTTTCAGTGTTTGAAATTATGTAATGACACTATCATAAAACATTAATGTCATATTAGCGTGAGAGGCATAGTTGATAGATGGCATTGCTAAGTGCCAAGCGAAACATCCAATTTCAGGTGTCGAGCTGTCGTCTGAAAACTTTAAAGAGTGTCGTTGTAAATTTTTTGCTCGTCGTATTCGGATAGCTGGAGAATCTTTGATTTACCAGCTTAGCGTTCTTTTCCGGACAATGAGACGGTAGTGAAGTAATAAGATACGGCTGGTACGTCTCACATGCGATGGTCTTACACTATATCGTAGAAGGATCGCAAATTGACCAACATATCTTTCGTGATAGATTAAATACTTGAATGTGCTCGGTGTTGTAAGTACTCGTAACGGTGAAGGTCGTTCAAATCATATTTGTTTTGCTTGAGCCTTGATTGAGCATGGTGCTGTACGCTTGGGTTGGTAGGAGTGGCTAGGAACAGTTCAAGTGTATTGCGTTTTGGCATGCGTGACTGTATAAAAAATTACATGTGTTAGCATTCAGAGTATGGTGATTGTTCACTAACTGCTTCTCTATCCTGGTTTTCGTCCGATGCGAAATGAACTACTGTTGGAGAATAAGCGGTAATTTCCAGTGAGCAAATGTCTGGATACTGGCAGTATGTTCAAGGGATGGGTGTACATCTCTTTAATTTAACTAAATTTTCCAACTCCAATTTGATGACGTGTCCCAATTTATATAGCCCGGAAAATGACAAAAGTTCGCGAAAACCATAGACCGAAAACAGCCAAAAATCCTATTAAAACTAGCAGTTCACAACTCGCTGGAAATTACTGGAGAATAAGCCCCTTATGTTGATTCAACGTGCTTCGAGAATACTAATATTCTCTAGCTTTGGTTCGGTCTTGGCTTTTTCACTATCCGCTCAAGGAGAACCCAATGGCTTCTTTATTGGGACGTACGGTAGTCTCAGTTCGATAGAAACAATCTATAAGCAGACTGTAGACAATCGTGAACAAAAACTTCACGACAGCGACACTGCTGAAGATACGCCAGTAACGATCAATGCATTCATCGGCTATCGTGCAAATTTAGGCGACGAAAGTTCGTATTGGTCAGCTCAAGCTGAGATTGCACTGGGCTCCCCAGATATAGAAGGTGCGCTAACAGGCGTTAGAGAATCGGTTGGATGCAACCTCATGGGTGAAAGTTGTCCCGAGACATGGGCATTGAGATCTGAAAGCGAGATTGGTCTGACGATTAAATACGGTTTGTATGTAAGCGCGTTCGGAACACTGGAGCTGTCGCCATTTATCCTCGCTGGTGTAAGACAATCTAAAGCTGAATTAGTGGCTAGATTTCGGGGCTGTTTCTTGCCTGATGTTTGCGAAGAAGACCAGTTTGAATCCGCCAGCTTTACGAGAAATCCCAAGCTTATGGCTTGGACTGCCGGAGCGGGTCTTGGATTTTCGTTGACCGGTCGAACTGGTTTGCAAATTGACGCGCGATACACGGACTACCTAGAGGACGAATGGGTCACCGACCTTCCGGAGCAGGGAGTAAAAGGGCCGGCTAGTGTGTCATCAAGCAAAACAAGTCTGAACGTGAGCTTGGTACGCTACTTTTAACTTCAAGATATATGACCATGACCTTTTGCGAGTTGGCGTGAGCACCGTAACAAAACCCTTTCACTTTGTCGGGCAAAGGATCGTGCACTGTGGCCACCTCCACCAGCAGTCGAGACGGTAGTTGTCCTTCTCACCAGCGACCGGTCGTCTCGAGACGTGCTTCATCCGTGCCAAAGCGGGGGCCTACCAAGCCAAAAATCCATCGTTTCTTGCTGCATCAAGATGTTCCATTTCAGTCATTAAGCATGATTTACTATGATGAACTACGATAGGATTATAAGAACATTGTATATACAATGTGATAAAGTGGATGAGTATGTTTTATAAGATGTAAGAAATAAACGACTATGGTGCAGCTTGGAGAAATTAAATTTTAGAACTCAATGACCAGTGGGCGATTCTGCAAAATTCTCCCAGGCATCAGAGGGAGTCCAGAGTTTTCATTACAGAGAAGAAAAGGGTAGTGAACTGGCTTCGGGTCCAAGAGGGAGTTCCGTATCTCCTGGATGTACTATATAACCTGGTATTGCTGCATCTTGCATGTCGTGCATAAACGATTTGATCCCTGAAGCCATTCTTGGATGTGGCGTAGCCGAAAGTTTTACTTCTAATGGCACGACCTTATTGCGTGTTCCGACTACGAAATCCACCTCTTTCCCGGTACTCGTTCTCCAAAAATATACCTGTGGTTCTATTCCTTGATGCACTGACGTACGTATGATTTCTGAGAGTACTGCAGTTTCCATAATCGCTCCACCCATTGGTCCTAAGGCCGCATGCTCAGGGTCCTTGATACCCGAAAGGTAACAGAGTGTGCCTACATCCATGAAGTACATTTTCGGAGTTTTAACCAACCTCTTTTTGATGTTGGTAAAATATGGGCGGAGTATCATGACTTGGTAGCTAGCCTCAAGTACCGTGAGCCATGCTTTGACGGTGTTTAGAGCAATACCAAGATCGCGAGCAATATCCGCTAGATTCAGAAGTTGAGCAGACCGTGCCGCTAATACGCGAATAAGACTCTGAAATTGCGTTAGATCCCCAACTTGTCGCAGGGTGCGCACGTCTCTCTCAAGATACGTTTGCACGTAGCTTGCATGCCAAAGATTTAAATCTCTATCCGGTTCGACAACGAGCTCAGGGTATCCCCCACGAATGAAGTCTTTCCACATCTCGTCGAAATTTAGGGACGATATTGATTGTGTAGAGTCAGCTCGTTCCCAGCGGATTGCAAGTTCCGGTTGAAGCTCGATTTCTCTTCGAGAAAGCGGTAACAACTTAAGAACGGCGGCACGCCCCGCTAATGATTCGGATATGTTTTCATTCAGTAAAAGATTCTGAGATCCAGTTAGAAGGTATTGGCCATTTTCTTGACGGTCCTCTTCAATGATTTGTTTGATGTATGGAAGGAGCGTTGGTGCGTGTTGGACTTCATCAAAAATAACGGGGCTAGAGAATTTTTTTAGAAAACTTCGAGGGTCTTCCGATGCGCTTATGCGAATATCAGGCTGGTCAAGTGAGACGTACCTAAATCTTTCACCAAATAGTTGTCGTAGGAGTGTAGTCTTCCCAGACTGCCTCGGACCGGTCAAAAAAACGACGGGAAATTCTGAAACGGCTTTCTTGAGAACCGGCTCTAATGAGCGACTGATGTACTTGTTCATTTAACAGGTAGCTCCAGATTCATGAGCACTTTAACCTATTAACATATGCATTTATGCTAATAAATCTTATTAAATAAAACCATCTATACTGTCCGTGTAATTTGCTGGAGTCGTGGCAATGATCAATTTATTTGTAATTATGCATTCAAAATGCACAATTACAACTATTGGGTATGTGGTCGGATCTATTGAGAGGAATCCTGTGCTTTCAAACCCGAAAATGCTGTACAAGGTTCTGTATGCTCTGGAACAAATGTTTAACGAACTCAACAGTGGCTCGGAACCGCGCCAGCACGGGCGCAGATGGCTACGACCGGATGATATGTCGACGGGGTGCAATCCTTGGTAAGACTGGTGTATTGCAAACGGTTCTCAGTCGTTAATGTCACGCAGGAATGGACGACCAGAGCTCATGCGTTTCCATTCTAACTGCCAAGTCATGGTTTACAGTACCGGAAGTGTGCACTGGAAAAATAACGAGAGAAAGTAGTACTGCTGGAGCGGAGTATTCGGTTAGATGCGGGTCTTCCGAATGACACAGTGTTCTCGGGTTGTAGAAAGCTTCGAAGTCCGTTCCGGGCTAGAATGCATCCGCAGTTCGTGACGTTTTAATATTTTCACAAAGCGTTCGTTCACGAGTCGTTCCATAGCTAAAGTACATCTCAACGGTCTTCTAGTACCCGGTACGATGAGCATCCATCGTTAGTTTCGAACAGTTGTACGGATAGATGTTTAGATGTCGATACATCCGCACAATGTACGTAACGTCATAACCGTGTATGAATCATCATATGATTAAATGGTTTGCGTCCATGTCCATTGAGGAACCATAACTCCTGTGCTTCAACTAGACGTAAGCAATCCACTGATCATTGAGCAGATAGAAATCGGTCCTATGCAAAATTTCACGTACATTGTGGGATTTCGTGAGACACGCGAAGTGGCAGTAATCGATCCGGCTTGGGACATCGATGAACTTATTGCACGTTTGGAGAAAAGCGACTACACGTTAAAGGCCGTGCTTGCAACACACTACCATCCCGACCATGTCGGTGGTGGAATGTTTGGTCATAAGATTGCAGGAGTAGCAGAGCTAATCGCAAAACTGCCGGTAAAAGTATACGCGAACCGTCATGAAGTGGATGGCCTTCGTAAAGTGACTTGCCTCTCAGAATCAGATGTCGCAAGAGTGGATTCGGGAGACGTACTCAAGATCGGCGAAGTCGAAATTGAATTCCTCCATACACCAGGACATACGCCCGGTTCACAATGTTTTCGTATCCGTCATACGCTTGTATCTGGCGATACGTTGTTTATAAACGGTTGTGGACGAGTTGATTTGCCTGGGTCTGACCCGGACGACATGTATAGGAGTTTGGAAAAGCTTAAGTCGTTGCCAGACGACACGTTATTACTACCTGGCCACAATTATGGACATGTCCCAAGTGCGACGATGGCTGAGACGAAGGCACAGAATGCCTACCTTAACGTAAAAAGCATTGATACTTGGCGACAGATGATGGATTGATCTCGATAATCTATCATTTATTGAAGCACTAACCGCGTAATTTCATTAGGAGACCCGAACCGAAGTAACGGCCCCATGTGCTCGTGCTCGCCGATACTTGTAGATGCATTCCATTGATGTCGTAACTGCCGCAAATTTTTTGAGGGGAGGGGGAGTGGCGTGCGAAAAAATCAAACGGAAATATTGGGCCGTTATGGGTGTGCCCGCTAAGCATTAAATGAGCACCCCAGTTCGCGGCTGCCGTTACGTCGATCGGACGATGGAAAAGCAACACACGGTAACGATCGTTTTCTGGAGATATTTCCGCGAGACCCTCTTGCACAACGTTTGGATTGTCGGAGTCGTCTAACCCAACGATTGGAAACGACGCTGGGTTTACTAATTCGTTGCGGAGTACCGTGATACCAAGATTACGAAGCCAACGTATGATCTCTTCACAGTTCTCGTATCGTTCATGATTTCCCGTGGTAAAAAACTTGGTACCGTGATTTCGGAGAGCGCACTTAAATCGGTCTGTGAAACGAAGGATACGTCCACCAAATCACCTGTAATCAGTATTGCCGTCGGATGAGAGTCGAGTTTTTGAATTCTTCGCACGACGCGCTCGAGATACTTATGTTTTCGCGAACCGATGTGGATGTCTGAAATGTGGATGAGCGAACATCCAGTTGCATCGTACTCACTACCAAGCACCGCTTCTCGAATCACAATGCGCTGAGCGTTAATCAGGCTATAGGTTGGTATCGCAAACTAGAGACTCAATGCTATGCGTCCCATATCTGATCGCTTAAAGGAATGGCTAGCCTCAATAGTGCAACGAACAAGACGACCGGAAACAAAATGAAATAGATGCCTAACCACGTGAGAGAAATGGTGTTCAGTAATCCTGCAGTGTTTTCCGTCATACGTCTTTGTAATAACTGAGGTATCAAAGGCACAACCATGATTATTAGTAAAGCAATGGTGCCAATCGGTAAATTTGGAAGCAGCCAGTAGTACTATAGCCTTAGCACGGGATAGATCAACATGCCGAAACAGAAGAGCAATACAAGAACGATTGGTAAGAATCGTTTCATTAACTGTTTATGTTCTGCCTGCTTAACACTTATTTAAGAAACTGTGAAAAATCTGTCTCATGTTGCGGGTATTTGGTTTACACTTACATTTACATTAACTCAGGTAGCCATAGTTTCGTCATGACCTACTCGGTCAACAAAGCAATTATCATCGGCAATTTAGGCCGGGACCCCGAACTACGTTCCACTAGCAGTGGCAGTTCACTGGCGCGTTTCAGCGTTGCTACAACGAGGAAATGGCGCGATCGGGAAAGCGATCAAATGAACGAGGCCACGGAGTGGCACAATATTATCTGTTTCGGGCGCCTTGCCGAAATCGCCAACGAATATCTTCGGAAAGGTTCGCTCGTTTATATTGAGGGCGAACTTAGAACACATACTTACGAACGCGAAGGACAGCGGCATTACTCAACCGAGATTAATGCGCGCGACCTCATGATACTTAGTCGACGTGGAGCTGACGTAGAAGAGGGGAGCCGTTCTAACAGTCAGGATTCTTACGGCAACCGGGAAAGCCAGGCAGGCGACCAAGGATACCGAGGCAACTACCGGTCGGGAGAGACTAGCCAAACTTCCAGCTCGGATTCGGAACCTAGCGTTGATACGGGGCTAACGTCCGACGATATTCCCTTTTAAGCCGGTAGTTCCCTCTTAATCCTTGCTCTCCAAATCGTTACAGAACGGATGAGTTCGTGTCGTCGATCGAATCCTGATGCTTCACAGAGCTGAAATAGCGAACCGACATTACCGATCGACATTACCGATCGATATTGCGACATGATTAACGCTTTCAATGGTGATCATGTGAAAGCGAAGATTATTAATCCCAGCGCAATACGGTACACGACGAATGGAAGCATCCCAATTTTTTCTATCCAACGGATAAAAAGATCAATACACAAGTACGCGCTTGCCGCCGAGATTACAAAACCTAACAAAAATGTTGCTGCCGAATCAGCGGAGATCGTTGGTAATTCATGCCAAACCGTGAGCACGCCAGAAGCGAGAATCGTAGGAATAGAAAGCAGGAATGAGAAACGGGCGGCGGTAACACGTCCAATTCCAAGTAATAGACCACCTGTAATTGTGACACCTGAACGAGATACACCAGGTATTAGTGCGAAGATTTGAAGGCAACCGATAATGAATGCCTGTAGGTAGCTGACTTGCCTATTTTCTTCACCGGTTGATTTTTGTTTTCTTAAATCTGCAATGCCAAGTAAAAGACCGAAACCTAATGTCGTCATTGCAATAACCACGGCAGATCGCAAATTCGTTCCAACAAGCGGCTTTAGCAAAATTCCTGCAATAGCAATTGGCGTAGTTGCCAGAGCAAGCTTGAATGCAAAATAAGCGTCTTCATTGTTTTGCCGGGAGGCCAATGCCTCAAAAAGGCCGGTAGCACAAGCCATGAGATCGCGCCGAAAGTATGTGATCGCGGCTACGAGTGATCCAAGGTGCACTGCAACGTCGAAAGTTAATCCTTGGTCTGGCCATCCGAGTAATTGTGAAAGCAAGATGAGATGTGCTGAACTCGATATGGGCAGGAATTCCGTAACACCTTGGATTAACGCCAGTGCAACAATATGTAGAAAATCTCCAAACACTTCAGGATGATGATTGTCATAATAAGAAGGAATGTTGAGATTGTATTGGTCTTTGATAGTGAAAGAGATTTAGAACGAAAATGCTAGGGAACATCGAATTACCGTTATTTCCACTTGGAACAGTGCTTTTTCAAGGATGCCGTATATCTTTACATGTCTTCGAACAACGATATGTGGCCATGTTGGATCGATGTCGTGAAACCAATACGAGTTTTGGGATCGTGCTTATCCGCCAAGGTGATGAAGTGTACAACAGGAACAGCTCGTTCACGCCCAAAGTTTGTGAAATTGGCTCTTTTGCGGTGATCACATCGGTGAAGTCTACACCCCATAATACGTATAAAGTAACGATAGAAGGTGGACCTCGTATCCGAATTCGTAATACATGGGAACGGGAGGACTGTTTACTGATGGGTTTTGTGGATTTTCTCGCAGAAGAAAAGAAATCGCCAATCAAGGAAGATGAAAGGCCACTTGCTCAGGCACTGTGGGGTTACTATAAGATCTATCCGGGGATTCTTAACTTGGGGTTCAAAACAGATTTTGGTGATGCGCGGGATGTAAGCATGCGCTTGTCTCAGTACATCGGTTTCGATAGTGGCACGAAACAGCGATTGCTTGAAGTTAGCGGTCCACACGAGCGTCTAAGGCTACTAGCGGACATTGTAGGACAGTAATTAACGCAGAAACTGTCTTCTGCATCTGATTACTAATCATGACTCATGACGGTGATGCCTTGATAGAGGCCAGTTTGCAGTACTGTCGATTATTTTTGCATCTGTGGCGGAAACAGCTAAGCTAAGCGTTGATGGAGATTGTAGACTCGATCAGTAGCTATCGCTCGAAAATCTTGAAAACAAACCAAGATAACATTGATGTAGCTAAAGGATAAGTGAGTGGATCAGCCATTGATCAGCTAATTTTCTCGGATTTGAAAATCGATCATGTTTGCGTAAGTGCTTCCGCAAGGATTAGGCTTTCAGATCCAATCAAATATGACGACTGATTTGAGTTGCTGGCCATCCAGTGGTCAAATTGGACAAATGTGCATTCCACTTGCGCTTAAGTAGTGGTGGATTGCTTGACGAAATACCGCTGAACGTGACCAGCGAAGTCACGACACTCTATGTTAAGTCTGGGGATGCGTACACCCTTATAAGGTAGGGTCGATGGCCATTGATTCCACTGGATGTATGAACCGGATGCGTCGTAGATGGGCTTGCGTAACATCGCTAAACGAAAATATTGTTCAGCTGGCTTCAACAACGGACCTGTTGTACTACCCAAATTCCAATTATGTAGAACGAATTCACGAGCGTAATTCAGAAGCGGTAAAGACTGATTGAGTGCTTTGCCAATGAGTCTTCAATTCCAACTAATTAAACATTTAGATCCGGTTTAGATGATGTTTATCGTACTACACGTTGACAACTAGCCAAACAATCGATAGCGGTCGTTTGGATAGTGAATCTCAAAACGAACGGAGTTACAACGCCACGTAGGTACTTTGGGTGAATCGTCAAATTGCTGAAAGAATGCTTAGAGTCTCAATCCAAAAGTTTGATACGTTTGACGTGATGATCTGAGCATGCCAATCTACATATTAATTTATGTTTACGACAGCATGAAGTAGACGCAAGACTAGCACGTGAAGTATATAAGCACTGTCATCGGTAGTTCTAGTTATGGACAAAGTCAATGAAACGGGTAAGTCGATACGGCAGCAGCATACCGTGTATGATGGTCAGCGACGACTATCGACCAACGTGCGGAACGGTGTCTGGCTGAGACTGATTCGCTGACCTCCACGGTGAATGCTTCAACGCAATTCGCCGACGGTTTTGAGTTTAGACTCAATATGGAATTGGGATATTTATTGATGAATCTGTACGTCTGTAGACCGGTTAGTCTTGAAAGATTGACTACATAGCAGTTTGTTGTGTGCGGGCATGGAGAGATACGACTTTATTGGTTACCATACTCGGCGGCACCTTCGATCCCATCCATACTGGTCATCTTCACGTTGCAAATGCGGTATCGGAGGCCTTGGGCAATACAACAATTCTGTTAATGCTCGCACCAGATCCGCAACTCAGGTCTAAGCCACATGCAAGTGTGAAACATCGCTGGAGTATGCTAAAGCTCGTTTGCCGCGATTACACTCACCTTGAACCGTCAGATATAGAATTGGCAAGGGATGGCGTGACAAAAACCATTGATACGCTGAGGTTGATACGTGCGCAGAATCCAGAACCAGTCACTTGGATCCTTGGATCAGATGCCGTTTCAAGTATCTCGAGATGGCACGGATTTAAAAAACTTCCGCAGTTAATGAATATCATTGCGGCCCAACGTCCTAATACTGTTGATATGGAACTTCCCATCGGTTTCGAAGCGACAGAAGACAAAAAACAATTGTTCTATCGCAATGGTCAGTACTATGTTTTGAGGGTTGAAATGCTCAATATCTCCGCTACTGAGGTCCGAAAGACACTTTTTTTGGGAAAGGACGTATCTCAATGGGTGCCGAACAGCGTACTCAACTATATAATTGAATATAGTTTGTATCGGAGGCGTACCTTTATTTGACATCACAAGGGGATCTCACGGCTGGAATCTTAGAAACCTTGGATTTGCTGAGGGCACACGATGTAGCCATATTCGACGTATCGCGTTATTCAGATTTAACGGATCATATGATCATCGCGACTGGCACTTCGAATCGGCATGTACTTGCCTTGGTGGACCGCCTGTTGGAATTTGCAAAATCAAGGTCCATAGCTGTGAATGGAGTGGAAGGCTGCGATACAGCGGAGTGGGTACTAGTAGACTTTGGTGACGCGCTTGTAAACGTTATGCAATCTCATGCTCGAGAGTTTTATGACCTTGAAAGTTTATGGGATGCACATGAGGCCACCGCATCGTTAGGGTGAAGCTGCGACTATATGCATTTGGTAGAGCTCCTCGGTGGGTGGCTGACGGAGTGGCTGCATATGCTTCGCGTATGCCGCACCTCTCGATTGGATCGATCTCGCGCAATCCTCGAGAAACCCAGGAAAGCGTATGTTGCGAAGGGTTGATGAACGATCGTTGTATGTGGTGTTAGATCCACGAGGGAACCTATACTCCAGTATGGAATTTGCTCGTACGTACGAGAACTGGCGTTGTTCCGGTAAGGATATTTCTCTGCTCATCGGTGACTCGGACGGGTTCAGCAACGAGATGCGTGAACGCGCTAATATAGTCTGGTCTCTGTCCCGCCTGACCTTTCCGCATGATCTAGTACAGATTGCGGTTTGTGAGCAACTCTACCGCGCCCATACGATCATTACAGGCCATCCATATCACCGAGCATGAAGAATAACGTTCCCACCGACACCGAGACCAGCAGCGGATGTCGTCGCCGTTTTATACATCGAATCTTTTGGGTTGGGATCACTGGGATGTTCACGATGCTTGTTTTCGTTGGACGACTGGTGCAGTTGCAGGTTATCGACCACGACGTATACGCAACGCGCTCCCAGCATAATCGGATCGAAATGCAGGTCCTGCCGCCGCCGCGCGGGCTGATTTATGACCGTCATGGTGTGCTCTTGGCGGACAATCGCCAAGTATTAACACTTGCGGTTGTTAGAGAACATGTAGAAGATGTTGAGGTATTGCTTAACTCGATTAAAGAGTGGATTGGATTGCAGGATTTTCACGTCGATGAATTCTGGAAACGTTGGCACCAAGCACACAATCACTACTATCCAGTCACGCTAAAACGTAATCTAAATGAGACTGAAATTGCATCACTCGCGGTAAATCGATACCGTTTCCCCGAACTGATTGTTACCACTGAAGTCGTTCGAGAGTATCCTTTGGGGCCATTGACGGCTCATGCAGTGGGATCTGTACGACGAGTAACGGTAGGCGATCTGAAGAGGATAGATCCAATTCAATATGACCAAACTTACTTCATTGGCCGTCATGGTGTCGAGAAGTTCTACGAAAATGCATTGCATGGCTTGGTTGGCTTTCGCCAAGTCGAGGTGGATGTTCGAAGACGCGTAGTTGGGGAGATCAGCACGTACTTGCCCGTATCCGGACAAAACTTAACGCTCCACTTGGATACACGTCTTCAGCAAGTCGCTGATGAAGCACTTGGTGACCGTAGGGGTGCAGTCGTTGCACTTGATCCAAACTCTGGTGGTATCTTGGTGCTCGCTAGTAAACCAAGTTACAACCCATCAGAATTTGTTGTCGGTCTTTCTCACGAGAGATACAACGCACTAGCGAATTCAAAAGATAAGCCACTCTACAACCGCGCAATCAAGGGTCAGTATGCACCAGGGTCCACGGTTAAACCGCTTGTGGCTCTAGCGGCCCTCTCGGCAAATGTAGCGTCATGGAACGAAACTATCATCGACAATGGGGAATTCCGTCTGCGTCAAGACGAACGAATATATCGCGATTGGACGTGGAGACAAGGCAGCTCCGGTGGTCATGGTGCAGTCAATATGCGACGAGCTATTTATCGATCATCCAATGTATATTTCTATACTCTGAGCACGAGATTGGAGATCGATTATCTGGCTCCATTTGCTCGCGAGTTTGGGATAGGAAAAATAAATACGATTGACGTTGCTGATGCAAATGTGGGATTGATGCCGGATGCCGAATGGAAACAAGCAGTTAAAGGTGAGGCATGGTATCCGGGTGATAACCTCAATATTAGTATCGGTCAGGGTGATATCTTAGTCACACCCTTGCAACTTGCTGCTTATGTCGCCTTGCTTGCCAATCGAGGTCGTCCCATTAGACCACATATGCTTTATGCAAGCGAGACTGAATTGATATCGCGCAAGGATTTGGAACCACTTCCCGTTATTAATGGCCCTACCCCCCAAGACTGGGAATTGATGATTAGATCAATGGAAGATGTGGTCCATCGTGGAGACATGGGGTACGGCAACAATGGCACTGCTTGGGCACATATAGGGCTGGATATTCCGTATCGCATGGCCGGGAAGTCAGGTACTGTGCAAGTCGTCAGTATTGAGCAAAATCAGGAGTATAACGAAGAAGAGATAGAAGAACATCTGCGAAAACATGCTTGGTTTATTGCTTTTGCACCCGTTGAAAACCCAACAATTGCAATTGCGGTTCTAGTCGAAAACGGTGGAGGTGGCAGTAGTGTTGCTGGACCTATAGCTCGGAAAGTCATTGACGCACATTTGTCTACTAGGTCTTAGTGCACGGCACGTGAGATGGTTAAAAATACGGCTATGAATCAACTGCCTTCTGAATACGCCTCGTTCATGCCAGATTTCGGACGTCGAGTGGGCGATGGCCCCATTTTCGTGTTGTTGCTTGGTATAGCTGGATTTGGATTAGTGGTCCTATACAGTGCGGTTCAGGGTGATCTTAACGTATTCATCAATCACGTGATTCGAACGGGATTGGCGTTTCTGGTGCTTATTGTAGCAGCGCAGTTTGTGCCTCGTCTATACATCCGTTGGATTCCAATTATTTATACGGTTTCAGTATTGTTACTAGTAGTCGTGATTTTTTTCGGTATCAGTGTTAAGGGTTCGCAGCGGTGGCTTGATTTGCCATTACTGCCTCGCTTTCAACCGTCGGAAGTCATGAAAATTGCGATACCACTAATGTTGGCATGGTATTTAGGCAAACGAGAATATCCGCTAAATTTTCTGGAATTATGCGTATGCGTATTGATTATTGGTGTTCCCGTTGTATTGATTATGCTTCAACCGGATTTGGGTACTAGCATGCTTCTCGTGATACTAGGATGTGGCATGCTGGTGTTTGCTGGCATAAATTGGCGGTGGATTGTCGGCGCGGTTGCGGGACTTATTCCATTACTTCCGTTAGCGTGGATATATCTACTTCATGAATATCAAAAGGAACGACTACTAACGCTTTTTTATCCAGACCGCGAACCACTTGGTGCGGGTTGGAGCATCGCCCAGTCTAAAATCGCCGTTGGGTCGGGCGGCTTACTCGGCAAGGGAGCGTTTCAGGGAACGCAGAGTCAGCTGGACTTTCTTCCGGAAAGTCATACGGACTTCATTCTTGCAGTCATTGCGGAAGAATTCGGCTTTGTCGTTACCGCACTACTCTTGATAGCGTATTTTGGCGTATTTGCACGCGGTTTTTATATTGCAACGCAAGCGAGAGACCGGTTTGGACAGTTAGCCGCCAGCGGGTTAACCTTGATTTTTTTTACATATGTTGTGGTAAACGTCGGTATGGTGTTAGGGATCTTTCCGGTAGTTGGGGTGCCGTTACCGTTCATCAGTTATGGCGGAACCTCCGCACTCACGTTGATGGGTGGACTAGGTATCGTAATGGCTGTACACAAAAATAAGGGTTGGTAACGGCCATGTATTGGGTACTACGTACTACTGTTGGAATCCTAGCTTGTAGCTTTGCGCTTTCCATTTTTGCTGAAGCCAAGCTTAGGTCAGATATGATTGAGTTCATTGATGAGATGGTCAAAGAACATGCATTTGACAAAAGAGTACTCAGGCAAGTTTTTAGCAAGGTAGAACTAAACCCGCGCATCATCGAAATTATGGAGGCACCGGCGGAATCTAAAGCTTGGGCTGAATATCGCAAAAATTTTATTACGAGAGAGCGCATTGATCGAGGCGTGACTTTTTACCGTAGACATAAGGATATTCTTAAGACGGCTGAAGATAAGTTCCATGTGCCAGCGGCTCTTATCGTAGCGATTATAGGCGTGGAAACGGATTACGGCCGTGTTCTCGGTAATTACGCAGTTATCGATGCGATTTCGACGTTAGCGTTTGATTATCCCAGGCGCGCTGTTTTTTTTCGAAAGGAATTAGAACAATTTCTATTGTTAGCTTGTGAGGAGCGCGTTAAACCGTTTACCGCAAAGGATTCATGCAACTTGACGGGAAGTGAGACAGATGTCGGTTCTGAAATATCGATTCGAGATTTGGTAGGTTCCTATGCAGGGGCAATGGGCATTGGACAGTTCATTCCGTCTAGTTTCCGTCATTTTGCAATTGACTTCGATGGCGACTCTAAGCGTGATATTTGGATTAACGTGAACGATGCCATTGGTAGCATCGCAAACTATTTTTCGGTCCATGATTGGCGCGGTGGTGAGACCGTTGTTTTGCAAACTGAGGTTGATGAGGGCAACCAAGCATTGGTTGAAACTGCAAATAAAGGATTGAAACCAAGTTACACCCTAAAAGAATGGAAATCTATCGGATTGAATATCGTGAGCGACGAAAATCGCTCGGCGGCGTTGTTCCTTATGGAAGCGGAAGACAGGCCGGAGTATTGGCTCGGTTTCCACGATTTTTACGTCATAACTCGGTATAACCACAGTGCATTGTATGCATTAGCCGTATCTCAGCTTGCGATGGAATTAGAGGCCGAATTAGATATCGAGAATTTCAATCCACCGTTGACTCATTAAATGCTAATTTACGTGCATATCCTTGCAGTCACGCTGGTGGTGGGAGCGGTATGCTCTTGCAAGTCTTTCAACGTGTCGGCTTCCACTAAAGTACTAGTCAATTACGAGGAGACTGACATAGTCGATGATGTGCCCTTGAACCCACCTTCTGGTTTAGAGCTACTGCCAAATCCTACAGTCACTAAGATGGAACTTAGTAAAATCGGTAACAATCCCTATTCTGAATTTGGACAGACTTATGAAGTCTGGAAAGCTATCGATGACGAATATGCTGAAGAAGGCCTTGCTTCGTGGTATGGGACTAAATTTCATGGACGAACGACGTCAAGTGGTGAAGTCTATGATATGTATGCACTGACGGCCGCACACAAACACCTGCCGATACCATGTTTTGTACGGGTAACCAATTTGGATAACGGCCGGTCAACGATCGTAAAAGTAAACGATCGCGGTCCGTTCAAATCCAGTCGGATTTTGGACGTGTCGTATGCTGCTGCTGTGAAACTAGGATTTGCAGATAAAGGAATAACGGATGTTCGCGTTGAGGCGGTGGGACCCGATAGCGATGAAGTAAGAGGGCGGTATTTTGTGGAAACCGACGCAGTGAGAGGTAGAGGCGAAGCTGACGAGCTTTTTGCATTCATGCAAAGCATCTTTGCCTCAGCACCCAAGATCGTTCCAATGGACCACGCCGATTCTTATCGAATTCGGCTTGGTCCATATTCAACGTTAGATACTGTCAAGCGCGTCAAGGCGTTGCTTCTTATGCACGCACAATCTGTATCCATTCTAGTCACGGAGTAACCATGCTGTGAGGGTATTAACGACGATTACAACTTCCGCGTTGATGTGCGCATCTATCGTATGGGCTCAAGACATTCCGGTCATGCCGCGTGCGCCGGACATCGCGGCTCGCAGTTACATTCTTATGGATGCGGATACTCAAACGATTCTGATGGAGTTCAACAGCGATGAATCGATACCGCCAGCTAGCTTGACAAAAATCATGACGCATTACGTAGCGACGAAGGAAATTGATGCTGGGCGGCTTTTGGAAGAAGATCTCGTCAAAGTCAGTGTCAATGCATGGCAAACCGAAGGCTCCAAGATGTTCATTCGTGAGGGGACTTCGGTGAAAGTAGGAGATTTGCTAAAAGGTATCGTTATTCAGTCTGGCAACGACGCAAGCGTAGCAATCGCCGAACATATTGCAGGTTCCGAAGATGCATTTGCTGACATGATGAATGCATACGCGGAACGTCTCGGATTAAGCAACTCAAGTTACATGAATTCAACGGGATTACCCGACGAACAACACTACTCTTCCGCGCGAGATATGGCGTTACTTAGTCGTGCGTTAATCAATGAGCATCCGGACCAATATCGACTCTATGCTGAGCTTGACTTCACTTACAACGGAATTCAGCAAAGTAATCGCAACCGCCTGCTACGTTTGGACCGAACGGTAGACGGAATTAAGACGGGATATACTAAAGAGGCTGGTTTCTGTCTAGCGGCCTCTTCCGTGCGGAATGGTATGCGGTTGGTAAGTGTTGTGATGGGCACGGATAGCGAAGAAGTTCGTACGCGTGAGACGCGCAAATTGATCAGCTATGGGTTCCGCAATTTCGAAACGAGAAAAATCTATTCGACTGACGATTCGTTCGATCCCGTGCGGGTGTACTACGGGGTGACTAATCAGCTTTCGCTGGGCATTGGCCAGGACTTGGTATTGACCATACCACGGGGGCGGTATACAGATTTAAAGGCGGTCCGCGACCTTCCCAACAGGGTAGAAGCACCAATCAAGAAAGGTGAGAATGTAGGACGTCTTCGAGTGCTTTTGGATGAAAGTGAAATCACAGCGTTGCCTCTTCTAGCACTTGAAGACGTACGTGAAGCCGGGTTCTTTTCCAAGATGAAAGATGCGATGCTGAGTTTTTTTGAAAGCGATAACGAATAGAGCTTCCTCGGTATCAAGCGTCCGCGTCCGGGAATTAGGTCGAACTGTCTACGAGCCGGTTTGGCAGTCCATGCGCCGTTTTACCGAGCTGCGAACGGCCTCGACTGTTGACGAGATTTGGATTACCGAACACGAGCCAGTTTATACGCTTGGCCAGAATACCTCGTATGACCACATTTTAACTGCCAATGGAATTCCAATAGTGGTTACTGACCGGGGAGGGCAGGTGACTTATCACGGTCCAGGACAGCTTGTTGTATATGTCCTATTCGACCTAGCACGGATGCGCATTAACGTCCATCAACTGGTGAATAGTTTGGAGCAATCTATGATTGATGCCTTGGCGAAGTGGGGTATTAAAGCTGGCCGGATTCCTGGAAATCCAGGTGTTTACGTATACAATAACAAAGTCGGTGCTCTTGGTTTACGAATTAAACGACATTGTACCTACCACGGTATAAGCCTCAACATTTCGATGGATTTGATGCCCTTCTTGGGTATAAATCCGTGCGGAATGATAGGTATGGAAGTACGGCAGGTCTCGGATTACTGTGGCGTAAATGAAGTATCTAAGGCAGCAGGCCCGGTCGTTGACGAATTGTGCTCAAACTTTCGTTTCAAAGATATTGAGCGCACGAGGGACAATTTGGGTCTCGAGTTAGTTTGAGCTTGTGCCAGTCCATGCGTTTCGCATCAAGGTAAAGAACATATCCAGTAAGTGGTTCACCAAACTCTGCCAATAGTTTAATTCCTTCCATGGCCTGTATGGTACCAATGATCCCCACTAAAGGAGAAACAACACCGTTTTCTGCGCAGCTCAACTCCACATCGCTGGCGTTGTGATAAAGACATCGGTAGCAAGGAGAATCCGTTTTCCTAGAGTCGAATACCGCGATTTGTCCTTCTAATCGAATCGCGGCACCTGAGACGAGTGGCGTACGCTCGTATAGACATGCGTCGTTGATCTCATGTCGGCTGGAAAAATTATCCGTTGCATCGAGTACGACGTCTACGCTATGAATAAGCGCTTTTAAAGCATCACCATCTAGACGTCTGGGAATACAATCCAATCGTACCGAGGAGTTCAGCTGTTTGATAGCATGTGCGGCAGAGTCAACTTTCGACATTCCAATCGATTTTTCTGTATGGGCGATTTGTCGCTGGAGATTGCTAATATCTACGCGATCGTCGTCCATCAAAACGAGCTGACCAACACCGCTGGCAGCTAAGTAAATAGAAACGGGACATCCTAGCCCTCCTAAGCCAATCACCAAGGCTTTTGATGACAATAGCTGATCCTGTCCTCCAATCTCAATTTCTGGAAGCATGATTTGACGGCTGTATCGTAGTAATTCCGCGTCGTTCATCGTTTCATTCCTTCAGTAACTCGCGGGATACCGCCTAAGTCAGTCGAAGTGGTGACGTCGACAAAATGCGCATCCAGGAACAGTTGACGGACCGGTTCGGCTTGGTTGTAACCATGTTCAACAATCAGATTCCCGTATTCATTCAGAAACTTTGGGGCCGTGTGGATGATGGCGCGTAACCCCGAAAGACCATCATCGCCGCCTACCAATGCCTTGCACGGTTCGAATCTGACGTCTCCAGAGGATAGGTATGGGTGGCTGCGTTCAACGTAAGGTGGATTCGAAACTATTACTTCAAAGGCGTCATCTAATGAAGCGTACCAATCCGATTGAACGACCTTAATGGGCAGTGACAACGTTCGTATATTTGATTGGCATGTTGCCAGGGCAGTAGATTCGATATCAGTGGCAGTGACGGAGGTATCTATTTCCGAACGAATCGCCAATGCGACGGCACCGCATCCCGTACCTAGGTCAAGTACACGCGTATTTTCGTTTATATAAGTCAACGCTCTTTCAACGAGCAACTCGGTCTCAGGTCGCGGTATAAACACACCGGGTGGAGTTTTCAGAGTAAGGGACCAGAACTCTTTCTCGCCCAGAATGTGTGCAACTGGTTCGCCCGATTGCCTACGATCAATCCAATGCTGAAGTTTTAAGTATGACGATGAAGTGACAAAGTGTTCCGGATACGCGTGGAGGAATGAATGGCTGACGTTGAGTGCTTTGCTCGTTAGCACGTCCGCATCAACGCGGTTCAATACCTTACGTGCCCTTTGCAGACAAGAAGATATCGTTTCATGACCATGAACGTTTTCTGTTTCACGAATCGACGATTTCATTTTCCGTATCGTCTCGAAATTTACAGAGCTGATCAGCCCGATTTTCCCGAATCAGAGGTTCAATGATTTGGTCCATTGAGCCTGCTAGAATCTTTTCAAGTTTGTAGACGGTGAGATTGATACGATGGTCCGTGATACGTCCTTGAGGAAAGTTGTACGTTCGTATGCGTTCAGACCTGTCGCCACTACCGACCTGTGACTTCCTCATCCGTGCCTGTTCACTTCTCTGTTCGGTCTGTGCAATGTCAAGAATTTTTGCCTGCAGTAGTGCCATAGCCCGTTCGCGATTTCGATGTTGCGACCGCTCATCCTGACATTCGACCGCTATACCCGTTGGAACGTGAGTTAAACGTACCGCTGAATCTGTTTTGTTGATATGTTGTCCACCGGCACCGGATGCTCGAAACGTGTCCATTCGCAGATCGGTTTTATCAATATCGATTGTATCGATGTTATCTACTTCCGGCAGAATTGCGACGGTGCATGCAGACGTATGAATTCGTCCTTGCGATTCCGTTTCTGGTACACGCTGAACTCTATGGGTACCGGATTCGAACTTCAGTTTGGCATAAACGTCTTGTCCACCAATCCTATAAACAACTTCCTTGTACCCGCCGTGCTCACCTATGCGTTCGTTAACGCAATCCGTATCCCAACCTTCTTGGACAGCGTAGCGTAGATACATTCTCAAGAGGTCTCCAGCGAAGATAGCGGCTTCACTTCCTCCCGTACCCGCACGAATTTCAAGAAACACGTTCTTTGAGTCATCAGGATTAGCAGGTGCCAAGAGTGATTCGAGGTGATGTAACTCTTGTGCAAGTATCGGCGTAAGCTCTGAAATCGTTTCAGATGCAAGTGCCTTCAGTTCACCATCGTCTTCATGAATAAGGGCATTGGCTTCATCCAATTCGGCTGCGATCTTCAAGTACCGATCGTAGCTCGAAATTACCGGTTGGCCCTCAGCAAACTCCTTTGATAGTTTGGGGAATTGCGTTCTGTCTGAAAGCACGTCCGGGTCCGCAAGCAAAAGAGACAATTCCTCATGACGCAATTTGAGATCATCGATTTTCTCGATGAGACGGTGTGAAGATGCCATGGTTAATCTAATTCGTAGATGGAACGTAGATAGTCGAGCAGCTGCTCATCCTGCTCTGCATATGCGTTTCGCAGCGAAACGATCTGTCTGTGTGACAGCTTATTCGTTAAATCATGTGCGAACCTTTCGAGAATCTCGACGGGGTCGTTTCCCGATTTTAGTTTCTTTAATGCCCGAGATAGCTGTTCATCGCGGATATGGTCTATCTGGACACGAAATTGTTTTAGCAGTTCATTTGCATGCGTCGTATTTTTCTCTCGAAGGTAAAGTGCTACTCCTTCTCCAACTATCTTTTCCGCTTCATCAACCGCGGAACGTCGAGAGTCTAGTCCCTGTTCAATGATCGACGTCATATCGTCGATCGTGTAAAGGTACATGCCAGGAAGATTAGCAGAATCTGGTTCAACATCGCGAGGGACAGCGAGATCTGCTACGAATACAGGTCTATGACGACGGATATGGCACGCACGGTCAAGCATGTCTTTAGATACATGGAAAGACGAACTTCCCGTCGTTCCTATAATGATGTCAAACTCATGCAGGCGACTAGCAATTCGATTTAGAGGGATTGCGACGCCGGCCAATTCCGACGCTAACAGTTCTGCATTCAGTACAGTTCTATTGGCGACAACGAATCTACGCACCCCCAAACTTTTAAACTGACGGCTTGCACGATGTGCCGTATCGCCTGCACCAATAACAAGTACGTTCGTCGTTGAGACGTCAGCGAAAATGCGTTGCGCTACGGTGGTCGTGGCATATGCTAAAGAAACCGGACTCCGTCCAATGGCGGTGTCAGATCGGACACGTTTCGCAATTCGTAAAACATTTTCGGAAAGTTGGTCAAGCTCTACCCCGATAGCGTTCGCGATACGCGATGATGAGTACGCGGCCTTGAATTGACCTAGGATTTGTGGTTCGCCGAGTACCTGTGAATCGAGACCGCATGCAACGCGCATAATATGTTGAACTGCAAATGCATCCCAGTATTCGTATATCGAAGGGTGAAGATCGTCGAGGGAAACGCTTCTATTTTCACAGAGCCATTTTTTAACGTGTTCCGCGCATTCGGTTACGAGTACGCAATGAAGTTCCGTGCGGTTGCAGGTCGATAGAATCACTACCTCGCTCACGTCGGGAATCTGTGCCTTCAGCGATTGCAACGCGCGTCCTAGTTCTTCCGCAGGAAACGCGACTTTTTCCCGGAAGTCGATCGTTGCCGAGCGGTGATTCAAGCCAAGGGCAAGAATCGGCATCGGATAATATTGATAGAAGCACTAAAGTATTGGTGGCAAATGTTATCAAATCGATAGTTCAAGCGTGATTCCCATTGTCTTATCGTTCTGTCAACTCGCATGGAAGGGTGTCTTGATCTGCGGTCCCTAAAGTCATTTCCCAGTAAATGAAAGCCGCCAAGGAACACTAAAGATTATGACGGATACACTTGCAGATTCCTGACTCCCGATCTTAATTGACTGCAATGTCTTCCCAAGCCGCTTCTGATGGAAGTTGATATTTCTTGCATATATAGCTTAAAGATCTATTCGTTTTGTTGACGTATGTCAACGATATGCTCGAAAGTATACGTTGTGATGTGAAAAAAAGTACTCAGATCTATTACACTCGATAGCTTGATTTACTTTCAAGAGCAATAAATGAAAGTAACATCCTTACAGAAACTCTATCCCGAACGTGGTTGGAGAATTGATTCGCTTCTTTCGGAGGTTGGTGTTAGGTATATATTTGTAAGTATTTTCTGCGTTGTATTAGCTTCGTGTATTCCGTTCGGGAATCCACAAATAAATGGGGAGCAGCTGTTTTATTTAGAAGGCCGTCTTGGTATATCGACTGCAGAAGAATCCTACGCTGCGAGTTTCAAATGGTCGCAATACAATCGGACGACAGTACTGGACCTTTGGAGTGCATTGGGAATGGGGCACGTACGTATCTCTGGCGTTCCGGAGAGGATGTCGGTAAAACTACCGAAAGGAGAGCAACTTCGTAATATTAACGTTAGAGAGTGGATGAAACGGGAATTTGGCTGGTCCTTACCTTTTCGTGCGCTACCCTCGTGGGTTCGGGCGTTGCCCGTTCCCGGTGAACATGTGGCGGATGTGGAACGCGATGATCAAGGCAGGGTCACTTCCTTTATACAGAATGGCTGGCTGGTAGAGATGAAAGGGTTCCGGGAGGTCAGTGGTCAGCAATTTCCTATGCGGGTTTTGATGAGACACGGTGAATTACGTGTCAAGATAATTTGCAGGAATTGGGCCGTTTCTAGCTAGCAGCGAATCGCAAGTTTATGTGATCCATAACTTCGTTGGAGCACGTAGTAATACGAAGATTCAAGTATTTTGTTTTTTGAGGTCCACTTCAAAGGTGCGCATTCAAGTCGACTAAAATGCCACGTTCTGGGGTGTAGCCAAATGGCAAGGCAGCGGGTTTTGATCCCGTCATTTGCAGGTTCGAATCCTGCCACCCCAGCCAGTTGAAGTGCTAAACGTCGCGTTTTTTGAGCCTCCTACCTCCTAGTAGGCTACCCGTTCTAACAATACGTGTTTATAATAGTGGACTGGAAGGGATTCTGGGATCAGGAGGATCAGATGCCGAAGCAATACATGGTGGAGTTAGCTCAGGATGAGCGGGATGAGTTGGAAGCGGTGCTGAAGTCGAGCACGCGTCGTGCGGTGTCGGCGACGAAGCTGCAGCGTGCACGGATTCTGCTGGCCGTGGATCAGGGGGTCGCTGGCCTGGCACTGACAGACGGGCAGGTGGTGGATGCGCTGGGGGTGACGGAGCGGACCTGCCAGCATGTGCGTCGGCGGGCGGTGGAGCAGGGTCCGATGAAGGCTCTGGAGCGCAGGCCTCGGCCGTTTCCTCCGGTGCCGAAGAAGCTGGACGGGGAGAAGGAAGCGCGTCTGGTTCAGGTGGCCTGTTCGGTTCCACCGGAAGGCCACGTTCGGTGGACCGTGAAGCTGCTGGCGGAAGAGCTGGTGCGGCTTGAAGTGGTCGAATCGATTTGCGGGGAGACCGTGCGCCAGGCGTTGAAAAAAACGAATTGAAACCATGGCGGCGGGAAATGTGGTGTATCCCGAAGAAACAAAGCCACCCTTTCGTGGCCGGCATGGAGCGGGTGCTTAAGGTATACCGGCGGCCGTACGACCCGCGGCATCCGGTGGTGTGCATGGACGAGATGAGCAAGCAGCTAGTGTCGGAAGTCCGCGAGAAGTTGCCAGTACGCCCCGGGTCGCCGGAGAAGTACGACGCCACTACCTCCGCCGGGGAGAATGCACGGTGTGGATGTTCGGCGAGCCGCTGTCCGGTTGGCGGACAGTGGCTGTCACCAAACGGCGCATGACGTTGGATTGGGCGAAGCAAGTGCGCGCACTGGCGAATCTGCCGCGTTACCGGGATGCGGAAAGCATCACGCTGGTGTGCGACAACTTGAACACCCACAGCGGTGACTCGTTCTACGCCGCGTTCCCGGCGGCCGAAGCCAGTCGTCGGTTGAACGACCGCATCCACTTGGTGCACACGCCGAAACACGGGAGCTGGCTGAACGTTGCGGAACTGGAGTTCAGTGCGTTGCACCGCCAGTGCCTGGATCGTCGGATCGAGAGCAGGGCTTTGGTCACGTCGGAAACGGCGGCCTGAGCCAAGGAGCGCAATCGCGAACAGACCGGGGTCGACTGGCAGCTCAGCGTCGACAACGCGCGCACCAAACTGAAGCATCTATACCCGAAAATTAAAACCAGTTAAACTACCAGTATGTATCAGTCATGGGATTGGGTTTGTGAGCTTGTACGTATCGTAGTCTCGTGGGTGGGTATAATGCACGCCTTGCCGATTGGCAATATGCGCTAGGTGGAGTTTTGTTTAGGACGGTGAATGAAACTTTTCCTCGAATAAATGATTAATGTGACGGAGTAAAACATTGGCGAGCAACATCGTTATTGAGGCCGAAGTACGCTCAAGCACGGGTAAAGGTGCTACTGGCCGATTACGGCGGATCAATGACTACGTACCCGGTGTGGTTTACGGTGCAGATAGAGATCCACAGAATTTTTCACTGGAATACCGTCAACTTGCTAAAGTCATGCAAGACGAGGCGTTTTTCTCTCAAATCATGGACTTAAAGATTGATGGAAATCAAGACCAAGTGATCGTGCGCGATTTACAACGCCATCCGGCAACAGATCGCGTCATGCATGTGGACTTCCTGCGAGTGCGACAGGATCGTACAATCCAAGTTGCCGTGCCGCTTCGCTTTCTCAACGAGGATACGTGCGTGGGCGTTAAGGCCGGTGGAGGCCTCATTTCGCACAACTTGATTGAGGTTGAGATTACTTGTCTACCTCAAGATCTGCCGGAATTTATTGAAGTTGATATGGCAAATGTGAAAGTAGGTCAGGCGACTCACTTATCCGATCTTGATCTTCCCGAGGGAGTGCAGATCGTTGCGCTGAGTCTTGGTGAAGACCATGATACTCCTGTAGTCAGTGTACAGATACCTCGCGGCGGTCTATTAGATGAAGCAGAACGTGGGGATGAGGACGTTGGTGAGGAAATCCCTGATGAGTCTGACAACAAAGGGCCGAGGGATTCTTCGGGAAGGCTCCTAGGCTTCTAATTTGTAACGATGACGGATGGCCACAGGGTTACGGCTGCTGGTAGGCTTGGGAAATCCTGGTCCGCGCTATGAACTTACTCGTCATAATGTCGGTGAGCGTTGGCTGAGGGAACTCGCTCAACAGTACTCGATCGGGATGCGGGAAGATACGCGGTTCCACGGCTTAGTGGGTCGCGGATATATTTTTGACCGAGACCTTCGTTTTCTCATACCTACAACGTATATGAACGCGTCTGGTCGAGCCGTCCAGGCGATTTGTCACTATTTCAAAATATCAGCTGCTGAAACATTGATTGCCCACGATGAAGTGGCGTTCCCGGTAGGTACGGATCGTCTGAAAGTCGGGGGTGGACATAATGGCCATAACGGACTTAGGAGCATAATCAAAATGCTTGGTGGAGAGAGCGGCTTTGCTCGGCTTCGCATTGGTGTTGGACATCCGGGAACACAATCGGAAATGCTATCCTACCTAACGGAAACCAAGATGCCTAATAAGGATCGAGCACTTGCTGCGAGCAGTGCAGCATTGGATGAAACGCTACTACGCTACGTGCTCTCCGGTAATTGGCAAAAAGCAATGACTCGTTTACACTCTGGAATCAGCGTTGATAACAAATCCGAGTACCCACGATAATGGAACGTATAGCAGTGGGATTCAGATGCGGTATCGTAGGGTTGCCCAACGTTGGTAAATCCACGCTATTTAATGCGCTGACAAATGCGAACGCGCAAGCCGAAAATTTTCCTTTCTGTACGATTGAGCCCAATAGCGGCGTAGTTCCGGTCCCAGACCCCAGACTCGATGAAATAGCTCGTATTGAGAAGCTTGGAAAAATCATATCCGGCACGATGAACTTTATGGACGTTCCGGGGCTCATTGAAGGCGCGTCAAAAGGGGAAGGACTAGGTAATCAATTCTTGGCTCACATCCGCGAGGCGGATGCACTCGCGCATGTCGTTCGATGTTTTACGAACAAAAATGTGGCGCATGTTCGCGATGACTTGAATCCTCCATCGGATATCGAAGTAGTCAATATCGAGCTTGCGTTGGCTGATCTCGAAACGGCTTCTAAAATCCACGAGCGATTACGCCGTGTTGCAAAGTCAGGCGACAAAGAAGCCATGCAGATGTTAGACGTATTAGATAAAGTTTTGGCTCCACTTGATGAAGGGAAGCCGGTACGTGTGGTACAGCTATCTGAACGTGACCGGCAACGAATTCACTCATGTCATTTCCTGACTATGAAGCCAGTAATGTATTTAGCGAATGTCGATAGGGATGACTTCGTGGAAAACAACCTCATTGAGGAGGTCAATCGAATCGCTCGTTCTGAAAATGCCGTTGTTGTAGTGATTAATAGCAAGCTTGAGCACGAAATTGTGCAGCTTGCCAAAGAAGAACGGGAGGAGTTCATCAACGATTTAGGTCTTAATGCACTAGGGCTAAATCGCGTAATTCGTGCCGGATATCAATTACTAGGCCTGCACCACTTTTTCACCGCTGGTCCCAAAGAAGTACGAGCCTGGACGGTTCCTATTGGTACATGTGCTTCTGTTGCTGCTGGTAAGATCCATACTGACTTTGAAAGAGGGTTCATACGTGCCGAAGTCATCTCGTATGAGAGTTTCATAAAGTTTGGTGGTGAGGCTGGAGCAAAAGCCGCTGGTTATTGGCACCTTGAAGGAAAGGACTACATCGTTAAGGATGGGGATGTGGTACGTTTCCGATTCAACGTCTAACGACCCCATTTACAGTATATTTCAACTACGCTTGAAATAAAAGCACTCATGCATTGGAATAACGCTATCCTTTATCGAAGTAGCGTAATAAGCTGGGAATCTCTATTTATTGCTATTTTGAGGAATCATGCTCGATATAAATGTATGATTTTTAATGATATAAGGATTATCCACCTCCGCTTGCTTCGGGTAAATAGAGGTGTCCAACTGATATATCAATTTTTGGTCAGTAGATTGTTGAAATTTATTATACGTGAAAAATAAAACTTTGTTGAGAAGTTATTCGATATTGTTAAAATCTGACAAGTGCGATTTTAACTGGTCAAATTTGCTGTGGTAATTGCCAAATACCAATAGACTGTCTCATTTAATTGCGCATGGGGAAGGTACACACAAAATGAGCTAAAACCTGCCAATCTAATGGAGTGATTACGGATAGAACAACATTTGCAGCGATAAAAATTTTGTTTTTATCTCAAATAGCGTGCGGACAAGCTCTAAATGAGACAGTCTCCTAAGATAGTGTATCTCAACATAGTTCGTTCCTAGCCCAAGTTTAACAATCTAGATTTTCAAGCCCTACAAAACCAATGTTTTTCAGGCAGTTACAAGAGGGTGCGGAATCCTTGTGGCACTACATTTGGGCGGCTTCAGGCCGGGATCGTGGCGTCGACCTCGACGATGGTTCGGGTAATGGGACCGATGCGCTCCGGCAATCCGAGCGCACGGAAGATCTCCGCCTGATCCGGCGTGAGCGCCGCCGACTTGCGGATATGCAGCCATTTGCCGTCGGTTCGCTGAAAGACGCTGGTGGCTCGGATCGCCAGGCCCAGCCTGGTTTTCAGGGTATCCCAGCTGTCGTGAATGCCTTGGGCCTGAAGCCTGCTTCGTATCAGGTGCAGAGCCTGATAAGCGATCACGGAAATGAACAGGTGGCCTTCGGCGCGCCGGGGCTTCTGGTGAAAAATCGGTCGCAGGCCGAGTTCCGACTTGAGGGATCGGAACACCGACTCGATTTCGGTCAGGCGGGTGTAGGTTTTCCAGAGCCAGTCAGCGTCTTGATCCAGGACATTGGTCCGCAGATCGTAGACCCCGGGGTTGGCCAGCATGGAATTTGGCGGCTGGGAGCGTTCCCAAGTCAAGGAGACCGCCTGGCCCTCGGTGCTGGATTCGATGGATACCGTGATGGACACCGTATAGTGGCGCCCGACTTTGGGATACTTGCCCTTGAGCCGGCCAACGCGCTCGCGCAAAGCCTCGGGATCCTTTCGGGCTCCCTTCCGGGAGAGGCCTTCGGCCATGCGCCGCAGTCCGGCTTCCAGCCGTTCGCATTGCCGGGTCACGATGGCGAGTTCTTTCTCGGCCCGGGCTTTCGAGCGGCAATGCACGAAGGCTTCGCGGCCATCGTCCGAGCGCGCGCGGTAGATCTGGATCTCTTGCCGTGGCTCGCGTTCGGGAATCGCCCGCGCCTGTTCGGGATCGAAGTCGCGTTGCCGGCGCCGGCTCCTGGCCAGATAGCGATAGCCCTGTTCGCGCAGCCATTCCAGTCGCTCTTCCGTGCCCGTGCCTCGATCCAGCACGATCAGGGACTGGCGGTCGACCGCGAGATCCTGGAGCATCTTCTCGAGGGTCGCGGGCTCGCTCTGGTTGCCGGCGAACACCTTGGAACGCTGGATCGCTCCCGAGCCATCCAGAACCAGCGCCAGGGTCAGCAGCGGACAGCCAGAGCGCCGTTCCTTGGACTTGCCGCGCCTGGCCTGGTCCTGAGCCTTGGCCTGACCTTCAAAATAGGTGTTGGTCAAGTCATAGAACGTGACTGTCGGCTGCCGGTTGAACAGGGTCATGAGACGCTCGAACAGATGTTCCTCGATGGCGTCGCGATGGCTCATCAACAGATCGGAGGCGCGATAGAGCTGCATCAGGGACTGCCGATCGAAATCCACGTCCAGCAATTCTCCGGCGGCGCTGCGTGTGCGCAGCCAGAGGTGGGTCCGCCGCTCGGAACCGGGCTCCACCAAGCGCATCGCGATGGAGGCCAGGGCGGTCTTCACCAGCCCGGAATGGCCCGAGAGCTCTTGCAGCAGATCCTCCAGTCCCAGCTCCCTCAGTGCCCAGAGGCCGAGAGCCTCGATGCCCGCGGTGCGAACATGAACCTGGTCCAGGCTGCCCTCGTACATCGTGTGAGTAGCGCGCGCTCCGGTTTGGGTAGCGGGCAGTCGTTCCGATGCGGAGCGAGCCAGCAATCGCTGGGCGATGCGATCGGCTTCCCGCTCCAGCTCCGGATCCGGCTCCAGACCCGGATCCAGATCTATTCGCCCGGTCAGCAGGGTTTGCACGCGCTCGACCAGAACAGGCCATTGCTCCTGAGGAATCGGGAAATGGCTGCCAAGGTTGAGCAGGGTTCGCTGGCGCACCCGATCGCCTTCGCGCCGGGACTCGACCAAGCGATAACTGAAGTATCGTTCCGTATCGGATTTCTTTCGTGTGGGCACGCGTCGGATATACATGAGAGCATGATAGGGGATGGGGGCCAGGTGTCAATACCAAGAAAACATTTTATGGCACTACAATGAGGCCTTGAAAAACTAACCTATTGAAAAACAAGGAAAAATATGTGAGATGCCATCAAAAAAGCCCCAAATATCGTGTTTTGGACGAACAATTTGTTAAACTTGGGCTAGGTGGTTAAACGTTCGGAACGGTTAGATTTTTCTTTATCTGACTATTATTATTTGGTACCTGACTTTGTTGGATTCGTTCTATTTTCGTTCCTCTATTATTATTTGTCATTTGAGTTTCTTTCGTAAGCTGCTGGTCAGTACAAAACTCAATCAGTTGTATTAGATCTGCTACCTGTGCGGGTAGCTACCCATCGTGCAATCCAATAATCAATGCTGGTGTACCGCCCTCCACCAGTAAAGAATAATGCGAGTAACATAACGAAGTATGCAACTCCGCGTTCAATACCATTGTTGAGCATAGAGATAGTTCCTGAGTTGATTAGCTCGCGATAATTACCGTGCTCCTTCAGGATCGAAATAATCTTGAGTTTGTTTTGTGCGGCTTCCATCACACGATCGTGGGCGAACCAGTCGTTGGGGTCTGCGAGAAGCAACCAGCCGTATTTCCAGTGTACGAGAAAAATGGCGACGAGCATCGTAACCATCAAGGGAACCGTCGCTAATCGCGTCGCAAGTCCAAGTACGATAAAGATGCCCCCCACAAACTCAGTGGAAGCAGCGAGAAATGCCATAACTTCCGGTAAAGGCAGGCCAAGCCCCCCGCCAAAATAGTTTACAGTACCCGCGAAGGAGGAGATTTTAATATAACCAGCCTGGATCATGATCGATCCTAAAAAGAGCCGCAACGCGAGAGGGCCTAATCCGTCTGTTACAGAGACCCAATCTACTGCTTTGTAATAAACTCTTTCTATAGCTGATATTAGCATTGTTCGGGATTCCTGATGGTTGCCATTCGGAAGACACGTAGTGAAGATGTATCACCACAAAGTTCACATTAATTATCATTTTCAGCCTGACATCAAGCGGCTGCTCTAGTAGACCAGATCTTTGCCCTTGAGAGTGCACGTATGTCCTCATAGATGATAAGTAGAGAAGGTACGATAAACAGGGTGATCGCACTAGCGAACACAATGCCCGTGGCTAGGCTGATGGCCATTGGAATTAAGAACTGAGCTTGGATGCTGGTCTCGAAAAGCATTGGGGTAAGACCTAATGCAGTGGTTGCTGTAGTAAGGAAGATGGCTCTAAATCGTCTTCTTGTCGCCTCTAAAACCGCATCAATTGCACTGATATGCGAGTTCTCGCGAGTTTTGTTGTAACGGTGAATGAGTATTAGGGAGTCGTTTACAACAACACCACTCAATGCAATCATCCCGAATATCGACACGAACGAAAGATCGAATCCAAATATAAAGTGCCCTATGAGTGCACCTGTCGCTCCGAATGGGACTGCCGCAAGAATGATAAAGGGTTTGACATAGCTGCGAAGTTGGGATGCCAGCAGTACGAAAATCAACATTGCCGCGACGAGGCTCAGTCGACCTAAAGACAAGAGATCTTCGCTTTGCTGTTGCGTTGTGCCCGCCATGTTGATTGTAAGCCCGGGATAGTCCTCTTTTAGTTTTGTAATAACTTCCGATTGAAGTTTTTTAATGGCCTCTGCTGGAGGAGCTATTTTTGTCTCAATCGAGGCCGATACTGAAACTGTGCGTTGTCCATTCACATGAGTGATTGAGGAAGTACTTCGCGATTCCGTCACTTTAGCAACGATTCGAAGCGGCATCTCGGTCCCGTCAGCTAACCTAATACGAGTATTGAAAAAGTCGTTAGTATTACGACGTTCTTCAACGGGATATCTAAGCATGACTTTCAATTCATTGCGGCCGCGCTGTATTCGCTGAATCTCCACGCCCAAAAAATTTTGTCGAAGCTGTCGTGCAACGTCATCTTGAGTTAGACCAGCTGCTTTACCAGCGTCAGTGAGTTCAATGTCGTACTGTCGTTTGCCCGGGCTGAGTGAGTTCTGGATATCGACGAATGCGGGAATACTCGATAGTCCTTCCTCCAGTTTCCGTGCAGCCTTCTCCAAGGAGTCTTGATCTTGATGAGTCAGCTCATATTGGACTCCGGTCCCGGGCCCAAGCATGTCAGCAGTAACTATGAGCCGCTCGCTACCGGGAATAGATCCAATCTCCTCTCGCCACATCCGTGCTAATTCGTTGGCAGTGGCAGTTCGAGTGGATTTTTCATGTAATTCCGCGCGAATGCCAGCGATATGACTTGCTGATAACATAGAGGCCTGACCACTCGGTCTTCGGCCGCTAGAGATTGATCCTCCAATAGTTTTATTGATACCGAGTACCGCAGTACCATTGGTTCTATTGTTAACAGCGATGAGAGCTTCTTCGATTCGGTTAGCTGCATCTTTTGTTGTATCAAAAGGAGTGCCTAGTGGAAATGCCACCTGTGCTTCTAGTTCCGAGGTTTCCACGTTTGGAAAGAGTATAAATCTGACTAGGCCCGTAGATAGAAGTGTTAAGCCGAGGGCTAAGAAAAGTATCCCATATAGGAGTGTCAAATATCTGTGTTGCACTGCTACAGCTACGGCAGGGACAAGCATCCGGTCACGAAAGCGGTAGACTGCTCCGGATATAGAGTCTTGGATTGAATTGAGCGGCCATCGACTCCATGTTCCAGCATGAGCAAGATGCGATGGAAGAATGAAAAATGCTTCTACTAGAGAAAGCGACAGTACTATTATCACAACAATTGGCACGATTCCCAGAATCTGGCCGAATACTCCCGGCACGAAAAAGAGAGGGGCAAACGCAGCCATTGTCGTGAGGACTCCGATGAAAACCGGCCCAAACACACCTTGGACACCGGCAATTGAGGCGTCGGCACCAGTTAGACCATGTTCCCGTTCCGCTCCAATGTTTTCACCTACCACTATTGCATCGTCTACGACGATACCAAGCACAATGATTAACGCAAACAGTGATAGCATGTTCATCGTTAGACCGAAGAAATCGAAGAAAAGGAGGGCACCAAGAAAGCTTATCGGTACCCCCATCGCTACCCATACGGCGAGCCTTAGGTCTAGTACCAGGACCAGTAATAGAAAGACCAGTGCAAAGCCCAGGGTACCATTTCTCGCTACGAGGCTTAATCGGCTTCTGATGATTTCAGACTGGTTGTTAAAGACCGATAGGTCCACGTTAGGCGGTGTTTCGTACGACTGCACAAACTCAGTTACTAAGTCGGCAATTTTGAGAGCATCATCCGCTTCCGATTTCTGAACTTGAAGCAACACGCCCGGCTTGCCATTGACAAGGTTCATCAGTTCTTCTTCGACGAAGTCGTCACGGATAGTAGCTATGTCCCGCAGACGCAAAACTGAACCATCTGGCAACGAGCGCAAAACAATGTCAGCAAAATCTTCACCTCGCTCTCTTTTCTGGTCTGATCGTAGTAGCAGGTCACCGGTACTAGTTCGAATTTTTCCCGACGAAAGATTTAGTGAAGAGCGACGTAAAGCGTTTGCCACCTGGGCCATCGTTAATTGATAGCGTTGCAGTTCACTTTCACTGACTTCGATCGAGATTTCATAATTACGCGCTCCTAGCATTAATACTTGCGATACGCCCGGAAGGTCCAATAAATCAGTTTCGATGATGTCGGCATACTTACGCATTTCCCGTTCCGGGAGATCCGAAGTCATGGCAAGAATGATCACGTCGGACGAGGCTTCAATACGTTTAATCTTTGGAGCTTCGGCATCCTTTGGCGGGAAGTTTGCAATTTGTTCTATAGTATTCTCCACGTCATCCTTAACGGCTTGCCAGTCAGCAAAGTCTTTGAGCTCTATCGTAACTATGCCTATCCCTTCGGATGCAGTTGAAGATGTTTTCTCGACGCCGTTAATTCCATAGACTGCTAGTTCCACGCGTCTTGTAATTGATTCCTCTACTTCCGAGGGTGTTGCGCCGGGATACACGACCGAGACGGAGATGATTCCAAGGTCCAAAGTCGGGAAAAACGATGTCTTCAAGTTGAAACCCATTACCAGTCCACCGACCGATAGAAAGACCATCAGAAGATTAGCTGAGACTGAGTTTTTAGCGAAAAAAACAATCAGGTTTTTACCATGCTTTACCACGGTATTAGCCGATGATTGGATCGTCCTTGATGGTTCCGTCATTTCGTGGTACTTGTCGTTCGGACCGGGCTACCTTGATCTACTCCGGATAAACCACCTACAACTATCCCTTCGCCGTAGCTGAAGGCGCGTACAATGTTGCCCTGATCCGTTCGGCCCACAATCGAAGGTGAAAACAGCTGTAGCAAGCCATTCACAACGATCCAGACTGAGTCGCCGGAGCGTGCAACTATATCGGGTAATACGATTGATTGGTCTATGGTCGGACCATTCATTACCGCATGAACGAATGTACCAGGTAACGCTTGGGGAGGTTCCAAAAAACTGAGAAATAGAGTAGCGACTCGTGTTCGTGAATCGAGTTCCGCTGATATACGTTCGACATGTGCTTGCAATACGTCGTCACCGGCCATTACTGTCGCTGGTCGTCCGATGGCTGGATATAAAAATGACAGTGCTTCCGAAGTGACCGCAATAGAGGCTTCAAGATCGTTCAAAGCGAAAGCTCTGCCAAACGATTGGCCTTGTGAGAGAAGTTGGCCTACTCCAATGTTACTGGAAACGATTAGCCCGTCGAAAGGTAAGGAAAACTTAGTTCTTGATAGGTTCAGTTCTGCGACCTTGACTCGTGCTTCCGCAGCGGTGATAAGTGCCGACGATCGTTTCTTCTGTGGTTCTTTTGCCACTAAAGGAGGTACGTCTTCTCCGGGATGTAGTAGATCATAATTTTTTCGGGCAGCGGTACTTTCGGCTTGCTGTAACTCTAGCACTGCTCGTGCTGAATCGAGGTCTGCTTTAGCTTGTTCGAGAACTAATGCAAAGTCTTGTGCTTCAATTTCTAAGAGTAACTCACCTGCCCTAAAAGAACCGCCGTCTCTAAGTGATTTTGATATCTTTGTGATTCGGCCTGAAACTTGCAATGCGAGACTGATATAACTGCGCACTACTATGCTGCCGGTGCCACGAACCTGTATTGTGGATTTGACGACGTCTGGTTTGACGACTTCAACGATTACTGGAGCTTGCGAAAAGTTGTCGTTAACTGAATTGGAGATTGATTTTGAGTTTGCTTCGGGCGGTCGTGAAATGTAGAACGCAAAACCGAGTAATACTATAATCACCACGACTTGAATGATACCTATGATTCGAGTACGCGTAGTTCGTAGATTAGGCAAACTTTCGGTTGTGTGCTCAGTGCTACGATTGAATACAGCCAAGATGCATCCTTAGTACGTGGCTTTTAAGTTAGGAATTCTAATACTGTCTCTTGGGCGTGGTCGGCTTACGAGTAGTGTTCTTGCTTAAATATCATGTTCATAACCGCATTGGTTTGAATTATGTCGAACTCGATCGAGTAGTGGTAGCTACGGCTGGACTTGAACCAGCGACATCAGCATTATGAATGCTGTGCTCTAACCAACTGAGCTACGTAGCCACAGACCACTAACTTTGGGTATTGGGCACTATTAGACTTAGCGGTTGTTGCGTATTGCACTTGAATATCCCAAAGTACGATTCTCGTCGTTGAACGATTGCACGTCAATAAAAATCAGTTTTCTATATAGTCTACCCAACTACGACAGTTGAACTAACGAAGTTCCATTTTATCGAAGCAACTTGAAATCTCCCGCTTCAGCAACTGTACAGTGCACCTCTATTTATTGCCTTTTTGACTGGCGCATCATGTTCGATATAAGTGTATGACTTTTAACGTTGTCAGGATTGTTCGCTTCGGATAAATAGAGGTGCCTTATAATATATCTATGTCAATTGTTGGCTGTGGAGGGCCGTTTGAACAATGGTAAACGTACAATCGATTCGACTTGATACTCAACGCGCTATTGCAGTCAATCGCGTACTGCGTAACACCTACTTGCTTCTGTCGCTGACTATAGCGTTCTGTGCGTTAGTTACGACTGCGGGGATTGTCCTTGGAATTGGAATGATGAACATATTTGTTTACATTGCTGGATTCTTTGGGTTTTCTTGGGCAGTTAACCGCACTGCAAATTCATCTTGGGGTCTCTTTTGGACGTTTGTCTTTGTTGGCTTTATCGGACTAGCGATGGCCCCAATGCTTGCTTACTACCTCTCCGTTCATCCGTTTCTTATTGTTCAGGCATTGGCTCTAACGGCAGCAACCTTCGTTGCTCTTTCACTTTATACCGTGGTTAGACGACAGGATTTCAGCTGGCTAGGTCAATTCCTTACGGTTGCATTTGTTGTTGTCTTAGGGTTGATTGTCGTGAGTTTTTTTGTTGATCTATCAGCATTTGCAATCGTGATATCAGGATTCATGGTTTTTGTTGCCGTAGCTCTAATGCTGTACCAAACGAGTCAAATCGTCCTAGGTGGCGAAACCAACTATATCATTGCTACGAACAACTTATTTGTGTCTGTGTATCTGCTATTCATGTATCTGTTGTCGATTTTAGGAATCATGAACAACGAATAGATACTTGTCTTTGTGGACAGTACTTTAGGATATTCTAGGAGTCTGCGCTACAGAAAAATTCCGGTACATGCCCATGCCTTTATCACACCATATATCGTGTCCATGCTTCGTAGCAATGACCTCGAACTGCGTCCGCGTCTCGGGTAACGGTACGTGTTGAATCGCCGCCGCCAAAGGTCGGTGTGGGCGACGTTCAGTTCCACATCGGACACCACGGTGCAGCCTAGTGATCCCGTTCCTGACCTTCGGGTGCAAGATCCGCAAGCCAGAGCGCATCCGCGCGCTATCCAGTTGCGCCTGCAGGTGCGGATGCTCGCCCGCGCGGGGCCCCGCGCCAGCAGGCCAGCAGAAAGCGCAGCCCATGTTGCTGAAGCAACCGGATCTAGGTCCCCTGCGAGAACAGCCTATCGGCGATCACGATCAGCTTCATGCGCCGGTACCAGGAAGCCAGTACCGGAATCAGCCGGGGTCAAGCACTCCGCTCACTAGTCGTTCTTCACCGAGCTCTGTCCCCGTTGCGAACTGCCTTCACCGCCATCGGCGGCAGCATCTGCCGATGCTCTGGGTGCACCATCACCGCACACAACTGCTGATGGGAGTACGTGGTCGTGCCGTTGCGATGCCGGACCCGCAGGCAGCGCGGACCGTGGATCCGGTTGGGAGGAAAAAGTGCCGGTACCGTCCACGGCCATCAGATACTGGCCGCGCCACGCCCCCCGTCATCCGACCGAGGACTTTGCCGCGCTGAGCACGCTGCAGCACCTGCTGGAACGCCCGCTGAAAGCGCACTGGCGAGATCGGATCGGATCCAGGCGACGCGGCGAGACGGCGGAGGAGGAGAGTCGTGTCACAGGGAACCTGCTCCGGACCGTACAGACGGCGCAGATTCGCTGCCACTTGCAACAGCGAGGCGTGCTTCTCCAGAAACACGGCCAGTCCCCCCGACATCAGACACGCTCCGATGGAAAACTTCCGACCGGAAACCGGATCGACCACCTGATCGAAAACCGCACGAACCGCTTGAAGCAGACTAGGGCTTGTTGACACTATCTTGTTGTATAATTCTGATCTGGATCATTCGACAAGAGGTCGGCATGCAACTTACGGAAGAGCAATTTAACGAGATACAGGACTTGTTCCCGAAGCCCCGGGGCAATGTTCGATGGGGTCATCGGCGGGTACTAAATGGTATTCTGTATATTCTGAAACACGGTTGCCCCTGGCGCAGCCTGCCTGCGTGTTATGGGCGTTGGAACACGGTGTACGTGCAGATGAGACGCTGGGCGGAGCGTGGGGTGTTGGCGGCGGTGTTCGAGCGTTTGCGCGATCGGGGTCTGGTCGCCTCGGACACCGGGATAGCGATGTTGGACAGCACCTCGGTGAAGGTGCATCTGCTGGCGTTGGACGATCGTCGGGCGTGGAGTTTCTCCCTGTCCACCGGGGGCATCGGCACGATGCTCCGGAGGGTCGCTGGCTGCTCCAGCAGAGCGGTCTGAAGCACCCAAAGTATGTGATTATGGACCGTGCGTATGAAGACGACCGGACGCGGCGGGTGGTGCAAGACTTGGGAGCCACGCCCGTGGTGCCACCTCGAACGACACGCCGGAAACCTTGGTCCTTCGATCGCCAGCTTGTATATGCCCGCCGCAACGAAGTGGAACGCCTGTTCGGCAGGCTCAAGCGGTATCGCCGCGTGGGGACGCGTTACGACAAACTCGACGTCATGTTCGCTGGGTTCATTTATCTGGCCCTGATATACGAAATGATCAGGAATTTAGTGTAAACACGCCCTACTAATATAATCAGACACTCTTTCTAGGAACTCTTAGTTGAGTTTTGGGTTGGTTGTAGAGATCATATCTCAATTTAGATCGCTTCCATGCTTGGTCAATTGATTTATCAAACTGCGTCCATGAGGGCAACGAATACCTCCTTGTGGTGCCAACCTACGAACGTCGGATCAGGAAGGTAGTCTTCACTCGCTGGCAAAATGATTTCTTTGGAATCGAACTGCCCGAGAGAGTTTTGCACGCCTCTACCACTCAATGATTTGGCTACGACTACCCTTTGATCGAACGATAGCGTGAAAGCACCCCTGTCGAACAAGCGGTGATGAAGCACACACAGCGAGAGTCCATTCTTAATGGAATCAGGACCTCGAGCTCGGTGCCATTTGATATGAGCACCCTCCAACGCGAGGGGCTCATTGTCGAGGCGAACCGCAAAAGCGCATACAGCGCATTGATAACCGTACGCTTCCAACACGCTTCTCCCAAATGAGGAATCACGAACTCTTCGGCGGAAAATCGAAAATTCCGAATCGATGCCGACCTTGTACATAATTTCATCGTGGCGAGTGGGTGGGAAATGAGCCTCTATCAACATATACGCAATTTCGATCGCAAGTTTTGGATCCTTTTGAAATGCCATAAAAATGTCTTCCGGGAAACCACCTTGAGCCTGGTGTTGGATCAAAGAACTCTTGTGAGCACCTCCACTCGGACTGACGGTGATGCGGTGTGCGTTGGGAATTTCCCATAGACCGTCATTCTGGAGATGCCAGAAAGGACTCTCTGTATGCAGAATTTGACGGCGTGGTCCAAATTGTCTCAGGAGCTGCTTCAAGGCAATATCTACAACATGGTAGGATACCAAACGACCTTCGCCTCTAAGGCATCTTCCGATTGCCCACAATACAAGCAAGGGCTTGTGCGGAGCACGCCGACCGTTCGCTTGCCAAATCCGAAGGTTGGCAAATCGAGCTCGCAAATCGTCCGGCTTCATACCGTGTGACTCCATCGTGTACGCCTATCGGTGACCAGCATATTAAACGAGACAATAAGTACACCGATCTATTGAACGATTGTTGCTGTTAATCCATATAGAAAAAAGGTTGAATATCGGTGAGATTCTTTGAGAACACGCGTTCGCCGATGAGCAAGATCGCTCTTCCAACGCGAGGCTGACGAGAGTACGTATCGCATCTATGATCTTTTTAAGTACACCCTCGAATGGTCTGTTTATTAGCTCAATCCGACCATCATCAATGCTATAACCCTTTTCATTTAGTACCTTTCAAAGGCAATCAATGTGGTCTGGCTCTTGCACTGTCGGTCTCTTCCAACATGATCAATGTCGCGCCGGAAACAATATCACCACCAAGTTTATACGTTCCACCTCCTGCGAATCCATCAACAAGGTCAAGTTTAAATATTTCCTGCTACGGATAGACATTTAGAGTATCATAGTATGCTTTTAAGCAACATCGCAGCACACCTAACTTTGCTTTACTATGGGATTCTAAGGACGGAGGAGGTTCATTAGGATGCCATTCGCAGTCCATCTCGTGCTTCCTCAGCCATAACTACAGGAATAGCGTTATATTCGGCTCCGTTCAGTAGACGCCCGCCGCTTTTGGACGTTCTTCCTCCCCATTGTTTAAAGAAGAAATCAACCCCTTCTTTTGCACATTTGTCGCGGATTTCCAATACCCATTTCACGTTCATTGGCCGAGCTTGAGGGCCACTTTCACCCCCGACAATCACCCACGAAATCCCCTCAAGATTAAGGTCGTGCATGGGGCTTAACAGCGGCTCAATCGAGAGAAAACGAACGGCAATCGGTGCAGATTGTATGTGGCTAATTCGTGTAATAGACATGTTGTCCTCGACCGATACGCCGCACCAAATGTGAGATGGGACCATTGCGCCCTCGTATCTCCGACGAAGGTAATTTTTCATTAATGAGCTTCGCTTTGTTAATACTTGAAATATGTGCTGGTTCGCAGTTTCCATTGTGTCGAAGACACTATCTATAAAACTGACAGGGATATTTTTGTGGAACAGGTCACTCATGGAATTCACAAATATTCTTCGTGGTTTCTTCCATCTTAATGGTTGCGTGAGCCGTTCTGGCCGAAGGGTTAAGTCAAAACCACGTTCAAATGGATGGCCTACCGTCCCTCTAAATCGTTCCGCGAATCTCTGTGCATAGCAGTTATCACAACCGCGCGTAATCTTGGTGCATCCCGTAACGGGATTCCATGTCGAGTCGGCCCACTCAATTTTCGATTTCTCACTCATATACAGGCTCTTGATCCATTTCATCGTGAAATAGATGTATACAAACATGCATGTAATTGTAGGCGTCCAGTGAATAACCTATCAAACAGTCTTTTATTTAAGGGCACCTCTATTGGGGGATGAGTTCGATCCAACACCGTCATTCCTTCATTCCTGAACGGAATCATGACTTTTTGGTGCGTGCGTAGCCTTGGTAGACGCATAGAAGCTGTTTCTGGCAAACTGCCTCCGTTATTCACACTTATGAGAGGAAATTGTATGAGGCGCAATGCCGGGGCGGTCGTCCGCAACAGACTTCTGAAACGATCTCTGATTCTTTCAATGCTCATGGGTATCTGTACGGGCGGCCTTGTCGGTGCGTTAATAGATTGGTGGATCGTCTGGGTCGCCGATCTGATCAATGTGAATATGGGATGGTCAAACCCTTCGTTTTTCGTATTCTTACCCGCTTTTATACTGACTTATTGGTACCCTCATGTAGGTGGAGAATGGCGACTTGAGAATCTGTCCAAAGGCTTTGATGCCGAGATGAGAGTGGGGCAGGTCATTGAATATGCGATTACCGATGCCAGGTGCGCCGTTGCCCATTCAGTTACGTCCATAGCCAAAGTCGGCGACATAGACCACATAGTTGCTACACCAGCAGCTATCTGGGTTGTGGAAACTAAATACCGAAAGGTTCCTAGGAAAGCTTTCCCTAAAGTTTTAGAAAGGATCGCTGACAATGCGAAATCCGTCAGGGATTGGGCTAAGTACCTTGGATACCAAGATGTGCAAGTCCATCCATGTTTGATACTGGCCTATGAATCGAAGATCCGTAAAAACAAATACGATAAGCGGGGTGAGACGATACGAGTGTATCTTCCGGACCAAGTCGCTCAAGCCATCAAGAAGGATCTTGAAAACGGCGGCAACTTTGACGAACGGCTATCTCGGGAGGTTTGGAAACTGGGCACCGTGATCAAGTCATGACCTTCACAATCATGCCATAGGTGAACTCAGGCATAATTCGCCGCTCGAAGCAACAGTAAACCAGTGCAGGCCCTGAGGATCCACATGTTTCGTTTTGAGCAACGACGTTTTGAGGCAGCAAAACCTCTTCAAGTGCCGCCTTCGTAGCAGACATGTACGTGTCCGACCAGATTCTGAAACCCTTGGCTCTGCTCGCATAACCCTACTTTTGAAAGAAAACCCGACTTTCATTCCCGCCTTCGGCGGTATCATGATGTCAGTAGCACCAATCTTCCATAATATTGGGGCGCATTCGCCTATCGTTGCGGCCAACACTTCCGGGAGTCGCTGCCATGTTGACTACTGAAAACCTCCACGCCGTACAACCCCGCACCCGTCAAAATCTTGTATATGCCACCAAGACACGCTATAAATTTATAAGCATGCACAGCAATTGGTAGACTACTAATATTTGAAGTCGTATCAAATACTCACTTCAAATCTTGCTTGGCTATCTTACCAGCAATTCCCGCTTCCTGTGGAAAAGCAGTGCCTGCAAGTTTTAAGTGGCTGCCCCTGGATGTTTTCCATCCGTTGGGATCGTTTCGGGCCCTTGTTCAGCGTGCCCCAGCTACGTTTTGGCTGCGTTGGGTCGCGGGGTTTTGTGCGGACCAGGGCATGCCCGGTTCGCATGTCGACGGATCTCGGAGGGATGCCCGCGATCAGGAGGCGCAGGACGCATTGCACTATGGCGGACGGAAACTAGGATCGGGTCGTCGTCCGGAACTGCGGTCGGGTTCTGCACCAGCGAGGGCTTCGTACAACTGTTCCCAGCTGTGGAGGATCAGGAGCCAGATCGCACCGCGCATCTTTTCCCACAGGGATGCATAACTGCTCTGCCGACGTTGGGCGGCTTGGAAGCGCGGGCAGCACAACTGCTGGATCTGGTCCATCAGAAACGCCAGCATCATCAGGGTCGCCAGCGTATTCGCGAGGTACTGGTGACCGTGACCGTAGTTGGGTTCCAGACCGTACCCCTGGTTCTTCAGCGTGTTGAAGGCCTCGTTTTCGATCTTCCAGCGACTGCGCGCCATCCGTGCGGTCGCCGGTGCCTCGGCTCGGGTCACCGGCAGATCCGTGATCCAGGTCCATTGGCGTTCGGGGTTCTTGACCCGCTTCGGGGTGCGTTCCCGGCACTGCAGCACCGTCACCCGACGGTCGGACCGGGACGCACTGAGCGGGATGTCTTCTACCACCCGCAGCTGGCGGTCCACGGCGCGCCCCTCCTCGCCCGGGTCCGCAAACCAGTCCGCCGAAGTGCCCTCCAGATGCTGGAACAGCATCGCATGGTTGTTTTCCCGCGCACCGATCAGGTACCGCAAGTTCAGACGCTCCAGCAGATCCAGATGCGGTCCGTTGGAGGCCAGGCCGTCTTCCAGCACGATCACTTGCAAATGCGGATGCTCTCGACGCAACGCTTCCAGAAACCGCTTCGAGGCATTGCGCTCGCAATCGTTCTTCGCCTGACCGTCCTGCCGGACGATCGGTTCCGGTGCCAGCGGGATCACAGTCCGACAGTCCGGATGCACGATCGCACCAGCCAGAATCTGATGGTGATAGGTGACCGTGCCGTTGCGGTGACGCCGCTCGCAGCAGTACTTGCAGCGCACGGCTCCCGATGAAAAAAAGCCCGTGCCGTCCAGCGACAACAGATAGTGGTGACCGTACACCGCATAGGGCTTCAGCACCTTGCCTCGCTGCAGCTCGCGGAACAGCCGCCGGAAGACCGGGCGCAAGGCACGCGCCGGAACCCGGTCCAGACGCGTCCGCATCTGCGTGTCGCACGGCACCCGATCCACCTGATACAACCGCCGTAGATTACCCCGAACCCGTCCATCCAACCGCACCTCGCGGTCAAACTGCAGCAACGACGGGGATTTCAGACCGAACATCGCCAAAGCCGACATCAAACAGTCGACCAGACGATAAGTGCGGACCGACGTCCCGTCTTCAATCCGTTCAAAACACTGCCGACTTAACGCCAGCAGTCCCGCAGCATTCAATCGCTTGCGCATCGCTTGTCGAGGCATCCTTTCCTCCATGATCGGGTCGCAAACGGCTATCATAAACCATCGCTCCAGACCACCAAAGTCTGCGAAAAAGGACCAGACGCAGACGCTCAAACCCCCGCCAATTCCACCTTTTCACAGGAAGCGGGAATTGCTGCTATCTTACCGTCATTCACCAGCCACCAGTGGTGCTCGACATCAACCCAATACTCTTCCACTGCGACTTATCAGGTTGATTAGATTAGGGCGTGTTTACACTAAATTCCTAATCATTTCGTATATTAGGGCCAGATAAATGAACCCAGCGAACATGACGTCGAGTTTGTCGTAACGCGTCCCCACGCGGCGATACCGCTTGAGCCTGCCGAACAGGCGTTCCACTTCGTTGCGGCGGGCATACAGCTGGCGGTCGAAGGACCAAGGTTTCCGGCGTGTCGTTCGGGGCGGCACCACGGGCGTGGCTCCCAGGTCTTGCACCACCTGCCGTGTCCGGTCGTCTTCATACGCACGGTCCATCATCACGTACTTCGGGTGCTTCAGACCGCTCTGCTGGAGCAGCCGGCGACCCTCCGGAGCATCGTGCCGATGCCCCGGCGGACAGCGGAAACTCCACGCCCGACGATCGTCCAACGCCAGCAGATGAACCTTGGTGGTCAACCCTCCGCGCGACCGACCGATACTTGGCGGACCATTTTTTTAGACTACCCGTCCCATCCGCATGTACCTTCACCGAGGATGTGCTGTCCAGCATCGCTATCTCGGTGTCCGAAGCGATCAGACCCCGATCGCGCAAACGCTTGAACACCGCCGCCAACACCCCACGCTCCGCCCAGCGCGTCATCTGCACGTACACCGTGTTCCAAAACGCCCATAACACGCAGGCAGGCTGCGCCAGGGGCGACCTTGTTTCAGAACGTACAGAATACCACCGTTTAGTACCCGCCGATGACCCCATCGAACATTGCCCCGGGGCTTCGGTAACAAGTCCTGTATCTCGTTAAATTGCTCTTCCGTAAGTTGCGTGACGACCTCTTGTCGGATGATCCAAGTAAGAATTATACAACAAAATAGTGTCAACACGCCCTAGGCTTGCTCACCTCCTTGTGCAACTTCAACACATCCATCCTTGGATACCTCCTTTGTCTTGTAAACCTTATACTAACCTATCATAGATCTTCGGACGACAGACCCGTGCTCCCATTATCGCGAAAGCCAATCCATAAAGCCCACACTCATAGCGGAGTTTGGGCTATACGGGGAATTGCTGGCTTGACAGTCTAATTCAGATCATGGAATTCGACCGCCGATTTGACCGAAAAATACAAGGACTGATGGAATTTTTTAGATTTTGATGTTATTATTCTTCAGTGTTCGCTACGAAAGTATGTAATTCCCATATATTTCCGTTGATTTCTTATGTTTGTGTTATGTGGCACCGAAGTAAACGGGGTTCGCCATGGCGGATAGTAAAGGGACGGAGACCCATGAATGATAGTGTATAACCAACTATGTTCCTGAACGAACTCCACAACAATGAAGTTTTTTGGATAGCTAGTAGTATTAGAAAGCTGCACATGTACGTCACTAATGTGTTCTACTTCCTACTAGTATTCATTATTTTCGCTACTAGTACTCACGCAAATGAAAAGGCTGCGGAGGTGTCGGCAGACCACGCCGATGAAGTACTTGAGGAGGAAGTTACTGTAACGGGCACATACATTCGTCGTTCGGTCCACGATATGCCGTCGCCTTTGACAGTTCTTGACGAAACCGATATTGGTACACTCGCGGCTAACGACATCAAAGATATCATTCAAACCCTAAGCTTCAACTCTGGTTCGTTAGGTCTTTCTTCTTCAAGTTGGGTAGGTGATGATGGGTCCTCCGGCAACGCTAGCATCAACTTACGGAACTTAGGGAATGGTGCCACGCTTGTCTTAATCAATGGACGGCGAGCAGTTAGTACTAACTACGACGACAACGGCGGTGGGTATGTCGACATACAAGGGCTGCTCCCCAATATTGCACTCGAACGGATTGAGGTCGTAAAAGATGGTGCGTCTGCTCTTTACGGAGCGGATGCTGTCGCAGGAGTGGTTAATTTCCTTACGCATAAGGCCTTTCGGGGAGTAGAGCTACAAATTGATTTGTCAAGCGATTACGAAACATGGAAACAACAGGACCACATGCTTTCAGTCTTGGTAGGAACTGGTCATTCTGATGTCCATGTTTTACTGTCTGGCAGTTTTCTTGAGCGAGGTTCTCTTACTTATGGAGACCGCTACGACCGGTTTGGACGATCAGGACTATCTAGCTTTGGACAGCCTGGGAGGTATGTTCCACTTCACGCCGACGATGTGGCAACACCAGTCGAGAGTAACTACTGGTGGCCACAAGGGGGTGCAGATCCACAATCCTTCAGTGGAAGTCTTCCCGACCTCGAATGCGAAAAAGTCGCAGCAGAGGACGGGCTGAAGGGAACGTTAGGTATACACCCCGACTTTCCGCACATTTGTGTTTATGACTACTCAAGTTTTTTCTCCATCGTCCAGCCGGAAACACAGGGCAAAATCTATTCCGATATGAGTTGGCAAATTACGCCGATGACTGAGTTGTATGGGTCGGTAAGTTACTCGCGGTTGAAGTCTTCCAACAACAATTCATTGTACCCTCATGTGCGTTACGCGATTCTTCCGGAACATCATTTTGGATTGCAACTGGATGCGGCCCGTCGCGGATTTGCACCAGTGCCGTATCAAGCCATGCAGCGCTTACTTGGAGGCACGGAAAACAGTTCTTACGATGATCGACCGCTGAATACAGTTGCTCGTGTGGATCGTACGAACAAGAGACTGGTGTTAGGAAGTCGTAGCGTGGTTCAGTTTTTCGATCGCGATTGGTCGATTGACAAAAATATTATTTTTTCACAGCAGCGAAGAAACTGGAATCTTCCTACAGATACGCTCTGGTCTCGCATGGAACTTGCGTTTGAGGGCTTTGGCGGGCCGAATTGCGATTCCAGCGCAGACACACCTGGACCTGGGTCGGGGAATCTCGGCACGGGTAGTTGCTACTACTACAATAGTTTTCAAACCAGCGTATACGACCCCGTGACCGGTGAAAAGTGGGATGCCTCCAATACGTCACTGTGGGCTGCAGATCCAACAATCACGATCGCTGAGGCGGCTCGAAAGTATCAAAATCCCCGAGAGCTGCTACAGTGGCTTCACGGAACATTTCGTGCTAGCTCCAATGTGGAACAATTGGTTCTAGATTATACAATGTCGAGTAGCCTTTTCGAAGTAATACATGGCCTCGCAAGTCTCGCAGCAGGTGGACAGTACAGACGCGATTCGACTCAAGTCGACTATAATCAGGAGTCCAACGCTTTCAATTACTCTTTCTTGACGGGCGATCGGGACTGGAACAACCGAATCCGATCATGGTCGTTATTCTTCGAAATACTCATTCCGGTCGTCGAGCGTGTTAAGCTGACGGCGGCCATTCGATACGAAAATATTGAAACGTTTGACTTAGATACGGTTGATCCGAAGCTTTCATTGCTCGTGCAACCGAACGAATCACTGATTTTTCGATTTTCGTGGGGAACATCTTTCAAGGTCGGGTCTCTCCTGCAGACAGGGGGTAGCCGGACGCTATTTCGAAACTCTAGCGATCCTTTCTCCAATGCTCCATCGCTTGCGTATCGAGCTTCCGCTGCAACAGGTAATCCGAACCTCAAACCTGAGATTGCAGATGTTTTCAATGTGGGCATTTCTTGGGAACCGGAATTCTTGCAGGGACTTAATATAGATTTTGATTTTTACGGCTACGACTATAGTGAACTGATCGTTCGCGAAGGGCATCAAGAGTTGATTGATCGCGACAATGCACTGCGATGTCCAAATGGAGTCAACAACGACCCAGAGGCGGGGCCGCTATGCGGGGTTTGGGATCATAATGGTGACGGTATAGTGACGGTATTCAGTATCGGCGAAGGGTTGCCGGATAAGGTCGTGCGAAGAGAGGATGGATACTTGGTGCGCACCGAAGCTTCATATTTCAATGCACCTAGCTTAAAGACTTCTGGACTGGACTTCACTGTTACGTACCAATGGCATACGGATGATTACGGCGACTTCAAAGTAGCTACGTCTGCAAGCAAAACATTTAGCTACGACATTGTGCTAGCTAACGGGCAATCCATTGATGGACTCGGCAGCCGTAACGTAACGAACTCCATTGGTCGATCCATGCCGGCATACCGGAGCTACAGTAGTCTCACTTGGTCTCATAAAAATCATTTCGTAGCACTTAGTGTTCAAACTATTTCGAGTTATGACGATGACAGTATGCAGAGCCGTTTCCTCGGTGCTTACATTGGTTACGCAGAATCTATCGACAGCATGACTACTATGAATATTCAATATAGGATGCGATTCGAGTCATTTATTTCTCTATCTGGAGTCTCCCAACTGACATTAGGCATAAAAAATTTGTTCAATCAGGAACCGCCTCTAGTACAAGTGGACGGTGCGTTTGATTACTACACGCATGATGCGCGAGGACGGATTTACTATGTTCGTTATCGTCTTAGTCAGTAATTTCCCGGTATCACGCGATACCACATTGGTACAAAAGTTTTTCAACTGGCTCAAAGACGTGTTGTTGAAGAGTCAGTAGATCCTTGGACGCCTCCGATGTTATGACTCTGGCGAAAAATACTGTAATCGAGCCGAAAATAGCAGGTTTCCAGTGCCAATCATAGCGAAACCCGGTCCAGACAATACCGACCACTGGCGGGTTCCCGACCATACAGGGAATTGCTGGAAAGGGTGTAGATTCTAATTCGGAACCTCACGGCAACACGGTTGACTTGAGAATTCCGATCACACCCTTGAAACTTGCTGGTGCTGTGGTCCGTCACAAACCCGAGAAAGGCGATAGACCCCAAAAGCAAAAATCTTTCTAACCACAAAACTACACTATAGAGAAGCATCCAATCTGTTTCGCCCCTAAAGTATATAATTCCCTATGTATAAGGTGTAGTCTCGTGTTATAGATGGGACTCTATGTTAACGCACATATGAGCCCGGTACTCGCGTGGTAAGCTACTATGCGAATTACAGAATCTACTCTCGGGAGTTGGCGACTAAAGGTTTACTCGCTTCCCACAACTTAGTGCCGTTTTCCTCATCCAGTGCCGTAGGCGATACGGATTTTCGCTGCATTAAATGCAAGTAGATCCCTGTGGATGCACCCGCTTCTTCTGAACAACATAAGTAGATTACCGGCCCAATGGCCTCCTCTGGAGACTGAAAAAAGTGTCTTAACAACGGGTTAACTATAGGTTTCACAATCGATGGCGTTTCTCGTGAAATATTCGTAGCCACTCCTCCAGGACACATCGAGTGAACTGCAACTTCAACCTTGCTACCTGTGTTCAAGCGACGCGAGAGCTCGGTCGCAAACATACATAGAATAAGTTTACTGATACCGTAATACTTCAAACCTTCCTTTAATCCATAGTCAGTGAACTCACCGAGGCGACTGAAATCGATAGTGTAAGAGGACCGGTGAGCCTCGGATGAAACAAAAATGATTCGCGGAGTCTTTCCAGCTTGACTTGATGGGCAGATCACATCATCTTGTAACCATCGGTCAATCATGGCACGGTTTGATAAGAAATGGATTGCGAACATTGTCTCGTATCCTTGCGGTGTTTTAGTTGCTTTTTTGGACATCAAGCCAGCGTTCAAAACTGCAAGGTCAATTTTGACGTTGCGATTACTTAGGTCATCGCAAAAACGATGCACCGATCGAAGATCTGATAGATCGACTTCCACCATTTCCACATGCGGGGAACCGGACAGCGTCTTCATTTCATCACATATTCTCGTATGACCAGGTCGACATGCCAAAATCATGTTTGAGCCGCGTCCCGCAAGTTCGACGGCAGCAGCTTTGCCCAGCCCGCTATTCGCCCCGGTTATTAAGCAGGTTTTGCCATCAATACGTACGTTCTTCGGAACGGGACTTACTTCCGACACTTTGGGCTGCGCCAAATCCCGAATTGCAATAATGATGGCATTGATGATAGATCCATCACCCATTTGGACTGCTTTTCGTTTCATGGTCAGTTTCTCTGTATTGTTTCTGGAATCTTTATAATTTTCTAAATATACCATATACTATCCAAAGGGATTTTGTATTTCTCTCGATAAAAAGAGAAATCATTCTCCATAATTTTCTCACTCAATCCAAAATTACTTAAGGGTACTTCTATTTATTCCCTTTTTGACGAATCATGTTTGATATAAGTGTATGACTTTTAACGTTGTAAGGATTGTTTATTTCGAATAAACGGAGGTGCTCTTAAATGGTAGACGTGTCTACCAGAGCAGTTTTGCGGATTTGCATTCATAAAAATCTTAGCTTGTTGCACCGCTTCGTCATCGGAATCAATCTCCCCCTTTAGTAGGTCCAGCGAAGCTGAGCAATCGGATTTTTCACCAAATCGTAATACGAAGCATCACCCAATCGATTAGCGTCTACTTTAGCTCGAGACTAGTAGGATAGCAATTCTAATAATACGTGTTTATAATAGTGGACTGGAAGGGGTTCTGGGATCAAGAGGATTCGATGCCGAAGAAATACAGAAGCTGCAGCGTGCACGGATTCTGCTGGCTGTGGATCAGGGGGGTGCTGGCTCGGCACTGACGGACATGCAGGTGGTGGATATGCGCTGGGGGGGGGGGTGACGGAGCGGACCTGCCAGCATGTGCGTCGGCGGGCGGTGGAGCAGGGTCCGATGAAGGCTCTGGAGCGCAGGCCTCGGCCGTTGCCTCCGGTGCCGAAGAAGCTGGACGGGGAGAAGGAAGCGCGTCTGGTTCAGGTGGCCTGTTCGGTTCCACCAGAAGGACGCGTTCGGTGGACCGTGAAGATGCTGGCAGAAGAGCTGGTGCGACTTGAAGTGGTCGAAACGATTTGCGGGGAGACCGTGCGGCAGGCGTTAAAAAAAACGAATTGAAACCATGGCGGCGGGAAATGTGGTGCATTCCGAAGAAGCAAAGCCATCATTTCGTGGCCGGCATGGAGCAGGTGCTCAAGGTATACCGGCGGCCGGCCGTACGACCCGCGGCATCCGGTGGTGTGCATGGACGAGATGAGCAAGCAGCTAGTGTCGGAAGTCCGCGAGAAGTTACCGGCACGCCCCGGGTCGCCGGAGAAGTACGACGCCCACTACCTCCGCCGGGGAGAATGCACGGTGTGGATGTTCGGCGAACCGCTATCCGGCTGGCGGACGGTGGCTGTCACCAAACGGCGCACGACGTTGGATTGGGCGCAGCAAGTGCGCGCGCTGGCGAATCTGCCGCGTTACCGGGATGCGGAAACCATCACGCTGGTGTGCGACAACTTGAACACCCACAGCGGTGACTCGTTCTACGCTGCGCGTTCCCGGCGGCCGGAGCCAGTCGGGCGGCTGAACGACCGCATCCACTTGGTGCACACGCCGAAACACGGGAGCTGGCTGAACGTCGCGGAACTGGAGTTCAGTGCGTTGCACCGCCAGTGCCTGGATCGCCGGATCGAGAGCAGGGCTTTGGTCACGTCGGAAACGGCAGCCTGGGCCAAGGAGCGCAATCGCGAACAGACCGGGGTTGACTGGCAGCTCAGCGTCGACGACGCGCGTACCAAACTGAAGCATCTATACCCAAAAATTAAAACTAGTTATACTACTAGATGGTTAACTCAACCATCCTGCGAACTTTTCTGGACCAGCACCTAGCAATTTCCTGCGGGTCTACCCGGTCGCTGAATGTGCCACGACTGTGAGCAACCATGCTACAGAAAGAAGGCATTGTTTTCTGGGGCGCGCGGTGGGTTTGCACAACCATTGCAGTGGGGAAAACTCTAAGAGATACACATTAAGATACTCCATATGATGCGGTGTTTTGAGTACCTAGTTGTTGCTAGCCCAAGTTTAACAATCTAGATTTTTAAGCCCTACAAAACCAATGTTTTTCAGGCAGTTACAAGAGGGTGTGGAATCCTTGTGGCACTACATTTGGGCGGCTTCAGGCCGGGATCGTGGCGTCGACCTCGACGATGGTTCGGGTAATGGGACCGATGCGCTCCGGCAATCCGAGCGCACGGAAGATCTCCGCCTGATCCGGCGTGAGCGCCGCCGACTTGCGGATATGCAGCCATTTGCCGTCGGTTCGCTGAAAGACGCTGGTGGCTCGGATCGCCAGGCCCAGCCTGGTTTTCAGGGTATCCCAGCTGTCGTGAATGCCTTGGGCCTGAAGCCTGCTTCGTATCAGGTGCGGAGCCTGATAAGCGATCACGGAAATGAACAGGTGGCCTTCGGCGCGCCGGGGCTTCTGGTGAAAAATCGGTCGCAGGCCGAGTTCCGACTTGAGGGATCGGAACACCGACTCGATTTCGGTCAGGCGGGTGTAGGTTTTCCAGAGCCAGTCAGCGTCTTGATCCAGGACATTGGTCCGCAGATCGTAGACCCCGGGGTTGGCCAGCATGGAATTTGGCGGCTGGGAGCGTTCCCAAGTCAAGGAGACCGCCTGGCCCTCGGTGCTGGGTTCGATGGACACCGTGATGGACACCGTATAGTGGCGCCCGACTTTGGGATACTTGCCCTTGAGCCGGCCAACGCGCTCGCGCAAAGCCTCGGGATCCTTTCGGGCTCCCTTCCGGGAGAGGCCTTCGGCCATGCGCCGCAGTCCGGCTTCCAGCCGCTCGCATTGCCGGGTCACGATGGCGAGTTCTTTCTCGGCCCGGGCTTTCGAGCGGCAATGCACGAAGGCTTCGCGGCCATCGTCCGAGAGCGCGCGGTAGATCTGGATCTCTTGCCGTGGCTCGCGTTCGGGAATCGCCCGCGGCTGTTCGGGATCGAAGTCGCGTTGCCGGCGCCGGCTCCTGGCCAGATAGCGATAGCCCTGTTCGCGCAGCCATTCCAGTCGCTCTTCCGTGCCCATGCCTCGATCCAGCACGATCAGGGACTGGCGGTCGACCGCGAGATCCTGGAGCATCTTCTCGAGGGTCGCGGGCTCGCTCTGGTTGCCGGCGAACACCTTGGAACGCTGGATCGCTCCCGAGCCATCCAGAACCAGGGTCAGCAGCGGACAGCCAGAGCGCCGTTCCTTGGACTTGCCGCGCCTGGCCTGGTCCTGAGCCTTGGCCTGACCTTCAAAATAGGTGTTGGTCAAGTCATAGAACGTGACTGTCGGCTGCCGGTTGAACAGGGTCATGAGACGCTCGAACAGATGTTCCTCGATGGCGTCGCGATGGCTCATCAACAGATCGGAGGCGCGATAGAGCTGTGCATCAGGGACTGCCGATCGAAATCCACGCCCAGCAATTCTCCGGCGGTGCTGCGCGTGCGCAGCCAGAGGTGGGTCCGCCGCTCGGAACCGGGCTCCACCAAGCGCATCGCGATGGAGGCCAGGGCGGTCTTCACCAGCCCGGAATGGCCCGAGAGCTCTTGCAGCAGATCCTCCAGTCCCAGCTCCCTCAGTGCCCAGAGGCCGAGAGCCTCGATGCCCGCGGTGCGAACATGAACCTGGTCCAGGCTGTCCTCGTACATCGTGTGAGTAGCGCGCTCTCCGGTTTGGGTAGCGGGCAGTCGTTCCGATGCGGAGCGGGCCAGCAATCGCTGGGCGATGCGATCGGCTTCCCGCTCCAGCTCCGGCTCCGGCTCCGGCTCCAGATCTATTTGCCCGGTCAGCAGGGTTTGCACGCGCTCGACCAGAACAGGCCATTGCTCCTTGAGGAATCGGGAAATGGCTGCCAAGGTTGAGCAGGGTTCGCTGGCGCACCCGATCGCCTTCGCGCCGGGACTCGACCAAGCGATAACTGAAGTATCGTTCCGTATCGGATTGCTTTCGTGTGGGCACGCGTCGGATATACATGAGAGCATGATAGGGGATGGGGGCCGAGTGTCAATACCAAGAAAGCATTTTATGGCACTACAATGAGGTCTTGAAAAACTAACCTATTGAAAAACAAGGAAAAATATGTGAGATTCCATCAAAAAAGCCCCAAATATCGTGTTTTGGACGAACAATTTGTTAAACTTGGGCTAGGGTGTTGCCAGCACAGAATCTTCAATACCTTATGGAAATATTCGTAGGTTTGAGTATGATCTTGTTCCTCCAACCACCGGGAGTAATTCGGGACATGCGTTGTGGCGTCCGGAGATTACTGGCTCATGAAGCTCAAATCAAGAATTATGACAGTTTCCTTCTGGCTCATTATGGTCGAGGGGGTGGGGTCGCCATGAACTGCGATGACAGATACGCAATTAGCCGCTGTGCGATAACCGCACGCATATTTCGAGCGGTCATCCCCATTATCTTTTTTGTTACTCGGCGGCAACGGATTGAGTGCTTCCGCCCCTGACACACCTCGAATATTGGGATGAAAATTCAATAGCCTATGCAATATTGTTGTTCCGGTGCGCTGCGATTCTGCGATCAAGATAATCTTTCCTAAGTTGATGTCATAGACTTCCAGATGCTGCTTGAGCAGTTCTTCAATTCGCAAGCGATGGACTAGCCCCAATATTGCATGAGCGGTGCGAGATAGATCCGTTTTTCGGTTCGAAGCAGTAATCAGGGTTCCCATGTCTGGCAGCGAAATACCCCCGTTACCGGTGGTCGCACCGTCGCTGAAGCTGAATTTGGCCTCCACCTTGCGGCGTTGCACGGATGAAAAGCGGATGGGATTTGGCTAACCATTTCGTCACAGCAAGGTCTCCTTCGATATGTATCTTAACGCATTGAATGATATTGAATTATAGGAGCCTTGCTGTTTTACTCGTGCATTATCCGGGCTAGGGCGTGTTGACACTATGTTGTTGTATGATTCTTGAGGATCGGTTCACTCGGCAAGAGGTTGGCATGCAACTTGAGCCATTTGACGGGATACGGGATCTGTTTCCGAAGCCCCACGGCAATGTCCGATGGACGTTGGAACACGGTGTACGTCTAGATGAGGGTGCTTGGGCGAAGTGTGGGGTACTGGCAACCGTGTTCGAGCGTTTGCGTGATCGGGGTCTGGTAGCTTCGGGCACCACCGAGACCGCGATATGCTGGGTAGCACCTCGGTGAAGGTGCATGCGGATGGGATAGGCAGTCTAAAAAATGGTCCGCAAAGTATCGGACGCTCGCGCGGAGGGCCGGCCGACGACCAAGCTTCATCTACTGGCGTTGGACGATCGTCGGGCATGGAGTTTCTCGCTGTCCGCTGGGCATCGGCATGGTGTTCTGGAAGGTCGCCCGCTGTTCCAGAAGAGCGGGCTGAAGCACCCGAAGCATCTTGATGATGGACCGCGCGCCCAGGAGGGAGGGACAATCAGACGCGGCGGGTGGTGGAAGAACGGGGTGCCACACCCGTGGTCGTTCGACCGCAAGCTATATGCCCGCCACAACGAAGTGGAGCGATGGTTCGGCAGGCTCAAGCGATATCGCCGCGGTGGGGACGTGTTACGACAAACTCGACCTCTCATGTTCGCCGGGTTCATCTATCTGGCACTGATTTGCGAAATGATCAGAAATTTAGTGGATACTACAACAGGCCAAAATAATCATCTACTCAACACCGATGAAGACTGAGATTCCATAGATTGCCTTTCCCAACAAATTCTGTAGCATAGACTCCTTAATATGATCCGTCCTAGTCAGATTTTGAAAGGAAAGTTGCATTTGGATTGATGCTAAATTCGGTCTTAAAGCCGGTTTGCTTCCAAAGCCCCCATGTGATAACTGGCATAAATATTAGTATCGAAGCCACATGCCATTCTACAATATTCTCTATCCAGTCGTGATCATCAACAAAGTGTTTTGCTAGTACAAACACAATAATTTCCACGAGCAATGCGGCACAAAGCACGGTCTTCCATTTAACGAGCACAGTATTCTTAATTAATTTTACTAGACAATAAGTGAGCAGTGCGTGAGCAACGATTGTGGATAGAAAGAACATAGTAGCTCCGGATCGTCGCAATACTCTGTATGTTTCGCCTTCGGAACCAAGGAATGTTACGTAAAGTACTAGGAACACATTGCCGATCATACCTATAGCCATGATGATCCATGCGGACTTTGTCAGTGTACTGCTTATTTTTATTAGCCACTCCTTAACAAGAATCCAAAAAACAAGGGCAAAAATTGCAGCGGGTGCCATCGTTGCTTTAAAAAGAAAGTAGCCAATGCCTTCGCGCCCTGACGCACTTATACTTGTACATCCAGAAAGATGAGGAATACAGCTTGGCACGTACCCATCTATCGCGGATGTAATGTACGTGGAAGTGACTCCAACCAAGCAGAGCATGAAATAGAGCCAAGAGGAACTTCGCAAGTCCATATCATTAGTTCAAATATTGGTCACGATTGTATAAGTCGTATGAAAGGGGATCGGGGACACGTTCACGGTTGAATTTCACAGTGCTGACCAAACATGTGAACATGATGGGCATTCGGTACGTAATGCGAGTTGTCGCAACGCGCTACCGTGCGATGCTATCCTTGAAGTAGTGAAATAGTCGTTGCTCTTGTTTCGTAACGGTTGTACAACCAAGTATCGGACAGCAAGAAGGATAGAATAATACGTAAAGATGAAGTGCCTTACTAGGCGCAGGGTCGAAGCCGAGCTTGGGACGCGAGGTGCGTCTTGCTGTGCTGATGGTCGTTGCCTACAACTATTCTTCGCTGTCGGACACGGATAAGCTAGCCCGGATATTGCATGAGTGGTGCAAGATAGATCCGTTTTTCGGTTCGAAGCGGCAACCAGGATTCCCACGTCTGGCAGCGAAATACTCCCGTTACCGTTGATCGCACTGCCGCTGAAGCTGAATTCGGCCTCCACCTTGCGGCGTCGCACGGATGAAAAACGGATCGGATTTGGGCAACATTTCGTCACGGCAAGAGATCCTTCGATATAGCTTTTAACTGATTGAATGATATCGAATTTATAGGAGCCTTGCCGTCTTATTCGTGCAATATCCGGGCTAGTCGTACCACGCATTGCTTGTTTTGATATCCTCACCTCCCGTAGCTGCACTACCAGCAATGGTTATACCCCATCGACCAAGATCCACGAGCAACTTTCGACAATAGATGCTAAACTCGTATCGTACTGCTTTTCGTAGGAAAGGGGGACTGCTGGTTATGTGCGGATCAATATGAAGTCGCAGTTGTGGGCATATGAACACGTTGAATACTGGTATTTTACACAGCATCTACTTATAGCTGCTAATAGAAAAACCTGCAGCTGTCGTGTTTAAAATGGCTTAAGTATGCTGAAGTTCAAATAGCGGATCTACTGAAGACGTATCTTGGTTTTCGACAAGCTCATCCTTTTCCCTCTTTATATCTGTCAGAATCTTGTAGAGACACGGAACCAGAACTAACGTTATTAACGTAGCAAAGAGTATTCCGAAAGCAAGAGCGACCGCCATCGGAATGACAATTTGCGCCTGAACCGACCTTTCAAACAGAATCGGAGCAAGACCGAAAAACGTGGTAAGCGACGTCAGCAGGATCGGTCGAAGTCGAGTTGCGCTGGCTGAGAGGATAGAATCCAGAATTGCTACTCCAGCTTGTCGTCGTTTGTTGATAGTATGTACAAGGATGAGGGCGTCATTCACCACGATGCCAGACAAGGCCACTATTCCAAAAAATGATACAAAACTCATCGCGTATCCGGTGATCAAGTGACCAATGATGGCACCAACGATACCAAATGGGACGACACCCATGATCATCAAAGGTTGAAGGTATGATCTCAATGGAATTGCAAGCAATATGTACACAAGTGCGAGGGCCGCTAAGAATCTCCAAGCCAGTTCGTGTAATCCAAGGCGTTCCGCTGCAGAAGAGCCGTACAGTCCCCAGCTAACTCCGGGGTATTTGGCATTCATTTCAGGTACGAATTCTCTTTTTGATTGCGCAATCACACGCATTGGTTCAGTCATGTTCGTATCGACATTAGCTGCGATCATTGCTGTGCGTTTTCCGTTAACTCTGCGTATCCGGTTATAACCTTGCTCAAAATGGTAGCTGGCAATGGAATTGAAAGGGCTCCGAGATCCGTCGGGTAGGCGAATCCACATGTTTTCTAAATTACCTATGGATTGCCGCTCATCCTGCGGATACCGTACCATGACGCGCAGCTCCGATTCGCCGCGTTGTATTCTCTGAGATTCCGCGCCATAGAAAGCAGTTCGTATCTGTGATGCGAGGTCAGCAAGAGTTAAGCCGACTGCTTCACCTTCAGGCTTAACTCGAAGTTTTAGCTCTTCCGGTCCATTATTGGATGATGTATACACATTAAATACACCATCTAACGATTTTAGATAGCTGATTAAGTCTTGGGATGCCTGGTCTAAAGTTTCCAGATTTTTGCTACTAAGCGCTATAGAGATTGGAGAGCCTCCACCCCATCTATTTTTAGGGAAAGAAATCTCTTCTGTACCGGCGAATTCCCCTACGTGCATTCGCCATAGTGCTTGAATTTTTGATACGGGAATATTGATATCGTCGTTTTGGGTCCGTTCGGCTAGAAACTGAGCTCTCGTTCCGTCCCTATTCGTCCAAGTATATAGATGTGCTACTACATCTTTGCCATCGCCGTGAATTTCCTTGAGTTCTTCGTTCACTTTCCAGAGTGCGTCGTTCATTTGTTCGACTATGTCAATAAGCAGCGACTCCGACGTAGCCTCCTTCATAGTTACGACGGCTCTGACGTAGTCGGATTCGAATTCAGGAGTTGGTACCATTCGTACGATGCCACCCAAAACCAATCCGACCGCAATAATCAAAATCGAAACAAATACCACCAATGTCGGATAACGATAACTGATGGTGAACCGCATGGCAGGTACATATACGGACTTAATAAATCGTTTTAGTACTTTATTCATGTGTCCCGCAATTCCTTTTTTTCGCCCGTGAGCAGACTTCATGATGGCGAGGTGCGAAGGCAGGATTAACTTAGATTCAACGAGAGAAAAGATCAGGCAGAGGATTATGATCCACCCGATAGCTGATGCAATGGTACTGAAATGTGATGTAAGACCTAGAAGCGGCATGAACGCTGCGATCGTTGTGAGCACGCCTATTGATGCTGGTAGAGCAACTGCCCGAGCCCCCCGGACAATACTTTTGATGTTATACCCGTTTCGTTCCGTTTCGGTATATGCACTTTCGGCAATGATGATGGCATCATCTACGACGATTCCAATGACAAGAATGAATGCAAATAAGCTCGTCGTATTGATGGTGACGCCAACCACAGGCATCAATGAGAAGGCACCGAGAAAGGCAACCGGCAGTCCAACGACTACCCACGCTGCCACTTTCATGTGAAGAAACAGACTCAGTAATAGTATTACTAGCAGTGCACCAACCCCCAGGTTTTTTATCATCAAGTTGAGTCTGCCTTTCAAGTAATACGTAGTGTCAGCCCAGATTTCGACTGAAACGCTGCTAGGAAGTGTTGCTTTGCGCTTCTGAACGTAATCTCTCACTGCTTCGGCAATCGCAATTGCATTTTCATTGCCTTGAGCGTCAATCTGGATACCGAAGGATCTTTTGCCGTCGAAGAACGAATAACTTTGTCGCTCTGCAAAGTCATCTCGTATGGTGGCTATATCACCAAGACGGAGACGAGTGCCGTCTGGATGTGTCAGGAGTGTGATGTCTGCATACTCGGTACCCGTATGGGCTTGTCCCGTTGCCCGGACGCGAATGTTACCGGCTCGGGACCGAATCGACCCCCCTGACATGTCTATCGACCAGCGGCGAATTATTTGCGCCACCTGATGCAGCGTCAGATCGTACATTTGCAGCTGATCTTCCGAGATTTCTATGCTGATCTCAAACTGCCGTGTTCCTACGACTTCAGCATAGGATACTTCTGGTAGCCGTAATATTTCGTCGCGAATCGTCTCGCTAAATAGTTTTAACGACATCTCGTCCATGTCCCCGAAGACTTGCACCATGATGGCATTTCTACGCCTGTGACCAGACCCCTTCTGGAAGTAAGGGCGCTCTGTTTCTTGCGGGAACGACGAAATAGTATCCACCACCAGTTTCGCGTCATTCATGACGTTATCTAGTTCATATCCCGGTTCCACATTGACGGTTACTTGGCCCCTGTTTTCGTACGCGGACGAGCGAATTTCCCCAATGCCTTCAATGGTGCGAATCGCTTCTTCAATCTTTATGAGGACACCTTCTTCAACTTCTTCGGGAGTCCCACCTTGATACGGTACCTGGATCGTGAACTGAGGTACGTTCCATTGAGGGAATGCTTCCTTCTTCACTTGGACAAAGATAGCAAAGAGACCAAACGCTATAATTGAGAACATCATGAGATTCGCTGCGACGTGGTTACGAGCAAACCAGCCGATGATGTCTCCCGTACCTGTGTCGGTAGAGTTTGTGACGTCAGCCACTGAGGCGTACTCGCATTCCAGGTAATGGTTGGTCTATCGGCGTAAGGCAGTATTGCTCGCCATCCTCTAATCCCCCATCGACATATGAAAACTGGTCATCAGACCGGACAATACTGAGTTTTCGAGGGAACATCTTCATATTTTCGTCAACCACCCAGAGAGTCTCTCCGCGCTGGATACTATATCGTGGAATGACAAATAGCTCACCGGCATCGATTCCCTGTACTTTGGCACTGACGAAGGTGCCAATTCTGAGTATTTCCTGACCGCTTGCTGACATGTCGTATGGATCTGCAATCTGAGCGACGAGATACAGAACACGGCTTTGAGTGTCAAAAATTCCTTCGGTCCTCACCACGTTTGCATTCCATTTATGCAATCTTCCCCCAAGTTCTGTTTCTAGTATGACCGGGATTGGTTTGCCGCCATTCGAACGAGGTAACTGAAGGTATTTGAGATCAGCTGGCGTAACGGGAAGTCTTACTTCTGCAAAATCAACGGCAAAAGTTCCGGCTAAGTCGGCACCAGCATTGAGATACTGTCCAACGTCGGCTCGTTTCTGACTGATCATGCCATCGTAAGGTGCGCGAATGACCGTTCGCTCGAGGTCCCCATTTGCTTTCTCTAATTCCGCACGGGCCAAAGCAAGGTCCGCCTGACTTTCCGCTAAAAGCCTTGATTGCGGCTTACGCAACGACCAGTTTAGATTGCTACTGCCATTTTGCTTTCGTACTTGTAATTGTTCCCATTGTTCAAGTTCTGAATTCGCAAGCGCACTTTGGAGTTGGACCTGGTTCCATGCTTTGGTCACTGAAGCAGTAGCCCGCTTAACGCTCGTTTGATAGTTTCTGGGATCAATTCGCGCAAGCATGTCACCGCTGGCAAAAAATCCACCGGTTACAAATGAATCGGAAACCTCAATAATTTGCCCAGAAACTTCGGTTTTAAGTGAGGTTCTTGTACGAGGAGAGACGGTTCCTTGAGATTTCACGAAGAACGTTATTGGTTCCCGTTTTGCTACTGCCACTTCCACTAGAAGCGCAGGAGGGGCAACTTGCACTCGCGCAATTTGTGGTGGTGTTCGCACTAGATACCAAGTAACTCCGATTGCAGAGCCTAGAACAACAACGGAAATAAAGAGTGCTAAGAATTTGCGCATTGAGTGGTTATAAGCGGCCACTACCAGCTATACGATAAGAGGTATATCTTTTATCCCACTTCACGCTCACGGCAATTTAGGCTTATAAATTAAGTGTCTAACATGTAGAGAAACCATCTCTCTATCTAAGTACTAATAATGGTAGCGTAAAATCAAAGGAAATCGGCCTGCATACCGTTGGTGGTGAAGCCGTACGTTTCGGATAGTTGCTATCGGTTTATGCTCAACGGGCTAGGTTATTCGGTTAATGCCATGCAAAAAAATATTCGCCTGAAGTATGATCGGGACGGGTTCATTCGAGTATTGTCCCTAGCTGATGCACCAACACTTCTACAGCTGAATGAGGTATCTAGGGTTGAGTTGGAAAAGATTCAAGCACCTATTGAATTTGAGGTTGACGTTGGATATCCCGGTGCACCCACGTCGCGGGAGTCGGATGGAGGCGGAACACCACGACGACTATTGCATACGTTTGATAGAAGTTCCGTTTATCGCGAATGGGCAACAAACAAAAACGTCTACGGGATATTGCGGCAACTTATGCACACTGATCGGATACTGCTTTCTCTGTGCCACCACAACTGCGTCATGACTAAACATCCAGTATATTCAAGCCAAACATATTGGCATCAAGACATTCGCTACTGGTCTTTTGACCGCGATGAACTTACAACAGTCTGGCTAGCTTTGGGTGAGGAAGAGACGAGGAACGGATCTTTGAAAGTAATTCCAGGCAGTCATCTAATGAACTTACCCAATTCGCGATTTGATGATGACAGATTTTTGCTCACAGATACCGTCGAGAATAAACAACTGCTTGCATCGGCGATAGCCATTACACTTTCTGCAGGCGACGCTCTTTTTTTTCACAGTCGTCTGCTCCATGCTGCAGGACCGAATCTCTCTGATGAGGTAAAGATCGCACTGGTTTTCACATACCACGCGTCGGATAATTCTCCTACACGAGGTACGCGGTCCGCTTTGATTCCTTCCATTCCGTTAGGTTATTAGTTGTTGTATCGTGAAATTACGGCAAGCCGGCTTAGGAGTACTGTCTCAATGAAAAATGAACACAGTTTATTTCTGGACGAAATGACCGATGTTATACCTCTTGGCGAAAAGGATAAGAAACACAAAAAGAAACGAAGAGTAAGTACACCCACACCGGGGCAACTGGCACATCGAAACAATATCGAACAACCTGATGAAGATGATGTTGTGAACTACTTAACTACCGGAGTAGTGGAACGCGTTGAACCAGACAGTGACCTTTCTTGGTGCGTGGACGGGATACAGCCGAAAGTGTTCGACAAGTTACGGCGAGGTGATTATGCGAGCGATCTTACGCTGGATCTTCATTGCAAATCTGTTGAGGAAGCTCGAGATTTGGTCTGGGAATTCATTTTGAGGATGCAATGCGAGGAAGTTCGTGTAGCCACAATTGTACATGGTCGAGGTGAACGTAGCACACCGCGAGCGCAGCTTAAAAGTTATGTCGCACATTGGTTACGACAACATAGAGATGTGATCGCATTTCATACAACACCTTCCGGGTTCGGAAGTACCGGTTCCGTGTTCGTACAAATTCGGAAAACCAAGCGATCTAAGCAAGAAAATCGCGAGCAATTTGGTTAGCCCGGATTTCTCATAACCAAGTCGAAAATGATGTTTTTCACGGGATGCGTGGGGTACGGGGCATGGAATGTCGCGTCGCGAGTTTGAAAAGGCTTCGGAGGGCGGGCATGCGTGTGTTTTCCCCGCCTTTTTGCGGGCGGGACGGCAAATCGCTGATCATCCGGGCGCGGGGAGGTCGGCGCGCTCCGCCGCCAGCGTCATGCACCCGGTTGCACCGGGCTTTTACGTTGGTGCCAGGCTGGCCCAGATCAAGCGGAAATCCTTCCAGTACGGGAAGGTGGACCCGAACGTCAGATGGATCCGCCGCGTGGACACCGTCACGCGCACTGGGATCTGGAACAGGCACTTGCGCAGCGTCGATGGACGGCTCCGGCGCAGCATGGAGGATACCGGAAGGTTCTCGAGCCGGCGCTGCATCATGCAATGAAGGGCATGGGCCAGTGCGCTCATCCGGAGCCGGAGTGCGTTGACGTTCCAGAGGCTGCTGGAGCATCAGTCCAGGAACAGATCGTTCTTCTGTTCCTTGATCCAGTTTTCGGCCTCACCCCGGTCGCAGTACATCTCTTCGTAGACCGTTGGCGCGTCGGGCTTCTGGAGCGAGGTGACGACGAAGCGACTGTTGTACCGGGCTTCGCCGACCGTCGCACATGGGTCTTCCGCGCCGGCCTCCGGTCCGCCGTCGGCCTTGCCGACCGGTTCCCCGTCCGCGTTGCCGGCCGGTTGTCCCGGCAGCCATTCGGCCTTGGCGATCACGCGGCGTTCGCGGTTCCAGCTGTCGCGCGTGCGATAGTCGAAGCTCTGGTAGCCGCGGACCGCTCGCTGCGCATAGTCCGGATCCCGCTTCAACCGGTCCCGCAGATCGTCCATCAACGGCTGGACCCGGTCTTTCAGCCGATCATTGCGCGGCAGTCCCAGCACGTAATCCACGCCCCGCGCCTCGCACCACGTCATCAACTCGTCGCGGCAGTAGGCCCCGTCGGCGCGGATCAGGATCGGCACCTGCGGAAATCGCTTCCGCAGCCGGTCCACGAGCGGCTCGACCGTCTCCACCACGCCCGCCGCCATATCGCTGCTCGACGTGCGCAGTTCCGTCCGCACCGGCCAGCCGTTGCAGAACACCAGCCGCGGAAGGTAGCAGTATGCATGGTAGTACCCGTGATAGAACCGGTGCTCCTGCCGGCCGTGCAGTTGCACGTCCGTGGCATCGATATCCAGCACCAGCCGCTGCGGCATCTGGCCCCGCTCGCCCCACACCAGGTACAGCTCCACGAGCAGCTCGTCGAGCGCATCGAAATCCACGGTGGATCTGGCGCGCTTTCGCCGGGTCCCGCCCGTTCGCCGACAGCTCCATCCGGTTCAGCGTGCTTTTGCCGGCCAGCGGCTCGCAGTCCGAACGCGCACACTCCACACGCCCCCATGGCCGTGGACAGAGCCCGGTCCCGCCGCAGCTCGTCGTGATCGTTCACATCTTCGTAGCCCAGCGCGAGACCCAAAATCCGCTGCCCCAGCAACGCCACTAGCGGATGCGCCACCTTGGACGGGTCCCGGTGATCCGTGAAACATGCCGAGGCGCGCTCGAACAGCCGGACCTGCTCGGCCAGCATCATCAGCAGTGCCGAGCCCCCGTTGCAACTCAGCTCGCCTCCACTGCAGTCCACCTCCATCCGCGCCGGACGGACCCCTTTCGCCATCCGACGCACCAACCGGTCCGCGCCGCGCTTTTGCTTGCTCTTCATCCCGTGCCCTCCTCCATCCGACCCCATCGGCCGCGTTGCGCCCACCCTTCGGCCAGCGTGGCCGCATATCCCGGACGCCCCTTCCAGAACACCAACCGGAACATGCACAGTACGACCACCAGCGTGTTCAGCACGCGCCGCCGCCGCTGCCAGAGCCGGACCAAAGCATCCTCCGGGGCCAAGACGGCTGCCGGCGATCTGCAGGACCCCAATCGATCCCGACCCTTCGGCGTGAACCAGCCCAGATGACTGCACAGGGTGGACGCCAACTCATGGCGGCTCAGTGCCGGAAACCGTGCCACCATCTTCTGAAGGTCCACCATCCAACGGCGGGTCAGTCGCGTGCCACCCAAGGTGGTCGACTTCAAGTTCTCGATTTGGAAATCCATCACGTTTGCACCAGAGACCATCTAACCAAGCGTAGATTGCCATAACCCATGCCAAAACGCAAGTGTTTTTTTGAAGAACTCCCAAAAAATCGAATATGTTCCCGTATATCAACCGGTTACACGACATCCTTACAGACCAGAATCCCTTTCCGTTCATCCGCATGCCATCGCAGCCACCGGGGGCGAGACCTCCCGACAGTCGGGGAGCGTTCGGGTCTCGTCAAGACCAGGACTCAAGGGCGTGCGATAGGGGCGTCCGCCGCATGCTCACCCGCATGGCTCATCATCCAGTCGACAACAGCATCTTGCACGGGATGCGCCGCTTTGCACGCCGGTCGTGGCGGTCCGCAAAACGGGCCCAGGCGCATGCTACAAGTCCGCACCGCTTCCGCCAGCATCGCACTCAGCACCGAACGCGCCCCGCTTCCGTCCGACCCGAACGCACCCCTTTCGCCATCCAACGCACCCATCCGTCCGAACGCACCCCGCTACCATCCCCTTCCCCCCGGCAAAGCCCAACCAACTTCGTTGCATCAATAACTTACACGCACATACATCGCACCCAAGCCATCCATTATGAGAAATAAGGGTTAGAAATAGATGGCGTACCTATGAGTTGGTCACGGGCTATTTCGACATGGACGATCGTTGAAAGCACATGCAACGTGAAGTACCAAGCAGAAAGCGTGGAATGAACGGTTTTCTCTTGGCGGAGTATGTACAGCCCATTAGACGTTCAATACTTGCGTAAAAAAGAAAGGTCTCAATATTGTATATCTCTAGACGTGCTACCCCACAGCAAAGAGGTGGTGTTCGTGGGTGCGACACGTTGCAGGATCAAGTTCGGCAGCGGGGGACATGGGCATGGTGGTTCCGCTGATCGCATCCTGTTGATGGCGTTATCCGGCGTTGACCGTTTATCGTTCCAACCGGATCTTTTACGGCCCTGCGAACCGTAGGCGGTTGGGGCAGCTGGAAATCTCTATTAACCTACAGACTTGTTATTATCTGAAAGGGATAATTATTAAAAACCAAATACTTATATAAGGAATGATTCGCCAAAATAGCAATAATATAGGGGTGTCCATCTGCTGGAGATGGTGGCGTTGCCGGTCAAGAGCTGCTTGAAGGTACGGATTCGATTGCGATAACTGACTCGGAAGGATTATTAGATTGGCTGCATGCTTCGATTATGGCATGGCGGTATCGCCTTGATGATTTAAACGTGAGTTTAGCCTTAATATGATAATGGGAACGAATCGTGGCCTTGCAGTTAATTCAGCACTTCAACTTTCAATCGAATCGGAGCGGATTTCAAAAAGACTGCTTCTTGATGGAGATCTAGCTCGGTTAATGGGTGTACGGAGAGCCAAGATTTTGGTATGGAGATTAGTAAATGCTTGTGCCCCGGATTGAGGCTCAGTGGCACTAGCGGGTCATCAGTACGGTTTCTGCGCAAAACCACTGCGAGACGGAGCAATACACAGATCTTCGCAGTGTGCATAGCAAGGTCGAATTCTCGTGTCGGGAATTTCCTGCGGTGGCATCGGATCAGCGTCGCCAAGATGTGTTGCTCGTGTCGTGAAAATCCAGGCAAGTCCAAGTTTTCCGCGAGGTAACTGCCATGTTTGTGATAGGACGAATGTGAGATATCCATGCCGAGTTCATGTAGTGTAGCTGCCCATTTAAGCATGTTGATATCGTCACCGTTTCCTATATCCCAGTCTTTCCTGCAAAGATTAAGCAATGACATGGCGGTATCTTTTACACGCTCAGCGTGTGTTCTATCTATGTGAAAGCGTTCTATCAATGCGTTTACGCTTTGTTCTCGAATGTCTGCATCATGAACGCGACCTAGGATGTCGTGGAGTAATCCCTCACGCAGTGCACCATTCGATATTTCCATTTGATCAATATTGAGTGCCTGAAAGAGTGCAGAGAGTATTGCAATACCGCCTGGAAAAATTTCTGCGCGTCCAGTATTCACGAGTTCCGTCCCGATTTGATCTATCGTTTCACAATCAATTACCGCGCGTACAAGATTGTCAAGATCATGGGAAAGTATTTTGGAATTCCCTGTAGTTTTTGCAATCACTTCCTGCACGGCCGTGATGGTTCCAGAGGAACCGATCGCGACATCCCAACCATGTCTTCGATAAATCTGTTCGATAACTTCGATTTCCTGTCGGGCTGTGTTGATGGCACGTTCCATTAAAGGCTGAGACACACGACGGTTTGGAAACCATCGTTCCGTCATTGATACGCATCCCATCCTTAGGCTTGCCAGGATTTGTGGCTGAAATCGATATCCATGGATGATCTCGGTGCTACCTCCCCCAATATCGATGACTAAGCGAGAGTCATAGTCGTCTTCCAGCGAATGTGATACGCCAAGATAAATTAACCGAGCTTCTTCTTGTCCACTGATGATTTCGATATCGTGACTTAGTATTTTGCTCGCACATTCAATAAACGTATCGCTGTTTTGTGCCTGACGAAGTGCGTTCGTTCCAACTATTCGGATGTTTTGTGGAGGAAGGCGACGAATACGCTGACTAATACGACTAAGGCATCGAAGCGCACGCTGAAGGTTGTTATCTCCAATACGGCCGGTAGTTTCAAGACCCCATGCAAGTCGAACCATCTCACGGTGTCGATCAATGACCCGCAATTGTCCTTTAGACTGTCGAGCAATGATTAGATGAAAACTATTTGAGCCAAGGTCTAGCGCGGCGTAAGACTGGAGTGCTTCGTTTTGCTTAGCAGTAACCACTTCGAATCCCACAAATAACTAGTTAGTGCAGTCGTAGATACTGATGGTTATAAAATAAGGGGGTCTTTATTTATTACTGTTTTGATGGATCACGTCCGAAATAATTTTTTTTATAAGAGGAGTGTCAGTTTTAATGATGTAAGAATTGTTCGTTTCGAGTAAATAGAGGTGTTCATAAGATAATCGCAATACTTAGCGACTTAGTCGCTTGTCATAAAGTCGCTATTTGTGAGTATAGATACTGGTTAGTAAGCACTCTCTCTGCTAGATTCCAACTCATGGTGATTAGTTGACCATGCCGTCCTGAAGCCGTTTCCTCTCTCGCTTGATCTTGATATAGGGGCAGAATGGTTCGGTACGATGGGTATTCTTGGAATATATATTCACAAGGTATGTAATTTCTCTTCTAAGTCAGCTGTGAATTGGCTATCCTAAAAATTTCTGTGGTTCAGACTCCTAGAAAGCAGTTGTGAAAACATCTATTAGCGTTGTAATCCAGCTTCCAGCCCAGAAGACGTCCCAATGACAATCGAGTTTTTCGTCCATAACAAATAGCACCCCCCAAAGGGCCAGCATGTGAGTACCTGTTTTTGTGGACCCTCAGTATCGAGATTAAGATTCAGGAGATCAAGTACGATTCTTGCTGATTATTTTAAGTCGTTCCAGCGTGAATAAAGGCGAGATTTAATTTCCAAGTTTATGGAGTAAGTACTCCTGAGCTGACAATCGCTCGTCGCATTGCACACATTGCTTGTAACTGCCATCGGGCTGTAGCAACCAAGATTGGCAATTATCGTCCAAATATGTCTGCAGCCCGTTCTTGTAGACATCATCAGCGAGTTCTGAATCCTCCTCAATCGGAAAGCATGTTTCCACGCGGTGGAACAGATTGCGTGGCATCCAGTCGGCACTCGATAGATAAATTCGTGGTTCTCCCGCACAGCCAAAATAGAAAATTCGCGTGTGCTCTAAAAATCGTCCGACGATTGATCGAACAGTAATATTCTCAGATACACCCGGTATCCCTGGACGAAGAGAACACATACCACGGATAATCAAGTCGACTTTCACGCCAGCTTGAGAAGCACAATAGAGTGCTCGAATAATGCTCGGCTCGGTTAGTGCGTTCATCTTTGCTATAACGCGTCCTTCACGGTTAGCTTTTGCATGCGCAATTTCACCTTCAATGTGATCGATTACGGCCTTATAGAGTGTGAAGGGTGATTGCAGTACTTTTCTTAAATCGCCCGCCTGTCCCATTGACGTTAACTGCCGAAATATGTTTTGGACATCCTCACCTATTGCTGGTTCGCACGTTAATAATCCATAGTCAGTGTAAAAACGTGCCGTATGTGGATGATAATTCCCGGTACCGAGATGCACGTATCGCCGTAAGCCATCCGACTCACGACGGATTACGAGGATCATCTTCGCGTGTGTTTTATAGCCAACGACGCCGTATACAACCTGTGCACCTGCTTCTTGCAATGCGTTTGCTAGCTCAATGTTGTCTGCTTCGTCAAACCGTGCACGTAATTCAATAACCACAAGCACTTCCTTACTATTCGACGCTGCTTCAATAAGGGCTTTTACTACCGCTGAATCAGGTCCGGTTCGATATAGCGTCTGACGAATGGAGAGAACGTTTTCATCAACAGCTGCAGTTCTTAGTAAGTCCAGAACTGGTGCAAACGATTGAAATGGATGATAGAGCAGGATGTCATGAGACCGTATCGCATTAAATATATCAGAGGAAGAAAGGACATGCTTCGGTATGCCAGGAGTGAAACCCGGGTATTGCAGATCTGGTCGGTCTACCATGTCCGGAATTTGAGTCAATCGCATGAGATTCACTGGACCGTTACATCGATATATGTCTTTTGCTTCGAGCTTGAACTGCCTCGAAAGTATGCCAGCAATCTCATCAGGACATTCCGCGGCTAGTTCCAACCGGACGGCATCGCCGAATCGTCTGGACGACAACTCACCTTCTAACGCACCTAGCAAGTCGGTAATTTCCTCTTCGTCCACGAACAAATCACTGTTACGGGTAACCCGAAATTGATAGCAACCCGTGATATCCATACCTTGGAATAGCTCGCCAACATGAGCATGTATAATCGATGTGAGAAACACGAAGTCGTATGCGTGCTTTGAACAAGCCTCCGGTAGGCGTACAACTCTAGGAAGTGCACGCGGTGCTTGCACTACGGCCATTTCGCTACGCCTGCCGAACGCATCCTGACCGTCTAGCGTGACAATGAAACTCAGACTCTTATTTACAAGACGGGGAAACGGATGCGATGGATCCAAGCCTATCGGACTTAGAATGGGTGCTAGCTCATTGTTAAAGTAGTCCCTTACCCACTTTTGCTGCTTCTTGTCCCACTCTTCTCTTCGCAGGAAACAAATACCTTCTTTGCGTAATACGGGAATCAGCACACTATTGAGCACGACATATTGTTGGTCAACTAGGTCATGTGCGATATCCGCAATTCGGTCCAACTGTCCCGAGGGCGGGAGATTATCAGGCCCACGTTGTGTAGCACCATGTGCCTCTTGTTGTTTCAGGCCAGCGACGCGGATTTCAAAAAACTCATCAAGATTTGAGCTGGCAATACAAAGAAACCGCAATCGTTCAAGTAGCGGCAAGTCGGTGTTCTTGGCTTGCTCAAGTACACGTCGATTGAATTCCAGTAGCGAAAGCTCTCGATTTATATAGAGATCCGGACTACCGATATCAGGAGTATCCATTGGAATTTCAGTAGTTATTGAAGGCCTGTCAGTCTAGCATGGAGAGTACTATCTATCGAATTACAATAGGGATGAGCACTATAGGGAGAGGTCAATGTGAACGTATCTAACTGTGTTTGATAGCATGATTTAACGTTCAATTCCGGGTTACGACACAATCATGGAAGTGGCGGAGTTATTGGCTGTATCAAGTCCTTTCGAGTCGGGGATTATGCTACGACTTACTTAGGTTACTCTCATGGCCCACTTATTTCAGTCCGTTTTCGCCTCGACCGGAATAGAGATCGTGTGAAATCGAAATCTATACGGTCACGATCAATCTTGTAGAAGCCATTGATTGTAGTAGCATCAGCGGTGGTACGTGCGTGTCGTTTCTAGCCACTGACGCCATGATATAAATTTCACCTTTTGGTGCGTTTGTGACCATACTTAGTTCTTGCCACTAGAGTATCGTTACTACGAACTATTTGATCGGCATGAAGTTTTATGTACATATTGATTCGCCTGATCTGAAAAGGCTGAAGAGATACGACTACTTGACAGTCATGGCGATGCAGAAGCCTGATAGAGGACATAAAACATGGGCCCCTCTGCGTCAGCTTAGAACGATCAAGAATACTCCAAGTTTAAAATCAACGGTTTCAGAAATTAGTGATTATGGAAGATTAAGGTTCGCTTACGTTACTAGGTTATCCAATAGATTCCGAATTGCATTCAAGCCTTAAATGAGTTCGAACAAGCAGCACATTGATCTTCGAGATATGCGAGTCTTGACGGTGGTGCGGGAAATGGCTACTTTAACTGGCGGATACTGAAGGCGGTACATATGCAGCCATCGGTCTAGGAAATGCAAGGCTTTTGATGATGCAATGAGCCCCGTTTAATCTGTCTTGGAGCATGCAAGACGTGTGCTTCTGGTGAGAATGGAGAAAAGATAATGGACACGAAAACATGATGTGGTATTATCGATAAATATAGTTCACCACCAGAGAAATCCGGCTGAACGTCGAAAGAAGTAAGAAACGTAGCGTCTGCAATCAATGAGTATGGAATGCTCGTACTCGAATTTTCAATCACAAAAAATAGACCAAAGTAGTTTCAACAGATTTTGTGAACTTTTCACAGCAAATTATCAAACCCGCATTTGCGTACGATAACTTAGCCTGTGAATGATTTCTCAGCTACAGATACTATTTACAAACGATGGACGGAAATGACATTTCTCCAATTCAGATTTAAAGGTAAGTATCGACGTATTTTGGCTCTCTATCAGTGCTTCCTAGATCTTGAAAAACGAGCACTCCACCCTACAGAAATCTCGCGTTACACGGGAGTTACGCTACATGACGCATCGATAGGCCTTGAGCAGACGCCTGAACTTTTCCTAAAGCTATCCAGTCGTGAAGACGGGCTAACTCGTTATGCTCTAACGCCATCCATTCGTAGTCGTAAGCGCGAGGAAGTGGAGAAATTTGTGATGCGCGAAGTGAAACGAGAGACACGAGTACTTTATGCAATCGTGATTATGATGGTTACGATTTTGCTCGCTGGTCTCATGATTACTATCCCGAATTTCTACTATCTGTAGTTCATTGACCTTCTTTAACTGCCATAATGTCAATTTGATAGGTTCAGTTCTCACAAAGCTTGGGTTTAATTCGGATCTCGAAATTTCTATCACATCCTCACCTATACGGATATACAAAGAAGAAGAACGTCGGTGGACGACAAGGTAAAGGGGTTTGTAGATTCATTGCGCTAGCACCCGGTCCTGAGCACGGTATCCGAGCAGACTGGAATAAAGAGGTCATCAAGGTTTCGGCATGAGTCAAGCAGCAAGCCACGAGACTCCAGTTAAAATTTTGCAGGCATAAATCATGTAGACTGTTTGAGAACTACCGCTAAGGAAAGTATCCATGAAACGACAAACCCTCACCAACGGTCGCTTTAGTTTCGAGGTACACTACCGTCGTTTTGCAGGTGATGAAGGCGTTTCTATTCACGTACTCGGACCAGTAGGTCGTGAAACAAAGGAACTGATTCGTTATGACTGTCTTCAAAAGTCGCCACACTTCCATATGGCCGTTCACGATAACAACACTATCCAATCTATTACAGCTGAAAACCCTATAAGCTGGTCACTAAATGAATTAGATCATCGATTTGAACAGCTGGTGCGAGATGCGGGTGGAGATACACTTGAATCACAAGAACAGGCGATGCACAAGGTGTCCATGATGCAGGTTCGAAGCAATGCACTGAAGCTGGATGAAATGGAACGCGAAAGCTCTTGAGCAAAAAACCCTTCGATTTAATGTTTGACAGACAGTTGCGTCCGTCGACAATGGAATGACTGATCTTAGAAACTCACCCGATTTCTGCAAATGCGGTAGTTCCAGTGGTGCACAGGTGTTCGGTGATGCTTAAGGACAAGTTCCTAGCCCTTATTTCTCATAATGGATGGCTTTGGTGCGATGTATGTACGTTTAAGTTATTGATACAACGAAGTTGATTGGGCTTTGCCGGGGGAAGGGGATTGCGGCAGAGTGCGTTCGGGCCGGATGGAAGCAGGATGCGTTCGGTGCTGGGTACGATGCTTGCGGAAGAGGTGCGGATTTTTAGCATGCGCCTCGGCCCGTTTTGCGGACCGCTACGATCCGCGTGAAAAGCGGAGCATCCCGTGAAAGATGCTGTTTTCGACTGGATGCTGAGCCATCCGGGTTAGCATGCAATGGCATTCGGATTAGCGGAAAGGGATCCTGGTCTTTGAGGATGTCGTGTAACCGGTTGATATACGGAAACATATTCGGTTCTTTTGGGGTTCTTCAAAAAAACACTTGCGTTTCAGCATGAGTTATGGCAATCTACGCTTAGTTAGTGTTTGGCAGAAAACCCCTGATTTCCAGTCTGTAGATGGTATTGAAAGAGCGTTCGTCCGTTTCAGAACGCTCGATTGGGTAGCGTGGTGTGGTTCTGAGGTGGTTGGAGTGCTTGATTGGGGTGCGTAGAGGCTTCCCGTCCAGCTTTGGCGGGACAAGAGTTTCCTGCCCGTACAGGTCGGGAGGTTGAGCCTGCTGTTGCGGAACGGATGCCGAGGGGTCAGGCTGCCTGGAGCAGGGCACGGGAGCGACGTCGCTCCCGCTTGCGATCCCGGGCCAGCAGCAGCGTGCCTAAACGATGGAGGTTGGCTGCCAGAATCGCCAGGGCCACCGTTCGGGCAAAGCCTTTCCGGCCGTGCGTTCGGATCCGATCCAGACCATGGCTTTCCAGGTGGTGGATCGCCGATTCCACCGCCGGATGCTGGTGGCGGGCCGCCGCGAATCGGGTCTCCCGCTCGCGTGCTTTCGCTATCGGCGACAGCCGACCTTGGGCAGGCAAGGCCGCCACCTCCAACATCTGCTCCAACCGGCTCCGGTTGGAGGGACTGTAAAAGCCCCGGTCGAAGATGCAGGCCGTCAACTCCGGATAGCGTTGCTTGCAAGACTCCACCAGCGGGATAGCCGAATCCACATCGCTACCCTCCCACATGATCCGGTAGTCGAGAATGAACTGATGCTGGTCTTCCATCACCGCCAAGGGCACCCCCAGCTCGACCGGTCGACCTGCCTTGCCTTTGCTGATCCAACGGGTGTGTTCCTCAAACACGGAAAAAATCTTCTCCGAGGCCGGAATGGTCTCCCCCTTCAACACCCGACGCACGATCTGGTCTTCCAGACGGGTTCCCAGCGACACCAGACGGCGGAGTTCGGATAGGTCCACTGAGGACATGGCCAATTGATCCAGGGTCGCAGCAATCCGCTGCCGTAGCTGTCGACAACCGGACAGGTATGCCTTCACTCCTTGCGGATCCCGCTTCCACCGTCGGGACGTGCATACTCGTTGAAACCGATGCCGCAGTTGCCTTTCCAGATGCCTCCGTTGACGCCAGCCTGCCAACCCCTGCGCCTTGGCCAACTTCGAGCAGACACGCACCGCCACCCGGGTCGCATCCCACAACAGACCCAGATCGGTCGGAAAGCGAACGTCGGTCTCCACCACAAACGAATCACAGCGAGCGGACAAGCCGCCGCAAGACTCTTTTCGCACCACCTCGTGTCCGGTCGATACCACCAGTTCCCCCACCGCACGAAGCAACTCCGGCCTCAGCAGCGAGACGTTGTCGATCAGCGTTTGACGGTGGTACCGCTCCCCGCCAAAACGGGAATCCCCCAGCATCTCTCGAAGGGTCCCATGCTGGTTCACCAACTCGTGCAAGCGATCCCAGTCGCAGTTGAGACCCTCCTTCAACACTGCCAACACCAGCATCGACCACAACGGCATCCCCGGACGCCCGTTGCCCAGATCCCGATCCGACCCCAGTGCCGATTCCAACCATTCGAACAGCCGCTTCCGCATACGCAGGTCACCGTACACCGCCTGCAATCCCCGAAGCACCACCGGAATGTCATCCCGTGACTTCAGATCCAACTGGATCTTCTCAATCGGAACCTCTCCAAGACGTATTTGTTGCTTCCCTCGTTCCCAATCACGCATGCCCGACTACCGCTCCTTTTTCCACGAAGATGCCCCCCCCCCCCCAAAACACCATGAAACCCTTGAGATTCTAACCAATCGGCCTCTTCTTCGCAAACCTTAAAAACCTGAAGATACCCTGGATTCAAGGACTTTACGTAGCATAAAGAGTTTCCTGCCAGACACTAGTTAGTGTCTGCGGGAAAACCCCATTTTACGATGGGTTTAAGTCACGTGATGGTATCCGTCGCTCAGGGGATCATGTTGATTTAGGAGATGTACGACGGGTAATCGGCCCATCGGGGCTCCAAAAGTGCGGATGATGTTCTCCTGCTCGCTTTCGGGGCGTGCGGGGTCCGTCCCGAGGGGCGGGAAGGATGGATATTGAGGATGGGGACGGCTAGGCCGCCAAACGATAGGGTGGTGCGTGCGATGGGACCGCCGCGCCGCCCGTTGCTGCAGCAAGCGTCCGAGTCGGTGCAGGTTGGCTGCGAGGATCGAGATACCCACGGTGCGTTCGAAGCCTGCCCGGCCATGCGTGCGCACCCGGTCCAAGCCATGGCTTTCCAACGCATGGATCGCCGATTCCACGCCCGGATGCCGCCGGCGTCGCGCCACGAACGATGCTTTACCTTCCCGAGCTCGGCTGGCCTCCGTGCCTCGCCCCTTCGCGGGCAACGCGACGTGCTCCAGCACCGCGGCCAGTTGCTGTTGGTTGGCGGGGCTGTGGAACCCCCGGTCGAAACTGCATCCGCGCAACTCCGGATACTGTGCCTGGCATGCCGCCACCAGCGGAACCCCCACGTCCACATCGCCGCCATGCCACTGCAAGTGCCAACCCAGGATGAACTGATGTTGATCTTCCAGCACCGTCAGGGGAACCCCCAGCTCCACCGGCCGGCCGGCCTTGCCCTTCACGATCCAGCGCGTATGCGGCTCGAACAGCGAGAACAGTTTCTCCTCGTGCGGGATCGTTTCCCCTTCCAGCACGCGACGGCGGATCTGATCCTGCAAACGCACCGAGCAGGCGTGAAACCAGCGCTATCGCGACAGCTGCGCCGGCGACACCGAGCCCTCCGGCAATCCTTCCAGCTCCTCCAGCGTGTCGCCCAGACGCCCCGTCAGATCGCCGCACAGGGTCAACCACGCCGCCACCGCCTTCGGGCGTCGGCACCACAACCGCGCACGGCTCACCCGTTGATAGCCCTGCCGAACCTGGCTCCGCCAGTACTGCCCCTGCCGCCATCCCGACACCTCATGCGATCCGCAACAGACCGAAACCTCCGTCAGCAGCACCCGCATCGCATCCCACAGCAGGTTCACGTCCGTCGGGTAATGCACGTCCGTCTCCACTACGAACGAGTCAACCCGACCGTCCAAGGCGGTGCCAGGGAACTTTCCCGCCACCGCATGACCCTCCCGTACCAGCAGCGCATTCAATTCCTGTAGCAACGCCGGCGTCACCAGCGACACGTTGTCCTGCAACGTGCGAACCGAGTACGTCCAGTCATCCAGAAACCCATGCTGCAGCATCTTCCGTACCACCTGGTGATGGTTCACCAACTCCCCCAGACGGTCGTAGTCGCAATTCAAACCCTGCTTGAGCACCGCCATCACCAGAACCCGCCACAGCGTCATCCCCGGCCTCCCGTTCTCCGGATCCCGATCCGCGGTCACATGGCAACCCAGTAACCCTTCCAATTCCTCCCGACACGACACGTACAGATGCTGCAATCCCAACAGCAACGCCGGAATGTCATCCCGTGATTTCACATTAATCCTGATCTCACCGATCGGCGTCTCATCCAACCGCAAGGCATGCTCGAAACGTCTCATGATCGCTGCTCTCCCAACGAAGATCCGCACAGAACACCCCTGAAACCCCTAAAAAAGCCCATTTCAACGCCTCCAACGGCAATCTTCATCCGTAGCATTTTAGCTCAAAATACCCTCCCATGCCACAATAATCAGCACTTTGATACAATCATCAGGGTTTTCGCACAGACACTAGTTAAATTGTCTCTGGTACCAACGTGATGGATTCCCGAATCGAGAACCTGAAGTCGACCACCTTTTGTGGCACGCGGCTGACCCGCCGTCGGATTGCGGACATTCAGAAGACGGTGGAGCTGTTTCCGGCACTGAGCCGCCATGAGCTGGCTGCCACCCTGTGCACTCATCTGGGCTGGTTCACGCCAAAGGGTCGGGTCCTGTCTGCGGATGCTGGAGCAGCTGGAGTCCTGCGGCATCGTGTCGCTGCCGCGGCGAAGCGACCGGGATCGAGAACGGGAACCGGGGGTCGGAGACCGCGGCATACGAGTCGCTCGGATCCGGGCTCCGCCATAGAGTGCGGGCTGAAGGAGCTGATGCCGCTGGAACTGGAGGTTGTGACGGAGGGGGAGGCCGTTGAGGAATGGAAGGAACGGATGGACCGGCATCATGAGCTGGGCTACCGGCATCCGTTCGGCTGTTTCCTGCGCTACTGGCTGCGGGATCGTCGGGGTCGCAAGCCAATGGCATTCGTTTAGTGGATTTTTCCATTCGGTTAAGGATTCGGTCTTGGGCCTTGGTTATCCGCTGATTTTTTATTCCGTTAGCGAGTTGCCGGTGCCGGTGCTCCTCTTCCTCGCTGCCACTTTCCGACCGGTTTTCGGGATCGCCGTTCATAGGACCGGCCCGGACGGAGCCGTTGCCGACACCGGACGATCTCGCCGACAATACGAGTCACGGTTTCCCGGAGGGCGGATGCATGCTGAAGTAGCAGGCTCTCGATGTTGGCCGCCACCGCCGCAAGTCCGTGCTTGAAATTCGTCTGCATCAGCGGCTTGCCGTCGTTCGGCAGCCCCCCGTTCACATGATCCTCGCCATGGTTGGCGAACAGCCGGGTCATGGTAATCAGGGTGAAGCATGCATACAGTTCCTGTTTCACTCCGCGCGCGCTTTGCCCATGAAAGTCCTCAACCTCCATCAGCCGTTTGGATACCTTGTACCGTTCCTCGATGCCCCATCTCGCGTGATACAGATCCGACAGTTGCTCGATGGAATACTGGTCCCGGTCCAGCAGGGTCGTGCCCAGGATGAAGACGGTATCGCCCACGGCATATTTCACCAGCCGCAAGCGGTGTGGGCCGAATGCGGCTCCGGGGTTCCTGCGGCGTAGTCGGGTCAGCGTGCGTTGGCGGGGAACGACCTCGATGACCGTATCCCGGCGGCCGCCGTGGATGAAGCGGTCGACATCGATACCGGTTTTCCGTTTCATCCGGAACACCGCGTGCAGTCCCCCGGATCGCATGCGCGTGCAGCATCTCATAGGAATAGTAGCCCCGGTCATAGACCCAATGGCATTCGGATTAGCGGAAAGGGATCCTGGTCTTTGAGGATGTCGTGTAACCGGTTGATATACGGAAAGATATTCGGTTCCTTTGGGATTCTTCAAAAAAACACTTACGTTTCAGCATGGGTTATGGCAATCTACGCTTAGTTAGATTATCTCTGGTGCAAACGTGATGGATTCCCGAATCGAGAACTTGAAGTCGACCACCTTCTGTGGCACGCGGCTGACCCGCCGTCGGATTGCGGACATTCGGAAGACGGGAAAATGTTTCTGGCACTGAGCCGCCATGAGTTGGCTGCCACTCTGTGCACTCATCTGGGCTGGTTCACGCCGAAGGGTCGGGATCGACTGGGGTACTGTCTGCGGATGCTGGAGCAGCTGGAGGCCGGCGGCATCGTGTCGCTGCCGGCGAAGCGACCGGGATCGAGAACGGGAACCGGGGGTCGGAGACCGCGGCATACGAGTCGCTCGGATCCGGGCTCCGCCATAGAGTGTGAGTTGAAGGAGCTGATGCCGCTGGAACTGGAGGTTGTGGCGGAGGGGGAGGCCATTGAGGAATGGAAGGAATTGGTGGATCGGCATCATGAGCTGGGTTACCGGCATCCGTTCGGCTGTTTCCTGCGCTACTGGCTGCGGGATCGTCGGGGTCGCAAGCTGGGCTGTCTGCTGTTTGAGGCGGGCACGACCCGGCTTCCCTGTCGTGACGCCTGGATTGGCTGGCGGGATCGGGATCGGGCGAAGCGTCTGAAGGGGGTGGTGAACAACTCCTGGTTCCTGATCTTCCCTTGGGTTCGGGTTCCGTATCTGGCCTCGAAGGCCCTGTCGATGGCGGTTCGGCGGCTGCCCGGGGACTGGAAGGAGCGGCACGGCCTGGAGCCGGTACTGGTGGAGATCTTTGTGGATCCGGCGAAGTACCGGGGGACCTGCTACCGTGCGGCCAACTGGCAGTGCATTGGTCGGACGAAGGGACGCAAGGCGAATGCGTCGGAGGCAGGCAGGACTCCGAAGGACGTTTACCTGTATCCGCTGACGAAAGCTTGGAAGCAGGTGCTGCTGATCGGCTCCCGGGTTGTGTATAAATTTGTCTGCAAAAACGAAAAACGGACTGTAGCGACAGACGAATGGTTAGAATCTGATGTTTCATCGGGAATGTGGAGATGCCTGGACGCAATCCCGCATCCAGGCGCGAATCATTCATGACACAATTTATCGAAAAGGAGCAAGAAATGATTCGGAAAGATTATACGCACAATGCCACGAAGAAGTCGGCATGCGATCATCTGGCGGACGATGAGGAGTTTGTGAGGCGGCTGGTGCAGGAGACGCTCAACGAGGTTCTGGAGAGTGAGATGACGGAGTTTCTGGGAGCGGGCAAGAGCGAGCGGACGCAGACGCGTCAGGGCTACCGTTCCGGATACTACCGGCGCGATCTGACGATGAAGGTGGGCGAGATCGAACTGGGAGTTCCGCAGGAACGCAGCGGCCAGTTCAGCACGCGGGTGTTCGAGCGCTATCAGCGTTCGGAGAAGGCCCTGGTGGTGGTGCTGTCGGAGATGTATGTGCAGGGGGGTCTCGACGCGTCGGGTGAGCCGAGTGGCGGAGGGTCTGTGCGGTCACGAGTTTTCGCCGGCGACGATCTCGGCCATGGTGTCGAAGCTGGACGCGTCGCTGAAGGCGTTTGCGGAACGTCGACTGGAGGAGGCGTATCCGTATGTGTTGCTGGATGCCCGGTATGAGAAGGTGCGTGAGGAGGGCTCGGTGCGTTCCCGGGCAGTGCAGATTGCCATCGGGATTGACGGCGAGGGTCGGCGTCAGGTGCTGGCGGTGGAAGTGGCGAACCGGGAAAGCGAGGGGTCGTGGACGGAATTCCTCTCGCATCTGAAGGGACGTGGCCTGCGGGGAGTCGAGTATGTGGTCTCGGACAGTCATGAGGGATTGAAGCATGCGATCTCGAAAGTGTTGCCGACCGCGTTGTGGCAACGGTGCTGCGTCCATTTTCTGCGCAATGCCAGGGACAAACTGTCCCGGAGTGCTGATCCCGCGTGTCTGGAGGGTTTGAAACGGTTGTGGGGCTGTGAGCATGTCGGGGAGGCTCGTGAGGCACTGGGTGCCTGGGTAGCCCGTTGGGGCGATGAGAAAGGGTTTGGCAGGCTAGTGGAATGGGTCGAGGATCATGTCGAGGAGACGCTGACGGTGTATCGGCTGCCCAGGGAACATCGCCTGCGGATGAAGTCCACGAACATGCTGGAGCGGTACAACGAGGAGCTCCGTCGGCGCACGCGTGTCGTCCGGATCTTTCCGAACGCGGAGTCCTGTCTGCGTCTGATCTTGGCACTTGCGGCGGAGACCCATGAGCGGTGGCTGACGGGGCAGCGTTATCTATATGACCGGATCGGCGTGGTTCGCGCACCCGAACCGGAATCCGAGACATGGCAGGAGGCGGCATGAAACACCCAAAAATTTCGCGCCGAGTGGAGACCCGCCCATATGGGCGGGTCTCCACTCCCACTGGAAATTGCAGAAAATTCTTGACACAACTGCGGGGTGCCTGGGCCCAGCTAGTTCCGGTCCTAGCTTCGCTTTATCGGCGCATGAAGCTGATCGTGATTGCCGATGGGCTGTTCTCGCAGGGTCCGTCCCCAGATCCGGCTGCTTCAGGAGCATGGACTGCGCTTTCTGCTGGCGGCTCGGGCGGGCGACCATCCGCATCTGCAGGCTCAGCTGGATCGTTCCGATGCGCCCTGGTTTGCGGATCCCTCGCCCGAAGGGCAGGAGCGGGATCGCCAGCTGCGCGTGGTGCCGGAGGCGGAACTGAATGCTGCGAACCCCGACCTGAAGGTCCAGGTGCTGCAGAGTTCGGAGCGGCGTGGCTCCGGCGAGGATGCGCGGCGGGCGTTCACTTGGGTCACCGATCTGCCGCTCAATCCGTATAACGCCAGCGAACTGGCCCGCGCGGCTCGCAGTCGCTGGAAGATCGAGAACGAGACCTTCAACACGCTGAAGAACGTCCAGTACCTGGAACACAACTTCGGACACGGAACCCAGCACCTGTCGGATACTTTCGCTGCGCTGATGCTGCTGGCGTTCCTGATCGACCAGCTGCTGGAAATGGCCTGCCCCGTCATGAAGCAAATCTTCGCCAAGTGCTATACCCGAACCGCAACGTGGGAACGTCTGCGCAGCAGTTTCTGTGCGGTAGCCTTCCGGCAACTGGCAGGAATTGTACGGCCACGCCCTCGGGATCTACACCGCGTACCTCGCCTACGATACGTCCTGACGGCCGACCGCCTCTCCAGCTGCTCAATGAAGAAGGGATCGGGATGTCCCCCCGAGGCCCCATGCCGCCCTGACGGTCAAGAGACCTGCATATCGATACCCGGAACCCGTTCCAACGCACGACGACATGCCGTGCAAACCATCTGAAAACGTCGGTTTCCCGTACCGAAACATGAAAAGACCGACATTAAGCCCAAAATGAAACTATACGGGGAATTGCTGCAGCCCCACGACCGTTTCAAACCCTCCAGACACGCGGGATCAGCACTCCGTGACAGTTTGTCCCTGGCATTGCGCAGAAAATGGACGTAGCACCGTTGCCACAACGCGGTCGGCAACACTTTCGAGATCGCATGCTTCAATCCCTCATGACTGTCCGAGACCACATACTCGACTCCCCGCAGGCCACGTTCCTTCAGATGCGAGAGGAATTCCGTCCACGACCCCTCGCTTTCCCGGTTCGCCACTTCCGCCGCCAGCACCTGACGCCGACCCGCGCCGTCAATCCCGATGGGAATCTGCACTGCCCGGGAACGCACCGAGGCCTCCTCACGCACCTTCTCATACCGGGCATCCAGCAACACATACGGATACGACCCCTCCAGCCGACGTTCCGCAAACGCCTTCAGGGACGCGTCCAGCTTCGACACCATGGCCGAGATCGTCGCCGGCGAAAACTCGTGACCGCACAGATCCTCCGCCAGTCGGCTCACCCGACGCGTCGATCCCCCTCCCTGCATATACATCTCCGACAGCACCGCCACCAGGGCCTTCTCCGAACGCTGATAGCACTGCTCGAACACCCGCGTGCTGAACTGGCCGCTGCGTTCCTGCGGAACTCTCAGTTCGATCTCGCCCACCTTCATCGTCAGGTCGCGCCGGTAGTATCCGGAACGGTAGCCCTGACGCGTCTGCGTCCGCTCGCTCTTGCCCGCTCCCAGAAACTCCGTCATCTCACTCTCCAGCACCTCGTTGAGCGTCTCCTGCACCAGCCGCCTCACAAACTCCTCATCGTCCGCCAGATGATGGCATGCCGACTGCTTCGTGGCATTGTGCGTATAATCTTTCCGAATCATTTCTTGCTCCTTTTCGATAAATTGTGTCATGAATGATTCGTGCCTGGACGCGGAACCGCGTCCAGGCAACTCCACATTCCCGATAAAACATCAGATTCTAACCATTCGTCTATCGTTACAGCCCATTTTTCGTTTTTGCAGATAAATTTAGGCTCTTATGTATCTACTTGTGTATAGCTTGCCAAATGAGGTGAAAGGAAGTCCGCTTCAATCGATTTTTCAAGCTTGAATCCCGATCGCATCAACCAGTGCATGTAGTAGTTCAGGTAGCGTGTAGAGACCCGCGGTGGTGATGGTTCAGCCATCGCTTCATGGTCATGTGACGCTGGTTAACCGTGTTGAGATGCCAACTCCCGCGGCGAGATTCACGTCGGTTGACGCGAACCACTTCCTGGTGCATGTTCATGCTCCGGCTTGCCATGGCGTAGCTGGGATGTCCATCAGTGACACACACGCCATCTTCGGCCAGCCATTCCGACATTACCGGAGCGATGTTCGTCCCCGCCGTCGATGGGAGAGCTTCCATAGTAAGTCGGCCTGCCGCGAGACACTGCCGTCAAGACAGGTCGCTGGTCCGACACCAGACCCCGGTGCCCACGATTGCCTCCTCGCTCGCGCGGAAGGCGACGCTCCGTCAATGAGCGATCTCCCTTGCAGCTCTCCAGAAAGTAGGTCTCGTCCATCTCCACGATGCCTTGGAGTTTCGAGCCTTTCTGCTGCTTGCCAAGCAAGCGATGTCGCCACAAGAATGCGGTTCGGTAAGCGATCCCGCATCGCTCGGCTGACTGATGCAGCGTCAGCCGATCTCGCAAACACGCTTCGAATACCGACCACTGCGACTTGTGCCTCAAGCCAGCAAGATGGGTCCCAGTCAGCGCGTGAAAGGTGCGTCCGCACGATGCCGAACGGCAACGAAATCGACACAAGCCTGCCGACTTCCCGTGATGCACCGCCCCTGAGGAACCGCCATGCATACATACTCGCAATCGGTCCAACTCCGCTTCCCGTTGACGAACGGGTTCAGGCAGTTCGTCGCACCCGACCGATGTCTGGACCCCGTGCATCAGCCTCTGCTTCTGCACTGGGGTCAGCCTAGGAATCTGGTCTAGCATCTCCTTGAATTTGCGGGGACCCATTGGTTTTCCTCAACCTATTGAACCAGCGCATATTATAGCTGCTTGTTAGTCATTCTCAACATAAGACTACATAAGAGTCTAAATTTATACACAACCCTGATGCAGACGAATTTCAAGCACGGACTTGCGGCGGTGGCGGCCAACATCGAGAGCCTGCTACTTCAGCAGGCATCCGCCCTCCGGGAAACCGTGGCCCGTATTGTCGGCGAGATCGTCTGGTGTCGGCAACGACTCCGTCCGGGCCGGTCCTATGAGCGGCGATCCCGAAAACCGGTCGGAAAGTGGCAGCGAAGAAGGGGAGCACCGGCACCAGCAACCCGCTAACGGAATAAAAAACCAGCGGATAACCAAGGCCCAAGACCGAATCCTTAACCGAATGGCAAAATTCACTAAACGAATGCCATTGCACGGCTGCCCGGGCAGTGCCCGCCCGCGCACCGGGGATGCCGCGGGATCTTCCCCCATGCTCTCTTGGCCACCCAATCCTCACAAAAAGCCTCGATTCCGGACGGAAACCACCTCCAACCACGCCCCGAACCGACTTCCATTGCCAGGACACTTGCTCGCTGGAAATTACTGAGGCATTGGAGCCGGCCGAGACGCTGCACCTCGCCGAGCGTCTGGAAATCCACTACACGCCCAAGCACGGCAGCTGGCTGAACATGGCCGAAATTGAAATCCGTGCGATGGTCGACCAATGCCTGAAACCGTCGCCTTCCCGACCGCGAAACCCTGCGCCACGAAGTCAATGCCTGACAGCAAGCAGCGAAGAAGCCGCGACGCCGTGCGTCGTGAACTGACAGTTCACGACCGACAACGCGCGGATCAAACTAAAACCGCTTTACCCATCAACACAAATATGATGACCTACCAGAAATTCTCCTGCGATACGTTTCTCAAAGTTCAAGCTCGGCCCGCAAAAGCTCAACACCGTCCAAGCCGGTTACCATCAATTCTACCGGCTTAGAGACGGGAACCCCAATCCGCACACCCCAACCAAAACCGCTTCCATGAATAATCGCCGAAGGCGAAAAGAAGTGCGAAGAAAGCTCCATGCCATTGACATCGAAAATCTTCGCAATATAACTGTGCATTCCCAACACATCTACCGGAAGCGGGTCCCGATCACTGTAAGCCGCCCTGCGAAACGACCACTGCCCCTGATCATCCATATCCCCCGACAATGCTAGGCCTTGAGCCCTTTTGCTGTTCTGGTCAAGGGAACATAACCACCTGCATTGCTAACCAGCACCTTCGGCGGTTGCGCCGCTGCTTTGCCGATGTCGATAGATATTGAGCAGCTTTATTAAAACTGTAGTCAGATGTGGATCTAGGACGGCAGTAGGACTGCAGATCGTAGTAAGCTTCCTCAGGGTCTATAAACCGACTTCCGAGAAACCTCCACACACGACGTGGTCCAAGACGACCATCACGATATGGGTAGTTCGGATCAAGGCCTCCTGCGTTCGCGTCGCCACACGGAGAATGTTGAAGTGAAAAGCAGTGCCCCATTTCATGGGCGAAGCTATGGTGATCTGGTAAAAAAACTCCACCTCTATAGGTATACGGATCCACAGTAATACTTACATTCTCGGCAAGGAAAGCTACACCGAGCACAGAGTTCCCATCATAAATGAAGATCCCGCTGTAATACTCGTCACTTTCCGCGTGCTCTAGCCAAAGATCTTCAAGATCGAACAAGGC